>CAVUDF010000003.1:0-331595 GCA_963740195.1 uncultured Planctomycetota bacterium | reverse complement strand
CTGCCGTTGAAAGCCAGCGGAGCGAGCATCGGCGAGTCCGTGCTGAGCGGGAACGGCTCGAAGTCGTTCGTCGGATCGCCGTCCATGTCGTCGCCATCGGCCATCAAGTCAAAGTCGGCTTGGATGTCCGTACCGAGAAGCACACCCAAACCGTCATCATCGCCAATTGTGACTGGGAAGTCATAGAACTCGGCGCTCGACAGGTTGAGGTTTGCAGGACCCGGCTCGGTGAAGTCGTTGTCCGGAATGCCGTCACCGCTCGTGTCGATCGTCGTGTCCGTATCAAACAGCCCAGTGTTGCCCGCGAGGATCGTGTTGTAGAGCTCGAAGGTCGACGAGAAGTCAGCGAAATCGTTTGCGATGACCGAGATGCCGTCGCCAGCACCGGCGTTATCAACGATCGTCGACTGGTAGACGTCGAGGTCAAAGGAGGACGAGACCGCATTGCCCTCGCTGAAGGTGCTCAAGACGCGGAAGCCAGAGCTGAAATCACCGGTGTTATTCGAAACCGTGGTCTGAACGACCTGGACATCGAACAACGTTCCATCGCCGAAGAGCTGGATGTCGAACCCGCCACCAATGCCCGTGCTGCCGTCGCCCGACACCGGGTCGAAGGGATCGGTGACATTTGCCGCTACGTTCTCTGAAAACTCTGAGTTGAAGATGAAGATGTCGCTGCTTTGGAAGAGAGCACCTGCACCGAAGACGGTGGTGTCCGGCAGTCCGACGAGGGTGTTGCCGACAAACCGCGTGCTTACGATGTTGGCACCACCGAGGATGCCGAAGAGGCCACCACCCGTATCACGAGCGGAGTTGTTGGTGAGGCTCGAGTCCGTGATGTTCAACTGCGCCGCACTGAAGATCCTCTCGGGTCGGACGGTCGGGCTGACCGCTCCGTCGCCGTTGCTGACTTCGATGCTCAAATCGCGACGAGCGGTGTCGCTCACGAGCAGATCTTCGGCAGCACCATCGCGGGTCTGCGAACTGGCGGGCGTCTGCGGTAGTGTTCTGTACGTTGCTTCCGCCAGAGGGAGGTGTGGTCGGATTGCCAGCCGAGATAGCGGCCGGGAGCAACGAAGTGTTGCCGATGAAGGTGACCGCGCCACCGTCAGACCCTGCTGTATTGTTATCGATGATCGTGTCGGTGATGCTCAAGCCGGTACCCAATGGCCCCGGCTCCTCGGCTGGAATCGTGCCGAGGTTCAACCGGACTTCGATAGCACCACCGGAACCGGTGACGAAATTCTGGTCGGCAGAATCCTGCTGGAACTGAGCGGTGTTGTTCGTAAACGTGCTGCCGTTCACGTTGACCGTCGGGCCGAAGGCTGCGATGCCACCACCCGCGTCGGCACCGAAGCCGTCTGTAAAGGTGCTGTTGGTTACGTTCAGGATGTGCTCGACGGTGCCGTCGTCAACTGCGTAGATGCCACCGCCGTAGTTGCCGCTTGGACCGGTCCGGTTGTTGGTGAACGTCGAGTTCATGACGTTGACGGTGTCGGTAACGAAGAACAATGCACCACCTGAGCCCTCACCCGTATTGTCGGTGAACGTCGTCCCGTTGATGGTCACGGTGGCGATCTGAGCACGAATTGCACCGCCGGTGCCGCCGCCAACTGTCGTGTCCTGAGCAACGTTGCCGTCGAAGGAACCGCCCGTGACAGTCAACGTCGCGGCGGCACCAAACATGCCGATCGCTCCGCCGCTCGACGCACTATCGGGGTCGAATCCGACATTGTCTTCGAAGACAGCGTCAGTGAGCGTCAGGTTGCCGTTGGTGAAGATGGCACCGCCATCACCACCCTCATTGCTGTTCCAGTTGGTCCCGGTTGCCGTGATACTGGTTCCGGTTGCCCCAAGAATTGAGCCGCCAGCATCCCGCGTGTCCATGACAACGGGGAGGTTGGCATTGGTGAAGACGAGGCCGTTGAGCGTCAGGGAACCGCTCGTGAGGTTGATGTGCCGACCATTGTCATTGGCATCGATGGTGACGCCACCAACCGAATCTGTGATCGTCAGCGGCTGCGTGATATTCAGCTGACCGTTCGTCAGAAGAATCGACTGGGCCCCCGCAAACACGGTCGGGTCGAAGACGATCTGGTCCGCACCGGCGGACGCTTCAGAGGCAACCACCGCCTCACGTAGCGTCGTGACGCCGTCAGCGGCTGATGTGTCGCCGAGCGAGTCGACGGTGAACGTCGCCAGGAGGCGACGGGTTTCGAGGTTTTCGATCAAGTTCGGACGATTAGCCGGCGTGCGGCGGGATTGGGACGTTTGACGCATCGATTCAGCCCTTCGGAACTGGGTCCGGATATTGGAAGTAGACAACATGTAATGGTGCATGGAGCAGCGACGCCATCCGCGGACAACCCGCAACCTGTGCAGACCACCCGCTATGACATCAGGCAACGTGGCACGCGGCTGCTGCCGTCGATGCGCACCATCGCCAGGCCCCGCACGTGCGGAGGCCTCATAATCTTCGTAACGATAATCGTTCGGACGCAGATCGCCAACGGAAAACTATCGGGCCAGCTACAACCATCGCGACAACCGCCCTTACGAGCCCTCAACACCGTTGCGGCCCACAGAACCTGTCTCAGCCCCCCAGATTTCCGCGGCCGCGTTGCTACTCGTCCGCCTGCAGGCCCAGCTCTTTCACCTTCTTGTTCAGCGTATTCCGGTTGATCCCGAGATAATCCGCCGCCCGGGTCTTCACGCCCCCGCACTTCGACAGTGCACGCTCGATCAGTGCTCCTTCGACTGCGTCGATGGCCAGCCCGTGGATTTCCCCCTCCGACGCCTCCACTCCCGTCACCGCCACCTCGGCCAAGCGACGTGAGAGCTGGCTCACCGTCGCCTCAGAGGCACCTCCGGCGGCGCTTCGGCCCTGCTGGGCGAACATCCGCACGCTCAGCGGAAGTAGATCCTCGGTGAAGTCGTCGTTCGCGCTCAACACCACCGCCCGCTCGACCGCGTTCTCCAGTTCCCGGACGTTGCCCGGCCAGGGGTAGCGGGTGAGGAGCGTGAGCAGGTCCCGGTTGATCCGCCTCAGCGTGCGGCCGTTCTCTCTGTTGAATCGCTCAAGGAAGAAGTCGAGCAAGGCCGGTATGTCTTCCCGGCGGTTCCGCAGCGGCGGGAGGAAGACGCTGACCACGTTCAGCCGGTAGAACAGGTCCTCGCGAAAGTTCTCTTTGGCGACCTCTTCCTGAAGGTCGACGTTGGTCGCCGCGATGACCCGGACGTCGACCTTGACCGTCTCCGTGTCGCCGACACGTTCGAACTCGCGTTCCTGGAGGACGCGGAGCAGCTTGACCTGCAGTTGCGGCTCCATCGTCCCGATTTCGTCGAGGAAGATCGTGCCCGAGTCCGCCGCCTCGAAGCGGCCGATCTTGTCGCGGATCGCACCGGTGAAGCTGCCTTTCACGTGGCCGAACAGCTCGCTTTCGAGCAACGTGCCGGTCAGTGCACCGCAGTTGACGCGGATGAACGGCTTGTCCTTTCGCGGCGAGTTGTAGTGGATCGCCTTGGCGATCATCTCTTTACCGGTGCCCGTTTCGCCGAGGATCAAGACGGTTGCACGGCTGGTGGCGACCTGCCCGACGGTCGCGAAGACTTCGTTCATCGCCGGCGAGTCACCGATGACGTTCTCGAACTTGAATCGGCCACGCAGGTCGTGGCGAAGTCGCTCGTTTTCTTCGATCAGCTCCTCTTTTTGCCGCAACACCATGCGGTTGATCTGGATCGCCTGTGCCAGGAATGCCGCGACGATCTCGAGGAACTCCGCGTCGGCGGCGAGCTCTTCTTCGCTCCGGTTCGGGAGATCGACTGCCAGCGCACCGACCGGCCGATCGTCGACGCGGACGGGCACGCAGATGAAGCTCACCTGCACGCCCTTACCGCCCTCGTCGTCGTTCAGATTGAGCCGGCTCGTCCTGTTGAGGAAGTCCGGGTCCTTGCGAACATCCTGGATGACACGCCTGCGTCCGGTGGCGACGACGTTGCCCGTCACGCCTTCGCCAAGGCTGAAGCGGTTTTTGCGAATGTCTTCGCCGGTCAGGCCCACGGCGGACTCGGTTCGAAGCTTGCCGGTTGCCTCATCGAGCAGCACCAGCGTCCCCCGGCGGAGGCCGAGGCGGTCGCTGACGGCCATCATCATGGCCTTGAACGCGTCCCCCAGTTCGAGCGTACTCGACATGATCCGGCCGAGATCGGCCAGCGTTCGCTTCTCGATCGTCGCACGGGTCATCGTGGACGCATGTTCCTGCTCCGGCATGCACGCAAAGTAGGCAAAGCGGCTGCACGTTGCACGCGCAGCCGCTGTCCACGTTCAGTTTCCACACGGGCTACAAGCCTGCAGCCTGCTTCAGCGCGTCTGCCTTGTCGGTCTTCTCCCAAGAGAAGCCGCCGTCGGCGTCTGGCTCGCGACCGAAGTGGCCGTGACGCGCGGTTCGATGGTAGATCGGCTTGAGCAGGCCAAGCTCCTCGATGAGACCCTTGGGCGTCAGCTTGAAGTGCTCACGGATCAGGTCGCTGATCTTGGCCTCTCGGGATCTTGCCGGTGCCGAAGGTGGTGACGTTGACGCTGACCGGATTCGCGACGCCGATGGCGTAGGCGAGCTGCACCTCACACTCGTCGGCCAGTCCCGCGGCAACGACGTTCTTGGCGACGTAGCGGGCCAGGTAGGCGGCGCTGCGATCGACCTTCGAAGGGTCCTTGCCGCTGAACGCCCCGCCGCCATGACGACCCCGGCCGCCGTAGGTGTCGACGATGATCTTCCGACCCGTCAAACCCGCATCGCCGTGAGGCCCGCCGATGACGAAGATGCCGGTCGGGTTGATGTGGAACGTGACCGCGTCCTTACCCTTGGGCAGGTACTCCTCCGGGATACAAGGCAGAATCGCCTTCTCGACGACCTCTCGCTTGGCAGCTTCGCTGAAGACGCCGCCCTCGATGACGCTCTCGTTATGCTGCGTGCTGACGACGACAGTGTCGACGCGGACGGGCTTGTTGTTGGCATCGTACTCGACGGTGACCTGGCTCTTGCTGTCCGGGCGAAGCCACGCCATTTCGCCGCTTTTGCGGAGTTCAGCCAGCTTTTCGACGATTCGGTGGCTCAGGTGGACCGGCAACGGCATGAGCGCGTCGGTCTCGCGGCAGGCGTAGCCGAACATCAGGCCCTGGTCGCCGGCACCCTGCTCGGCCTCTTCCTTGCCCTCGGCATGGTCGACGCCACGGGCGATGTCTGCCGATTGCTCGTGGACGGCAGTGAGGACGCCGCAGGAGTCGGCATCGAACCGCATCCGGGGGTCCGTGTAGCCGATTTCGCGGATGGTGTCGCGTGCGATCTCGAGCATGTCGACGTAGGTCGTCGTCCGCACCTCACCTGCGAGCACGACCTGACCCGTGGTGACCAGCGTTTCGACCGCACATCGGACGTCTGCGACATTGCCACCGGTCTCGGCCTCCTTGGCCAGGAGGGCGTCGAGGATGGCGTCACTGATCTGGTCTGCCACCTTGTCCGGGTGGCCCATGCTCACGCTTTCGCTGGTGAACAGGTAGTGATTGTCAGGAAGGTCGGCGGGTGAGTTCGCGGGCACGGCAGCTCCTAGCGCATCGGCGGCTTGAGGGGAAATAAGGGCCAGCAGCGTAGGCCTGCCAATGCAAACGCCGCGACGGGCCGTCGCGGCGTGCGCTCCACGTGGGCCGCCCGATGGGCTAGTTCAACTCCGGATCAAAGACAGCCTCACCCTCGGCCTGCTTGCCGTCGGGATCGACCACGCGAACCTCCGGCAACGGGCCGAGCGGTAACGCCGGCTTGGCCAACTGGTTACGGCTCAAGATGGCCGGCCCGGGGACGATGCCGAGCCGCACGAGCCCGGCAGCGACCTCGTTGTCCGAGGGGTCGATCCGGTACGCCTGAGTCAGCATTTCCTCAGCCGCCACGTCTTGCCGGATGCTCTCGAGATACAGGCCAAATGACCGTGCGACGTACAGGTCTTCCTTGTCCAGCCTGCGTGCTTCCTGAAAAGCAGCAATGGCGGCGTCCGGCTTGCCGGAGGCTGCCTGAGCCTTGGCGACGACGATTTTCCGTGTGACGTCACCCTTCGACTTGGCGTCGATGCCGGCGATCATCGAGCCGTCGATGTCTGCCGCGGCGAGGGTGCGGGCGAATTCGTCGACGATCAACTCGCGGTAGGCCTCGTCGGCCCGGCCTCTTGCGGTCATCGCCCGGGTATCGAGGGCGGTCCGGAAAGAGGCAATGGCGGCCGTCAGATTACCAGCGGCGAGTCGGGCCTGTCCGAGGTGCGTGTGTGCCTTGTAGTCGCGCGGATTGTTCGCGACATGCTCTGCAAAAATCTCGGCGGCGGCCTCGTGGTCGCCCTCGTTGAGCGCGATTCGGCCCTGCGAGCGCTCGGTCGTCGTGAACGTGACGCCCGATGCGCACCCGCCGACGACCGACGCGGCGAGCAGAACGGCCGAAGTGCTGGCGATGCGAAGTGTTGTCTGAAGCATGGCGGCTACCTCCCTGTAGCGATGGACTGCCGACACAAAGGTCGGGCGGAGCGACAGACCTCGTGTCCGCCGCGGCGGCACCTAGCGCCGCCGGCTGGACCATAACGGAGCAGGGTGCCGATGCAACTTTATCGGGTCAGGCGCGACAAGTGCCGCCTGCCGGTGTCCGCGGATACCTCAGATGGTGCTCGTTGTCGGTGCTGGTTCTTCTTAAGTCAGACTCTGCGATATTCGCATTCATGCGGATGTCTGCGGATAGTGACGGCCTCACGCATGACGAGAAGAACCTCGTCAATTTCCTTGGAAGATGCTCGTCAAGTGGGCGTTTGCGCTCGTCGTCATCGTCTTCGTCACCGTCGCCGTCCGGCGACAACTGGCGGATGCCGACTTCGAAGGCCTTCAGGTTCGACCGACATGGCTGGCGCTGTCCGTGCTCGCTTTGCCGTGGATGTATCTCTCGATTGCGTGGAGCGAGCGGTCCCTGGTCGCGTCGCTGACCGGGCGACGCCTCACGATGCGACAGCTTCTGCCGGCGGCGTGGATTCCGCTGCTGGGCAAGTACGTTCCCGGAAAAGTCGCCGCCGCCGGTACGGCCGTCGTGTTGCTACGCCGGCTCGGCATCCCCGGCAGCGTCGCCGTCGGCGTCTTCCTGTTGCTCGATGCGATGCCCGTGCTGACCGGCACCATCTTGGGGGCCGCCCTCTTGAACGACCCGACGATCCGTGACGACTTCCCGGCGGCAACGGCGGTCTTTGCAGGCATCGTCGCGGCGGGGCTCGTTGTGCTGAGCCCGCCCGTTTTCGGCCGACTCACCAACACCGCGCTGCGCCTCATCCGTCGCCCGCCACTTCCACGCGTTCCGGCAGTGCGGGACTACGTCACGCCTCTGATTTGCTCGCTTTTCCAGTGGTTCTTCAACGGCCTTGCCGTCTGGCTGGCGATGCGGGGCTTCGCTGACGACGTCGCCGTCACAGAGCTTCCGCGGGTGATCTGCATCACGGCTCTCGTCATGTGCCTGAGCTACTTCGGTGCCCTCGTGACGCCTTCAGGGTCTGGGCGTCCGCGAAGGCGTCTTCATCCCCCTGCTCGCCCCGCTCATCGGCCTGCCCGAAGCCGCAGCGACGGCGGTTTTCATGCGGCTCAACCACACGTTCGTCGAGATCGTCCTCTGCACGTTCGGCGTCGGCGTTCTGCGGACGACGCAGGAGAATCACCTCAACCGTTGACGTCCCCTCCCGCCATCCTGAGCGCAGCCGAAGGACCTCGCCTGGAACACGCGTGTCGGGACGAGGTCCTTCGGCTCGCTGTGCTCGCTCAGGATGACGGAGGAGAAGAGCCAAGGCCCCTGGGCGTCCCTTCACTTCCGTCATCCTGAGGCGCAGCCGAAGGACCTCGGCTGGAACACGCGTGTCGGGGCGAGGTCCTTCGACTCGCTGTGCTCGCTCAGGATGACGTAGGAGCGTGTCGTCTCCATGGAATGATGCGGCTCTAGCGTGCAGCGTCATGCCGCTCGTTAACGAGAACTTCCTCAAGCTTCAGGCCGGCTACCTCTTCCCGGAGATCGCCCGCCGCGTCAAGACGCATGCAGAGGCTCATCCGGAGGCACGCCTGATCAAGCTCGGCATCGGCGACGTCACCGAGCCGCTCGCGCCGGCGCTGGCCGAAGCGATGAAAGCGGCCGTCGACGACATGACCACACGCGAGGGCTTCCACGGCTACGGCCCGGGAGAGGGGTACGAGTTCCTTCGGCACGTGATTGCCGAGAACGACTTCCGTGCCCGCGGCTGCGACATCGCCGACGACGAGATCTTCATCAGCGACGGCAGCAAGTGCGACGCCGCCAACTTCCTCGACATCCTCGGGCCCGGCAACACCATCGCCGTGACGGACCCCGTCTACCCGGTCTACGTCGACACCAACGTCATGGCCGGCAACACGCAGACGGCCGGCGACGACGGCCGGTACGGCGGCATGATCTACCTGGAAGCGACCGAAGCCAACGGCTTTGCCCCGGAGCTGCCGACCGAGCGGGCGGACATCATCTACCTCTGCTTCCCGAACAACCCGACGGGAGCCGTCGCGTCGCGAGAGGTGCTGCAGACGTGGGTCGACCACGCACGGAAGCAAGGCTCGCTCATCCTCTTCGACGCCGCCTACGAGGGCTTCATCCGCGACCCGGAGATTCCGCACAGCATCTACGAGCTCGACGGAGCCCGTGAGTGTGCGGTTGAGTTCCGCAGCTTCAGCAAGACCGCCGGGTTCACCGGGGTGCGGTGTGCTTTCACGGTGGTGCCCAAGTCGCTGCAAGGCCGAACGAAGGCCGGCGAGACCGTCGGCATGCACGGGCTCTGGTCGCGTCGGCAAAACACCAAGTTCAACGGCGTCGGCTATGTCGTGCAGAAGGGCGCTGCCGCGGCTTACTCGGCGGAGGGGAAACAGCAAATCGCAGAGCTGGTCGACGGCTACATGGGCAACGTCGCCCTCATCGGCAACGGCCTCTCGAGCGCCGGCCTCGACGTCTTCGGCGGCGACAACGCGCCGTACGCCTGGGTGAAGTGCCCGGCGGGCGTCTCGTCCTGGGAGATGTTCGATCGACTCTTGCAGAAGGCGGGCGTCGTCTGCACGCCCGGCGCCGGCTTCGGCAAGTGCGGCGAGGGGTACTTCCGCCTCAGCGCGTTCAACAGTCGGCAGAACGTCGAGGAGGCCGTGCAACGCGTGGTCGACAGCCTCTGATTCCGTGGCCAAGGCACCCACCGAACGATGGACGGCCCGGCAGCGTGAGCTGGCCTCGCAGGTCATCCGCACGCCCTCCGGCAACCGGGTGCGTCACGTCGCGGGCGTCGACTGTGCTTTTGTCGGCGATGACATTGTCGCGGTTGCCGTGGTGTGGGATGTCGCCGCGCGTGAGGTCCTGCGGGTACGCGCGGTCCGGCAGGCGGTGACGGTGCCCTATGTGACGGGTTTCTTGAGCTTTCGCGAGGGCCCGGCGGCGCATGCGGCGTTGGACGCGGTGGGCCGGGTCGATGCGGTCATTTTTGATGGGCAGGGCCTGGCGCATCCGCGTCGGTGTGGCCTGGCGACGCACGTCGGCGTCGAGCGGGACTGCATTGCCGTCGGCTGTGCCAAGAGCCGTCTCGTCGGCACCTTCAAGGAGCCTGGTCCTGAGACGGGCATGTCCAGCGACCTGATCCACCGAGACGAGGTCATCGGCCACGTCGTCCGCACGAGGCCGGGAACAAAGCCGGTCTTCATCAGCATCGGGCACCGCTGCGACTTGCACGAGGCGACGGCCCTGGTGCTTGCCACCCGCACCCGCTATCGCCTGCCCGAGCCGACGCGGCTGGCCGACAAGCTCGTCGCCCGCGCCAAACTTGGTGAAGTCGTTGACGTCGGATGATGTTCAAGCGTTCCGGCACCGCGGCGACAGGACTACCCTCGCGGCCATGTCTGACGGCTCCACCACACAGCAAGAGAAACTCGACAAAGTCGACGCCCTGATCAACGACATCGGCATCGGCATGTTCACCACGACCGACGTCGACACCGGCCACCTCTACAGCCGGCCCATGGCCCAGCAGGGCGGGCTCGACGACGGGAGCCTCTACTTCTTCACCTACCAGGACAGCAGCAAGGTCGACGAGTTCCAAGACGATCGACAGGTCAACGTCGCCTTCGGCTGCCCGAAGGACTCGAAATTCGTCAGCGTCGCCGGCATCGCGTCGTTGGTTCAGGACCGCTCTCTGATGGAGAAGAAGTGGGACGAATCGCTGCGTGCCTGGTTCGCAGAAGGCCTCGACACGAAGGGCATCACGCTCATCCGCGTCAAGGCCTCCGAAGCGCAGTACTGGGACAGCAAGAACCAGTTGATGCTGCACGTCCTGGGCGGCATCAAGTCCTTCGTGACGGGCGAGCCGGTTCAGGATTCGGGCGAGAACGAGGTCGTGTCGTTTGCCTGAGCCTCACTACCCCGTCACGCCTCGGAACGTCGGCCCCTACCGGCCGCCGGTGAAGGACAAGGAGGTCAACCCGCGTGACTACGCGGTCCTGGCCGTCGATGCGATGCTCCTGCCGGGTCTGCCGACGCAGGCCTTCAAGCGGCAGAGCTGCGTCTTGCCGAGCGACCCGCGAGACCGTGCTTTTGCCGAGCGGCTGGTCGTCGAGGTCACGAAGAACCTCGAGTACCTCGCCGCCCTGATCGCCCACTACGCCCAGCGGCCTTACCACCGCATCGAGCCCCGGCTTCGGCTCATCCTGCTCGTCGGCGTCGCGCAGGTCGAGTTCTTCGACCGCATCCCGAGCCACGCCCTGGTCACCGAGGCCGTGCAGCAGACGCGTCGGTTCAAGGAGGTCGGGCTGAGTCGTTCTAGCGGCTTCATCAACGCCGTCATGCGGCGGGCCGTTGAGCGTGCCGACCTGGAGAACGCCCTGCCGCCGCGATCGGAACCCGCGGCCTACTGCAGAATCGTCCTGAGCCACCCACGGCCCATCGTCAGCCGCCTGCTCAAGCTCCTAGGCCCCGACGATGCCATCCGCTTCTGCGAACACGACAACCGCGAGCCCCCGCTACTCGTCCGCCTCATCGGCAACGCGACCCCCGAACAGCTCCTCCGAGCGGACACCGTCCACCCTCCGTCGACGCCGACCTCCAAGCGCAGCGGCGAGGCGGGTCCGGACGAGACGTCGAGCGAGAAGCAACCCCAGGAACCCAACGCAAACACAGCCCCCGCCTCGCCGCTGCGCTCGGACGACGGCTTCATCGGGCGTCAGTCGGGATTGACCGTTCGCCCACACGTCCAGTCGCAGATTGCCGTGGTCGAGGGCGCCCGCGCTGTCGACATCGTCCGATGGTCCGAGGAAGGACTCGCCCAGCCGCAGGACGCAACCAGCGCCGCGGTGCCGGCGTTGCTGGATGTCCAGCCGGGGATGACCGTCCTCGACCGCTGCTGCGGCGTCGGCACCAAGACGCAGCAACTCTGCGAAGCCGCCGGCGAAGAGAGCCGCGTCTTTGCCGTCGACAGTCACGGGGCCCGCATCAGCACGCTCCGCAAGCTCGCCAAGGGTCGGCCGATCATGAGAAATCTCACGGCCAAGCGGGCGGAGTGGTCGTTCGACTTCCCGGACGATTGGCCGGTGACGTATCAGCGAATTCTCGTCGATGCACCCTGCAGCAACAGCGGCGTCCTGGCCCGCCGGGCCGAGGCTCGATACGCGGACACGAACCATGACGAGCTTCGCGATCTGCAAGGCTCTCTGCTCGACGACGTCTGGCCACTCCTGGCACCGGGCGGGCGGATCGTCTACGCGACCTGCAGCGTCTGGCCCGAAGAGAACGTCGAGGTCATCAAGGCGTTCATCAGCAGAACGCCCGGCGTCCGCGTTGTCGAAGAACACTCGTGGCTTCCCAGCTTCAACACCGAAGACCCGACCCACTACCGCGACGGCGGCTACGCGGCCGTCCTGGAACAAGCGTGATCAGGCGCGGAAGGCGCGGACCAACTCCAGCATCGTCTCGATGCCGGTTGCGATCGCAGCATCCGTGAAGTCGAACTGGTCCGTGTGCAATGCCGGATAAGTCTCCGCTCCTTCCGGCAACAGCCCGACCAGGAAGAAGCACCCCGGCACCCGCTCAAGGTAATACGAGAAGTCTTCGCCCCCCATCGCCGGCCGATCCGCAGGGAGGAACCGACGGCCGGAGACCTCCCGAACCAAATCCGCCATCGCCGGGTCGTTCACCGTCGGCGGATACCCGTCGTTCCAAGTGAATTCGACGTCACACCGCGCCGCCAACGCGGCCGCTTCGAGCCGCCGACGCATGGCATCTTGAGCGTGGGCTCGCGTCTCCGGCAGCAGCGTCCGACACGTCCCGCCGATGGTCGCGTCGCCCGGAATCACGTTGTTGGCCGTCCCGGCGTGGAAGCGTGTCACCGACAGCACCGCAGAGTCCGTCGGATCGATCTCGCGGCTAACGATCTGCTGCAAGTCGTTCACAGCGCCTGCCGCGACAACCAGCGGATCGCGCGTGAAGTGCGGGAAAGCGGCGTGTCCGCCCTGACCGGTGAAGACGGCTTCGAACGTGTCTGTCGCAGCAAGCAACGGCCCCGCACGGGTCGAGACGCAGCCGACCGGCAGCATCGGCCAGCCGTGCAAGCCGAACGCCGCTGCCACCTTCGGCCCGAACGCCCACGTCTCGTCGAGCACGCCCGCCTCACATAGACGCCTGCCCCCACCGCCGCCCTCCTCGGCCGGTTGCCATACAAGCTTCACGCAGTTCGGCAGATCGTTGACTTCTTCCAGCAAAGCCGCCGCGACGCCGAGCAGGTTGGCCGTGTGCCCGTCGTGACCGCAGGCGTGCATGATGCCTTGCCGCGTGCTCGCGTACTCGACCCCCGTCTGCTCCTCAATCGGCAGCGCGTCGATGTCGGCCCGCAGCAGGACGCAGGGTTTAGCCGTGTCGCCGATGATTGCGACCGTCGCCGTCGGTGCATCGTCAGGCCCAGGAACATGATCGATTTTGAGCCGATCCAACTCGCCGCGAATCAGCGCCGCCGTCTCGTGTTCTTCATATCCGAGCTCCGGAATTCGATGCAGCTCTCGCCGGAGCTTCGTCGCATGACCGGCGAGCTTGGCGACGTCGGCAGGCATGCTTCACGCTACGGGCCTGTACGCTTGGATCATGCAAATCGTCCGATGTCTCCACGACGGCCGACCCACCCACGCGATCGATCGCGGCGACACCCTCGAGCTCGTCGACGACCTCTGGTCGCACCGCCCGACCGGCAAGACGATCGCACCTCCGGCGCACCTGCTGCCGCCGATCATGCCGACCGATCTTCTGTGCATCGGCCTCAACTACGCGGAGCATGCCGCGGAGACGAACAGCACGGTGCCCGAGCATCCGATGCTGTTCATCAAGAGTTCGAACGCACTTGCCGGTCCACACGATGCCGTCGAACTGCCGACGGTCAGCGACAAGGTCGATTTCGAGGCCGAGCTTGTTGTCGTCATCGGCCGCGACGCGAAGAACGTCTCGGAGGTCGACGCCCTCGGCCACGTCTTCGGCTACACCATTGCCAACGACCTGTCCGCCCGCGACTGGCAGAAGGACAAGCACCTCAACGGTGGGCAGTTCGCCCGCGGCAAGAGCTTCGACGGCTTCTGTCCCCTCGGCCCCGCCATCGTCACCGCCGACGAGATCCCGGACCCGCAGAACCTCGACATCGCCTGCCGACTCAACGGCCAGACCATGCAGTCGTCCAACACCAGCGACATGATCTTCAGCGTCGCCCAGATCGTCGCGTCGCTCAGTCGGACGATGACGGTGCGCAAGGGCAGCATCATCCTCACCGGTACCCCCAGCGGCGTCGGGGCCGCGAGGTCGCCGCAGGTGTTCTTGAAGCCGGGCGATGTGACGGAAGTCGAGATCGAAAAGCTCGGCCGACTGACCACCTCGTTCACAGGCTGACGCTCCCCCTCCGTCATCCTGCACGCGTCGCCTGAACAGCACGTTCGCGAACGAGGTCCTTCGACTCGCTGCGCTCGCTCAGGATGACGCGGACCAGCCAACGCGTTCTTCCGTCATCCTGCGCGCAGCCGAAGGACCTCGCCTGAACAGCGTGTTCGCGAACTAGGTCATTCGACTCGCTGCGCTTGCTCAGGATGACGCGGACCAGCCAACGCGTTCTTCCGTCATCCTGAGCGCAGCCGAAGGACCTCGCCTGAACAGCGTGTTTGCAAACGAGGTCCTTCGACTCGCTGCGCTCGCTCAGGATGACGCGGACAATCCAACACGCTCTTCCGTCATCCTGAGCGCAGCCGAAGGACCTCGCCTGAACAGCGTGTTCGCAAACGAGGTCATTCGACTTGCTGCGCTCGCTCAGAATGGCGAATGGTCAGCCTTAGCACGTCAAGCGTGGCGAATCGCAACGCCCCGCAGTCGATGCAACGCGGCAAACCCGCGAGACAGCGGCCGGGGCTCTGAGCCGCGGGCAGCGTGGCGGCGTTGCCAGCGTCGGCCGACGTGCCACTTCCAGATGAGACTGACGAAGGCATACGTCAGGCCCGACGTGATGAAGCCGAGAATGAGCCCGCCGATGTACATCGGGTAGAGCTGCGGCAGGTGGCTGATGATGAATTTGCCGGTCACCAAGAAGCCGTCGATCAGCCCGGCATCCATCGCCTCGCTGACGAGCTCTGAGAACCCGTCGACCCGCTTTGCCGGCGTCAACGGCAGCCCGACTTCGTACGCAAGCCAGAAACACGGAACCCACGTCAGCGGGTTGCTCACCCACGTGAACGCCATCGCTATCGGCAGGTTGCCCTTGCCCCACATCGCCAGAAGGAACGCCCCGACGGTCTGAACCGGCAGACAGATCCACGCCCAGAAGACGCCGCTCGCCGCACCGATGGCGGCGGAGTGTCGATTGACGTGCCAGAGCCGTGGGTGCAGCAACAACGACCCGAACAGTCGGAGCAACGGGTTGCCCCCGTTGACCGCCCGTTTCTTGGGCATGAGCTTGCGAAAGTAGTGTCTGGCCATCAGAGCACCTGCCTGCCCCACGTCGCCGGTTCTCTCGGCTGCACCGCACCCAACACAGGCATCGGCACACCGGCGGCGGCACGTTATGCCGGCTGTGACACAGCGTGATCAGCATGTACTCAATCCATCCAAACCGGCAGAGTCTCCACCCGTCACCCGACTTGCCGGACGTTCACCTGGGCGAGCAACCGCTCGGCCTCCTTCGGGTCCAGGTGCCCAGCGTGAGCCGTCGCCGCATTCGCCGCGCCGCAGGCGGAGGCAAATCGTGATGCATCCGGAACGCTCGCCCCGTCGCTCAACCCCGCCGCCAAACCGGCGGCGAACGCGTCGCCGCTGCCGATCGGGCTGACCGCCTCGACGTACGGCGTCGAGACGTCCCAGAACTTCTTCTCCTCGTCGATTCCGCAAGGCCCGCACAACGTCGAGCCGTCTCGGCCGCGGGTGCAAACGACCCAGCCGGCCCCGCGATGACACAGCGTGCCCATCGCCTCGTGCAACGCCGACTGTGAATCGACCGGTCGCCCCACCGTGTTCGACAACTCCCGACGATTCGGCTTCACCACCGTCGGCCCCGCCTCCAACGCGGCCGTCAGCGGGCCTCGACGGGCGTCGAGAACCGTCGGCACGCCCGCCTTCTTCGCGATCGTGACCGCCCGCGAATACAGGTCTTCATCCAGACCCGACGCGAGTTTGCCCGAGATGACGACCGCCGACGCTTTGCCCACGTCGGCCTCGAAGGCTTCGAGAAGTTGATCGCCGACCATCCGACTCAGCGCCGCCGGCTCTTCGACCAGCTCGCTCGTCTCGCGTCGATGTCGATCGACGACGCTGACGCACTGCCGGGTTTGCTCCGGCACGTCGATCGAGACGAGCCGGATGCCGACACGCTCGACGTCCTCCCGATACGCCCTGCCGCGATGCCCGCCCAGGGGCACGATGAGCCGGACGTCCCTGCCCAGCGCATGAAGCACGCGGGCGGCATTGGTGGCTTTGCCGCTGGCAAAGTCGTGGACTTCGGTGGTTCGATTGACGTCCCCCGCAGTGACGCCGCGAGGATAAATCATTGTCCGTTGGAGCGTTGGCGACGTCCCCAGGCAGATGATCATCACCGGACGCTAACACGCGGGATCGTGACAATGCAACGCGAGAAGCTGCAGCAGCAGCTCTTCAGGACGAGCCATGGCGGCCATGGTGTGCTTGATGACGTTTGTGCCTGCTGGACGTTCTGCAGAAACCAAGGATGATGCGGCCATGGTTCGACGCCTCGCCGCCCTTGCCCTGCTGCTGACGTTGCCCGCCTCGGCCGAGCCGACGCTCGTCGGCTTCGCCCGCCTGCCGGCCGACACCTTCCGCGACGGCCCGACGAGCGGGCAATTCATCGAGGCCGAGAATGCCCCGTTCGAGAACCAGCAGCCGGTACAGGGCATCAGCTCGATGGTGCCGATCCCGGACGAGCCCGGCAGCTACTACGCCCTCAGCGACAACGGCTTCGGCACCAAGGCCAACAGTGCCGACTACCTGCTCGTGCGTCTACAAGGTCACGCCCGACTTCGAGACCGGCGAGGTCGCGTGGGAGCTGGCGTTCCACCTGAGCGACCCGAACGACATCATCGACTGGCCGACGGTCGCCGACGGCGAGACGTACCCGACAGCGACATTCCGGTGCCGGCGACCATCCGCGACGACCGCCTGCTCACCGGAGCGGACTTCGACATCGAGTCGATGGTCCTCCTGCCGGACGGCACGATCTGGATCGGCGACGAGTTCGGGCCGTTTCTGCTGCACTTCGACAAGCAGGGCCGGCTCTTGCGTCCGCCCATCGAGCCGCCCGAGGGCTTTCACAGTCCGGACCATCCGACGCGGCCGAGCGATGAGGCGACCGTCGCGAGAAGTAGTGGATTCGAGGCGTTGGTCATCTCCATCGACGCCTTTAATCCGATACCGATCGCGGTTGCCTTTCTCGAAAAGCCACTTCCCGAGGACATGAGGGGCCGGGCCAACCACGAGGCTCGTGCGGTCGTGATGACGCGGCTCCTGCTCGCTCCGGCGATGATCGGTGTTCCAGATCTTGTCCTCGATCAAGACGCGCGTGGGCTCATCACGCCGATGCTCTATCCGATCGCAGAGGCAGCAGATGCCATCGGCGAGGCGACCCGCCTGCCCGGCAAACTCGCTGTGGAGTACGACCTGATCATCGTTGAGCGAGACGGCGAAGAGGGCGCCGAAGCTGAACACAAGATGCTGACGCTTGCTCCCGTTCGGCTCGATCAATACGACGAGCCACAGCCAACTCGAATTGCTCTGGCCAACCTCCTCGACCTCGCCGATCCGGACGACCTCGATGGCGACGGCAAAAATCGCTTCCGCTTCCCGTACCTGACGATCGAAAGCGTCGCCGTCGTGGACGAGCGCACTGTCCTCGTCTGCAACGACAACAACTACCCCTTCACCAACGGACGCCCGGAGCAGAAAGGGCCGGACGCGACGGAGTTCATCCTGATCCGCTTCGACAAGCCGTTGGCGGAACTCGCCGCCGAGGGTCAGCCTTGAGAAAGCACCTCGTCGTCACGCCGTCCAGGTCGCTTCGCACCCGTCGGCCTCTGTGACGTCCACGCGTTGCACGACGACGTTCTTCGGAAGATCAAGCCGCGTCGCCACCGCCTCGGCGACGCGTTCGGCCGTCGGGTTGATGCCACGGGCGAACGGCTCCGCCTCATTCAGATCGCTGTTGTTCCAGGTCCCGATGACGGCATCGAGTTGACGTTCGAGGTCGTGGAAGTCGATCACGCAGCCGATCTCGTCAAGGCCTTGGTCGGACCGGGCGACGGTGACACGCACGTGCCAGTTGTGGCCGTGGTTGGGTTCGAAGGTGCCATCGGGGAGCTTCAGGCGATGGGCGGCGCAGAAGGTTCGGCTGATGGTGATCGAGAACGGCACGCCGCATCAAAGGCAGCACCCGCAACCCAAGGGCCGCGGGTGCTGAAGTTGGTCAAGATGAGGTCGACCTACAGGTCTTCCAGCATCCGATCGGCGACGACGTCGGCCTTGGCATCGAGGTCGTACGTGCCGGCCTGGATCTGCGACTTGATGTCCGCGACCTTGTCTGCCCGGATGTCACCGTTGGTGGCCATCGAGAGCAGGCGCTGGAAGCCGTCCGACTTGCCGATCTCGACGCGGTCATTGACCGCCGAGGTGGCTGCGGGCGTCGCGACCGGCTTGGCCGCGGCGACCTTGTTGGCCGGCAGGGCTTGCGTCGTTGCGGAGGTGGGGGAGATGTTCATATCGATTCCTTCCGTTGCGGGGATGAAGTTCGTTGCCTGTCCATTCGCCGGCTGCGACCCCGGCCGCGTCAGGCTTGCGCCCTTCGCTATGGGTGTATCGGCACCCGCCCGTCCGAAGCATGAGTGAGCCCGATAACTTTAATTGCTGCATAAGTCGTTGATCCGAAACACTCTTGCCGCTGAAGCCCGTCTGCTGGCAGATTTTTCTTGGAGAAGATTTTCCACCGGGGTCGATAACCGGGCCGCTTACCGGACCAGGCTCTTGCCCCGGAACAACGCGTCCGCCAGGCGGTCCGTCATCACCGGATTCTTGTAAATCAACGGCAACAGGAACCGCATGTTCTGCTGAGGCCCCTGCAGATACTCGCCCAGCGTGCCGCCCCAGACAGAGCGGTAGTCGGACAACACATCCTGCACATGCGCCGCCTTCACTGCCTTCTTCGCGACGTCAGCCGCGAAGGTGGCACTGTGGCAGCAGGGGTACAGGTCCTCACCCGTCGACGAGACGAACCCGCCCGTCGGGCCGCACAGGAGCGTGAGCCGGCCGACGACGTCCCGCTCCAAAGCCGACGCCAACGACACGGCCACCGGCTTGGCCCGCGTTCCGGTCACCTTGACCCCCAAACGCTCCGCCCACTCCCGCATTGCTCGCACGGAGTGTCCGGTCTGGGCGTAGACCGTCGCCTGATACCTGTCTTTGCCTGAAAGAGCGAGACCCCACGACCCGGCCTCGTCGAGATCGAGGCCGCGGCAGACGTCGGCACCTCTTCGCTGAGCGCGATGTCGAGCCGCTCGTGCCGTTGCGACGCATCGTCCGCGGCCGCGGGCACGCCCATGGCCTCCGCGACACCTGCCGACAGGCCGTCGCTTGCGATGACGAGACTGACATGAAGCTTCTCGTTTCCGACCTTCAAAGAGACGCCGGCCGCGTCGTCAATCGCCTCGACCGTCACCTCGCCCGACGCCCGGCGAACGCCCGCTTCCTCCGCCCGAGCCGCCAAGGCTTCGGCAATTGTCCGCAGCGATGCGACCATCGGCGGCTTCTCCGCGGCGAAGGCGTCGGTCGTTACTGCCGTCGCCCCGCCGTCACCCAGGAACCGGACGCTGTTAAAGGAGGTCGACTGCGGAAGCTCCGACAGATTCAGCATGTCGAGCGTCTGCGGATTGATCGTCACGAGCCGGTCATCCGCCGCCGTCGGCTTCGAAGCCAGGTGAACGACCTCGATGCCAGCTGTCGCCAGCCGATGCGCAGCGACGAACGCCGCCGGGTGTCGGCCGACGACTGCGACGCGTGCCGTTTCCTTGGTTCCCGCCTTCTTTGCCATGCGCAGACGCTACGGCGTCGCAGGATCATTCAAGGTCTTGCAGGCCACGCACCTCGCCGTCGTCGTCCTCATCGACCACCGCCTTCTCATTCGCCGCCGCCTTCACGGCTTTGGCGAGCGACTTCGGGTTCAACTCGCTGACGTGCAGGAACACGCCGGGCAGCTTCTTGGCCGCGTAGAGGTGCGACGCGACCAGCGACACCCGCTCGAACGACGCGGTCTCCGTCGGCCGCGTCGCCGGCTCCGACAGCATCTCTTGCGCGAGCGACAACACCGCCGAGGGCACCTCGGCGTCGGCGAAGACGGCTGCGACGAAACGGATCTGCCCGCCGTCGATCGCAAACAGCTTCGCCGCCCCGTCGCCGCCTGGCTGGACGGCGAGGTAGCGCAGGTCCTCGACCGGCCGGGCGTGGCGATAGTGCTTGAGACGGAGGGCCCGCAGGTCCTCGGCGTGCGACTTCAGGCCCGCGGCGACTTCGAACTTCGTCGCTGCCGCGGCAAGCCGCATTCGACGCTCCACCTCATCCGCCGCCGTCAACGGATCGTTCATCGCATCGGCGGCGACGTGGCACAGAGCGCGGTAGGCGTCGAGCGACACGCCCCCGGGCGGCCCTTCGCACGGGCCGACGCATTTGCCCATCTGCCGCCACTGGCACGGCTCGCTCTTGTCGCTGATGAGCCGCTCGCGGTCGCGGCAGAGGTCAAAAGCATCTTCGATAGCTCGGACGTACTTGTCTGCCGCGTGTTTGTCGCCGATGGGGCCGACGTATGTGCCGGTCTTCTTGTCGATGCGGTTCTGTCGGGTCAGCCGCGGGTACGTCGTGGCAGGGTTGAAGTGGACGAACCATGCGGGCGTGAACCCGAGAACGCCGCCATAGCTTTCCGGGAAGCAGAGCCGGGCGGCTTCGAGGTACCGAAGGTCTTGCTCGAAAGGCGCTGTCGACGCGGGTGTACCGCACCTTCCGAACGATCGCCGACAAGTCCGCCCGCCGGGCACTTCCGGCCTCGGGATCGAGCCGACGCATGAGGCTCGCCTTCAGATTTTTGACGCACAGCAACTGGACCGGCCGATCGTCCTCGGCCGTCAGCAGGTAGACCGCCCACGCCGACGGGACAT
The DNA here is from genome assembly GCA_963740195.1 of uncultured Planctomycetota bacterium. Classification (GTDB taxonomy): domain Bacteria; phylum Planctomycetota; class Phycisphaerae; order Tepidisphaerales; family Tepidisphaeraceae; genus JBCDKH01. Next base: position 310,825 of record CAVUDF010000003.1, on the reverse strand, counting down.
CAGACGCCATCGCCCCGACGCCCGTCTCGGCATCGAAGTCGACGACGTGCTCGAAAAGGTCTTCGAACGCCGCCATGTCACTCTCAGGCCGCCGTCGTACCGGACGCGATGGCCGGGGCAGCGCCGTCGCCGAAGAGATCGTCGAAGATGACTTCCTTGCCGGTCTCGCTGCTTTTGTAGAGGGCGTCGAGGATCATCATCGTCGCCAGCCCGTGCTCGGCCGAGCAGAGCGGCTGGCGACCTTCGCGAACGGCATCGAGGAAGTCCGCCTGCACCGTCGGCACCGGGGCCGGGCTATCGACCACCGCGTCTTGGAAGCCGCCATGCCGTCGCGAGTAGATCGTCAGCTCGTTGGGCCCACCCTTGAAGCCCAGAAGATCTCGCCGTGCCCCGCCGTCGGTGCCGTAGACCTGAAGCACGCGATGTTCACGTTCATGGTGATGGCTGGCCCAGCTGATTTCCATTTCTGCCGTCGCGCCGTTTTCGAATCGGACGAAGGCGATGGAAAAGTCATCGACGTCCATCTCCAGCGCCGGCACGTCGACCTGCGAAAACTTGGTGTACACCTGGGCCGAGAGCGACTTGATCTTCGGGATGGCCCATCACGTGAAGGAGCTGGTCGAGCTGGTGGACGCCCAGGTCGATCATCGCCCCGCCGCCGGCGAGCTTCTTGGAGACGAAGCCGGGCCTGGCCGGGATGCCGCGTCTGCGGTGCCAGGTGGTTCTGCCGAAGTAGAGATCGCCAAGATCGCCCTCGGTCGCGTACGCCCGCATCGCGGCGACGTGCGGGTTCATCCGGTGGTTGAAGTGGATGCCGAGAGTCTTGCCGGTCTCCTTTCGAGGCGGCGATCATCTCCCTGGCCTCGGCCGTGTTCATCGCCATCGGCTTCTCGCACAGCACGTGCTTGCCGGCACGCATGGCAGCGATGGAAAGCGACGCGTGCGACGAGTTGGGCGTGCAGACGCTGATGACGTCGACGTCGGCATCATCGAACAGGTGCTGCGTATCGACGTAGACCCGACCGACGCCGAACTCATCGGCAGCTTGCTGTGCCTTTTCCCGGTCCAGATCGCAGATGGCGACGACGTCGCACGCCTCGGCATCTCGGTAGGCGTCGAGGTGCACTTTGCCGATTCCGACGCCGATGACCGCCGCCCGTAGATGTCGCTTTTCGTTGTCGCCTGGCATAGCGGGCAGCATAGACCCGTGGCGGACACGCTATCGGCGGGACGGCTAATGGCGGACAGCGTTGCGAACCTCGCCCAGCATCTGCTCGACCCGGAACGGCTTGAACAGGACCGCGTGCAGGCCTTCCTGCGAGGCGCGGACGATGCAGTGGTTCGGGTCGTAGCCGAAGCCAGTCATCAAGATGACAGGCGGCGGCGACGGCAGGTTGCGGGCGGCGGCGAAGACGTCGTAGCCGGTGTGGTCCGGCATGCGGATGTCGCTCAGAATCAGGTCGAAGTCGCCCGGCAGGGCGGCGATCGCCTCTCGACCCGTGCAGCAGGTCACCACGGTCGCCTTGTACTTCTTCAGGACGGCCGCGACGGTGTCGCGAATCGACGACTCGTCATCGACGACAAGCACCTTCGCCCCACGCAACGGCTCGTCGGCAGCGTCGGCCAACTCGTCGGGCTTGTGCGTCCGCGATCCCAGCAACACGTTCGGGCCGCGAGATGCGTCACGCATGCCGTCGCGGATGCTCTGTACGTTCTCCAGGATCGACCGGAGTCGGCCTTGGAGCTTCTCTTCGCCAACAAAGTCATCGAGCAGGCTCTGAGCGTCGAGCGCGATGTCGTTCAACGGCCCTGCCACCTCGCCGGCGACTTCGTCTGCCACCTTCTTGTTCGTTGCAGCCCGTTCGCTGACCAGAAGCCGCAGGATGCTCAACGCGATCGCAACGTAGCGGCCGAAGATCTCGGCAAACTGACGGTCGTCCTCGTCGAAGGCTGCCGGCTGCCGACTTTCGACGTTCAACACGCCAATGACGGCATCATCGAGCGTCAGCGGGACGGTCAGGCTGCTTTGCGCCCCGTCGAGCCCCGGGATGTATCGCGAGTCGCGCCCGACATCGTGACAGATGTAGCTGCGACCGGTTCGGGCGACGTAGCCGCTGATGCCGTTGGCTTCGTCGGCAGCAATGAGCTCGACGTCGAGCGCCTCGGGCGGCAGCCCGTCGGCCAGGACGGGCTCGAGCTTGCTGCCGTTGGGATCGATCAGGCGGATGCAAAAGTGATCGAAGTTCATCAGGTCACGCGTCGCGCGGATGACCCGCTCCTCGATGACCTTCAGCCGCTCGGCCGGCGTCATGGCATCGACGGCCTGGCTCTCGATACGCACCAGTTCCGCACCGGCCTTGTCGATCGCGTCAATCTTTCGTTGCAGCCGACGGTGCTCTGAAGCGTCGAAGATGACCGCAACCGCCACCGGCGAGCCGGCGGCGTCGACGCTTCGGCCGACGATGACTTCAAGATGATGGTCATCACCCGCAGCCAACTGGAACCGTCTTGAACCTTTGCCCTCGTCAGGGCGATGCAGCACGTCGACGCACGCCCGTCGCACCTGTTCGCGGACCGACTCGGGCCAGCGTTGCAGCCGATCGCCGGCAAAAACGTGGCGGCCTTCAGAGCCGACAATCAGCACGCCTTCCCCCAACGCGTCGAGTAGCGACGCATCGGCCGGAGTCAGGGTCGAAGAAGGGCTTTGGCTGTCGGACGTCACGGATCCAAAGAAGGCGGGTCTGACACGCTAATCCTTTATCAGCAGGGACGGAAGGATTTAGTGCGATTTTGCCCAACATTCCTTTTCAGGGTGCTGACCCTCGTGCGGCTGCAACGGCCAACGCCGCGACTTCCGCGTCGGGGCCGGTGACGTGGCCGGTGCGAATCTCGCCGTCTTCGGCAAAAGCGACACGAAGTCGCAGGCGACCGCCATCGACAGGCTCGGCAAAGGCGGCGATCGCGGAGTGGCAGTCGCCGTCGAGCAGGCGAACGACTTCACGCTCCGCCGCCACAGCCCGTCGAGTCGGCAGGTGGTCGAGCGGTTCCAACCAGTCGGCGACATCATCTCGATCACGACGACATTGCACGAGCAGGGCTCCCTGGCCGGCTGCGGGCAGAACGTCATCAAGGTCGAGCAGCCTGACATCAAGGCCGTCGATGGCATTCGTGTCGGCATCGAGAAGCCCGAGCCGTGCGAGCCCGGCGGCGGCGAGGAGCGTCGCATCGGCGTGACCATCCCGGAGTTTCTCCAGACGTGTGCCGACGTTTCCACGGAACGCGACGATCTGCAGGTCGGGCTGACGACGGTGCATCAGCATCGCCCGTCTAGGACTTGACGTCCCGAGCCGGCCCGTGTCCGGCAGTTCTGGCAAGCCGGGGCCTAGCACCAGGACATCGCGTGGGTCGGCCCGCTCCGGCACCGCGGCGACGATCAGGTCGTCGACACTGTTCGTCAGCGGCATCGTGACAGGAACGTCCTTCATGCTGTGGACGGCAAAGTCTGCGTCGCCACGCAGCAACGCCTGCTCGACTTCAGTGACGAACAGGCCTTTGCCCCCGTGATCGGCCAGTGAACCGACATGCACGTCGCCTCTCGTGGTCAGCGGCACGAGGTCGACAGAGACGCCGGGATGTCGAGAAACGACGTCATCTGCCACGAGTTGGCTCTGCGTCATCGCCAACTTGCTCCGACGGGTCGCAAGTCGCAGGGTCGTCACGGGGAACGTTAGCAAACGGATAGCCAGATCGTTTCGTTGAGGCGGGCGCTAATGTCCCTACACTGCCCGTCATGAGCGTTGCCGAAGCCGCCCCGACTCGAAGTAAACCCCAGCCGGCACAGCAGGCCGACCGCAACGGAGCCCCCCATGCCAAGGAGATGGACGTGCAGGATGTGCGGTCTCCGCGGAAGATGGATGGCCTCTTTGAGCCGTCAAAAGACGGCGACAAGGAGCGGGCACGCCTGCGCATGATGATGCTCATCCGCCGGTTCGAAGAGAGCATGTATCGCGAGTACACCTCGCCGCGCGTCCTCGAAGACGGCACGAAGGAGATGAAGATCGGCGGCTTCTGCCACCTCTACAGCGGCCAGGAAGCCATCGCCGTCGGCTGCGAGGCGGCCATGAACCGCCAGAAGCACGACGACCAGCTCATCAACGCCTACCGCTGCCACGGCCACTCGCTCGCCCTCGGCATGAGCGCCCACGTCGCCGCGGCCGAGCTCTTCGGCAAAGCGACCGGCTGCTCCAAGGGCAAGGGCGGGTCGATGCACCTGTTCGACAAGAGCCAGGGCAACAACGGAGGCCACGGCATCGTCGGCGGGCACCTCCCCGTCGCCGTCGGCATGGCCTTCGCCCAGTGGTACAAGAAAACCGGAGGCGTCACGTTCTGCTTCTTCGGCGACGGGGCCATCAACCAGGGCAGCCACAACGAAGCCCTCAACCTCGCCAGCCTCTACAAGCTGCCGGTCATCTGGGTCATCGAGAACAACGCCGTCGCGATGGGCACGACGGTCGAGCGGCACAGTGCCGAGACCGACCTCGCCAAGCGTGGCCTGGGCTATGACATGCCGACGTACAACCTCGACGCCAACGACCTCGATGCGACGATCGAGCTCTTCAGCGAGTGCGTCGCCCGCGGCCGCGAGGGCAACGGCCCGAGTTACATCAGCGCCAACACCTTCCGCTTCCGCGGCCACTCGATGAGTGACCCTCTGAAGTACCGCACCCGCGAAGAGGCCGAGAACGCCAAGGAGCGTGACCCGATCAGCCTGTACGAAATCAAGCTTCGCGAGGCCGGCTTCCTGAACGACGAGCAGTCGGACGCGATGGAGGCCGAGATCCGCCAAGAGGTCAAGGACGCCATCAAGCAGGCCGACGAGGACCCGCATCCGGAGGTCGAAAGCCGGTTCGACGATGCACTTGCGGAGAGCTACCCGTTGGAGGTATAGGCATGTCGACCGCGCCCCAAGAACAAGCGACCGAACATCGTGTACGGGAGGAGCTGCTCGAAGCGCTAGAAGGCCTGCACGGGCCGCGACTTCAGACAGCTCGCGACTTCGCCCAGTATCTGGCTCAGCTGGAAGACGACGCTGAAGTCGAGATGCTTTCTCGCAGCGCATCGTTCGCAAGCGAAATGCGAGAGGCCGAGCACGCTGCAGACACTGCAGAGCCCTTCGATTGGCGGGCTGAGCTCGGAGCGGATGCCGGTGGCGATGGCGAGTCTGCATCATGAACTACACGCTCAAGTTCGATGCCCCCGCCAGACGAGCGGTCCGGCAAGCTCAGAAGCCACTTGCGGGAAAGCACATTCGCTGCTTTGAGCAGCTACAACACGACCCAAGGAGCTCGAACATGAGCCGCCGACTAGTTGGCGACGCGGCAGGTTTGTGGAGATACAGAGTCCACCCGTATCGCGTCATCTACAGCATCGACGAGGCGAATAGAGTCGTCCGAATCCTACGAATCGAACACCGCAGCAAGGTCTACGAATAATGCCCCAGATCCAATACCGCCAGGCCCTCCGCGATGCCATGACCGAGGAGATGGAACGCGACGAAAACGTCTTCCTCATGGGCGAGGAAGTCGCCGAGTACAACGGGGCTTACAAGGTCTCCGAAGGCATGCTCGAGAAGTTCGGGCCGCGCCGCATCTTCGACACGCCGATCAGCGAGACCGGCTTCAGCGGCCTGGGCGTCGGGGCGGCGTGCATGGGGCTCAGGCCGATCATCGAGTTCATGAGCTGGTCGTTCACGCTCGTCTGTGCCGACCAGATCATCAACAACGCCGCCAACGTCCGCTACATGTCCGGCGGGCAGTACACGCGTCCCCGTCGTCTTCCGCGGCGGCAACGGCATCGCCCACCAGCTCGGTGCCACCCACTCGCACCGCGTCGAGACCATCTACGGCCGCATCCCCGGCCTCATCACCCTCTGCCCCGCCACGCCCTACGAGGCCAAGGGCCTCCTCAAGGCCGCCATCCGCTGCGACGACCCGGTCTGCTTCCTCGAGAGCGAGATCGTCCTGAACGACAAGGGCGAGGTGCCGGACGAGGAGTACGTCCTGCCCATCGGCAAGGCCGACGTGATGCGCGAGGGCGACGCCTGCACCGTCGTCTCCTACGGCAAAACGCTCACCCGCTTCGCCCAGCCGGCCGTCGAGCAGCTCGCCGACGACGGCATCGACTGCGAGCTCATCAGCCTCCGCAGCCTGAGGCCGCTCGACACCGAGACGATCGCCAGGAGCATCAAGAAGACGAACCGCTGCGTCATCGTCGACGAGGACTACGGCCTCTACGGCATGGGCGCCGGCGTGATGGAGAAGATCTACAAGACCAGCTTCGACGACCTCGACGCCCCCATCGGCCGGGTGCATAGCGACGACATTCCCGTGCCCTACGGCCACTACATGGAAGAGGCGATGCTGCCGACGGCGGACAAGGTCATCAAGGCGGTGAAGGCGGCTTGTTACGCGGTGTGACTGACGACGAAAGCCACTGATCCTCAAATGATGAAGCTTGCACTTTTTAGCCTCTTTGGCATTTCTCTGCTCTTGCAGGGAACGGCGTGCGACGGCGGCTTTGAAGTATCGGGCGGCGGGTCCACGCATGTAGAGCCGAAACAGCTCACGGCCGGCGAATCTGCCACGCTCTCGATCACACTGAGCAAATGGGGCGGCAATGAAGATGCTTCAGAGAGCTTCACTGACGTAGTGCTGCACTATCGGCTGGACGATGAGCCGGTTTACCTGACTAAGAGGGCTGTGATGACGCTCGATGAAGGAAGACGTGCGACTTTCGAGACGATCGTGCCGCTTCCACCTTCGAGCGGTGGCCGTAGCCTGCTTTACTACTTCGAGTATGACTTTGATGGTCACGCAAACAGCCGCGGAAGTTCATCAGAGCCACTTGAGGTAAATGTCGAAGCGCCAGCAACTCGGCCCACGGGAAAGTAGGTCTGCCTGGTCTGGTGGCACGGGTCGCGTCTGCGAGACCCGTGTCTGCGGCCGGCTCCCGACACGGGTCTCGCAGACGCGACCCGTGCCGCCGGATCTTCATCGCGTACGATGCTCCCATGAGCACCGCCACGCTCGATGTTGTCGAGACGCTCGACCGCCTGTCGCCACGGCGGCGGGAGGAGGTGTTGGACTTCGCCCGCTTCCTGCTCGCTCGCGACGCGGCCGCCGACGCTCCGTCCGCCGAGGAAGACGGCGACGCCGCGTGGGAGCGGATCATCAACGACCCGCGGCCACGGCCGAAGCTCGAGGCGTTCGTGAAAGCAGCTTTGGCTGAAGGAACGGAGCCGCTGGACCCGGAGAAGATGTGATCTCGCTGCTGACGCCCGCGTTTCGGCGTGCACTGGGTCGACTTCCCGCACGTCCCGCACGTGACGTTGAAGCAGCGCGTCGAGCTTATCGACAGTTCGCCGTTGATCCCGGCCACCCGTCGCTGCGGTTCAAGAAGCTCAAGGGGCACGACGCCCTCTGGTCCGCCCGCGTCAGCCTCTCGCTGCGAGCGGTTGCTCATCGATCCGGAGACACGGGCGCTTGGGTCTGGATCGGGACGCATGCCGAGTTCGACCGCGTCTTCGCGTAACGCGTCGTGCGTCAGATGGCGGACCCAGGCCGACTACCGGCGGCGAGAATTGCACGCTTGTCAGATCACGCCGACGAGTAGATGATGAACCTGTCGCGTGACGGCATCCGGTGCCGCCAAGTCGCACGACGGTCGATCCGTTTCAACAACGCTCGGCCACACCGTCCGCTTCTTTCGAGGAGTTGCCATGAGCGACACCAAGAGCAAGCCGCAGAGCAGCCAGGCCGCCAAGGGCAACAAGTCCCAAGGCAGCAACGGCTCGCGGCCCGCGCAGAAGCAGAGCAAGCGCGATTCGCGCCTGCCGGTTCGTCAACTTCCGACAGGCTGACGAAAGTCCACCGCCCGCGGCACATGTCGCGGGCGGTTAGCTTTGATGAACGCTCAAGCGTGAACAGGCGGCGCGGGCCTACTCCGCCGGCTCGTCCTGCGTCGGAAGCTCCACCCCCGCGTAGACCTCGGCCAGCGGCAGGTCGGCATCCACCGAATCCAGGCGGGCGACGGCGTCGAGGCCGTAGTGGCGGGTGATCTTCCAGTCGCCGTTGTCGCGGCGGAGGAAGACGGTCACTTTCTGCTCGTCCTGGCTGATCAACACGTACTCGCGGAAGGACTCGATCTCGCTGTACCGCTCGAACTTGGTGCCGCGGTCGTGCGAGTCGGTGGAGTCGGAAAGCACCTCGACGAGCAGCGTCGGGTTGGTCAGCGTTTCTGTCTTCTTGCTTAGCTGCTCAACCTCGGGCTTGCCGCAGACGACGGTGACATCGGGATAAGTGTACAGGCCGCGGTAGCCCATCTTCTGGCGGAAGCTCGGCGTGCGGACGCGGAGATCGGAGGAGTAGACGCGGCAATTGCTCCCTTTCAGGCGGTGACGTAGCTCGCCGCCGACGTTCATGCCGATCAGCGCATGGTCGTTGGTCCCACCGGCCATCGCGACGACTTCGCCGTCGACAACGAGCGGGCGATGGAGTGGCACGACTTCGCCGTCGATCCACTCGTGCTTCTCGGTGGCTTCCGCCTCCCAATCCAGATACTCCTCCGGCGTGGCGAAGAAGCGCTCTCGCGGCTCGACGGGCAGTTCACTCATACCACAATGATAACACGTGACCTTCCGATCGACCTGATGGTTAGCCCGTTGCCGGACGGGCTTACTCAGTGCGAGTTGCCCGTCGCGTACCGCTGCGCGAACAGCTCCGGGTAGTTCTTCGTCGGGTCGGCGTACTGGTTGTCCGGATGTCCCTGGCCGCGGGCGAGGTAGATCTGGTGCGGCCACCGGTGATGCTTTGCCTGTACAGACGCGAGGCCGGGATGAACCGCATCGTGTAGCCGCACCGGCGAAGGTTGCTGCGATTGGCGTCGCTGCCGTGGATGAGGCGGGCGTCGTGCAGGCTCGCCTCGTTGGGCCGGAGCGTGCACGGGCGGCCCGCAGCTTCACGTCCGCGGGCCACCCGTCGCGTCGGCGACGCGGTCGGTCGTGACGTTCTTGAGCCACGCAACCTCGCTGCCGAAGACGTTGGTCGTCTCGTCGACCTCGTCGTACTCGCTGTAGCCGTGGAGGGCGGACGGAATGACGTTCATGCAGCCGTTCTCCGGCAGGCGACGGATCGATCGCAGAGCCACACCGTGCAGACGTGCATCGGCTCCATCAGGTCACGCCAGTAGAAGCTGTCCTCGTGCCACGGCACCCGTTTGCCGCTCCCGGCGGGCTTGGCCAGGAAGTGGCTGCTGAAGAGTGCGATGTTCGGCCCGACCAGCGGCTGGACGAGGTCGAACATTTCGTCGCTGAAGATCCAATCGAACAGCCGATGGTCGCCGAAGTGCGGCGTGTCCATCGCCTCGGGTCGCAGGCCCGTCTTCGTGTGCTCTTCGAGAAGCATCTCGAAGTGCGACTTGAACCCCTCGAACTGGGGCCGACGCAAAACCGGCTTGTTGTACAGCATGTACCCGTCGCGGCAGTAGTAGGCGACGTCGTCCTGGTTGAGCCGCGGCTTGACGAAGGTGCCGGGCTTCTCGTCGTGGTTCGGAAGGCGACGAGGATCGGCCTCATCGATGTGCGGCACCGACGTTGCCGAGTCTGTCGACGGATTCTGCGTCTGAAGCATGACGAGATTCTGGCATCTGACGGCCCCGGTGTCCTCCACGCCCATGACATTTTTATACACTCTGTTGATGCCGAGCCGACTCCAACTTGCGTCTCTCCTGACGCCCGATGCGGTCTGCCACTTCTCCACCGTCATTCGGCCGACCGGTGCCGCGAAGCACACGCATGACTTTGTGGAAATCTACTGGGTCGTCAGCGGACGTGGCACCGAGGAGCTGCAAGACTCGACCATCTCCCTGGGCCGAAGCTCGATCGGCCTTGTACGGCACGATGACGTCCATCGCTTCGCCTCCACCGACAGCCTGACGTTCAGAAACCTCGCGTTCACTCGGGGCCACTGGCGTCGTCTCCTGGGTCGCTATTCCAGGATGAGCGATATGTTCGAGAAGCCGAAACGGCGTCTTTTCCTGTCTGCCGACGCGCTGGCGGCGGTCGAGTACGCGGCGAGCGATTTGCTTGCCGGCAAGCGGGACGCACTGGCGCATTGATCGCGTCCTGTGCGAGACCGAGCGGGCGGTCCGTGATGCCGACCGGGAGGCGTCGCTCCCGGGCTGGCTGGCCGAGGCGATGACCAGCGACATTCTGCGTGACGGCGTCGCCGGGTTCGTCGCGGCGGCCGGACGATCACCGGAGCACGTGTCGCGGGCGTGTCGGCTCCACCTCGGCAAGACGCCGACGGAAGTCGTCACGGCCGCACGCCTCGACCACGCAGCCCGGCTGCTCGAACGCGGCGACGACGGTGTGACGCAGATCGCATTCGCCAGCGGGTTCAAAAACACCGGTCACTTCCACACCTGTTTCCGCGACCGCTTCGGCACCACGCCCCGTCAGTACCGCCTCCGTCAGCGGGCAATCGCCCCGTGACAAACACGTCGCCTGACCGATCCACGGGCTCGACCTACATTTTGTCCATGCCCGCGACGATCACGATGCCCCAGCAGTCCGACACCATGACCGAGGGCACCCTCGTGGCCTGGGTCAAGAACGAAGGCGACAAGATCAAGGAAGGCGACGTCGTCGCGGAAATCGAAACCGACAAGGCCACCATGGAGATGGAGGGGCCCGACGAGCCCGGCGTTATTGCAGCCATCCTGGTGCAGGCGGGCGAGACGGCATCCGTCGGGCAGACGCTGGCCGTCGTCGCACTCGACGGCGAAGACGTGGCCGAGGTGAAGAAGAACGCCGGATCAGCTGGCGGCGGTAAGGCCAAAGCCGAGAGTGGCAGCGACGCCGGCGGCACGGCGACGGCGACAGAAACCGCCGTCGAGCGGAAGCCGGCCGCACCCTCTTACGAAGGATCCGGCAGCGACGTCACCATGCCGATGCCGGCAGCAGAGTCCTCCAACGGCTCATCAAGTGGCGGGCGCGTCAAGGCCTCGCCACTGGCCAAGCGGATCGCCGCCAACAAGGGCATCGACCTCTCGTCGCTCACCGGAACCGGCCCGGGCGGACGAATCGTGCAGAAGGACGTCCTCGACGCCGAGGCCAACGGCGGCGGCGGTGCCGAAAAGGGTGACGCCAAGACCGCGCAGAAGGGAGACGCCACCAGCCCGCCCAAGATCGCCCCGCCAGTCCTGCCGCAGCGGATGAGCTCGGGCGAGACCAAGAAGGTCGAGCTGTCCAAGATGCGGGCCACGATCGCCAAGCGTCTCCAGCAATCGAAGCAGAACCTGCCGCACTTCTACGAGACGGTCGACATCGAGCTCGACGCCGCCGAAGACCTGCGGGCGAAGCTGAACAAGTCGATGGAGAAGGACGGCATTCGCCTCTCCATCGGCGACCTCATTGCCAAGGCCGTCGCGGTCACGCTGCAGCACCATCCCGTCCTCAACAGCACCTTCGACGGCACGACCATCACGCGTCACGGCGACGTGCACCTTGGTATGGCCGTCGCGCTGCCGGACGGGCTGATCGTGCCGGTGCTCAAGAACATCGACCAGATGGGCTTCCGCGAGATCCGCCTGCGGAGCAAGGAGCTTGTCGACAAGGCCCGCGCTCAAAAGCTCAAGGGCGACGAGATGAGCGGCGCGACCTTCACCGTCAGCAACCTCGGCGGCTTCGGCGTCAAAGAGTTCTCCGCCATCGTCAATCCGCCGGAGGTGGGCATCCTGGCCATCGGTGCAGGGACGCAAGCGGGCGGTCGTCGCAGGCGACGGCAGCATCGTCGCCCGGAGCGTGATGAGCGTCACCCTCTCGGCCGACCACCGCGCCGTCGACGGTGCAGACTCGGCCCGCTTCCTCGGCACACTCAAGAGCATGCTCGAAGAGCCGGGCATGATGCTGATCTAAAGCAGCTCCATCGCCTGGTGTCGCGGCACACCTGCCTCTCCAGGTCAAGGCCAACGTTCTCTGACTGTCGTCTGGCTTCTCAGCCTGGGGGTAGCCACGGGGCATGTCCCGCGTGGCTGACGTCGCTGCAGTTGCGGATGCGGGGCTCCCCCCCCCCCCCCCCCCCGCTACTTCAGCGACCAGACGCTGAAGATCACGAAGCACCGCTTTGAGTAAGCATGTGGGGTGAGCAGCCGCGGGCTTACAGCCCGCTGGGAGTGTTCGACGTCCTAACGCTGCCAGCGGGCTGTAAGCCCGCGGCTATATGGCAGGATTTGGTGTGTTCTCTACCGCTACCGGGGTCGCGTCGTGGGCGAGGCGCGGTCGCCGGGCCGCGTGGCCGGATTTGCGGCGTCCATGGTCTCGGGCATCCAGAGTCGCTTGAGCGAGCTGTAGAACGGATCGCCGCCGGAGCGTTCGGTGGCGGCGTCGAGGAGCCGGCGGGCGCGGGTGTCATCGCCGGTGCCGTAGCTCAGGTACGCGAGCAGGAACACCGCATCGGCAGAATCAGGCTTGTCGGCGACGAGCTTCTCGAGGTCGACCAGCAACTCATCCGCACGCTCCTGGCCGATGGTGTCCGTGATGCTCACCCGGGCCATCGCCAATTCCGGGTGAAGCTCGTACCCCTGGCGAAGCGTTCCGGAAGCCCGACGAAAGAAGCCGGCGGCCAGTTCGGCGTTGCCTTGAGCGAGCAACAACCAACGGCTGATTCGGAAGCAACCTCGCCGCCGCCTCAAAGCGTGCCGCGGCCGTCGCGAACTGGCCGTCAGCCAACTGCGTCTCGGCATCCTGAAGCACCGCCTTCAGCGTCGGGCTGGCCACACCGGCCGAGAAGCGCTCGACCACCACGGGTGGATCGACCGATTCCGCCACCTCTGGCTGAACTGCCTCAACTCCATTCCTGCGGCCGACGGGTGCCGAGTCACCATCGCTTGGTTCAACGTCAGGCTCGCCGAGGTCTGGCATTCCCGGAAGGTTGGGAAGACCCGGCAGGTTGTTCGGTGCGTCTTGAGCCTCTGCCGGCTGACGCACCCGTCGAATCCGATCACCCAGCGGATCCGCCTTGAAGCGATCGAGGCGGCGTTGGAGCTGGGCGTACTGAGCACTCTGCTCTGCCGGATCGGCTAGCCGCAGCACCGCATCATCGGGTCGAAGGCCTTGATCGATCCGGTCCAGTGCCGCGTCGCCGGTCTGGTCTGCGACGGCATCGGTGGCCGTGGCATCGACGGCTTGTCCGCCTGCAAAGGCTCGGTCGACTTCGCCGTCTGCCAACAGCTGGCCCTGTTCGTCCCGGAGCAGTTCGCCCCCGAGTAGCCGAAGCCGGTCCGAGGTCAGGCTCTCGAGCCGACCGTCACGCCCGAGCCGCGTGTAGGGCGACAACGTCCGACCACCCGCGTCCGCCAGCGAGTCGTTCATGCGTCCCGCGGTGAGGCGATTACCTAGAACAAGTGCTTCGGGAGAGTTGAGCACCCGCTCGACCTGCCCCGGCTGCGGCTCGACCACCGTCGCATCACGCGCGGTGTTCACGTCGAACGCCCCGCCTTCGAAGAGGCCGACGAGCGGCGACTGGGTGCCGCGCGACTGGCTGACGCCGTCGACCTGCCCGCTGACACCGCGGCCGAAGTCGCTGGTGGTGTCAAGATCGGCCGTCCGACCGGAGGCGGCGTTGCTGGGCACGAATCCGCCGGTGCCGGGCGTGCGGACGAAGCCTTGTGGCGGGTTGGCGACGGTCGAGTCGCCGAAGTAGGACTGTGTGGTGTTTGCGTAGTTGATGAGCCTGCCACCCGTCGTCACGCCGCTGGCGGAGCGGTTGAAGGCGTCGAACTCGTCGCCGGCCGTGGTGTCGCGGAAGGAGCGTGGATCGGTGTAGCCGACAGAGTCGCGAAACTGTCGGCCTCCGGTGACGTTGCCGGTGACGATGTTGTTGTTGAGCGTGTTGTACCCGCCGTAGCTCTGCCCGTAGTTGCCGGCTGCGTAAGGATTGTCGTAGGCCCCGTAGCCGCGTCCCGTGGCACGGACCGGCTGGTTGTATCCGCCCGACCCGAGACGCGGGTTGGCATCGAGTGCGTTGCCGCTTTGTTCGAACCTGGTACTGCGCCATCGCCGGGACCGCCGAAGCGGCGGCGACCGCCAGGGCGGCGACGGCAGCGAGGCGTCGTCGGGACGAACGGTGGGAAAGCTGCTTGCTGCGTGTCATGTCGTCTTGAGGGTAGTGGAACCGTCTTTAGGACGCGCAGAATCGTGATCCGTTGCGGCAGCACGCGGCCGCTCTTCTTGTCGTGCAGCTACGCCTGTCTGACGCCTTGGAAGGTCGGCGTCGAGAGGTCGTGGACAAGGTGAAGTACCGGGCCGCGGTGTGCAAAGAAAAAGTCATCGACCTGTACCTTCGCGTCGTCGGTGGGCAAACCCGCCGTAGCAACGACTTGCGCCGTGCTCATCGCACGAAGGGTGCACGTCCGATACATGTGGCAGTGGTCCGGCTCTTGTCAGGCACAACATCTGGGGTAACCTCCTCACCGGCCGCCACGGACTGGCACCACGATTGCCTGATGCAGACGCCGACGCCGCTCGGCCCAGAACGCGAAGGAAGATCCCCACGATGTCGATTCTCTGTGACTCCCAAATCCGTGAACTCGTCGGCATCGAGCCGTTCGAGGACAACGTCCGCCGCCGTGGCCGAGTGAGCTACGGCGTCTCGTCCTACGGCTACGACGTCCGCGTCGGCAGCCTCTTCAAGGTCTTCACGCCGACCCACCCGCAGGGTGGGCAGACAATCGTCGACCCCAAGGCCTTCAGCGACGAGATGTTCGTCACGGTCGACACCAAGAACACCGGCCGCGATCACGTCATCATCCCGCCCAACAGCTTCGCGCTGGCCGAGACGGTCGAGGAGATGAAGATCCCACGCGACGTTCTGGCCATCTGCGTCGGCAAGAGCACCTACGCCCGCTGCGGCCTGATCGTGAACGTCACGCCCCTCGAACCCGAGTGGCGCGGCAAGGTCACGCTCGAGATCAGCAACACCACGCCCCTGCCGGCGAAGGTCTACGCCAACGAAGGCATCGCGCAGATGCTGTTCCTCCAAGCCGAGCGGACTTGTGCCGTCAGCTACGCAGACAAAGGCGGCAAGTACCAGGACCAGAGTGGTCTGACTTTGCCGCTCGTCGACTAGTCGCGCCGGCAGACGCAACGTTGTCGCCGGAGCGTGTTTGGATTAAGTTTGGATGTTGGCCACCTCCCTTACGAGGTTCGGCTTGAAGCTGGAACGGAAGGAATCACCATGAAACTCAGAAAGAACCACATTGCCGCCCTAGTGGCGGTCGCCGCCGTCGCCATCGGCCTCTCGGGCTGTGCGACGAAGGATGAGAAGCCCGGCCTCGCGCCCGTGCCCGAAGGTCTGACGCCTCGCCCCGACTTGAAGAGCATCCCCGAGGACAGCATCCGCGTGGCCGTCGTTCAAGGCGGTGCGGACGTTTCTTACGACCTTGTCGAAGGTCAACGCTACTTCCTCGTCGATGAGACGACCGACGTGCTGCTCAGCAGTGACGTTGCCGACAAGGACGGCGAATTGACCATCGGTGAAGACGGTGCGCAGTTCCGCGGCGACGGCATCTGGGAGGGCACGGTCAACCAGAACAGCCAGATCGGCCTCTACGTCAACCGCCGCCTCGAAACGCCGTAGTTCCCACTCAACTCATACCGCCTTGGCGACCTTGACGGGTCGTCTCGGCGTTCGGTACGCCCCGACCCTGCTTCGCCCGCACTTTTCAGCCCCAGCTCACCCCTCCTTCTCGCCATGAAGATTGATCGCCGATTCACTTCCGCCCTTCCCGTCGATGCCGACGGCTTCCGTGACGTCTTTGCCGCCGTGGAGTGGTCGAAGCGGACCAGCCGCATCTCGAATCCGGACGGCAGCGTCGTTTTCGAAATGACCGATGCCGAGATTCCGGCGGCGTGGAGTCAGCTTGCGACCGACATCATGGTCAGCAAGTACTTCCGCAAGGCGGGCGTGCCGCAGTCGGATGATCGCGGCAACACGCTTCGCCACGAGGACGGCACCGTCGTCACCGGACCGGAGAAGTCCGCCCGGCAGGTCATCGGTCGGCTGGCGGAGTGCTGGACGTCGTGGGGGCAGAAGCACGGCTACTTCGACTCGCCCGAAGACTCGGCGGCGTTCCGCGACGAGTTGTGCCACATGCTGATCCACCAGATGGCGGCACCGAACTCGCCGCAGTGGTTCAACACGGGCTTGCACAACAGCTACGGCATCACCGGGCCGGCCCAGGGGCACTACTTCGTCGACCCGGCGGACGAGACGGTCAAGCGGGCGACCAGTGCGTACGAGCGGCCGCAACCGCACGCGTGCTTCATCCAGAGCGTCGGCGATGACCTCGTGGGCGAAGGGGGCATCATGGACCTCTGGACCCGCGAGGCTCGGCTCTTTAAGTATGGCAGCGGCACGGGCACCAACTTCACCAAGGTCCGCGGCGAAGACGAGCCGCTGTCGGGCGGCGGTAAGTCGAGCGGGCTGATGTCGTTCCTCAAGATCGGCGACCGTGCGGCCGGCGCTATCAAGTCGGGCGGCACGACACGCCGGGCCGCCAAGATGGTGTGCCTCGATCTCGACCACCCGGACATCGAAGAGTTCGTCAACTGGAAGGTCCGTGAAGAGCTCAAGGTCGCCGCCCTGGTCGAGGGCATGAAGCACCTGTCGGGCGACCAGAAGGAGCTCGCCGAGCAGCTCGGCCTGAAGCTCACGTACGACTTCAACGGCGAGGCGTACTACACGGTGTCCGGTCAGAACTCCAACAACTCCGTCCGCATCCCCAATGCCTTCTTCGAGGCGCTCGAGAACGATGCCGACTGGACACTGATCCGCCGAACCGACGGCGAAGCACACAAGACGATCAAGGCACGCGACCTGTGGGATCAGATCGCGCAGGCGGCGTGGCGGTGTGCGGACCCGGGCGTGCAGTACGACACGACCATCAACGAATGGCACACCTGCCCGTCCGCCGGCCGAATCAACGCCAGTAATCCCTGCGTCACCGGTGACACCCGCGTCCTGACCCCCGGCGGCATCTGGCGGCGGATCGATGAGATGATTCACCTGCCGGCCCGCGTCGTCACCAACCTCGACAAGCAGGAAGTGCACGTCGTCGATGGTGCCTTCCCCACGGGCACGCAAGAGGTCTTCGAGCTGACGACCGAATCCGGCTACGAGATCAAGCTCACCAAGGAACACAAGGTCTGGACCCGCGATCGCGGGTGGATCGAGGCCGGACATCTGACGCGTAACGACGAAGTCCGCCTCGTCAGCCAGCCCGCTGCTGTGGAGCGCGTGGGCGAGCCTTCGGATCCGATGCTCTTCCACCTTGCCGGCTTCCTCCTGTCGGACGCCAACGGCGACGGCTCGGAGCTGGATCTGACCCGCTGCGGCTTAACCGAAGAGACGCAGATCACCGACTACGGCTGCTACGTGGCTGACCACTGGGGCGACTCTGCCCGTGTGCGTCGGCCCATTCGTGACCGCATGAGCACGGACGGCGTTGATACGGCCGTTGCGGGTGCCACCGTTTTGCAAGCCGTCGCCGAGCAGGAGCCGGTCGTCGTGTCGGGCGACCGGCGAATGCTCGGGCGGCTTGGGGCTTTTGCACGCACGCCCTTCTCCGGTGGCCGCCGGCTGTCGGGCGACGCGTTCACCGCGGGCCTTGCCGCACAGAAGCACCTGCTTCGCGGCCTCTTCACCGCCGACGGCATCGCCACGGGTGAAACCGTCGGCCTGCGGACGCCGCGACTCGGACTCCTCAAGGACGTCCAGACGTTGCTCATCGGCTTCGGCATCCGCTGCCAGGTCGGCGGCACGGAGGGCGATGCCGTCCTTCGCGTCGACCCGCGCTGCCTGTCGCTTTTCAAGAAGCACATCGGCTTCCTCGACGCCACCAAGGCAAACGTTCTCGCCGCCGCGGTGGGTGATCGCCCGGACGCCGGTGCATTGTGCGACAACTGGGATCGCGTCGCCGGCCTCGAGCCGCTCGGCCGGCAGCAGGTGTTCGACCTGACCGAGCCCGCGACCAGCTCCTTCGTCGCCAACGGCGTGACGGTACACAACTGCAGCGAGTACATGTTCCTCGACGACACCGCCTGCAACCTGGCGTCGCTGAACCTCATTCGCTTCTTCGATGCCGAGACCCGGCAGTTCGACCTCGAAAGCTATCGCCACGCGGTTCGCATCTGGACGGTCGTCCTGGAAATCAGCGTACTGATGGCCAGCTTCCCGAGTGAGCGGATCGCCGAGCTGTCCTACCGGTTCCGCACGCTCGGTCTTGGCTACGCGAATCTCGGTGCCGTCCTCATGCAGACCGGCATCGCGTACGACAGCGACAAGGCCCGCGCGATCTGCGGTGCGTTGTCGGCGATCCTCACCGGTGAGAGCTACGCGACGTCCGCCGAGATGGCCAAGGAGCACGGGCCGTTCCCGGGTTATGCCGACGACCGGGACAACATGCTCCGCGTCATCCGCAACCACCGCCGGGCGGCGTATGCGGACGAGTCGTTCGAAGATCTGACCGTCAAGCCGGTCGCCATCGACGCGGGTGCGTTCGACGGCTCCACGCCATTGCTCGGCCGGGACGTGCTCAACGCCGCCCGCCAGTCGTGGGACCGCGCGCTCGACCTCGGCGAGATGCACGGCTACCGAAACGCCCAGTCGACCGTCATCGCCCCGACCGGCACCATCGGCCTGCTGATGGACTGCGACACCACCGGCGTGGAGCCGGATTTCGCGCTCGTCAAGTTCAAGAAGCTTGCCGGTGGCGGGTACTTCAAGATCGCCAATGCAGGCCTGATGCCGGCGCTGGCGAGCCTCGGCTACGACCACGAGCAGGCGGACGATGTCGTCAAGTTCGTCCTGGGCACCCTCACGCTCAACAACGCACCGCACGTCAATCGGCAGTCCCTCAAGGACGTCGGCTTCACCGACGAAGAGCTCGACACGATCGAGCAAGGCTTGCCCGCTGCCTTCGAGTTGCCGTTCGCCTTCAGCCCGTGGTCGCTGTCGCCTGCGACGCTCAAGCGGCTCGGCGTGACGGACGAGATGAAGGCCGACCCGACGTTCAACTTGCTGCGTCACCTGGGCTTCACCAAGCAGCAGATCGACGACGCCGGCCAAACCATCTGTGGCCGGGGCACCGTTGAAGGGGCTCCGCATCTCAAGGAGGAGCACTACGACGTCTTCGACTGTGCCAACAAGTGCGGCAAGACGGGCACCCGCTACATCGCCGCCGGGGGGCACATCCAGATGATGGCCGCCGCCCAGCCGTTCATCAGCGGGGCGATCTCCAAAACCATCAACCTGCCCAACGAGGCGACGGTCGACGAGGTCCAAGACGCCTACCGCCAATCCTGGAAGCTCGGCCTCAAGGCCAACGCCCTCTACCGCGACGGCTCCAAGCTCAGCCAGCCGCTCAACTCCAAGAGCGACGACGACGAGGAAGCCGACGACGAGCTGAACGTCGAAGCGGGCAAGGACGAAGTCGCCGCCGAGGTCGCCCGCATCGTCGACACGGTGAGCAACGTCGAGAACGTAGAGCCGCGCGTCATCGAGAAGATCGTCGAGCGTGTCGTGCATCGCCCGCTGCGTCGCAAGCTCTCCGATACCCGCGTCGCCAAGACGCACAAGTTCGATATCGCCGGGCACGAGGGGTACATCACCGTCGGCCTGTACGACGACGGCAGCCCGGGCGAGCTGTTCATCACGATGAACAAGGAAGGCTCCACCGTCGGCGGCCTGATGGACACGATCGCCACGCTCGCCAGCCTCGCGCTGCAGTACGGCGTGAAGGTCGAGGACCTGGTCCGCAAATTCGAGCACGTCCGCTTCGAGCCTGCCGGGATGACCCGCAACCGCGACATCCCGATGGCCAAGAGCCTGGTCGATTACATCTTCCGCTGGCTCGGCATGGAGTTCATCCCCGGCTACAAAGCCGCCAACGCCCCCAACCGCGGCCCCACCAAGCCCACCAACGCCGAAGCGGCAGCTTCGGATCCCATACCAACGACCAACGGCAACGGCAACGGCAACGGCAACGGTCACAAGCTCGTCAAGCCGGACACCAAGACCGCCCCGGTCCTGGCCCCGACGGAGTCCGCCACCGCCACCGCGGTCGCCCCGCACTCCCACGACCCCCACCACCGCCGGCCGCCTGGCCGCGGTGGAATCAACCCCCGCCCACGACCCCCTCAGCCTCGCCGGCACCGCCGCCCAAAGCGACGCCCCCGCCTGCGACGTCTGCGGCAGCATCACGGTGCGGAACGGCACGTGCTACCGCTGTTTGAACTGCGGCAACTCGATGGGCTGTAGCTGATCTAGTCCCTTACCTACAGGATCGGCAGCCGGAAACGGCTCCTGACCCTTTGTATGATCCCGATGGCTTCGACACTTAGCTAGAAGATCGGCCCCTTATGATTGAAAGCGTCTACCTTAAAAACTTTAAGAAGTTCAAGAGCACAGACGTGCGGGTCAAGCCATTCACGGTCCTGATGGGCGAGAACAGCAGCGGGAAAACGACTGTTCTGCAAGCATTGAATTTTGCGCTGACAGCTCTACATGAAGGTGACTATCTCGAACCGCACGATGATTCCGTAAGGATACGATCGAAAGGAGTATCGTACTCGGCACTGCCTGGGTTAGAACTCGCGGACTATCGGGAACTTTACTACGGAAAACATTTTTCTGGTGGACGGGGGGGTGGGCAAGTGGCGGCAAAAGTCGAAGTGACTGATACGGCTGGCAATAGCTATCGGATGCGTATCACGTCGCAATTTGGAGGCTACAACGTTCGACTCGACTCAAAACTTGAAGATGTCGCTCACACACCTAAACTCCAGATGCATCGCCCTCTCTTTATTAGCGGGTACGTCGGCCTGCCAGCAAATGAGGAACGGCTGTTTCCCGTGGCGATGGACGAGCGGCTTCGATTTGGGCAGGTCTCAAATATACTGCGCAACCTAGTGCTTGAGCTTCAGCAACGCAATTTAGACGCCTACGCATTCCTTTGCGGAGAACTAATTAGCGAGTTCGATTTTGACCTTTCAGATGTTTTCTACAACACACAGAAGGATCGTTATGTGACAGCGCATTACTCAGAGCAGGTTGATGGGAAGGACACGACCTTCGACTTTGGCTCTTCCGGAAGCGGTCTTCTTCAGATTTTGCAGATATTGGTGCCGATTTATCGCTATTGCCCTGATGAGGCGAAAGTAGTATTACTCGACGAGCCGGATGCTCACCTCCACCCAAACCTGCAAGCTGGTCTTGCCAAAATCTTGATGTCAACGCGTGATCGGTTGAACATCCAAATCATCATATCGACGCACAGCACAGCTATCATCCGGGCTGCGTCGCCACAGGCAGTTGTACCCGTAACTTCCGCCGAAGCCGAGTTAAAGGCACTCACCTCGAGTGAGGACATCGAAGACACAATCGTTGAGCGAATAGACAACTACAGCCTTGCCAAGTCTGTATTGAGTCGACGCATCGTCTTTTGTGAAGATCGATATTGGAACCTGCTGGCTCAAGCCGACCGCGTTCTCAAGACCAGTTGCTTTACAGGAAAGCGAACTACGCCGCTACTCGCGGGACGCGGACGTGATGACAAAGTTCCGTATTCGCTGAAGCCAGTTCTAAAGCAGTATGTAAATAAAGATGTTGAACTCCATGTTGTGCGTGACCGAGACGGGCTCTCCGACGAATGGGTCCAGCGGATGATTGATGACGGGGTAAAGCACGACGTCGAGATCCACGTACTCAATAGATTTGAGGCGGAGAATTATATCATCGATCCGACTGTGCTACGCCGAGCTATCATCGATCGTTATGATGATGAGAAGCTGAAAGACGTAGGCGAGCATCTTAACGACATGGTGGCGACAGCTCTTCGAGATACCATACGCTTAGCCGACTTCGAATACAGCCAGCAGCTGGAAGAGACCATTTATAAAACCAGTCTTCTTCTTTCAGACGATACCTACCGAAATCCCACAGAGCGAACTCGTGCGCAAAGACAATAGTTGACGCGCTGGATGCTCCCAATGCCGGGATCGACGATTTACTGGTGTCCGGTATGGGCAAAGAGGCTCTCAAAGTGGTTCTCCGTGAACTCGTCACGAACTACGGCATCAACATTCCTAAGCTCGTGTTGTACGACTACCTTCAAGCCGATGATTTGGAAGTCGAGTTCCGGCCTCTTCTTCAGAAGCTCTCGCCCGCTTGAAGGATCAAGCAGATAAAGGGGTCGCGGAGGCAGATAAAGGGGTCGCGAGCCTTTTCGTGATGCCGGACTTTCTTCTTACCCTAAGAACGACGTCGCGACGAAGAAGATCAAGCCGACGAGGGCCAGGCAGCCGGTGAGGGTGGCGGCGGCTTCGTACCAGTATTCGCAGGCACGGAGGCGGCCGAGGATGAAGTAGATCACCGCCGCCGCGGCCGGCAGTGAGGGCGACGGCGGAGAAAAGGGGTCGCGAGCCTTTTCCGCTATCGCCTTTCCTTTTCATTCCCCATCGGCAGCGTTAGCCGGCGTTAGCGACACCGTCGTGACCTTCCCGGCCGACGTGGTCGCCCAAACCGGCACGCTGACGGTGGAATTCATTGAGATCGCCGACGGTGTCTCCGATGCCGTCTCCAAAGACCGCCAGCAGCCCCGCCGTCGCCGAGGTGAGACCTTAAGACGTCGCCCTGACTCGCTCCTCCCTCACCTCCGCGGGAGAAAAGGGGTCGCGAGCCTTTTTTGCTACCTCCTTCTCCTCTTCGACTCGCCAACGGCAGCGTTGGCCGGCGTTAGCGACACCGTCGTGACCTTCCCGGCCGACGTGGTCGCCTAAAGCGGCACGCTGACGGTGGATTCCATCGAGATCGCCAACGGCCTCTCCGATGCCGTCTTTAAAGACCGCCAGTAGCTCCGCCGTGGGCGAGGTGAGACGTTGTCAAACGTCGCCCTGACTCGGCCCTACCGCAGCTCCGGCAGCGTGCGGCCGACGCGTTTGCGTAGCTGGCGGATCAGCTCCGGCGACATTCGCTCGTAGCGATCCGGGATCGACAGCACGACGAGCTTCTTGTGACGCGTCGCCTCTGGAAACCGCTGCGAAAGCCGCTCCCGGTGGATTGGCTCCATCACGAAGACCAGGTCCGCCCACGCCAGCAAATCGGCATCGATCGGCACGTCCGCATCCGCGGCGGTGCCGGCTGCCACGGCTTCATAGCTGCCGGTGCCGTCGAAGATCTCCTCGGCCGTCGCGCTTCGACGGCGGGCCCGGGAGCAGACGAAGAGCAGGTGCATTGGCGGGTACCTCTTTTTCGGTTGGTTGAAGGAGTGCGTCAGTGGTCACTGCTTCATCACCGCTTTGAGAGCGGACACACTATCGAAGGTAGTGCAAGCGATCGTCACCTGAGCCCCTGCGGCGTCTCCAAGAGGTTCCCATCCATTTGCACGGTCCGCTCGCGATGCACGCGCTCCGGACGTGATACGACGGCGGCTCGGCCTGAACTTCAATGTCGACAATCCAGACAAGGGAGCCGCCGCACGGGAGGCTGAACGGCTCTCATTCCAGCGATAGACGCCTGCGTGAATGGGGCCGAGTATCGCCACCACGGTCGCTCTTACGGCCGTTCACTACAAGCATCGAGATGACGACGAGGCGTCCAGCCACGTTGCCGCTACCTCTTGTACCACCTTGAACGCGTGGTGTGGCTGGAAGCTCGAGTTGCATCCCGTGGTTCGGACTTATCAACAACCGGGTGGTGGTTCTGCTTGACAAGCACCGCCGCACGCTGCATGATCTGGAAGTGGACCCAATTTGGGCTCAGCTGGCAAGACGGGTTCATGTTTCACCGCGTTGCGAAGCAGCCGTCGGGCCGGTCATCTAGCAGACATCCAACGGAGGAACACCATCATGAGTCAATGCAATCGAGCGGTCGCGGGCAGCATCTGCGTCGGACTTGGCCTCGTCGCAACGAGCCAAGCTGCGGTCATCAACACGACCACGTCCGGCATCTACGACGAAAACATCGTGCAGACGAACGCTGTCGATGTGACGGCGGGCGGGAACTCGCAGAGCCTCGACCAGCTTCAAGAACGATATGGCCGTCGCCTTTGCTGCCGACATGGGCGGCGTCATCACCTTCGACAACGCCGGTGCCATCATCGGTTCGGGGGACACCCTGGCCGCGACCTACGGCGTGAGCGGCTTGAAGACGCTCAACTTCTTGAACACCAACTCCGGTGGCAAGCAGATCGGGCAGAACTTCAGTTCAACGCGCACAGCCATCTCTGGTGGTGCTAACTCTCACCTCACCGCTGCCGGTACTTCCGGTAACAACACGCGGAACGACTTCGCCTTCTCCGTCAGCTCTAGCTCGCCGTTCGAGGTGGTCGACAGGATCGGTGTCACGGTCATGTCGCGCTCTCTGCAGCCAGGAAATGCTCGGCTGACGGCGACGCTGGATGATGGTTCGCTTGTGAACACAATCAACCAGGCACTGTCGTCGGGCAACGGCTCGAACGATACGTTCTTTGTTGTCGAAGCACCGGCCGGCCGATTCATCGAGAGCTTCGTCGTCGATCTGACCGGTGACAGCTTCTTCACCGCGATCGATGACTTGGCGTTCACGACAGCTGTTGTTCCCGAGCCCGCCTCAGCAGGCTTGATCGCAGTAGCGGGCCTGGGCCTTCTGGGTCGTCGCCGTCGGAGCTGATCCGAAGGTCTCCGAACCGCGGAAGAACTACAGGGATCGCGCACCAGATGATGGGCGCGATCCTTCTTCGTGCGCCGATGGGTGGCGTAGGGGGCGGTGGATGTCTTGCTGCCACGGCCACCCGATCAGGAAGATGGCCCGACCTGTTTGTCGTGGCGTCCGGCGTGCAAACCGCTGAAGGAGAGGAGCAGAATCCCAGACTCGCCGCCGCCTCGGCACCGTGCTCGTCCGCAAGGCGGACGATGTTGTCGATGATCCCATCGAGCGGTGATGCCTTCGGCGACGCTCCCCACCGCGGTGGGAATGCAAGAAGCCCGTCGGCCACAGGCCAACGGGCTTTGATACGAGCTTGAACTCTCCACTATGCACGCCTGCGTCGCAGGCCGACCATGGCCAGCAAGCCGATGGCGGCGGCGGAGGTGGGCTCCGGAATGGACGTGACGCCGAGAACAACGGCCTCGTCGTCGGTGAGAACGATGTTGTCAACATCGAGGGTCTGCCGGGCGTTCCCGAAGGACTGGAAGATAAACGATCTGATGTTCTGGCCGTTGTTTCGGAAAGCCACATCATCGAGAGCCAGAACGGTGTTGCCGAGCGTGTCGGTCAAGTAGACGTCGTAGGCGTTGTTGGGCAGGTCCTGGGAGCCTCGGTAGTCGGTCAGAGCCGAGCCACTCTCGTTGCCGACGATGTCCATCGCGTAGACGGTGTCGAGCAGGTAGGAGCCCGACGCTCCGGTGAAGCCGGAGGCGGTCAGGGTTCCATTGTTGAGCCGAACATCGACGGCAACGGTGTTCGAATCCGGATTATCGCCGAGACGCACTGAGATATCGTCGTTCCGGGTCGTCGTGCCGAGGAAGATGTTGCTGGGCTCGATGAACAGGAAGTTCGCACTAAAGATGCCGCCATTGAAGCTAGGAACTTCGTTGAAGGCTTCGAGGAGACCTGATGCAGTCGTACTGCCGTCATCGATACGCGCGTACTGATTGCTTACTCCGAGCCCGAAGCGGTTCGCCGCGTCTGTCTGGAGGCTGGCGCTGAGTCTGGTTGTCGAAAATGCCGAAACCGGAGGAGAAGTCCTCTTCAGAAACGACGGCGGCGGATGTGGCACTGGTCGCGAACGCAAGCGTCGCGGCCGACAGAATCTTCATGTGGTGCATCAATGTCTCCTCAGCGGATGTTTGAACAACGGCAGCAGGTTCCACAAGCGTGCCCGGCATTGGCCGGGAGATGCACGGACTTCGTGCGGTCAAACCTCTTCCTTCCTGCAACATACAGCGCATGGGCTCATCGTCAAGCGGCCAGAAGCGAATGAACCCACTTTGGGTCAGGTTGCGTCCGGACGAGAACCCGCCGACATGTTGTCATTGCCATCGAGATAGCCGCTTCGGCCTCGTTACGCTGGTGCCGTGACGACCATCGGCCTCGACATCGGCGGCTCATGCGTCAAGGCGGCCCGGCTGGAACGCGATCAGTGGGACCTTCGCAGAAGCCCGCACTATGCCGCCGCAGAGAGGGACGTTAAAGCGGCTGTCGCAACGGTGATGGACAACTGGGGCACCGTGACATCGCTGGGCATCGCGGTTCCAGGCGTCCTGGCGGATGATCGCTCTCACGTTGTTGCGGCGGCCAACCTTCCGGGGCTCATCGGGCTGTCATTGCGGGACTTATGCTCGTCGCACCGCCTGCAACCCGTGGTGGCTACCGATCAGGTTGCTGCGGCCACAGATCTCGCCGCCGCACACGATCTGCGTGGGAGGCTTCTGTCGATCAGCATCGGCACAGGCGTAGGCGGGGCCGTGCTCGATCTGGACGACCGTCATCCTCTCGGTCGCCCGCTTCGAGTCGATGGCGATTCTTCTGGTCACCTGGGCCAACTTGACGTTGCGATGGGCGAAGATCCGCCGATCGGCCCCGACGGCGGAGCGGGTGGCGTAGAAGCCTACCTCGGTGCCGACGCCCGTCGGGGTCGGGAGGCAGCGAGCTTCGAAATGGACGACCCGGCAATGCACGCACTTGTGCGTTTGCTACGGATCAGTCACGCGATGTATCGCCCCCACCACATCGCCCTGCTCGGCGGATTCGGCAGACGCCTTTGGCATCTGAACAACGAGCTGATGCACGCGACAAACCAACGGCTCACGAACCTGGCTCGTCCCGGTTGGCGGCTGCACTTCGGGGACGACGACTTCCACGCGGCCCGTGGAGCGGCACGTCTTGCAGCAATCGATGTCTGATGCCCGCTTCTATTCCTCAAGCAAAGAGGTCGCGGCTTCACGAAGCAGCGTCCGGACCTCGTCATCGCCGTCCAAGGCGGCCACATCCCTTAAGAACTGTGGGTCATTCCGCAGCCTCTGGGCCTCTGCGGCATCGACGACCCGTAGGTCCGCCACGATCGTCAGCATCGCCTGCTCGGCCTCTGGCGACAGATCATCGGCTACAGGCAGCAGGCGGGCCACTTCGCCTGCCGCGGCCGGACCGAGCGACCGGAGGCGGTCGCCCGCCTTTTTGCGATCCGCCCAGTCCGCCGCGTCGAGCAACACCACGGCCTCGTCGACGGCGGCTTTCGTCATAGCGTCAATCGGCAGGTGTTCGAGCAGGACGTCGATCGCCGTCTCCGCCAACTCGTCCTGAAGCACGGCATCCACGCCTAACGACTTGAACAGGGGCGTTGCCCACTCATCGAACAGCGCCCGATGCTCACGCCGGAGCGTCACGAAGTCGACGGCTGCGTGTCGCTCCCGGAGGATGGTTCCGTCAGCCAACGTGCCATTGATCATGAAGCGTGCCGGTTGGTCCGCGTCGGCAAGCAGGATCGGCGAGATCTGGATCACCTCAACAGAGATTGCCGCTCCCGGCCACTCTGCATCGCTGGACAAGTGCAGCGTGTCGGGCGCGTCGGGGCCTACATGAAGCCGTGTGTAACGAACGACCGCCTCCCCTGCCAGCACCGCCGACGCATCCGGCGCAGCAGTCGGAAGAAGAAGTTCAAAGCTGCCAAAGCTGTCCGCCATCCGCGCGGGGCGACGCGTCAAACGAGCCGTCCCGCCCGGCAGCTTCACGAACCTTGGCGACTGCTCCATCACCTCGGCTACAAGGAAGCCGTCACGCAGTACCAGGGTCACCGGAGCCGTTTCCGGTGCATCGATGCCGTCCAACATCTCGCCCAGCTCCGCGGCGACGACTCGCTGCGCCTCGACCACCTCGTCTGCCAGCGTCGGCTCCGCAGGCCCCGTGGTCGGCGGCTCGACCGCGGCGGTCGGCTGCGACACGACCAAGTACAACGCGAGCATCAGCCAAGCGTTTCGGGACATCCTTTATGCTACAGCGGCTGCGCTAGACGCGGGCCGCCCGGGCGTGGATGATCGCGACCCTTCGCCATGATTCCACTCCCGGCCCAACTCGTTCTCGCCGCCATGCTTCTCGTCGCGCCGGCGTGCCTGTCAGGTTGCGGTGATGCCCCGGCGACGGCTGCGACTGTTGCTTCGACGACGGTGCCGGAGGTTCGGGTGCTGCTGCAGTCGGACGTACCGACCGTCACCATCCGGGCAGGCGGGCCACTGGTGGCGACCCGGCCGGGTGGCACCGAGGATCAGCAGGCGGTGCGGCTCAAGCTGCCGGACGTGCCGATTGTCATCACCCGCGACGCTACGGGTTGGCGCATCGGCGACACGCGACTGTCGGGCGACATTCTCCTCCTGGCACCAGAGAACGATGAACCGATCGGCATCGGCGAGGGCATCTATCGCGGCAACATCCGTCTCGTCCCGCAGGCCAACGCCCGCTTTGCCGTCGTCAACGACATCGATGTCGAGCGGTATCTGATGGGTGTCCTGCCGAAGGAAATCCTGAGCGATTGGACCGATGCCGCCCATCGCACCCAGGCCGTCGTCGCCCGCACATACGCCCTCTACGAGGTCAAGACCGCCGGGACCCGGCGAAGCTTTTTCGACCTCTACGACGACACCCGCTCGCAGGTCTACGGCGGAGCCTTGGCCGAAACCCCCAAGGCCCGCAAGGCGGTCCGGCAGACGCAGGGCCAGGTTTTGGCGCACGAGACGCCCGTGGGGCCTCGCATCTTCAAGGCCTACTTCCACTCTACCAGCGGTGGCGTCACGCTGGGAGTCGACGACGCCTTCAACCAAGTTCCGGTGCCCGCTTTGGCCGCACAAAATCTCGGCGACGCGGGTCGTCTCAGCGGCCGGTTCGAGTGGGATCCGGTGCTGGTGTCGAAGCAGGAGTTGACTCGTCGGATGAAGACGTGGGCCACAGGCAGGAACCACCCGATGAAGAACATGCAGCAACTGCACGAGCTTCGGATCCTGACCACGAACGCCTTCGGCCGGCCCAACGGCTTTGAGGCGATCGACACCCTCGGCAACCGATACGCGCTCTCTGCAGAAGAGGCGCGTTGGTCCGTCAACGCAGATCGTCGCGGTGACGCTCCCACGATCTGGAGCGGCTGGTTCACGCCGATCAACAACGAGAAGTCGGTCGTCTTCAGCAAGGGCCGCGGCTGGGGGCACGGCGTTGGGATGTGCCAGTGGAGTGCTGAGGGCTTTGCCCGGCAAGGCATGGACTACCGGCAGATTCTGTCGCGGAGCTATCCGGAGACGACGCTGGTGCGGGCGTACTGATGTCGTGCAGTTGACGCCGGTGCGGGCCCGCCTATCGTGCCCACCCGGCGGCGTGAGCCGTTGGGAAACAGCGAGACGGGGCGGTAGCTCAATTGGTCAGAGCACCGGACTGTCGATCCGGAGGTTGCGGGTTCGATCCCCGTCCGCCTCGCTGAGGATGAACAAAAGCCGCGGCAACCCGATGGGTCGCCGCGGCTTCTTTCTTGTCAGATGTGGCCGCGACGACGGCGAAAGGCCCTAGGCCTTCCGCTGCTCGACCCGTACCGCCCGAAGATCGAAGCGGTCGAGGCACATCACCTTGTCCCAGACGCTCACGAAGTCGCTGACGAACTTGTCGCCCGCATCGTCGAACGCGTAGACCTCGGCGATCGCACGAAGCTGCGAATTGCTGCCGAAGATCAGGTCCGCCCGCGTGCCGGTGTACTTCACGTCGCTCGTGTCGTCGTCGCGGTCGCGAGCCTCGTAGAGGTGCGACGACTTCTCGCTGAGCTTCCAGACGCAGTCGTCGTCGAGCAGGTTGACGAAGAAGTCGTTCGACAGCGTCCCGACGCGGTCCGTCAGCACGCCCGCCGTCGAGTCGCCGCTGTTAGCGCCGAGCACCCGCAGGCCGCCGAGAAGGACGCACATCTCCGGTGCGGTCAACGTCAGCAGGTGGGCCTTGTCGACGAGCAGCTCTTCGGCCTTCTTCGTGTGCTCGGGCCGCAGGTAGTTTCGGAACCCGTCGGCCGAGGGTTCGAGCACCTTGAACGCCTCGGCGTCCGTCATCTCCTGAGTCGCATCGGTCCGGCCGGGCGAGAACGGCACCGTCACGTCATGCCCGCCCGCCTTGGCCGCCGCCTCGACGGCGGCGTTGCCGGCGAGCACGAGCACGTCGGCGAAGCTGACCGTCTTACCGCCCTGCTTCTCGTTGAAGTCGGCCTGCACCTTCTCGAGAACGGACACGACCTTCGCCAGCAAGCGCCGGGTCATTCGCCTCCCAATCCTTCTGCGGCTCCAGCCGGATACGTCCGCCATTGACGCCGCCACGACGATCGGTGCCGCGGAAGCTGCGACGCCGCCGCGTAGGCCGTCTTGACGAGCTCCGTGCACCGTCAGGTCCGTCGCCAGGATCGCCTGCTTGATCGACGTCGCGTCGGCCTCGTCGATCAGCTCGCCGTCGACGTCCGGCACCGGGTCCTGCCACAACTGCGCGGGCGGCACCTCGGACCCCAGCAGGCACGACATCGGCCCCATGTCGCGGTGCGTCAGCTTGTACCAGCGCCCGGGCGAAGGCGTCCGCGAACTCATCCGGGTTCTCGTGGAACCGACGCGAAATCTTCTCGTACGCCGGGTCGACCCGCAGGGCCAGGTCGGCCGTCGTCATCATCGGCGCGTGCCGCACGCTCCGGGTCGTGCGCATCCGGCACCGCGTCGCTGGCCTCGCCGTTCCTGCGGCTTCCACTGGAACGCCCCGGCCGGGCTCTTGGTCAGCTCCCACTCGTGGCCGAACAGCGTGTCGAAGTAGCTGTTGTCCCACGTGCACCGGCGTCGGCGGTCCACGCGCCTTCGATGCCGCTGGTGATGGTGTGCTTGCCCCTGCCGTCGCCGTAGGTGCTCTTCCAGCCGAGGCCCATCTCCGTGATGTCGCCGCCCTCGGGCTCGCGGCCGACGTGCTCCATCGGGTCGGCCGCGCCGTGGCCCTTGCCGAACGTGTGCCCGCCGGCGATGAGGGCGACCGTCTCGTCGTCGTTCATCGCCATGCGCCCGAACGTCTCGCGGATGTCCCGCGCACTGCCCGCCGGGTCGGGCATGCCGTTGGGGCCTTCCGGGTTCACGTAGATCAGCCCCATCTGCACCGCCCCGAGCGGCGTCTCCAGCATCCGCTCGCCGCTGTACCGGTTGTCGCCCATCCACTCCGTCTCCGGCCCCCAGTAGATGTCCGCCTCCGGCTCGTAAACGTCCTCACGTCCGCCCGCGAAGCCGAAGGTCTCGAGCCCCATCGACTCCAGCGCGACGTTGCCCGTCAGGATCATCAGGTCCGCCCACGAGAGGTTCTTGCCGTACTTCTTCTTGATCGGCCAGAGCAGGCGCCGGGCCTTGTCCAGGTTGCCGTTGTCGGGCCAGGAGTTGAGCGGCGCGAAGCGGAGCGTCCCGCTCGTCGATCCACCGCGACCATCGGTCGTGCGATACGTGCCGGCCGAGTGCCACGCCATGCGGATGAAGAGCGGTCCGTAATGCCCGTAGTCCGCCGGCCACCACGGCTTGGAGTCGGTCATCAGCGCGTGCAGATCCTTCTTGACTGCATCGAGGTCCAGCTGCTTTGAACGCGGCCGCGTAGTCGAAGTCGCCACCCATCGGATCCCCCGCCGGCGACCGCTGGTGCAGGATCGACAGGTCGAGCTGCTCCGGCCACCAGTCGCGGTTCGACCACCGCTTCGGCGGCTTGCCGTTGTTCCCGTCGCCACCGCCGCCTCCGTGCATGACCGGGCACTTCCCGGCTTCGGCGGTTGCGGAGTCTCCGGACGACATCTCTTGGCTGGCGGTCATGGTCCGACAGCTTAAGCCGCCACCTTCGCCTCGCAGTTCGAGCGACATTGAAAGTCGCCGCCGGTGCAGTTGTGCGTGATCTACTACCCGACGTTGCGTTTGGCGTCCTGAAGTCGCTTCTGTTCGACGGCCTTCTTCTGCGTGTCCTGCCGGTGAACGCCCAGCACGCTCGCCAGGGTCGCCTCGTTCTCCTTGGCCCAGGCCGATAGCTGAGAGACGCCGTCACGAGGCGACGTCCTGGCCTGCCAGCCGAGTTCGATCTTCGCCTTCGACGTGTCGGCGATAAAGCAGCGTTGGTCGCCCGGTCGCCAGTCGTCGAAGTTGACGTCGTCGGTCGAGCCGCCGAGGTAGCCGAGGAGCTCGAGCAGGCTCATGACGTTCTCCGCCCCGCCGCCGGCGTTGTAGACCTTGCCGCGGGCGACGCTCATGTTGGCGATGGCGGCCTGGTACAGGTCGACCAGGTCATCGACCCAGAGCACGTCGCGTACCTGCCGACCATCGCCGTAGACCGTGATCGGCCGGCCGAGCAGCCGGGCAATGGTGAACCATGCGATCCAGCCTTGATCTTCGACGCCGAATTGACGGGTGCCGTAGATGCAGGATTGACGGAATACCACGGTGTTGAGGCCGTACATGCGGGCGTAGTCGCGCACATATTGGTCGGCCGTGCCTTTGCTGCAGCCGTACGGCGAGTGGAAGTCGAGCGGCGCAGACTTCCGGAATGCCGTTGGGATAGTCGGCGTAGCGGTACCGACCGCTCTCATCATCGAGCTCGACCTTCACTTGCTCCATGCCGCCGTAGACCTTGTTGGTCGAGGCGAAGACGAAGGCGGCGCCGGGCGTGTGGAGTCGGCATGCTTCGAGCAGGTTGAGGGTGCCCAGCGCGTTGGCTTCGAAGTCCATTCGCGGGTTGAGGAAGCTGGTCGTGACGGCGACCTGGCCGGCGAGGTGGATGACGGCGTCGGCGTCTTTGTGCTGCTCGAAGAGGCCGAGGCAGTCCGTTTCGTTGCGGATGTCGACGTGGCTGAACTCGAAGTCACCCTCAAGGCTTTGCAGAAACCTGATGTTTTCGACGTTTCCGCGTCGGCTCAAGTTGTCGAACCCGACAACCGCATCGCCCTGCGACAGGTAACGCTGGGCCACGTGTCCGCCGATGAAACCGGCGACGCCGGAGATGAGGACCTTCATGCCGAGAGGTAAGCCGCATCGTTAGATCGTGTCCACCCGGCCGCCGGGTCTTCTTGGATGAGCGGAAGCAAACCTTGCCGAGCCTCTGACTCGAGGAGTCGCTTCTTGCGGTGCAATTGCCAGCGGTAGCCGGTCAACGAGCCGTTCTTGCCGACGATGCGGTGGCAAGGCACGACGACGGCCACCGGGTTTCGCCCGCAGGCCGCGGCGACCGCCCTGACGGCAGAGGGCGAGCCCACGGCTGCCGCAAGCTCGCCGTAGGCGCACGTGTCGCCCGGCGGAATCTGCCGGAGGGCTTGCCAGACCGTCTTCTGAAAGACAGTTCCCTGAAGATCGAGCGGCAATGGAAAGTCCGCCTGCGGGTCCTCCACGAGTCGCACGAACGCTCGCAACGCTGCCACGGCATCGTCGCCTTCGGTGACATGACGCGACCGGCGACGGAGGTCTTCAACAAGATCCTCGGCGTCGTCTCCAAGAGCGGCGAAGCAGACGCCGCGCCTCCGTCGTCGCGACCACGGCCGTACCCAGATCGCAGAAGCCACAGGCGTAGACGGTTGAGTCCGCTGTCATGGCTGCAAAGTACTGCCACGGCGCGCTGAGACGTCATTTGTGACAATGCAGCGACGGCCACCGACTTCTTCAGCCACCGCGGCGAACACGCTACACCTGACCTGAAGTCACTTTCGAGGTTCGGCGTGCGCCTCGGGAAGCTCGACACGTAAGCGGATCAACGTCGTTTGAGTTGATGCTGGCGCATTGACTGTCAGGTCAGTATCCGTCCGCCGTAGTGTCATCAAAGGGATTGGGGGTGGTGCCTTTCTGAACAAGGATTAGCTCACAACCTTCGGATTATGCGGCCTGCTGACAGCCAATGCGACTTGGTTGACAGGTCGTGAAGCCGCTGGCAAGATGCCGCGCCCGCCAACTGCGGGTTCTGGGGAGTGGGGAGCGCCCGGCAATAGTTGGTCGTAGGTCCACTTGGGGTGCATGGATGGCTAGCGAAGCTAAGGGATTAGCTAGTTTTGCTCGTATGCTTAGCCCGGCGTTTCGCCGGCATTGAATTGGGGTCCGTTGTGAACTTATCGAAGAAGGCGCGTCGCGTCACTGGTCGTGTTGCACGTTCGACGATCGAACACCTTGAATCGCGTCGCCTGTTGGCGAACGACCCGCTCTACGTGCTCGCGCATGGGGCAGACCTCGGCGACTTCTCCGAAGACTGGATGGTCGACATGGCCGTAGCGATCAACGATCGCAACGACTTCGGCTTCACCAGAACTCAGATCGAAGGTTCGGAATTCGAACGCGAAGACGTTGATCCTCTTGACGGCACATCGCTCGTGCTGCCCTCAGGATCCGCAAGGAACTTCATTCTGTTCAATTGGGATGATGTCTCAGGCCTCGACAGTCCCGGTACAGCTGACAGCGATGCCGTCGCGGGCCGATTGGCAACGCTCGTCACGACGCAACTGACAGAGGGTAAGCCACGCGATGTTCACCTCATCGGGCACAGTCGTGGCGGATACGTCGTCACCGACGTGGCGCGTCGACTGGCGGGCGTTGACGACCAGATTTCGTTCCTGCAGCTCACAACGCTCGATGCTCAGGCATACGCATCCGACGGCAATATCACGTCGTCACCTTCGAACGTGGACTGGCATGACAACTACTTTCAGTCCACCGGTCTCTTCGACGGCTTCGAGATCAGCATGGGAGCAATCGATGGCGGGTTCAATCTCGACCTGACCGAGGCGTTGGATGCCTGGACCGAGGCAGAAGGTGGCCGGGCGGACTCATTCAGCTCTGCCCTGGGCACGCCCTTCTCAGGAAACCACTCGGAGGTGCGCGACTGGTATCACTGGACGATCGATGTGACCGACGATGGAACCCCGTACTCCAGCGATACGCAGTCGCTCGGAAGCGACCCCGACGCAACCCGCGAACTGTTGTACGGCGGCTTCAACAGTGACATCGACGGTGATGGTTCCCCAGATACCTTCGGCAAGGGCACCTCCATCGGCTTTCACTACTCGCGGAGCGACGCACTGGAGCGACGAACCTTTGCCGGCTTCGGCGGGCTTGACCTGGTGTTCGTCATCGACACGACCGGCAGCATGAGCGACGACATCGCGGCCGTGCGCGACGCGGTGCAGGAGATCGTGAGCAATGTCGAAGACGTGGTGCCCGACTTCCAGATCGGCATCGTTCGGTACAGCGACTTCGGAGACATCGACCCGGTCACCGAGACCGTGGTCCCGCTGACCAGCGACATTGACGAGATCGTTGCTGGCCTGGACACGATCTCTGCCCGCGGCGGGGGTGATCGGCCGGAGGCGGTGTACTCCGGGCTCATGCACGCCATCCGCATGGAACAAGACCTTGGCGGTTGGCGCGGCGGTATCTATCGCAAGTCGGTCATCCTCTTCGGCGACGCCCCGCCGAAAGAGCCCGAGCCAAACACCGGCTACGACAAGTACGACGTCTCCATCGCGGCTTTCCTGGCCGACCCGGTCGACATCTTTGGCGTCGCAATCGGTGACAACGGCGACGTCGTCTCGAGCTTCGGCACCATCTCCGTCGCAGGCGGTGGCGACCTGATCCGGGCGGCCAACTCTGGCGACGTCGTCGCGGCGGTCGGCGCGGCCATCGGATCCATTGCGGGGGCAAGCGAGGTCGATCTTGACGACGCGAGCGGGATCCTCCGCGTCTTCGGCAGCGGTGACGACGACGTCATCTCCGTCACCCGCGACGGCTCCGTGCTGACGACCACCATCAACGGAGCAGACACTGAGTTCACGGCGTCGGATGTGCTAGAGATCCAGATCGAAGCTCGGGCCGGCAACGACAGCGTCAGCCTGGGTGCTGGCGTCGGGTACGCCATCATTCACGGCGGCGAGGGCGACGACACGCTGACCGGAAGCGCCGGCCGCGACGCCCTCTACGGCGACAACGGCAACGACGTGCTCCGCGGCAACGCCGCCGGTGACTTACTCGACGGCGGTGCGGGCGACGACACGCTCGAAGGGCAAGACGGAGACGACACGCTGCAAGGCGGCATCGGCGACGACGTGCTCAACGCCGGTCCAGGCGTCGACGCCGTCAGCTACCTCGACCGGAGCGACAACGTCTCGATCTTCCTCGATGCCGAAGACGGCACGAGCGGAGCGGAGGGCGAATCCGATACCCTCACCGGCTTCGAGCAGGCCATCGGCGGTGCGGGTGACGACTTGATCGTCGGCAATGTCGATGCCAACTTTCTCATCGGGCTTGCCGGGGACGACACCCTCTCCGGTGGCGACGGCAAGGACACCCTCCTTGGCAACGATGGCGCCGACGAGCTTCGCGGCGGCAACGACAATGACACGCTCATCGCCCTCAGCGGCCTCTTCTCCGACACCACCCCCGACCGTCTCTTCGGTGGCGGCGGTATCGACATCGCTCTGGCCGATGATGATGATGACGTCGACGAGCTTGGCCGTGGCCTGTTGCTAGATGTCTCGTCGTACCTCTCGGAATTGACCTGAGGCCGAGCCCTTTTAGCCGCTCAAAGAGTGGCCTCGCGTTCTGCAATAACCCGGAGGTTGGTGGCGGCAGTACGAGTCTGCTTACCGAGGCCCAGCTTGATGAGCGGGGTGAACGCTTTGCCCGCGAACGTCTTCGGAGTGACCTCGATGACGTGCTTCGTGATACAGCCGTTGCCGTCTGATCTGAGACGGAGATCAACGACGACAACGAAGGCCTTGTCCTCGTAGCGAGCGACGAAGGCTTCGGGCTCAACGCGCTCGAGAATCTCGCCGTCCATCTCCTGCCGTCGGCCGCCCTGCTCGAAGACGTAGTGCAGCTTATCGCCCGGCCCGTTCGGCCTGCCTGTGACGTTCTTCAGACTCACGCAAGGCGGCAACCATTCGTGCGTCCGTGGCAGATCATCGATGATGCCGAAGACTGCCGCCTGCGATGCCGCGACCGGCTCCGTGTGCTCATAGCGAATGGGCATAGCAGCATCTTGTCAGGCTTCGGAAGACGGCACAAGGACCCGACACCTCATCGCCTTGCTACGTGCCGCCGACCGTGTACTGCCGGCGATACTCCGTCGGCGTCTGGCCGTGCAGGCGACGGAAGAGCCGGTTGAAGTGTGCCGTCGTTTCGAACCCGCAGGCCATCGCGACGCGGGTCACCTGCTCATCGGTTTCGAGCAGCAATCGACACGCGTGTCCGATGCGTAACTGCTGGACGAACTGCACGAACGTGTTGCCCGTCGATCGACGGAACAGGCGACAAAAGGCCGGCGTCGTAAGATTCACACTTTCGGCCGCCTGCGACAGATCCGGAACCTCACGTCCTTCCTGCACCGCGGCGAGACAGCGACGTGTCACCCGATCCACCCGGCGAGCGTCGGCGTCGACGTGGCGAACCCGACGCTTCAAAAAAGCCTCGCTGCTCAACGGCTCGGCAGGAAGGTGGCTCATCTTCGACAAGATGACCAAAACCTTCGCCCAGCAAGCAACCGGTTCAAGTGTCGCCAGTTCGTCGAACATGTCCTCTAACTCAGTCGGCGGGCTCGGAAAGAACAGTCCGCGGTTGCACGCCTTCAACAGTGTCGCAATTTTTGCTGCTTCCGTCACCTGCGGCAGGTCGAAGAGGCTCAGCGGGAACTGCACAACGACGGCGGATGACGGCCTTGGAAGATCACTCTGCCACGTGTGCGGCACGTTCGGACCGATCATGACGAGGTCGCCCGGGGCGAAGGGCTGAACGGAATCGCCGACGTAACGCCGTCCTGTCGAACCTGGCCAGTCTCCGCGGCGGAAGTAGACGATCTCAGCCTCGGCATTGATGTGCCAGGTGAACTCGTACCCGTTGGCGTGCACATCGTCCTGAACCAACAGCGATCGACTCGCGTGTCGTCTAACCGGCTCCAGGAACGGCGTCAGCATGGCCGATGGTAACGTCTACGAGCATTTAGTAGCTACCGAAAGTTAAGATCGGCTGCAAAGTCGCTATAGACGGCGGTGCATTGGGCTGTTCGACGTGCCACCCTTCTCCGCCATGAGACTGCTCATGAAGCCATCGGTTTCGTTCCCCGCTGTCGCGACTTGCGGCGGCTGCTGCGCTTCATGTAGCCGACGCACATGCTTCCACGCACCACAAGAACCCATGACCATTGAAGCTGACCCACGCATCGACAACCACTACCAGCTGACCGAGGACCAGAAGACGCAGTTCCGCGAAGACGGGTTCATCAAGTTGAAGGACGTCTTCTCGCAAGACGTGCTCGACGACTATGGCGAGACCATCACCCGACTGACACTAGCAGAGGCCCCTGAGACACCGATCGATCAGAGAGACACCTACGGCAAGGCCTTCATCCAGGTCGGCGGCCTGTGGGAGAAAGACGCCAAGGCCAAGCAGTTCACCTTCTCGAAGCGGCTCGCGAGGATCGCGACGGAGCTTTTGGACACCACCGGCGTCCGCCTCTACCACAGCCAGGCCCTCTACAAGGAGCCGGCCGGCGGTTTCACGCCGTGGCACGCCGATCAGCAGTATTGGCCGATGGCGAGTGCCAAGAGCGTGACCGCCTGGATTCCTCTACAGAAGACGCCGATCGAGATGGGCCCGCTCGAGTTCGCCAAGGGCAGCCACCTCAAGAACATCGGCCGCGACATCGCGATCAGCGACGAGAGCGAGACGCGCATCCGCGAGATGGTGAAGAAAGAGCACCTCGTCAGTTCCTACGAGCCGTACGACGCGGGCGAAGTGAGCTTCCACCTGGGCTGGACGCTTCACCGCGCCGGACCCAACACCACGGATTTGCCGCGGAAGGTGCACACGGTCATCTACATGGACGAGATGATGCGGATGCAAGAACCCAGGACGCCCGGACAGGTCAGAGATGCGAACGACTGGTGTGCCGGCACCAAGGTCGGCGAGATCATCGCGACCGAGCGAACGCCCGTCATCTGGTCGTCCAAGAACGGCTAAATCGGGCGGTGGTGGCAGTCGCGACGCCTCGCCGGACGACATCAGTCGTCCGGCGAGGCGTCTTGTGCTCTTGCACTTCATTCGTGTGCTAAAACTTGAGCCGACCGAATGTCCCGGTTGTCTCTAGCCACCGACATGCCCAACCTGATCATCGTTGCCGACATCTACGCCGAACCTGACCGGGCCGACTTCGTCGCCACAGAGTTGAAGAAGCTGGTCGCTCCGACTCTCGCCGAGGAGGGTTGCCTTCAGTACGACCTCCACCGCGACAACCAAGACCCGGCCCACTTCCTCTTCTATGAGACCTGGACCAACCGCGACCTCTGGCAGGCACACATGAAGTCTGCTCACCTCGCCGCCTACAGCCACGCGACGGAGGGAGCCGTCCGGCTAACGACGATCTTTGAGATGACCAAGGACCTGGCGTAGGACCCCTGGTAGCTTGCCGAGCAGGGTTCAGCACGACCGGCACCGACCTGCAGATTGCCAGGCCACGTCTCGGTCACTCGCCACCGTCAGTCCGCTGGGATCGGCTCGTGGAAATAGAAGCACAAGCCGTCCGGTGCGACGACGAAGAAGGCCTGCAGCTGCTTGCCCTCTTGCTCCTCTACCTTCAGATCGCCTGCCTTAACGCCCGTCGCGACTAGCTCTTCGCGGATCGACTCGATGCCAACGACTCGAATGGCAGCGCCATCCTGCGCGGGGTCGCCTCCGGTCAGGGCGAATCCGAGGCGGATGCCGTCGCGTTCTAAAACAACCGACGCAACCGGCTCATCGTGACGCTCCACCTCCGACATGCCGAAGTGTGACCCGTACCAAGCCGAAGCGGCTTCAAGGTCCGTCACCGGTAAGGACGATACATCCTTCTGGTAAGGGAATGCCGCTTCAAATCGTGAATTGCCTGCGATCGGAGACATGTTTTCTGATTGATACGAAGATCGACACCAGCCAATATATAGAGACGCTTCTCTCTTTGCAATACTGAAGTGCCACGATCACGGTAGTGTCACCCCAGCTTACTTCTAGATCAAGAACTGTCTTCATGACGCCGCCCCGACCCATCTAGGCGTCCGTTCTGCTCCGGGACATCAGCAACATAGCTGCTGATGACGCTGTCGATCGTCAAGCACAACTTGTCGGGCCGTTCCGCCCCTCGTGCCGGCGACGTAGGGCCACGTCCCGGGCTGCCTTGGGTTGTTGAACACCTCGTCGGCTGAACCGTGCCCAATCAAAGTTCCAACGCCGTCTCTGACGCAGAAGACCGCAACGTCATCGGCAACGCGCTTCGCCTGCGTGATGTTGTGCGTGACGATCACCTGCGTCAGTCGGCCGCGAAGCGTCAGCAGGAGTCCCCGCAACACGAGGGCTTTACCAAGTGCTTTGGCGTAGCCGCCAAGAACGTTCGCGGCGAGGTCGTAGATGTGCACCGACAAGGCTCGGCCGGAGTCAGACAGGGATTGCGGCATGCGGTCGACGTAGCCGCTGGTGAAGATGAGCGCCGCCGTCTCCGCCGCGGCACGTCCGACGCCTGGCACGACGCGAACGAAGACTCCCGGCATGGCCGCAGGTAGCAGGACCGTCTGCAACGTCTTCCAACGGCTCAACCCGCTCGCGGCAGCGGCATGCGCCGAGACGGCGGCACTGGTACGCAGCCATAAAACGAGCAGGGCTTCAGTGTGCGAGCGGGACAAGGTGCTGCCCTTCTACAAGGTCATCGACGTCCGCCGACTGGGCGAAGTTGAGGAACGTGCGGGCTACCAGCGGCGAAACCTCGCCGTACGTGATGACATTCAGCGGCCGCGACAACGGGAAGCGGCCTTCCTCCAATGCCTGCACCGACGGCTCGACGCCCTCGAGCGGCAACAGCCGGACATTGGTGCCCTGCTTCGCCGCCACCTCGGCTGCACCAATGGAGACGTACCCGATTGCCCCCGGCATGGCAGCGACTTCCTTGACGCCCTGCTGGTTGTCGCCGATGACGAAGTCTGCGTCGACCTCGGCACTGTCGAGTCTGAAGTGCGCGAGGAAGACGTCGAACGTCGATCGCCCGTCGGCCTTGTTCACCACGACGATCTCACCGGCTTCGCAACTGTAGATCCCGCGAATTTGATCGTCTGTCAACGCGATGCCCCGTTGCCTGCATGTACGATGAGGCAGACGCCGTCGACCGAGGTGGCACGGGTCACGCGGCGTCCGCGGAGACAGATGAGCGATGATCGTGGCCTTTGCTGCGTGAATGCAGGAGACGGTTCTCGCAGACGCGGCCCGGGCACCCAAGGGGTTCTCATCGCCGGTCCTTGGCAACGTCGTGGAAGACGCCGTCGGTAAGCTCAAAACTGTTTCCGGCCGCGTCTGTAAAAGTGCCGCTGAAGGTGAAACGAAGCTCCTTGACATCCTTGAGCTTCGGATCATTCTCTCCCGTCACGGCGTCGGCCGTCTCCAGCGTTAACGTACCACTCTGACTCGTGATGCTGGCGGGTAGAGTCGCATCATCGCCCTCGCCCGTGCTCTGAAACAGCAGGCCGACCACCTTTTCGCCGTCCTCGGGACTCTTCAGGAACCCTTCGTACCTGTCGATCGGCACGAGCGCGTACTCGCCCGGCTCCGCTGCACTGAACTGGAACTGATACTCCTGCACGTTTCGATCACCCGGCTGCCGGTTCGCAACCGTGGTCGTCTCGCTGCTGACGAGCCTGCCGTTGCGGCCGATCGTGGCGACGATTGGCCGCATCTGAACGCCAGGGTTGTAAACCACGTCTCTGCCTTCGACCTTCATCCGCAAGCCCAGGTCTACATCTGTCGAGACTCCACTACCCGCGTCCGTGCCTCTGCTGCTTGCCGCGGCTTTCCCATTACTTGCAACCTCGTCTTCACCGCACCCGCCCGCGAACAATGAGGTGCAAACGACAAGGGCAGACGCGAGGCGAACGTGCTTTAAAAATTGCATCGGCAACATCGTACACGAAGCGCGACGAGGAGAACCTCGAAAGATGAATGTAGGCGGGAATGCCGCCGGCCAGATATGCCAGGCGGCAGGCAGATGGCAGGTGTCGCGTCTGCGAGACCGGTATCGGGCGTTGCCGCTTTCAGAGGCAATCCGTCCCACTGAAGTTGCTAGATAACGCCCTCGTTCGTCGCGACGCCGACGCCGAGCTGGACGAGCTTTTGCTTTGCCTCTTCGGGATCGACGTAGTCGCTGTGACAGGACGCCTTGCCGCTGGCGTCGGCGGCTTCGAGTTTGTCCTCTGCCGTCGCGAGCTTCCTCTTGGCCTTGGCGGCGAGCTTG
The DNA here is from genome assembly GCA_963740195.1 of uncultured Planctomycetota bacterium. Lineage (GTDB taxonomy): Bacteria > Planctomycetota > Phycisphaerae > Tepidisphaerales > Tepidisphaeraceae > JBCDKH01. Next base: position 268,451 of record CAVUDF010000003.1, on the reverse strand, counting down.
TGGATCTCGTCGGGGGACAGGTGGCCTCGCTGTTCGAGAATGGCTTGTTGTTCCGGCGTCAGGGCATCGGAGCGGACGGGAGCGCCGCGGTCGTAGCCGTCGGCCTTGCCGCTGAAGAACTCCTGGATCTCCTTGGAGATTCGGACGCTGCACCAGTCGTGGCCGCACATGGCGCAGAAGTCGGTGTCGACGTCTAAATCTTCGTCGTGATAGGCGCGGGCGACGTCAGGGTCGAAGCTGAGGTCGAAGTGCTTCTGCCAGTTGAGGGCGGCACGGGCCTTGGTCAGTTCGTCGTCACGGTCGCGCGTGCCTGGGATGCCCAATGCGATGTCGGCGGCGTGGGCGGCGATCTTGTAAGCGACACAGCCTTGCTTGACGTCGTCCTTCTTCGGCAGGCCGAGGTGTTCTTTCGGCGTGACGTAGCAGAGCATCGAAGCACCGTGGTACGCGGCGGCTGTGGCGCCGATGCAACTGGTGATGTGGTCGTAGCCGGGGAAGATGTCGGTGACGAGCGGGCCGAGCACGTAGAAGGGCGCGCCGTGGCAGAGGCGGCGCTGGGCCTTCATGTTGAACTCGATCTGGTCGAACGGCACGTGGCCCGGTCCTTCGACCATGACCTGAACGCCCTGCCGCCAAGCGCGTTCCGTCAGCTTGCCGATCTCGGCGAGCTCCAAAAGCTGCAGGTCGTCGGTGGCGTCTGCAAGGCCGCCGGGACGACAGCCGTCGCCGATGGAGAAGGTCACGTCATACTCGCGCATGATCTTGCAGATGTCCTCCCAGGCGGTGTTCATCGGATTCTGCTTCTTGTGATGAAGCATCCACTTGGCAAGTAGTGAACCGCCGCGGGAGACGAGGCCGATGAGACGCTTCTGTGCGAACTTCAGGTGTTCGCGAAGAACACCGGCGTGGATGGTGAAGTAGTCGACGCCCTGCTCGGCCTGGTGGCGAACAGTCTCGAGAATCATCGCCTCGTCGAGGTCTTCGATCTTCTTCCCGATGATCATCGAGTAGATCGGCACGGTGCCGATCGGGACGGTTGAGTTGGTGGTGATGGCAACGCGTGTGGCATCCAGATCGCCGCCGGTCGAAAGGTCCATGACGGTGTCGGCCTTCCAATGCTCGGCCCACTTGAGCTTCTCGACCTCTTCATCGATGGAACTGCTGACGGGCGACGCGCCCATGTTCGCGTTCACCTTCGTCTTCGACGCCCGGCCGATGGCCATCGGGTCGAGGTTGTGCTCGAGGTGCTTGCGATTGGCCGGGATGACCATGCGGCCGGCGGCGATCTCGTCACGGACCTGCTGCGCCGTCAGGTGTGGTTCGCGTTCGGCAACGCGTTGCATCTCGGGCGTGATGGTGCCGAGGCGTGCATGTTCGAGTTGCGTGACGGGTTGGAAGTTCGTCGGGCAGACGATTTCGCGCGTGGAACCATCTGCTTGCTTGAAGGTGCGACGCGAGCCCCGACCTTCAGGAAGGGGTTCTGGATCTTCGTCGGAAACCTCTCCCTCACGGTCGGGGCTCGCAAGGAGCATCGAGGTGGACCAGCCGTCGGGCATGAAGTCCCAGGCCGTCTTGTCGCTGGGCGCGGGCATGGCGACCGTGTCGGGGCTGCTGAAACTCAGCGGCCCGCCGATGTCGGGCTTGTTGGCGAAGCTGCCGGGTGTCGTGGCGTTCTTCTCCACGCCCGGATTACCGCCGACGGGCGGCAGGGTCCACGGACGATCGAGATGAGGAACTACGGCGGGATCGTTCTTCGTGGTCATGACTTGTGGTCTACGTCGTGGTGCCAGTCCATCACGTCGATCTCCGGCAGCGGAGCGACGCCGAGGTGGCGGAGCATGTTCAGGGCCTGGGCACGATGGTGGGTGCCGTGGACGAGGCAGTGCGTCATCGCAGCACCGCGGGTGAAGCTGACGTCGATCGGCTCAGAATCGGCCGGATGGAACGTCTTTTTGATGACGAAGTCCAGACTGCCGTCGCCGCGATAGCGATCAGCCAGCGAGGTGAGCTTGTCGACGCTCTCGTCGTTGAGCCGAATCAGCTCGGCGGCCGTGAACGTCGCCTCCGGCGGCCGAGGCCAGTCGAAGATCTTGCACGCGGGCCGTCCATCCTTCGACACACCGGACGATGTGCAGCATCGTGTCGTGCGGCGAGCCGACGCCCATCTGGAAGGTCTGGTGCCATTGCTCAGTTGTCAACGGCACGCATGACTCGAGCAAGACGCGAGTCGCCCAGCGATGGTGCGCGAGAAGGATGTCGAGGGAGTCGCTCGTCACAGGTCGCTTCCCTACGCCGGTGCGAGCCGGGTCAGGTTCTAAGGGTTTATCTCAGGTCCGGCGACAGGCCGGGCCACCCCTAGCGATGGCGACATAGTACCGAGGCCGGCACGTCACGGATCGCGAAGCTGCAAATTCCAGGCGTTCTCACTCGGCGGCGGGTTCAGCGTCGTCCGACGAGGACGTTCCGGCAGAGCGCGAGGCGTTGTAGGCGAAGATCTGCACGCTCTGGGCCTCGGCATCGCTGATGACGGTATCGAGTCGCGCCGTCGCGTCACTGGAGGTCGGCATTTCCACCGACGTCTGGTGCCCCATCAACTCGGCCGCCTGGGCCAGGCGTGTCAGCGAAACGATGCCGTCGAGCGCCAATGCCTGCCGGCGAAGGCTGGCGGTGCGAAGCTCGGGAACGCTGCCGGCGACGCCTTGGGCTGTGGTGACCGATTCCTCATACGCAGTCAACGCCTCCTGCAAAGCAGCGTCGAACCGTTCGCCGGCGTCTTGGGTCATGCTGGTCGTCACGTCCGCCACGGCCGTGCTTCCGGACGTCGCGAAGGAGAGCCGAAGCAGAGCCAGCCCCTGCACGACCTCGGCCTGGCTCAGGCCCGCCACGTACCGAAGGGCGTCTGCGTGTCGAAGATCTGCGAGTTCTGCTGTCGATCGAAGCCCTCGCACCACTGCCGAGCCGGCCGGTCGTGAGCCGCTGCTGACCGCGGACGCGGACGAGCCGAGCTTCGATGACGCGTCTCCGAAATTGGTCGCGGCAGAGGTGAACGCACTGGTCGCCTCGTCGCGAAGGGTGTCGGCTTCTTCAAGAAGTCCTTCCAGCGTCGCTGCCAGATCATCGACGGCAGGACCGACTGCGGAAGAGGCACTGCTCGCTTCTCGACGAAGCTCGGCCGCGAGGGTCGCGGGTCCGTCGGGTGCTTCAAGCTCCTGCTCGATCGTCGACTGTCGGGATTCCATCTCCGAGGCGACTTCCTGCAGACGTCCGACACGCGTGCGAAGGTTCTCGGCGTCAGCCTGCAGCTGCTCGAGGCGGCTGTTGAGCTTGATCAACTCGCCACCGGCTTCGCCGGCTTCCATCGCGGCGTTGGAGGAGGCTCGGAAGGCGGACAGCGCCTCATCACCCGCCTTGTTGAGTGCGTCACGCTCCAGGTTGCCGGAGCGAGCCATGGACTCGCGACGGGCCGACTCGGTCGATTCGATCTCGTCCTGCACGGCCACGATCTGCTCGTCCAACTCCGTCAGTTGGCCCTGCAACGTGGCGACGGTGTCGAACTCGGACGAGTTGAGGGCTTGGCGAGTCTCGACATAGACGTCGAAAGCCTGGCGAAATGCATCGGTCATCTCGCCGTCGATGCCCGGGTAAGGCCCGCCGTCGTCGACATTGCCGATCGCCGGGGCCCAACTCTCGGCTTCGCGTACGGCGGCGGCCTTATCGGCCAGCTCGGCCGTCGCCGACCGGATGACGTCGGCCATCTGTGCCAGTGCGTCCGCCCGGGCCGCGGTGCCGGCAGACGATGACGCCCGGAGCACGAGTTCATCAATCACGCCGGCAGCTTCGACATCCAGACGGGCAAGCCCTTTGACTCCACCCTCTTCGCCCTGATCGGGTCCGTCGGCCAGGAGGACCAGGCCTTCCTGCATGCGGACGTTGCCGACAACGAAGGAGGCCATGGCCCGCGTGCCGTTGCCTGTGTCCCCGTCTGCCGCGATTCGGCCGAGGGTCCCGGTGTAGTCGTTGCTGGTGTCGGACGCACCGAAAGCGCGGGTGGCATCCTTCAGCTCCGCACGGGCACCGGCTTGCGGGTCGTCACACCCGGCAAGGGCGACGCAAGCGACGGCGGTGGCCAGGATCGAACGGGACAAGGCGCGTGACTTCATGGCAGTGCGGGTGGACGGCTGTCACTCGCGAACTCCCGATCCTCGGGACAAGCGGCGACAGGCGGGTCGGGTGCGCAGGACGCGACACCCCAGGTGGGCTGGCCAGTGTCCTTTCGTCTGCGGCATCTGTCAACGACAGAGCAGCGCCGGCAACGGCTTGGGCGGGTCCGATAGCGCCGCGACGGCATCTTCATGCTGCAACAGCGAACCGAAGCCGTCGATCCGCAGTAGCACCTGACGTGGACGAGTACGCTCCTTACTTCCACGATTCGGCAGCCGCTGTTAAGCTGCTGCAGCAGGGTCAAGTGGCCTTCGGGCGACGCACATTGATGACCCGAGCGTCGAACCTGCTACTGAGTCACCTTCGACAAGCACCGTGATCAGCGACCCGCCCTTTTCTAAATTTGCCCGCCCCGTCAGCCGATCCGAGCCTCTGCAGGAGGCTTTCTGCGGGTTTGCCGGGCCGGAGCCGTCTTGGGCGCCGTCGGTGAATCTTTATGAGGCCGAGCGGGCGTTCCGAGTCTGCGTCGATCTTGCCGGCGTTGAGAAGTCGACGATTGATGTCTCCGTCCGGGCCGGTGATTCCGAGCAGCAAGCGAGGCTTGTCGTCTCCGGCGCACGCCCCGTCCCCCGGTCGCCCGTGGCGTCTTCAAGTGGCGGCGGACGCATCAAGGTCCACCGGATGGAGCTGGATCACGGATCCTTCTGCCGGGAGGTGGAGCTTCCGCCGAACGTGGACCAAGAAGGGGTCAGCGCGACCTACCGCGACGGCCTGTTGTGGGTGGAACTTCCCAAATCCACGTGATTCTTCACTGATTTACAGTTTGCTTGGCCCGCGCTAGGTGAAGCGGTGCCGGCGTCCGTATACCGTGGCGGTTATGGCGAAGCGGGTCGTGAAGAAGAAAGCTCCCAAGCCGTCCAGCAACGGCGACAAGTCCGTCGTGGCCGATGACGCCGCGATCGAGGACGAGTCGGTCCATGTCGACAAGGACAGCAACCGCCCGACCCTCAGCGTCGGCGGCGGACGGGTGAACATCCCCGACACCCTGCCGATCCTGCCGTTGCGGAATCTGGTCGTTTTCCCCGGCACGGTGATGCCGCTCAACATCGGCCGGGCCAAGAGCAAGCTGCTGCTCGAGGAGGTCATGAGCGACGATCCGAAGATGATCGCCGTCGTCGCTCAGAAGGATGTCGAGGACGAAGACCCGGATGAAGACGGTCTGCACACCATCGGCACGGTCTGCATGATCCTCAAGCTCTTCAGGCTGCCCGACGGAAACCAAAGCATCATTGTCCACGGCCACAACCGGTTTCGGCTGCACGCGCTGGCGCAGCACGACCCGTTCCACGTCGGACACCTCGAGCCGCTGGAAGATCAGAACCCAGACGATGCCGAGAGCATGGCCTTGGTCAGCAGCATTCGAGAACAGGCCAAGCGGCTCATCGAGCTGTCGCCCAACACGCCCGACGAGGCGCAACAGCTTCTCGACAACATCGAAACGCCCGGTGCCCTGGCCGACTTCCTGGCGGCGAACCTGCCGGGCGACTCCGATGAGCGACAGGAGATTCTCGAGACGCTCAACGTCCCCAAGCGACTCCGTCTCGTGGCCGAGCGACTGGCCCGGCAGCTCGACGTGCTCGAGTTGCAGGACAAGATCCAAACTCAGGTCAAGAGCAACATCGACAAGACGCAGCGGCGGTTCTTCCTGCAAGAGCAGATGAAGGCCATCCGCAAGGAGCTGGGCGACATCGACGAAGGTCCGGGCAACGAGGCCGAAGAGCTGCGCGAGCGGCTCGAAGAAGCCGGCCTACCCGAGGCCGTGATGAAGGAAGCCAATCGCGAGCTGGCCCGGATGGAGACCATCCCGCAGGCCTCGCCCGAGTACGGCGTCATTCGCACGTACCTCGACATCCTGAGCGAATTGCCGTGGCAGAAGTCGACCGACGACGAGATCGAGCTCGACAAGGCGCGGGAACAACTCGACAGCGACCACTACGGGCTCGAGAAGGTCAAGAAGCGCATCCTCGAGTACCTCGCCGTCCGCAAGCTCAAGCCGGACGGCGGCGGAGCAATCCTGTGCTTCCTTGGCCCGCCCGGCGTCGGTAAGACGTCGCTCGGCAAGAGCATCGCCGAAGCGACCGGCCGAAACTTCATCCGCGTTGCCCTGGGCGGCGTTCGTGACGAATCCGAGATCCGCGGCCACCGGCGGACCTACATCGGATCGATGCCGGGCCGCATCATCAGCGAGTTGCGCAAGGGCGGGACGAACAACCCCGTCATGATGCTCGACGAGATCGACAAGGTCGGCAGCGACTTCCGGGGTGACCCTGCGTCGGCGCTGCTCGAAGTGCTTGACCCCGCCCAGAACAGCGCGTTTACGGACCACTACCTCGACGTGCCGTTCGATCTGAGCAAAACGCTCTTCATCGCAACGGCCAACACGATGGACACCGTGCCCGGGCCGCTGCGGGATCGGATGGAGGTCATCGACATTCCTGGCTACACCCAGGCGGACAAGTTCCATATCGCCAAGACGTACCTCGTTCCGAGGCAGCTCAAGAACAACGGACTAAAGAAGTCGCAGGCCCGCTTCAACGACAAGGCCCTGCGCCTGATCATCGACGGCTACACCCGCGAGGCGGGCGTGCGGAACCTGGAACGCAGCATCGGCAGCGTCGTTCGCAGCATCGCCGCCGAGATCGTCGGCGGCGAGACGAAGAAGGTCTCTGTCGACGAGACCTACGTCGCGAAGGCTCTGGGCCCGATCAAGTTCGAGGACGAGCTGGCCGCACGCACGAGCGTGCCCGGCGTCGCCACCGGGCTGGCCTACACGCCCTTTGGCGGTGAAATCCTCTTCATCGAGGCCACCCGCATGGCCGGCAAGGGTGGGATCACGCTGACGGGTCAGATCGGCGACGTCATGAAGGAGTCCGCGACCGCGGCCTTCAGCCTCGTCCGCAGCCGGGCCGACGTGCTCGGCATCGACGGCGAAGAGCTGGCCAAGAGCGACATCCACATCCACGTCCCCGCCGGTGCCATTCCCAAGGACGGGCCGAGTGCGGGCGTCGCGATGTATACGGCCCTTTCGTCTCTGCTCCAGGGCACGCCGGTTCGCAAGGAAGTCGCCATGACCGGCGAAATCACGCTCCGCGGCCTGGTCCTGCCCATCGGCGGCCTCAAAGAGAAGGCCCTCGCCGCCAAGCGGGCCGGTATCAAGGACGTCATCATTCCGAAGCGGAACGAGAAGGACCTTGTCGACGTGCCGGACGAAGTGAAGAAGGCTTTGAAGTTTCACCCGGTCGAGCACGTGGACGAGGTCCTGAAGCTCGCCTTGGAGAAGCCGGCAAAGGCCAAGAAGGTCGCGGCCAAGCGATGAGTGTCGTTCGGCTTCAGATCCGCCCGTTGCCCGGCAACGAAGGCGTCCCGTTGCCGCGACAGATGACCGCCGGCTCCGCCGGCCTCGACATCTGCGCGGCGGCAGACGTCGAACTCGCGCCCGGCGACATCGCCGTCGTTCCCTGCGGCTTCGCGATGGCCCTGCCGGCAAGGCACGAGGCACAGGTCCGACCTCGCAGCGGCCTGGCGAGCAAGTACGGCATCACGCTCGTCAACAGCCCCGGCACCATCGACAGCGACTATCGCGGCGAAGTGAAGGTCCCCCTCATCAACCTCGGCCGCAAGACGTTTCGCATCGAGCGCGGCATGCGGATCGCCCAGATGGTCATCATGCCCCTGCCGCGCGTGGAGGTGGAAGAGGTCGGTTGAGCTTCCCGCGATCTACACGCGACGCGGGTGGCTTTGGCAGCACCGGAACTTCGTGAGGCATCAAGCCCGCCGCTGAACCCGCCGCGGCGTGTTGCACCTTGAAAAGCTCGGCAATGCCCTTGTCAGCGAGCTAGAGCATCTGCGTCAGTTGCTCCGGCGAGAAGCCGAGCCCGCTTTCGGCGGTGCCCTGGATCTCGACGTAGTTGCCGGCGGATGTTTTGACGACGTTGAGGTCGGTTTCGGCGTTCGAGTCGAGCTTGTAATCGAGGTCGAGTGTCGCCCGGCCGTCGCAGATGCCGACGCTGACCGCGGCCACTTCGGCGACGATGGCCTCGTCGGGCTTGTAAAGACGCGGGTCGAGGGCCGCCGGCGGTTCGGGAGTGTGGCTCTCGGAGTCGTAGCCGCCACGAAGGCTTCGGATGGTGTGCGGCGTGCCGGGCATCTCCTTGGGCAGCTTGGCAATTGCGTCACGTAATGCGACCATACCGCCGCAGATGCTGGCGGTGCGGGTGCCGCCGTCGGCCTCGAGGACCGTGCAGTCGATGGTGATCGTGTGGGGCCCGATCTTTGTGGCATCGATTGCCGCCCGAAGGCTTCTGCCGATGAGTCGGCCGATCTCGATGCCGCGCTTGTCCGCCTTGAGGCCGGGCCAGTCTTTGCGACCCTTCACGCTGGCCGGGTGCATGACGTACTCCGCCGTCACCCACCCGCCGGCCTGATCGTCGCTGAAGAACCTCGGCCGCTTCTGTTCGACCGCGGCGGTGCAGAGGACCAGCGTCCCGCCCTGCCGCCAGAGCACGCTGCCGGCGGCGGTGCGGGTGAAGTTGCGGTCGACGTGAATCTCGCGCAGCTGGTCGTGGGGCCGTGGGTCGCTCATGCGGCGACCCTACGGAGTCAGTCGTCGCTGAGCTTGGCCACCGTCAGTCGGGCGACGGAGGCGGCTTGTGCGGCTTCGGCGGCGCGTTGTCGCTCGTCGGCGGCTTCGGCGAGAAGACGCTCGCGGACCTCGGCCGCGGCGAGCAGCCTCTTGCTCCATCGCCTCTGCCCTTAGCCGGGCATCGACGGCGGAGTTTCGCTTCTCCTGACTCTGGAGCGACAGGTCTTCGGAGAAGCGTTTTGCATATACATCATTCAGGCAGGCGGTTGCGGCTTCGTTGGAGGCGGCATCGGCGTCGAGGACGTCGGCGTGGTTGCGAAGAGCGGCGACGTGGTGCTTGGCCTGGGCGACCTGCACCCGCAGGGCCGCGGCCTCGGCACGCTTGTTGCCGGCGCTCTTCATAAGCGATGACTTCTCTGCGGATTTCGCGCGAACTGTCGGCGACGGCCTGGGCTCGATCCCGCTCCGCCTGGGCGGCGGCTTCGGTGGTCGGCTCGGCGGTCGAGTTGTTGGAGTTGGCACACCCCGCCGCGGCAAGGGCGACGAGAGCGAGACACGGCAGCTTGATGATCGGGTTCATGTTCGTCCTCCTGGGCGTGCGGTGGACCCTGTCGATCTACGATCCCGTCCCTTGCCTGGCAAAAGACCTCCATTTCGACATCGCGACGCAAAGCCACCGGTGTCGCCACACGTGACGACGCTTTGGGACTATCCGAGCCAGAACTACGGCACCGGCAGACAAGGTGACGAGCGGTACCCAGGCGTCACGCCTAGCCACGTGGTGTGGAACCTGGTTCACCGCTACGCCCCGCCTGACGGCCTGGTCGTCGACCCGTTTTGCGGCAGCGGCACGACGCTCGACGTCTGCCAGGATCTAGACCGAGCGGCACGCGGTTTTGATCTCGCCCCGACGCGGCCCGACATCGAGCGGGCAGATGCCCGGAAGCTGCCGATGGGTGATGCCGAGGCGTCGCTGGTTTTCATGGACCCGCCCTACGGGACGCACATCGACTACAGCGACGACCCGCGGTGCATCGGCAAGCTCCCGGCGAACGAGGCGAAGTATTACAACGCCATGAACGACGCCTTTGCCGAGGCGGCGCGGGTGCTGGTTCCCGGTGGAATCCTGGGCGTGTACGTCTGCGACAGCTACGTGCACAAGGGCCAAGGCAAAGGCTTTTGGCCGATCGGGTACGAGCTGTTCGGCCTGCTCTTGCAAGGCGGGTTCGAGCCGGTCGATTGGGTCGCTGTGGTGCGTCGAAACAAGACGCTGGACATGGGTAACTACCGGAAGTCGGCAGATGAAGAAGGCTTTTACTTACGCGGTTTCAACCATTTGCTGATCGTGCGGGCTCCCGTTCCTCAGGCGACGAAGCGGCGACGGAAACAGGCAGGCGGAAGATGAAGGTGGCTCCCTTGCCGGGTGTGCGAGTCGACCGTCAGCTCCCCCTGAAGCAGGTCCGCCAGCTCACGACTGATGGCCAGGCCGAGACCGGTTCCGCCGTGCTCTCGCGTGGCGGAGGCGTCGAGTTGACGGAACTTTTCGAAGATCGACTCGTGATCCTCCTTGGCGATGCCGGGGCCTTGGTCGGTGACGGTGATTCGGACGAAGTTGCTGTCTTCGCCGTCGTCGGTCAGCTCGCGTCGGGCGACGAGGTCGATCCTGCCGCCGACCTCGCTGAACTTGATGGCGTTGGAGAGGAGGTTGTAGAGCACCTGCTGGAGCTTGCCGGCGTCGGTCTCCATGATGGGCACGCGTGGCCCGACTTCGCGCACGACCTTGATCTTTCGCCGGTTGGCGATCGGACTCATGAGCACGACGAGCGCCTCGAACATGTCCGCCAGGCTGAGGCGTGTGGATCGGACCTCCATCTTCCCGGCCTCGATCTTGGCGAGGTCGAGCAGGTCGTTGATGAGTTCGAGGAGCGACTGGCCGCTTCGTTTGATGTTCGAGGCGTAGCGATCGACCTTGGCATCTTTGCCGCTCACACTGCTGACCAGGTCCGCAAATCCGAGGATGCTGTTCAGTGGCGTCCGCAGCTCGTGGCTCACGTTCGCAAGAAACTCGCTCTTGACACGGTTGCTCTCGTCGAGCGCGACATTGGCTTCGGCCAGGTTGCCGAGCCGCTTGTCCAAGCTGCGATTGGCCCGTGCGAGCTGTTCGTTGCGGGTCTGCAGGTTTGCGACCATCTCGTTGACGGTCCGGGCGAGCGTCTCGAACTCGTCGCCGCTAGCGACTTCGGCACGAACGTTCAGGTCGCCCCCGCGGACGCGTTCGGCAACGTCTTGCAACACGCGGACGGGCGTGAGAATGAGCCGCGTCAGGATGAGGTAGAGCGTGAGCGTCGCCGCGGCTGCACTGGTGATGGCGGCGGTGACGAGGAAACTTCGGTTGAGCAGGAGCTCCCTCGGGCTGTTCTGCGAGGCCAGCTCGATGCTCAGGATGCCGAGCACGTCCGGCTCGAACTCGATTACATCTTCGCCGTTAGTCGTCGTGACGAAGGCAGGCGACACCGCATCGGCCCCGACATGACACGAGATGCAGGACGCCGCCGCCCGCACGGCAAAGGCGGACCGCTGACCGGCGATGACGCCCGAGGTGCCCGCTTCGTCCGGCAGAAGTGCGGGCTCCCGAAAGGTCTGGCGATCTTGACGCTCACGAAAAACCCGCAACGCGGTCTGTTCGAAGGGCGTGAGCCGAAACGCGTCCTCCGCGGCGACCATCCTGGGGCTTCTGACGGTTGCACCGTCGATCGTCAGGTTCCCGGCGTCGGTGACGGCGCCCGTCGCCACGTGCGATGCCAGCGTCTGGTCAGCCAAGACGCGGGCGGCGACATTGTTTTGACCCTCCGTCAGCTGACCAATCCGCTGCCACGTCACCGCCAACGCGGCCAGAATGATGAGCCCGGCCGCGGTGCCGAACAGCAGCTGGCACTTGGTCGCGAGCGACAGTCGTAATCGGCTGAGCCAGCGAAGCATGGGTGGCGAGACTCGGGGATCGCCCCGCGTTGTCCCGATCGTAACGTCTTGACGGTCCTCTTCTCGCAAAGAAGTCGGCCCAGCACCAGTTCACGGATGGTGCGTCACGTTTCGTGCGATTCTGACAGGAATGGTCGAACCGTAGACCAACGGACGTGATACGCTTCGGGCCCGTCTGCAAGCCGCCACACGTGTCTGATCCAGGAATGTCCGCAAGTACCAACACCAACAAGAGCGGGGGTCGAATACTGATCGTCGAAGACAACGCCTTCGAACGTCAGGCCCTCCAAAAGCTCCTGCGGGCCCTGGGGCACGATGTATTCGCCGCAGAAAGCCCTGACAAGGCGACTCGGCTACGTCGACGAGAACATCGACGTCGTCCTGAGCGACCTCCACATGGGCGACGTCAGCGGCCTCGACCTGCTCAAGCTCTGGAAGAGCCGCCAGGCCGACACACAGTTCATCCTCATCACCGGGCAGAGCTCCGTCAGCACAGCCGTCCAGGCGATCAAGGACGGGGCGTACGACTACATCACCAAGCCGATCGACCCGGATGATCTCGAGCTGCGACTGATTCGGGCGATCGAAGGGCGTCGCAAGGACAACGAGCTCAACCAGCTCCGCGAGCGGCTCGATCACAAGTTCGGTGTCGAGAAGATCGTCGGTGAGAGCGAGCCGATGCGTCGCGTCTTCGAACGGATCCGCCGGGCTGCGGCGGTCGATTCGACCGCGCTGGTGCTCGGCGAAAGTGGTACAGGTAAGGAACTGGTCGCCCAGGCGTTGCACCACAATTCGCCCCGCAAGAAGGGGCCGTTCGTGGCCGTCAATGTCGCTGCGGTGCCGGCGTCGCTGGTGGAATCCGAGTTGTTCGGCCACGTCCGCGGTGCCTTTACCGGTGCGACCGACAAGCGGATGGGCCGCTTTGAGCAGGCGAGCAACGGCACTTTGTTCATCGACGAGATCGGCGACTTCGAGCTGTCGTTGCAGGCCAAGCTGCTGCGGGTCCTGGAGACACTGACGCTGACGCCCGTCGGCGGTCACGAGGACAAGAAGGTCGACGTTCGCGTCGTTGCCGCGACAAGCCGAAACCTGCGGGCGATGGTGGCCGAGGGAACGTTCCGCGAAGATCTCTACTACCGACTGAACGTCGTCTCGATCCAGCTGCCGCCCCTGCGCGACCGGCCGGACGACATTCCGCTGCTCGTCGACAGCTTCATCAAAGACATCGGCCGAACGCGAGACCTGCCGGTCAAGCGGGCGGCTCCGGAAGTCGTCCGCTTCTTCACCAGCTACAACTGGCCCGGCAACGTGCGTGAGCTGCGGAACACGCTCGAAAGGATGATGGTCTTGGCCGATGGCGAGGTCTTGCAGGAGAGCGATCTGCCCGACGATGTGCTCGATGGCGCCGGCTCTCTTGGAGCCAAGAGCGGCGACACCATCCCGAGCGGCCTGACGATGGACGAGCTCGAACGCCTTGCCATCGAAGGGGCGCTTCAGCGCTTCGACGGCAACCGCACCCACGCGGCCGATGCACTCGACATCAGCGTGCGCACGCTGCAGCGCAAACTGGCCAGCTACGAGAGCCAGGGCAAGCCGATCCGCGTCGGGCGATGAGCCGAGTTGATGAGGAGCACGGTCTACACGCCCGCGAAGCTGAACGTGCACCTTCGGGTGTTCCCGAAGAGCAGTAGCGGCTATCACCCGCTTCGGTCCTGGTTTCGTGTCATCAGGCTGACGGATGTGCTGGCTGTCCGTGGTTCGAGTACGGGCGAAGACGAGCTGCTGGTTGCCGGCGACCACGACGCTCCCGCCGATCCGTCCAACCTGATCCTGCGAGCCTTTGCCGCAATTCGAGACGCTGGCGTTGATCTGTCGCCGGTGCATGTCCGACTGACGAAGAACATTCCCGCTGGCGGCGGCCTGGGCGGGGGCAGTTCCGATGCGGCCGCGGCGCTTGTTGCCGCTCGCGAGTTGGCAGAGGTGCCGGACCGCCTCCTCTACGACCTGGCACCGCAACTCGGCAGCGATGTGCCGTTCTTCGTCGCCCATCACCTCGACCGTGTGAAGCAGGCGACCTGCACCGGCCGCGGCGAGGTGGTCGAGCCGATCGTTGCCCGGCAGCGGCACAGTGTTCTCTTGATCTTGCCCGAGCTGCACCTGTCGACGCCGGTCGTGTTCGAAGCGTTCGACCGACTTCCGCAGCCGGCTGACGACGGCGACCCCGACTTCGCCGCCTGGTCCTGGCTGCCGTCGCTTGAACTTCTGCCGAATCTACGCAACGACCTCGAAGCGGCAGCTTTTGCCGTCGAGCCGTCGCTCGGGTCGCTTCGCGAACAATGCGAGCAGCTTTTGGCCCGCCCGGTCCGCATGAGCGGAAGCGGATCGACGCTCTTCACGCTCTACGACAGCGATGAAGAAGCGACTAGAGCGTGCGAGTCGGTCGACTTGCCGGTTGCAAGTCGTGTCGCTTGAAATCCCGGGCATCGCGGCCGTGTAGGGTCGTGGCCACATGCGGTTTGCCCTGGCCCAGATCAACCCGACCGTCGGCGACCTCGTCGGCAACGCCGACAAGATCATCGACAACGTGCGTCGCTCGATCGATGCGGGTTGCGATGTTGTGCTTCTGCCGGAGCTGGCATTGTGTGGGTATCCGCCGAAGGACTTGTTGCTACGCGACGACTTCATCAAGGAACAGACGCGTCAGCTCGACCGCATCGCCGTCGCGGCAAAGGGCATCGACGTCTTGCTCGGCTACGCAGAACGCAACGCCGCCCCGGTCGGTCGGCCGTTGCACAACGCTGCCGCCCTGCTCCGCGACGGCCGCGGTCGTCAGCCGACACTTCAAGACGTTGCTGCCGACGTACGACGTCTTTGATGAGAGCCGCTACTTCGAGCCGGGCCCAAACACGCCGGACAACAACGTCGTGGCCGCGTGTGAAGGCGGCGACGACTGTGTTCAGCTCGGCGTTAGCATCTGCGAAGACCTTTGGAATGACGAGCGGCTCATCCCGCGTCGCCTGTACCACAGCAACCCGCTGACCGACCTCAAGCTCGCCGGGGCGGAGGTCGTCGTCAACCTGTCGGCGAGCCCGTTTGTGGTGAAGAAGCACAAGTTCCGACTGGAGCTCTTTGCCGAGCAGGCGAGGAACCACAAGACGCCCTTGCTCTACGTCAACCAGGTCGGCGGCAACGACGAACTCGTTTTTGACGGCAACTCGTGCGCTTTCGATGCCGACGGCAACGTCATCGCTCAGGCGAGGGCCTTCGAGGAAGATCTTCTAATCGTCGATGTTTCGTCGGCAGCCGCGTCGCCTCGAAGCCGCTATGAGCCGTCGGACATCGAGACGATTCGTCACGCTCTGGTCCTTGGGACGCGGGACTACCTGCACAAGTGCGGCTTCAAGAAGGCGGTGATCGGGTTGTCGGGGGGCATCGACTCCGCGGTCGTTGCCGCGGTGGCGGTGGAAGCATTGGGTGCCGACAGCGTCACCGGCGTCGCGATGCCGAGCCGCTACAGCTCGGGTCACAGCGTCGATGACGCTCGCGCTCTGGCCGACAACCTCGGCATCGCCTTCCACGTCCTGCCGATCGGGCCGATGCACGACGCCTTCAGCACGTCCCTCGGCAACATCTTCGACGTCACCGGCCTGACCGAAGAGAACCTGCAGGCCCGCATCCGCGGGACCTCGCTCATGGCCTTTAGCAACAAGACGGGGGCCCTGCTGCTGACGACCGGGAACAAGAGCGAGCTCTCCGTCGGGTACTGCACGCTGTACGGCGACATGTGCGGCGGACTGGCGGTGATCAGCGACGTGCCCAAGACCGACGTCTACCTCCTCGCCAGGCACTACAACGACCGTGCCGGTCGTGAAGTCGTTCCCGAGAACACCATCACCAAGCCGCCCTCGGCCGAGCTCGCGCCGGGGCAGCTCGATTCGAACTCGCTGCCGGACTACGACACGCTGGACGCGATCCTCGAGCGGTACATTGAACTTGAGGAAAGCCCGGGCCAGATCGTCGCCGCCGGTCATGAGCAGGCGGTGGTGGAGAAGGTCGTGAAGCTGGTCGACCGCACGGAGTACAAGCGACGACAAGCGGCTCCGGGGCTGAAGGTGACCAGCCGGGCCTTCGGCTTCGGCAGGCGGATGCCGATCGCCCAGCGGTTCGATCCTCTGGCCGTTAACACGGCACGTCCGATCTGACATCGTCCTGATAATGCCGGATCAGCGCGTTAAGACGGGCTGAATGCGACGGTCATGGCGATGCTCGACGAGATTCTCAAAACCGCCGTCGCCCAAGGGGCCAGCGACATCCACATCAACAACGGCCTTCCGCCGATGTTCCGCGTGACCACTGTCGTCGAGCGATCGGAGTTTCCGGTCATGACGCCCGATTCCTGCCTGGCCTTGTGCCGACAGATGATGGACGACGACCGCTGGTCCAAGTTCCAGCAGCTCCGCGACGCCGACTTCAGCTACGCCATCGAAGGAGCGGGCCGATTCCGTGTGAACGCCCACTTCCAGCGCGGCACCGTCGCCATGGCCTTTCGAACGGTCAACGACACCATTCGGCCGCTCGATCAGCTCGGGCTGCCGGAGGTCGTGCGGAAACTGACACACCTGCCGCGTGGGCTGATCCTCGTGACCGGCGGCACGGGTTCTGGCAAGAGTACGACGCTGGCCGGCATGATCGACTCGATCAACCGCCGCGACAGCGGGCACATCATCACGATCGAAGACCCGATCGAATACACCTTCACCAGCGACAAGTCGGCCATCGAGCAGCGCGAGATCGGCGAGGACTGTCCGACGTTCGCCAGCGGTCTGCGACACGTGCTGCGACAGGACCCGGACGTCATTCTCGTCGGCGAGATGCGCGACCTCGAAACCACCAGCGCCGCCATCACCGCAGCCGAGACTGGTCACTTGGTGCTGTCGACGCTTCACACGGTCAACGCGCCGCAGACCATCGAGCGCATCATCGACATCTATCCGTCGGACGAGCAGAACCAGATCCGGTCGATGCTGGCGAACACGCTTCAAGCGGTGGTGAGTCAGACGTTGTTCAAGCGACAAGACGGGCCGGGGATGGTTCCGGGAATTGAAGTGATGTTGTGCACGCCCGCTGTGCGGAACTGCATTCGCGAAAATCGCATCTTCGAGATCCCCAACATCATCTCGACGTCGCGTCAGCTTGGGATGCAGACGCTGGACGACTCCATCATGGAGCTTTACGCCAACGGCCGCATCAGTGCGGAAGATGCGGTGAGCCAGGCGGCGCATCCGGAGAAGGTGGAGCGAGCCTTGGCCGCTTGAGTGGAAGAAGTCAGCAACGAAAGGCGGGCGTTCGGATTCCGGACGTCAAGCCGTTTCAACTGCTGCAGACTTTCAACTTCTGATTGCAAACTTCCAACTCCTTCTCTAGTTCCATGCCGCACTTTCAGTACGAAGTTCGATCCGCCGCCGGTGCCGCGACCGTCGGCACCATTGCCGCGGCCTCGCTGCAGGCGGCGTCACAGCAACTGCGGGCCAATGGTGCGTATGTCCTTCGCCTGACCCCCGCCGCCTCGGCATCGGGGAAGTCGCGAAGCCTGAAGGACGTTCAGATTTCCTTCGGCCCGAGTGCCAAGGACATCCAGGCGTTCACGGCACAGCTCTCGGTCATGGTCCGAGCCGGCATCAGTTTGCGGGCGGCCATTGAGGGCATTGCGGATCAGACTGAGAACCCGAAGTTTCAGAAGATGCTCCGCCAGATCCAGGCGGACGTCGAGAGCGGCAAACCGTTCAGCCAGGCGTTGCAACGTTATCCGAAGAAGTTCGGGCCGCTGTACGTCAACATGGTCCGTGCCAGCGAGCTCTCGGGCGGCTTCAGCAAGATGCTCGACCGCATCGCCGGCTACCTGACGCAGCAGATCGAGACGGCCCAGCAGGTCAAGGGTGCAATGATCTACCCCGGCATCATCGGCGGCCTGGCCGTCAGTGTGACGGTCTTCCTGCTGACGTTCGTCCTGCCACGCTTCACCGTCTTGTTCGAAGGCAAAGAGGCGATTCTGCCGCTGCCGACGAAGATCTTGCTGGCGATCAGTGACTTCTTGATCCTGCGGTGGTACGTCGTGCTCATCGGCATCGCGGTGCTCGTCTGGGCCGGCGTGCTACTGCTCAAGACGGAGCGTGGGCGGGTCATCTTCGACCGCATCAAGTTGATGGTGCCGCTCTTCAAGAAGATGTTCCGCGCCCTCTACATCACGCGGAGCCTTCACGCGATGGGTCAGCTCATCAACGCCGGCGTGCCGATGCTCGACACCATCGCCATCACGGCAGAGATCAGCGGCAACGTCCACTTCAAGCGGATGTGGCGCAGCGTCTACGTGAGCGTGAAGCAAGGTAAGAAGATCAGCCAGCCGCTCAGCGGCAACCCGCTTCTTCCCCGGGCGACGGTCCAGATGATCGCCGCCGGCGAGGAATCGGGCCGGCTGGGCGAAGTGCTCGACGAGGTCAGCGAGTTCTACAACCGCGAGCTCAAGGCCGTCATCAAGAACTGCACTGCGATGATCGAGCCGTTGATGATCATCGTCATGGGCGGCCTGGTCGGCTTCATCGCCATGTCCATTATTCTGCCGATCTTCAAGCTCAGCAGTCTGGTGGAGTGAGAAAGAGCTTGTAGCAAAGAGAGACTCTGGTGCGGTCGGACGTCAGGTCCGGCCGCACCTTTTGTTTGGCTTGACTGGCCTTGCAGTTTGCCCATCTTGCCGCGGAATGCGACATCACTCGTTGTGTCTCGCCTTCTTCGCAAAACCCGTGGCTTCACGCTCATCGAGGCGTCACTGGCGATCGTCATCGTCGGCACCGGCTGCCTGGCGGCGATGGAGCTCTTCGCCAATGTCACGATCAGCAACAAGCAAGCACGTCGGGTGACGGTCGGGCGCAGCTGGCCCGGCACCTCGAAGAGGCCATGGCCCACCTGCCGTACGACGATCCGATCACCCGCTCCGCCAACTACGGCCCGGAGCCGGGCGAGACGCTCACGACGTACAACGACCTGGACGACTTCGACAACTTCGACACCACCGGCACGGCCGGGCCCGTCGATGCTTTGCGACTTCCGATTCCGGAGCTCGAGCAGTACGCGCAGGTCGTGGAAGTGACGCGGGTGGACAAGGACACGCTTCAGCAGCCGGGCACGGGGGCGATACGTGTCGATGTGATCGTGCTTTGGCAGCGTGCGGCCGGAGAGCCGCAGAAGGAAGTGACGCGCACGAGTTGGTACCGCATGCCGTAACCCTCTGAAAGGTTCAGATAATGATCAAGCGAACTGCCCATCATCACCGCCCGCGTCGTGGAGCCGCGGCGGTTCTCGCGATGATCTATCTCGTGCTGCTCAGCGGCCTTGCGACCGCGATGTACCACGTCTCCGCCATGAACAGTCGCGGCTCGGCAGTCGTGGCCGATGCCTTGCGGGCGCGATCGCTTGCAGAGAGTGGACTGCGTTGGCAGGCGGCACGGCTGGCGGAGTCTGAGCTTCGGCCTCGCATCAGCAAGGGCAGGCTGACCGGTGAAGACGCCTCGGCCGTGTGGCTCGGATGGTCCGACGCCGACGGCACGACCATCGGCATGCGGCAGCGCATTCTCGACGACTGGGACGACCACCTGCCGGGGACCGTCCTCGTGGACGACAGCCAAGGCTCGTTCCCGTTCGGCGTCGAGCTCGACAACTTCGATGTCGACGGCGGCACCCTGTCCATCCGGGTCGAACGTCTTCCGGATGCGGCTTACGACGTAAGTGCAGGTAGCAGCAGCTACCGCCAGTTCATCGAGGTCTCCTGCACGGCCACGGTGCAACCCGGAACGCAGTGGGAGGTCAGCCGGACGAGCCGGATGCGGTTCAGCCTGGACAAGAGAATCGACTTTGCCGTCGTCGGCAAGACGCGAATTCAGCTCGGTCGCAACACGCTCGTCGACGGCCCCGTGGCCATGGGAACCGCGAACAAGTTCAACCCCTACCTGATTCTCAGCGACTTCGACCACTTCGACTCGTGGCTCGCGGGCCGACTCGACGAGTGGCACGACCTGATCGTCGACCAGCAGGCGGATTGGGGCAATCGGCTTCGCACGGGCACCGAAGCGGCCAACGTCGCAGCGGATGCCGGTTTCGTCGACTACGACGGCGACGGATGGATCGACGAGTTCGATCTGCTGCTCGACCGCTTCGACACCGACGGCGACCTGTCGATCAGCGCGCTGGAGTTCACCGGCCCGGACGGTCTGTTTGAGCCGGACCTGTGGAAGGCGGTCGACTCCGCCGGTGGGCCGATGTTCGACGGCGATCCGGCGCGGTCGGGTTGGAACGACGGCTACCTCGACAAGCAGGACCTCTACGCCAAGGTTCGGGGCACGGTCTCGATGCGAGACTCGGCCGAGGCATGGCAGGACTACCTGGACGGCCGAGGCAAGGGCGAAACCATTCGCGACCTCATGCGGGGTCCGCTGACGCCCGACTCTCCCGATGCGTCACCGGTCACTTTCGGTGCATCTCCGGAGGACATGATCGATCTTAATCCTGCAAACTTCGAAGGAACGACAGACCTGTTCCGCGACCGCACGGGCGAAGCTGCCGGTACGACTGTGAAAGAGTTTGCCCCGCTGACGCGTGAGGACGGTCGAGAGCTTTGGACGCACCCGGACGGCAGCGTCTACTGGGCGGATCCCGGCACGTACGTGACCGAAGGCGGCACCTATGGCGAATGGTCGGCCACGGTCATGCCGACGCTCGTTGAGAACGCGACGCTCAGCGTTGACGATGCGAAGAAGCTGTTCGTCGATGATCAGGTCATCACCGAGCGGGCTGTCGAACAGACGCCGTTCGGCAGCGGCAGCTACCAGGCCACGTACGACCGGCCGGTCTTCGAGAACATGCACTTCAAGAACGTGCAGATTCCGCGAGGGCTCAATGCAGTCTTCAAGAACTGCACCTTCGAAGGCGTCACCTACGTCGACGTCGAGCGGAACATCACGAAGAACGGAAAAGTCACGTACTCCAGCGGCGACGGCAGTTCTTGGAGCAAGCGGATGAAGTCCGGGAGCTTCAACAAGAACAACGCGATCAACGCCGACAACTCCTTCGGCGCAGCCGAGGGCAACAACATCCGCTTCGACTCGTGCACCTTCAAGGGCCCCGTCGCCGCTAGCTATGCGACCGCGTACACGCACTTCACCAACTCGTGGGAGTTCACCGGGGAGACGCTGTTCGACAACATTGCCGACGAGACGGCCACCATCGTCGCTCCCAACACCAACATCGAGATGGGTAGCTTCGAACGGCCGGGCGAGGCGCCGAGCACGATGAAAGGCGTCGTCGTCGCGGGCAACATCGACATCCGCGGGACGGGTGTGGTCGACGGGTCGGTCATCGTCGTCGGAGACGGTGCCGGCAACACGACGCTCGGCTACTTCGGCAATCGCGACAGCGACACCGACGCCGGTGCCAACCCAGAAACCGGCGGCTACGGCAGGCTCAACATCCGCTACAACCCGTTCCGCGCTCTGCCGGACGGCATCAACATCCATGTCACCGTCGACCCCGTGCCGCACACTTACCAGGAGAATTGATGCCGATGCACCCCCGCCATCAACGCCGTCACGGCCTCGGCATCGCCGAGATGCTGGTTGCCCTCGCCATCAGCGCCGCCGTCCTCGGGGCCATCGCGGCCTCGACGCATGCCGCCTTCCAGTCGTACCAGACCAATGCGGCAGCGAGTGACACCGCCCAGCGGTCCAGGCTTGCACTGAGTCGTGCGCTCGACCTGTTGCGCGGCACCGACGACCTCAAGGACGGGCTCGGCATCGCGCACGATCCGGGCCCCGTCACGCCGAGCGTGCGGGCGTCGTTTGCTTCGGGCGACACGGTCGAGGACACCGGTTTTGTCGTCTACGAGCCGGTGGCCAACGGCGACGGCACGGAAGGGTTCCGCACGGTCGTCTGGACATTTGATGCCGATGCCGGGGAACTCCGGCAGAGCATCGACGCGGGCGACGAGTTCGTTGTGCTGCGGAACGTCACGTCATTCCGGTGCCGGTTCCAGCCGATGCGGAGCACGGAGAACAGGCGTCGCGGGATTCTGGACCATGATCGGCTCCGTCGGGCGACCGTCATCCTGACGATTCAGGCCGATGCCAAGGCAGGCATCAATGCCGGGGCCGCAGGCAGATCTGGATTCACCTTGAGCGGCAGCGCGAGCCCGCGACGCAACGTCGGCGTCTGATAACGGGAGCAGGTTGTGCAGGAGAACCATCTGAATTGCACATCAGCTGCATGCACGCCACTTCCGCCAAACAATGTAATACCTACAGACCGCGACAGGGCTCCGTGCTCATTGCGGTGCTGCTCCTGGTTCCGGTCATGTTCTTTCTAGCGGCACTGTGCGTCGACTGGGGCAAGACCGTTTTTGCAGAGAGCGATCTACAGACCGCCGCCGATGCCGGAGCACGGGCCGGGACGCGGATGTTGAATCTCGATGCAGGGCTCGCCATCGCCGCGGCACACGCGTCCATTGACGAGAACAGCGTCGACGGCCGAATCGTGCCGATGTCACGTCGGACGGTTGAACTCGGCACGTGGGACGATGCCAAGAAGGTCTTTACCGCGTCGAATGCAAGCGAGGCGACGGCCGTGCGGGTTGCACTCCACTTGCCGGCAGGTGAAGCCGATGGTGTGGAAACGTTCTTCCACGGCTCGACCATGGGGGCGTATTCGGAGGCCGTGGCAGCGCTGACGGGTCAGATCCGGGCCAGCAAGCGTGTGCCGGCAACGAGCAACATCTGGTTGGCAGGTTCGCCTTCAGGCACCATCGCCAACAAGTACAACCCGCACAAGAACCCTGACTACGCGGGCGTCGATGACACGAGCAACTTGGCCGGCGTTCTCAAGGCCAGTGCCGTCCGGGTGGACGATCTCGACCTCGCCGGCCTGAACCAGCTCGCCTTCGACGCCATCGTCGGCGGTGCCCAGCACCAGGCCGGCAAGGTGAACGACACGGCCGACGGCGACGTGAAGAAGATGGCCAGCAACCGCTACGCCAACGGCTTGTACGACTCGGACCTCAAGCCGCTTCTCGGTCAGAAGAAGGGGACCTACGACGTCCTCGACATGGACATTCCGCAGCCGGACGGCAGCGTCGCCAAGAACGGCGGAGAGAACGGCAAGAGCAACCTCAAGGCCCCCTACTCCTCACTCATCGGCGTCTTTCTGGGCCCCAACGGCCCAATCGTCGGGAACGAGCCGGACTCGCTCGACTTCATGAGCAACTCCAGCAGCCGAGAGTTCCTGAACCTCAAGCCGAAGCTCAGCCAGCCCTTCTTCATCGGCGACGGTCAAACCACAGCCGGTGAGCAGCAGACCTTCGAAATTCCTGCCGGTGCAACCCGCCTGTACCTGGGTGTCATGGACAGCTACGAGTGGGGCAACAACATCGGCGGCATGGACGTCGCCATCCGTGAGCCGGGCACCATCCGAATGGTCAAGTAGACCGGATTGTCTTCCAAACCTTCCGTCACAACGACGCCCGGGGGCACGCTGCCCTCGGGCGTATACTTGCGCCGTGAAGTTCAGCTACGGCGAGTTCGACGGCGACGAGTTCCCATCGCAGGACTCGCTCTTCGGTCGCGATCAACTCATGAATCTGCTTATGCGGCACGGCGATGACGCCATGGACGCTCTTCAGCAGATGATGGAGAACCCCGACCAGGCCGACCCCGACATCAAGGAGTTCATCGACAAGATGCTCAAGGAGGGGCAGCTCGAGAAGGACGAGAACGGCAAGCTCAAGCTCACGCCCAAGGCCGTCACCGGCATGCAGCAGAAGGCGCTGCTCGAGATCTTCGAGAACCTCGACCGCGGCAACCGTGACGGCCATCGCAAAGTCACGCCCGGCCCCAACGGCGAACGCATCGACGGCACCAAGCCTTACCAGTTCGGCGACGCCGTCAGCGACCTCGACCTGCACGCGACGCTTCACAACTCCCTCCACCGCCACGGCCTGCCCGACTTCAAGGCGGGCGGCAGGCTCGTCTTTGACGAGCGGGACATGGAGCTGCACCAGCACGAGGGCACGACGTCGTGCAGCACCGTCGTGCTGCTCGACATGAGCGGCTCGATGATGCGCTACGGCCGCTGGTTCAACGCCAAGAAGGTCGCCATGGCGATGGCGGCGTTGGTGCGGTCGAAGTTCCCGCAGGACACCATCGACTTCGTCGGCTTCTACTCCGGTGGCGAGGCGATCAAGGAGCGCGACCTGCCGCTGGCGATGCCCAAGCCCGTGACCATTTACGACTACGAGGTCCGGCTGAAGGTTCCGATCGACAAGATCGACAAGGCGCCGCAGCACTTCACGAACCTGCACATGGGCCTGCAGGTCGCCCGCCGAATCCTGAAGCGCAAGGCGGCGGACGTGAAGCAACTCTTCATCATCACCGACGGCCAGCCGACGGCACACGTCGAGGGCAAGGACGTCTTCCTGCTCTACCCGCCCGACCCGCGAAGCACGGCGGCGACGCTCAAAGAAGCGCTGCTCGCCCGTCGCGAGGGTTGCCGGTTCGCCACGTTCGCCCTGGTCGAAGACTACTACGGCATGGACTGGGTCGGCTTCGTCGACCAGCTTACGAAACTGACCAAAGGCGTCAGCTTCTACACCGCCAGCGGCGAGCTCTCGAACTGCGTCATGGAGAGCTACCTCAGTGGTCGAAAGAAGAAATCGTTCATCGCCTAAGCACCCCGCGAGACGCGGCCAGCAGCAGAAGTCGCGAACGGATTGGCAGCCGGTCGCAGACTGGTACGACCAGCACGTCGGCGACGACGGCGGCGAGTTTCATCGCGAGGTCGTGCTTCCGGGTGTCATGCGACTGCTCGGCGGGGATGGCGTGCGGGGCCAGAAGATTCTCGACGTCGCGTGCGGGCAAGGCGTGCTGTGCCGGAGGCTGACGGAATCTGGTGCGCAGCCGGTCGGCATCGATGCCTCGGCCGCACTGATCGCCATGGCCCGCGATCGTGGTGACGGCTCCTTCCAGGTGGGTGATGCGCGGGAGCTACACCGCTTCGCCGGGGCGGCCTTCGATGCGGCAGCGTGTCTGCTGGCGGTGGCGAACATCCACCCGATCCGCCCCGTCTTCGAAGGCGTCGCGGCTGCGTTGAAGGACGGCGGGAGCTTCGTCATCGTGACGAACCATCCTGCATTCCGCGGGGCCAAGGAGACGCACTGGGGCTGGGATGCCGATGCCGAGGTGCAGTATCGCCGGGTCGACCGCTACCTCACCCCGCGGAAGGCCCCGATCACGACGCATCCCGGCGACGTCGACCGCGGCTACACATGGACCTTCCACCGCCCCATCGGTCACTACGTCAAGGCCCTGCGACAGGCGGGCCTGCTGGTCGACGCGATGGAAGAATGGCCCAGCCACAAAACCAGTGGCAAGGGTCTGCGGCAGAAGGCCGAGAACACGGCGAGGAAGGAGATCCCGATGTTCCTGGCTATTCGCGCCGTTAAAGTCGTCGGAGGAGCCAAGTCGACGCACGCAGGCGAGCCTGAGTAAGCCAAAGGCAACTTGTTGTCAGCCGAGGCTTGCCAGACATCGATCGATCCGCGCGATCGACTCGTCTTTTCCCAGGAACGCCAGCGTGTCGAAGATCGGCGGGCTCACCGGGCCGCCGGCGAGGGCGATTCTGGCGGGTTGAGCCACCTTGCCGAGGCCGACGTTCTGCTGCTCGCACAGTGCCTTCGTCGCGGCCTCGAGCGGCTCGATGGACCAGTCATCGACGCCGGCAAGCGTCTCCCGCAGGGCACGCAGATGCTCCAGGCCGGTCGGCTCACCCTTCATCATGTGCTTCTCGACGGCCTTGGCTTCGTACTCCGTCGGGGCTTCGAAGAAGAGACCCGTCTTCTCATTCACCTCGGCAAAGACGTGGAAGCCTTCGCACATCTTGAGAAGTGCAACAAGCTCTTCATCCGACTGACCCGCAAGTCGGGATGATGGATTCTGCGCTACATAATCCCGCAAGCCTTGAAGCAGTCGCTCTTCACTCGCATCGCCGAGGGCCTCTGTATTGAAGCTTGTCAGCTTTTTGTAATCGAACTTGGCATTGGCCCGGCCGACGCGTTCTAGTGAAAACTCGCGGACCAGGTCGTCCATGGAGAGCCGCTCACGGTCGTCGCCGGTCGACCAGCCGAGGAGGGCCATGAAGTTGTTGAGCGTCTCCGGCAGGTACCCGAGTCGCCTGAAGTCATCGACCGAGATTTGCGGGAGGTCCGACTCCTTGAGGCCGATGTGCGGAAGGAGTTTCTTGTGGTCTGCCGGGTCCAGTTGCGCCGTCTTGCTTTGGAGCCATGCGTTGAGTTCATCGAGGGATACTCCGGATCCGGCCGCGACCGCTGCGACGTCTTGCATTGGCTTTGACAGCCTCTTTGATCAGCTTGTCGCGGTCCCGCTTGCCCATCTTTGAGCCGTCCGTCTTCAAGATGACCGGCAGGTGCGCGAAGATCGGACGCTCGTAGCCCAACGCCTCCATGAGTGCGATGTGTTGACACGTGTTGAGCAAGTGCTCCTGCCCACGCAGGACGTGCGTGATGCCCATCGCGTTGTCGTCGACGACGACGGCGAAGTGGTACGTCGGCATCCCGTCCGCTTTGCGGATGACGAAGTCTTGAACCTGCCGATGATCGATGCCCTGCTTCGGACCGAGCACGGCGTCGTCGAAGTAGTAATCCTTCGTCTCGTCCATCTTGAACCGCAGGACAGGCTCACGTCCTTCTTCCTTGAACTTCGCGATCTGCTCCTCGCTGTAGCTCGGCCTCGGGTACAGGTAGGGCCGCTTGGCCGCTTGGGCCTGAGCACGTTGGTTGGCCAACTCCTCGCGACTCTCCCACGCCTCGTAAGCCAGGCCGCGGGAGATGAGGTCGTCGAAGAGCTTGTTGTAGATGTCAGTTCGCTTCGACTGGAACATCAGGTCGTCCGCATTGTCCCAATCAAGGCCGAGCCAGCGGAGGTCTTCGAGAACGCCGTCGACCGCCGCGTCGGTGGACCGTGCTTGATCGGTGTCCTCGATGCGGAGCAGAAACGTCCCGCCGGCGTGGCGGGCGAGCAACCAGTTGAAGAGTGCGGTGCGTGCCCCGCCGACGTGGAGGTAGCCGGTGGGCGAGGGGGCGAAGCGGGTGACGACGTCAGGCATGGCCGCACGGTAGAACCCGTGCAGGCCGCTACGCGCGTTGGCGTCTTGCCCGCAGGTGCGACACGGGACCCGTCAGCAGGAAAATGATTCCGACGACGCCCAGCGTGTACCGATGCGCGACGACGAGCGCGAGCAAAATGGCCACGGCCCAGATGAGTCGCGAGATCCCACGGTTGCCGCGGGCGAGCCGGTTGACGAAGTGCGGGTAGCGGACGTTCGAGACCATCAGCAACGCGCTCGCAGCCAGGACGGGCGGAATGAGCGTGGTCGCAATCACCGCGAACACCTCGATGGCGCCCATCGGCAGCAGGTTCGAGGGGTCGCGCAACTCGATCATCAAGTCCTGCTGCATCAAAACGAGCCCCAGCACCACGCCCGCGGCCCCCGGGCTTGGCAGGCCGAGGAAGCTCTGGTGGTTTTCTTCCCCGTGCTCGTTGCTGACGTTGAACCGTGCCAGACGCACAAGCGTGCAGGCGACGTAAAGCCCGCCGATCGCCCAGATCAGTCGCCCGACCACCAACGGCACCTCGACGCCCTCGAACTTGAACGTCTGCAACGCAATGACCGCCGGCGCGGCACCGAAGCTGATCGCATCGGCCAGGCTGTCGAGCTGTCCGCCGAAGTCGGTCGTGTGCCGGGCGAACCGGGCGAGTCTGCCGTCGAGCGCGTCGAAGACCATCGCCAGGCCGACGAGGTAGCAGGCGATGATGAAGCGGTTGTCGAACAGCGCCCGCGCGATCGGATCGCTTTGCAGTTCTCCCAGCGTCACGACGTAGATCGCCGCGAACCCGCACAGGGCGTTGCCGAGTGTCGCCATCGACGGCAGGAACTGCACGCTCCGCACGTACGCCCGCCGGCCACCGCGACGAACGCGTCGACGTCTGCGCTCGCGTTCACGCTGACGGCGACGTTCGTCCACGTCGGTCACGTGCGCGTTGTTCATGGTCACGTCCTTCGACAAGGTGAGACGTTAGCTAGGCAACCGTCGATGTGTGACGCACCACCGCCACGACGTCCGCCCCGCCGCGAACCTTCTGGCCGACTTCGACACGTATCTCAGGGGCTAGCCGCTTGGGGATGGTCAGCTCCGTTCGGCTGCCGAACTTGATCATGCCGATCCGCTCGCCTCGCGTCACGGCATCGCCGACCTGCTTGGTGCTGACGATCCGCCGGGCGATCAGACCGACGATCTGCTTAATGACTGCCACCGGCGCGCCTTCGGCATCGTCGAGCACGATGGTGTTGCTCTCGTTGTGCTCGCTGGCCTTGTTGTGGTCCATCGCGTTGATGAACTTGCCCTTCTTGTACGTGACGTCCCGCACGATGCCGTCGCACGGGCTGCGGTTGACGTGCACGTTGAAGACGGACAGGAAGATGCCGACCCGCACGGCAGGTTCACCCGTGACGGGATCGTGTGCGAGATCGGTGATGTCGCTGACCTTGCCGTCGGCGGGCGAGACGTAGCTGGTCGTGCCCTCGTCGGCCGTCGGCATCGGGCGTTCGGGGTCTCGGAAGAAGGCGATAAGCCAGACGAAGACGGGGATGGTCAGCAGCAGGCCGAGCCACCAGGCGACGAAGACGCCGACGAGCGTGGCGGCGGCTGCGAGGAGCAGCGTTCCGATGACGATTTCCCAGAGGCCGTGTTTGGTGATGGGCACGCGGTGACGGTAGAGGCCGATGGGGATGATTGACCATCGCCGGAAGCTGCGTATCGTGCCCGTCCCGCCGACGCACCGGCGGCCGTCGCCCATATGGCGGAATTGGCAGACGCGCTGTCTTCAGGTGGCAGTGTCTTCGGACGTGCAGGTTCGAGTCCTGCTATGGGCACTGGTTTCGGATCGAAACCACCGACACCGGCTCACGCTTGTGAGTCGGTTTTTCGTTCAACGTAAGCCTCAGCGGAGGTCGTGTTTCTCTGCGGCTTTTAGAGCATCGGCCACGGCTTTCGCGGCCTGAGGTGCGGTGACATCGCTCACATCGATGGTGACTTCCGCCCAATGTCGGTAGAGCGGATCGCGTTCGGCCAGGAGGTCGGCGTAGGTCATGCCGTCGCGAATGATGACGCCGCGGGCGGCGAGGTCGCCGGCACGGTCCGACAGCACGTCCGCCGAGGCCGTGAGGTGGACGATCCTGCCGATTTCGGCCAGTCGGCTCATCGCCGGTGAGCTGTAGATCACGCTGCCGCCTGGTGCGATGACGCTCTTCTCGCAGGCGAGCGTCGTCGCGACCGTTTCTTCGCGACGTCGAAGGCCCGCAAAACCCTCGGTCTCGTTGATCTGCCACAGCTTCATCCCGGCCACTCGCTCGATCTCCTCATCGAGGTCGAGAAAGGGCCGGGCGAGCTGCTCGGCGACGAGCCGGCCGATGGTCGACTTGCCGCAACCGGGCATGCCGATCAGCACGATGTTCGTTCGGCCGATGCTCACGAGGCTTTTTCCACGGCCTCGTCGCCGGGCAGGCGGTAGCGGTCGCCGAACTCGCGATACCACGCGACGAACTTCGAGAGACCTTCGTCGAGCTTCACTTGTGGCTGATACCCCAGCTCTTCACGTGCGAGGCTGACATCGGCGAAGGTGCGATCCACATCGCCCGGCTGACGCGGCTGACGATCGAGCAACGCCTTCTTTCCGACCGCCTTCTCGAGGCCGGCAACCAGCTCGTGCAGCGACGTCGGCGACGAGTTGCCGAGGTTGTAGACGCGGTAGCCATAGTCCGGAATGCGGTGCAGGCTGGCAACGATGCCGCTGACGGTGTCGTCGACGAAGGTGTAGTCGCGACTCGTCGATCCGTCGCCGAAAAATGGCACGGGCAGCCCGCGATCGATGAGGCGCGTGAACTTGTGGATCGCCAGGTCCGGTCGCTGACGCGGCCCGTAGACGGTGAAGAACCGCAGGCACGCGATCGGCAACTGATAGAGGTGGTGGAACGTGTAACAGATCAGCTCGCCCGCCCGCTTGGTCGCGGCGTAGGGGCTGACGGGTTGGGCGACGTTGTCCTCTTCACGGAACGGAACCCGCTTCAGGTTGCCGTAGACGCTGGAGGACGAGGCAAAGGCGAATCGGCCGACGTTGTGCCGACGGGCGGCTTCGAGCAGATGGGTGGTGCCGACGACGTTGACCCGCGCGTAGTACGCAGGCCGCTCAATGCTCGGCCGAACGCCGGCCATGGCGGCGAGGTGGAGGATGGCATCCGGCTTCACCCTTCTGACGAGGCCGTCGACCTCTGGTCCGTGCTCGATATCGATCTCCTCGACGTCGATGCCGTCGCGGTAACGTTGCGAGACGCTTTCGAGGTTGGTCTCTTTCCAAGCGCGGTCGTAGAAGTCGCAGAAGTTGTCGACGCCGATGACGCGGTGGCCTTCTGCCAGAAGCCGTTCGGCCGCGTGGCTACCAATGAAGCCGGCGGCACCGGTGACCAGGATCGTCGAGCCCGGCCCTAAGGCGGAGGCCGCGGGTGAAGCAGAGGTATCGGCCTTTTGTCGCGTCACGGGGTCATCGTGGGGGCCCGGACGCCCGCTTTCAACCTACGCCGGGGTGCAAGACATCGATACGCCGTGCAGCGGCGGCCCTGCGGCCGTACGGTGTGAGGCGAATGGATGACACGACTCCGGTAGAAGTCACCACCCGAGCCAGCCCGCCGAGCGGCAGCCAGGAGTCGGCGGGCGTTCGGACGACGATCGAGCAGGTCGTCATTGCGCTCGTGCTCGCGTTCGTCTTCCGAGCGTTCGTGGTCGAGGCCTTCATCATCCCGACCGGCAGCATGGCAACGACGCTGCTGGGTGCACACATGCGGTTCGACTGCCCCGACTGCGGGTGGGACTTCGACGTCAACTACCGCACCAACGGCTCGTCGACCATCATCCCGAAGTCGGCGAAGACGAATACCGGTGCGGATCGGGTGCTGAACATCCGGTGCCCCAACTGCTCCTACAGATTGCCGCCGACCGTGATGCCGGGGATGGACCCGGACGACGAAGACGCCGCCGCCCCGCCGGTTTATTACGGCGACCGGATTCTCGTGCTGAAGTACCTCTATCTGCTTCAGGATCCCGCGCGGTACGACGTGGTCGTCTTCAAGAACCCGAGTCGGGCCTCGCCGCAATACCGCGGGCTGCCGATCGAGAGCACGGAGCCTTACCAGGAGAACTACATCAAGCGGCTTGTCGGCCTGCCGGGCGAGAGCGTTCTACTCCTCGACGGCGACGTCTACATCGCCCGCGATGCCAGGCACAAGGAGACGGGCGAACTAGAGCCGACCGACTTCACGATCGCCCGCAAATCCGCCGACGTGCAGCAGGCGTTGTGGCGCGTCGTGTACGACGACGACCACCGGCCGCGCGGTGCCTCCCGCGACGTCGAGCTGTCAGGCGGACGGACGATGCGAGATCGGGAGTTCGAACTGCCCTGGAAACCTTCGGGCGGCTGGGCGGTCGAAGACGCGGGCTTCGCCTTTGGCGGTGATGCCGGGACGCTCTCCTTCGACGCCGACGCCAACCCTCTGTCCTTCTACTTGCTGGACTACCTCGGCTACAACCAGATCTGGAATGATCCTGGCACGCAAGCGACCAATCCGGTCAGCTTCGGTCCGGGCGAGGATTTTGCAGGCCGACTTCATTCGACGCGACCCGCGGCACCGTGGCTCAGCTATGCCGACGATCTTCGGCTGTCCCTCGTCCACGATCGCCGCGACGGGGACGGGCCGATCGAGCTTCGCCTGTCCGGGAACGGGCGAACCTTTGTCGCGCGGGTGACGCCGGGCCTGGCCGTCCTGCTGGACGACGAGACGGGCGACGAGCTGGCCCGGTACGAGGACCAGGGCCTGTCGCAAATCGGCGACGTGACGGTTCTAGAGCTGTCGAACATCGACTACCGCGTGGCCCTGTCCATCGACGGCGACGACGTGCTGAGCACGTCGCCCGGCCAGTTCGAGCCGGACGTTCAAGAACTCATCAGCCGCGAAGTCGCAGACTCCGTCGGCCCAAGGCCTGGTGCGTCCGTCTCGGCATCGGGCCACGAGGCCGACGTGACACGGCTCAAGCTTTATCGCGACGTCCACTACACCGCCCGCAACCAGACGGGCAGCGGAGGGCTTCCGGGCGGGTTCCATCCGCACGCCTCGCCTGATGCGTTCCCGCAGGACGTCATGCGGCTGGGCGATGACGAGTTCTTCGTCATCGGCGACAACCCGATGCTCTCGGGCGACGCCCGAACCTGGACCGACGCGATCGCCCTGCGTCGCGAGCGTCTGGGCGTGCCGGACGGTCGGGTGCCGGGGCGTTTTCTTTTAGGGAAAGCTTTCTTTGTCTACTGGCCGGGCGGATATCGTCCGCTGCCGTTTATTCCGCCGATCGTGCCGAACGTCGGAGACATGCGTTTCATCCACTGACCTGCCGATACACTTTCGCCGGGGCCTTGTTGCTGTCCCGACACCCACGAACGCCCTGTCATGAATTCTCGCTTCCGCTCATCGTCCGTCGTCCGCGCCGTCACCGAAACCCTTGAAGCCCGCCGACTGCTGGCGGCACCGGAGCTGCTCGACCAGCCCTTTGACCTGCCGGTGCAGGCGGGCAAGTCGCTCTACCTGCCCGTCCGCAGCAACGACGCCGACGGCGACGCCGTGCTCCTGACGGCCGAGGTTCTCGGCGACGAAGCCGACGACGCGACGGTCGAGTTCCTGCCCCGGGACACGACGTACCTCGAGATGAATCTCGCGGACGGCCGGACGCTGACGTACCAGCTCTACGACGACATCGCCCCGGAAACCGTCCGACGCATCAGCGGCCTGGCAGAAGCGGGCTACTACGACGATCTCCGCATCTTCCGCGTCGCGCCGGACTTCATCTTCCAGTTCGGCAGCCCCGGCGAGAACGGCAACAACACCGATCCGGTCCGGCCTGAAGTCGAGTACCAGTTCGACGACGAATTCGACGCCGACTTCGTCTACAACGGCGACGGCCAGCTCGCGATGGCCAACGCGGGCAAGGACACGAACTCGAGCCAATTCTTCGTCACCCAAGAAGCGCCCGGCGACGGAACCGACAAGCGGATTCTCGACGGCAACTTCACCCTCTTCGGGCAGATGCTCCGCGGCTTCGACATCCGCGACGACATCATCAGCGGCGCGACCAACGGCGACATCCTGATCGACCCGGTCGTCGTCGACACCGTCCGCGTCGTCGACATCGAGACGGACGGCGTCCTGCGAATCACCGCCAACAACGAACTTCTCGACGGCAACTTCGACGTCCGCGTCACCGCCACCGACGTCAACGGCGAGACCGACACGGACACCTACACGTTCGACGTCGTCGAGGACAGCATCAACAGCCCGGCGGTTCTGCTTCCGGTCGACGACAACCTCGTCACCCCGCAGGGCACGGCGATCACGCTGCCTGCCGGCGCGGTCGATCCGGAGGACGACGACATCGACATCGAGGCCAGCTTCACCAACTTCGCCAGCGGCGGCGCTCCCGTGCTGACGCAGGCAGGCGTGGGCACGCTGAGCGTCAACGACGGCGACCAGACCGTCACCTTCACGCCGGAAGCCGGCTTCACGGGCCGGGCGACGTTCTTCATCTACGCCGCCGACATCATCGACACGGACGACAACCCGGAGACGGCGGAAGCCGTCCGCACGTTCCGCGGCAACACCGCCTTCCCGTACGACCTGCAACAGATCACCGTGGGCGTCGGCGATAGCGGCGCTTCGGGCGTCGGCCAGAGCGTGAACGCCCTTCGCGGCGTTGCACTGGAAGATGCCGTCGTCGCGACCTTCACCGACTCCGATCCGGGCGGCACCGCCGCCGACTGGTCGGCCATCATCGACTGGGGCGACGGCCAAGTGGATGAAGGCGAAGCGGGCGATCAACCCGTCACCGTCCGCGCCGGCTCCACGCCCGGCAGCTTCGAGGTCGTCGGAAGCCACACCTACGCCAACACCGCCAACGGCCTTCCGATCACCGTCACCATCGACGGCAGCGTCGGCGACGACTTGGGGGCCGAGTTGGTGGTCGTCGGCGAGGCCAACGTGCGACCGGCACAGGTGCTCGGCAACGACGGCCTGCTGACCATCAACGGCACGACCGGACCGGACAACATCACCGTCAGCGTCGACAGCGACAACCTCATCATCAGCGTCAACGGCCTCACCGGATCGCAGCCGCTGGACGGCGTCGGCATCATCGAAATCGACGGCGGTGACGGCAATGACCTGATCGTGCTCCAGGAAGACGTCACGGCCGTCCGGATCTTCGCCGGTGCGGGAGACGACACCGTCACCGGTGCGCTCGGCAACGACGAAATCTTCGGCGGCGACGGCGACGACGTGCTCGACGGCTTCGGCGGCAACGACTCCATCGTCGGCGGTGCGGGCGACGACTACCTGCTGGGTGGTACCGGCATCACCTACGACGACCCGACGCTCACGGCGGGCTACTTCGACCGCGACACCCTCGAAGGTGGTCCCGGCAACGACACCCTCACCGGCGGCCTCGACGCCAACGTGCTCGACGGCGGGCCGGGCAATGACCTGCTCAACGGCTCGGGCTCGCGCGACACGCTCCGCGGCAGCGAGGGCAACGACCGACTCCGCGGCTTCGGCAACGCCGACCTGCTCATCGGAGGCGACGGCGACGACACGCTTCTTGGCGACGCGTTCGACGGCGACCGTGGCGGTGCCGCCAACGGTGGGCCGGACACGTTGGAGGGTGGCAACGGGGCCGACGTGCTCCGCGGCTTCTTCGGCGACGACAGCTTCGACGGCGGCGTCGGGGCGGACTTCCTGTTCGGCGGCGACGGCAACGACTCGGTCTTCAACGACGACACCGAAGACCTCTTCGACTCGATCGAGAACAACGTCGACGCGTGATCCGTCTAGGATGCCCGCACTGATCGCCGCAGGTCGAGATCATCTCGGCCTGCGGCGATTTCTTCGTAGGTCGCATTCGTCTTGCGTCAGATCAGTGCGGCGATAACAGCCTGGACCAGGCTGTCGAGCGTCGCTTCCTCCGCCTCGGCATCGACGCGGAGGCCTGCGTCCTGCATGGCAGCGGACGTCTGCGGGCCGATGCTGACGAGCTTTGCACCGTCCGGCACCTGGATCAGGCGGGCGAAGTTGCGGGCGGTGCTGCCGCTGGCGAACGTGACGGCATCGGCGTTCGCGACACGCTCGGCCACATCCACGCTGACGGATTCCACCGGCTTCGTTTCGTACACGGCGACATCGTCGACCGTGCAGCCACGGGATTGTAGCGCTTCGACAAGTGATCGCCGGCCGATGTCCGCCCGCAACAGCAGGGCCAGGCTTCCTGAAAGGTCGTCTGTCTCCGCGGCAATCTGGTCAGCTAACGCCTCGCCGTCGTAGCGAGCCGGGATCAGATCCGCGTGAATCCGCAGTTCACGCCAACATGCCTCCGCCGTCGCGGGGCCGACACACGCGATCTTGGCCGACCAGAATGATCGGGCATCGAAGCCCCTTGCATGGACAAGCTCACGAGTGCGCACGACACCGTTCGGACTGGTGAAGATGACGAAGCGATAAGCGCCCATCTTGAGTACCTCCAAGGCCTCTTCGATGGCGGCAACGTCCGTCGCCGGTGCGATGTCGATGGTCGGAACTTCGACAACATCAGCACCGAGCGTAACAAGCTTCGCCGAGAGTTCGCTCGCCTGCTGCCGACTGCGGGTGACGACGACGGTCTTGCCGAAGAGCGGCTTCGTGTCGAACCAGCGGAGTTGCTCGCGCAGCCGGACGACGTCGCCCACGTACGTAATCGCCGGGCTGCCGAGGCCTTGTCGGGTGATGTCGTCTGCGATGGTGCCGAGGGTGGCGACGACGGTTTTCTGTCGCGGCGTCGTGCCCCACTGCACGCTGGCCGCGGGCGTGTCGGGCGATTTGCCCGCGGCGATGAGCTTGTCCGCCAGGTTCGCCAGTGCCTTGACGCCCATGTAGACGCACAACAGCGGCAGCCGGGCCATGGCGTTCCAGTCGGTCGCGTCGCTGCCGGCGTTGGAGCGGGCGGCGGCTTCGGGCGTCTGCCTGGTCTTGTCCTTCTCGTGACCGGTGACGAGCGTGATGGAGGTATTGAGGTCGCGGTGCGTGACGGGAATTCCGGCGTACGCGGCGGCAGCGACGGCGGCGGTGATGCCGGGGATGACCTCGAACGGCACGCCCGCCGCGACGCAGGCTTCCGCCTCCTCGCCACCCCGTCCGAAGACGAACGGATCGCCTCCCTTGAGCCTCACGACGCGATGTCCCGCCTTGGCCTCGCTGACGAGCAGGTCGTTGATCTGGTCCTGCGTCATCGAATGGTGCTCGGCCCGCTTGCCCGCATAGATGGCCCGGGCTTGCCGGGCGTGTTGCAGAAGCTGCGGATTGGCCAGCGCGTCGTAGACGACCACGTCCGCAGAGACGAGTCGATCGCGACCGGCCAGCGTTATCAGATCCGGGTCGCCCGGCCCTGCACCGACGAGCGAGACCAAACCAGTCGGCAACTTGTCGGACATCGTGGGGTTGTAGGCGTGTCGAGCGGGACGTGCTGGGGGTGGAACCGTTGTTACGAGGGCTATCTGACCGATGTTATCGAAACCGCCATGCTGCGGCAGAACGTCGGGTCGCCAGGTAAGGCTGACCGGTCCGGGCGTCGATGCACCTCTTGCCCTCGGGCCCGTTGTTCCGGCAAACGGGATTGGCCGCAGCGGCAAGCTTCACGGAGGACTTCAACGACATGGTCGCCACCACGAAACACGCTTCGCTTCGCCTCGTCGGCTTCGACGACGCCATCGACGCCCCCAACGCTCCCGCGCCCGAATCCAACGACGGCCCGATCATCGCCGGCCGCATCGGCATGACCAGCGGCTCACGCGCCCCGACGTTCTCCAGCCAGGATGATCGCCGCGTTCATCCGCGTCAGCAGTTGAGCCTTCGCATCCGTGGCCGACGTGTCGACAACGACCCGACCGCCCGCCGCGAGCCGTACCTGAACTTGAACGTGGCTGACGTCAGCGTCGGCGGCATGCGGGCGACGAGCCAGTCGCGGCTGCAGGTCGGCGAGCGCGTGGCCGTCTACTTCCCCCCGACGGGCGGCGCTTCCGGTCGCGGTTGGGATGCGTGCGGGCGTGTGATTCGCGTCGAGCAGTGCCAGCACCAGCCAGGTTGCACGGTCGCGGTGACGTTCGATCGTCCGATGGCCGCGTAGCCGAGGGCGTGTCGTATCGTCGGCCATGGCCGGCGCGACTGCGTTCTTGAAGTACCGCCGGGAGGAGTTTCATCCCGACGACTTCCGGATGAGTGTGGGCGACCACCTCGAGGACCTCCGCAAGCATCTGGTTCTGGGCTTGATCGGCGTCGTGATCGCCTTTGTCGCGTGCCTGCTGATTGCCAAGACTTATCTGCTGCCGATCATCGCCGGGCCGTTGATTCGGGCTCTGCAGGAGGCGGATGTGAGTCCGCAGCTCTTCTTCACGGGCGTTGCCGACCCGTTCATGGTTTACCTGCGGGTGAGCATGATCGGCGCCTTTGTCGTGAGCGGGCCGTGGGTGATTTTTCAGGCGTGGCAGTTCGTTTCGAGCGGGCTTTACGACAAGGAGCGACGGGCGGCGACGAAGTTTCTGCCGTTGGCGTTGATCCTGTTCGCGGTGGGCGTGACGTTCGTCTGGTACGTCATCTTGCCGCTGACGCTGCAGTTCTTCATCGGCTTCGGCACGACGATTCAGCTTCCGGCGGGCTTCGACGATTCGCCGCCGGTGGTGGTCGAGACGAGCGACGTGGTGACGATTCCAGCACTGTCGGGCGACCCGGAGACGCCGGTTGCGCAGCAGATCTGGTTCGACCAGACGACTCAGCGGCTCAAGACCTTTGTGGACGGCCACGTGCGGGTCATCCCGTTCGGCAGCAACAATCTCGCGGCCCCGCTGATCACGCTGCCGGACTACGTGAACCTGGTCTTGGTGCTGCTGGTGGTCTTCGGGATCAGCTTCCAGATGCCACTGGTGGTGGCGGGCGTCATTCGGCTGGGCATCGTTCCTGCCGAGGCGCTTCGGCAGCAGCGCCGGATCGTCTACTTCGTGATGGTGATCTCCGCGTGCGTGATCACGCCTGGCGACATCATCGTCGCCACGCTGGGCCTGATCGTGCCGCTGATCGGCCTGTTCGAGGTCGGGATCTGGCTCGGCGAGCGTGGGCGCAAGGCTACCTTAGACGCGTGAGCAGCCGGGAAATCATCAAGATGCTTCAGTCTAACGGGTGGTTCTTGTACGATGTGCGTGGCAGTCACCACCAGTTTCGGCACCCAAATCTTCCCGGCAAGGTGACTGTTCAACATCCCGAGAAGGACATTCCCAAAGGCACCTTAAACTCGATCCTCAAGCAGGCAGGGCTGAAATGAAACGCGAGAGAGCCACTGCCATCTATCCGATCGCCATCCATCGCGATCCGGGCACCGACTTCGGTGTCACGGTGCCAGATGTGCCGGGCTGCTTCAGTGCCGGCTCCAGTGTTGAGGAGGCCTTTGCCATGGCTCAAGAAGCCATCGAATTTCACCTCGACCTGCTCGCGGAAGATGGAGACGAGATCCCGCTTCCGACGTCTATCGACGCCTGGCGAGAGCATCCAGATTTTAAAGGTGATTCCGAAGTGGCTCCGGCCATCTGGGGACTCGTCCCGGTCCGTCTGCCGGGTGTGCGGAGCAAGACGCAGGTTGTGGCGGCGTAGCCGGCAGAACGGCTACTTGACCGAACCGAAACCGCCTCGGCGGTGGCGGCTGTAGCGGCTCAGAGCGTCTTCGATGATCGGCGGGCAGGCGTCGGCCTGCTGGATCTCGTCGACCTCGACGCTCTTGCCTTCCATCGTCTTGTAATCCTTGAAGAACCGCGTGATCTGCATCAAACGGTGCGGCGGGAGCTCTTCGGCGTCGCGGTAGTGGTTGTACTCCGGGTCTGCGGTGGCGACGGCGATGATCTTGTGGTCGCGCTTGCCCTCGTCGAGCATCGTCATCAACCCGATCGGCCGGGCGTGGATGATCGTGAGCGGGACGACCTCTTCCTTGCACAGGACAAGCACGTCGAGCGGGTCGTCGTCCTCGGCCAGGGTCTGCGGGATGAAGCCGTAGTTCGCCGGGTAGTAGACGGCCGAGTAGAGCATCCGGTCGAGACGGATGAGGCCCGAGTTCTTGTCGAGCTCGTACTTGATGCTCGAGCCGGCGGGGATTTCGATGACGCTCTCGAACTCGCTCGGAATATCGCGGCCGGGGGTGACGTCGTGCCAGGGGTGGATCATCGTAAGAAGCGTTGCGTGTGTGAAGCGACGGCCGGGCGGCGGTCGGATGGAGCGGCAGTATGTGCGGCAAGTCCCCGGGAAGCTACCGCCCCCGCTGATCGGCCAAGGCGCCGTCGGTGCCGATAAAGCGGATCAGCACCCAGCTTCGCCCGGAACCGTGGACGTCGTCGAGGCGAAGGGCGACCTCCCGGCGTACGTCGCGCTGCTGCCCGAGCACCTGACGCTCCTGTCGCCGGCGGTCCAGCTCGGTCGTCAGGAGATACGTCGGCTCTACGCCCAGATTGCCGTCGAACTGATTGAACTGGCGGACCGTGACGTGGTGCTTGAGCGCGTTGACCAGCGTCGGGTCGGCCATGGTCGAGACAATGACCGTGTCGTCGCCGACGGCATCGGCGATGACCTGGGCCCGTTGCAGCGAGGCGATGTGTTCGGTCGGGTCGGTGACGCTTCGTGCCTGGGCGAGCAGCAACAGAATCACAACGGCTCCGATTGCCACAGGACCGACGATCCGGGCGATCCAGCCGCCTCGCCGCTCGACGCACACCGCGGCGACGACGGCCAGGCCGACCGCGAAGACGCCCTGCCAGCCGCTGAAGCCTGGCAAGACGGCCACACAGGCGATGGCAGCGAGCATCAGAAGGAACGCCATCACCCGTCGCACGGCCAATCCGGCCAATGCGATGGCCACCACGAGCAACAGCTCGCGCGGCCACTCGTAGACGTCCGGAACCACCTGCAACTCCTCCATCAGCCGGCCTGCCCCCGCCGTGGCGTAATCGATGAGTTGCGTCGGACCGACCCGCACGAATCCGGCGACAGCGGCAAGAAGCATCCCGGCCAGTGGTGCGGCGACGGTGGCAGCACCGGCAAGAGGCCTCCGCAGCGGCCAGGCACCGACGATGACGACCAGCGGCAGAACCGCCGTCAGCGACGCCAGCGGCTCGACCAGCGTGGCAGCGCCGACAACGAGGCCGGTCGTGAAGCCGACGAACCAGTTGCCACTCCGCCACCAGACGAGGCTCGTGCCGAGCGTTGCCGCGACGACGAGCGATTGAAGATCCACGTCTTCCGGCGACGTCGCTAGCAGCCAACCCGCTCCAACGGCGGCCAATGCTCCTGCGAAGGGCGTCGCGATCGCCGCACCGGCGGCGTAGACGCTCAGAACGAGCAGGCCAACGAGTGCCGCGGGGACATAATCGAGCAACGACGGCGAAATCGCCTCCAGAATCGACGGCAGTTCCACGGACGTGACCCGGCCCAGGTGCACCGCGACGGCCGTCACGCCTGCGACAAAGAGCGCGACGTTCGTGAACAGGACGTGGCTCAACGTCCCCTGCCTGCCGAACAGCGGGCGAAGCGGCTTGAAGGTCGGGGAGCGAGGTCTGGCTCGACCAGTCGAGTCGTCGTCGGCAGGTTCGGGGTCTTCGCGGAAGGCGATGGAGACGTCCGGGCCGTCGTCGTCGCCAGACTCTCGCGGCCTGGGGGTGCCACGGGCGGTACCGAGGGTGGTTGCGACGCGTCGTCTGGGCCGTTCGTCCCACGGCGTCACGTCTTCGGCCGGCTCACGAGGTTCCGGCGGATCGGGGGCATTGGCGCGAAGACTCGGATGCTCTGGCGCCATGAACTGGTTGTATCGGCTGATCTTGGTGCCCGGTGGTCTCACCCGTCGCCGCCCGAGGTCGGGCGGCTGGACTCGTATATTTAACATGTCGCCTGTGGCGGGTCACGTGGCTGGTCGAGTTGTCGCTGCGAATGTGCCAGCCGCGGGTCGGAACTGCCCTCCACGCCAGGATGACGG
The DNA here is from genome assembly GCA_963740195.1 of uncultured Planctomycetota bacterium. Lineage (GTDB taxonomy): Bacteria > Planctomycetota > Phycisphaerae > Tepidisphaerales > Tepidisphaeraceae > JBCDKH01. The sequence goes on along the minus strand of CAVUDF010000003.1, from coordinate 227,385 downwards.
GCCGCTAGAGTGCCGCATGCCTGCCGCTACCGACGTCTCCGCCGCACCCAAGGGAACCCTCACGATCAACGACGGGCAGCCCTTTGAAATGTCAGGCCTCGTCGGCACCGAGGGCGAAGTCGGGCTCGACATCACCGCCCTTCGCTCCTCGACCAAAGCGATCACGCTCGACCCGGGCTACCGGAACACGGGGTCCTGCACAAGCGACATCACCTTCATCGACCCTGAAGAAGGTGTTCTCCGCTATCGCGGTCATGCCATCGAAGACTTGGCCGAGAACTGCTCGTTCCTTGAGACGGCCTACCTGCTGAGCTACGGCGACCTGCCGGATCAGAAGACGCTCGATAGTTTTATCGGACTCGTGCAAAGCAACGCCTCCGTCGATGAAGGTTTGTTCCGCATTCTGGACGGTTTCCCCCGTGATGCGTCGCCCATGGCCATGCTGTCGGCCTGCTTGAACGGCCTGTGCGGCTACCACCCGGAGGTGCTGGAGGACGATTACACCAAGCACTTCGATACCACCGCTGCCAAGCTGCTCGGGAAGGTCTCGACACTCGCTGCCGCCATCTATCGTCATCGCAACGGCGAAGGCGGCCACCCGACGCCCGAGGCCGGGCACGACTACACGAGCGACTTCCTGCGGATGAGCTTCTCCGACGGCCACGTCGACCCGACGGTCGCCAAGGCGTTGGACCTGATTTTCCTGCTTCACGCAGACCACGAGCAAAACTGCTCGGCAAGCACGTGCCGGATGGTCGGTAGCAGCCACGCGAACCTGTTCGCCAGTTGCGCCGCCGCCGTTTGTGCCCTCTGGGGCCCGCTCCACGGCGGTGCGAACGTCGAAATCATGAATCAGCTTCAGCGGATCCATGACGACGATGCCATTGATCCGGACAGCTTCGTCGCTGGCGTCAAGGAGAAGAAGTACAGGCTTTTCGGCTTCGGACACCCTGTCTACAAGAACTACGACCCGCGCGCCCGCATTCTCAAGGGGCAGGCGGACGCGGTGCTGGCCTCGATGAATCGGCAGGACGACCCGCTGCTCAAGATCGCCAAGCGACTCGAAGAAGTCGCGCTCGCCGACGACTATTTCGTCAGCCGGAACCTGTACCCGAACGTCGACTTCTACAGCGGCATCATCATGCGGGCGATGGGTGTGCCGACGGACATGTTCACCGTCCTCTTTGCCGTCGGCCGAATGCCGGGGTGGATCGCGCAGTGGAAGGAGACGCGTGACCAGAAGGGCAAGATCTATCGCCCGCGTCAGATTTACACGGGCCCCGGCGAGCGGAAGGTCACGCCTGTCGGCAGTCGGTGACCATCGGATGCGTAGACGTTTTAATGGGGCCGACGCGGGCGATTTGCTGTACGTTGTGGCCGTGACTCGGACCAACGACGAGTACTTTTTGCTGCCACTCCTGGCCAGTACGGAGGGGGACGCGGACGACGCGGGCACTGCCGTGGCCGAGCCGCCGCCGAAACCCAAGCCCGCACCGTCGGCCAAGAAGAAGCCCAAGCCTCGTCGCGGCCCGCCTGGCCAGCTTCCGCCCTATCGCGTGCTGTTGCACAATGATGACGTCAACACCCTCGAGGACGTGGTGCTGACGGTCGTGGAATTGACGCCCCTGAACGAAACGGCGGCCATTCGGGCGACGGTCGAATGTCACAAACGTGGGCTGTCGTTGCTTCTCGTGACGCACAAGGAGCGGGCCGAGTTGTACGTCGAACAGTTCAAGAGCAAGCTGCTGAAAGTAACGATCGAGCCGGCGGATTAGAGTGCTACGTCGTCAAGTGTTGCGGCACGCTCGCTTGTCTTCCGGTGTCTGATCGCGATTTGCTCTGGTCATCACGATGCCACCGCCCGCGGTCTTGCCGCGACGGCGAAGGCGAAGGTCTCCTGGCAGCGTCACCACTCGCGGCCCGTCGGGCTTGACCACCGACATCAGTCGATCAACGACCTCAGGCGAGGCATCCGCCTCCGGAACCCCGTGCCGCGTCAACCACTGCCGGCATCGACGACGGGCGACGGGATCATCCGGTTCCGCGGGTTGCGGGACCGCGTCCGACGGCAGGCCGGCGGCATCGAGGGTCGCGTCATCAGCCGCCCGAGTCGCAGCGGCGAAGGCCTCAGCAACGTCGCGAAGGTGCGGGTGTCGCGCCAGCAGTCGACGCAGCCGGTTGCGGGCGACGGATCTGTCTTGATTGGAAGCGTCGACCTGATACACCTGGCCGGCTGTTTGAAGCAGGTCGAGCAGCGTCTGCTTCCGGATCGCCAAGAGCGGGCGGAGCAGGTTCAAGTCTCCGACGCGGCTCTCCGTGCTCAGGCCGGCTAGTCCGAAGGTGCCGCTGCGGGGGGAGCCGCGGAGCAGTCGGAGCAGGACGGTTTCGACATGATCATCCAGATGGTGCCCGAGGGCGACGCCGTCAAGCCGGTGTCGCTTGGCGACGTCGCTAAAGAACGAGAGCCGCGCGTGTCGCCACGTCGTCTCGTTGCCACCGCCGGTGAGTCGGGTGGAGGCGAAGGCATGGCCATGACGTTCGGCCAGTCTCTGGACCCATTGCGCCGTCGTGTGGCTGTCTCGTCGGGCAGCATGATCGACGTGGAGGACGACCGCGACCAGCTCCGGCCGGTGATGCACGAGCAGATGCAGCAACGCCACGCTGTCCGGACCGCCGCTGACGGCAACGCCTAGCCGTCCTTGTGAGAGTTTGCACACGCCTTCGAGAAGTTCGGGAGCAAGGTCGTGCACCATCGGGCCTCGCCTACGGTGGCGACTGATGAAAATCGCAGTTACGGGATCGAGCGGCACCATCGGCTCGAGGGTCGTTGACCAGCTTGCGTCCAGCGGCCATGAGGTGCTGGCACTCGACATCCGCCGACCGCGAACTCCGCTTGCAGAAGGCGTGAAGTTTCGCCTCACCGATACCGGCAATCGGGAGACGATAGAGCCACTTCTGGATGATCGCGGCATCGAAGCGATCGTGCACCTCGGCGAGTTGAACAGCCAGTGGGCCGATCGCGAAGATCGAGTCCACGCCCGCAACGCCGAAGCGACGGGCTCCCTCTTCATTGCCGCGGCAGAATTGGGAATCGAGCGGATCGCATACGCGAGTTCCTGCCAGGTGTACGGGCAATTTGGCCTCGGCAAAGGACGGACGTCGCTGGCGCCGCTGGCGCTTCCGCTGACGGAGGACGAGCCGCCGCGACCATGGTCGGCCTACGGGGCTCAGAAGATCGCATCAGAGCTATTGCTGTCATCGCTGGCCCGCAGGTACGGCGTCTTTGGCATCGCCCTGAGGCTGCCGATGGTTCTGACGCGAGGCCACGCCCATCGCCTCGTGCATGGAGGAGGTCGATCTTGGGCACCGGCGGGGACGGAGTTCGCATCGTGGATCTCGGTCGAAGACGCCGCCCGCGCCTTCGAGCACTGTCTCACCGTCGACTGGCCGGATGCTTGGACGATCGACGGGCAGCCGGGTGGCTACGCGGCTAGAAACCTCGCGTCCCCCGAGCCGTTCTGGCTTGCAGGCGACGAGGGGTACATCGACGCGATCAGGAAGAACTTTCCGCATTATCCCAAGCTTCCGGCAGACTGGCCGGACAAGAGGTGTGCGTACGTTTCAGATGCCTTCTTCGGTGAGTCCGGCTGGTCGACGCAAGACGGCCTGGCCGCTTTCCTCGCAATGGCCGAGGCCGAGCAGAATCGGTAGCCTGCCCTTATGGCGACCGCAGCCGCACCAACGCCTGACGCCCCGCTCCGGCTCGATCCGACCTTCCTGGCCAAGCTCGACCGGCTCGACGTCCAGAGCCGCAAGATCCTTCAGGGCAAGATGAAGGGCGAGCGACGCAGCAAGCGGCGGGGCCAGAGCGTGGAGTTTGCCGACTTCCGCAACTACGTGCCGGGAGATGACCTGCGGTTCATCGATTGGAACGCCTACGCCCGGCTGGACAAGCTCTTCATCAAGCTGTTCCTCGAAGAAGAAGATCTGTCGCTCAACGTGCTGGTCGACGTCAGTGCCAGCACCGACTTCGGCAAGCCGCACAAGCTGACGTACCTGCGCCAGCTCGCGGCGGCGTTGGGATATGTCGGGCTCGTCAACTACAACCGCGTCGGCATCAGTGCCTTTTCCGATGGCGTTGTCGGCGAGACGGGCCCACTCCGTGGCCGGCGAAACGTGCCGCGAATCTTGGACTTCCTCGACAAGCAAACGCCCGCCGGCGCGCGGCGATTTGAACCGATCGTGCAAGGAGTTTGCCTTGCGGAACCGCAACAAGGGCGTCTGCGTCATCCTGAGCGACCTCTTCGATAAGGCAGGCTTCGAAGACGGGCTTCGCTACCTGCTGGCCGGGCGGTACGACGTGTTTGTCGTCCAGGTCGTGAGCCCGCAAGAGCTGGATCCGGGTCTCAAGGGCGACCTGAAGCTGATCGACCTCGAAGACGGCGACGCGGCAGAGGTCAGCATCACCGCCCCGCTGATTCGGCAGTACAGCGCAAATCTCGACGGCGTACTGCCGATCAGTTCGCGACTACGTCACCCGTCGCGGCGGGTCGTACCTGCTGGCGACGACGGACATGCCGTTCGACGAGCTGGTTCTTACCCACCTCCGACACCGCGGCCTGCTGCGATGACGCTCTCACGCTCGCCGACCCAGGCGACGGCCGTCGGGCTGTGCGCTATCGGCCTGGTGATGCTCCTCGGCTGCCGGTGGTTCTTTGGGGCGGACCTCTACTTCAGCGATCAACCGAAAACCGTCAGCTACACGGCCGATGTCGTGCTTCACGGCCGACTTGCGCTGCCGCGTGACGTGTTGCACCAGCCGGCCACGAAGCCGCCTTTGTACAACTGGATCGGCGCGACCGCGGCCCTCGTCACCGGCTCATGGTCGCCCTTCGTGTTGAAGCTGCCGAGCGTGATCGGCGCCATCGGGACGACGGCCGCAATCGTCTTGGCTCGTCCGACGGTTCCAAGGCGGCTGGGTACTCGCGGCCCTGGCGGGCGTGCTCTGGCTCAACAACCGGACGGCCGTCGACCTCGCGTTCCGAGCCCGGCCCGACATGCTCCAGGCGATGTTCCTGACCCTCGCCTGGGCTGACGGCGACGGCGGCAGTGCTGCCGGCAGAGCGGCCGAGCCGGACGAAGTGGTTGGCGGCGGCATTTTGGGCGTGCGTCTCGGCCGCGGCATTGACGAAGGGGCCGATGGCGGCGCTCGCCATCGTCTACGCCCTCGTATTGCCAGTGGTCATCGGCCGGCCGCGTGACGTGTGGCGACTGTCGCCTCACGTCGGGTTGCCGTTGTGCCTCGTGCCGATCCTCGCCTGGCTCGCCGCGGCTTGGATCGCCGATCCGCAGCACGTGCGTGAGGTGCTGCTGGGCGCGGAACTGGTCGACCGCATCGGCACCGCGACGCCCGAGGGTCACGTCAAACCGTGGTGGCAGGCGATCGTCTGGTTCTACAGCAAGACGTTCGCCTGGATCTTCTTCACCCTCGGCGGCCTCGGGCTGGCCATCTGGCAAGCCAGGCGCACCGGCGACCGGGCGACGCTGCCGATCGCGGCGGGGTTGTGGTGCGTCGTCGTCCTCGTCGGCGTGTCACTTTCTTCAGGAAAACGCGTCGATTACATCCTCCCGGCGATGATGCCGGGCGGCATGATGGCGGCATTCTTCCTGACCGCGGTGCCGGAGCGTCTGGCCCTGCTTCGGCCGAGGCTTACGCCTGTGGCGACGCTCCTGCCAGTCCTCGCGGTCGTCGCGTATGCCGCGGTGGTCGCTCGCAACAGCGTGACGCGCGGCGTCGAGGCTTCTACCGGATGGACAGCGGACGCCGTCACGTTCGCCGAAGCGGCCCGCAACGAAATTGGCGACGACGACCTGCTCGTTCTCATCCGCGGCAAGACGCCGCTGCCGACGCTGCTGGGCGTGCACCACGGCGACGGCGTGACCGATGCCGACCTCGCACGGGCCGACTGGATCATCACGGAGGTCGTCCCTGATCGCCCGGCCGTCCTCGTCTCGCCGGCACTTCCGTCGGACTTCGAGCCGGGCACGTCGAGTCTTGCCATCCCTCACGGCCTGTATCGCCGCGGCGATCTCACGCCGGCAGACCTGCATGCAGCGAGACAAAACATGCTGACCTGGACGACGGCCGAGAACCCGTATCGCCGTACGACCCGCTTCCCCGCCCGGTGGGACGATCCGCCGCCGCCATAGGTGAGGTCGGGCGATTTCTGCACCGCGTGTCGAGTCGCGTTAACATGCCCGCGTGCCGGGATTGCCGCAGTTGTTGAACCCGTGGACCGCCGCCGGCGTTGCGGCGGTGGCGATCCCGCTCTTGCTGTTGCTCTACTTCTTGAAGCTGCGTCGATCGCCGGCGCCGGTTCCGACGACGATGCTCTGGAAGAAGAGCTATCAAGACCTGCAGGTCAACAGCCCTTTCCAGCGGCTCAAGCGTAACCTGCTGTTGTTGCTGCAGTTCCTGGCGCTGCTGGCGTTGCTGCTCGCCCTGGCTAGGCCGGTGGCTGAGGGGGACGTTCAGACGGGCGAGCGGTCGATCCTGCTGCTGGATCGATCCGCCAGCATGCAGACGACCGACGGCCGCGACGGCGGGACGCGGCTCGATGAAGCAAAAGAGCCGTGCCCGCGACCTCGTCGACTCCCTCGGCCCAGGCGACAGCGCGATGGTCATCGCCTTCAGCGACGACGGCAACACGAGCCCCGTCCAGCCGTTCACGCAGGACAAGAAGCGCCTCCGTGACGCCATCGACGGCATCACGACCGTCGACCGCCGGACCTCCGCCGCCGCGGCTTACGAGCTGGCGGACGCGAGTAGCTCGTTCACCACGGATCGTCTTCGCGAAGACGACTCGCTGACGCCCGACGTTTATCTCTTCAGCGACGGCCGCGTGATGCCGGGCACCGACAGCGACTTGTCGCTCCGTGGCGATCTGATCTATGAGAAGATCGGCGATGCGGCGACGCAGAACCTGGCCATCGTCGCCGCGAGCGTCAAGCGAAACTACGAACGGCCCACCGAAGCACAGGCCTTCGCACGCCTGGCTAACTTCGGCCCGGATCCGGTCGAGGCGGCGGTGCGAATCAGCGTCGCGATGACCGATGGTGGCGAAGACGCGGACTTCCGCCCCGCCAGTGCCGGCAACATCACCGTCTTCCTGCCGCCGGAGCGATGGAGCGACGCCGCCTGGCGCGCGGCACTGGCCGAGGCGGATCCGGCACGGGCGAGTGAGATCGAGAAGGCCGTCGCGTCATCGCCGGCACGCAACGGTGCGGATGTTCAGCTCGATCTGCCCGGGGCGGCCGTCGTGCGGTTCGAGGTCGTGGAGGTCGACGGACAGGCGAACGAAGACGCGTTGGCGATCGACGACGTGGCGCATGTCGTCGTTCCGCCGCCCGATCCGCTGAAGGTTGTGCTGGTTTTACGGGAAAACTACTGGCTTCGGCTGTTGGTCGAAAGCCAGCCGTTGGACGAGCCGCAGATCGTGTCACCCGCCGAGTACGAGGCGATGCTGGAGAGCGGCGAGGCGGACGAGGCGGATGTGACGCTGTTCGACAACTACTCGCCGACGCGGCTGCCGGATGCCGGCACGTTCGTCTTCAGCGGCGTCCTTCCGCCCACGGACGCAACGGAGGTGGTGCCGGTGACGAGCGAGGGCGACGTGCCGCTCTTCTACGAAGGCAGCGGGATCCTGGATTGGGATCGCGAGCACCCGATGCTGCGTGGGCTGAACCTCAACCGGATCTGGGTGGCCGAGGGACGGCTGGCGACGGTGCCGCTGGGGGCAGACCTGCTCGTCGAAGGCGTCGCCGGGCCGCTGATGGTGTTTGAGCGTTCCGGCCGGCGGACCCATTTGATCTTCACCTTCGACATCGCCCAGAGCACTTGGCCGACGCAGCGTTCGTTCGTCGTCTTCGGCTATCAGATGTTTCAGTTCCTCGCCGCGGCAGGCGACGTTCGGACACGCGAGAGCATCCGTCCGGGCGAAACGGTGATCGTGCCGGCGTCGGTGGTCGCTCGGTCGGGGCTTGAAGCAGGCGACACGGTGGAGGTCATCGGCGGCCGCGGCGGCAAGATGACGCAGTCGGTCGACGGCGACGGTCGGCTGCTGATGGGTCCATTCGATTCCGTCGGTTTGTACGTCACTTCTCCGGAACTTTCCGGCTTTGGTCGGGTCGCCGTGAGCCTCTTAGACGGTACGGAATCGGACACGAGGCCGGCTGTGACGGACCCGGGGGATCGGTCCAACAGCCAACCCGATGCCGCGGAAGTCGTCGGCATCGGCGACGGAAGCGACCCCGATCCTCAACGTCGGGTCGAGTGGTGGTGGTGGCTCGTCGTCGTCGCCATCGGCATCCTGATGGCAGAATGGGTGGTCTACGTCCGCCGAGTGGGCCGGTGAAGGTCGGCCTTACTCGTTGATGGTCCAGTAGTTGACGCGCTCGACGTCGCGGAGGCGGTACGTTTGTCCGTCTGCACCCTCATAGCCAAGCATGAGGTGATTCCGATCAGACGCGAACTCGAATCGGCCAAGTTGTTGGCCATCAACGACTACATCAAGCAGGTGACCGTCGTCCGTCTCGCCGGCGTAGGAGATGGTCGCCGCGACGGGTTGGGAAGACGTCGCTCGGTTGCTGCGTTGGTCGAGAATTAGCCGGATCTCGAGGTCGGGCTTCGCTTCGAAGTCGTAAGCACGTAACGAGATAGGTAACGCGTTGAACGCCAGCAGCGGCAGTTCGTCCGAAGCAACAGTATCATTTGAAGCACCCTGTCCCGGCATGTAGCTAAAGCCGGTGAAGTCCCAGCCGTCGTCGGCCTTCAAGGAACTGGTGAAAGCTGGTGCCGCACCACTCTTGCGAGGAAGCGTCGAGCCGGGTGAGCGACAGGTCGCTGGCCTGCAAGTGACTGGTGGTGATATGCTTGTAGTCATAGTTCGGGGTCGGTATGACCTCGATCTGGTTGTGCTTCCAGACCTCGACACCGGTTCCGTCCGGCGACTTGGTCCACGTGGCAGGCTCGTGGACCTCTCGGTTGGTGAGGAAGGTTGCGACGTAAGTCCTTGGCCGGCCATAGACAACGCGGCTGGCGTCGTATGTCGCCTTCTCGACCAGTCCGTCCTGCCAGACCTCGCTGGCGGCCCAGGAACCGTCCGCCCGCAACGGAACGTCAAGGGCAGTCGAGGTTGTTGTGGCAGATGCACTTACAAGCAGCGGAATCGCGAGCAACAGGGCAGAGATCGCTGCTACTAACAATGTTTTCATCTTCATGGTATTCCTATCGAGGTACAGGAGAATACACCCGCACGCAGCTTGCTTGTTTCAACAAATCTCGCGAGTCCATTCAGAACGCTGATCGGCAGCTTCTGCATCGTCGGCCGGCGAGGCGACGGTTCAGGCGGGAGACGAGATGACGCAGTCGTCCGAAGTCATTGTCTCGCAACACTTTTGCCGGCCTACGGAGGGTTGCGGACGAGGTCGTGGCGCCGCAGTTCGGGCACTTCTGGCGAGCCAGAGCCGCCCGACCTGCCTCCGTCAGCCCGAACGCGAAGCACGATTCCGCTATCGCCCGCGCCACGACTGACTCTTGCCCGGTATCCGTGATGGCCAGTCTTCCGCCATCTAACTCTTTCTCCGACAGCACGTTCGACTCGCCGGTCGCCGCCTCGACCACGCAGGCCACCATCTTGCCGATCTTGGAGTCACGATACACGGCGACGGGTGCGACCTGCTCCGGCATGACCTGACGAAGCAACTCGACAGCCGTAACAGCTTGGCTGCTGGGAACTTGCAACTTCACCCCTCCGATTGCGAGGCTCAAGCACTGCGTGGCGGCCATGAGTTCATCCAGGAGCACGCATCTTAGCCCCGCCGCTTCCAGGTGAAGCCTTGCCAGGTGTGCCTCCGACGGGTGCTGGAACGACGCAACTGTTTGCCAGCAAACCCGCTGCGGCCGTTGCGCGTCGTCATCGCCGTCCCATCGATCCCCCTCCTCCGGCGGTTCGATTGGTGGCGGCAGTCCGCCCCCGGCGTGGGGCGGGCGTTGCGTGCCTTGAGGTACATCGACAGCCGCGGCAGCCATTGGGGTATCCTAATGCCTGCCCGAGTCGTCGGGAACCGCTAGCCTCTGGCGTGCCTTCAGAAGAAGCCGAGAGCACCGCGCGGGAGCGGGTCCGCCAAGCCTTTGCAGGGCCAGTAGTTCCGCGGCAGACAAGCACAGCCAAGCCGATAGCCTTTAACGCCGCCATGATGCGGGCCCTGCTCGCCGGTCAGAAGACGCAGACGCGTAGGCCGATTCGTCCGCTTCCGGTGGGCGTCACCACCCTCGACCACCGCCCCTGGCCCGCTGACGCCGCGGGTCGCCCGATCACCTGTCGCCTGGCCACTGCTGGCAGCACGCTCTGGGTCCGCGAGCCCTGGGCCTTTGCACCCGATGGATCCGCCCGTCTCTACGAGGCAGACCTGGGCCCGGCCGCTGCTGCGACAAGGTCTTGGAAAGGCGGTCGATTCCTGCCACGCGACGCTTCGCGGATGCTGCTCGACGTCAAGGAGGTGCGCCCGGAGCGTCTCGACGAACTCACCGACGACGACGCGCGGGCGGAAGGCATGCCGCCCGGGCTGTTCGATCATCTGCCGACGATCTGGTTCCGCCGGCTTTGGGACGGCATCTACGGCGACGGCGAGTTCGCCTCGTCCAGCAACCCGTGGGTGTGGGTTATCTGCTTTTCAGTCAGAAACGCCTAAAACGACAGCCGCCCGCGTGACCTATCACGCGGGCGGCTGTTCTATCGCTGGAATGCGATGCCGATGTCGGCGGATTTACATGCCCATGTCGTCGGCGGCTTCTTCCATCTCGTCCTCGGCGTTGCCGCCCAGGGGGATGAGAACGCCGTCGATCACGTGGATCACGCCGTTGCTGGCGGCGATGTCTGTCTTGGTCACCATGACCGTGTCGTTCAGCATGACGTTGCCGTCGACCACTTCGATCTGGACAGCTTCGCCCTGAGCGGTCTCGGCCTCATCGGCGTTGACGACGTCGCTGGCCATGAGCTTCTTGCCCTTGACGACGTGGTAAAGCAGGATTCCCTGCAGTTGCTCCTTGTTCTCGGGCTTCAGCAGCTCGTCGAGCGTGCCGCTCGGCAGGGCCTCGAAGGCCTCGTCGGTCGGGGCGAAGACCGTGAACGGACCTTCGCTCTTGAGCACTTCGACGAGGTCCGCAGCCTTCAGTGCGGCGGCGAGCGTGTTGAACTGCCCGGCCGAGGTGGCGACGGCGACGATGTCCTTCTGCTTCTTGTCCTCGTAGGACTTCTTGGCGTCCTTCGAGTGATCGTCAGCCGTAGCGCTGCCGATTGCGAAGCTGCCGATACCCACGGCGGCGGCAACGGCGACGAGGGCGAAACGCTTGGTGTTGTTGAGCTTCATTCTGTTGGTTCCTTCTCTGTTGCAGTCTCTGTCGTGCCGCAACGTGCGGCCTGAGTCCCACACCGCGAACAACATGCCGAAACGCAAGTCAGACCTTCAGTTTCTGTTTCAACAAGGTTGACAGACTTTTGCCTCCTCCCCGTAGAAGCGGGCGGCGTTACCATCTCCGCCCATGCCAACGGAACCCGCCTCCAATGAAGACGCGTTCGACGACGAGCCGAGAGCCGTTATTCCCGCAGAATTCGATGAAAGCCGCATAGCCGCGGCCGTTCGTGAGATACTGCTTGCCGTAGGCGAAGACCCAGAACGGGATGGTCTGAAGCGAACGCCGCACCGAGTCGCCAAGGCGTACACGGAGCTTTTTGCCGGCCTCCAGGAAGACCCGCGCGAGCATTTGAAGACCGTCTTTGACGCAGACTACGACGAGGTGGTTCTTCTCCGCGACATTCCGTTCGCCAGCGTCTGCGAGCACCACTTGCTCCCGTTCACCGGAAAGGCCCACGTCGCCTACCTGCCGAAGGGCCGGGTCGTAGGCCTGTCGAAGCTCGCCCGGCTGGTCGAGGGGTACGCCCGTCGCCCACAGATTCAGGAGCAATTGACGGTGCAGATCTGTGACGCGTTGATGCAGGCGTTGGAACCCAAGGGGGCGGCCGTGGTCGTCGAGGCGGTGCACTCGTGCATGACCATTCGCGGCGTTAAGAAGACCGGGGCCACCATGCTAACCAGTTGCCTGCGGGGCCTGTGTCGGACGGATGCCCGAACCCGTGGCGAGATCATGAGCCTGATCCGACCCTCCTCGCAAGCCAACATGGGTGGCGGCTGCGGCGGCTAGCGGGCGGGCCTTACACTGCTGCATGAGCGATGATGTTGGTCAGCAAGAACGACTCGAACAGTTCCGCAAGATGGCCGCGGACGACCCGGGCAATGAGCTGGGTCACCTGTCACTTGGCCGCGAGCTGCTGGGCGCCGGTCAGCCCAAGGCCGCTGCGGAGAGCTTTCGCCGCACCCTTGAGATCAACGACCGGTTCAGCAAGGCGTATGAGCTGCTAGGCCAGGCGTTGATCGCGATGGACCAGCCATCGGACGCGGCCACGGTGCTCAAGCGGGGTGTCATCGTCGCTGCCGAACGTGGCGATCGCATGCCGCGAGAGGCGATGGAGAAACAGCTCGCTGCCATGGGCGAAGAGGCTCCAGACGTGTCCGAAGTCCGGCAAGTCGAGGTGGGCGAAGGTCAGGTTCGAGACGCCCGCACCGGCGAGCCGGGCCCGCGGATGCCGCGTCAGCCGATGAAGGGTGTCCTCGGCGAAGTCATCTTCGCCAATGTGTCGGCTACGACGTGGCGCGAGTGGATCGGCATGGGAACCAAGGTCATCAACGAACTTCGCCTGCCCATGACCGACCCGCGTGCCCGGCAGACGTTCGACGATCACATGATCGACTTTCTCAACATCCGCGAGCTGTACGAAGAAGCGAAGAAGAAGGCCTAGCAGTCAATCGAGAACGATGAACTTGCTCCGCGCCTGCTGCTTCACGTAGGTCCGCGTGATGTCGCGTTCCCCCTTGCCCGCCGACTCGTGCGGGCGGCCGTGGGCGTTGAGCCAGCGCTGGCTTCGCTCGAAGAAGCCGTCGAACTCGGTCGGCGACATCGGGCTGGCGAAGTACGTGTCCCGCCGAACCGGCGTCACGCGGCAGATCGGCTCGCCCTTCTCGATGTGCACTTCATCTCGCTGTGGGTCGAGCTCCAGGACGACGTGCCACGGGCTGCTGGCAGGGTACCAGTCGGTCTCCGCCATGGCCGAGTAAGTTCGCCAGCCGCAGTCGTGCATCGGCTTGGCGTTCGGCAACGGGCCGAACGACAGCAGCTCGTTCGCATCCGTAGCGAGGTAGAGGAACGAGCTGACCTTCACCTGGTTGCGGATGACCTCGAAGACGTCGTCGGTGATCGCATGCGGCAAGGACTGCCCTCGGTTCCAGAACCAGCAGTACCGCTGTCCCATCGGCCTTCCCGGCACGTCCTCGTTCGGCGACCAGTCGAAGTCGCTGGTCAGCTCGACCGCCGGCTGCGCCTCCCACGTGCCGTCGCGCTGCCGGATAAAGGTGACATCGAAGTTGGCCAAAAGGTCGAAGCCGAACGCGTTGGCCGCTCTGATCGGCGGACACTCTTCTGGCCACCCCCGCCCGTCTGGCCGCTTCACGTAGACGTCTTTGGCAGGGACCGGCCCGAAGAGCTCTTGGCGAAACTTGTAGAAGCGAAGCACGCCGGAGGGTAGTTCCGACCGAACGCGGTTCACAAAGGCGCAGAGCGGGCCTACGCTGCGACCTGCCACGGCCCCATCGTCTAGTGGCCTAGGACACCGCCCTTTCACGGCGGCGACACGGGTTCAAATCCCGTTGGGGTCATCGAGGTTCAAGGTTTTGGGTAAAGAATCGCCCAAGACCCTGCCGAGAACCTCCTCATGAACAGCAACCCACGCGGCGGTCGTCCGCGGAAGCTCTGACGAGCCTGTTGGGGCGAGTACATCATCGGTCTGCGACGTCGGCCGGTGGATCATCGTCGCGATCGGCGAAACGTTCTTCTAGCCAGACGAACGTCTTGCCCAAGACACTCCCGCTTCCGCTGGGACTGGTTGAAGACGGAGTGGTACATCGGCCAGTGTCGGATCGCGTTCATACGAGCGGCAACAGCTCGGATCCGGTGGAGCACCACACGCCACTCATCGCAAGGGACATCAGGCTGTCAGCGTGATCCGTTCTGCTCAGCCACGGGTCGTCGTAAGTCCAAGCGGTTCACTCGGTCGCAGTAGAGGCACGCCTCCTCGCACGACACGGCCACGGCTTAAGATGGTCCTGCCACTCGGCACTGCGGCTGCGGGGTCGATCTAGTACGAGAAGAGCGTCTTCTCGCTCCCGACGCAGCTCACGGTCCAGCCAACTTGCTGCCACTTCACTTCTCGTATAGACCCTCCATCAGCTCGGCCAGCGAAAGCCCGAAGACCTTCGCGAGCCGGGCGAGATTCTCCAGCAATAGGTCTCCGCGTCCCCGCTCGATCCCTCTGGGTTCATTTGCGGTCTTCTTCGGCCTTCAATGCCAAACTCTTGTGCGCCCTCCCGGCAGCCTTTCCAATGCTCGCACCAGTTCCTTTGATCTGACGAGCACGTCGTACGACACCATCTGTTATAGACACCGGACGCGGACGGCAAGTCGATGGATTGCCTTATCATCCTTGTCCTGCCGGCAGCGTGATTCATACACACTTATGAGACTACGGGCCTGGCAAACAACAGTTCCAAGTTTGCAAAGCAAACTTTTCGTATCCGTAGCTCTTACGGCGTAAGTCTTCCATAGGCGAGTCAAGGTGGACCTGCGTCCGGTTATGCTAGTGAAAGTTTCTAGAGAGAGCACGAAGCTCCTCTAGCTGGTCATCTAACGTCTGAAAATGGGCGGAAACGACGTGCACCACCTCCCCCACGCGATCGATACGCCCTCTGACAAGCATGGCATTCGCATCACGGGCGACTCGCTTCCAGCGATCAAAGATGTTGGGGTAAACGACGAGATTACTCATTCCAGTTTCATCTTCGAGAGTCAGAAACGTGATGCTCTTGGCACTGCCAGGACGCTGGCGGACGAGGCAGATGCCGGCGACGGCTACCGGGCAACCGGCTGGAAAGCGATCGGCGTCGGCAAGCTCGTCGGCCTTTGCGACACCAAGGTCGTCGAGTTGGTCCCGGAGGAACTGCATCGGGTGGTCTTTCAGCGACACACCCGTGTGGCCATAGTCTGCCAGCACATGTCGAAGCCGTGCCAGTTCCGGCAGTGTGACCGAAGTTTCCCGCTCATGAGTCTGGTCAAACAGCGGCTCGTCGCCGTCTTTGAGCTTGCCGACATGCCACAGGGCTGATTGACGGTCGAAACCCATGCTTTCGAAGGCGTCGGCTTTGGCCATGCAGGTCATCGCACGAGCCCGACATCTGCTCACTTGCCACAGATGTTCAATTCCGCCGATACTTTCGCCTCTCGATGAAATGATCTTTGCAGCGTCATCGAGGCGAAGGCCTTTCACGCGGTTCATGCCAAGGCGAACCGTCATCAAGTCATCCGGGTTTGGCAGCGTGCAGTCCCAGTCGCTGTACAGGACATCGACCGGCAGAACCGTGACTCCGTGCCGCTGGGCGTCTTGAACGAGTTGAGCCGGCTTGTAGAAGCCCATCGGCTGCGAGTTCAGGATGGCGGCGAGGAAAACGCCGGGCCAGTGACATTTAAGGTAGTTGCTGGCGTAGGCGATGAGGGCGAAACTGGCAGCGTGGCTCTCGGGGAAGCCATAGGTGGAGAAGCCCTGGATCTGCTTGAAGCACTGTTCGGCAAAAGCTCGTTCGTAGCCATTGGCGATCATGCCACTGATGATCTTGTCCTCGAAGGTGTCGATGTCACCGAAACGGCGGAAGCCAGTGACTGCCCGCCGCATACCGTCGGCCTCATCGGGCGTGAAGCCCGCACAATGCACAGCCATAAGCATCGCCTGCTCCTGGAAGATCGGCACGCCGAAAGTCTTCGCGGTGATCCACTCGATCGCCTTGCCGCTCATGTCCGGCACAGGCTCCTCCGCGTTCCTGCGTCGCAGATAAGGATGGACCATGCCGCCTTGGATCGGCCCCGGCCGCACGATGGCGACCTCCACCACCAGGTCGTAGAAGCACCGTGGCCGCAGACGGGGCAGCATGCTCATTTGGGCCCGACTCTCGATCTGGAACGTGCCCATCGTGTCGGCGGCACAGATCATGTCGAAGGTCTCTTCACAGTCTTCGGGCATCGAACCTAGCGACATCTCGATGCCGGCGTGTCGTTGCAACAGGTCAAAGCCTTTGGCCATGCACGTCAACATGCCTAGGCCCAGTACGTCGACCTTGATGAAGCCCAAGGCGTCGATGTCGTCCTTATCCCACTCGATGGCAGTGCGGGCTTCCATTGCACAGTTCTCGATCGGCACGAGCTTGTGCAGCGGCGTCTCCGTCAGGACGAAACCGCCTGGGTGCTGAGAAAGGTGACGCGGGAACCCTTGAATGGCTTCCGACAAGTAAACGAGATGTTGTGTCGCTAGACCCGCTTCATCGAGCTTTTGAGCGTCAAGCTCATCCTTATCGATCGGACCACCCTTCCACCAGTTAATGCCCTTGGCGAGACCGTCAATGGCATCTTGGCTGAAGCCGAGAACTTTGCCTACCTCACGGACAGCACTCCGGCCGCGATAGGTGATGACGTTGGCGGTCATTGCCGCACGGTCGCGGCCGTACTTGCGATAGAGGTATTGAATCGCTTCTTCTCGACGCTCGTGCTCGAAGTCGATGTCAATGTCCGGCGGCTCGTTCCTTACCCGCGAGATGAACCGTTCGAAGAGCGTGTTGATTCGCCTCGGATCGGCATCAGTAATGCCGAGCGAGTAGCAAACGATGGAGTTCGCTGCCGCCCCGCGTCCCTGGCACAAGATGCCTTGCCCGCGGCTCCAACGCACAAGGTCCTCGACCGTAAGGAAGTAGTGCGGCAGATTAAGTTCGCCGATCAGATTCAGCTCATGCTCGAATTGATCGCGAACCTTATCTGGTATGCCCTCAGAAAATCGATGAGCAAGCCCCGCACGACTGAGCTTCGTCAGATGGCTCATCGCCGTCTCGCCGCTAGGCACGACTTCAGAAGGATACTGATATTTGAGTTGGTCGAGATTGAATCCTTGGCACCAAGTTGCAACTTCAATAGATCGATGAATGGCTTTCGGGTATCGACTAAAAATCCGGGCCATCTCCTCGGGCACCTTCATGTGTCGCTCGGCGGCGGGCTCAAGTGACAGGCCGGCTTCGTCAAGCGTGCAGCCCTGGCGAATACAGCTCACGACGTCTTGCAGAAGTCGTCGCCCTGACAGGTGGTAGAGCGGTTGGTTCGTTGCCAGCATCGGCACTCGCTCTTCAGCAGAGAGTCGTGCAACATCCCGTAACCGCTGCTCGTCGTCAGGGCCGTAGTGGCGTGCGGCGAGCAGCGAGAGCGACCCCGTGCCGCCGCAGAGGTCGCGGAGCGTTTTGAGCTTGTCGACGAAGGCATCGTCGATTCCGTTGACTCCAGGAGGCGGCTCGATTCCGAGCATTTGACCGCGGGCGTGCTCGATGAGATCCCACAGGCCTAAGTCGCATTGCCCCTTCTTCGACCGCAGCTTGCCGATGGTCAGCAGCGTTGAGAGCCGGCCGTAGGCAGCGAGGTCGGTGGGCCATACATACACCGCCAGGCCGCACGCCAGTTTAATCCGGCTGCCGACGACCTGCTGCACGCCCTGCCTCTCGGCCTCGACGTGTGCCCGCACGACGCCTGCCAGCGTGTTCGTATCGCAGACGCCGAACGCTCGGTAGCCCAATTCCGCCGCCCGCTTAGCTAATTCGTCCGGATGACTCGCCCCGGTGAGGAAGGTGAAGTTGCTCGTGCAGCAGAGTTCAGCAAAGGCCACTTCGCTACCAGCCTTGATGACCTGCGGACCTACGCCATGCTCGTCCTCGAGTTGCTTCTGGCGACTCTTCTTGTCTTTGAATCCGCCCCAGCCTTGATGCCACTTCACACCTTGACGTCGCTCGGCCGACTCGACGTCCTTCGTTTGGGACCAGTGCTGCCGCTTCGTGCGGAATGCTTCGCCCGGCTGTTTCGCCGGGTGGACCTTTGACTTTGGTGGTGTGTCGTCTGGCATCAGGACCACACCCCGTGAACGAACCACCTGTTGGCCGGACCACTATCTAGCGTGCGATAAACCCAAAGCCATAGGCCACTTTCACATTGAAGCTTGTAGTAGTCGCGGACGTCGAGCGAACGCTTCGACAAGCTCGCTTGCCACCAGCGACGTCCGATTCGCTCGGGGCCGACGGTGGTGAGGATCGACTGGGATTTGCCCCGCCAGTGGAGCGTCGCCAACGGGCCTTCCGGTTGAAGGAAAGTCACACGAGCAGGTTCGGCCGGGTCGAGCAGCCGCGTCGGCCGGTCACCGTCAGCGATGACCGGCCGGCACGGTTTAGCAGGTTTTTCACCCGCCGGTCGCAACCGAAAAGCCGCTTCGGGCACGTGTGATGGCGTTGGCTCCATCCGCAACACCCGCTCGCGACCCAACCGACTCTGAAGCAGGTCGATCACGCGACTGACGTCTTGTTCTTCCTGTTCCGCCTCCCGCTGGCCGTCGCACCGCGACTGGGTGTGTGGCTGGCGATAGACCTGCGAGGCTTCCAGCGAAACCACCTCAACGCCACGGCCCATGTCCAGCGACTCGACCTTCGGCCTGAGCACGTTCCACAGATGAGTCAACTGTCGTGATGGTGCGGCGAGCCGAATGTTAACACGCCCGAACGCAGGCCTCAGATCCGCATCGAGCCGTTCGACCTCGAGCACGACCTGCCTTGCCGCCAGCTCTCTGAGAGCGAGTTCTTCGCACAGCTTTCCGGTTACGGCTCGGATGGTCTGCTCCACCGCCTCATACTGCGTAGCCGGCCCGGCAAACCGATAACTTGCACGCGGAACTGATCGTGGTCGCTGCCAATCAAGAAGTTCCGCGGCATCTCCGTTGGCTTGATCGAGCCGAAGCAGTACCTCTTCACCGAAACGCCTGCCGAGTTCACGACGAGGAATCTCGACGAGTTGGCTGATGCGGTCGACGCCGACTTCAGCCAGTGCGCTAGCGACATCTGCATCCACCCGGAGGGCCGATATCGGCAAGCCGAGAAGGTCGGCGGTGTTCTCGCAGACGCCCTCGTCACCATACCGAGCCAAGCCCCACGCAAGGCCGGTCGTCGGAGCCATTGCTACACGAGCCTCAAGCCGAAGACAACGCACTGCTTTCCGCACCTGACGGGCAATAGCGGTTCGTCCGCCGTACAACCGCTCACAGCCGGCTACGTCGAGCACCAGCCCGTCCGGGGGATCGGCCGCAACTCTCGGGGTGAATCGCATGGCCCAGCGGGCCAGTGCGACCAGCCCCGCCTCGTCCGCCGCTGGCTCGTAGTCGAGCACCGTCGGCGGCGACGACAGCAGGGTCGTGGCATGAGCAATGGTCATGCCGGCCCGTACGCCCTCGCCACCCGAGCCGGCACACGCCGCAATCACGGCTCTCCTGCCATGAACGGACTCCGCCAACAGCAGATATTGAGGCCGCCCCCCCGCCCGCTCATCCCGTCCACGCCATCTTCGGAGCCGCCGATCGATCGGCCAGCGCGGAAGGTACACCGACAGGAAGGCCGAGCGGTGCAGCCCGGCCACCGCGGGGATCCCACTCGTAGATCCAAGCGGTTTGAACGTCTTCAGCGAGGTGTGCGGCGGCTTCATGTCGGAACATTTCCCCGGCAGTGGTTAAAGTTGTGGTATCGTTTCCGGCCGCTCGATAGCTCTGCTTGTGCCGGACCAATTCGACACGCCACTGCGGCCGTCGCGGCGAGACGCCTGTTTCGGGATCTCGGGCCGTCGGTTGAGGCGTCACGACCCACCGTGATCCAGCCGCGGATAAGGCTCCGTCGCCGCTGCGACGCAACAGGATGAGATGGCAGTCCGCGTCCCTCGCCACCAGTTGCAGCCGGCGGGTCATTGTCAGTTCAAACCCATTGCCGTCCACCACAATCGCGGCCATACAGCCGCTCCGGACACACAGTTCCGCCGCCCAAGCCCGCTCGGCCGGCGTGACGGCATCGACCAACAACGCCGCTTCGAGCATCGAGGCTCGCTGCAGAACATCAGCCCCCGGCCAGACGGAGCGGCCGATCCAAGCCTGTCGAGATGCACGAGCATCCGACCTGCTGGTCAGCCATCCCAGCACCACGCCCAGCCCCTCGACATCCCCCAGCACCTCATGCAGCCGTCCAGCCTCGACTGGAGGAGCATCCCAAGCCCTCGTGCCTCGACCGGCCACATGGGACAAGGCGGAAAATGACGGGGCGGCGGTCACAGCCGCTGTTTTAGTTAGGTTTATGTTCTAGTGCAACGGCAAAGCTTTCTCGGCTCAGGAAGATGCCGGCGAGCATGGCCGTCGAAGGCACAGACGTCGGGGATTCGGGGCAGACTCGGGCGACCTTCGCCTGCGGGCCGAACATTCGATTTCTTCGCCCCAGACTTCCGACGTGAACGCAGGCAGCCGACGAAGCGTCGCCGTTGGGTGGTACGCTGGACCCTTTACCGGCAGCAATGGTGGCCATATCTACATTGCCGCGAACACGAGGATGGTGATTGCCTCGCCTTCGCATCAATGATGCTTCTCCCTTGCGAACGCTCTCAGCCTGTTCCTGCGAGACACGAGACACAATCCGACGGTGAACGTCTTCGGCACCTACATCTAACGCATACTCAAAATGACAGGATCATTGCGGCGGATCGACAGCCCGAAGCCACGGTTGGCTTCGGGCACCTTTACAACCGACAACCCGACACCATGCTCCGCCGCTGCCTCTCCGCCTTCTCGCCGGCGTAGCCCTGATCCACGAACACCAGCTCCACCGACCCGCCCGTCTCCTCCTGCACCAAAAGCCGCCTCAAAAGCTGCAGCAACCCCTTGCCATGGGCCGCTATGGCAGCATTCGAAGGTTGGAACCGGGGTTGAATCCCGTCGAGGTCATTCAGGTTCTTCGGAAGCCTGTTCTTGAAGTCGAGATTGTTGCGGCCCCTTGTCGCTGCCACTGTGGCGGGGGCGTCTGTTGCTGTAGAGACGGGTGCACTGGTGAAGTCGGTCATCAGAGTCACGCCGGGGCGGTCGTGCCGGGGCGGTGGATGGTCGCTGTGCGTGCTTCCTGCTCACGGTCCAGAGTTGGCGGCGGGCGATTGGCTTCGTAGCGTGGCCGCGTGAGTGCCTCCACGTCTTCTCGTCGTCCGCCTATTTCGCACCTTCGGCCGACGGCGTTCAAGCGCTTCCATTTCGGTGCGTGCTACTACCCGGAGCACTGGGACGAGGCGACGCGGCGTGACGACGCCAAGCGCATGGCCGATGCCGGGATGAACGTCGTGCGGATGGCGGAGTTCGCCTGGGATGTTCTGGAGCCGGCACCGGGCAAGCACGAGTTCGGCCTCTTCGATGACGTCATCGGCACGCTCGGCGAGCAGGGGATCGACTCCATCCTCTGCACGCCCACCGCGACGCCGCCGATGTGGCTGCTCAAGAAGCATCCGGAGATGGTCCGCATCGATCACAACGGTCGGGTGATGGTGCACGGGTCGCGGCAGCATGCGTCGCACATGCATGAGGGGTTCCGTGCCGCAAGCCGTGACATCACCCGCGTGATGGCGACGCACTATCAGGACAACCCGCGCGTCATCGGCTGGCAGACAGACAACGAGTTCCACTGCCACTTCAGCGAGGACTACTCCGACGCAGCGGCGGATGCGTTTCGCACTTGGTGTGCGAGTCGGTACGGCGACATCAAGACGTTGAACGAGACGTGGGGCACGGCCTTTTGGGCACAGACGTACGACAGCTTCGACGACGTTCCGCTGCCGAAGCCGGAGGCTCCGACTTTTCCGAATCCGGCGCACCACCTGGCGTACTTCCAGTTCCTAAATCACGCCATCACGGTCTTTCAGGCAGAGCAGATCAAGATCCTCCGCGAGACAAATGGCGACTGGTGGATCACGCACAACGGCGTTTTTCACCACGTCGACTACCGCGGCGAGTTCGGGCAGGACCTGGATCTGCTGGGGTATGACGTCTACCCGATGTTTCATGGGCCGGACCGCCGGGCGCAGCGGCAGGCGGCGAATCTGGACGGCGTTCGCGGCTTGACGGGCAACTTCATCATTCCCGAGCAGCAATCCGGGGCCGGCGGTCAGACGCAGTACATGCTCGAGCAACCGCTGCCGGGCGAGATGCGGCAGATGGCTTGGCGGAGCATCGCCCGCGGGGCCGACGCGCTGCTGTTCTTCCGCTGGCGCTCTTGCCGTTCGGGAGCAGAGCAGTACTGGCTGGGCCTTATCGACCACGACAACATCGGCCGCGCCCGCTACGAGGAAGCGGCCCGGCTCGGAAAAGAAGTGAAGGCGGTCGCAGATGCATTGCTCGGCACGCACGTGGCCATCGATGTGGGCATCGCGGGTGGTGACCTACTGGTCGAAGACGGGCACTACACGTGCCCGCTCGGCCTGCCTCCGCCGAAGAAGTTCGGCGAGGGCGTTCACGAAGCGTTCTCGGATGCCGGTTACACGCCCGGCTTCGTGCACCCGGAAGATGAGCTCTCGCCCTGCGGCATCTACGTCATTCCCCATTGGGCGATCTTCGACCCGGAGTGGGTGCCGAAGCTGGAGCAATGGGTGCAAGCCGGCGGCACCCTCATCATCGGTGCCAGGACCGGGACGCGAAATCTCCACAACAACATCGTCGCCCAGACGCCGCCCGGATGTCTGGCGGAGCTGGCGGGCTGTCGGGTCGAGTCCTTCAGCCCGGTTCTACTCAAGAGCGAGAAGATCGCGCCCGTCGGCCGACCGGCATCGATGGAGATCAACGGCAAGACATTGGCGGTCGACTTCTGGCGCGAGTCGCTGAAGGTGGATGACGGCGTTGAAGTGATCGGTAGCTGGCCCGACCGCGACGGCGAGCCGGCGGTGACACGTCGGACGGTCGGCAAGGGCGTCGTCTGCTACGTCGGAACCATGCTAATTCCCCAGGTCCTGCACGCGGTCCTCGACAGCCTTGCACCAGACATCGAGAAGCTGCGACCTGCGAGCCTTCCGGCGACGGTCGAGCAGGTCGTCCGTCAAGACGGCACCGGGCGACGACTCCGGTTCCTTCTCAACAATGCCGACGAGGAAGTTGTCATCGAGACGCCCGGAGAGCGCGATCTACTCGCCGGCGAAGCCTCGAATGGAACAGTCCGGCTTCCTCGGTTCGGCGTCGCCTTCTTAGAAAAGTGAGCCGTCGCCCTAACCGGCGTCTTCAGCGAGGCGGTCGATCTGGCGGACGTAGGCCTGCATGTCGAACTTCCGTTCGAGGCCTTTGGCGTTCATGTACCGAACCTTGCCGAAGATCGGCCGCTCCGTCCAAGGGCGGTCGTGCAGGCCAAAGATCCAGGCGACGTTCGAGTAACTGTTGGGGTCTCTCCCGTCGATGAACCAGCGGTTGTTGATGGCGAGCAGCGTGTCGTAAGCCTTTTCCGGCGACTCCGACCATTCCAGCACCTTCTTGCCCCAATACATGCGCATGTAGTTGTGCATGAAGCCGGTCAGACGCAACTGCATCATTGCAGCATTCCAGTAAGGGTCGTCGGTCTTTGCCTGTTCTAGCTGCTTCTTGGTATAGCGGTGCGGACGCTCGTCTTTTCGGTGCTCTGCAAGTGTCTTCTTGGGCCAGTCCGGGAGACACTTGTAGCTGTCGTAGTCCGGCTCGAACCAGACGAAGTTCTTGGCGAGTTCTCGGCGGATGATGAGTTCTTCCAGATACGACTTGGTGTCGTCACCCGCCTTGGCATCTTGAACGGCCAGTGCGACCTCCAGCGCCGCGATTTGGCCGAAGTGGAGGTACATCGACATGTGGCTGTGCTTGTCGTCCGACGGCTCGTTGCGGCCGTCGGCGTAGCCGTCGAGCTTGTCCTTGAGGAACGACTTGAGCCGTCGATGCGCTTCCTTCTCACCGCCCTCGAAGTCGTCGCTCGGCGGCACCTCAGTGTCGACCTTCAACGACTTCAGCAACGCCTTCGCGTCTGAAACATCCAACTCTCCCGAGGCCAGCCGGCCGTCACAGCTGCGGCCGACTTTCTGCTCCTTCAGTGGAACCAGGTACTCGTCCCACAGCTTGTGGATCTTGGGCCTGATGGTGCGGGCGGCGTACTCACGCTTGTCGCTGACGGTTTCCACCGGCACGACGACGCCGGTCTCCACCTGTGTCAGTCGGCAGCCGATCTCGTCCGCGGCGTTGTCTCGCCACCGCCGGCAGGGGCGGACGTATCCCATGTCGACGACCACCTCGGCCGCGTCCTTCGACCACTTGACGGCGACTTTGTCCGGCTCACCCTTGTCGCAGACGAAGGCGATTCCTCGCTCTTTCAACGATGCGGCAACGTCGCGCAACCCTTCCAGCATGAACGCGTAGTGCCGGGCATTGGCTTCGGGATAGTCGTCCGTCAGTCCGAAACAGCAGACCACCGGCAGCTTCAATTCGTTGGCCCGTTCAATAGCGAATTCGAGCGCGTGGTTGCACCGCGTCCGCTGCGCGGCCTGCATCCAATAGAGGACGAACTTGCCGTCCCGCGTCTCTTCCTGGTTGAGTTGTCGAACGCGTGTCTCCTGGATCATGACTGAAGACGGTACCCGTTCATTCGACGGTCACGCTTTTCGCGAGATTTCTCGGCTTGTCGACGTTGCACCCGCGGACGACGGCCGCGTGGTAGGCGAGCAGTTGCAGCGGCACGACCGTCAGCAGCGGCTGAAGGCACTCGGGCACGTCCGGCACGCGGATGACGTGGTCGCTGTAGCGGTCGATGTTCGTGTCGCCCTCGGTCGCGACGGCGATGATCCGGCCGCCGCGGGCTCGCACCTCTTCGATGTTGCTGATGACCTTCTCGTACTGGCTGCCCTTGGTGGCGATGAAGACGACCGGCATCCCCTGAGAAATCAAGGCGATCGGCCCGTGCTTCATCTCGGCGGCGGGCATGCCTTCGGCGTGGATGTAGCTGATCTCCTTCAGCTTCAACGCACCTTCCAACGCGATCGGGTAGTTGTACCCACGCCCCAGGAAGAGCCAGTTCTCACGGTTGCAGAACTCTTCGGCGACGGTGCGGACGAAGTCGCTCTGCTCCAGGATGGTCGACATCTGGTCCGGAATCCGACCGAGCGGCTTCGATGAGGCTCGCGCACTCGCTCTGCCCCATGAACCGTCTCCGGCCCAGGAAGATGCTCATCATCGTGAGCACGGTGCACTGACAGGTGAAGGCCTTCGTGCTCGCGACGCCGATCTCCGGACCCGCGTGCAGGTAGACGCCGCAATCCGTCTCCCGGGCGATCGTGCTGCCGACGGCGTTGACGATGCCCATTGCCGTTGCACCCTTGATTCGTGCCTCCCGAAGCGCACTGAGCGTGTCCGCCGTCTCGCCCGATTGGCTGATGGCGACGACGACGGTGTCGTCTTCGACCAGCGGGTTGCGGTAGCGGAATTCGCTGGCGTAGGTGCACTCGGTGACGATCTTCGCCAGGTCTTCCATCAGGTAATCGCCGACGAGACCGGCGTGCCAGGCGGTGCCTTGGCCGGTGAGGACGAACCGCTTGGCCCGCGACATCTGCCGGGCGTGCTTCGCCAGGCCGCCCAACACGATTCGGCCCTCCCGCTGATCGAGTCGGCCGCGAAGGCAGTTCCGCACGCTCTCGGGCTGCTCGAAGATCTCCTTGAGCATGTAGTGCGGGTAGTCGCCCAGCTCATACTCCGAGATGGTGGTTTCCAGCTGCTCGATGACCGGGCTGATCGGCACGTCGTCGATGGTGAAGGTCCGGAAGCTTCCCGGCTTCAGGATCGCCATCTCGTTGTCGTTCAGGTAGATGACCTGCGACGTGTGCTCGACGATCGCGGCCGCGTCGCTGGCGACGACGTATTCGTCCTCACCAACGCCGATGATCAAGGGCGAGCCCTTCCGGGCGACGACGAGCGTGTCCGGCTCGTCGCCGCAGACTGCCGCGATGCCGTAGGTGCCGTCGACCTCGCCCAGCGCGGCCTGGACGGCCTTTCGCAGCAGAGACTCGTGGTCGCCCGTCGGGAGCGTGTCGCCGGCTTCGGCCTTGAGCTCGTCGTAGACGTGCCCGATCAGCACCGCCAAGACCTCCGTGTCCGTCTCGCTGTGGAAGACGTGCCCCTTCTGCGACAGGAACTTCTTGAGGGCCGCGTAGTTCTCGATGATGCCGTTGTGGACGATCGCGAGGTGGCCGCGGTTGTCGGTGTGCGGGTGGGCGTTGAGCTGCGTGGCCGCACCGTGGGTCGCCCAGCGGGTGTGTGCCATGCCGACACGGGCATTTGAAGGCAGGACGGCCCCTTCCTTGTTCTGCCGATCGATTTCGGCCTCGAGCATGCTGATTCGACCGACGCTGCGGCGCAGGTGCAGCGAGCCGTCCGAACCGACCACCGCCACACCGGCAGAGTCGTAGCCGCGATACTCGAGGCGTTTGAGGCCTTCGACGAGGACCGGCTGGGCAATCTTTCGGCCGACGTAAGCAACAATTCCGCACATGCAAGCACTGTCGGCCCGACGAGTCGCGTTGTCCAACGCATCAACGGCTATCGGCGATACAGTGTCCGCATGGCTGGGCACGGCGAAACCTTCGACGGCAGCGATTTCCTCCTACCCGACCTCGGTGAGGGGCTCGAGGAGGCGGAAATCATCGAGTGGCTCATCGAACCCGGGGCCGAAGTTGCCGAGGGGGATCCGCTCGCGCTGGTCGAGACCGGCAAAGCGCAGACGGAGGTTCTTGCCCCGCGTGCCGGGGTCATTGAAGCCCTCATGGGCGAAGCAGGGGATTCGATCGCCGTCGGCAAGGCGTTCGTGACCTACGGCGGCGGCGAGGCATCGGAAGCCTCACAAGCACCGGCCGAGACGGCGTTAGAAGCGGACGCACAAGAGGACGAACTCGAGGAAGACGATGACGCGGGCAGCGTCGTCGGTGCCCTCTCGGAGGCCGCCGCGGGTGATCCGGGCAAGCCGCTGGCCACGCCGGCCGTTCGGAAGCAGGCGCGTGACCAGGGTGTCGACCTTCGCGACGTCGCCGGCAGCGGCGTTGGTGGGCGGGTGACCTTGGCCGACGTGCAGAAGGCGGCGGAGCGTTATCGCCCGCAGGCCCCGGCCGCCAAACCCGCGGGCAACGGCAAGCAAGCCCCTGTCACCAAGTCGACCACGCCCGCCCACTACGGCTTCGGCGACGACGACGCCATCCACGTCCCCATCCGCGGCCTTCGCCGCACCATCGCAGATCGCCTGCGTGAGAGCGTCGACCGGGCCGTCCACTTCACCGTCATGGACGAAGCGGACGTGACGGCCCTCGAAGCCGCACGCAAGCGGCTCGTCGCGGCGACGGGCGTCAAGGTGTCGCTCCTGCCGTTCGTTTGCTCGGCCGTCGCCCGCGTGCTGGCTGGCGAAGCGGGCCAGGACCTCACTCGACTGAACAGCACCGTCGATGACGCGATGACGGACATCACCCGGCACAAACACGTGCACCTCGGCATTGCCGTTGATACGTCGGACGGCCTGATGGTGCCCGTGCTTCGGGACGCGCGGAAGCTGGGTGTCATGGAGATCGGCGAACAGATTGCCGAGCTGGCCGCCGGGTGCCGGGGCCGGTCGTTGTCGGCCAACCAGCTTCGCGGGAGCACGTTCACGATCAGCAACTTCGGCAGCTACCCCGGCGGGCGATTCGCGACGCCGATCTTGAACTATCCCGAGGCCGCCATCCTTGCGGTCGGCCGCGCACGCGAAGGCGTCGTCGTCCGCGGCGGCTTGATGGGCGTTGGCAAGCTGTTGCCGCTAAGCCTCACCTGCGACCACCGCGTCGTCGACGGCGGCACCGCGGTTGGCGGGTTGAACGCGATCTTGCAGTTGCTGCAGTCGCCGGATGCGTTGATGCCGACATCGTGAGTGTTGAGAGCGCGGCGCGTCATCACGAGCAGCGCCTGCGAATCTGGAGCAGCCGCGGGGTTTTCCCCGCGTGTCTGAATGTCGCTGCAGTTGTGAGCGAGGGGCAAACCCCGCGGCTACTCCAGACTCAGAAGTCCCGAGAAAAGCCGCGACCTTACAGGTCGCTGGCAGCGTTCAACGGTCATGACGCGTCGGTCGCTGCAGGTGTTCGACGACCAGACGCTGCCTGCGGGCTGTAAGCCCGCGGCTATGTCGGACCCGCTCAGTCGTCGTCATCCATGCCCGTCGCAGCGACGTCTGCGAGGATGGTGAATCGGCCGTAGAGGGGCTGGATCAGCTGCGTCGGGTACTCCTGCGGGTTCTCGTCACCCTCGAGCACGTTTGCCAGTGCCGTCGACTTGTTCGCTCCGACGACCAGTGCCAGAACGTCGCGACTGCGGTTGGCGAAGCCGGCCGTCAGCGTGATTCGCCAGGTGTCGAGCTTCTCGACGTGGTTGGCCACGCACCGCGGGCCGGCGGGATCGGTTTCGGCAAGGGCTTTGGTGTGCGGGAACAGGCTCAGCGTGTGCGCGTCGTCGCCCATGCCGATCAGCAGCAAGTCGATCCCCGCCGCATCGGCCTCGGTGCCGAAGCGGTCGGCGAGCATCTCGTTGTACGCCTCGGCCGCCTCCTTCGGCGGCAGCTCGCCCTTCATCCGGTAGATGTTGTCGCCCGGCACCGGCACGTGATCCAGGAGCGCCGCCTTGGCCATGGCGAAGTTGCTGTCGGCATGATCGGGCGCGACGGTGCGCTCGTCGCCGAAGAAGATCTCGACGCGGTTCCACTCGATCTGACCGCGGAAGTCGTCGCCGGCGAGCAGCTCGTAGAGGGCCTTTGGCGTTGATCCACCGGCGAGGCCGAGCGAGAAGGTGTCCTGTGCCGACAACGCCAGCTTCGCCGCCGCCACAACTTTCTCCGCCGCCTCTCTGGCGACAAGTTTGGGCGTCGGTTTGATCTCGATCTTCGGCGTGTCGCTCATGCCGCCAGTGTTGACGCGATTGGGGCGGTCCTCAAGTGGTCTCGGCGTCGCTGTCGTTGTCGTGGTTGTCGTCGTCGTCGAAGCGGACCCGGTCGTAGATCTCGGCAAGTGGAACATCCACGTCAATCGAGTCGAACCTCGCGACGGCGTCGAGGCCTGAGAACCACGAGATCTTCCAGTCGCCGTTGTCGCGACGCAAGAAGACTTGAATCTCCGGCTCGTGCTGACTCACCAGGACGTACTCGCGAAAGCTGTCGATGAGATGATACCGCTGGAACTTTGCCGAGCGATCATTGTAAGCCGTCGAGGGCGAGAGCACTTCGATGAGCAACGTCGGGTTCGTCAGGGTTTCGCTGCCTTTGACCTCCCGATCAAACTCAGGCTCTCCGCACACGACGGTGGCGTCTGGATAGGTGTACAAGCCACGACTGCCCCTGCTGCCGACGAAACATCGGCGTGCGGACGCGAACGTCGCCGGTTCGGGCTTGACACGGGCTTCCCGCAAGTCGCTTGCCGATGGAGATGATGAGGTTCGCGTTGACGACCCCGTGGCGGTCCAGTCGTCCCGGGCATAGCGATGACTTCACCGTCCCACCACTCGTGCTTCTCTTCGGCCTCTTCTTCGAACGCCAGATACTCCTCCGGCGATGCGAAGAACCGCTCGCGCTTCTCGACTGCTGTGTCGCCCATGACAGCATCATACCCGACCATCTGCTCGCTCACGGCACATGATGCGATGGCTCCGGAAGCTCGCAATCGATCCGCGCCTGGAAGCGGCAAGGCGCAAAATGACGCCTAACCAGGATCTCGTTGCCCTGGCCCGACGAATTGATTCGCATGGTCTGAGCCGTGCGGAAGCTGAACGGGCGCGTTGGTAGCCGCCGTGACACGGGCACGTCTGTTGCCTTAGGTGCCGGCCGGGGTGTAGACGCGGCGCTCCACCTCGACCCAGCCGCTCGGGAACTGACGCCTCGCGACGGCTGCCAGCGTCCCGGCAACCAATTCCGCGGAACGACCTTCGTGCGGGGTGCCAACGGTCGCGTTATATCTGCTGGCACGAGCCCGTGGATCGTCCGGCGACGCCCGCACGTGCTCGATATGCCCTAGCAACGCTTTCAGCTCATCGACGAGTGGCGTCAGGCCGTTCTTTACAAAGCCGTACCAGTCGGTACGGCTGCGGTCGAAGTCGTAGCAGACGGGGCTGACACCGGCGATGGCCGCTTCAAGGTGGACTGCCGAATCGCCTGCGACGACCACGTCCGTTCGGACGAGCATCGTGTCAGACGGTTCCTTCTTCGCGTCCGACCAACGTGCGCGGACTGCCATGGTGCGGGCTTCGAGGTCAGCACGCTTGCCCGATGGCGTGCGCGGGTGTGCCCGAACCGACAGTTCCAGATCCTCCACCTGCGACAGCGCTTGAAGCACCTCATCAACGCGGTCGTCCGGGTCGTGGAAGTTGAGACAAACACATACCCGAAGCCGGCCGTCTTTCGACGGCATGCGAGTCGCGCCCGCCGATCGCTGCTTCGGCACGCCGCTCAGGTAGACGTCGCCCGCGACGGGACCGGCAGCGCGGTACTTCTCCAACATGTCAAGGCCTTCCAGAAACGCGTGACCGAACATCAGCGGCGGAAAATCGCTCGTGACCGATGCGTGCGGCACAAAGGCCGTCGGCACCCCGAGATCACGGGCCGCAAATACCAGACATCGCTCGAACGGCAGGTGGTCGTTCGCCACCACGACGAGCAACGGCCGGTGCTTGGCCAGCAGACGCGAGAGGCGGACGTACAGCCCGAAGGCGTGCAGATACGTGTCCGCCGCCCAGCGGTAGCTATCACGCTTGTAGTCGCGGGCGGTCGTCGCCTGCTTGGCCAAGGCCGGCAGAAACGGCAGCGCCCACGCGTAGGCCCCGGACTTCACCGTCTCCGCATCCAGATGGTGCGTCCGTCCACCGGCACCATTGCGGCCGATCGTGGCGACGGGGACTCCGAGATCCTCCAGAGCGTCGACCACCGGCCCGACGGCGGCGGCTTGGTTTTCGCTCGTCAGGCTGAAGGTGACCGCGCCCTGAAGCGCGCTCGCGTCTGCCCCGCGCCCACGACCGGCATGCCGCAGGGCTTGTGCTCCGAACGCTGACAGGCGAATCAGCCGGCTGCGGTTTCGTAGCTCCGCCCTCGACTTGGCCTGGTTGGCCCAAAAAGAGCGGCTAAGGCCCTCGCTCCCGGCGAGGTACGCTAAGTCCGCGGGATCGAGGGCTTGAGCGCGACGCAGGATGGCCGATAAGCGGGATGATCGGACTTCGGGGGTCACGTCAGCCGAGCCTAGAACGTCCCGCCGCCGCACGATGTTCCCGCCCGATGCCAGCACACCTTCGACGTCGCCCGCCGGGCCGAGTCGCTGGTTCGCTGCCACCGACGCCGAGGCACGACAGAACCTGGCCGGCCGGACCGCACGTGGCGCGGCCATCACCGCCATCGGCCAAGCCACGACGCTGCCGCTGACGATCCTGATGACCGCCGTGCTGGCGCGGTTGCTCACGAAAGAAGACTTCGGACTCATCGCAGGCGTCTCGGCGGCGGTCGGCATCGTCACCACGCTTCGAGACTTCGGCCTCGGGCAGGCGGCCGTCCAGACGCCCAAGCTGACGCACGAAGCGTGCTCGACCCTGTTCTGGCTCAACGCCGCCTTCGGCCTGTTCGTCGGCAGCGTCGTGACGGCCTTCGGGCCCGTGCTTGCATGGATGTACGACGACCCGCGTTGCATCCCGGTTGCCGCAGGCTTTGGCATCGCGAGCGTCATGAGCATGGTCGGCTCGCAACACCGGGCACTGCTTCAACGAAATCTGAGCTATCTACGCCTCCAGTCGGCAACGCTCATCGGCAACGTGGCCGCGATCGTGGTGACCATCGCGTACGCGCGGGTGACGAACCACTACTCGTCGCTGATCGTCCACGCGATCACCAGCGGCCTCTTGATCAGCGTGTCGTGCTGGATCGCCACCGGCTGGATCCCCGGCCCGCCACGACGCGGGACCGGCGTCCGGCCGATGCTCAAGTTTGGCGGCAACTTGAGCGGTTTCAACGTGGTCAATTACGTGTCGGCCAACTTCGACAACGTGATGATCCGCGCGATTTGGGGCCCTGCTGCCTTAGGCGTGTACAGCCAGGCATACAGGCTTTTGGTGCTGCCGATCCGACAGATCAACGGCCCGCTGACGGCGGTGGCGGTGCCGGCGTTGTCGCGGCTGGTGGACGAGCCGGAGTCGTATCGCAAGTTCTTTCGCCGGGGAGCCCTGCTCTCGATGGCGGTCCAATTCCCCGTCGCCGCCGCGGCGTTTCGAGACGCGGCAACGCCCTAAGCTCCTGCTCCTGTTGCTGCCCGTTCCGCCGCCGATATCCACCAAATCGACCGCCGACATCGGAGGTGCACGGCAAAGACGTGGAACGCGTGGTGCGCGTCGGGAGTTGCGGCATCGGACAGTGTCCAGCGCGATGGTGAGCACTCGAACGGGCCAGGTTGCAACCTTCGTCCCGATTTCGGCTCGCTGTCCTGCTCGCCGAGTTCTAATCCCGCGGAGACTCGGGCTACAGGCGATGGCCGCGACGGTCGTTGGCATCGTCACCATGTTCGCCGACGGCAAGACCTCTCGACTGCGACGGTTCAACGTCAAGCCGTTGCTAAGGGCCAGGTCGATGTGCTCTTCTCGGCGAACCCGCTGCTGGCATGTGCGAGCGGGTTGGTCCTTCTGTTGATACGCCGCTGGCGGTACTTCTTTCCGATGGCGAGAGCCCCGCGTAGTGCCCTTCGTGGCATTGGCCGCGGCCGCAACAGCGTTAACTGGAACATCCGCCCAGCACCAGGCGCTCATCCGCCGTGGGCTTCGCCTTGGAACATTGGCGACGATAGGCTTCGGCAGCGTCTGGCGGCGATTGCGACGAGCACTGCGCTTTGGCGTATGCGGGGTACGGGTACTGGGCACTTGCGTGGCCAATCGTTGCCGTTGCGTTGGTTTCTCGCTGGTGGCGTTCTGGTGCGTCAGCGACTTTCGCCCTGGACGCCCTCGCCGTGGCCACGGTATGGTTCCATGCTGGCGTTCAGGAAACTGACAGCGTTCGGCTTCCGTCGGCTACGCATCGTTCGCCGCTTCGACAATCTACTTGTCAGGTCGCTTTCTTGGGGAAGGGCCGCTAGGTCTTATACGAAGGCCTATAACTGATTCTTTTGCCGCTCCAGCCAGTTCCAGGGGCCGATAAACCAGTGTCATGACGCCCGCCTTGAGCCGGCTTCCAGCACGATCCGGACCGCTTTCGTCGGGTTTGTCGCGGGGTATCGGGATCTTCGCAGCCTGACGATGCACACGGTTTTCCTCAGCTTCGTCGTTGCTGGCGATGAGTCCTGGTAGCTCCTCGGCCCGAGTGGGGAGCAGTTGCCTGCTTCTCCAGGCTACTCGCCACCGCCGCGCTGGATCGGGACGCATCGAATGGCCAGCGGGTGGATTTACCTGACGCTGGGTCGCGCCGATCGCCCAACTTCGGGCCGGCTCGCTGTCGCCGCCGTCACGGCGACAGCGTTCCTGATCGGCGTACGGTCGGGTACGTATGGTGCGCGGTCGGCGCCAGCACGGCTCTCGTCCTGACCCGCGGTCCCACTCTCATCTACGCCTTCCGCGACACGTTCATGTCACTCGCGACCTGCTCTGTCTACTCCGGCCTCTCGCGGCTTCGGCCGTTGCGGCTTGAGTGACCTGGTCTGGTCTATGACCTCGACTTGTCAAGCCACGACACAGCCAACGCACTCGGCCTCGTCATATCGTTCGGCCTCTGTTCGATCGATCTACGTCGCTGCCTATCGAGCCTTCCGGGCGGCATCTCGTTTGCCCGCGACATGACAGCACCGATTAAATCAACTGGACCGACGCGAGGAAGCGGGCGTACTGATGCCGGTTCAATCCTCGGAATCGTCAACGCCTGGGGCAAGAATCGCGGTGACGAGGCGATGCTCTCGTCGCTCGATGTGTCACATCAAGGCGACGCGGCCGGACCTCGCGGTCACCGTCTACCCTTACGAAGAGGTCGACCTTCGATCGATTCGGCGTCAGTACCGGCCTTCGCTGACAGCGACAGTCACCAGGAGGCGGCGGGCGGCTCGCTCGCGTGAAAGCCGACCACGTGGTTACGCCTGCACAGTCGCTGATACCACAACGCATCAAGATCACTTTCCCTCGAGGACACGTTCATCAGCTCTCCCGCGGGGCCGTACCTCGGCGATCTGTACCCCCGACACGAGCCGTCGTGCTTACTGCCACTCGCGGTAGCGGCGGCGGCTTCAGAAACCAATCGCTGGACTGGCGACCAGTACCAACCGTTTCAACCGGCTCTCGCAGGTTCTGCAGACGCAGGCCGCTGCGGCATGCGCTGCGTCGGCACTTCGCGAAGACATCAGCTTTGGCATGGTCAAAGCACTTGACCTACCCGCAAGGGTCGAGGGACAGCCAACCTCGTCTTCAGCCACCCGGACAGGCAAATTGACGAATTCATGCCGAGCAGTCGGCCAACGACCTGCACCGTCTCCTAGAACGCATGCAGCAGCGACCCACAATCGTTGCTGCTTTGAATATCACGAACTACAGCAGCCTCTTGATGGCTCGTTATGATTCCCTTCGATGAAGAAAGCTCTACATACACGCGCTAGTACCGGCTTCTTTGGACACATTCTCGCGTCTTGTAGGCCGACGTTCTTTTAGCCCGCACTTTTTCCGGCCGAGCTGTAGAGCAACGCTTACTGCAACGGCAGCAGGAGGCGTTGAAAGGTGAAGATCGTGTAGCAATGCTCCCCGAGCACTGGAATTGTGAGTCTCAACTTGCAGTCTACAAGGCGGCGGCGACTTGTTTTCGCACCGCTACCACCCGACCATCTTTGCGGCCCGTGCCGGCGTGCCTTTTGTGCTGCCTGCATTCATCACCAGTCCAAAGGTGGACGGCATGCTCGACATGTTCGACAATCCAGGACCAACGGTACGAACGACGACAATATCGATGCGTGGTGCAACGCCTTCAATCAGTCTGGAGCCGTCGCGCGGCGCTGACTACCAGTTAGAGGAGAAATTG
This sequence comes from uncultured Planctomycetota bacterium, assembly GCA_963740195.1. GTDB lineage: Bacteria > Planctomycetota > Phycisphaerae > Tepidisphaerales > Tepidisphaeraceae > JBCDKH01. The sequence goes on along the minus strand of CAVUDF010000003.1, from coordinate 192,237 downwards.
CCTAGCGTGCTGAAAGAATCATGCCGGAATCTTGCGATGCTTTCGAGCCACTCTTCAGGAGTATTCGCTGACGCGCAAGTCGTCTCACGATTTAAATTTTACCGAGCCGTCTTGGTGGAAGCATCGCCTACCAACCCCGCTGCATCACTACACGTCACCGGCACGTTCCCGCTGACATCCGAAACCTTCATCTCTCAACAACTCGTCGCAGCTTCGTCGCTCGGTGATCGAACGCACGTCAACGCTTCGAGCAAGGGCGATCTTTCAAAGCTCATGTGACTCGATGAGCAGAGCGGCGTTATCGACGATGTCGGGTTCGCCCATAGTCCGTGGGCGGACGGTTTGACCGCTACGTACGAGCACCTCGCGATCTGTTTGGCGAGTATGCGGGCCGATTGCCTACGGCGTTGCCGACGCTCAACCCGTAGGGAATGTTTCGGCAAGCGTGCGGCAAACTTGTGTGCCGCCTATGACACGATGCGCTTCCTCGACACCCCACCGCCACGAAAGTCGTACACGCGCATTTCGGCAACATGGCCCTGCCGAGCTAGCCGGCTTGCCGACTCGGCCTCCTCAATCGGCCTTTTAGTCGTGACGTTCTACCGACACGATCTCAGCAGTTACGTCCTAAGACGTGGCAAAGGCGTCTATCGCAAGCTTTTTGATAAATCTGCAGCCTTACTTCTACTGAGTCAAACCATGCGGGAACGGCTTCTCGCCCTCGGTGACGGTAGCCTAAGAAAATTCGCGTCCACCACCTTGGCCTTGACACCAATGCCTTCGCTTTTCACCCACTACTGGCCGCTAAAGGCCTATTCGTGCTTGCAGCGTCGGTAGGCTCGTCCACAAAAGGGAATGGTCCGCCTCATTGAGGCACTTGTACAGTTACGGAGCACCCACGAGGAATCCGGCTGGATGTCGACATCGTTGGTGATGGCCGGAGCGTCAAACACTGCAGTCGATGATTCACACCGAAGGACTCGATGAGCACGTTCAGTTGCTTGGAAGCCTTCCCCAGCAGGAAGTGCTAGGCGTTCTCGACCGCGCAGACCTGTTCATCCTTGCCAGTAGGACAGGTCCCGGCGGAGATGAGGAAGGCACACCAACCGTTCTGGCCGAAGCCGCGTCGGTAGGAGCGATCACCGTGTCGACGCGGCACAGCGGCATCCCCGAGATGGTCGAGGACGGACGCACCGGTTTTCTGGCCAATCCCGATGACGCTACCAGCCTCGCCGACGCCATCACTGCCGCCATAGCGGCACAACCCGCCTGGCCGGAGATCAGCAGAGCGGCACGGGCGAAGGCGGTTTCAGAGTTCGATTCTTTGAAGCTGGCGCAGCGGCTTCCTCGATGTTTACTCCGCCGTTATCGCTGATGCTTCAAGAGCGGCTTGATGCTGCCATACCGGCCGGATCGCGCACCGACGCCTGACGATCGGCGAGCAGGCGGGCGACTTCCTGGCAGTCCTTGTCGCCCCGGCCGCTGCAGCAGACGAGCACGTTGTGGCCTCGGCCCGAGATCCGTGGCGAGACGTTCCGCAGAGGCAAAGGCGTGGGCCGTCTCGAGGGCACAGAGAATGCCTTCGGTGCGGGCCAGACGTTGAAAGGCGTCGAGCGCCGCGTCGTCGTCGACGGCTTCGTACGCGACTCGTCCGGCGTCTTTCCAGTAGGCGTGTTCCGGGCCGACGCCGGGATAGTCGAGGCCGGCGCTGGCGGAGTGGACGTTGCGGGTTTGGCCGTCGGCGTCTTGCAGGACATAGCTCAGGCTGCCGTGCAGAACACCCGGTTCGCCATAGGTGAGCGGGGCTGCATGATCGCCCTCGCCCGCGCCGCGTCCGCCGGCTTCGGTGCCGACGAGGCGAACGCTGTCGTCGCCGATGAACGCCGCAGAACATGCCCGCCGCGTTGCTCCCGCCACCGACGCAGGCGACGACGGCATCGGGCAGGGTGCCGTCGTTCTTGTCCATGAACTGCCGCCGACTTTCGTCGCCGATGCAGCGGTGGAAGTCGCGGACCATCGCCGGGAACGGGTGCGGGCCGACGACGCTGCCGAGGATGTAGTGCGTCTGACCGCTGGAGCCCATCCAATCACGCATCGCCTCGTTCGTCGCGTCTTTGAGCGTTCGGCTTCCGCTGTTGACTTCGATGACGTTGGCCCCGAGGAGCCGCATGCGAAAGACGTTCAGTTCCTGTCGGCGGACGTCTTCGCTGCCCATGTAGACGTCGCAAGGCAGCCCGAATTTCGCCGCCGCCGTCGCCGTCGCAACGCCGTGCTGGCCGGCCCCGGTTTCGGCGATGAGGCGGGTCTTGCCCATCCGCTTGGCGAGCAGCGCCTGGCCGATGGTGTTGTTGATCTTGTGGGCACCCGTGTGGAGCAGGTCTTCGCGCTTCATCCAGATGCGTGCCCCGCCGACGTCATGACTCGAACCGTCGGCCGGAACGAGCAGCGTGGGGCGACCGGCGAACTCGCGGAGGTGAATGTCCAGTTCGGTGCGGAACGCGGGGTCGGCCTTGGCTTCTTCGTAGGCGGCGTCGAGCTGGTCGAGCGCGCTGACGAGCGTCTCGGGGACGAAGGTGCCGCCGAAGTCGCCGAAGTAGCCGCGGCGGGAGGCCGGGGATGCGTCAAGAAGAGTCACGAATCACTTTAGACGCCGGCGACGGCGTTGCTTTCGGACCTTGCCGCAACGGCCTCGGCCTGCTTGGTTCGAGACCGGACGTAGCCATACACGGCCGCCGGAACCGCACCGCCCACGTACTCCAGGGGCAGCGGCATCGCCAGTCCCGCCAGAGGTCCGCCCGGCTTGCCCAGGGCCAGACGCACCGGATCGGTGAACAGGAAGGCCGCGACATAGCCGATCAACCCGACCAACATTGGGCCTCCCCACGACCAGTAGCCAGGCCGCACCGGCACGTTCGCGTTTGCCGCCAGCGCCCCGAGCCAGCCGCCCAGAAGTACGCCGGCCGTCGTCTGTGCCGGGCATCGTTCTGACAGACGATCAGGACGACGAGCCCGCACACGCCGGCCGAGGTCGCCAGGTGGGCGACGCCCTTCTGCCAGGAGTCGCCGGTGCGTCGGGCGATCGACGGATCTGGTCTGCGCCGAGGCAGCTCCAGCCAGCGACGAAGCTTCGGCGAGACGGCACCGCGTTCGCGGGCGATGTGCAAGAGCATCCAAGCCCCGCCGGCCGCAATCGACAGGAAGACAAGTTCGATCGCCATCGTGAGAAAGACGCCTGCCGACGCGTCGTCGATCGTCTGCGAGACCGAGCCGCCCAGGTGCCTCAAGGCCAGCAGCCCGAGCAACGCCGCCGCCCAGCCGGCGTCGTAGCGGACGCGGCCGGCGATGACGGTTCCGAGTGACAACGGCGACGAACATCGTCACAATGACCAGCAACAACACCGCGGGGCCGACGGTCTGATGAAGGAGCAGAGCGTCGTCGCGTCCTTCCGTTGGAAAGCCGACGACGGCAGCACTGGCGAAGAAGAGCAGTGCACTGGCGATGATGGCCAGTCCGACGGCCGGGCCTCTGACAGAGCCTTTGAGAAGATCGACCAGTCCTCCGTCAGAGGACGTCGCGGCGTTGCGGAAGGAGTGATCTGACGCCGGTACGCCGGTTTGGTCATGGGTCGACACGGCCAACCGTAGCCGCCGACGCGGCAACGAGTGCCGTGCTGCGGCGACCACCCGCGGACCTGTACGATCGCTCGCATATGGAGGCGCTGTTCGACGAGATGTTGCTGGAGCCCACACGCGACGCTTCGGCGACGCAGGTCGAGGGGCCCTTCGCGAAGGTCGCCTTGGAGCGGGCCGTCGACAAGATGCTGACGTACACCGTGCCGGCGGGGCTGAGCAAGACGCTGCGGGCCGGGCAGCGGGTGCGGGTGCCGCTGGGGCGTAAGGATCGCACGCAGTTCGGCTTCGTCGTCGAGGTCGCCGACGACCTTCGATGCCGAGGCGGCGGGCGTGGCGGCGTCGAAGCTCAAGCCGGTCCGTGCAATCGACGACGACCGCGTCCTCGTCGACCCGGCCGATGATGCGGCTGGCGCCGTGGATCGGGCGTTACTACTGCTGCGCGCTGGGCCTCGTGTTGGAGAGCATGATTCCGGGTGCCGTCAAGAGCAAGACGGGCCTGGGCTACACCAGCGTCGTCCGGCCGACGGCGACGCGGGAGGCGATGCAGGAGCTGTTCGAGAAGACGACGGCCAAGAAGCGACGGTCGTTGCTCGCCCGGCTCATGCAGCTCGATGAGGGGGAGACCATCGACGTCCTGCGGCTCGCCAACGACGCCGGCGTGACGCCGCCGACGGTCAAGAAGCTGGCGAAGCTCGGCCTCGTCACGATCGAGACGGTCCCGGACCTGCCGACCCTCGAAGAACTCGAGTCGTCCGTGACGACGCCTTCGCCCGTCGAGCTGAATGTCGATCAGCAGCGCGTGTTCGATGCCGTCGTCGGCAACGTGCGGGACGGCGGCTTCGCGACGCACTTGCTGCTGGGCGTCACGGGCAGCGGCAAGACGGAGGTGTATCTCAGGCTGATTGCAGAGACGATCGCCCGCGGCAAGCAGGCGGTGCTGCTCGTGCCGGAGATCGCCCTGACGCCGCAGACGACGAGGCGGATCAAGAGCCGGTTTCCCCGCGTCGCCGTCCTGCACAGCGGGCTGTCACAGACGGCCCGGCACAAGTACTGGCAGCAGATCGCCGTCGGCCGGGCGGAGGTGGTCGTCGGCGCACGCTCGGCCATCTTCGCACCGGTGCCGAATCCGGGGCTCTTCGTCATCGATGAGGAGCACGAGTCGTCCTACAAGCAGGACACCGCGCCGCGCTACCACGCCCGCGACGTCGCCATCAAGCGGGCGCAGCTTGCCAATTGCCCGATCCTCCTCGGCAGCGCAACGCCTGCGTTGGAGAGCTACTGCGCGAACCTCGGCCGAGGGATTGCACCACCTTCACACCCTGCCGACCCGCGTCGCCGATCGGCCGATGCCGACGATCGAGCTGGTCGACCTGAAGCAAGCGGCGCGGATGCGTAAGGGCGTGCACCTGCTGTCGCCTCGGCTGGAGCATCTGCTCAAGCACACGCACGAGCAGGGCCAGCAGACGATCCTGCTTCTGAACCGTCGCGGCTATGCCAGCTTCGTCTACAACCCCAGCACCGACGAGCCGGTCTGTTGCCGATTCTGCGACGCGACGATGACCTACCACCGCGCCGCCGGGCAAGGCGACGTCGGAGCGTCGTTCAGGCGGCGTTGCACACGGGGCAACTGCACTGCCACTACTGCCTGGCCGTCGATCCGCTCGACGACGCGGCCAAACGGTCGGGCGGCAACCTCTCGCTCTTTGGCCTTGGCACCCAGCGGATGGAAGAGGAGCTGGCCCGCAAGTTTCCGGATCTCTCGCACGAACGCGTCGACTCCGACACCATGCGACGGGCCGGCGACTACGAGCGCGTGCTGGAACGCTTCGCCCGAGGCGAGATCGACGTGCTCATGGGCACCCAGATGATCGCCAAGGGACTCGACTTCCCGAACGTCTCGCTCGTGGGCGTCGTCAGCGGCGACACGAGCCTGGGCCTGCCCGACTTCAGGGCGGCGGAGCGGACGTTTGCCCTCATCACCCAGGTCGCCGGCCGGGCGGGTCGGGGCGACATTCCGGGGCGAGTCGTGCTGCAGACGTTCAACCCGTTCGACGAAGCCATCCGGGCGGCGACGAAGCAGGATTACGTCGGCTTCGCCACGAACGAGCTGGAGCATCGCCGCGGCACCGGGCTTCCGCCGTTTGGGCGGATGGTGCGGATCGTGCTGCGCGACCGCGACGACGACCGACTTCTCACCCGCGGCGAGGTGCTCGCCGGTCAGCTCGCCGATGCCGCCCAATCCGAGGGCGACGCCGTCGTCATCACCGGCCCGATGCCGTGTCCCGTGTCGCGGATCGCCGGTTATCTCCGTCAGCAGATCGTCATGCGATCGCCGTCAGCCATGCCGTTGCAACGCGTGCTGGCCCGCTGTCGTGCGGCCGGGGCGTTGCAGCAGACGGATCGTCTTGCCGTCGATGTCGACCCGGTCAACCTGATGTGACCAGCAAAAGACGTCTTTTCTCGGACTGCCGGGCGTAGATCGTGTAGAACCTGACTATGAGGGCACGTCTGATCGCAACAGCGAGCGCAGTTTCACTGGCCGGAGCCGGTCCGGCCGTGGCGGTGGACGTCGCGGTCGCACGCGTCGGGGCAGATCAGACGCGGACGCTCTTTGGTGACGGCACGGGCGTCGTCGTCGGCATCGTCGACAGCGGCATCGACGACCTGCACCCTGCCCTTGTCGGCACCGACAGCCTGGGCCGAACCCGGCTAATCGGCGAGCAGAACTTCGTGCCAGGCGAATTCGGGCCCGACGACGTCTTCGGTCACGGCACCTTCGTCATGGGCGTCGTCGGGTCGGCCGACAGCTTCTATCGCGGGCCCGCTCCCGACACCCGCTACGTCAACGCCCGCGTTCTCGATGACGACAACGGGTTCGGCTCGACCGCCACCGTGGAAGACGGCAGCGGGTTTGCCATCGACCAAGGCAGCGATCTGCTCAACCTGTCGCTCGGCACGAACAGCTCCCTCAGCTCCGGAAACCTCGACATCGACCGACAGCTCGATTATGCGGCCTCGCAGCGCAACGTCCTGAGCATCATCTCCGCCGGCAACGACGGCAACGACAGCGATCCGCAGCCCGGCTCCCCCGCCGGTTCCTTCAACGGCATCACCGTCGGTGCGACTTCCAGCAGCTCCGGCTACAACCGCGTCGTCAGCTTCAGCTCGACCGGCCCGACCGACGACGGCCGAGGTAAGCCGGACATCGTCGCGCCGGGCCAAAGCATCACGAGCCTCAACGACGATTGGGAAACGCAATCGGACTTCTCCACCGGCAGCGGCACCAGCTATGCCGCCCCGATCGTCACCGGTGTGCTGGCCCAGCAGATCGACTTCGGCCGCGCCCAGGGCCTAAGCACAGACGGCCGAGTGCTCAAGGCGACGATGCTCAACAGTGCCGAGAAGGTTCAGGGCAAGAGTGGCCAAGCATGGGCCCCGGGTGACGCGAGCACGGTCAACGGCGTCTACCGCGTCACCGCCCCGCTCGACCCGCAACAAGGCGTCGGCCAGGTCGACGTGCTGGCCCTCTACGACCAGTACACCGCCGGCGAGCAGGATGCCGGCGAGGTCAATAGCCTCGGCTGGGACCTCGGCACCGTCGGCAGCAACGGCCTTATGGACTACGTCTTCGAGCAGCCGCTCGAAGGCGGCAGCCTCTTCACGACGACGATGTCGTGGTTCCGCGACGTCCTCTGGAACGACAACGGCAACGGGCTGATCGACCGCTTCGACAGCTACACGACCTTCTCGCTGCGGAACCTGAACCTGAGCCTCTTGTTCGACGGCACGCCCGTCGCCGAGAGCGTGTCGCCGGTGGACACGGTCGAGCACCTCTCGTTCGCCCTGCCGGAGACGGGCTTCTACACGCTTCGCGTCGAGGGGCTGGGTGCCGGTTCGACCAAGTATGGCTTGGCCTGGGACGGCGTCTCGCGACTCCTCGCCGACGCGGACGGCGACGGCCAGGTCAACCTCGCCGACTTCGGCATCCTGCGTGCGAACTTCGGCACCATGGCGGGCTACGACTTCGGCGACTTCACTGGTGACGGCATCGTCAACCTGGCGGACTTCGGCGTCCTTCGTGCCAACTTCGGGGCGAGCAGCGCCGCCGACCTCGCACTCCTCGATGCCTGGGCCGCAACCGTGCCGGAGCCTGCAACCATGGCCCTCTTCCCCGCCGCCGCCCTCCTGCTCCGCCGCCGCCGGACAGACGTTTGATAGCACGAGTGCCTGCCGCTCCGCCTCCGTGACGCTGAGCGACCGCAGGGACTCGAAGGACCACGCCCACGCCCCGCACACGCCGCCCCAGCCGAGGTCCTTCGGCTTCGCTCAGGATGACGGAGTGGTCGCTGTGAGGTTGACGGCCGAACGTCGTATCCACCGGCCGCCGTCATCCTGAGCGAGCAAAGCGAGTCGAAGGATCTCGCCCGCGCACACGACGTTGAGCCGAGGTCCTTCGGCTGCGCCGACGACGACGGACTGGTCGCTGTGAGGTTGACGGCCGAACGTCGTATCCACGGGCCGTCGTCATCCTGAGCGAGCAAAGCGAGTCGAAGGATCTCGCCCGCGCACACGTCGTTGAGCCGGGCTCCTTCGGCTGCGCTCACGACGACGGAATGGTCGCCGCGAGATCGGCGGCTGAACGTCGTATCCACCGGCCGTCGCCATCCTAAGGGAGCGCAGCGAGTCGAAGGATCTCGGCCGCGTAAACGTCGTCCAGCCGGGGTCCTTCGGCTGCGCTCAGGATGACGGAACGGTCGCCGCGAGGTCGACGGCCGAACGTCGTATCCACCGGCCGTCGTCATCCTGAGCGAGCGCAGCGAGTCGAAGGATCTCGCCCGCGCACACGTCGTTGAGCCGGGCTCCTTCGGCTGCGCTCAGGATGACGGAGTGGCGATCATTCGACAGGGCCTTCCTAGAACAGAGCGAGGTGCACGTCCGTCTTGATTCCAGTTCGGCCGAGTTTCGATGGAGCGTTGCGGAGGCGACGGCGGATCTGGCGGTTGTCGGCTGTGCGTTGCAACGCGACGGCAAGTGCGTCAAGACCTTCGCGGATGAAGTGGAGGCGTTGCAATGGATCGACCGCGAGCGTCGCGGCGATGTCGATCACACGTGGGTGGGATTCGTCGGCTACGAAATCGGCAGACGCTTCGAGCCGCGGGCGGGCGTCGGTGTTCAGAGGAAGCCGGCCACGCCGTCGCTGGCGTTCGGCCGGGTGCCGGACGTGTCGCCGAAGGACGCTTCTCCGACGACCGCCGTCGCGACGCCCGACGCGGCTTGGGCGAGCACTTTCACGCGTGACCATTACATCGACGCGGTTCGCCGGTGCATCGAGTACATCGGTGCGGGTGACGTGTTTCAGGTGAACCTGAGTCAGACGCTGCTGATCGACGACCCGCCGTCGCCGGAGGTGCTGTACGAACGGCTATTGCGTGACACGCCCGCGCGGTTCGGCGGGATGGTGCGGCTTGGCGATGTGGCGGTGGTGTCGAACTCGCCGGAGCTGTTCTTGCACGTCGACCCTTGCGGACGAGTCATGACGCGGCCGATCAAGGGAACGCTCCCGGCAGGCGACGTCGCGGGCGACTTGCTGGAGAGCGAGAAGGACGCCGCCGAGTTGAACATGATCGTCGATCTCGAACGCAACGACCTTGGGCGGGTTTGTGAGACGGGCAGCGTGGTGGTCAGCGAGGCCCGAACCATCGAGACCCATCCGACGGTGCATCACGGGATCGCGACGGTCGAGGGTCAGCTTCGCGCGGACGTCGGCCTGGCGGAGTTGCTGGCGGCGACGTTCCCGAGCGGGAGCGTGACCGGGGCCCCGAAGATTCGGGCGATGCAGATCATCGACGAGCTGGAGCCGACCACGCGCGGTCCGTACTGCGGGGCCCTGGGCCGGCTTGATGCGGATGGGTCCGTCTTGCTGAACGTGGCGATCCGGACCGCGACCTACGCCAACGGCCGGCTCCACGTGCCGGTGGGCGGTGGCATCGTGGCCGACAGTGATCCGGCGGCGGAGTTTGAAGAGACGTTGGTCAAGGCTCGGGCGTTCCTGAGAGCGGCCGGAAAAGAAAATCTTCCTGTCGGCGCATGAAGCCGAGGCAGACGTCGTCCTCCGTGGCGTCGGGCGTTCGACGCCTGGCACAACGGAAGACGCATCATGAACTACCTCGGTAACAACACCCTTCTTCGCCCCTGGAATCCCGAAGAGACTGCCGGCCTGGAGCTGGCGGGCGACGACGATGCCGCCACTGTCCGAGCCGCACGGCTGGCACTTGCCGCTCACCCACGCGGCGACGGCCGACTGCTGTCGATCGTGCTGCGTCGCGTTCATCGCGAGGCTGCCGTCCGGCACGTCCGCGTGGATGATCGGGTCCTGGAGCAGGTCGTCGATGAGGTCGTTCGCTCAGTCGCCGTCGCAACCGGCACCGCGACGGCGGACGATCGGGCTTGGCTTTGGGTCAAGCTCGACCGGCGAGTCCACGTCGCTTTAGGCAGTCGCGAGAGTCTGCTCCAGGCAGATGAGCGGCACGACTTTGCCTGCGACTACGTGGTCCGCGTGATGGAACGGCTCGACGATCCGGCGGACGAGAGCTTGGCGGATTACGACGTGGCACGCTTGCCGATCGAAGTTTGGCTGGCGCCGCGGCGGATCGTGCGGCTGCGGTCGCTCGACTTCGCCCGAGCCCGCCGGGGCGGAGGTCGGGAGGTCTCGCTCGGCGAGTCGGCGACGAGCCTCATCGCCGCGGACGACGAGCTGCCGGCGACGTCGCCGACGCGGGAAGCGATGGTGCGACGGGTGGTCGAAGCCGTCTCGGCACATTCCGGCGGCCCCAAACCCTCGGCTGCATGGATTCTGCTCGCCCTCCAGCTTTGGCCGGAACTGCAACGGTCCGGCTCGTGTACGGACCTGATCACGGCCGCGGCGGAGCGTGTCGCGACGGCTCAAGGTCACGGCGACACCAATCAAGCCGTTGCCGACATCGCGGCCGCCCACGCGCAGCGCCAGACGGATCTGTTGGCGAAGCTGCACGACCTGGCCGACGAGCGAGAGGCCCGCCACGGCTCGGGTGCGTCGCAACGGCTGCAGTACGTGGGCGACCGTCAGACCGAAATCCGGTTCGAGATGTCGTGGAACCCGTTGGATGCAGCGACGGTCGTGGATCTCTTAGGACTGTCGACGGCTAACGTGCACCAGCAGTGCAAGCGGCTTCGCGACCTGCTGGCCGACATCCTGCGGCCGACGGTTGAGGCTTCGGTCTGAAGCTAGTCAATCTCAGCACGCGGCGGCTTGGGTTGCCTTGCCGCCTGCGTGCTGAAACTCTGTAAATAGCTGACCCACATAGAGCTAAGGCCGTGCTCGAAAGCGCCGTTGACCAGGACGTTCACGTACGTCTCGGTCGGCGGGATGTGGTAAGCCTCTTGCTGAACGCCCTGGTAGGTCGTCACCTTCAGCATCGGGCCCTTGACCATCGGCCTGACCGAGACCTCGATTCGCTTGTAAACGCCCACCTCTTCGCCACCCTCGACCCGTCGCCGGACCTTCTGATCGAGCGTCTGCCAGTCTTTGTCCGGCAGGTCGAAGACGGCACCGGAGACGCTCTTGCCCGGGTCGTAGACGATGTCGGCGGTGCCGCCACCCCAGTATTCGCTAAAAACCGGGAAGGCCAAGCGATAGTTGTCGAGGATCGCCGGCTTGCCGCCCCTGAGGGACGGCGCCTTGAGCCCGAAGTGCTTCGACCAGTCGGCGACGCTTCGGAAGTCGAGATTGGAGCCGTAGGCGAAGTAGAGCATGAGTGAGACGACGGTGGCGCGTTGCCGGGTGCGGGGGCTGGCGGCATGGTTGGGGGGGCTTGAGCCCGGGGAAAGGCCCGACCGGAAAAGAAGCGGCACCCCAAACAGGCCATAGCCGGCCTGACTCAGACCGCCGCGGGCGATGCCGACGTTGGACGCGTCGCCCGCCCGCCTTATCGTGCACCACCTATGTCGCCCTCGCCGGAGTCCAACCCGCCAGCCGACGCCTCGGCCGATTCGCAGCCGAGTGCTGCGCCGACCAAGCCGCAGCTCCTGGTCCCGCCCGACCGGCTCGGCCATGCGTCAGGTGACGTCGCCGCCTTTGCCAGCCACATCCCTTCGTCGTTGCAGCACATCAACTGGGAGGAAACGCTCCCGGTTACCAAGCTGTTCCGCGGCTTCCGCGTTGCGATTCACCCGAGCAAGCTGCTTCTGTCGCTCGTCGCCGTACTGCTGATCTACAGCGGCATGCGGCTGCTCGACGGCGCGTACAAGCTGCTGCCGGAGAATTGGCAAGCCGTGCCCAATGAGCCGGCGCTGTACGAGGCCAGCTTGGGAACTGGCAGCGACTTCGCTGAGGTCGTTCGCCAAACGCGTGAAGAACAGGAGGCCGCGATCGCGTACGTCACCCGGTCCGCCGCCGTGACGCTCGAGCGGCCTGCTGAAGAAGTCGGCCGCGGCGACCTCATCACGGCCGTGGAGCGACGGCGTGACGAGCGGCTGGCCGGTCTGGCAGAGGCACGAGATCGTCGGCCTCGAAACTTCTGGCGATGACGCCGCGAGGGCCGCATCCACCGAACGCTCCTACGAGTCCGGCGTCGCAGAGACCTACGCCGCGGCATCGCGAGAGGTGGAGCGGCTCGAGTCGCTCTACTCACGTGGCGTCGGGATCACCTTCTACGACTACGCCGATCCGCCAGGTCGACGGCTTGCTCGCGGGCGTGATCGGCTTCGACTTCTTTGGAAGAACAGGCGTCTTCGCGAGCCTCTACCGACTCCTGTGGCTTGGCCCGATCTGGGCGTTCTCGCAGCACACGCTCTACGCCTCGCTGCTGGCGATCTGGTCGTTGGCGGTGCTTGCCATCTTTGGCGGTGCGGTCGCGCGATCGGCTGCGGTGCAGGTGGCACGAGACGAGAAGATCAGCCTGCGATCCGCCTTGCGATTCAGCTCTGGCAAGTTCGTCAGCTTCCTGAGTGCTCCGCTGATTCCGGTCATCGTGATCGTCCTGCTCGGCCTGGTGGCTGCGCTGGCGGCGTTGGCGATGTCGCTCATCGGCCTGATTCCGGGCCTGGGCTGGCTCGCCGACATCGGCCTGGGCCTGCTCGTGCCGATCGCACTGGTGGCAGGCGTCTTGATCGCGTTGACCTTCATCGGCCTGATCGGTGGCGTCAGCCTCATGTACCCGACGATCGCGGCCGAGGGGACGGACAGCTTCGATGCGATCAGCCGAAGCTTCAGCTACCTCTTTGCCCGCCCGTGGCGTCTGGCGTGGTACGCCGTGGTGGCACTGGTCTACGGCGTCGTGACGTTCTTGGCGGTCCGGCTGTTCCTGTGGCTGGTGCTGGTCTCGACCCGCGCTGCCCTGGCGCGTTCGCCTTCCGCGAAGTGGCCGGGGTCAATGTGCTGGACGCGATCTGGCCCGCACCGTCGCCGGACCGCTTCAGCTATGACATTCCCTTCAGCAACCTGACCTGGGGTCAGGACATTGCGGCGACCTTTGTTGCCATCACCGTCTTCGGCGTCTTGTCGCTGCTCTGTGCGTACGCGTTGTCGCTCTACATCTCGATGGGCACGATCATCTACTTCCTGCTTCGGCGGGAGGTCGATGCGACCGAGCCCGACGACGTCTACCTCGATCCGGCGGACGAGGAGTACGCGGGCTACAACGACGTGGCGGAGGACCCACTGGCTGAATCCTCCGCCGATGCCGGCGACGCATCTGCGACAACGTCGGATTCGGCACCCGCAGCAGGATAATCTGGAGGCCCATGCCCACGTACGACTACCGCTGCGACGCCTGCGACCACAAGTTCGACAAGTTTCAAAGCATCACCGCCGATCCGGACAAGAAGTGCCCTTCGTGCGGCAAGAACAAGGCACGCCGCCTCATCGGCACAGGGGCCGGGATCATCTTCAAGGGTGGTGGGTTCTACGAGACCGACTACCGATCCGACAGCTACGCCAAAGATGCCAAGAACGACTCCGGCGAAAAGAAGCCGGAGACGGGTGAAAAAGCCGACAAGAAGCCTGAGACCAAAGCCGTAGCCGAGAGCGAATCTTCTGCATCGCCCGCCAAGTCCGTCGAGGCCAAGCCTGCCAAGACCGAGGCGAAGCCGGCCAAGAGCGAGGGCAAGGCGTGAACGTGAACGTCGATGACCAAGGCTCGCCAGCGACCGGCCGATGCCCGATCTGCAAGCGGCCGACGCGGGCAGCGTCCACTGCCGGGGACAAGTCGCCTTACCCGTTCTGCTCCGACCGCTGCCGGCTCGTCGATCTCAACCGTTGGCTCGAAGGGGCGTACCAGGTGCCGTCCGACGACGACGATCTGGATGAAGCAACGCCAGACGTGAGCGACATCTAGAGCGACATTCCTCAACTCGCAGTGGGTAGCAAAATCCCCTGACAGCGCCGCCTCAACCTTCGTCCGAAGCGAGTTGTAGGGAGCAGGCGTGACATCCGACTTCACCATCCTGAAGTCGCACGAGATCGGGTACCAGACGCATACACAGATGCAGCCACTGGCGCCCGCGACGCGCCGTCAACTGAAGAGCATGCCGTCGAAGCCGGACGGCCAAGCCCACCTCGCATCCAGGCCAGGTGCCGAACCTTCGACAACTCGAAGCAGTCGGCGCTTCAAGCTACTTCAGCTCGCGAAGCTCAGCGTCTGCCGTCTCGCGAACCAGTTTGCCCACGGCCTGTCGCTGCGGATCGACCTTCTGGCCCTTCTGCTCCGCCATCATCGCCGCCGCCTCTTCGCGAAGCCGCTGCCAAGACGCCGCATCCGGAACGGCCTGCTCGAGCAACTGCCTTAGTCGCAACAGCAACACGACCTCCTCTCGGACCGCTGGCGTCGCCTGCGTGTTCGACAACTGCACCGTGGTCACGGCATCGCCATAACGCATGTTCAACGTCATCAGCTCTTCGGCGTGCAACTTGAACTGCCCAGGCTGCTGATACCGCAGCCGCGTCGTCGGCAACGGCGAAGCGTTCTGGCGAGTCAGCAACACCTCATAGAAGACGTTCGACTGAAGATCTTGAACCGCATCGTCCCGCCGACGCAGCGACTGCGACGCACCTGCCTCGACGCCCACGTCTGCCACCGACACCGGCCGGTAGGCCGCGATGTTCGACGGGTTGAACTCGATCTCCACGACCGCCTCGCCGGTCGCCGCGTCATCTGCATCGGCAAGGCTGCCACGGTTCGACAGCACGCCGATCTGAACGATCTGCGTCTCCGCGTTCCAAGGCGAAGGGCCTACCGCAAGCTGGGCCTCGATCGGATCCGTCGAAGGCTCGAATTGAAGCAATTGCCGTCGGTTCAAGTCATCCAGCAACGCGTTGAGTTGTGACTCCCGCGAAGCATTCTCCAGAGCTGCGGGCGGTGTTGCTTCCTGCCCCGCCACACCAGCCCGTAACCGAACCGTCGCCACCGGAGACACCAAGGGCGAGACGAATTCCGACGTGGCATTCTCCATCCTCGCCATCGAAGCAGAGCGGGCGAACGCTTCGGGAGACGGCGAGGCCTCATTGAGACTTTCAAGCCCGGCGACGTCGCGGGGCGACGCCTCCCTCTCGCGGACGTCCGCGTACGTCGGCCCTTCGTCCGCAGACGCGGAGGGAAGCGGTGGATCGACCTCCTCCCGCATCGCCAGCTCGTCCGACGCGGCACCCTCACTCTCCGCACGCGGCACGTCGGTCGATTCGACTGCTTCCCGCACCGCAAGCCTGTCGCTTTCCAACCCAGTCATCACCAGCAGAACGCCAAGGACGCCGGCGACCGTTATCGCAGCCGCCGCCGTCAGCCAAGCCACCCGAGGCGGACCTGCGCGATCGATCCGGCCCGCGACCACCGGCGGCAACTCTTGGGACTCGTCCTCGAGCGCGTCACCCATGAGCTTCGCCATGGCGCGGGTGGCCTCGACCTCTGCCTGTGCCGACGGAGAGGCCGCGAGCGACGCCTCCACTTCCGCCTTTTCGGCGTCAGAGAGTTCGCCCAACGCGTATGCCGTCAACTTCACGTCATTCTCGTCCGCCGGGCCGTTGGTCATGGTCGTCTCTTTCATCGTCCACCCTCTGTCTGCAGGGCCGGCGCGAGTTGCGTACGCAACGTCTTGAGCCCCTCGTGAATCAGCACGCCGACGTTGTTGACGCTCTTGCCCGTCGCCTCGGCGATCTGCTTGTAGCTCATGCCACCGGAGAATCGGAGACGAAGACAATCCCGCTGTGCAGACGGCAGCATTTCAAGCGCCGCCAACGCAGCGGCCGTCTCATCACGAGCCTCGTGAATGGCGGCGGGTGACGTCGCGTCGACGTCCTGGTGATCTAATTCCGCGACCGCTTTCATCCGACCCTCCTTTCTCAACATGTCGATGCATCGGTTACGCACCGACGTGAACAGCCACGCCCGCAGCCCCGAAGGATCCGACGGAGCGACGCCCGGCCGCTCTACGAGTCGGCACAGAACGTCCTGCACGGCGTCCTCGGCAAGCTGTGCGTCGCGTACGATCGACGCGGCGTACCGGCACAGACGCACCTCGTCCGCCGCCGCCAAAGAGGCCGCTGACGACCCCTCCGACTTTCGAGCTAGCGGCACGTTCGATCTTGCCATGGACGCACGACCTTAAAGACGCACCAACGCTGCGTCTTCTTAATCCACCCCGCAGATTTGCCGCGAGACGATGAAGCAAAGCACCAACGGACCCGTGCTTCTCTATCACGACGATGGGGCAGGTCCCTTCGTGACCGGCTGCTTCGAGCGACGCCTGATCGAGTTCGGCCATCATGTGCAACGCGTCGACGCAAGCGACGTCCTCGCCGGATCTCTCTCGGAAGAGGCAGTCGCCTTCGTACTGCCCGGCGGTGCCGATCGTCCGTACCTGCGGAAGCTCGGCGACGCCGGAGCACGGGAAATTCGCCGCTTCGTCATGGCCGGTGGGCGTTTCTTCGGGTCGTGCGCTGGCGGCTACTACGCGGCCCGACGCATCACCTTTGACGCCCCGGGTTTTGCCGTTCGCGAGCCGCGCCCGCTCGACTTCTTCCCCGGCACTGCTGCCGGTCCCGTGCCGGGACTCGCTCCGCCCTTCCGCGACCACCCTTCCGCCGCCTCCGTGGTGGACGTGACCGGAGACTTCGGCACGGCATGCTCGCTCTACTGGGGCGGATTTTCGCTCAAGACGGACGGGCCGGACGACTGCTCGATCGCCCGTTACGACATGAACGGGCAATCCGCCGCCGCCGCGTGCGACGTGGGCGACGGCCGGGCCGTCATCTGCGGCTTTCATCCTGAAGTAACTGCCAAAGACCTGGCGACGTTGGACGGAGCGTCCGCGCAACTGGTGGAGCAACTCGAGCGTGCCGAGGCCACCAGAAACAACTGCTTCGCGGCGATCTGGCAGGAGCTTTTCAAGGCGACTGACGAGACAGCAGCCGATCGACTCGATCCGTCACCGGTCGAAGGCTGAAACCGCTGAGGCGGTCGCGGAGGTCGCTAGCCGCGCGGTTGATCCGCTGACGCAGGCCGCCACCTTCGCGAAGCAGTCGGCCGCTGGCACGGATGGCTGCGGTGACGCCTCGACGCTCCGGCGACTTCACGGCCGCATCGACGGCGACACGCAAGCGACGCGCTTGGTCTTCGTGCTCCTCTGCGGTCGCGTCATCTGCGAACCAACCTTCACGCAGCACTCGATTCAAGGAGACACCCGCGATGAGCGTCCGCGTCGCTTCCAGCACCGCCGCGCGGACGAGGGTGAAGATCAAGATCTTCCGCAGCGCCCGCCGAAACGGCCGAAGGACCAGCCGCCGACCCCAAGCCGCCGCCTTTCCGCCGAGTGACGACGCCCCGCTGCCGTACAACGGCTGGAGATGATCGACATTCACCGTCCGGTGATGCGACCGAAGCAATGCCCGCACCTGCCTGCGCCGAACACGCTTGGCGATGGATTCGTCGACGATCGGCAAAGGCACCAGCTCCGCCAGACCGCTCAAGATGGCGTAGCGGCTTAGACGGAGCAGCAGCCTTGGGCGGACGGACGCCGCGCCCTCGGGGTCAACGGTGGCTACATCTTGTGGTGCTGGCATGCTGTAGCAGGCACATCGACCCGGATAGAAGCAATGGACAAAATGCACTGCGACGGATTTTTCCGCTCACATTATCTTGACGCTCCCACCTGCGTCAGATATTCCTAGGGAACTGCTTCTCGTTCGCGTTGCGGGCGGGAGGCGGTGGAGAGAGCGTTGTGGTTCCTTTGGTACCTTGCGTTTTTTTGAGTATTGGCCTCGGTTGCGCTTCGCGTGCCTTTGGCCGATTCACGTTCGATGCTTTGGCAGTTCCGTGCCTTGCGGTCACATGGTGACGCCGGTTGCTGCAGAAGCCTGGTAGAGAACCCTTTTCTTTTGGAGAGATTGATGAAGAATTACACCACCATTGCGGCCAGCGCCGCCCTCGCCGTCGCCGGCTTCGGCATTGTCGACAACGCCTCGGCCGACACGATCGACTTCGACCTCACCGGCATCTCGTCGGTCGACGCTTTCGGCTCTGCGCTGAACACCGTTCTTTCGTTCAACATCGGGGCGAACTGCGAACGTCACCGGCATCGGCTGGGACGGCGTCTTCATCGACACGGACAACGCTCCGCAGCCAGCTAGCTGGGCTTCCGAGGCCGACATCAACTTCAGCGACAGTGCCAACACCGACGGCGTCGCACTCGGCATCTTCGTCGAGACTATGGCGGGCGAGTTTGGCCCAGAGTCGTCGGGCGGCCTCGTCGACCTGACCACCATCCCGGCCACCGCTCCCGGCGACTTCCTCGACTTTAACGTCGGTGCCGATGGGGTCCTTCTCGTCGAGTTCTTCGAGAGCTTCGACGACGGTGCTGGCGAAGACGCCCTCTTCACAGGCGGCATCATCACCGTCGAGTTCGTGGTTCCGGAGCCGACGAGCATCGGCCTTGCCGGTATCGCAGGTCTCGGCATGCTGCGTCGCCGTCGCCGCGCGTGAGCCGTCACGGTCTCAAGATGAACCCGCCTTACCGCGGGATCGTCTGAATCTTCAGGCGGAGTCGGGCCGATCGCCCGGCTTCGCCTTTTTCCTGCGCGTTTTCGCTTTATCTTCAGCAGTATCATGTCCCAGCAACACGTTGACGTCGCCATCGTCGGCGGCGGCCCCGCCGGCAGCACGGCCGCCAGCCTCATCAAGAAGTACGACCCGGACGCCAATGTCCTCGTCCTCGAGAAGGCAACGTTCCCCAGAGATCACGTGGGCGAAAGCCAGCTGCCGTCGATCAGCCCGATCCTTCATGAGATGGGGGTTTGGGACAAGGTCGAAGCCGCAGGTTTTCCGGTGAAGATCGGCGCGTCGTACACCTGGGGCAAGAAGCAGGATCGCTGGGACTTCGACTTCTTCCCGGTCGAAGCCTGGCAGGACGAGCAGCGACCGGCCGCGTACGAGGGCCAGCGTCGCTTCACCGCCTTTCAGGTCGACCGCGCGAAGTACGACGAGCTTCTGCTCCGCCACGCTGAGTCACTCGGGGCCGAAGTTCGTGAGGCGACTTCCGTTGCGAAGGTCAACGTGCAGGGCCAGAAGATCGAGTCGCTGACACTCGGTGACGGTTCGACCGTCACCGCCGACCACTACATCGATGCCAGCGGCGTTGTCGGCCTGCTCAGGCGTGCGCTGGGCGTGGAGTCGGATGTCGAGGCGGAGCTCCGCAACATCGCGATCTGGGACTACTGGGAAAATGCCGATTGGGCTGTCGAGATTGGAACGGGTGCCACCCGCGTCCAGGTTCGCAGCCTGCCCTTCGGCTGGATCTGGTTTATCCCGCTCGGCCCGACGCGGACGAGCATCGGTCTCATTTGTCCGAGCGACTACTACCGACAAACCGGCAAGACTCCCGAGGCTCTGTACGATGAAGCGCTCGCAGCACAGCCGGACATTCAACGCCTTACACGCAATGCCACACGCCGCGGCCGGGTCGAGAGCTGTAAGGACTGGTCGCACCTGGCTCGGCAGGTTGTCGGGGACAACTGGTTCCTGTGCGGCGAGTCGGCAGGTTTTGCCGACCCGATCTTGGCAGCAGGTATGGCCCTTGGCCACAACTCGGCCCGCGAGGCGGCATACACGATTCTCGAGCTTCGTCGCGGCAAGATCGCCAAGAAGTGGCTCCTCGAGCGTTACGACGATCGGAACCGAACGAACATCGGCCAGCACATTCGCTTTGCCAAGTACTGGTACGCGGCTAACGGCTGCTTCACGGATCTTCAAGACCACTGCTCCTCCATCGCCAAGTCGGCGGGACTGAGGTTGACGCCTAAGAGCTCCTGGCAATGGCTCAGCCAAGGCGGCTTTGCGACCGAGTTCGGCGGAATCGCCTTCCGCAGGTTCATTTGACGTCGCCTCGGCCAAGCACATCGTCGAAATGTTCGACGACGACGAGGAAGCTCGGCTGGAGCATCAACGGCTTCAACGTCTTTAAGCTCCAGACCGGTAAAGCCAAGCGGGACGTGTTCGGCGTCTTGAAGGACGGCAACATCGTTCAAGAGAAGTGTCTGCGGATGGGCAGCAAGACGCTGCCACTCATCGGGACGTATCGCGAGGTCTTCGATATTTTGCAGAAGACGAGCGACATCCACCAGATCCACAAGGGTCTGGTCGCCCACATCGCCGCCACAGTCAGGCCGGAAGATCGCAACATCGTCCTGACCCGTTACTACCAGGTCCTGGAGGTCATGGCCCAAGAAGGCTGGATCAAATGCGAAGCGAAGCCCGGCAGCCAGACGCTTCAGATCGGCAACAGTGGCAACCGGTTCATCCGCTTCGCGGACGCCACGAAGCAGGTGCTCGACAAGGCGGGCCGGAAGGATCTCGTCAAGTACAACATGGACGAGGCCGAGCCGGAACTGGCGACCGCTTAGAGCTCACCTTGTTGTTTCCAAAGCGAACGCCGCGACAGACGTCGCGGCGTTTCCAGTGTCCCGGACGAGCCGGGCAAGACTACCGGCAGCTCATCGCGTGTTGCTGCCCATCGGCGTCAGGACGTTGCTTCGGCCTGCGTTGATGGTCAGCTTGACGGTCTTTTGCTTGTCCGGCATCACGCGAGACGCGAACTCGTCGTAGTACTTGTTGATGAACGTCCGCGTCGCCCAGGCCGTGCCGTCGGCTAGGCCGCAGATGGTGGTGCCTGGCATGATGCCCATCGTCTTCTCGAGCTCGAGAAGCATGTCGATGTCCTTTTGCCTGCCATGGCCTTCGACGATGCGATCGAGAATCTTTCGCATCCAGTGGCTGCCCTCGCGGCAGGGCGTGCATTGGCCGCACGACTCGTGGCTGTAGAAGCGGACACAGTTGCGCAGCGCCTCGACCATGTCGGTGTGCTCGTTCATGACGATCATGCCAGCCGTGCCGAGGCCCAGGCAGTTGCCGCGGAAGCGGACGTCGTCGAAGTCGAGCTTGATGTCGAGCTGATCCGGGCCCAGGACGCCCATTGAAATGCCGCCGCAGATGGAGCCCTTGTACTTGCCGCCCTTCATGCCGCCGGCCATGTCGATGCTCTCTTCGAGCGTGATGCCCAGCGGTGCTTCGTAGACGCCGGGGTCATTAAGGTGGCCGCTCATGCCAAACAGCTTCGGGCCTGGCGATGACTTGGTGCCCATCGACTTGAACCAGTCGGCCCCGCGTTCCAGAATCCAGGGCATGCAGCACAACGTCTCGACGTTGTTGATGACCGTCGGCTTGCCGAAAGCGCCCTCGATCGCCGGGAACGGCGGCTTGATCCTGGGCCAGCCGCGCTTGCCTTCGAGCGCTTCGAGCAGACCCGTCTCTTCGCCGCAGATGTACGCCCCGGCCCCCATGTGGACGTAGCACTCCAGCGGGCGACCGATGATCGAGTCCTTGCCGAAGATGTTGTTGGCATACGCCTCGGCGACGGCCTTTTCGAGGACCTTGATCTGCCGGTGATACTCGCCGCGGATGAAGAGGTAGATGACGTCGACCTGCGTCGCGATCGAGCAGATCGCGCAGCCCTCCAGGAGCTGGTGCGGGTCGTAGTCGATCAGGTAGCGATCCTTGAACGTGCCCGGCTCGGACTCGTCGCCGTTGACGGCGAGATAGTGCGTCGTCTTCTTTTCCTTGGGGATGAACGACCACTTCTGACCGGCGCTGAAGCCCGCCCCGCCGCGGCCGCGAAGGCCGGACTCGACGGTGAGCTTGATGAGCTCGTCGGGCGTCATGCCGACGGCCTTCTTGAGCTGTTCGTACCCGCCGGTCTGGACGTACTTGTCGTACCAGACCAGCTCGCGCTTGGCGGGGTCGAGGGGGATGCGCTTGGTCAGGACGGGCTCAAAGCCGGGGTAGCCGTCAGTCATCGCGGGCATGTTAGCGTGATGTCGCCACGCGTGCGGCCGACTCGTCAGGACTTTCAAGCGTTCTGTAGAATGCGGTCCGCTGACGTGCGACGAGGTCGTCCTTACACCGTGCGATCGACCTCAACAGGAAGCCCGGTCTCGCAGCTTTCAACCGCGGCTATCACGGCGGCGAGTGTCTTGAGGTTGTCTCGGCCGTTGGTCAGGCCCGGCTTGCCGGTGCGAATGCTCTCGGCGAACGCGGCGAGCAGGCCCTTTTTGCTGTTGATCGGCTCGTGCATCGGGATGGGCGTCTCTTCCAGGTCCTTGCCGCTGAAGGTGCTTGTCTGGATCACAACGCCCGTGTCGTCGTCGAAGATCAACCGGCCCTTGCTGCCCTGTAGCTTCCACGCCCCTTGCCAACTGGTCGGCCTGCCGCGTGCGGACCAGTCACCGGCGTAGCTCATGCGGGTGCCGTCGTCGAGCGTCAAGATCATCTTGATGGCGGCTCCGTCTTCGTAGGTGCCGTCTTTCTCGGCCCAGGAGGTGTTGAAGTCTTCGGCATAGACCCGCACGACGTCCCGTCCCAGGATGAACCGCAGGAGGTCGACGTGGTGCACCGTCATGTCGACGAGCAGCACGTGCTTCATCGTCTGCCGGAACGAACCGCGGAAGTCGACGGGAATGTTGAAGTCGATGTGCCCGTGCCCGAACTCGCCGATGTGCTCGTCGGCGAAGGCTTTGCGAAGCGTCAGCGGCTCTGGATCCCACCGACGATTCTGCCCGACCATGAGCTGCAGGCCGGCCGCTTCGTGACGCTCGACCATCTCCCGGGCCACGTCGAGATCTTCGGCGAGAGGCTTCTCCACGAGGAAGTGCAGGCCGGCGTCGGCGGCGACCTTCGAGTGTGCCGCGTGCACCGATGGCGGCGTGACGCTGAGCAGCGCGTCCGCTTCAAAAGCGGCCACGGCTTCTTCAACGCGGTCGAAACAACGGTCCTCGCCGAGCTTCAGGACGCCCGCGGCATGAGCACGGGCCTCTGGGCTCGGGTCCGCGATGGCAACCACGTCGAAGTCGGGACTCGACGCGACGGCGCTTTCGATCCAATACTTGCCGTGCCCGCCCACGCCAGCCTGGATCAAGCGAAGGCCTTTGCTGTTGGTTGCAGTCATCTCAAGCACGTTATCACCGCCTCCCCCGGAAAGGGCTGCTGCAGGCGATCTGTGTTTACTTCTTGTGAAGCTGATCCTTTCCGGGCGGTCGTCGTACCATCAGCACTCATGACGATGCCCGCCAACGCCGAGATGTCCGACGGCTTGTCCAGACCAACCCCGCCGACCGACCACCTTGAGCATCAAGGCATGGGCGAGAAGATCGCGTCGTTGATCGTGATCATCCTCCCGTTCGTGGCCCTTGCTGTCGGCATCGCCTTGGCGTGGGGTTGGGGCTTCACCTGGGTCGACGCCATGCTGCTCGTCGGCGGCTACGTCCTGACGGCCATGGGCGTCACCGTCGGCTACCACCGCTACTTCACGCACTCGTCGTTCAAAACGAACGCGGTGGTCAAGGCGTTCCTGGCGATCCTCGGCAGCACCGCCGTCGAAGGCCCGCCGACGAAGTGGGCGGCGATGCACCGCTGCCACCACCAGCACTCGGATCACGACCACGACCCGCACTCGCCCCACCACCACGGCGGCGGCGTCGTCGGCGTTCTGAAGGGCTTCGTCCACGCCCACATGGGCTGGATTCTCCGCGGCGATCCCAAGGACCTCGAGCGATACACGCCAGACCTTCGGGCGGACAAGGTGGTCGTCGCGATGAGCAAGCTTTGGGTGCTTTGGGCGGCCATGGGCTTCGTCGTCCCGGCCGTCCTCGGCGGGTGGCTCGCAGAAGGCATCTCGACCTGGAGCTGGACGGGCGCGTTGCTCGGCTTTGTCTGGGGCGGATTGGTTCGCCTTCTGGTCGTCCACCACGTCACGTGGAGCATCAACAGCGTCTGTCACCTCTGGGGCAGCCGGCCCTTCAAGAGCAACGACGAGAGCCGCAACAACGTGCTCTTCGGCATCATCGGCCTGGGCGAAGGGTGGCACAACAACCACCACGCCTTCCCCACCAGTGCCCGCCACGGCCTGCGGTGGTGGCAGATCGACTTGAGCTACTACGTCATCGTCGCGATGAGCTACCTGGGGCTGGCCTACGACGTGAAGGTGCCGAGCCACCAGCGTCAAGAGATGAAGCGGAACCGTCGGCGATAGAGTGGCAGCTATGGCAACGACCGCGACCTCAACTCGCGCGAACGACGGGAGCGACTCGCAGGAGTTGCTCCCGCTTCACGATGGCGACCGCATGGGCCGCGAGGAGTTCCACCGCCGCTACCAGGCGATGGGGCCCGACGTGCGGGCGGAACTGATCGAAGGCGTGGTTCACCTGCACACGGAACCTGACATGGCATCACCAGTCAGTCTCAGTGGCCACGGCACGCCTGTCTTCGACGCCGCCTTGTGGCTCGACGCCGATGCCCTGCTCGCCGGCGCAACGGCCAAGCTTCTGGTCGGAATCGAGCAAGGATGTGCGACCACAGCCCACGCGGAATTTGCCCGCCGTGTCGCTCGCATCGGCTGAGGAACACACGGCCTTCTGCAGGGGCTGGCCGAAGCCGACGTCGCCGGTATGCTTCGGCCTGATGATCAGCAAAATTTTCAAGGCCTACGACGTCCGCGCGACTTACCCCGAGCCCCTCGGACCCGACGAGGCGTGGAAGGTCGGGCACGCCTCGGCCATCTTCCTGCAACGCTCCGCCGGGAACTTCGGCAAGCCCATCGGCAAGATGGACACGATGGTCGTCGGCCGCGACATGCGGCCCCACTCGCCGGAGCTGGCCAAGGCGCTCATCGACGGCATCCGCTCGACCGGCATGAAGGTGATCGACATCGGCATGATCGACACGTCGTGCATCTACTTCGCCATCAACCACTACGACTGCGTCGGCGGCATCCAGACGACCGCCAGCCACAACCCGGTCGACTACAACGGCTTTAAAATCTCCGGGCCAAGGGCCAAGCCGATCGGCAGCCAGACGGGCCTGAAAGACATCGAACGCATCGCCGGCCAGCTGGCCCAGCGGGCCGAGACCGGCACCAACGGCGGCGTGACGGAGGAAGACGTCTGGCCGGCTTACCGCAACCACGTCCTCAAGTTCCTCGACCTCAAGAAGCCCGTCCGCGTCATCGTCGACGCCTCCAACGGCATGGCCGGCGTGATGGTGCCCAAGGTCTTCGACGGCGTTGACAACCTCACGATCGACCGGATCAACTTCGAGTACGACGTGCCCTTCGTTCACGAGCCGAACCCGCTCGTCGAGGAGAACCTGGTCCAACTCAAGGAGGCCGTCAAGGCCGGGGACGTCGACGCGGGCGTCTGCTTCGACGGCGATGCGGACCGGTGCATGTTCATCGACGAGAACGCCAAAACCATCGGCTGCGACATCCTCACGGCCATCGTCGCAAGCGATTTCCTGAAGCAGCCGGGCAACGAAGGAAGCAGCATCGTCTACGACCTGCGGAGCAGTCACGCGCTGGCCGAAGAGATCGAGAAGGCCGGCGGCAAGCCGCTGCGCGAGCGTGTCGGTCACGTCTTTATGAAGAAGGCCTTGGCCGATACCGGCGGCGTCTTCGGCGGCGAGCTGTCGGGGCACTTCTACTTCCGCGACAACTTCAACGCCGACAGCGGTGCGATCGCCTTCGCCCGCGTCTCTCCATCCTCAGCGAAGGCGACGACGAAGCTCAGCGACATGGTCGCGCCGATCGACCGATACTTCCCAGTCCGGCGAGCTCAACTTCAAGGTCGAGGACAAGGACGGCATGATCAAGAAGCTTGCCGACAAGTACAAGAACCACGCCGTCGACTACCTTGACGGCATCACCGTCGACGCCAAGGGCGAAGGCTGGTGGTTCAACGTCCGCAAGAGCAACACCGAGCCGATGCTTCGTCTCAATCTCGAGGCTAAAGAGCAGGCGGTGTTGGACGCAAAAGCTGTCTGACCTCAAGAGCATGATGGGCGAGCCTGTGGCCGGCCACTGAGTAGCGACATCTAGTCGCATCCATCTTTTCGATTTTGTGAAGGAGCCTGACTCCGCGGCTGCTATCTTGCGGCCGCGGAGTTTTCCTTTTCATTGGAGTTCATGCACATGAAACTTGCTATTGCCTCACTTGCCGTTCTTTCGACCGTTCTTCCAGCTTCTGCCGACACGGCGACGCTGACCGGCGTCGACGATTTTGACGTCGCGACCGTTTTCCGCAGCTTCTTCGGCGGCAGCAGCCGCACCATCGTTACACCCGGCGGTGCCGGCCGCATCCAGGTCAACGGGGACCGCAACAACTCGTGCGGAAAACGTTTTCGGCATCTACACCGTCTTCGACATCCCGACCGCCGACCTCGCCTCGCTCGACGTCGCATCCATCGAGAATCTTTCGGTCGAACTCAATCCCGCGACGAATCAGAACACCGGGGCCGGCGGAGTGCAGGACGCCGGCGACCTGTCGATCTGGTTCACGACGACTGACACCGACATCAGCGGCCTCAACTTCGTCAGCGAGCCCGGACCGCCCTACACCACGCCCACCGGCTTCGGTGACCAGTTTGCCAACCTGACGCTCCTGTCCAGCGGTTTCGAGGCCGAAGGCATTCGGACGATTACCCGCAACATCGACCCCGAAGCGACGGCAGAGTCGTTCCTGGTCGACGCCATCAACGCCGGCGAGCCGATCCGGTTGTTGATTGCCAGTCAGGACCCGGGTGCCGTCTTCCAGTTCGGCACCGGCAACCCGCCGAGCAGCACGATTATCCCGTTCGCGGGCGAGGCCCCTGAGGTCTCCTTCGCCTTCACGGTCGTCCCAGAGCCGGCAACGTTGTCGATGTTGGCCGTAGGCGGAATGACGCTTCTGCGTCGTCGTCGCTGAGTTGTGACCGAGAACAAGCCTCGTCCGTCAGATCGAACTAGAGGCCGGTTCTCGACTCCAAGTCGCTGTACGCGCGGATGCGCGTGCAACGCTTGGTCGCTATGACTTAAGGATCAACTTGCTACAGCATCGTGAAGATGCTGTAGCTTTTCTATTAATCGTGTCGCACCAGGAAGCGTTGTCGGCCTGACCCGAAATCGGCGCAGCTGCGCTGGTGGACATCGCGAATCGTTGCAGCGGAATGACCTTGTTGCAGCTCTCAACGTGAGGGGGTGCACGAAACACTTGCTCTGCCTGCCAACCTTCCGATGCCTATCAACCGTTCATTTTCACCACTCGTGGTCCTTGCGTCCGCCTGCAGCCTGGCTTCGGCCTCCTCCGGGTCTTTCGATATCGTCCTCAGCTCGACTGATATGTTGGATGGTGAGGTGGCTGGTGGGCTGTTCGCGCCGCATTTGGATGACGCCGGTCGAATCGGCATCCGTTCTGCGAGCGGGCTGCTCATCGCTGAAGACGGCAGGAACTTCTCGAGGCTTCCAACAGCACCGTACGCGACGAACGATCCCAATTTGGTAACAGGCGTCGCAGAGTACCTGGCCTTCGGCGGCGGGACGTTCGTGCTTCCGAGCAGAGCCGCGGGGTCGGCCACCGTTCAAGCGTCGCCAGAAGGCACCGTCGCGTTGGCTGCCGCCGGCGAGCCAGCGCCCATCGGTGGAACCTGGGGTACCAGCGACTATGTCTTCAGCGACGTCAACTCTCAGGGGACGACGGTGTTCTATGCCGATGTACGGTTCGACGACCCGACACCAAGCTCGACATCAGGCCTGTTCATCGCCGACGACGCCGGCGTTCGGCCGTTGGTATTACCGGGACAGTCTTTCGGGAATCGAGAGATAGGTGCACCGCTTTCACCAGCTATCAACGACCGTGGACAAGTAGCGTTTTTCAATTCCACATTTTCGGCTTCTTCTGAAGGCTACTACCTGTTGGATGGTGACGCGGTTCGTCCCATTCTTACCGGAAACACGGTCACCGCTGGTGGCGTGCTGTTGCCCCGCATCGTTGACGGTGTCCTCGGGCCGCTGTCGGGCGGTCCGTCGCTTAATAATCGCGGGGAAGTTGCAGCATTCAGCGAGTTAAACGTTGTCGGAATCGTCATTGGTGGCGGCGAGCGTGCAGACAATGTTGCTGACATCATTTTCGAGAACGGATCCTCGCTAGCGGATGGGCGACAGGTCGATCTCGCATCTTTGGTCAACTTTGATCGACCCACCGTCGCTCCACCCCTCAACGACGTCGGGCAGGTGGTGTTTCAGGGCAGCTTCCGTGGGACCTCCTCGAACGGACTCTTCGTCGACAGTGCGGAACAAGACCTGACACTTATCGTCGAAAGTGGCATGGCGGTTCCCGGGGGTCGTCCTGGTGTGTTCGGTTCGTTCGCCGAGCCTCTTGTATCAATCAACGATGTTTTCGACGGCGGCGATCGCTCGGGTTCTTCATCCATAGTTCGAGGCCCTTTTGCCATCAACAACTCCGGACAGGTTGCGTTTCAGGCGGACATACTTGGAGGCGACGCTCCGCTCGACTTCAACAACCCTGTCTTTCGATCCGGCCTGTTTTTCTGGGATGCCGATCTTGGGCTTCACACCATCATCGCACCCGGCGACATCGTCGACGGCGAGATCGTGTCTCTCGTCTCCTTCGAGGGCAGCGACGCCTTTGGCGGCAATGGTGACGACGGGTTCAACGACGCGGGCCAAGTAGCATTTCGTTACACGACGACAAACAACAACAGCTATCTCGGCGTGTGGCAGATCCCGGAGCCGGCTTCCGCTTCGGTTGTTGCATTCACGTCGCTGATCCTGCTTCGACGACGTCGCTAGGCGAGCGGCCGTTCGACGGTCGTTCCGGCCTTCGTGGTCAGCACCTTGTAGCCCTTCGCGACCAGTGCGTCGCGGAGGGCGTCTGCCGTGGCAAAGTCCTTGGCGGCACGGGCGGCGTCGATCTGCCGGGCGAGGTCGGCGTCGGCTGAACCTGAACCGGCCCCGGCATCCTTCGGCAGGAAGCCAATCACCGAGTCGACTTTCTCGAGCACGGCTCGCGTCACGCCAGGGTCGGCATCGGCGGGAAGGCTGTTGGCCCACTCGAAGATCGCGGCCAACGCGGCGGCGACGTTCAGGTCACTCGCAAGTGCGGCGACGAAACGCGGCAACGGGCCTTCGGTCAGGTCGATCTCAGCCGGCTCGTCGTCGCTTTCGCGATACAGCTTCTGCAGCTTCGCCACCGCACTGCCGCTGTCGCGCAAGCCGCCGGCGGTGAAGTTGGCGGTGCCGCGGTAGTGACTGCGGATCAGCTCGTACCTCAGGACCTCCGGAGCAACCTCCCGCCCGTCTGTCGCCTTGCCTTCCAGCACGTCGCGGACGGTGAAGAAGTTGCCCTTCGACTTGCTCATCTTCTCGCCCTCGACGCGCAGGTGTCGGCCGTGGAGCCAGACCTTGGCGAAGCTCTCTTCGCCTGTCGCGCCGCGGGTTTGGGCGATCTCGCACTCGTGGTGCGGGAAGATGTTGTCTTCGCCGCCTGTGTGGAAGTCGATCACGTCGGCATCAAGGTGTCGACGGGCCATGGCACTGCACTCGATGTGCCAGCCCGGGTAGCCGGTGCCGAAGTCGCTGGGCCACTTCATGAGGTGGTGCTCGTCGGGCTTCCACAGCAGGAAGTCGGCCGGGTGACGCTTGGCGGCGGTGGTTTCGCTGCCGACGCGTCCACCTGCCCCGCCACGCAGCTGTTCCACGCTGTTGCCGCTGAGCTTGCCGTAGTCGTCGAAGGTTTCGACGCCGAAGTAGATGGCACCGTCTTCGCCGATGATAGGCGTGGCCGCGGTCGACCAGCTTGCCGATCATGGTGAGCATTGCGTCGACGTTGTCCGTCGCCTTGGGCATGCGGCCCTGCTCGAACTCGTCGGCGACCTTGAGGCCGAGCTTCTTGCCGTCGTCGAGAAAGGCCTGCGTGTAGAACGCGGCGATCTGGTACGGGTCACTCGGATCGTCGATCGCGGCCGCGTGGGCTTGGCCCTGCTTCTTTGCCGCGGCAAGCTTCTTGGCGGCGACCTGCATCTTGTCTTCGCCCCCGCCGTCGGCCAGATCGTCTTCGGTCATGTGGCCGACGTCCGTGATGTTCATCACGTGACGGACCTCCAACCCGACCAGCTCCAGGAAGCGACGCAACACGTCGGCGAAGAGGAAGCTGCGGAAGTTGCCGATGTGTGCAAAGTCGTACACGGTCGGCCCGCACGTGTACATGCGCACGACGGGCGACGTGAGTGGCGCATACGACTCTTCGCGGTGCGTGAGCGTGTTGTAGAACCGCATCGGCGGCAGGTCGACCGTCTCGGACATGCCCGACCGTAGACCCGCCGGTCCGGCTACCGACCCGGCCGATGACCGCGCGGTGACACGCAGCACCACCGCGATCGGCCGCCTCTACGCTGCGGCGTGGACAAGCAAGATCGTGAGCTAGGAACCGACTTCCTTCCCAAGTTCGACAACGACGGCCTCTTGCCGTGCGTGGCCGTGCATGCGGAGACGAAGGAGGTGCTGATGGTCGCCTTCATGAACCAGGAGTCGCTCGACGAGACGCTCGCGAGCGGGCACGTTACGTATTGGTCGAGAAGTCGCGGAAAGCTCTGGAAGAAGGGCGAATCGAGTGGCATGACGCAGCATCTTCGCCGGCTTCGGGTGGACTGCGATCAGGACTGTCTGGTGGCTGAGGTGGTGGTAGGCGATCCTGCGACGACGCCGCAGGCGGCGTGTCACACCGGGTACGCGTCGTGCTTCTACCGCAGCGTCGGGGCTGACGGGCGGCTCGAGTTCGTCGAAGACGAGAAGGCGTTCGATCCGAGCGCCGTCTACGGCTGAACGAGAACGGGCCGCATCCTCCCGAAGGTGCGGCCCGCCTGCATTTGGATGCGAATTGCACGCGTGCTACCTGCGCCTGCGGAGCAGCGTGAGACCGGCGATGCTCAAGAAGCCGAGCGACGCGGGCTCCGGAACGACGACGAAGCGAGCGTCGTCGAAGAAGACGGTGCCGTTGTCACCGCGGAACGGGTTGTCTGGCGGATCGCCTGAATCAAGCGCGAGCACCAGGCGTGCGCGATCCGCACCGGCCGGCACGACGCCCGTTTGAGAAAAGAGCGTGTACGTGTCCGTCACGACCGGCAACAGGTTGCCCGTCTGGTCGACGAACATATCCGACGAGTCGAAGAACTCGATGCGGATCTGCGTCTCGGCAGTCAGCGCCGCCAGGTCAGGCGTTTTGGCGAAGACCGAGAACGCGACGGGCTGTCCCGGGACCAGCCCGTTCACCTGCGTGAAGGCGCCGGCGAAGGAGTCGTCCGAGTCCACGCCGATCTCAAGCGCTTGCGACCCGCTCAAAACGTCGATCGATCCGAACCGGGAGAACGGGGTGCCTGCCGGATCTGAAAAGGTTCCGAAAAAGCCTTCCCAGCTGTCGGTGAAGTCGACGTTGTCGAAGTCGAGCGTCGCCTCGAAACCGGGGTCGGCGATCTGCGCACCTGCCGAGGTGGCGATAAGCGCGAGGGCGACCGCCGAAGCGGTGATTGAACGATTCATGGTTCCTCCTGAAAGCCGCGAACTGCGGCGAGAACTGCGGGTCATGTAACAGTTACATAACCGACAGGTAGCCTAGCAGCAGGCAACTTTCAGCACAACCAAAAACTTCTATGTAAAGTGGGGCATGAGTCGCAGCTTCTGCACGTCGTCGCAGTGCGGCCGTCTTCAACCGCTCCTTAAGCTGCTCCCGTGCGGACCATCGTGCTCTTTGCGGTCACGCTCTACCGCGTGACGCTTCGACCCTTCCTCGGCGGCCAGTGTCGGTTCACGCCCTCATGCAGCGAGTACATGCTGCAAGCCGTCGAGAAGCACGGCGGCTGGCGCGGCACGATCCGGGGGCTGAAGCGAATCGGTCGATGCCACCCGTGGGGCGGCTCCGGATTCGATCCGCCTTGAGGATTGCGAATGTGGTTTCAGAGATGTCAAACCCGCAGAAGCCGACCGGCCGATAGAGTGAGGAATGGATGCTCCTAAGCCGTTGCCGGCTCAGAAAGTGCTTGAGACTTACGGCCTCGAGGTGCGGTGCAAGCTGCTCGAGATCGCCGCAATCCTCGACCGGCACGATCGTGGCCGATCGTCGGAAGGGTCGGAACCAAATACCGGCCTCGACCGCATCCGTCGCAGCCTCGACATCCTTGCCGGCACCGGCCCGGCACGGGCGGAGCGAATCGCCCTGATCTACAGCGACACCCCTAAGGAAGCCGCCTGATGTACGTCATCCAACCCCACTATCACGGCATCGCCCGCACGGCGCAGGACTACGAGCGGATGGCCATGAGCGGCGTCGTCGCCGTGGCCGAGCCGGCTTTCTGGGCCGGGTTCGATCGGGATCATCCTGAGACGTTCCTCGACTATTTCAAGCAAATTAGCGAGTTCGAACCGACCCGCGCCGCCGACTACGGCATCAAGCACTATTGCTGGTTGGCCGTCAATCCGAAGGAGGCCGAGAACCCGTCGCTCACGCGGGCGGTGCTCGATGAGATGCCTGGCTACTTCAACAAGCCCACCGTTCTGGGCATCGGCGAAACGGGCTTGCACAAGTCGACGAAGAACGAGATTCAGTCGCTCGAATGGCACTTTCAACTGGCACTGGATCATGACCAACTTGTCCTGATCCACACGCCGCACCTGGGCGACAAGCTTCACGGCACGAAGAAGGTGCTGGAAGTGCTCGACAACTTCGTCCGCGCCGGTCTCGATCCGGCGCGGGTCTGGGTCGACCACGTCGAAGAACACACGGTTCGGCCTGTCCTGGATGCCGGGTACTGGGCGGGGATGACACTCTATCCGCTGACGAAGATGACGGGCCAGCGGGCGGCGGACGTGATCGAGATGTGCGGGCACGACCGGATGCTCGTCAACTCGTCGGCCGACTGGGGGCCGAGCGATCCCTTTACCTTGCAGGCGTGCATCCTCGAATGCCGTCGG
This sequence comes from uncultured Planctomycetota bacterium, assembly GCA_963740195.1. Lineage (GTDB taxonomy): Bacteria > Planctomycetota > Phycisphaerae > Tepidisphaerales > Tepidisphaeraceae > JBCDKH01. The sequence continues at coordinate 159,240 of CAVUDF010000003.1, read as the reverse complement.
CGTGGGTGGAGCGAGCAGTTGCTGACGGAGATCTTCCACAACAACCCGGCCCGCTTCATGGGGCAGAACCCGAAGTTCGACATCAAACCGATCCGCGTGACGACCGACGCGGCCACAACGCCGACGGCGGATTCACGAGCGCTTCGCGCGGCGTGATTTGCAGCAGGAAAAAGAGCGGAGCCGCCAGGTCACATGACCCGGCGGCTCCGATGCTGTTCGATTTCAACGTGCGAAATCGCCCTACCGCTGGCGATAAACGATGCGTCCCTTGGTCGTGTCGTACGGCGACATCTGCACCTTCACCTTGTCACCGGGCAGGATGCGGATGAAGTGCTTGCGCATCTTGCCGCTGACAAATCCGAGGATCTCGTGCGACCCCCCGCCGCCACCGGGGTCATCGAGGCGGAGCTTGAACATTGCGTTGGGCAGGGCCTGTACGACCGTTGCCTCCATCTCCAAAGTGTCGTCGTCGCGAGCCATGCAGTCGTTTTCGTAGAGTTTCCCGCAGCTACGCACCGTTGCGTCTGCGGGATGACAGGGTAGGCGGCGCGCGGACCCAGAGCGCGTCTCCGCTAGTCCCGGCCACCTTCGGACAGGCTTGCCTTGAGTCGCTCGAAGCTGTCGAGACGCCACTGCGGCGCGGTGCCGGCGGCGACGTCGGGGAAGTAGTCGTCGAGTGACTCCGGCGACACGCCGACCGGGGCAAAGACCTTGATGCCCGGCGTGTCGATGATCCGCCCGCCGCCCGGTAGTGACAGCGGGTAGCTGCGGGCGCTGGTCGTCGTGTGCTTCCCCTTGCCGTGCGTTTGACTCGTGTCGCCCACGCGAAGATCGAGCGACGGGTCGATCGCCGAGACGAGTGACGACTTCCCGACGCCGCTATGACCCGCAAGCACGCTCACCTGCCCGGCGAGCACCTTGCGAAACTCGTCGAAGCCCTCGCCGGTCGTCGTGCTCGTGAAGAGCGCGACGTGGCCCATCGATCGGTAGTGCTCGACGGCCGCATCCGTCTCGGCCGCGTGATCGGCCTCGTCGCGCAGGTCAGCCTTGTTCACGACAACGCGCGGCACGAGCCCGCCCGTCTGGGCCGCGACGAGCATGCGATCGACAAGGCCCCAACGCGGGTAAGGGTCGTGCATCGCGACGACGATGACAAAGGCATCTGCGTTGGCGACGATCGGGTCGAGCTTGTTCGGGTCGAACGAGTCCTCGCGCATCAAAATGGTCCGCCGCGGCTCGAGCGCCTCGATGACGCCTTCGGGCAGGACGTGGCTTTGGCCGTCGAGCGATTCGCTCTCGGTCAGCTTCGTGGTGCCGCCCGTGCGGAGGAAGCGGACGCGATCGCCGACGCAGATTTCGCCGTCCGTCTCGGCGATGACCTTCCGCATCGTGCGGCGACTGGTGCACAGAAGAATCTCGCCCGACTCGTCCTGCACGCTGCTGAAAAGCGAGTGCACCTGCAAGACCCTGCCGATCGGCAAGGCTTTCTTCTCGGCCGACAGTCGTGCGTCCGCGTGCCGCTCGGCAGCGGTTCGGAGGGTCTTGTTCTGCTGGGCGTACTTCGAGCGTTTGCCGAACTTCTGGGACGACCCGCCGCGAATGTCCTGATCCGCCGACCGTCCGCCGCTCTTCTCGTCGAGGAGCAGGTCGCTGAAGTCTTTGGCTCTGGGGCGGCGTGGCAAGAGCCCGAGTGTAACGCAAACGTGCCGATCGCCGTCTGGCGACCGGCACGTGGTAAGCAGAATCACAATCAGCGGCGTCGACGCAAGAGCGTCAGACCGGCCAGTCCGATGACCGAAGCCGTCGCCGGCTCCGGGATCGCGACGCTGATGAACGCAAGACCGATCTCCTCGCCGGCGGCGTTGTTGAGTGCGGTGCCGATGATGGCAGTCGACTCGTCGACGATGAAGGCACCATCGAGGGTGATGTTGTCGAGCGAGGCGCTGAAGAGGCTGTTGACTGCGACGAACGCATCGTCGACCAAGCCGTCACCGTCGAGATCGACCTGATCGCCCTCGGTCAGGATGACCTGGCCGTTGTAGGCCCAGATGGCATCCTCGGCAGCGTTGAAGCCGCCGACGAGCAGGTTGCCGTTGCCATCCTCGTTGGCGGTAAAGATGTCGGGGGCCGAACTGGTGACGTCCTGGACGAAGAGGCCGTCACCCGTGGCGGCGACGACGGTGCCGGTCTCGTCAACGACTCCTGCTCCTCCGTCAGTGGTGATCACGAGCTGCAGGAACCCTCCGTCGGGCTGGATGGCACCGGTGGAGAAGAGGGAGTCAATGACGCCAGCACCTGGAAGGCCGGCAACGGTTTGGCCTTCGAAGTAAGCGACCTGGCCGTTGTAGACGAGGACATCGACATTGGACGAGCCGTCAAAGGGGTCAATGCTGGTCTTGGCGACGCCGTTGGTGCCGTCGGCGCGGGTTCCGCCGAAGGAGATGGAGGTGTAGGTACCGGCGGGAGCTCCGATGGCATTGGCGCCGATGACGGCGGTGTCGCCTTCGCGGGCGATGACAATGGTGCCGTTGCCGGTGACGGCGGCAGAGTCGCTGGAGCTAGGGACCCCGTCGATGCTGCTGAAGACGCCGCCGATGCCGCCGGCGCCGTAGGTCGCCGTGTTGGAGCCGTCGTAGGTTCCGCCGGGAATGCCCGGGATGCTGGTGATCGCCTCGCGGAAGATGACGTTGAAGGCCGGAGCGACGCCTGGCGTGTACTGCGCCGTAGCGAGGATGTCGTCGGAAGACGGATCACTGATCTCGACGACCAAGTCAACGCCGAAGGTGCCGTCGTCGGCGATGCCGAAGAGGCGGTCTCCGATGCCATCGACGGTACCGACTTGGCCGTTGAGGTCGACGGACGTTACGAGTTCCTCAGCCACGACTGTCAGGCCGGTGCCGTCGGTCCGACCGATGGCGTAGAGGTCTTCGCCGATGCTGCTGCCCGAGCTGTTTTCGCCGAGGAAGCCGTAGAACTCCCGGCCCGGGCTGAACACGGGACGATCCAGATTTGCGAAGCTGTCTGTTCGACCCGGGATGACGCTGCTGGACGTTCCGGGGACGGTGGAGACGAGGGCGGAAGGAACCTGCGCGACAACCGGGGCGGCAGTTGCGGCAGCGATGGCGAGGGCGGAGATGCGAATCATGAGTGCATGTTCTCTGAGGACGGGCAGGTGGCCGACGGCGTCGGCATCAACGCGGCACCTTCGTCCAATAAATCATCCACTGCAAGACCATTCGTCGCGAAGATTGCGCTAAGGCTCGTGGAAGCAGCAACTTCCAGCCTAGCCGCTCGAGACAAAGGCAAGTTCTACCGGATGGCTTCATCCTGTCGTTGCCGGCGGAGGTAGAGTCGCGACGTGACGTTCCCGCTCCGCGTCCTGGATCGCCGGCCAGCCTCCTTCGACGGCTACGAGAAGAAGGAGAAGTGCGGCGTCTTCGGCATCTGGGGTAAGACCGACCCGGACCAGCCCAACAAGGCCGCGAAGATCACCTTCGCCGGGCTCTACGCACAGCAGCATCGCGGTCAGGAATCTGCCGGCATTGCGGTCACGGATGGCGAAGATCTGATGGGCCACGCCGGGATGGGGCTCGTCAACCAGGTCTTCAAGCAGGACCTGCTCGCCCAGATGCCCGGCAACGCCGCCGTCGGTCACGTGCGGTATTCGACCACCGGGTCGAGCCAAGTCTTGAACGCCCAGCCGCTGCTGCAACGGTTTCACCTCGGGCCGGTCGCCATCGCGCACAACGGCAACCTGATCAACGCCTCCCGGCTTCGCCGCGAGTACGAAGAAGAAGGCGCGATCTTCCAGACGAGCACCGACACCGAAGTCATCGTCCACATGCTCGCCCGCCCGCGTCACGCGGCCAAGCCGGATCCGCTGGCGCACGTGCTGCAACACCTCCAGGGTGCCTTCAGCCTCGTCTTCCTCTTCCCGGACCGCATCGAAGCGACCCGCGACCCGCTGGGCATTCGGCCGCTCTCGATCGGCCGCCTGCCGTCGGGCGAGCCGGTCGTCGCGAGCGAGACGTGTGCCTTCGACGCCATCAACGCCGTCTTCGAACGGGACGTCGAGCCGGGCGAAATCGTGACGCTGTCTGCAAGCGGCGTCTCGAGCCGGCGTTACGACTCGCCGGACCGCGTGCGGGCGCGGTGTGCCTTTGAGCACGTCTACTTTGCCAACCCGGCCAGCGTGCTTTGGGGCCGAAACGTCCACCTCGTTCGCGAGACGATGGGCCGACAGCTTGCGAAGGAGGCTCCGGCACCCGAAGCCGATTGTGTCATGCCGATGCCCGACTCGGGCCGGTCGGCAGCGCTGGGTTTTGCCAAAGAGAGCAAGCTGGAGTTCGAGGAGGCGATCGTCCCCAACCGCTTCGTCGGCCGAACGTTTATCTTGCCGGACCAGGGCGACCGCGACCGGATGGTGTCGCTGAAGCTGAACATCATCGCCGAGCTTGTTAAGGGCCGGGAGATCGTGGTGGTCGACGACTCGATCGTCCGCGGCACGACGACGCTGTCGAAGATGCGGGCCCTTCGCAGGGCCGGTGCCAAAAAGATTCACCTCCGCATCAGCTGCCCGCCGATTCGGCACCCTTGCTACTACGGGATTGACTTCGCCGACGACAAGCAGCTGATCGCCACCGGCAAGACGCAGGACGACATCGCCAAGGCTCTTGAAGTCGACTCGCTGCACTACCTGTCGCTCGACGGCATGCTCGAAGCTGCCGGCCTGACGACACAAAACGCCTGCACCGCTTGCTGGACCGGCGAGTACCGCGTGCCCGTCGACGAGACCTACGGCAAGTTCAGCTTCGAACGCCGGCAGCTCAAGATCTTCCCGTGAACCGGCAAGCCATTGACGCGGCACCGCGGGAGATGAACGTCATCGAGACGGGGCTGACATTCCTCTACCAACTCGTGCCGCTCGCCATCGCCGGCTGGATCGTGACGCGTGACCTGTCGGCGACCATCGAGATGTCGCTCCTTGGCTCGCTCTTCCTGCTCGCGTTCCGCTTCGCCGTGACGGACATGGTCCGGCTGTTCCGCAGAACCCGCCGTCCGACGAAGGCTTCGGCGACGAACGCTCCTCCGTCATCGTAAGCGAGGCGTGCCTATTTCCGGGCGATACCCGCAGCAGGGCTCGAACCTGCGACCTCAGCTTTAGGAAAGCCGTGCTCTATCCAACTGAGCTATGCGGGCGACTTCGGTCAATATCGCGCGGCACGCCCCTGCCGGCACGCTCGGCAACGTGCCGGCGGTAGACTTGGCCATGGCGACCGTCGACCCGACGCCCATGTGGTTGACCCTGCTGCACTGGACCGTCGTCGGCCTCTACGTCGCGGCCCCGGTCGGCCTCATCGTGCTGGCCACCGTTCGTCGCAAGTGGCGCTCGTCGGCCGTGGCGACCTTCATTTCGGGCATCGTCATCGGCGCCGGGCTGGTCGTTGCCTACGCCTATCTCATGACCGGCGAGTTCACCGGGCTGAGGGGGATGGTCGTCCTCGTGACGGCATGGCTGGCCGTCGGCTTGTTGACCGTGCTCAAGATCATCGATCTCGGCATCCAGTTTCTGACGACGAGTCTTGCGACGAAGCTGGCCGAGGGGCGAAGCCGTTACCCGCGGAGGTCGATCTTCGCCGTCGGGCGAGGTGTGCGGCTGGTCCTGACGATCATGATCGGCATGCCGATCCTGGCATCGGCCGCCATGGTCTACCGGCCGGCGATCGTTGCCCCGACCGCCGGGGCGGGACCTTCAACGACTGTCCGATTTGAGACCTCGGACGGCCTCACCATCGCCGGCCTCTTCCTGCCCGCCCCGCCGCGATCCCCCGGCGGACGGGCGGTGGTCGTCATCCCAGGGCTCGGCTCGGGCAAGTCGGACGCGCTGCCCGCCGCCGAGACGATTCGCCTTGCGGGCTACGACGTGCTGGTCATCGACCCGCGGGCTCATGGCGAGAGCGACGGCCGGATCACGTCGTTCGGCGATCGCGAACAACTGGACGTGCTTGCAGCAGCGGCATGGCTCCGTGCGGAGACTTCGGAGGCGACCGCCATCCACGCACTCGGCATCAGCATGGGCGGTGCGGCGACGCTCGGGGCCGCGGCAGACGGTGCGGGTTTCGCGTCGGTGGGCATCATCGACTCCTTCGACGACTTCCCGGCCTTGGTCGACACGCTCGTCACGAGGCAGTTCCGCTTCACGCCGCCGCTGCGGTGGTTCACGCGAACGGTGGCGGTGCCGCTGTTGTCGGTGCACTCGGGCCGGGCTTTGTGGCGTCACGTGCCGGCCTCTGACGTCGAGGCGGTGTGGCCGACACCGGTGATGATCGTGCACTCGTTCCAGGACGAGATCATTCCGTTTGTGCACGGCCAGTCGCTGTTCAACTCAGCCGCGGAGCCGAAGCGGTCGTTCTGGCTCGAGTCGGAGACGCATGCCGAGACGACGTCTGCCCCGGCGGCTCTGGAGGCGATCATCCTGTTCTTCAAGGCGGTGGAAGATTCGCCGCCCGTCGTTTAGCGGAACAGGATGGCGCCGCTCGCCAGGACGGCGATGGCGGCGGCGGCGATGAGCAGGTCGGCGGCGGCGGCGGCAGCGCTCCCCCAGAAGTTGCCGCGCGACCGCGGTGCCGACCTGCTAGACGATTTGCCGTCTCGTCCGCGGGGATACGTCGATTCCGCGAAGGTGGTGGTGGCCATGAGCTTGTTCATCGACGTGCGGGGATGCTTGCGCAGAGGTTTCTACCGGCCACGGCGTTATCGGCCGGGTCGCCGGGCGTTATGAGTACCGGCGAAACTCGTCGACCTGACACCGCACCGGTGGACCCGCAGTAGGGTTCTGCACGTGAAGAAGGACGTCTCGGACACCAGAGTCAAGCGGCAAGAAGCAGGTGGCGTGCGATGGGTGGTGTCTGCCGAGAGGCTGCGGCACAACCTTGCCCTCTTGCGGTCGGCCGCCGGTAGCGACCTGGTCGCCGTCGTCAAAGCCAATGCCTACGGCCACGGCGCCTCGGCCGTCGCGAATGCGCTGTTTTCCGGTGAAGATCCAGCAAATGTGCCCGCCGCGTTCGCGGTCGCCACGCTCGATGAAGCGCTCGCGTTGCCGTCGCACGACGTGCCGGTGATGTGCTTCCGACCGGCAGAACTCGTCTGGGCCTACGGCGGTGACGGGACGCGGCAGATCGACGAGGCCATTCGGCAAGGGATCTGGCTCAGCATCATCTCGACGGAGGCCGTGGGCGACATCGCCCGTCGCGCCGCCCGGCTGGGCGTGCGTGCTTCGGTGCAGGTCATGCTGGACACCGGCATGAGTCGCGAGATGTGCGACCCACGCCGCTTCGCCGAGACGGTTCAGGCGGTCCTGAATCGGCCGGAGCTTCGGCTCGTCGGCCTCGGCACGCACCTGACCGACGGCGAAGCAGAGGACGAAGCGTTCAGCGACGACCAGATCTGGCTCTTCCACGAAGCCGTCCGGCCTCTGGAGGACAAGCTGCCGCGGAACGTCGTCCGCCACGTCGCCAACAGCGGCGGCACCCTCGCCGGGCACGGGGTCGCCGACGGATTCGATCTCGCCCGTGTCGGCATCGCGCTCTACGGCATCCATCCGGACGGCAATGCGGCGACTTCGGTCGACCTGCGACCCGTCGGGCGTCTCGTCGCGCCGCTGCTGTCGATCCGCGAGATTCCCACCGGTGCCACCGTCGGCTACAACCGCACGTTCACCGCCGGCCGAGCCACCCGGATCGGCCTGGTACCGATCGGGTACGCCGACGGTTACAACCGTGCCCTTTCCGGTCGTGCGACGGTCCGCCTCGGGTACGGAACAGGAACCGAGTCGCTCTGCCCGGTCGTCGGCCGGGTGAGCATGGACTACATCACCGTCGACCTCACGGACGCCCCCCAGGTACGACCGGGAGACGAAGTCACACTTGTAGACGACAAGGCTGGAAGCCCCTGTTCCATAGAGCAGCTTGCAAAGCTCTGCGGCACCATTCCTTACGAACTACTTTGTAATCTAGGAAGCCGCGTGAAGCGGATAATCAATTAGATCGCATTGCGATGTCGGACGAGCTCACCGCGTGCGACATAGAGCACGGTCTCTGCAACATTTGTGCAGTGATCGCCGATTCGCTCGAGGTTTTTGGCACACATGATGATCGGCAGATGCCGATCACGCCGCTCTGCCTGACCGGAGAGGTCGGACTCCGCCTCCTGCAAGACCTGCGCGTACAGAGCGTCAAGCCGCTCGTCGCCCGAGATGACCGCAGCGGCGAGGTTGACGTCGGCAAAATTGTGGGCCTGGACGGTGCGGGTCATCAGGTCCTCCACCGCCGCGGCCAAGTCAGCCAAGGCCGGCGGGAGCTTGTACGACGCGTCACACCGCGTCGCTTCGCACGTCATCGGCACGACCTGAGACGCCACATTCCCGGCACAATCGCCGATTCGCTCCAGCTCCGTATTAACGCGCAACGTCATCAACGCCGCACGAAACTCCCCCGCAACCGGCCGGTAGAGGCTGAGCAGATCGATGGCGTCCCGCTCGATTCGCATCTCCGCGGCGTCGACCGCATCATCGTTCTCGACGACCTTCCGGGCCAAGCCGATGTCGCCGCGGAGCAATGCCGATGCGGTGTCCGAGACCATCCTCTGCACCTGACCCGCCATGCGGGCGCTGTCGAGTCGCAGCCGGTCGAACTTATCTCTCATCGTCGCACCCATTGAAAATCCGCAAGAGGTGAGGGTACGCCCGCTATCTCACCGCGTCCAGATTATCAAGGGAAAACGTCAGCTTCTGCCTTCGAGCAGGCCGATCGCCATCTGCGCCGCCGCGTCGCCGGCGTGACCGGCTCGCAACGGGTCGACCACCTGCCTCAACAAAGAACGCGCTTTCTCCAGGGATTCTGCGCCGGATAGCAGCTGCATTGCCGACTCGACGACCGGTCGTGGATCGCCGGACCACGGGATGTGCTCGTCAACCACGCGGGTACCCGAGGCGAACTCAGGGTGGAGCAAGTTGACCAGAGCGAAGGTCCTTGCCTGCACGATCCGCTTGCCGACCGTCTCCCAAAGTAGTCGACTTCCCCGGTAAACAACCACCATCGGCACATCGTGCGCTGCGGTGTGCAGCGTGGCCGTGCCGCTGGTCGTCAGCACGAGGTCGCATGTCGAGATGACCTCGTCAAAGCCGTCGCAGGCGACGTCCACCCAATTCGGCACCAGGGAACGGACGAGTTCATCCGTCGCAGCCACCGTCGGCGTCACGACGGTCGTTCCTTGAAAACGCTCCCTCAAGTCCGACGCCGCCGCGACGAGGCCGGGCAGGTTGGCACGGACTGTGTTGATTCTGCTGCCGAAGTTCAGGCCAAGGCGCAAAGAAGTCTCAGGAAAACTCGCAGTTTCCCGCGGACGGACAGGCGGCATGTCATCGAACAGCGGGTGGCCCACGTACGTCGCATCGACGCCCCGCTCCCGGAGCCAAGCCTCTTCAAAGGGCAGGATGCACGCGACCTTCTGCGCCAGCTCCGCCAGTCGTGTCACCCGGCCGGGACGGCTCGCCCACACTTGCGGGCTCACGTAGTACATCGTCTGCGACCCGTGCTTCTTCGCGAGGGCCAGCACGTGCTTGTTCATCGTCCACGAGTCGCACGCCACCACCAGCCTCGGCGGCGACTGCCGCCAAAGCCGATCGAGAAGGCGAAGCATCGACCAAACCTCCTTGGCCCTCAGGAAACTCGTCAATCCGAACCGGGCTTTGGCCACCGTGTCCTGCCGAAGCAACGCCCCCGCCTGACGCAGACGGTCACCGCCGACCGCCTCGAACGACAGATCTGGCCGACAGCGATGCAGCGCCCGGACAAGGCCCGCCGCGTGCATGTCGCCGCTCGCCTCGGCCGCACTCAGGAAGACGTCGGGTCGGCCGCTCATGCGTTCATCATTCGCCACCCGCCGCACCCGTCTCGCACACCATCAGAACATGCGGCCCGAGACCCTGCACCTCGTACGTGTCGCTCACCTGCTCAAAGCCGTTCGCCCGGTAGAACGGCAACGCCGGCAGCCGCGCGTTGCACCAGATTCGCTCCGCTCCAGCCTCGGCAGCGTGGCGACGACAGGCTTCGAGCAGTAGCCGGCCGATGCCACGACCGCGATGCGTCTCGTCGACGGCCATGCCGCGTAGCTGCAGGTCGCTGGGCCGAGGCTTCCCGGTCATCCCGCGTCGGTGGAGCGTCGCGACGCCGATCGGCTGCTCAGGATCTAACGAAAACGCGGCAAAATGTGCCGACGCCGCCTCCTCGTCGCCGTCGTAGGCCATCTCCGCCAAGGCCTGGTGCGGGCGAAGGATTCGATGCCGGAGGTCGTGCGTGAGCGATGGATCGACCCTCGAGATTCGCGTCAAGGCCGTTGCTCCGCGGGCGGATGCTCGGCCATGTCCTTCAACGCAGCGTTGAGTGCGATGACCGAGTAGGCCGTCGTCATCGTCGGATCGTTCTCGCGCCACTTCGGCTGACCGGTCCAGCTGCCGTCGTCCTGTTGCCGCTGGGCGAGAGCGTCAACGAGCGCCAGGCGCCAATCGACCGGGCCGGCGAAGGTCTCGATGACCGGCTCGTCATACGCATCCAACGACCGCGCGAGCATCAGGTAGTAGTAGTACAGGCCCCACTCACCTTGGCCTTCGCCGCCCAACTGCATGCCGGGGTTGGCGTCGAGCGTCCAGTTGTCCCCGGCCCAGGCGACCGCGGCGACGACCCGCGGGTCCTCCTTGTCGAGACCCGCGTAGATCATGCTCTTGAGCCCCGCGTAGGTCATCGACCCGTAGCTCCGAAGCCGGCGATCGCCGTCGGGCGTCACGAACTCACCGGCGAAGCTCTCGCCCGTCCGATCCGCATCCGGTGAGTAGACGAACCCGCCATCATCGCCGGCCCAGTCGGACGTGTTCGATTCGCTCCGATTCTGCAGCCGACTGACGAACAGCCGGGCCCTCTCAAAAGCCGGATCGTCCTTCGGTACGCCCGCTTCGTGAAGCGCTTCCAGGGCCATGGCGGCGTTGGAGAGGTCGGGACGCCCTGCCCCGCGAGATCGGCCGCCGTAGCCCCATCCGCCGAAGAACGCATCGTCTTGCCCCGAGACGGCCTGGACGAGGTCATCGTCCTCGAAGTCCGCCTGCGTCTCGGGTGTCCACTGCAGCCGACGCAGGTATGCAACGGCCGCGTCGATGGTGGTGGCGTACCGGTCGTCGCCCGCCTCGGCACGAGCTTCGGACAGGGCGGTGGCGCTGATGGCGGTGTTGTAGTTGGCCAGCAGGTCGTCATAGATGCCGCCGTCGCCGACCTGCTGGGCGATCAACGCATCGAAGCCTCGCCTGACCAACTCGTCGTCCGGGCCGAAGTCGTCGCTGCCGACGAAGGCGCGGAGCACCAGCGCCGTGACGGCCGGCGGTACTTGTTCAACAGGCTGCCAGGTGCCGTCGTCTTGCTGTTGCTTTTCGAGGAACGACAGACCGTCTGCCACCATCTGTCGAGCCTGATCGGCCGGATCACCAGGCGACGCCTCCCCCGTCGAGACCAGCAACATCACGACCCAAAACATCCGATGAAGCACAGGTTGCCACCGCATAAGCACAGTCTAAGGCCTGCTCACGCGGAATCGGCCACAATTTTGACACAGACCTGCCGCGGGCGCGGGCCGTCGAACTCGCAGAGGTAAACGCCTTGCCAGCGGCCGAGAACCAGCCGGCCATCCTCCACAAGGAGCGTCACGCTCGTTCCGGTCATGACGGCTTTCAGGTGGCTGTCGCTGTTGCCCTCAGCGTGGCGATAGAACGACTCCTGATGAGGCACGAGCATCGCCAGCTTCGCCAGCAGGTCGTGCTGCACGTCGGGGTCGGCATTCTCCTGCACGCAAACGCCCGCGGTGGTGTGAGGCACGTAGACGACGCAGATTCCGGAGGTCACGCCCGACGAAGCAAGACAGTCGGAGACTTCGTTGGTCACCTCGACCATCTGGTCGCGACGTGCCGTGGAGAGGGTGAAACGGGCAACTTTCGGCATGCGTCACCTGCTACCGGCCGAGCAGTGCACCGAGCGTGCTGCCGAAGTCGGAGAGCAGCCCGGGCGTTGCAGAGGGTTCGTCGATGGTCCCGCCGAGACGCAGAGCCGTCGCGTTGGCTTGGATCGCATCCAGCACCTCCTGGGCCTGCTCGAAGAACGGCAAATTGATCGCCGACAGTGGCTTGGCCAAGACGATGACGGCACCGCTGATCGGCGGGCTGATCGTCGGGCTAAAGAGCTTTTGAAGCTGCACGTTGCCCCGAATCTCGATGCCGTCGACGAAGGCGATGAACGGCGAGACGAACAGCGTGCCGGCTTCAAGCCGGAACTCGACATCGAGTCGGTCCCGCGCCGGAAGCTGCAGAAGATTGGCCCCTTCGAGAATGACCCGGAAGAGGTCGACCGTCGCCAGTCGGCCGTCGCGAATTCGGGCGAATCCGGCTGCATTGAAGCGGCCCAGAAGAGCAGACGCCTCGTCGTCGTCGCGCCCGACGACGCGGGCGGACTCTTCCTGGCTCATCGGGCCGACCGGCCCAAAGAGTTCGGCACCGAAGTCGAGAATGCCTTCGGCATCGCGCTCGAGCAGCGGTGCGATCTGCGCGACGTTCAACCCTTGGCCGTCGATCGTGCCCTGGACGAAACGATCACCCGTCAGCAGCCCCTCATCGTCGGCGGTACGACGGTCGCGGTACTTCACGTAGCCCTCGATCGTCCCGCCGGCGGCGAGGATGCGGATGCGTTCGGTCGACAGGATCGTGAAGTCGTACTGCCCCTCCGCCGGAGAGCCATCGATGCGGTCCGCCCGGCTCAGGTACGTCAGCACCTGGCCGCGATCGATATCGATGGTTCGCCAGCGTGCCTTTCTACCTGCAAAAGCGAGATCCAGGAGCACCTCGCCCTTGGGTCGCGGCCCGGGTGCGGGTGAGACGGACAACGCAACGTCAAGCTCACCTTCGCCGCCTTCGGGCAGACCAAGCCGCTCCGCAAACGGCTTGAGCTTCGCGTCGATGTCGATCCAAAGGGTGCTTTGCCCCGGCAGATCAGCGAGTTGCAGCGTGCCACCACCGCGCAGCCCGCCGATGCCCGGCAAGGTGCCGATGAGCTTGTCGAGCGTGACCCGGCTCTTGTCTGCCGTGGCGAGCAGCTCCGCATTCATCAACGGTGCCAGGTCCGTCGGTGTCGGCCCCGTCAGTACCTCGACCGCTGCCCACAGCGAGCCCTCAATCGTCATCGGCGACTCAACGCCGCCCTCGGGATCGTTGCCCGGCTCGGCCCCTGCGCCTCCCAGCGACACAAGCAAACGATCGGCGTCGAGCGACAGAAGCGTCACGCCGACAACCTCGGTCCCGAGGCTCTCGGGATCAGGAACAATCGGGAACGCGTCGGCCTTGAGGTTCGAGATCAACACCTCGTCCGGCCGGGTGAGGTCGTAGCCGAGTTGCAGACTCAAGGTGCGGGCCGGCAGGCGATCCAACTGCACGGCCGGCTCCTCCAAGTCCAAGGCTTCGTCGGGGAGGATCTCGGCCAACTCCTCCGTGCTGCGGACGCCAGGCGGCGGGACGCGACTTGCCTCGATCGGCAACGTGATCCGGTTCCCGACGTAGAGCGGCCTCAGCACGATCGTGTCGGCGAGCGTGGCGTACGCGACCGATAGATCGCGGATCGTGATCGTGCCGCCGGCCCGGATGCGATCCGCGGCGAAGCCGTTGAGCTTCACCTCCATGTCGACGTCGACGATCCCCGAGGGCGGCGCTCCGCCGATCTCCAGGGCTGCCACCTCGCCGAGCCGCGTGACGGACATCGCGTCCAGCTTCAGCCGAACGATGCCTGGCAGCTCTTCGTCGTAAGGCACGTCGACCATGAGATCGAGTTGTGCATCGAAGAAGTCCTCACCGGTCGCGGCGACGGTCAAGACCTCGTCGGTCACCCGAGCGTCGAGGGTCGTCCGCGCGTCGCCGATCTCGTAAGGCCCGATGGCGAAGCCGGAGGCGGACAGTTCGCCCTGGACCTCAAGGTCGAGGGTTTCGATACCGCCCCAGATGCTGAGGTATGCCGACAAGTCGCCTGCGAGCAACGGCGTGTCGTCCCGCTCGACCTCTTGCTTCGTCGACGTGCCGAGGTCGCCGATGTCGACGAACGCCTCTTCGCCCAGCGGCACGTCGGTCGCGACGTCGGCGCCGAGCTCACGTCGAAGCAGCGTCAGCTCCATCGACAGCGGCGGCGTGTCGCCGGTGGCTTCGGGCAAGAACCAACCCTCGCCGAATAGGTCGATGTCGGCGTATCGCCCGTAGAAGCTGGCGATTTCGATCGGCTTCACCGACTCTTCCTCGACCTGCCCCTCAAGCACCACCCCGAAGCTCAGCTTGAGCGGCTCCGGCATCCGCGGCAACTGCACGTCCCAACCTTCGGCCGATAGCCAAAGCCCGTAGTTCGCCGCGTGCTTCGATTCGTCGTCAGACTCCGGCTGAGGCATGTAGTACCGGCCCTCTGCCGCAAGCGTGCCGCTGCCCCCGGCCGTGTCGAGCCGGGCAAGCTCGATGTACGGGTCGTCGACCTCCTTACGAGCGGCGTCGAGTCGCACCTTCGCCAACGCCGTCACCGGCGGAACGGGGAACTCGATGCCTGCGGCATCGCGAGTCAGAATGCCTTCCGGAACGCCGATCTCGATGTCCAGCGTGCGGAAATCTTTGAAGTTGTACCCCGTCACCTCAACGCCGGCGGAGACGGAGTCAAAGCTTCGGCCGCTCGCCTCGCCCGAGACGGTCAGCGCCGCCTTCGCCCGCGGCTCGCCAAACTGGCCGTACCACAAGTCGGCGGTGAAGGAGCCATCGACGGCGGCATCCTCGGCGGGTTGCAAGTTCTGGAAGGCAACGGAAACCGTCGCCGTCTCCTGGTTCAGGTCGTAGACGATCTCGTCGAGCAACACGTTGCCGTCGGCCGCGTCGAGCAGCAGCCCGTCGACGATGGCCGCGTCGGGTGTCAGCCGGATCGACCCGGCGATGACGCCGACCTCGCCTGGCAGCCCCGGCACGTTCGCCAGCCGAAGCCGTCGCTCGCTGCCATCGGTCACGTCGGCGGGATTCAGCTCGATGACACCGTCAGGCAGCAGCCGCACTGCCAGCTCGCCGCGAGCCGCGATGTCTGCGACGTGGGTCGCCTCGTTGAAGGTCACAACGCCCTCAATGCCGCCGTCGCTGGTGAAGCTCCCGGTCCAGTCGATGGTTGCGGCGAGTTCCGGCAACGCTAAAAACGGTTCGATGGCCTTGGCCAGACCGGCCGTCACGACGAGCTGCGCCTGCTGCGTCCGGCCGGTGTGGGGCGTGAGCCGGGCGTCGAGCGTGATCAACTCGCCGCCGGTCCGAACCTCGAGGCCATAGACCAGCGGAGACAACGCCGCACCCGCCACGTCGAGCGACTCGAGGCGACGTTCCAGGTCATCGGCGTCGCGGAAGATGACGGTCCCGCCGTTCAGCACCAGTTCCGGCAACGGTGGTAACGCGATCGCCTCGGCCGGCGCGTCGGGATCGGGGGCCGTGGCGAAGCTGGCCGAGACGATCTCCAAGGCTTGCAGGACCGTCCACTCATCTGCGGCGGTCTCGGTCATGTAGACGACCGGCTGGTCCACTTCGACCCGACTCGGCTGGGGCGAAACGCCGATCGCGACCTGCAGGCCCGTCACCGGCAAAGCAGGAATCTTGGCGTACAGACGCGGCAACTCCAGCACCAGCGGCCCCTCCTCGTCCGCCTCGCCTGGAAGCCGTACCTCCAGGTCCGTCAGCGTGATCCCGCCACCCCAACCGACGTCGAGGTCGCCGATGCGGACATCCAGCCCGGCGACCGACGTGGCGACCTCCGAAGCAATCGTCCGCGGCAAGCTCGTCTGCAGCACCACCGAGATTGCCACAAATCCGAGAAGCAGCAAGATCACGAGCACCGCCAACGCGGCCACGATGCGTCGCAACCATCGGCCGAAGAAGCCGTGCGGGCGATCGACGATCACGTGCTGCGGCGACTCCTTGGGCGACGTCGCCTCGTGAGACTCGCGCTGGTGTTCCTCAGCCTGCTCTTCAGCTTCGGCCGGTGGATTGTCGTCGACGGAATCGGACAAGGGTGAAGCTTACGACGGGAGGTGCCTGTCCGAACAGACCGAATCGGAAGCTACTCGCCCTGTTCGGTCGGCGGGATGTCGCCGGTCGTCCGTGGGCCGATGCCGAAGAAGTAGTAGTCCGTCCGTTCGGTTCGCCCGACGAAGGGCCCGCTGCTGGCGACAAGCTCGCCGGTATCGCGGAAGTAGGCGGTGATGCTGACCGAGGCGAAGCCGCGCTGCTTGATGTTCTTGATGATCGCCAACTCCGGCAGGATCACCGGTGCGGTCACCTCACCCACGTCCACCTCGCCCACGGGAAGGTTGGCCCCCGGAATGCCGAGCAGGAAGTCCTGCCGGTTCACGCCGATCGCGCCGCTGCGGACCTCGACGATGACGGTGGCCTCTTCCACCGTGTCAGCCAGCTCGACCCCTTCGATCAGCATGCGATTTCGAAGCTCCGCCAGCAGGTAAAGCCGCTCGTATTGCGGCACGGCCCCGATGCCGCTGATCGCCAACTCTTCATCCGTCAGCAGATACTCGTCACTCAGGAAGACGCGACGGTTGCGAAGCGCGCTGAACGAGAGTTGCCCGACCGCCTCGTTGATCGCCTCGCTCTGAAGAAATTGCTCATCGGCCGTCCGAGGCGGATCGGTGACGCGGATGGCCGCGCACCCGCCAAGAGCGGCCAGTACGGGCAGAAGGGGCAGCAGCAGCAAACGAATCGGCAAGCGAAGTTATAGCTCGCCGGACGTGCCGCGGCAGCGACTAGGCTGCCAGCCGATGTCCAAGCGAGTTGTTCCGTTGTTCCTGCTCGCCGCCATCGGCTTCGGGGCAGTCGCCCAAGCCCAAACAGGCCCTGCCCTCCTGATCAACGACTTTCGCCGAACCGATCAGTTCGAGCTGAACACCGGCTGGTTTGTCGGCCTACCGACGCAAACCAGTGCCACCAACGCCGCGGGCGACGGATTCGACCTGCGATATGACCAACTGCGTATCGCCTCCCGCATCAGGCTGTCGCCCGGCGAGAGCGACAAGGGCCTTGCGATGGCACAGCCGCGGCTCGGGTTCCAGCTGACCTCCATCGCCTTCGACACGCTCGACCCGAACTTCCCACGCAGACTCAGCGACGCGAGCGTCGGCTACGGCATGGGCTTGTTCAAGGTCGACGACTGGATCGGCGGCGTCACCCTCGGACTGGGCTACGCCTCGGCCTCGGGCCGGGCGAGATTTGGCGACGAGAACCTCGAGAACGAAGACCAGTTCGCGCCCTTCCTCGATGAAGACGGCAACGCCCTCTACGGCCAGGTGAACCTCGTCACCGGCAAGACGTTCGAGAACGGCGACGCGTTCGGCTTCGTCCTCAGCTACGACGGCAACCGGACCATCTTCCCGGACATCCCGCTGCCGGGGTTTCAGTACCGCACGAAGGTCAACGACGACCTCAGCTACGCAGTCGGCTTTCCGCTCTCGAGTCTGAATTGGGACCCGAGCGGACCGCTCAGCGTCGACATCAACCTGTCGCTGCCGCAGGACATCACCGGTCGCGTCTCGCTCGATTTTGCCACCTTCGCCGGCTCGCCGGTGCAGCTTTACGGCTCGGTGAGCCGCCGCGTCGTCGCGGCACGATGGGACGAGCTCGACGACGGCAACCAGCGCGTCTTCTTCTTCCAATCGCTCGCCGAACTCGGCTTCAGCATCGAGCCCGAGGCCGACGACGTGAAGTTTCTCATCGCAGCCGGCTACGACATGGACCCGCGGCTCAGCACAGGCTTCGACACACGCCAGCTCGAACTGTTGTCCGACGTCGACGCGGGCACGTACATCCGGGTGACCTTCGAGCTACGCCTCTAGCGTCGCCCGCGGCGAATCTAAAGGTTCCACGACTGACGAAGCCGGGCAAGGTCCGCAAGCTGCCTCACGACTGCCGGCACGTCGTCGAGTCGCATCATGCTGGCCGCGTCGCTCTTGGCACCGGCGGGATCAGGGTGACACTCGATGAAGACGCCATGCACGCCCGCCGCGACGGCCGCACGTGCCAGGACCGGTGCCATCGTCGGATCGCCCCCGCTGGCCCCGCCGAGGCTGGCGGGCGTCTGCGTCGAGTGCGTCGCGTCGAAGACGACGGGGCATCCGGTTTCAGCCATCGTTCGGATGCCGGCCATGTCATTGACGAGCCTGCCGTAGCCGAAGAACGTGCCGCGTTCGCAGAGCATGACGTTGTCGTTGCCCGTCTGCCGCACCTTGTCGGCAGCCGTTTCCATCTCCGCCGGGGCCATGAACTGACCCTTCTTGATGTTGACGATTTTGCCCGTCTCGCCGCACGCCTTGAGCAGACTCGTCTGCCGGGCCAGGAAGGCCGGCACCTGAAGCACGTCGACCACCTCCCCCGCGGCAGTCGCTTGCTCTCGCTCGTGAACGTCCGTCAGCACCGGCACGCCAAGCTCGTCACGAACCTTCGCCAGCACATCCAGCCCCTCATCCAGCCCCGGCCCGCGGAAGCTCGACGCACTGGAGCGATTGGCCTTGTCGAAGCTCGCCTTGAACACGTACGGCACGCCCGCCTCGTCACAAACCTGCTTCATTCGACGGCCGATCTGCAGGCACAAGTCGAGCGACTCGATCACGCAAGGCCCGGCGATGACAAAGAGCGGGCCGGCAGTCAGATCGTTGAGGGCGAGCACGCTTCAACGTAGGACTAGGATGTCACGGTGCCGGCCCGAGCGGCCGCGCGTCGTGCACCTGTGCAAGGCGTGAGGAAAGTCCGAACTGCAGAAGCGGAGGCCTGGCCTCCGTGTGGGCAACGGTGCTTGCTAACGGCAAGGCGGCTTCGGCCGACGGAAAGTGCCACAGAAAACAAACCGCCTTCTTCGGAAGGTAAGGGTGAAAAGGTGCGGTAAGAGCGCACCGCGCGGCCGGCGACGGACGTGGCAGGGCAAACCCCACCGGCAGCAAGGCCAAACAGCGGGACGCATCTTCGGATGCCGCGTCGGCCCGACGCGCGGGCCCGCGGGTAGGCCGCAACAGGATCGACAACGATCCGGCGAGGCGACGGGCGACCGTCGTCCCAGAGAAATGGTCGCACCCGGCTTGCCGGGGACAAAATTCGGCTTATGAAGGCTGGCACCACAATCCACGGCGGCGGGACGCTCCACGTCCCGCCGCCGCCTTCGTTTTCCTTGAACGGACAAGTTCGCAAAACGACCAAAGCCTGCTTGACCACCGCCGGCCTGTTCGGTTACTGTCCGCCTAAACACGGTCCGAACGAAGAGCCTGCCTCATGAACATCACCCCTCGCCAACTCGACGTCCTCGTCGCCATCCGCGACTACCGCTACCTCCACGGTGTCGCTCCGACCATGCAAGAGCTGGCGGACCAACTCGGGACCAGCAAAGTCACCATCTTCGAGCACGTCGGTGCCCTCGAAAAGAAGGGCCTGCTTACTCGCGACAAACACAAGGCTCGGTCGCTGACCATCAGTGCCGACACGCCGCTGCCGGACGAAGAGCGTGCCAGCAAGCTGCCCCTCGTCGGCTCCATCGCCGCCGGCTCGCCGATCGAGGCGGTCGAGAATCGGGAAGAACTCGACCTCGAGCAGCTCTACAGCCGACCCAACGGCGTCTTCGTCCTCAAGGTCCGCGGCGAGAGCATGATCGAAGACCACCTGTGCGACGGCGACTACGTCGTCGTCGAGCGTCGCGAATCCTGTCGCAACGGCGAACAGGTCGTCGCCCTGCTCGACACCGGCGAAGCGACGCTCAAGCGGTTCTACAAAGAAGGCAAGGACGTTCGCCTCCAACCGGCCAACAGCACGATGGAACCCAGGATCGTTCCCGCCGATGCGGTTCGCGTGCAGGGTGTGGTCATCGGACTGCTGCGAAGCTACTAGTCTCGAGGGAATGGCTGATGACCTTCATCTTCTGTCGCCTGCCGGCTTCGCCGCGGCGGGCGTGACGTGCGGCCTCAAGAAGAGCGGCAAGCTTGACCTCGGGCTGCTCGTATGCACGGCCAAACAACCCGCGACGGCGGCGGCGGCGTTCAGTCGGAACCGGATCATCTCGCCGAGCATCACCGTCGGCCGGGAGCACATCGCCGACGGACAATTGCGGGCGGTCGTCGTCAACAGCGGCAACGCCAACGCCTGCACCGGGGCTCGAGGCGAGCAAGATGCCCGGGACACCACGGCCGAGGTCGCACGGCACGTCGGCATCGAGCCGAAGGACGTCCTGCCGAGTTCGACCGGCATCATCGGTCACCACCTGGACATGACCAAGCTGCTTGCCGGCGTCGCCGACGCAGCCGGCCGGCTCGGCACAACCCGCGACCACGCCGCCGCATTTGGCCAAGCCATCTTGACGACAGACCTCGTGACCAAGGCCGCCGCGGCCCGCTTTCGAGACGCGATCATCGCCGGCTGCTGCAAGGGCAGCGGCATGATCGGGCCGATGCTCGCCGTCGACGGGCCTCAGGCGACGATGCTCGCGTACGTGACGACAGACATCGCCATCGAGCCGGCACTGCTTCGTCGCTGCGTGGACGTCGCAGCACGTCGAACCTTCAACCGCACCACCGTCGACGGCCATGCCAGCACGAACGACACGCTCTTGGTCCTCGCCAGCGGCCAGTCCGATGTTCACGTGGATGACGCCAACGCTGATGCTTTTCTTGAAGCTCTCACAGGTGTTTGCGATCGGCTGGCGTATCAGATCGCTCGCGACGGCGAAGGGGCGACGAAGGTCGTCACCGTTCGCGTGTCCGGTGCGGCCTGCGAGGAAGACGCCGCCGCCATGGCGATGGGCATCGCCGAGAGCCCGCTCGTCAAGACAGCCCTTCATGGCAACGATCCGAACTGGGGCCGGATCGTCTCGATCGCCGGGAAGGTCGCAGCGCGGGACGACCTGAAGCTGGATCCTGACCGCTGCACGCTTTCCATCTGCGGCATTCCCGTCTATGCCAACGCCCTGCCGCTGAGCTTCGACGCGGCCGCGGCTTCGGAGGCGTTGAAGGCGAAGGAGGTCGAGCTTCACTTCGACGCAGGCGTCGGCTCGGCCGAGGCCCACGTCTACACGTGCGACCTGTCGCGCGAGTACATCACCATCAACGCCGACTACCACACGTAGCAGTCACCGCGTCGGCTCTGTCTTGACGACGCGGGCGCCCAACTCCCGCATGGCGGCTTCAACGATCGGATCGGCGGCGAGGTCGAGCGACGTCGGCGGTCCCGCCGGGGCGGCACCGGGTGACTCGTCCGCCTCGATGACCAGCGACATCGGCCCGTCGATCTTCGCCTCCTCCAACAGGGCCGCAACGACGGCCGCCTGGGTCGCCTCACGCGACAGCATCGACACCCGCCTCGGCCCACCGGCGGCGACGACGACCGCCTCTCCGTTTTGCACAGACACGAGCCGCGTGCCCTCCAGCAGCCCCGCCACATTCGGCTGATCGGGCTGAAGCCGCTGCCGAACCCGCTCCCAAAGCGCCTCCGGAGCAACCTCCGGCTCAGCCGACTCAGGCTCTGGATCGTCTGCGGCAGGTGCTATTTCAGCCGTTTTTTTTTCCGCAGCCGACGGCGGCGTGGCGGCGAGCAATTGCTCGACGGGCGTGAACTGCCGCCCCAAGCACAAGCGAACGATCGTCGCGTCGAGCAACGCACGCCCCGTCGCCCCGGCGGTACGAATCTGCCGGCGTAGCTCTTCGAGGATCGCCACGCTCTGGGCCAGCCCGACGACGTCGAACGCCTCGGCCTGTCGCTTCAAGATGCCGACGTCAAGCCCCGGCAAATCGGCCGCAGGCGCGTTCGCTCCGAGCGTCTTGCGAATCAGCAACGCGTGGGTGTGCTCCACGAGTGCATGAATGAATGCGTCCGTCCCCAGCCCGCCGGTCAGCATCCCGGCCGCCTCTGTGAGGGCGGGTTCGGGCGAGCCGTCGGCGATGGCGTCCATGATGGTCGCGATGCGATCCCGTGCCGGCAGGCCGAGGAGACGCGTGACGGCTTCGACGGTCAGCGACTCGTCCGGCATCAACCCTGACAGCAGGCGATCGAGCAGCGACAGGCTGTCGCGCATGCTCCCTTGGCCGTTGCGGGCGATGAGGCGAAGCGCATCGTCGTCAGCCTCTCGCCCTTCCTTAGCGATGACCTCCGCGAGGTGCCCCACGACGTCGGTCGCCGGCAGGTCGCGGAAATCGAACCGCTGCACGCGGCTCAAGATCGTGGCCAGGATCTTCTCCGGCTCCGTCGTCGCCAGGATGAACTTCACGTGGCTCGGCGGCTCCTCCATGATCTTCAGCAGCGCGTTGAACGCCGCCTTCGAAAGCATGTGCGCCTCGTCAATGATGTAGACCTTGAACCGACTCCGCATGGGCCGGAATCGAGCGTTTTCGATCAGTTCACGAACATTGTCGACGCCCGTGTTGCTGGCCGCGTCGATCTCGATGACGTCGACATCGTCGCCGCGGAAGATGGCCTCTGCCGTCTCCGTCGTCGGGTCGGCCGAGGGCGTCGGACCTTCGGCAGTCGGGTCGTTGAGGGCGAGTGCCAGGATGCGGGCCATGGACGTCTTGCCGACGCCTCGAGTGCCGCAGAAGAGGTAAGCGTGGTGGATCCGCCCCGTCTCGATCGCCTTCTTCAGCGTCGCGGCGACGTGGGTCTGGCCGACCACCTCGTCGAAGGTCCGCGAGCGGTACTTTCGAGCGAGCACGGCATAGGGCCGGGCGTCTGTCTGAAGCTGATCGTCGCTCGCCTCGTCCGCCATGGGCCGGCACTGTAGCGGCCGCGTCACGCGAGTCGGCGACGGCGTGGAAGCCAGAGCGCCAGCAGTGGCAGCAGACTTGAACCGTAAGTCAGAGCCTCACGCAGGGTCGAAGTCATCAGGGCGATGAGCTCTCTTCGATCCGGCAACGGATTTTCTAGAACGTGCAGGAAGACGTTGCAAAGAATGGTCATCACGACCAGGCTGACAGCGACGACATTCACCACATTGATACTCCTGCCCGTACGCCCGCGAGAGATCAGCAGCGTGGAACAACCCGCCAGGGCCACCATCATGAACGTGTTAAGGGCCAGCGACCAGCCGTGCGTGATGCCTACGCCCAGCTTGATCCAACCGATGGTCGAGATCGGCAGGAAGGACCATCGCAAGATGCCGACCGTGCAGGCCGCTGCCAATGGAAGCACCGTCATCCGCCAGAGCAGTCGGTCGACAGCAATCTCTCGGAGCCGGCTCGTCGAGACGACCAGCAGCGTCAACGGCACCACACTAAGGGAGGCGACGTGCCATACCGCGACCAGCGTGGCGGCCACACCCGTCCACCAGGAGAGGCTCTCGCTGGTCCCCCAGTAAAGCACCCCGAGTGCTGTCGCCCGAACCGTCGAAAGAGCAAGCCACACCCCAGCTAGGACAACCTTCCCAACCTGGGAGATGCTTCCACGCATCAGAACCGTGATTGCAGTGAGAAGTACGGCAACTGGCAGGAGAGCGAGCGTCGCCGCAGCTGAAAGTGGCCGCGGCCAATACTTCATGTGGTAACGCAGCGCCATCGGCCCCCAGTCGAAGGATTCAAGATCGCTGTAACCGTTCCACAAGACCCCGACGCACCAGACGACCGTCGCCACGCGGAGGGCGACCGTCGCCCGATCGATGTCGAACTCCGCCGACCTGCGTAGGTCGCTGGACGCATAGCCGAGCCGCACGTCAGCAACCGTGACCGACGAAGCGGCAGAGTCATCATCTGACGGCGTCACATCGGCAGCTTAAACAAGAAGCGAGCCCGGCCAGAATCGGCCGGGCTCGGATCAGCTAGGCGAATGAGGTCGCTCAGGCGCGTCGGCGGCGAAGGACGCCGACGGCGGCAAGGGCCAGGAGGCCGGCGGTGGTCGGCTCGGGGACGACGACCGGGGCGATGAACTGGTTGCCGGCACCAAGGAGGGCCAGGGCACCGGTCGTCGGATCAAGGCTGTACGTCCCTTGGCCGTCCGGACCGCCGCCGGTGTAGATGTAGTTGCCGTTGAGCAGCTCGTAGACGCCACGCTGACCAAAACCCTCGGCGTACACGTCGACGAGATCGCCATCGTTATCGAATTCGAACACGCCGGCCGGCGGGCTGAAGCCGGCGACCAGGATGTTGGAGTCGCTCAGCTTGCCGCTGACCTGCTGCGGGAAGTCCGGGCCGTTGTCCGGGTCGGTCGTGCCGACGGAGATCAGGCGGCTGACGTAGGTGCCATCGAACTCGAAGACGTCGACGCCCTCGCTGTTCAGGGAGCCGCCGTCGATGTCGCTGACCAGCAGTTGGCCGTCGTAGATGCTGACATCAAAGGGGGAGAAATTCGGCGGGCCAAAGCCGAAGCTGCCCGTGATGGTGCGGCTCGTCGGGTCGATGGTGACGATCTGGTCCTCTGGGGCGCCATTGTTCCCGCCGCCGTTGGCGATGTAGACGGTGTTGTTGCTCGGCTCGTAAGCCAGCCCACGAACGTTATCGAGGCCGGAGTCGATCTTGCCGACGTAGCTGCCCGTGAGGTCGAAGATGAAGATCGCGTCACGAATCTGGTCGCTGACGTAGATCTCGTCACCGACCTGGATGGCCTCCTTCGGCGTGCCGAAGTCGTACGTGCTCGGGTCGTTCGCGTCGACGATGAAGTTGGCGTTGATGACGGACCCGTCGACGCTGCTGTAGAGCCCGATCGAGTCGTCGCTCGAATTAGGGATCAGCAGGTCGGCCTGAGCCGCGGAAACAAGGAGGGCCGACGACGCGGCCGCGATGGCATAAAGCTTATTGGACATAATCTCTCCCAGCCGGCATGGCCGGGTCTCGGGACAACCTAGTCCTTCCCGATCACACCTTCAAGCTAATTTTGCGCATCGCCCTGCCGTGGACGCTGGTGCGGCACCCGGTATGTTCGCCCGGATGAGCATGATCCCCTGGCGCTGGCCGATGCACTGGCAGGTCATCTTCGGCCTCATCCTCGGAGCGGTCTTGGGTCTGGGCGTCGGAATTCTTGCCGTCAGCACGGCAACCGACCTGGGCGATGCACGCGGCGCGGCCGACCTGCTGACGGACGGGGGCGACGTCGGCTTTGTCAACTCTCTGGCAACGAGATGGGCCTACACGCTCTTCGACCTTGTCGGCGACCTCTTCTTGAACGGCCTGAAGCTTATCATCGTGCCGCTGGTGACGTCGAGCATCCTCCTGGCCGTGGCCAACCTCGGCGGCGGTGACGACTTCGGCCGGCTCGGCGGCAAGACCCTGCTCTACTACCTCGCCACCAGCACCATTGCCATCCTCATCGGCCTGGTTCTCGTTAACGCGATCGCTCCGGGGTTGAGCGACGGACGAGGCATCCTGGTGGGCGAGGACGTGTCCGCCTTCGAGACAGATCAACAGGCGGTCGATGCGAAGGTGGGTGGAAAGTCTGGGAGCGACTTCCTGGACGTCTTCCGCATGATGGTGCCGCCCAACCTCATCGACGCGGCGGCCAAGGGGCAGCTGCTGGGACTCATCGTCGTCGCGATGGTGGTCGGCTTCTTCGCGACGAAGCTGCCGGGCGAGCTGGGCGATGTCTTTCTGAAGTTCGTCAAGGCGATCTACGAGCTGTCGCTGCTGGTGACGCACCTGGTGCTCAAGCTGGCACCGTTGGGCGTCTTCGGACTCGTCGCGGCGACGGCGGCGTATCAGTTTGCGACGCTGTACCCCGATGATCGATTCGCCGCGTTCATCACCGGCATCGGCACGTTCGCACTGGTGGCGATCGTGGCGCTGGCGTTGCATCTGCTGGTGACGATGCCGTTGATTCTGGTCTTCGTGGCACGCGTGAACCCGCTGCGCCACTTTGCTGCCATGTCGCCTGCGTTGGTGACGGCGTTCAGCACGTCGAGCAGCTCGTCCACCCTGCCGCTGACGATGGAGTGCGTGGAGAAGCGGGCAGGCGTCAGCAACCGCATCGCCAGCTTCACGCTGCCGCTCGGAGCCACGGTCAACATGGACGGCACGGCGCTATACGAATGCGTCGCAGCCATCTTCATCTGCCAGGCGTTCGGCGTGGACCTCTCGATCAGTCAACAGTTCCTGATCGTCATCACCGCCCTTCTGACGAGTGTCGGCGTGGCGGGCGTGCCGTCGGCGAGCCTGGTGGCCATCGCGGTCATCCTCGGCAGCGTGCAAAGCCAGATCAGCGGGATGCCGGAGTACGCGAACGTGAACCTGCTGGCCGGGATGGCGTTGCTGTTCGTCTTCGACCGGCCGCTCGACATGATGCGGACCGCGGTCAACATCTTCAGCGACAGTGTCGGTGCCGTCACCATCGCCCGGAGCGAAGGCGAGTCCGACGTGCTGGCCGGACCGGTACCGGCTACGGCGTCCTGAGGAGCGAGAGCGACCACCGCCGCCGTGCGTCGTTGGCCGCACGCCAAACCTCTTCGGAGTCGTGCAGGAAGGTCAGCAGCGACCGAAGCGAGACGCCGAGATTGACAGCCGTCGCCGACGGGTCGGCCTGCGTCGCCTCGAAGACATCGAGCACGAACGCCACCAGCTTCGGATGCAACGGGTTGTGCGGGTTCATCCGCAGCCGGCCGTGACGGACGTAGTCGGGCCAGAAGCCGGGGAGCATCGGCTCGATGGCCGTCGGTGGGCTCTCGCGTCGTCGCCGCGATTTTGAGGCGCAGCCGACGCAACGCGTGGCCGAGATTGACCTTTGGGGAGCGATCGTCGCCTGCTTTGGCGACGAGACCCGTCGGGTGATGAAGTAGCCGAACCTCCGCGGCCGTCTTGTTGCGCTTCTGCCCGCCGGGGCCACCGGCGGCGAGCTTCTCGACCCGGCACTGGGCGAGCAATGCCTTGTCCTGCAGATCGAGCCAGCCGTCACGTTCGCTCACGACGAGACAACTTCTTTCGGCACATCCGGGACCCGCAACGTGAACACGCTGCCGACGCCCACTGTGCTTTCAACAGCCACCGTCGCACCGATGGCCCCGGCCGCGTGCTTCACGATGCTCAGGCCAAGACCTGTGCCTCGGCCACCGCTCCTGGGATTGGTTCCGGTACGGGCGGCGTCGACTTGGTAGAACCGCTCGAAGATGCGGCCGATCTGGTCCGGCGCGATGCCCACGCCGGTGTCGGTGATGATGAAATCGATCTCCCGGATGTCCCTGCCCGTCAGTCGCTTATGTAGAACGTCGGCGTCATCAGGTATCTCGACCGGATCGACGACCAGCGTCACGCTCCCGCCGGCGGGGGTGTACTTGACCGCGTTCTCGACCAGGTTCTTCACGGCCAGTTGGAGCAGTCGCCGGTCGGAGCGGATAAGACGCGGCATCTTCCTTTCGAACGGCTCGACTGGCAGGACGAGGTCAACGCCCCGCTCCGCCGCAACCGGGCCGACGAGATGGCGAATCTCGCGGACGATCTCACCGATGCCGATGATTTCGGGTTCTGCCTGCTGGTCCGGGTTCTCCGACCGTGAGAGGTCCAGCAGGTCGCGCAGCAGGTCTTCCATTCGCTGCAAGTGCCCGCCGAGAATCTCGAGACAGCGGTCGACAGCCGCGGCGGGAATGTCGGCCGGATTCTCCAGAAGATCCACAAGCGTCTCGTGCGCAATCTTGATCGCGGCGACCGGCGTCCGCAGCTCGTGGCCTGCGTTGGCGACAAAGTCGGCCTTCATGCGAAGTGCCTGGTCGAGCGTCGAGATGTCTCGCAAGACGACCAACACCCCGCCCGCGGCGCTGCGGGTCGCAACGGCCTGGAAGGCGAGCGGCTTGTTCGACTTGCCCAGGCGAACGTCGCGCCGAAGCGGCAAACGAGGCAGGCCGTCACGCGCGAGGTCGCCGATGTCAATATTGGCCGTCTTGTCGAAGAGCGCCAGCACCGCCGGCTCGCTGACGACGGTTTCGACCTTCTGATTAAGGGCCTTGCCCTTTGGCATCCCGAGCAGGTCCGCCGCCGGTTGGTTGACGAGAATGAGCTGACGCCGGGTGTCCGCCAGCAGGATCGGGTCCGGCAACGCATCGACGAGGGCGTCGAGGTCACTTTTCTGCCGCTCCAACTGCCTCAAGACCTTGCCGACGGCGACGTCTCGCTTCACCACGATCTCGGCCAGCTCACGTACCGCCCCGCTGGGCGAGCGACCGCCGGCGAAATCGAACCCGGCCGGTCGGTGCGCGGTGGCCAGGGATGCGTCCGCTCGTTCGCCGGCAGCGCGGACCGTCTCCAGCAGGCGGTTCAACGTTCTGCGCGTCGGCCTCGTCCACCACCAGGAGCCGGCGACGCCGAGACAGGCACCGAGGATGATCCAGACGAACCACACGACGTGCAGGCTATCCGGCCTGTCTCGGCCTTAGCCGCCTCGCTTGCGACGTCGGCCGGTCTTGGGCTTCCAGACCTTGCTCGGCTCCTCATCCGCCCGGGCCGGTGCCATCTTGCCGTCGCCCGTCCCGGTGCGGATCGAGGGGGCACCCTTCAGCTCGTTGACCTTGTCCCGCAGCTGGGCGGCACGCTCGAATTCCAGATTCTGGGCGGCTTGAAGCATCTCGTCTTCGAGAAGGCTGATGAGCTGCTCGCGGCCGAGGTCATCGCCCTCGATCTTCTCCTTCACCGCCTCGCGAACGGTCTTGCGGGCCTTGACCTCGCTCTCGATCGAGTGGCGGAGCGACTTCTTGATCGTTTGCGGCGTAATGCCGTGCTCGGTGTTGTAAGCGACCTGCTTCTCACGCCTCCGGTCCGTTTCGTCCATCGCCGCCTGCATCGCCGGCGTGGTCTTGTCCGCGTAGAGGATCACCTTCGCATCCGCATTCCGGGCGGCCCGGCCGATGGTTTGGATGAGCGACGTCTCGCTCCGCAGGAAGCCGGCCTTGTCCGCATCGAGGATGGCGACGAGCGAAACTTCCGGCAGGTCGAGCCCTTCGCGAAGCAGGTTGATGCCGACGAGGCAGTCGAACTCGCCGCGACGCAGATCGTTCAAGATCTCTACCCGCTCGATCGTCTGGATTTCGCTGTGCAGGTACCGCGTTTTGACGTCGTTCTCCGCCATGTAGCCCGACAAGTCCTCGGCCAGTCGCTTCGTCAGGCATGTCACCAGAACGCGGTCGCCGCGGGCGACGCGCTCCTTGACGGCTTCGAGCAAGTGCGGGACCTGCCCCCGTGCCGGGTGGATCTCGACGACCGGGTCGATCAGGCCCGTCGGGCGAATGACCTGCTCCGCCACAACGCCGTCGGTACGTTCGAGTTCCTCCGGGCCCGGTGTCGCAGAGACGTAGATGATCTGGCCGAGCAGGCCCTGCATTTCCTCGTACTTCAAAGGCCGGTTGTCGAGGGCGCTTGGCAGCCGGAACCCGTGATCGACGAGTGTGACTTTCCGTTGCCGATCGCCGTTGTACATCGCCTTGAGCTGCGGGAGCGTGACGTGACTCTCGTCGATGATCGTGACGAAGTCGTCCGGGAAGTAGTCGAGCAGCGTGTACGGCCGATCGCCCGGCTTGCGTCCGTCGAGGTGTCGGCTGTAGTTCTCGATGCCGTTGCAAACGCCCGTCTCGACCATCTGCTCGAGGTCGTACTTCGTCCGGGCTAAGAGCCTCTGAGCCTCCAGCAGCTTCGCCTCGCTTCGGAGGTGCATGACCTGCGTGTCGAGCTCCTCCCGAATCGCCCCGACGGCGGCGGTCATCTTGTCCTCGGGCATCACGTAGTGGACGGCCGGGTAGACGAAGATCTGATCGTGCCTGCCCAGCTCTTCGCCGGTCAGGGCATCGACGCTGGTGATGTCGGTGATTTCGTCGCCGAAGAACTCGATTCGGTAGGCGAACTCCTCGTACGACGGGAAGAGCTCGACCACGTCGCCGCGGGCACGGAACGTGCCGCGTTTGAAGTCGAGGTCGTTGCGGGCGTACTGGAGCTCGATGAGTCGCTTGAGCAGGTCGTCCCGCTCCATCTCCCGGCCGGCGCGAATGCTGACGACACTCTTTTTGTAGATGTCGGGCGAACCCAGGCCGAAGATGCACGAGACGGAGGCGACGATGATGACGTCGTTCCGCGTGCTCAGGTTGCTCGTCGCCGCCAGTCGCAGCCGGTCGAGGTCGTCGTTTCGGCCGGCATCTTTTTCGATGTAGATGTCCCGCTGGGGGATGTACGCCTCGGGCTGGTAGTAGTCGTAGTAGCTGACGAAGTAGCCGACGGCGTTGTTGGGGAACAACTCCTTCATTTCCTCGTATAGCTGCGCGGCCAGCGTCTTGTTGTGGCTGATCACCAGAGCCGGCTTGCCGACGCGGGCGACCGTGTGCGCAATCGTGAAGGTTTTACCGGTGCCGGTCGCCCCGAGGAGCGTCTGGTACTTGTCCCCGTTGCGAAGCCCCTGGGCAAGCTGATCGATCGCCTGCGGTTGATCACCGGCGGGCTGGAAGTCGCTGACGACCTCGTAGGCATTGGTGCCGACATACGCCTCTTCAGCGAGTTCGACGGCCTTGGTCAGCGGGTGCTGCTTTTCGTCATCAACCCCGCCGACGGCTGCGAAGCGAGAGGCGAGTTCAGACATCCGCGATGGTAGCGGGCGACCGATGGGCGAGTTGCGACGCGCTTTGAGCCGGAGCCGCTGCGGCGATACGGTCGCCCGTCAATGTCCACCGCGGCCACCGCAACAGAACCCGCCGATGCCGATGCACCGCGTCCTTTGGCCATCGATGGGATCGACCGCGTCGGGCGGTTGCTTCACCGCGTCATCCCGGTCCTGACGGCGATGATCGTCACGGCGTGCGGCGTCTACTGGAAGCTCGGCAGCGCGCTCATCTCCAGCTTCAACTACGACGGCGACGCGGTCCAGCACGTGTTCTGGGCACAGAAGCAGTGGAATGCGACGCTGCTTCAGCACGACATCTTCGCCCAGTTCTACGCCAGCGATGCCATGGCACCGATGGGCTATCGCTGGCTGATGATGCTCTTCGGGAGCCTCGGCGACGTCCAGCTCCTCGGCGAGATCGGGATGGTCGTTCTTATGGTCGCGACTGCGGCGGTGCTCTTCGTTTTGGGGTGGCGTGCTTCAGGATCGCTCTGGGGCGGGGCCGTCTTGGTCGCCCTCGTCATGTGGTTCGCGATTCAGTACAAGCGGCCATTCGGTTCCATTCTTCTTCAGCGGCACTTTGCCCCCATTCTCGTCGCCGCGGGCCTCTACGGCCTCATCAGTCGACGGCTCTGGGTCGTCGGTTTGGCAATCCTTGGGTCCGCCCTCTTCTACCCGATCACGCTCGCCGTCCTGGGCATGACCGCGTTGCTGCACGAGCTGACGAAGCTCGTCAATCGATCGAAAGCTGCCACGCGGCTGGTGGATTGCGGTCATCCTCGGATTGCTCGCCGTTGGCGTTCTAGCGACTCGTGACGTGCCGGCCGAGTTCGGTGACCGCGTGACGGCCGAAGAATCGAAGCAGATGCCGATCTTCCAGGAGGGCGGAAGAAGTCAGTACTGGCTCGAGAACCAAAAGCAGTTCATCTGGTACCACCACCGCAGCGGCCTGGGTCACGACATGGCCGAGCTTCGTCATGCGGCCCTGCTGCTGGTGCCCTTCATGATCGTCGCCTGGCGGTTCTCGCCACTGGCGTGTTGGTTGATGATCGGCGTGAGTGTCACGCTCTGGGGCATTGCGCACCTGGTGCCGTTCCACTTGTATCTGCCCAATCGGCACACCCGCGTACCACTGCCGATGGCGTACGCGACGCTGCTGGCGTCCATGATCCCGCCGACCTTCGCCGCGTTGAACAAGTGGGTGCGCGGCAGATGGTCTGCGAACGGCGGCAACGCCGTCGTGGCTGCGAATTGCGACAGGGATCGTTGTGCCGATCTTGGTCATGGGCATCGTGTTGGAGCAGTTCCGCGTCGACGTCGGGTTGCGACACAAAGAGGTCAAGCGTGTCCTCAAGCGTCAGCCGGAAATGCCGCGTTACGTGGAGGAGTACCTTCGCACAACGCCACCCGACACGTTGGTCGCCGGGCACCCTCAGGATGTTCAGCCCGTGTCGCTCACGACGGGCCGGGCGACGCTGGTGAATCGCGAGACGCTGGTGCCGTACTACAAGCGGTTTTACGAAGAAGTCGCCCGGCCGCGGTCCGAGGCTGCGATCAACGCCTACTACGCGGGTGATTGGGAGGCCTTCGATACGCTGTACAACGAGTACGGCGTCGATGCGTTCTACTACGTTCGCCCGAAGCCGATGCCTCAGCAAAAGCCGCTCGAAGAACCGCTCGAGGCCATGACTGTCTCGGCCATCGAGCGGCTCGGAGATCGGCAGCAGGTCATCACGGATCCGCCTGAAGATCGAATCCTGGCCCGGGACACGCACCGGGGCATCTGGCTGCTCCGCGTGGGTCCGTTGCGGGACGAGTTGCCGCTCCGACGCGACCTCATGAAGGCCGCGGGTCACGTGCCGGCGACGCGTCCGGGCAACCCCGACACCGATGCGAACGATTATGGTCGTTCTGGGTCGTCGTCGTCCCAGTCGCCTGAATCTTCCTCGTCGATAGGCCGAGTCTTCAGGCCGCTCATCGATGGTGGACGCCGACCAGTCCCCGCGGACGAAGCGGAAGCCCGCATAGATGAGCAAGGCGGCGAAGGCGATTCCTCCAAGCAGGCCGGGAAGCATGACGCACGCTACGGACGCGGGCTGCGTCGCGGGCAGTTCCGGACGTTCCACGCGAACGTTCCTCAGCGTGATCGGCCTGTTCCACATACTCGTGATGTCGAGCGCTCGCCGCGCGATCTCGATGTTCGGCTGCAGGATGATGTCCACCGGCCCGAGCGTGTCGAATGGGGGGTTGTTCTCCCCGCCGACCGAAGCACCAAATCCCCTGGTGCCGTTACCCGCTACCGAGGAAACACTGCTGCCCGTCCACTTCTGGCCGCTCGCAGGATCATGGATGATGACATCCGCGGCGATAGAGACTGGCAAATTCTCGAACTGAAGGACGAGAAAGACCGGGCGGTCGGGGTCGGTAGCCGCTCTCACCACACCCGGAGTCTCCGTGCTAAGCGACCATTCGTGCTGCACGCGGACCGCCGCCTCGACGGCTTTGGCAAGAGTGGGATCATCGATGAGGGCGACCGTCTCTTCTTCTGGCGACACAACCTCGACCTGCTCTTCGCTCGCGACCGTCCAAGTCGCCAGCACCACCGCCTTCGTCTCGTCATAAAGCGAGACGGCGACAGACGTGCCGATCTCGTATCCTCCAAGCTGTTCCACGTGCGACGCCAGGTCCTCATGTAGAACCGCCGAGCCCACGGTGGCATGGCCACTACCTCCAAAGGTTGTGGAGCTGTAAGTGCCCTGCCTCGCTAGCACCGCCTGCCCATTCAGTGTCAGTCCAAAGTCGGAGATGCGTAGCAGGAGTTGTGCCCCGACCGGCCGTTCGTAGCTTGACGATTGCGAGCGAGGCGTGCTGTAGCGGACCCTGTACGGCAGCGGATCGCCGAGTCGAACGACCTCGCGCAAGGCAACGGAAACATCTGAGCCCTGTTGACCGAAGCGGGCGAGTTGTTCCTCATTCACAAGGCCCAGTTGCCAGGCGGCGATAAAGAGGTCGCCGTATGCGAAGACCCAAGGCAGATTCAAATCCGCCTGCCACGCCAGGATCGGCTCGATCAAAGCGTCGAGAGTGTCGGCCTTCACCTGCCCGCGGTCATACGCCTGAAGGAGCTTCTCGGCCGCTTCCTTGGTGAGCCACTCCTCTTCGTCAACAGCGACCTCCGCCAGCACCTCCACGATCGGCTTGGCTTGTTCCGCATCGGGCGTTGGCGTCACCGTCAGTCGGCGGTCGAGTTCGGTCAGAGCGTCGACGCGTGTCTGCTTGTCGTCCGACCGCAAGTCGGAGTGCAGCCACCAAACCGGCTTTATCCGCTGCAGGCCTTGCGCGTTCGACCGTCGTGTAGATGCTGACTCCTAACCAGCCGAAGGCGAGCAGGCCGAGCACGCTGGCGGCGGCGACACGCCAGGGTGTCGGCCGACGATGCCCTTGCACGGTCGCGCCGCCGGCAGAGAGATCCGCACCGCACTCGCCGCAGTTGCTGGCCGCGGGGTTGCCACGCAGGTCGAAACCGCACTTGCGACATCGCGTCTCCTCGCCGACACGACGACCTCGCAACGCAAGAACCACGAGAACCAGAGACACAACCGCCGCGACGAGGGGCACCACGAGCCAAAGCCACCCGATCCCACTGTCACCGGTCATGCCCCAGATCGTGACGGATGCTCGACGTAAAGCAACGCAAAAAGCCCGCGGCACGGGCCGCGGGCGTTCATTCGTCAGAGGATGGCTCCTTGATCAGCCGACCTCTTCCAGCACCGCCTTCTGCACGTTGCTCGGCACCGGAGCGTACTTCAGCGGCTCCATCGCGCTGGCGCCCGGCCTTGGCTCATGCTGCGGAGTTCGGTCGTGTAGCCGAACATCTCCGCCAGCGGCACCTCGGCCTCGATGATGCGGGTGTTACCGCTGGTCCGCTGGTCGAGGATCAGGCCGCGACGCTTGTTGAGGTCGCCGGTCACGTTGCCGAAGAAGTCTTCGGGCGTCGTGATGGTGACCTTCATGATCGGCTCGAGCAAGACGAGGCCGGCCTTGGTGGAGGCGTCGCGGAAGGCGAGCTGCCCGCCTGCTCGTAGGCCGGCGGCTTCGAGTCGACCGCGTGGCTCGATCCGTCGATGAGCGTGACCTTCACGTTCAGCATCGGGAAGTTGGCCAGCACGCCCGTCTTGAGCGCATCGCGGCAGCCCTTTTCGACCGACTGGAATGAACTCACGCGGGATCGAGCCGCCGACGACCTTGTTCTCGAAGGCCAGGCCGTCGACGAACTTGAACTTGACGTTGTCCTTCTCGCGTCGAAGTCCTCCTGCGTGTACGGCTCGACGCTGATGGTCGCGTCGCCGAACATGCCGCTACCGCCGGTCTGCTTCTTGAACAGGCCACGAGCCTCGGCGGTGCCGGTGATCGTCTCCTTGTAAGCGACCTTCGGCTTGCCGACGATGACGTCGACCTTCTGCTCACGCGTGAGCCGGTTGCGGATGATCTCCAGGTGCAACTCGCCCATGCCGGCGATGATGGTTTCGCCGGTTTCTTCGTCGTAGTTGGCGAAGAAGGTCGGGTCGACGCGACGCATCTGCACGAGGGCGTCGCCGAGCTTCTGCTTGTCCGCGGCCGACTTCGGCTCGATCGACATGCTGATGACCGGCTCGGGGAACGTCGGCCGCTCCAGGAGCACGGGGTTGTCGAGGTCGCAGATCGTGTCGCCCGTGAGCACTTCCTTCAGGCCGACGCAGGCGATGATGTCGCCGGCTTCGCCCTGATCGAGCGCGATGCGGTCGTCGGCCTGCATCTGGAAGATGCGGCTGAGGTTTTCCTTCTTCTCGCGGTTGACGTTCAGGATGCGGGTGCCCTTGGCGACCGTGCCGGAGTAGACGCGGACGAAGGTGAGTTCACCGAACTTGTCGGCCACGATCTTGAAGGCCAGGCCACAGAACGGCTCGTCGGGGTCACAGTGCCGCTCGATGACCTTGTCCGGGTCCCTCGGATCCAACGCCTTGATGGCCGGCAGGTCGAGCGGGCTGGGCAGGTACTCGATGACGCCGTCGATGAGCTTCTGCACGCCGACGTACTTCAGGGCCGAGCCGCAGAAGACCGGGTGCAGCTTGAAGCTGATCGTGCCCTTGCGAAGGCGCGCTTGATCTCTTCCATCGTCGGCTCTTCGCCTTCGAGGAACTTCTCGGCGATGACGTCGTCGATGTCCGCGCAGGCCTCGACCAGCTTCTCACGCCACTCGTCGTAGATCGGCTTGTTGTCGTCGCTCAGCGGCTTCTCGACCACAGTCGTGCCCTGATCTTCGCCCTCGTACCAGTACTCGACGCCGCGGACGAGGTCGATCGAGCCCTTGAAGTCGTTGCCCTGTCCGATCGGGAACTGCACGGCGACCGCCGGAGCGCCGAGGCGAGTCCTTGATGGAGTTGAAGCTGAAGACGAAGTCCGCACCCATCTTGTCCATCTTGTTGATGAAGCAGACGCGAGGAACCTTGTACTTGGTCGCCTGACGCCAGACCGTTTCGGACTGAGCCTCGACGCCTTCCTTACCGTCGAAGACGGCTATCGCACCGTCCAGCACGCGCAGCGACCGCTCGACCTCAGCCGTGAAGTCGACGTGGCCGGGGGTGTCGATGACGTTGATCTGGTGCATCACGCCCCGCCGGGTGACTCCGGCTTTGGCGTCGACCTCGTCGCTGACCTTGGCCTCGGTGGCATCGCCGTAAAGCCAGGTGGCGTCGTGCTCGTAGAGCCACGGAGCGCTGATGGCGGCCGAGTAGATGGTGATGCCGCGTTGGCGTTCTTCTTCGTCGAAGTCGGTGACGGTCGTGCCGTCATGGACCTCGCCCATTTTGTGGATCTGTCCCGTGTAGTAGAGGATGCGCTCGGAGCAGGTGGTCTTGCCTGCGTCGATGTGGGCGGCGATGCCGATGTTGCGGAGGACGGTGTTGTCGCGTGGCATGGTGAACGGGGTTAAGTACTTGTTGGAAAGGGTGATGGCCCGCAGCTCGGTGCGTCTTTCGCCACCGGTTTCAGCCGTTCAGGCGTGGCCGCGTCGGTACGGGACCCCGCGGCTGACGGACTCGATGACGAGAGCCGAATCCACTGGTGCATAAGATGTGGAAAACGCTTCCGGACCGGAAGCAACAGCACGTCGTGCCAGGACGGGCAACGACGTGAGATAGTGAGGCTGGATTAGACGTTGGCCATCACCGACCGCACCGACCGGCGACGGAGCCGACATCCGGCTCCGTCAGGCCAGGCCCGCGGGTGCGTACAGGCTAGGCCGGACCTTCGGGTCGTCAAGTTGACACCGTTGCACCACCTGTCCGTCGCTGGCGATGTCGTCCGATAAGTGCAAAGTGCCCCCAGGATGAGGGCGTTCCTTCCGATCCGGTCCTACCCGGCCGACGTACCTCCAGCGGGACACAAATGCTGAAGTTGCTTACCACTCTCCTTATGCTCGCCCTCCTTGCCTTCCCAGGGCAGGCATCGGGCACAGACGCTTTCGCCGAAGTTCGAGGGAGTGACGGGTTCTGGCGTCTCGCTCGCGACCATTCGGGCGTCTGGTGGTTCCTGAGCCCGGACGGCGAGAAGGAATTCCTCAACACCGTGACGACGGTCGTCCCGTACCAGCAGGGACGCAGGGCGCTCGGCCCGCACTTCATCAGCCGCGACTGGAAAGGCGTTGTCACGGGCTCCTTGACCGAGGGCGACGTGCAAGGCTGGGGTGCACGCACCCACGACCGTGTTCTGGCGGCCGGCTTTAAAGGGTTCGGGGCGTGGTGCCACACGGTCTTCCACGATGAAGCCGTCAATCCCTCGACCCGCCGATCACCCGCGACCTCAACCTCTGGCTCTGGGCCGACGAAGGTGGCCTGACGCGTCTTTACGACCAAGATTTCGCCGCGACCATCGAGGACGCGGTCCGCGAGCAGGTCGTCCCACTGCGCGACAGCAAAACCCTCGTCGGCTACTTCACGGACAACGAGCTCACCTGGCGTGACGACCGCATCGGCCCCGCCCGCTACTTCGACGGCCTCGCCATCGACAACCCGAACCGCCTGGCCGTCGTCGAAACCATCCACGAGCTTTGGCCTGACCTCGAAGTCGTTCAACCGTGACTGGGCGTACGCGAGCTGAGTCAGCTTCGACGAGATCAACACCTGGGATGTCCTGCCGCACCCGCCCGTCGGCTACGGCAAGCTGTCCAAGGCCTTCATCGCCCGCGTCGCCCAAGACTACTTCGAGCTGACGAGCGCGCCTCGTCCGCGCAATACGACCCGAACCACCTGATCCTGGGCGTCCGCTTCAAGGGCTATGGCCCCGCCGCCGTCGTCCGACGGCACAAGCCGGTCTCACCGACGCAGTCAGCATCAACTACTACGTCGGCGATGCATGGCTCGACCGCGAGCTCTTCATCGGGCTCCACGAGCAGTCCGGCGGACAGCCGGTCATGGTCACGGAGTACAGCTTCCACGCCCTCGACGGGCGAAGCGGCAACCGCAACACCTTCGGCTTTGCCGCCCAGGTTCCGGACCAGCAGGCCCGTGCCGACGGCTATCGAGCTCATGACCAAGCGGCTCGCCAGCGTGCCGTTCATCGTCGGGGCCGACTGGTTCCAGTGGAACGACGAGCCGCCGTCCGGCCGCACGTTGCGACGGCGAGGACGTGAACTTCGGTATCGTCGACGTCGACGACCACGAGTACGAGATTCTGGTCGACGCAATTCGCCGAGACCACCCGCAGCTCAACGGCCTCCACGCGGCTGCGACGCCCGTCGCCGACGCGTGGCGTCCGGACGTCGGCGGTGATGCCGTCGACGCTCGATCCCTTACCTCGCCGAGGTGCCGCGCATCGACGGATCACTTCGTGAATGGACGGACGAGCATCGGGTTCTGGGCGTTCGCCGGAGTGCAACGGTCGGTGCCGACCGCATGCAGCTCTCGACGCCGATCGTCTTCGCCGGCTGGAACGAGAAGGGTCTGTATGTGGCTGTCGAAGTGCTCGACCGTCAGATCCAGGCCGCGCCGCCTACAGGCCCCTGGTGGACGCAGGATGCGGTCGAGCTCTTCGTCAGCACATCGACGGATCTGGCAGGTCGACCCGAGCGTGGCTTCACCACGAGCGACCATCAGTTTTTCTTCGTGCCAAATCCGTTCCCGACCGCCGGTGAAAGCGGCACCTGGTCCCGCTGGAGCAGGCCTGGCGACTCGCTCGACGGTCAGCACCAGATCCCGGCCATCGGCCTG
This sequence comes from uncultured Planctomycetota bacterium, assembly GCA_963740195.1. GTDB lineage: Bacteria > Planctomycetota > Phycisphaerae > Tepidisphaerales > Tepidisphaeraceae > JBCDKH01. The sequence goes on along the minus strand of CAVUDF010000003.1, from coordinate 120,339 downwards.
ACTGATGCCGCCCGGGTGCTGCCAGGCCGGTACGTCACTGAAGTCTTCATTCCCAGCGAAAGCCTTGCCGGCTTCGAAGGTGGTGCGATCGACGCGATTCGCTTCAACGTGAACGTGCGGGACTACCAGACGGCAACCGACTTCTTCTGGTCGGCTGCCGAAGTCAGCCGGTGCCCAGTACAAGCCGGCCACCTGGGGCAGGCTCCGGCTGGCCCGGCCGAGCGAGGCCACGACCGTCAACGCGTCTCACGACATTGTCGAGTGACGCTTGACGTCCGCGGCGGCGAATTGGAAGTCTGTGATGATGCGAAGCCGCGACCGTCTTGATCAGCAGAAGGTCTCGATGGCCAGCGGGTACGGAATCAAGTCCGGGCGGACAAGATGGAGCTTCCTCATGCGGATCGAGGCCCCACTGGCGTGGATCTCGCCATCGGCCGCCTCGACCTCCGCCATCTTCGAGCTGAAGAACTTCAGTCTCCACCTCAACTGGAGCCTGTGAATCGCCGATGCCAGCAGAGCCCGCCGCCGCAGCGATGACACAAAGTGATGTGCGAAGAGCGATGCGGGCTTGGATGGACATGGTCTTGGCTCCGGTAGGCCGATGCGTTGCCAGGGGGCAATGACTCGGCTCTTGGTCGCCCTCGGCATCTTGCCGTCGCGACTCCGTAGAGGTAACCCAATCGGAGCCGTTCGGCAAGCAAAACGTTACCGGTCGCCAGGAGAACCCTGACGATTTCGCACTACGTGACGTCGACGTGCGGCTCGCCAGACGCATCAACGTAGCTGGACGCATCGGCAACGGCATCATTATCGGACGACTCTTCATGAGCCTTTGTCGCCGCTGCGTGACCGGCGGCACTGCCGGCGAAGGACGCGAGCACCTTCAAAGGCGCCGGCTTCCCGAACCGCATGGCCAGGCGAAGGGCCTTCGGGGAGAAACTCGACGATCGGGAACCCGACGCTGCTCCTGCACCTGCCTCCGCGCGGGCAACACGCTCGAGCGTCCGGAGTCGTCGGGCTGCCGCCGATGACTTGGAAGGCACGAGCAACAAGGCTCCAGCCAAGCCGGCTGCGGCCGCGACGCCTGTCGCGGCGAGCGGATACTTCCTCACCGCGGCCATGGGATCGACCACCGCCGCCAGGTGACGCTTGGCGTCGGTGCCCGCGGCCTTCATCGCCCGCATCGCCTGCTCTGCCTCGTGCCGGTAGATCTTGCCTTCGCCGGCGTTGGTGGGGATTGCGTCTACGTCTTTTGTGCTGGAACTGCTCATGTCGCAGGGTGCGAAGGGTCGGCTGTCTCGGGTGCGGCTTCACGCATCCGCTGATCTCTCGAACGTAAGGCGGCATCGGTGCCGAGCGACTCTCGCTGTCGGCGCAGCCGCTCCACGTACGCGTCGGCCGCCGACTTCTTGCCGCTTCGCGCGATCAGCTTGATCGCGACCCAGACGACCAGCGGTCCGCCCACGGCTCCGACGAGCCCGACCACGACATAGCCGAGCCACTCGAAATTGTCGGGCATGGGTGCCGCCAGTGCTTCTGCGAGTCCGATGACCAGCAGCACGCACATGGTGACGAGCACGGTCACGCCGATGACGGCTACGACGAGTCCAAGGACCGCCAGCAACACCAGCTTCTTGATCGAGTAGGTGACACCCGAAATCTTCGCAGAGAGGTACTGGCCTGCGTAGGCCAGGATCTCGCTCAACGAGTTTGCCGCATCGGACAGATCCTGCTTCGGGTCGAACTTCGTCTCTTCGGCAGAGCCGTTGCGGTCGGGAGCGTCGGCGTGAGATGGGGGCGGAGCGTATTCCATTTGTGGCTTATCGCTTGGCTAGGAACCCGATGGCAACACCACACGCCGCGGCAACACCGAGGATGACGCTGGGCCGTTGACGCACTTGGTCGCGAGCGTTGGCAAGCAACCGATGGGCGATGTCGGCAGCGTCAGGCCCGTCGCCTTTGGCCGCGGTCGCTCTCGAAGAGGCCGTCACTGCCGCCTCGGCCGTCGGGGTCGAGGCGGGTTCTGTCGTTTCCGAGTCCATGGCTCGAACCTAACGGCAAGTCGTCCAGCGGCCAACGGTCGGACCGTCGCCAGCAACAAGCTGAGGATTCGATGGCTCTCCCGTTGCTCAGGGCTTGCGACTGAAGCTCAGGTTCCTAGATTGTGCCCAGGATGAGGCGACGCCGACCGCGTCGATAGAAACGATGGGAATACGCGAGCAGATCAACGAGAAGCCGGCAGTTGCGACCGCAGTGACGGGGAGTATTCTCTTCTTGTCGCTGGTGTTCATGGCGTACCAGCTCAACGTCTTCGGGCTCTTTTCCGGCGGCTATGAAACGATGGACGTCTACTACGAAGACGCCAGCGGCAAGCTTTACGTCGGCGACCTCAAGGACATGTACGAGGAAAATGACGGCGCCTTCCCCGTACGGGCCCACCGGGTCCGGTACGGCGACGGGGAGCCATTCATCTACTTCTACGAGCGATACAACCCCGGAGGTCCCAACGACACGGCAGACCCCTTCGAGGTCCGGCACCCGAGCCAGGACGTTTGGCACTCCCGATTCACAAGCGAGGGGCGCATGATCTCGACCCTCCAAGCGAATTCTGAGGGCGTTAACCCGACGGAGGTGCTCCCGGATTAGAGCCTGCCCATCTCCAAAAGGTTGGTGGCCCGACGCACCGCCTCGGGCAGCTTGCTCGCGACGTCGCTGTAGTTGACATCGATCAGCAAAAGGTCGCTCGCGGGCGTTCGGACACTCGCGGCCGTGTAGCCGTAGTCGGCAAGTGCTGACTCCGTCTGGGCCGACGTCAGGTGATCGACCAGCAGTTTGGCCGCTGCCTCGAGCGCCTCATCGCGCTCGCGGTTTACCAGAGCCACCACCGTCGGAATCGCCAAGGTGCCGGGGGCCCCATCCTGCTGATCGACCACGATGCTGCGCAGGGTCCGGGTCAAGCCGCTTGCGTGCCGCGGCGACGTCGTCGTTGTCCGTCAAAGCGATGTCAGCATCCCCACGGGCCACGGCCTCTGCCGCATAGCTGTTGCCGGCAACGATGCGAACGCCCGCCGCGTGAAGGTCTTTGAACAATGCATCCGCCTGCTCGTCACCCAGTGCCAGGTACAGCGCCGCGACGTGACTTCCCGTCGTTCCCGCCGTGGGCCTGGCGATGACGACCCGCCGCTCGCTACGGGCGAGCGCCTGAAGCGTGGCGACCGGCTCCACGCCTTCGGCAAAAGCGAGCACGCGCAGCCGCAGCCCGTTGCCGTGCCAGCGGGCATCGGGATCAACCAGTCCCTCGCGGATGTCTGCCGCTTCGGCCGGGCGGTAGGAAGCAAAGACGCCCTCATCTGCCAGCGACACCGTCCTGAACGGCTCGTTGGCCCACCAGACGTCACATACTGGCCGATCCGCCTCGGCCCGCAGACGCTCGACGAGGCCGATGCTTTTCGTCGCTTCCGTGTCTGTCACGAGGCGCACCTCGACGTCATGCTTCGCCTCGAAGGCATCGACAATGGGCTCCGCGTAGGCCGGGTCGACGCTGGTGTAGAGCGTCACGATCGGCGTCTGGTCGCGGTCGTCGCCACAGCCGACGAGGGCGAGGATCGTCGTCAGACCAAGTGCAAGAAGGACAGCCCGCGGCATGCCCGACGCTATCAAGGAATTCGCGGCAGGAAGTCCGCCAGCAGCTTGCGGCTGAATTGATCCAGCCCCGGCTGCCATGCCAATGCGGATCGCACGATGCCTCGGGCTTCATCCGCACGCCCCATCGCGATGAGTTTGTCCGCCGTCTTGCGGACTTCGGCACCAACGCCGCGAAGCAACCTCGGACGCCGGGTCGCGACGACGCCTGTCAGTCGACCTGCCTCGTCCATTCGGCCGGCGAGGAGGTAGGAGCGGATCGCCCGCTCGACACGGGTCTTGGCCGACGAGGTTTCTTCCAAGGCCGACGGCTCGATCCGTGTCGCCGGATTCGCCTGCTTCGCCGCAAGCTCTTGCCGATCCAGTTCGAGCAGCAATGCTTCTTCGAACGATGCGGCCGCGTCCGCGGGTCGCTCCAGGCCTTCGAGCAGCGTCTCGGCCCGCTGATGCAGACGATCGGCAAGCCGCGTCACGTCCTTGGCCTCCTTCGCCCGACGCACAAGTTCATCCAACACCGCGAGCCTCAGCGTGGCGTCGGAAAGTCGGTCGGGCCACAGGACCAGCGTTCTAGCGTCCACCTCCGGCAGCAAGCGGATGAAGGCCTCGCGGGCGGCCATCTTCGCCGGGTCACGCTTGGCTTCCTCCGGTGAAACGTCGAACAGCGCCTTTCGAAGGACCAACTGCGTAAATCCGCCCAGAGTGGCGACGGCTTTCACCGCTGCGACGCGGACGTCGGAATTCGGATGCCGGAGGTACGGAACCGGCAGCTCGGCCGTCCGAGGATCCCCGGCGGTGCGGAGGCCGTTGAGCATCACGACGATGTTCCGCTCCGCCAGTTCGCCCTCCAGATCTGCCTGCGTGAGCTCGAGTAATTGCTCGACCCAGAAGGTCCCGAGACGGCGATCCGGTAAAGCTGACAGGGCCTCCAGAAGTGCGGCACGCTCGTCTGGTTCCAGCTCATTTGCCGGTTCTGAGAGTCGCTCACGAAGACGATTTGACAGCCGCCGGACGACGGCCTCGTCCGCATTCGTTGCCAGAAGCGCAACAACTCGCAGTGACTCGTTCCTGACGACGGGCGACGGGTCCGATGCACTGAGCTGCAAAAGCATCCCTAGGTCGTCCGCAGTGGCCAAGTCCGAGAGCGTGCGGAGCATCGCCAGACGCACGTCAGCGTCGGCTTCGATCGGCATCCTGGCTGCAATGCGGCGGCTTCCGATGGCGTCGCTGCGGTCGCGAACGATCTGGGCGGCGAGCTTTCGAAGACGCGGGTCTGAGTCGTCGATCAGGTCGCGTGCACGAGCAGAGACCTGGTCGGAAGGCAGGTCGCCGAAGCTGAGATTCTCCTGGACAATTCGGCCCGCGACAAGACGTGAAGCCGCGGACGCGTCCACAAGAAGTTCGCCCAACAGGGCAGGTCGATCGGCAACAGCGGTCGCTTGATATAGCCCGCGGACGTGCCGTCCCAAGGCCTGCTCCGTCGTATCGAGCCGACTTCGAAGCTCGGCCGCACTTCGAGCGATCCGCCGCTGGACTTGCGCCTCGACCGATGCGGCAAAGGCGTTGTCGGTGCGGAGGGTCTCGCTCCAGCGACGCCAGCCGACGACATCGGTCGCGTCCGGACCGGCGGGTCCCACGAGTCGGGCCAATGCACGCGCGGCGGCGTCGCGGACGTCGGGGAGGTACGCGTCGCTCAGCATCGAGCCCAGAACGTCGAGCGACACGCGGCGCGGTGCCTGCGAGAGGCCTTCGACGGCTGCAAGCTGCACCGGCACGACACGCCCTGCCGCCGCGGCCTCGGCGAGGATCTCGTCGGCCGCAGGTTGATCCATAGCGGCCAACGCCTTAGCCGACTTGCGTCGGATGACAGGCGTCGTGGCTTCGTCTGCCCTCGGCGGGTTCAGCAGAAGTCGCCTGAGCGTGGGAACCCAAGTCGGTGCCGGTTGTTCCTGTGCAAGAAGCCTGTCGAGCCACGCAAGCTGCTCATCCGCGGTTGCCGAATCGAGAATGATTTCCGACGCTGCCTCGATGGTCTCGATATCGCTGGCTTGTGCGAGTTGACGCAGTGCAGCCGCTCGCTGAGGCGACCCTTCGTTCAAGTCGCCCTGTTGCAGCAACTCGACTGCTTCGGCGACGGGGTCTGCCGACACCTGCGCGTCGGCTGTGTGCACGAAGGCACCCGTCGCGATGGCTATGGCAGTTCCCGAGAAGATCGCGACGAGCCGGTTCAACGTGTTGCTCGCGACGAGTTAACAGGAGAAGGTGGACGAGAGTGGACTCTGAACGGCGATCCGACACGCCAAAGATGGCCCCGTGATCCAGAGTGTAGCTGCGCGTTGCCAGTTGACGGCAGGCTTCTGCCAAGGGGCAACAGATAGCCGCTTTCGTCCGCCATATGCCGTTGCGTCATGCTGTCGGAGTGACTACCTTGTAGTATCGGCCAAGACCACAGGATGTGGTCGATGAATGCCAGACGAACGCGTCGTTTGGCACCGCTTGACGCGAACTCAGCCGCCCATGAGTAGCAATCCCTGGCAAGATGCAGATTATCGGGTGGAGCGTGCCCGGCGTCTGCTTCGACGCCGCAGGCCGCTTCGAGGCGCTTGAAGAGCTTCGGGCCGCGGCGGAGATGGAGCCGAATCAAGGGCTGCACCACTTCGAGCTAGGCCGTTGTCTCGGCCTGCTGAGTCGTCTCCCGGAATCCGCCGCCGCGTTCGGTCGCGCTGCCGAAGTCGAGCCTGACGAGCCCGCCTACGCGTTCGCCCACGGCGAAGCGCTCGTCGCGATGCGGCAGTGGCGTGATGCGCTCGACGCATTTGCCAAGGCTGCAGAACTCGATCCGTCTGATGATCTGGCACTGGTTCGGCAGCTCGAAGCCCACGCCGAGCTCGGTGACCACGAAGCGGCTGAAGAGTTGTTTTACCGCGCGATACAGATACGCGACGACCGACCCGCCGCCTACTACCACGTCGGCAGAAGCCTGCAAGGCCGGGGGCTGACGGCTCGAGCGCTCTGGTGCTGGAAGCGCGTCGGCGAATTGGTCGTCGGAAGCGGCGACGCGAGCCTTGCCACTCAAGCGCTCGTTCGCACGGCGGAGGCACACGCCTCGGTCGGCCGCGTCGACGAGTCTCGCCGATTGTATCTCCAGGTTCTGGCTCGCGACTCTCAGCACTTCGAGGCACTGCTCGGGCTGGCGGAGCTCTTGCTCGATGCTCGGCGGTACGATGCCGCACGCGACCGCATCACTCGAGCCGTGCGACTCGAGCCGGACGATCCGCGTGGGCACTTCCTGGCCGGAACTCGCTACTTGGCTGTCGGCCGGTATGACGAGGCGAGCGTCGCGCTCAAACGAGTCGTCGAGATCAACCCGTCGTTCCCGCGAGGGCATCTGATGCTGGCCCGGCTTGCTATGCGGATGGACGACGCCGTCGCCGTTCGGCGTCACTGCCGTGCGGAGATGATGCATCGTCCGGACGCGACGCAAACGCTCGAAGAACTTGGTGACATGCTGTTGGACGTCGGCGACACCTCGCGTGCCGTGGCTTGCCTGCGTCGCCTCGTGGGTCTTTCACCGACAGACGCACGGGCGTGGCAGAACCTTGGTGTGGCCGAATGCTGGCACGGCAACCGCATGGCGGGCGTGGTGGCGAGCCGACGTGCACTGCGGCTCGACCCGACGAACCTCGTCGCCGCCAACAACCTCGCGCTGGCCCTGCTCGAGATCCGAGAAATCGACGCCGCCTCGAAAGTGGTTGCCGACGGGCTTCGAACCGACCCTGCGAATCGGCTGCTCCGTCGCCTTCGCGTTCGTCTCCGCGTCGCCAGGGCGTTTAGAACCTTTCGCCGCGTTACGCGACTGACTCGCGAAGACGACGCCTGAAGCAGGCAGGCTTACGGTCGTTCCATGACGGCCGCTTCGAACGAGTCCAAGGTGATCGACGGTGCTGCTCTGGCGGAACAAAGTCGTTCCGACACTGCGTCTCGAGTCGCGGCACTAGCCGAGGCATCCGTCCCGGTGAAGCTCGTCGCCATCCTCTGCGGCGACCCGGGCGGCGCGAGCGTGTACGCCGATCGCCAGGCGGAAAGCTGCCGCCAGGTCGGCATCCAGTACGAGCTGTGCCGGCTTCAAGAAGACGCGTCGTTCGACCGCGTGGCGACGGAGATCGTCCGACTGAACAACAACCCGGGCGTCACCGGCATCATGCTGCACCTGCCGTTGCCGCACGGGATGGACCCGACGCCGCTGCAGAGCCTGATCGCGCTCCACAAGGATGTCGAAGGGGTCAGCCCCGCCAACATCGGCCGCGTTGTCTACGGACGGACGCTGCTCGCACCGTGTACTGCCCGCGCTGCCATCGAGCTGATCGAGGCGGCAGGTGTTGAACTGGAAGGGGCAGAGGCATGCGTCGTCGGCGCAAGTGAAATTGCCGGCAAACCGACCGCCCTGCTCCTGACGCAGCGAAAGGCGACCGTCACGATCTGCCAGAAGGAGACGCGTGACCTGGTTGCCCACACCAGCCGAGCCGATGTCCTCGTCGTTGCGGTTGGTCGGCCGAACCTCATCGGGCTCGATCATGTCAAGGCGGGCGCGACGGTCATCGACATCGGCATCAACCGCGTCGTCAGCTTCGACGGCAAACGATCAACCGTCGGCGACGTCGACTTCGAACGTGTTCAACATAAGGCGGGTCGTATCACGCCGGTCCCCGGAGGCGTTGGGCCGATGACGGTGGCGATGTTGCTGGCCAACACGGTTCGCGCCGCAGAGGTCCAGCACGCAGAGCGATAGACAGCCATCAAGGTCCGGCGAGCCAACGCCGTCGTCTGAAATCCGCCGGGGTCACCCCAACCCGCTGCCGGAATCGTCGACACAAGTAGTTCGCACCAGCGAAGCCGCTCCGTTCCGCAATTTCGGCAACCGACCGCTCGGTCGATCGAAGTAGCGACGCAGCGAGTCGAAGCCGACTCAGCGTGATTGCTTCGGCGGGTGTCGTTCCGGTCCGGCGGGAGAAGGTGCGGGTCAAGTGCTCACGACTGACGCCCAGCGACTCGGCCAGCTCGGCGACGCCGAAGCCGTGCGTCACGACGTGGCGTTCGATGAGCCGGCGAGCGTCGGCTACGAGCGGGTCGCCGTCGGCTCCGGCGCGACGGGCGGCGTCGGCGCGGGAGAGTGCTGCTGTCACGATGCCATAAAGGCGTGCCGAGACGGCGAAGGCGTCGCCACGTAGTCCGCCCGAGCGGTACTCGCGAACCAGCGCGATCATGTCCGCCGCCAATCCGCCGGGCTCGCTGATGGCGAAGCAGGGCCCGAACGTTCGTGCGACATGCGAAACCAGTCTGTCGGCCAGCTTCCCGGTGAGCGACAGAAAGACGAGCTCGTACTCGTCGTCGTCCGATCCGTAGTGGAAGGGCCCGGGAATTGTTTCAAAGAAGACGTGTCCGAACCTCAGGGTTGTCCGACCGGTGCCCCGTCGCTCGTGCCACCCGAGACCGTTGATCGTGAGCTGGAGAACCACGTGCGGCCGCTCTGGGCGCAGACGCGCGTCGAAGCCATAGTCGCCTCCCGGCTTCTCGTGCCCGCAGCCGTTGAGGCGTAGCAGTCCGTCGTCCTTCAGCACATCACGAATGTACTACCTGCTCCGTGCCTGTGCTATGGCAGACCGGCTATCGAGTGGTATGCTCGCCGTTCGTCGCGTCACTATCGGCACATTGCCTCTGCGACGACTTCTCTCACCCACCGCACCACGATGAGCTACAAGATCGCGATGATCGGCGCCGGAAGCGTCGTCTTTAGTCGAAACCTGACGGCCGACCTGCTTCAGTACGAGCCGTTCAACGACTCGACCTTCACCTACATGGACGTCGATGCCGAGCGGCTCGACGTCGGCGCACGCCTCTCCGAGAAGGCGGCCCGGGCTTCGGCACGAACGCCAAGATCGAGCAGACGATGGACCGCCGGGAGGCGATCAAGGATGCCGACTTCGTCGTCTGCATGGTGCAAATCGGCGGGTTCAACTCGACGCTCGTCGACTTCGAGATTCCCCGTAAGTACGGCCTGAACTTCACCATTGCCGACACCACCGGCCCGGGCGGGCTCTTCCGCGCACTGCGGACCTTTCCGCTCATGCGCGACCTGGCCCGCGACATTGCCGAAGTCGCCAAGCCCGACTGCTGGTTGCTCAACTACAGCAACCCGATGTCGATGAACATGAAGTCGCTCTTCCACACCAGTGGCGAACGAGCCACCGGACGCAACGGCATCAACGCCGTCGGCCTGTGCCACAGCGTGCAGGGCACGTTCAACGACCGCATGCGGAACATCGATGTCGAGCCCGAAGAGGCCATCTTCGAGTGCAGCGGCATCAACCACATGAACTTCTACACGAAGCTACAGCACAAGGACGGCCGGGACCTGTACCCGGACCTGTTCGCCATCGCCGAGGAGCGGGTCGCAAAGCGGCAAGGACAAGGTTCGCTACGAGCTGATGAAGTCGACTCGGCGTACTGCGTGACCGAATCGAGCGAGCACAACGCCGAGTACTGCGCACACTTCATGCCGCACGAGGGCATGATCGAGAAGTTCGACATCCCGATCGACGAGTACCTCCGTCGATGCGACGGCATCGTCGATGAGTTCGAGCGCCTCGCTGACCTTCGCCAAAGGCGACGAGCCGATGGAGCGGGAGAAGATCAAGAAGAGCCACGAGTACGGCAGCGTCATCGCCAACTCGCATCGTCTCGGGCGAACCGCGCTGTCGTCTACGGCAACATGCTCAACGACGGTGCGATCCCGAACCTGCCGGCGACGGCGATCGTCGAGACGCCGACGCTGGTCGACGCCAACGGCTGCCGGCTGACGCGGGTCGGGCCGATGGAGTACCAGCTGCTCAACTACGTCATGCCGCACGTGTGCCAGCACGAGCTGTTCATCGAGGCCGCGATCGACGGTCGGCGCGACAAGGTGTATCAGGCGGCAATTGCCGACCCGCTCACGGCGGCGACGATGCCGATGGACAAGATCGTCGAGATGTGCGACGAGCTGATCGTCGCCCACGGCATGGAGCAGGACGGCGGCGTCTTGCCGAACCTGGACGCGACACGCTCAGCCGCGTTCCGACCAGCGGCAAGACCTTCGACCCGCCGACGCCGGAGTCGCTCCGAGCAAGCTGGGAAGAAGCCAAGAAGCACACCAGCAACGAGGAGGTCCTGCCCGAGTGGAACATTCGCGAGGAATCCTCCGAGGAAGCCGGCGTTCCGGCCGCTCCAAACGGCGATGCGTCGACCTGGCAGACGCTGTCAATCGGCGATGACGACCACCTTGATCTTCGTCCCGCAGACGGGAAGTCCGTCGTCGCTTATGCCGAACTCGAGAGCGTTCACGATCGCGAGGCCCCCGTGCGTATTCGAGCCAACCGGTGGCGTCCCGTGACTGTCTGGGTCAACGGCACGGAGGTCTACTCCGGCGACACGGGCGACATCGATATTCAACTCAACCAGGGAAAGAACGCGATCGCCGTGCGTGCGACGCAGCAGACGAACCTCGCTCTGTACATCGGCAAGCCGAACTTCTAGTCGGCGACCTTCATCTTTTCGAGCAACAAGAGGCAGGGCCACTTCGGTGGCTCTGCCTCACTTCTTGCGCGGCTTCTTTGGCGACTTGCTGTTCGTCTTCGCCGCCTGAGCATGCTTCTGCGCCTCGGCCACACGGGCGGCGATGGTGTCGCGGAAGCCGTCAAGCCGACGCCCGAGCGGGCCCTTAGGCTTCTGCGGCAACGTTCGTCCTTCCGCCTCGGCAGCGGCGATCTCGTCTTCTTCGATCTTGAGGTTTCGACGAATCAGCTTCGTCTCGATGATGCCGATGGTCGTGCTCGTCAGGATGTAGAGGTTCAGGCCACTGGGCATCGAGTAGAGGAACAGCGGGAAGACCGTGACCATCAGAATCTGCATCAGCTTCTGCTGCGCCTTCTGCTCGTCGGTCATCGTCGCGGTCGGCTGCGGTTGGAGCTTCATCTGGATGAAGAACACCACCGCCATCAGCAACGGCAACAGGTTGATTCCGCTGATTCCCAGGCCGAAGAACGGCAGGATCTCGAACCGCTGACCGAAGTCGACCAGGTGGTCGGGCCGGGATAGGTCGTCGATCCACGTCAGGCCGAAGAGGAACGGCTCGTGGCGAAGCTCGAACGTCGCCTGCAGCGTCGAGTAGAGCGCGATCCAGATGGGCGTTTGCAGCAACATCGGCATGCAGCCGAAAAGCAGCGGCCTGCGTCTGCTCGGGCGCAAGTCTCGGCCATCGCCTGCGCCATCTTCTCTTTGTCGTCGCCGTACTTCTCCTTGGCAGCCGTGATCTTCGGCGCCAGCTTGCTCATCCGCATGATGTTCTTCTGCGACCGCTTCGTGATCGGGTGCAGAAGTGCGCGGACCAAGACGACCAGCGCGATGATGGCCAGACCCCAATCCCGTAGGACGGAGTGGAAGATGCTCAGCAGGAAGACCAAGCACGTCCACCACCGGCTGGAAGACGCAGAACGTGCAGCCGAACGGGCTGATGAGCGTCGCGTTGTACCGGACGTCCGGGGCCGCGTAGTACGAGCTCTCGAGGAGGTCGCGGTTCTTGGGGCCGAGGAAGACCCGCATCGGCATGACGAGCTTGTCCCCCGCGGCGAGTGACTGCGTGGTCGATTCCATCCGAATCGCCACGAGTCGGTCCGCCTTCTCGCTGTCAGGATTAACCGCTTCGGCGATGAACCGGCTGAACTGCTCCGGCTGCTCGGGCCGGGCGATCGCATTGAAGTAGATCGTTCCGCTGCCGATCCAGGCCAGGCGTTCGCTGGCGAGGTCGTAGATCCGCCGCGGCTCGTCGTCATCGAACGATTCGACCTGCTCTGCCTCGTACTTGACGTTCCCGGCCCTCGTTGAGCAGGCCTCGAAGGACCGTGCGGTCATAGCCGGCTTCCAGCTCTCGCGGCGGCGTGGTTGGCCCGTTGAAGGTGGTGGCGACGTCGAAGCTGGCGTCGCTGACGTTGCGGATGACCTGCCGGACGAGATCTCGTAGCCGCCGTGCTTGTCGGTGCCGTCTTCGAGCGGCTGGTTCTTGTCGTAGAGCCGAACGAGTTTGCTGGACCTGTGCGACGTGCTTGTCGCCGTCGAAGATGTTGACGTAGAGCCTGGCCTCGCGATCGCTTGTCTCCTGCCTCGTCGACCCGCCAAGCGACGGCGCTCAGGTCGATCTCCTGACCGGCGATCTTGACCATCCGCGTGGCGAAGGGACGCGTTTCGTTGGTCGACTGCTCGTAAGGCACCTCGAACCGGTACTTGTCCGGTTTGCTCACCTCTGCCCGATACCGCTTCAGCAAGACCTCGTCGATCCCGGCACCGACGGTCGTCGATCGTCAGCTGCATCGGAAAGACCGATGCGTCATCGATGTCGCCGCCCAGGACGATCGTCCGCGGTTCACCGGCGGCGGCGTACAGGCCCGCAGGATCGGCAACTTCGGTGGCCTCCCTGGTCGTTGTCGGCGCGGGCGGACACGTTGGGCTCAGCAACCTCGGCCGGACGCGTGGCTGGGTCTTCGTCGACCACCTCTTCAGGGATCGCCGGGCGGGTCTCCCAGCCCATCCGGTCGGCGTACCACTTGGTCCCGACCTCCCAAAGCAAGAAGAACGCCAAGAAGCGCCAGGACCAGTGCTAAAGTTCGTCGGTTGCCCATGGGCGGATGCGTCAATCGGGTCAGAACACGCCGGCTCGTCCGGCGGCTGCGACTCTAGGCGAAACGGCAGCGCCTCTGTCCGCCGCGGCAACTCGTCGCGACGGTCTCATCGCCCTTCGAGCAGACGTTGGCCCAGGAAGTTGTCGAGTTCGCCTGTCGCTTCGACCTTCTTCTTCGTCTACGGAGGCGTCGTACTCGACGCGGACGAACTCCACGCTGGCCCCGCGGTCGGGCGTGGTCGAGAGAATGCCGAAACTGCTCCGCGGATCCCTGTCCCGCGGCTGCCCGACGCTGCCGACGTTGACGAGTGCCTTCTCGCCCGTCGGCGAAGGTGAACCGCCCCTCAACCTCCGACGGGCTGTAGAAGTCCGGCTGTTGCGTAAACACCCCCGGCACGTGCGTGTGCCCGATGAAGCAGACGTTGGCCGACGCGTGTCGTGCGGGCGTTTGCGTCTGCCCTCCCCATTCGCGTGTGGGATCGGCGGGACGCCGAGCCGTTCGAACAACGCGGTGAACTTGCCGGGATTCGTGTAGATGTCGTCCGGAAAGACGTACTCGTTGATCGGCTTGCGCGGCGACGCGTGAACCGCCTGGTACCGACGCCCCTCCTGCTGAAACTCGCGACGGACCGGCAGGCCCGCCAGAGAACTTCCACCGGGCCGCCCGCAGATCGTTGCTCTGTCTCTGCCTCAAGCTGCCGACGCGTCCAGTAGGCGGCAGATTCTGCTCCGGTGTTGAAGTTGTAAGGCTCGAACAGGACGGCAAAATCGTGATTGCCCAAAATGGTCGCCCGGCAGCGATGGCGAATCATGTCCAGGCACGCCAAGGGGTCAGGCCCGTAGCCGATGACATCGCCAAGACACAGCACATCCTGGATGCCGCGGCGGTCGATCTCGGCGAAGACGGCCGTCAAGGCTTCGAGGTTGCCGTGAATGTCACTGATGACCGCAAGCATGAGGTGGCCGCGAGCGATAAGCCCGGCGACCCTGGACTGCCAGAACGCCCGCGACGATCGCCTGCTAACCTCGCCGCCGTGGCCGACCGACGACCCGACGACAAGACCGATCGCCCCCCGATCCGCGTCGCCCTGCTCGGCCACGGCACCGTCGGCAAAAGCGTGGTCGAGCTGCTCTCGCGACCGCTCGGTGAGCTGCGTCGGCGGACGGGCATGCGGTTCGATCTCGTCGCCGTTGCCGTCCGCGACAAGTCGACAGCACCGCGACGTCGCGCTGGCCTGCGGCTGACAGAGGACGCCGATGCCGCTGCGACCCATCCCGAGGCTGATGTCGTGATCGAGCTCATGGGCGGCGTGGATCGGGCCAAGACACTGGTGCTCGCAGCGCTTGCCGCCGGGAAAGTCGGTCGTCACCGCAAACAAGGCGCTCGTGGCGGCTCACGGCAAGGAACTTTTCGCCGCGGCCCGGGCCGAAGGCGCCGCCGTCGCCTTCGAAGCCTCCTGCGGCGGGGGCATCCCGATCGTCGGCTCCATCTGCAACGGCCTGGTGTCAGACGATCACCGGGCACTTGTCGGCATCCTCAACGGCACAAGCAACGCGATCCTGTCGTCGATGACGTCGCAAGGCAAAACCTATCAAGAGGCTCTCGGCCGACGCTCAAGCCGCCGGTTTTGCCGAGGCCGACCCGACGCTCGATGTCGACGGCAGTGATGCCGCCCAGAAGCTGTCGATTTTGGCGGGGTTGGCTTTTGGAGAAGCCATCGACTGCAGGTGCTGTCCATCGCGAGGGCATCGACACGCTCGATCCGCGCGACGTCGCCTTTGCCGGCAAGCTCGGATACGTCATCAAGCTGCTGGCCGTTGCGCGACGGGACGAGCGAGATCGCCTGGCCCTCAGTGTGTTCCCGGGTTTGTTGCCGGCTTCCGATCCGTTGTCGGACGTGAACGGACCTTTCAACGCGGTCGCGGTCTACGGCCGGGCGCTGGGGCGAAGCCTGCTCGTCGGCCGCGGCGCCGGCGGCATGCCGACGGCGGCGGCGGTCGTGTCGGACCTCGTGTCGGTTGCATCCGGCGCGTCACAAGCGAACGTTCGAAGCCGCTACGTCTCCATCCCGATCTCACGCGTCCTGCCGACGTACTCGACTTCGGGCTGACTCGGCATCGCTACTACCTGCGACTTCAGGCCGACGACGCGCCCGGCGTCTTGGCAGATGTCACTCGAGCATTCGGCAACGCGGGCATCAGCCTGGCGAGCGTCAGCCAGAGCGAAGGCGGCGATTCGGCAGACGCGGGCGTCCCTGTCATCGTGACAACGCACGAAGCCCGCGAGGCCAGCGTGCGGTCGGCCGTCGAGGCCATCAACGCGTTGCCCTCCATGCGTGAACCGGCGGCGGTGCTTCGGATCGTCGACATGCCCCGCGAACCCGGCGAACCGGCATGAACGCGTCCACCCGCGACCGGCTCCGCCTTCTCGACAGCGAGCACGCCTGGCTCCTCGAATTCTGGCAGATCAACGAAGGCCGCCTTCTGTCGCCCTCAGAACCGCCAGCCCTGTCGACGCTGCAGGAAATCGCAACGCCTTTGCTTCTAGAGGTCGTGACGGTGCCGCCCGACAACGTGCGCATCGCCCTGATCCACCGAAGTGGCTGGCCCTTTGACCTGACGTGCTGCGTCCAACCTTCAGCCGGACAGCTTGTGGTCGAAACGCGGCCAAAGGGTGCAGGCGACGCCGTGATGCTCGACTTTTTGCAGGAAATCGAACAACAGGTTCCGGGCATCACAGGCGTGTTGGCACAGATGGACTGACGGCGACTTAAGTGAGTGCGACATCACGACGATGCTCGGTCTACTGGCGTGCCGGATCCTCCGGAAGCCGCCTCCGACCTTCTGCAACGTCCCTGAAGATGTCCGATCCCACTGCTGCACCATTCGATCCGCGACTCGTCGTCCCGTTCGTCAAGAGTGTTCGTCAAGTCATGAAGACGATGGTCAACCTCGACACCGAGGTCGGTCGGCCCAGCGTCAAGAAGGATCCCGTCTCGTCCTATGACGTGTCTGCCATCGTGCAGTTCAGCGGTGAAGTGACGGGAAGCGTCGTCCTCAGCTTCACACGGGACGCGGCCTG
Source organism: uncultured Planctomycetota bacterium (assembly GCA_963740195.1). GTDB lineage: Bacteria > Planctomycetota > Phycisphaerae > Tepidisphaerales > Tepidisphaeraceae > JBCDKH01. The sequence goes on along the minus strand of CAVUDF010000003.1, from coordinate 103,909 downwards.
TCAAGATCGTCGAGGGCTTCGCCGGCATGGCAATGGATCCAGGCTCGGCCGACTTTGCCGACGCTGTCGGAGAACTCGGCAACATGGTCGCCGGAGCGGCCAAGAAAGAGCTCGGCTACCAGGCATCCATCGGGATCCCGAGCGTCATCGTCGGGACCGGTCACCACATTGCCCGTCTGAAGGACGTGCCTTGCCTGGTCGTGCCCTGCGAGAGTGAACACGGCACCTTTGCCGTCGAAGTCAGCATCCGCCGCACTGAAGCGGCACTAACCGCCGCCGCCTGAACCCAGCTTCGCCCACCCGTCCCTCATCACAAATCATCATGAGAATTTTGCTCGTAGACGACTCCAACACCATGCGGAACATTCAGAAGAAGGTTCTGAATGACATCTGCACCGATTTTGCCGAAGCCGGTGACGGCGTAGAGGCGATGAAGCTCATCCAGGCGGGTGAGACCTTCGACCTCATCCTCGTCGACTGGAACATGCCCAACATGGACGGCCACACGCTGGTGACCAAGATTCGCCAGACCGACAAAACCACGCCGCTCGTCATGTGCACGACCGAGGCCGAGAAGAGCCGCGTCGTCGAAGCGCTCAAAGCGGGCGTCAACAACTACGTGATCAAGCCCTTCACGCCCGACGGCCTGACGGACAAGATCAACGCCACGCTGGCCAAAAAAGCCGCCTGAAGCCGGATGGTCGTCATCTGTGGAAACCAGCTGATCGAGTGATCAGCTCGGCAGGAAGGATTCGAACCTTCGACCGGTCGGTTAACAGCCGACTGCTCTACCGCTGAGCTACTGCCGAATTGTGACGTGGCTTCTTGCAAAGCCACGGGCCGAGACGATACGCCCTTGACCGTAGGGATCAAGGGCGGCCGACCAGCGATTGCGGGTACAGGCATGAGGTTCACAATGCCGATGCCGGTCTTGTAAACGTCGCGCTGAACACCGGTGCTCTCCGGCGTCGCGGGCGACCTCAGCAAAGGGCCGATGTCAGCCAAACGATCACGAACCTCCGCCACCGGTGCGAAACGACGTCGCACCTCCGTCGCCGACACGCCGCGCACCCGCCGAGCGAACCATCCGTTCGCCCCGACGTGCTGCCTGCCAGACGCCTTCGACCTGATGGCGGCCCAGACGGTCGTCAAGAACAACAAGCCCCCGCGGCTGACCACCGGCGACGGCTTGGTCGCGGCCGCGTGTGCCGTTGCCATGCAACTGACGCCCGAAGTTGAAGTTCAAGAGTGCCTCACCGTCCTCGACACCCTCGCCACCGACGCCGCCGCACCGCTCGGCGGCATCGAGGCGGCGCGGAAGCGGGCTGCCGAGAATCCCCATGCGGTGGTCGCTCACCTGCACCGGGCACTGTTCGAAGTGGCCGGCTTCGAGGGCAACAGCGGCGACTACTACCAGTCCGACAACAGTTCGCTTCCCTCCACGCTGTCTCGTCGACGCGGGTTGCCGATCACGCTGGCTCTGGTCTACAAGCTCGTCGCCGAGCGGATCGGGCTGAACGCCTGGGGCGTCGGCCTGCCGGGCCACTTCGTGGCCGGCGTTGATGCGGGTGGGCCTCTGCTCATCGACTGCTTCGACGGCGGACGCATGCTCAACCACGCCGATGCCGCAGAGCGGGTCGCCGCTTGTGCCGGCCCGGAGCTTCCATTCAGCGAAGAACTTCTGCGACCCGTCAGTCATCGCCACTGGGTGACGCGGCTGATGCAGAACCTGCTGCAGGTCCTTGAAAGCGAAGGTCGACATGCCGATGTCGCAGCCATCCTCGAACTCGAGCTCCTGCTGTGGCCCGAAGAGGCACATCTCGCCCGTGACCTGGGCCTCGTGCTCGCCCGCATCGGCCAAGGTCGGCCGGCCCGCGGTTGGCTGACGCACTACCTCGACCGAATGCCCGACGATCCGCAGAACGGCGATCTGAAGGAACTCGTTGAAGCACTCGCCTGAACGCATCTCCGAAGCTGCGGGCTTATCGACTGCTGGCGACGGATCTGGGAAGTGAAGCGTGTTGTAGCGATCTGACGCTGCCTGCGGGCTGTAAGCCCGCGGCTTTCAGCATCAAGACCGAAAAACAAGGCGGCCCGGCACATGGTGCCGGGCCGCCTTCGGTTCGCTGACGGGTTGGTTCTAGAGACCCTGGCCCGGTCCGCCGCCCATGCCCTGTTGGACCTGGAGCGCGGTGACGATCATGGCGCTCACAAGATCCTTCGGAACAATGACGCCGGCACGCAGGCTGTTGTCATCGGGGCCGACGGCGATGCCGATCGGCGGGAGGTTCTGAGGAATCTGCACGGGAGGAGCCTGGCCGAAGGCCTGGGCAGCGCCGAGGCCGGCCCGAGCGATTTCGGCGACGTGGATGAAGGCGACACCCGAACGCTCAGCAGGAAGCTCGGCAACGAGCGACTCGACGACGTCGTCCAGCGGCGAAGCCTCTTCACGAACGGCTGCAATCACGGCGGCGATCTTCTCGTCGCTCAGGCCACCGACGTTGAGAAAGACATCCTCATCGACCGCGGCCATGTATGACGTCTGACCTTCCGGGCCGAAGATGAACTGCATGGCCATGCCTTGCATCGGGTCGTTCGTCGGAAGCTGCGTCGAAGCCTTGGTGAAGCTGACACCTTCAATGACCTTGGCTTCGTCTTCAAAGGTCACGCTCATCTGAGGCATGTCCCCGGCTTCGCCAGCTTCGGCGGCAAAGCTTTTCATGAGCTCCGGACCCATTTCGCCCAACTTGCGGGTCGCACCCATGAGCTTCTCGGAGTCGCCCATCTGGATGGTGACCTGCTGAATCAGCGGAGCACGTCCGATGGCGGCGGTGTCCGGAGCGAACAGGCCGAAGCGGCCACCGGTGCCGGAGCTGATGAACGTGCGGATTTGGTCGATGTACTCGCCCAGAACCTCGTTACCACCAGCTTGCTGGAGCTCGGCGATGACCGGGCCGGCGAGGTCTTCGAAGAGCTTCATGCCTTCTTCCGGATCGGCGGTGCTCCCGCCGAAGACGAGGTACGTGCTTTCCGGGAGTCCGGTCAGGAGCGAACCGTCGGCCGACTTCATGTCACCGAACGTGTCCGCGAGGTAGCTGCCGTCCTTAAACTGTGCAAGAACGCCAGCGACGATGCCGGCCTCGGGGTTGAGGTCGACGCTGACCGTCGCGGCCTCGGCATCCCGGAGGAAGCTCTCGACGACCGTGAAGCCCTGGTTGGCGGCGGCACGGGCGACGGGCTTGTACTTGATGAGTCCTTCGGGAACGTCGCCGTCTTCGAAGGCCTTCTCGAGTTCCTCGATGACCTTCTCCTTGCCGCCGGCGTCTGCGATGGCGGCCTCCAGGACCGGAGCGAGTGCGGAGAAGTTGGCGTAGACGGTGACGTCCTCGTCGGCGAAGGCTTCGCCGGTCGGGCCGTCCATCGCCAGGCCGAGGTCACCACCCATGGCAAAGAGCTCGCCCATGGGAGCGATGGCGGCGTAGTCGCCCATCTGCTTGATGTAGACGTCGTCGCCGCTTTCGGCTTGGCCGACCTTCATGCCGTCTTCGTCACGCAGGTTCTCGAAGTTGGTGAGGAACGCGTCGAAGTCGCTGACCGGGACGAGGAAGACGAAGGGCGGCGAGTCGCCTTCGAAGTCCGCACCCGTGGGTGCGTAGAAGGCGGCTTCGCCATCGAAGTCGATGCCGGCCGTCTTGTCGCTCTCGTCCTTCAGGGACTGGATCGGATCGGCGAATTTCGGCTCCATCTGGTCAAGGCCCCACTCCTTGGCCAATGCCGCAAAGTCATCGGCGACCGCCTGGATGCCGTTGACCTTGACGGCGAAGAGCGCGTCCGACGGGATCATCTCATCCACGTCCGCCTGGACGACGCTTGCGAGGGTGAGTGAAGCCGCGGCAGCGATGGCGCCGAGCCGCGCGAGAGCGTGCGGGTGGCAAAGAACTGATTCATCGTGTTTCGGATTGGCTGTGTATGTTGGAGGAACGGCGGCTGCATATCTCTGTCGCGACGGAACTTATGCCTTCACGCCGGGAGCTTCGAAGGTAATCCGTCACCCGTCGCCGCCACAACGGGCGAAGTCTCCACGCCACCCGCTCAACGCATTCCGTACCGCCGCGAAGGTTGCACCGACCAATCTCGAACCTCTAGCTCATGCCCGGCCGTCAACCCGTCCGACCGGCCTTCCGCGTCACGGCCGCCGACGTCGCCCACTTCCCGCCCGGATCGACCTACGGGCCGAGAAGGATGCTCGATTTCCAGTTCGTCTGGATCATCGAAGGCGACTGCCGCTACCGACGCGATGCGACTTGGGTCGACGCCCCGCCGGGCTCGATCTTGCTGTGTCTGCAGGGGACGGAAGATGAATTTGTGTGGGACCCGCTTCGCCGAACGCGTCACGGCTACTTCCACTTCAGTCGCATACCGCAAGGCGTTGTTGAGGCACTGGGCGACCCGTCAAAGCTGCCGATCCGACGAGGGCCCGGAGAGGTCGACTTGTTGCACATGCTTTGCCGGCACGTGCTGAGTTGGCACGACGGAGGCGACTTAGGGATTCGCGAGCAGATTGTCGGCGCGATGTTGCTCGCCTTTGCGACAGGTGAGACGGCCGTCGCCCAGACGCGGCCCGAGCAACTTCCGCCGGCGGTCGATCGGGCAATTACATTGATCCACGACCGAAACCGTGACACGCCTCATCGGCCTCCGACGTTTGCGGAGTTGGTCAAGGCATCGGGATCGACGGGGCCACACCTGTGTCGACTGTTCAAGCGGCACGTGGGGCACACTCCGATGGAGACGGTTCGCCTGGTTCGTTTACACCGGGCCGCTTCGCTCTTAACGCGGACGACGATGAGCGTCCAGGAGATCGCCGATCAACTCGGCTTCGCCACGCCGTTCCATTTGTCGCGGCTGATCAAGCAGGTGTACGGGGTCTCGCCACGACGATTGAGGCAACGTGCCGAGACGGGAGTCTACCTACCGGGCTCACCTCTGCGACCGCCGATTCGGCCACAGCTGTTAATGGCGGACATGTTTTAGCGTACACGAAGCATGTTCGTTTACCTCTTCTCAGGCGATACTGCAAATCATGTCGACCACCGCCAATCAGGCAGAAGCAATCCGCCCCGATCCCTCGATTGATGATCCGGAAGCCTTCCTCCACGAGCACGGGAGCCGTCGGTACGAACGTCGTCGGGTCACGGCCGACGAGTACCGCCACTTCCGGCAGTGGGGTTACCTGATCATTCGCGGCCTCGTTCCGCGCGAAGACGTCGACGAACTCGACGTCCACACGAAGGACCTGATGCAAGGCAAGCTGCCGGAGCAACAGGAACTCGATGTATTTCGACCCGGATCGCGATGTGGACCTGTCGAAGGACCAGAATCGGGGCGAAGGCAAGACAAGCCGAAGCCTGATCCGGCCTCCCGAAGGCGCAACGCCGGAGGAGAAGGCCGCGTTCTTCTTGCGGATCCACATGCTGCACCGCAAGTTGCCTTTGCACGAGCGCTACCTGTTGCACCCGCGCGTCCTGGACGTGCTAGAAGCGATCATCGGGCCGGACGTGCTGAGCCTGCAGTCGATGCTCTTCCTCAAGCCGCCCGGCAAGGTGGGCCAGGGTTGGCACCAGGACAGCTACTACATCCCGACGCACCCAGACACCCTCATCGGGTCATGGCTCGCGATCGATGATGCCGACGACTACAACGGCGCGCTCTGGCTCGCCAAGGGCAGTGCGCAAGAGCCTGTCTACCCGCCTTGCCCCAACACGACGGACGGCATTAAGCCTTACGGCTTCGGTGACCGTCTCATCGAGGACCTGACGCACATCCAGAACGCGAGCAACCCGCATGACGACGACAACCATCTGTCGCCGATCGCGGACCGGTATGACCAGGTACTTGCAACGGTGAAGAAGGGAGACGTCGTCTTCTTCAACGGCCACATCCTGCACCGGAGCAAGAACAACGTGACGACCGATCGCTTCCGCCGGGCGTTCGTCGGGCACTACTGCAACGCCCGCAGCTTCACCCAGTGGGGCTACGACCCGGCTACAGGAACTGGACAATCAGGATGAGTCTCGCGGCGGCTCGACCAACGCGAGTCACATCTTGGCCCGTGGAGACACGCACCTTCCGTTCGCACGCCCCCGCTTCGGCACACCCTGCTCCGCACTGCTGTCGGACGAGATCCGCAAAGGATCATTCGAAGGCGTCGCCCGGACCATGGCCGCGCACGGCGACGGGTTGATGGGCTGCGGCATCGGCGTGCCGGACGATCATGACCATGACGACGCCCCGACAATGGCTTGAACCGAGTTGCCGCTACGGTGGCACCCCGTGACTGCCGGCGTTCAAGACAATCGTCCCCCCAAACGCCGCCGAAAGCGGAAGAAGCCGCCGAACAAGGCGGTTCAGTACGCGACGTACCTCGGGGTCCGTGCCTTCTCCGCCTTCGTGCAATGCCTGCCGGTTGAGACGGCGATGGCGCTGGCGGGCGGATTCGGCGACCTGCTTTACATCGTCGACGGCAAGCACAGAAGGCGTTCGATGGAGAACGTCCGGGCCAGCTTCCCGGGCCAGCCCGAGAAGGTCTACCGACGCCTAACCCGGGACAGCTTCCGGTTGCTGCCCTTCATCGCGGTGGAGTTCATGCTGACGCCGCGACTCGTGCGGCTCAATCGCCTGCACAAGCACTTCGTCCTGGGCGACCGTCTGGGCGAAGCCCTCAAGCTCCTGATCGCTCAAGAGCAAGGGGCCGTCCTCGTCGCCGGTCACTACGGCAACTGGGAAGTCGTCGGGTACATGCTCGCGGTCATGGGTTTCTCCACGACCACCGTCGCCCGGCCCCTCGACAACCCGTACCTCTACGAGTTCGTCCTGGGCGTTCGTGAAGAAAAAGGCCACCGCATCGTCGATAAGATCGGTGCCATGGCCGAGCTGCCTTCGGTGCTCGAGGCCAAGGGCGCCGTCGGCTTCACGGCGGATCAGGACGCGGGCAAGAAGGGCATGTTCGTCGACTTCTTCGGCAGGCAGGCGAGCACGTACAAGAGCATCGGGCTGCTGGCGATGCGGCACAACGTGCCCGTCATCATCGGTTTCGGCCGACGGCTCGGCTACGACTTCAGGTTCCACATCGACTGCCAGGACGTCATCTACCCGCACGAGTGGAAGACCCAGGACGACCCGCTCCGCTACATCACCCAGCGCTACACGCGAGCCCTCGAGAACAACATCCGCGGCGAGCCGGGGCAGTACCTCTGGCTCCACCGGCGATGGAAGACACGCCCGCCGGGCGAAACGGCGGCCGTCGGCTCGTAGCGTGGGGCATGCGACGGAAGCTGATCGCACTCTGCATCATCGGCCTCACGACGGTCGCGTCGGCGGGACCTGTGGATGATCTTGCCGCCCTCGACGGCCGAGTCCGTGATGCCGCCCGCAAAACGCTCATCCGCGAGGTTCTGGTCGATGATCTGACGGCATTCCGGGATCAGCTCGAAGCCTTGCCGGCCGACGAACGCTGGCAGACCAGGGAAGTGGCTCGGACGATCGTGCTCCACGCCTATCTACGTCAACAATCCATCGCTCGTCAGGAGCTCGCGTTGCGGGCCGTCGAGCAGATGCCACAGATGGCAGAGCGGAACGTCGGCAAAGGGTTCCTTGGTGTGCAGGGACCTGGAAGACGAGACACCGCAGACATGCGTGGGCCGATCCGTGCACCGGGCGTCGTTGTCGGCGCACTGCTGCCGGGCCACGTCGCGTCGCAGGTGCTCGAAGATGGTGATGTGATGATGGCTGTGTCGCAGATTAACGACCAGGGGCGCGGCATCGGCATCACGCCGGTCAACGACTTTCAAAGCCTCATCTTTGCCATCGGCGGCTTGCCGGCCGGTCAGAACCTTCGATTCTTCATCCAGCGCGGCGGCTACTTCAAGTCCGTCGACCTCGCACTCGACGTCCGAACGACCGCCGTGGGTGCGGCTGCGTCGACGCCCGACCTCAGCAAGCCGATGGAAGAGGCAGAAGCACGCTGGGCCGCCGAGTTTGAGCCGCTCTTCAACTGATCGCCCGCTGCAGTTCCGCCTCCGCCAATGCGGCACGGTGCTCGTACGTGTGAGCAGACAAAATCTTGGTCTTTGCCGCGGCACCAATCTGTGCTGCCCGCTCCTCTGTGAGCGACGCGAGGTGGTCGGCGACCTGCTGGCCGTCCTCGGCGACGAGGACTTCCTGATCCGGCACCAGAAATTCGTCGATGCCGCGCCAGGCGTCGGTGATCAGACACGCCCCGGCGCCCGCGGCTTCGAAAACCCGCGTCGCCGGCGACCAGCCGTAGCTCGCCATGCTCTCGCGGTTGACGTTCAGCACGGCCCGCGGGGTGCAATTGAACGCGTTGTGGTCCGGCGGCGCAACGTGGCCCATCGTGCGCACGTTCGGTGGCAGGTCAGCGTCGTCCCAACCGTTGCCGCCGAGGAGGAACGTCTTGTCGGGCAGCAATCGGGCGGCGTCCAGGAAGAAGGTGCCGATGCGTGCCTCTCGATCCGGCAGACGGTTGGCGAGCAACGCGAGGTCGCAGGCGAAACGCTCGTCGGGCTCGACCGCATGGTGCGTGTCGGGATCGCACGCGTTGTAGACCGGCACGCACCGCTTAGCCCCTAGCTTGCCGTAAGCCTCGACCACCGGCGGACCGCCGCCGTAAGTGAGGACGACGTCGAAAGCCGGCACCTGCTCGCGAAACGGGTCTCGCTCGTCGTTGAACGTGCGATCCAGAGTCGCGGGGGCGTCGACGTCCCAAAAGACGCTCGCCCGGCCGGGTCTTTTGAGGTCGCCGGCGACGATCGCTTCAAGCTCACGGTCGAACACACCCACGCCGCTGGCTTTGACGACAACGTCTGCAAACTCGTCCGCCTGACGCACGGCATCGTGCATCGCCCCGCTGTCGTTCGCGTACACGATCACCTTCGCGTAAGGCGGGTTCGGGTGGTCGACGTGTTGTTGCCTGTCGTACGCGTCGGGTTCGAAGAAGACGATCTCGTGCCCACGGGCGGCGAGGGACTTCAAGATGCCGCGGTAGTAAGTGGCCGCGCCGTTCCAGTACGCACTGACGAGCGACGAGCCGAAGAAGGCGATCCGCATGCCGCACTCTTGGCAACCCGAGTGGCTCGCGTCACGCGAGCCATCGACGCAGCGTCGCGGCATCCGCCTTGAACTGCTCAACGTCGTCGCCTCGGACGAACTCGAGCATGGCAAATCGCTGCGGAATCCCCTCCGGCAGTGGCTGATCTGCCACGTGATTGAGGTAGGTCTTCCAGTCACTCTCGCCCTCTTCCAACGCCCGGCGGTCCGGCGGTCCGCCCTCTTCGCCGTCCTGCCACTGGAAGACATGCAGGTGGGCGAGTCGCTCGATCGATTCGAGTTCGGTGAGGCGGGTCGCCTTGGTGACGTGCCGACTCGGCTGCCAGTAGAAGAGCAAATCCGGCACCGCTTGTCGCGAGCCTCGTTGCCGGTTGCTCTTCGTTGGTCAACGTGCCGCCGTGCCACTCGGCCGCGACGCGGATGCCCCGTCGCCTTGCCAGCGTCGACGATCCGATGCATGTCGTTCGTCACGAGACGCAGATAAGCGTCATCCGCCGACGTGCCGTCTTTCATGCCCGACCAGACGCGGATGACCGGAGCCCCCAACGCCTCGGCTGAGTCGAGCACGGCATCAAAGCTCGCACCGTCATTCGGGTGCCCGACGCGGTAGTACGACCCATACGCGGCGACCTGCAACCCCGCATCCGCTGTGAGCTGCCGAGCGTCCCGTGCCACCTCGACATCCCCCGGCGGGATATGGACGTCGCCGCCCCACTCGATGCCGATCAGTCCGGCATCCGCGACAAGATCGACGATTCGATGTCGATCCAGCTGACGAAAGGTGATCGAGACAAGGCCGGGTTCAAGACGCACGCAGCTATGTTAACAGCCATGGAGAAGGACCAACGGGTGCGAATCGGCGTTGTCGGGCTGTCGGGCTACGGCAATGTCGTGCGGCACCTGCTTGAAGGCGAAGACGCCGAAGCCGATGGTCGCACGCGGTTCGCGGCGGTGTTTGCTCCCGACCCCGAGAAGCACCAGGAGACGATCACCCGACTCCGCGACGGCGGGACGATCATTTGCGACAACTACGAAGAGCTGTTGGCAACAGATGTCGATGCCGTGTGGCTACCGGTGCCGATCGACTTGCACCGGCCCATGACGGAACAGGCTCTAGCCGCCGGCAAGGCGGTCCTGTTGGAGAAGCCCGTCGCCGGCTGCATCGACGACCACGACGCCATCGCCCAAGCCGCCGATGCCGCCGGCCTTCCCGTCGCCATCGGCTTTCAAGACGTCTATCGCCCGTCGACCCTGCCGCTGAAGCGTCGCCTGCTCGCCGGCGACTTCGGCACACCCAAGTCTGCGGTTGTCTGGGGGCTGTGGCCGCGGGATGACGCGTACTACGGGCGATCGACGTGGGCCGGTCGGTTCGAGTCGCAACGGCACTTGGGTCCTCGACTCGCCTCTGGCGAACGCGATGGCCCACTACGTGAACCTCGGCTTCTTCGTCCTGGGCCCTAGCGACGATGAGTCTGCAGACGTCATCGGCGTTGCGGGAGAGACTTTGCGAGGCAGGCCGACGATCGAGAACGCCGACACGTTCTCCGTCCGAGTCAGATTGTCGACTGGCGTGGAGATGGTCGTCCTCCTGTCCCACGCGGTCGATGAGCACGTCCACCCGTCGCTCGACGGTCGAGACCGACCGCGGGACGCTGCACGTCGAGTTCGACGGCCGATGCACCTTCACGCCAACAGGCGGAGCGGCCGACGTGGTTGCCGAGGCCGAGACCCATCATCAGTGCAATGGCTCGCCGCTTCGCCAAGCTGGTTCGCGGAGAGATCGACGGCAACATCGGCCCGGCGACGCTCGAAACCTCCAGGCCGCACAGCAAGCTCGTCAGTGTCGTCGCCCAAGCCCTTCCCGTCGTGGCCGTGCCGGCAGACCTGGTGACACAGGACGACGGGGGACCGTTTGTTATCCGCGGCCTGGCCGATGCCATTTGCTCCGCGGCGGCGGCCGGCAAGACTCTCGGCAGAGGTCGGCAGCGGTCATCTTCCGCTCCGTACCGAGCGTGCAGACGGGCTCGCCGACTACAGCCACTTCACAGGCCCGGCGGCATCGGCCTAAACTCCCGTAGACGACTAGGCTTCCGCTTCGACTGACTTTCTGCTCCGACACCCCATGCCACTCAAGCCCCACGGCCGCATTTACGATTCGATCGCCGACACCGTCGCCGGCACTCCGCTGGTGCGGATCAACCGGCTCGTGCCGAAAGACCATGCGACCGTTTTGGCCAAGTGCGAGTTCTTCAACCCGCTGGCCAGTGTGAAGGACCGCATCGGCTACAACATGATCACCGAGGCCGAGAAGGCCGGGAAGCTGTCGCCCGGCAGCGTCGTCATTGAACCAACCAGCGGCAATACAGGCATCGCCCTGGCCTTCATGTGTGCGGCGAAGGGGTATCGCTGCATCTTGACGATGCCGGAGTCGATGAGCATCGAGCGACGTCGCCTGCTCGCCGCCCTTGGAGCAGAGCTCGTGCTGACCGAAGCACCCAAGGGCATGAAGGGCGCGATCGAGCGGGCCGAAGAGCTTGCCGCGGAGACGCCTGACAGCTTTATCCCGGGCCAGTTCCACAATCCGGCGAACCCGGACATCCACCGTCAGACCACGGCGGAGGAGATTTGGGCCGACACCGGTGGCCAGGTCGATGCCATCGTCGCAGGCGTCGGAACAGGTGGCACGATTACCGGCGTCGCAGAGGTGCTGAAGCAGCGGAACCCGGACTTCAAGGCGTTCGCCGTCGAGCCGGTGCACTCGCCGGTGATCACGCAGAAGCGTGAAGGCAAAGAGCTTCAGCCAGGCCCGCACAAGATTCAGGGCATCGGTGCCGGCTTCATCCCGGACAACCTGCACCTGGACATCGTCGATGAAGTGATCCAGATCAGCAACGACGACGCCTTCGCCTGGGGGAAGCGTTTGGCGAAGGAAGAGGGCATTCTCGGCGGCATCTCCAGCGGCGGCAACATCTGCGCCGCCGCCCAGATCGCCGCCCGGCCGGAGATGAAGGGCAAGACGATCGTGACGATCATGTGCAGCTTCGGCGAGCGTTACCTCAGCACGCCGCTCTTCGAGAACACGGCAGAGAATCCCGCCGGCACGATCTGACGCGGCCGGACGGTCTTCCAAGGCAACCGTTTTGATTTGGCCGAACCTTCGGCCGTGCGTTAGGCTACGGATGTTGTGAAGGCTCGATTAAGGACAACTCCCACCGAGCCTCGCGGCCTTCGGAGGAGGCGAGTCACCCGGGCCCGTCACCCCGCTTCTTCGCGGGCTGGGAAGAACGCCCCTTCCGCCTCGAGAGCCGGTCCTTGCAAGGGTCACCGGCCATCGCAACGGGCCTTCGACGATCCCGCTGTACGTCGACCTGCACACGCACACGACCGCCAGCGATGGCACCGACACCCCGGCGGGACTCGTTCGACGGGCCAAGGCCGCCGGGCTGAGTGCAATTGCCGTCACCGATCACGACAACGTCGACGGCCTGCCCGAGGCCTCTTGCGAGGCCCGCAAGCTCGGCATCGACTTCATGCCGGGCATCGAAATCAGCGCCGCCTACCCGCGGCCGGGGGTCATGCACCTCCTGGGCTACGGCTTCAACCCCGCGGACGAAGGATTGCGGCGTCTGACCGGCAGCCTGCAAGACGCCCGGCACGAGCGGAACGAGTTCCTCGTCCGATCGCTCAATGCTGCGGGCGTCGAAGTTTCCTTCGAAGAGCTTGCCGAGGTTGCACGCGGTCGCAACGGCGGCGAGGAAGCGACACGCGTCATCGGTCGGCCGCACTTTGCCAAGCTGTTGTTCCTCAAGGGCTACGTCCCGCACGTCAACGCGGCCTACCGGTACTACCTCGGCAACGCCGGTGCCTTCCGCTTCGATCGACGCGAACCAGAACCCGCCGAAGCCATCGCAGCGGTTCACGCGGCGGGCGGCGTCGTCTCGCTGGCACACCCGAATCAGCTCCGCAAGCAGAACTTCGCCCAGCTCTCGAGCGAAATCTCCCACTTGGCCTCCCTCGGCCTGGACGGGGTGGAGGTGATCTACAACGACCACCGCGAGAGCTTCGTCGCCGAGTTGAAGGACCTGTGCCGTCGGCACGACCTGCTCATGACCGGCGGTAGCGACTTCCACGGCAGCGCGAAGCGGTGGATCATCCTCGGGCGTTGTGGCAATCGGCGGCGCGTGCCACGCAAGTACTACGACGCACTGCTCGAGCGACTCAGGACTCGCCGTCAGTTGTTACTTGCCGCTTGACGCCATAAAGACAGGCTGACGCTTCGCCGATGTCATCTCGGTGAGGCCTGGCCGTCCAACAAGATCGTGGCAGGACAGGTGGCGGGCTTTGGCCGGTGCGACCCGTGGTGGCGGCATCTCGACGGTCGCCATCGCCGCGGCTTTGGTCTGGATCTCGGCACTGAGCCCGAGCGCTCGTCAAGCGACCAGCGATCTCCACATCGAAACCGGTATCGTGTCGGCCGTCTCCGACGACGACCTCGTGACGTTCAACTACGAGTTCGAAGAGCGTCCTTACTCGGCGCGTCTGGCGTGGCCGATCAACGGCCTGGGAACCGACGAGACGATCGCCCCGCCGCCGGTGATGGGCGACGACATCACGATCCTGGTTGATCCTGCGGAACCGACGGACGTGCGGCTGAACATCGACGGGCCATCCGGCGCCGCCAACGTGGTGACTCTGGCCGGGATGCTGTTCCTGGTTGGTCTTCGATCAAGCTTCGCCGACGAGCAGAGCGAAGAAGAGGCGGTGGTGCCCGTGTTCAGCGGAACCGTCGTCTCGTGACCGGCCGCTCGGGCCGACGTAGGGTGCGGGCATGTCCGCCGAGAAGACTTTCGTATTGCTCAAGCCTGATGCCGTCCAACGCCGACTCGTCGGCGAGATCATCGGCCGATTTGAAGCCAAAGGCTTTGCTGGTCGAGAAGATCGAGATGATGACCGTCACCCGCGAGCGGGCCGAGACGCATTACGGTGAGCACAAGGGCAAGCCGTTCTACGACGGACTCGTCGACTTCATCACCGGCGGCCCGAGCGTGGCGCTGTGCCTGAGTGGAGCTTCGGTGGTTCCGGTCGTCCGCAAGATGATGGGCGCGACCAAGTTCACCGATGCCGAGCCCGGAACCATCCGCGGCGACTACGCGCACGACATGACGGCCAACCTCGTCCACGGCAGCGACTCGCCCGAATCGGCCGAGCGAGAGCTGAAGCTCTTCTTCGGCGAGTGACTTGAGATGAGTCAGAACTGGCGACGCCGACTTCGCACGCTCGCGATAGCGGGCGTCGTTTATGCTCTCTTGATGTTTCCCCTGGGCTGTGGTCGTTGGCTGGCAGACCGGGTGCTCTTGATCCCGTCGACGGAGCCGGTACCCGCCGGCGGTGCGTCGGCCGGTAGTGTGCAGACGGACGACGGCGAGGTCGAAATCTTCGTCGCCCGAAGCATGAGTGCGATCGGCGGCAAGCCGGAGCGGTACGTTCTTCGCCTCATGGGCAATGCCAGCCGGGCCGAGTACGAGGCGATGCCGACGGCGTCCCGCTGGGGCGATCGGCCTACCGAGGTCTGGGCGATGAACTACCCGGGATTCGGTGCATCACAAGGCAGTGCCGCCCTGTCGTCGCTCGTCCCCGCGGCCGAGGCGGTCTGGGAGCAGATGAACAGGCAATCGGGCGACGTGCCCTGCTACATCGATGCCGACTCGATGGGCACCGCCGTCGCGTTGTCGCTGGCGAGTCGGCGACGCGCGGACCTTCCGCCGGCCGGCATCATCTTGAAGAACCCGCCGCCCTTGCGGTCGTTGATCTTGAGCCGGTACGGGTGGTGGAATCTGTGGCTTCTCGCCGGCCCCGTCGCCGCGGGCGTGCCAAAGGAACTTGACAGCATCGTAAACGCGTCCGGCAGCCATGCACCCGCGATCTTCCTGCAGGCCACCGCCGATGGCCTCATCCCGCCGGATCACCAGCAGCGGATCATCGACGCGTACGCGGGCCGATCTGAAGTCGTCATGCTCCACGGCGCGGACCACAACACGCTGCTGACGTTTGAAGAAGAGTCCGAAGTCCGACGACTCATCGACGAGCTGTTCGATGCCGGCGATCAGCCGAGGCCAAGTCGCTGAAACTGCTCCACGGGCGCGTCGGCCTGATGCATGAGCGTGACCATCTGCTCCTCGAGCATCTCAACGACGGTTGCGTCCTCGACGGGCGAGCCTTGCGCGGGATCTGCTGCCAGGTCGAAGAGCAGCGTGCTTCGGCCGGTGCTCGATGTCACTCCGGCCGGGATCTTAAGCGGACGGACCTTTTGAGAATCAGCCAAAGGATCTGCTTGCGTTGCGGCAACCAATTGGTCGATTCCATACGCCTGTCGCATCTGCCACGGCATCACCGTGTATGCGTGCTGCGGCGTCTCCCCGTCGCCGCCGCGGTAGTAGGCGTATCGCTCGGTCACCAGGTTTACGTGGCTCTTGAAGTACCCGAACAACGCCGCCTCCCGGCCGTTGCTGCCGAAGTCACCGGCTAAGGCCGGGGCAAGATCATGACCCGTGACCGTCTCCGGCGTCTCGACCTCGAAGAAGTCGTGCAACGTCGGCGACATGTCGATCGCCGGCTGGACCAGTGCCCCGCTCCGCGTCCCGGCGGACTCGGGGTGACGTGGGTCGTACACGAGTAGAGGTGTGTGCGAGATCTCTTCGTAGAGCGGCATGAGGTTCTTCATCACCTTCCCGTGCTCGCCCAGCATGATGCCGTGGTCGGTGCAGACGATCAGCATCGTGTCCTCCCACATGTCGTGCCTGTCGAAGGCGTCCAGAATCATGCCGAGGCTCGCGTCGCACTTGGCGACAAGGGCCGCGTACTGCCGGCGGAAACGTTCGACGACGCTTCGCTTTGGTGCGTCACCGTATCTGAAGCCAATCGACGAGCGTCTCGTTGCCGTCTCGGGTCGGGGAACAGGGCTTTCCACTGTGGATCGCACGTGAAGGGCTCGTGCGGGTCGAAGGTTTCGACGTGCAGAAGCCAGTTGTCTTCGTCGGCGTTGCGATCGATAAACTCGACACCTGCACGAAACGTCTTGGTCTGCGGAAAGTCGGCATCGTGCCGAATCGCTTCGCGGTTGATCCAGTCTTGGCGGGCTTCTTTGTCGTTGTCGTTGGGCGGCACGACGGGATCGCCCACCTTGCCGATCCAGGGATCGCCCTCCTGCCCTCGGAAGAACTCCCAGGTCGTGTACCGGCTGTTGTAGTTGGCACCGCCGTCTTCGAAGTAGTGGTAGTGGTCCGTCGCCAGGTGGCGTATGGACCCCCGCCTGCTTATCGAGGCCTTCGAAGACGCTGTAATCCCACGGCTCGAGCGGCCCCCAACCACGTCTCAGGAAGCTTGGTCGGCCGGTATGCAGATCACGTCTTGCAGGCATGCATGGCATCGAGCAGACGTAGCTGCGGTCGAACGTGCAGGCCCGTCGGGCCAGGCGAGCAAAGTTGGGCGTCCGAGTCCAGGTGGCCCCGTAGGGCGACAGGAAGTGCCGATTGAGTGAGTCGAACATGACGATGACCGCCCGGCGACGCCTTTCTGGATGCTGACTCATCCCCTGGAAGTACCCAGGACGGGCACAAGTGTCAACGGATCGGCTCGCCGTTATGGGGCGTGAGCCGGGGGCATGCTGATGCCGATTGGGCCTGGGCGACGACAAGAGATACGCTGCCGGTCGCAATCGGACGGCACCCGCCTTTGCGTCCTGCCGCCACGTCCGTACGATGCCCGCCCTTCCGCCCATGCCAGCCGCCAAGCACGCCGTCGCTACTGCCACCCTCGCCGCGCTCGCGGGACTTTTGGTCTCGACAGATGACGCTGCGGCTCAATTTTCCGCACCGGTCGTCGATGACAGACCGGAACCCGCCTGGCAAGGCGAGCTCGCCGACGCCGCTCAACCGCTGTATCTGCAAGACGTCAGCGACGACGATCGCGGCCAGAACGACGTCGATGACTTCAAGTACAGGCCGAACGTGTCGCCTTGGTATGCCCGCGGTGCCGTCCTGCTGCTCTTCCCGCAGGACATGCTCTTCACCAACGTCGCCAGCGAAGAGGTGCCTTCCGACGACCCGACGTCGCCAGGAACGGTCGATCAGGGCGTCGAGCAGGACATCACGCTCGGCTGGGGTGGCGGCCTGAACGTGGCCGTCGGCTACGGCTTCAAGCCGAATGACAAGTTCAACCCGCGCGTCGAGGCCGAGTACACGCTGCTGCTGGCCGACTTCCGCGACGCCAACGACGACGGCATGACCTGGAACGGCTTGGGCGTTAACGGCCTGGTCGACATGCGGTTGAGCAGCAACATCAAGCTCTACGCCGGTGCCGGTGCAGGCTTGGCCTACGTCAGCTTCGCCAATCCTCCGGCCCCACTCTCCAGCGGCCT
The DNA here is from genome assembly GCA_963740195.1 of uncultured Planctomycetota bacterium. Classification (GTDB taxonomy): domain Bacteria; phylum Planctomycetota; class Phycisphaerae; order Tepidisphaerales; family Tepidisphaeraceae; genus JBCDKH01. The sequence continues at coordinate 86,367 of CAVUDF010000003.1, read as the reverse complement.
CTTGACCAACGTCGGCAGCGACGACGACGTGACCTTCTACCTCCAGGGCCTCGGCGGCGCGCTCTTCCGCTTCGACGACGCCATCGACATCGACCTCGGCCTTCGATACATGATCAGCGAAGTCGATGCCTTCCAAGGCACAGTCGACATGGACAACGTCGTCTTCCACATCGGGTTGCTGCTCCACCTGGAGTAGGGGCCACGTCGACGGGTTGACTGAAGCAACATCTCATGACGGAGCCACCCAGGTGGCTCCGTCTTTGCGTTCGGGAGGGACGACCCGGGCGTTGACGCTTCAAAGCAGTGCGACGCGTCGCACGCTGCACCGCATCCGTAGCCGCAACTGCTTCGCTCGATCCAAATGCGAGTCGTTGTAAGCTTGGGCGTTGATGCCGCCGCCGTTTGTCCTTGCTGCCGGGGAAATCCCGTTCCTGCCCGAGTTGACGGCGATCGTGGTCGCGACGGCAGTGCTGGGATATGTCTGCCAGCGGTTGAAAGTTGTCCCGATCGTCGGCTTTCTGCTGGCGGGCGTCCTCATCGGACCGGGTGGCATCGGTGGTCATCTGGGGCTGCTCGACGACACGGAGACGATCCAGGCCGTCGCCGACTACGGCGTCATCTTGCTGCTCTTCACCATCGGCCTCGAGTTCAGCCTCGACCGACTTGCAGCCATCAAGAAGCTCATCTTCGGTGCGGGCACGATCCAGGTCATCGGCACCGCCGCCGTCGTCACGGGCGTCGTCCTGATCTTTGCCGACTGGCGTGCGGCGGTGTTTACCGGGTGCCTTGTCAGCCTGAGCAGCACGGCCATCGTCCTCAAGCTGCTCGGACCCGCCGCGTCCGCATCGGACGGACCGGGGCAAGCATCGCTGGGCATCTTGATCTTCCAGGACCTGGCCGTGGTGGCGATGGTCATGCTCGTCCCGATGCTCGCACCGCCGGCACAGGGGGAGTCGGCCACCCTGGCTTCCGGCGCGGTGGGCATGGGCATCGCGCTTGCCAAGGCGGCGGCGGTGATTCTCGCGGTCTTGCTGCTGGCTCGCAGGTTGGTGCCGCACGTGATGGAGTACGTCGCGCGGACCTGTCGCGGAGAGATCTTCCTGCTGACCACTGTCGCCGTCTGCGTCGCCACGGCCTACGTCACCAGCTTGGCAGGCGTAGGCGCGGCCTTGGGGGCGTTCCTCGGCGGATTGATGGTCAGCGAAAGCAAATTTCGCCACCACGCCATCGGCGAAGTGATGCCGCTGCAGATTCTGTTCAGCGCCGCCTTCTTCGTCAGCGTCGGCATGCTGCTGGACCCGATGTTCGTCATCGACAACGCCCTGCTCGTCGCCGGCATCGTGTCGGCGGTCGCGGTCGTCAAGACGGTGGTGACGACGGTGGCCGTGAAAATCGTCGGCCGATCGTGGCGACAGGCGGCGGGCGTTGGATTGGTGCTAGGCCAGGTCGGTGAGTTTGCGTTCGTTCTGGCCACCACGGGCGCGGCCGTCGGTCTCGTGCCGTTGGGCCGGGACGACGGGTTCGACCTCTTCATCGCCGCCAGCGTCGTGCTGATGTTGCTCACGCCCGTCATGGCGAGCCTCGGCCTGCGTCTGGCGGGCGGCGGTGGTGCTGTCGAAGCCACGCTTCGTGACCATGTCGTCATCAACGGCTACGGAGAGCACGGCAAATGCTTGGCCAGGCGTCTGCAAGAGCGAGAGGTGCCGCATGTCGTGATCACCATGAGCCCACACGGTGCCATCGAGGCCGAGCAGGCCGGCCACGAGGTGGTGCGAGGTGAAACCGATCGATCCGCCTCCCTGGAAGCCGCCATGGGCGTCCAAGCGAAGGCCGTTGTGATCGCCGACGATGACGCGGAGACCACCGTTCGTGCCACGGCCGTTGCACGTTGGTGGCTCAACCAAGGCGGCAACGGTGGCCGGATCGTCGTGATTGGCGAACACGCCGAGGAGCTTCGGGACGCAGGGGCCGACATTGTTCTCGCCCCTGCCGAAGCCGGCGAACTGTCCCGGTACGTGAGCTAGCGCGTACCCTCGGCCGCATGGCGAGTGTCTTCGAGGAGGGACAACATCTTCGGCTAGGACCCGTCGCCCGCGTCGCCCTGGCAGACCTTCGCGAGCAGACGAGCCGGTCGTCCGGCCCCGGCGGGCAAGCCGTCAACAAGTTGGACACCGCCGTCGAGCTTTGGGTGCCAGTCGAGACGCTGATCGGGCTCGACGACGGGGCCAAGGCGCGTCTGCGGAACCTCGCGGGCTCCAAGCTCACCAAGGCGGACGAAGTGCACCTTCGTACCGAAACCGCCCGGAGTCAGCGGGACAACCGACAGATCAACCGCGAGAAGTTGGCCGAGCTTGTGGCCCGGGCGATTCATCGGCCGAAGGTCCGCCGCAAGACGAAGCCCAGCCGCGGGGCCGTGCGTCGGCGGCTGGAAGCGAAAAAGCAGCAAGGCGAAAAGAAGGTCCGCCGCCGGGACGATCGCGTGGGTTGACCGAGCCCGCTGGTCGGCGGGCATCGGCAACATCACGACGTGGCCCAAACGACGAAACGCCGCAGTCTGATCCAGACATCACTCCGACTTCTTCGTCGCCTTCTTGCGGCTACGTCGCGGCTTCTTGACGGCCGGCTTGGCTTCCTCGTCCTGATCGGACGCGGGTACGTCGTCCGGCTCGGCCGCTTTGGCGGTTTTGGCAGCCTTGGCCGCCTTCTTCCGAGGGGCACGCTTTGCCGCCTTCTTCGGAGCCTTGACCGGAGGTTCAGGCTCTTCGGCAGGCTCGGGCTCTTCGACCGACTCTGGCTCGACGGCCGGGACGGCCGTGGCGACGGCAATCGGACGCGACTTCACGAGCTTGCCGCGACTGCGGCGACGACGCTTCGTCGGAACCTCTTCTGCATCCGGCTCGGCCTCGACCTCTGCTTCAGGCTCTGGTTCGGGCTCTGGTTCCTCGACCGCGGGTGCCGGCTTCGGCTCGATCGGGTCAGGCGAGGCCGTGCTGCGACGTCGACGGCGGCGAGGCGGCGCTTCCTCCTCGTCGGCTTCTGCCGCGGCCGGTTCTTCGACGGGTTCGGCCACCTCTTCAGCGGGCGCTTCGTCAACCTCGACGTGCGTCGTCTCCTCTTCGTTCGACGACCGCTTGCCACGACGACGGCGGCGGCGACGCGAAGGCTCGGCCGGGGCCTCGGCTTCGGCGGCTTCGGGCTCCTCGTCCTGGGCTTCCTCGGCAGGCGGCGAATCGACTTCTGCCTCAGCCGGCTCTGAAGTGACCTCGGTCTCCTCCGAGCGGCGACCACGACGGCGACGGCGACGCCGGCCCTTGGGCTGTGCCTCTTCTTCCTCCGCGTCGGCCGAAGGTTGTTCCTGGTCCTCTGGAGCCGGCTCTTCTGCCGGCGTTTCGGACTCTGCATCGTCCCGCGGAGCTTCTTCGCTGCGACGGCCGCGACGACGACGTCGGCCACGCGTCGGCTTCTCTTCGGCAGGCTCCTCGTCGTCCTGGCGATCTTCGGGCTCCGGCGTTTCGACTTCTTCATCGTCCGTCCGCTCTTCGGCAGACGCACGGCCGCGCCCCCGCCCACGGCCGCGACGTCGGCTTGGGGCGGGCTTCTCTTCGACCTCTTCCTCAACGTCCTCTTCGGCGTCTTCGTCCTCAGAAAGGGCCTCCAGCACTGCCCGCATCGGATCGGTCGCCTCGACGTCGTCTCGCTTCTCTGCCTTGGCGGCGATGACTTCAAGATCTTCTGCCGTCAGATCATCGACGTCTTTCAACGCCTCGATCAGCATAAGTCCGCCGCGATCGACCTCGATCGCCATATCTGCGACGAGCTCGTCGCTCGGCTTCTTCGAACGACCGCGGCCACCGCGGCGACGCCTGCGGGCACCACCCTGATCGACAGCACCCTCTTCGCGATGGCGGATCGAATCGATGATGATCGGCCGATCGTCGGCGTCGACGAGGTCGAGCTCCACCTGGTCGGCCGCGAGCGACTCGTCGGGCCTGATCTCGATCGGCAGGTTCTCGCGACGCTCCAGCCGGGCCAGTGCATCACGCTTGGTGTTCAGCACGTGCAGCGCCGCACGCGGGAAGAGCCGGGCCGTCGCCTTCATGACGCGGTCGTCCGCGGCGGCGACGCGAAGCTTGCGCATCAGGTCGAGCGCGAGGCTTTCGGGCGTCTTGATGAAACCGGTGCCGCGACTCCACGGGCACGGCTCGAACACGCTCTTGCGAAGGTCGGGCCGCATCCGCTGACGCGTGATCTCGACGATGCCGAATTCGGACATCATGAGGTGCCGGCTCTTGGCGCGGTCACGCTTGAAGTTCTCGGTCAGGCGATCGAACAGGGCCTCACGGTGTCGGCTGAAGCGAAGGTCGATGAAGTCGCAAATGACGATGCCGCCCAGGTCGCGAAGACGAAGCTGACGGCAGATCTCGTCGGCCGCTTCAAGGTCCATGCGGAAGGCGGTTTCCTCAGCGTCGCCGTGTTCGCGGAACTTGCCGGTGTTGACGTCGATAGCGACGATGGCTTCGGTGGAGTCGATGACAAGCGACCCGCCGTTGGCCATGGGCACGTGACGGCTGAACATGGTCTCGATCTCGCGTTCCAGGCCGGTGGCGTGGAAGAGCGGGACGGTGCCTTCGTAGAGCTGGACCTCGACCTTGGTCCGCGGCATCAGCAGCTTGAAGAACTGCCGGACGCGGACGGCGGTCTCGGGATCGTCGACGATGACACGGTCGACGTCGTTCGACCAGACGTCACGAACGGTGCGGGTGACGAGGTCGCCCTCGCTGTACAGCAAGGCCGGGGCCTTGGCCTTTTTGCGGAGCTTGTCGATTTCACCCCAGACGCGGCTGAGGTACTTGAAGTCGCGTTCCAGCTCGAGCTTGGCCTTGCCCTCGCCGGCGGTGCGGATGATGAAGCCGACGTCCTTGGGCGGTTCGAGCCCGTCGAGCACCTTCCGCAGGCGGCGACGCTCGGTCTCGTCCTCGATATTCTTGCTGACGCCCATCTGCCCGACGCCCGGCATGGCGACGAGGAAGCGGCCCGGGATGCTCGGGTAGCTGGTGAGCGTCGGCCCCTTGGTGCCGATGCCCTCCTTGATAATCTGGACGACGATGCGATCGCCGCGGCGCAGGCAGTCCTGGATGGGTGGGCGGTCGCGTCGGCCAATTTTCTTGCCGACCCGTTCGCTCATCTTGTCCCACTTGCCACCGTCGGGAAAGTGGTCCGGATGGAGGTCCTGGACGTGCAGGAAGCCGTTTCGGCCGTAGCCGAAGTCGATGAATGCTGCCTGGATGGAGCCCTCGACGTTGGTGACCTTGCCGAGGTAGATGTTGCCGACGTTGGAGGCGGCGTTATCACGCTCGAGGTAGATTTCCTCGAGCCTGCCATCTTCGACGAGGGCGACGCGGACTTCTTCTCCGCGAGAGACGTTGACGAGTAGTTCCTTGGGCATTCGCGATGCTGGAGGCGGCGTGGGGTGGGCTCGCGACGCATCGGACACCTGGCGGGCGAGGGGCTCGGGCTCGGGCGCTGGTAGCGCGGCGGGCCGGGGCGTCTTCTCGTCGGCTCGCGCTATCGGTTCGGGCGGAGTCGAAAGACTCGGCGGACCTTGCGAAGGCGAGGTGCTGTGCGTTGCGGCCGACTCTGACGTCGGCCTCCCTCCTGAGAGGGTTGGGGGCGGCTCCGCGGGCGACGGTGCGTCGGGCGGAGCGGTGGTTTGTTCTTGTGGGGTAGCGGGCGACTGGGCCCGCCGCCAAACTTTGACCACGGCACCGACAAGGCGCCTGATTCGAGTCTGGGCAGGTGGCTGGCTCACGCGTCATCGTCGGGAAGCAGGCGGCGCATCTCTTCTTGCAAGTAGTGCACCACTTGTCGTTCGCTGTCGAAGCTCATGACGCGTCGGCCGACCTCGCGGGCGTGCTTGGCAGTCGTCGAACGGATGAGTCGCTTGACGACAGGCACGTCGGGGCCGTTCATGCTGAACGTGGACAAGCCCAAGCCCAGCAACAACAAAGTGTAGAGCGGCTCACCGGCCATTTCTCCACAAACGCTCACGCTGATATCCGCACGGTTTCCCGCACGGATCACGCTGCGAATCAGGCTCAGCACCGCCGGGTGAGCCGGGTTGAACAGACCGGCCACCCGCTCGTTCGTGCGATCGACCGCCAGCGTGTACTGAATGAGGTCGTTCGTCCCGATCGAGAAGAAATCGACCTCCCTGGCGAACTGCGGAGCCATGAGCGCTGCCGAGGGAACCTCGATCATCATGCCGACCTGTATGCCTCGGCGGAACGGAAGGTCTTCGTCCTCGAGCTCTTCTTCGACGTCGCGAAGCACCATCTTCGCCTGACGCAGCTCCATGATCGTCGTGATCATCGGAAACATGATGCGGACGTCTGCGTTCTTTGTGGCGGCGCTGGCGCGGAGGATCGCCCGGAGCTGCCGCTTGAACATCGGCAAGTCGTGCAGGCACAGGCGGATGCTGCGGTCGCCCAGGAACGGATTCCGCTCTTGCGGCCGACCTTCGTACCGCTTGCGGCTCTCACTGCCGGGTTCGACGGGTCGTCGCGTCTCTTCGGCGTACTTGTCGGCACCGAGATCGAGCGTGCGGATGACCAGCGGTCGCCCTTCAAGACGCCGAACGGCATCGGCGTAGGCGGCGAAATGCTCTTCTTCCGTCGGCTCGTGGTCGCTCGACAGGTACAGAAACTCGGTGCGATACAGCCCGATGCCGCCCGCGCCACGGGCGAGAACGTCATCGATCTCGCTCGGATATTCAATGTTGGCCATCATCGCAACCTGCTGGCCGTCAAGCGTCTCGGCCGGTAGATCACGAAGTCGCTCCAGGTCTGCCGTGACGGCTGCCCGCTTGACGGCACGGTCGCGGTACTCGGCGAGCTGCACCTGCGTCGGTTCGATGACGACCAGCCCGTTCGTGCCGTCGATCACGACGATGTCGCCACCCGTGATGCGGGCAGACGCGTCGCCCAGGCCCACAACGGCCGGAATGTTCATTGCCCGGGCAACGATGGCGGTGTGGCTCGTCCGGCCACCGGCATCGGTCGCAAAGCCGAGCACCCGCTCGCGATCCAATGCCGCCGTCTGGCTCGGCAAGAGATCTGGCGCGACGACGACGACGTCCTGCTCGAGTCGGCCGAGGCTCTCTTGACGTTCGCCGATGAGTTGCTTCAGAACACGTCGCTCGACGTCGTAGACGTCTTTGGCCCGGGCGGCGAGATACTCGTCGGGCATCCGCTCGAACTTCCGGGCGAGCTTCCGCATGGCCTGGCTTGTGGCATATTCGGCACTCAGGTTGTCGTCGCGGACGGAGCCGGTGATCTGCTTAACGAGGCTCGGATCGCCCAGCAGCCCGAGGTGGAAGTCGAAGATGCCGGCGATCTGCTTGCCGTGTTCGTCGGCAACCGAGGCCGACAGCGCCGCCAACTGTTCGCGGGCGTGGCCTACCGACTCTTCAAGCCGCTGGACCTCGTGGTCGACCTCGTCATCCCGAACCAGTCGCCGACGGATGACGACATCCTCGGCATCCAGGACGACGGACGTGCCAATCGATACGCCTGGAGAAACGCCGATACCTTTTAGAATCTCCATAGAAACGCTTCCCGCCGCCGATTGGCCGACGACGGAGTGTACCTAGTCCAGCGGATAGGCCAAGCTGCGCGGTAGTCAACGCGGACATGTCGGCCTTGCGAGACGCGGAGCGGGTTTGCCGTGACCGGTCGTATCCGATACCACAGATGCCCGATGACGAGACGACGCGGTTTCACGCTCCTGGTGCTCTTCGTGCCGCTCGCGGCGGCGGGTCAGTGGTGGCTCTGCGACTACAAGGGCGTGCAGCCGTATCCGGCGCTGCTGATGCCTGCCTTCGAAGGGCACGCGAGCCTGGAGCCTGACCGAAGTCTGACGCAACGGTCCGTCTCGTTCCGATTCGAGTACCGCGACGGGAGCGAGATTGTGCTGCACTCCTGGGAGATCATGCACGACATTCCGGACGACTTCCATTCCGGCATCGCCCAGAGAAACCTGCGGCTCAATGGTGGGACGAAGATCTCCGAAGAGGCATGGGCATGGCTCTTCGAGCGAGGCCGGCACTTCGGCGGCGAGACGCCCGCGGCGGCGCAAGTGGAGTGGGATTGGGCCCGCTACCGCGCGGGCGTTGATGGGCCGCTCGTACGGAGGCCGTGGAAGCCGTCGCGAAGGGACTTTCCTGTCGTGAATAACCGTGCATCGCGACTCAATCCCGGTGGGCTTGGACCTTCTTTGGAAAAGGCGGTGCATCACGGCTACGACGCGAGTCGAGGCGGCTTGCCCTTCGTGCGGATCCTGTATGCGGGACTGATGCTCTTGCTCGGGCTGCCACGCGGCATGTGGGTCGGCGACTACCCGCAGTCGTTCGCTGCTCCTCCACCAGGCTTGACGCAGGGCCTGACCTGGTGGTTCGGCGGGCTCCCGCCGACGCCATTCTTCGCCATCCTCAATGTCGTTGCGATGGCGTCTGCTGTGTTCCTGCTCGTTGGCTGGCGAACCCGCACGGCCTCCCTTGCATTGGCGATCTCGCTGTTTCTGCTCAACGGCGGGGTCTACAGCATTGGCAAGATCCACCACGACGTGCTGGCGATCCTCACGCCCCTGATACTCGCCTTCAGCGGCTGGGGCGATCGGCTCAGCGTCGATGCCGCTCGCAATCCACGCTCCGAGCAACGTTGGAAACAGGGCGACTCGCGCATGCTTTGCTTGCTCGCGTCCGTCATCGGCGGCGCGATGCTGACTGGGCGCTGCCGAAGCTTCTTTCGGGCTGGCTCTCGTGGGACACGCAGTCGGTGCTGGGCCACGTCTTCAAGAACTACGTCAAACACGGCAGGCACACGTGGCTCGCGGAGTGGAGCGTGGCAGACTGGCCCTGGTGGCTCTGGGAAATGATGGATGCGGCGACTGTTTTCGCCGAGGGTGCGTTGTTCCTCGTCGTGCTATGGCCGCGCGCGTTCCGGTTGATGTTGGCGATGCTGGTGATGTTTCACGTCGGGATCTTCGCGATGATGGGAATCTTCTTCTGGTCGAACCTCGTGGCGTACGCCGTCTTCGTCCCGTGGGCGCTGGTTCCGGGGGCTTCCCGCTTGAGTCATCACGAGTTTTCCGTCGCGGGCCTGTTGACGAGATTCCACCCGCTGGCGATCCTGCTGATCGTCGTCCCGACATCGATCTGCTACGTCCTTTTCGTCGGAGAACGGACGCCTGCTGAATGGCTCGGCTACGCCCTCTCCGCAAACCATCAGGACGCCCGCTGGCTGGTCGGATCCGTCACCTGCACGGTGGCAGCGGCCCTGGTGGTTCTGCTGATGGTGCCGCCCGGCGTGCGACGCCTCCTGTCGCCGGCCAAGGCCTGACATCGGGTCTACGCTGCTGCCCGCTTTACCGTCACTTCGGGGTCGCCGCGGCGTTGTCCTAGTTGCGGCCTACCACTTGACCGTTAGACTTGTTTGGCAGATGTCATCGCCGTCCGCTACGCCTGCCGACCCGCTCGTTTCGGAATCGTTGACCTCGGCATCTGCTCAATACGCGTCAGAAACTCAAGAAACCGCACCGGCGTGGCTCAAGTGGGTCGAGATGGTCGTCGCCTGGATCCCGTCCGTTGTTTCGGCGGGGTTGGTCTGCCTGGTCGCGTACTACAAGTCGGCAGCGTCATACGGCCGGGAGTTCCGTTACGACGGTGACGCTCACCAGCACAACTTCTGGGCTCAGAAAGCATGGGCGGCTGACCTCATGGGGGTCGACCCGATCGCCCGCTTCTACGCCAGCGACGCGATGAGCCCGATGGGCTACCGCTGGCTCCTGCAGGCCATGGGCAGGCTGGGCGAGATGCAGCACGTCAGCGAGACCGTGATGATCGGGCTGATGCTCGCAACGGGCTGGATGCTCTACATCCTGGGCCGGCGGGCGGCGGGATCGCCTTGGGGCGGGTTCATCTTGGTCGCGTGCATCATGTGGTACGCGATCTTCTACAAGCGCCGCTAAGCGAGGCGATCCTGCAGCGGCACTTTGCGCCCATCATCATTGCCGGCGGGCTGTGGGGCCTGGTGAGTCGGAAAGTCTGGGCCGTGGGTGCGGCCTTTCTGGCGTCGGCGTTGTTCTACCCGATCACGTTGGCAGTGCTGGGCCTGACGGCGGTTGTTCACGAGGTGATCCGCCTTATCATCGATCGCAAGATGCCCAAAGGTTGGTGGCTGGCCGTGCTGCTCGGCTTTGCGGCGCTTGGCGTCATGCTGCTTCGCGAGGTGCCTGATGAGTATGGGTCGCGGGTGACCGCCGAGGTCTCTAAGACCATGCCGATCTTCTACGAAGACGGGCGGGCAAAGTATTGGCTGAAGGACGCGTACACGTTCGTCTTCATGCACCATCGCAGCGGTTTGGGGCACACACCCGAGGCGTTTGCGTGGGCAGCGCTCGCGCTCTTGCCGATGTTCGCGCTTGCCTGGCGAAGAGCGGCTCTGTCAGGGATCCTGATCATCGGCGTCGGCCTGTTCATATGGGCGTTGGCGATCTTGTTTCCGTTTCACCTGTACCTGCCGAATCGCCACGTTCGCGTACCGATGCCCATCGGCTTTAGCCTGCTTCTGGCATCGCTCATACCTGCCTCCCTGATCGCAATCCGTGAGTCGGTCGGCCGCGGCCTCGATCGGGCAGGGCCTCAGTGGACCCACTGGCGCGGCGTGTCGTGGCCGATGGTGGTGATGAACGTCGTCGTGCCGATCGCTCTGGTCGGTTATGTCGTTGAGCAGTTCCGAGAGCCGACACTCAGGATGCACAACTACATGACCCGCGTTGCCGATCGTGGACCTGAGCCGCCTAGGTACGCAGAAAACTTCCTCCGCGCCATGACCCCCGACACCATCGTCGCGGGGCACCCAGGTGATGTCGCACATATCCCGCTGCTGACCGGCCGGGCAACGATCGCGAACCGCAAGACGCTCAATCCGTACTTTCCCGACTTCTACCACGCCGTCCTACTGCCACGTGCCGAAGATTCCGTGCGGGCGTATTACGCGGCGGACTGGGAAGACGTCGATCGTCTCTACGACCTCTACGGCGTCACCGCCTTTTATCACGTCGACGAGAAGCATCGGATCCGGAAGCACTATTTCCAGGAGCGCCCGCTTAGGGAGTTGTCGGCAGAGGCCAAGGCTCGGCTCGACGGTCGGCAACGGGTTCTGGCAGATCCGCCGGCTGATCGTGTGATCGTTCGCGATGAATACCGCGGCATAACCCTTATCCGCGTCGGTCCGCCCGAAGCAGCTCGCGTTCGGCAACCCGACGGAAGCTCGAAGCAATTTGTACCAGCAACCCGGCCGGAGCCGGAGGCAGAGGACGAAGCCCTTCGGCCTGCGACCACGAGAGCCGCCCCTCTAGATAGCTAGAGGGGCTCACAGTTCGGTGGCGCAATGTGCTTGCGTCGCTCGATGTGGTGCGACGTTCAACCTCCAGCCGGTTGAACTCCACCTTCCGGAGTAGCTGCTGCGCGCTGCGTCATCGCGTTACAACGCAAACCGTCGGGAGACTTGGCTTACCCGCTGTTCGACGTCGACACGACAACCGGTGACGGCGAGGCCTCGAACATCTTCGCGCCGAGCAGGCGACGCCAAGCTTCGATGAACGGGATCTGGTTGTACCGATCTGGAAACAGTTCTCGGAGCTTGTCGCTGACAAGCGGGTAGAACCGCGAGTCCATGCCGGGGAAAAGGTGGTGCTCGGTGTGGTACGAGAAGTTGAAGTGCAGCCGATCGACCCATCGCGGCACGATGACCGAAGTCGACGAGCCGACCGGGTCGCTCTCGTCGTGGATCGGGTGCAGGAAGTGGTTCGTGTACACGTACGCCATCACCACGCCCGAGGCCACGAGCCACGGGAACGGCCCCACGAGGAGGTAGCGGATCGGATCGAAGCCGACGACGACGAAGGCGGCGACCTGGATGAGGATGATCACGCCGATTTCGAGAGCAATGGCACGCCGCTGCTTGCCGTCATACTGCGGGGCCGCCGGGAGCATGCCCCAGTGCCCGCCACTCAACGCGGCAATGATGTTCCTCATGATGTATCCGACGAACTGCAACGGCACGAGCGGGTTGAACCGTGACTGCCCCTTCTGCGGGTGAAAGGCGGCGGAGATGAGTGTGCTTCGCTTGCCCTTCTCACTTTCCATCCATCGACGATCAGGATCGTCGGGCGTGTTCGTGTTGCCGTGGTGAGTGATGTTGTGCACCTCGTGCCACATCGTCGGCGGGATGCCGAGCAGGCCCATGAAGAGCGTCTCGAACACCCGCTTCGTCGGGCCACGCTTGAGGATGGCATTGTGGCTCAGCTCGTGAGCGAGAAAAGCCAGACATGCCAGGCTGTGCCCCGCAACAGCACCCAACACCGGCCAGACGTACCAGGGCGTGTAGCGGCACGTCACCCAGGCGGCCACGACGATCGCCAGGTGCACAAAGGCCGGAATGATCTTCGTCGGGCTGCGACGGAAGGCCTCCGCCGGTAAAAGCGGGCGGATTGCGGTGGCGTAGGTACGGTGGGGGTTACTGCTCACGACTGGTGGGGTTTGGCAAAGCGGTCACTCGGCGCGCACAAGCGTACAGCGGTCGTCATCCATGGGAGCGATCACGACATTTGCAACGGTCGGACCGGCCGTCGAAGAGGGATCTCGCTGCCGTGCAAACGATCCATCATCACGCCAGCCGTGAGGCCGTCCCGATGTACCGAACCAGACGAGCCCGGGTTCAGTCGATTCCGCCAAAGTGGTTGACGAAGAGATCGGCCACCGCATTGACGGCCGATTCTGCGTCGTCGCCCTCGGCACGGATCAGCAGCTCGGTTCCCGCTTGGGCGGCGAGCGTCACGACCTGCATGACGCTTTTGGCGTCCGCTTCGGCACCGTCTTCAACGCCGGCATCGGCGTTGCCGAGCGGGCGAACGAGGACGACATCGCAGTCGAAGCCGCTGGCGCACTCGACGACCTGCATGGCCGGGCGGGCGTGCAGGCCGTTGGCGTTCTCGACGATGACGCGACGCTCGATCAAGCCGGCACTCCGTCGGCTTCACGCAGCACCTGCAAGACCGCCTCGACCTTGTCCGCCTCGGCCAGGTCTCGACGAAGGAGATCTTGCTGCAAGACCTTAAAGATGGTGTGCATCGCGTCGAGATGCTCCCGGCTCCGGTCGGCCGGGCTCAGGAGCAAGACGATCGTGTGCACGGGCTTGGCATCAAGGCTGTTGAAGTCGATACCCGCCGGGCTTCGTCCGATAGCGGCCACCATGTCGGGAATGGCAGCGTGTTTAGCGTGTGGTACGGCGACACCTTTGCCGAACCCGGTGCTGCCCTGCCGCTCACGCTCGTTCAGAGCGGCGACGACATCATCGGCGATGTCCGCCGGAAGCCGATCGGCATCGACGAGGGTTTGCACCAACTCCGCCGTCGCGCCCTCGCGATCAGAGGCGGTGAGCTCGGTGACGATAGAGTCGCGGCTGAAGAGACCAGAGAGCTGAATCATCGCTTGATTAGTCGGCGGCAGAACAAAGAGGGCAGCGGGCACAGCGTCCCGCACCGGTTCACACGGGTTGATGACGGATCGTCGCGTTGGCACCGTCGGCCGGGTGCTTGCGGTTGCGGTGCTTCTCCTTGTGCTCGGTGAGCTGACGCTCGAGCTTCTGGTAGCACTCGTCGACGCACTTTTCGATCTTGTCGCACCGGCTGTTGGCGACGAAATTGTTGTTGTGCTCGGCGTTGACGAGCATCTCGACGTGGAAGCCGACCGGCTTGTTGTCTTCGATGACCACCTCGATCTCCTGGATCCGATCGTAAAAGGTGAGCAGCTTGTTCGCCTTCTGCTCGGCGTAGGCCTTTTGCTCGGCGGAAGCTTCGATGTGCCGGGTGGTGATGAGGACGTGCATAGTTGATGACTCCTGAGAAAGCCGCAGATGTTCTTCGCTGCGGCGAGATCGATGCTAGGCGAGATTGCCAGAAGACGATCCGCCGGACGGGGCGGGATCAGGGGTGGCAACGCTGACCTCTGGTGCCCCTGCCCCCTGCGACAACACAGGCGCGTCGCCACTCGGCTTCGCCGGCCGAATGACACCGCCGCTGACGAGAAAACGCATCGCCTCTTCCACAGTCATCGGCAGCTCGACGATCTCCCGACGCGGCACCACCATGACGTATCCGCTGAAGGCCGTCGGACTGCTTGGAACAAAAACGCTGACCGTCTCCGAACCCGTGGCCTCGTCGAGCTTCGTCATGCCGTCGCCGGTGATGAGCGCGATCGACCAGATGTCTCGACTGTGCGGCCTGCACGCGACGACCCGGCTGCCGACGAACTGCTTCTCGCGATCCGCCAGCACAAACTCGGTGATCTGCTTGAACATCGGATACAGCGCCCGCACGACGGGGATGCGCATGACCAGCTTCTCTGCAGCTCGATAGAAGGCTTTGCCGAGAAAGTTTCCCACCAGCAGGCCGACCGAGTAGATCAGCACCAGCGCCAGGACGACGCCCAGCGGCTTGGTGTACCAGGCATCCTCGAAGTGGCGACGGATGAACGAGTTGTTCGTCGGGTTCGCCAGCCCCGCGTCGACCGCCAGCGACCAGCCGCGCTTGATCAGCTCGATGAGATACCACCCGATCGAGTTCCACAAGAAGTCGAAGATCCACCAAAGCACGCCGACCGTCAGAATGGTCGGCAGCAGCGTCCCAAGACCTCGCAGGAAGAACCTGGCGAAATCGGCACTGAAGGAGAGGGAGAGGCTGTCGCGTTTGCTGGCGATGGCCGCACGGTAGCAGCGGGTCCGTCAAGGCACAGGACCTCACTCGCCGGCGTCACTGGCTTGTCGCAGCGTGGCGGCGACGAATCGCCGGATGGTCGGATCGCTGTCGTCCTCGGCGGTACGAATCAGCGCCAGCGCCTGCGGGTCCTGAGCCGCCAAACGGGAGAGGCCAAGGAGGCCGATCATGCGTGCGGCAGGCTCGGGCGAACCCAGTGCCGGTGCGATGAGGCCGAGCCGATCCCCGGCCGGCGATGCCGACGCGGCTCGGTAGCGAACCCAGGCCGAAGCCACGCCCTGCGGACCCGTGACGGACTCGTCCGACACCACGGCGGCGCGGCGAAGCGCGTCGTTCATCGACCCGCCCATCTGCTGCCAAGCCTGAATCTCCTCGGCAGCGCCGCCTTCCTCTTGAAGGCGAACGATCCGGTTGGAGAGCCAACCAAGCTGCGCAAGAGTGGCGTCGGCGGCGCGGATTCGCTCGACGGGTTCGCCGTCGCGAAGCTGCGAGAGTCGAAGCTGAATCTGGTTGACGATGGCAGCATTGGTCAGGTCGATCGGCAGGCCCAGGCGATCGACGACCTGCTGGAAGCCGACCGCCTGCCCCGCGGAGGCCACGGCATATTGGGGTTGCGGTTGACCTTCCGGATCATCGGCCGGTGGAACCAGAACGGTCACCGGATTCGACACCACCTCGCCGAACATCGTGAGCTTGATCAGCGGGTTCTGGTCGAGCAGCGCCGCCAGCTGCGGGCCGTCGAGACGGACCACTTGTTGCAGCCGTTCGCCCTGCTTCAGCTTGACTCGGCCGGCCCAGGTTCCTTGGGCCGACCGCGGCACGCGTTGCTGAATGAGTCCGCGGATTTGCGCATCGAGTCGGTACTGCTCCGACAACACGCCCGCCGGGCCGATGGTCAGCGGGTCGGGGCCGATGTTGCGGAGGGTCAGCCGGACGAGCAACGGCTCGCCATAGACGTGCGTGACCTTCTCCGGCCGGGCGGCCAGGGAGTAGAACCGGCGAGCGTTGGCCGGGTCGATGAGGTCGAGCAGACGCAACGGGAATGCCTCGGCAGCTTCGCGAATTGCCGGCGTTGACTCACCGCCACCGGCGACCAGCCCCTGCCGATCAAAGGTTGCAGCGATGGTCGCCGACGCGAGTCCGGCGGGCGTTTCTTGAAGCAGTTCACGTGCTTCCGGAACGACATCTTCACCCTCTTCTTGCCGAATCAAAAGCAAGCCGAGCCGCGACAGTGGATCCGCATCGGCGACGGATTCCAGCTTCTCCTTCGCCGAGTCGATGTCCCCTTCCCGCCACGCCTGCCAGCCGCGAAGTCGGGTCACGACCGGGCTCTGCTCAGGCACGACCAGCGTGATCGCGTCCAACAGACCGGCATCCGTCGGCTGCTCGGCGGCGTAGAGATCGAGCCACGCGCGGTCGGCTAGAAGCACTCCTGCGACCACGGCCTCACGCGGGCCTGCTTCTCTGGCCTGGGCGGCGATGGCGGCGACGTCCGGGAGGTCATCAACGGCCTCCGGTTGTGCCGGACGCGGGTCGGCAAGCAACCCCGCCAGTCGCCCGTTCATTCGGCCGATGAAGGTCTGCGACGCCTCCGGCGGCGAGACCAACGCGGCCAGAAGGTCCAGCGTGTTGACCGCCTCCGTCACCGCCGGGTCGACCAGCCCACCCTCCGGCACCGACACCTGCTGGAGCAGACCTTGTGCTTCGCGAGGTCTTGCGGCACTGATCAGCGCCGCCGCGTGATCGGCAGAGAGCGACACCGGCGGACGTTGACCTTGTCCGGCATAAGCACGGCCCGCCGCGGCGAAGAAAGGCGTCGCGAGGTCGACCAGTCCTGCCGAGGAAAGTTCCCGCGCCATCGCCTGCAAGTAAACCGGCTGAGCCACGTTCGCCCGCAGTAGACCGACAAGTGACTCGACCACCTGCTCACGATCGGCCCCGCCTGAGACGCGCTCGAAGTACTGCAGCAGCCGGGCCTGCGGGTTGAACTCGTCCAGCTCGATCGCCCGCTCGACCATCTCCAGAGCGGCCTGATCTTCGAGACGCTCGCGAAGCATCGTCGCGGCAGAGACGGCCGCGTGAGAGCGGACTTCTTCCGGCAACGACTCCAGATCGACCAGTCGCGAGAAGTAGCTCAGCCGTTGATCGACGCTCTGCAGCAGTTCCGCCGAAAGATCGACGTACTGAATCTGCGCCAGGTGATCGAACGGCTCGAGTCGGCGGTAGTGGTCGAGGGCCTCGACCGCGGGCTCGATGCCCGAGACGGTCAGGCGGACGTCGACCAGGTCACGAGCAAGCCGCACATCGTCAGGCGCCAGTCGCACCGCCATCGCCGTCAACGCCTCGGCCTGACGGGCCGTCTGGACGGAGTCGCCGGCGAGCAGGGTTCCCGCGGCAAGCTGCTGGAACAGTGCGGCCACGGCACGCTCGCCGTCGTCGACGTCGCCGCCGCCGACTTCAGTCGGCAAGTCGTCGTAGACGAATGTCGACGGCTCGGCCGGCTCAGCCCCATCTTCAACCACCGCAACGGGCTGCGTCGCGGGAACTTCGACGTCGGAGTCGATGACTTCAGAGATGTCCTCGGCCGGCTGTGTGGTCGTCGAGATCACCGGCTGGGTCGTCGGCGGTACCGGCCGGGTCGAGGGCTCGGCCGTCGTCATGGGAAGCGTTGTCGCCTCACGTGTTGTGGCGGGCCTGGTGGCGACGGGTTGCGTCGCCGGCATCGTCGCGGGGGCCTGGACAACGGGCTCTGGAACCGGGCGGTCGGCGGGTGGCTGTTCTGCCGGATTGCTCGCACCTCCGCCGCAACCGGCGACGAGGGAAGCGACCGCACAGGAGGCGGCCAGGCGGACGTGGCGCAGGGTGCGGACGCTGATCGAGTTCTTTTGGCTGGACACGCGACCGCAGCATAAGCCCTTGCGGCCTCATCGTCCGGTCACCAAGCGCGTGCCGTCAGGACGGCTGCCATCGCAAGACTGGCGACGATGCCGATGCCGGCGAGTACCGCATAGATCCTTTCGCCGCGTCCGTGTCGGAAAAGCCGCGGAATCACGCCGATCGCCAGCACGAGTTGGGCGATGCAGATGCCGCTCAAGGCAATCAGCTTCAACGCCCACTCTGCGGTGTCGGGCCGGATGGCCGTTTGCGCCCGTGGGCCGGCATCTGTCCAGAACCCGAGGCTGACAACAATCACCGCCGTCGCGACGAGCGACATCATCACGGCGACGATCGTGCTCAGTCCGCGCGTCACGCGGCCTCCTCGGCGAGCAGTCGGACTCGACGCGACAGGAACGCGCTCCACGCCTGGTCATTCGACCGATTCGCGGCCTCGAGCAGCGTCCGAGTCGCCTCGACCTGCGTCGGAATCGGCATCAACTCGACCATCGGCATCGACCGGTCGATACCGGCATGCAGAGCGTCCCAGCGGTCGAGCGCGGCATCGAGACGAATTTGCAGCGACAAGAGACGCAACGCCTCGTCCAGGTCGAGTCGATCGCCCGGCTTCAGTGGCGACTCGTACAAAGGCATCACCGCGCGAGACGCCCGGGCGTGCTCACCCGCGGCCACGAGTGCTTCTGCGAGAAGGAGACGGACGGCCCGCTTGCCACCGGTCAGGGTGCGTTCACGGCGGCTGAGCACGAACTCGGCCAGCCGGGCCGCCTCGACGTGCCGGCCCTGCGTTTGCCGAACCCGCGCCAGCACGGCGGCGGCACCGACGGTGACGGGGCGAAGCAGGCAGAAGGTTTCCAGTGTCGCCATGGCCCTTGCTTCCGCCAGATCCGATCGGCCGAGGGTTGCAAGGGCTGCCGCTTCACGCACCCGCCGCCCCTGTCGGGCGGCATTGAAGCCGAGCAGCACCCACACCGCCGCCGCGGCCATGCCGGCGAAACCGACCACGTCGCCAAGCCGCTCCTGGCCGAGCCACTGTGGAAGGAACAGTGATCCGACCACCACCGTCGCCAATCCAACTGCTGCCACGCGGGCCAGTGCCAAGCGTTGACCTGCCGACCGCACGATGCGTCCGGCGTCCAGGGCAGCTGGTGAAGGCGCGGACAGCGTCATGAGACACCTGCATTCTCACCAGAGACGGGCGTTTGGATCGCGGGGTACTTCTGCGCAACGGCAGCAAGCTCGGGGTAGCGGCGAACGACGTCATTCGCCGGCGTGAGGCAGGTCGCGTCGCCCCACCACTGCTCGGCATCGTCCGTCTGTCCGAGGCGATCGGCAGCTAGCGACGCCAAGGCCAGGGCGTCGCCGAGCCGAAGGCCTAGTTGTCGACGGAGCACTTCCCGATGAGCCACGAAGGTCTCGACGGCTTCTGCATTGTGGTTCGTCTGAATGTCTCGATACATCTCGGCCAGCAGCAAGGGAGCCGGCACGAGCACTTCTGGCGACGTCTGCTGGGCCGGTGGTGGCGACTCGCTGCCTTCCTCGGCATCGAGAAGCGTCTGAAGGTCCAGTTCCGGCTCCGGCTCTTCAGTGTCCGCGTCCTCCTCGTTCGGTCGGGTGCGGGCGACCACGGCACGCATGCGACGCACGTCAGAACGAAGCCGATCGATGACGTCATTCGCCTCGCCGAGCCGGTGGGTGCGAAGAAGCAGCACGGCCAATCCGCAGCGGGCGGCGAATCTTGTGGAAGCATCCGCCCGCTCGTCATCGGCCAGGAGGGTCGTCAACTCGATGGACGTCTCGTCGTCGCCGTAGCGGTTGACGACACGGACCAGCAGCGACATCAGGCCCCTGCGACTGACGAGCAGCCTCATCGGCTTGGACATGGTCTTGTTCAGCTCTGCCGCAGCTTCGGGCCAGCATCGAAGCGTGACCAGCTCGTCAATCTGCCGGACCTGCCGGCGCTCGTCACGGGCGGCGGTGGCGAGCCGGGCCATGTAGACGGTGGTGCCGATGCTGGCGAAGAGCAGGCCCAGGGCGATCCCCAGGCCGAGCGGGGAATTGGTCAAAGCCGCCGTCGCGACTGCGGCCGTCAGGCAGATCATGCCGCCGATGGGCAAGAAGGCGAGCATCGGCGTGGGCACGGGCATGCTCGACGCCAGAAGCTCATCGACGTTCAGCCCATGGACTGGAGGGGCGGGCTCGTGGTCAACGTCTGACATAAAATCATGCCGAACCGCTCGGCCGGCACCGTGATGCTACGGCTCGTGTGGATCGGGCTGTGCTGCGATGCCGGTCGCTTCGACGCGGCGGGCAAGTTCCGCTAACATCGGCCTTCGACCCCGCACCAGAACCCGAAGCCGACACCGCCGGCAACTCAGCTCAAGGACATCCCGATGCACATGATCGAGGCCATTATCAAGCCGGACAAGCTTTCCGCCGTCAAAGCGGCTCTGAAGACCATCGGCGTCACGGGCCTGACCGCCATGGACGTCCAGGGTTACGGGCGACAGCTCGGCGAGACGGAGTCGTACCGCGGCGCCAAAGTCGAGGCCAGCTTCTTGCCGAAGGTCATGATTCGCACCGTCGTGTCGGCGGCTAGCAGCGAATCCGTCATCAACGCCATCACCGAAGCCGCGCGCTCCGGCAGCGTCGGCGACGGCAAGATCTTCGTCTACCCGGTCGCCAGCGTCACCCGCATCCGTACCGGCGAGCGCGACAACGACGCGCTCTAGCCGCCCGAGCATGCGCCCGGTCGTTGCCATCCTCGGCTGCGGGAACATGGGGGGCGCTATCGCCTCGGCCATCGCATCTGCCGAGCCGTCGCCGGCATCTGAACTGCTCGTCTGTGATCCAGACGAAGGCAAACGCTCCGGCATCGCCGGAGCGGAGCCCGTTGCGGACGTCGTGTCTGCCGTCCAGCGGGCGGATGTTGTCTTGCTGGCCGTGAAGCCGCAGGCGATGAAAGATGCGCTGGTGCCTTTGGTTTCCGTCTCGGCGGGGAAGCTGTTCATCAGCGTCGCCGCCGGCATCACGACGGCGACGTTGGAGCAGAGTCTGCCGGATGCCCGGGTGGTACGAACGATGCCGAACACGCCGCTGCTGGTCGGGCGAGGCGTCGTGGCGGTCTGCGGCGGGCGTTCAAGCCTCGCCGGCGACGTGGATATTGCTTCCGGAATGTTTCCAGACGCCCTGGTCGAGCGGCTTGTCGAGGATCAGATGGACGCCGCCACCGCGGTCAGCGGGAGCGGGCCGGCGTACTTTTTTGCGTTTGTCGAAGCCCTTGCCGCGGCCGGTGAGGCCGCTGGACTGAGTGTTTCCGCGGCCGCTCGTATGGCCGAGGGAACGCTCATTGGAGCTGCCAGGCTTCTGGAGTCGTCGGATGCCTCGCCCGCCGAGCTTCGGCGACGGGTGACCAGCCCGGGCGGCACGACGGCGGCGGCGCTCGACGCATTCGAAGACGCCGGGCTCGCAAATGTCGTCGAGAAGGCCGTCGCCGCAGCGGCGGCGCGTGGGGCGCAACTCAGCAAGACCTAGAGGGTCGCAAGTGCATCGACCAGTGCCTGCCGCTCCGCCGCCTGGACGCGGTAAGCGAGACTGTCGGGCGTGTCGGATGGCTCCACCGGCACGACGCGCTGATCAATGATCGGTCCCGTGTCGAGGCCGTTGTCGACATAGTGAACGGTGCAGCCGGTAACCTTGCATCCCCGCGCCAACACCGCCTCGTGCACGTGCCGGCCGTACATGCCCTTCCCGCCGAACGCGGGAAGGAGGCTCGGATGCACGTTAATAACGCGTCGGTCGAGCCAGCGTGGCGGGAGGACCAGCCGATTCATCCAGCCGGCCAGCACAAGCAGGTCGAGGTCGTGCGCATCGAGCTTGTCGAAGACAGCTTTTGAGTGGCTCATCACTTCTAGATGGTCGCGTCGGTCGACCACGTCGTACGACACACCCGCCCGAACGCAACGCTCGATGCCGCCGGCGTCGCGTCGGCTGCTGAGCGCGTGGGCGATCCGGATGTTCGGCAAGCGCCCGTCGGTGGTGGCATCGAGCAGATTCTGCAGCGTGGTCCCGCTGCCGCTGAAAAGCACGGCGATCCGCATGATCCGACTGTACGGCCCCGCCGCCAGATGCCGATGTCGAGAGGGCGTCGACGGCAACTCGACGCTTACGCCGCCACATGCCCTCGCCTCGCCTCCTGCTGCTCGATGACGACCGCGTCCTACGCAAATCGTTGCGGGGACTACTAAGCGATGAGGGTTATCACGTCACCGAGGCAGACTCTGCCGCCCACGCTTTCGACCTGATGGTTGACGAGCCGGTGCAACTGGTGCTGGCGGATCTCGCCGCCGCCGGCGACGAGTTTCTGCGAAAGCTGTCGCGAGATCATCCGACCACGTTCTGTGTCGTCCTGACGGCCTTCGGATCTATCGAGGGTGCCGTCGCGGCCACGCGGGCGGGCGCATTCGACTATTTGGTCAAGCCGGTCATCGACGACGAGATTCGCGATGCAGTTCGTCGTGCGCTTGGACAGCAGACCTTGCTGCACGACAACAGGCGTCTCAAGCGCGAGCTGGACGACGCACTGGGCTTAGGCGACCGGGCGGGCATCGTCGGGAGCGACCGCCGGATGCAGGACGTGTTTCAGACGGTCGCACAGGTCGCCGACACGCCGACGACCGTGCTCGTTCGTGGCGAAAGTGGAACGGGCAAATCGAAGCTCGCCCGCGCGATCCACCAGTTGAGCGGCCGACACGAGGGCCCGTTCGTCGAAGTGGCTTGCGGTGCCTTGCCCGATAATCTTCTCGAGGCTGAGCTGTTCGGACACGTCCGCGGCGCGTTCACCGGGGCCGACCGCGACCGCGCCGGCCGCATTGCCGCGGCAGAGGGCGGGACGCTGTTCCTTGATGAGATCAACTCCGCCCCGCTGCCGATGCAGGTGAAACTGCTTCGCATTCTGCAGGAGCGGATGTACGAGCCATTGGGCAGCGACAAGCCGGTGCGGGCGGACGTCCGCTTCATTCTGGCGAGCAACGCTGATCTGTCGGAGCTGGTGAAGGCGGGTGCTTTCCGCGAGGACTTGTACTACCGCATCCACGTCGTCACGCTCGACCTTCCGCCGTTGCGAGAACGTGGCGGAGACGTGCCTCTGCTGGCGGATCATTTCCTTGGCCGGTTCCAGGAACGCCTCGGTCGCGACCTCGGCGGCTTCACGCCAGATGCCGTGGACGCACTCGGTTCCTACGGGTGGCCCGGCAACATTCGAGAGCTCGAGAACGCGATCGAACGTGCCGCGGTGTTGTGCCGATCGGTGCGGATCGGCGTCGATGACCTGCCCGAGCAGGTGCGCACGGCGGCCAAGCGGCAGACGCCCGCTCTCGACGTCTCGGCCGACCTTGAGCGGGTGCTTGGGCTCCCACTGCGTGACGCGATGGAAGCACTCGAACGGCCCGTCCTGCTGGCCGCCCTTGAGCAGCACGAATGGAGTCGGCAAAAGACCGCGGCGGCCTTGGGCATCAACCGGGCGACGCTCTTCAAGAAGATGCGTCGTTTCCGGCTCGATGTGCCTGCCTGACCTCTGGTCACTCGTTCGTCACGGTGACTCGGACTGCCTCGTCAGCGGTGTGACTGACCGGCATCTCGGTTCCGCCGATGCGAATCAGGTAGTCGCCGTGATGGCCGACGATGGTCGCGACGCCGTTGGCGTTGGTTGTTGCCGTCTCGTTGGTCATCCATCGGTCGAGCACCCAATCCTCCCACATCGCGACGGCGACCTTGGGCGTCCAGTCTTCATGGAAGAGCGGTGCGTTCTTCAGCCAATGGACCTTGTCCCAGAAGCCCCACATGATGAAGCCGTCGAACTGCGGGTGGGCGTAGCTGAGGATGAGGAGATCGCGAAGATAGTCGGCGTACGCCTCTTCGTCGGCGGTGCGGGCGTCGAACTCAGTGATCATCATCCGTTTGCCGAAGGGCTCGAAGGCGGCGATCGTCTCTTGTAGCTGAGAAATCGGGATGAGGCTGCCGAAGTGAGCCTGGAAGCCGATTGCATCGAGCGGGGCATCGGCCTCGGTCAGAATCTTGATGACGCGGAGGTACTCCTGTGCATGCCCGTTTTGCTCTACACGCGGGCCGTTGAGAATGCCGAAGTCGTTGATGAACAGCTCTGCGTCAGGACGGTACTTCTCAGCGAGACGGAACCATTCTGCCATTTCGGATTCTCCAAGAATGGCCATGAAGTCGTTGTTGTTCCATGGTTCGTTCATGACGTCCCACGCATCGATGAGGTGGGCCGTATCGATTGTGACATCGCGGATGAACTCGTTGGTGATCCAACGCAACGCCTCGACGTTTCCCGCCTCGGCCTCGGCCTGGATGCGGCCCAGCTCGATTCGCGTCTTTCGCCAGCTCGGCCAAACCAGCACATGGCCGTGGATGGTCATGTCGTCCGCGTCCAGATCTTCCAGCATCGCCATCGTTTCCTGGCGGTGCTGCAGGTCGTACCAGCGGTGAATCTTGAGGCCGTTCTCGGTGCTGGCGGTATTGAAGAGGCGGCGAGTTTCGCTGCGATAGCGTTCGCCGTCGGAGTTCTGCAGACGCCAGATTTCGGCGCTGATCGCGCTGCCAAACTGGAACGCGCTCTTGGTCATCTTGAACTCGACCTCCACACCAGACACCGGATTGCCTTCGGCATCGACGACACGAACCTCCATCGGCGACGTGCGGAGATCTTCAATGCTTGCAAGCGCCTCTTGACGCCACTGTGCGTCGGGCTCGCGTCCCTCGTAGTTCTGCGACGTCCGCGGCAAATCTGCGAGCTCGACACTCGTGCCACCGAATGTGATGAGTTCGATGTCTGCGAGCTCGAAGGTCTGCTCACGCAACCCGGCAGCGAAGTTCAGCTCCGCCTCACCGTCGCCGTAGGTTCGAAAGACCTCGAACGGAATGTCGTAGCGCGTCCACTCGCTGCCGGGCGTCGCACGAAAGACGAAGGACGGATCGAACGGTCGACCCGCGTGCTGGTAGTAGACATCGAATTCCGCCGCGGCCGTCTCGTGTTCGCTGGCGAGGGTGCGGGCCCAGAAGCGGAGGTGGGCGACGTCGCCCCCTTGGGTCGGGGCGATCTCCCGTGTCTTGATCTCGGCGTGCCAACCTTGTGGTTCTGGGGCGGTGTTCTTGCCGACGGTGACCCGTAAGGCAGTGTCAACCGGACCGTCTGAGACCTCAACGACTTCCGCGGTGGAAAGGTCCGTCACCGGTCCATAGTTTCCGGCGAAGAAGGCATCGACCGCTTTAGCGGGTAAGACGGCCCTGCCACCGGCGGGCAGGTCATCGCCCCCATCGTGCGGCCGGGCATCGGGGAGAGCTGCGGCGGCGGGCTCTTGAAACTCGTCGTCAGCGTCGGCCGCCGCAGCGGGTGTTCCGTCCCCGACGGACAAGGCGTCGAGCGTGATTTGCCGACACTTCGGGTCGTCGCTGTTCCAGCTATTGAGCGAGATGGTGCCGAAGTCGTCTTGCCCATTCTCGGAGAACGGCATGTTGGCGTCGCCGTTGAACCTCTGCGTCACGCCGTCGAAGGTGAGCGTGTACGACTCGGCATCGAAGTCGATCACGCCCTCGACCGGAATGAAGCGACCCTCGTGATCGTCCAGATCAATTGCTTCGCCGTCGGCATCGACCATTCGCGTCGTCCCGCCGCCGACCTGGTTCTCGGTCTGGACGATGCCGTTGTCGAAGATGCCGAGCCGGAAGGCGTTGCCCTTGGCGTCTCCTTCGTCGTCATGCCCGATGCGTATGAACCACGCCCCGCCGAAGTCTTCACTGGTCGGCGCGGCATCCGGGCGGAGCATGAACGCGAAGGGCACCTTGCCCTTGGCCTCGACGCCAGCCGGAGCGAGCCGAAGGTTGGAGAAGTTCGGCTGATCGCTGGCGGCGGACTGGATGGCCCCGCCTTCGCCTTCCGGAACGACCGTGAAGAGCTCGCCGCTGCCCCGCCATTTCGGCTGACCGTCGGGCTGGTTCGCGAGCGACTTCCCGACGCCGTAGCCGTCGGCTTGATCGAATGAAGCGGTGGCGGCAAACGCGGGTGACGCGACGACGGCGGCGGAGGCAAGAGCGACGGAAAGGCGATTCATGAGCGGTCGGGGCAAGAGAAAAGCGACGTGAACGCGGTAGCGTTCACGTCGCCCAGGAGGAACATGCAAATCAGCGACGACGACGCAGGCCGACGAGACCGAGGAGGCCGATTGCCGCGGCAGAGGCGGGTTCGGGGACGACTGTGAGCGTCAAAGTGGGTGCGAAGGCATCAGGATCAGTCGTTTCACGCGTCGCGAACCTGTACAAGTTGCCATTGGTATCGCTGTGATGAATTGCAATGGTGAGCAGCCCGTTCGTGTCCGCGTTCACGAAGTCGACGAGTGAGAGAACCCCGTTCTCGACGAGGCGGAACGGTTCGTCTCCATCCGAGCGATCAGTGTCGTTGGACCCGATCGTGATCTCTTCGACGCTGAAAATGTCACCGAGTCGGCTCTCTCCAGACAACGCGGCACCGTTGTTTGCATCTGGAATTCGGCCGCTAGCCACGAGGCTGTTATAGGTAATCGATGACTCGTCGTACGAGTCGAAAGTCTCATCCGTGATGGCGTAAGCGTCGATCTCCCGGTTGTCGCGTCCGAAGATTGCGTAGAGGTCGAGCGTTGCAGCGGTTACCGGCGATGTGATTGAGGACAGGTCGAATGTCAGGAAGGCAATCCTTGATCCGGTCGACGATGCAGAGTTGTTCTGAGACGTAACTGACTCAACTACTTCTTCACTGCCGAAGTTCATCGAGGACAGCAAGTCCACGTCTCGAGAATCAACGTATGTGTCCTTCACGGACGTCAAGACGGCGGCACCGGCGGTGCTGGCGAGAAGTGTGGTTGCGGCAATTGCGATGAGGGGGGTTCTTATAAGCATGATCTCTCCTGTTGTAGACAAGCAAGTACAACCGAGCCGCTAGCGCGGTCGGCAAAGGTCGGCCGCGGCGTTTCCGTCGCGACCGACCGCGGGGGCAGCCGTTAGCGGCGACGACGAAGCGCAGCCAGGCCGAACATGCCGAGCATGGTCGCGGAGACCGGCTCAGGTACGACCGTCGCGTACCACGCGTCGAGCACGGCAAGTTCAGACGCGGCGGACGCGCCGAAGTTGGCTCGAAGCACGCCAAAGTCCGCAAGATTCACGATGTTGTCGGCGTTGAAGTCGCCCGTGGCAAAGACGGCGGTCGTCGAGCCGAAGTTGGCCCGAAGGATGCCGAAGTCCGCGAGGTTCACCACGCCGTCACCGTTCGCATCACCGTCGAGGCGGGAAGCGGTGGCGTCGATCGCGAGGTCGTCGATGACGATCTGGCGATAGTCGGGCGTGCTGGTGCTTGTCACCCACTGCAACGTCACTTGGCCGAAGGTGCTCGGGGTGTTGAGCAGCGGGAACGTGCCCTGCACCACACCGTCGAAGCTGAGTTCGTACGTGTTGTTGGTGAAGTCCATCCGTCCTTCGAGCGGTGCGAGTCGGCCGCCGAGGTCGTCGAGAATTAGGTTGTTCCCGTTTTCGTTGACGACGTTGGAGAAGCCGTTTCCGACGACGCCCGTGCCGGGGCCGCTGAAGTATTGCAGCCTGCCGTTATCGAAGATCTGGAAGTCGACGATGGGGGCGCCGTCAGTCCCGCCGATACGGATTCGATGGGCCAGTCCGAAGCCGTCGTCGGTGGCGGCTTGGGTGCTGGTCAGGAGGAAGCCGAAGTCGTAGCTCTGCCCGGCCGTGTCGGTGGTGGCGGTGCCGAGGAACGACGCTGACGGGGTGAACCGGTTGTTGGAAAAGTCGGCCTGATCGACACCAGAGGACTGTGCGGCACCGTTGCCGTCGCCGAGGCTGGTGATGCTGTACAGGTTCCCGTTTCCGGCCCAGTCGGGGTTCGACACGAGGCTCGTGCCAAGCGCGTAGCCGTCGGCCGGGTTAAAGGTGATGGTGTCGGCTAGTGCCGGTGACGCAACAAGGGCTGTCGCTGCGATAAGTGAGGTTGTGTACATGGTTCTCCTCCGAGAAGTGTTAGAAACGAACCCTTACTCCTGATCGAGGTGCCAGTTGAGTTTCGGGAACTTCAAAGTGAGAGTAGCCGGGAACTCGAAGGGGAACGAGTTGTCCGGAAGTTCGCTGGAGACGTAAGCCTCCACGTGTCCGTCGGCGTGCAGCACGTTTGCCTTGGTGCTGTCGCCGTGACGGGTGCTGATCTTGAAGCCCCACATATCGTGGTACTGCAGACCATCGAAGAACATCGCCATCTTGGTAGCATTGCGGATCCGAGTGAGCTTGCTCGCGTAGAACGTGGTCTCAGCAGCGTTGGTTGCTGCATTAAAGAACTCAAAGTTCCCGTGACCGACGGGCCAGAAGCCACGCATGTCACGATTTCCGCTACTACGTCCTTTACCAGCGTTGGCTCCGTACCAAAGCGGCACCTGCCGACCCTCTGCGGTCGAGCGCAGCCAGTAGAACTTGTTGATCCCGTCCTCGTGGCTGGTCGGCTGCTGGAAGCCAGCTAACGCCCAATTCTTTGCAATGCCCTCTGGGCAGCGGTAAACGTTCTCCAAATCGCTGTCATCATTGGCCGAATTAGGATCGGCCGTGTCACCTTCTAGAGAGCCCGTTTGAATGAGAATAGCCGCCCAGTGCGGAGCGTTCATCGCGTTCGGGTCTTCCGCCGGGACGACGAAACCGTTGTGATCATCAGCGTAGAAGATCACGCCCACGCCGATCTGGCGAAGGTTGCTCTGACACTTCACTGAATTGGCAGAGTCGCGAGCCCGCCCCAGCGTCGGCAGAAGGATGCTGATGAGCAAGGCGATAATGCCGATGACGACGAGCAGCTCGACGAGCGTGAACGCGTGGCGGCCGGCGGTGGGAAAGTAACGTTTCATGAGCTAGTCCTGGTCTGGCAGCGCGGAAAGGAACGGCTTCAGCCGCAAAGCCCGCCGATGGTGGTGATGCGGGGCTGAAAGTCAGCAGCGGGCTCCTGCTCGCCGTCGATGACGGCATCGAGCATCGAGAGCGTCGCTTTGGCCATGGCGGCCGGATCGACGTAGGCCACGGTCATCGGGTGCGGGGCCAACTGGCCGGCGACGGTTGCGTGGTACGTCGAGATGAGCAGATCGTCAGGGACCGACAGACCGTGCTCTTGTGCTTTGGACATCGCACCGGCTGCGATGACGTCGTTGATGCAGATGAGCGTGTCGGGACGATCGTCGTCGGCAAGCGCCGCCTCGGTCATCGCCCGGCCGACACGCAGGGCCCACTTGGGCAGACCCTCGTTGATGTAATTGCCATAGCCCTCGTCGGGCGTGGCCGGCTCGAACCCGGCGAATGCCTCGTCGGCGAGCTGGTCGAGCGTGCGAAGACGCAGCCGGAAGTTATTACCGGCCAGCCGTCGGCCTTCGTCCTCGGCGGCTTGTAGCGCCCGTCGGTGCTGGGGCAACGTCGACAAGGGCCTACGACGCAGGTCGACCGGGAACAACCAGTCGATCCGCGGCCTGCCCCGCTCGATCGAGTCGGCGACCAGCATCCGGGCAAACACCTCCGTCGGCGTTCGGCAGCAGGCGAGCCCGGAACCTCGGACTTCGTCACCAACGACCACCGTCGGCGTCTTCGATGCCATCAGCGACCGCACGGCATGTGCCCGCGGCACTTCGTCCATGTGCCTGTACGAGCTCTTGAGCAAAATGCCGTCGACCCGCTGACCCATGAGCGTGCGCAACGCATGATCTTCGAGGTCCGAGTCGAACTCGCTCAGAACCACCTGCAACTCTCGCCCGCTCTGAGCGACGCGGCGAAACAGGTGCTGAACGAACTCGCTGTACGTCAGAACGACGTCCGGAATGACGAGCCCGATGATGGCTGTCGACGTTGCCCGCATGCGGCGGGCGTGGGCGTTGGCGGTGTAGCCGACGCGAGCGGCGTGTTCGCGGACACGCTTGCGGGTATCGTCGCTGACGGTGCCGTCACCGCGCAACGCGTGAGAGACCGTGCTGACGGCCAGATCGAGGTCACCGGCAATCTGCTTGAGGCCGGGGCGGGTCTGGACGGAGCGCCCGACACTCGCAGCGCGGGTCGCGACGTAGGGCACGGGGGCCCCGGAAGATGCCGTCCTCCTCGGCATGACACGTTTCATAAACCAGAATCGCGCACTTGTCAAGGATCGGACGGTTGGATTCTTTAGGCTCCTTGAAGCCCGAGCTATCGGTGCTCCGGGTTCGGCGCGTCGTACCGGCACCCGTCCTCCCAGCCCGACTTGGAGTTGCCGTGGGTGGGAAATCCACCCGTCTCCTTGAGCAGGCGTGCGGTGTGCATGAGATTCCAGCTCATGAAGGTCACATTCCGACGCGTGAACTCGTTGTCAAAGCCTGCCCGGCTGCCGTCGTCTCGCTCGTCGCCATAGCTAGGCCCCGGTCCCGCTTCGCCAAGCCAGTAGCAGTCCGCCTGGGGCGGGACGACGAAGCCGATGTGAGACATCGCATACAGAATCTCGCTTGCCGAGTGCTTGGCGCCGTCCTCGTTGCCCGTCAACACGCACCCGGCCGTCCTGCCGTAGTAGACGTACTGGCCTGCATCATTCGTATCGCCGCTGTTGCTGTAGAGGCGCTCGATGAGCCGGGTGCAGACGCTTGACTTCTCTCCAAGCCAAATCGGCGTGCCGACGACCACGATGTCCGCGGCCATCACCTTCTTGAACAACTCCGGCCAGTCGTCCTTGGCGAAGCCGTGTTCGGTCATGTCCGCCTGCACGCCGGGCGGCACGTCGTAGTCGACCAGCCGAACTGTCTCGCAAGCAACCTTGTTCGCTTCGAGGATCGCGATCGACAGGTCCATCAGTCGTTGGGTGTGACTCTCCTTTGAGGACGGCTTGAGCGAGCAGTTGAAATAGACCGCCTTCAAGCCGGAGAAATCGAACGGGCTGCTGTCGCAGTCTTGTTGTTGCTTGTCGTTGAGGTTGCTCATGGTGTCGTGTCGCCTGGAGTCGTCGACGGGCTTGTCGGCTGACGTTCGACTTGCTGTTTTAACTTGCGCATCGCTATGTCGACGCCTGTCGGCATCAGGCCGTTGAGGGCGAGCAGGTAGCGGTACGGGCGGTTGGGCCAGACTTCGGCCGTCGGCTTCTCGATGCCGCGACGCATGGCCGCGGCAACTTGTGCGGCCGTCTGGCTTCCGCCGCGACCCGCGAAGCTCTCGATCGCGACATCCCCCTCGCGCTCCGCGACGTCGCCGAACTCGGTCGCCGTCCCTGCCGGGTGGACGCTGGTCACGGCGATGCCGTCGTCGCGAAGTTCTACCCGCAACGCCTCTGCCATCGACAGCTGCGCCGCCTTGGTCGCCGCGTAAGGCCCGAGATATGGAATACCACGCCTGGCTGCGGCACTGCTGACGAGCAGGATCTGGCCGCGATAGCCGTCGCGTCGCTCTTGCTTCAGCATCCGCGGCACCGCGTGATAAATCAGGTCGTGCGTGCCGAAGCACGTTGGTCGCGAACATCCGGCGGACGTCCTGCGGCGTCTGCTTCCACGACAACTGCGTCGCGCCGTAGCCGGCGTTGCACACCAGCGCGTCGATCCTGCCGACGGCGGCAAAGGCTTCGTCGATGAGCGTTTCGCACTGCTGCGTCTGGCTCACGTCACACGGCAGCACGACGTGGCTTCCGCCCAGACGCGTGTTCGAGCGCCTCGAGTTTCTCGACCCGTCGGGCCGCGAGAACCAGCTTCGCCCCACGTGCCGCCAGATCGACGGCCAGCGCCTCGCCGATGCCACTGCTGGCCCCGGCGATCAAAACGTTCAAACCTTCCAGCCTTCGTCTCACGATCAACGGTAGCGGACGCCTCGTACGATCGGACATGTTCACCGGCATCGTGGATCGAGCGGTTCGCGTCGAGAAAGTCGACGACCACGCGGGCGGCAGGCGCATCGTGCTCGGCCACCGCTGGGGCGACGAGAAACACGGCGAAAGTATCGCCATCAACGGCTGCTGTCTGACCGTGGCAGAGCTGGGCAATGGTTCGCTGGTCTTCGATGCCATTCGCGAGACGCTCGACAAGACGAACCTGGGCGATCTTGCCGTCGGGGACAGGGTGCATGTCGAGCGTTCACTCCGTGCGGGCGATCGCATCGACGGCCATTTCGTGCAGGGTCACGTCGACGGGCTCGCGACACTCTTCGATCGTGTTGCGACCGACGAAGAGTGGCGACTGCGTGTCCGGCTGCCGGACCTCTTGATGCCGTTCATCTTGACCAAGGGCAGCATCGCCATTGACGGCGTTTCTCTGACGGTGGCCGAGGTGGGCGACGACTGGTTCGGCGTGGCGTTGATTCCGACGACGCTCGAGAAGACCGCGCTGGGCGAACGGCCGGTCGGGTGGCGTTTCAACTTCGAAGCCGACGTGATGGCCAAGGGCATCGTCGAGACGGTGCATCGTCTTGCCGAATCAGGGGGGTTATCGGCGGCAGGCTTGTCACGGGGCGACGCGTCGGCGATGATTCGGCGTCGCCCTTGCGACGACGCCGCGTAGCTCACCCTGCACCCCATGGCCGACGAACGACCGACGATCGCGATCACGATGGGCGACCCTGCCGGCATTGGTCCGGAGATCGTCGTCAAGGCCCTGTCCGATGCCGAGCTGCGAGGGCGGGCGCGGTTCGTGATCTACGGGCTCAACGAGCAGCTCACCTACGCCGCCGACCTTGCAGAGCTTGACGCGTTCTGGTGGCGCGACGCGTACACGGGTCGGCATCGTCGGTACGGGCAGGACGTGGTCGCGATCGACTACGACCAGTTCGGCATCCTCGCCGGGAACGTGCGCGGGCCGAGTCGTGAAGGCGGCAAGGCCAGCGTCCGATTCTGCCTCGACGCCATCGCCGCCGCCAAAGCCGGCCTCGTCGACGCCGTCGTGACGGCCCCGATCGCCAAGCAAAGCTGGCACATGGCCGGGTACAACTATCCGGGTCACACGGAGCTTTTCGCCGAGAAAACCGGCAGCCGGGATTACGCGATGATGTTCGCCGGCGGCCCGCTTCGGGTGGCGCTTGCGACGACCCACGTCGGCATCAACGGGCTCTGGGGTCAGCTACGCATCGGCAACATCTACAGGCCCATCGACCTGATGCACCGGGCGCTGGTCGACTGGTTCGACTTGCCTAATCCGCGCATCGCCGTCTGCGGACTCAACCCGCACGCCGGCGAGGCCGGGGCGTTCGGCGACGAAGAAGAACGCCTCATCGAGCCCGCCATGCAGATGGCCCGCAACAACGGCATTCGCTGCGAGGGCCCCTTCCCGGCGGACACGATTTTCCTGCGGACGCTTCGAGGCGAGTTCGATGCCGTCGTGGCCATGTACCACGACCAGGGGCTCATCCCCGTCAAACTCGTCGGCAGCGGCAAAAGCGTCAACCTGACCCTGGGCCTGCCGATCGTCCGGACAAGCCCGGACCATGGGACCGCCTTCGACATCGCCCTGCGCAACGCGGCCGATGCGTCGAGCATGAAGAGCGCGATCGCCATGGCCATCGACCTGGCGACGCGTCGCTCTCGCAAGACGGTCGCCGTCGCATCGGCCTAACGGTCGCGGCAGATCAGGCGGCGCGGTCGAGCGAGCGGAGGTGCCCTTCGACCTCTTCGCGGGTCGCGTTCAGGTGAAACGCACCGCCGATTTCGAAGGAGCCGGTTGAGACCTGCCGGGAGCGGCGTACTTCCGCCAGCAGATGAATCACGCCTCCCCGCTCGCGGTGGAGAAGGACCAGAAACTTCTGCCCGAGCTTCATGTCGAGGTCGGCGATGAAGCCGATGCCGCGTGGGCCGACGTCACGCAGGCGAACGTTCGACGGCGCAGGGCGTTGTCGGACGGCAGAATCGCCGTCGACGGGCAGGATGGTGACACGCGCCCGCACGCCGACCCGCGGGAGCTTGCGTCGCTTCATGGTTCGGTTGCCGTCTCCGTCGAGCAGGCCGTCGGAGCGGAGGCTGCGGAGGATTTCCATCAGGCTTTCGGCGGTCATGGTCTGGGCTTCGTCTTGCGCGACCGGAGCGATCGCTGTAGTGGGCATCGGATAAATCGCATGCAGAGTGAGGTCCGACCGATGCCGACGCGTGGTCACCGGTGGCCGATAAGGCGTTGCGTCACGTTGACTTTGCCGGCGTCGGAGCGTTACGTTCGGGCCCGAGCGACGGAGCTTCACCCGCCGAAGCGTCGCCTCGGCCGCCCAACGCAAGCCCGCATGTCTGCCCGCCAGCCCGTCGTCAAACCCAAGGCCTACCTCAAGGCACGCCAGAAGAACACGCTGGCTGCTTTGGATGCACTCGATCTCGGGGGCATTCTTCTGACCCACCCGGCCGACCTGGCCTACCTGACCAACTTCACGGGCGATGACAGCGTCGGCATCTTCACGCCCAAGGACGTCTGGCTCGTCACCGACTTCCGCTACACCGAACAGGCCGCCATCGAGGCGGCGTGGCTGAAGGTCGTCGAGCGCAAGGGCGCCATCCACAAGATGAGCACGGCCCTGGCCCACACGATTCGCGACGCAGGTCTGACCCGTGTCGGCTTCGAGGCCAACTTCACCACCGTCGGTCAGCGTGACGCCGTCGAAGAAGCCCTCGACGAGATCGACTATGACTGCGAGCTCGTCGCCGTCGAAGACGTGATGGTCAAGCAGCGCAAGGTGAAGGACGACCACGAGATCGACCTGCTCCGCAAGGCCGCCGAGGTGGCCGAGGAAGCCTTCGAGGCCGTCCGCTCGTCGATCCAGGCGGGCGAGGCCGAGGGGTACCTGGCCGGTCTGCTGTCGATGGAGATGAAGTCGCGTGGGGCAACCGACCCGAGCTTCAGCCCGATCGTCGCCACGGCCGGCAACTCGTCGCTGCCCCACTATCGGCCCGACGACACGATCATCCAGAAGGACAACCTGCTCCTCTTCGATTGGGGTGCCCGCGTCGAACGGATACTGCAGCGACCTGACCCGCACCTTCGCCATCGGGCGGGTGCCGGCGAAGTTGAAGGAGATCCACAAGGTCGTCCTCGACGCACAAATGGCCGCCATCGACTTCATTCGGCCCGGCGTGTCGTGCCTGGCCGTCGACAAGGTGGCCCGCGACGTCATCGAGCGTGCCGGCTATGGCGAGTTCTTTGGCCACGGTCTGGGTCACGGCATCGGACGCGACATTCACGAGCTGCCGACGCTCCGCAAGCAGGGCGACGACGACGAGCTTCGGCCCGGCATGGTGGTGACCGTCGAGCCCGGCATCTACCTGCCGGCCGAGGGTGGCGTGCGGATCGAAGACGATGTCCTTGTCACGCACAGCGGCAACGAACTGTTGACCACCCTGCCCAAGTCGTTCGAAGACTGTCACATCGAATAGCGCGCCCACCGCCGTCCGTCAGCCGCCGCCCTCGCCCTTCGACTCACCGGCCATTCCTTTACGAGACGACCATCAGTGGCCAAAACGCCCAGCCGATCTTCCGACCATCCATCCAGCCACGACCCGATGGACGTGGACCGCCTCGAACGCCTCGTCGCCCTCATGAGCGACCAGGGCCTGACCAGCCTGGAGCTTCAAGACGGAGACCGTCGCATCTCGCTGACACGCGGATCCTCGCAGGTGGTTCACGCGCCCGTTGCCGTCCCCGTCGCGCCGGCAGCGCCTGCCACCGCGGTCACGGCGGCAGCACCCGCCGCCGCGCCGGCCGTGGACAGTCGAACCTCGTCAAGATCACCAGCCCGATGGTCGGCACCTTCTATTCCTCGCCCAAGCCCGGTTCGCCCGCCTTCGTCGAGATCGGCAAAACCGTGTCTGATGCGACCGACGTCTGCATCATCGAAGCGATGAAGGTCTTCAACACCATCAAGGCCGAGACGGCCGGCGTGATCGACCAGATGCTCGTCAAAGACGGCGACGCGGTCGAGTTCGGCCAGCCCCTGTTCCTGGTTCGACCCGCCTGATCGGCCAGGCCGAAGCACTGACGCTAGAGACGAGATGCTGAGCCCGATGCACTCGACCTCGGCTCGCCGGCTCAGCTTCTAGCTTCCGACATCTAAGCTTCTACCGCCTCATGTTCTCCAAGCTCCTCATCGCCAACCGTGGCGAGATCGCGCTTGCGTATCTGCGTGCCTGCCGCGAGCTGGGCGTCGTCAACGGTGGCCGTCTACAGCGAAGCCGACCGCGACGCGAGCTATCTGCAGCTTGCCGACCAGACCGTCTGCATCGGTCGCGGTCCCTCGGCCGACAGCTACCTGAACATCCCGCGGCTCATCGCGCCGCCGAAGTGTGCGACGTCGATGCCATCCACCCGGGCTACGGCTTCCTGGCGGAAAACGCGCACTTCAACGAGGTCGTCCGCTCCTGCAAAATCGAGTTTGTCGGCCCGTCGCCTGAAGCGATGAGTGCGGTCGGCGACAAGGTGAATTGCAAGAAGCTCGCCCGTGAGGCGAACGTGCCGACGGTGCCGGGCAGCGTCGGTGCCCTGGAAACGGAGCAGGAAGCCGTCGAGTTGTGTGAAGAGATCGGCTTCCCGGTCATCATCAAGGCAGCCGCGGGTGGCGGCGGACGCGGCATGCGGGTCGCGCGGAACGAGGCGAGCCTGCGGACCGGCTTCTCCCAGGCCAAGGCCGAGGCCGAGGCGGCGTTCGGCAACGGCACGGTCTACATCGAGAAGTTCGTCGAGTTCGGCCGGCACGTCGAAGTCCAGGTCATCGCCGATCGCCACGGCAACGCCATCCACCTCTGGGAACGCGACTGCTCACTGCAGCGCCGCCACCAAAAGCTGATGGAAGAGTCGCCCAGCCCGCACATCAGCCAGAAGACACGCGAGGCCATGTGCGCCGCTGCCGTCCGACTGATCCAGCAGGCAAACTACGACAATGCCGGCACGGTCGAGTACCTCGTCGATGCCGACGAGAACTTCTACCTGCTCGAGGTCAACGCCCGCATTCAGGTCGAGCACCCGGTGACGGAGGAGGTCACCGGGCTCGACCTGATCAAGCTTCAGCTCAAGGTCGCCAGCGGCGAGCCGCTCGGCATCGAGCAGAAGGACGTGCCGCAACTCGGCCACGCGATGGAGTTTCGCATCAACGCCGAAGACCCCGCCGCCGACTTTCGGCCGCAGCCGGGCCTCATCGAGACCTGGCTCCCGCCCGGCGGGCCGGGCGTGCGGCTCGATTCGCACGCCCACGCGGGCTATCGCATTCCGCCCAACTACGACTCGATGATCGGCAAGCTGATCATTCGTCGGAACACGCGGGAGGAGACGATCGCCTGTGCCAAGCGGGCCCTGTCCGAGTTCCGGGTCGGGCCGATCAAGACGACGATCCCGTTGCACTTGCAGTTGCTGGATCTGCCGCAGGTTCGTGACGGCGGGTTCGACACGAACTTCGTCGAGCGCGTCGCACTCGCGAAGTAGCGACCCGAGCGAGTGCGACGACAGAAGCCAGTGCAAGGTGAATGGACGCCGTCGGCCACACGGTGTTCGGCAGGAGGATCGGCAGGTCACTGCCGACGGGCGTTCGACCATAAATGTGCGGCTGCTCGATCCATGCGACGCCAGACGTGGCGGCGTCGATGGTGAAGATCGGGTGCCACCGGGTCATCCAAGTCGGCACTTGCTGCCCACTCGATAAGAAGACCGATCCCAGCCACAGCGGCCAGGCAACCCACGCGAGCACGGCGATCAGCGCGACGAGCGACGTCCACCTTCGAAGACCGAGAGCGATAACGAGCAAAACCACGCTCGCCACCACGACTGCCACCCCGACGCCTGAGGACAGCAGGCCCGCGGATAACCCGCTGGATGTCGCAGCAATCGCCGCGGTGAAAGGATCAGCCTGCGCCCGAACGACGGCGGCGAAGACGGACACGATCAGCAAAACGACGACGGCCTCATCGACTGGTGTCGCGGTCAACCATGACGCGAGCAACCACACGAAGATGCCCGCTGCCACGCCGGCCACGACCGTGAGCACCAGACGGCGTGGCGATGCCATCCTCAAGACTCCGGTTGGGCCGCGATCTGACGCTGCAGGCCCTCACTGGTTGCACGCCTCGATGGTCGGACGGCAGTATGAGAACTCCCGAGGTGGCAGATGATCTTCTGCGCGTGATCGTGGCAGTTTTCGAGGTAAATCGAGTACTTGCTGCTCTGCGTTCCCGCGATGGCGGTGCCGGCGACGTAGAGGCCGGGGACGTTCGTCTGCATCGTTTCTTCATCGTGCACCGGCCGCTCGCCGTCACCTTCAAGGTCAACGCCGGCCCGGCGGAAGAGGCGTTTGTCTTGTCCGTAGCCGATGAGGCTCAGCACGGCATCGGCGGCGACGTCGGTCGTGCCGTCCGGGCCGCGGAGCGTGACGTGCGTCGGCGTGACGGCGTCGACGGTCGTGTCAAAGTAGGCCTTGATGCGGCCGCTCTTGATCAGGCCGCGGGCCTCGGGCAGGAGCCAGTACTTGATGCTCTTCTCCGGCAATTCGTGGCCGCGATACGATAGCGACACATCGGCCCCGGCGTGGTGGCAGCGGAGCATCGCCTCGATCGCACTATTTCGCCCGCCGACGATGAGAACACGCCTCCCGAAGTAGCTGTGCGGGCTCACGCAGATAACCGTCCACATGCGGCAGGTCATCACCGGGCACGCCCAAAGCCGTCGGGTAGTCGGTCCCGCCGACTGCAAAAACAACCGCTTCGCAAGTCGTCTCACGCGTGCCGCCACGCGGCTGAGAGCGGACGACGAAGCCGTCATCCGCCCGGACGACATCCGTCACCGGCTCGAACGGCATGACCTGAAGATCGAGGCCCTGTACGACGCCCCGCAGGTAGGCCAGGTACTGCTCGCGCGAGGCTTTGGACCCGTCGGGCGTCACCAGCGGCATGCCGGCGATGGCGATGCGTTCGTTGCTGCTGAACCACTTGGTCTGCGGGGCCCACCAGGTCATGGTGTGCCCGATCTCCTTGGCTTCGAGCAGTCGATAGTCAATGCCCGCCGCCTGCATCGCCGCGGCAATCTCAAGGCCGATCGGCCCGCCGCCGACGATGACGACGCGACAGTGGTCCTTCAAAGCCGCGGCTTGGTCGTTCGAGACGGACATCCTGTGATTCTACGACCCGCACGCGCGGACGTGCCCGCGCTCCTCGCGGGCACGCCCGCTCACACGGGGCTTCGCCATCCGTGGCGATGTGAAAGCCGGTGCATCATGCACTGGCAGTTGCGCGACGACGCTCGAACGCGTCCTTCGTCGCCTTCTTGGCATGCTCCCATTCGAGCTTGCTGTCGCCGCGGTAGCCGTCGTTGTAGCGGTCGCGCAGGGCAGCCTCGTCGTAGTCGTCATCCTTGTCGCCGGCGTTGTAGCCGAGGCGATAGGCGGGCTCGTACTCCTCGTATGTGTTCGACGAGTCCGCATAGTCGCGGTTCGGGTGCTCGTCACGCCAGTAAGCGTCCTCAGTCGGATCGACGGCCTCGCCGATGTTGTGGCCAATCACGCCACCGACGACCGCGCCGGCCACGCCTCCGATGATGGCCCCGACGGGTCCGCCGATCGCCCCGACGGCGGCGCCGGTCGCTGCACCGCTAGCGGAACCGATGCCGGTCCCCGCCGGGTGGCTGCCCGGGTTACCGGTGATGGCGTCAGGATTCTTATCTGCTTCGTGGTTGGTGTTTGACATGTCAGAGACGTCGCAACGGCGATGCCAATCCATCGGCAGCAGCCGATAAATGGCGGTTTGCTCCCGATCATCGTCGTAGTCTGACGCGTGCAGATGAATTCGCCCTCCTCTCCGGCTCTTGATCAAACCGCGGACGCCGACGTCATTCGCCAAGCCGCCGGGTTGGCGATGCGGTACTTCAACGATCCCGAGTTGCACAACGGCGGGCTCGTCCGCGACTCGGCCCGGCCCGGTGCCCCTTGCAGCTCGGCCGCGGCGGGATTCGCGTGCGGCGCGTGGGTTTCCGCAGAACGGCTAGACCTTTGCACCAGACCCGTCGCGCTGCGTCACTGCCTCGAAGTCGCCCGTGCTTTCGCGGAGCTTCCGGTCGATGTGCCGGCCTCTGATTCGGCGACTTCATCAGGATATAAGGGGTTTTTCTACCACTTCCTCCATGCCGACGGACCGCACCGCGGCCGCCGAACCTGGAAGAGCGAAGCCAGCACAATCGACACGGCCCTGCTGCTCGCCGGCCTGCTCGTCGCACGCGGGCATTTCGATCGAGACGACGAGGACGAAGTCGAGCTGCGTCGCTTAACCGATCAACTCGTCGCGGCCGTTGACTGGCGTGCATTCATCCGCCCGAGCGGGCGGTTCTCGCACGGCTGGCGACCGGAGCCGCTGAAGCGGGCGACGGCACAGCACGGCCGCGACGGTTTCATCGTCCATGAGTGGGACGGCTACAGCGAAGGCCTGCTGCTTTACCTCACTTGCTGCCGCATCTCCGCGACAAAATGTCGGTCGTGCCGAGTATGACGCATGGGCGGAGACGTACGCGCGCGACTGGCACGAGGTGGAAGGGATCGAGCACCTCCACTGTCCTCCGCTGTTCACGCACCAGTTCCCGCACGCTTTCCTGGATTTCCGCGGCGTCTCGGACGCCTTCATGCGCGGGCGCGGCATCGACTACTTCGAGAACGCCCGACGCGCAACGCTTGCCCACATCGCCTACGCCGAAAGAAATCCGGCCGGGCATCCGGGCTACAGCAAAAATACCTGGGGTCTTTCAGCAAGCAACGGACCGGGCATCGACCACAAGAGGCTCCTGACGCGAGGCGGTCGAAAGATCCGGTTCTACGGCTACGTCGAGCGGGGCCTGGGTCCGCCTGACGGCGTTGCGGACGACGGCACGCTGGCCCCGTGGGCGGTCGCAGCGTCGCTGCCGTTCTTGCCGGACGAAGTCGTCGCCGGTATGGAGGCACACCGAGGCGTCATGCTCTGCCGGCCGGACTGGCACGGCTTCATGGGGAGTTACAACCTGGCTTATATCGAGCCGACATGCCCGTACGGCTGGGTCGACGAGTTCGACCTGGCCATCGAGCAGGCGCCGATCGTCATGATGGCTGCGAACCACCTGTGCGACGGGGTGTGGCAGGTGACCCGCGGGATGCCCGAGCTGCGTGACGGGCTGCTCCGCTGCGGCATGTCGGGCGGGTGGCTCGGCTGATGGTCAGGCCGCTGCGTCGTCGTCGACGACCGCGACTTCGAGCTTCTCCGGCGGACGGCGAAGCTCTTCGACGAGTTGCTCGCGCTCTTCACGTGACAGCGGCAGCACGTCCAGACGCAGCTTGTCTTCCTCGATGACCAGCTCCACCACGCGGGCCGCCACGTTGCCTCGGCCGATGACGGGTGGGAAGAGGATCATGTCTTCCACCGGTTCACTGGCCAGAAGACGACGAAGCTGGCCGTCGATGGCGAGGGCGACGGCGGCGTCGTTGGCCATGCCGTCTTCGTCGATGGCGACGTCTTCACGAACGGTCGGATCCGCCTCGCCCAGGGCGTCGACGGACTTTTGCCGCATTGCAGTCACCGCCGCCTCCGGCAGGGTGAAGGTGCCGGCGGCGACGTCTTCGAGGATCAGACGCGCCCGGCCGTTGTCGCCGATGCTGGGCAGGAAGCGGACGGAGACGATCACGTCGCCGAAGCCGTTGATGTTCGACTTGCCGGCCAAGACGATTCGGCCGTCGTGGATGACGAGCCTCGGGTCCGCCAGGTGCTTGGCCATGGGCTCGCGGTAGCCGTTGTCGTCGAGCCACTTCTCGAAGTAGGCATCGATCTCATCCGCGTTGAAGCGGACGCTGACGGGCTCGGGTTCAGCCTTGGTGTCGGTTTCGGTTGTGGCGGAAGACTCGCTGAGGCCGCCCTGGAAGTTGAGGAACTTCCGCTCCACGCTCGCCAGGGCGTCGAGACGGGCCTGATCGCTAAGCCGCTCGCGGCTGTAGAACGACGGGATGTCCCCGGCCGCGCTGGCCGCGTACCACACGAAGCCAGCAACACCTGCCAGCAGCAGGATGGCCAGCACGCCGAGGCGGACGAGCCATCGTCGGACGGTGGAGGGCTTCTTGGAATCGTTGGACATGTCGAGAGGAGGAGTGCCGGGCGTAAAGGACGATGCAAGCAGCGGGCCATCGTCATTGTGCAGACGACGACGCTACGGCACGACCGATATTCATGCGGTCAGCACGGCACGCCAAGTCGGGCCTTGCGGTGGTCGATGCAGCAAGGCGCTGCCATGGCACACTCGTCACCCTCCTTTGCCGTTGCCGGCACTTCGGCCTACGACCCGCTCGCCGGGAAGCGTCTGCTCGATCAGGCCAAGCTCGACGCGCACAACCAGCGACTCCATCAGAACGCCGATGAGACCGCTTTCGACTCGCTGCGGCCCAAGTCATCTCTGTCGGAGCAGGACCGAGCGAGAGCCACACGTCTACTTGCCGAGGCGGCGGTTCGGCGATTGAAGCGGTGGTCGGACCCCAAGACCGACGGGCTCGACGACGGCGACCGCGACGGCCTCATGCGTCAGGGTGAGGTTTTCGGTCTGAGCCCGCTTTGAGACGACCCACGTACTCAGCGGCGTCGAGACGGCTTGGCGACTTCGACCCGTGACGCCACCATCGCCCGCAGGACCAACCCAGAAGTCTGGCCTGCGGCTTCTTCGTCCGGCGATCCTGCTTATGACGATCGGGATCTTGGTCGCCTCTCAGGTCGTGATGCTGCTGATCTGGCGCGGCGTGTTGTCGGGCTCCTGAGGCGAAAAACAAGGAGGCGCCGGGCAACGCAACGTCTGCGGTATCATGTGAGTACGGATGCGGAGCGCATCGCTTGATCCCGAGGTCATGCTCAGCGCATACGCCCAGGGTGCGTTCCCGATGACGGATGCGGATAACGTGACGCGTTGGTACACGGCCGACCCGCGGGGGGTCATTCCGCTGGACGATCGATTCCGTATCCACCGGTCACTGCGACAGGTCATCCGCCGGGGCGACTTTCGAGTCCATGTCAACCGAGACTTCGAAGGCACGATGCGGGCCTGCATGGAAGATCGGCCCGACGGCACGTGGATCAGCGAAGAGCTCGTCGCGGCCTACGGACGGCTTCACCGGGAGGGGTTTGCCCACAGCGTCGAGACCTACGGGGCCGATGACGACGAACTGGTCGGCGGGCTGTACGGCGTGAGCTTGGGGGGTGCGTTCTTCGGTGAAAGCATGTTCCACCGGCGATCCGACGCCAGCAAGGTCGCACTCGTCTCACTCGTCGAGCGGCTCCGGGCACGCGACTTCGTCCTGCTCGACGCCCAAGCCCGCACGGCCCACCTGCGGCGCTTCGGATGCCAGGAAGTCGAGGCGCCCGTCTACCTGAGGTGGCTTCGAGATGCGATCATGCTCCGACGGAAGTTCCGCGACTGAGGCGGTGTCGGAACGACGGCTTGGGCAAAGCCTTGGGTACGGCGTGCAACTCACATCCGCCTTCGTCTCACATCCGCGGCACCGCGGCCAGCAGGCGTTTGGTGTACTCGTCCTGCGGGTCGTTGACGATCTGCTCCGTCGGTCCGCGTTCAGCAATCTTGCCCTTGTACATGACGAGCGTTTCGTCCGCGAGGTACTCGACGACGCCGAGGTTGTGCGTGATGAAGAGGTACGTCAGGCCTAGCTGATCGCGAAGGTCGAGCAGGAGCTGCAACAACTTGGCCTGGACGCTGACGTCGAGGGCGCTGGTGACTTCGTCGCAGACGATGAACCGCGGGTTCGGCACCAGAGCGCGGGCGATGCCGATGCGTTGCCTTTGGCCGCCGGAGAACTCGTGCGGGTATCGACGGAGCATGTCGGGCTCGAGCTCCACGCGCTTCATCAGGTCGGCTGCGAGGTCGCGGCGTTGCTCGCGGTTGTCGCCGATGGCGTGGACGCCCATGATCT
Organism: uncultured Planctomycetota bacterium; assembly: GCA_963740195.1. Lineage (GTDB taxonomy): Bacteria > Planctomycetota > Phycisphaerae > Tepidisphaerales > Tepidisphaeraceae > JBCDKH01. The sequence continues at coordinate 42,708 of CAVUDF010000003.1, read as the reverse complement.
CGGCGAGCATGGCCCCGATGGTCATCCTCGGGTTGAGCGCGCTGTAGGGGTCCTGGAAGACGATCTGCATGTCACGCCGCATGCTGCGAAGCTCGCCCTGTGGCATGCCGACGAGCTCGCGACCTTCGAAGGAGACGTTGCCGCCCGTCGGCTCGACGAGTCGCAGAATCGCCCGGCCCAGCGTCGTCTTGCCGCTGCCCGATTCGCCCACGACGGCCAGAATCTGCTTCCGCGGCAGGTCGAACGACACGTCATCGACCGCCTTTACATGATCCACCACGCGACTCAGCAGGCCCTTGCGGACCGGGAAGTGAACCTGCAGATTCCGCACCTGCAACACCTGTTCGGGCACTTCTGCGACGGCGTGCTCGACATGAACCCGATCTGAGACCTCGACGTCGTCCGAAGTCGGCGGAGCCACTTCAGCCGCTTTTGCGGCGCGTGCTTCGTCCCGTCTCCGCTTCAGGTTCCGCGGCAACGCGTCCAACAGCTCCCGCGTGTACGGGTGCTCGGCCCTGCGAAGCACTTCGTCCTTCGTCCCCTGCTCGACGACCTTGCCGTACCGCATGACCGCCACGTGCTGGGCGATCTCGGCGACGACGTCAAAATCGTGCGTGATGAACAAGACGCTCATCCCCTTGCGATCCTGCAGCTCGCGAATGAGCCGCAAAATCTCCGCCTGAATCGTGACGTCGAGGGCGGTCGTCGGCTCGTCGGCGATGAGCAGCTCCGGCTCACAAGCCATCGCCATCGCGATCATCACGCGCTGCCGCATGCCGCCGCTGAATCGGTGGGGAAACTCGTCGACGGTCGACGCGGCGTCGCGGATCTGCACCTGCTCGAGCAACTCGATCGTCCGCGCCCGGGCCTCGCGGCCGGTCATGCCGAGGTGGAGCCGCAAAACCTCGCCGATCTGGTCGCCGATCGTGTAGACCGGGTTGAGCGACGTCATCGGCTCCTGGAAGATCATGCCGATCCGTCGGCCGCGAATGCGTCGCATGGCCTGCTCGGGCAGGTCCATCAAGTCGACCGGCGGACCGCCCTTCTCCCCGGCGAGCATGATCTGGCCGCCCGCGTGAAAGCCCGGCGGCTTCGGCACGAGCTGCATGACCGACAGGGCCGAGATGCTCTTGCCGCTGCCCGATTCGCCGACGCAGCAAAACGTCTCGCCCGGCCGGATGTCGAACGAGACGCCGTCAACCGCCTTCAGCGCGTTCTCGGGCTTCCGCGGGTCGCCGAAGTAGGTCTTGAGCCCGCGAACGCTCAGCAACGGTCCGGCGTCGGCGGAGGTCACTTCCCGGCTTGCGGTTACGTCTTGGTCGGCAATTGCCGGATCGGCCGTCACGGTCATCGCGACCATCCTACGAGCCCCCTGCCGATGACGAAAGACAAGCACCGGCACGCACACCCGCGTTTGCCCACAGGCGACACTCTTTAGATGATGCGCGTGCCTTGCTTCGACCCGATGACCACGACAACCCGCCCCTCTGGCCATGGCTCGTCGCCGTGGTCCTGCTGACGGTCGTCGTCCGCGTCGCCATCGGCCTGGCCCTGCCGGTCGACCTCGAAGCCCTGCCGGATCAGCAGGAGTATCTCGATCTCGCCGACTCCCTTGCCTCGGGCGAGGGCTTGGTCCTTGTGGACAATCGGTATGCCGTCCCGCAACGGCTCGTGGCCCAGCGGATGCCCGGCTACCCGATCTTTCTGGCCGTCCTCGGCGGTGACACCACGCTCATCCGCGTTGCACAAGGGCTTCTGGAAGGTGTTACAGCGGCCGGTGCATTCCTCATCGCCGGCCGATTCGTGCCGCGCCGCCTCGCATGTCTCGCCGGCGCCTTCGTGGCGTTGAACCCGTTCCTGGCCTACTTCTCGACGCTCGTCCTGACGGAAACGCTCGTGACGTGCCTTCTGACGTGGGCGATCTATGCAATGCTCCGCTCGCACGACGGCGGGCGGTGGTGGTGGATAGCCGCCGGTCTGCTCGTCATCGCGACGTACGTGAGGCCGTCGATGGCGGTCGTCTTTGTGGCGTATGGCTTTGGCAGCGACGTGGCTTCCGACCCGCGGCCCCGGCGGCTTGACCCGCTGGCCTCTGCCTGCCGCTCTGACCGCGTGCCTGGTGCTCGCCGTCGCCTTGGCACCCTGGGCGATCCGCAACTGGCGGGCACTCGACAGCTTCGTGCCGCTCACCACGAACGCGGGCATCACGCTCTACGACGGCCTCAACGTCGACAACGCCACCGGCGGGAGCGACCAGAGCTTCGTCGGACGAATGCCGCAGCTGAGCCTGATGAACGAAGCCGAGCGATCGACCTACCTCCGCGGCAAGGCCTTCGACTACGTCCGAGCCCATCCCGGCGACGCCCTGCGGCTGACGGGGCAGAAGCTTTTGCGAACGTGGTCGCCCGTCCCGCTGTCCGAAGGCACGTCTCGTCTGCAACGCCTGGCCGGGCTTGCGTTCGCGGTGCCGATCTTCCTGCTGGCGTTGCTGGGGGCGACGTCCGGCCGAATCGACTGGCGCTCGAAGTTGCTGTTGCTGACGCCGGTGCTCGTGCTCACGGCCGTCCATGCCGCGAGCGTCGGATCGCTTCGGTATCGCCTGCCGGTCGAGCCGGTTTTGGCCGTACTGGCCTCGGCCGGCGTGGCGGCGGTCCTGCGGAACGACCCTCCGGCGGCCGAAGTCGTACGTTCTGAGGCTGAAGTCTGATCTGACGCGACGTGACCACCCGGGCCGACATCCTCCCACGCCTCGACGACCGGCATGCCGTCGTCGCCGCGCCGTACAGGCCGCGGAAGCTGTTCGATTCGACCTGGCGCACGTCGTGTCCGATCCGCCCGCGGCACGGCACCTTCCGTCGCTGGACGCGCTACGTCATGCTGTTGGTTTTGGCGTCGATTTGCGGACTTTACGCCTACTTCACCGACGAAGATCGCCTGGCCCTGATGGTCGAGCGGTTCCTTGGCAACTTGTTTGGGGCCGAGGTCGAGGTTCGCCAGGCCTCCTTCGGCCTGTTCGAAGGCATCACGGTGCAGGACGTGCGGGTACTGGTCCCGCAGCCTGACCAGGACAGCCCTCTGAGGCCGCTGCCCGAAGACGACCGCCTGCTCTTCACCGCCCGCACGGTCTCGATCGAGTACGACGCCCTGAGCTTCGTGACGGGCGACCTGTCCGCCCTGTCGGTCACGGCCATTGACCCCTATGTGCGGGTCGTCGAAGACGTCCGCGACGGGACTTGGAACCTTCAGCGGCTGGGCGCCTTCAACCGCGAGAAGAAGCCAGGCGACTCGGGCGGCGAGCCGATCAAACCGCCCGCCTTCTACCTCCGAAACGCCCGAGTCGACGCACTGGAACGCATCGGCAACGGCTCGCGTCTCAAGGGGAGCGTCGGCCTCGAGGCCCAGCTTCGCCCGCAGTGGGGACAGCTACGCGAGGGCGACGCGGTGGCGTACGACTTCAGCCTGCAGAGCAACTTCGCCGTCCGCGATCGAGACAACGACGGAGGCGAGATCAACGACTCCGTCAACGGCGGACCCAGCGCCACGGGCGTCTTGGTCCTGGGCGGTGCCGGCGGTGCGACGAGCATGATGGCCGAACTTGGCAACGTCGAGTTTGCCGACGTCGCCAACCTGCTGCCGGCGAGCGTCGGCGTGTGGGCGCGAGAGCATGGCGTGGCGGGACAGATGGAAGTTCCGGAGATCACCTTCGACTTTGACCCCGGTGCCGAGGAGGGCCGACGAACGTCGTTCAACGCCCGCGCCGAGCTGCAAGGCGGACGGGCCCGCTTGTTGCCGGGTATCTGGCTGACGAAGAACGAGGTCCTGGCCCGCGATCGGACGGCCGAGTTGCTCGAAACGCTCGCACTTCGGCCGAACCTACCGAATCGGCTTCGGGCCGACCTGTCTCGGTGGTCGCAGAGCTGGCGACCCTCTGCCATCGACCTGCGCGACGCGCGAGGCGTCATCGTCTTCGACGAGAACGGCATTGCCGAGGCGGACTTCAGCGGTGAGATCGCGGGGAACCGGCTCATCCTGAGCGGACGCGCCGCCGGCTACGACCAGGCTGCGGGCGTCCAACTGTCGGTGAGGACGCCGCCCGGCGAGCCGTTCGAGCTTCCTGCCGCGGCGCCCTACATCGGGTCGCTGCCGAGACCGATGCGTGAGGCGTACAACCGCTTCAGGCCCAGGGGACGGGCTGACCTCGAGATGGAACTGGTCCGCGAGGAGGGATCTCGACCCGTGCTGTCGGTGGAGGCCCGTTTCTTCGACGCGTCGTTCGAGCTGGAGTCGCTGCCGTACCGCGTCTACGACGCGGTCGGCCGCATTCTGGTTCGGCCGCTGGAGAACGACGACGAGATGCGGCACGAGCTGGTGATCCAAGACCTTGTCGCCCTGGGCAATCCGGAAAGTCCGAACCGCGACGCGATCGTGCGGGCGTCGGGCACCATCGGGCCGTTGGAGAAGTCGCCCGGCTTCAACTTCGAGGTGACGGCCGAGGGGCTGGAGTTTGAGCCGGACCTGCTCGCCGCGATGCCGATCGAAGCCCGCAAAGGCATCTCGGAGCTGGACCCAGCCTCGCATGCGGCGCTGCCGGGGTTGCCCCCTCTCGACTTCGCCGGCGACCTCGTCGTGAGCGTCGTCCGTCCGCCTGGTCCTGATCAGGAGTGGTCGTTCTCCGCGGACGTGGAAGCGACCCGCTTCAGCGGCGCACTCGCGGCCTTCCCCTACCCGCTCGACCAGGCGACCGCCAGCCTGACGGTGACACACCAGGGCCTGACCATCCACCGAAGCCGGATCGCCCGCCCCGGCGACGGACACTTGGGCGTCGCGGGTGAGACCCGGTGGGGTGACGACGTGCCCGACGGGCTCACGTACAACCTGGTCATCGCAGGTGACGGCGTGGCGATTGACGAGGACCTGCTGCTTGCCCTGCCGCCGGAGACGCAGGAAACGATCGACAAGCTCGGCATCGGTGGCCGCGGAGAGATCACGGCGGTTGTCAAAGGGTCGGCGGAGTCTGACGTGGACTATGACATCACGCTCGACCTCTTAGACGGTCGTTTCTGGCCCGCCGACGGAACTTTCTACCTCGAAGACGCACTGGGCCGGGTACGGCTCCGTCCAGGAAGGATCGATCTGGCAGGCGTTTCAGGAACCCGCGGCGACACCGACATCGGCATCGACGGCACCATCGGACTGATGGACGAAGGGCCTTTATCACGAACAAAACTGTCTGCAACTGTCAGCGACTTACCGCTCGATACTGGTCTTTACGATCTGCTTCCTCTCGCGGCACAAGAAACCTGGGACTGGCTCCGCCCAACAGTAGGAACGGCCGATGCTGTAGCGACCATCGACATCCCGACAGTCGTCCTATCGGCAGAAGATGGTGAGGTTCTAAGCGAAGGCTTGCTCGATACAATCGACTATGACATTGAGCTCAGCCTTTACGACGTTTCGGCTTCTCCTCTAGGTTTCCCTTACCCCTTCTCACGTGCCAGCGGCAAGGTACAGCTCAATCCTTCTACGGTCACCATCCTGAGCTTCAACGCCGGCCGCGAAGGTCTTGAAGCACCGGCTTTTGCCATCACCGGCGAAGGTGATCTGACGGATGATGCGGCCCCGAGCGGGATCTGGGATCTGGTCGTGAAGGCGTCAGATGTACCAGTGGATGACGCTTTGAAGCAGGCCGTGCCTGAGGGCGTGGCCGAGCTCTTCGAGAGCTTGCTGCTGACCGGCAGCATCTCGGCCGACATGGGCAACGTCCGGATCATCACGAAGATCGACGAGGAATCCGAAGCTGATATCGACGCTATCGGCACGATCGGCCTGAGCAATGCATCATTCGATATCGGCGTCCCCGTCTCTGCGTTGCATGGTTCTATCGGCATCGATATGGTTCGTCGCAACGAGTCGATGCAACGGTTGGAAGCCACTGTTCGAGCCGACCGCTTCGAGGCGATGGAGCGGCCTGGGCGTGATTTGTTCCTCCGGCTCTCGCTGGACAGGGAAGCCGAGTCGCTCAACTTCAGCGACATCTCGGCCGACCTTTCCGGCGGGCTGCTGGAGGCGACGGCGACGATGGGCTGGGACGAGGACGAAGAGGCTGAAGTCCCTTATAATGCGAAGGTTCGGCTGGAGGGTGTCGCGTTCGAGCAGCTCGCCGGCGAGAACTTCGGCGTCGGGACGGTCGCGACGGAGCTTCGTGTGGAAGGCATCGTCGGCCGACCAGAGACGCGGCGAGGACGCGGGTCGTTCCGCGTTTCAGGCGAGCGTCTTTACAACCTGCCGGTGCTGGTCAACGTCATCCGCGTCGGCAACCTTCTCCTCCCCAGCGAGCTGGCCATCAGCCGCGTCCAAGGGGACTTCCACGACGACGGCGGAACGCTCTACGTCAGCGACCTCGCCGTCTGGACCGCCAGCGATCTGATCGGTCCGAACCCGGGACCGGCCAGCTTCTCGGGCCGTGGACGGGTCGACTTCAACATCGGGACGTGGGACCTGGAAGTGCGACCCGGTCCCGGCGGGTGGGAGCGTTTGCCGCTCGTCGGCACCTTCGCCCGCTTCGCCCGGGATGAACTGCTCGTGCGCCCCTTCTCCGGGAACTTGAACGATTTTGATCTCGAAGGCGAACAGGTTCCGACGATCCGCCCGACCCTTGATCAGGGCAGGCCTCAGGGCTGACCGCCGCGACGCCGCTTTGTACACTCGACGTGTCAGCAGAGGAGCCTCATGAGCAACGTCGTCGAGCCACCGCCGAGCAAGCCCAAGCCCAGCAAGGCCCCCCGCGCCGACAGGCCGAAGCGTCGGCCGCTGAAGCCGTGGAACGTCGTCCTGCTCGATGACGACGACCACACCTTCGCCTACGTCATCGGCATGCTCGTCTCGGTCTGCGGGCATGCGGTCGATCATGCGTTGAAGTTGGCGAAAGACGTCGATGCCCGTGGGCGCGTCATCGTCTTCACGGGTCATCGAGAGCTGGCCGAGCTGAAGTGCGACCAGATCCGCAGCTTCGGCGGCGACATTCGCGTCGCGACGTGTAAGGGGAGCATGACGGCCGTGGTGCAACCGGCGTGCTGAAACCGCCATGCTGACGTGCCCGTAGTGTCGTCGCCCCGATGGACCACTTTCAGCACCGCGACGGCGAGCTTTACTGCGAGAACGTCTCTGCCACCACCCTGGCCGAGACGTACGGAACCCCGCTCTACGTCTACTCGAAGGCGACGCTCCTTCGCCACTACCACCAGATCGCCGAAGCCTTTGCCGCGGTCGACCCGACCGTCTGCTACAGCATCAAGAGCAACGGCAACCTTTCGGTCTGTCGAACGCTCATCGACGCCGGCTCCGGCATGGACGTCACCAGCGGCGGGGAGTTGTTCCGCGCACTTCAGGCGGGGGTCGACCCGAAGAAGGTCATCTTCGCCGGTGTCGGCAAGACCGACGCCGAGATCAAGTACGCCCTCGATGCCGGTATCGCCGCCTTCAACGTGGAGTCGGAGGCCGAAATCGAAAACCTCGCCCGCGTCGCCACCGCAGCCGGCGTCGTCGCGACGGCGGCGCTTCGGGTCAATCCAGACGTCGACCCGGAGACACACGCGTACACCACCACCGGCAAGAAGGAGTCGAAGTTCGGTGTCGACCTGGACCGTGCCGAGGCCGTCTTCGACAAGTACAAGGCGCTTGACGGCGTCCGGCTGGCCGGCCTGCACATGCACCTCGGGTCGCCGATCTACAAGGTCGAGCCGTACGTGCTCGCCACGAAAAAGATCAACGCGACGATCGATCGCCTGCGTGACATGGGGCACGAGATCGAGTGGTTCGACATCGGTGGCGGGTTCGGTGTGAACTATGAGCAGCCCGACCAGGCACTGCCGGTCGATGCCTTTGCCGAGGCGCTGGTGCCGCTCTTGTCCGGCCGCGGCTACAAGGTGGCGATCGAGCCGGGTCGGTACATCGCGGGCAACGCGGGCGTCCTTCTCGGTCGCGTCCTTTACCGAAAAACGAGCGGAACGAAGTCGTTCGTCATCACCGATGTCGGCATGAACGACCTGCTTCGGCCGTCGCTGTACGGGGCGTACCACTTCATCTGGCCGGCAACCGGCGACGGTCCGACGTCGCGCGGCCGCGATGCCGATGTCGCCGGCGGAGAGGTCGTCGATGTCGTCGGTCCGGTCTGCGAGAGCGGCGACTTCATCGCCCGCGATCGTCCGCTGCCGACCACGCAACGCGGCGACCTCCTGGCTGTCTACACCGCCGGGGCGTATGCGTTCAGCATGTCCAGCAATTACAACAACCGCCCGCGGGCCGCGGAGGTGATGGTCGACGGCGACACGCACCACCTCGTCCGCCGACGCGAGACGTTCGAAGACCTGATCGCCCTCGAATCCTAAGGATTGCCCTTCCGTCATCCTGAGCGACCGAAGGGAGCCGAAGGACCTCGCCTGCGTTCGCGTGTCCAGCCGAGATCCTTCGGCTTCAATCAGTACGACGGCATCGGCCACGTGCATCGGACCGGAAGGTCTGGCACCCCGATCGCGCGGCAGCGGGCCGCCAGTGCCAAGGTTTTCCGGCACGCCGTTCGGGAAGTTCTCCTTGACGAAGGCTTCGATCGCCTCGATGCGGCTCTCGGGGTGCGGGTGCGTCTGCATGAACTCCGGCGTCCCGGCCTTGCCGCCGCCGCTGGCTTCCTTGAGAATCTCCATCACCCGAACCATCTGGCTCGGGTCGAGCCCGGCGTCGACGAGGTACTGCAACCCGAAGGCGTCGCTTTCGAGCTCCTGCTCACGGCCGTATTTCATGCCGATGAACTGCCCTGCCGCCTGAGCGGCCTGAGCGACGCTGATTTCGCCCGTCCCGACCGCCGCGGCACCGGCGAGGCCTTGGAACATCTGCGACTGCGCCATTCGCTCGGCACCGTGCCGCGAGATCACGTGTCCGATCTCGTGCCCCAGCACGCCGGCAAGCTGCGCGACGTTCTCGAGCCGGTCGTAAAGCGCCTCCGTCACGAAGACCGGCCCGCCTGGCAAGGCAAAGGCGTTGACCGTCTGATCGTCATCGATCAGCGTGAAGGTGAAGTCGTACGGCACGTCCTTCTCTTCGAGCAGTTGCCGAAGACCGCTGGCCGACAGCAGTTCCTGGCCGACCTGCTCGACCACTTGAGACTTGATCGACGACGGCGGGACCTGCCCGCCCATCTGCTGCACCATCTGCGGCATGGTCTGGTAGCCGAGGGCAACCTCCTGCTCGAAGCTCATGCTGCCGACGCGTTCGTGCTCGCCGGTGATCGGGTTCTCCTGCGTGCCGAAGTACCACGAGCCGAATGCGACTGCCGCGATAACGAGGCCGATGACGAGCCGCATCTTCCCACCGCCGCCGGAGCGACCGCCACGTCGACCGAAGCCGCCGAAGCCGCGTCGCCCAAGGGCCCCGAAGGGAGAACCGCCACGACCTTTGCCGAACACCATGCGTGCCATCGCTGCGTTGTACCGGCACCGCCGCCTCTTTGTAACGGACGCACTGACGGTCAAGACACCGTCCGCAACGCCAGGTCCTCGACCAGATCGGCAGCGCGGGCTAGGCCGTCGTCTGCAAGAACCCTTTCCTTCAAATCGGCACATCTCGTCGCGACGGCATCATCTTCAACGAGCCGGCCCAGAACTCTGGCGAGCCGCTTTGCCTTGAACCGCTTCGGGATGATGGCGTCTCCGACACCGAGGTCGATGAGCCGACGTGCGTTGTCCGGCTGATCGTGTGCCATCGGCATGACGACCTGCGGGATGCCCGCGGCGAAGCCTTGCGACATCGTGCCAATGCCGCCGTGATGCACGATGGCCGCACATCTTGGCAACAGCTTGGAGAAGGGAGCGAACGGGACATGTCGCACCGAGGCTGGCAGGTTCTGCGGAACATGCCTCGCGTGCCGGGTCAGCAGGATGCCGCGTCGGTTCAACCGTCGGCACGCTTCTACCGCTGCCGCAAAGAACGCTTCGCCGAACACCATCGCGCTGCCGGGCGTGAAGGCGATCGGCAGATCTCCCGCGTCGATCCACCGCGCCAGCTCGTCGTCCACCGTCGCCGTCTCTCGCTCGTCGTACAGCGGAAAGCCGCAGAGTCGTGTCTGCTCCGGCCAATCGTGAGGGGGCGGCGCGTACCAATCGGGCCACATCGCCAGCACGCGATCGGGCGAATGCCACCACTGGTCCATGTAGCCGACCACCGGGTCGAGCCCGAGCTCCTGCCGATACGCGGCCAGGCTCTTCAACAGCGGATCGAGCACGTACCGGTCGGCCCCGTTCCAGAAGTGAGGCAAGATCTTCGCCTTGAGGAACGCCGGCAGCCGATCCAGCGCCGGCACGCCCGGCATGCGGGGCGGATCGATCATGCTGCGAAAGGCGGTCGGCTGAAGGTGCATCGTGGCCGTCGTCGCACCATGCGTCTCGGCCAGGACCCGGACGCCTGCAGCCAACGTGTTGCCGATGAAAATCGTGCCTTCCTGCACGAGCGGGATCAACGCCTCGTGAGTCGGACGGGCGAAGTCGGCTAAGGCACCGAATACGTGCTTCGCGGCTTTGTGGGTGTGCCAGACTTCGGGGTTGTCGACGAAGGCGTCGAACTCCTCGGCCGTGCCGATGGCGAGGAAGTCGAAGCCGTGGTCGGCGGCGTCGCGGGCGTATTTGTCGTTGGTGACCAGCGTGACACGCCAGCCGCGATCCCGCAGACGGGCACCGAGTCCAAGAAACGGGTGCAGATCACCATGGCTGCCGAAGGTGACGAGAACGGCATGACCGGGCACGGCCCACCGTAGACAACGTTGCTAATGCCAAGCCGGACGCACGCCCGACGTTCGAACGGTTCAGCTTCGCGGGCGAACGTTCATGCGCACAATCGACCCGTCGGCGGAAAGGAAGCCGTCGACCGTCCCGGGTCGGCCATCGACTTCGAAAGCGAGCGTGAAGTGGGCGGGGTTGGTCTCGTCGGGCTGACCGGCGTACCAGCGAACACCTGCCTCGGCGACGACGAGGTACGGGTCGAAGATCTCGTCAAGCATCGACGGCTCCGAGATGCAAGCTCGGGCACTGGCCGAGTCGTCTGGAAGCAACAGCGGTGCATGCGACGTCTCGACCAGCATCGGCGCCTGCATGACGCCGCCCGGCTCGAAGACGTAAGCGATCAAACCGGCCGGCACGTCCGGACGCCATGGCGAATTCGCCGGAACGACCCAAGGCAGGAAGCGCACGGCCACGATTCGGCGGGCACCGGAGGCGCTGGTCAGCTCGTGCAGAAAGAGCATCGCGCCGTAGCCGTCGATCGACCCGGACATGTCCCCCAGCGTCTCCTTCAAGACGCCGAAGCTGTTCGGATCCGGCGCGACAGCCGGGAGGTTCGACACGGGGATGTGCTCCAGCCCCGGTACGATCAGCCGCTCGTAAGCATCTGCCGTACCGACCAGCTCCGCCGCCCGTTGCGGGTCGGCGTCGAACACGACTCGACTGGCAGGTTCGACGTGACGCGACGCTTGCCGTGCGTAGAGCAGTTCCTGCGCCTTGGCCTGCGTCACCTTGCCGCCGAGCCAGGAGCCGGCGACACACAGCAAGACTCCTACTCCAATGGCCGGAATTCGCCACGTCGGGCGCCTGACGTAGTCCTTCGCATAGCCGAGAGGCCGCGGCGAGATCGTGGGCACCCCGTCTTCCACCACCACACCATACAAGTTGCCCAGCGGGAGCACAACCCTCTTCTGGATCATCTAAACTGACCCGCAAAGAAGCCAACATGTGACCAGCAACGACTTACGCTACAGCAACGAGGATCACCACCGCGGTCGCCTCGATTCCCTCTCCCCGTCCAACGGCATCCAGGCCCTCGTTGGTGCCCGCCTTGACGTTGACTGATCCGCCCAGGACCTCCGAAAGGTTGAACACCATGTCGTCCACGTGAGGTGCCAGCTTCGGCCTCTCGGCGAGGATCGTCACGTCCAGGTTCCCCACCTGGTACCCGGCGTCGATCATGCGACGGCGGGCCTCGTTCAAGAAGATCCGGCTGTCTGCGTCGTGCCACCGATCGTCCTCGTTGTCGAAGATTCGGCCGATGTCGCCTTGCCCTAACGCGCCCAGCACCGCATCGACGACGGCATGGATCACGACGTCGCCGTCGCTATGGGCGACGAACGATCGGTCCTCCGCGACGACGACGCCGCCAAGCTTCATCGTGCCGCCCGACTGCACGCGATGGATGTCGTGCCCGTGGCCGATGCGGACGTGGGTCACGACGGTTCCTCCAGCGCCCGGCCGCCCGGCAGGTAGGCACCGTCCACATGCTCCGCCGCCATCTGCACGTAATGCGGCGGCAGCTTTTGCAGGTAGGCGACGTCCTTCTCCGTCACCTCGCGAATCACCCTCGCCGGCACACCCGCCACCAGCGTGCCGTCGGGCACCTTCATGTTCGGCGGGACCACTGCCCCGGCGGCGACGAGGCATCGCTCGCCGATCTCGCTCCCGCCCAGCAGCGTCGCCCCCATCCCGATGAGCGACCCGTCGCCGACACGCCTGCCGTGGACGATCGCCCCGTGTCCGATCGTCACGTCGCGGCCGATGTCGTTCGGCACACCCGCGTCGCAATGGATGACCGCATTGTCCTGGACATTGGTCCCGCGGCCGATGGTGACCGGTGCCACATCGCCCCGGATGCTCACGCCGAACCAGATCGAGACGTCTTGACCGATCGCAACGTCACCGCTCACGTGCGCGTTGCTGGCGACGCTCCAGCCGCCTGGGTTTCGGGTCATCTGAGGCATGTCGGGCTTTGGCATGAGGGCGTGGCAATCGTATATCACCCGGTGCCGCACGTTTGGACACCTTTGGAGGACCGATGCCGTATTCATCCACCCGATCACCTCGAAGCATCGTGCGTCGCGGCTTCACACTTGTCGAGATTCTCATCGTCGTCGTGATCCTCGGCATCCTTGCGAGTGTCGTCGTCGCCAACGTTGCCGACAGCGACGACGACGCCCGACGCACCGTCTTCATTCGAAACCTGCACCATTTCAAGCAGGGTCTGTCGCTCTACCAAGAGACCCACGGCCAACTGCCACCCGACACCAGCACCGGTGAGTGCCCGCCGGCCTTGGCGGAGATGTTCGACGAGCAAAACTTCGAGTCCTTCACGCCCATCGGCGGACGGTGGGACATCGAAACCGAAGACAGCGGGATCATCCTGGCGGTCGGCGTTCACTTCGACGGCGCCTACGACCGCGGTGACAACTACATGAACGTCGTCGACGCCGCCTGCGACGACGGCAATGTCACCACCGGCAACTTCCGCCGAATCGACGCGAAACGCTACTACTGGGTGCTTGAGGAGTGAGCGACTTCAGCTTGCTGCGGCGCGAACTCGGTCGAGCAGCCGGGCCAGCCGCAGGGAGTCGTTGGGCGTCATGAAGGGCTCGGCATTCTCCCGCACCGCACGGGCGAATGCTTTGGCCTCCAAGGCGTACAGCGGCAAGTCGGCAGGCGTCTCCACGACCTGCTCCGGCGGCGGACCGGCGGACTCGCCGGCCTTGAGCTCTTGCTTGGGCTTGTGCGACTGCTTGATCACGAAACCCGCCTCGGCCTTGGGCTTCCAAGGCCATTCTGCCGTGATGTACCCGCCCGTTCCCGCGACGACGAGCGTGTTGTCGCAGTGGGTGTCGAGACCGCAGGTGAAGGTCGCGTGCACCCCGTTGTCGAACCCGATCGTCCCTGCCGTCATCGAGTCGATGCCGCGCTCGTGACGCCGCACGACCGCCGACACGTCCGTCGGCTCCGCATCGGCCAGCAGCATCGCCATGTCCAGGCAGTAGCAACCCACGTCCATCAACGCCCCGCCCGCCAGGCTCTTGTCGAAGCGAACGTTGCCGTCGATCTGCGTCGTGCGATAGCAGAAGCTCGTTCGGATGTGCGTCAGCGTCCCGATCTGCCGCTCACGAACCGCCTTGACCAGGGCCAGCGTCTGCGGGTGGCAGCGATACATGAAGGCTTCGATCAGATGTCGCTTGGCCTTCTTGGCCGCGTCGAACATCAACTGCGCCTCGGCCTCGCTTGTCGACAGCGGCTTCTCGCACAGCACGTGCCGACCCTCGCCCAGCGCCTTCTTCGTCCACTCCGCGTGCAACGTGTTCGGAAGCGAGACGTAGATCGCATCGACACCCGGATCGTCCAGCACCCCCTGATACCCGTCCGCCGCCGTGCCGCCGTGCTCACGGGTGAAGGCGGCGGCTCGGTCGGCACTTCGGCTGCCCACCAGATGCAACTCGTGCCCCGGCAGGCTCTTCAAGTCGCGGCAGAACTGCTTGGCGATGTTGCCCGTCCCAAGCACGCCCCAACGGAACGCGGTTCGGCTCGTCGTGTCGGAAGTCGGCATGGCAAGAGCGTACCTTCCCGGGCCGTGCGCACAGAAGAGCTGGACTTTCATCTGCCCGACGACCTGATCGCCCGGCGTCCGGCCGAACGCCGCGACGCCGCCCGGCTGCTGCACTACCGACGTGACACCAAACAGATCGCCCACCGCGTCGTCGCCGACCTGCCGTCACTCGTTCGTCCGGGCGACGTCATGGTCTTCAACGACGCCCGCGTCACGCCCGCCAAGTTCACGCTGATCAAGCCGACCGGCGGACGCGTCGGCGGGTTGTTCATCGAAGATCACGGCCAGGGCCGATGGACCGTCCTGCTCAAAAGCCCCGGCGAAACGGCAACCGCAGACCCGTGGCACTTCGAGCATCACGACGTCGCTGTTCGCGTCACCGAGCGTCTGGGCGGCGGTGAGTACCACGTCGAGGTCGACGACCAGCGACCAGCCGATGTCGTGCTGTCGGAGGTCGGGCAGATGCCGCTGCCACCCTATATCGGCCGACAGGAAGACGACGCGTCGGATCGCGAGCGCTACCAGACCGTTTATGCCGACAAGCCCGGCAGCGTGGCCGCCCCGACGGCCGGGCTGCACTTCACGCCAGAGCTGCTGTCGCGTCTCGACGACCTGGGCGTCATCCGCACGACGCTCACGCTTCACGTGGGCATCGGCACGTTTCGCCCGGTCTCTGCCGACGACCTGGCCGACCACGACATGCACCGCGAGCGGTTCGAGCTGCCGGCAGACTGCTGCAACGCGGTCAATGAAGCCTGTCGCGACAGCCGACGCGTCATCGCCATCGGCACGACCTCGGCCCGCGTGCTCGAGAGCTTCCCGCCGGGCGACCTCGAGCCGGGCCGGGGCGAAACGTCGATCTTCATCCGCCCGCCGTACGAGTGGCGACGCGTCCGTGCCTTGTGGACCAACTTCCACTTGCCGCGGAGCACCTTGATCGCACTCGTCGACGCCTTCGTCGGCAGCGACGAGCGGCGACGCCTCTACGACGACGCCATTGCCGAGCGTTTCCGCTTCTTCAGTTACGGCGACGCGACCTTCCTCGAATGATGCGACAAGACGCTTAAGCTGGAGGACCCTTGCCCGTGAGCACGCTCCATCTCGCTCTCGTCCTGCTCGTGCCGATCGCGTTCGTCATCGGCGGCATTCCCTTCGGCGTCCTGGTTGCGAGACGTCAGGGCGTGAACCTCAAAACCTTCGGCAGCGGAAACGTCGGCGCGACCAACGCAGGCCGGGCGTTGGGCAAACGATTCTTTTACCTCGTGCTCCTGCTCGACGCGCTCAAGGCGTTCATTCCCGCGGCCGTGGCGTCGACGCTCGTCCTGACCACCACGACGCCGCCCGAGCGGTCCGCCCTCACCTTCGCCCTCTGGATCGCCGTCGGCATGGCGGCGGTGCTCGGGCACGTCTTCAGCCCGTTCCTCGGCTTCAAAGGAGGCAAAGGCGTCGCGTGCGGCCTCGGTCTCGTGCTGGGCACCTTCCCGTACGTCACCTGGCCCGGCCTCGTGGCACTCGCGATCTTCGTCGCCGCCTTCAAGGCCACTCGATTCGTCAGCATCGGCAGCATGCTCGCCGCCGCGTCGCTGCCGGTGGCGTACCTGGCGTTCGCTTTCGCTTTCGACTGGCAACTCTCACGACAGTGGCCCGTCTTGTGCGTGTTGTCGCTGGTCGCGGTGCTGGTCCTGTGGCGACACCGCGACAACCTCGTGCGTCTGCGAGCCGGAACCGAAGTCCGTGCCTGATACGACCGCCGTCATGCTGAGCAAAGAATGAGTAGCAACGATCCGGCCTAGGCACTTCGAAGCACGTCGATTACGAGGTCCAGCCCACGCCGCCACTCCGCCTCGTCGATGACGAGCGCGGGTGCGAGTCGCACGACTTTCTTCTGCGTGACATTGATCACGACGCCCGCCTCCAGCCCCGCCGCGATGATGTCGTGTGCCGGCTCGTCGGGCAGCTCGATGCCGAGGAACAAGCCGTCGCCGCGGATGTCGCAGTCGGGCAGCGCGTCATGAAGCGTCGCCTTTGCTAGATCGCCGAGCTTTGCAGCGTGTGCGAGCAGGCCGTCGCGTTGGATGACGTCGAAGATGGTGGCACAGACGCTCATGCTGATGAGGTTGCCACCCAGCGTGCTGCCGTGGGTGCCGGGGACGAGGTGCGTGGCATGTTCCGGCTCCGCCCAGCAGATGCCGACCGGCAGTCCTCCGCCGACGGCTTTGCCGAGCGTCATGACGTCCGGCGTGACGTCGCCGTCGAAGTGCTGGTGCCCGAACCACTTCCCCGTACGCCCGCCGCCGACCCAGACTTCGTCGAAGATCAGCGTGATCTGTCGCTCGGTGCAGAACTCACGGACGCGCTTCGGGAAGTCGTCCGGATACCCGAGCATGCCGCCTTCGCCCCGCAGCGGCTCGAACATGATGGCGCACGTCTCGTCATCGACGTGCCGGACCAGGTCGTCGAAGTCGCCTCCGGTGGCATGCACGAAACCAGGCACGGTCGGGCCAAAACCAGCCGCGGTGCGTCTCTGTACTTCCCGCAGCAATCAAGGCCAAGCTTCGGCCGTGGAAGCTCTGATTGAACGTGACGATCTTGTGCCGCGGTCTATCGAATGCGCTCCCGCGACGCCTGGCGAGCTTGATCGCCGTCTCGTTCGCATCAAGCCCGCCGTGACAGAAAAAGGCCCGGCCATCGAACGCTTTCTCCTTCAAGTGCCTGGCAACCCGAAGCTGCGGCGCACTGTGAAACGTGTTGCCCACGTGCCACAGCTTGCCCGCCTGCTCGTTGACCGCGGCGACCAGATCCGGATGGCAGTGCCCCAGCACGCACCCGCCGAAACCGGCGAAGAGGTCGAGGTACTCCCGGCCCGTGTCGTCCCAGAGACGCGTCCCCTCGCCACGCTCCATCGAGATCGGTCGACGGGCATAGTTGCCCATGAGCAGCGTGTTCGCCTCGTCCAGGTCCATGACCGACGATAAGCGTGCTTATCCTGCCGGCCATGTCTGACCTCCTCCTTGTCGGCGACGTCGGCGGTACCAACACCCGGCTGCGCGTCGTTCGCACAAATGACCACCACGCCACCGCCGTCGCCGAAGCAAAGTATGGCAATCGCCTGCCCGTCGCGGAGGGTTTGTCCGACTTCCTCTCGAAGCTCGACGAGCCGATCGTCGCCTGCTGCCTGGGCGTCGCAGGCCGCGTGATCGACAACGACGTGCGGATGACCAATCGCCCCGGCGAGTCGATCACCAACGAAGCCGTCGCACAAGCTCTCGGCCTGACACCGGGTCGCGTCCGGCTCGTCAACGACATGGTCGCCCATTCCAGCGGCGTCGACTTGTGCGAGACGATCCAGCTTCGCCCCGGCACGGCCGAGGGTGACGTCGAAGGCATCGTCATGCCCGGCACCGGGCTCGGCATCGGCTTCCGGGTTCGCACACCTGCCGGCTGGTTCCCAGTGCCCAGCGAAGGCGGCCACCTCGACTTCGGCCCGCCGTCGCGAGAGCTGGACGTCCTGCGAGATGCCGCCCGTGTCATCCTGGACGTCGGCCCGCAAGGTCGCGTCAGCTGGGAAAACCTCTGCAGCGGGCCGGCTCTGCCGATCCTGTGGGCGGCGGTCAAGAACCCGTCCGACCCTGCCTCAGTCACGCTACCGACGCCCAAAGAAGTGACGGCCGACCTGAGCGACGACACGAACCTTCGTGCAGCGACGATCTTCCTCGAGCTCGTCGGTGCCCGCGCCGGCAATCTGCTGCTCGGCACCCTCGCCACCCGCCGCATGACCTTCGGCGGCGGCATCCTCAACGAGCTGTACGACAAACAACCCGATCTCGTCATCAAAACGCTCTCCACAAGCTTCAACGCCTGCGGCCCCGACGCCCTCCGGGAGACGCTGGCCCACGTCCCGCTGGCCCTTCTGCGAAGCCACGACAGCGGCATCATCGGCGCCGCCGCCCTCGCGCGAGAGCTGGCTTAGTCCGCGATCATGGCGTCGGGGTTCACGCCTTCGTTCATCCAGAACTCGCGGAACACCTTGGGCGACACCTCGCTCGGCTTGATCTCGCTTCGCCCGCCCCAGAAGACGTTGGTGTAGCTCACGTCGATCCCCAGAGATCGCAGGTGGTCGTCGATCGCCTGCTTGTGCGCCAGGACCTTCTCCTTCTCGGTGCCGTGGCTGACGCCCATGAGGTTGACGTCGCCGAACGCGCTGCCTGCCTCGCGCCAGTACGCGTGCGTCATGCAGTGGAATCGGCCGACTTCTTTGCCTGCTTCGACTTCCCGGCCGACAGGCACCTTCCAGTGGAACAAGGCGTTGAACCGCGTGACGCGCTCGCCGGTCGAGAGCTTCTTGTAGTGCTCCAGGAAGGTGCTGAACCGCCCGATCACACCACGCCCGGCCAGCTCGTTTGCCTTTGCCAGGAATGTCTCCAGTGACACCCCGGCCTCCTCGGCACGGGCCTGCCACAAAGATTCAGCCGCCAGCTCGTCGCTCGTGAACTCGCGCTTCAGCGCCTCCAGAATCGGCCACTCGTCATCGGCGACGGGCGTGACCTCAACATCGATCACCCGGCCCGGCTCGTCCGTCTTGTCGCCCGGCTGAAGCTCCTTGCGACGCACATGCCCAACGCCCAAAGCAAACAGCTTCTTGGCCGGCAAAAGCATGAATGAGTCGGCCTTGACGATCCGGCGCAACTCCTCGCAGTGCTTCTCGAGCGAATAGCCGACGGGCACCTTCAGCGTCGTCCACAGGCGATAGCGGGCACCGGCGATCTTCTGGTCCGTGCTCCGCACCACGACGTGGCCGCTGAACGGATCGTTCTTGAACATCCAGTCGAAAGCGGCGTGCAGCTTCGACTCCCGGACCTTCCATGCGACCAGTGCGCCGCGCGCCAGATTCGTCGCCAGCAGCGTCTGACGAACCCGTCGAATGACGCCCGCATCGAGCATGGCTCGGACCCGCGTTACGACCTCGCCCTTGTCGAGCTCGGTGCGCTTGGCGATTTCGCCGAAGGGATCGGGCTGGAACCCCTGCAAGCCGTCCTCGGCCACGGAAAGAATGGCGGCGTTGACCGGATCGGCGATGTCGACGGGTACGGATTGGGGTTCGGGAGAAACTGCAGACGTCACCGTCGATCGTACCTCCGCCATTACGCGGGGCGGCCAGAGCGGTTACCGTTGTCGCATGGTCCGGTTCTTTGCCTTCACGTGCATGGTCGCCGCGGCACTTTCACCGTCGGTCGCCTTTGCCGACGTACCCGCAGACAAGGCCGCCGAAGAGCCGCCGACCGCGTTGCTCGACCATCTGCTTCGCAGCTACGTCGACGACAACGGGTTCGTCGACTACGCCAGCCTTCGCAGCGAACGCAAGTCGCTCGATCGCTACGTCGACGCCCTCGGCCATGCCGACCTGGAGGCGATGCCCGACGCGGAACGCCTCGCAACGCTCATCAATGCGTACAACGCCTTCATGCTCCAGATGGTGCTGGACGCGGGCGATGTCAGAAACGTCTTGGAGGACCTGGACGAGCCGTTCGAAGCCGAGCGGTTCATGCTCGCAGGGCGGCGGGTGTCTCTGAATGGGTTGGAGAACGACTGGATTCGCGCGAAGTTCGACGAACCGCGAATCCACTGGGCCGTCAACTGCGCGGCCACAAGCTGCCCGCCGCTACGGGCCGAGGCCTACGTGGCGGACCGCCTCGACGAGCAGCTCGAAGACCAGGAGCAACGCGTTCACAACGACCCTCGCTTCGCCCGGCTCGACGGCAACACGCTGCACGTCACGCCGCTCTACGACTGGTACGGCGAAGACTTCATCGAGGCCGCGGGGTCGGTCATCGACTACGTCAGGCCTCACGTGCCGGAGCTTGCAAAGCGGCCGGACGACTTTAAGCCTGAAGTAGTGTTCTTGGAGTACGACTGGACGCTCAACGACATCAAGCTTCAGAAGCCATGACCTGCCGAATCGTCGCCGCCGTTCTTCTTCTGGTCAGCGTTGCCGCGGGTGACGTCCTGGTGCTCGACGACGGCGAGCACGTCGCGGGCGAGGTGCGACGAGTCCGAGAGCCGGCACGCGACGGGTTCGTCGTATCTATGGGCGACGGTGAACGATTCATCGACGTCCGCCGCGTCGTGCGGCACGTGGTCGGACGCGACGACCTGGAACCTGCGACGCGTCCTGGTGGCACCCGCGATCAACAGCGACTGGCTTCGCTTCGCCGGGCGACCGAGCGGCTGGACGACCCTGCCGTCGCCGTAGCGAAGTATCAGAAGTTTCTTGAAGACGCTCTGACACCGGCCGTCGTCGCCGAAGCGAGCCGGGAACGTGACGAGTGGCAGCGTCGCCTCGACGCAGGCCTGGTGCTGCACGGGACGAGATGGATGACGGTGACCGATCGTGATGCCGACGTTGCCGCCGCGATCGAGCGTGTCAATGCCGCCCGACAAGCCGTCGCCGACGGACAAACGGATGCAATCGACCTCGTCGGCGAATTGCTCGGGCACCCGACGACCGACATCTCCGGTCGGTATCTGCTGGGTGTGCTTGCCCTTCAACGGAACGAGCTTGCCCCGGCCCGGCAGCACTTCGATGCGGTTCGTGGCGTGGTGCCGGAGCATGCCCCGACCTTGCTCAACCTCGGCTTCATCCAGAGCGAGATCGGCCGACCCGAGTTGGCCGCCGTCTTCGCCGCCGATGCCGCGGCCGCCGCGCCCGGCGTGGCGGCCACCCTCGATAACCTGCACGAACTGCTCGCCCTGCTCGACGACGAGCAAAGGCAAGCCCGACACGCCCTCCGCGCCGCCTCGCTGCTCGAACAGCACGACCCTGCACTGCAAGCGACGCGAGCCGCCGAGGGTCTAAAGCGTTGGGGCAGCGACTGGATCGACATCGAGACTTACAACGAGTTCCAAGCAGAGAAGGCGATACTCGATGCGGAGTTCTCCGAACTCAAACAGCAGTACGACGCCGTGATCGCCGAGGCAGAGGCCAACGCCCGTCGCATCGACAGCAACCGTGCTTTCATGACGCGGCTCGAGCAGAACAGCGTTCGCCGAGATGCCGCGGGCAACCTCGTTCGTATACCGCTGCCGGCCAGCTACTACGAGGCGGAACGCGAGACCGCCGAGCTTCAACGGCAACAGCAAGAGCTTCAGGATGAGGCCCGGTCACTCGATCGCGACGGCGCAGCCATCCGCCAGAAGATGCCCCGCCCGACCCTCCGCGGCCACCTCGTGTCGGTCGGTGCCGAAGGCGTGCCGGTCTTGCTGCCGGACAAGTAGTGCCCGGCGACAGCACTACGGGTTTAAAAGCGTCATCGACCATGCACCGTCTGCCGAACGCTTGAACCGTTCCCGACGATGCAGGCGACTCTGGCCATCGGTCCAGTACTCGATGTCGTCGGCGACGATCCGCCAACCGCCCCAATGCGGCGGCCTCGGCACTTCCACACCAGCGAACCGCTGCTCCATGGCGGCGACGCGTTCTTCGAGCAACTCGAATCGCGGCAACGGACGACTCTGGTCGCTGGCCCACGCTCCGATCTGACTTCCGCGGGCACGCGTTGCGAAATAGGCGTCGCTCTCGGCGGCGGTGACCTTCTCTATGCGTCCCGACACACGGATCTGCGTCAACGTCTCGTGCCAGTAGACGGCCATCGCCGCGTACGGATTGGCTTCGAGGTCGCGGCTCTTGTCGCTCTCGTAGTTGGTGAAGAAGACAACGCCGCCGTCATCCACCTCCTTGATGAGCACCACCCGCGCCCGCGGCCTGCCGTCGGCGTCGACGGTGGCCAGCGTGACCGCATTTGGAAGGTCACGCGTCGGCCGGGCCAGCTCGCGGCGAACGATGTCGAGCGGGTTGATGTCCACCACGCACCGTAAGCCGAAGCCTTCAGCGCGCGAGCGCGAGGTCGAGCTGTCGCAGGACGAGGTCTCGGTTCACGTTGGCGAGCAGGTACCGCTCTGCCCGGTGCATCGCCTCGATGCGGTCGCAGGTGTGCCAGGCGTCTGCCGGTTCGTCGAGAAGCTGACGCCGAAGGTAGTCGGCACCGAGGCCGAGCCATTGGCGGTAACCGTCGCGGGTGAAGGCGTCCTTGCTGCCGAGCGGATCGCCCTCCAACGCCGCCTCTGCCTCGGCTTCGGCGGCCTGCTTCAAGAACTCGCCGATCGACCGTCGGCCGTCCAGCAATGCCGTCATCTCCCGACGCCGCGCGACCACGCCCGTCTTCAGGAACGCGAGCGCCCGCCCCGGCGAACCGCCCGCCGCCTCAAACGCGGCCTCGGCGTCATCGACTGCAACGCCCTCGTCCGTCAGAACTTGCACCGTCGCCTGCGCGGCTCAGCTCGCCGAAGCGGAACATCTGGCACCGACTACGGATCGTCGGCAGAAGACGCATCGGGTTGTCGGTCAGCAACACGATGAGCGTTCGGCCGTAGGGCTCTTCGAGCGTCTTGAGCAGCGCGTTCTGGGCCGACGGATTCATCGTCTCGGCCTCCTCGACGATGAAGACCTTTCCGGCCCCTTCGGTCGACGCCCGGTTGGCCGGAGCGACGATCTCTCCGCGAACAACGTCGATGTGTGAACTGGATCGCCTTGCTCTTGCCGGTCTTGTCGTAATTCCGCACGAGCTGCCGGGTGACGACGTGGAAGTCGCCGTGGGTCTGGCCGGCCACACGGTGTCGAACGTCGGGCGTATCGCCGAGGAACTGGACCGCGAGTCGATCCGCCACGGTGCGTTTTCCGACGCCGGTCGGCCCGGCGAACAACAGGCCATGGGCGAGCCGCCCATCTTGCAACGATCGATCAAGCCGTTCGACGACGGCCTCGTGCCCGGTGACGCGCTTCACGCCCGAAGCTTACTGCCGCACGACCGGCAGAAGTTGGCGTGACGCGGGTTGTGCATGCGACAGCCGCTGCAGTGCTGGATCGGCTCGACGGGCAACGGCCGATCGCCGGCGCGGCTGGCGACGAGGTCCCTTAGGACGTACCACCCGGCAAACGTCAGGCCGAGGATCATCCAGGCGGTGCCGGTGTCGAATGGCATGCAAGTCATGGCGAACTCCGCCCGTGACCGTACCACGCGAGTTGCTCAGGCGTAACTGTGCAGGCCGACCAGGAAGAAGTTCACGCCGATCCAGTTAAAGAGCATGATCGCGAAGCCGATGATGGCCAAGATCGCCGTCCAAAGAGCCTTGTCTTTCGTGATCAGGCGGACGTGCAGGATGACGAGGTAGACGATCCAGGTGACCAGCGCGAACGTCTCCTTCGGGTCCCAGCCCCAAGGCCTGCCCCAGCTTTGGTCGGCCCAGATGGCACCCAGGATGATGCCGGTCCCGAGCAGCCAGAATGCGAGTTGCAGGACCACCACATGGGCCGCATCGAGCCGTGCGAGCAATGGTTGCTCCCGCTCCAGCGTCTGTGGTTCATCGAACGCGCCCGGTGCGGACTTCGAGCCGACGGGAAGGAAGAACGCCTGCCCGAGGGTTCGCCAGAAACCCGCATTGGCGGTGCCGAGGGTGACGGTGCGACTGCCCGTGCCGCGGAGCTTGGCGACGAGGTACCAGATGCCCAGCAGGAAGCTCATGCCGATGAGGGCGTAGCTGGCCGTGACCGTGGTGACATGGACGTAGAGCCAATAGCTCATCAAGATGCCGCTCGCCTGGCTCAAGTCGCCGCCGATGTCGTTGCCTGTCACGTGCGGGGTCGCGAAGAGCGCCAACAGGCTCAGGAACCCGACGAACGAAGCCGCCCCGCCGAAGATGCCGCCGCCCGCCTTCTTGCGGCGAAGCTCCAGAATCAGCCCCACGACCGCGCCGAACCAGGCACTGAACATCACGCTCTCGAACTGGTTCTTGATCGGAATCGAGTGGAACCAGTCGTTCGTGCTCTTCTCGACGAGCCACCACCTCACCACGATGCCGGCCGTGTGGATCACCAGAGCGATAAGCATCGACCGGATCGCCCAAAGCCGAAGCTTGGGAAACGATCCGTAGGCGCTGACGAGAAAGAGCACCATGGCCACGAAGTAGACCATCGTGCCGGGCAGCGTCAGCTTGCCGAGCCGGTTGTACGTGACCTCCGCCGACCGCTTCAGCGGCGACGGGTAAGCGTCAGGGTTGACCGCGACCAACGCATCGGCCAGCACTTGCGAGGCAGCAGTCATGGCGGCGTCGTCGCCCCACGACTCGTCGCAACCCGCGGGCTGCGAGGATGACATCGGCGATCGTCTGTGGGTCGTACCCGACCGCGGCCTCGGACGAGGTCAGCACCTCCTGGAGCGCGTGCCATTTGCCGTCGCTGCCTTGACCTGGCGCGGGGGGAATCAGCCGAAGCGGGGGCAGCAGCGGTGCCTCGAGAAAGGCCTCCACCGCAGACGCCTGACCCAGAAGCTCGTTGACGGCAGGTGCTTTGCGAAGATCCTTGGCCGCGATCTGCTCGAGCGTCGACCGGAGCGACGCGTCCGCCAAGAAAGCCGGCGACACACGGGCTCGCTTGAGGAACTGGTGCTTCTCATTGCCCGTCAGCCCGACCGCGTCGGCGATGTCTTGCCGGAGTGGAAGGTGCTTGATCTTGACGAACGAACGACTCGCGTACGTCTCTGGCTGATACGAGAAGGCCAGCACCGTCAGCACAGGCGCCTGTTCGCCGATGCGGCTTCGGCCCGACATCTGCGAGAGCACGTCGCGAGCGATCGTGTCGAACGTCTTGAGCGTCGAGTTGTGCTGGACGGTCGCACGCTCCAGGGCCGACAGGTCGGCCGCGGAGGAGGGTGCGGCGAGGGTCAGCAACGCGAGCGTCGCGAACAGGGTGCCAAGGAAATGCTTCATCGGGTAACGCCTCGATTCGCCGATCCTGCCGAAAGCCCCGCCGCCGCCAGAGCCTTGGCCTTGCGGTGCCGGATGATCACCGGCTTCACGTAGAACGCCCACAGCAGCCCGATCACGATCATGCCGCAGCCGACCGTCATCGTCACCACGCCGGGCCGATTACCGACGCCCAGCACCGTGAACGACTGCTCCTCCGGATCCCACTGGCTTTGGAAAAGAAGCCACGACTCATCGAGGCCAGATCGACGCCAACGCGTGTGCCGGCGGGACCTTCATGTAGTGCGGCTTGTTCAGGCTGACAGTGACGCCCCCCGGCTCGCCGCCACGGGGGTCGACCGTGAGCTTGCTGCGGAAGTCCCGCATCGCCGAGTCTTTGGTGTAGTCGCCCGCGTACGGCACCAGCTCGAAATCATCCAGCCGGACGCGTGCCGGCATGTCGCGACGCGTGTTGCCGAGCTGAAGCCGCAACGGCTCTGCCATCCCCGGCACTTCCAGCACCGCCGGCTGCCAAGCGACCTGATCGGGCCACTGGCTGTACGGCACGTGCACCGTCTTCGACCAGTCGCCACGACGGGCCTGAATCGTCACGACCTGAAACGTGCCCGCCATGGCAGCGTCCTGTTCACGACGCTCGGGCGGGACCGGGCTAACCCACTCGGTGTGTCGAACACCGTCGACCCGCTGAAAATCCAGGTCGAGCGTCATCGGCGTCACGACGCCCGTCTCAGGATCGCGACGCTGACCGTTGACCGCCAGTTCGAGCAACCCCTCCGGCAGTTCTTCGAGTCGTGCCGGCTGATCCGCTCGCGTGACAAGGTGCCAAAAGCCCGGCCGATCGTTCTTCGTCAGCAACGTGTGTCGCTCGTCCTCGCCCGGCTTCGGCAGCAAGTTCAAGCCGTCGGCCAGGCCGTAATGCAGGTGGATCTGCTCGTCGACCAACGCCTCCTGACGTTCCCCCTTCGGGCCCGCCCCTTCGACTCCCAGCACGAAGTCCGTCTCAGAGTGCCTGCCGTCGAGCAGGTAGCGTCGAAACGTCTTGCCGTGCGGCGACTCTGCCGGGGGGTGAATCAGCACCTCAAAAGCGTCGACCGGCTCGCCGTTGCCGAAGAGCGGAAAGCCCGGCAGAAACGCGACCGCTTCGATCTCGTAGCCGGTGTCGCCGAGCGCCGATCGGGTGCCCGGCTCGAGGGCGATCTGTCCAGCGACCCCACCCGAGTGGGCATCTTCGCCGCCGACGCGCCAGTTGATCTCGTGTGCGTTGACTGCTGCCGAGGCCAGAAGCTCGCCCGTCAGCTCGTCGGCGCGATGCAGATGTCGGACGTGCAAGGTCGCGACCTGCTGGTCCGCAGCCGTTTCCTTGAGATGGCCGGACTGCTCGGCGACGAGCCACTGCGACCGCTCGTCACCCGTCGATGAGGCCCGGAGCGTCATCCGGACGCCCGTCAGATCACCGCCCCCTCGCACGTAGCTGTTGCCGATGACGGCGTACGGGTGAAACGCCTGCACATCCAGATACAGCGGCGTCTGATCGTCGGCCGCGACGGCCGGCGACTCGTGCAACGGCAACCGGGTGCCGCGACGCGACGCGTCGTCGTACGCGAACACCTCCGGCACCAGGCCGGTCATGCCCCGCTTGGAGAAGTACTTGGCCTCGTCGTGCGGATGGAACCGCGGGAGCTTCGGCAACGCGACCGGCTCCGCCTTCCGCTTGCCCGGCAGTGACGTACAGAGCCCGCTCGTGGGCGTCGTAGAACCAGTTGACCTGCTCACCCTTGCGGACGAGCGTCATCCCTTCAGTCTTCTGCGAGAAGTAGGCCGTCATGCCGAAGACGAGCACGACGATGCCGGCGTGGATCGTCCAGACACCCAGCCGGGGCAGCGTGAACGGGATTCGGTTGAGCGAGACCGTCAGCAGGTTGATGACGAGCAAGAACGCCAACGTCGGCATCGGCCAGGCGTTGAAGAACTGCATCTCCGTCATCTCGAAGAACGACCGCACCTCTGGAATCCCACTGCCGATGGCGACGTACAGCGCCAGCAGCACCATCAGGGTGATGCCGAAGACGACGCTGTTGAAGACGCGATTCCAGAGCCTCCCAAAGCCGTTGAACAAGCCACGGATGGACGGAACGGTCGCAGGAGTTGTCGGGCGGGCAAAGGTGCGCGCGTCGGCGGCCGTCATCGGTCAGATGGTACGAAGGAACGGCGGCGGGCGTTCCCGCCGGTCGATGATCGTCTGCGGCGGGTCGCCGCACGGATGCTGCTGCTGCAAATCGAGCTACTTCGGCAGCTTCAAGACCATGCCCACCGTCAGCCGGGCAGGGTCCTCACCGATCAAGCTGCGATTCAGCTCGTAAATGTCATCCCACAGGGCCGATCGGCCTAGGCGCGAGGAGGCGATGTCGGACAGCGTCTCGCCCGGGCGAACCGTGTGCGTGTCCGGTCGGCCGTTCAACGGCGGCAGACCCTTGGGCTGACCCGCGCCGTCCAGAGCGGGGATGACGACCAGGTCGCCGATCTTGAGCCGACGCGGATCAAGCTGCGGGTTGGCCCGGCGAATGACGTCGAACTGCTTCTCATCGTCGTAGTACTGACCGGCGAGGCTGACGAAGGTGTCCCCCTCCGCCAGCGTGTGCTCGCGAGCCGAAACGTCGAAGTCGCGATCGGCCGGCTCGACCGCGGGCCGAGCCACAACCTCCGTGCGTCCAAAATCTGCGAGTACGGCGGCGAGATCGACCGACTCGTCGTCTGCCTGCTCCGGCTCATCCGCATCCATCGAAGTCGTCGTGACCAGCACGTCGTCACTCCACGCATCTTCTTCGCTCGTATCCCAGGAGGCGGAGAACGATGTGGGGGTGTCGTCGGCGTTCGTCAGGTCGTCGGCCAACTCTGCCGGCGCGACCGGCTCGTAGCCGCCCATCGGATCTGCCGGAGCGGTGTCGACCGGTGCCGAATCATCTACGGCAACGGCGTCGTCCGCATCGTCGGAGCTGCCGAAGATGAGGACCCCCGCGTACGCGAGACCGACGGCAGCGAGCAATGCTCCTGCATAGAAGGCGATTCGAATGTCTTTGCGTAGCAGCGCCATGGGGCTTCCTTTCCCGATCGGACACGAATTGAGGCGCGGCTTCCTGCCGAGCTTGAGGCACAGCTTATCACCGGACTGCGCGGCGCAAGGTTCGGCCGCAAACCGGCTTCAGCCTGTCGTCGCAACGGTGGCAGGCATCGTCGTCTCCGGCTCTGCCTGGCCCTGACGCCTGCCGATCAACAGCAGCGGGCTGGCGATGGCGATCGAGCTGAACGTGCCGGTGATGATGCCGACCAGCATGGCGAAGGTGAACCCGTGGATGCCCGGGCCGCCGAAGATGTACATGACTGCGATGGTTACGAGCGTCGTGCCGCCCGTCAGCAACGTTCGGCTCAGCGTCTGGTTGATCGAGTCGTTGACGACCTTGCGCGTCAGCACGCCGTACTTGCCGCGGTTCTCGCGGATGCGGTCGAAGACGACCACCGTGTCGTTCATGCTGAAGCCCATGACGGTCAGGATGGCCGCGACCATCGTCAGGTTGAGGCGGAACGGATCGAGCAGCAGCCAGTCGCCGATGAACGTCTCGGCCAGCAGGTGGGCATAGCCGATCGCCCCGATGACGAAGAACGTGTCGTGCGCCAGCGCGACCACGGTGGCGGTCGAGTACTTGAGGTCACCGAAGCGGACCCAGATGTACCCCATGATTGCCAGAACGCTCAAAATGACCGCGAGAATCGCGTCGCGTTTGAACTCGCCGGCAACCTGAGCCCCGATCTTGGTCACCTTCTCCAACTCGCCTGGATTGGCGACCGCATCGACCGTCATCGACCAAGCCGGTGACGCCAGTTCGGTCTGCCAGATCTCGGCGACCTGGGCGTCGTCGCCGAACGAGAAACGCTCGTTGCTGAAGAAGACGACTGCCGTCTGCTGGGCGGGCAGGGTCAAGACATCGACCGAAACACCGCCTGACAGCCCCTGACCCGGATAGCCGCCCTTGAGTCGTTGTTGGCTGAGCCGCTCGTCCAGCTCGGCCTCGCTCGGCATCGGGTCGAGGTTCCGGAGGATGACCGCCACACCCCCTTCGTTGGCCGCGACGAGCTCTTCCGGAACGGCCATTGTGGCCAGGGTCCTCTGCCCGATCTGAGCCGGGACGACCTTGTCGCCGAACACGTCTTCGAATGGTGCATCGCTCCCGTCGAAGCTGCTGGGCTGGCGTATCTCCAACTTGTCGCCCAGCCGCTCGACGATGGCGGCGGTGACTTGGACGTCGTCGGTGTTGTTCGTGACGATTTCGTACTTCGTGTCGTCCGCCTGATCGGCAGAGGGCTCGATGCTGACGACCTGCAGGCCGGCTAGCGCATCATCGACACCGTCCCGTGCGAGCGCGTCGCGAACCTCGCCAGTCTCCATCTGCTCGGCGAGCGTGAACACGGCCGTCGTGCCGCCGGCGAATTCCGTGTCCAGGATTCGCCCGCGATTGAAGTAGAATCCGAAGAGAATGCAGCCGATCAGAATGACCGTGCCGCTGACCGCCCCGAACAGGCCCGCGCGGTGCATCCAGTCGACGTTCGGGGTGAGCCACTTGTCCCACTTCGGGAAGGTCCGCGGGATGCTCGACAGGTCCTTGATCTCCGTCTTTTCCAGCAGCAGGCCGAAGATCGTCTTGGTGACGAAGAGCGCGGTGAAGAGCGACGCGAAGATGCCGATGAGCAGCGTCAGGCCGAAGCCTTTGACTTCTTCGGAGCCGAACACGTAGAGGATCAGGGCGGTGATGCCCGTCGTGATGTTCGAGTCCATGATGGCCGAAAACGCCCGGTCGTATGCGTTCCGCAGGGCCATCTTGGTCGACAGGCCACGCACTTGTTCTTCGCGAAGTCGTTCGTAGATCAGCACGTTCGCATCGACGGCCATGCCGAGCGACAGGATGATGCCGGCCACACTCGGCAGCGAGAACGGAGCCTGCAGCGCCGCCATGCTGGCCAGAATCAGCAGCATGTTCATCAGCACCGCCGCGAAGGCGACGACGCCGGAGAGGTAGTAGTAGCTGATGAGGAAGACGCCGACGATGAAGATGCCCGCCACACAAGCGGCCAGACCCGCGTACAGGTTGTCCTTGCCCAGCTGTGGGCCGACAGTTCGTTCGCTGATGGGTTGATCGCTCAGCCGTGCCGGCAGTGCCCCGGCGTTGAGCGTGTTGACGAGATAGCTCTGCTCGATCTCCCCGAACCCACCTCGGCCGCCGGTGATGATGCCGTTGCCGGTGATGCGACTGTTCAAGTTCGGCGCGCTGATGACTCGCCCGTCGAGCACGATCGCCAGAGGCCTGCCGACGTTCGTGCCGCTCAGGTCGCCGAAGAGTGCAGCGCCCGGCACATCGAGCGTGAACCCGATCGCCCTGCCGCCCTGTTCGTCCCGCGCACGGGTCGCACCGGTCAGGCCCCACTCGCCGTCGCGTCGATCCAGGCTCTTCTCGTTCGTGTTCCACCCCAAGACGTACTGCTTGCCGTCGGGCCCGGTCGCGACCGGGGTGCCGACGCTGGCGTCGGGGTCGAGCTCGAACCAGCGGAAGTCTTCGTTGGCACGCGGGCGTGGGCCGAATCGTTCAAGGTCGTCGAGACGCTCCTCGTACAGCTCATTGGTCAGGCCGTCGTCGTAACCCATTCGGCCGTCGTCGTTGACGTTGAACGGCAAGATGTTGAACTGCAGCACGCCGCTGCCCTGCAAGAGCCGCTTCAGAGTCGCGGTGTCGGCGATCTCGTCGCGAACCTGCTCGAACGACTCCGCCGCTTCGAGGTAGGCGGTGATCGCCTCCCAACGCTCGGCGAAGCCGCCGTTACGCTCTTCAAGCTCGGCGAGCCGCTCGGCACGCGGCTCTTCTTCGAGCGTGACCAGAGGCTCGACATCCTCGACACTCAAGTTCGTCTCATCGAGAGACGCGAGTGACTGCGTGTAGGCCTCTTCGGCCTCATCGATCCGAACGATCAGGCCGGCATCTTTTGCTTGCTGCAGCTCGTCGTATGCCGTCGCCGCCTCCTCGAAGACGGAAAGTCGGGCCTCGCCTCCGGCCGCGAGTTCGCGAAGACGCGAAGCACGGTCGTCGCCTTCGTAGTTCTCGATCACCCGCACCACCTGTGCCGGCCGAACCTCGAAGGCGGTCAGAACCTGCTGGGCTGCCTGATAGCGAGAGCGTGCTTCGTCGCCTACCGCCGAGTCCCGACCGAGCGGCAGTTGGATCTCCAGCCGTGTGTCACCCTGAGGCCGCCAGACGAGGCCGAGCACGCCCTGTGGATCGACACGACGCTTGAGCGCTGACGCCACCCGCTGGCTCAGCGACTCCGAACCGGGCACCCGCTCGAAATCTTCGGGCGTCTCGATCTCGTAGATCAGGCTCGTCCCGCCGACCATGTCGATGCCGGGCTTCAGATAGCTGTCGTACGTCGCCTCACCGTCGATGAGCGGCTTGAACAAGCTGAACGGTGCAGCCGGGAAGATCGTGCAGAGCGCGCCGTACAGGACGACGAGGATCAGCGTGACGCGGCCGGCAAAGACGGTTGGCATAACAGTCGTGGAGTCGTGAGTCGGTGGTGGTGAGTCGGCGGTCGGATCGAAGACAAAGAGGCGGGCAACGCCCGAAGCTTCGCCTTCGTTCAAAGACTCACGCCGCGGTCGTCGCCTTCGGATCAACGCTGGCCAATGCGGACTTTTGGAAGCGAAGCTTGGTGTTGCTCGTCTCGTCGACCTTGACGGTCACGCTGTCATCCGCGACGGCGACGACCGTGCCCAGGATGCCGCCGATGGTGACGACCTTGTCACCCTTGGCAACGGCGGCGATCATCTTCTGCTGCTGCTTTTGCTTCTTCCGCTGCGGAGCGATGAAGACGAGGTAGAAGAACACCGCGATCAGAACAAACGGAACCAGCTGCCCCGCCATCAGGAACCAGCCCGGTGCCGGCTTCGGCGCGGCGACTTCGGCGAGAACAAGAGCAGATGTCGAAAGAGCGGCGATCATGAAAGTGCTTCGGTCCTGTCGGGCAAGTGACGGTGTGTCGGGCGGTCGCCGCTCTCGCTGGGGGCGATTCGGCAGCGAGGGTCTACCTCGCGGAAGCGGGCAAACGTCCCAGCACTGATCGCTGACCGCAAGTCGGCCATCAGTCGGCCGTAGAAGGTCAGATTATGCACGCTCGCCAAGATCGGCCCGAGCATCTCGCCGGCCAGGAAAAAGTGCCGTATCGCCCCGCGTGAATAGGTTCGGCAGGCGTAGCAGTCGCAGTCAGCGTCGATGGGGGCTTCGTCCTGGGAAAACTTCGCGTTCTTTAGCCGCAGCGTCTCGCCCGCGGACGTCCAGACAACTAGCCCGCGGCCGTTCCGCGTCGGCAGAACGCAGTCGAACATGTCCACGCCATGCGACACGGCCTCGACGATGTCACGCGGGTACCCCACACCCATCAGATACCGCGGCTTGTCCTCCGGCAGCAGCGACGTTGTGGCTGCGAGCACCCGCTGCATCGCGTCGAACCCCTCCCCGACGGCCAAGCCGCCCAGGGCGTAACCGGGCAGGTCGTGAGCGACCATGTCGGCCGCGCTTTCGGCTCGAAGCTCCAGATCGACGCCACCCTGCACGATGCCGAACAGTGCCTGCTCGTCCGGCCGGGCGTGGGCCTGCACGCACCTTTCGATCCAACGGCTCGTCCGCTCCATCGCGTCCCGCTGCACATCCAACGGTGCGTCTCCCGGCGGACAATGGTCGAACGCCATCATGATGTCCGCACCAAGGAGGTTCTGGACCTCCATCGACCGCTCCGGCGTGAGCCGGATCATGGAACCGTCCAAGTGACTCTTGAAGGTCACGCCCTGCTCGTCCATCTTCGACGTGTCGGCGAGACTGAAGACCTGAAACCCGCCCGAGTCCGTCAGCATGGGGCCGTTCCAACCGCCGAAGCGTTGCAGCCCGCCGAGCTTGGCGACCGTTTCTGCCGTGGGTCGCAACATCAGGTGGTACGTGTTGCCGAGGACACAGCCGGCACCCGACTCGCGTAGCCGGTCCGGCGTGACGCCTTTGACACACCCCTGCGTGCCGACCGGCATGAAAGCGGGCGTGGGGAAGCTGCCGTGAGGCGTCGAAACGCTGCCAAGGCGGGCGGACCCGTCGACCTTCTGGAGCGTCATTCGAACCGGCATGGGCGACACTAGAGAACATTGCTCGCCACCAAGCCACCCGCGGCTACCAGACGCCACACCTGACGAAGCGCCGCAAGGAATTGCAAGACCGCTCAACGGAGACCAAAGAACGCTGCGAAGGCTTGGCAGCCTCCGCAGCGTCAGGGTGACTCCGGTGTCATGCGGATCATTCGAAGACGAAGCCGACGCCGTAGGAGTCGGTCGCGTCGCCGAACTGCTGCACGTACAGGATGCCGTCCGTGATGATTTCGGTACCGGCCGGAACGTAGCGGCCGGGGTTCTGCCAGCTGGTCCTGAAGTCGGCCATCTCGATGTGTCCGTCGAAGAACGTCTGCGACATCTGAAGGTTGTGCCGGTAGGCGGTGCCCTCGGAAGCCGGAGCCATGGAGACGCCTTCGATGCTGGTGCGACGACCGTCGCCAACGATGTCGAAGTCGACCTGGTACGGGGATCCCTCACCAAACTCAAAGTGCGGCCCGGAGACGATGAAGTTCCCGCCCTTCTGCTGGTAGCGGATGCCGTTGAAGCTGATTCGTCCCGTATTGTCGAGGTATCGCGTGCCCTCCATCGCGAAAACCTTCTGCGAAGCCGGGCCGACCTTGGCCAGGCTCGGGAAGTAGCCCTGCGGCGGGCGAGCAAAGTTCTGGGTCTTGCTCTGGTTCCAGATCGGCGGCCGCTTGCCCTCCTCGGAGGTGCGGTCGGCCAGACCATTGCCGAACCCGTTGGGGTACTCGATCGCCGGATTCGCCTGGAACGCGGCGACGTGCCGCCGTAACTGGCGAGCGGGATGTCGTTGGCGTGACGCCCCGCGACGTCGTCGGCGTGCCGGGCGTCCGCTGGGCAAGCGGGTCACCACCGGTGTCGCGATCGCCATCTGAACCGGCTGTGTTGCTCCAGCCGGACGGTGCGGCGAAGATGTAGTCGTAGTTCCGGGCGACCGACGGGCACGACAACTCTTCTGAGAACAACGTGATCTGCATCGAGGTCGTTGTCCGGCAGCGTCATCATGGAGCCGACCGCAGGCGACATCCAGTCGACGTTTCTGCACCGGTGTCGTCCCGCCACCCTCGTAGCTGGTATCCCACGGGTGCGAGCCCGACTGCAGACGCGGCCAGGCCTTCCAGCCGACAGAGTGGGGGCCGGGCAGCTTGAAGTCGTTGTCGTTCGACCACATCAGCACGCCTTCCATGATCGACCCGAGGTTCGACTGGCAGACCACTGTCTTGGCCGAGTCCCGGGCACGCTGAAGCGTGGGCAGGAGGATACCGATCAGCAGTGCGATAATGCCGATGACCACCAGCAATTCGACCAACGTGAAGGCGGAGGTGTTGAACCGACGACTCGGTTTGGAAGGGGTGACGTCGAGATCAGGAAGAATGTTCTGGTCAGTCATGAGGGGTGCTTCAAAGGGCTGAGCGGTAGTTCTAAGGCCTTACGTGCGGGTCGCGGTTTAAGGTTCGATGAAGTCTTGCGTCGGTTTTATGCGATGACTGCTTCAGGTGATGCCGATCACTGTCGGCCACAACAGGCCACGGCCCGACGGGGTGCCGTCGGGCCGTGACTGTTGTTGCTTAGACAAGGGCGTTCTCATTCAAGCGCGGCGGCGACGAAGCAGGCCGACGCCTGCCATGCCCGCGATCGCGAGGGTGGTCGGCTCCGGAACGACGGTGGCGAACCACGCGTCCAGGGCAGCGACTTCGGTGACAGCGGTGCTGCCGAAGTTCGCCCGCAGGATGCCGAAGTCGGCGAGGTTGACGAGACCGTCGCCGTTGAAGTCGCCGGTCATGAAGGTGCCCATGGTCGAGCCGAAGTTGGCCCGCAGGATGCCGAAGTCGGCAAGGTTCACGACGCCGTCGTTGTTGGCGTCACCGGGCAGCGGTGTGCCACCGTCGTCGACGGTGAACTCGATGTTGTCGAAGATGAAGCCCTCAGAGCCACTCGTCAAGACGCCGTTTCGCTGAAAGACGAGATCGAAGGCGGTTCAGGGCACCCAGGGCCGAGATGTCGACGGTGAAGGAGTCCAAAGTGCCGGTCGCGGCGACGGACTTGTCGACGGCGGTTCCGATCGCGACGTTCGTCGTACCGAAGCGGCTGCGGAGGCGAAGCGGACGGGCCTCGGTCGTCACGGCACCGCTGTCGAAGGGGCGGTAGGTGTACTCGTCGGTGCTGGTGTCCGGGTCGGAGCCGGTGAACTGAGCAGCGTGACTTCGTCGGTCGTGGTGCCGTTGGTCGGATCCGGGTCGATGATGAAGCGGTAGACGTCGTCGTCTTCGAAGCCGGTGCCGAAGGCGCCGATGTCGATGCTGAGGGTGTCGATTTGGGTGGGGGCGCCGACGTCGAAGCTGAAGACGGCAAAGGCCGGCAGCGGCGAGACGCCGTCGGCGTCGTTTTCAGCGAAGAAGTTATCCGTCTTGGCCTGGCCCACAACGCCAGCAGTATCCTCCGGGAAGGCCGGGAATCCGCCGGCCGCAACGACCGAGTCGTCGCTCAGGTTGAACGGCAGGCCAAAGCCGTTCTGCAGGTCGGTGCGATTTCGACGCCGAAAGCGTCGCCCGCCGGGGTGGCCGAGGCAGGGGTGGTGCGGCTGTCGAAGGTGTCGACGAGGGCGACGTCGTTGCCATCGAAGTCGGTGCCGGCAACGAGTTGGGCGTTGACGGCAGTCGCCGGGCTGCAGCAGCGACGGCGAGGAGGAGGTTGCGATTCATGTGCATTTTCAGGTGGGACGGATCGGATCGACCGCGATCGGGCGGCGACAGAACTTCGCGACGCCGCCACAGAGGCAGCCTCGCCAGGCTGCGACATGATTCCACCTCGGACCCCCATCTGACAAGGCCTGAACCCCATTAAGTTGTCTAGCGGCAAACCGCGTCTACAGGCCTCAAATCCCGATTCGCACCCGAGGCTATTGATCGGTATGTTGCCGGCCATGAAAGTTCTCGTCGCAGGCGGTGCCGGATACATCGGTTCGCACACGGTCAAAGCCCTTCAGCAGGCCGGCCACGAGCCGATGATCTACGACAACGGCGACCGCGGGCACAAGGTCGTGGCCAAGATCCTCGACGTGCCGTACGTCTGGGGTGATCTTGACGATCGCGTGCCGTTGCTGGACACGATGGTCGACTTCAACCGGACTGTCGTGATGCACTTCGCCGCCTACGCGTACGTCGGCGAGAGCGTGACCGAGCCGTTGAAGTACTACCACAACAACGTCGCGACGACGATCAACGTGCTCGAGTGCATGCAGCGACGCGAAGGTCGAAAGTTCGTCTTCCTCGACCTGTGCGACCTACGGCGACCCGGACACGGTGCCGATCACCGAGAGCGAGCCGCAGACGCCGGTCTCGCCGTACGGGCACAGCAAGCTGATGGTCGAGCGCGTCGCTCGAGACCTCGCGGCCAGCGACGAGTCGTTCCGCTACGCCGCCTTGCGCTACTTCAACGCCTGCGGCTGCGATCCCGACGGCCAGCTCGGCGAAGATCACGATCCCGAGACGCACCTGATCCCCGTCATCTTCCAGGCACTGCTCGGCCAACGCGACGCGTTGACCGTCTTCGGCACCGACTACCCGACCGACGACGGCACGTGCGTCCGCGACTACATCCACGTCGCCGACCTCGCCGATGCGCACATCAAGGCCGCGGCGGCACTCGACGATCATCGCGAGATCAAGGCCAACCTCGGCACCGGTCGCGGCTTCAGCGTCCGCGAGATCATCAAGGCCGCCGAAGCGGTCACGGGCAAGGAAGTGCCCGTCGAGTACGGCCCACGGCGTGCCGGCGATGCGATCGCGCTCTTCGCCGACCCGTCACACGCCAAAAGCCTCTTCGGCTGGGAGGCCAAGTACAAGGACCCCTCCGAAATCATCAAGACCGCCTGGGCGTGGCACGAGAAGCACCCGAACGGTTACGACGACTAAGGCGGTCTGCACCGCCTGCAGGGCGATATCCGACAATTCGATCACTTCCGGCGGCGGCGCCGCGTTGGCAGTCGCTTTCGCCCGTTGATCGAGCCGGTGCGATCAGAGATAGTCCTGGCCATGCCTACCAAGCTTGCTCGACAGGCGTTGCTCGCCCCGCTGCTGCTGGTGTCGGCCGCGTCTGCGGTGGGCGACGTGGAGATCATGGTGACAAGTGGGCAGAGCGTCGCCGGCGACCCGCTCCTGTCTTACGCCCAAGTCGGTGCGGGGACACGACGATTTCGGCCAGTTCACCTTCAGTGCTCGACTGGCCGGTCCAGGGGTCACGAGCGACAACGACAGTGCCTCGTTCTTCTTCGACGGCACCACGGCTCGACTGTTCCTTCGCGAGGGTGACGCGGCTCCCGATGGGTCAGGCACCTTCGCCGCCATCGGGTCACCCGCGCTCAACAACGCCGGCGACCTGCTCATCGGCGTTCCTCTGGAGGGGCCGGGGGTCACGATCGGCAACGGGTTCGGGCTCTACTCGTTCACACCTGACGGGCCGGCGACCTTCTTTCGCAGCGGCGACGCGGTCGGGCGAGCGCAACCGAACGGGCGAAATCGCCGGTGGTCGGCCCGCTTTCAACGGTGCGGGCGTCGCGGCCGTCCCTCTGATCCTCAGCGGGCCGGGCGTCAATCCGAACGACCGAGTCGGTCTCTACGCGATCGACGGCATCAATCCGCCGACGCCTGCGTTGCTGCCTGGTCAAGATGCTCCCGGATCCGGTCAGACGACCGGCTTCCGGAAAGCTTCCGACATCAACGACGGCGGCGACATCCTCGTCAGGTCACGCATCGGCTTCGACGACGCCGGCCTCTTCGTCTGGCAGCCCCAAACGGGCCTGAAGACGATCGCCATCAGCGGCTGACACCCACCTCCGGCGGCGAGACGTTCAACGACTTCCTTCCCGGAGGTATCAACGAGCTAGGGAACGTTGCCTTCACGGCGGAGCTGGACGGCTTCACCGGTCAGTCAGGGCTCTTCCGATTCGACAGCGGCGCATCAACGGTCACGCAAGTCGCTCGGCTCGGCGAACTGGTGAATCCGGCCGCGGGCAACGACGAATTCTCGATTCTTCCGCTTCGAGCGGCCGCAGATCAACGAGCTTGGTGACATCCTCTTCATCGCCACGCTCTTCAACACGCCCGGTTTCTCAGACTCGGGTCTCTTCGTCAGCCGGAACGACGGCAGCATTGACGAGATCGTTCGGCTCGAGGACGCCGCACCCGGTGGCGGGCGATTTTCAGAGCTGGAAGACTTTCGCGTTTTCCTCAACGACGCAGGACAGGTTGCTTTTTCAGCCGACGTGGACGTCAGCCAAACCTTCACACCGGACGAAGAAGAAGGCATCTTTCTGTTCGACCCGCGGCTAGGCGTGTTGCCCGTCGCCCGTGTCGGCGACCAGCTGCCCGGCGGTGTGATCGAGAATGTGGGGCTTCAAGTCCGACCTCCAATCCGCTCGACGAGTACAGCGGATTCAACGAGCTGGGCCAGATCCTGTACAGCTTCACACTCGAAGGCGGGACGACGGGCGTGGCCCTGTGGACGCCGCCGTCGATCGACGACTTTCTGCCCGGCGACGCCGACCTCGACGGCGACGTCGATCTGGCCGACTTCGGCGTCCTTCGGGGCAACTTCGGCTCCAACAACGCGTTCTTCACCACCGGCGACTTCAACGGGGACGGCCTTGTAAGCCTTGCCGACTTCGGGCTGCTCCTCTGCGAACTTCGGCGGTTCGGTCATTCAGCTTCAGGCGCTTGATGAATGGGCCGCGTCCGTTCCCGAGCCAGCGACCGGAATCGCGACGATCCTCGGCTTGGTCACCTTCCTGCGGCGGCGACGCGTTGGCGAGCCGGCAAGCAGGTCCTACTCGCCAACATGACCTTTGATCCCGTTGCTCCGGAAGCCGATCAGCCGCCAAAGAAGAAGAAGGGCAAGGTCCTGCTCATCATCGGAGGCTGCGCTCTCTGATCCTCGGGGTCTTGGTGATCGCGTTCGCGGGCTTCGCCGGCTACCAGGGCATCTCGTCGCTCGCCGGCGGACTCAACAGCTTTAGCCACCCGGCTCCGTCCACACACGTTGCCGAAGCAGACGAAGATCTGGCCATCTACGTCAGCGGGACTGCTGTGCCGGAAGGGCTTGAAGTGACGGTTGTCGGCCCGTCTCAGCAAGAGATTGCGACAGAGGCAACCACCGTGGACGTGGAGATCAATCTGGGTGCAGAGACGTCGCAATTGGCCCGAACCTTCCAAGCGGGGGAAGCTGGGTCCTATATCGTCAGCGCCACATTGCCCGAAGGCGAAACCGCCACGCTATCGATCGGGCCGGGCGTCGGGACACTCGGCGGGACTGGTGCCGCCGTTTTGGCCGGGGTTTGCTTGGGCATTCCCTTCTCGATTGCAGGCATCGTGTGCCTCATCATCGGCCTGGTGCGACGCTTCAGCTCGTAAGAACTTTTGTCGACCGGCCTGACGCAACAGCGACCAGCCATGGGAGTAGGAGGAGGAGCGTGCATACTTCGCCGTCACTTTGACTTGCCGATGACTGAGCAGAACCGCCACCCCATCCTTTCCACCCTCGCCTCGCCTGCCGATGTGAAGCGGCTTGACATGAACGGGCTGGAACAGCTCGCCGAGGAAATGCGGGTGGCCATCGTCGATGCCGTTGGCAAGAGTGGCGGGCACCTGGCGAGCAACTTGGGCGTCGTCGAGCTCACGATCGCCCTGCACCGCGTCTACGACTTCGGTCCTTATCCGGAGGGGCCGGACCGACTTTTGTTCGACGTCGGGCACCAGTGTTATCCGCACAAGATGCTGACTGGTCGGCTTGAAGGATTCGATCAGCTTCGCAAGGAAGGCGGCGTCGGCGGGTTCCCGATGCCGGACGAATCGCCCTACGACCTTTTCGGCGTCGGCCACGCCGGGACGGCCGTCTCGACCGCGGTCGGCATGGCAAGGGCGGACCAGGCGATGGACCGCTCCAACCACGTCGTGGCCATGGTGGGCGACGCGTCGATAGTCAACGGCCTGTGCTTGAAGGCCTCAACAATGCCGGCACGCTCAATCGGCAACTGCTGGTCGTCCTCAACGACAACGGGATGAGCATCAGCGGCCCGCAGGGGGCTTTTGCGGAGTATCTTGAGCGAGTCCGCGTCAGCACCACCTACGAGGAGTTCAAGAAGCTGACCAAGGGCTTCTTGAAGCAGATGCCCCACGCGGTCGAAGACGCCATGACCGCCGCCTGGAACGGCATCACGGGGGCGTGGAATCCGCCATGTGGGCCGGCGGGCTTTTCGAAGGGCTCGGCTTCAAGTACATGGGCCCCATCGACGGCCACGACCTGCCGGAGCTCGTGCAGTTCCTCGCGGAGATCAAGCACGTCGACAAGCCCGTCCTGCTGCACGTCAAAACCAACAAGGGTCAAGGCGTCGATGCCGCCTTGGCAGACCCGACGACGCTCCACTCGCCGGCCGGGTTCCGGTTCGAAGGATGCCGCGTCGAACTCAACAAGAGCAGCGGCAAGAGCTGGACGAAAGCCTTCTCCGAGGCCGCCATCGACCTGGCCGAGCGGAACGATCGGGCTGGCCCTGACCGCTGCCATGCCCGACGGCACGGGCTTGTCCGGCTTCGAGAAGGCACACCCGGACCGCTACGTCGACACCGGCATCGGCGAGAGCCACCTCATGGCTATGGCGGCGGGCATGGCCAAGTCGGGGCTCCGCCCCCCGGCGGTTTACAGCACGTTCGTCCAACGCTGCTTTGATCAGATCTGGCAGGAAGTCATCTACAACGAGCAACCGGTCGTCTTGCGATGGAACCCGGCCGGTTTCGTCGGCAGCGACGGTGCGGTGCACCACGGGTTCTGCGACCTGTCGTTCCTTCGTCCGATGCCGAACGCGGTCCTGATGGCACCCTCCGACGAGGCGGACCTGCGTCGCATGCTCGACCTTGCCTTCGAGCTCGAGACCTTCGTCGCCCTTCGCTACCCACGGGACGTCGTCCCGGTCGTCGACTATCCCGCAGCAGAGCTACGGCTAGGCGAAAGCCGGGTCTTGCGTCGCGGCAGCGATGCTTCCATCGTCGCCTACGGCACGATGGTCGCCGAAGCCCTTGCGGCCGCAGAAGACGCTCGCTGCAGAGGGCATAGACGTCGAAGTCGTCGACGCCCGCTTCTGCAAGCCGATGGACCGCGCGACGGTGGATCGCGTTCTCGAAGACGGCCGACCGGTGGTGACGGTCGAAGATCACATTGTCGAAGGGGGCTTCGGCAGTGCGTTCCTGGAGACCGCCGCCGGGCTTGGTCGGTCGACGGCAAGCGTGGTCGTTCTGGGTCATCCTGCCGACAAGATGATCGCCTTCAAGAGCCGGGACGCCCAGCTTGCCGAGGCCGGCATCGACGCCGCCGCCATTGCTGCAGTGGTCCGGCGGGCGGTTCACGCAAAGCCAGAACCGGTCAAGCAGACGGACGACCTGGTGCTGGCCGACGGTCACGCCTCGCCGAAACGACTGAGGAAGCCGGCCTCGTCGATCGTCTCGACGCCGAGTTCCGTCGCCTTTTTGAGCTTGCTGCCCGCCTTGTCGCCAGCGACGAGGAGGTCGGTCTTTTGCTGACCGACGACCCCGCCTTCCCGCCGAGCTGTCGGATACGCTCCTGAATCGTCTCTCGCGTGAAGTGCTCCAAGCTGCCCGTAACGACGACGCTCTTCCCGGCCAGAGGACCGTC
The DNA here is from genome assembly GCA_963740195.1 of uncultured Planctomycetota bacterium. Taxonomy (GTDB): domain Bacteria; phylum Planctomycetota; class Phycisphaerae; order Tepidisphaerales; family Tepidisphaeraceae; genus JBCDKH01. Next base: position 608 of record CAVUDF010000003.1, on the reverse strand, counting down.
CGCCGGTGACGCAGCCACGACATCCTGCTTCGGATCAAGGCCAAGCGACTGAAGCTCTTCGACCATCTCGACGCCGCCTTCATCGAGCCAATTTCGGAGGCTGCCGGCGATGACGTCGCCTATCCCTTCTACGGCGGCAAGATCGTCGACGCTGGCTTCCTTGATCGCGTCGAAGCTGCCGAACCGCTCGGCAAAGAGTCGCCCCGCCGTGCCGCCGACGTGGCGAATACCCAGTCCGTGGATGAGCTTGTTGAGTGGACGTGACTTGCTCGCCTCGATGCCCGCCAGCACGTTGTCCGCCGCCTTCTTGCCCATCCGCTCGACGGCGAGTAGATCGTCCCGCGACAGGCGATAGATGTCGGCGAAGGTGGTGAGTTTGCCGGCATCGTGGAGGGCCTCGATGAGCTTTTCGCCCAGCCGATCGACGTCCATCTGGCCGCGGGCGAAGAACCACTTGATCCGCTCGAACACGCTTCTTCGGGCAGTCGTCGTTCATGCACAGCAGGTCGATGCCGTCGCCGAGCTGCTCGATCTCGTGTCGAATTCGCATGTCGGGCACTTCTCCGGCAACTTCTTCCGCTGGCGACGCACGTAGTGATCGCCGCACT
>CAVUDF010000002.1:0-423279 GCA_963740195.1 uncultured Planctomycetota bacterium | reverse complement strand
TGAAGATCCTCATCGCCGACAAGCTCGCTGAAGACGGGCTCAAGCTCCTCGATGCGCCGAAGGCGTCGCATACGACGTCAAGATTGGACTCAATGAAGAGGAACTCACCGCCGCCGTCAAGGACTACGACGGGCTCGCCGTCCGCAGCGGCGCGAAGGTCACGGCCAAGGTTCTTCAAGATCCCGGCAAGCTCCGCGCGATCGCCCGTGCCGGCGTGGGTGTCGACAACATCGACCTCGACGCCGCGACTGCCAAAGGCGTCCTCGTCGTCAACACCGCCGCCGCCAGCACCCTTTCCACCGCCGAGCACGCTCTGGCCCTCATGTACGCCTTGGCCCGCAAGATCCCCGGGCGCCGACAAGCACGTGAAATCCGGCGAGTGGAAGAAGAACAAGTATCAAGGCACCCAACTCGCCGGCAAAACCCTCGGCGTCGTCGGGCTGGGTCGCATCGGGCAGACCGTCGCCATCCGAGCGCTGGCCATGGAGATGAAGGTCGTCGGCTACGACCCCTACTTCAAGGGTGAAGCCGCCCTCGACGGCCGGGTGAAGATCGTCAAGGACTTCGACACCTTCCTCGCCCAACTCGACGTCATCACCTTTCACGTCCCCGGCGGCGGAGACACGAAGCACCTGCTCGACAGTCGCCGGCTCAATGACGTCGCGAAGAACACGCTGCTCGTCATCAACGATGCACGAGGCGACGTGGTCGACGAATACGCCATCGCCGACGCGCTGAAAGCCGGCCGCATCGCCGGTGCCGCAATCGATGTCTACGCCCAAGAGCCGCCACCCAAGGACCACCCGCTTTTCGGCCTCGACAACGCCGTCCTCACGCCGCACCTAGGCGCCAGACCGATGAAGCTCAGGAAGCCGTCGCCGTGGAAGCTTGCCGTTCGCTCGTCGCTTATCTCAAGCGGGGCGAGATCAACGGTGCCGTCAATCTCAGCGGCGTGAAGCTCGACCTTCCGCCGGACGAAGCGGCGTTGGCCGACCTTGCCAGCCGGGCCGGCAAGTCTGCTGACCGCCTTTGCCAACGGCGAGAGCCTCGACGACATCACCGTCCGCGCGTCCGGCGAGAAGGCGCAGAAGAACCTCGAGACGCTGAAGCGGCTCGCCGCCGTCGAGGTGCTGAGCGCGATGCTCGCGTCGCCCGCCAACGTCGTGAACGTCGAGCAAGCCGCCGGCGAACGGGGCATCGAGTTGAACGCGGTGAAGGAGACCCAGCCGCCGTCAGGCCTCGTCGGCAACATCGTCGGCGTCCGGGCGACATCGGGCAACGAGAGCCACCGCATCCTCGGCACCGCCTACGCCGACGGCCTGCCGCGGGTCTTGCGGATCGACGACTACCCGATGGACCTCGTGGCCGCCGGCGAGATGGTGCTGATCGAGAACGACGACCAACCCGGCGTGATCGGCCTTGTCGGCAACACGTTCGGCAACGCCGAGATCAACATCGCCGACATGGTCATCAGCCGCACCGACGTCGAGGGCCAAAAGCGTGCCCTGATGGTCCTGAAGGTCGACACCCGACCGGCCGACGACCTGATCGCCAAGCTCCGTAGCGAGCCCAACATCCGCCGCGTCAGCCGCGTCTGCCTGCCACCGTTGGGGGACTGAGGCTACCCGCCCAAACGGCGACCTCGTCGTCTCGTCCTGTCAGTGCACCCAGTACTTCGCCCTCTTGCGGTGCTACCCGCATGCTCCGACGACCAATGTTATCTGGCCAACGCAGAATGACGTGGTCCGGTTGGTTTGTATCGACTTCTACAGTTTGTTGATCGATCACATGCACATGTGACTGCAGCCGTACGGCCTCGATCCTGCTGTATTTATCTACCATAGTTGGAACTGCTGATGCAGGCATGAGGTAGACATCGATATCGAAAGCTGACTCGTCGCTAGGATCCAACTGCATCGACCATACCTGCGTTTCGACGGGTTCGTCATACGGAACGTCTATTCGAACCCAAATTTGCAGTGACAGCGTGGAGGATCATCGGGTCGCTCAGCCACGATCCAGGCTCGATGACGCGGATGGCCACCTCAACTGACATGCGAGATTCCCCATGTGAAGATTCGACGGATAGTCGAGGAGCTGACTGCACTATGACTTCATCACCCGAGTCGCGTGTAGTTCGGAAGCGCGTCAGCTGACCTAACGGCCAGCGGCTATCGAGGTTCACCAAGTCAGGCCCGGTCGGAAGGTTGATTGATGTAGCTGTTTTTGAATAGCCGCCACCTTCGTTGTGCCTCGAGTACAACGTAACGATCGGCCTTTGTGGCGGACGCGAGCGCGGGTTGCGGATGGTCTTTTGAGCGTCGAGAACGTTCTGCCGCCGGTCGATGACCGGCTTGCACCACGAGTACGCGGCCCATGCGAGGGCACCGACCAAGAGAAGAATTGTGACTCCAGCCAAACGCCGCCGCAGGTGCGATCGGCCGGAGCTTCGGCCATATGGCAGCGTGGGGGGAGGGGGCGTCATGGGTCGCCATCAATGTCAAATAAGGTCGAGCAGGTTGTAGACGACGACGACAAAGGGCTCAAACCCATTCTGCACTGGAACGTTCAGGCGCTACACCGCCTTGAGCTTGTAGCGAATGAACTCCGCCCGGGCGGCCTTGCGGTCGTCGCCGTCGAGCTTCTTGTCCATCAGCTTCTGCAGGTGGGCCGGCTGGGTCATGAGGACCAGCTCGTTGACCGTCGCGATCTCGATGTCTTTGACCCGGCCCGAGGTGGATGCCGAGGCGGAGGTGGCTTAGAAGCTTGAGCGCTTCGTCGCTGCTCATCAGGCGGGCACTCGGTCAGGACGCCCAGGGCACGGAAGACGATGTCGTCCAGGGCCGTCGCCCGTCTCGCTCCGCAGGGTTCGTCGGGCCTGGTGCTCGTAGTCGATGATCTTGGGGATCGTCGTGTGCTTGAAGTCGCTGATGAGCTCCTGCTCGTCCTTGCCGAGCGTGGTCTGGTTGGAGACCTGGTAGAAATCGCCGGTGGCTTCGGTGCCTTCGCCGTAGAGGCCGCGAACTGCGAGCTTCATGTCCTTGGCGGCGCGGAAGACCTTTTCGATCTCGCCCAGCAGCTTCAGGGCCGGCAGGTGGAGCATGACGCGACACGCGGATGCCCGTGCCGACGTTCGTCGGGCAGGCGGTCAGGTAGCCGAAGCGTGGGTGGAAGCTGAACTCCAGCTGCTCTTCGAGCGTGTCGTCGATGTCGTTGATCTGGTCCCACGCCTCGTCGAGCTGCAGGCCGCTCTTGAGCACCTGCAGGCGGAGGTGATCCTCCTCGTTGACCATGATCGACAGGTCCTCGTCCTGCCCCACCGCCACGCCCCGCGCACCCTCGGCGGCGGCGTGTTGCCGGCTGATGAGGTGCCGCTCGACGAGCAGTTCCCGATCGAGTTCGGTCGCCTGTCCGAGGTCGACGTAGAGCGTCTGCGGCGCGAGGTCCGCGTCGAGAATCGGTCTCTCGGATCTTGGCCTCGAGCTCCTTGCGTCGCTTCGCGGTTGGCGGTGGAGAGGAAGGCGTAGCCCTTGACGTTGCGGGCCAGCCGGATGCGGCTGGAGATGACGGTCTCGCTCATCGGCCCGCTGCCGCGGAGCCATTCGCCGGCCTTGCCGGTGAGATCGGAGAGTTTCATGAGAACTGGGAAAGCTGAATAGTCGGAAGCTCGAAGCTGACGCAGAAGCGGCCGGCGTTAGGGCTCGGCTTGCAACTGCGACTGGCAGACGTCTAGCTTCTTCTCCGCTGCTGCGATCGCGTCGCGTAGGCGGGCGGCGGTTTCGTAGTCCTCGGACTCGATCGCACGATCAGCTCGCGACGAAGCCGGTTGCATGCTCGGCCGACGACGCACCGCCCTTCGCCACGCCGGCGCGACGGCACCTTGCCGGTGTGGTGCGTCGAGCCCCTTCGTGCGCCCGCTTCAGCAGCGGCGTGAGCTCTTCTTCGAAGAGGCGTAGTCGTTCTCGCACCCGAGCAGGCCGCCTGCTTGAACTTGGCCCAGGTCGTGGAGCAGACCTCGCACTTCTTCTGCGTCTTGGACGCCCCGGTGCCGCTGTGGGCCAGGACGAAGTTGCTGAGCAGCTCGTTGATCGGCTGGTGCGCTCTTGCCTCCCGACGCCGTCGTTGACGAGGGGGCAGTCCTTGCACAGGTGCTTCTCGAGCTTCTGCCCGCCTTGATCTCGGTGACGTGGACCGTCTTGGGCTTGTTGCAGTGCTCGCAGGCTGGATTATCGGGTCCGGGGGTTGGGGGCATAGCGACCTCGCAAACACTCTAGGAACGCTCGGCCGCGTGTCGGCCCGCCCGGCGGCTTCACAGGCCGGCGGCTTGACGTGCATCGGCGATGCGCGCCCGTGCCGCTCGTCTCGTCGGGCGACTCGCAGATGATCCGCAATATCGGCTCGGTGTTGCTCGCCCGCACGCTGAGCCAGCCGTCGGGCCAATCACCCGCAGGCCGTCGCTGGTGTTGATGTGCTCCTCGTCGAATCTGTCTGGCGACCAGATCAATCACACCCTCCGCCTCCTCCTTCTTCGCCAAAGGCAGCTTGTCCTTCACGATGACGTACCGCGGCATGTCGGCCACCAGCTCGCTGATCGTCATGCCCGTGTCGGCCATCAGTGTCAGCACCAGCGTCATCGCCACCAGCGAATCACGCCCGCCGACCACCCGCGGATCGATGACGCCCCCGTTCCCCTCGCCGCCCAGGACAGCATCCTCTCGCCGCATCGCCTGGATGACGTTCGCCTCTCCGACGGGCGTCCGCACGACCGTCCCGCCGAAGCGGGCGGCGACGTCGTCGATCATCCGGCTCGTCGACGAGGTTCGCCACGACCTTGCCCGTTCTTCTTCGACAGCACCGCCCGAACGCACAGGGCCAGCGTGTACTCCTCGCCGATGTAGGTCCCGTTCTCGTCGACGATGGCGAGCCGATCTGCGTCCGGATCCTGCGCAAATCCGACCGCCGCCTTTTGCCGGCGGACCTCGTCGCAGAGGCTCTGAAGGTTCGCCTCGGTCGGCTCCGGCTCGTGCGGGAACTGGCCGTCGGGCTTGTCGTTCATGTGGACGAGCCGGCAGCCGAGCTTGCTGAGCGTCGTCGCCCCGGTGACGCAGCCGGCACCGTTGACGCTGTCGAGCACGACCTTGTACGCCTTGGTGCTGATGCCCAGCACGTCGCGTCCGTCGAGCACCTTCTTGACGTGGTACGCGTGCGTCGACGAGTCGCTCTTGGGCGGAACGAGTCGTTCGACCTCGACCAGCGGCGCCTCATCAGCCTCGTAGAACGCGATGACCTCGGCGACGGCTTCAGGCGGCGGCGCGACGCCTTCGGTATCGAGAAGCTTCAGCCCGTTCCAGATGATCGGATTGTGCGAGGCCGTCACGACCATGCCCGCGTCGGCACCGAGCCGTGTGACCATCATCGCGACGCCTGGCGTTGTGACGACGCCCAGGTCGATCACCTCGCACCCCGCCGCCACGAGTGTCGCCGCCGCGGCGTCGCGAACGAACGGGCCGGACGGCCTGGAGTCGCGACCGATGACGACCTTCGGCGGCTGCGCGTTCAGCCGCTCGTGTCGGCTCCAGAGCCACTTGGCAAAGGCACCCGCCATTCGGCCGACGACGCGGGGCGTCAAAGTCGAGCCGATGGTGCCCCGCATGCCACTCACGCCGATCATCAATGCGTCGTTCGCCATGAAGCCAGCACCGTATGGCCTCACGTGCCGAAGTAGCGGGCAACCGCCGACCGGGCCGTCGCAATGTCTGCCGTGCCCTGGACGATGATCCGGCCGTCGGCGAACGCGGTCAGACGCAGGTCGTTGTCCGTCGGCGACACCCGGACCAGAAACGGCGTGGCGGCGACGCGGCCGACCGAACGAAGCCGCGACGCCGTGGTCGCCAGATCCAGCTTGCTGCCGACGCGAACCTGCACGGCATCTCGACCGCAGAGCGATGCCGTGTCGGCAGGTGCCGCGTCGAGGAACGGGAACTGGCCGCTGGCCGCAGCAGGGGCAGTCGTCGTCACGCGTCGCCTCCACCGCGCGAGATGTTCCGGCCCACACGTCAAAAGCGTGCAGTCGTCCCGTCGACTCGCCGCCGACGAGAAGGCGAATCGCCATCGCCGCCTGCCAGTTGCCGACGACACCCGCCGCCATCGCCAGCACGCCCGCGGTATCACATGTCGGCAGTTCCCCGGCCGTCGGGCATCGCGGGAAACATGCACCGCAGGCAAGCCGCGCCAGGCACGACCGCCATCGCCCGGCCGACGGTGCCGACGGCCGCGCCGTAGACCCACGGAATGCCGAGCTTTATGCAGGTGTCATTGAGCAGGTAACGCGTCTGGGCGTTGTCCGTGCCGTCGACGACGACCGAGGCCTCACGCACGAGCGGCTGAATGTTGTCCGACGTCACGTCCGCCGGCCGGGCATCGATGGTGATGGAGCTGTTGACCGTCCGAAGCCGCATGGCGGCGGCGACGGCCTTGGGTTCGCCGACGTCGGCCTCGGCATAGAGCGTCTGACGTTGCAGATTCGTCAGCTCGACCAGATCGCGATCGACCAGAATCAGCCTGCCGACGCCCGCCCGACAGAGGGCGTCGGCGACGACGGTGCCGAGCGCCCCGACGCCGAGGATGACGACGGTCGATGCGGCGATTCTCTCTCGCCCGGCCTTGCCGATTTCAGGCAGGATTGTTTGCCGGTGGTAACGGTCCGCCATCGGTCCAACACTACCGCCATGCCCGACGACCTCGACCCGAAGCAGATTGAACAGGACGCCATCGCCGCCGCGGAGAAGCTCGGCGACCTCGTCGCCAAGCACCCCGTCTTCGAGCAGTACGCCAAGGCCAGCAAGTCGCTACGTGACGACCCCGACGCCGGCCGACTGCTTCAGCAGTTCGAGCAGAAGGCGATGGTCCTGTCCCGCAACGAACAGATGGGCCAGCCCGTGACGCAGACCGAGCGGCAAGAGCTGGAGCAGATGCAACAAACCATCGCCGGCAACATCCGCGTCAAGGCCTTCAGCATCGCCCAGGCGGACATGACCGACATGCTCCGCAAGGTCAGCCAGGCCTGGCAAAAGCCCGTCGCCAAGGCGCAAGGTGAAGACGACGCCCCGGGCGGTCCCGGTGGCATGGATGGGCCCTCCCCCATCTCCCTTGGGTAGCGGAGCTTCACTTCGGTAGCGGAGCTTCAGCAATGCGAAGCCAGGTTGGATGCAGAGCCACCCGAGTGGCTCTGCATCGTGGTGCCGTTGCTCACATCAGCCGTAGCTGAAGCACCGCGTTGACGTGTGCAGCGTCTGCCTTCTGGGGTAGCCGCACTAAGCCTCGGCACCACTCTGTGCCGCATACCCCTCGGCATCCAGCAATACATCAAGCTGCGACGCATCGCTCATCCGCACCTTGATCATCCAACCCCCGTCGTGGGGGTCGCTGTTGACGATGGATGGGTCGGACGTGAGCTCTTCGTTCACCTCGACGACCTCGCCGGAGACGCCGGCGACGAGGTCGCTGGTCGCCTTAACGCTCTCGACTTCGCCGAAGGCTTCGCCGGCACTGACCTCGGTCCCGACTTCGGGAAGGTCGACGTACGTCACGTCCGTCAGCTCATCGGCGGCGTGTTGGGTGATGCCGATCGTGCAGACATCGTCGCCGGATTCGGCGAGGTGCCACTCGTGCGTGGCGAGAAATCGGCGGTCGTTCGGAATGGCCATGATTGGAGAAGCTAGGAGTCTGAAACTAGCCGGAACGGCAGAAATCAGGTCGCTGAAGGACGCTTGTAAAACGGGAGAGGAACGACCCGGCAGCGGACGACTTCACGACGAAAGTCGACACCGAGAAGTTCACCGATACCGGCGTAGGTCGAAGCAACGTAGGCCATCGCAATGCTCCGGCCGAGCGTCGGCGACAAACAGCCGCTCGACACCTCGCCAATCGGCACCGAGTCGGCCACCACCGCCTGCCCCGTCCGCGCCGTCCGGCGACCGTCAAGCTCCAAACCGACCAGCACCTTCTTGGCCCCGTCGGCCGCGACTTGACGAATCGCGTCGCTTCCCTCGAAATCGTGCTCTTTACCCACAGCCCAGCCGAAGCCGGCACTGACGGGGTCGATATCTGTGGACAATTCCTGCCCATAAAGCGGCAAGCCTGCCTCGATACGGAGCGTGTCCCGGGCACCCAACCCGCAGGCGTAGATGGGGCCTTGCGTCAGCCGATCGCCCGCCATGTCTGCCAGCATCCCGGCGGCAGAGGCGTCTAGAACAAGTTCGAAGCCGTCCTCGCCCGTGTAGCCGCTGCGGTAGACCTCGATCGACATGCCGAGCAGCTCGCCGCGTGTGCAACCGAACCGCTTGAGCGTCGCCGGATCATCGTCTAGCCCGCCGGCGAGGGTCGAGGCGAGTTCTTCGATCACCTTCGGCCCCTGCAGCGCGATCATCGCAGTCTGCTCGGTGCGGTCGGTGATCGTCGCGTCAAAACCCCGCTGATCCCGCACGGCCTCCAGTTGTTCGATCACCGCCTGACGGTTCGAGGCGTTGCAGACCATCGACAGGCCGTTGTCCAGGCGAGCGACGATGATGTCGTCCACGATGCCGCCGGTGGCGGTGGTGACGAAGCCGTACCGGCTTTGCCCCATCTTGATCGCCGAGGCGTCGCGGGTGGTCGCCGCGGACAGCAGCGCTGCCGCATCCTTGCCTGCGAACTTCAGCCGACCCATGTGGCTGACGTCGAAGAACCCGCCGCTCGTGCGGCACTTCTCGTGCTCGTCGACGATGCCCGTGTACGACAGAGGCATCTCCCAACCCGCAAAAGGCACCAGTTTGGCACCGAGCTGGACGTGTAAATCGTGGAACGGCGTCCGGAGCAAGGCCGAAGAAGACCCATCAACGACCGGAGTGTCTTCCATAGGCCGACCCTACCGAGGCCGAACCGCCAAGGTCAACGAGCGTCGTCGACAACCGGCCGCTTCAGCAAATCGCGCACCGCCGCCCGCGCGTCACGGGTCAGGTGCAGGCTCTTGTGCTCGATCCACTGCGGCGTCGCGCCGCGCTTGCGACGCCAGAACTGACCCTGATGCATCGCGACTCGGCCGATGACGAACCACAACTTCGGCCGCAACGCCGAACACGTCGCCGCGACGGCCCGAAGACTCGACTCGACGGCAGGCCCGGTCGTGCCGACAACCTCGAGCCGAAGTCGCTCGTCGGCATCTGTCTCGACCGTCTGCAGCGTCAACGTCAGCCGATCCGCGGCCTTCATCGCTCGTTCAAGAAGAACCGCTTCATCGTCGGCGTGCCACGGCTGCTCGACCTCGGGCCGACCGGCGTCGGCGGCGACGCGGTGGACCAACGCCTGCCGCGTCCAGTCGTGTGGCTTCATCAGCACCCGCAACTCGTCTGCCTGCCGCTTGGGCGAGTGTAACGGCACGACCAGCGCCAGCCCCGCCTCACGCCGCGGGTGTCGCTTGCCTCGAGGAAAGGTCCGCACCGGTCGCGAGCGTGCCGGCGGACCAGGATCGGGAGCCGCGTCCGACACAGCCGAGCGTACGTTGACCCGTGCCCGCACCTACCGAACTCACGCGGGAACTGGCCGAAGACGCGACTGTCGCACTCAACGCGGCCTGGGATCACGCGTCGCATGGCGTCTCCAACCGTCACAGCCCGTTCCACACGCCGACGCTGACCACGATCACCAGCCAAGGCGGGCCGTCGCCGCGGACCGTCGTCCTTCGCGTCGCGGACCAGGAAGACCGGCTCCTCGCCTGCCACACCCGCCTCGACGCCGTCAAAGTCAGCGAGGTCGGGCAGAATCAGCGTGTCGCGTGGCACGTCTACGACCGGGTCTCCAAGCTGCAAGTCGTCTACTTCGGTTCGGCAACCGTGAAGCACGCGGGGGACTTTGTCGAAGAGCGGTGGGACCAAACCGGCCCGGGTGGCCGGGCGTGCTACGAGCGGCCTCTGGCCCCGGGGACACCCGTCGGCACGGCAACACAGCCCGACGCTTCGTCCGACGGCCGACCGACCTTCGCCGTCTTGACGTGCCGATGTGACGAGATCGACTGGCTTTACCTGCACCATGCCGGTCACGTCCGCTGGCGATTCAATTTCTTGCACAACGCGTGGAGAGAGGTCAGGATCGCTCCGTAACGGATTGGCAGAGAACGCACTCATGCCCCGGAGAAGGGACCCGACACTGGGCACAGCCGTTGCTACCGGACTGCCATCGCACCACCATGAACGCCGCCGTCGACCAACACGCCACGCCCAGCGATAAGAAGCCGCTCGATATGAGTCGGATCTTGAACGTGTTGCTCGTTGAGGACAACGAGCTGGATGTCATGAACATCCGTCGCGCCTTCAAGCGAGCCGAGTTGCCGCACCGCCTGGAAGTCGTTGAAGATGCCGAGCACGCCATGCGTGTGCTGGAAGGCAAGGACCCGGACATTCAGCTGCCCGAACATCGCCGGCTCGTCCTGCTCGATCTGAATCTCCCGAAGGTCAGCGGCCTCGACTTCTTGAGCGATCTGCGAAGCCATGACCACCTGAGCATGACGGCTGTCGTGGTGCTCACGTCCAGCGACATCAACGACGACAAGCTCGAGGCCTACCGACGCAACGTCGCCGGCTACCTCATCAAGCCGGTCGATCAGAAAGCCTTCGGCGACCTGGTCGCCGCACTGGACGTCTACTGGTCGACCAACGAGTTCCCGTCGCCAGGCGACGACTGATCGAGCCACGTGGCCAGTCGATCGACGTAGTCGCCGGGGTGCGCGACGATGGCTTCGTTGTGTCCGACCTCAGGCCGCCAGACCGTGCCACGCTGCACTGCCTCGACGGCCGCTGCAATCGCGTCGCCTTCCGCGTCGGGTAGCAGCACATCGTGCCTCGGGAGAATCGCGAACGTCGGAACCTGAGCCAGAGCCACATCGTGGGCCGTGTCGGGCGGCTCGGACGAAGTGCCGTCGGCCATCCACATGCGAATCCGGTGTGCGAGCCGGCCGGCCGGAGGAAGTGAAAAAAGCGCACCCCACCGCCGCGTCGCCCCCATCCAGTGATCAATGGGTGAGTCAAGCACCAGTCCCTCCAGACCGGACGCCCGGGACGCCGCCGCCGCGGCCGTCATCGCGCCGAAGCTGATGCCCGCCAGGTATAGCTGTCGCGTCTCCAGCGGCCGTCGGTGACGCAGGTCGTCGACCAGTCGCAAGACGTCCTGCCGTTCCGCCACGCCGCCGGTCGATCGCGTGCCGCCCGAGTCGCCGTGTGCCCGCAGATCGGGCAGCAGCACGTTGAAGCCGAGCTCGTGCCAAGGCAGCGCCCACGGCAGTGCCCCGCTGCGGGCGTCTCCATACCCGTGCAGCAAGACGACCGTCCGCCGGCTCTCGACGGCGGAAATCCACCACGCGGCCAGGCGAAGCGTCGAGCCGGGGCGAAGCTCGTCGGCAACGTCGAACGTCTCTTCCTCGAAAGCCAAACCAAGGTCCGCCGGCGAGCCGCGACCGAGCCGGAACTCCGCCCGCGTCGGCGTGAGACGCGGGGGGCGATGCAACAGCCGGCCGGTCCACCAGACCGCCGCGAGCCACGTCACGACGCCGCCCGCCAACACCAGCAGCGCCATCGACACGAAGGGCCAAGCCGTCGTCGCGTACCCGCTGGCGATGGCGCTGTGGAAGCTCATGAGACCGTCAGCGGATCGTGGCCCAGCAGAGCGAGCCGCAGCATGGCCAAGGCCGTCAAGGCACTACGCAGGCGGACCATCTCGCGGTCGCCGTGGAAGTTGAACCGGCGCGACACGACCATCCCGCCGGGCGCCGGCCAGGCCGATGCAGACGGTCCCGACCGGCTTCTCGTCCGAGCCACCGCCCGGCCCGGCGACGCCCGTGACACTCACCGCAAAACCGTCCCCTGCGGCACCTTTGGCCATGGCCTCGGCGACGGCGGTGCTGACGGCGCCGTGCTGCTCCAGCAGGCGGGTCGGCACGCCCAACAGCTCCGTCTTGCTCTCGTTCGTGTACGTCACGAACGATCGCCTGAAGACGTCACTGCTTCCGGCGATGTCGGTCATCAGCTTTGCGATCAACCCGCCGGTGCAGCTTTCGGCCGTCGAGAGCATCGCCCCGTGGCCGTGGGTTCGCAGACATGCGACGACGGCCGACGGCAGCGTGTCGTCGTCGTTGCCGAAGACGACGTGGCCGAGTCGGTCTCGCACGGTCGCCTCGACGTCATCCAATGCGGCATCGGCCGCCTCTGACGTGTCTGCCCGGGCGTAGCAACGGACGCTGACGACGCCGCGGCTGGCGGTGGTGCCGACGTCGAGAGTTTCGCCGAAGTGACCGCGTGACAGGACGTCGCCAAGACGTTCGGCAAGGTCGCTCTCGCCCAGGCCGAAGGTGTGCAGGGCCCTTGCCCGAAGCACACTGCCGCCCCGCTCTTGGCCATGGCCTCGGCCGCGGGTCGGACGTGTTGGTCGAACATTGCCTTGGCCTCTCGCGGCACGCCGGGCACGACAAAGACCCGGCAGTCGCCCACGTCCGCCGCCACGCCGCCGGCCGTGCCGACGGGGTTGTCGAGCAGGTCTGCCCCTTCGGGCGTCCCGGCCTGCTTGCGATTTGCATCCGGCATCGTCTTGCCGCGCTTGGCCCAGATCTGCCGGATTCGCTCGATCCAGGCCTCGCTCAAAACGACCGGTCGGCCGACGACGGCGGCGAGGGCCTCCCGTGTCAAATCATCCGGCGTCGGTCCGATGCCGCCACTGACAAGCAACAGGTCGCTGCCGTGGGCCAGCCGCTTGATGGCCGCTTCGATGGCAATTTCGTCGTCCGACACGCTCGCGTGTTCGACCACTCGCACCCCTGCCGCTGCAAGCTCCTGCGCGAACCAGGCGGTGTTCGTGTCGACCGTCAGCCCACTGACAATCTCGTCTCCGACGCTCAGAACGCGGGCTACGGGTGCACTACGAGCAGACATCGCGTCGAGGCTAGCGCCTCCACCCGACTCGCCCGAAGGCCCTTCTGAAACAGGTCGGCCGCGCCGGGCCATATCGTCTCGGACCCATGACCCTCGCTGCTGAGCCCGATGTCGTGCAGGAAGTCGATCCGAAGAGCGATGCCGAAGCGTTGCTCGCCGGCGGCGATCGCTTCATCAGTCGACACGTCGGCCCAGACGCCGCCGAGCAGCGGCACATGCTCGACGTGCTGGGCGCCGACTCATTGGACGAGCTCATGCGCCAGGCGGTGCCGGCCTCCATTCGGCTGGACCGCGACTTGAAGCTCAAAGGTCTCGAAGCAGGCCTCTCCGAGCCGGCGGCGCTGGCACGGCTTCGGGAGCGCGTGTCGCAGAACAAGGTGCGACGCAGCCTCATCGGCATGGGGTACGCCGACACCGTCACGCCGGCGGTCATTCAGCGGAACGTGTTGGAGAACCCCGGCTGGTACACGGCCTACACGCCCTATCAGGCGGAGATTTCGCAGGGCCGGTTGGAGGCGTTGCTGTTGTTCCAGCAGATGGTTGCCGACCTGACGGGGCTGCCTTTGGCGAACGCGTCGCTGCTCGACGAGGCGACCGCCGCGGCGGAAGCGATGGCGATGGCCAAGTCGCTCAAGGGTCAAAAGAAGAACACGTTCGTCGTCGCCGACGACTGCCACCCGCAGACCCTCGGCGTCGTCAGCACGCGGGCACGCTCGATGGGCATCGACCTTCGCATCTGCAAGGCCGATGAGCTTGCAAACGATCTGGACGATGTCTTCGGCATCCTGGTGCAGTACCCCGCGACAGACGGTGCGATCCGCAGCTTCGGCGACGTGGCCGACAAGGTGCACGAAGCCAAGGGCCTTCTGGTCGCGGCGACGGATCTGCTGGCCTGCACGCTCCTCACGCCGCCCGGCGAGTGGGGGGCAGACATCGTCGTCGGCAACGCCCAGCGATTCGGCGTGCCGCTCGGCTTCGGCGGACCGCACGCGGCTTTCATGTCGTGCCGTGACGAGTACGCCCGCCGCATGCCCGGCCGACTCGTGGGCGTCTCGAAGGACGCCCACGGCAACACGGCATTTCGCCTGACGCTCCAGACGCGTGAGCAGCACATTCGCCGCGAGAAGGCGACCAGCAACATCTGCACCGCCCAGGTGCTTCTGGCGGTCATGAACGCCATGTTCGCCGTCTACCACGGTCCGGAGGGCCTCAAGCAGATTGCCGGCCGCGTCCAGGCGCTGACGAACGCGTTGTCCGCCGGTTTGCAGCGGCTCGGGCACGTCGTGTCGAGCGGGCCGATCTTCGACACGGTGACGGTCGAGCCGCAGGGCCTGCCCGCCGACGCGGTGCTGTCGGCGGCGTCGGCGGAAGGGTTCAACCTGCGGAAGTACAACGACGGCCGCATCGGCATCACGCTGGACGAAAAGAGCGGCGTCGACGAGGTGCGCCGGCTCATCGAATGCTTCGCCGGCGGTAGCACGTTCCGCCTGAACGTCGGTGAACTCGCTGCCGAGGCGATGAACGCCCTGCCGCTGGGCGATTTGGCCCGGACCAGCGACTTTCTCACGCACCCGTCCTTCAACAAGCACCACTCGGAGCACGGCCTGACGCGTTACCTGTGGAAGCTGCAGGGCCGGGATCTGTCGCTTGTTCATGGCATGATTCCGCTGGGCTCGTGCACCATGAAGCTGAACGCGACCAGCGAGATGCTCCCAGTCAGTTGGCCCGAGATCGGCGGGATTCACCCGTACGCACCGGCCGACGAAACCCGCGGCTACACGGCGATGCTGGACGAGCTACGGGATTGGCTCGGCGAGATCACGGGCCTGCCGGCGGTTAGTCTTCAGCCGAACGCGGGAAGCCAGGGCGAGTACGCGGGGCTGCTGGCGATCAAGCGGTACCACGAATCCCGCGGCGACACGAAGCGCGACGTCTGCCTCATCCCCGACAGTGCCCACGGCACCAACCCCGCCAGCGCCGTCATCGCCGGCATGAAGGTCGTCGTCGTCAAGACCCGGCCCAACGGCGACGTCGACTTGGCGGATCTCATCGCCAAGGCGGACGCGAACGAAGGCCGGGTCGCGGCGATGATGCTCACCTACCCGAGCACCCACGGCGTCTTCGAGGCGCACGTCCGCGACCTCTGCGAAGCCGTCCACGAGCGCGGCGGACAGGTGTACATGGACGGCGCGAACATGAACGCCCAGGTCGGCCTGTGCCGGCCCGGCGACTTCGGGGCGGACGTCGTCCACCTGAATCTGCACAAGACCTTCTGCATCCCTCACGGCGGCGGCGGGCCGGGGATGGGGCCAATCTGTGGCCACGAACACCTTCGGCCGTTCCTGCCGGGTCATCCCCTCGATGCAGATGCAAACCCGGTCAGTGCCGGTCCCGTCGGCAGCGCGTCGATCTTGACGATTTCGTGGATGTACCTCGCGATGTCGGGTCCGCGTGGGCTTCGTCGGTCGAGCGAGGTTGCCATCCTCAACGCCAACTACATGGCCAAGCGGCTGGAAGGCCATTTCAACGTCCTCTTCGTCGGCGACAACGGGCGCATCGCGCACGAGTTCGTCATCGACTGCCGGCCGTTCGACAAGGCGGCGGGCGTGAGCGTCGAGGACGTCGCCAAGCGGCTGATCGACTACGGGTTCCACGCCCCGACGATGAGCTGGCCCGTCACCGGCACGCTGATGATCGAGCCGACTGAGAGCGAAGACCTGGAAGAACTCGATCGCTTCTGCGACGCGATGATCGCCATCCGCAAGGAGATCGCGAAGGTCGCCGACGGCCAGTGGCCGCGGGACGACAACCCGCTCCAGAACGCCCCCCACACCGCGGCGGCGGTGACGTCGGACGATTGGACACGTCCCTACGGCCGAGATGTCGCGGCCTACCCGTCACCGTCGACCCGGAGCAACAAGTTCTGGCCCGCGGTCGGGCGTGTGGACAACGTCTTCGGCGACCGAAACCTCGTCTGCTCCTGCCCGCCGATGGAGGAGTACGCCTAGCCCGCTGCTTTCGAAGCCTTTGAAACACGTGCCAGGCGCGCGGCTTGTTGCTGCCGGGGCACTATGAGCTTGAAATTCAACAAAGGCGACAAGGTGAAATGGTCCTGGGGCTCCGGCACGGCCGAGGGCAAGGTGACGGAGACCTTCAAGGAGAAGGTCACCCGCACCATCAAGGGCAACGAGGTCACCCGCAACGCCGATGACGACAATCCGGCCTACATGGTCGAGCAAGAAGACGGCGACCGCGCCCTCAAGAGCGAGAGCGAGCTGGACAAGGCGTAAGTCTCCGTCCCAGGATGTGCCTGGTCGGTACTAGGCCTTGACGACGTTCCCGCCCAGGCCCACGAGGGCGTTGCGGGTGTCGACGATCAGCTGCGCCTTGTCGGCCACCATCGGCCAGTCGATGGCGGTGTGGTTCGTCGCCACGATGACGCAGTCGTACGCCGCAACGGCGTCGGCGGTCAGGTCGACGCTCTTCTTGTCGACCGCGTAGTGCCGCATGGAGGGCGTCTGCGGGACGTGCGGGTCGTGGTAATCCACCTCGCCGCCCAGGGCCACGAGCTGCTTGATGAGCTCGAAGCTCGGCGACTCGCGGACGTCGTCCACGTCCGGCTTGTAGGCCAGGCCCAGCACGAGGATTTTGCTGCCGCGAACGCTCTTGGACGCGTCGTTCAGGGCAAGCGTCGTCTTGTCGATCACGAAGCTCGGCATCGACCGGTTGACCTCACCCGCCAGCTCGATGAACCGAGTGGCGTGGCCGAATTCACGGGCCTTCCAGGTCAGGTAGTACGGGTCGATCGGGATGCAGTGTCCGCCCAGGCCGGGGCCCGGGTAGAAGGCCTGGAAGCCGAACGGTTTGCTCTTGGCCGCATCGACGACCTGCCAGACGTCGATGCCCATCGAGTCGAGCACGACCTTCATCTCGTTGACCAGAGCGATATTGACGGCGCGGTAGATGTTCTCCAGCAGCTTCGCCGCCTCGGCCACCTCTGCCGACTCGACGAGGATGATCTCTGCCTTGATGGCCTTGACGTACATCTCCTTGGCCAGGACGCCACTGACCGGATCGAGGCCGCCGACGAGTTTTGGAATGGTGGCCGTCGAGAAGTCCTTGCTTCCCGGGTTCTCGCGCTCGGGCGAGTAGGCGACGAAGTAGTCCGTACCGAGCTTGAGCCCGGTCTTCTCGAACAAGGGCAACATGACGTCGCGGGTGGTTCGCGGGTACGTGCTGCTCTCGAGGACGATGATCTGGCCCGGCCGAAGTGTCGCAGCGACGTCGGTCGCGACCGACTCCACATACGACAGGTTCGGCTCCAGGTGTCGGCCCAGCGGCGTGGGGACGCAGGCGAGGATGGCGTCACATTCGCCGAAGCGGCTGTGGTCGGCGGTGGCGTCGAAGCGGTCGCCGAGCATGTCGCTGACGAGCGTCTTGCCGAGGTGGCTCAGGTAGTTCTCGCCTCGGTGCAGCGCCTCGATCTTCGAGGGGTCTTTATCGAAGCCGATCACCCGAAAGCCCGCGGCATGAAATGCGGCCAGCAGCGGCAGACCGACGTAGCCCAGGCCCACGACACCGATGACGCCGGTGCCTTGATCGATCCGCTCGCGCAGCTGTGCCGCTACGCCGTCAAGCTGGGGGTGGTCGCTGCTGGGGGCCTGATGCGTCATCGTTGCCGACTGTATCGGCCGATTGTGGGACCGGGTCGACCGGCGCGGGCGTGTTTTAAGGGCGGCATGAATCGACCTGCGCGGTTAGTGTCATCAGGACGTTGCCGGGCCCTGTCCGGTGGCTCCTGAGCCTCGCCCCGATGATCCAGTTCCACCGTCGCCCCTCGACTTTCCGCCCCGGCACCGTCGAGCGCGTCGAGCCCCGACGGCTTCTCGCCGCCGGTGACCTCGTCACGGCCTTTGGCGGCGACGGGATTGTGACGTTCGAGTTCGACGCGAACGCCTCGAACCAGGGCTTACTGGCCGTCGCCGCGGCACCGGACGGCACGGTCTACGCGGGCGGATTCAGCCTCGACGGTACAGGCAGTGTCGCCAGCGAATACATCGCCAAGCTCGACGTGGACGGCGACTTCGTCAACGCCTTTGGCAGCGACGGCATCATTGAACTGCCTTCTCGGTCGGCATCGGCAAACGTCACCCGCCTGCTGCCGCTGGCCGACGGCAACCTGCTTGTCGGGCGTGCCAACGGCAACGCCGGTGAGCTACTTCGGATCACGCCCGCGGGCGGACTCGACACGACCTTCGGCATCGCCGGCCGGGTGCCGTTGGACTTCCGGCCGCAGTTCGATCTTCTGCCTGACGGGTCTCTCGTCGCTACCGGCAACCCCAATGCAGACGGCGAAGCCGCGACCGTCGTCCGGCTCACCTCGGACGGCGACGTCACCTCGACCCTCGACTTCTTCACACTCGACGAGCAGCTGTTTGACGGCGTTCGGATTGCCGACGTTCGGGCATTTCCGTCCGACGCCGACCCGAGTCGCGTGCTCGTCCTGACGGATGTGCTCGAGGTTGATTTTGAAACGTTCGGCTTCAGTGCCAAGCCTGTCCGCAGTTCCGTCTATGCCGTTGCCGGCGACGGCACGCTCGACACCAGCTTCGGCGACAACGGCGAAGCGATCCGCGTTTTCAGCGACATCGAGACCTTCCGCTCCGTCTCGTTGGCCGTTTCGCCCGATGGGCAGCCGATCGTCGCGATCAACGAAGACGACGGCGAAACGACGCTCATCACCTATTCGCCCGACGGCGACACGGTTTTCGACAACCGCGTGAGCCTGCCGGGGCGAACGGGCTTCACGGCGGACAACGAGATCGTCGATGCCGACACACTGGCGGACGGCAAGATCGTGCTGGCCGGCTCGGCGGAGGATCTGTCCGAGGGCGAGATCGACCCGGCGGTCCGGCTGATCCAGAGCAACGGCCTGCCGGACGACGCGGCACTTCCCGGCGGTCAGCGGATCGACGTCGGATCCGTCAGCGACGTCGTCGCGGCGGCGACGGTGGACAACGACGGCAACTCGATCCTTGTCGGCCGACGCAACGACCCGGTGGCGGGCATCCTGGATGTCTTCATCGTCAAGCTCGACGTCAGCGACGACGCCCCGCCGGCACCATCGTTCGCGACGCTCGACGGCCAGACGCTTCGGGTGACTGGTACGGGCGGCAACGACTCGATCGCACTGGCAACCTCGGGCCTCAACATCGTCGCCACGCTCAACGGCGTCGACGTGAGCTTCCCCTCCAACGCCATCACCAACGTGACGGTCGATGCCTCGTCCGGCGATGACCTGGTGAACCTGGCGACCGGATTCGCGTTGCCGACGACGCTCAATGGCGGCGACGGTAACGACTCGCTTTTCGGCGGGGCCGGACCGGACACGATCGACGGAGGCGCGGGCAACGATCGTCTCGGCGGGCGAGGCGGCGACGACAACCTCGTCGGCGGTGACAACGACGACACGCTCCTGGCTGATGCGGGAAGCGACCTGCTGTTCGGCGGCAACGGCAGCGACACGGCCGACTACTCCACCCGCACCACCGACGTCGTCCTCCGCCTCGACGACCTGAACAACGACGGCGATGACGGCGAGGGCGACGGCCTGTCAGGCGACATCGAGGTGCTCATTTCCGGCAGCGGCGACGACGTGCTCGAGGGCTCTGCTGGGACTCGATTCGTGAGCAACGCGGGCAGCGACACGCTCGTCTACAGCAGCACGCCGACGGCTGCCATTGATGCCGGCGAAGGCTCGGACGTCTTGGACCTGTCTGATGTCGTCGACAACTTGAGCATCAACCTGTCGGAAGGGCTTCTCGGTGTGTCCGGCGGCAGCTCGGTGGGCATCACCGGGGTCGAGGCGATCATTTCAGGTGCGGGCAACGACTTCATCGTCGGCACCAGCGGCCAGGAAACGATCGTCGGCAACGACGGGAACGACACCATTCAAGGCAACGTCGGCTCGGACGATCTGAGGGGCGGCGATGGTGACGATGTCGTAACGGGAATCGGCAACCTTGCTGGCGACGCAGGTGACGACACGGTCACCGGCACCAGCACCGACGGCACCGCCTCGTCCCTCTCAGGCGGCGACGGCGACGACGTCTTGACCGCGAGCCCGGACGCGGCCGACACGCTCCTGGGCGAGGCCGGCAACGACGAGCTGATCGCCAACAGCAGCGACGACCAATCCAGCGGCGGCGACGGGCAAGACACCCTCCGCGGTGCGGGAAGTCTCGACGGCGGCGACGGCAGCGACCTCTTCGTCGCCAGCAACGCCAGCGTCACTCTCGCCGGTGGAGACGGTGACGACACCGCGGACTTTGCGGCCCTGCCGTCGCTGGAACTCTCACCGACAAGCCTCACGCAAGTTGGCAGCGACGTCGAGTCAATCCTCGGCACCGCGGGCGATGACGTCATCGACATGTCCGACGCGACGGGCCCGATGACCCTCTTCGGCGGACTCGGCAACGACCGTCTCATCGGCGGACGCTTTGCCGACGTGCTCAACGGCGGCCTGGGCAACGACCTCCTCGAAGCCGGCGACGGCGACGATCGCCTCTATGGTGACGACGGCGATGACACGCTCGACGGTGGTGCGGGTCGCGACTCCCTTCGAGCCGGCAACGGCGACGACCTGCTCATGGGCGGCGATGGCAACGACCTGCTGTTGCCCGGCTTCAACACGACCGAAAGCGATACCGTCTCGGGCGGCGCGGGCGGCGACATCATCCACTACCGCGAAGCCTCGGCCGACATCATCCTCGCCCGCGGCGGACGCTTCGCCGATGACATCGAAGTCGCCCTCGGAGGCACCGGAGACGACACCATCTCCGGCTTCCTCCGCATCAACGGCGGGCCGGGTGACGACACCCTCACCGGCCTGCCCGACGGCGGGTCGGCCCTCATCGGTGGCGATGGGAACGACACGCTGATCGCAACGGGCACCGTCGGCAACTTCCTTGACGGCGGCACGGGCGACGACACGCTCACCAGCGGCACCGCCGACGACACCATTGCCGCAGGACTCGGCCGCGACGTCATCAGCGACGCCGGCGGCACCAACGACCTCTCCCTGGCCGATGCCGCCGAGGCGGTGACCGTCGACCTGCGGAACACGACCAACGTGCTCTCGGCAGGCTCCGTCTTCGGCACCATCGCCGGCAGCTTCGCCAACGTCGCCGGCAGCGCGTTCAACGACGAGCTCATCGGCGACGACGGCCGAAACTGGCTCGGCGGGGGCGACGGTGACGACACCCTCCTCGGCAACGGCGGCCCCGACGTCCTGCGAGGCGACGCCGGCAGCGACCTGCTCGACGGCGGCGACGGCCCCGACCTGTTCCTGCCCGCAGGCCTCACCGCCAGCGACGGCAGCGTCGACCGCCTCATCTTCGACGACTTCGACATCGACCAGGACTGTTCGACGACGGCGACGAGATCGAAGGACGCGTCGGCGACTGCTCGACCTGACGCGCGTCACGTGACGACGACGCGGCGGGTGAACACTGCTTGGCAGGCGGCTTAAGCTTCGCCATGAGCGACCTGGCGAAGCACCTATCCGACCGTGCACTCGGCGTCGACGCCAGCGGCATCCGCCGCGTCTTCGACCTCGCGGCCAAGCTTGAGAACCCGATCAACCTCTCGATCGGCCTGCCCGACTTCGACGTCCCCGAGCCCGCGAAGACGTGGCGATCCAGGCCATCCGCGACGGCCACAACCGGTACACGCCGACCCAGGGCATCGCCCCGCTGCGGGAACGCCTGGCCGCCGATCTGAAACGGCCGGTCGACGAGGTCTTCGTCACCAGCGGCGTCAGCGGCGGGCTGTTCCTGTCGATCCTGGCGACGGTCGATCCGGGCGACGAGGTGATCTTCCTCGACCCCTACTTCGTGATGTACCGCCACCTCGTCACGATGGCCGGCGGCATGAGCGTGCCCGTCGACAGCTACCCGACTTCCGCTTCGACGCCGCCAAGGTCGAAGCCGCCATCACGCCGCGGACGAAGTTGCTGATCCTCAACAGCCCCAGCAACCCGACCGGCGTGACGATGACGGCCGACGAAGTTCATGCCGCCGCCGAGCTGGCGAAGAAGCACGACCTGCTCGTCATCAGCGACGAGATCTACGTGCCGTTCCTGTACGGCGAGGCCGCGACGGTGCCGTCGCTGAGCGGACCTGTACGAGAAGACGATCCTGCTGCGCGGCTTCAGCAAGACCTACGGCATGACCGGCTGGCGTCTCGGCTACGCCGCCGCCCCGAAGGCGATCACCGAGCAGATGATCAAGCTTCAGCAGTACACGTTCGTCTGCGCCCCAGCCCCTTCCAACACGCCGCCCTCACGGCCTTGGACCTGCCGGTCGACGAGCACGTCGCCGCCTATCGCCGCAAGCGTGACATCGTCGTCGAGGAGCTTGGCGAGACGTTCGACCTGACGACGCCGGACGGCGCCTTCTACGCCTTCTGCGAAGTCCCGCGACGCTCGGCCTGACGGCCACGCAGTTCTGCGAGACGATGATCGAGCGGAACGTGCCTGTGATCCCCGGCACCGTCTTCAGCGGCCGAGACACGCACTTCCGGATCAGCTTCGCGTTGCCGGACGAGCGATTGGCCGAGGGCTGCAAGTTGCTGCGGAGACGAACGGGTAGAATGCGAAGCATGGCCCTTGCAGTCGATGGCATCCGCTACCTCGCCGACGCCGACGGCAAACCCGAGGCCGCCGTCGTGCCGATCGGCTTGTGGCGCGAAATCGAGTCAGAGATCGAAACCGCTACCTGCTCGGCAACCCCGCCATGCGTGATCGGCTGCTAGCCGCGCCCGCAGCAACGACGCAACCCCGCTGTCAGACGCGCTCGAACAACTCGGCACCTCGCAGGCGGAGCTGGACGATGCGGTCGATTGAGCTCGCCCCGCAGGCTGTCGAGGACTTCGCGTGGTTGCTCACCGGCAGCGGCAGCTGCGATCCGCGAGCTCCGCCTGATGGCGGAGGCCGCCCGAACGCCGTTTGACGGTACCGGCAAACCCGAACCCCTCCGCGGTGACCTCCGAGGCTTCTGGTCTCGCCGAATCGACCAGGAGCATCGCCTCGTCTACAGCGTGAGCGAAACCACTCTGCGCGTCATCGCTTGCCGTTACCACTACCGTTGATGTTCAAGCCGGCAGCAACAGGCACTCCGCGCCGGCTCGCCCAACCTGAAACCATCTGATTTCTTCAGTCGGACCCAGATGCGCGTCGAGATCTACGCCTGTTGATCGCTTCAGATCCGCCATGATAAGTCAAATCGAATGTAGCCCGCGAAAGCCGCTTCAGGACGGTGAGGCTGGCCCATATTCGTGGAAAAGCGGCATGGATCTGATCAGCATGCTCATGCCATTTTGCCGCCGGAATGTGCCATATGTTCGCTGAGAATCGCCAGAATGCCTGAACAGCGGGAAAAGTACCTTCCAATTTCATGATGGATAGAGCTCGGTAGCGAGAGCGGGCCGCCTACATCGTCAAGCAACTCTTGGCGATCTCGCGGCTGGAGCGTCCGCACCAGCTCGTGGGGCCGGAGTATCTATAGAAATTGAGCAGGCCACTTGCGTCGAAAACGAACGACGCTTCTCGCCAAAGGCCGTCAAGTTCTTCTGAACTCAGTGGGTGATGCTCCGAGAACTCGTAGTTGACCACAGAGAACGACTTGAGTGGGAAGGAGATGCGTCCGCAGAGCACTTGACACTTAATCGTGGGAGCCGGATGCCACTTCATCTTTTGATAAGTCGGATTCAGACACAGCAAGAACAAAGGTCCTCCGCTCTATCCGGCTCTAGAAACAAGGGTTCTGACGTGCAAAACTTGCACCGGATCGTGTGGCCGCGCCAGAGGGGTGGCGAGCCTGACGTCGCAGGGCTACAAACGGCGGCCGACGGGTGACGGAGCGGGTGGCGGAGGTCGGTCAGCTGCTCCGCCTCTTGACGGATCCCAGTACCATCGCCGCATGAACCACCTTCAGATCGTCGTCGACGAAATCCGCTCGCGCACCATTCGTCAGCTCGACAAGACCGATGATGCCGAGATGCTCACGCCGGTGCCGGGGCTGCAGAACCATCTGACGTGGCATGCGGGGCACTGTCTGTGGGTGGCGGATCGGCTGATCGTCGAGCCGGCGACGGGGGCGAGTGAGCTTCCGGGCGGGTGGGCCGAGGCGTATGGCAAAGACTGTCGTCCGCCGGCCGAGACGTCTGAATGGGCGACGCGACGGGAACTCATCGACCTGCTCACGAAGCAGAAGGATCGGCTGATGGACCTCCTGGCGATCGAGCCGGCGAGCGTCAGCACGTCCGGCGAGCCCGATGCCAAGCGGGCCCGGCAGATCGTCCACGCCATGCACGACGAGGCCAGCCATCAAGGTGAGATTCCAGGTGCTTCGCAAGTGGCAGCGGGCTGGCAAAATCGGCGCGGCCTAGCGGGATTGCCGGCTTCGCCCGTGCTGGCGTGGCGATTGCTTGCATGAGTGGGCATGACCGTCGTCGACACGCAGCAGGTTGAAGTTCGCCCGCACCGGAATGCCGACGGTTCGCCCGAGTCCGCGCCTGCGGCGAGACCTTGCCGCGGCCGATCAGCTCAGCGACCTGCTCGACAGCAAGTTCAGCATCGGCGGGTTCCGCTTCGGCCTCGACGCGCTGATCGGCCTCGTGCCCGGCATCGGTGACCTCGCGACGGCGATGCTGGGGCTTTATCCGGTCTACCTGGCCGGTCGTCACCGGCTCGGGTCGTGGACGATTCTGCGGATGCTCGGCAACCTCGGCCTCGACGTGCTCATCGGCCTGGTGCCGTTGTTGGGCGACCTGGGCGATGTAGCGTTCAAGGCGAACCGTCGCAACTTCCGCCTGCTCAAGGCGGCGGCGGAGCGACGGTTGCGGCGTTAACGCTCGGCAGGCTTATCGTTGGGCCTGATGCCGCAGATGGGTCCGATCGAACTGCCGACGCCGCTCATGCAGGCGGGGCTTGCCGGCTACAGCGACCGGGCGATGCGCCTGGTCGCACGGCGTCGCGGGTGCCCGTATGCCGTGACGGAGGCCATGCTCGACCGCTCGCTGCTCGCCGGCGGCAAGGGGCTGACGAACGCGATCGACATCAACGACGAAGATCACCCCGTCGCCGGGCAGATCATGGGCAGCGACCCTGCCGAGATGGCGGAGGCGTCGGCGTTGCTTGCCGGGTACGGGTACGACGTCATCGACCTGAACTTCGCCTGCCCGGTCAAGAAGGTGAAGAACAAGGCCCGCGGCGGGTGGATGCTCCTCGACGTCGACACCGGCGTCGCCACGCTGCGGGCGGTCCGACATCGGCTGCCGAACAAGCTGCTGAGCGTGTCGCTGCGTCGCGGTTTCGACGACACGCAACAGAGCGAAGAGCGGTTCTGGCGACTATGTGAGGCGGCTGCGGAGCTGGAGCTATCGTGGCGATTCGCGTCCATGGCCGAACCGTCGAGCAGAAGTACGCGGGCCGAAGCCGGCGGCCGTTCTTGGCGGATGTGAAGCGGCGTTTCCCTCAGATGTTCGTCTGGGGCAGCGGCGACGTCTTCGTCGCCGAGGACGCGGCCGACATGTTGCGCGAGACGAACGTCGACGGCGTCTGGATCGCCCGCGGTGCCATCGGCAACCCGTGGATCTTCCGCGAAGCCGCCGCCTGCTCGTGCGAAGGCAAGCCGATGCCGGAGCCCGCGACCATCACGAGCAGCGGGACGCCCTGCTCGAGCATTTCGAAGAAGCCATGCTGATTCACGGCGAGTCGCTGGCCGGGCGCCGGATGCGGAAGATCGGCATCAAGTACGCCCGCTTCCACCCCGCCGCGGCCGAGGCGAAGCAGCGATTCATCGGCGTCCGCTCGCTCGACACGTGGCAGTCGGTGCTCGACGACCTCTACACGGACGACGGCCCGGGCGTTCGGCCGGCGCGGGACGTTGTGGATGAGGTGAACGTGCAGGAGTGCGTCTCGTGAAGCCGGTCGATCCGACGCCCCCGCCTTCGCCGAGAGTTGCGGGCATGGTCTCGCTGACGGCTGGCCTTCTCGCGGCGGCCGGTGCCGCGGGAGCGACGATGGCGGAGCCGTCGGCGGTCAAGAAGGCGTTCCTCATCGCCCTGCCGGTGGCGCTGGTCGGCCTCTTCACCGGGGCGGCGGGACGATCGACACGCACAGGCCAGTTCGGACTGATTCTCTCGGCCTTAGTCGCACTTGCAGGCTCCGTGGCTGTACTCCTTCTAATCGCCCGCACCTGAGTCATGGATCGCCCCACCCGGACCCCCGCCCGCAACCGCCTCGCCAAGCCGTTGCCGGAGCGATGGCGGCAGTGGCTCGTCGAGCAAGGCGTCCCGCGTCGCAAGTACACGGCCGTGGTGCTCGTTCACCTGACGACTGATGAGACTGTCGAAGAGGTGGTCATTGAAGAAGGCTGGATCGTCGCCGTCGGCATCGAACGGTTGCAACACGACGTGTTCGAGCAGCTGATCGCCTTCGACCCGTTGTTCATCGGGTCCCTCGAGCTGACACAAGTTGTCTGACCGCGTCGCATCGACGACGGACAATTCGTTTGGCGTACGTTCGGGTTGCGGTTAGGCTGCCGACTCCATGAGCCAAGACACCATGACCGTTGCGAATCGCCTCGTTGAACTCTGCCGCAAGGGGGAGTTCATGCAGGCCGTCGAGGAGCTGTATGCCGACGATGCCGTGCAGATCGAGGCGATGGACATGCCGGGCCCGATGCAGAAGGTGACCGAGGGCAAGCCCGCGCTCATCGAGTCGCACAAGCAGTTCGACGCCAGCGTCGAGGTCCACAACATGGATGTCGGCGACCCGTACCCGCACGAGGACCGCTTTATCGTCTACATGATGATGGATCACACCCCCAAGCAAGGCCCGCAGGCCGGCCAACGCAACGAGGCCAAGGAGATGTGTCTGTACACCGTCAAGGACGGCAAGATCAGCAAGGTCGAGTTCTTCTACGGGATGTAGGAGGAATAACGTCCCGGCCTCACTTAGCCATGGCGGCCAGGTCTTCGACCTTCCGCTCCGTCAGAATCTCGACCGGCTCGTGCGCCTTGATCTTGCCGTCCGGGCCTATGACGACCGTGCCACGGCTGGCGGAATTGAAGGGCTTCTCGCCGGCGAACATGCCGTACGCCTTGACCATGTCTCGGCTGGTGTCGCTCAGAAGCGGGTACGGAATGTCGTTCTGCTTCTTGAACGCCTGGTGGGCGAAGATGTGGTCGCAGTTGACGCCGAAGACCTTCACATCATCGCTACCACCCGTGATGGTCGGCAGCTCCTTGCCGAACGCGCAGTGTTCGGCCGTGCAGACGGAGCTGAAGTCCATCGGGTAGAACAGCAGGACCACGGTCTTGCCTGCCAGGTCGCTCAGCTTCACGGTCGACTCGTCATCGGCCATCAACTCGAAATCGGGTGCGGTGTCGCCAACGGAAAGGGTGCTCATGACGCGAGCGTAGCTACGGTCCAGCCGTGAAGTACGGCCGGGTCAAACGCGAACACGGACGGGTCCGCGGACTCGACGACGTGTGCGACGCGATCTTGAAACTCGGCCCCGGCGTCACCCGCATCGTCCCGGGCCGAATCAATCGCCGCCGCGGCACCGGCCCGGCGAAGCTGACCGTGCAGTACGAGACCGACAGCGGCATCAAGTGCATGTGGTACATCTCCGGAACTGTCCAGGAGGTCTTTGTCGTGACCAACATTCCCGCCGACACGCACGCATGGCTCACCACCTGGATCACCGAGCAAGGCCTTGTCGGCTAGAACCTCGCGCACCCTCGACATGCCCCTCCTCCTCCGTCATCCTGAGCGAGCGCAGCGAGCCGAAGGACCTCGCCCGACGACGCGAGTTCCAGGAGAAGCCCGTCCCAACGCAGGCCCACACCCGTGACGGTGCTCGACGTGACCACGGCCGCCAAACGCCTGGCGGCCGGCGAGGTGATCGCCCTGCCGACAGAAACGGTGTACGGCCTCGCTGCCGACGCTGGCAACGCTGAAGCAGTTGCGAAGGTCTTCGCCCTCAAGGGCCGACCGGCGACCAACCCGCTGATCGTCCACGTCGCCGATGCCGCCGCGGCCCGACGACTGTCCGCCAACTGGCCTGAAGAGGCCAACACGCTCGCCAACGCCTTTTGGCCCGGACCCCTGACGATCATCCTTCCGTCGGCAGGTGGCGTTGCGGAGGCCGTCACCGCGGGCGGCACCACCGTCGCCCTGCGCGTGCCGAACCACCCGATGACGCTCGACGTGCTCTACGACTTTCATGCCCGCGACGGCATTGGGTTGGCGATGCCTTCGGCGAACAAGAGCGAACACGTCTCGCCAACGACCGCTGATCACGTGCGTGCAGAGTTCGGCAACGCAGTCTCGGTCCTCGAAGGCGGATCATGCGATGTCGGCATCGAATCGACGGTCATCAGTCTCGCCGGCGACGTGCCGCAAGTCCTGCGGCCCGGACGGGTGTCGGTCGATCAGCTCGAAGACGCCATCGGACCTCTCTACCTCCGCGGCGGCAACGACGTCGACCGCTCCATGAGTCCGGGTCGATTGCCGAGGCATTACGCGCCGAACATGCCCGTCCGACTCGTCGACGACCCGGATCGGCTTCTTCGCGACTATCGCTGGAGAGGATCGTTCTGTTGCCCACATCTTACTACTCCTCAAGGGCGGCACGTGCTCGTCGCTCTTCCTTGCCGGCGACCGCGATGTGCACCTGCTCGAGCTTGATGCAGACCCGCACCGGTACGCGGCCGGGCTGTACGCCGCCCTGCGGGCGGCCGAGCATCGAGCGATCGGCCATGAGGCGGCGAAGCTTTGGATTGAGATGCCGCCCGACACACCGCCTTGGACTGCCGTCCGCGATCGCCTCCGGCGTGCGGCCGGATGAGGACCGCCTCGTGGCGCAAACAAGCGGCCCGGCTCAATGGAGCCGGGCCGCTTCGATTCGTCGATCAACTGCCGGATCTACCGGTAGAACTCGATGATCAGGTTCATGTTGACCTCGAAGGGCACGTCCTCCGGTGCCGGCAAGGCCTGAATCTTGGCGACGAGGCCGTTCGGGTTGAACTCGAGCCATGGCGGCACATCAAGGCCTGCCATCGACTCCATGTTCTCGCGAACCAGCGGCTTGGCCTTTTCCTTGAAGCTGATCTCCATCCCCGGCTCGACCGTGTAGCTCGGGATGTCGACCTTCTTGCCGTTCACGAGCACGTGGCCGTGGTTGACCATCTGACGCGACGCCCAAATCGTGCGGGCGGCGCCGACGCGACGGACGACGTTGTCGAGGCGACGCTCGAGCCGCTGGATGAAGACCGTCGCCGTGTTGCCCTTGCTGCGACGTGCGGCATCGAGGGTCGTGCGAAACTGCTTCTCGAGAACGCCGTAGTGGTACCGAAGCTTCTGCTTCTCGATCAGACGGATGCCGTACTCGGTGTTCCGTCGGCCGCGGTAGCCGTGGACGCCCGGGAGCTGCAGCTCCTTGGACGTGTGCTTCGGGATATCGGCGATCGGCACGCCGACGCGGCGGGAGAGTCGAACTTTGGGGCCGGTGTATCGGGCCATGTGTCATGCTCCGTCACCCGTTAGATGACGCCTGGTGCGGGCACGGCCTCTTGGGATCCCGCGGAAGATCGCCTCAGAAGACTGACGTGCTGGGTTCGGCCGGGGTCGCGTGGCACCAGGGCACGCGGGCCGATTCGTGATTGGAAGCGGGTCGACCATCGACACGCTCCGCGGGTGGGCACGTTAGGCGGATCACCGGCCTTGGACCACGACTAGTACATCGCGAGCGACTCGTCGTCGGGGACGGCCGCGTGGAGGACGAGACGGTCGCCCCAATCGCTGACCAACGAACCGCCGGCCGGCTCTTTGGTGACTGCGAACTCCACCGCCCGTCCGACAGGAAGCACCGGCCGAACGATGAGCGTCTTGCCGGCGCTGCCGTCTTGATCTCGGACGTTGAACAATCCTGCCGGCACGCGGGCAGAGTCTGCCGGGCGGTCAGCGTCGACGATCCAGACCTGATACTGCACCTTGGTGGCGTCGTTGGGTGCCAAGTCATGCACCTGCAGCAAGCCGGCCTGGAGGTTGTCAGACCAGACGATCCTCGCCCCACGACCCGGGTGGGCGGGTGAGGCGGCGTCGAGCCAAACGCTGACGGATTCATCCTCGTGTGCGAGCCGGTACGAGACGGTGGTGTCATCCGTCGCAATCTCGACGGGCGTCAGCTCCATCAAGGGACCGATCAGGATGGTGCGGCTCGAAAGGTCGTGAAGCTGATACGCGAGGTAGCCAGCACCGACAACGGCAGCAACGGCTGCGATCCAGCCCGCGAGGCCGAGCTTTGAGAGCAATCGCTTGCCTTCGAGCGACCGCTGGTAGTTCGCCTTTCGCGCCGCGCCATGGAGGCGAGCAACGGTTCGACGCCGAAGCTCATCCGGCATCCCTGAGGAGCTGAGCGTGGGCTCATCGACGTCTTGATCGTCCCGCGAACAGTCGGACGAAAACCGAGGACCAACTCCCGCGACCGCCCCACCGGCTGCGGCGAGTTCTGAAGCAACCCGGTCAGCCTCGGCAGGTAAAAGCCGTCGCAGAAGGCGAAGCTCCTGAGCCTCTGAATCGCAAAGTGCCTCTCCGCCCTGAAGCACGACATCCGCCGTCAACATCTCAAGACGCTCTAACGCTGCAGCTACCGACGAGACCTGATGACAACGGCTGGCACCGGCGGCGGGTTGGGGCTCCGGCATCCGCGTACGACCATCGGAAGCCAACCAGCTGGCTTCTCGAGTCGCCGACGGAGGCTTCAGAGAATCGACTTGCATGATCCTGACAGAACAATCGGCACCCGCCGTCATAGGTGCAACCCTAAGAGCACGGGGAGTTGCAACAACGGACACCACTTCCCGCATCCGCTTGCGGAACCGGGCGCGGGCGTGTTGCAATTCGCCTGAATGAGGCGTGCGGTTTCGGCCAAAAGAATGCAGCGCCGCAAGGGGCGGTGCTGCAAGGGCCCTGTGACGGGATCGACTTCAGGCTGCGGTCAGGATGGTCCGGAGGCGGAGCAGTCCGCGGCGGGCGTGGGTCTTGACCGTGCCGAGGGGCAGGTCCAGCTTCTCTGCGATCTCGGGATAGCTCATACCACCGAAGATGCTCATGTCGATGACGCGACGCTGTGACTCGCTCAGGTCGCTCATCGCGGCCATGGCGATCTTGGCGTCTTCGGCAACCATGGCCGATTCGTCGGGACCGGCGAGTTCGGCATCAACACCGCTCAGCGCCTGATCGCCGTTGCCGGTCGGGCGGATACGCCTCGACTGCCGGCGGAACCGGTCGATGAGCCGGCGGCGGGCGATCGTCATGACGAACGTCCACTCGCTGGCGAGCGACGGGTCGAATCGGCCCGCATGACGCCAAAGGTCGATGAAGATGTCTTGACAGGCGTCTTCCGCCTCAGCATGCGTGTTGCACGCCCGACGGACCAGATTCCAGACGGCACCGCCATAGCGGTCGACACAGGCCTCGACGGCTCCCGGGACGGATTGCGCCACCCTTGGGAGCAAGGGTGCGGGTTTCGGCGCGTCCGTCGCACGACGAGTCGACGCGGGGGCCGACTCGCTCTTGCGAAACACACGGAACCAACTCGGCGACAGTGCAGCCGATCGCATAGGCAAAGCCAACAGCTATCCAGGAGGAGAAACGGGCGTCCGACGCACCCTGACTCCGCAAGGTTAACCGTTTCTTCTTCTTCGCGTCAAGGCTGTTTCAACATCTTTGGAGCAGAGGCCGCCATCAGACATGAACAAGGAGCTTGCGAACCGCACTTCTTCCACAATTTCGGCTTGCGGCAAGGCCTGTCGTCTGACAGAGTCTCGGCGGGATGAATGCACGCAATGCCGCAACGACGGCTGACATGGTGAGAACAGATCGGCTGCACCGGCGGACCGCGGCGGCGGGTATCGGCCTGCTCGCCGTTGCCGTCGTCGGGTCGGTGGTCGCTTTTGCCACCGCCGGGGCTGAACCGGCTCGCCATGCCGTCAAGGAGCGGCTGGGGCACGTCTCTCTTCTCGATCAGGACGGCTCACGTCTGACGATGGGCGAGGCGTTGGGCAGGGGTCCCGTTCTTGTCGTCAACGGTTCCCTGCCCGAGGGGGTCGACATGCTGATCGACCGGATGGGCGTGAAAAGCATTGTCGTGACAGATGCTGCCGAGGCGGAGCAAGATCAAGCGGTGCCGATTTTGCAGGATCGACTGCGACGTCTTGACCCTGTCTTGGAGGTTCCTGCGGGCACCGCCGTGATCGTGACGAGCGAAGGAAAGCGCTCTCGTCCGATGAATCTCGACGCTCTGAGCGAGTTGGTTTGATTATCGAATAGTCGAGTCAGATCGACTCGACATCTTCCACCGCCAGGTGGTAGACGCCGGTGATCCCGCCGTCGTCGCGGGTGACATCCACCTTCAACGTGCCGGAGACGCGAACCTGCCCCTGCCGAAGTCGCACAGGGCCGGCGATCGTTTCGGCTTTGACAAAGTGCTGCACCTGCGGCTCTGCGACCAGGCAGCAGTCGGCGATGCTGTAGACGAGGTCGAAGGACTGAATGTCTCCCCCCACCACGCCGTCGCTGTACATCTCGCCTTCAAGTACAACCTTCTGACCATCGAGCTCGCGATACCGTTCCGGCACATCGTCGACGGTCCCGTCCTTCTGATCGAAGCTGAAGGTGCTCATCGCCTGCAGTTCGACGAACTTGTAGCCGTTGGGCAGTTGCTTGATCCCGCCGGTGGTGCTGACGTCGTAGAACACGTAGCCCAGCGCGACGACCGGCACCAGCAGAACCAGGGCGAACAGAATGGCCCGACCGCTCAAGCCGCCGGTGCGATCGACTTTCTCCGTGCTGGGTGAGGCAGGCGTCGTCATGTCAGATGATACGTCGCGTCATGCCGAAAGGTGCTCGGCAACCGACGTCCGGTATGCCAGCATCGCCGGCACGATGCCTGCCAGACACGACAACCCGACGACGCCCGCCAGGTACACCACCTCGCTCGGCCCGATCGTCCACCAGGCGATGCCCCCGCCGATGCGTGCCTCCAGTGCCGCGCCCGCCAGTGCCGCTAGGCCGTGCCCCGCGACCGCGCCGAGGAGCGCCCCGATGATGCCGATGATCGTCGCCTCGCCCGTGATCAACGTGAGCACCTTGACCCTCGTTGCCCCAAGGCTCCGCAAGATGGCGATCTCGCGCCGGCGAGCTTGAACGCTGTTGTAGATGCCGACGAGGATCGACACCGCCGCGACCAGCGTCACGCCGATCGTGACGAGCAGAAACAGCATGGCCGGTGCTTCGAGGAAGGTGTCGAAGAAGGTCTGCATCTGCCTCGCCGGGACGGCAGCGGTCGCGGCATCGCCGTTGTTGATCGTAAAGTCGAGCTTGCTGGTCGCAAAGCCGCCCGACGTCTTCACCAGGATGCCGCTGAGCCGCCAGAATTCTTCCGGGACCGTCGGCAACACCTTGCCGTCGGGCGACAACACGTGCCCTTCCGCCTGCGTGCCGCCGGCCGCGACGACCTCCTCCAGCTCGGCCTGCCGTTGCTGGTACAGCCGATCGCACCTCGGCCGCGTCGCGACGGACGTTCTGCTGATCCATGATCGCCGCGCCGTGCTCGCCCAGTGCGTACTGCGTTTCGAGTGGGACGAAGATGCCGCGATCTAGGGCAGTCCCCGTTCGTTCGAGCACACCAACCACCGCCCACTCGTCTTCGTGCAGATGCCCCGACTCCTCGCTGCCGTGGAGCGCCTGGAACGTGTACCCGACGCCGATGTCGAGCGACTTTGCCGCGTCGCTGCCGACGACCGCTTGCCAGGTCGCATCCTCAAACGCCCTCCCCTCCGCCAGCATGATCGGCCGATCGCGGCGCGGCTCCAGCTTCGTGAAGAAGGACGTGTCGGTCCCGATGATCCGCCTGCCCTGGTGCGTGTCGCCCCAGAGCATCGGCACCGCCGACGTGACGAACCGCGACAGCTCCGGGTCACCCCCCGCAAGGTCGCGGTAGAGCCCGATGTCGATGACACCCGGCGGGTTCCCGAGCAGGTAGGCGTTGTTGAGCACCAGCTGCAACGGGTCGCCTTTCCCGCCGACGACCAAGCTGTACCCGAAGTCGGCCTGCCCGAAGAGCTTGGGCGTCTCCCTTCCAAGGACGAGCAGTGCGATGCCCATCATCGTGCCGAGCGCGACGCTGAGCGTCGTCAGCCACGTCGACAGCCGACGTTGCCGCATGTTCTTGAGGATGAGGGCGAGCAGACTCAAGCCGGCACCCCCGGTGATCGAGCCGCGCGGTTGATGTCGGCCAGGTTCAAGGTCCGCGGCAACGCCCGCGCGACCGCGGCGTCGTGTGTCACGACGACCAGCGTCGCCCCCGCCTCGGCAGAAAGATCACGAAGCAGGCCGATGACCACCGCGGCGGAAGCAGCGTCGAGGCTTCCGGTCGGCTCGTCAGCCAGCAACAAGGCCGGCCTGTTCGCCAAGGCCCGTGCGACGGCGACCCGCTGTTGCTGACCGACGCTCAATCGCCCGGGCCGGTAGTCGAGGCGGTCGGCCAGACCGACGTCGCTCAAAAGCTTGTCGGCCCGCTTCACGTCCGGTCTTGCCCCCGAGAAGCTCATGCCGAGCAGCACGTTCTCGCGTGCCGTCAGTCCCGGCAACAGGTGATGCATCTGGAACACGTAACCGATGTGTCGGCCGCGAAAGGCATCCCTTGCGGCTTCGGGCATCGTCGCGATGTCGGTCTCTTTGATCGTGACCTGCCCCGCGTCCGGCTGAACGATTCCGGCGAGGCAGTGCAGCAATGTCGTCTTGCCGCTACCCGACCCGCCGACGAGCGCGACCTGTTCGCCCGCTGCAAGCTCGAGCGTCGGCACGTCCAACACCGGCATCAAACGCCCGTCCGGATCGGCAAAGGCATGACGAAGCTCGCGGACCGACAGGCTCACGAATCAGCTTAGAGCAGACGAATCCTCCGAGTTCCGTCATCCTGAGCGCAGCCGAAGGATCTCGCCGGGACAAGCGTGTTCGCGCGGCGAGGTCCTTCGACTCGCTGCGCTCGCTCAGGATGACGGCCAAGGCGGCGGCTTGGGCCCCACGGCTACCGCAGGTTGCGGCGAAGGCGCATCAGCGGCGACTCCAAGGCGTGCCACG
This sequence comes from uncultured Planctomycetota bacterium, assembly GCA_963740195.1. Classification (GTDB taxonomy): domain Bacteria; phylum Planctomycetota; class Phycisphaerae; order Tepidisphaerales; family Tepidisphaeraceae; genus JBCDKH01. The sequence continues at coordinate 388,110 of CAVUDF010000002.1, read as the reverse complement.
ACACGGCCGCGGTCGCGAGGGTGAGCATGGTCGCCGTGGCACCGACGATGTATGCGTTGTCGATGTCGCCCAGCAGCCACCTTGCAGTCGGTCCGGCGACGGTGTGCACCAGATACGCCGCATAGCTGATCGTCCCGACGTAGCACAAAGGCCGCCATTCGAGCCATCGCCCGGCACGCCCCGTCGCGGCTAGTCCGACGATGCCGGCCAAGGCGAGGGCGAGCAGCGACGTGTTGCCCGCGATCCGCCAGTCGATCGCCCAGTTGCCCAGCGGCCCCAAAGCGACCGCCGCCAACGGCACACAGAGCAGGCCGGTCACGACCAACCTCTTGAACATCGGCCGGTAGCGCCACAGAGCCAGCATCGCCCCGGTCGCCAGCAGATCCATGTTCGCCGGCGTCGGCAGCTCGCTCATTTTCGGGGGCCAACCGCGCAGCCACACCCACGCACGCCACGCCGGTGCCAGCACGAACACCAGCAAGATGGCTGGCGTCATCCATCGCCGAGGCAACAGCAGCACGAGTGCGGGCCAAACCAGATAGAACTGCTCCTCGACCGACAGAGACCACAGATGCCGGTCGTACCCCTGATTCGCGTACTGCGGATCGAGCGCCAGGTGCCAGTTGCTCAGGTAGGTCGCGTGCCAGAACCACCGCTCTCGGCTGCGGTGGACGTCGAGCATCCAGAACGCCACGAGCAGCAGTGCGTACGGCGGGACGATCCTTAAGAACCGCCGGAAGTAGAAGACGGCCGTCTCGCGTCGCGTCGATCCGCCGCCGTCGATGCGGCCGCGGGCTTCAAGCAGAACGCCCGTGATCAGAAAGCCGCTCAGCACGAAGAAGAGCGACACGCCCACGTGCCCCAAAGGCGGCGACCACCGGCCGACGTGCGGCATGGGCCAGAGGTGATGCGCCAGCACCAGCAGAATCGCGAGGCCCCGCAGACCGTCGAGCTGCCGAAGCCTCGGCTTCTCCAGCGCCGTCGCCGTCACGCCACGCCGAGCGCGGCCTTGATCCGCTCGCTCGCTTTGCCGTTGCTGATGTCGTTCTTACCGAACCCTTCCAAAGCACCCGCCGCCTCGGCCTCTTGTTGCGTCTGGGGGAAGTTGCTCACCATCAGCACCTTCTGATCCGGATGATCCGCCTTGGTCTGCCGAAGCAACGCAACGCCGTCCGAATCGCTGAAGCCGCTTTCGAGGACGCGGTTGAAGAGCAGCAAGTCGCTGCCGGACGACAGAACGTCGCTCAACTCGCCGTTCGTGTCGGCCATCTTCACCGTCGCGCCAGGCGCTGCCGACGAGACCGCCATGCGAAGAAACGAACTGTCCGGCCCGCAGTGGCCGACGAGGGTGACCGTCGGCTTCTTGTCGTTGGTGTCGCTCACGCGGCGATGTTAGGAACCTGCCGACGGTTCCGGCGAGGCGAAGACGCGCCATGTTGCCGGGAAGTCCGCAGGCGTGACATCGTGCCAGCCGAGCGACTCGGGCATGGAGGCGTCGACCGTGTACTGAGCGTCGGCGTTGTAGTCGCTGTAGACCTCATGCCAAAGATAAAGCGTCCCTGCCGGTCCCTCCGTCACCATCTGCCGCGACCCGCCGTTGAAGGGCCCTGTGTTGGCGGCGATGCGGTAGACCGGGTGGTCGGCACGGACGTTCGGGTAGGCCTCCCGCAGCGGCCAGACCGTCGGGCGATTCCACCCACGCGGCGACTGCACGGGCGTCGGCCGCGTCCTGATCTTCACGCAGCGGCACGATCGGATACGCCGCCTGCAACATGAGCGTCGGCAGTACGACCAGCCCGACCGCGACCCACCGCGCGTGTCGCATCGGCCGACGTTCGAGCACCGCCCCGAAGCCCCGCGCTGCCAGCAGTCCCCAGAACGGCCAGACCGCGACGAGGTAGCGCACGTCGCCGCTGCTGGCCATCTTGCCGGTCCAGTGGAGCAGGCTGTGGACGACCAGCACGATCGCCGGCACCGCGAGGATGACCAGTCCGACACGGCTGTCGTGATCCGACCGCCACGCCCGCCACTTTGCCGCGAAGCTGATGCTGCCGAACAGGACCAGTGGCAACAACGTCGGCCCCGTCGCAGCCGGCAGCATGCCGACGAATTTCATCAACGGGCCGGGCTGGTATGCGCTCTCTCCCGAATATGGGAACTGCTGCGTCAGCCACTGCAACGCGGCGATCGGCCAGGTGCCGCCGGCGTTGGCGATGAGCCAGCCGGCCGTCGCCCAGGTGAGCGTGCCGACCGCCAGCAGGGGCAGTTCGAGCCACCGTCTGTGCAACACGAGCCCGCCGGCGATCATCAGAACGAACCCGATGCCCTCCGGTCTCGCCGCCGGCAGAAGCCCGCCAAGAACGGCCAAAAGCCACCAACACTTCCTCTGATACGATGCCAGACACGCCAGCATCAACAGACCGAAAGGCAACTCCGTCAGAACGGCGAACGTGTGCAAAAACACCAGCGGGGAGCCGAGTGCAAAGACGACCGCCGCCCATGGGACCCGCTGCAACGCCGCAAGACGCGTCGCCACCCGGCCGGCAAGCAGTGCTCCGGCAATCGCGATCATCAAGCTCGTCCAGCGCACGAGGATCAGCGCGATCGGCTGGCCCAACACCTCGCCCGGCACGGAGGCCGGCAGGACGTGCAACAGCTTGACGATCGGCCGTCCCCAGACGTCGGTCAGCACCCACGGATGATCGACGGCCGCCCGTGCGTAGAGGTAGTGCGTGATGCCGTCAGCCTCCAGAAATCCGCCGCTCATGACGGCCATGACGGCCGACGCGACGGCAAATGCCGCGACGAAAATCGGCACGGCTGCAGAAGATGCGGAGGCTTGTTCTGTCACGAATGGCTTGCTCCGGGTCGCCTGATGGCCCGGCATTTGTAATGAAGCCGACCATGCTAGGTGTTCCTGGCCCAGAATCACGAGGTGCCGGCTGGCGGTGCGTCGTTGCCAGCGACAAGTTCAAGGATGCCCTTTCCGCGGCTTCGGCTTGCGAGGCGATCGGTCGAGGCGTGCATCGTGTGCTTCCCGAGGCCGATCTCGACCTGTGCCCCATGGCAGATGGCGGCGAAGGCACTGCCGCTGCGATGGCGGCGGCGTTCGGCTCGCCGGCTCGCCACACGTTCCGCGTCACGGGGCCCCTGCCCGACCAGACCGTCGACGGCGAGCTGTTCGTCGTGAACAACGGCACGACGGCGATCCTCGACATGGCTACGGCGGCCGGGTTGTCGCACCTTTCTGCAGAGCAGCGACGATCCGCTTCGCACCACCACGTTCGGCGTCGGGGAGCTGATCGCCCACGCGGCCGACCTCGGATGCCGCGACATCATCGTCGGCCTCGGTGGTAGCGCCACCTGCGATGCCGGCCTCGGCGCGGCACAGGCACTTGGCGTCCGGCTTCTGCTGCAAGACGACGAGACGGAATTGACGCGTCCCGTCACCGGCGGAGACCTGCACCGACTCACGCATGTGGAGGTCCCGGTGCTCGGCCGCGGGATTCGGGTGACGTGCCTCTGCGATGTCGACAACCCCCTCGTCGGCCCTACTGGTGCGGCTCGCTCCTTCGCAATTCAGAAAGGAGCGAGTCCCGACGACCTCGGCAAGCTCGATGCCGGCCTGGAGCAGGCGGTTCGGGTGACGGGTCGGGCGGGCGACGAGCCGTTCCTGGGTGCCGCCGGCGGGTTGGCGTTCGGGTTGGCGCTGGCGACACGTGCCGAGGCGAGGCCGGGCGTGGATGCCGTGATTGAAGCCGTCGGGTTATCGCGACGATTGGATGAAGCACGTGTTTTGTTTCACCGGCGAGGGTCGATTCGACGCCGGCTCGTTCCGGGGCAAGGTCGTCAGCGGCGTGGGCCGGGCGGCACGACAGGCGGAGGTGCCGGTGGTCGCCCTGGTTGGTGCTGCCGATCGCGACGCGGCGTCCGATGCCGCGGCCATCGGTCTTGATGCCGTCTTCACCCTCGCCGATCGACCGGCTTCGCTCGACGAGCTGCTTGGAGCAGACGGAAGAGCGTCTGGAGCAAGTGGCCGAACAGGTGACCCGCCTGACAGCCCGCAACGCAGCCTTGGGCGTACTTGGTCAGCCGCGGCGCATCACGCTGGTGTAGCGGGTCCGATCACGCCTGAACTGCGGGCAGGAATGTCAGGCACGTGCCGATGAGAGGGACTAACATCCCGTCGCTCCGGCCCGCGTGCCGGCACCGTCGTGCGCCGGCACTCGACGGTGAATCGCACCCATTTCGCTGCTAGGCACCCGCCCGGAGGTGCCGCCACCAAGGGCCGCGGCCAAACGGCTTCGGCTTGCACCACCTATGGTCGACTTCAACCTTCTTAACGACCTCGATTTAGACCTGGAAGGGTTCGAGGACGAAATCGGCGTCGCAATGGTCGACGCCCTCGGCGATGCCGCCGAAAACCTCGAGAACCTCGTCCGCGGTGACGAGGTCCACGACTTCCGTGCCAACACCATCATCACCGGCAAAGTCTCAGGACGCGCCGGCGAGGACTACGTCATCGAACTCGGCCTCAAGAGCGAGGGCGTGCTCGATCGCAACGAATGGGACACGCCCCCCGAGATGGGCGACGATGTCCGCGTCCTCCTCGAAGAGGTCGACCACGACAGCGGCACGGTCAAGATCTCCAAGCGCAAGGCCGACCGGATCATCAACTGGGAGAAGATCATCCAGCTCAAGGGCGAGGGCGATCCTGTCAGCGGCAAGGCGACCAAGAAGATCAAGGGTGGCCTGCTCGTCGACATCGGCGTGCCGGTCTTCCTGCCCGCCTCACAGGTCGACATTCGCCGGCCCGGCGAGATCTCGGACTGGATCGGCCGCGACATTCACGCGGTCATCCTCAAGATCGACGAAGAGCGTCGCAACATCGTCATCTCACGCCGCAAGCTCATCGAGCAAGAGCGTGAAGAGCTCAAGAAGAAGACCCTCGAAGGGCTCGAAGAAGGTCAGATCGTCACCGGCACCGTCAAGAACATCGCCGACTTCGGCGCGTTCGTCGACCTCGGCGGCATCGACGGCCTGCTCCACATCACCGACATGTCGTGGGGCCGGATCAACCACCCGTCGGAGATGGTCAACTTCGAAGACGAGGTCGAAGTCAAGATCCTGTCGATCGATCGCGACCGCGAGAAGATCGCCCTGGGCATCAAGCAGAAGGATGCTTCGCCTTGGGAGAACATCGAGTCGAAGTACCCGGTCGGCACGATCCACGAGGCCAACGTGGTCAACATCATGTCGTACGGAGCTTTCTGCAAGCTCGAAGACGGCGTGGAGGGGCTGGTCCACATCAGCGAGATGTCCTGGACCAAGCGCATCAACCACCCGTCCGAAGTCGTCGCACAGGGCGATTCGGTGCTGGTCAAGGTCCTGGAGATCAACAAGGACAAGCAGGAGATCAGCCTGGGCATGAAGCAGGTCCAGGAAAACCCCTGGGACCGCGTCGCCGAGAAGTACCCGCCCGGCTCCGTCATCGAGGGCAAGGTTCGCAACATCGCCAACTACGGCGCGTTCGTCGAGATCGAAGAAGGCATCGACGGCCTGCTGCACGTCAGCGACCTGTCGTGGACCAAGAAGGTCGGCCATCCGTCCGAAGTCCTCAAGAAGGGTGAAGACGTCCAGGCCGTGGTGCTATCGGTCGACCAGGACAAGCAGCGGATCGCCCTGGGTCTCAAGCAGATGCAGGAAGACCCGTGGCTGCACGTCATCCCGGACAACTACCGCCCGGGCATGGTCGTTCAGGGCACGGTGACCAAGATCGCCAACTTCGGCGTCTTCGTCGAGCTCGAAGACGGCCTCGAAGGTCTGTTGCACGTTTCGGAGATTGCCGACCACAAGGTCGAGAAGCCCGAGGACGAGCTCAAGGCCGGCCAGGCGATCGAGACCAAGATCCTGCGTGTCGATTCCGACGAGCGCAAGATCGGGCTGTCGCTCAAGCGTGCCCAGTGGGCCCAGGAGCAGGAGCAACGCGAGGAAGAGCGGGCCCAGCGGCCCGAGCGCAAGAACCTCCGCGGCGGCCTGGAATAGGTCGCGGCACGCGGTTCAACTCGCAACAACCGAACGCCGGAGCCGCTTGGCGGCTCCGGCGTTATTGTTGTGCCCTGCCGGCGTCGTCTCGCAAACGATCTGGAAGCCGCGGGCTTACAGCCCGCCGGTAGCATTCGCCTACCAGAAACGTCCACGCTGAGCTGTCACGAGGAGCTTGCGTCTCTCGATGCGTCGCGACGTCCTGCACGTCTCTTTCGGACTTCTGACTCTGGGGAAGCCGCAAACCTTGCCCAGCACCGGCAACTGCAGCGTCATCAAACTCGCGGAGCAAGCCCCGCGGCTATCTCAGAACGCAGACGGTGCAACGCGTCGACCCGTTGCACTGTGGAGCGACGGGCGGCAGTCCACCAGTCCGCCGCCTCAGAAGTACTCGCGGCAGAACGGCAGCGGACCTTCGCCGAGGTCGGCGAGTAGCCCGGCATCGCCCTCGGCCAAGCCGTGACCGCTCGCCCACGCCGCCTTGAGATCGCCGAGAGCGATGGCGGCGAAGGCGTTGTCGGTGCAAGTGAAGTCGGGCGACGCGTCGGTCGGCGTTGCCTCACAGCGGCCCGCGGCGACGTCCAGCTTGAGCGTCACGGACTCGTCTTCAGGCGTGTTGATGCGGAGCGTCATCGTCCCCTTGCGAGCCTCGCTGGGCCATGCCGGCTCGGAGAGCACTTTGGCATGATCGAGCACGCGAACCTGGTTCCTGGCCTTCAGCCCGACCGTCGCGTGCTGATGCTCAACGGCACGGTGGGGGAGCTGCGTCTCGTTCAGCAGGAGATGGATCGGTCGATCTGCCGGGGCGGTGAAATGGACGTAGCCGTACTGGTCCTTGAGCGTGCCGAGGAAGGCGAGCTGACGCATGAAGCCTTCGGGCGTGTCGAAGGTCATCCACTCGGCCCAGAGGCCGCGACCCGGCTGTCGTCGTGAGGAATCGTCGCGATCCAGCCGCGCAGTTCGTCCAGACTCGTCGAAGTCGCCGAAGAGGTAGCCGTTCTCGGCGTAATGGTTGCGCCACATTTGCAGGCCCGTCCGACGCGGCGTGCGGGAACATCACATCGCCGTGGCCCAGGCGGGCGTGGCTGAACTGCCGCCGTCGGCAGTCGGCCATCGCTGCGAGTTCCGACGCGTCGTCCGGCTCGATCAGTCGGAAGCCGGAGGTGTCGCCCCGAGGCAGCAGTTCCGGCGGGATCTTCCAATCCGTCCGACGCTCGCAGATGCCGTAGCCGAAGTGGGCGTAGTAGCTGGCCCGGAACGGCATGAGGCTCGACAGGACCTCGCCCCGCTCACGGCCAGGCCGATGGCGTGACGCATGGTTTTTGAGGCGACGCCACCCGCCCGGCGGGCGTCGTGGGTGGTGCCGACCCAGGCGATGCCCTGGCAAGGCAGGACGGTGCCTCGGACGTTCATCTCGCCGCGCAGGCTGGTGGTGGTGGCGACGTCGCGTCCGCCCCTGCTGGTCAGGAGGATGTCGCCCGCGGCGAGATCACCCCGCTCGTTCTCCACGTAGCGTGTGCATCGCCTTCTCGGCCGCGTAGGTCGGGCGGTAACAACGGGAGCGAACCCGTACGACGGCATCGAGGTCATTCGGGCCGGCGGCACGGATGGTGACGTCCCGTTTCTGCCGAGGCACCGGCGGAGGCGGGCATGGGCATGCCGCAACGTCGGCGAAAGATTATCGGGCCGCTTCCGCCGCCAGCTGCGGCCTGCTTGTGGCGATGATGCGCGGATGTCGCGGCTTCGCGGTGTCGGGAGTCACCTCCGGTCGCTCCCGTGAGTGCCGGCCGACGCCGGGCGGGCCTCGCACTAGTGGCCGGGCTGCACCTTTCAGACGCTTCCGACCATGCTCGATCGACTCGATCACCTACGAGCCTCACACGAACGCGGCTGACCGTTCCGCCGGCACGCCGACCGGAACGCCTCCGCACCGGCCACCGACCGTCGGCCGTCGTCGCAAAGCCCCGGCATCGAGCGACCGCTCGCGAACGCACGGCCGCACGGCGACGCCCGCCCACACAGGCCGGTGCCGACACCGAAAACCCGCCGAGCCTCGCCCGGAACCCAACCGGCAGACCCCGTCGCTTCATCGCCTCTAACGCGGGCCTCAGTCGCAGAACACGCAGCTTCGGCTCACGCCCGACGAGCTTCGCAGCCGACTGTCCGGTCACGTCTGCCCGTTCTGCGGCCATCGCAACAGCGGCGGCGAAGGTGCCGTGCACCAGGCTGCGGGATGGAAGACGAAGACTCGACCCGCTCGGCGACGACCCGTCGCATCGGGCCTTGGTTCCTGCGTCAGACGGGCAACCCGTTTGCGCCGGGCATGAAGTTCACGGTGCTGCGTGAGCTGACCAAGCAGGGCCGCGTTCGGCCGGACAGCGTGGTGCGCGGGCCGGTGACTCGGCAGATGTGGACCTTCGCCGCACGAGTCCGCGGGCCTGGCACACCTCTTCGGGCGTCTGCTGGAACTGCAATCGCCCGCTGCCGCCCGTTGGGCCTGGTGAGTCGCCGGACGACTTCTGCCTCTACTGCGGCGCGTTGATCGAACCGCCGAACAATCCGGATCAGTTGCTCGAAGTGGCCGAGACGAGCGAGTCGCTGGGCATGCGAAGCTCATCGAAGTCCGGGCCAGGTGACGGACAAGAGGCGCCGCCAACCCGCCCGTCAACGAGCCGCGTCGTGTCGGGGCTCGCAAGGCGTCGATCGCTTCCGAAGCCCACAAGCCCGCCGGCCCGCCCGTGCCGGCGGCAAAGGTCGTCGTGGCCGACTCCGAAGACGGTGGCGACGCATTGCTCACCACCGGCGAGCTTGCGACGGCGTTCAACCTCGACCAACGCCCGACGTTCTGGCGACTTCTGGGACGGCTTCCGTGGGGCTGGATCGTTCCGATCCTGCTGCTGCTTGCCGTCGTCGTGGCGGCTCTGTGCTGTGGGCTGGGCGACAATTGATGCGACCCACGCTGCTCAACGGTCGGTAACCCGTTGCAGTGACACATCTCCCCGCGGCGATAAGTCGCTCGGCCTTGTCGCCTTGCCGCGGTCGCAGGCAATGCGACATCCCGGTTGCCGTGCCCACTGCAACGATGCCCGATACCGACGAGACCAACCCCGACGACGTCATCGCGTCGATGGCCGATGAAGCCATCGACCGCATGCTCGGCGGCGGACGACCTTGCCGCGTCGCAGGACGCTTGCCGTCACACCCCAGTTGTCTGACGCATCGGACGACGAGGCACTCGACGCCCTTCTCGCCGGCAAATGCGGACGAGCCCATCGGACGAGCCTTCGGACGTCCTCGGACGCCTGCCCCGCGAGACCTCGCCGAGGAGCTCGTCGCCGACCAACTGCTGCCGGACGAAGACGACGATCTTCCGGCCATCCCGACCCTGTCCGAAGAGGAGATCGCGCTTCGAAGGCATCAGGCCGACGGTGCCGTTGAAGCCCGCCCCGGTGGCAGCATCGACAGAACCTCCGTCGGCTCCACGCCGTTCTGGATCACGCCGCTGGCCTGGCTCGCCCGACCCCTCGACAAGGCCGGCAACGGCGTGCGGGACGCCATCGGCAAGGTCGCTCTGGTGACGCTCGTCAACGCGTCTGGCCGTGCTCGTCTTCGTGGTGGTTCGTGGCTGAGCTTTGACGGGTCGTATGTTGGCTGGATGCCCAGACGCGCCCAACGCCGACAAGCCGCGACTTCTCACCGGCGACACACCGACCGGCCGACTCCATCTCGGGCACCTCGTCGGCAGCCTCGAAAACCGCCTGGCGATGCAGAACGCCGGCGAGCACGAGTGCTTCTTCCTCGTCGCCAACAAGCACGCCTTCACCACCCGAGCCAGCGACCCGGCGAGCATCCGCCAGAGCGTGATCGACATCGTCACCGACTGGATCGCCGTCGGCATCGACCCGGCCAAGTCAGCGTTCGTCCTTCAGAGCGAAGTGCCGGCGATCGACGAGCTGACGTTCTTCTTCTCGATGCTCCTGCCGTTCAACCGCGTCATGCGGAACCCGACGCTCGAAGCAGGAGATCGGCGACAAGGGGCTGGGCGACAACTACCCGTTCGGCTTCCCGCTCTACGCCGTCGGCCAAACGGCGGACATCCTCGCGTTTCGGCCGCAGGTCGTGCCGGTGGGCGAAGATCAGTTGCCGCACCTGGAGCTGACACGCGAAGTCGCCCGCAAGTTCGGCCAGACTTACGACGGCATCAACCCCAAGACCGACGACGCCGACTACGGCAAGAACGGCGTCTTCCCGGTCATCGAGCCCAAGCTCGGCCGCGTCCACCGGCTCGTCGGCCTCGGTGCCCCGGGCGACGGCGGGACAGCTGTCTGAAGATGTCCAAGAGCCTCGGCAACGCGATCTTCTTGAGCGACGACGCCGACGCGATCAAGAAGAAGGTCATGGGCATGTACACCGACCCGAATCGCCTCCGCAAGACCGATCCCGGCGAGACCGACCCCGACGAAGAACCCGCTGTGGGCTTTTCACGAGACGTTCAACGAAGACGAGTCCTGGGTCGCCGACACCCGCGCCGCCTACGCCGCCGGCCAAGTCGGCGATGTGGATGTGAAGAAGCGTCTGGTCGAGGTGCTCGACGACCTCATCCGCCCGATCCGCGACCGCCGGGCCGCGGTGTCGGAAGGCGATGCTCTTGACGCCTTGAAGTCAGGCACCACTCGAGCGAACGAAGTCGCCGAGACCACGCTGGCGATGGCGAAGAAGGCGATGAAGCAGGACTACTTCGGCCGCAAGTTGTCCCTGGTCAATCTCTGACGCACCAACGCCCCCTCCGTCATGCTGAGCGGAGCGCAGCGGAGTCGAAGGACCTCGCCCGCCGGCACGCTGTTCGGTCGAGATCCTTCGGCTGCGCTCAGGATGACGTAACAGGATGACGTAAGACGTGCAGCTCTCCGTTGCTCTGGACGGTGTACATCAAGCGAGCAGGTATCGACCTAGACCTCCCTCGGCCCATTCGTCGTGATCTCGAACCCGTGATGCGTCTCCGCATCCGCCGCGACCCAGGGCAACGCCCGGCGGATCTGGAACACCAACACCACGCACACCACCGCCCAAAGAAACCCGCCGGCGAAGACGGTCCAGACGAACGGCAACCCGCCCGCCGCGTGGCCCACGGCAGCGAAGAGGGCCAGCGCCGCCTGCACCGCCGCCATCGGCAGACCCGCCAAGGCCGCCATGTATCGACCCCGGCCAAGGCCCCACCAGCTCAGCAGATACGCCACGCCCGGCAGGTAGAACGCCACGCCGCCCAGCACCAGCCAGAACGCGCGGAACTGCGGCAGGCTCGTGATCAGCCCGTCGTAAATCATCACGCCCAGCCCGACGCTGATCGAGATGATCGCCATGCACATCGCCGTCGCCTGCGCCGCACGATCGGCGTCAGGACCGACGGCCTGACCTCCTCGGCATCGACAACTGCGGCGGATTCCATACTTTGAACACGCGCCGACGTTCCGCAGGTTTCGCCGGAACCACACGCCTCAGGCAAGTGCGTCGCGTCCGGCGAGCAAGACATCGCGTGTGGCCGGCGGGTCGTCGAGCAGGAGGCCCAGCGGGTCGTCGCTGCCCGGATCGGCAAAGGCGAGCAAATGCCCCAGGCGACCGGGGGCGATGGTGCCGGCATCGGCGGACAGGCCGAGGGCGGCAGCGGGTCGCCACGTCGCCATCGCCCACAGATCAGTCGCCGGCAAATCCGGGCAGGCCCGTCGGACGTGCGACAGCTCTTGCACCAGATCCAAGTCCGGCGAGCTCGCTCGGCTGTCCGTCGCAAGACAAACGTTGATCCCGCGGCCGAGCATCTCGCGGAACGGGTGCGGCGAGTGCCCGAAGTAGGCATGCGTCCGCGGACAGTATGCGACCGATGCCTGTCCGCGGGCCAAGCGGTCGAGGTCGCCGGGCTCCAGGTAATTCACGTGAGCCAGCACGACCGGCTGCGTCGCCGACAGCAGGCCGGCACGTTCCGCAAAGGCGACGGGGGAGCCGTCGAAGGTCGGCACGTCGTCGGTCCAGCCGCCGATGGTCGACCACAGCTCGCGGAACGGCCCGGCTTGCTCGCGGAGGAACTCCGACTCCTCAGGCGTCTCCGCCACGTGTGCGGCCACCGGCAGACCCGTCTCGATCGCGACGGCAAAGACCTCGGGTTCTGCGGAGTAGGGCGCATGAGGCGACACGCCCGCGGCCAGAGGCGGCGATGCTGCGGAACGGGCTTCCGTAAGTTGGCCCGGCAGCCGTCCGCGTCGGCCGGCCATTGCGCGAAGCTCGCCGAAACTGACGCCGTGCAACCCCGTCGCGGCGACGGCGGATCGTGTGGCTGCGGGATGGGCCGAGATGTCGCCGACGGTGGTGACGCCAAAGGCAAGGGATTGTCTTGCCCCTTCCGCAGCCGCCTCGGCGGGTGACGGGCCGCCCGCTTTCGGCACGACCGACAGGAGCCACGTCGCCAGATGCTCGGGCGTGCCCGCAGGTGGCCGCTGGTGGGAGAGTTCCAGGTGCGTGTGTGCGTTGACCAGGCCTGGAAGGACGAGGCGGTCCGACCAGTCAATAAAGTCGCCCGTCGCCGCAGGGCGTTCTTCAGCAACGGCTTCGATGCGGCCGTCGTGGGCGATGGTGAGGTAGCGGTCGCGTTCGATCTGCACCGGCTCCATCGGGCGCATCGATGCAAGCCGACCTGCCCGAACGATCCGAAGCACGCCGGAACCTTATGGGGCCTCTGATCGCGTTGTGGGTTTTGCATTGGCCCGCGTGGCTGTATGGTCCTGCGACATGGCTGCCGAAACAGGCCCGAAAGCGGCCTCGCAATCTTCGAATTCAGACGGTGTCGGCCCGAAGGTCCTGGCCGAGGTGCGGGAAGCACGCGAGACGCTGCAGAAGTACATCGACGTCATCGAGGCCGACGGGCGTTACCCGGTCGACGCCTTCCGGTTCCTCCAGACGGCCCTGTCCAAGGCCGTCGAGATGACCCACGGTCCGGACGCCCACAAGCTGGCGGACGAGAACGCAGAGCTTCGAGGCGAGGATCACCCGAACCACGTCTCTGCCCGCCAGTTGTGCCTGGCCTTTGCGGATCTCGCGGCGGAGCACTGGGGTCTTCTCGCCAAGCCCGTGCTGGACAAGTGGAACATCCGTCAGACGTCTGATGTGGGCGAGATGGTCTTCCTGCTGGTCGAGCACGACCTTTTGCAGAAGACCGAAGGGGATCGCCGTGAAGACTTCAACGACGTGTTCCCGCTGTCTCTCCTTGAAAGTGGCTATTCCTTGACGGCCGGGTTCTGTGCCGAGCAGGTCGCCAACGCGACGGGGCCGGCATGAACGAGCCAGTGGAACCGAGGCCTTTCAAGCCGCACAAGGCGCTCTTCATCGCCTTCGGTGTCGCTTGGCTTGGTTGGATCGCGACGATGATCGTGCTCAGCGCGACGACGTAGCCGCGAGCAGGCGGGCGAGTCGTTCCGCGTGATAGGTGATGACGAGATCCGCGCCGGCACGCCTCATCGCGTGGGCGGTTTCGAGTGCGACGGCATCGACATCGACCCAGCCGGCCTGGCCGCCGGCGAGGTGCATGGCGTACTCGCCGCTGGTCTGATACGCCGCCGTCGGCACCTGCACGGCCTGCCGCACCGCGGCCATGACATCCAGATACGCCCCGGCCGGCTTGATCATCACAATGTCGGCACCCTCTTCGACATCGAGCAACGCCTCGCGAATCGCCTCGTCCGTGCCGCGGAGTGGGTCCATTTGATACGCCCGGCGATCGCCATGTGACGGTGCACTGGCGGCGGCGTCGCGGAAGGGGCCGTAGAACGCGCCGGCGTACTTGACGGCGTAGCTCATGATCGCCGTTTGGCCGTAGCCGGCCTGGTCGAGACCGTTGCGAATCGCCCCGACCATGCCATCCATCGCAGCGCTGGGTGCGACCCAATCCGCCCCGGCCTGTGCATGCACGACGGCCTGGCGGGCGAGTCGTTCGAGCGATGCGTCGTTGTCGGCCTCTCCGTCGACGAGCGGCGCGCAGTGGCCGTGGTTGGTGTACTCGCAGAGGCAGACGTCGGTGACGGCGAGCATCGGGTTGCTTCGCCTGCGGGTTTCGCGGAGCAGGCGGCAGACGACGTTGTCGGGGTCTTCGCCCGCGGTGCCGACATCGTCCTTGTCGCCTTCGCCGAGGACGCCGAAGAGCAAGAACCCGCCGACGCCGAGGTCGGCCAGTTCGTCGAGATGGTCGGCGGCGTCTTCGACACCCCTGCGAAAGATGCCCGGCATGCTCGCAATATCTTGACGCGGGCCGTCGTGGACGAAGACGGGAGCTACGAGATTCTCCGGGCTCAGACGGACCCGCTCCAGCATCCGCCGGACTTGCGGCGTCCGCCGAAGGCGACGGGCCCGTACCTGAGGGAATCTGCCCTGGCTCATGTTCGAGGCTACGGCTTGTACCTCCGCCGGATGCGGGTAATGTTCGGCGATGCCCGCCGCCGACGCCTCGGCGACTTTCATCCTCGGCAGATCCGGCTCCGGCAAGACGCGTGCGGTACTGGAGCACCTCCGTCGGATCGTGCGCGATGACCCGGTCGGCGAGGACGTTCTGCTCGTCGTTCCGGCACAGGCGACCTTCGACTACGAGCGACTCGTCGCGGCCCAAGTCGGTGCCACGCTTCGGGTTCGGGTGCTCGACCCGCAACGCCTCGTCGATCGCCTGCTCGCCGGGACAGAGGCGGCGACGCTGCCGCGGATCGACGCGGCGGGTCGGCAGGTCCTGTTTTCCCTGGCCCTGCGACAAGCGGCGCAAGAACTGTCATTTTTCAGGGACGTTGCGACCAAACCTGGCACGGCCGCGATGGTCGACGAGGCGATCGCAGAGCTTCAGCGGGCCGGGATCGATCCGGCCATGCCGCCACAAGTCGATGTCCCCGGGGAGCTTACGGCGAAGCTCGACGACCTGGCCGTCGTGGCCAAGCACTACCAGGCGCTGCTCGGCAACCGTCTGGACCCGGTCGCCCGTCTGCAAGCGGCGACCGGCAGCGAGGTCAGTGTCGACGCGAGCCACTTGTTCATCGACGGGTTTCGCCGACTCGTCGCAAGCGACCGCCAACTCCTCGCGACGGTGGCGGCGGGGTGTCAAGAGACGGTCGCGACGTTCGCCGTCGACCCCGAGGACCTGCGTGTCGATGTTGCCGAAACAGGCGTTTTTTCACCAGCCGGCGGCGATTTGCGGGCCTTCGAAGCTGAGTTGAAGACGCGGCACCTCGCGATCGGACAGCCCGTCCACCTTGTCGGCGGGTCGGGCTTCACCTCGAACGAGCTGCGTCTGATCGAGCGAGACTTCCCACAGCCGCGACCGTCGACCCGCGTCGGCGGCGGGCAGAGTCATGACGTCCGATCGCTCGATGCCGCGGACCTCCCGGCCGAAGCCAAGGTCGCAGCGGCCCAGGTGAAGGACTGGCTTCTCGACGGTGCTTTGCCGAGCGACTGCGCCGTGCTGTTCCGCCAGGCGGAACCCACCGCCCAGCTGCTCATCGACGCGTTCAAAGCCGCCGATGTGCCCGCCTTCGTCGACCGGCGCCGGCCGACGTGGCACCACGCGAGCGTCCGCCTCGTCAAGGCCGTGCTGCTTTGCACGCTCGACGGCTGGCCGCACCAGCAGGCGATGTCGTTGGCCAAGAACCCCTTGTCGCTCCTGTCACCAGACGAGGCGGATGCGCTGGAAACCTTCGTCCTGAAGAACAACATCCGCGGCCACAGGGAGTGGCGATCGCCAGAGCCATGGCTCGCCGTCGACGACGAAGATGCCCTTCTCGCCGAGCAAGCCGACACCTGCCGTCGCCGGCTGGTCGAGGCGGTGATCCCACTGCAGGAGGCCTTCATCAGCGAGCAGAGCATCAGCGACCACATCGCCGTCCTTCGCAAAGTCGCGACCAACCTGGGCATCGGCGACGCCGTCGAAGCACTCGCCCTCGCCGAAGCAGAAGCGGGCCGACTCGACAGCAGTCGTGAGCATTCCGCCGCCTGGAACGCCATCACGGAAGCGCTCGACGCGGTCGCGTCCCTTGTTCCTGACGAAGTCGTCGACGCCGAGACCTTCGTCGCGTTGATGACCGGTGCACTGGATCGACTTCAATTCGCCATCACCCCGCCGACGTCGCAAGCGGTGGTGCTGGCCGACGTCACCCGTGTGGTCCTGCCGGCAGGCGTTCGGCGGGTGGTCGTCTGCGGCTTGAGCGAAGGCATCTTTCCGCAGGACCGTTCGGCCGATCGACTTCTGGCCGCGGGTGATCAGGCGGCGCTGCGGTCGCTCGGGCACGACCTGCCAAGTGCTGACGACGGCGAGGAGCGGCGACACGCTTATCGCGCATTTTCCTTAGCCGGCGAGCGTCTGACGCTCATCCGCCCCACCCACGACGCCGCGGGCAAGCCACTGCCGGAGTCGACCTATCGCACGAGCATCCGTCGCCTCCTCGGCCTCGAGACGCAACTCGTCACACATCCACTCGCCGGCGAAGCAGACGCCGTCGCCACCGCCGTCGCCTGGGCCAGACGCGGCGGACCGACCGACGATCCGACCGCCACCCTCTACAACGCCGTCCGCCAAGGTCGCCTCGCGTCCCGCGTCTGGCCCGCCTTGACCTGGACGAACACGCCGACGCTGCTCCCGAAAACGACCGCGTCGCTCCTCGGCAACGACCTCGACGCCACCGCCGGCCGGTTGGAAGACTTTGCCCGCTGTCCGTTCCGTCACTTCGCCAAACACGCACTCGATCTTCCCGAGCCGCAGGACGACACGGGCGGCTTTCGCGAAGCCGGCATCATCACGCACGACGTCTTGGCGCGGGTCGTTCGCGACGTCGTCGAGGGCCGGGTCGACTGGCGCGATGCCGAGGCCATCGCGTCCGCGGTCGGTCGATTGGCCCTCGCCTCGGCACGACACATCCGCGGCGGCAGGCTCCTCGAAACCGGTCGCGGGCGTTACCTGGTCGACCGTGTCACCCGAACCCTCGTCGACGTCCTCGCAGGCCAGCGGCTCACCTCGTCGCTCGGCCACATGCGGCCGGCGTACGCGGATGTCCGATTCGGCCCGAAGGACGGCGACGCGATGCCGCCTCTGATCTTGACGACCCCGCGAGGCCGACAGGTAAAACTCTCCGGAAGAATCGACCGAATCGACGTGGCCGGAGTCGACGGTGACCGGGCCGTCCCCTGCTCGGTAGCCATCGACTATCGGGGCGGCGTGGGGGCGTCGGCGATGCGTCAACTGCAACTCGGGCTGTCCTTCACGATCGTCACGCATCTGCTCGCCCTGCAGGCCAGCGGCGACACCTTGCTGCCGGCACCGGCGGACGAGGCCTTTGCGTCCCTCGTCGTCCGAAGCGACCGCCGGATGAAGCCGGTGGATGATCTTCAAGCCGAGCTCGACAAGACCGATGCCGACCTGCTCCTTCGCGACAAGCCTCGCGGCCTGATCGGGTACGACCACCTGCCACTGCTCGACGCCTCCTTCGCCGCCGACGACGACGACACCGGTCACATCTCCGGCCGAAGCAAGGCCTTCGCCGCCGCGATCAACAAGGACGGCAGTCTCGCCAAAACCGGCAACGACGTGCTGACCGCCGAGCAACTCGACGATCTGCTCGACGGCGTCGGCGACACCATCAAGGGCGTCGCCGACGGCATCCTCGACGGTGACATTCGGCCTCGCCCGTTCCGCGTCGGCAAGTCGACGCCCTGTGGACGATGCGGCTATCGGCCGCTGTGCCGGTTCGAGCCGTCGCACGACCCCTATCGGCGACCGACGCTGATCGCCATCGGAGGCAACGACGATGCCTGACGCGTCTGCCATTTCCTGGACGCCGGATCAGGCACGGGCGGTGCGGCTGGTCGGGCGACACGTCGTCGTGGGAGCCGCCGCCGGCAGCGGGAAAACGGCAGTACTCGCGGCGCGAGCCGTGGAGCTTCTGACAACAGGCGGCGTCGATGCAGACGGCCGATCCGGTTCGTCGTGCGGAGTCGCGAACCTCCTCGTCGCCACCTTCACCAACGCCGCCGCGGCAGAGATGCGGCAGCGGATCGCGTTGCGTCTTCAGGACGCGATCGATGCCGCCGCGCCGGCGGACAGGCCGCGGCTTCAGGCGGAACTCGATCGCCTGCCGGCCGCGTCGATCGGCACGCTCGGGTCGTTCAGCGCCAACCTTGTTCGTCGGCATCACGCGAAGGTCGGGATCGATCCCGGGTTCGCAGTCCTGCCCCAAGAGCAGGCCGGGTCGCTGCGGATCGCCGCCGCCAAACGTGTCATCGAAGAGCGGCTCGCCAACGACGAAGACGCCGGCGTGAGCGCGTTGCTCGACGAGTTGGTCGACGGCGACGTGCAACGGCTGACCGAGGCGCTCGTCGATGCCCACGGCCGCATCTGGTCGCTGCCGAACCCGAAGGCTTGGCTCAAGTCGTCGACCAATCGGCTGGTCGCTCTGGCGGATGCCGGCTTCGCGGACTCCTTTATCTCGTCGGCGATGGCGGAGGTCGTGGCGCGGGAGTCGCCGGATCTGGTAGCGCTGGGCGATGCCGCACTGCGAGCCGTCGCACATGCTGCCGACGAACCGAAGCTCGGCAAGGTGTCGGTCTACGCCGGGGCCTGGGCGGACGTGGCCCGTTCCGTCGGCCACGCGCTCCGCGGCGGCGACCTGACCGCCGCCGCGGCCGCCTTTGAAAAGCCAGCCGGTGCCCTCCGCGGCGGGACGAAGGGGCCGTTGCTCGATGCGTTGAAGTCTGCGACGAGTGACATCCGAGACGCCTTCAAGAGCGAGCCCCTGGCCACGGTCCTTACGCGAGACATTGAACTCTGGAACCTGGGCCTGACCAACAGTCTGCCGTCGACGCGCACCTTCGCCGGGCTGCTGCTGGCGACCAACGAGCTCTACACGACTGAGAAGCGTCGTCTCCGCTCGCTCGACTTCAGCGACCTGGAGCACTTCGCTCTGCACCTGTTGCGGACGAATGCCGACGTTCGCGAGGAGCTTCGTCGTCGTTACCAGCACGTGTTGATCGACGAGGGCCAGGACCTCAACGCCCTGCAGGACGAGCTCGTCGAGCAACTCGTCGCCGGCGACGGGGACACGACGGGCGGCAAGCTGTTTCTCGTGGGCGACGTGAAGCAGAGCGTCTACGGCTTCCGCTATGCCGAGCCGCGACGCTTCCTCGCCCGCCTTGCCGCGGCTGACGGTGTCCAAGGTCGAGCGGATCGACCTGCGTGCCAACTTTCGATCGAGCCGCGCCGTCATCGACTCGGTCAACGTCGCGATGCGTCGGCTGATGTCGGACGAAGCGGCCGTCGACGTCTTGTACGACGAGCGACAAGAACTCGTCGCGGGCCTTCCACAGACGCCTGCCGAGCCGTCGGACCTCGACGGGCGTGCGACGATCGCCCTGCTTGAAGAAGCCACGCCGGACGAGGCCGATCTGGATGAAGCGGGCGACGACGAGGCACCCGAGCAGACGGAGCGTGAAGCCGCGTACGTCGCCGGTCAGCTTCTTGATTGGAAGGCCGGCTCGCGCACGGTCGAGACGTCGGCTGGACGGTTGCCCTTCGACTGGGGTCACGCCGTCGTCCTCATGCGGTCGCCGCGTCATGACGCTCCTAGGTTCGCCGCCGCGATGCGGCGGGCGGGTGTGCCGTGTCGTTCGGAAACCGGCGGCGACCTTCTCTCGGCCGTCGAGGTGACGGACGTCATCGCGACGCTTCGGCTGATCGACAATCGGCGTCGCGACACGGAGCTGGCGATCTACCTGCGGTCGCCGATTGCCTCTCTTTCCGACGGTGGGGATCCGGCCGACGTTCTTGCGCATCCGAGCGGCGAGCCCAGACGTGCCCTTCGCCGAAGCGGCCTTGGCCTTCATCGCGACGGACGACCCGCAGGCGGCCTTCGTGGAGGCGGCGCTCCGGCAGGTCGAGACGTGGCGGGCGGCGTCCTGGTGCTCGTCGACCGGCGATCTGATCCGCCGGGTTCTGGCCGACTCCGCGTTACCCGCCTACGTCGCGGGCCGTCCTGACGGCGAGCGACGCCAGGCGAACCTGCAGGCCTTCGTCGGCCTGGCGGATCAGTTCGACGCCACCCGACGCGGCGCCGACCTCGGCGAGTTCGTCAGCCACCTGGAGACGCTCGCCGGCACCGCCGAACCCGCCGTCGCCGCTGATGCCGGGAACGCGGTGCGGGTGATGAGCATCCACGCCTCGAAGGGGCTCGAGTTCCCGATCGTCTTCATCGTCGGCTGCGGAAAGCGGCACAACCAGCAGTCGGCCGAAGCCCGCGTGCTGGTGCATCCCGACGTGGGCGTCGCCCTGCCGGCGGCGGACGTGCGACGACAGATCCGGTACGCGTCGCCACAGTCGTTCGTCACGAAGCGGCTCGTGCGGGCGTCCTCGCTTGCCGAGGAGCTGCGGCTTTTGTACGTCGCGATGACCCGTGCACGGTCGCACCTTTGCTGCGTCGGGCACGCCAAGGACGCCGAGGCACAGGTGGCCGCGTCGGAAGCTTTTGCCTTGTCGGAGCGGATGGCAGGCCGGGACGTGCTGGCGTCGCGATCGTTTCTCGATTGGCTGCTCGCCGCCGCGGCGGGTCGAGGGCGAGAGTTTGACGTCGAGGTCGTGTCGCCCGACGCGTCGTCGCCCGTTGGCGCCCGAGAACCCGCCGCCAAGGTTCCCGACGACGTGCTCGCGCTCGCCCGCGTCACCCCGGCCGATCCGCCCGACGACGCAACCGTCGCGGCCGTCCGCCGACTGACGACGAGCTTCGAAGACAAGGAGACCTGGCACCGGCCCTCATCTCGTCCTGTCGACGCGCTTTTATCGGATGAGGCTTTGGCGTGGTACGACCACCTCGTCGCCGCCGGCCGTGGTCGACCGCCTGCCCAAGCCGACGACGCAACCGCCTGGCTTCTACAGCACCCCGCCGTCACCAGCGCGATGGCGATTGAAGGGCTTCGTGTCGACGTCCCCATCCTGCTGCCTGGCAAGACGGACGGCTACATCCGTCGCGGCCGGATCGCATTGCTGCACCCCGACGTCAACTCGTCGCTTCGTCTGGTCGATGTCGGCGAGGGTGGAGACGTCGTCGCGACTCGTCGCGCACGTCGTCTTGCAACGGCCGTCGCCCGGATCACGGGCCGGTCCGTGCATGCAACCTGCCTCATGCCCCTCGACCGTCGGGTGGCCGAGGCGACCGTCACGGTTCGATAGTCAGAGCGGCTTGACGTCGTCACGACAGCGGTTAGAAGAAGCGGCAAGCCAACAGGTCACCCACCTTTCATCGTGACGCAGCCTGCCTTCATCGAAGCCCAACCACGCCGACCCGTTCAGACGGAGTCCGCACCGGCTTCGGCACGCCGCAACTTCCTCGGGGACAGCCTCGCCTGGCTGCGGAATCTGATCCGTCGCGATGACCGCTCCGTCGAACTCATCGCCCTCGACCTCGACGGCACCCTCCTCGACAGCCGAAAGCGAATCGATGGCCCCACCGTCCGCACGTTGCAGTTGCTGAAGCAGGTGAACGTGAAGGTCGTGCTAGCCAGCGCCCGGCCGCCACGCTCTTGCCGCAAGATCTACGAAGGCCTCGGCTTGGACACGTGGCAGATCAATTACAACGGTGCCCTCCTCTGGGACCCCAAGGCGGGTCGCCCCGTTAAGCATTGGCCGATGCCGGGCGAGCTGGTTTGGGAGATGGCGAACCTGGCTCGTGAGGTCGTGCCGAACGTCCAGGTCGCCGCCGAGGTGGTCGACCGCTGGTACACCGATCGGCATGATCCATATCGCACGACCGTCACCGGCCGACTCTTTCGTCCCGACGTCGTCGCCCCGCTCTCGAGCTGGGCCAAGCAGAACACGACCAAGCTGATGTTCCTGGCCGAGCCGCGGAAGGTCGCTCGCGTTCGGGAGGCCCTTCGGCCCGCTACGGCTACGTCGCCAAGGTCGTCCATGCCGACCCCGACCTCGTGCAGGTCATGAGCGACCAGGCCGGCAAGGACGTCGCCCTCAAGATGGTCTGCCGGCAGTACGGCATCGACCCCCGACGAGCCATGGCCGTCGGCGACGCGATCAACGACCTCGACATGCTCAAGGCCGCGGGAACGAGCGTCGTCGTCTCCAACGGCTGCGACGAGTGCAAGGCGATTGCATCGTGGATCGCACCGAGCAACGACGAAGGTGGCGTGTTCGAAGCCGTCAAGCGATACGTTCCGGCCGTTCGACCGCTGCTCGATGCGTAGGTGTCAGAATGTTACAGGTTCGCTAACGTGAGCACTTCGGCGGCCAGGGGTACGTCCCCGCCGCGTCTCACCGTCTGGCGAAGGAGCCGTTTTGCCTGCATCCGAAAGTTCCGCCTCTTCCGACAAGCACCGCCCTGTCAAGAAGGACGACAACCGGCTTCTGTTCGCCACCAAATTCCTGAAGCACGGCACCCGTGTGGCCAGCTTCTCGCCCAGCAGCCGGTTCCTGGCCCGCGCGTTGTGCCGCGACGTTGATGCCTCGAAGCCGCAGGTCATCGTGGAACTTGGTGCAGGAACGGGTCCTGTCACGAGCATCATCGTCGACCGCATGCACCCACAGAGCACGCTCGTCGTCAACGAGATCGACCCGGACTTCTGCCAGATCCTTCGAGAGCGATTTCCCGAGGCCCGCGTGGTCGAAGGTGACGCGGCCACACTTGCCGAGCAGACGAGCGATCTGCCACCGGTCGACCTGATCATCAGCGGCCTGCCGACACCTTCGCTGCCGAAGGCCGTTCGCGAGGGCGTCTTGGGGTGGGTTCGATCTCAGCCGCAGGCCACCTTCGCGCAGCTGACGGTGATGCCCTGGGTCTACAAGCGGATGTACAAGAAGCTCTTCGAAAAAGTCGACTTCGACCTGGTCGTCCGCAACCTACCCCCGGGCGGTGTCTATCACTGCCAAGCACCCCGCACCGTCTAAACCGTGTCCGCACAGCCTCATACACCCGGAGGGGCTCGAACCCCCAACCCTCGGTTCCGAAGACCGATGCTCTATCCAATTGAGCTACGGGTGCGTCGTCAGTTGGCCCTCAGGGATTCGAACCCCGACTAACTGGATCAGAACCAGTCGTGCTACCGTTACACCAAGGGCCATGGGTGCGGGCAGTCTAGACGTCACGACCCGTCAGCGTCGAGTCGGCGGCGGAAGTCGGCGACCTGCGACTTCATCTCCGCAGCGGGCGACGGATAGGTCGGATCGGCCTGCCGCAGGATGCCACGCACAAGCCCGGTGACGAGGTAGTCGCGATACCACTTCTGGTCGGCCGGGATGGCATACCACGGGGCGGCATCAACGCTCGTTGCCGCGAGTGCGTCCCGGAAGGCGGCCTGGTAGTCGTCCCAGCGGTCCCGCTCATCGAGGTCGGCTTCGGAAAACTTCCACCACTTGTCCGGCTCGTCGAGCCGATCGCGAAACCGCTCGGCCTGCTCGTCACGCGAGAGGTTCAAGAAGATCTTGAGGACCTTCGTCCCCTCCGCCGCCAGCATCTGCTCAAAGGCGGCGATCTGGGCGTATCGCCCTTGCCAGGTCTTCTTGGGGACGAGGTTCTTGACCCGCTCGACCAGGACGGCCTCGTAGTGGCTGCGGTTGTGGACGGAGATCATCCCGCCGGCCGGGCAGCGGGCGTGGTGCCGCCAGAGGAAGTCGTGCCGCATCTCCAGGTCCGTCGGCTTCTTGAAGCTCCAGACTCGCACGCCTGCCGGGTTCAGGTTGCCGAAGCATCGCCGAACCGTCGAATCCTTTCCGCCGGCATCGATGGCTTGCAGCACGACGAGCAGCGACTTCGACCCGTCGGCGTAGAACCGATTCTGCAATTCCTGCAGGTCTTCGACGTGATCCTTGGTCTCGGCTTTCGCCTTGTCCTTGTCCAACTTCACGCCGTCCGCGTCCGTGGGCAGCGACGACAGGTCGAACTTGCTGCTCGACGGATCTCCCGGCGACTTCGGCGGCGGGACACGGAAACGCTCGGCGGCATCGAACAACATCGCGTCACGCTACGGTCGGTCGCCATGAAGCTGTACACCCGCACCGGCGACGACGGCACCACCGGCCTCATCGGGGGCACCCGCGTCGGTAAAGACGACCTTCGCCTCGATGCCTATGGCACTGTCGACGAGCTAAACGCCCTGCTCGGCCTGGCTGCATGCGTCCTTGAAAATGACAGTGCCCTGCAACGCGTCCAGGCGGACCTGTTCTGCATCGGCTCTCATCTGGCCGCGCCCGAGGGCGGGGCCTCCAACGTGAAGCTGCCGGACCTGCCGGATTCGACGCGTCTGGAAGGCGAAATCGATGAGGCCGAGGAGAAGCTCGATCCGCTGACGAACTTCATCCTACCGGGCGGCAGCGAGTCGGCGGCGCGGCTGCACGTGGCGCGGTGTGTTTGCCGCCGGGCCGAGCGTGCGTGCGTTTCTCTTGCAAGACACGACGCAGTGGCTGGGGTGCCGGACGAGGTGGTGACGTATCTGAATCGGCTTGAGCGACTGGTTGTTCGTCCGCGCCCGGCTCGCGAACAAGCTCGCCGATGTGGCGGACGTGCCGTGGGTCTCTAGACTAACCAGGAACCGTTCGTCAGATTTGCTTGCATCGGCCGATCGTTTCGATAAACTGCCTGCACCAACGTGCGACGCCGTCACCAGCGGCGACGGGAGAGACTTCAAGAGAGATTCTGTAGACACTGTTCAAGCCACTTCTGTAACCGGGCAAATGTATTGCCGACTGGTGGGTGCGCTTCTGTGTTCCCGTTCTTGATCGCACTGGGAGATATAAGAGATGAAGACATACAAGCTTGCGGCTGCTGCCGCCCTTTTCGCGGCTTCAGCCGCTTCCGCCCAGGTTAGCTTTAACCTCGGCACTTTCGTTGTCGATAACTCGGGGACGGTCGAACTTCGACCTCGACGTTCCTGCTGGCACCTACACGTCGTACGAGTTTTCGACTGATTGGTCGCCACTCTCCGGCGGGCCCTTCAGTTCGGAAGCCATCTGGGCGATCACCGACGAGCAGCCGCCTTTCTCCGGCGCCGAGACCTTCTACGCCGATCCGGGTTCTTCGCCCGATTCCGCGGGCAACAGTGACTCGGCGACGCTCACCTGGGACGGCTTCATGGACGTCCCGCTGACGAGCACCGGCCTCACCGACGACTTCTTCCTGTTGACGCTGCAGACCTTCGCCGGCAGCAGCGCAACGTGGGCCAACACATCGCTGTCGCTCGGATTCGACGTGGCCCCGCCCGTCGTACCGCCGGCAGCGACGGAGGCCTTCATCGACGCCAACGGCAGCGTCAGCGCCTCACTCGATGCCGCCGAGGTCCTCTTCTACGAGTTCGAGTCGGACGGCGTCACGCCGTTCAGCTTCGACACGTTCGGCAGCTTCATCCCAGGTGGCACCTTCGGTGACACGGACACCGAAATTGCTGTCTTCGACGCCGCAGGCGATCTCGTCGCGGCGAACGACGACATCCCGAACGCGGGCTTCGGCGAGAGCGAGCTGATCTTCACCGACGTCCCGGTCGCGTCGAACGAGTTCCTCATTCCGGCAGCTGGCACCTACTACCTTGCAGTCGGTGCGTTCAACACCGAGTTCGCGGACGGCTTCAGTGCCGTCTCGACGTCCACCGCTGCCGGCACGGTCGTCATCAACGGCCTGTCCGTCATCCCCGAGCCGACGAGCCTCGCGGCTCCTCGGCATGGGCAGCCTCGGCATGCTCCGCCGTCGCCGCGCCTGAACGCGACGTCAACAAACCTCTGCATATCTCGGCCGCTTCGCCTACTGGCGAGGCGGCCGATTCCGTATCCTGAGCTGCCGTGTCTTCGCTCGCACCATCCTTCAGAAGCTTCAACCGGCCGCCCGGGCGTCGATTGTGCCTGCGAACCCGGCTCGACCGTGAGTTGCAGGCACCGATGGTCCTGCTCGCGGCCGTCTTCGTCCTCGTTATGACCGTGGCGCTGCCGCACAGCTTCACGACGATCGAGGACGACATCGGCATTGCTGCAGTGGTCGATGCCGCGGACCAACCGCTGACCGTCGAGGCCAAGCCCGGCCCGCTCGAACGGTCCGCACGCCTGTCCGTTGCGGCCCGGGTGCTGCTGTTGTTCCTTGCGGTTCCGTTCTGGATCGAGTCGATAGCGCGATTCGTCTGGATCGAGCGTGGGTCGTCCTGTTGCCGGGTCCCTCGACTCGATCGCTTGCGGGCGGCGCACCTGCTGGTGGTTGCGATGGTTCCGCCGCTTCGGCCGACGCTGGCACCCGGGTCGATGTACGACTGGAACTGGATGCCGGGCATCGGCTGGCGACGCTCCACCCGCGAACTGGCCCGGCATGCCCAACGCCGCCTCGGCGGGCCGATGTTGCTGATCGCCCTTCTGATCCTGCCGGTCTTGCTCGTGCAGATGCTGTTCGAAGACGTGGTTCGGCAGTACGAGTCGGTAGCCCTCGGCCTGGACGTCGCGGTTCGGCTGATCTGGCTCGCCTTCACGGTCGAGTTCCTGGTCGTGCTCAGCGTGACGCCACGCAAGATGGAGTATGCAGTCCGACACTGGGTCGACCTGATCATCATCCTCCTGCCATTTGCGGCCTTCGCCAGAACGCTTCGCCTCGTCCGCCTGGGCCAGCTCATGCGGGCCGGGCAGATGACCAAGCTCGCCAGCACCTACCGCCTTCGCGGGCTGGCCGTGAAGCTGATGCAGGCCATTCTGATGCTGCGGGTCCTCGAGAACGTCAGCGGCTCGATGGCGAGACGTCGGATCGCGAAGATCGACGAGACGATCCTGCGCCGGCGAGAGGAGATCGCAGATCTTCAAGAAGAACGCCGCGAAGTGCGACGCGACCTAGCCAAACGCCTGTGGGAGAAGCGGGCCAAGCGTCGCCTCAAGGCCAGGCTCGACAGGCAGTCCTCAACGCGCGACGTGCAGCGCGAAGGCCTGCTGGCAAATGCGTGAGTGGACCTTGCTTGCCACCGCTACACTGCCCGACGATGCCTGAGCGGGAGTTCGATGGAGCGGCCGACCTACTAGAAGACCTGACACCCGAACAGCAACGGGCCGTCACCACGACGGAGGGTCCGCTGCTGATCCTTGCAGCCGCGGGCTCCGGAAAAACTCGGGTGCTGACGCGTCGGGTGGCGTATCTCGTGCACCAGGGCGTCGAGCCGTCGAGCATTCTGGCGATCACGTTCACTAACAAGGCCGCGGGTGAGATGCGGGAACGTGTTCGGCCGCTGGTCGAGGCGAAGGTTCGCATGGGCCGCGACATCGGTCGGCTTGAAACACGCGGGCCGCTGCTGTGCACGTTCCACTCGCTCTGCCTGCGCATTTTGCGTCACTACGGCGACATCCTGGGCGTTCCGAAGAACTTCAACATCTACGACTCCGGCGACCAGGGCCGGCTCATGAAGCAGGCGCTGAAGGAGTTGGACGTCAGCACGACCAACTTCCCGCCGGCCAAGGTGCTGGCGATGATCAGCAACGCCAAGAACGCGCTGGCCTCTGCCGAAGAGTTTGCCAGCGCCGCCAGCGACTTCTACCAGCGCACTGTTGCCAAGGCCTACCTCAAGTACGAGGCCTTGCTTCGGCAGAACGAGGCGCTCGACTTCGATGACCTGCTTCTGCGAACCGTTCAAGGCATGCGTGATCGGCCAGACGTGCTTCGAGAGTTGCAGGAGCGGTTCGCATATTTGCACATCGACGAATATCAAGACACGAACCGCGTGCAGTACGTGCTGGCGCACGTACTTGCCGAGGGACACAAGAACATCTGCGTCGTCGGCGACCCGGATCAATCGATCTACGCCTGGCGCGGGGCAGACCTGCGGAACATTCTCGACTTCGAGAAGGACTACCCGCAGGCGACGGTCGTGAAGCTAGAGGTCAACTACCGAAGCACCGAGGTCATTCTCGCCGTCGCTGATCAACTGATCAAGCAGAACATCGAGCGACGTGACAAAGGTCTCATTGCCAACACCACCGGCGGCGAGAGGGTCACCGTTCTCGCGTGCCAAGACGAACAGGACGAAGCTCGCGAAGTCACAGATCGCCTCGTCGACTTCAACAAGGATGGTCGGCAGTGGAGCGACATGGCCATCTTCTATCGCATGAACAGCCTGAGCCGTGTGATCGAGACGGCCCTGCGTCGAGAGAAGGTGCCTTATCAGATTGCCCGCGGCACGGAATTCTACAACCGCAAAGAGATTAAGGACATGATCTCCTATCTCCGCGTCATCAGCAATCAGGCCGACGAGGTGAGCCTACTCCGCATCGTCAACACACCCACGCGCGGCATCGGCGACGCGAGCATCAAGGCCATGCAGGCCTTCGGCGTTGCCGAAGGCATCGGCCTGTTCCAGGCACTGAAGCGAGTCGACGACATCACCGGAATCTCGACGAGAGCAGAGGGGAGCGTGCAGCTTTTCGTCCAACGGGTCGAGGCGTGGCAGCGTCATGCCGCCAAGGCCGCCACCGGCGAGCTGCCGCCCGACATGCCGATGGCCGGCGAGCTCTTTACCGAAGAGCCGTCAGACGACACGGGCGAAGATGTCACGCTCGCCGGCTTGGTAACCAAGGTCATCCGGCAGAGCGGACTCGAGAAGTTCTACACACAACCCGGCGACGATGAACAGCCACAAGTCGAGAACATGAACGAACTCGTCAACGCCGCCGCGGAGTATGAAGAAGGCCGGCGTGAGGAAGACGAGCCCGCCAACCTCGGTGACTTCCTTCAACAGATCGCACTCGTCAGCGACACGGACCGCTTCGAAGGCAACGGCGGCGCGGTCACGCTCATGACCCTGCACGCGGCCAAAGGTCTCGAGTTCCCCGTCGTCGCCATGCTCGGCCTGGAAGAAGGCTGCCTGCCCCACAGCCGGGCACGTGAAAGTGCTGCCGAATTAGAGGAGGAGCGCCGCCTCGCGTTCGTCGGGATCACCCGGGCACAGGAGCAACTCCTGCTCAGCCGAGCCCAATATCGAACGATGCGCGGCGTCCGGGAGCGGACCGTACCGAGCCCGTTTCTGAAGGAATTGCCCGAAGAACACCTGGAACATGTCGATCGCACGGGCGTGGCGGGCATCGACACGCCCGCCCGCTACGCGACGTCGCCGGACGATCTGTCGAGCCGCTTTGCCATCGGCATGAAGGTGCGGCACACGGCCCTGGGCGTCGGCAAGGTGGCTGACCTGTCGCCGGGACGCAATGCCCGCATCGTCATCGACTTCGTCCGCGGCGGGCGCAAGACGCTCGTGCTCGATATCGCCGCCAGCAAACTGGCACCGGCCGGCTGAACAGGAGAACGATGTCGGACAGTCACCTGTTCTCGCCCCGTCGCGTGGCCGCGGTTGCCGTCGTGGCATGGTTCGTGGTGCTGCTCGTCGGCGGCGCGGTGTTGACACTCATTGCCTCGGAACCCGGGAACCCGCTGTCGCCATCGCGGGCGGCCTTTCTGGCGACGAACGTCACAACGCTGACCGGCATGCGGGTGACATGGGCCACGCCTGGCATCGTCTCCGCGATGGCGTCTCTCGCGGCGGCATCGTGCGTTTGGGCGTTCATGGTCGCCGCTTTCACCCGGCTGGCGGGCGACGGAGTTTCAAGACGCACTCTGGTCGCAGCCGTCGTCGCTCCGTGGCTTTTGTGCCTCCTTCCCCTGATGGCGACGGGCAACCTCGTCCTGGCTTCCGCGACTGCGACCGGTTCCGGCTTCGTTCGGACAGCCGTGCCGACGACGAGTGCCACGCTGTGGGCAATCCTGATCCCGACGACCCTCGCGGCGATCATCGGCCCGCTTCTGATTGCTTCCGCCTCATCGTGGCGTGCACTCGGCGTGCAACGGTCCGTTACCTTCGGTGGACTGGCGTTGGCGGCGCTGCTGGCGATGGTCGTCGCGTGGGGCGAGCCGGCGTTGGCTGTTGATCTCCGGTTTGCCGGCGTTACGGACGGTGCTGCAGAACTCTCGTCGGCCAGACGCTGGTCGCTGGTGCCGGTCCTGTTGCTCGGCGACGCCGGCGGATTGAAGGGGGCGACCCTCCTGCTTCTCGCGCTCGAGATCAGCGGCCGAGCCGTGTCTGCCTTTCGGACCGCGGCCGCATGGCTGGTGATGTTGCTCAGTGTCTGGTTCCTGTCATACGTTGGACTGCTCGTCACGCACCCGCAGGCGTCGGATGACATCAACGCGTGGCTCGCGGCCAGTGCCGCGGCGACGGCGTCGGGCTCGTTCACACCGCCGACGCTTGCCGGCAGCGAAGCTTGGGTGCTAACGGCGTCGATGCTCGCCGGTCATTTGCTGCCGATGGCTGTGCTCTGGTGGGGCGTTACCCGGTCGAGCGCGGTCGCGTCGGCCGGCTAGCGTCTGCTCATGCGACGCCTGATCTTCGCCTTCTTCGCCCTGCTCCTGATCACGTTGCCGGCTCAGGCGTGGTCGTACAAGGAGCACATCCTCATGACCCGCCTGGCCGCTCAGCGGATTCTGGAGGATCCGAATGCGCCTGAGGGGCTTCAAGCATTCATCCGGCTGCAATGTCCGGAGGCCGAGAAGTTCGACCTGCATGACTTCGTCCTCAACGTCCGCGTAGGTCCCGAGGCCGACGGCATCGAAAGGCTCGCGTACTGGTCGATCCATCCGGACATCGACCGTTCTACTCCGGTGCCGGCGCTCAACAGCATCGAGGCGAAGATGCACTACATCGACCTCGAGTTCTTCAACAAGGAGCCGGAGAACCGCCAGTACTTCGACGATCTTCGTGGCCTACCGACGCTGGCTGACATCCCGCGCGACCCAGATGACCCACGCTTCAAGGACGCAGGCTTCCTCCCGTTTCGCGTGGAGCAATGTTACAACGAGCTTGTCAAGGCGTTCGTTGCTCACGATGACGAGTCGGCCATGCGTTGGGCGGGTTATTTGGCTCACTACTTGCAAGACAACACGCAACCGCATCATGCGACGATCGACTTCAGAAGTCACTACTACTTTAGAAATCTACCGCGTGGTGACCGGCCGAATGTTCATGGATGGATGGAGTATGGCTTCATCGATGACGAAGAGAACGCTTATCCGGATCTTCGCAAGCGATATGCGGACCTCGTTGTCGGAGTTCGGAGCATTCGCAACCAAAGTGTTGCCGGCGTCGAGCCTGGGTACATCGGCGACCCGTACAGCTTCTCTCTGAACGTCAGCCTCTCCGCTTACAAGCTCCTGCCGACGATCGGGCGTGGAGCGTTGGCTGCCCATGCACTGGAGGGCGACCTCTCCGCATTCGCAAGAACGCCGGCAAAAGAGGGCGATCTTCTTCTGCAGAAGGCTAATCTTGGCGCTGCGGCGGCTTTCGCGACCGAAGCCGCGTGGCGGCAGGCTTGGGCCGAGTCTCAGGGTGATTACGAGCGGCCGGACAGCGCGAGGACGATGCAACTACAGAACCGCCCTTCCTCTCGCCCGGCAGACCGATAGATGATGCGTCAACGACAAGGAACCCGAAGCTTGCGCTTCGGGTTCCCGCATCTCTCCACTCCGAACAACAACAGCTATGCGAAGTCGATGAACCCGACCCGTCCGTCCCACTTGCCGTAGTAGATTCGGCCGTCGTCCGTCGCAGACATCGACGTGATCGGCCCGGCGTTCGACAGAAGGGTCTCGGAGCGGACAAACTGGTCGTTGCCGTCCATCACGACGGCCTCGACGATGCCGCTCTGCCAGTCGACAAGCAGGACCGAGCCTCGCAACGCACTGGGCCAGGCGTTGCCCGTGAGGAAGTCGCCGATGATGAAGGCGCGGGCACCTTCGCTGTGGTCACGGCTGAACGTCGGCTTCGTGAGCTCGCCGTCGAGAATGACATCACCGTTGTAGACGGCCTTGGCGTCGTCCATGCGGAGGTAACCGGGCGCGGGGGCCGTCTCGGTGTACCGACCCTCGTACCAGGGCCAGCCGAAGTTCTGCCCGCCCGTGCCGCTCATGTCGACGCGGTTGATCTCTTCGACCGTGTACCAGCCGACGTCGCCGATGAAGAGGTCGCCGTCATCGGGTTGCACGGCCACGCTGAACGGGTTCCGCACGCCCAGGGCCCAGACGCGGCTGGCGTTGTCGTTGGCGTCGCCGGTGTAGAACGGATTGTCCGGCAGACCAAGCCCTGTTTCCGGGTCGACGCGAAGCACCTTGCCGCGGAGGGTGCGGAGGTCTTGGACGAACTTGCTGCGAGGGTCGGGTGCCCCGTAGCTGGTGGCGTCGCCGAGGGTGACGAGCAGGCTGCCGTCGTTGGCGAAGGCAAGGTCGCCGACACTGTGGCTTTGCGAGTCGCTGGCGATGAAGTCGTTGACGAACTCGCCGTTGTTGCGTGGGTCTTCTGGCGTTCCGCTGGCGGGGATGTTGAAGTTGCTCGTGCCGGTCGAATCCTTGTCCGGGCCTGAGATGTTGGCCCAGGTGCTGTTCTTGCCGACGAGCGTGATCTGACTGCCCGCGACGACGGTGCGGTATCCGGTTGCGGCATCGGCGGTGAATCGGACGACCCGGCCCGCACGGTTGCCGTTGGCGTCGCGCGCGGCCAGACCGGTGCCGCTGGCGGCCTCGGGCGGGTCATAGGTGTGGAGGGCGTAGATGTACGGCTCCGTCGGGAAGTTCGGGTGCAGCTCGATGCCCAGCAGGCCACGGTCACGGGTGCCGTTGACTTCGTCCTCGAAGTTGACGAACGGCTGCTGGAGCAGGTCACCACTGACCATCACGCGGATCCGTCCGTCACGCTCTGCGATGTAGACCACGTCGCCCAAGACGCCGGCGTACTTCACGTCCGTGACTTCCTCAAGGCCGACGACGATGACCTCGTTCATCCGGAACTGACCTGTCGGCTCCACCGGCCCGCCGTCGATGCCGGGGGCCAGGTCGAGCTGACTCGTCGACGGGGCGGCATCCGTGTTCGTGACATAGATGCCGTCGATACCCGTGCCGTTCTCGCGGGCCGAGATGCGAAGCGTGTGCTCGCCGGCCGGCAGGTAGAAGGCGACGGTGCCGCGGTTGGCATCAGAGTTGTGAACCTGGTTCCAGACGAGGCTCGTTCCCTTGGTGATGTCGTTGAACTTCACCCAGCCGTCGCTGCGTGAGACGTTGATCGACTGCCCGATGTCCGCACCGTCGATCTTGACCCAGACACTGTCGTCGTCGCCGTTGGCGGCAATGGTGCGAAGGTGCACCTCGTAGAGCCCGTCCGACTCGACGTTGATCTTGTAGGCCAACGCGTCCGCGTCCGACTGGGCCTGGTTGTAGAAGTTCGCCCCGGCCCACTCGACGAGGTTGCCGGCGCTGCCGGTTGCACGCAGATTCCAAGCATCGCCGGCATCGGCAGCGGCGACTTCGGCCTGGGCGTAGAAGCTGAGCGGAACGTTCACCGGTCCGCCGTCGCCGACGGCCAGCAGCACATCATCGACCAGGTACACCTCGCTGCTCGACGTCGTCACGCCGCGAATGACCAACTCGACGTTGTTCCCGGTAAGCCCGGCGAACGTCAGGTTGCGTTGGCCCAGGTTGCCGTCGAACCGCTCGAGCATCACCAGGGGTCCGCCGTCTGCCGTGTAGAGCACCTCGATGTAGTCACCGAAGGCACCCGTCGTCTCCATGTCACCGACTGCCGACAGCCGCAAAGACAGCGTCGCCGCCTCGGCACCTTCCAAAGCAATCGGCTCGCTTCGCCACGTCACGACGCCGCTCGTGTCGCTGAACCGAAGACGATTGCCTGAAACTCGAAGGGCCGCGTCGCTGGCCCCGTCCAGATCGATCGACCACGACGTCTCGCCCGAGTCCGTGTCGGTGCCGTCCGGCAGGTTGAAGTCTTCCAACCACGGCAGACCGGCTGTGCCGGTCGGCTGGTCGTCGTCCATGATCGTGACCAAGGCGGTTCGCGGAGCACCGAGGTTGGCGCCGGTCACGGCATCAAGCGACAACGCAAACGTCTCAGACCCTTCGTTGAGACTGTCGTTCGTCAGATTGATCCGAATGGTCTGCGATGTCTGCCCCGGATCGAAGCGAAGCGTGCCCGCCCGCGACTGGTAGTCGACACCCGCCGTCGCAGTGCCCTCGCTCGTCAGAAAGTCGAGCGTTGCGACGGTGGACGTGTCGCCCTCACGGAGGACGACGACGTCGACGAAGCCGTCCCCCTCAACGGCTTCGAAGGTGCCAGACCCCAGGCGGAACGTGCCGCTCGCCTCGATCTGCTCAACCACGACCGTCACAGTCGCTGAAGCAAACCCACCTCGGCCATCGCTGACGACGTACGTGAACTGGTCGTCGCCCGCGTAGCCGAGATTCGGCGTGTAGAAGACCCGGCTGCCGTCGGTCGACGTCGTGCCGTGCGTGCCGTCCTGAACCGTGAAGACCGACAGCGTGTCGCCATCGGCATCGAGGTCGTTGAACAGCACGTCGATCGGCTGCGCACCGCCGTTCTGCTCGACAAACACGAATTCACCAAGGGCCTGCGGCTCTCGGTTCGGCTGCGCGTCGGGAGCAACCGTCTCGAAAGTCCAGCTCGAGACGTCGTGCGCGTTGTAGTTCCACCCAGATGCTGCAGTGAAGCCGAAGCGAACGTTCGGACCGGTGAAGCTCGACAAGTCAGCGGACAGCCCGATGATCGGCAGCGACGGTTTTTGAGCCGAGTCGTTCAGATAGACCCGGAAGTTGTCAGTCGCCCCGTCGTAGTCGATCCACGCATAACGGGTTCGGCCGTCGTTCAACTCGTCGCCCGTGACGGCAACAAAGTTCGGGCTGAGCGGGCTGTTCGAGTTGCCGTTGGCGTGGATGGCGACGTGATCACCCGCCGGGTCGCCGAAGCTGGTCGCGGAGTCGAACTCGACAACGAACGTCTTCTGCAATCCCGCGTACCCGAGCGTGCCGCCCGGAAATGGCGGAAGCGTCGGCTGGGCCGCATCGCCGTAGAGCACGAAGGCCATGCCCGCCCCGCCACTGGTGCCGCGGACGCCATCCATCTCGAACGTGAACGCCGTCGAGAAGCCGGTGTCGGGCGTCAGCGTGAGGCTGTCTTTGGTGAAGAACGCCCCTTGCCCGTACCGAACGTCGGGAGCGACCCGCAGGACGTCGCCATCGACGGCGGCGTCCTGGTACAGGTCGAACGCGGCGGCGTCGGCCTGATCAAACTGCGGGATGTTGAAGTCGATCGCATCCACCGCCGCCAGAAGGCGACGCTGTTCGAGGCGTTCGGGAGCGGCGAAACGACGGTCAGCAGTACTCGAGCGGCCGGTTGGGGTCTTCACACTGCAAGTAGTGACTCCACTCGCATTCAGAAGCAACAGCCGCAACCTCAAAAGCAGGCCCCAATAACGTGCCTCTGGCAGACGAGCGTGATACTGGGTAGTTAGCGCCGCCTGGCGCGGCTTCTAAGACATCTCGAGCCGACGTCGACGCAAACCGATGCCGAGAAGCAAGGACGCCCCGGCAACGGAAACCGGCTCTGGAATCGCAGCCGCAACGTCGAGCGTCTCGACCCGAAGGTCGTCCACCCAATAGTTGGGGAAGGTGCCGCTGGCACCTTCTTCAACAACGAACTGGAGGCTGTCCACAGCAGCGCCGACGGTGACAAGCCCAGTCGTCACCACTGTCGGCACAGCCGTCGAATCATTAGGAGCACCAAGATCTCGCAGCACCCACTGGCCGGAAGCGAGAACACCGCCGGAGAAGAGAACCGGCGCGGCCGACGCGTTGTACGCCCACACGATCGACCGGGGTCCGGACAGCGTGCCGCCGTCGGTAAAGACATCGTCGCCGTTGGCGTCGTAGGCCAGGGTGTCCAAGCCGTCTGCTCGCGGTCCCGACGTCACGCCATAAGAAGCGGCGACGGTCGATCCGGCGAGCAGCGTCAGTTGCAGATCTTGCCCCGGAGCTACGACCCGACCATTTTGCTCTCGGAACAAGAAGCTGACTTCCGCAGCCGACCCAGCCGCCTGATCGCCAGCGGTTGCGTCCTCGGTGAATCCAGCCGTGCCCGTTGCCGTGTAGTCGAAGCGGGTCGTCGAAAAGCTCACCATCTGCAGGAAAGGGTCGTTGATCGGCTTGCTCGGGAACCTCGACTGCGGATTATTCGAGGCAATATCGAAGCGGTGGCTGCCATCGACCTCATCGGACACGTCGGACCAGGTGCCGATATCGGCCAGGCCGGTGTCGGGTGCCGTCGAGAAGCCGTCGCTAAAGACGACGGTCCCCGCTGAGGCCAGCGAGCTCATGCAGGCCGCGGCTGCCGCGCCCAAAGCCACGTTGGTGATCCTTCGTTGCTGCATTCGAACCCAGGGCCAGTCTAAGCGACTTCTTCGGTCAACGCATCGACGCAACGCAAGTTGTCGTGGCAACGCCCGCACAGTTGGCAAGGACGACCAACTTCCGATAACCTGCGGCCCCACGAAAGGGACATCATGGCAAAGAAAAACGTCAAGGCACCAAGGAAGAACGGCCGACTCGAAGCACCCGAAGCCGTCACACGCGCGGCACTGCTCGAAGACGATGAACCCACCCCGGATTCGCTAGAGCGCGTCCGCGACATCCTCTTCGGCAGCCAACAACGCGATACCGAGCGACGACTCGGCGAACTCGAAGAGCAAATCGGGCTCGATCTCGATGCAATGCGCGACGATCTCGGCACCCGGCTCGAAGACGCCGTCGCCAAGATCGACGATCGCCTCACCGACCTCTCCGCCCGGCTCGATGACTCGGTTCGCGACCTTAAAGACGCCGCGAAAACGGCTCATGGTGAAATTCGCGACGAGATTCGCGAGATGGATCGCAGCCACACCGATGCCATGCGGCAGCTCGATGCCGACGGCATCAAGCGGACTGACGAGCTCGGCCGGCAGCTCGACGAGCAGGCCGCCGCTAGTGAGTCGCGTGACAGCGACCTGCGTTCTGCCCTGGACGACACGGCCACCGCCGTTCGTGACGAGCTGGCGACGGTTCGCGACGAGCTGAACGAGGCACTCGATGCCGCGGTTGCACAGCTCGGCGATGCCAAGGCGGACCGATCGGCCCTCGCGGAGCTGTTCAGCGACGCCGCTGCCCGCCTAGCCGACGAGCCCGCAAAGCCGTCACGCAGCCGCAAGTAGGCCGGGCGTATCGTCCGTCTTGACGACCGCGACCGCAGTCCGTCGCCCGATCCGACCGCTTCCCGCAGCGGTCGTTGATCGCATTGCCGCGGGTGAAGTCGTCGCTCGGCCGGCCAGTGTGGTCAAGGAACTGGTCGAGAACGCGCTCGATGCCGGAGCCACCCGCGTCACCATCGAGATTCGCGACGGCGGCAAGGAGCTGATCCGGGTCGTCGATGACGGCGTTGGGATTCCGCCCGAGGAGCTGCCGCTCGCGTTCTCACAGCACGCGACGAGCAAGGTTCGTGACGATGCAGAGCTGGAGCAGGTCGCGACGCTCGGCTTCCGCGGCGAGGCCCTGGCGAGCATCGGCAGTGTCGCGCGGTGCCGCATCGTCAGCCGGACAGCAGACGGCGACGCCTTTTCCATCGCCTGCGACGGCGGTGACCTCGGCCCCGCGACGCCTGCGGCCGGAAACGCCGGAACAACCGTCGAGGCGGCGGATTTGTTCTTCAACACCCCGGCACGACGCAAGTTTCTCAAAGCAGCCTCGGCTGAGAGCGGGCAGGTGACCGAGGTCGTGCATCGCCTTGCCCTGCCGAGGCCGGAGGTCGGCTTTCGGTACCTGCGGGACGGAAAAGTGGTCTTCGATTGGCCTGCGGTGGAAGAGGCCGGCGAGCGGCTGCCGGCAGCGTGGCCGGGCGACCTGCGTCACAACTTTCTGAGCCTCGACATCCGCGACGGCGAGCGACGTCTATGGGGCATCCTTGCCCGACCCGAGCACGCGGCCACGTCGTCTCGATACCACCACTTCTTTGTCAACGGCCGAAGCGTGCAGGATCGATCGGTCCAGCACGCCGTCCGCGAGGCATTCCGCGGCCTGACGGAGCCGGGCCGACAGCCGGCGGTCGTGCTCATGCTCGAAGTGCCGCCTGCGGAAGTCGACGTCAACGTCCACCCGGCCAAGAGCGAGGTGCGGTTTCGGGAGCCGTCGCGGGTCTGGTCGATGGTGAACGCCGGTGTCCGCGAGGCCCTGCTCGGACAGTCGCTCACACCGACCGCCCGACCGACCGCCGTGGCCGAAGAGCCGACACCACGTGCCGACGTGCGCGAGACGCTGGCGGACTACTTCAAGTCATCGCTCGCGCAAGAGCAGAAAACCTTCGGCGAGTCCGTCAACCGACGTCAGCACGGGAGTTTCAGATCAGCAGGACGCCGATGACGCGGCAGCGATCCAGGGAGACGCAGACCGACCGGCGACTCCCGGTCCCGCATCTGCCGCGGCGTCGCGGGTGATGCAACTTCACAACAGCTACCTCGTTGTCGAAGGTAGCGACGGGATGGAGATCATCGACCAGCACGCGTTGCACGAGCGGGTGCTGTATGAGGAGCTGCTCGAACGAGTCCGCCGCGGCCCGCTGGAGTCGCAACGGCTGCTCATGCCTGCCATCGCAGAAGTTTCCGAAGCCGAGGCCGCGAGGCTGCCGGAGGTCGCGACGATCCTGCAGAAGCTTGGCATCGAGGCCGAGCCGTTCGGACCCGATGCCGTAGCCGTGCAGGCCTTCCCGACGCTCGTGTCGATTCGACGGGCGACGACCGATCCGGCGGAGTTCGTGGCGGAAGTGCTGCGGAGCACCCCCGGCGACGGTGACGAGGCCGCGATCCACAGCATCCTCGATCTCATGGCCTGCAAGGCCGCGGTCAAAGCGGGCGATCCGCTGAGTCCTGAAGAGATCGACGCCTTGGTCGCGCGTCGCCACCTCGTCCCGCGGGCCAGCAACTGCCCTCACGGCCGACCGACGACGCTGCGGTTGACGATCGACGACCTCGAAAAGCAGTTCAAACGTCGCGGCTTCTGACCGTCACGCCGCCTCCGCCTGTTCGCGGTGGTAGGCGTTGATCTTCTCATAGACGTGGTCAGGAAAGTCGAGGTCCTGGTAGACGTTTGCGTCGTCGCTGGTTTGGTGCTCGGGAGGCAGGATGGCGAAGGGCTGTTCCTCGTCCCACTTGCGAATCTTTGAAGGGCCGGGCGGGCTGTAGTCGGCATCGTTGACTTGATGCACGAGGGCTTTCGCATCGGCCAGGGCTTCGTCCTTGTCTTTGGCGAGGTATTTGGCCAGGTCGTCGGGCTCCATGAAGTGCCGGGCGATGCTGGCGAAGGTGAATCGGCCGTAGTGGCCGATGTCTTGGCCTTCGGCGAGGGCGTCGATCAGGTGACGCATCATCTTGTTGCGCCCGAGGGCTTCAAGGGCGTCGTCGCGGCTCATCGTTGTTGCGGTGTTCTTATCGTCGGTGGGCATGGTGTGGTAGTTGGTGCTTGTACGGGTGCAACGCCCGTGCCAACATCGCCCTAACGGATGAGCCAAAGCCCGAAAACGATCCACGCCGGCATGGTGAGGATGGCCAGGATGCTCGTGCCGACGACGACCCGCAGCGCCGTCCCGACGTCGCCGTGGTAGTGCCGTGTGAGGACGATCGGGAACACCGCCGCCGGCATGGCGGCCTGGAAGACCAAAACATGCCGGAGTTCCGTCGTTATCGGTAGAAACACCGCAATCAGCAGGAAGATGGCGGGCATGACTGCAAGCCGCACGACGGCCGCGACGGCCACTGTGCCCAGGCCTCGCCTGAGCCGTGCCTGGGCCCAGTCGTCGCAGATCGTCGAGCCCGTCAGCAAGAGCCCGAGCGGGATCGCTGCCCCGGCTAGCCAGCCGATCGATGTCATCACCGCACGGCCCGCTTCAGAGATCGCCGTCGGCAGCCGGGGCGACAAACCGAGCCACTGATCGGCCAGATTGACCGCGACTGCGAGGAGCGTCGCCAGCACCGGCGGGCCGAAGAGGCGTCGCCACCATCCCGGCGTCATCTTCCCGGCCAGAGTCGCCAGGCCGACGCCCCACATCGCCGCCTCGACGCCCACGTTGAAAACAAACAGGACCGCCAGCGTGCCGCCTCCGTCGAACGTGAAGAGTGCCATCACGAGCGGAATCGTGATGTACCCGTAGTTAAACATACCTGTCGTCAACGCAAATGTCCGCCGACTCGGGCCCGACGGGAGCATGGACGGGAACAGCCTCGCAACCAGCAAGCTGAGCCCGATGCCCAGCGAGACGAGTCCAAAAGCAACGGCCGGCGGGACGACCAGGTTCTGCCAGTCTTCGAGCGCTTCGTTTCCCAGCACGCGGCTGACGATGAGGGCCGGAATGAAGATGCGGACCAGAAGCCGCAGCACCGTGGCGTCGGCACCGTCTGCAATGACGCGACGCTTCCGCAGCCAGAAGCCGATCCCGATGGTCAAGACGACGCCCGTGACGGTGACAGCGACCTCGGGCAAGGCACCGGTGAGTCCGTCGGCGAGCGCGTTCTGGGTTTGCGGGGTTACGGCTGACACGCGTCGGACTTATAGATGGGGCGGTAAGGCACGAACCTTGCTTGCCGATGGCGGGCGAGCTTCGGGCCGATCCTGATACCCCGGCCGCCCCGCCGCAAGTGGCGGCGGACTTGGACCAAGCACCTGACTTTTCTGGAGACCTACCGATGCGCACCATCACCCGATCCGAAACCGACGCCGCCCACCTCATCGAAGACGCCACCGCGAGCGTCCCCAGCGACACGTTCATGTGGCTTGCCGGTGGCAGCATCGCCGCCGCGTTGACGCTCAAGCTCATGGGCCGCGACCGCGACGCCCTGTTTGTCGGTCAGTGGGCCCCGACGTTCGTTGCCCTCGGCATCTACAACAAGTTGGCCCGCTCGGTCTTCAGCGACTAGACCGCCCGCTAGCCCGGAAGTTCACGAAGCCGCACCGACAGGTGCGGCTCCGTGCCGTTAGCGGCCTACCGTTTCCCACCGCGGCGGTAGCTCAATTGGCAGAGCGTCAGCCTTCCAAGCTGAATGTTGAGGGTTCGAACCCCTTTCGCCGCTTCTAACCTAAGTCACGCTGAATGCTGAGGTTAGCGTTCCACCGGCAGGCCGGTGTGCAGCGTGCGGGCCGAGCCAAAAGGGTCAACTTGACCCTTTTGCGCTTCGAGCCGCACCCCGCACCGGAGCCGCTGTCGTGCCGAAGAGAACGAAGAACCCGCCCAAACTCTGCCTCCACAAGCCCAGCGGACGCGCATACGTCACGCTCGACGGCAGCCGCCGATATCTGGGCCGCCATGGTTCGGCCGCCGCGACCGCCGCCTATCACCGGCTCGTCGTCGATTGGCTCGAGCGTGATCCCGCCGAACGAAGCCAGCCGCGACCACCGACACAAACGTCGCGCTCTACCCAGGGGGAAGTCGTCAAAGTAAAGCACGTCGTGCTGACGTTCATGCGTCACGCGGTCCGGCGCTACCGCCACCCGGACGGCACGCCAACCGGCGAGGCCGAGTCGTACCGCTTCGCGAGCCGGCTGTTGCTCGCCGTCGCTGGTGACAAGCTCGCGGCCGACTTCACCGCCGACGATCTGCACACCTGCCAGCAGCTCGCCGCCCGTGGCGGGTGGAGCTACCCGGACCCGCGAGACCGCACGCAGCGACGCACCGCGTCCCCGTGGCGCGGAAGTACCTCAACCGCCAGATCGGCCGGATCATCCACATGTTCCGCTACGCCACGCAGCCCGGCCGACGGCTCGTCCCGCCGACCGTGTGGCACGACCTGAAGACGCTCGACGGCATCCGGCAGGGAGACGCCACCGCGGCCGACACCGGCGATTTCCCACCCGCACCCGTCGAGGATCTGCGTGCAGCGATCGACGCGGCACCGCCCACGCTGGCGGCGATGATCCGGCTGCAATGGCTCACCGGCATGCGGCCCGGCGAGCTCGTCAAGATGCGGACGATCGACATCGTCGAGGCCGGCGACTTCTGGGAGTACCGGCCGCCGATCCACAAGAACGCGTGGCGCAGACAGAAGCGGGTCGTGATGCTCGCGGAGGAAGCGCGGCAGATCCTCGAGTCACGGCTACGCGACGACGTCGAGCGGCCGATCTTCTGCCCCGCCGACGTCATGCCCGAACGGCGAGCGATGCGGGTGAAGCTGCGCAAGACGCCGCTGAACCAGGGCAACCGGCCGGGCTACTCGAGACGAACCCGCGAAGGTGGTAAGCCGGCGAAGGCGCCGGGCCTTGGCTACACGACTCAGAGCTACAACGCTGCGATCAACACCGCCTGCCGTCACGCTGGCGTCGAGCCCTTCGGGGCGAACCGCATCCGCCACACGGCAGGCACGCAGGCGCGTGCGGGCAGCGGCAGCCTCGACGCGGCTCAGGTGATACTCGGCCACAAGGACGCACGATCGACGCAGCGGTATGCCGAGCCCGATCCGGCGGTGGCGGCGAAGGCGTTGAAGTTCGTCGGCTGAGCAGGCCCCTAGCCACGTCGAGCAAACCCCGCTAGTCTAACGACCATGCCTGAGCGGCTAAAGCCCGACCCGCCGCTGTGCAACTGCCTCATCTTGTGCCGCGACGTGCTGCAGAGCACAGCCACTGGGCAACACGTCCTGAATCACGTCATCAGTAGGCTTGAGGTCGAAAAGGTGCCGTGCAACATCGGCCCGTTCGTCGCGTATGTCAGGTTGCACAACCTTGTAGAGGGCCATACGCTCACGCTCCGCTTCGACTACCTCGACACGAACAGCACACGCTTTGAGATGGAGGCGAAGTTCAGCGGATCGCCCAACCCGGAGGACCCGCACACGCTGATCGCCCGCATCCCGCCCTTTTGGGTCGAATCGGCCGGGCGATACATTCTCAGCGCCCTTCACGAGGAGGAAGTGATAACCTTCGCCCCGATCATCCTCGTCGCCCAGAGAGACGAAGAATCAGATGGAGACTGACATGGCCCACGACACCACGCAAAGCAGGGAGCTCGCGACGGCAGCGACGCTGCTGCACGCCCGGAGAGTCGAGGTCGAGACGAAAATCACCATCCGGAAGCGATCTACGCTGCCGACCCAGGTCGAGCTCGAGCACCACGCTCGTAGCTCATGCGTCCCATCACATTGGACGAACGACCCGTCGCCGTTCGAGGTCGATCCGACGGACGACGCCCATCAACACTGAGCCGAATGGGCCAACAGGTGCCGCGAGGTACGCCGCGTCGCGGTGATGTCATCATCGCGAACATCAACGACGAGCAGGGTCGGAACCCGAAGGAACGGCCTGCGCTGATCCTCAGCAGCACCGAAGACATTGCCGCGGGATGGCCGATCGTCGTCTGTGCGATCACGACCACGTATCCCGAACCTCCGCCGGTCAAGTACGTCCCGCTGCCGTGGAGTGCCGACGGGTCTGCGACCACACGTCTACGACGCCGCAGCGCCGCTGTCCCGGCATGGGCTGCCATTATCGACGAAGGTGACATTCTTGCCACGTACGGCTACGTCAGGGCGTCGACGTTGAACGACATCCTGATGAGTCTCAGTAGGGGATGACTGTCCGAGTCTGGGCATTCCACGTGAGCCCGGCCTTGTTCCTGGCATGGCGATCCGCGACGAGCGGCTGCACCGCCAGTCGCACGGGACGTTCGACGACTACTGCCGCGAGCGGTGGAGCTTCAACAGGCAACGGGCATCGCAACTGATTCGGCGCCTCGGCCGTCGTGCAGAACGTCGACCAAGGTGGACAGGTGCCGACGAACGAACGCCAAGCCCGTGAGCTCGCCAAGCTCCCTGCCGACGAGCAGGCCGACGCGTGGCAGGAAGTTACCATGCGTCGGCGGCTTGCTCGATCGCAGCCATCGCCGACGGCATGTTCGCGTGCCCGCGTTCGCCGCGCCCGATCCACCACAGACTCACCCCGTCCGCCAGCTTCGACACCCGGACCATCGGCCGACGCTCGCCGGCGACGAGCCGCAGTACAACGGCCGAGCCGTCAGGACGTTGCTCGACCGCCAGCGTGAAGCCCTTAGCCGTCTGCCGATTGTCGAAGCCGTTGCGTAGGTCGTCCAGCAGACTCATGAGCGACCGCCCGTCGGCTTGATGAGCAGCTCGTCAACCGTCACGCCGAGGGCGCGGGCCATCCGCTCGACCGTGCTGATCGAAGGGTCGGCACGTTGGCCAGACTCGACGGCATAC
Organism: uncultured Planctomycetota bacterium; assembly: GCA_963740195.1. Classification (GTDB taxonomy): domain Bacteria; phylum Planctomycetota; class Phycisphaerae; order Tepidisphaerales; family Tepidisphaeraceae; genus JBCDKH01. The sequence continues at coordinate 343,937 of CAVUDF010000002.1, read as the reverse complement.
CACCGTTGCCGGTTCGTCATGCCAGCACGCTGGGCTGCCTCAGCGTAGGTCCATCCGCGTTCGACGCGTAGGGCGCGGAGCTTGTGAGTATCGAGCGGCACGACTTCCTCGTGCATCGGCAGATCCATCATAGAAGCAGTGTAACCCGAATGTTGACAAGTAACCCGTCCGCTGACATACTGCCGCCAGCCAACGGCATCCGCCTGCCCGGCCGGTGGCCCTTCGACCCGCGGGCGGGCCACACCTGGAGCACCATGATCGGAAACAAGAAAATCCTGCTCGGCCACATCAGCACCACCCGTTGCGGCGAGTTCCCCGTCCCTACCGACACGCTCGACCTCGGCCCGGATGCCTTCGCTGTCGCTGTTCAAGGCGACTACCTGCTGCCCGACTATGCCGATGCCGACGTACTTCTGTGCGACCCGGACCGACGGCGAACCGGTGGCGGCTTGTGTGGCGTGACGCTTCGCCATGACAACGAAGTGCCGGGCGTACCCGCCGGCACGCTCATCGTCCGGCGTGTCAGCAACGTCGGCCGTCGCGGCTACCTGCTCACTGGCGGCGACCGCGTCGTTCCATTCACGATCCGCCGCCGGTCGCTCATAGCCGCCGTGCCCGTGGTGGCGAGCTTTAAGGCACATTGCGGAAGCGCCTTGTCCAATGACGAGCAGCCACCAATAGGAGCCGCCGCATGATTGCTACCGACCGCACCATCGACCGGCTGGCCGCGCGACGCCGGCCTCGTTGGCAGGACCGCGGCCGCCCGCACGAGCCGGACCCACCGCGAGGGCAGGGCGGCGAGACGCGGGCCGATCGGCTGGATCGACACGCTGCTCGCGTCCGGCGTGACCTCGAGCGCTACGAGGCCGAGCCCGAAACTGGGCAACGGCTGTTGTTCTGAACCGACGTGGGCGGCCGTCACCGCGGCCGTCGACGCTTTGCCCCTTTCCGAACGGTGCCAATGATGACCACAACGACTCAAGCCGGCGAGCGGGTTCGCTACCCGCGCGGTGGAGCAGGAAGGACGGCAACGGTCCCGCCGTCACCTGCTCGACCCGCCGGCCCTGAAGACGGGACCGATGTTGACAGACGCCGGCGCGACAGACGTCGCAACACAAGCGCGGACTCAGTTGAAGCACATTGTGCAACGCATGACAGCAGGCGACGTGCCACGTTTGCAGTTCGGCTGGCCTTGGCTTGGCGAACCCATCTGGACGAGGTGCTACTGCACGGACATCCTTCAGGAAGCGTTGTGGAAGAGCGACCACGTGGTCGACGACTCAGACGAATCCAAAGGGCCACGGTGGCGCTGCTGTGGACCCACGAAGCTCACGTGCAGAGTCTCGAGGACTTCATCACGACCCTTCGCGAGTGCATGAGATTGGTGCTGGTGGGCGAACTTGCGGACTTCTCGACGCTCGACGGTTACGGCCGTCCGGACGACATCCTGAACATGGAAGGGGCGGCACTTATACGTGCCCTCGTCGCGGACATGTCGCCGTCCGCGCAGCTGATTCACGTCAGCCTGAAGCCGTTGATCGTGGTCGAGTACCCGAACGATGCCGCGGGCAACACACAAATCGGCTTCGACGGCTTGCCGTGGGCAACGGTTGGCGACCTCGCCAGCCAGCAGTCGATGGCGTTGGTCGGCGGGTTCTGCGACACTCGACGCGAGCAGTTCTTCGCTTCTCGCAAGGCGGGAACCTACCTGCGGTATGTCAGCGACGCCCGGCGTGCCGCTGCAATGCAGTTGCTGAGCTATGCCCACGTGACGAACCAACAGCAAGTCGCTCGGGAAGAAGAGGCTGCAGACGACGCGGTCGAACCGACTAACGATGCCGTGGAGCTGCTCCGTGTTCTCGCAACGGCAGATCGAAGAGCGTGGTTCCAGGCCGGTCAAGCCTACGCAAAAGCGTCTGTAACAGGAACGCGAAGACGGGAAGCGGTGAACGAGCTGTGCAAGCTTGGATGGGCCGAAGCCAAGCCTGCCGGGCAACGCGTGCGAGAACTGCGTGCTACAGATGCGGGCCGGGAGTATCTGAAGGCCATTGGTTAAGCAATAGCTATTCGTCAGTTGCGTCAGCTATCGCGAGCGATAGTTGTGGCATGGCAACGCCCCCAAGATTTGACCTCGAAGCGGAAACGCTGCTCGATCGCGAAGCCGCCGGCCGCCTGCTCGGAAAAGCCGCCCAGACGCTCGCCCGCTGGAAATCCGAGGGCATCGGCCCGCGCTACTTCAAGTTGAACGGGCGGGCCCTGTACCGCGTCGGCGATCTTATCGCATATCGCGATCAGTTCGCCGTCCAGCCGCCGCACCAGTCCCGAGCCGCCGCCATGGCCGCCGCATGAGATCAGAACGCCCGCCGCTGGCAAGGCGGCGGGCGTGGTTCTTTTCGGGCGGCTCGAACCCCGCCCGACTCGCAGAAAGCTCCTGAAGAAGCCCTCGAATGATACTCCAACCTCCCTCCGGCCGCAACGGCCGACCTGCTCGAAGCCTCGATGATCTTCCCGATGCCCGCCTCGCGCGAGCAATGCGGCTGCTGCAGTACTTCGGCAGCGGCTCGATGATCGCTGCCCGCTCCGCCAGCCTTCAAGCCGCCGCCGCGGACTTGATGGGCTGCGGCCGCATCATCGGCCGCAGCAGCGGCCGAGACATGCATCTTGTTCGTCCGCCGATTCGGGGCCGCTACTGATGCTGCGGCCCGGGTCATATTTCGCTTGGCTTCGCGCGACGGACCTGCCGTTGCGCGGTGTAGCGGCGCGGCAGCTCATCGCTGCCATGCCGCTCATCACCGACGGCATGACGCTCGAGTGCAACTACAAGCTGGCGACCATCGCTGCGAAGGCCGGCCTCAGTGTCGCGGTCGTCAAGCGGGCGAAGAGGGAGCTCATCGACAGCGGCCTCATCACTCCTATCGCCATCGATGGACAGGCCTCAACCGGGCAAGGTAATGCCGCGGCGTTCGCCCTCTCCATCCCCGACAACGTCGGTCGAACAGGTGCGCCAGCGAGCCGGTTCACCACTATGAACGGGTGCGCCAGTGAGCCGGTTGATGGCCATGAACAGGTGCGCCAGCGCACCCAAAGAGGTGCGCCAGTGAACCACAACAGGTGCGCCGGTGAGCCGGTTGTCGAGCGGAATAAGGAAGATCAGCGTTCTCTTCAGCATCTCTCTCACCAGGCGGCGGGTGTGGGGTCCGCTGACGCAACGGATCCCGAGCCGGAAGCTGGCGAGCCTCAGCCGGCAACGCGGCTCGTCGAGCAGGACGGGGAGCTGAGGCTCGTTTCGTCGCTCGTTCCGCCCGATCCGCCGAAGGGCGATGTCGATCGCGTTGTCGCGACCTACCAGCCGACGGACCACGCTCAGACCTCCGCCTCCCGAACCGCAGCTCGCCGGATGCTCAGGCTCGTCGGCGTTGAGCAGGCGTGCGATTTCGCCGAGGAGGCCCGCCACAAGGCCAAGCCGCTGGCCTACCTCGTTCCCGCTGCCGAGCGTCTCGCCAGCGAGCGGGCCGGCAATACCGCCTCCGCCCCGCCGCCTCGCCAGCCCCGCCGTGCCCGCATCAACGCGGCTTGATCCCCTTGCCCCGCACCCTCTATGCCCGACCCGACCGACCCATTCCTGCCGCCGCATGACATCGACGCTGAGCGGTGCGCCATCGCGTCGATCGTTCTGGACGTCGACCGCCTGCCGGACGTGCTTGAAGCCGTCTCGGCAGATGACTTCTACTCGATCGACCATCGGCTGATCTTCGTCGCGGCGGTCGAGCGGGCCAAGCGCGGGAGCCTCGACATCGTCCTGCTTCACGACGAGCTCGCCAACCGCCACCAGCTTGACGACGTCGGCGGTGCCGCTCACCTGGCGGAGATTCTGGCCGCGGTTCCGTCGGCTGCACACGCGGTGCATTACGCCAAGATCGTCCGTCAGCACGCCATGCTGCGGCGGATCATCGACGCGGGACAACGAATGGCCGACGCCGCCCGTGGCCGTGGCGCCGACGTCGGCGACGTCCTGGCTGCGGCATCCGAGCGGCTGTCAGCGTTGCAGGCTGGCCATTCGCCGGACGCCAACATCATCACGCTGGGCGACGCAGCGGCCCGGTACATCCGAGAACGCGCCGACGGCGGGTCACCCGCCATCGCAACCGGCTGGCGGGAGCTCGACGACAACTTCACCGGCATCATCACGCCCGGCGGCTACTCCCTAGTCGCGGCACGTCCATCTGTCGGCAAGTCGACGCTGATTCGTCAGCTCGTCGCTCAGGTCTCAGGCACCGGCATACCGACTGGCCTCGTTGCTGTGGAGGAAGATGAGTCGAAGGTGGCAAGCGACGCCCTCGTCACCGCATCGGGCCTCGACACGATGCGACTGCGCCACGGCCGTTGGTCGAAGCACGATCGGCAGGCCATCGACGCCGCGGCCGAGCAACTGGCCGACCTGCCCGTCTACCTCACGGACCGCCCGACACGCCTCCGCGACGTGGTGGCCGCGGTGGAGATCATGCACAGGCGTCACGGCTGCCAGCTCGTCGCGATCGACCACATCAACCTGATCGACGATGATCGACGCGAGAATCGCACTCAGCAACTGACTGCCATCAGCGGTGAGCTGAAGCGGACGTTCAAGCGGCTCGGCGTTGCAGGCGTAGTGGCGGCGCAGTTGAGCCGGCCAGGGGAGCGTATCAGCGCCCCGCTCCTGACGGACCTGCGGGACAGCGGAGCATTAGAAGAACACGCCGACGCGGTTCTAATGCTCCACCGCGAAGATGCTCATCGTCGCGACCGCGAGATGTATGTTCCGACGCGACTGCTCGAGCTCTACATCCGCAAGCACCGCGGCGGCCCGACCGGCAGCGTCGACTTGCACGCGGACCTCGCGCGACAGCGGTTCATCGACCTCGACGCGGGTTCCTCACCGGTGCCTGACTGGCCCGACGGCGACAGCAGCCGGAGGGCAGCGTGACCAGCCCCACCCTGGGCCGCAGCAGGGGCGGGCTTAGTTACTACCTGCCGTTCCCGACTGTGCGGGGAGGCACTAGGCCAGTATTTGCGCGTAAGGGTCGCGTTGCGAACCGGGTTAACAGTACATCGGTATCGTGTAAAAACGCCCGATTCTTTGGGAAAATCGGCCATCCGCCGGCGTTCCGTCGGTGGCCACAGTTAACCCTCACCTTCGCGACCTTCCGCCACCGGCATCGCCGGTCGCCATGGGCATCCACCCAAGCCGCGTAGCGGTAGGAGCATCAACTTGCCCGACTTCTTCGACGATCAGGATGACGGCCTCGTCTTCATTCCGGCCGAGGGTTCCCGAACGCTCGCGCGGGTGCTCGTCCGGCGGCCGCGGTGCCCGCACTGCCGCGAGGTGGACGTCGTGACCAAGAACACGCGACAACTGCCGCCCGATGCCATCGAGCGACGGATGCAGTGCCGTAGCTGCGGCAAGGCATTCGTGGCGATCCTCGACTAAAGAAAATCTGAGGGCTTGTGCGCTCACCGCACAAGGGGCCTTGCCCCTCTTTTACGTTCACCTGCCATGACCAAGAAATTGAAGAACCTCATCACGTACCTCAACTCCCTCGGCTACACCGGCCACGTTGACGCCGAGCAGATCGATGAGTTCATCGGCAAGCTGCAGGGAGACGAACAGGACAAGGCCATGACAATGCTGTCGGCCGCCGCCAACGTTGGCGACGTCGGCGAGCCCCACGGCCTGACCCCGGACGATCAGCTGTCGGCGGCAGAGCTCGTCGTCGAGGCCGAAGAGAAGCGGGTCGACCTCATCAGCCGGCTCGGCAACGGGATGAAGCAATACGGTCTTACCGACGACATCATCAGGCTATCGATCGCAGAAGGCGATGACATCAAGGCGGCGTCGAAGCGGTATCGCGAAGCCCTTGCGACCTACAGCCGATCGAGCGGCCACGCCAGCGAGACGAAGCTCGGCGAGGATCAACGCGTCGGCCATGAACGCCAGGCACTCGTCGACGGCATCCGCCTGCGGGCCGGCGGCCGTGTCGAGAACGCCAGCGACCGCGCCCGCGTGTACGCCGGGCAGCCGGTCCTCGGCATGGCACGTCAGTACCTGGCCGCGTGCGGCTTCGGCCAGGACGTGTTGTCGGCACCCGACACGCGGCTTGCCGCGGCGATGATCGACCCGGCGGAGATGTCTCAGCTCGTCGGCGGGCGTGGCATGACGATGCTGTCGCACTCGTCGAGCGACTTCCCGAACATCCTGGCCGACGCCTTCAGCAAGGGCATCATGAGCACCTACACCGCACGCGAGCCGAGCTGGACGCGGTGGGCGAAGCGTGGCGTTGCCAGCGACTACAAGGACATCCGCCGCGTCATGCTCGACTTCGACGGCACGGAGATGAAGGAAAAGAACCCGGACGGCGGCGAGACAAAGTACGGGACGATCAAGGACCGCGGTGAGATTTACCAGCTCGCCGACCGCGCCGTCATCGTCGAGATCACCCGCAAGGTGCTCATCAACGACGACCTGAGCCTGTTCGAGGATCTGCCGCAGAAGTTCGCCACCCTCTCCCGCGGCTACGAAGAGCGTGCCGCGTACGACGCCCTGACGTCGACCGCGAGCATGAGCGACGGCCGTCCGTTCTTCCATGCCGATCACGGCAACCTCGTCGCCGCTGGCGACAAGGGCCCGCCGTCGGTCGACACGTTCGACGCAGCGGAGCGGAAGCTCAAGGCTCAGAAGATCTTCGGCGAGACGTACCTCGACGTCTCGTCGGCGAAGATCGTCGTGCCCAACGCTCTGGACGTCACCGCCCGCACCGTCGTCACGTCGCCGGTGTCGCCTGGGGGACCAACGGCACCACCAACCCGATGTATCAGCGCTATGACGTGGTCGCTTCTCAGCACCTTGACGAGAAGAGCCTTGCAGCCTGGGACATGGTTGCGGACTACGCCCGCACCGGTATCGCCGCCGTGGAGGTCAGCTTCCTGGCCGATGAGCAAGGGCCGGTCATCACCAGCGAGACCGACTTCGACACCGAGTCGAGGCGGATCAAGGTCCGCCACACCGTCGCCGCTAAGGCCCTCGACTACAAGGGCGCCGTGAAGGTGCCGGCGTAACGAATCCTTTTGCCCTCGTCGTCAGCGTGTCTTTCATGGTGCGGTGCGGCCGCCGAGCTGTAGGCGACGAGGGAAGGGCCAGAACGGGAGCGTCGCAAGCACGTGGCGAGCCCCATCGGCGGCGTCTGGCCTGAACCACGTCGCGGGCGACGGAGACGCCGTCCGCGACCATTGACCATGAAGAACATCCCCAGCATTGCGGCAGAATCCGACGGCAGCTACGCCGACTTCCGACGACGCGCCGATGCCGTCATGCAACAGCAGCTCGACGCCATCGCCGACCGACTCGTCGACCGCGTCGCCGCGAAGCTGGCGGAGCAGTACGACGTGACGATCACCCGACGCGAGCCCGAGCCGCCCGCGTCGACGTACCCGCCCAAACAACCGGCCGCCGACGAGACGGCCGATACCTTCACCCTCGACCTAGACTTCGATGCCTGAATCCACCGCAGACCTCACCCGCACCGTCGAGCTTCCCGACGGCCGTGTCTTCACCGTCTCGACCGTTCGCTTCGACCGGTTTGCCGACCTGCAGCGGTTCGTCAGCTCGCAGCTCGACCCGGTGACGCAGCTCGTCGCCGACTCCGACAGAGCGGCAGCATTCGCGACGGCGGGCAAGGCGCTGACGGACCCGGCCGCTTTCGAAGCGGTCATGAAGCTCGCGGACGGCCACGTCGAGCCTGCCATCGACCCGGCGGCGATGTCCTGGGTCGACGGCATCAACGTGCTGGCGGCGTTTCTCTTGCACAACGTGGATCAGGCCAAGGCGGTGCTCGGCCCTTTGGTCGGCAACATGATGGCGAAGACGTCGTCGACGGAGCAGACGACGGAAGCGGCCGAGTCGCCGGCACCTTCGCCGACGACATAGCCGCGGAGCTCGCCGCTGGCGGCTTCGACTGGCCGGCCGTTGCCGCGATGCCGTTCCCCCGAGCGTTCGCCATGCGGCAGGCCGTCGTGCGACGTCGAGCAGCCGCCATCGGCGAGCAGGCGCTTGTCCTGTCGAGCCTGATGTCACGGGAGGCGGCCGACGAGCTGTCACGACTGTTGAAGCGGATGGCCGCGACCTGAACGAACCCCCACCGACAAGAGCATGGCGACACGCGTTGAAAAGATTTAGGTGCAGCTCGGCCTCGTCGACGGGCTGACGCGCGGGTTGCGGAACGCGTCGCTCGGATTGCAAGGCTTCGGCCGTGATGCCCGTCGATCTGTAGCACCCCTCGTCGGCGTCTTCGCCGGCGTGGCCAGTGCGGCGGCCGGGCTACAGGCGGTCGTCGGAACGGTCCGGTCGGCGTCGCGGCTTGAAGAGGCGCAGATCGACGTCGCCAAGACGACGGACGCGACGCGGCGAGAGATTCAGGGGCTGACCGAAGACGCCCGGAAGCTGTCGCGGCAACTGCCGTCCACGACGGAAGAACTGCTACGAATCGCCGAGTCGGCGGGCCAGCTCGGCGTGCGCGGCCGGGACAACCTTGCCGCCTTCGCCGAGACCATCGCCCGCCTCGGGTCGGCCACGAACCTTGCCGGTCAGGAAGCGGCCACCACGCTTGCTCGCCTACTGAACATCACCGGCGAAGCGCCTTCGGAGATTGCCAAGGTCGGCACCGTCATCGCGGCATTGGAAGACGTCTCGGCGGCGTCGGCATCCGAGATCGCCCGCATCGGTCAACAGGTCGGCCAGAACACCGCGATCTTCAAGGTCGGATCGACCGACGCACTCGCCTTCGGCAGCGTGCTGGCAAGCCTCGGCACCACCGCCGAGCTCGGCGGCAGCGCGTTGGGAAGAACGTTCCGCACGCTCGACGGAGCGGTGCGGTCCGGCGGCCGCGCCCTCGACACCATCAGCAAACTCGCCGGCGTTACGTCCGACGAGTTCGCACGCGCCTTCCGCGACGACGCCACGTCGGCCGTGCAGCTCTTCCTCGAGGGCCTGGGCGACCTAGGACGCGCTGAGGGAGACGTGGCGGGCGTCCTCGGTGCACTCAATCTGAAAGGAGAGGAGCTAGCAAGGACCCTCCCCTCCCTCGCACTCAACTCCGACAAGCTCGCGGACGCGATCCGCCGTGCCCGCCAGGAGGCCGACGGCGGCACCACGTTGCTCGAGCAGTCGGACAAGGCGGCGAGCACCCTGTCAGCCAAGTTCCAGCGGCTCCGCAACACGATCGCCGAAGCGTTCGCCCTCGGACCCGGCCCGCTGCGGGCCCTCAAGGATCTGATCGACACTTTACAGCAGGTTGTCAGCCGACTCGCCGGGCTCGACGAGGCGGGGACGAAGACGAGCCGGCTGTCGAAGGTGCTCGGCACGTCGCTCGTCGTCCTGGCTGGCATCATCGGCTCACTCGTCGCGGTCGCGACTCTGAAGCTGATGGGCTTGCTCGCCGCCAGCATCGGCGTCGTTGGGCTCATCGCAGCGGTGGCGGTCAACAACACCGGCAACCTCGCCGCCAACATCGCCCGGCTCGTCGTGGCCGGTGCCGTGCGGAGCACGACGCTGCTCGCGTCGTCGATCGCCAGCGTTGCGGTCACCGCCGCACGGGCGACGAAGGCGGTTATCGCCGCGACCGTGGCCGTGGCCCGCTTCGCCGTCGTGGCCGTCACGCGGTCGCTGGCGTTGCTGGCGCTGGCGTTCACGAACACGGGCCGTGCGGCACTCGTCGCCACGGGGCACATCGTGGCGATGACGGTGGCGACGACCGCCGCCGGTCCGGCAGGCGTCGTCAACGGCGTCAAGCGGCTTGCCGTCGCCCTCGTCTCTGTCGGCACTGCCGCAAAGGGCGTGCGGCTGGCCGCCATCGCGCCGATCGTGGCGAAGGTGGCCTTCATTAGCGCGATCATCGTCGGCATCGTCAAGCTCGCCGAGAAGGCGGGCGGCCGGTTCAAGGAGTGGACGCAGCCGCTGCGGGACGCCACCGAGGTCATCGGCGACCTGTTCGCCCGTTTCCGCGACGGAAGCCTCAGCGTGCAGACGCTGTTCGTGTCGATCCTCGCCGGCCTCAAGAAGATCGGCCTGCAGGCGAAGCGGATCCTGTACGACCTGCCCATCATCTACCTCAGCGACTTCATCAACTACCTCATCGCCGAGGTTGAAGTCGTCGTCCGCCAGATTGACAAGCGATTTCGCGACATGCTGCAGGGCCTGCCGGGCGTCGGTGAGCCGATCAACCTCGGCTTTGCGGGATCAATCGGCGGCGGCGTTGACCTCGGCTCTCAAGCGGCCGACAGAAAACTCGAAGCCGCGCAGAAGCGGGCGAAGCTGCTAAGCGAGATGCAGGCCAGCGAGAAGGAAGCCGACCGCGAGCGGTTCCAGGAACGGCTCGACGCCATCGACGCGGAGGCAGAGGCACGGCTCGAAGCGAGTCGGAAGGAGACGGAGGCGGAAGAGAATGCCCGAGTCGCCGAAGAAGAGCGGAAGCGAGTAGAAGCAGACGAAGGGTCGGAGGGCGACGACGTCGATCTTGAAATTGAGGACGAACGCACCGGCCGCTTCGGCAACCAGCCACTCGATAAGCAGCGGCTCACCGACGACATCAACAGCATCGGCACCGCCGGCCGCAGCCTGCTCGGCAGCGGAATTGGTCAGGCGCTGACGGACATTTCCGCGAAGGCGAAGACCGTCGGCGAGGCTTTTGGCGACATGGCCCGCTCCTTCGCCATCGCGGTGCAGCAGATGATTGCGGAAAAGCTGGCACTCGCGGCCATCGACGCAGCGCCGTCGTTCGTCCCCGGCTTCGGCGCCGCCAGCTCCGCCGCAGGAGCGGTCGCCCGCAATACCGGCGGCGTCATCCCCGGCCGCGGACCCGATCGCGACACCGTGCCCGCCAGCTTAACCCGGGGCGAGTTCGTCCACCGGCGTTCCGCCGTCGATGCCGTCGGCGTCGGCGGCATGTACGCGATCAACGCGGTCAAGTCGCGAGACCAGGCACGCGACGTATTCGCACGCCTCGCCGAACAGCTCGACGCCGGTCGCACCGCCGCCACGCGAGCGGTCGCTGGAACGGCTCAGAAACTCAACGCCGGCGGGATCGCCAGCCGAAGGATGCTGCCGCGTATGGCCGCGGCGACACATGCTCTGCGACACCCGCCCCGCCTGACGTCGACACCGACGCTCGCGTTCAACACGGGCGGGCTCGTCGAGCGGGTCGGCAGCAGGATCGCCGACGACGTCCGCTCTACCGCCAGTCGCGACCCAGGACAAAAGCGATCGTCGAGCATGGACCGCCCTGCGACGCTGCAGGGGGTCATCATACCGGAAGGCACGCCCACCCGCACGGACCTCAACCGCGTCGAACGCGAGATGCTGGCCCGGATGCAGGCGAACACGCCCCGTAGGCGGTAGCCGTGGTGGAAGTTGACCCTTTTGGCTGACCCGTTTTGACCCTTTTGCGCCCCCATTGACCCTCATTCGCTGCAAACAGTTGTTTCAAGTGCAAAGGTGGAACGTGCCGATACTGGTGATAACCCGCACCTTTTGAGGCGTGGCGACGTTTAGCAGGTGCCGCACGGCGGGCCTTCCAAGCTGAATGTTGAGGGTTCGAACCCCTTTCGCCGCTTCAAGTCGATGACTCAGACAGGGTGAACCCCGGCCTGGTTTTGCGGCGGTGACGTCGGGTTGTCGGGCGCTTGACGGTTTGGATTGTCCGGGCGACTCTGCTGGTACGCGGTCCGTCCGCGTGACTCGCGGCATCTCCTGTCTCAGTGATCGACATCTAGTACAGTCAGGCCGCTTCTCTTAACAGGCGGAGCATTGTTCCTGGACACTCACAGAGGAGTCACATGTTCGGTTTCTTCCGGAGGTTTACCCGTGCCCGGCTAGTGGGTGCGGCTCTGTTGCTCGCCTTCACGACGTCGGCGTCGGCGTCGGCGGGCGAAGTGGCTGTCCGCGAGATGCTCGATGACCTGCTCGACCCCTCGGCCTGGCACGTCGAGCAACACGAGGCGGCCCGGACGAGCCTGACGATTGAGGACAATGAATTACTCGCCGAAGTGACGGCGATCGGGACCGAAGCGTGGCACGCGCAGCTGTTCCACCTCGGCCTCAGCGTCATCGAAGGTGAGGAGTACACGATCGAGTTCAGTGCGAAGGCCGATCCGCCCCGCAGCTTCACGCTTTCCGCGACCGCGACCGGCCCGGACGATTACGGGTCACTCGGCCTGTCGGAGCGGGTCGACGTCGTAGAGACGTGGCAGGATTACAAAGTGACCTTCACGGCCTCATCGTCGGAGCCGGCCCGGCTGCCCCACTTCCTGCTCGGCGACGCCGTCGGCAAGCTGTGGATCAAGAACCTGTCGATGGTCGGGCGGGCTGCCGAGCGTGAGTATCAAGCGAGGCCGCTTCCGGACGACTGGTTCCCCTTCCCGATCGCCTGGGACGACATTGAATCTGGCACCGCGACCGATGTCGTCGTTCCTGAACACAAAGCCTGCCGGGAAGAACGGCCAAATCATCACGCGTGATGGTCATTTCGTCGAGAGTGACACGGGGGAACGCATCCGCTTCTTCGGGACCAATGTCGGAGGCCCGGAGATATTCGCTGCCGACCCGTCCGACTTTCCGAGCTACGCAAGGCACCTTGCTAAGCACGGCATCAATGGTGTCCGCATACACCACCTCGACAATACCTGGGCGAGCTCCTCCGGACACTCGCTCTGGTCGCAGGAGCCGGGACCGCGGGTGATTGACCCAGAACGGCTAAAGGACATGCACGCCTTCATCGATGCCTGCGTGGCCGAAGGCATCTACATCAACTTTAACCTGAAGGTGAGCAAGGAGCTGACCGCCGCGGATGGAATGCCCGCGTCTGTCAGCGACATCGAGTTCAGTCACCAGAAGCGGATCGACCGCTTCTACGAGCCGATGATTCAGCATCAGATCGGGTTCGCCAAGGAGATCTTGAACAGCACCAACGCCGCCGGCGTTCGGCTGGCCGACAACCCGGGGCTGATGACGATCGAGATCAACAACGAGAACTCGCTCGTCGGCTGGCACTACTCGCCGCCCGGCACCGGGCTGCAGGACATTCCCGAGCCGTTCAAGGGGGCGCTTCAAGGCCTGTGGAACGACTGGCTGACCGCGAAGTACGCCAACGATGCGGCGCTGCGGACGGCCTGGTCGGCGTCGGACAAGTTTAAGGGGGAATCTGCCGTCCGCCCATCGGCGACTTGGTCGGGAGCGACACAGGGTCCTGAACTCGACGTGGTCGCCGAAGGTGATGCCGCCGCCTTGGTCGCGACGGTCGACGGCGTGACCAACGTCGATTGGCACGGACAGGCGCTACTCAACGGCATCAACGTCAGCAACGGTCAAACCTACACCCTTCGCTTCGACGCTCGTGCCGAACCGGCTCGCAAGATGCGGGTGACGCTTGATGATGCCGGCGGCAACGGCAACCTCGGCCTTGAGACGACACTCGACGTCACGCCGACACTCAACAACTTTGAACTCGTCTTGAACGTCACGGTCGCCGGTGCCGACGATGCCGTGCTCGCACTGCAGCTCGGCGACAAACTCGGCACGCTAGCGGTGAAGAATCTTAGAATGATCCGCGGCGTCATCGGGAGCGTGCCGCCCGACGGGCAGTCGCTGGTCGACGGCACCATCGGCTACGATCGGCTTCGGTCGCCCGCGATGGCGGCTGACTGGGTCGACTTCGTCATAGAAACCGACGCAGCGTTCACCAATCGCATGACGAAACTGCTTCGCGACGACCTCGGCGTCGTTGCGCCGATCCTGGACACTCAAGTGAATTGGGGCGGCATCACCGGGTATCACCGCGAGAAGAACATTGACGTCATCGACACCCACGAGTACTGGGAGCACCCGCAATTCCCCGGCGGCCAGTGGGACCCGGCCGACTGGACCGTCGGACAAGAGAGCTTCGTCTCGCACCTCGCTGATAATCGCCGCAACGCGATTGCGGCGGCTGCACTGGTCAGGCAGGCCGGCAAGCCGTTCTCGATCAGCGAGATCGACCACCCGGCACCCAACGGCTATCGATCGGAGATGATGCCCGTGGGCATGACCTTCGCCGCACATCAGGATTGGGACGCGTTCTACACCTTCACCGCCGGCAACTTCGGCAAGCGTGAAGAGGCGGCTGGTCACACGGATCGCATCGCCAGCTTCTTTGACAACGGGGGCGACCCGAGCAAGTTCGGCTTCTACGCCTCGACCGCCCTGCTCTTCCGCGGCGAGATCATCGAGCCAAATCCGCGCACGGTTACGCTGCAACTGCCGCCTGAACCTTGGAAGATCGCAACGACCCAGCACGCCCACTGGTCGCGGCTCAAGCCGTTGTCGTCCGAGTCGGCCTTGAGTGCCCGGTGGCAAGTCGATCCTGAAGCCGGGGTGGATGAACCGAAGTTGCTCGAGACCGGCACGGCCTCCGACGCGAACGTGCGGATCCTCAAGGCCAAAGCCGGTGACGTTTACATCGCCGACTCTTCCGCAGGATTCGCCATCAGCGGCTTCGTCGGCGGTGACACGTTTGAGGTCGATTCGGGCACGGTGGAGTTCGCCGCGTCGGATACCAATCACGCATCCGCAACGGTCGTCGCTCTCGATCGCGAGTCGATTCAATCGTCGGCCCGCCTGCTAGTGACCGTCGTCGGCCGGGCCGAGAACATCGGGATGACTTGGAACAAGGACAGGACAAGCGTTTCGACCGGCTGGGGCAAAGGCCCCGTCCACTGTGAGCCGATCACCGCGACGTTCAAGCTTGCCCGTGACAAGGCTGCAAAGGTCTACGCGCTCGACCCGGCTGGCCGGCGGAAACAGGAAGTCGAAGCGACCTTCGCCGAAGGCATGCTGTCGTTCCGGCTGACGCCCTCGCTCGCCACCATCTGGTTGGAAGTGGTGGACGAATAGCGACCTTTGACAACTTCTGTGGAAGTCGCCAAAGGTCGATGTGGTCAAGCAGCGCCAGGCAATGCGGTGACATCCGCGTTGCCTGGCGTTGTTGCTGTCGAGGTCACTCGTCGTCGTCGGTGATGCTTACGCCGAAGTTGGCGCGAAGGATGCCGAAGTCCGCAAGGTTGACGATGCCGTCGTAGTTGAAGTCGCCGGTGCTGAAGACGCCCGACGTGCCGAAGTTCGCACGCAGGATGCCGAAGTCGGCGAGGTTGACGGTGCCCGAGTCGTCGGCATCTCCGGCGAGAACGTCGAAGATGACGACCACGTCTTGCGACAGCGGATTGCCGGCTTCGTCAGTCGCGTTGCTTGCGGGTAGCCGTGCTTCATAGCGGCCGTTGGGCAAGACGGTCTCGGCAACGAGGATCGCCGTCCGGCCGGAGTCGCTGCGGGTCAGGCTGAAGAGGCTTGCGTCGAGCGTCTGGTTCGTGTCGATGTTCGTCACCACCACATCGGCGAGATCGACGGTGTCGGCGACGTCTTCATCGAAGCTCAGCGTGATCGCCTGCCGCGTGTCTCGCTCGAACGTCGCCTCGCCGACCGGCTGACGCGTGTCACCGATGCGGCCGGCAAGCCAATCGAACAGGTTACGCGCGTACTGCTGGTTGTCGAACCGGTAAATGTTCGTGCCGGCACCATTCTGGTTGAAGAACGTGTTGCGGTCGAAGTGACCCGCGATACGGCCGCCGTCGAGGTTTGCGACGGCGAGACTGGCGTCATCATCGGTGACGGCACGAGCCGGGGCCCGGCCGAGCTGCGTGCTGTCGCTCGTGCTTCCCTTGGCTACGGCCAGCCGCTGGCCGGCGGTCGCATTGGCGAGGTTGAGCGGGCTGACGCCCTCGCCGTCGAACCGATTGATGCCCGTGAAGATCGGGTGCGTCGGCACGACGAAGTCGCCCTGGTCGCGGAAGAGCGAGTACGTGCCGCGATCCTGGTTCATCGTCCAGTCGATGACATCGAGGAACGGCTGGTCGCTGCGTGGGGCGTCGCCCCAGTCGCTGCCGAAGTTGGCGTCGCTGATGAACAGCACGCCCCCGCCACGCCGGACGTAGTCCTCGAACACATCCACCGCAGCTTGGTCGTAGATCGCGTTGTTGGATCCGAAGACGACGACGTCGTACTGCAGCAGGTCAAGGGCCGCGAGGTCCAGCGGGGCCCCCTGCGTCTGACCCGTCGCCGGCGCTCCGGCCTCCACCGGCTCGGCAACTTCTGTCAGAACGTAGCCCTCACCTTCGAGAGTGGTCGCAAGCTCGCCCCAGCCGTGGTTTCCGCCGAAGGTCTGGTCGTTGAAAATGCTGGCCAGTTGCTCGGTCCGTCCGGTGTCATCGTTGGCTTCGAGGAAGCCACCGCTGCGATCGGCACCGCGGATGAAGAGGATCCGATCGACACCGTCATCCGCGGCAGGAAGCGTCGTCGCCACGTCCGCCGACAGAAGCCGCCGGGCTTCCAACGGCTCGATCGGCGGAGCTTTCGCATCCGCCTGGGCGTTGACGGCAACGGTGCCGAGGAGTGCGAGACGACCGATCGAGAAGCTTGGCTTGGTCATGGCAGTTGGCGGGCAACGTACCACCGTTTGGCGCTGCAGCGGGATACAAATTCGCTTTTCGATCTACATCGAAAGCAATGACCGCGCGAGCCACAGTGCGTAGCCGATGGCCGCAAGCCCAGCTACATCCAGCGCGACGATCACCCAGTACCCGTGACGGATGTCGACGACCGTCGACACCACCATGATCGGCATGAGCACCGCGAGCGACGCCCACCACGTCCACGTTGCCGTCGGTTGCATCATCCAAGCGATGGCGAGACCGGCGACGCCCGTCACCAACCAGGCCGCGGGCCAGATCCACGGGACGGTCTCGCCGCGAAGCCGAAGGACGACCAGCAGCACGGCCGACAGGGGATACGACGCGGCGACGATCAGCAAGATCAGTCGCCCCGCCGCTACGGCGTCACTCACTCGCCAGCTTCCCGTGCGAGCGGCATCGCAACGACGGTGACGTCGCCGAACGCTTCGAGTTGCTCCTTCACCGCGTCCGCCGGGGCGACGACGACGATCGAGAGCTTGTCGGGCGACGCGTAGTCCGCGATGACCTTGCGAACATCATCCGCCGTCACGGCCGCGATGCGGTCGCCGTACGTGTTGTAGTAGTCGAGCGGGTAGTCGTTGAGCAGGATGTTCCCGCGGAGGTTGGCGAGTTGGCCGACGGTCTGCTGGCTCAGGACGAGCGAGCCGGCGACGCGTCGTTTGGCATCGACGAGTTCCGCCTCGGAGACCTCTTCGCTCGCCATCCGCTTGAGAACGTCGCTAGCCGTCTTGAATCGCCTCGCCAGTCGTCTCCGGCTTGGTGGCAAAGCCGACGAAGAAGTCGCCCGCGTTTCGGCTCGGGTTGAACCGGCCACCGGCGCCGTAGGTCAGTCCCTTCTCGGCCCGCATGGCTTGGTTGAGCCGCGACTCGATGCCGCCGGCCAGAATCTGCGTCGCGACGGAGGCGGCGTACTTCTCGTCGGAGGTCGACTTGAAGCCACGGTTGCCGATCCGCACCGCCGACTGCCCGCCGCCGGGGTTGTCGACGAGCAAAATCTGCGGGCGATACGCGTCGAGGTCGTACGTCGACGCATCGATCTCGGTGGCCGGCTTGAGCTCGAGGCCGTCGAGCATCGTCTTGGCGAAGGCCTCCGCCTCGTCACGGGTCAGGTCGCCGGCGAGGATGAGCGTCTGCCCCTCTCGGCCATAGGCGTTCGAGACGTGCTGCACCGCGTCTTCGAGCGTCAACGAGGCCACGACGCGCGGATCGGCCGACCGGCCCGCGGGGGCATCGTCGAACAGCAGCGTGTCCAGCTCACGCGCCGCGACGCCCGACGGATCACTCAGCGATTGCTGCAGGCCGGCGGCGGCGCGGGCGCGAAGGTTGGCGAACTCGCGCTCGTCGAAGTTCGGCTTCGTCAGCATGTCGTTGGCGAACGTCGGCCGCGTCATTCGAGCGGCGAACTTCGGGAACGAACCCGAGACCCGCGTGTGGTCGCCGCCGTCGGAGGCGGAGAGCGAAATGCCTCGGGCGTCGAGCAATTCGTTCTGCTCGGCAGCCGTCCGGCCGTCGGAACCGCGGGTCAAGATGTCGGCGGCGAGGCTGGACAGCCCGACTTTGTCGGTCGGCAAGGCGTCGCTACCGAAGCCGGGCATGATCAGCGTCAGTCCGACAAGCGGCAGACGGTTGTCCTGAATGAGGATGACCTCGGTGCCATCGACGTCGAAGCTGTCGCCGGTGTTGAAGTCGGCACTGATGATTTCCGCCGGAACAGGTGCCTCCTGCGGGAACGTGTTCGGGAAGTCGATGCGAACCGAACCAGGTTGGGTCGCCGGAACTTCGGGATTGCCGAGTTCGAGGTCGACGCCTTCGTCACCACCCATGGCGTCACCCTCTGGGTTGCGGCCCGGCAGGTACGAGAGGGCCGAGAGCTTCTCCTCGACCAGGTACTGCTTGGCGACGCGGGCGATGTCGTCGGAGGTGACGGCGTCGATTTGGTCGTCTCGCTTGTTCGCGTAAGCCGGGTCACCGCCGAAGGCCCAGGCCTCGGCGAGGGTGCCGGCGAGGCTGTCGGCCGTCTGACGCTCGCGGAGCATGTCCAGCTTCAACTGCGTCTGCGCCTTGGCGAGCTCGGCATCGGTGACGCCCTCTTCGGCGACGCGACGGATGACGTTCATCGCCGCCTCTTCGGCGAGCTTCGGCTCCTGGCCCGGCAGCACGAAGATGCTGGCGAACATGAGGCCGGCATTCTCCAGGCGGTACAGCCCGGCGCTGGCCTGCTGCGCCATCGGCGGAGCGTCGGCGGTGCCGGCGACCAGCGCTTCGTACATCCGGCTCGATCGGCCCTGGCCCAGGACGTTGCCGAGCACCTCCAGAGCGACGACATCGTCATCGCCCCAGCCGCCGGTCTTGAAGGCCAGCGTCAGCGACGGCAGCGGTGCACGTTCTGCGTAGACGGTCAGTTCCTTCTTCTCGGTCTGCTCCGGCTCGACCGGGCTAGGCCGGGGGATCTCGCCACCGGCGGGCATCCAGGCGAAGTAATCCTGGACGTACTGCTTGGCCTCGGCCGTGTCGATGTCGCCGGCGATGACGAGGACGGCATTGTTCGGCACGTAGTACGTGTCGAAGAACGCCTGGAGCTCGTCCGGCGTCGAGCGGGCGAGTTGGCCCATGTCGCCGATGGGCGTCCAGCGGTAGTTGCTCTTCTCGAAGGCCAGGCCGAAGAAGTCGAGGAGCTGCTTGCCGTAGGGCGGGTTGGCGACGCGCTGGAGGAACTCCTCGTTGACGACGTTGCGTTCGGTGGTGAACTTTTCTTCGTCGACCTTGAAGGATGCCATGCGGTCGGCCTCGAGCCAGAGCGCCATTTCGAGCGCGTTGGCCGGGACGGTGTTGACGTAGGCGGTTTGGTCGAAGCTGGTGAAGGCGTTGGAGTTGCCCCCGACGCCGTTGATGAGCCGCATGTGCTCTTCGCTTTCGACGTGCTCGCTGCCGCGGAACATCATGTGCTCGAAGAGGTGGGCAAAGCCCTGCCTGTTGGGCTGTTCGTCCTTGGATCCGACGTGGTAGAGCACGCGGACGTGCACGACGGGCGCGTTGTCGAGCGGCGCGTAGACGACGCGCAGGCCGTTGTCGAGGGTCTCGGTCGTGAAGTCGATGTCGGGCACTAGGACGTCGACGCTACTGCCGACGGGCGCAGGTGTCGCGGGTGAATCGGCGAGTGCCGGAACGGCGACCGTTGCGACGGCAAGGCAGAGCATCGAGGCGATTCGCATGATGACGAACGGTACGCGCGATGCAGGTGGTCGTTGCACCCAAGAGAAAGGGCCGACCGCGTGAACGCGGCCGGCCCCGAAAGAGCGTGAGCGGGATGAGCGGGCGACTCAGGCCGACGCCTGCCGACGCCGGAGGCCGATGAGGCTCAGGAGCGACAGGCCGCCCATAGCGGCGACGGGCTCGGGGACGACTTGGATGATCGCACGATTGACGCCTATCGACGTAGTGCCATCGTTCCAGAGAATCTCCAGTTCGATGTTGTAGAAGCCGGGGGCGAGCGGCTGCCCGCCAAGGAATCCGAACTCCGGTGTCCAGGATGCAGCAACGACGTAATCGGGAAGCTCTGAATCCGAAGAACCCGCCGCATCTGCGAAGTCAACGGTGTTGCCACCGCGACTGCTTACTCCATCTACAGTGACACGCCGAAATCATCCCAGCTATCGACAATGGTGTCAGCATCGCTGATCAAGCCGCCGATCTCGAAATCGTAATTGGATGAGGTTGAAAAATCGAAAGCGATGCAGAGTCCGTCTCCAGTCGGAAGACCAAGTTGTAGTTGGTGAACCCAGCCTCGCCTGGTGCTGGTGCACCGTCTACTGGAGTGTACTGTAGCTCAATCTGTGCCCGGTTGTTCTGGCCAGTAGGGGGATTGGGTTGCCGCTCGTCAATCGTAAAGTCGGTCAGGCCGCCGATGGCACTAAAAGAATCGGCCTGTTGATCATCAGCATTACGTGCACGGAGATGGAGCGACCCATCAGCCGGGCTGCCGAATTCCGCGAAGCCGGTGATACCTAGACCTCCATTACTGGTCATGAATGTCGACGATCCAGTACCCACGTTGTAGATGTCGATGTCACCAGCAAGTGCTGGCGAAGCAACAGCCGCCACAGCGGCGGCAAAAATGAACTGTTTCATGTTATCGTTTCTCTTCTCTTCCCTTATCGCCCACCGCACCTGAGACCACCCCAAGCCGTTCCGGCGACCGAACCCGCGGGCATGATGCACATCCTCCACCCTCTCTGCAAGACCATTTGCAGATAAATTGCTGACCGAAGTTCGGGCAATCGTGCTCAAGCTGCTCGCTCTGGAGGCATCGCCGTCTTCAAGCGGAGGCCTGTGTCGCCTGTGAGGGTCGCACAGCAAGACGATCCCGCGGTTGCGAAGATGGCTCGACGCGTACTAGCCTGACCTCCCATGCGACGCGCCAAGATCAGCATCATCGGAGCCGGCAACGTCGGTGCAACCTGTGCCCACTGGGCCGCCTCCAAGGAACTGGGCGATGTCGTCCTCGTCGACATCCCGCAGGTCGACGGCATGCCGCAGGGCAAGGCGCTCGATCTCATGCAGGCGTCGCCCGTCGAGGGGTTCGACAGCAACATCGTCGGCGCGACCGACTACGACGCGACGCAGGGAAGCGACGTCGTCATCGTCACGGCCGGGCTGCCGCGGAAGCCGGGGATGAGCCGCGACGACCTGATCGCCAAGAACACGGAGATCGTCCGCAGCGTGTCCAAGCAGGTTGCCCAGCACTCACCCAACGCGGTGATGATCGTCGTCAGCAACCCGCTCGACGCGATGGTCTACGTCGCCTGGAAGGCCAGCGGCTTCGAGCCGAGCAAGGTCGTGGGCCAGGCCGGCGTGCTCGACACGGCCCGGTATCGCACGTTCCTCGCCCAGGAAATCGGCTGCAGCGTCGAAGACGTGACGGCCCTGCTGCTGGGCGGTCACGGCGACGACATGGTGCCGCTCAAGCGGTACACGTTCGCCGGCGGTATCCCGGTCGAGCAGCTCATCCCGGCGGACCGGCTCGAGTCGATCATCGACCGCACCCGCAAGGGTGGCGCGGAGATTGTCGGGCTGCTCAAGACCGGCAGCGCGTACTACGCCCCGGCCGCGGCGAGCGTGCAGATGGCGGAGGCGATCATCAAGGACAAGAAGCGCATCCTTCCGGCTGCCGCCTACTGCGACGGGCAGTACGGCATCGACGGCTACTTCGTCGGCGTCCCTTGCGTCCTGGGCACGGGTGGCGTTGAAAAGATCCTGGAAATCGAACTCGACGACGCCGAGAAGAAGGCGTTCCAGGAGAGCATCGACCACGTCAAGGAGCTCGTCGAGGTCGCCAGCAAGTACTGACTGGCGAGGCGGGCGTACCCTCTGGGCATGTCCTCTTCCATGAAGACGCTGGTCGTGATCCTGCTCGTCGTGGGCGGGCTGGCCGTTGTCAGCCGTCGCAGCCAGGCGTCCAAAGGCGCGGCCGAGATCGAGTGGAAGCAGAGCCTGTCCGAGACCTCCGCGGACAAGCCGCGACTGCTCTACTTCACTGCGAGCTGGTGTCCGCCTTGCAAGGTCATGAAGGCCGACACCTGGCCCGACGATGCCGTCGAGGCGGCGATCAAGAGCTACGACGCCGTCTACGTCGACACCGACGTCAACCCGGACCTGGCCCAGCAGTACGGCGTCCGGTCGATCCCGACGCTCATCGTCATCGACGCCGATGAAGAGCCCGTTGCCGTCGGCAACTTCATGAAGCCGAAGGAGATGGTCGCGTTCTTGAACGAGCACGACTGAAACCGCCCGAGGCATCTCGCATCAGAGGCCGGCGAGCGTGCCCAGGTTGCGGCTGAACTGGTCGGCGATGAGTCGGTAGCCGTCGGCGTGGTGGGTGATCGTCTCCACGCGCCGGGCCGGTGACGACTTGGGTCTCGGGCCGGCGTCGAAGCCGACGGCGAGCATCCAGCGACACGCCGGACGCAGGGCGTCGTACACGAGACCTTCCGGCAGAACCCGCAGGTCGTTCGACTGCTCCGTCGCCACCGGATCCTCCAGCACCGCCAAGGCCAGCGGCTTGTCGAACGAAGCGGCGCGGATGGCACTTGCGCCGTACCCGACGCCCCACGCCGCCACGCGCTTCTCATCGACCAGCGGCCTTGCTCGCACGTGGGCTACCGCCGCGGCGACGTCGAGTGACTCCGTCGCGCCGAACGTGGTCGGCGCGGGTGAGGCGTCATCCGCCGATCGCAGCCGGACCGCCAGGACGCCGAAGCCCTCGTCGTGCAAGCGTCGCACGAGCGGGAGCATCTGTCGCTCGTCGTGGCCCACGTCGTGCACGAGCACGACGGCCGGGCCGGGGTCGCGAATTTGATCGTCGATGGTCCCCTTGGCCGGAATCCAGATGGCCGAGACGTCGCGGCCGTCGTTGGCGGTCAAGGTGACGCGTTCGGCGTAGACGCCGGCGGGCAGGCCCAGGGTGCCTTCGACCGGCGGGACACTGGGTCGGGCGGCGTGCCAGGTGAGAAATCCACCGACCATGAACAATCCGGGTAGTGCCCACACCGTCTGTCGCGATGCCCTCGACACGACGCGACCCAAGGGCATCGGCCCGGCGGGCTTGTCGTTCATCGGCGTCGCCAGGATCGGCCAGCCCTTGCTGATGCACCATCGACCTGCCCTGGCAGCGAGCATGGCCGCGCACGTGACGAGGAACGCCACATACGCCGGCACCCGCCGAACCGGGGGAATCAGGTACATCCACCAACGGGAGTCGGGACGATCGAGATCACTTTGCGTGATCGGGGTGAGGCTGACGCGCTCCATAGGTGGCTCCTTGCCAGGGCCGCAGGTGCAAGGGCGTGATCTCGCGGCGGCGTCGGTTCTTACTAAGTCGCATTGGGTGGTGGATTGGGCAAGGTGAGCGGCCCGCATTGAATCCGCCGGCTCGTCTGGTTAGGTTGCCATCGCGGCCAAGCTGGGGCAGGAAGTCCCTCTTGTGCCGTGCCACCCGACGTGTCGGGCGGCACTCACGACAACCCTTGCACAGGATGGTCACGGATGACCCGTTCCCCACGCCCGGGCCCAGGCGGCAAACTCGCGCTTTTTGAAGTTCTCGGTGGGGCCGGCTCCGGCGAGCCTCAGGCCACGCCGTCGGCGGCGCCGCGTGTCGTGTCATCGGCAGCGCCTTTGTCACAGCTCCTCCGCGTCTCGACGGACAACGGTCGCCTGAGCATTTCGACCGCGCCCGTCGCCGCCATCGCCGTCGCTGCCGTCATGGCTTTTGCTTTCGTTGGTGCTTTTGTCCTGGGCCGGGCGACCGCTTCCGGACAGGCTTCGGCAGAACCGGCACCGGGACAAGCGGCGATCATGCCGGAGGTGCTCGACCTCTCGACGCCCGGCGCCGACATGGCCGCGGTGCCGCCGCAGGCGTCTCTCGCCGAGACCACGCCAAGAACGCGGCTCGTCAGCCAACCCACGCCGATCGAAACGCCAACGCCCGTCGCCCCTGCCGGTCGGCTCAAGGGACGCAACTACCTGCTCGTCCAGAGTTATCACCCGAGCGAGCGTGACGGTGCCGAGGCGACGGTCGAGGCGCTGCGCCTGGCGGGCATTGGTGCGACGGTCGAGACGGGCGTCCGCGGCTGGGGCAGCTTCCTCTGCGTCGTCGGCACGGATCCATTCACGCGTCGCACCGGCAACCCGGAGCTCGACGCGTACAAGCGTCGCATCGAGGCGATCGGCCGAGAGGTCGCGGGCAAGCGTGGCGTCAAGCGGTTTGACCCACAGCTCGTTCGCTGGGGCCGGTGAGGCTTTCGCCGGGCGTTCCTACAAAGTGGGATGCCGGACGACCTCGATCTGCTTGTCGACCTCTGCTCCTTGCCCACGGCCGCGTTCCTTGAAGACGCTGTTCTCGCCTACGTCGATGCCTGGGCCAAGCGGCGGCGGAACCTGACGGTCGAGACTGATCGGTACGGCAACCGGCTCATCTCGACCAAGGGCACGGGCCCGCGGATGGTCTTCGTCGCGCATGCCGACCATCCGGCCTTCGTCAGCGGCGACACCGTCGACGGCACGCTCCACGCCGAGTTCCGCGGCGGCGTGGCGGCAGAGTGCTGCGTCGCCGGCACGAAGGTGAAGTTCGGCGACGTCATCGCCAAGGTGATCGAGCCCGAGGGCGACGACAAGAAACGCCTCGTCGCCGCCACGTTCAAGCTGCCGCAAGAAGGCCGCGGTGCCGCCGGGCGTTGCGGGCAACTTCGACTTCGGCACCCCCGCCGCCAAGGCCAAGAAGAAGCGCCTCGTCGCCCGCGCCTGCGACGACGCGGCCGGCTTGGCCGCGTGCCTGGCGGCACTCGATCGGGCGCGCAGCAAGGCCAAGACGCCCGTGGCGGTTTTGGTGACGCGGGCGGAAGAGATCGGCTTCGTCGGCGCGATCGCCACCGTCCGCGACGGCAAGAAAGGCCTGCTCCGCAAGGACGACCGCGTCATCAGCATCGAAACCAGCGCCGCCCAAGCCGCGGCCCCGATGGGCGAAGGGTGCGTCCTACGCGTCGGCGACAAGACCAGCGTCTTCCACAGCGGCCTGACCGACTTCCTTCACCGCCGGTGCGTCGCCATCGCCGAGCGGGACAAGTCGTTCAAGTTCAACCGCGCCCTGATGCCCGGCGGGACGTGCGAAGCGACGGCCTTCGACGCCTTTGGTCACATGGCGGCCGCGGCGTGTGTGCCGCTGGCCAACTACCACAACATGGACCGCGAGAACAAGAAGATGGCCGCCGAGGAAATCGACCTGAACGACTGGCGTTCGCTGGTCACGTTCCTCACTGATGCCGGCTTGAATGCGAGCGACTTCGACGGCAAGCCGACCGCCCTGCGGAAGTCGATGACGGATCGCTATCAAAAGCACGCGCGGCTGTTCGACAACCCCGGCGCCGCCATGCAACGTGCCGCCGGTCCGGGCGCGGATTAGGCTGACGGCATGACGCAACAGACGCCGTTCGCCGGCAAAACGTGTGTGGTCACCGGTGCCAGCAGCGGCATCGGCCGGGCGATCGCCGTACGACTTTCCGAAGCAGGCGGCCGGGTCGTGCTCGTCGGCCGAGACGAGGAACGACTCGCCGAAGCCAAGGCAGACTGTGGCGACGCGGCGCAGACGGCCGTGCTGGACCTCGTCGACGACGATGCCGTCGCCCGGTTTGTTGACGACCTACCGGCGGAGGTTGGCGTGGTCGTTCACAATGCCGCGCTCGGCATTCCCGGCATGTCGCTGGAGGCTCCGGTGAGCGATCTCGATCGACAGTTCGCCCTGAACGTGCGGGCACCGTGGGTCTTCAATCGGACGGCGATGCCGAAGGTGGTTGCGGGCAAAGGTCAGATCGCCTTCATCAACTCCGGTGCCGGCCTCGGGTCGAAAGACTACTTTGCCGCGTACTGCATCACCAAGTTCGGCCTGCGTGCTTATGCCGATGCGCTACGCGAAGAAGTCGCTCCGCAAGGCGTCCGCGTCATCAGCATCTTCCCGGGCCGGGTCGACACGCCGATGCAAGACGGCCTGCTCGAGTACGAGAAGCGGACCACGAACAAGCCCGCCCTGCTGACCGCCGACGACGTCGCCAAGGCGACCGTCGACGCCCTCTCGCAGTCGGCTTCTGCCGAGGTGACGGACGTGCGAATCATTCCGCGAAAGATGGAGTGACGACGCCGAAGCGGAGGAGGCGGGATTCGAACCCGCGAGACACCGAAGTGCCTGCCGGTTTTCAAGACCGGTACATTCAACCACTCTGCCACTCCTCCGGCACCGTGTGGGGGCAAATCGTAGCCGCGTCGAACGTGTTTTCCGGGTCCGGGTTCAAGCACCGCAGCATCCTGGCATAGACGCGGGCGATCGGCATCGCACGGGCTTGCGATGCCCGGAAAGGACGCTGGCCCACGTCCGCTCACGCGAACTCGAGGGGGACGTAGTCGCTCGTGCGGTGAAAGTCCGCGACCGGTAAAGCCGGAAAACTTGTCAATTCCGGGCGAGCGAGCCAGCGGCTGTAGTTGTATCTCGACGCCAAGACCAACCAGTCTCCCGGCAGTTTCGCCCCATGCTGCTCTAGTTCCAAGAGCGGGATGCGGAGGGTTGCCCGCCAGGAGCGGTCGCGGGTGTGCCAGTCGTTGAGATTGCCGTCGAGCGTGACCGTCAACTCTGGCTTAGCTTTCGGGATGTAGTTGAGTGACGACGGCAACGCCCGACGCCCGCCGCCGGGCCAGAAGAGCGTGGCCCACCGTCCTCCAGGTGTCGCGTAAAATTCCCAGTAGTACGTCTCGTTGGTCGGTTTCAGAAATAGCTCAGCCGTGTCGCCCAATTCATAGTGCAATAGTCCGTCCGCTTCGCCTTCGGCGACGATGTCTTCGTCATCAAAGTCAAACCGTGCGAAGAAGTAAGAGGCGTCGATCCCAAAACGTACACAACCGGCATCAACGGGACTACGACCACCCGCCGCCGATAGCTGATAAGCCGGCGCGTCGTCGTTGACCGAGGCCCCATTCGTCTTGACAACGGTGGCGATCACGACGATTCACCTTCGCCGGACAGCAGCGGCGCGGCCGCACTTGTCCTCTCACGGACCAACGTCGAGTGGTTCATTCCGCGAAATCTATCGTCTCGTTCAATCGCGAACAAGGTGTTGCCTCATTCAGCGGCGTCAAAGAGCTTCTGGGCCATCCTCGTCATGACGAGCGCTTGCTCCCAGCGGTCCGTCTCTTCGACACCGTTGAAGGCACGGGCGTAGAAGATGCCCGCATGCAGAAGTTCCGGCGCGAAAGGCAGGTACGTACCGGCGGGCGCTTGACGCTTGAAGTTGCTGAAGATGCGCGACCATAGCAGCGAGAAGTGGTCGACCGCACCGGCCGACATGTTGCCCGACATCGACTCGGCCGTACCGTCGCCGATGGTCGTCTGCATGCTCCCGCCGTTGCCGATTCGGCCGTGCACGAAGCCGACACGCTCCAGCACCGGAGCGGCGAAATCGCGCACCAACTCAACGCCGGCGTACGGCATCTCGAGCCCCGTGTACCAGTGGCTGAGGTCGGCATTGAACAGGAGGGTCGGGTGCCGCTTCGCAAGTTGCACCGTCCGCCAGACGTCCTGCGTCAGTGTCGCCCGGTGAGTCTCGACATAAAGCGGCACGTCGAACTTGGCGGAAGCTTCGAGGATTGAGCCGATCAGGCGGTCGCCCGCGTCGTCGTCCTCCAGACCGTTGCCGACGTGAAGGGTCGCCGCGACGTGCCCGCCATCAACGACTCGCCGTGCAAAGTCGCCGTAGTCGGACGCATCATCCCGCCCTCCTGCGATGGCGGTCTTCAGGCCTGCGTCTTGCGCGTTCTGCAGAAGGCATGAGTCCGACGTCTGGATACCTTCAAAGCCTTGTTCTCTGATGTACGCGACCAGCTCGCAGCCTTCCAGCGACGGAAAGCTGGTGTTCGGCGGCAGTTGCTCAATAGTTCCGTCGTTCAAGAAATGCGCGAGGCGCGGGTCATCGTTGCTGCCGTCCGTCAGATAGTTCATGTGTCACTTTGTAAAGGCATCCGGCACCATCGTGGCGCCGGATGCGAATGGTCAAGACCGGGAGAAGAGCCCGTAGTGGAATCAGCCACCAACGCCGGTGCCTTGCTCGAACGTGAGTGTCCGGCCCGGGCGACCCTTGGGAAGGACGGGCTGGATGATGGCCCGTTGGGCGTCCGTCAGCTTCGCCATGAACTCGTCGCTGGGGATGTAGTTCATGCGATTGGCCAGCAGGTGGGGGCTGTAGCGGTAGACCATGATGCGTCGCTCGCCGTCGTTGATGCGCGGGACGGAGCCGTGGCAGATCCCGTCGGTGAACATGACGGCGTCGCCGGCCTTCATGTTGACCTCGCACATGCCGATCGTTTCGTGACCGCCGACGCCTTGACTCCAGGCATTTCCCTTCGTGTTGACGGGGTGCGGAAAGCGAGCCTTGTGGCTTGCCGGGACGAGGCTGGTCCCGCCGTCACCCGGGCCGATGTCGGTCAAGGCCATAAGGACGTTGATCTGCCCGACGGCCCACTTGCCGTTGTGCCAGTCGAAGAGGCCCGTAAAGCGAACAGCGTCGCCACCCGAGTGCGTCGGAATGAAGCCGCCGCCCTGGCGGACGTTGAGAAAGGTCTCGTCGATGCTGAGTTGGTGCGAATCGGTCTCGATGTACCGGCGGACCTGGTCGATCCAGTTCGGGTTGTCGATCAACTCTTGGAAGACCGACTCATCGGCTTCGACGATGTTCTGGAAGTTGATGCCGTCCGTGCCAGTGCCGTACGTGTGAACTTCACAGTTGCCGACCCAGTCACCGCTCTCGAGCGACG
The DNA here is from genome assembly GCA_963740195.1 of uncultured Planctomycetota bacterium. GTDB lineage: Bacteria > Planctomycetota > Phycisphaerae > Tepidisphaerales > Tepidisphaeraceae > JBCDKH01. Next base: position 315,008 of record CAVUDF010000002.1, on the reverse strand, counting down.
AGCGGTCTTGCCCGTCGACCCACGCATTAACACGTCGAAGCTGATCAGGGCTAACGACGTTGTGGAGGATGCGGTACCCGTAGACGTCGAACAGGTAGTCCTGCTCGAGTTCCGTCAGGTCGCGGCCGGCCCCGAGGTCGGGGGCGAGTGGAAGAGTGGGCTCCGTCTGGCGGGCGGGCCGAAGGTTGGTTTGATTGGTGGTAGTGGTCATAGCGGTAGCTGAGGAGCGGGATGGTGGTGACTAGTTGGCCCGTGCGACACGGCATTTGCCGCAGGCTTGGCACGGTCGCCCGCAGTGCGACTTGGCGGCGGGCGCGGCGGGCGCGGCGGCTTGTTCGTGCTCCGAGGCGACGGGCGTCGGCAACGACAGAACACGAGCCGCCGGCGTGGCGGTGCTGGCCTGCGGGTGATCGGTCGGCGGCGTCGGGTGGAGCATGATGGTGTGTACTCTGCGACAAAAGCGGCCCCGCGTCCTTGCAGGCGATGACGTTTTGTGGTCACTTTGTGTCGTGGCTCTTGCCGATCCCGGACTTCGAGATCTCGGCCTCCGCGCGCTCGGCCGCGCCGGCTGGGCCGTCGAGTACAAGTCGCAGGCCGGGGGTCGCTTCCTATCCATGCCGAGCCCGCACCGGCACCCAGAGATCGAGGCAAATCTCGTCCTCAGCGGACGGGCCTCTTACCTCATCGGCGGGCGTCGCGTCGACCTGGTGCGGGACGCCCTCATCTGGCTCTGGCCGAGCCAGCCTCACCTTCTGGTCGACCAATCTCCCGATTTCTCAATGTGGATCATGGTGTGGCGACCGTCGCTGATCCGCCGCGCGGCCGGCCGTGATGCCGAGGCCCAGGCGCTGCGACGCGGCTGCGACGGCACGCCTTCGAAGTCGACGCTGATGCCCCGGCAGTTGCCCGAGGAAGACACGCTGCGCCTCATCGACCTGATGCAACGGCTCGCCGATCCCAACCTTCCGCCCGGTGCCGAGGCGGCGGGGTTGGGGTGGCTGGTGCGAGAGTGCTGGTCGGCATTTCATGACGCCGCCGATCGACCGACTGGCACGCGGCTCCACCCCGCCGTCGATCAGGCGGCGCGTTGGCTGGCAGAGCACGCGGCGGAAGACGGCGCCGGCGACATCGACGCGCTCGCCGATCTGTGCGGCTTGAGCCGTGGGCGTTTGAGTCGGCTCTTCACCGCGCAGATCGGGCAGACCATCGTCAGCTATCGACAGAAGTGCCGGCTCGATATTGCGATGCGACTCATCGGTCGCGGCGGAAGGGACGGCACGCCGGGCCGAATGAACCTTCTCGAGGCGGCGCTCTCCGCCGGGTTCGGGAGCTACAGCCAGTTCTACCGCGCCCACGTCCGGCATCGCGGCGTCCCACCGGCCGAAGGAAGACGCCAGTGATCTCGCAGACGATGCGGCTACGGAGGCCAGGGTTGCTGCTCCCTAGGCTGAAGCTGTGGAACCGGACAGTCTGCAAGACCGCGCCGCCACCAATCTTCGCAAGGCCTGGCGGCCTTACGTTCGCGACGTCATCTACGCCTCCAACGACGGCATCGTCACCACCTTCGCCGTCATCGCCGGAAGCCTCGGGGCGTCGCTCTCGACCAAGGTCGTTCTAGCCCTGGGCTTCGCCAACCTTGCCGCCGACGGCTTGGCGATGGGGATGGGCAGCTACCTGGGCGAAAAGTCCGAAGCGGCCGTCAAGGCGAAGGAAGAAGGACTCGACTTCGGCGAGATCCACGCAACCCGTGAAGCGGCGAAGCACGGATTCGTCACGTGGGCATCGTTTGCGAGTGCAGGATTTCTGCCGCTGATCCCGTACCTGGTGCACGACGGCGACGCGTTGAACTTCACGTTGGCGACGCTCATCGCCGCGACGCAGCTCTTCGTGATCGGCGCGTCGCACGTCTTCATCACCGGCAGGCGTTGGTGGCTGGGCGGGATCGAGATGCTCGTCGTCGGCACCCTCGCCGGCTCGGCGGCTTACGGCGCGGGTTACTTGGTCGAACGTGCGTTTGCCGCGGGATGAGCGTGCGGTTCGCGTTCGGGCGGGTCATGGCGTAGGTTCCGGTCGCCGTGGCGCTCGCGAAGGTCAAGACGTACGTTCTGCAAGGCATCGAGGCCGTTGCGTGCGATGTCGAAGTCGACAGTGTCGGGCGTGGCACGGACGCGACCATCCTCGTCGGCTTGGCCCAGGCGGCGACGAAGGAGAGTGTCGAGCGGACTCGCCGGGCGATTCAGAATTCGGGTCATCCCGTGCCGCGGGGTCGGGTGCTCATCAACCTCGCGCCGGCCGACCTCAAGAAGGAGGCGGCGGCGCTGGATCTGCCCATCAGCGTCGGGCTCATGCGGTGCACCGGCAGCATCGTCGGCGACAGGCATCGCGACTACCTGATCGCAGGCGAGCTCGCGCTCGACGGCAAAATCCGCCCGATCCGCGGCGGATTGTCAATGGCGATGCTTGCCCGCGACCTCGACATGAAGGGCGTGATCCTTCCCGCCGACAACGCACGCGAAGCGGCGGTCGTGGATGACGTCGAAGTCGTGCCCGTCGGAACGCTGGCTCAGGTCGTCGCGTTCTTGAACGATGACGAGGATGCGCCGGACCCGTTCGAAGCCGATGCCCAGGGCGTGCGGGTGCAAAGCGAGGCCGAGCCGGCGGGCGACTTTTCGGACGTCCGCGGGCAGGAGGCGGTGAAGCGTGCGGTGGCGATCGCGTGTGCGGGTCGGCACAACCTCGCGATGATCGGGCCGCCGGGGACGGGCAAGACGATGCTGGCAAAACGGATGGGCGGCATCCTGCCGCCGTTGAGTCGGCGCGAGGCGTTGGAAACGACGCGGATCTACAGCGCCGTCGGCATGCTGCCGCGGGGCATCAGCCTGCTGGACCGTCGGCCTGTCCGCACGCCCCACCACTCGGCGACGGCGCAGGCCTTGGTCGGCGGCGGGAGCATTCCGCGGCCGGGTGAGTGTTCGCTGGCACACCACGGCATCCTGTTCCTCGACGAGCTGCCGGAGTTCGGGAGGAACGTGCTCGACATGCTCCGCGAGCCGTTGGAAGGCGGCGAGATCACGGTCAGCCGCGTGCATTCGAGCGTGAAGTTCCCGGCAGACTTCATGCTGGTCGCCGCGATGAACCCGAGCGTCCGCGGCGACAACGGGCCGGACGGCAGGCGTGACGAGAAGTACCTGTCACGCCTCAGTGGCCCGCTGCTGGATCGGATCGACCTTCACGTCGAGGTGCCGAAGGTCGGGTACGACGAGCTGAGTCGCAAGAAGGACGGCACGGACTCGGCGACGCTTCGTGAGGTCGTGCGTCGGGCGCGGGCGCGTCAGCTCGAAGCGGTTTGACGGCGACGCGGCGATGACGAACGCGCGAATGGCCGGCCGTTTGCTGAACGAGGTCGTGCCGTTGGAGGGGCCGACGTTGCTGTTGCTCAAGCAGGCGATGGAAGAGCTCGGCCTATCGGCCCGGGCGTACGACAAGGTGCGTCGAGTCGCCCGGACCATCGCCGACGTGGATGGCAAGGAAGATGTAGCCGTGGAACACGTGGCCGAGGCGGTGGGGTATCGGTTGCTGGATCGGACGCCGTGATGGAGTTCTCTTCTTCAGGGGTAACGGCCGACGGATGTGTCGTCGCAGGTGGCGACGCGTCCGATTTATGGAAGGTTTTCGAGTCTGGGATAGCCGCGGGGCTTGCGAGAGACCTACTTCTCCTCCGTCATCCTGAGCGAAGCGCAGCGGAGTCGAAGGACCTCGCCCGCAAAGACGCTGTTCAAGCGAGGCCCTTCGGCTCGCTCAGGATGACCGAGGATCCCGCCGCCGCGATGACCTTCGTACGCTCGGCCGTGGCGCAGCCTGATCAAGAGACGACGCACGGGTATTTCGAGTGGCAAGTCAGCACGCTGATGCTGGCATACGACGCGGTCGAGCCGTTGGCGCGGGACGACGTGGCACAGCAGCAGAAGCGCCAGGAGGCGGTCGAGCAGGAAGTTCGAGAGGTCTCGATGGCGGTGATTCCGGAGGGTTATCACGCGAACGAGACGCAAGAGCTAGCGCCAGAAGTGGTGATGCGGATCACGCGGGCAACGTTGCGGCGAGCGTCGGAAGTCGTCGGTTTGCTCTAGTCATGCGAGGTTCTCGAGCATCGGACGGGGCCACAGGAGTGGCTCGGCCGGGCATCGGGACGTCGAGAGGCGACTTTCTTGCAAAGCAAGTGGCCCCGCGCGGCGAGGGTGACGCATGTGGGGATGATGAATTCCCTTCGCGTGCGACGGATCGTTCCCCTTGTGGCTGGTGGCGGCTTGGCTGTTGTCGGGGCCGTTTTGCTCCTGCTCGGCTTGCTCGGCGGTGGTGGGAGCGGCGAGCTCGACTACCGGCTCGATGTCAAGCCGACGGTCATGAGCGTTGCCTACAAGGCCTACGGCAACCCGGAGGCGGCGGAGGGAAAGTACTGGCTCGGCAAGCTGGAGATGAACAACTCCGGCGACGCCCCGCTCGACGACCTGGCGGTCAGCTATCGCATTCCGGGCTACATCGACGACTGGACCACGCCCGAGGCCGCCGAGCAGCTCTTGCCCGGCCAGACGGCGGCGGTGACGATCTTTCCGAAGCTGCCGCGAAAGGTGACGACCATTCGCACCCGAACGCCCTCCACCCTGGAGGTCAAGATCGCCTGGAGCGACGACGGCCAGGACAAGGAACGCGTCGAGAAGCGTGACTTCGACTTCCGCGGCGTGACCGAGATCGAGTACACGAGCCTGCCCGCCGACGAGATTTTGGGGTGGTATGACGTCTTCGACAACAGCGAGCTCACGGCCGCCTTTGTCACGCACGAAGACGAGGTCGTTCGGCAGTTTCTCGGCAAGATCAGCGAGACCCAGGGCGGGATGCCGATCACCAGCGACGCCAAAGAGCTGGCGAAGGTCATGCGGGCCATCTACGACTTCATGACCCAGACCGGCATGACCTATGCGGGCAACACAGGCGTCCCGGAGCAGCTGGGCGACACGACCGCCCTGGTGCAGTCGATCCGCCTGCCGCGGGACGTGGTCTATCAGAACAGCGGGCTCTGCATCGAGCTGGCGATGCTTTGGGCGGCGCTGGGCAAGGGCGCGGGGCCGAAGCGCACCTGATTCTGGTACCCGGGCACTGCTATCCGGTGCTTCAGGCGGGCGACGGGACGATGATCGCGATCGAGGCGACGGGCGTCGGCGGGTCGAATCTGGGCGGCGTGATGAGCTTCGAGAAGGCCGTCGAGGCGGGCAACAAGCAGCTTCAAGACCTGATGCAGGGCAAGACGATCGGCAAGATCGTCAGCATCACCGACGAGCAGGCACGCGGCATCCGTCCGCCGGAGTTCGCCCAGGCGGACCTTGCCGGGCTCAGCGACATGCTCAACAAGCGCGTCGCCGGTGGCCGCAACCCGTCGCCGAACCCAAATCCGAATCCGAATCCGAACCCGCAGCCGGGCCCGAACCCGGGACCCAATCCCGGGCCGATCGACGGCGGTAACTCGACGCAGGTCGCGGGCATGACCATCTCGTACCCGGGCAGCTATCAGCCGAACATGATGGTCGTCCAGCAGATCCGCCCGTACCTGCCCAGCTACGTCTTCAGTGCCGTCGACCAGACCGGCATGCGGTCGATCGACTGCTACGACTTCGGTCCGGCGTCGACGCAGCAGGCGATCCAGCAGATTGCCGGCTTCGCCCAGAATGCCGGGGCCTTCATCAACTTCGGTGGCGGGCAGCAGATGCCCTTCCGCGGCAGGCCTGCCGAGTTCGTCCCGATGCAGGTGAGCGTCAACGGCATGATGCTCGACGGCGGGATGTACTTCGTGCAGTCGCCCTCGGGTGGCCTGGCCGGCATTGCGGCGACGAGCCCGCAGGGCGACATGACCTGGCAGCAGACCCTGGCCGCGATGGCTGCGGGTCAGTGATCGACCATCCACTCCACACACGCAAGATCTCAACGATGAAACGCCTTCTTTTCCTTGTTCTTTGCCTCTCTTTCGCTGCCGAGGCTCGCGGCGTCGGACAGCAGGTCGACGTTCTGCCGGTCGACTGCGTCATCGACGTCGACGCCCTCGGCAACGCGACCTTCGACTTCAAGATGTCCATGAACGCCAAGCAATGGCAGGCGTGGAAGCAGCAGTACGGCGGCAACCCGTCGCTGCTCCGCCGAGACATGGGCCAGTTCGTCAGCCAGTACGTCGTCGATGACTTCGACCTCAATCAGGACGACATGAATCGCACGATGACCATGACCATCAAGGCCAAGGGCGTCTCGCGTCATCGCGGCGACGGCAGGTACGAGCTGGAGCTCGAAAAGGTCATGGGCAACGGCAACGCCCAGGACGACGGCCGGACATTTCGCTTCAGCTACACCGAGCCGCAGGGCCCCGGCTCGGTCATGCTGATGACGACCGAGATCAAGCTGCCCGACGGTGCGGAGGGAACGTCGCAGCGGACCGACTCTGCCGGTCGGCCGGTGTTGGCTTACCAGGTGGACGTGGATACCGGGTCGGGCGGGACGTTCTTGACGGTCGCGGGCATCTTGCTGCTCGTGGGCGGGTTGGCGTTTTTGCCGTTCGCGTTCGTCGGGGGCACGTCGGAGCCGGTTTCAGCCGATTCGACAAGCGCACCTGCGGGAGCCTGATGGCGTAGGATTGAGATATGGACGTCACGACGCTGCCGGACAATGTGCTGACGACGAACCTGAAGCGGGTCGTCAACTGGGCCCGCCGGTCGTCGCTGTGGCCGATGCCGTTTGCGACGGCCTGCTGCGGCATCGAGCTGATGGCGACGGCGTCGTCGCGTTATGACCTGGCCCGCTTCGGGGCCGAGGCGATGCGGTTTTCGCCCCGGCAGAGCGATCTGATGATCGTCGCCGGGCGGGTGACCATCAAGATGATGCCGGTGCTCCAGCACATCTACCAGCAGATGACCGAGCCCAAGTGGGTCATCTCCATGGGTGCCTGTGCTTCGACGGGTGGCGTTTTCGACGCGTACGCGACGGTCCAGGGCATCGATCAGTTCATGCCGGTGGACGTCTACGTCCCCGGCTGCCCGCCCAGGCCCGAGACGCTCATCGAGGGCATCATGGCCATCCAGCGGAAGATCGACGAAGACGGCCTGCCTCCGCAGGGGCCGAGGCGTGCGTTGCAGCTCGTCGTCGAGCCGAGCTACGTCCCTGCCCCGCAGCCGGTGCCGCTAGGCCTGGGCGGGCAGATTCTGAACAAGAAGTAGCGTCCGATTAAGTCGGCCGGGCTTGCAATGGGCAAGGCCGCTGCTTCACTGCCGATCCGCATCGGCCGATGCGGAATATGTGCGTTGCTCCGTATTTATTGCAGTCGGGATCATCTCGGCGACTTGCGGGATCGCGACCGTGACGTTGGCGAGCGGGTCCGTCGCAGAGGCATCGTCGTCGTGGAACACCCTGCGCGACTGGTGCGGACCGGCTGGTTCGATGATGCCGGCTCTAGCTGCGACGGAAGCGAGTTCTCCGCTCGGATTCTTCACGAACAACGGCAACTACATGCCGCGGGTGCACTGCCTGCAGACAGAGAATGGGGCACCCGATTGGGGCTGGATCGCGGCGCTGGTCGTTCTGAATCTGATCATCATCGTCGGGTATCTGAGGATCTTCTTCTTCTGGCGCAGGTCCTACCGGTCCGAGGCTCCGGCAGATCGGAACAAGAAGATGATGGACCTTGCGTACATCTTTCTGTGGTGTGCGGTCTGCGGCTATGGGATGTCGCTGGTCATCTTCTTCTGGCCCGGCTATCGACTTCTGGCGGTCTTCCTTGGCATTCTCGCCTTCTTCACGTGGCGATTCGTGCTGCGGCTCGACGAGCTGGGCGTCTCGCTTGCGGCAGTCCGATTGCGACGGTTGTCGCTCGTCGCCGACAACACGAGCAACTCGGTTCTCATCTCCGATGCGCAGGGCCGGATCGAGTGGGTCAACCAGGCGTTCACGAAGCAGACCGGTTACGAGCTCGGCGAATCCGTCGGCAAGGTGCCGTCGCAGCTCTGCAGCGGACCGGAGACGGATCCGGAGATCGCGCGGCAGATCATGGACCACATCGAAAGTGGTACCGGCTTCGAGATGGAGGTTGTCCGCTACACCAAGGCGGGCGAGAAGCGGTGGGTGAACCTGAGCGTCCAGCCGTTGCACAACAAGGCGGGCGAGCTGCACGGATTCGTATCCGTCGAAAACGACGTCACCGCACGTCGACTCGCCGACGAAGAAACCCTCGCCAGCAAGCGGCATGTCGAGCAGGCTCTGGCCGAGGCCGAGGAGCGCGAAACAAGGCTCAGATCGCCACGTCCGAGGCGGAAGAAGCCCGCGTCATCGCCGAAGCCGCAGGAAGTGCGGCACTTGAAGCCAAGCTAGAGGCCGAAGAAGCCAACAGGGCCAAGAGCGACTTCCTGGCGTCGATGAGCCACGAACTCCGCACGCCGCTCAACGGCGTGATCGGGATGACCGAATTGCTCCGCACGACCAAACTCGATGCCCGACAGGCACGGTTCGTCGATGCCTGCCACGCCAGCGGCAAGTCGCTGCTGGGCTTGATCAACGACGTGCTCGACCTGTCCAAGATTGAGGCGGGCAAGCTCGAGCTTGATCTCAAGCCGTTCCCGCTCCGCCGATGTGTCGATGATGTCATCGCCATGCTGGCCGGTCGGGCGCATGATTCGAAGCTGGAGCTGGTGTACAACTTCGACCCGTCGCTGCCTCGCGACGACGTCATTGGTGACGACATCCGCCTCCGACAGGTCATCGTCAACCTCGTCGGCAACGCCGTGAAATTCACGGAGCACGGCCAGGTAAGCCTGCGTGTCTGCCGCGACGGCGGCGACTTCGTGCGGTTCGAGGTGGTCGACACCGGTGCCGGCCTGTCAGGAGAGCAGATGAAGCGGCTCTTCAAGGCGTTCAGCCAGGCAGACTCGTCGACCAGCCGTCACTTCGGCGGCTCGGGATTGGGCCTGTCGATCTGCAAGAGCATCGTCGAAGAAATGGGCGGAACGATCGGCGTTGAGAGCCAGGTCGGCGACGGGTCGACGTTCTGGTTCCGCGTGCCGCTACCCGTCGATTCAACGGGGAACGAACTGACTGTCCTGGAGACGCCTCAAGCCGTTCGATGCCTGCGCGTCTGGCTCATCGGGGACAACTCCGAGGAGCGGAACACGCTTCAACGGTGTCTGGAGACGTGGGACGCGACGCTGGTGATCGACGACGTCCTGTCGGCCGGTCGGCGGCTTCGCGAGGATGCGTCGGGTGCGAGGCAGGTCGATGTCGACCTGATGATCGTCGACGTTCCGGTGGTCGCGCCGAGGCGGCGCACCGCGTGATTCATCAGGCGGAGCAGCACGCCAAGCATCGCATTCTTCTTCTGCCGGTAGGCGGGGCCTGGGACGAGTTCAGCGACACGCGGACGCTCCGCAGCATCCGAAAGCCGCCGAGCCCGTCGGAGCTTCTCGACGCCGCGGTCGGTCTGATCTGCGGCCTGGGCGGAGCAGAAGAAACAGAGGAGACGACGCTTGTCGGTTCCGAGACCATCGGGCGCGTGCTGTTGGCGGAGGACCATCCGACGAACCGGATGTACGCGGGCGAACTCCTCAAGCGGATCGGCGTGGAGGTCGTCTTTGCAGAAGACGGGAAGCTAGCCGTGTCGGCCGTTGAGGCGGCCAAGGCGGAAGGTCGGCCGTTCGACCTGATTCTGATGGACTGCCAGATGCCGCACATGAGCGGGTTCGACGCGACGCGTGCCCTGCGTTCGGCAGGCGAGTCGCTGCCGATCGTGGCTCTGACCGCCAACGCGATCAAGGGCGATCGGGAGCGATGCCTTGAAGCCGGCATGGACGACTATCTGACGAAGCCGGTCGAGCCGGCGGCGCTATCGGCCGTGGTCAAGCGGCACATGAAGACCATGGCCGGATTCTCGGGTGGCGAAGCTGCTGCGACGACGGAGGCTTCGGAGCGTGCCGATGAAGAGGCCATCATGAATCTGCCGGAGGCCTTAGGGCGTTGCCTGAACGACGCAGGCTTCCTGGCCAAGGCGTTGGAAGGTTTTGCAACGCAGTCGCCCAAGTACCTGGAAGCGGCGGTCGCCGCCGTCGAAGCGGGTGACGTGGAGGCGACGAGTCACGCGGCGCACTCGCTCAAGGGTGTGGCGGCGATGCTGTCGGCAACGAGGCTGACCGCGGCGGCGGCGCAGCTCGAGCTGGCGTGTCGTGAGGAGCGGTTCGAGGAGGCGGCGACCCTGATCTGCGACGTGTGTCGGGAGACGGAGCGTGCGGTCGACTTTGCCCGATCGATCGATCCCGGCGCGGTCGCTCACCTTGGCTGATCCGCCCCGGCGGCCGCCGGGGCGGGCACGGCGGCTCCGACCAAGTCCGATCGTTGCGCCTCGCCGGGACGCCTCACTCCGAACAAAGGTAGAGCGACAACGACCGTTTCTGGTCGCTCGTTGATGCTAATTCCTGCACCACGTGGTGCAGGAATTAGCACAATCCGTATCGGCCGGCTCTGAGGCTGGGTCTTTGGCACAACCGACCCCAGCCGACACGCTGCAACACGACCCGGCAAAGCGGCGGCGCGTAGCGGCGCAACACCACAAGACGATCTTGGAAGCGTTCAAGAAGCCGGCTTGTATCTAATGGGCGGTCGGTTTCTACTTGTGTGCCAGGAGTGTGGCCTTGGCACCCTCGGTAAGTCGTAGCACGTCGACATGCCCGCTGACCGGCTCCCCGTCGAGAGTGAGGACCGCGTGGACGTGGAGCGGATCGCCGGGGTGCGTGATGACGCCCTCCTGGGGTCGGCTGTAGAAGCCGAGCAGCGTCACCGGCACGTCTGAGACCTCGAACTTTCGCTTGCTCGCACGGTGCTAAGTCATGTCGTGCGGGGCGTCGTCATCCTTCCAGATGACGTGCTAGGTCATCGCCCGGGCGGTGCCTTTGATCAAGACTAGGAAAGGCGGTGTTCTTCAGGTCAAATCCTGACGCGACGGGACCCATCGTCGCGGGTTCGCCCTACTCGGTAAAGGAGCCGTATGCGAGGAAGATCGCGGACTTCGTCCACGCCTCGTCGTCGCTCACTTGCATCGGCTGCCCGTCATCGTCGAGCTCCGACACATGCGGCACGCCGATCAAGGATCGGGATCTCACTCTGCAAACCGGCAACCGGTCCCACCGCATCAAGCCCTTCGACATCACGAAGCTCCGTCAGGCGAATTCGGCCTGCCAAGTCACCGTGCATGATGGCCTGTCGATCGCCGACAGATTGGACCCACCGGCATCAGCCGAAAGCATGAGAAGGCTGGCGACGAAGAGCGATGTCATGATGAGCGATATCTAGTGAATTAGGGACAATGCTACATGCGGCTGATGAGCAGCTCACGCTGGAAGACCATCTCCTTCGGAAGGTCACCCGCGAGCTTGAGCAGTAGTTCCTCCTGCCCGAGGATTTCTTGCTTGAAGGCTTCAGGATCGACCCGTTCGAGTGCCCGAAAGTGCGACGCGTCGACACCTTCCAAGCCTTCCAGATCAATGTCCTCCGGGCTCGGCATCCAGCCGAGCGGTGCCTCGTAGGCGTACGCCCTGCCGTGGCAGCGGTCGATGATCCACTTGAGGACACGCATGTTCTCGCCGAAACCGGGCCACATGAAGTTGCCGCGATCGTCGCGACGGAACCAGTTGACGGCGAACATCCGCGGGCAGTCGCTCATCTTCTTGCGCATCCGAAACCAGTGCACGAGATAGTCGCGAATGTTGTAACCGATGAACGGCAACATCGCCATCGGATCACGCCGCACCCGGCCCAATGCCGACTCTTGAGCGGCTGTGCCTTCACTTCCGAGCGTCGCACCGATGTAGACGCCGTGCACCCAGTTAAAGGCTTGATAGACGAGCGGAATAAGGTTGCTGCGTCGTCCGCCGAACATCAGTGCAGAGATCGGAACGCCGTCCGGATCATCCGCGGCCGCATCGAGCACCGGGTTGTTGATCATCGGCACCGTAAACCGCGAGTTGGGGTGTGCCGCGGGCGTGTCGCTGTTGGGCGTCCACTTGTTTCCGCGCCAGTCGATGCACTCGGCCGGTGGTTCTATGGTTTTGCCTTCCCACCACACGTCGCCGTCCGGGAGCGTCGCAACGTTGGTGAAGATCGTGTCCTTCTGGATCATCGCCAGCGCGTTCGGGTTCGTCTCCTCGTTCGTGCCCGGCACGACGCCGAAGTAGCCGGCTTCCGGATTGATCGCGTGCAGCTTTCCGCTTTTCTCGTCGACCCACATCCAAGCAATGTCGTCGCCGACGGTCGTGATCTTCCAACCATCGTCACGGTACTTCTTGGGCGGAACGAGCATGGCAAAGTTCGTCTTGCCACACGCACTCGGAAAGGCCGCGGCGACGTAGGTCTTTTCCTTGCCACCCTTGCCGTCGGGACCTTCGGCACCGACGATCAACATGTGCTCGGCCATCCAGCCCTGCTGTTTGCCGAGGAAGCTGGCGATTCTCAAGGCAAGGCACTTCTTGCCGAGCAGCGCGTTGCCGCCGTATCCGCTGCCGTACGACCAGATCGTGTTGTCGTACGGGAAGTGGCAGATGTAGCGATCTGTGGGATCGAGCGTGCCGATGGAGTGGACGCACTTGGTGAAGTCACGCCCTTCTCCTAGTTCGTTCCAGGCGACCTTTCCCATCCGCGTCATGAGCTTCATGTTGGCCGCGACGTAGACGCTGTCGGTCAGCTGCACGCCGACCTTCGCCAACGGGCTGCCGATGGGGCCCATGACGAACGGAATGACGTAGCAGGTCCGCCCCTTCATGCACCCCTCGAACTTGGGCCGGAGCATGTCGTACGCATCACGATCCTTCATCCAGTTGTTCGTCGGCCCGGCGGTGTCTTCGTCGGGCGTGCAGATGAAAGTGCTTTTTTCCGTACGTGCGACGTCGTTGGGGTCGCTTCGGTGCAGGTAGCACCCGGGGAGCTTGTCCTGGTTCAGCTCGATGAAGACATCCTCCGCGACGCCGCGTGCGAAGAACTGCTGCTGCTGGGCGTCGCTGCCGTCGCACCAGACGACGGCATCCGGCTGAACGTGAGCGATGACCTTGTCGGCCCAGACGCGGACGTACTTGTTATCACAAGCCCCGGCGTCGGTGACGGCTGGCAAGACGGCGTTGGCGTTGTCCATGGCGGAACCCTTCAAGATCAATGGCCGACCTTCGCGACCGAAACGAGCCCGTTGTAGCACGCCCACGCCGATGCACCTAACGCGTCGGCCGCGTCATCCCGTCGCAACCCGCTCTCCATGACGACACACTGCTGCGAGTACGCTCTTTCACCGATGCCCGCTATTCCGCTCATCCTTGCCAGCGCTTCCCCCAGGCGTGCCGACCTGCTGACGGAAGCCGGGTACACGTTCACCGTTGAACCGGCAGACCTCGACGAAGAAGCCGCCGGGCAAGGCATCGAACCTCGCGAACTCGCACGCCATCTCGCGGTGACCAAGGCAGACGCCGTCGTGAAGCACCATCGCGGGCGATCCGTGGTCATCCTCGCCGCCGACACCATCTGTCGTGGCCCTGCAGGCGAGGTCATCGGCAAGCCCGTCGATCGCGACGACGCGCGACGCATCCTCAAATCGCTCATCAACACCCGTCACGGCGTCGTCACCGGTTACGCACTGGTCCGCTGCGACGACGGCAGACGCCTCGACGGACAGGTCCGCAGCGACATCGTCATGCGCGACATCACCGACGCAGAACTCGACGCCTTCCTCGACACCGGCCTGTGGAAAGGCAAGGCCGGTGCCTACGGCATTCAGGATCAACCGGGGGGCGATGATCCGTTCGTCGAGGAGATCGTCGGCGAACTTTCCAACGTCGTCGGGCTGCCGATGCCTCAGATCGTCGACGCCCTGGACGACCTGGGCGTGCGGCGAAGTGACATCGAGTAAGCGGAGCCAATCGGACGATGTTCTCTCCGTGCCGCCAGCCCATGAGCCCGAGGTTCGCGAGCGGTACCTTGCCCAGAGCCGGCGACCACTGGCGTCTGCACTGTTCGTGTTCTTGGCGGTCGTTGCGTTACAGGTCGGCCTGTGGCAGACCGGCGACCAACAGATGACCGCCGGCGTGCTGGCGTTTCAATGGATCGCCGACATCTTCTCGCGTCTGGATGCGACCCGTGTCGGATGGCTTGTCAGCCTCGCGGCCGTCGTCGCGCCGCTGGCGTGCCACGTCTTTGCCAACCAGCCGTGGCATCTGCGGAAGCGGCTCATCCCTGCCATGACGGCCGAGTCGGCCGTGCTGGCGCTGCCGCTGCTGGCGATGTCGCTGGTCCTGTTCCCGGCGGACAACGTGCTGGCCGGTTCGACCACCACCACCGGCCTGCTGGTGTCGATCGAAGCTGGCATCTTCGAGGAACTGCTCTTCCGACTCGTCGGCTTCGCGATCGTCGACATGCTCGTCGGCACCGCCGTGGGCTACACGCCGACCGGCCGGCGAATCACGCTGACGGCGGCGGTGGTCGTGACGAGCCTCTGCTTCGCCGCGTATCACCACGTTCCGGCGACGGGCGAGGCGTGGTCGTGGCCGGCTTTTGGCTTCCGATCGCTGTCCGGTGCATGGTTGGGGATGGTGTTCCTGACCCGCGGCTTCGGCCTCGCGGTGGGTTGCCACGTCGCCTACAACGCGGCCGTCGTGCTGCTCGCCGGCTGACGCACGACGTTCTGTCGCCCGTCCTTTTCTCGGACGTCCTTCAAGCGGGGCGTCATGGTCCGGTGACGTAGCCAACCCAGGATGACGCGCTTAAGCTTTCGGATGAGCCCGCCCTGCCGACTTCGGCACCGGGTTGTTGGACGACGAACGGTCTCGCCGCGTCGGCGTAACGTTCTTGAACTTCGGCGTCTTACGGAAGAGACGTCGCACCCGCCGGGAGAGACGCCGTCATAATGACGCCGCCCGCCCGCCAACCACAGGAAGCATCAGCACCCCCGTCATGAGCCAACGCACCAAGCAGCGAAAGCAATTCGCCCTCAACCTGCTGCTCTACAGCAACCCGGTGCATCCCGAGCTCTTTCGCCGCTATCGCACCCAGGAGGTCGAGCGCAAGGCCTACACAGCCCAGGTTCACCTCATCGACGGCGGACACCTCGTCGAGTTTGAGGCGGGCGGAAATCACCTCACCGAGATCATCGTCAACGGCGGCGACAACAAGCCTCAGAACGGCTTGATCGAAGAGGTCCCCTGCCGCGGCGAGCGCTGCCACGAGCTTGAGACGCATGACAACATCCGCTACATGATCTCGACGCAGGAAGAGCAGCTATCAGGGACGCTCTACGACGCGACCCGCCGCGAGATCATGGACTACGCGCAGAAGCGCGAGCTGATGTGGGCCGAAGTCCCCGCCGACGAGACCGAGGGACGGGGGCTGTTCCTTGGCGCCCTCGACATCGAGCGTCGGGCCAGCGAGCTGCTGGTGCAAAGCTTCCACCTGTTCGACGAGTTCCAGATGGTCGTCAAGACGCAGGCCATCATGGAAGTCATACGCCCGGGTCGCTAGAACCCAATGCACAAAGGCACAACAGAAGCCGACGCTCGGCCGAGCGTCGGCTTCTGCATTGTTGACGGTGCCACCAACGGGGCAGCCGCGGGAATAGTGCCCGCCGGTCCCGCCACGAAAGCAGACAACCAGCCGCGGCGCTCTAGAACTTAACGCTCGGGGCTTCACGCTCCGCCTCGGTCGTCACCTCGAAGAACGGCTTCTGCGTGAACCCGAACGGTCCCGCGATGAAGTTGGCCGGGACGCTCTGGACCTTCTCGTTGTACGTCTTGACCGTGTTGTTGTACGCCTGACGCTGCCCCGCGATGCCGTTCTCCGTCTCTGCGAGCTCGTTCTGGAGCTGGCTGAAGTTCTGGTTCGCCTTCAGGTCCGGGTAACTCTCGGCGACGGCGAACAGCTGCCGCAGGGCGCCGCTCAACTGACCCTCGGCCTTGGCCTGGCTCTCGACGTCGTTGGCCGCAACCGCACCATTGCGGGCCGCGATGACGGCCTCCAGCGTCTGCGACTCGTGCGACGCGTACCCCTTGACCGTCTCGACCAGGTTCGGAATGAGGTCGTGCCGGCGCTTGAGGAGCACTTCGATCTGGCTCCAGCCGTTGCGAACGCCCTCGCGAAGCGAGACGAGCTTGTTGTACACGCCAACGCCCCAGAGCGCGACGATCCCGCCGACGACGGCGAGCAGGCCGACGATGATGAGCACCACCAGCAGTGCGGTGTTCATGGCCAGGACGTTGAAGAGGCCGACTTGGGTCATGGCCACTTTGTAGCACGTCGGGCGTCGCGCGTCTGCCGACCGATCCTCACGCGTCGTATGGCGTCTGACCGGCCGGGTAGCAGATCAGCTCGATCGCGTTGCCGTCCGGGTCGTTGAGATAGATGCCACGGGTGCCGTCGCGGTGCTCGTCGATCTTGGCATCCGCCTCCTTTGCCTTGCGTTCAAGCGTCGACCTCGTCCACCCGCAACGCCACGTGCGGCGGGTGTTGCTTGGGCGTCACCAGGGCCAGCTTTACATCGCCCATCTGAAGAAACGCCCACGTCTCGTCCTGGTACAGCACCTTCGCACCGAAGCTGTCGACGTAGTACGAGACACTCTTGCCGATGTCGTTCGACGGCACGGCCACGTGATCGATGGGAAGGCTCTGGCTCATGCCGATCTGACCGGCAAGACCCGTGCCTCACCCGCCGGCGACCAGGTCTTCGACCCGCACGATGCGACCCGTCTGCACGTCGTACACCGCCAGTCGGAACTGCCCGGCCGGCTTGCCCGACTCGTCAAACAACCGCACCGGGCGTCCGGCATCGCCCGTCGCTGTCGCTAGGCCCGTCTCTGCCGAGAACTCCACCCGACCCGCCTCCATCGTGGTCGACGTGCTCGTCAACCGGACGTTCCCGGCAGCCGTCGCACCGGCGAACTGGGCCGGCTCGGCATCGGTGAGCGTCGCGGACAGCGTGTCCGACTCCAGCCGGAACGCCGGAGCATCCACCGGCTCTGCCGCGACGACGACCTGGTCGCGAGCCGTGACTAGCCGCGTCTGCGGGTCGTAGTCCAACTGCCCTTGCCACCCCAATGCCACGACGCCGCGGAAGCCCCGCTTCTGGTCCTCCGCCGGCTCGCGAAGCTCACGCAGCAGAATGCGACCCTGTACCGGGACCAACACCGACTGATCCTTCGGCGACGCCACCACCCGCTCGGCCCGAAGGTCGAACGACGCCACGACTTCCGTCGCATCGCGATGCTCCGCGGTCATTCGAACGGCACCCGATGCCTCGACCCGCTCAGGCTCCCCCTCGTCGTCCAGCAACACCGAAGCCTCCGAGGCCGACATCTGAACATCTGCCGCGCCCAACTCTTCGGAGGACGGCCCCACCATGGTGACGTCGCCCGCGACGTCCAGGCGCTGCTGCGTTGCGGTCGAGCGCCCGCGTCCACGTCACCCGACGCTCGACCCACTCGCCGACCGGCTGGACGAGCAGCCCCGCCCCCGGCACGACCAGCGATTCGTCCGCCTGGTCGAGGACCATCGTCGCCGCCGACATCGTCACCGCAGGCTGATCATCGGCGAGCGACATCACCAGCGTCACACCCGCCGGGTCTTGCGAGGTGATGATGACGGGCTCACCCTCCCCGCCGACGGTCGCACGATCGCCCCGCAGGATGCGTCCCTCGGCATCGGCAAGCGCGACGTTGCCGTCGATGCGAAGCGAGCCGAGCGTCGTTTGCTCTCCGTTGTCCTTCAGCACGGCCGTCGCGGTGTTGCCCCTGACCGTTCCGTCGGTGCGATCGGCGACGACCGACCCCTCTGCCGTCAGGTAGAGCATGTCGCCCTTCTGCTCCAGCCAGAGGCGGTCCGTCTGCAACCTTGTCGCCTCGTCGCCTCGAAGATCCGCGTCGACGGCACCGGTCGCAAGAACGCTTGCCAACTCACCGGCGTCATCGAGCGTGACGATCAGGGCGTCGCTGGTCAGGTCGAGCGCATCGTCGGCGACAACGACCTTGCCGCGGGCGTCGACCTGGCGAAGGCTGCCGTCGCCCTCGGTGCCGCTGTCGAAGAGGAAGTCACACTGAGTGGCCCAAGCCAGGGAAGTCGCCGCGGCCTCCCCATCTGTGATGGGAAGGATCGCCTCGCCGGGTCCGACGACCGAAGCAACACCCGCCTCCGGCCGAACTTCAACAAGCGGCCCGACCAGCTTGCCGCCGTCGAATTGACGCAACGTCACCGGCTCGTTCGCCTCGCCCGTCAGCGTCAAAAGATCGGCGGCCCCGTCGTACCGCATGTCGCTCGCCCGAGCGATGCCGGCACTTGTTCGAAGCGTCACTTCGGGCACCACGTCGCTCGTCGTCAGATGAAGCCTCGCGTCCGTCGGCGACACCGGTTCGGCATCCGCTTCCGTTCTGAACTCCAAAGGGCCAGGCCACGACAGCACGATCGGCTCGAAAGTCGGACTTCGTTCCGCCGAGTTCGTCGCCGGAGCGAGTCGACCCGCCCGAAGATCGTTGCTCGGCCTTCCGTGTCGGCGGCGCTGATGGTTCCGAGTCACGACGCTCCGACAAAGGAAGCACGCCCGCGGCATCCGCGGCATCGAGCAGAACCACCTCGCCCTGCACGCCACGAAGCGGACCGGCTACCGAAAACAGATACGGCGTCGCCCGCGGCGACTCATCGACCGCCCCCGCCGGCAAAGAACCCGAAGCGTCGGCCAAGAGCACCCCGGTCGGCTCCGACGGCATCCCGACCGCGACCTCGTCGCCCGGCAGGAAGCCGTCCGGCAGGAAGTCGGGCCTTGTCTTGATCGTCGCCGTCCCGCCGCCCGCAATGCGGAGCATCGACGGGCGACGGGCGACCGGATCCCAGTCGATCTGCAGGCCCTTGCCGTCGAAGTCGAGGTCGTTGCCGCGCACGATCACCGGCACGTCTGCGGCCAGCACCGTTCGGCCGTCGATGGTCGTGTCGCCGGTTTGGATGGTCATTCGACTCGAATCGAAGAGCACGTTGTCGAGCGAGAGCACCATCGCCGCGTCGTCGCTTGGGCTGCGGTCGAACCACCGGATCGTCACGTCACTCAGACGCGCCTGATCGGCCGCGGCGATGGCTTCGGCGTCGACCTGCCGTTGCCGACCGGCCGCGGGCGGGTCGACGCGAATCGTCCCGCCGGGGCTGGTGATGACGACCGTCGCATCGCCTTGGGCCAGCAACCTGACCGTCACGTCCGCCAGCTCGACCGTCGTCTCGCCCGTTCGCCGGTAGCTGCCGATGTCCACATCCGCGGTCGGCCGGTTCGTCTTTGCGTCGAAGATGCGGAACGTCACCTCCTCGCTGGGCCCGATGCCGTCGTTGACCGACGCCACCCCCGGCAACGGCAGTCGGTCCGCGCCACGAACCTGCTTCTCCGCCAACGACGGATCCGGAAGCACGATCGACGTCAGGACGTACACGCTTCCAAAGACTGCCAACGACGCCGCCGCCAACAGCGTCGCACGCACCACGATGCGCCCACGCCGGCTCAAGTCGAACCCCTTCGAACATGACCGGCATCGAGCAACCGCAGCACGACCAGGTCTTGCACGTCGATGATGCCCACCGCCGTCCCGGCCTCGTCGATGGCGGGCAGTTCGTCGACGCGGTGCTCGCGCATGAGGGACATCGCCTCGGTGACGTTTGCGTTGATCGAGATGCTGCGTGGGTTCTTGGTCATCACGTCGCCGATGCGGCGAGACAGGGCTTCGTTGCCGTCGGCAACGATCAGGCGTCGCAGGTCGCCGTCGCTGAACAACCCGGCGAGACGGCCGTCGTCTCCTTCGACGAGAATGGCCCCGGGCCTTCGGGAGATCGAGCTGACGTCACGCAAGACGTCGCCGACCGTCTGAGACGCCTTGGCGAGTGGAAGGTTCTCACCCCGGCGAAAGGTCATCGCCTCGCCGACACGCATCAGCCGCCGACCGAGCGCACCGGCCGGGTGGAATCGTGCGAAGTCTTCAGGCCGGAAGTCGCGTTCGCGCATGACTGAAAGAGCCAACGCATCGCCCAATGCCAACATCGCCGTCGTGCTGCACGACGGTGCCAATCGCAGCGGGCACGCCTCTGCGATCGCCCCCAGCGGCACGACGACATCTGCATCTCGGCCCAGCGAGCTATCCGTCCCGCGACAGACGGCGATCGTCGTGTTGCCGAGGCCGTTGACGATCGCTTGAAGCCGAACCAGCTCGTCGCTCTCGCCGCTGGCACTGAAGAGGAGCACGATGTCGCCCGGCCGAATGCTGCCGACGTCCCCGTGAAGGGCGTCGCCGGGCATCAGGAAGTGGGACGGCGTGCCGGTGCTGGCAAAGGTGGCCGAAAGCTTCCGGGCGACATGCCCGGCCTTACCAACGCCGCTGGTCACGAGCGCCGCGTCGCATCCAACGATCCGGCGGACGGCGTCGACGAAGGCGTCGGTCCGAACCGCCTGCGCCATGTTCGCCACCGCCTCGGCCTCGGCAGCGATGACGCCTGCGGCGAAGGTCTGGATGTCTTCAGGTGAGCCGGACACGTGCGGGGATTATCGGAGTCTTCGCCAGCGGAGCAACCGGCCGCACCAGTTCGTACATCTTCACGCCCGGTGGCGATTCAGCTTCGAGACTCAAGCAGAGGCACGCGCATGCGGCACCATCTGACCGAGCCACCGTTCTATGGTCTGACTTGTCAGGTCTGGTGACACATCACGAGCTTCCGAGGGTGTCGACGGAGCACTTCGACGGTCCCTTGGACCTCTTGTTGCAGCTCGTCCGAAAGCGAGAGTTGCCGCTGTCGAAGGTGTCGTTGGTGAAGGTGGCTGCGGATTTTCAGCAGATGATCGAGGAGCGAACGCTCGACGCCGATGCCGCGGGGGAGGCACTGGTCGTCGCGGCAACGCTGGTCGAGATGAAGAGCAACGCCCTGCTCCCCCGGCCCGCGTCGATGGACCTGCCCGAAGAGGCGTCGGGCGATCGGCTCGTGGCCCAACTTCTGGACTACGCCCGCTTCCGCAAGGCCGCCGAGGTGCTGGAGACGCTTGCCGACGAGGCCGGGCAGTCGCATGTCGTGCGGGCCGACTCGGCAGACTCGGCCAAGGCCGAGGTGACGCTGGACCTCGACGACCTCACGCCAACGCTGCTCCATGAGGTCTACGTCCGCGCGACCAGTGACCTGGACCAGCGTGGCCCCCTTCGGCACGAGGTCGAAGACGATCCGGTCCCCTTCGAAGAACTCAAGCGAGAGACCCTCGCACGCCTGTCGGGTGCGCCGACAACGCTGGCGTCGCTGCTGACGGGCGAGTCAATATCCGTCGGCATCGGTCGACTCCTGGCCGTTCTGGAGCTGCTCCGTGACGGCTTGATTCGTCTGGAGTCGCCCCATGCCTGGACGCTCGCGACGACTTAGACTACCGAATATGACGCGTGACGACCTCAAACGCCGCCTGGCCGAGATGGGCCATGACCTGCCGGACGCCACCAAGCCCGTCGCCAACTACGTCCCGGCCATCCGTCACGGCGACACGATCGTCACCAGCGGCCAGCTCCCGATGAAGGACGGCCAAGCTGACCGCAACGGGCACCGTGCCTGCCGCAGACGTCGGTCGAACAAGCCGCGGAAGGTGCTGCGCTGTGCGCCCTCAACGCCGTCGCCGCCGCGTCGGCACTCGCTGACTTGCAGGGCGTCTTGCGGGTCGGCGTCTTCGTCAACGCCGCCGCCGGCTTCGCCGATCAGCCGAAGGTGGCCAACGGAGCAAGCGACTTCCTCGTCGCCCTCTTCGGCGACGCCGGCCGCCACGTCCGCGCCGCCGTGGGCTCATCCAGCCTGCCACTCGACGCCGCCGTCGAGGTCGAGGTCGTTTTCCAGGTCTGAGCGTGCCTAGCTCCGCCCGTTGCCGTTGGATGACGGTCGAATATCGACCTCTACCCGCGTGACCAGGTGGGGATCTACGTAGATCACCTTCTGAGGGTTGTCCTCGTCATCCAGATCGACTCCAAGTGCGATCGCGTACTTCGTCGCCATGGCCTGCGTCGGCGTCTTGATCTCGTACGACATGCCGTCGGTCATGAACAACCGAAACGGCTTAAACGGGATGGTCGACAGGTAAGACCTCATCTCGGCGGGCGTCATGCCCGTACTTTACCCGCTCACGCTGGCCGCGCCTACGCTGTTCGACCGATGGCGGAACTGACTCACGACAACCTCCCAAGCTCGCTCGAG
The DNA here is from genome assembly GCA_963740195.1 of uncultured Planctomycetota bacterium. GTDB lineage: Bacteria > Planctomycetota > Phycisphaerae > Tepidisphaerales > Tepidisphaeraceae > JBCDKH01. The sequence continues at coordinate 292,739 of CAVUDF010000002.1, read as the reverse complement.
AGCCTTGCGGCGCGGATGCTAACCATCCGCGACTCTCTTTGACGTCCCGACGAAAGAGCAGGAACTCAAGGATTTAGAAGCCAAGATGGGCGACGCCAGCTTCTGGGACGACCAGGAGGCGGCCCAGAGTGTGCTGACGGACGTCAAGCGCATCAAGGTTTCTATAGAGCCCATCAAGGACATGCTCGACGGCATCGGGGACGTGCGGGCCATGCTCGAGCTGGCCGATGAATCGGACGACGAAGCCGAGAAAGCCGAGGCCTACGCCGAGGCCGACGGAATGCTGACCAAGCTCGAAGTCCGCGGCGACAAGGTCGAACTTCAAGCCCTTCTCGGCGGCAAGAACGACCCTCGCAACGCCTTCCTCACCATCCAGGCCGGCACCGGCGGGACGGACGCTCAGGACTTCGTCGAGATGCTCCTGCGGATGTATCTCTACTACTTCGAGAAGACCGGCTTCAAGATCGAAGAAACCGATCGTCAAGAAGGGGAACAGGCCGGGCTGAAGAGCGTGAGCCTGCGGGTCGAAGGGCCGTACGCCTTCGGCTACATGAAGGCCGAGGCGGGCGTGCATCGGCTGGTTCGCCTCTCGCCTTACAACGCCAACAACAAGCGGCAGACGTCCTTTGCGGGTGTCGACGTCGTGCCCGAGTTCGACGACGAGGGCGAGATCGACATTCCCGACGTCGAGCTCGACATCGAGCCCTTCGCCCGCTCGTCCGGCCCCGGCGGGCAGAACGTCAATAAGGTCGCGACGGCCGTTCGTATGACGCACAAGCCGACCGGCATCCAGGTGGTCGCGTCCGTCCACAAGAGCCAGCAGCAGAACCGCAAATTGGCCCTGTCGCTGCTCAAGGGCCGGATGGAGATGATCCAGCAGGCCGAGCGCGATGCGGAAATCAAGGAGCTTTACGGCGACAAGGGTCAGATCGCCTGGGGCAACCAGATCCGCAACTACGTCCTCGACGACCGCCGCGTCAAGGACCTTCGCACAGGCGTCGAGACGGGCAACGTCGAGAGCGTTCTGGATCGCGGAGAGCTTCAGCCGTTCATCGATGCGGAGCTCAGGCGTCGGCAGGCGAAGGCGTCTGGGGCCGCGTGATCGCGTCGAGCATCGGCCGGCAGAGCACGAACAACAGCCGTAGCACCTGCCACGCGGCATACAGCCCCGAGCCGATCGTCAACGCACCCACGGCCCCGGCGGCAAAGAGCCAGCCGGGCGTGTCTCGCCAATCCAACCAGGTCCGGCCGATGATGTCGGTCGACACGCCGACGCCAATGGCAATCAGAGTGGTCCAACCCGCCAATCCACCAGCGATCAAGAGCCCACGAGCCACGGCTGGTGCATTCAAGCGACGGGCGAGCGTGGCGAGATAGACGTACAGAAGCACCGTCGCCGGCAGCTCAACGCTGGTCATGGCGGCGAGCATGAACTTGCTCTTTTGCGACAGCTGCCGCCGGGCGTCGTCGTGGATGTCGCCGTGAGCCGCGACCATCAGCAGAACGCCGCCGTACGCGAGCGTCGGAAGCCATCGCGCTGCAACACGAAGCCACGACCGTCGCGTTTGCGCGGTCGGCATCGTCATGGCCCAGTAGACGAGCAGCGTCGTCATGGCAATCCAGAGCGGGCCCGTGTTCGAGCCGCGATAGTCGTAGCGGCTGCCGATGAACGCGGCCTCCGTCGCCAGGAACGTGCCGGGAACCTTCGGGCCCAGGAACCCGAAGAACGGCAGGTCGCCAAGCATTGCCGCCCGCCGACTGAGGTAGTGCGTTACCTGCAACTGGTCGCCCCACTGCATCAGCCACATCACGACGCCGACCGCGACGACGGCTGTCGCTCCGTGGGCCCGGGCCATCGCCAGGACTTGTCGCAACAGAGCTGCCACCTGCCCTGCCTCTCGACGTGCGGGTTTGAGCCAAGGCCCGAAGCCTCGCCAGCCGTACGTCATGGCCAGCTTGGCGATGCAGGAGTAGGCGACAAGTGCCAACGCAAGGGCCGACGAGCCGTACACGATCATCGCGATGACGAAGTCGGTTTCCCCCGGCTTCGGCGACCAGACCGGCACCTTGAGCAACGCCACCGCCGCCGCCGAGATGAGGGCCGTCGCACCGATAAGCACCCACGTCAGGCCGAGCTTGACCGCGGCATCTTTGCCCGCGAGTTGACGCAGATACGCATAAAGCATCACCGTGCACGGCAGCTCGACCAAGAGCACGAGCATCAGGAACACCCGGTCGCGGTCGTCGCGGTAGTACCACTGGATCTGGCTCGTCGCGAGCATCATCCCGATGGCTGCGCCGGACAGTGGAATGCACGTCCACCGGCACAGCCGACGAAGGGCGAACATGCCCTCACGAACCTTGACGGGTGGCGGCGTCGTGATGAACCAGATCGCCAGCAAACCCTGCATCACCGCGATGTGGCCCGAAACGCCCAGCGGCGCGGGATAGCTGCCAAGAGATCGCTGGAGCAAGACGGCGCCCCACACCTTGGGCCCCGGAAAGTTCACCACCGGCAGCGAGCCCGCCCAGCCGTCGCGGAACCGCATGAGCAACGTAATCGCCAGCAGCGAGAATGTCGTCCACAACAACAGCGCCAGTCCGATGCTGATCAGTCGGGCCTGGGCCTTGTCGTCGTCGAGCAGGTATCGCTCCGCCGGCTCGGCCGGATCCCAGCCGCACTCGGGACACTTCGCCGCCGAGGGCAGGCCGTGACGGAAGTAGCCGCACGACGGGCACTTCGTCGCCGCCGGGCGATCGATGACAAGAACGCGGTCATCCGCCCGTTGTTCGGCGCAAGAGAAGCAGGCATCGTCATCGGCCCTCCATGGCCTGGCGACGGGGTTCATCCACCCGCGACTCCCGCGAGTCCGTGCCAATCTAACGGAACATGCCGCTGCCCTGAACAGCGACAAGTCGACGGTGCACAAGTCGAAAGAGAGGGCCGTTCCGCGCTCCGATCATCCTCACGAAGGGGAACCGCTCGGCACCAACGTGCTAGAAGCTCATCGCGGCCTTGAGCTTCTCGTACCGCGTGTCGATCTGCTCACGAGTCGTCGCCTTGAGGCCGTCGAGGCTGAAGTCGGCGATCGTGTAGCTGGCGGTCACGGTGCCAAAGGCAAGCGCCCGCTTGATGGTCGCCGGCGACAGCGACTGCTGCGTCGCGAGATAGCCCATCATGCCGCTGGCGAAGGTGTCGCCGGCACCGGTCGGGTCGACCACCTGATCCGTCGGGTACGCCGGCAAGACGAACGTCTGCACTTCCGTCGGCGTCGAGCTGTCGGGCTGCTTCCAGGCCATCAGGCAGCCGTGCTCGCCCTTCTTGATGACCACGAACTTCGGCCCCATCTTCAGGACGTCGCCCGCCGCCTTGACCATGTTCTTCTCGCCGGTCAGCAGCTTGGCCTCGCCGTCGTTGAGGACGAGGCCGTCGATGAGCTTGAGGAGCTTCTTGAGGTCGTCGTTGAACTCCGTGATCCACAGGTTCATCGTGTCGGCGACGCTGAGCTTCACGTTCTTGAGCTTGCCCAGCATGTCCGCCTGCAACGCAGGGTGCGTGTTGGCCAGGAAGACGTACTCGCTGTCGAGGTAGCTGTCCGGAATCTTCGGCGCCGCCTCGGCCAGGATGTTGAGGTCGGTCTGCACCGACTCGGCGTTGTTCATGTCGTCGACGTAGCTGCCGTGCCAGCGGAAGCTCTTGGAGCCTTCGCGAACCTCAAGCCCTTCCAGATCGACCGGTCGGCCTTCGTAGACGGTCTTCATGTCCGTCGGCCAGTCCTCACCGACGGCACCGACGAGCCGCACAGGCGTGAAGAAGCTGGCCCCGTACGCGAAGTAGGTCGCGCTGCCGCCGATGACGTTGTCGCGACGGCCGGCGGGCGTTTCGATGGTGTCAATGCCGAGGCTGCCGGTGACGAGAAGGCTCATGGGCGAAAGAAGAAAACAGAAGGTTCAAAAGGAAGTAGATGTCGGCAACTGGCTGACCTTCACGCGTTGCGGGCTGACGCTGTATAGCCGGCCTGGCGTGAGGCGCTTGTACCGATCGAAGAGCCGAACGACGGCCAGGGCGGCTTCGTCTTCTCCAGCATGGAGGTAGACGAGCACGCGCCCATAAGTCTCGCGTCGACCGCTCTCGGGGAGCAACGTGTTCAGCGTCTCACGATCAGCGACGACGATCTCGAACTGCCCGCGACGGGCGGCATCGAGTAGGTCGGGGCCGGTTGAGGAGGCCTCGACGCCGGCTTCGTCGGCGGTGATGACCTTGTGCCCCGCGTTCAAAAACTCGGGGGCGACAGCAGGTGAGTGAGGTCCGTGGAGCAGGAATCGCAAGGCCGCAGGGTAGGAGGGTCAGTCTGCCGACCTGCAACACCCGCTACGGGTTCACCGCTTCCTCCCCCCAACCGTCAACCGACCGGGTCCAGATCGTCCGATGATGAGGCACTGCGTTCAGGTCGAGACGATCGCAAGACGCCGGAACGACGACCAGAACGCGAAAGTTTTCCGGGATTGGAGCCTCGGCCGAAACGCCGGACGTGAAAGCCTCGTCCTCGGCCCGCGGCATCATCGGCGTCGGCCAGGCGAAGAGGGCACGGGCCGAGTCGCTCATCTGTTGCCACAGGTCCCTCGCGTCGTCGCCGTCAGGTCCTCGAAGCTGGGCCACACCTCGCAGCCGGTATTGCCGGCGCTCCCTGGCGAACCAGAAGCAGGCCTCGACCCGCGTCTCGGCCATGAGATGGTCCACCTTCTCCGACCGGGCGTCGGTGCAAGCGATCAGCGAGGCATCATCCCGAACGTCGCGAACGACCAGCAGGCGACAGGCCGGGCTACCGGTGGGACTGACGGTCGCCAGCGACATCAACGGCGGGCCGTGTTCTTGCCGCATGTCGTGCCGAAGACCGTCGAGCCAAGGCGTCACGAGCAGAGCCTAGCGAGCATCGCCAGAAACGGTGGCCGTTGTCGTTAATCTAGGTAAGATGGATCGCCGATACACGGGTGCATCCACTTCGCATCTCTCGCCGTATATTGGGTAAGCCAGGCTTGCCGGGAGGTTCGGGCGGACCAGGCTTTGCGACCACGGGGACGTGCGGCGTGACAGGCGGAGATGGTCGCGGCTCCACGGAACGGGCTGCTGCACCTCCCCCGACACCACCTCGACCCGACTGATCCCCGATACGACCAACGACCTCAACGACGGATCGAGCAGGCGAATTGCGATGAAGACCATCTACACCACTGGAGAAGCCGCCGACGTCTGCAAGGTGAGTCAGCAGACGATCATCCGCTGCTTCGACGCCGGACGACTCAAAGGCTTCCGTGTCCCCGGCAGCAAGTTCCGCCGCATCCCACGTGAGGCCCTCGTGGACTTCATGCAGGCCAACGGAATCCCGCAAGACAAGCTCGACGGGAGCAAGGCCCGCGTTCTTGTGGTCGATGACGATCCGGAAATTGTGGCACTCTTTTGCGACGTCCTCGATCGCGACGGCCGCTTCGAAGTGCACACCGCCGCCACCGGTTACGACGCGGGCCTCCTCACCAGCGAGATTCGGCCGGACGTCATCTTGCTCGACTTTCTGCTTCCCGACATCAACGGCAACGCGGTCTGTGCCTCGATCCGCTCGAAACCGGAGCTGTCCGGCACGCGGATCGTCGTCATCAGCGGGGCGATCGATTCGTCGGAGGTGGACGAGCTTCTCGCCGCCGGTGCCGACGACTTCGTGCGAAAGCCGTTCGATATCGAGCAGCTCGTCGGCAAAATCGCCGGCATGCTCAGCCTGTAGCGGACGTTTAGTCGTCGCACCCCTTCGTCATCCTGAGGGAGCAAAGCGAGTCGAAGAACCTCGCCTGAACGCGTGTCGGGCGAGATCCTTCGACTCGCTTTGCTCGCTCAGGATGACGCGGAGAAGCGCGGGCGGACTGCCGTCATCACGCAGCCAAAGGAGCACGGCGGCCGAAGCCGCTGTGCTGTGCGTGTTTCAATGCTCGACCGCGGGCCGCTACTTGGCGGCGGTGTCGCGGATGATGAGTTGCTTGGCCTGATCGACCGGCAGCGACAGCGCGCCCACGGCCTCGGCCGCGGCGCTGCGGACGTCGAGCGACTCGCTCGTCGAAGCCGCCTGGAGCAGGCGATCGATGTCCGCACCGTCGAGCTGGTTGCCGATCCGCTTGGCCGAGGCTGAAAGACCCTCGAAGGCGGCGATGCGGGTTTCGTCGTCCGCACGGTCGTCGATGCCGAGGGAGACCAGCGCCTGCTGCGGGTCGGCTCCGTCGAGCATCGACACGAGCTTGGCCGACATCTGACGGATCTCCGGTCGAGCATCATCGAGGGCGGACAGCAGGGTCTCACGGCCCGTTTCGAGGCTGAAGACGCTGGCACCGAGTCCGATGTCGGCCAGCAGCTCGCCGGCCTGTTGAGCAAGGTCCAGAGCCGCCGCCTCGTCAGTCGGCAGGCCGCCGATCTGGTCGCGGGCAGAGGCCACAGCCTCGACGAGCTGATCGCCCGAGCGGGAGGTGGTCGTCGCGACCGTCGAGTCATCCTGCTTGAGCGACTCGAAACGGCTCTGCGGCGTGCCGGTGATGAAGAGTTTGGCCGCACCGGCCAGACGTGGGGTGCCGCGGACCTTCGAGAGCATGCCGTCGATCGCACCGGACGAGAGCTTCTCATCGACGACGATGACATCCACGCCGGCCAGACGGCTGCCGCGGGCGACGGCGTCGGTCGCGTTCGTCGTCGGCTCGACGCGATAGCCGGCGGATGTCAGGTCCTCGGCAACGCTGTTGAGCTCGGCTTCCTCGCTCATGACCAACAGCACCGTCGGCCTGCCGTCGCGGACCAGCGACTCGGCAAGGAGCGGCACGACCTGCTCGCCGTTGTTGACGGCGACGGTCGGCAACGCTTGAGCGATGGCCATCGCCGCCTCGATGGCGACACGCTGGTCGGGAAACTGCATCGTCCGGGTCAGCGGCGAGCCGCCGGCACCGAAGCTGCTTTCACCAATGACCTGCCGGAGCGACCGGACGGCCGCGGTGGCGACGGCGGCGGTGTCGTAACGGCTGTCCGGCGGCAGGGTCCGGTCCTCGAGAACCCGTGCCAGAACCGCCTGCAGGTAATCAACGCCGGCCTGCGTGCCGTAGTAACCGGCGGACGGATCATCCGCGGGTCGGGTGCGGTCGGAGGCACCTTCGGGCAGCTCGACTTCGCGGCGGTAGTTCGCGGCGAGCCAGAGGGCGAGGGCATCGTCCTGCGGCCCCGCCGCCACGCCACCCTGCTCGCCGAGGGCGAGCGTTTTGCCGGCAGTCTGCATGACCATCAACTCGTCGAAGATGGGTGCCGGCACGTTTGTGGCAACGAGGTTGCCGTTCTCCCAACGCCAGATGTTGGCACCATCGAAGCGGTCGTCGGGCGTGATGGCGGATTGGCGATTCCAGAACTTCTCGGCGAGGCTCAGGTACTCGGTCGCCGCGTCGCTGCCGGGCCGGGCACCGAGCGAGCCGAGTGCGACGTTGGCCGCCTTGGCCACCTGACCGCCGCCACCGTCGGCCTCTTCTTGCTCGAGGATGTACGGGATCGCCTCCGGATAGCCGAGGTCGCCGAGGATGAGGATGACCTCCGCTTTGATGGTCGGATCGCTCGCTTGCGTCGCGGCCAGCAGCGGGCTGACCATCGGCAGGCCCAGGTCGACCATCGCTCGGCGGATCGAGGGATGCAGGTCGGCTCGGTTCGGGTCTTGCAGGTACGAGAGCATGACCGGAGCGGCGTACTCGCCACTTTGGCGAAGGTTGGCAATGCCGTTGCGGTACGCGATGCCGCCGTTGCCGAGACGCTCGACTTGCTCTTGCAAGAAGTTGAGTCGGGTCGCCCGGTCTTGACGCCCCTTATTGATGATGTCGACCAGTTCCCCCGTCACCTCGCCGATCTCCGGGCGGTTCTGGAAGAGGTTCAGGCGTTCTTCGAGCCCCGTGAGCGCGTCGCGTCGCTCGCTGTGGACGGTGCGGAAGGCTTCGAGCAGTGCTTCGGGCTCGGGGTTCGAGTCGCGAATCTGCTCGCCGAAATTCTTGGCAACGTCGTAGCGGGCGACGGTGGCGGTGAAGTAGAAGTCCTCGACGAGTTGCAGAAGCTCGGCACTGGGCTGCGGGCCCTGTTGCTCTTCGATGTCCGCGTCCTGCGCCTGGACAGGCGTGGCGGTGAGGCCGAGGGCCGCGAGACCGGCTGCGGCAGCCAGGGCGAGCATGGCACGGGCGGACCGGCGGCCGAGGTCGGCGTGACGGACGAGGGCTTGGCGGGGGCTCCGGCTCATGGGCGTTGGCGTCTGCGGAACGGGCGGGTCTAGATGCGACAACAAGCCGGGACGCGGTCCTGGCGTCGTGCCGTCGCGGTGGTGAAACACGCCGCGTCAGGCCGACGCGACGGGTGGAGCGGGCCGACGTTTGGGCGCGGCCGTGATGCGGCAGTGTCCCGGCACCTTCGACAGGTGTCAAGCCGCTACCCGCGCCCGACGCCCCGAAACCGTCCGACCGCCCTGCCGATAACCCGTCGCCCGTCATGCACCTGCCACCACGCCGACCCACAATCGGCGACTACCGTGCATCATGGCCTCCGACCCGAAGGCACCCGACCAGCCCGATCAACCCCCTGCCGACGCGCTCACCCCCGTCGCCCCCGCCTCGTCCAATCCTGCCGAGGACGAGGCTCCTCGGGGCACAGGTGCCGGCGACGATGTCTTGACCGACAGCGCCCTAGGCCGCGGCCTGGTCAAGGCCTGGGAAACCGCCCGTGGCAACTCCAACTGGGTCTTTATCCTGTTCATCGGGGCAATGGCGCTGTGGTTCGCTTACAACTGGCGGACGCGGTCGAACCTTCAGGCGCAGCAGCAGGCGAAGGTCCAGCTCGTCGCCATGCGGCAAGCCGCCGACGTCGCCAGGCAGCTCCGGGCTCGGGCGGCACAATCGCCCGAAGATGTGCTGTCGAGGCAGGTGACCGAACTCGACACCAACTTCGGCCAGGCGTTCGCCCTCGTCCAGAACGCCCCGGGCGGCGCACCGCCCGTGGCCTGGCGTGTCGCGGGCGATTACTACTGGTACCTGGCGACCCTGCCCATCCCGATGCCGGCGACCCGGCCCAACAACGAGTTCGTGCCGCTCAAGGCCAGCGAGGCCCGGCTGGACCAGGCCGCAGAGGCCTTCGGCAAAGCCGTCGATTCAGAGGAGGCGACGTCGTCGACCCGCTTCGCCGCCCGCTTCGGGCTGGCTTCCGTCGCAGAAGAACGCGGAGCGTTTGACCAGGCACGCGAGCAGTACGAGCGTCTTCTCGAAGACGATGCCCTGCCCACGACCCTCCGTCAGGAAGTGGAGGCACGGATCGCGACGCTCGACACCTTCAACGGCCGATCGCCCCTCGTCGCCGCACCGCCACCCAACGAAGATGCCGGCACACCCAACGCGACCGGAGACCTGAGCAGCCAACTGGACGACCTCCTCGGCAGCGTGACGGAGGACCTATCGCTAGAGGTTCCGACGACGCGTCCCACCACCCGCCCGCTGATCGAAGCCCTCCCGTGAACGACGACGACCTCGTCTTCGACGATGTTGAAGGCGACGACGATGCCGTCACCACGACGCCCGTCGCCGACAAGCCCCCGTCGCGGACGTTGACCTTCCGCGCGTCACGCGACCTGACCAGCCGGCTCGACAAGTACCTCGTCGACCGCGTCGGCCACCTCAGCCGGGCCGAGGTGCAACGGCTCATCAAGGACAAACGCGTCACCGTCAACGGCAGGCCCGGCAAGTCGAGCTACAACCCGCGCGAGGCGGACGAGATCGTCGTCCAGGCACCGCTGCCCAAGCGGGAGATGATCGAGCCGGAGCCGATACCGCTCGACATCGTCTTCGAAGACGAACACATCCTGGCGATCAACAAGCAGACGAACCTGATCGTTCACCCGGCTCGGGGCAACTGGAGCGGCACCCTCGTCAACGGTCTCGTCCACTACGCCAAAACCTGGTCGACCGTCCGCGGCCCGCATCGGCCCGGCATTTTGCACCGGCTCGACCGCAACACCACGGGCGTCATGCTCGTGGCCAAAAGCGACGAAGCCCACTGGCGTATGGGCCGGCAGTTCGAGAATCGGACGATCAAAAAGACCTACCTCGCCCTGGCCCACGGGATTCCGCAGCTCCTGGGAGACGTCATCGACATGCCGATCGGTCAGGACGCCTACGTCCGCGAGCGGATGGCCGTGAGGAAGCTGGAAAAGGGTGGCAAGACGGCCACGACGCAGTATCACGTCGAAGAGACGTTCGGCATCACACCCGAGCAGGCCGGCTTCATCTTCGAGCGCGGCGGCCATGCGAACGACCAGGCGCACCGCGAACCGCCTGCCGGCTTCTCATTGATCCGCCTGAAGCCAAGGACCGGGCGAACACACCAGTTGCGGGTCCACCTGAGCTTCAAGGGACACCCGATCGTCGGCGACACGATGTACGGCGGCCGGGTGCTGCAATATCAAGAAAACGGCCAGACCAAGCACTTCGGCAGGCAGGCCTTGCACGCGGCCGAGATCACGTTCACGCACCCTCGGACGCTCCAGCCGATGACGCTCGCCGCCCCGCTTCCGGCGGACATCGAGGGCGTCCTGTCGCGGCTTCGCAGGGCAGAGTCGGATTCGGGGGAACAAAAGCCGGCGTCGGGCGTGTAAGATACCAGGGACCCTCAGCGACAGAGCCGCACATGATCCAACCCATCTCCTCCCATCTCGCCTGGATCAGCACGCCCGGACCGACCGAGATGGTCATCATCGGCGTCCTGGGCCTCTTGATCTTCGGCAAGCGTTTGCCCGAAGTCGGCCGCTCGCTCGGCAAGGGCATCGTCGAGTTCAAGCGTGGCCTCAAGGGCGTCGGCGACGACGTCGAACTCGAGAGCGACAAGCCCGCTGCCAAACCCGCCGCGGCCCTCCCCAAGCCGGCCGTCGAGCCGGAGGCCAAGCCTTACCAGGCTGAAAAGATGGAAAGCGCATGAGCCGGCTTTCCCCGCTCATCATCGCCAGCCTGATCACCTTGGCAGCCGTCGCGACGGCCCCGGCGCAGGTCTACACGCGGCAACCGTTGCCCGAGATCGTGCTGGATGAAGTGCCGTTGGATGACGCGCTGAAGTACGTCTCCCGGCTCACCCGACTGCCCATCGTCGCGGATTGGAACGTGTTGGAGCAGGCGGGTGTGACGCGGGAGTCGCCGACGAACCTTCGGCTCAAGGGCGTCTCGACGCGGACGTTCCTGCGGTATCTGCTCCGCTCTGTGCCGAAGGACGAACCGCTGACGGCTTACGTGGACGAGGGCATCGTCCGGATCACCACCCTCGCCGCGGCCGATCGTGACCTGGTGCTCCGCGTCTACGACATTCGCGACCTGCTCGTCGTGATTCCGAACTTCACTGTGGATGACGTCGGCCAGGGTGGCGGCGGTTTCGGCGGTGGTGCCGGCGGCAACGGGGGCGGCGAGGAGACGACGCAACAGGAGCGGGCTCAGCCGTTCATCGACCTGATCCAGGCCACCGTCCGCCCCGACGTCTGGGACGTCAACGGCGGCACGGCATCCATCCGCTTCTTCCAGGGCAGCCTCGTCGTCAACGCCCCGCGGTCGGTCCACGCACGCCTCTGAACGGCCGGTGTGTGCGAGATTCCGCCCTCCGTCATCCTGAGCGAAGCCGAAGGATCTCGGCTGGATCGCGTCCTCAGGCGCGGTCTCTTCACTCCGCTGCGCCAAGGTGACGGAGGGGGCACGGAGACCGGCCGATCACTGCGAACCTAGGAGGAAGTCGAGCACCACCGGCTCGATCGCCTCGTGCAGGGTCTGATTCGCGTAGCCGATCCAGCTGACGCCCGTCGTCAGGTCGAGCGGGCAATCGAGCGGCTTGCCGTCGCCGTCGGTGATGACGATGCCCGCTTCTTCTGCGACGAGCAGGCCGGCGCAGTCGTATGGGTGGCAGCACAATCCTTCAGGCTGGCCCTGAATCGCGTAGAACCGCGGGCGAAGGTCGGCGTTGAAGCGGTCGCGGCCGCAGATCAGTTCGTACCACTGCCCGCCGGTCGAGATGTACTGGTCGTCGAAGACCGTCGCCCGCGTGACATCCGCCTCGCCGATCTGGCTTCGGACGACGTCTTCGATCAGCTTGCTCGCGAGAACCTTCGTGCCCGGAAAGAAGTTGGAGACCTGCGCGAAGCCGTGGTTGATCGTCTCGGCCCGGCTGGGCCTGGGCGTGAAACGTTCTTCGTCGCCCGTCCGCAGGTCGATGCGTCGGCACGTCGCCCCGCCACCCTTGGTCGCGGTCAGGACGTCCGCGTACCCCATTTTCGTCGTCGGCAGCTCGGCCATGACGCTGGCGACGCAGTCGCGGAGACGAGTCGCCGGGCCTTTGTTGGGCGCGACGGCGGCGAGGAAGAAGGCGGGCCGCTTGTCGTACATCAGGCCGCGGGTGCCGTCGATCGGGTCGATGATGACGCGGATCGTCGCCTTTTCCTTGGGCGTTCCGGCAGGGAAGACGCGCTCGCCTTCGTTGCCCTCTTCGTCAAGCACGCCCTCGGCAATCAAAATCAACGGCGATACCCGGCCCCAAGCCTCGCACGCGGCCTCGATGGCGGGCTCGACCACGGCGTCGATCGCGTAGATCGTGTCGGCTTCGTCCGACCGCTCGACGCCCGACATCTCTTCGGGCGACGTTCGCCCTTCCATCACGAGCCGGCGGACGTCCGTCGCCATGGCGACAAGGCGTTCGACGGCGGCATCGGCATCGACGGTGGGGGCGGCGGGCATGGCCCGATCATCGGCGGGTCATCGCGTCTGGCAACTCCGGCAGCGGTTTGCCGAAGACGGTCAAGTAGATGTCCGCCTTCTCACCGCACGCTGCGACCAGCACCTGCGGCGGTCCGAACCGCTCTTTCAGGACCCGACGATACGAATCGGCAGGCTCCCGCGGCTTGAGACCTTCCAGCAAGACGCCGTGTCGAATCAGGATGATCCGCTCTGCCTGCAAAGACGCGACGTCTTCCACCGGCGGGATGAACAGCCTGGGCGAGTTGCCGAAGTGCGTCGCGTAGTAGTAGACCTGAGACGCCGCGACGGCCGACTGGAGCTGATACTCGCCCGGCACGCGGGCGTCGCTGGGCTCGACACGCACGAAGACCCATGCATCTTCAGGCCCTGTCTGATCGGCCAACCACCGCATCGTCTGCCGTGAGTCGGCTTCAGAAAGCTCGCGATACGGCTGCACGACGTCGCGCGCAATGGAGAAGCCGATCAACCCGACCATCAGCACCACCACGACGGCCAGTCCGCGATCGATCCGCCTCGCGAGCAGCCAGCCGAGCGCCAGGACGATGCCGCTGCCCATGAGCAGGCAGATCGGCACCGCCGCGTACTGCATCGTGCGGGCGGAGGTGCCATACGGGTACTTCCCGGCAGCCGCGGCACCGAGGCCCAACACGAGCGGCAAGACCAGCAGCGCCACCATCGACCCGCGACCCGTGCGGATGAGCCGATAGACGCCCAATCCGCACAGAAGCAACGTCGCCGTGCTGCCGAAATCTCGGCCTCCGTTCGGATATGAGAGCATCCGCCCCGCGTGAATCTTGAGCAGCCACCACGGGATCAACCAGGGCCGATCCGTCGGCGGGAAGGCGTCCTTCCACATGTTCATCGCCTGGTACTTGTCCGTCTCGTGCCCCCGCACGTCCGCCATGAGCAGGTAGAGCACGACGAAGCTCACCAGCACCATGACCCCCGTCACCGCCGCAGCGACGGCTCCGCCTCGGTTGCGGTGGCGAAGCTCCTGGACGAAGAGCCACAGCGTCGCGCCGCCGAGGCACAGGATCGCGGTGAAGCTGACCCAGACGCTGACGATGCCCACGGCAGCCAACCCGACCCACTTGCCGACGGTCGGGCGACGTCGAATCTCGAGTGCCAGGAACAGCGCGACGACCGCGACGAGCAGATCCATGCTGTACGGCTTGAGTTCAACACTGTGCCGCAGCGGAAAGTAGCTCGCGGCCAGGATGACGATCGCCGCCAGCGCCTCTCGCGGCCGAAGGTGTCGCCAGGCGAGCACGGCAAACAAGAGCGTGGCGAGACTGCCGGCCAGTGCGGGAACAAGTCGCAGGGCCTCCTCGCCGTGTCCGAAGAGGCGGGTCATGGCCTCGCTGATCCACAGGAAGCCGGGCGGTGCCAGCTGCGAGTAGAGCAACGGTCCGACGAGGGTGGCGAAGTCGCGGGCGTAGAAGTTGATCGCCAGCATCGCCTCGTCGCCCCAAAATGGACGATCGGTGGCGAAACGAACGGCTCGCCAAAGCATGTTGAGGAGCAACATGCCAGCCACGACCGCAAGGAAGCGGCGTCGACTGTGACGGTGGGCCGGGGGGAGGAGTCGTCTGATGCCGGTTCTTTATCGCACCCACGACGCTGCGGCAAGTGCGGGCACCCGGGCCCACCGCAACGCCGGCCGTCGCTACACTCGCCGCCCCTGAACTCGAACGATCTACCTCAATGCCCGACCACGCCGTACCTTCCGACGCCGCCGTCTCGCTTGACGGCGTCACCAAAACCTACGGCGACCACGTCGCGGTCAGGGACCTTTCCCTCGCCGTCCCACGTGGCTCCTGCTACGGCTTCATCGGCCCCAACGGCAGCGGCAAGACGACGACGCTCCGCATGATCATGCGGATCCACGAACAGAACGAAGGCAACGTCACCGTCCTGGGCCGAACCAACAGCGATCGGCCTGACGACCGCGTCGCCTACCTGCCCGAAGAGCGTGGCCTGTACAAGCAGATGAAGGTTCGGGAAGTCCTTCGCTTCTACGCCCAGATCAAGGGGGCCGACGCGTCCAGGTCAGCCATCGAGAGCTGGCTCGAAAAGCTCGACCTCGGCAAGTGGGCGGACAAGAAGGTCGACCAGCTTTCCAAGGGCATGAGCCAGAAGGTGCAGTTCATCGCCACGGTCATCAGCAACCCGGACCTGGTGCTGCTCGACGAAGTCTTCAGCGGCCTTGATCCGGTGAATCGTGATGCGATGACCGAGCAGATCAACGAGCTTCGTCGCGACGGCAAGACGGTCATCTTCTCCACGCACGACATGGCCACGGCCGAGCAGATGTGCGACCGGATTTTCATGATCTACAAGGGCGACAAGGTGCTCGACGGCAGCCTCGACGATATTCGAAGGGATTACGGCTTGGACACGATTCGCGTGCAGGTCGACGGTGCCGACGGGACCGACATGGATCGCCTGCCGGGCGTGTCGCGCGTCCGTGACCTCGGCCAGACTCAGGAGCTAACGCTCGAGCCGTCTGCCGATGAGCAAGCGGTTTTGGCGAGCCTGATCAACCTGGGCCGGGTCAAGCGGTTCGAGGTGACGCAGCCGAGCCTGCACGACATTTTCGTCCGCATCGCCCGCCCCGCCGCCGAGGATTTGGGCGTCACGTCCGAGCCGGAACTGGAGCCCGCCCATGCGTAAGACGCTCGTCATCGCCCTTCGCGATTACCTGGCCGCCGTCAAGACCAAGAGCTTCTTGATTTCGCTGGCCTTCATGCCGGTGCTGGTCATCGGCGGCATGCTCATCGGCCGCTTGAGCCGGGACGTGGTCGACACGACGCCCAAGAAGATTGCGGTGATCGACCGTGCGGCCTTGGCGAAGACAACCGCCGCCGCGGACCCGACGCTGACCGACCGTCTTCTCAAGGTTGCCGGAGCACCGGGTGCCGGCGACGACCGACCGCTCTATCAAATCCTGACCGAAGCGGCTCAGAAGCGTGACCAGGAGATACGCGGCGACGACGGCTCGCCCAAGGAAGCGCCTTACCTGATCGAGCCGATCCTGCCCGACTCCGCCGATCCCGAGGCGCTCGAACAGCTTCGCCTGGAACTCAGCGACCGGGTTCGCGACGGCGACCTCTTTGCCTTCGTCGAGATCGGCCCGAGTGTCAGTACGACGTCCAAAGAAGACCTCGCAGAGCTTGCAGAAGCCGCCGCCGCGGCGGGCAAGGCGATGGAGGATTCGGACATCGACACCAGCAACCCGGCGTCGCTGCTCACCGCCGAACTACCGCCGGAACTTCAGACCCTGCAAGACCTGTTCGGCATCCGCTATTCCTCGAAGAGCACGACCAACTTCGAGGTCAGCAGCTGGATTCAAAACGCCCTGACGCCGACCATCCAGTTTCGGAAGCTGGAAGGCATCGACATCCCGCCGGAGCGGTTCGCCCAGATCATGCAGCCGCTGGCGGTGAACCAGCGGGCACTGGCCAAGCTCGGCGACGACGGCGAGATCACCTACGAAGCCACGCCCAACCAACTCGTCGGCATCCTCGTGCCGCTCATGAGCGTCTTCCTCCTGTTCGGCCTCATCGCCACCGCGGCCTTCCCGCTGACGACCAACATCATCGAGGAAAAGCAGATGCGGATCGCCGAGGTGCTCCTCGGAAGCGTCAGGCCTTTCGAGCTCATGCTCGGCAAGCTGCTGGGAGGCGTTGCGATCAGCCTGACGCTCGCCGCCATCTACGGCGTCGGCGGCGTCATCGTGGCGATGCAGTTCGACCTGTTCGACCAGATCGGCATCGACGTGCTGGGCTGGTTCGCAGTTTTCGCAGTGCTCGCGACGCTGATGGTCGGCTCGATGAGCGTCGCCGCCGGTGCCGCGGTGACGAACCTGAAGGAAGCACAAAACATCCAGACGCCGATCGTGCTGCTGCCGATGCTGCCGGCGATGGTGGCCATCAATGTCGCTCAAAACCCGCAAGGCCCGATCGCCCAGGCCTTCACATGGTTCCCGCTGACGACGCCCATCACCAGCGTCATGCGCATCGGCGTGCGTGACGGCATGCCGACGACCGAACGCTTCCTGGCCGCGGGTCTGAGCATCATCACGACGCTGGTCCTCGTCTGGGTCGCCGGCCGTATTTTCCGGCACGGCATGCTCCGCAGCGAGAAGGCCGCGGGCATGGGCGAGTTGATGCGGTGGGTCACCCGCGGATAGTCGACCACCTGATCCGCGCTCGTCATCGCCGTCACGTACGCCCTTCTTCGCCATGCTCCTGCCGCTTCGCACCGATCAGCCGCTGAGGAAGACGCCGGCTGCGAACGTGGGGCTGATCGTGGCGATCGGGGTGATGTTCATCGTCCAGCAGCTCTCGCCGGCGATCGAGGCCATGCTGTTGCTTCGGCCGCTGGATCCGAGCCTCGCGGGCTTCATCGGGAGCGGCTTTCTCCACGGCGGTGTCTTGCACCTGCTCGGCAACGCGCTGTTCCTCTACATCTTCGGCAACAACATCAACGACGCCCTCGGGCACGTCACCTACCTGCTCTTCTTCATCGGCGGCGTCGTCTTCGCCGGGCTCGTGCACAGCCTTGTCGAGGACAATCCCGCACTCGGTGCAAGCGGCGGCGTCTCGGCAGTCACCGGACTCTTCCTGGCGCTCTATCCGCGGACGCGGGTCATCCTGCTCTTCTTCTACTTCGTCATCACCACGATCACCGTCCCGGCGATCTGGTTCATCGGCATCTACTTCGTCATCGACCTCGTCCAGGGCTTCGACACCCTGCTGCTGGGGACCAATCGCGGCGTCGCGAACTGGGCACACATCGGCGGGGGCGTCTACGGCTTTGTCGTCGGGCTCATTCTGCTGAAGTTGCAGCTCGTTCGGCCCGACCGTGCGAACGTGCTGGCGATGTGGCGACGCCGCAAGGAGAAGAAGAGCAGCAAGGCCGAGCTGCGGGCCGGCGGTCAGGTGCACGGCTCTGCCATGGACATCGTGCCCAAGGCCGCGGCGGATCCGAAGGCGATGCGGGCGCAAGAGCTTAAGGCAGAGCTTCGCGAGAAGCTCGACGCCGGCGACGCCGCGGCGGCCGGTCAGCTCTACGAGTCGCTGCTTGCCGTGGACGATCGCCAGGTGCTACCGCCGCGGGAACAACTGACGGTGGCCGAGTCGCTCTATCGCAACGCCCGCCATGCCGCCGCCGCGGTGGCTTTCGAGCGCTACCTCGACCGCTACCACCGACCCGGCGACGCCGAATCGGCCCAGGCGCGACTCATGCTCGGTCTCTTGCAGGCGCGGTACCTCAACCACCCGCAGGCCAGGCAAACCCTTTCCACGGCGGCATCGGAATTGAGCGACCTCGGCGATGCGGAACACGCAGACTTCGCCCGCAGCGAGATCAGCCGACTCGACTCGTAAGCCGGTCCAAAAGCCGCCCGCTCTCGGGACGCTCCGTCATCCTGAGCGACCGAAGGGAGCCGAAGGACCTCGCCCGGTAACACGTCGTTCAGCACGAGGTCCTTCGACTCGCTGCGCTCCCTCAGGAGGACGAAGGGCGCGGTGTGTGGTCAGCCGACAACGCTGGCGATCTGCCTGACCACGCGATCGACCTGCTCGTGCGTGTTGTAGAAGTGCGGCGAGAACCGGACCCGGCCACATCGGCTGGCGAGCTCGGTCTCGTGCTCCTTCGCCAGCGTCTCGTACAGCGACTTGGCCGCCTCCGCGTCGCCGGGCGGCACGAAGCAGACGGCACCCGACTTCTCACCGTCCTGCGTCCGCGGCGACACGACCGTGCAGCCGACCTCGCTAACGCCGGCGGCGAAGCGATCGCCCAGGTCGATCACGCGTCGGGAGACGTGGTCACTGCCGAGGCTTTGCAGCATCGACAGGCCGGTGCCGACCGCGATGACGGAAGCGAAGGCGGGAGAGCCGATTTCGTAACGCTGCGTGCTCGGCCGAAGCGTGTAGTCGATCTCTTCCCAGGCGAACGGGTTGACGACGCTGCCCCACCCGACGCTGGCGGGCCGGAGACTGTCGAGCCGGTTCGGTCGGACGTAGAGAACGCCCGCGCCCATCGTGCCGAGCATCCACTTGTGCCCGCCGGCCTGCAGGAAGTCGACGCAGTCGACGCCTCGACGTCGATGGGCAGGACGCCCAGCGACTGGATCGCGTCGACGCTGAACAAGATGCCTCGGCCGTGGCAGAACGTGCCGAGTTTCGCGATGTCCATCCGCTGCCCCGTGCCCCACTGCACGTGCGAGACGGCCAGGAGCTTCGTCTGCGGATGGTCGCAGGCTTCGATCAGATCGTCCTCGCGAACGACGACCTGGCCGTCATCGAGTGTCGTCTCCGGCACGCTGACGAGCGTCGCCCCCGCACGCCGACACGCCTCTGTCCAGGGGTAGACGTTGGCAGGGTATTCGGCGTCGTTGATGACGATGCGATCGCCGGGCTGCAGGTCGATGCCGAGCGCGACGAGGCTCACCGCCTCGCTCGTGTTGGTCACGACGGCGATGTCATCGGCGGAGGCGTTGATCCACCCCGCGGCCGCTTGCCGGAGCTTGTCGAGCGGGCCGGCGAAGTCGAATCCGACGAACGCGTTCTCGTGAAAGTGGTCGAGAAACGCCCGCACGGCATCGCCCACGGGCCGCGGCATCGCGCTGACGCCGGCATGATTGAAGTAGTCGCGCCGCCCGAGCACGGGAAAGGCTTCCGCGTTGCCGACGAGGTCATCGAGGGTCATGGCCCGACGGTAGAAGCGTGAGGACGGACGGTGACCGTGCTGGCCCTTACAATCACCCGATGCGCTCATGCCCTACCTCGCGTCGGTCGCCTTCGTCGGCATGTTCGTGCCGACGTCCGCGGCGAGTCTCACGGACGCGGCGGGTCAATGTCCTGGCCCGGCTGATGCCGGAACCGCGGGCCGATGGCGCGACGCCTCCTGCGTATCTGTCTGGTGCGGATGAGGCGGCGTTTGATCTGAAGGCGGGGCATGACCGTCGCGTGATCTGGAACGCGGCCGACGTCGATCCGCTCATCGAGGCCGAGGCGTTGCTGCGACTCGGCCATCACGCCGCGGCGGCAGAGCTGGCAGAAGACCGGGAAGACCTACCCGCGCTTCTGCTCTTGGCCGACGTTGAGGCGGACCAGGGCCGACATGAAGAAGCAATCCTGCTCTTGCGGAAGGCCGTTGAAGTCGATGGCAGTTCGTTCGCCGCGCGGGCGAGGCTCGGTCGAATGCACGAGGCCGTCGGCGACATCAACAGTGCCGTCGAGGCCTACCGCTGGTTCGACGACGAGCGCATTCTGCCCCGATTCTTCGCGAACCGTGACGACTTCACCGATGCCGACGCATTGGTCGCCGCCGCGACATCGATCGACCGTCTGGCGACGCTCACCCTCGCCTACGGCCAGGACCCGGACCTGCACGACAGCATCCTGGAGATGCTCGTCTACGCGTACGACGTCATCGATCGCCGGCATGTCGGACGCTCGAGTCGCGACCGCTGCGTTCCTCTACGAGCGGAGCGACGGCGAGGCCGCGGCGGAGGAGATCGCGGCGGCCTTGGCCATGCGGCCGACGGATGCCGAGGGATTAGCATTGATCGGGCGGATGCAGCTCGATCGTTTCGGCTTCGGCGAGGCGAATCGTGTGGTGGCGATGCTGCGATCGGTCGATCCGGCGTCGCGTGAGGCGGACCTGATCGAGGGCCGATCGCTGATGCTTCAACGCCAGCCGGACTTGGCGGCGGTGCCGGTGCTGCGACAGCTTCGGCGAGATTCGAAGGACGTCCGGGCACTCGGCCTGCTCGCGGCGTCGTTCGCGATGCGACTCGATGCCGACCGTGCGGCCGAGCTGTTGGCGGAGGTCGACGCCATCAAGCCGAACGACGCCGTCGCCCGCTACCAGGTGGGCGAGCAACTGGCCATCACTCGTCAGTACGACCGGGCCGCGGCGGTGCTGCAGGAGGTCGTGGATCGTGCCCCCTACTGGACCGACGCCCGCAACAAGCTCGCCGGCGTCTACGTCCAGGCCGGCCAAGAGGCACGGGCGATCGTCGAGCTTCGCAGGGCGCGTGAGCTGGATCCCTTCGACGCCGAGACGGCCAACTACCTTCAACTTCTCGAGGAACTTGCCGGTTACGAGCAGCAGGCGACGAAGCACTTCGTCGTTCGCCACGATGCCGACGGCCACGCGGGCGACCCGCTCGTCGCCGACCTCATGGCCGACTGGCTCGACGGCATGCACGAAGACGTCGCCGGCGACGTACGGCTGGTCGCCTGACGTGCCGACGCAGATCCAGCTCTTCCCGACGCACGACCGCTTCAGCGTCCGCGTCGCAGGCGACCCCTACGTCGGGACGGTCGGCGCATGCACCGGACCCGTCATCGCGTTGGTCGCCCCGCGCGATGACGGCGACACGCTCGGCAGCTTCGACTGGGCCCGCGTGCTCCGGCACGAGTACGTGCACACGATCACGCTCGGGGCGACCGACAACCGCGTCTGGCACTGGTTCACCGAAGGCCTGGCCGTTCGCGGCGAGAACGCGCCGATTTCGCAGGGCCAGCTCGACCTGCTCGGCCACGCGACGCGTGGCGACTCCCTCTTCGGCATCGAGGAACTGACGTGGGGCTTCGTCCGGCCTCGCAAGCCGACCGATCGCTCGCAGGCGTACGCCCAGTCGTGGATGGTCTGCGAGTACCTGGCCGAGACCTACGGCGAGGCGTCACTGGCTGACATGCTCGACGCCTGCACCCGTGGCCTGACCGAGCGGCAGGCCTTGGCGGAGCTGTTCGATCTGACACCCGTGGCCTTCGATGAAGCGTTCGCCGCGTGGATGAACGAGCGCGTCATCGAGTGGGGTCACGACCCGGCGACGTCGCTTGCTTACGCGGAACAGATCAGGCTCGGAGAGTCGGCCGTGCGGCGGCGGGACTGGCCCGCGGCGGCGGAAGCCTTCGAGGAGGCGACGCAACTTCGCCCGTACGACGAAGGCCCGGCCCGCCGATTGGCCGGGATCTACCTCGTGCAAGAGCGTCCCGCCGACGCCGCCGATCAATTGTCGTGGTTGGCCGAGCGGACAACGACCGACGCCCGTTTTGCCGCCCGTGCCGCGAAGCTGTGGCTCGATGCCGACCAACCCGAACGTGCCGTCGAGGCGGCGACGTTGGCCGTTCGCGGCGACAGCTATCGCCTGGACAACCACGAGCTGTTGCTCGCCGCACTCGAGGCCGCAGGACGAACCGAAGCCGCCGATCGTCAGCGCGACGTGGTCGACCGCCTGTCGCGGATCAACCCTTGAGCTTGCCCGCCGCGAAGGAGCGTGCGACGTCGAGCGCTTCGGCCAGCTTCGACGGATCGCGTCCGCCCGCCTGAGCCAGGTCCGGCCGACCGCCCCCACCGCCGCCGCAGGCTTTGGCGACGTCGCGAACCCAGTCGCCCGCCTTCAACCCGCGGCCGATGACGTCTTTGCTGCAGCCGGCGACGATCGACACCTTCTCTTCGCCGGGCGACGCGAGCAGCACCGCGTAGCTGTCGGCCTTGGTCTTGATCACGTCGATCACCGACCGCAACGCGTCGTCCGACGGCGCGGCGACTTCGGCCACGACAACGCCGTCCTCCGCCTTGGCCAGCAGGTCGGCCGCAAGCTTGCGACGCGTCGAAGGAGCCGCCACCGCCACCGCCGCCGGAGGCGAGTTGCTTCTTGAGTTTCTTGATCTCGTCCCGCATCGCCGCCGCCCGCTCGGCGGCTTCTTCGGGCTTGGCCGACAGTGCTGCCGCGGCGGCCTTGAGCTGTTCCTCGGCCTGCTGAATCGCCGTCACCGCCGCCTCTCCCGCAACGCCGATGACGCGACGCACGCCCTTGCTGACGGACTCCTCGCCGATGATTTTGAACAGGCCGATGTCGCCCGTGCGGTCGGTGTGGGTTCCGCCGCAGAACTCGACGCTGTGAACGCTGCCGTTGCTCTTCATCAGGTCGATGGGCGACGCGTAGACGACGCGGACCGGGTCCGGGTACTTCTCGCCGAAGACGGCGCGGACGCCTTCGATCTGCTTGGCGTCGGCCAAGCGGCACCGTGTCGGCCCGCACGGGCAGGTTGCTGCGGATCTGGCTGTTGACGCGTCGCTCGACTTCGACGATCTCGCCCGCCGTCAGGGCCTTGTCGTGGCTGAAGTCGAAGCGTGTTTTGGTGTCGTCGACCAGGCTGCCGCGTTGGGCGACGTGGTCGCCCAGGGTCTGGCGAAGGGCGAGGTTCAGCAGGTGCGTCGCCGTGTGATGCCGGCGGATGTCGTCGCGCCGGTTGTTGACGTGCGTCTCGACACGGTCGCCCACGGCGAGGCTGCCGGCGGTCAGTTTGCCGACGTGCAGCACGCGGTTGCCGACGCGTTTGGTGTCGGCGACTTCGAAGAGTGCGGCATCGCTGCGGAGCGTCCCGACGTCGCCGACCTGGCCGCCTTGCTCGGCGTAGAAGCAGGTCGCATCGAGCAAGACGCTTGCTTCGTCGCCGGTGTCGAGGGTGCCGTCGGTGACGACGTCGCCCTCGCGAACGAAGGCGACGACTTGGGCCTCGCGGTTGCGGCAGTCGTACTTCTGCGAGTCGTCCGTCTCCGGAACGTCGCCGAAGTCCGTCGCCTCCGCCCCGCCGACCTTGCGGCCTTTGCCGCTGGTGGCTTGGAACTCGGCAAAGAGCCGCTCGTACTCGGCGACGTCGACTTCGAGCCCGCGCTCCTCGGCTAGCTGGCGTGTCAGGTCGATGGGAAAGCCAAACGTCGTGTGAAGATCGAAGGCGGCTTGTCCGGAGAAGGAAGCGTGATCTTCCCGTTCTTCCCGAACCCCTCCCTGACGGTCGGGGCTCGCGGCGGACTCGAACATTGCGAGACCGCGATCGATCGTCTTGAGGAAGTCTGATTCCTCACTCTCGATAACCTTCGCCGCGTTCGTGTCACGGACGTCTGAGAAGGCGTCGCCCATCTGTTCCTGAACCACCGCAACGAGCTTGTGCAGGAACGGCTCGCGCATCTCCAGCGTCTGATAACCGAATCGCACGCTCCGGCGGATCACGCTTCTCACGACGCTGCCGCGGCCCTTGCCCTCGGGCATGGCCCCGTCGGCGATCGCGAACGTCGCCATCCGCGCATGGTCGGCGATAGCCCGAAAAGCAATGCCCACCGGCGAGTCGAGCGCCGGCTCGTACGCCTTGCCGCTGATCTCCGCGATCTTCTCGAGCAGCGGCGTGAAGACGTCCGTCTCGTAGTTGCTCGTCTTGCCCTGCAACACACGAACGATCCGCTCGAAGCCCATGCCGGTGTCGACGTGCTTGTGCGGCAACGGCTTCAAGCCCCCGGCCGTGCGGTTGAACTGGATGAAGACCAGGTTCCAGATCTCGACGACCGTGTCCTGCCCGTCCGCATTGACGAGGTGTCCGCCGGACTTGTCGTCGCTGCGGTCGTAGTGGATTTCGCTGCACGGGCCGCACGGGCCGACGTCGCCCATCTCCCAGAAGTTGTCCTTCTTGTTGCCGGGATGGATCCGCTCGGGCGGCAGGTACTTCGTCCAAAGCTCCTTGGCCTCGTTATCGGGCTCGAGCCCTTCGCTCGCGTCGCCTTCGAAGTAGCTGGCGTGCAGGCGCTCTGGGTCGAGGCCCCAGACCTTCGTCAGCAGTTCCCAAGCCCAGTCGATCGCTTCGACCTTGAAGTAGTCGCCGAACGACCAGTTTCCGAGCATTTCGAAGAACGTGTGGTGGTACGTGTCACGCCCCACGTCGTCGAGGTCGTTGTGCTTGCCGCCGGCCCGGATGCACTTCTGGCTGTTGGCCGCGCGTGGCGGGCCGTAGATGTCGAGCTTGTCTTCGCCCAGGAAGATCGGCTTGAACTGGTTCATGCCGGCGTTGGCGAAGAGCAACGTCGGGTCATCGTGCGGCACGACCGGCGAGCTCGGGACGAACGCGTGGCCGTGCTTTTGGACGAAGAAGTCGATGAAGGCTTGGCGCACCTCGGCGGAACTCGGACCACTCGGCAAACTCATGGCTAGCAGCGTACGAGCGTCGCCAGGTGAAGGTCACGTCGCGGCCCATCCCGGGGCTCAAGCGAGGTTGCCAGCAGGCCGACAAGAGCTTGGGCAGCCTTGCCCAGAGAAAGTGCCCCGCGTGGGGCCCCGGTTCTTGAGACCCCAGATGCCCCAGACGCCCCTTGCCGCGCCCGTCGCTCGCCGATGGCTCATTGCCGTCGCTGTCGCCCTCGCCGCCGCCTGGCCGGCCAAGGCCGATCAGCCGATCGCGACCCGAAGCGACACCGTCCAACTCGCGGGCCTGCAGGAGTCGTTTCGCCGCGTCGCCCGCAAAGTCGCCCCGGGCGTCGTCGCCATCACCGTCGGCGACATCCTGCCCCCCGCTAAGGCCGACACCCGCTCTGCCAAGGTCGACTACGACGACCTGCAGACCCTGCTAGGCAACGGCAGCCGGACCGTCGGCACGGGCTTCTGCGTCGACGTTCGCGGCTACATCGTCACGAACCAGCACGTCATCGACGGGGCCAAGCAGATCTACATCACGACCGACGACGGCCGAACGATGCCGGCGATGGTCGTTGCGACCGACCGCCGGGGGGACCTGGCCGTCTTGAAGGTGCCGCACGCACTGCCGGCAGTGGAGTTCGCCCCGCCGACGACACCGACGCGTGGCCAATGGGTCGTCGCCATCGGCAACCCGCTGGGCCTGGCCGGGCGGGGCTCGATGAGCCTGAGCCCGGGCGTCATCAGTGCGACCGGACGCACCCTGCCGCGCCTGAGTCGGGCGGAAGGTCGGCTTTACAGCGGACTGATCCAGACCACCGCCGAGCTCAACCCGGGCAATAGCGGCGGGCCTCTTTTCGACCTTCAAGGACGGGTTCTGGGCGTCGTGACGGCCGTCGTCCTTCCGCAGAACGGTGCCAACGGCCTGGGCTTTGCCCTGCCGGCTGATGCGGCGATGCAGGAACGTGTCAAGACGATGATCCGCGGCGACGTCGTCCGCTACGGCTATCTCGGCGTCGCGGGTGAGGCTGTCCGTAGCCGGCTGACGCACGGCGGCATGGTCGTGACCCGCGTCGGTGCAGGCACGCCTGCGGAGGGTCGCATTCGCGAAGGCGACGTCATTCTCGCCCTCGGCGGTCGGCCCGTGCGGGATGAAGAAGCCTTCGTTCGTCACGTCGGCTCTGCCTCGACAGGCAGCCCGGTCCGCCTGAGCATGCTCCGCGGCGGGCGAAGCTTTGACCTGTCGATCCGACTCAGCGAACGACCCGAAGCCGCAGGCACAGGCGATAAAGACCAGCGGCTGCACTTCCGCGGCATCACCTTCGCCAACGCCGCCGGTGGCGGAGCGCTCGTGGTCGCGATCGACCCACAGAGCCCACTGGCAACACGCTTCGAGGTCGGGCAGGTCGTCCGCCTCATCGGCGGAAAACCAACACCCGACCTCGTCACGCTGCAAAAAGTGCTGGACGCGCCCTAGGCCTCGGCAAGCTCTGCCTCAGGCTCCTCGACCGGGTCTTCGTCGTATCCCTCGGTCTCCTCGGCCAGCCGCTTGGTCAGGCCCTTGGCTTCGAGCACCTTGTGACGGATCTCGACGCATAGGTCCGGATTCTCGATCAGGAAGTTCTTCGAGTTCTCCCGGCCCTGGCCCAGACGGGTGTCGCCGTAGTTGAACCAGGCACCGCTCTTGTTGACGATGTCTTCGTTGACGGCCAAGTCGAGCAGGTCGCCCTCGTAGCTGATGCCGCGGTCGAACATGATGTCGAACTCGGCATCCCGGAACGGAGGTGCGATCTTGTTCTTGACCACGCGGGTCCGTGTCCGGTTGCCCACAGCAACGTCGCCGTCCTTGATGCTGCCGGTGCGGCGGACGTCGATGCGGATGGAGCTGTAGAACTTGAGCGCCCGGCCGCCGGGGGTGGTTTCGGGGCTGCCGAACATGACGCCGATCTTCTCACGGATCTGGTTGATGAAGATCACCATCGTCTTGCTGCGGTTGATGGCACCGGTCAGCTTGCGGAGGGCCTGGCTCATGAGCCGGGCCTGCAGGCCGACGTGGCTGTCGCCCATCTCGCCCTCGATCTCAGCCCGTGGAATCAGGGCCGCGACGGAGTCGACGACGATGACGTCGACCGCGTTCGAACGCACCAGAAGCTCACAGATTTCCAGTGCCTGCTCGCCCGTATCGGGCTGGCTGACAAGCAGCTCGTCCAGCTTGACGCCCAGCCGCTTGGCCCACGTCGGGTCGAGCGCGTGCTCGGCATCGATGAAGGCGCAGACGCCTCCGCTTTTCTGGGCACTGGCAATGGTGTGCAGGGCCAACGTCGTCTTACCCGACGACTCCGGGCCGTACACCTCGATGATGCGGCCCTTGGGCATTCCCGCACCGCCCAGGGCGATGTCGAGGCTCAGCGAGCCGGTGGGGATGCCGTCGATGGGCTGCGGGTCACCGTCGAGCTTCATGACGGAGCCCTTGCCGAACTGACGCTCAATCTGCTGGACCGCCCTGCCCAGAGCGGTGTTCTTAGCACCCGCATCGGCGCGGAGGGTGGCCACGTCTTCGACCGACATGCGGGCGGTTGATTTGGAAGATGCCTTAGGCATGAAACTGTCCTTTCGTACCGGGTATCTGCCCGCTCGCGTACGCCCATTGGTGAAGGGCGTCGTCGGGCCAGCCGGCGGAATGTCGTGACCTTGGGGTGATCGGCTGTGCATCCGCTGCACGGGGCGGCCGACGGGGAGCGACGCGCGAGACGTCACCTGCTGCCGGTGGCCCATACCGATGACCAGGCTGGGCGGAGGTCACACCGCCAGGGCCCGGTATCTGTTCGGGTACAGATTAGGGAAGAGATCGGGTTTGGCAAGCCCGAAAATCTTCCTGACGCAAGTCGCTACCGCACGCCCTTGTACAGAAACAACATGCGCGGCGACGAGACCTCGTGAAGCAGCTCCAAAGCCAACCCCTTGGCCTCCTCAGAGGAAAGGTCCATTGACATGCCCGGAGCCTCGGCAGCACCCAACTGCTCAAGCAATGTCGGCGGTCGGCCGAAGCGGACGACCTTCGGATCCGCCAGGCCGGCCAAGGCGGCGGCGGAGGCGGTGGCGTCTTCCAGCATGCCGATCTTGTCCACCAGACCCAGCTCCAGGGCCTGCCGACCAACGAAGACCGCGCCGCTGGCGACCTCATCAACAGACGACCCTGCCTCGCGAATTGCAGACCCGCGACCCGTCTCGACGACGTTGCGGAAGATGTCGTACTGCTTGTTCAGCAACATCTTAACGTCCGCCAGGTCTTCCTCGTCCGGCTCGGAGAACGTGTCCAAAAACGCTTTCCTAGGCGACCCGTCGGCGACGATAGTTTCGAGCTTCAACCCTGTTTTCTCAGCAAAACGGCTCAATTGCGGGTACTGGATGAGCACGCCGATGCTGCCGGTGATGGTCGTCTCCTCGGCGAAGATCTCGTCGGCAGCACAGGCGACGTAGTATCCGCCGCTGGCGGCAACGTCGTCGAACTTGGCGACGACCGGCACATTTGGTCGCTTTTCCCGGAACTTTCGGATGTTTTCGTAGATCTGGTTCGAGTCCGTCACCGTCCCGCCGGGGGACGAGATGTCGAGGACGAGTGCCTTGACGTTGGCGTCTTTCTCTGCCGCCGCGAGGTATCGGCGGACTTGGCTCTCCTGCTCGTTGGCGATCAATCCGGAGATCGGAATGATCGCGACGACCTGGTCAGAGGCTCCCGGCTGGACCGTCGATTTCACGACCGCCGATCCGCCCGCACCCGCTGCCCCGGCGGACGCGATGCCGGCAATGAGCATCAATCCGATAACGATGACGCCGGCGAAGATCGACAATCCGCCGAGGATGAAGAGGCCCGTCTTCCACCAATTCCGACCTCGTCGGGGCGCGGGCGGTACCCCGCCGAATCCGGGCGGCGGGGGAAAGAGCCCGGGCGGCGGTGGAAACATGCCCGGCGGCGGTGGGACGGGCCCCGGAGCCGAAGGCGACGTGCCCGTGATCGGCGGCGGCGAGCCGGGAGGTCGCAAAACGCCCCGCGGATCAACCGGCGGCGGACCCGGCTCCGGCGGCGGGGGCGGCATGGCACCTGGGTTCGACATGCCCGACCCTATGACAACCGCCGGGAAATCGCACGTTGCCGCAACTTGCCGCCTCCCGCTAGTTTACTAAGACCGTCGTCTAAACTCTTTCTCACGGTCCACCACCCTCTGCTCCATCGACTCATGATCCGTCGCCCCTTCCGAGCCGTCGCCCTTGCCTCCCTCGTCGCAATCGCAGGCGTCACATTGGTCCCGCACGTTCGCCCCGTTGCTGCGGTCGAGATGCAGTCGGCCACGACGTACAAGATCGATCCGATTCACTCGACCATCGTGTTCAGTGCCATGTACATGGGCCAGAGCCCGTTCTATGGCATGTTTACAAATACCAGCGGCACCATGATGTATGACGGAAGTGATGCTTCGACGCTGAAGGTCGACGTCACTGCCCCGCTCTCCAGCCTGGACACGCACAACGAAGACCGCGACGCCCACCTCAAGAGCCCGGACTGGTTCAACGCCCCGACTCATCCCAACGTCCGATTCGTCGGCGAAAACCCGAGCGACAACGGCGACGGCACCATGACCATGGAGGGCGAGCTCACCCTCAACGGCCAAACGAAGCCGGTCACGATCATGATTCAGAACCTCAAAGCAGGTACCACGCCCCGCGGCGAACGCATGGGCCTGGGTGCGACCTTCAAAATCAAGCGTACCGAGTTCGGCGTCAACACCATGGTCGGTGACGATGGCATCGGCGACGAGATCACACTCCACGTCGGACTGCAAGCCGTACCAGAGTGAGTTCCTGTAGAAGCATTCGGGCGGAATTGCATGGTCTTCTACACAAGATACACTGCAACCAATCTTTTAAGACGTGACGCTCGACCCGGCCATTCTCCAGAGGCTTATCTACACGATTCTCATTCCGGGTGGCCTCGGGTTCATGTTGGTCGCGTCGGGGGTGTGGTGGAAGCGGCCGAAGGCGGCGCTGTGGGCGATACCCGCAGCAGCCGTCGTCGGCACGGGGCTCTTGTTCTTTCAACCGTTCCATACGGTGTCGGAACCGAGTTCCTTCGGCGGCAGCTGGTCCGCCGTGGAAGTGGCTGCTGCCGACGCTTTTCGGCCTCATCCTCGCGTGGCCCGCAGCTTTGATGCTGCCGGCGAAACGGTGGGCGGCGCCGCTTGTCATAGCAGCACTGATCGGCATCGCGTTTCTCGCCGCTCCTACGCGGTATGCAGAAACGCTCGGCCAGCCGGTCCGGTACATCTTCCTGGTTCCAATTGCCACTGCATTACTCGCTTATCCACTTTGGTGGAGTGCCCGTGCAAGAAATGCTTCGCCGGCGGATTTGGCTTCCGTCACCATCGTTGGCCTTGTCAGCATTCCAATCCTCGGGCTGACCGGCTTTCACGGTGCGACGATGCTGCTGATGCCGCTCGTCGTGGCCTCGGGCGCCGCTTGGCTGGCAATGGTGTTGCTTCGCAGGCTCGGTGACGAACCGACGGCACACGCCGTGGCTTCGTCGGCATTTGTCCTACCGATCGCGATTCTGCCGACGGCGATGACGGCCTGGCTCACGCAGTTCGGCCTGGGCAAGTTCGACGCGGTCGCCCTCGTGTTGCCGGCCATCGCAGGCGTTCTCGCACTGGTCGTTCCCCGGCTTCCTCGCAAGCTGGCCGGCCCGATTCTGGCGACCGCGGTGGGCTGTGTCGGCATCGTCGTCATGCTCATGGGTAGCGACGCCAGGCCCTACCTGCCCTTCCTCGTGCCTGACTCTGTAGAGGCGTGGCTGGGCGATTGGTCCACGCCGCCCGTCGTGGAAGAGCCGGAGGCCGATCCGGCCGACGTCAGCTACTGGGAGCAAAGCGGCTAACGCATCACCCGCTGCCGTATGAACGTCGATGAACGCCATCGCAGCAGAAGCTCGCCTTGAGGTACGCCGGATCGACCATGCCGGTCTCGGCGGGCGTGGCGTCTTTGCCACCGTGCCTTTTGCAAAGGGCCTGTTGATCGAGCGTTGTCCGGTGCTCGTCCTGCCAGCGAACGAGATTTTCGCCGCGGATGGTGCACCGGCGACGCGTCTCACGTCGTACGTCTTCGACTGGCGCGATATAGCCGGCGGCGAGTTCGTCGGCCTCGCGCTCGGCTTCGGGTCGCTCTACAACCACCGCATCCTGGCGAACGCGACGTGGACGGCCGTCTCGCCGGACCTGCTGGAGATCCACGCCGCCCGCGACATCGCCGCCGGCGATGAAGTCTCCATCAACTACAACGGCGAACCCGGCGATGCCGAGCCGGCCCCGTTCGAGCGACAGCCACCGGCCTCCCACGATTTGTCATCCTGAGCGACCGCAGCGAGTCGAAGGATCTCGCATGCGAACACGTTGTTCAGGCGAGGTCCTTCGGCTCCCTGCGGTCGCTCAGGATGACGCAAGGGTGCGTGTGACGACCGGTGCAACTCGCTCCTGCCGCATCACCAGAAGTACCACTCGTTCTCCAGACCGAACAGCGGCTCGGCCGACAGCACCCACAGGCCCAGCAGCAGATTCGTCACGGCGTGCATGACGATGATCGCCCCAAGGCTGCGCGTGCGGACCAGCAGCCACGCGACCAGCAGACCCCACATGACGGCCACGAGGCGTTGCGGGTGGACGACGCTGAAGGCCAGGCTCGTGATGATGAAAGCCGAGACGTCCCACTCGCCCACCTTGGCGAGGCGATAGTTCGACGGTGCGATCCACCCGCGCCAGAGCCAGTCTCGCCAGAACAGCTCTTCCATCACCGGCACCACCAGGACCGGGCCCAGCAGACGGATGATGATGAACATCACCAGCCACACCGGCGAGTTGATCTGCTCGAACAGGTTGTACCCGTCCTCCGGATCGACCGTGCCTGCCAACCAGAACGGGATGCGCCACCTCGAATCCGGGTCCGGCGCGACCGCCTGCTGGGCCGCGAGCAGGAGCTTGTCGCAGCCGATCCACTGCACCGTGCCGATGATGCCGAAGACGATACCCTGGCCCCAGTGCGTCCATTGCACCTCGGCCATCAGCCGTCGCCAAAGCCAGATAAGGATGACGCCGACGATGAGCGTCCGGGCGACGTAGGCCGTGACGTAGCCGGCGAAGTCGCTCATGCCCAGTCGCGTCGTGATCTCCGGGACGACGCCCAGCAAGATCAGAAAGACGGCCATCGGCACGAAGAGCCACCAGCCGTCGCCGAGGCTCCGGTCCAGCCGACGCTGCAGCGCGTCGGCGGGCGGCGGTTGATACGGCTCGGGTGCGGCCAGCGGTGAATCGGAAGACGTCACACCGGACATGATGCGTCGCCACCGGCCTCGTGCAAAGCGAGGCGGTCACGAAACCGCCGAACCAGCACCGGCTTCAATGCCGCCATCGACGGGCAACGGTCTTGCAACAGACGATGCAGGCTCGTCACCGGACGCCCCAGCCCGCAGGCGTCGATCAGGGCGTACATGCTCATGTCCGGCTCGACGTTGACCGCCGCCCCGTGAAGCGTCACGCCTTTTCGCACCCGGACACCCACGGCACACAGTTTCGCCGACGCGCCCGCCTTCGGGTCGTCCGCCCAGACGCCCGGCGCTCCGCATTCCAGCCGCGCGTCGAGGCCGAACCGGCCGACGGCATCGACGACCGTCTGCTGCAAGAGCCTCATGTAGCTGCCGACGCTCAGCTTGTGGTCCGCGAGCCGCAGCACGGGATACATGACAAGTTGCCCCGGCCCGTGATACGTCGCATCGCCGCCACGGTCGGTCTCGACGACATCGACATGCAGCCGCCGAAGCTCGGCCGGCGTTGCCAGGATGTGCGATCGGCCGACCTCTGCACGCCTGCCGAGGGTGATGACGTGCGGGTGCTCCACGAGCAGCACGGCTTCTTCGCCCCCGGCCACGACTTCTGCATGCACATCCTCTTGCCGTTGCCAGGCGTCTCGGTACGCGAGGATGCCAAGGTCGATCGTCCGCACGATATAGCAGTGTACTGCAAAACCTCCGCCCGTCGGATGCCTTAGCGTCGTGGCTCATGAAGCTCCGCACGCACACCTTGATTCGGCTGAACGTCGAGCAACCCACGCCGATGATGCTCATCCTTCGGCCACGGTCCGGGGCCGGGCAGTGGGTGCATGCCGCCCGCTTCGATCTGCGGCCTTTCGCACCTGCGACAGAGTTCCCCGACGCCAACGGCAACCTCTGCCAGCGGCTAACCGCACTGCAGGGCACCTTCGAGATCGAAGTCGAGACGGAAGTCACCGTCGCCGACGAGATCGACACCGCGCCCGGTGCCTGGGCGACCTACCCGGCGGATCTACCCGACTACACCCTGCCGCTGACGTTGCCGAGCCGGTACTGCGAGTCGGACGAACTGGGCGACCTGGCCCTGGACGTCGTCAGCGGTCACGCCCCCGGCTGGGACCAGGCCGAGGCGATTCGGGCGTGGATCCACGCGAACTTCGAGTACCAGTACGGCATCAGCGACGCCACCACCTCCGCGGCCGAGACGATCAAGCAGAAGCAAGGCGTCTGCCGCGACTTCGCCCACGTCGGCATGGCCCTGAGCCGGGCACTCAACATGCCGGCGCGCATGGTCGTCGGCTACCTGCACAAGCTCGACCCGATGGACCAGCACGCATGGTTCGAGGTCTACGTCAACGGCCGATGGTTCACGTTCGACCCGACGCAGAACGAGCCGCGAGGCGGACGCGTCGTCGTCGCCTACGGCCGGGACGCGGCCGATGTCGCCCTCATCAGCCAGTGGGGCCCGGCGACGATGGAGCAGATGGACGTCAGCGTCGAACGACTGGACGACTAGCCGCGGGTCAGCTCAGCCACCAGTGCAGGTCGATGTCCTGGAAGATCACGTCGTGGGCGTCTGCATTGGCGACTTCGACCTTCTGAACTTCCGTCAACGCCTCGCCCGAAGCCACACGCTCGGCCGCATCGATCATTCGGCCGAAATTGGTCGCGTGGTCGGCGATGCGCTGGATGCCGTAGTCCACGGCCCCGCCCGTGTGGATGACGAACGCCCAGTCGCTCGCCTGCAACAACAGAAGCTGTCGGCCGGCCTTTTCGAGGAGTGACCGGACCTCGGCATTCTCACGCCACGGCAGGCCGTGGAGTTGCTTCAGGAACTCGCCCTCGGCGCGGTACTCGATTTCCCACCACCACTTCACGCTCTCGTTGGCCCAGACGCTGTGGTCGCCGTTCTCGCCCCAGGAGCCCTCGGGCAGACGCATCACCTTGTCAGGCGGATCGTTCTCCAGAACCTCCGACGCCGTCGACAGCCGGACGCCGTCGTCGCCGGCGAGGTTCAGGATGACGTCACGCAGGAACCGAGGCCCCTCGAACCACCAGTGGCCGAACAGCTCGGCATCGAAGCTCGCGACCACCGTCCCACGTCGGCCCGTCGCCCGCGTGTAGTCCCAGAGCGTCGCACGCACCGTGTCGCAGAAGTGGCTTGCGTGCTCGTGGATGAGCGACGAGATGTCGTCCGGGTAGTACGGCTCCTTGGCCGACAGCGGCGTCTTGGTGCTGGTGATCTTGTGGTACCGCAAACCCCGCTCGCCGCGCTTGCGGTGGAACTCGAGGTACTTGCCGTTGGCCGGGTAGCCGATGGAGCCGGACCAAACCTGCTCGCTGACCTTCGGGTGCCGGGCAAAGGCGTGGACGCTGGTCTCACGCGGCTCGCTCGAAACGCCGACCGGCTCGAGCGTGTCGTTGCCGCCGATGCGTCCGCCAGCGCCGGGGTGGAAGTGGCCGTCGTGGCGATGCCCCATCGGCGTGGCGTTTTGCACAAGGTGGCTCTCGACGAAGAAGTGCGTCACACCTTCTGCCTCCATAAAGGTCTCCACGCCCGGGCGATCACGGGCGTTGTCGTAGAGCACACTCGGCATCCAGTGGGGCCAGTGCGGCCTGTACGCGCACTCGGGCAGCCACATGCCGGTCGGCTTCTTGCCGAAGTGACGCTTACTGGTCGCCATGCCGCACTTCATCTGGGCCGAGAGCATCTCGTCGTTCAAGACGAGCGGCATATAGCAGTGCGTCGCATTGCTCGTCAGCAACTCGATGTGGCCTTCCTCGTATCGCTTGGCGAACTCTCCTGGAATGTCCCGGCCGATGCGTTCGAACTGGGCCAGCCGCTCTTGGTGCCACTCGACCCATCGGCCGGCGAGGTAGGCGTTGTGCTTATCGCCCTGGGCTTCGAACTCTTTCTGATCCGCCTTGGCCTTGTCGGTGCGGCTGTGCAGGTACTCGACGAAGCCGGTCTTGAAGCGGTCGTGGGCAAGCTGCTCGAGCAAGACCGGCATGAGCCCGATCGTGATGCCGGGACGCTTCTGCAGGAGCGCGACCTCGCCGATCATGTCGAGGATCGGCAGATACGTCTCTGCCGCGGCTTCGAAGAGCCACGCTTCCCCGTGCGGGTAGCTGCCGTGGTGTAAGACGTACGGCAGGTGACCGTGAAGGACGAGGCACAGGTTGCCGATCGGCTCAGACATCCGACCACCATACCGCCACACCCGCCGAATCGGCAGCCGGGGTATCTTCCCTCACGTTGCACGCGTCGCCGGTCCGATAACAGGTGCATGATCGCCGCCCTGCCGCTGCCGGTTCGCAAGTCGCTCCGCATCTTCTTCAACGTCTATCCGCCGATCGCCCTGATCATCGCGGCGTTCGTCATGGCGTCGGGTTGTGCATCGACCGAGCCCACCACCCGACCCACGACCGAGACGGCAGGCGTCCGAACCGACATGATCGCGCCGACGACCCAGCCGGCCGCACAACTCGCCGCAGCGCGGGTGTTGCCGACGTACCCGACGCAGCTCCCCGTCATCGGCCACGCCGCCGCCCGGGCGATCACGCTCCACGGAGACAACCGCGTCGACATCATCAACCTCGGTCAAGATCCCTGGCCCGCCGGGACCATCGTCTGGCTCAACGGCCGATACGGGGCGCA
Organism: uncultured Planctomycetota bacterium; assembly: GCA_963740195.1. GTDB lineage: Bacteria > Planctomycetota > Phycisphaerae > Tepidisphaerales > Tepidisphaeraceae > JBCDKH01. Next base: position 256,907 of record CAVUDF010000002.1, on the reverse strand, counting down.
ACTGCCGCTGATTCAGCCGGGCACCTTCACGGAGATCGACTTCGTCTCGCTCCGCGACAGCCAGGGCGTCGGCTTCCCGCACAACAACAACCTCGTCCAAATCGACAAGGTCGAGCTCGAACTCGCCGGTGAGCTGACGAACGTCCGCTTCGACCTGAGCTACTAAGCCGCGGACCGCGTGCGACTCGCGTTATGCCCCGTTCTGCCGCTGGGGTAGTCGACGGCTAACACTTTCGGCATGCACCGTCGTTACCGTCGGTGCATGCTGCTTTCGCTGTTGTCGTTGTTGCTGTTGCTAGTGCCGTCGTCGAAGGCGGAGGAGCCCGTCGACCGCATCGCATTCGGCTCCTGTCTCCGTGAGTCGCGGCCGGCCCCGGTGTTCGACGCCATCGTCGCCGCCGAGCCGGACGTCTTCGTGTTCCTGGGGGACAACGTCTACGCGGACACGGACGACCCCACGGAGATGCAGGAGCATTACGACACCCTGGCCGCCATCGGGGGCTTCCAGAAGCTCAAGGCGACGGCCAAACTGCTGTGGGTCTGGGACGACCACGACTTCGGCAAGAACGACGCAGGCGTCGAGTGGGCGTTCAAGTGGACGAGCAAAAAGATCATGCTCGACTTCATCGGCGAGCCCGCCGACTCGGACCGACGCTCCAGAGACGGCAACTACGACGCCCTCACCCTCGGACCCGACGGACAACGGGTCCAGTTCATCCTGCTCGACACCCGGTGGTTCCGCACCGCCATGAAGCGCGACCCGGACGCCGAGAAGCCGCACGTACATCGGCGACACCTCCCCCGACGCGACCCTCCTCGGTGACGAGCAGTGGGCGTGGCTCGAAGACGCCCTGCAAGAGCCCGCGGAGGTTCGAATCATCTGCTCCGGAATCCAGGTCGTTTCCGCCGAACATCGCTTCGAGAAGTGGGAGAACTTTCCGAACGATCGCCAACGGCTGCTCGACCTGCTGGCCAAGGCGTCCGGCACCAGCGTCATCCTCAGCGGCGACCGCCACAGCGGCGAGATCAGCCAGATCCAGCACAAGGGCGCCACCCTCTTCGATGCCACCTCCAGCAGCCTCAACCAGCGGCGACGCGCCAGCTCGGCGGGCGAACCGAATCGCCATCGCGTCGACGACGCCTTCCTCTTCGCCGCAAACTTCGGCGTCATCGACATCGACTGGGATGCCGGCGAGTTGCTCATCGCCCTTGAGAGAGCAAGCCGATGCCGATTGGCCCGTGCGGGTGTCGGTGACCGTGAAGCTCGCCGAGCCGGACGGCGCGCCTGCGGGTGGTTAGGCTTGTGACGATGCGGCGACTGCTCTTGCTGGCGATGCTCCTGACCATCGGCTGTGCCGGACGTCCGAAGGTGCCGGAGGTCGACAACCGCGACGTTCCTCGAGCGCCGGCAGGTCTCCTCGCCCGAACTGACCGCCGCCGCCGGCGAAGTCGACGCCGGCGAGGCCGAGGAGGCGTTCGATCGCCTCGTCGACTGGTTCCGCGACCCGGCCACGCGGCAGGACATCGCCCGGCCGGAGGCACTCGTCCTCGCCGCCAACGCGCTCATCAAGACGGGGCGAAACGAGAAAGCTTTCTTCTACCTCGACGAGCTGCTCGACACGTACCCGGACGGCAACCTCTATCGCCTCGCCGCCGCGAGACAGTTCGACATCGCCGCGGCCATCCTGGCCCGCTCGAGGCCCTCTTTCGCCATCGGCGCCGGTGCAGGTGACTTCGAAGCGCTCGAGATGCTCTTTCGCATCCAACGTCGCGTCCCCGGCAGCGCACTGGCGGAGCGGGCGTTGCTCCTTTCGGCCGACCACTACTTCACACTGGGCGACTACGACTTCGCCGAGGACGCGTACACCGTCTTCGTCGAAAGTTACCCCCGCAGCACCAACATTCCGCGGGTCCGCCTTCGGCAAGCCTGGTCCAACCTCTTGCAATACAACGGCCCTCGCTACGACCCGACGCCGCTGCTCGACGCCCGGGCCCAGTTCCTGGACCTGCTCGACAGCGGCTTTGCGAGCACCCCGGAGATCGAACAGGCGTTGGCGTACATCGATCGACAGTTCGATCGCAAGGCGCAGGAGCAGGCGAGCTTCTATCGTCGCACCAGCCGACCCGACGCCGCCGATCGGCTGCTCGCCGAAGCCGACGCCCGCTACCTCAACGAGGCCGCGTCCGACGATGACCAGTAGTCTCCGACAATTCGCCTTCTGCCTCGTCGGCCTTGCCTTGTCCGGCTGTGGCTACCAAGCGATCGGCACGGACGACGTTTATCGCGACGATGTCACCAGTGTCTCCGTCACCGCAGCCACCAACGCGACCGACCGCCCCGAAGTCGCCGCCGCCCTGACCGACGCGCTGGTCCGAGAACTTGAACAACGAACGCCCTACCGCGTCACCAACGCCTCATCCGCCGACACGCTGCTGGAGGTGGCAATCGTGAACGTCAACACCGGCACCCCGCTGCGGTCGCGCGACACGGGTTTTCCGCAGGTGTCGTCCCTCGACGTCGTCGCCGAGGCGACGTGGACGGATCTTCGCGACGGCCGGACGCTGCTGCGGCTGTCGGGCGTCGAGGGGCAGGCGGAGCGATTCGACACCCTGGGCGAGGGCGTTCCGGTGACGGAACGGTCTGCCTCCGAAGCCTTGGCGGCCCGAATCGTTGATGAGATGGCCGCTCGCTGGTGACTGCAGGTGATTTCGAAACCTGCCGACATGCCGATGTATCGCAACGCCTGCGGCTGCTTGCGCGTTCTATAGTGAAGACGAGGAAGTTGTGCCGACCGTGGGTCTCGTTCGTGCGAGACGTCGCCAGAAGGCTCTAGACCCGCGTAGGACGAGGTAGCGATGGCCAAAGATCAGCAAGCCCCGCCGAGTAAGAAGAAGCCTGCCGGCAAGACCGGCAAGGATGCCCCTGACGGCTCCAACAACCCAGGAACCCCCGGCCAACCGGCCGGCGGGATGGGCATGCGTCGCGGCATGGGTGGCCTGGTCATCCTCGTTCTGGCCGTCGTCGCCGTCCTCTTCTTCATCATCGACAGCCAGAGCGTCCGGTATCAGAAGGTTCAGCTAAGCCTGTTCCACGCGCAGATCGAAGCCGGCAACGTCGAAAAGGTTCTCATCAGCGGCAGCGAACTTCGCGGCAAGTTCAAAACCTCCGTCCCGATCGGCCAGGCGCGTCGAGGTGATCGATTACAAGGTGACGGTCCCGCAGGGCACCGCCAGCGACTACCAGTTCACAAAGGAACTCCTCGAACGCAACGACCTGGTCGTCGACGCTGAAGTGCCGAGCAATTGGGTGCTGTACCTGCTCCCGATCGTCCCCTGGATTCTCTTCATCGCCCTCATCTACTTCCTCTTCATCCGGCCGCTCCGCAGCGGTGGCGGTGCGGCGGGCATGCTCGGCAACTTCGGCCGAAGCAAGCACCGCCTGAGCATCAAGGAGCAGACCAACGTCACTTTCGACGATGTCGCAGGCGTCGAAGAAGCCAAGGACGAGGTCTCTGAAATCGTCGAGTTCCTCCGAAATCCCAAGAAGTTCCAACGCCTCGGCGGACGCATCCCACGTGGCTGCCTGCTCGTAGGCCCGCCCGGAACGGGCAAGACGCTCCTCGCCAAGGCCATCGCCGGCGAGGCCGACGCGCCCTTCTTCTCCATCAGCGGTTCCGACTTCGTCGAGATGTTCGTCGGCGTCGGGGCGAGCCGCGTCCGCGACCTCTTCAAGCAGGCCAAGGACAACTCGCCTTGCATCATCTTCCTCGACGAAATCGACGCCGTCGGCCGACGTCGCGGCAGCGGCTTCTCGTCGGGCGGTCACGACGAGCGTGAGCAAACGCTCAATGCCATCCTCGTCGAGATGGACGGCTTCGACTCGAACGACCAGGTCATCGTCATCGCCTCGACCAACCGCGTCGACGTGCTCGACCCGGCCCTGACCCGTCCCGGCCGATTCGACCGTCAGGTGCAGGTTCCGCTGCCGGACGTCAAGGGTCGCATGGAGATCCTCAAGGTCCACGCCCGCAAGGTGAAGCTCGGGCCGGACGTCGACCTGTCGCGGATCGCCCGGGCGACGCCCGGCTTCAGCGGTGCCGACCTCGCCGCCGCGATCAACGAGGCCGCACTCATCGCGACGCTCGCCGAGAAGGACCACATCGAGCAGGAAGACCTCGAAGAGGCCCGCGACAAGGTTCGCTTCGGCCGGGCTCGCAAGAGCAAGGTCATCGACGACAAGGAAAAGAAGGCCACCGCCTACCACGAAGCCGGCCACGCCGTCGTGCAGGCCCTGGTCGAAGACGCCGACCCGCTCCACAAGGTCACCATCATCCCCCGCGGCCCGTACGGCGGCGCGACGATGAGCCTGCCGGAGAAGGACCGCTACAGCACCAGCAAGCAAGTGGTGCGTCGCCTTCATCAAGGTCTGCTTCGGCGGACGGATCGCCGAAGAGATGTTCACCGGCGACGTCAACTCCGGCGTCGCGGGCGACATTCGGCAAGTCACCAGCGTCGCCCGACGCATGGTCACCGAATGGGGCATGAACGACCGCATCGGCTTCGTCTTCTACGGCGAAGAAGAGGGCGGCATGCAAGGCTTCGATCTCGGCGGGGCCAAGGAGTTCTCCGAAGAGACGCAGCGGGCCATCGACGAAGAGGTCAAGAAGCTCATCGACGGGCTCTTCGACGAGACGCAGCAGTTGCTGAATGACAACCGCGACAAGGTCGAGGCCGTGGCGCGGGCACTCATCAAGCACGAAACGCTCGACGCGACCGACATCGACCACATCATGAAGGGCGAACGCGTCGAGCGGCCCACGGTCAGCGACCTGCTCGATCAGGAACGCGACAAGACGCCGACAGCCCCGCGTCGCGGGACCGTCATCGCCCCTAGCGATCAGGACGACCCTGACGTCAAGGTCGGTGCCGGCCCGGTGCCGTCGCCGGGATGATGAACATGCCTGCCGATCGCGGTTCAGCCGAACGTCGCCTGGCGGTGTTCTTCGCGGTCGCCGCCGGCGGGATGTTCCTTGCGGCTCTCTACGGAGCCGCCCTGGTGCTTCGTCCGACGCAGGCAGCGTTCGACGACGATTTCCTGTCGCTGCTTCGCAATGATGCTGCCCGGCTTGCGTTAGCAGCGATCTGCTCCCTCGTCGCCTTGGTCACAAACCGGCAGTCGATTCGCGTCGGCGGTTTCGCGGTTGCGAGCGTCGCGCTGGCCTGGTGCGTCATCGACGTTTTCGACACCACCCTCTCGCAGGCGGGCGGGATCTACCTGATCGGCGTCGGGTTCCTGTGCACCGTTGCCCTCGTGACGTGTGCCGCCGCGATCGGCTGGAGGTCGTCGCAGCCCGTGGGCGATCTACCCTCGTCGCATGCCGCCGAGTGATGATGATGTCCGTGTCTTTGCCGACGACTTGCGCCAGGCCTCACGCGTGGTGCTGACGACGCACGTCCGCCCGACGGCGACGCCCTCGGCACGACGGCCGCCTTACACAAAGTCTCACCGTCGCTGGGCGTCGATGCGAGCTGCCTCGATCCTGAGCGACATTCCGAGAAGTACGCCTTTCTGTACCAGGGCGTCCCGCATCGCGTGCTCAATCCCGGCGATGACGCCTCGGCAGCACTTGCAGGGCATCGACACCCTGCTGGTCTGCGACACCGGCACCTGGTCGCAGCTGCCGGGCCTTCGTCAGGCCGTCGAAGCGTTCGGCGGAAGGAAGCTCGTGCTCGACCACCACCTCACCCAAGAGGCATGGGCCGACCGCAAGCTCGTCGACACGTCCGCCGGTGCCGCCGCGGAGGTGGCGATGCGGGTGATCGACGCCCTGGAAGTCACGCCCGATGCCACCACCGCCACCGCCCTGTTCACGGCGATGGCGACGGACACCGGATGGTTCGGCTACTCCAACGCGTCGTCGCAGAACCTTCGCCCTCGCGGGCCGATGCGTCGAAGCGGGTGCCGACCCAGACGCCCTCATGGCCCGGCTCTACCGCAACGAGCGGGCGGAGAAAATCAAGCTCTTCGCCCGCGGACTGTCGTCGCTCGAGCTTCGCGCCGGCGGCCGGTTGGCGGTCATGACGCTGCTGCGAAGCGACTACGAAGCCGTCGGTGCCGACGCGGCCGGACTCGGAGGATCTGATCAACGAACCGATGAAGATCGCCGCCGTCGAAGCGTCGCTGCTCGTCGGCGAGTCGCTCAGCCGGACCCGAACGGCACGCACCACGTCAAGGTCAGCCTTCGCAGCAAAGGGAAGGTCGACTGTGCCGCGTTGCTACAGCAGTTCGGTGGCGGAGGCCACGCCCGGGCCGCCGGCGCGCGGGTGGAGGGTCAACATTGACGACGTCCGCGATCAGGTCGCGGCGGCCGTCGCGCTGCCTTGGCGTGATGTCGAGCGGCTCGTGGTTTCGTGCAGCGGGTTGTTCCGCTGTTACTTCGACAGCGACGCCCGTCGCTGCGGTTTGCATTGCCTGATCGTGAGAAGCTCTATCCGCCGAAGCGCGTCGACGCGTTCGTGAAGATCTCCGATGGACGTGATTCGCAGGCCGAAGTGTTCGCCGACTTTGACGGCCTCGCCTTCGCCGACCACCTGGTTGTTGACCATCAGATGCAACGGCTCGTCGCTGGAGCGTTGAAGCTCCAGGATGCTGCCGTGGGCGAGCCGAAGCACGTCCGTCAGAGGCAACTTTACGTTCGGCGATGCGGACGATGACCGGCACCCGCAACTTCAAGATGCGATCGACATCCCTGGCATCCGTCGAGGAGGGCGTGCCCTCATCGACGTGTTGGCGTTGGCTAGAACCGGCATGAGACGTCTTCCTGGCGACGGCACCTTCGCCCGCCACATCCGTGGCCGCGGGTCCGTGAGGCATTGTCCCGGAACGCACAGGATTGCAAGGGACGCCAACTGATTCAAGCAGGCGTTGTGGTCGACGCCGGGTAGCGACCTGATCCGCAGCTAATCGACCCGTGCCAGCAGCAGCGACGCGTTGTGCCCGCCGAAGCCGAAGGAGTTGTTCAGGGCGTACTTCACGTCGACCTCGCGGGCGACCTTCGGGCAGTAGTCGAGGTCGCAGCCGGCTTCGACGTCGGGCTCTTCGAGGTTGATCGTCGGCGGGATGAGGCCGTGCTTGAGCGTCAGCGCGGTCAGGATCGTCTCGACGCCGCCGGTCGCACCGAGGCTGTGGCCGAGCATCGACTTGGTCGACGAGAGGACGAGCTTCTTGGCGTGCTCGCCGAAGGTCGTCTTGACGGCCCGCGTTTCGGCCGGGTCGCCGATGGGGGTGCTGGTGCCGTGGGCGTTGAGGTAGCCGACCTGGTCGCGGTTCACGCCACCGTCGTTCAGGGCCAGCGTCATCGCCTTGGCCGGGCCGGAGCCGTCTTCGATGGTCGCGGTGATGTGGTAGGCGTCAGCGGTCATGCCGTAGCCGGCGACTTCGGCGTAGATCGGAGCCCCGCGCTTCTTGGCGGCTTCGTACTCCTCGAGCACGACGACGCCCGCGCCTTCGCCCATGACGAAGCCGTCGCGGTCCTTGTCCCACGGCCGGCTGGCGACGAGTCGGATCGTCGTTGCGTGTCGTCATCGCCCGGGCGGCACAGAAGCTAGCCCATGCCCAGCGGGCAGCAGCGCGGCTTCGCGAACCGCCGGCGATCATCATGTCGGCCTGGCCGTGCTTGATGAAGTTGACCGCGTCGCCGATGGCGTTGCCGGCGGTGGCGCAGGCGGTGGCGATGGCGGTCGTCGGGCCGCGCAGGCCGAAGAGGATGGAGACGTTGCCGCTGGCCGCGTTGACCATCAGGCGCGGGACCGTGAACGGGCTCATCCGTCCCGGCCCTTTGGCGACGAGGATGCGGCCTGCTCCTCGAGCGTCTCGATCCCGCCGATGCCGCGAGCCGATGAGCACGCCGGCCCGGTCGCGATCGATCTGCCGTCGCCCTTGACGTCGAGCCCCGCGTCGTGCCATCGCCTGCTTGCTGGCGGCGATGGCGAACTGGGCGAAGCGGTCGAGCCGCTTGGCGTCGCGCTTGTCGATGCCGTGGGCTTCGGGGTCGAAGTCGAAGCACTCACCGCCGATGCGGGTGGTGAAGTTCGGACGCGTCCCACCGTCGGATCGGGCCGATGCCGCTCTTGCCGGCGATGACGTTCTCCCAGAGAGAGCGAGACGCTCTCGCCTAGCGGCGTGATGACGCCCATGCCGGTAATGACAACTCGACGCATGTGCTGGCAGAAGAAGTCAGGAAGGCTGGAAGTCGAGGAGTCAGAAGCCGGTCGAGCCAGAGCCACGGACGGCCCTCGGGCCTCCACGACTCCCGACTTCCAGCTTCCTGACTCCGTCTGGCTTACTTACCCGAGTTGCCGCTGATGTAGTCGATCGCCTGGCCGACGGTTTGGATCTTCTCGGCCTCTTCGTCGGGGATCGAGAGTTCGAACTCGTCCTCGAACTCCATGACGAGCTCGACGGTGTCGAGGCTGTCGGCGTTGAGGTCGTTGATGAAGTGCGTCTCGCGGGTGATGGTGCGCCTTGTCGACGCCCATCTGCTCGCTGACGATCTCGATGACCTTGCTTTCGATCTGCTGCTTCGTCCATGGCGTGGTCTGCGTGAGGTTGATGGCCGGCCGCGGTCGAAGGTGCCGGCGGCGGCGGGCTGCGACTATAGCCGGGTCGGGACGCAGGGAGCCAATTCGCAGCGAAGCCAAGCCGCCAATGGCTGGTCGTTCGACCTCGTCGCGATCTCGTTCACATCGCCATCCCGCCGTCGACGCACAGCACCTGGCCCGTCACGTACCCGCCGGCGGGCGACGCCAAGAAACGCGACGGCCGCGGCAATGTCGTCGGTCTGCCCGAACCGGGCCAGCGGAATCAGCTTGACGACCTCGTCCTTGATCTTGTCCGGCAATGCGTCGGTCATGTCCGTCGTGACGAAGCCGGGCGCGATGACGTTCGCCGTCACGCCCTTGGCCGCAAGCTCGCGGGCGACGGTCTTCGTAAAGCCGTGCAACGCCGACTTGCTCGCCGCGTAGTTCGCCTGGCCCTTGTTGCCGATAACCCCGCTGACCGACGCCGATGTTGATGATCCGGCCCTGCTTGCTCCGCATCAGGTACCGCGCCGCCGCCTTGGTCGCGACGAACACGCTCTTGAGGTTCGTGTTGATCACCTCGTCGAACTGCTCGTCCTCCATGCGAAGCAGCAGCGTGTCCCGCGTGATGCCGGCGTTGTTGACGAGCACGTCCAGCCGCCCGTGACGGTCGGCCAGGCCGTCGATGCCGGCGCGGATGCTCGCCGGATCGCCCACGTCCATCGCGACCGCCTCCGCACTCCCGCCGGCCTGCTCGATCTCGCCCACGACGCTCCGCCAGCTTGTCCGCAGAACGTGCGCAGCAAGCCACGTGGAACCCGTCGGCCCCCAGGCGCGTCGCGATGCCCCGACCAATTCCGCGACTTGCTCCCGTGACGATGGCAACCGGCTTTTCGCTCATGCCGACACCGTAGCGAAGGCGACAAACGGCGACGTCTCACGCATGCGTGTCTTGAGAGCGTCAGTCGGTCACGCCAACGCTTCGGCCGACCCGAGGTTGGTCATGGCCGCACGCCGCTCCACCTTCTTGAGCAAGCCCGCCAACACCCGGCCCGGGGCCAGCTCGACGAACTCGGGATCTTCCGTTGCGACCAATTTCTCGATCGTCTGCTGCCAACGAACAGGCTCCACGACCTGCTTCACGAGCAGAGCCTTGATCTCGGCCAGGTCGTCCCCGTGCGGCTCGGCCGTCACGTTGGCCCATACCGGCGTCGTCGGGGCGGCGAACTCGACCTGCTCCAAGTCCTCGGCGAGCCGGACCGCGGCGGGCTCCATCAGCGGCGAGTGAAAGGCACCGGCCACGGCGAGCTTGATCGCACGGATTCCGTGCTCTGCGGCGACTTCGGCAAGTCGATCCACCGCCGGCATCGCGCCGCTGCAGACGATCTGACCCGGGCAGTTGTAGTTGGCCGGCACCAGAATGTGCCCGTGCGCCGCCTGCTCGCACAGGTCCTCGGCCTGCTTCTCGTCGGCTCCGAGAAGACTCACCATCCCGCCCGGCATGCTGACCGCCGCCTCTTGCATATACCGGCCGCGGGCTTGCACGAGCTTCAGGCCCGTCGCGAAGTCGAAGACGCCTGCAAGGTGCAGGGCCGTGTACTCGCCGAGGCTCAGACCCGCGTACGCCGTGACCGTCTTCAGGCAGCTTGCCCGCCGCCTTGGCCGCACGATGGCAGGCGACGCTCGTCGCAAAAATCGCCGGCTGGGCGACGTCGGTCTGGTTCAACTGATCGGCCGGCCCCTCGAAGCAGAGCTTGGCCAGATCCACGCCCAGCACATCGTTCGCCTCGTCGTACACCGCCTTGGCCTCGGGATGTGCCTCTGCGTAGTCATGACCCATTCCGACGGCTTGTGCACCTTGACCGGGACACAAGATGTAGCTGCTTTTCGCCATGCAGCAGCTTAGCCCGAAACCGCCTCACGCAGATAGGTCACATGCATCGTGCAAGGCCTTGATCTCTGCGACAGATAAGCAGGCGTCGAAGACGGCCAGACCTGCCAACGCCCCGGCCAGCGGTTCTGAGCCGTGCTTGCCGCGAACGCAGCGGGCACCGACGACGAAGTCGCTCCCGCCCGCAGGCTTCACGTCGGCGTGCGTGGCCGGGTCGTACTCGAAGATGCCCCGGCCGTGGTGAAACGGGTTGATGCCCCGATGCCCGCCGCCTGGCCCCTCTTCGGTGAAGTAGGCGTCGTTGCGATTGTCTTTCTTTGGATCGACCACTCGCGGCGTCGCGACGCCGTCGAGGAAGGCGGTCAGCTTCGTGCCGTCGTACGTCATCGCCATGGAGCACCATCGGTCGCCGGGGTACTCCTCCGTAGTCGCGGCGTAGTCGACGCACCAGGGCAAGTGCGACCCGTCCCGCCGATACGTCGCGCCGCCTTCGCTGCTGACGTGAGGCGTGACCCGCTTGGCCCCGCCGTACAGGTTCATGTCGAGAAGCAGCGCGTACTGCCGGGTCCCCGTGTCGTCGCCACGACCCATGCCTTCGTACCACATGCCGGCGATGGTGCCGCCGCGACGCGTCTTGTCAGAATCCATTCGGACGACGGCGAAGATCGTCACCTGCGCGTCCTTACCGCTGACGTTGAGATCGCCCGTCGCCTCGTACGGCAACGAGAAGTAAGCCTCGTCGTCGAAGGTCACAGCATGGCCGCCGAGCGGAGCGTCATCGATCCGTTGGACCCGGCCGTTGGTCTCGCGCAAGGGAAAGGCTCCGCGGCCGAACACGGCTTGGCGATCGCTCCCAGAAGCCTCGCCGAAGTTCCAGTAAGCCACGAGCCGATCGTCACGGCGGAGCAGGTCATCGAGCGGTTCCACGCCGCGAGACTACCCGCCTGATTCGACACCGCCAACGACATGGACGAAACTAATCCTCCATGCCGACGCCCCTGAGCTACGCACAGTCGGTCCTGGCCTCGCGGCTGTTGGTGGTCGAAGCCCGTCGCGCCACCTTCGAGCCCGGCTACACCGAAGCGGCGGAGAAGCTGAAGTTCTCGCTCATTCTCGTCGTCCGTCGCGGCAGATTCCCCTACACCGTCAACGGCCGAGAGCGGGTGCTGACCCGCGGCACCGCCATCCTCGCGCCGGCCGGTGCGAGACGATCCTGGACTATCCCCGATGGCAGCGGCGTCGACGCATCCTGGTTCCGATATCGATGCTTACCGGACGAACCCGTCCTGACCGACGCACTCGTCGGCACGTGTGCGACACGCGACCTCGAAGACGCGTCTGTCGAACGCATGCGGACGCTCTTCAAGGACCCGGACCCTGCAGTCATCCTCTCGGCCGAGGGGGAGGCCAAAGCGATGATCGGGCGGGTCGTGCCGAGGCTGCGACCCCTGGGCGGCGACGTCGCAGCGGCATCTCCACGACGAGGCGACGCCGCCGTCAATCGGGCAGTTCGGTTCCTCGACGTGCATTACAGCCGACGCGACGCACTCGAAGCGATGGCGGCGAAGACGCCCATGAGCGTGACCTACTTCCGCAAAATCTTCCGCACCCAGGTCGGCCTGTCGCCGCAGGCATTCCTGACGCGACGACGCATGCAACAGGCCCGCTACCTGCTCCGCACGGCGAGCATGAGCGTGCAGGAAGTCGCCGACGGCGTCGGGTACGACGACCCGCTCTACTTCTCCCGCGTCTACGCCAAGTTCTGGGGCAGACCCCCGTCTGCCGACCAGACTCGGAGCTGGATCGAGGCAGAATAGCGCGTTGTGTCCATGAGGTTGCTCGGTCATTCCATAGCACGACCGGCTGAATGAGGTACATTTCGGTTGCAGTTGTGCATTTTGCTAACAACCGTCAGGAGTAGGAAATGACCCGAACCACCAAGACCACCGCCTTTGCCGCCGCTCTCCTTGTCACGGCCGCCGCGGCACCCGCGGCCGTCGTTGTCACGGAGGCGTTCAACAACACCAGCCGCACGTTCTTCCCCGTCCTCGCCGACGATCTCATCAACGGCATCGTCCCGACCGTGACCGACGCGGGGATGACCCCCGGCTTCGTCGCGCTCAACGGCAGCTTCGAGCTCGACAACATCAGTGACGGCAGCAACTCCAACTCGGGCGGAAGCATCGCCGACATCCGCTACGACGCGGGCGAGTCGGCCGTCGGCACGCTCATGTACGAGCTGACCTTCGACCTCGACACCACCGTCAACACCGCCGGCTACGACATCGCATCCATCATCTCTACCACCAACGGTTCCGACGAGCGGGTGAACCAGGACATCGAGATCCTCTTCAGCGTGGTCGGCGATAGCGGCTTCACGTCCATCGACCGCAACGCCTTCGTACCCGTCGGCCTGGAGCGGACCAACTCGTCGGCTCAGGTCACCTTCACCGAGATGGCAGGCCTGCTCGGCGGCAACGTCGACGCCGTCCGATTCCGCACGTACCTGACCGACGACGCCTTGGCCGGCAGCCCGAACGGTGCCACGGTCTTCAGCGAATTCGACGTCGTCGGCACCGCCTCGGCCATTCCCGAGCCCGCATCGGCCGTGACGATCATCGCCGGCATGAGCCTGCTCGGCCTGCGTCGCCGAAGCTCGACTTCGGGTCGGTGATCTGCCCGTTGCGAGTCGGCATCCCGCAGCCGACAATCATCGGATGCGTTTCGCTATGGCCACGTGCCTTGTGTCCGTCGCCTCCGTGGCCAGTGCGGAACCCGTCATCTTGCACCAGGTCCCCTCGGCCGCCCTCGGCGGCGAGCGGACGATCCGCGTGTGGAAGCCAGAGGCGCCTGTCGAGGGCGTCATCTATCTGCACGACGGGCAGAACCTCTTCGACCCCGAGACCGCCGCCTTCGGACAAGCTTGGGAGGTCGATGAGGCGATGACCCGGCTCATCGGCGACGGCAGCGTCCCGCCGATGTTGGTCGTCGGCATCGATCACGGGGGCCAGCATCGGATCGACGAGCTGACGATGTCACCCGACCGTCGCTTCAAAGGCGGCCAAGGAAATGCGTACGCGACGTTCGTCATGGACGAGGTCATGCCCTTCATCACGGCGACCTACGGGATCGAGCACGACCCGGCTTCGACGTACATCGGCGGCTCTTCGCTAGGCGGATTGATGACGCTCGAACTTCTTCGCCAGCATCCGGACGTCTTTGCGGGCGGGATCGTGATGTCACCATCGGTCTGGTGGAACGACGACGAGATCGTGAAGCAGCTCGAAGAGGACGCTTCCGCGCTCGCCGGCAAGCGGGTTTGGCTCGACATCGGCAGCCGCGAGGGCCAGCCCGGGCCCAACCGCGAGCATCTGATCGGCCTCGTCCGCCGGCTGGCAGAGGCGCTGGAGCGCCAAGACGTCGATGTTCAGCTCGTCGTGGCAGAGGGCGGACAGCACCATGAGGCGGCGTGGCGGGCGAGATTCCCGGACGCGATGAAGTTCGTCCTGCGAAGCCGATAGCGTGCAACATGCGGCAATACGACCTGGTAGTCATTGGTTCAGGACCCGCAGGGCAAAAGGCGGCGATCCAAGCGGCCAAGCTGGGCAGGAAAGTTGCCCTCATCGAGAAGAACAACTGGCTCGGAGGCGTCGCGCTCAACACGGGCACGATTCCTTCCAAAGCGCTTCGCGAGGCGATCCTGCACCTCACGGGAGCCTCAAAACGCGGCCTGTTTGGCGACTCGTACCGCGTCAAAAGTCGCATCACCATCGGCGACCTCATCAGCGTCAGCCGAAACGTCATCAACCACGAACGCGAGCTCGTCATGAGCCAGCTCGTCCGCAACGGCGTGGATGTCGTCGAAGGACACGCCAGCTTCGACGACTCGCACCAAATCACCGTCACCGTCAGCGACGACGAAACCGGCCAGGACGTCCGCAGTGAACGCATCCAGGGCAACAATTTCGTCCTGGCCATCGGCACCAAACCCGCCCGGCCAGACAACGTGCCTTTCACGAAGGAACGCGTCTTCACGAGCGACGGCATCCTGAAGCTCAAGCAGCTTCCCAAGAGCATGATCGTCGTCGGAGGCGGCGTTATCGGCGTGGAGTATGCCTGCATGATGTCGACGCTGGGCGTCAAGGTCACGCTCGTCGAAGGCCGCAACAAGGTGCTCGGCTTCCTCGACGACGAGATCTGCGAGGCCTTCCAGTATCAAATGCGACGGGCCGGGATCACGCTCCGGTTGGGCGAGAAGGTCAAGAACATCGACCTCATCGGCCGCGATCACCCGGACTTCCCGCAGCGGTCGAGGCGTCGGGCGAGTGACGTCGTCATCGAAAACTCGGCCAACGCGTCCGAGGCCGCAGTGGCGGAGGAGGTCGAGTTCCAGCCAGACGTCCCGCCGCCGAACAAGGAAGATCGTCGCGGCGGCGACGACGGCCACGCAGACGATCTGCTCGTCCAGGCAGTTCTTGAAAGTGGCAAGAAACTCCGCGGCCAGACGCTCCTCTACGCCGTCGGTCGGCAAGGCACGACCGACGCGCTGGCCGTCGCCAATGCGGGCCTTGATGCGGACAATCGCGAGCGTCTCAAGGTCAATCAGCACTACCAGACCGAGGTTCCGCACATCTACGCCTGCGGCGACGTCATCGGCTTCCCCGCCCTGGCTTCGACGGCCATGGAGCAGGGCCGACTTGCCGCGTGCCACATGTTCGGCATCGAGGCCCACAGCTTCCCGGACCTATTCCCCTTCGGCATCTACGCGATCCCCGAGATCTCGATGGTCGGCAAGACCGAAGAGGAACTCACCGAGGCCGGCATCCCGTACGAAGCGGGCGTTGCGACCTACAGCGAAATCGCCCGCGGTCAGCTACTCGGCGACGAGACCGGCATGCTCAAACTCCTGATTCACCAGGAGAATCGCGACATTCTGGGCGTCCACGTCATTGGCACAGGGGCGACCGAGCTCATCCACATCGGCCAAACCGCCATGGCCCTCAACGGCAAAGCGGACTTCTTCAGCCAGAACGTCTTCAACTACCCCACGCTCGCCGAGGCGTACCGCGTGGCCGCGCTCAACGGGCTGAACAAGATTCGCAACATCTAGAGCGTTCAGACACCTGTCGCGGCAGGTGCTTCAGCCTCCGCCGAAGCATGGGCATGCCCCGTGCGCCGACTGAGGGCTAGCCCAGATCAACGCCGGCGTCGCACCAGCAATCCGCCGACGAAGGTGCCGATCAACGTGATCCCGGGTTCCGGGATGGCGGCGATGCTGGTCACCCCGCCGCCGGTGATGGCGGCAATCTGGTCGCGGTACGGTCCGACGAAGCTCGAGAGGCTCACGTACCGATCGCCCGGGTCTCGCGGGAAGCCGCCGTTGCTGGTGACGACGGCGAAGTGGGTTCCCAGGAGAGAGACGTCACCGGACGAAGAAACATGCAAGGCCGCGTGCCCGCTGTCGCCGCCGACGAGGCCGATCTCGTCGTTGCCGAGCGGGTTCGACAGGTCGAAGTCGTAGCCGATGGCCCAGGTCGCTGAGCTGGAGGCGTCGCCGTACAGCTCGACCGGCGGCAGGTCGATGGTGCCGGTCGGCGTTGAGATGAGCCCGCCATTGATCAGGTTTCGGCCCAGGCGGTCGTTCTGGTCGTATGCATGGACCACCTCCCCGGCCAGATCGTCCGCCGTACCGCCGTACAGGCTGATCGGCGTGAGACCTTCGCTTTCGGTGACCGGGCGGGACAGGGTGGCGACCGAGAGGTCGCTGCCGACGAACGTGCCGTCGACGTCGGTTTGCAGCCGCGTGTGCGACTGTGACGAAATCGTGATCCGCTCGCCTGCCTGGTTGACGAAGGCGTAACTGCTGCCTCGATAGTGGTTGGCGACGAGGACGTGCTGGTCAGAGAGCAGGACGCCGCCGTTGCGCCCAACGCCGACACCCGTCAGGTCAATATTTGCCAGGTGGAAGTCAGGGTTGGCGGTGAGGCCGTCGGCGAGGAAGCGATCGTGGCGATCGGCGTCGTAGTCGGCAAACAGGGCCGCGTCGGCAGGCAATGCGGCAACGAGCAAAGCCGCGGGCTATGAAGAATCGAAGGCCGCGTCGCATTGTCATCAGCCTACTCGATGACGAAGATCTGCGGCTACGGGTGGATGGTGGCACCTGTTCCGGTCGTACGGCGGCTCCTGGCCCGTCAGAATGCCGGACTCACAAATCATGTGCCTGTTCCGGTTGCACCAGCTTCGAACCTACGGCAGACTGCTGCGTCCGATAGTTTCAGCAGGCTGCCATAGGGCGCCCAGCTATCTTGCCGCTACAGCTGATTTCACGCCCTCGCACTCATGAAGTTTCAGTCGTCCATCCTCTCGGCCGCCCTCGTCACGCTGTCCGCCAGTGCTACCGCCTCAGCCTGCGGCGTCTGCATGTGGGGCCCGGGGACGCACCCTTCTGACTCGTCGAGCGTCAGGTTCGAAGAACTTGTCGCGGAGTTCAACGCTGATCTGGCTCCAGGCGTCCTCCCGATCGACACGCGTCCGGTCAGCCGGATCCAGGGCGGCAGGAATCTCGGACCTGGCGAGACGACGCAGCAGGTCTGGCTCGACTTCTCCGACACGCCGCTGAACATTCTGAACAGCACCGAACGGCAAACTGTCCTCGATCGGACGGCGTCGATCTACGAGGGCTTCGACGTCGCCTTCAGCCTCAGCCAACCCAGCGGTCCGTCGACGCGCATCATCTTTGCCGACAACGGCGACCCTCTCAGCGGCGTGGCGGACTCGATCGACTTTCGCAATGTCAACGCGTCCAACAACGCATTCGTCTTTATCAGTGATCTGGCCGGTCGGAGTTCGAACCAGCAGGTGACTTTCTCCTCGAACGTCGCCGCCCACGAGCTGGGCCACACGCTCGGCCTACGTCACTACGACGCCTTTGGCCCGATCGGCTCCGGCGCACCTTCGAACTCTCTCCGCAACTCATTCGCCGCCGACTACCCCGGCCCGGTGGCGGGCAGCAGCGAGTTTGACAACAACGTCATGTCGACGCCCGCGCTAGGGGCCAGCGGCGGGACCTTCGACGACTTCCTCAACGTCCCGGCCGACTTGAGCGTGCGTTCTGCGATCAAGCTCGCCTACTCGTCGCTCGACGACCTGATCGTCGAAGCCCCCGGCGACAAGAGCAGCTTCAGCAACGCCCAGCCGATCGAGCTCGTCGAACTGGATGTCCCGAACACGCGGCCGGACGGAACCGCTTTTGCCGGCGAGGAGCTTCAAGCCCGTGCCGCCGCTGTCGCCGGAGCCATTTCGTCGAACGGTCAGGTTGATCTCTTCAGCTTCGACGCTCGGGCCGGCAACCTGCTGAGCCTCGAGGTGATCAGCGACGCCATCTCCGACCGCCTTTCGGCCACGCTCGACACCAACGTGCGTCTGTTCGACGATTTGGGCAACCTCGTCAACTACTACGGGGTCGGTGCCGCCAACGACGACGAAGTCGAAACCTTCGACTCCTGGATCTTCGACCTGATCGTTCCTGAAGACGGGACGTACTTCGTCGAGGTGCAGACGAGCATCAACTTTCCGAACTTTGACCCGACCGGAAGCTACGAACTCTTCGTCACCGACTTCGGCCCGCCTCTGATCGACAGCCTTCTTCCCGGCGACGCCAACGGCGACGGGATCGTCAACCTCGCCGACTTCGGCATCCTTCGAGCCAACTTCGGCAGCACCATGGCCGAATTCGCCCAGGGCGACTTCAACGGCGACGGCATCGTCAACCTGGCCGACTTCGGCATCCTGCGGGCCAACTTCGGCTCGACCAGCAGCGACGACATCGCCCTGCTCGACGCCTTCTACGCAACCGTCGTCCCAGAGCCGACGATGCTGGCGGGCATCGCCGGAGCGTTCCTGCTCCTGGGCCGTCGCCGGGGGCGGTAATCGACCCGTACTTATCTTGTTCTGCACCTTTTGCACCTGAAGGTCGCTTGTTCGATCGAGCGGCGACTATTTCAACCCATCATGCGTTCGTCGTTTCCCACTGTCGTCTCTCTTCTTGCCTCTGTCGCGACCTTCACTTTGGCTGACACGGCAAATGCCTGTGGCCCCTGTGGCTGGGGTGACGGGTCCAACGTCCACGCCGGCAGCATCGGCGGTGACGTCGGTGGCAACCAGGTCGCCCAGCGCGTCGAGGCCTTCAACGCAAACCTGCAGCCCGGTCAACTCGCGGTCAGCGACCGCGCCCTCTCCGGGACCTCGGCCATCGGCCCGAACGGGACGCAGAACGTCTGGCTCGACTTCAGCGGCAGTGTCGGGTTCTCGACGTCGATGCGGAACAGCGTGCTCGCAGGTGTCGAAGACGTCTACGCCGGCTTCGATGTCGAATTTTCTCTGACGCAGCCGGCTTTCCCATTCACTCGGATTATCTACGACAACAGCGGCTTCGGCGGCGTGGCGAACGAGATTGACTTTCGCAATCTCAACCGCAACACGTTCGCCTTTGTCGGCACCAACTTCTCGGCCTCAACGAACCAGAAGATCAACTACGGCATCAACGTCGGCGCACACGAGCTGGGCCACACGTTGGGGCTGCGGCATCACGACAGTTTCGGCAGCATCGGTCAGGGTGTGCCCGGCGGTACGGGGGCCGGATCGGATTTCGGACCCAGCTTCCCCGGACCGGCTTCCGGCAACGAGTTCTACTTCAACATCATGTCGACGCCCGCCATCGGCGGCTCGACGAGTAGCAACAACTTCCTCAACGGCCGGGCCGCGCTCAGCGAGCGGTCGCTCATCAAGCTCGCCTTTGCGACAGATGGCAATGTCGTCAGCGAAACCTCAAGCAACAACAACTCACTCGGTTCCGCACAGGTGCTGGACCTGCAACAGCTCGACGTCCCGAACAACCGCCCCGCCGGGACGGCCCAGGCGGGCGAGGTTCTGCCGGTGCGTGCCGCCTCGGTGGACAACGCGTCGATCAGCAACACGAGCGACAGCGACTTCTACGAGATCACCGCGTTTGCCGACGATTTCCTGAGCGTCGAGGTCATGAGCTCGGCTCTCGACCGCATCGGTGACACGGTCGACACCATCGCCCGCGTCTACGACGCTTCCGGCAACCTCCTCAACTACTACGGCCAGGACGCGGTCAACGACGACGAGCTGGAGACCCTCGACTCGCACATCTTCGACCTGATCATCCCTGCCGACGGGACCTACTTCATCGAAGTCGACGCGTTCGGCAGTTCCACCGGCGACTACGAGCTTTTTGTCCAGTCCTTCGGCAGCTTCGACGAGATCGTCCTGCCCGGCGACGCTAACGGCGACGGGATCGTCAACCTCGCCGACTTCGGCATCCTCCGGGCCAACTTCGGCAGCACCATGGCCGAGTTCGCCCAGGGCGACTTCAACGGCGACGGCATCGTCAACCTGGCCGACTTCGGCATCCTGCGGGCCAACTTCGGCTCGACCAGCAGCGACGACATCGCCCTGCTAGACGCCTTCTACGCAACCGTCGTCCCAGAGCCGACCACGCTCGCCATCGCCGCGACCGGGCTGCTCGCGCTTCGCCGGCGTCGAATCTAAACCGGTACGGACAGCGTCTGACACGCTGTGACATCCGAATCGTTCCACGAAGCCGCGGCATTGCCGCGGCTTCGTCTTCGTCTGGATCCAACGATCGCGACGTCTGCCAGATCGGCAACGCCGTGCGGCCAATGCTCGGCCGCGCTGCCATGCTGGCAGTTGCCGTATGCGAGGTACGCGAGCCGGAGTATCTGTAAGTAATTGGTGATAAACAGCTCCGACATCCGTAACGGTCTGGCACGGGTCTTGAGATAGTTCAAGCATCCGTCTGGCCGTCTTACAAGCGGCCTGGCCTCTCCCGACTCAGACCAACGACACCGACCTTCCTCATCACCATGGCAGCCAAGACGCTTCAGTTCGACACCGACGCCCGCCGCAGCCTGCTCACGGGCATTCAGAAACTGTCCCGTGCCGTCAAGACCACCCTCGGCCCGCGCGGCCGGAACGCGGTGATCGACAAGGGCTGGGGTGCTCCGACCATCACCAAGGACGGCGTGACGGTTGCCGAGGAGGTCGAACTCAAGGACCGATACGAGAACATCGGCGCCAAGCTCGTCAAGGAAGCCGCCAGCAAGACCGGCGACGCCGCCGGTGACGGCACAACGACGGCCACCGTCCTGGCCGAGGCGATCTACACCGAGGCGTACCGGCACCTGACCAGCGGCGCCGACGCCATGGCCATGGCCCGCGGCATCCGCGCTGCCGTCGATGCCGTCGTCGCCGACCTCAAGAAGCAAAGCCGGCCCATCGACGCGGGGAGCAAGAAGGACATCCAGAACGTCGCGACCATCTCGGCCAACAACGACGCAGAAGTCGGCAAGATCATGGCCGACGCCTTCATGCGTGTCGGGCAGGACGGCGTTATCACCGTTGAAGAGGGCAAGGCCCTTGAGACCAACGTCGACTTCGTCGAGGGCATGCAGTTCGACCGCGGCTACCTGTCGCCGAACTTCATCACCGACCAGGACGCGATGACGGTCGAGCTCGACAAGCCGTTCATCCTGATCCACGAGGAGAAGATCAGCAGCGCCGCCAAGCTCTTGCCGCTTCTCGAGAAGGTGCAGGACAAGAAGCGTCCGCTGCTCATCATCGCCGAAGACGTCGATGGCGAGGCCCTGGCGACATTGGTCGTCAATAAGCTCCGCGGCATCTTGAACGTCGCTGCCGTGAAGGCTCCGGGCTATGGCGATCGTCGCAAGGCGATGCTCAACGACCTGGCCGTCCTGACCGGTGCGAACCCGATCATGAAGGACCTGGGCCTGGACATTGAGAAGGTCGAGCTTTCCGACCTGGGCCTGGCCAAGAAGGTTCGCGTTGACAACGACAACACGACCGTCATCGAAGGTGCCGGCGAGGCATCGGACATCCAGGCCCGCATCGCCGAGATTCGCAACGAGATCGCCACGACCACGAGCGACTACGACGTCGAGAAGCTGCAAGAGCGTCTTGCGAAGCTGTCGGGCGGCGTCGCGCAGGTGAATGTCGGTGCCGCGACCGAGGCGGAGCTGAAGGAGAAGAAGAGCCGCATCGAAGACGCGCTGCACGCCACGCGTGCGGCGATCGAAGAAGGCGTCCTTCCGGGTGGCGGGACGTCGCTGATCAAGGCGATGGCCGCCCTCAACGGCGGGAGCAAGCTGAAGCTGACCGGCGACGAGCTGGTGGGCGTCAAGATCGTTCGCCAAGCCCTGATGGCCCCGACGAAGCAGATCGCCCAGAACGCCGGCCACAGCGGCAGCGTCGTGGTTCGCCAGATCATGGAGTCCGACGGCAAGGGCTTCAACGCCCTGACCGGCGAGTACGTCGACCTCGTCGCCGCCGGCGTCCTGACGCCGACAAAGGTCGAGCGGTCCGCCCTCCAGAACGCCGCGGAAGTGGCTGCCCTGTTGCTGACGACGGACTGCATCGTCGTCGAAGCGCCCAAGGGCGGCGGTGACGATCACGACCATGACCACGAGGGCATGGACGACATGGACTTCTAGTTTACTGAAGCAACTATGAGTACTTCTTACGATGTCGCTCACTTTAGCGAGCAAGGCCAGCAGATCATCGTGGTGTTCGTAAGCGATCAATTTGGTTCCAAGTCAAGCACCGACCAGAACGCCATCTGCAACTCGCTCCAAATCTGCGCTGCATCGGCGGGTCTTGCCGGAACTGTTGTTCCCGTTTGGAGGCAAGGACGCTCGATGGGCTTCCTTGCACCAAGCGGCTGGTAGCCATTCTTTCCGAAGCATCTCGTGGAATGCTCTTATGCAGAATATCAACCGCTCCCTGACATGCGGTTAGGGGAAGAAAAGAGGCCACAAGCTTTAACAGGAACGCCATGACTTTCGCCATCACGATCAACAGAGATGAAGATGGCGTCTGGATCGCCGAATGCCCGTCGATCCCCGGCTGTGTCAGCCAAGGGCAGACGCGGGACAAGGCGGTCGAGAATGTCCGCGAGGCTATTCGGCTTTGCCTTGAGGTGCGGGCCGAGAAGGGAATGCCACTGACGATCGAGACGGCTCAAGTGGAGGTAATTGCCTGATGCCGAGGTTGCCTGTCCTCAGCGGCAAAGAAGTCGTGCGAGCCTTCGAGCGACTTGGCTGGGAAGTCGCGAGGCAGGCCGGAGCCACATCGTCATGACGAAGCCCGGCGAGTTCACGACGCTCGCTGTTCCAAATCACAGAGAAGTTGCAAAAG
Organism: uncultured Planctomycetota bacterium; assembly: GCA_963740195.1. Classification (GTDB taxonomy): domain Bacteria; phylum Planctomycetota; class Phycisphaerae; order Tepidisphaerales; family Tepidisphaeraceae; genus JBCDKH01. The sequence goes on along the minus strand of CAVUDF010000002.1, from coordinate 234,181 downwards.
GAGCCCTCCGCTCACTAATTCGATCTGCGAACATCACGACCGACGACTTCATCGCCGCGACGCGCGGCTGATCACACCGGATGACTCAAGAACCAATGCCCTTCACTACCATGCTCAACACCTTCACCAAATCGCTTGCACTCGCTACCGCCTGCGTGGCCGTGGCGACTTCCAGTTCGTTCGCCGCTCCCAATGATGCGTCCCAAGGGCCGTCGGGCGAGGATGCCCTCAAGATGCTCATGGAGGGCAACGCCCGTTTCGTCGCTGGTGAGGCCGAGGCGACGATGAGCGTCAAGGAGCGAGCCGAGCTGGCCAAGGGCCAGTCGCCTTATGCGATCATCGTCTCGTGTGCAGATAGCCGCGTCGCGCCGGAACTGGCTTTCGATGCCAATCCGGGCGATCTGTTCGTCATCCGCGTCGCCGGCAACATTGTCGACGACTACGAGCTGGCCAGCATCGAGTATGCCGTCGCCGTGTTGAAAAGCCCGTTGCTCGTGATCATGGGTCACGAGTCCTGCGGCGCTGTCGATGCAGCCGTCAAGGCCGAGAAGGGTGAGGCTCGGTTCCCGGGCCAAATCCACGACCTCGTCGAGGCGATCCGCCCCGCCGTCCGCAAGGCGATGGACCACACCACCGGCGATGACCTCCTCGACGTCGCCGTCTCGGAGAACGTCCGCCTGGTCGTCGACCAGATGGAGAACAGCCAGCCGATCGTCGGCACCGCGATGAAGGCGGGCGACCTCAAGATCGTCCCCGCCCGCTACGACCTCGACACGGGCAAAGTCACCGTCGTCACGATGGAAGACAAGCACCATGAGGGTCACGACCACGAAGGTCACAAGCACGGCGACCATGCCGGGCACAGCCACTAACACCACCCCTCGCTTCGGCTCGACCGCCGAGGCGAGACTTCGGGCTAACGCCCCTCCCACGACTCAACAACGCACTCCCAAGATAGATATGCCGACCCTGAACCCCCTCAACGACCGCGTCGTCGTCCGCCAGCTCGAAGCCGAAGAAGTGACCAAGAGCGGCATCGTCCTCCCAGACGCCGCCAAGGAAAAGCCCACCCGCGGCAAGATCATCTCCGTCGGCCCGGGCAAGATGGGCGACAACGGCAAGCGGACCCCGCTGGCCGTCTCGACCGGTGAGACGGTCGTCTACGGCAAGTACTCGGGCACCGAAATCGAGCTCGATCACGAGAAATTCGTTCTGCTCCGCGAGAGCGATCTGCTGGGCGTTCTTGAATAGGTCGGAAGCATGAGTGCTGAATGCGGAAGTCGCGAACGACCGCACGCAGCATGACGACCGATCCGCCACTTCCGCACTCCTACTTCAACTACAAGAATCAATCATGGCAGCTAAGCAAATGAAGTTCGACGCCGAAGCGCGTCAGAGCGTGTTCAAGGGTCTTCAGAAGCTCTCCCGCGCCGTCAAGGCCACCCTCGGCCCGCGTGGCCGAAACGTCGTCTTCCAACGGTCCTACGGAGGCCCACGCGTCACCAAGGACGGCGTCACGGTCGCCAAGGAAGTCGAGCTTCCGGATCCGTTCGAGAACATGGGCGCCAAGCTCATCAACACCGTCGCCAGCAAGACCGGCGACGTCGCCGGTGACGGCACCACGACGGCAACCGTCCTCGCCGAAGCCATCTTCGAGCAGGGCCTGCGTTACCTGACGGCGGGTGTGAACCCGGTCCGTGTGCAGCGTGGCATCACCAAGGCCGCGGAAGTCGCTGCCGAACACATCACCTCGATGGCCAAGCCGGTCAAGGGTCGTGACGACTACAAGAAGGTCGCGACCATCAGCGCCAACGGCGACGAGGGCATCGGCGACCTGCTTGCCGAGGCCATGCAAAAGGTCGGCAAGGAAGGCGTCATCACCGTCGACGAGGGCAAGGGCCTCGAAAGCACGCTCGACTACACCGAGGGCATGCAGTTCGACAAGGGGTATCTCTCGCCCTACTTCCTGACGAACCCGACCACGCTCGAGGCCGAGCTTGAGGATGCATACATCCTCATTCACGAGAAGAAGGTCAGCAACCTGCAAGACCTGCTTCCGCTCTTGAACAAGATCGTCACCAGCAGCCGGCCGTTGCTGATCATCGCCGAAGACGTCGACAGCGAAGCCCTGGCCGCGCTCGTCGTCAACAAGCTGCGGGGCGTGCTGAACGTCTGTGCCGTCAAGGCACCCGGCTTCGGTGACCGCCGCAAGGCCATGCTCGGCGACCTGGCCGTCCTGACCGGCGGCACGTTCGTCAGCGAAGATCTGGGCGTGAAGCTCGAAAACGTCGAGGTCGACCACCTCGGCTCCGCCAAGAAGGTCGTCGTCGGCAAGGATAAGACGCTCATCGTCGAAGGCGCCGGCAAGAAGAAGGACATCGCCGCCCGGGCCGACCAGATCCGTCGTCAGATCGAGTCGACCACCAGCGACTACGACCGCGAGAAGCTGCAAGAGCGTCTCGCCAAGCTCACCGGCGGCGTTGCCGTCATCAAGGCCGGTGCTGCCACCGAGACCGAGATGAAGGAACGCAAGGACCTCATCGACGACGCCCTCCACGCGACCCGAGCGGCCGCGGAAGAAGGCACCGTTCCCGGTGGCGGCGTCGCTCTGCTGCGTGCCATCGAGGCCGTGGAGAACGCCAAGCCTAAGAAGGGTGACGAGCGGGTCGGCTTCGAGATCGTTGCCGAGGCTCTGCGTTACCCGGCGATGCAGATCGCCATCAACGCGGGCGAAGACGGCGAAGTCGTCGTCGCCCAGGTGCTGGAGAACAGCTCGCCGTCCTTCGGCTACAACGCCCGGACCGACAAGTTCGGCGACCTCGTGAAGATGGGCGTCATCGACCCGGCCAAGGTCGTCAAGACCGCCCTCCTCAACGCCGCCAGCGTCGCGGGCCTGGCGCTGACGACGGACGTCTTGCTGACGGACGTCAAGGAGACCGGCAAGGACAGGGACCTGACCCCCGTCGCCGGGGCCGTGGCCTAGTTCCGCAGCCGTTGATCTTGGCCGCGGAGACGGGAACGTTTCCGCGGCCTCTTCGTTTCCGTCGCGATGGAGCGGCGGACACCTGTCAGACGATGATCTGGCCAGCCGCACCTGCCATTCAATGTCCACCGCTACCAACAAACGCGACTACTACGAAGTCCTCGGCGTCGAACGCGCGGCGACCGTTGTCGAGATCAAGAAGTCGTACCGCCGGCTGGCGATGAAGTTCCACCCGGATCGCAACGGCGGCGATGCCGAGGCGGACGTGAAGTTTCGCGAGTGTGCCGAGGCGTACGAAGTCCTGTCGGACGACCAGAAACGGGCCCGGTACGACCGCTTCGGACATGATGGTGTCAAGGGTGCGGCCCACGACTTCCGGCAGGCGGACGTTTCGGACATCTTCTCCATGTTCGAGGACATCTTCGGCCCGGGCATGGGCGGCTTTGGTGGCGGACGCGGCAGGCGTGCCGGGCCTCGGCCGGGGATGGATCTGGAAACAACCGTCGAGCTCACGCTCGAAGAAGTCGCAGCCGGCGCGGAAAAGACGCTCGAGTTCGACCGCCTCGATCGCTGCGACACGTGCGACGGACGCGGGGTCAAGAAGGGTGCGACGCCCGTCTCGTGTTCCACCTGCAACGGCCAGGGACGCGTCGCCCAGCAGGGTTTGGGCGGCATGTTCCGGATGGTCGTCGCCTGTCCGACCTGCCGGGGTCAGGGCGTCGTGCCGGAACCCAAAGACGTCTGCCAGACCTGCGAAGGCACCGGTCGCAAGCAGGTGAAGCGAAAGGTGAGCGTCCGCATTCCGGCGGGCGTTCACGAGGGTCAGGCCGTGCGATTGACGGGCGAAGGCGAGCCCGCGGCGACGGCGGATGCTCCTCCCGGCGACCTCATCTGCTACGTCGCCGTGCGGGACCACGCGGTCTTCAGCCGGCACGACCGTGACCTCGTGTGCCAGGTGCCGGTGAGCTTCACGACGGCCGCCCTTGGCGGGTCGATCGACGTGCCGACGCTGGCCAAGCCGGACGAATCGGCCAACATCGGCCAGGACTCGCTCGACGTTCACGCCGGCACGCAGCACGGCGAAGTCTTCAAACTTCGCGGCCAAGGCCTGCCGGACGTCCGCGGCCTTCGCCGGGGCGACCTGATGGTGCAGGTGCTCGTCGAGATTCCGAAGAAGCTCACCGACGCCCAACGCGACCTGCTGCGTCAGTTTGCCGAAACCGAAGACGACCATCAGTCGACGGATGCGATGCCGCAACGACGCGGATTCCTCGACAAGTTGCGATCTATGCTCGCCGGCGACTGACCTTTCCTAGCACCTCCGCACTGCACATGACCGACGAGAACGAGCAGGACATCAACGAAGACGCACCCCTCGATGCCGAGCCGGTGCCCGAGGTCGACATCGGTGAAGACGACGTCGAAGCGTTGCGGGAAGAGAACCGACAACTCTTCGAGAAACTCGCCCGGCAACAGGCGGACTACCAGAACGCCCAGCGTCGACTGACCAAAGATGCCGACCAACGGCTCAAAGTCGCCGCGGGTCATCTGATGCGCGAGTTGCTGCCTGTCGTGGACAACCTCGAACGCGCCCTCGACGTGCCGGAGACGGCAGACGTGCAGAGCGTGCTGGGCGGCGTTCGGGGGACGCTCGACCAGTTCCTGTCCGTCCTTCAGGCCAACGGCGTCGCGACGATCAGCCCCGGCGAAGGTGAAGAGTTCGACGCGAATCGACATGAGGCCTTGATGCAGGAGGCGCGTGACCCGGCCCCGGAATCACCGGTGGTAACGCGGCTGTTGCAGAAGGGGTACGACTTCGACGGCCGGGTCATCAGGCCCGCTCAAGTCGCCGTGAGCCGGCCGACCTGACAACAACCCTCGTCCGTGCCCGAAAAGGGCACATAACAGGTTGTAAAATTGGCAGCAGCCGTTACAGTCGGCCTTGAAGGCCCGAAATGGACACGGTTCATGTGGATCGATCGCCCTGCGGGCACAAATAACGCCTGTAGCCTGAGGAGGTTTCGTGACTTCATCCGCTCGTTCCGCGGCACTCGATGCCGCGTGTGGTACTGCTGTCCCTCATCTCGAATCACTTGAGCAGCGCCGCCTGCTCGCCGTGATCCAGCCGGCGAGTGTCGACGCCTACGTCGATTCCATCGGCATCAACATCAAGCTCGACCGGAACAACTACACCGGCTCGGACTTCACCAACAAAGTTGTCCCCGCCCTCGACGACCTCCAGATCCGCCACGCCCGCGACGGCCTGAAGTTGGTGGAAAACAGCACCTATCGCGCACGCTACCAGTCCCTCTACGACAACTACGGCGTCGGCCTGCTGGGCATCTTTGGCCTTTTTGAAGATCCCAACGGCACGCCGGATCGGGCACCGGATGTCGCCAAGCTCGCGCCCGGTGTCGTCGAAGCCATCGGCGGACCCAACGAGCCGGACGTTTTCACGCAGCCCACGTACAAGGGCGTCGACGACGACCGCCAAACCAACGACGGCGACCCGATCGACTACGCCGGTAGTCGGCTGTACCAGAACGACCTCTTTGCCGATGTCAACGCGGACAGTGCCACTCAGGACATCACCGTCGCGACACCAGCGATGGCCTTTGCCGAGAGCGTCCGCTACATCAACCCGGCCAGCCACGACGTCATCGCCCAGCACCGTTACACGGGCACGTTCACCCACACGCGAGGCATCAACAACTTCTTCAACCGGACGCGGGAGTGGAACGGCGATCAGCCGATCTGGATCACCGAAGCAGGCCACGTCACGACGCCCAACCTGAACACGCCGCAGTCGGTGTCCGAGCGTGCCCAGGGCGTCTACATGCCGCGGATGCTCACCGAGTACTTCGGGCGGGGCGTCGAGCGGACGTACATCCACCAGCTCATGGACATCGGCTCGTCCAACACCAGCGACACCCAAAACTGGGGTCTGATCCGCAACGACGGAACACTCAAACCCTCGTACAACGCGCTCGACACCTTGATCGACACGCTCAACGAGGCCACCTGGAACACGACCACCAAAGAGTGGGTCTCGCCGAACTTCACGCCAGACGCGATCGACGTCTCGTACACGAAGTCGAGCAACCAGATCCGCACGCCCGTCGTGCTCCAGAAGTCGGACGGCCGGTTCTACTTCCTGACCTACCGCGATGTCGACGTTGTCAATCCGGACACGAAGGCCAACATCGACTACGGCCAGCTCGACCTGGACATCACGTTCAACGGCAACGCGGTCAGTTCCTTCACCCACTGGAGATTCAACGACAACGGCGACCTCGTGGATGTCGGCGGCACGCTCTCCAGTCGGGACAGCAAGCTCTCCGCCGGCATCTCGGACGAGATGTCGATCATCGAGGTTCGCCTCGACGGCATCGGCGGGTCCGGGCCGTTCCAGCAGGACACGGGGCCGGACGGGATCGTCTCCGTCGAGGCCGAAAACTTCGACAACAACACCGTCCGCAACGGCGACTCGTGGAGCAAACAGGTCGGCAGCGGCTCCAGCAACGCCCACATGGAAGTTGGACCGGACAACGGCACCACGTTCAACAACAACTTCACCAACAGCTCGCCCGAACTCGAGTATCAGGTCAACTTCACCAAAACCGGGACGCACTACGTCTGGGTCCGCGGCAAAGCGGGCGGATCGTCTGCCGGCACCAGCGACTCCGTCCACGTCGGGCTCAACGGCAACTTCGTCTCGACCGCCGACCGCATCACCGGCTTCGGCCAGAACTTCGGCTGGATCGACAGCACCATGGACGGCAACACGCGGGCGACGATCAACGTCACCTCGCCGGGCGTCAAGACGCTCAACGTCTGGATGCGTGAGGACGGCTTCGACTTCGACAAGATCGTTCTCACCACATCGAGCACCTGGACCCCCTCCGGCACCGGCCCTGCCGAAAGCCCGCGGGAAGCACCAGCGACGCTCAGGCACCGCTTCTCCTTCGAAGGCACGGACGACGACGTCGTGAGCGGCGTGAACGGGACGCTCCGCAACGGTGCCGCGCTCACCACCAACAGCCAAGTCGGCAATCAAGCGCTTCAGCTCGACGGCACCAACGACCGCCTCGACCTGGGCACGCTTGCCGAGGGCGACGAGTTCAGCATCGCCGGCTGGGTACGCATCAACGCGGGCGAGTCGAACATCCAGAGCGTCCTGTCGAACATGAGCGGCTCTGGCTCGGGCTACCTCTTCGGCGTGAACTCGTACCAGACGAGCGACCGGAAACTCTTTCTGGAAACCCGCAACGCCAACGGTACCACCACCAAGGCTTCCACGACGGCCAATGCAGTGCCGCTGAACCAGTGGGTCCACGTCGCGGCCGTCATCGACCGCACTGCCGGCACGGCCAGGCTCTACGTCGACGGGGTCGATCAAACCTCCGACAGCACCGTGCGCAACGACTTCAAGATCAACGCCACAGCCAAGCTCGGGGCCAAGGGTGACGGTGCCTTTTCATTCGGTGGGAGGATCGACGACCTTCGCATCTACAACGGCCAACTCTCCGCCGGCGAGGTGGCGTCGCTGGCCGGCTCCGGCTCCTTGAGCAGTTTCCAGAGCGCTCATGACGCGGATGCGGCCAAGGCGGATTCCGCGCGGTCCTCCGCGCTCTCCTTCGCCGCAGCAGCCCGGCCCGCGGCGAGCACCCGCCTCTTTGCCGAAAACCGCCTCTCGGTGCCGGCGTTGTTTGATGAAGACGTCGAAGATCTCTTCTGATTCCGATTCTCCTCCTCATGAAAGCGTCTGCTTCGCGTCATGCGAAGCAGACGCTTTTTGTGAGGCCACGCACCCTGTAGGCTCGCAACTCCGTCGTCCTGAGCGAGCGAAGCGGAGTCGAAGGACCTCGCCTGAAAGACGCGTTTCCCGACGAGATCCTTCGGCTCCGCTTCGCTCGCTGAGAGGGTGTCCAAGAACTGGCACGCGGTTCGCGCAGCGGTTGTCATGGCACGAGCCTCCTACCAGACGGACCTGACCGACAAACAGTGGCAGACCCTCGAACCGCTGCTACCGCCAGCCAGGCCAGGCGGACGCCCACGCAGCGTCGACCTCCGCGAGGTGATCAACGGCATCCTCTACGTCCTGCGTAGCGGCGGCGGCTGGCGACACCTGCCGCACGATCTGCCCAACTGGCGAACCTGTTGGTTCTACTTCGACCGCTTCAGCCAAGACGGCACCTGGCAGCAGGTCGGCGGCACGCTCTCCGAGGCGGACAGCAAGCTTTCTGCCGGCATCTCGGACGAGATGTCGATCATCAAGGTTCGTCTCGACGGCATCGGCGGGTCCGGGCCGTTCCAGCAGGACACGGGGCCGGACGGGATCGTCTCCGTTGAGGCCGAAAAATTCGACAACAACACCGCCCGCAACGGCGACTCGTGGAGCAAACAGGTCGGCAGCGGCTCCGACAACGCGTTCATGGAGGTTGGGCCGGACGACAGCAGGTGCTCGATCTTGGCCCACTAGGCGTCGGTCAGCTCGTGACGTCGTGCCATCGCCCGATGCTGACGGCTTCCGCCCAATCGCGCTGCGCCTGAATGTCGGCACCACCCAGGCCCGGTCCCGAACTATATCCACTTTAAGGAAAAGGTCGCGAGCCTTTTCTGGTCTCTGGCAGCGGCCTCTCGATGTGGCCGATCCTAGTGATGACTGTTACTTGCGAACCTCTAATGTTACTGCTATCTTCGAGATAAGAAAGTCGTCGATTTTCTTCGACACCTTCGCAAAACACGCCGGGTGCTGCGATATGATCTCGATGCCGTCAAAGTCTCGCTCTTCCGTTAAGTGGACAATCCTGTACAACGTGTCGAGTTGCTGCCACACTTCGCGATAGTAGCTCAGATCTCTGCAATTAAGCTGCCATCGAGCTTCGCGACCGATGAAGGCATCAACAGTATCGGGTGACCATAGATGCTGGCAGTATGGCACCCCGAGCTCCCGATAGACATGAAGCCCCCAGGGGGCATTAAAGATGGGGCTGAACATTGCGAAGACGATGCCCGCCCTCTTTGTAACGCGATGGATCTCTTTGAAAGCCGCCAGCGGGTCATGAATGTGTTCGAACGTGTCGAATGAGTAGCAGCCGTCGAAAGTGTCGCCCTCGAAAGGCATGTCGCAGGCATCGCCTGATACCCATTCAACTCCAGCGTTCGACGCCTCAGGGCATAGCGAGTCGTGCAGATCAATGGCGGTGACTCGGTTCTTGTTTTGCTGCACCGACCAGGCGACTCGCCCAGTGCCAGCTCCGATCTCGAGGAGCCGCGACCCGCGAGGCCGTCCGAGTGCCCGATCGACCACGCGACCGCGCTGGTGATCTGACTCGGATGCGCTGGCTGATGTCACTTCGGGTTGCGAAGCGTTCGACTTGCTCGCCCCTCGTGGCGGGTAAACACGGGACAAAGCGTCGATAGCATCAGGCTCCAACCACTGCGGTTCGTCTTCAGCCGAGGCTAGACGTCGGCTGGCCTTTCGCACCGCTCGCAGATATCTCGCGGCTCTCGCGGCGGCGACAACTTTACGAGGCACCCGCTCACGCAATAGAGATTTAGATGTCGAATGCATACGGATGCGGGGCGGATGTTGTCGACGTAGCTAGGATTCTGCTCGTCGCGTACGCACGAACGATTTGGGCCAAGCGACAGGTCTGTCAACTGCGAGGTGGAAGTGCCGAGGTCGGGAGAAACGGAAGGTGCGCCTGCGGCGGTTCCGCCTTACGCGGCTCGGCACGCCCGGCCTTGCTCCATGAGACGGAAGCAGAACGAGGAGACGCTGCGGCTACTCGTGACGCGGGCGCTGTTCACGCAAAGTGCTCTAGTCGAACAGCGACAACTGCGCCGTCGCCGGCTCGGCCGGGGCGGCGCGGTTGAAGTTCTGCTCGTGCCGGAAGATTTCCGTCACACGCTCGAGCCGATCGGCCGACTCGGGGCTGCGGTCCCAGCGAATGCGTTTGATCCGCGGGAAACGCAACGCGTACCCGCCGGGATGACGCTTGCTTTCCTGGATCGCATCGAAGGCGACTTCGAAGACGACCTGCGGCTTGACATCGAAGACCTTGCCCCGGCGGTTCGTCTGGATTTCCAGGAAAAGATCCGTGAGCTTGGCAATTTCGTCGTCGGTCACGCCGCTATACGCTTTGCCGATGACGACCAGTTCGCCGTCCTCTTCCGGGTCGGCGGTCCAGACGGCGAAGGTGTAGTCGCTGAGGCTCTCATGCCGCTTGCCGTGGCCGAACTCGGCGGCGACAACGACCACGTCCAGCGTCGGCAGGTGCGTCTTGAGCTTGAGCCAACCGCGGCCGCGTCGGCCCGGCAGGTAGGTGCTCGTCGGATCCTTCAAGATGAGGCCTTCGTTCCTGGCCTCCCGACTGGCGGCAAAGGCGGCCTCGATGTCCGCCGCCTCGGTCACGTCGACGGCATCGAGCGGCTGCAGATCGCTCCCGGCAACCAGGTCCAGCAGCGCCGCCCGACGATCGGCCGTCCCGTCATCGATCAGCAGTCGGCCGTCGCGATAAAGCAGGTCGAACGGAATGAACCGTGCCGGATACGTCGAGACGATTGAAGGACTTGGATCCTCGCGACCCAGACGCCGTTGCACGTTGGCAAACGGGCCGACGCCGCCCCGGCCGTCGTCGGCGACGATCTCGCCGTCGAGCAGCCAGTCGCCACCGAGGCCGCGCACTTGACGCACGATGTCGGGCCAGCTCGCGTCGACGCGGTCGAGCGTTCGGCTGTAGATGGCGACTCGCGCCAGGTCACCGGAGCCGGTCTTGTGGATCTGTGCGCGGACGCCGTCGAGTTTGTGCTCTGCCGACCAGACGCGTTCGCTCTTGGCGATGGTGGCGGCCGCGTCGTCGTTGGTTTCCTGCGGCGTCGAGAGCATGAAGCCGACCGGGTGGAACAGTCGAAACGTCGCCTCGCTGAGCCGTCGCTCGCGAGCCAGGACGGCGACGTCGCCGAGGTCGCCGGTGAGCAGGTTGGCCCGTCTGACCTCGTCCGCGTCGGCCCCGAAGGCTTCTGCGATGCCGGCAAGCAGGACGCCCTCGCGTGCCCCGCTGCGCAGGTCGCCACCGACGACTTTGCCCAGATAGGCCGCTGATCTTGGGGTTCGACAGCGTGCCAGGAGGTCACGGATCAGGTCCCGCTTGGTCGCCTTCTGGCCGACCTGGGCCAGGGCGTCGAACGAGCCGCGAAGGTCTGCAAGCGACAGGCTTTCGTCATCGTTCTCATCGGGCGGCGGGCCGCGGTCGAGCCAGAGTTGGGCCAGCGCCTCGCCGGTTTCGCCTCGCGCGACGACACGTGCGCGCGACTCGTCGGGCGTCAGGCCGTACAGCGTGCCGATGACGTCGCGGAAGGTCGCACCACTCACCCCGAGCACGCGTTCGTCGGTGGCGGCGAAGGCTTTGCCGCCCGCGAATCGGACGGCATCAGCGAGCACGTCCGGCGGGACGAGCCGGAAGTAGTGCGCCAGCAGGGCCTGCTTCTCGAGTTTCTTGGTCGTTGCCGCGACGGCGTCCATGGCCGTTGCGAAGGCCGCGAGGCTATCGGCAGACGTCTCGCTCACGCCGAAGCGTACGGCCGGTAGAGTGGTGCCATGCCCGCTGCGGAGGATGCGACCGTCACCGAAGCCACCCGCGACCGTCGCCGCTTGACGGCGATGGCCGTCATCGCGCTGGTGACCGTCGCAGGCGCTCTTGGCTTCGGGCGGCTTGTCGACCGGTCGGCCGAGCGGGCGCTGGCGGAGGCTTGGGTTTCCGTGGGCGACTTTGCCGTCCGCATGCCCGCGGGCTGGGTGCTCCAGCCGAAGGTGAGCAACGAGTTGCTCGCCCGCTCCGCCGACGATGACGCGGCCGTCACCGTCTACAGCTTTCGACCCGACGCACCGCTTGGAGCGCCGGAGCTGACCGCCAGGGCCATCAGTCGGCAGACGTATGCGGAGCCGGATCGGCTTCGGATCGTCGAGATCGAGCCGCCCAGGCCAGTCGACCTTGCGGGCGGGAAGGGGCTCATTGCGACCTACGGATACACGCTGAACCAATCGTGGATCGGCACCCTTCGCGGCGGCGATGTCTTCGTCTATCGCACCATCGTTGCCGGGGTCGTGGACGGCAACGCGGTCGTCATCGAGCTGGATCGTCTCGAGACGCTGGAAGCGACCGACACGCTGCTCGTTCGGGCGATGGCGCGCAACTTGCGTCGGCTCTAGCCACGCCTTCGGAACCGGCGGACGCTTGCCGCGTAAGACTTGGCGTGCGACGACTGCTGCCAACCCTGCTCATCGGATGCGTCTGCCTCCTCCTGCGTGCCGCCCCCGTGGCCGGGCAAGAGGCGACGGGCAAGCTTTTCAGCAACGTCGAAGCGGGCGTGGAGCTGCGTCTCCCGCCGGGCGAAGCCAGACAGCGGGGAGGGCCCAATCCGCCCGAAGACCCGATGACGCTGGCCATCGTGGAGAACGAAGCGGAGAAGTACCGCTTCGAGGTCCGCCGTGTCACGCTCCAAGAGCCGGCGGAACTCAGAACGGTCACGAGCGACGACGGGCGCCAAACCCTCGGCCTGCTCGACGGTCTGGCAACGCAATTGCACAAGACCGTCGGCGGCGATCTGCTTCGCAACGACCTGGCCCCGCTGCCCGATGCCGATGCGGGTGTCTTTGCCATCCGCTACCAGGTAGGCCCCGCCACCCTGCTCCGGCAGGACGGGATCATCCAAGCGGATGAACGCACGATCTATCGGCTCAGCCTCGTCAGCCCCGCGCCCGACGGCCCGGTCGATCGGATGCAGAGCGATGCGGGCGTTCAGCGTGCGGTCGCCCTCTTCAACGATGCCTTCGCGTCGTTCAAGCTGATCGATCAGACCGCGATCGTTCAAGAGCAGGACGAACGGCTTCGCAAAACCAGGGCCATGTTCGTGCAGCTTCGGCCACGTGGCCGGCTGGCGGCGGCGTGTTCGGGGGACTCGTTTTTGATCATCCAACGCAACGGCGAGACGATCGGCGTCGCGCACCTCGTCGAAGAGCCCGCCGACAACCTGCCGCCGACATCGTTCGAGGCGTTCGACGACCTTCAGATCCGCGGCCCGGCGATGGAGCCGTTGCTGGCCAAGGGCGTTCGCGTCGGTGTCCGGCTCCGTCTTCGCGACGGTGACGGCGTCATCGATCGGGCCACCTGGAGCTACGCGACCCGCGAACTCGACGTCGGCGACTTCCGCGAGCACACGCGACGGGTGCCTCTGGATGCCGATTCGGCGGTGGAGACGTCGGTCGGAACCGTCGTCGGGCAGATGCGGTCGCGTCGCGTGCCGATTCGAGGCGAGCCCGTCAGCCGTGGGCCTGGGTTGGGTCAGCAGCAGACGTTCGATGTGAAAGACCAGCGTGAGTTGGAAGTCGTCTTCACCGTCGATGGCAACATCCTCGGCAAGCCTTTGGAGCGGGATCTGCCCGCCTTCTACGTGCCGATGGCGGTGGATCACCTGCTGCCGCGCCTGGTGGCGACGTGGGGAAGCGACGGCTACATGGTCGCGACCTACGCACCGGAAAGGCGTGAGATTTTGGGGCGATATCTCGACGTCGAATCCCCGGCCGAGGTGCCGCTGCCGGGTGGCGGAAGGGGCGAGGCGTACATCGTCAAGTCGCGGCTCGGCTACTCGGGCGAGACGACGCGGCACTACGTCGACGCCAAGACTTTCGCGTGGCTTGGCAGCCTCACGCCGTCCCAAGGCGTGCAGGTGGTTCCCGTCGATCGCGAAGCCGCGATGGCGGAACTTGCTTCGATCTCTTCGAAGTGACCTCATGCCCCTGTTGCTTCCGATAGAGTGGAGTAGTCCGTTCTGAACGCCGGACGCTCGCTATGGCTGCTTCTGCCACCTCTTTCCTCAAGGTCGCCCTGCTCGCCGCCGCCGCCGGTGCGGCCGGGGGTGGTGCGTACTGGTGGCAGGAGCGTGGCACCGCCAAAGACCGCGTGATCGAGCAGCAAGCGCGTGAGATCGCGTACCTGCAAGACGTCGCCGAGCGGCTGACGCTCGAAGAACGCATCGCCCGCATCGTCGTCACGGCACAGCGTCGCAACTCGGGTGGTGACCTCGAGACGGACCTGCTGTTCTTCGACGTGGGCAGGGACGGCAAGGAATTGCCGGCGCAGTCGTTCACGGTCATCGGCGAGCGGGTGCACGTCTCGGCCCTGGTGATCCGTTTTGCCGAGGCAGATGTCGCCCGTGGCGACGCGTTGCGCGGCAAGAGCATTTTCATGTGGGAGTCGATCTACGGCTCGGCCACGTCGCCCGAGCGGGCCCAGTCGATCGACACACCTGACGACGCCCCACGGCTCTACGACGGCGAACCCGAAGCGGTCGGACTGGACGAAGAACGGGCCGCCTTCGAACAAGAGTTGTGGCGCGACTTCTGGGCGATGGCCCGCGATCCCGAGGGCCTGGGCACCGAGAACGGCGTTAAGGTCGCCTATGGGCAGCAAGTCTTCGGCATCTTCGAGCCGGGACGCATCTACGAGGTCACGCTGCAGGCCAACGGCGGTATGACGCTGTACGCAGGTGAGATGCCCCCGCTGACCCGCGAGCTGCTGAAGGCGATTGCCCCTGAAACTTCCCGGTAGGGCCGGGAACCGACGCGTCGCTCGCTGGTCGTTGTTCGTGGCGATGACGGTCGCTAGCATCCGGGGCAGACCGTTTCGGTCCGCCAAGGGGGCCGCCGATGTGGTGACCCTCGTGCCCGCCGCCGGCTCACTTGTACTTGCACCGCCCGATGAAGCTCGTCGTTACCGTTCCCGCCCAGAACGAAGAGCAGACCATCGGCCGGGTTGTGCGGGAGGTTCCGAGGGACCTACCGGGCGTGGACGTCGTCGAGGTCGTCGTGATGGACGACGAGAGCTCCGACAACACCGCCGCCGAGGCCAAGGCCGCGGGGGCCGATCGTCGTTGAAGTCCACGGCCGACGGGGACTGGGCAAAGTCTTTCAGGCGGGTGTCGAGGCGGCGATGCGTCGTGGGGCGGACGTGGTCGTCAACATCGACGGCGACGGTCAGTTCGACTCGGCCGACATCGCCAAGCTCGTCCAGCCGCTCTTGAGCGACGAAGCGGACTTCGTCACCTGCACACGATTTAAGAACCCGGAGCATCGGCCTGAGATGCCGGCGTTGAAGTACTTCGGCAATTGGGCGGTCGTCAAGATCGTCAACTTCGCCTGCGGCGGCGGGAACCGGTTCACCGACGTCTCGTGCGGCTTTCGCGGCTTCAATCGCGAAGCCCTGTACCGGCTGACGCTGTTCGGCCGGTACACGTACACGCAGGAATGCTTCATCGACCTGTTCAGCAAGAACCTTCGCATCGTCGAGGTGCCGCTGAAGGTTCGAGGGACACGCGAGTACGGCGAAAGCCGCGTCGCCAGCAGCGTCTGGAAATACGCCGCCAACACCGCGCCGATCATCGTCCGCGCGATGCGGGACATTCGACCGCTCAAGTTCTTCGGCGTCATCGCGGGGCTGCTGGCGTTGCCGGGCTTCTTGATGCTGGGCATCGTGACGGCCAACTACTTCGCCTTCAATCCGGGCAAGACCCAGCCGTTCACGAGCCTCATCAGCATCGGCGGCGGTTTGTTGACGCTCAGTGTCATCGTCGGTGTGATGGCCCTCTTGGCCGACATGATGGCCCGGCATCGCCGGATCACCGAAGAGCTTCTGTACCTCGCCCGGCGACGCATCTACGGCACGGGGGAAGTCCGCATGCCGATCACGCAGCCGCGGATCGACCGGCTCGCCAACGGCTCCGGCAACGCGAAGCCGGCCAAGGGCAGCAACGGGCATGACGCCTCTCGATCCGTCCGCAACGGTGTCTCGCGCAAGGCCGCGATCTTCCGCGACTCGTCCGACGTGAAGGTCCCCGCCGCCGCGGGTACGAAGTGATCGCCTGCAACTTCAGCCTCGCCACACCATGACCCACGCTGTGGACGCGGCTATCGACGTGCAACATCTCGTCAAGACCTTCAAGGTCTCGTTGCCGGCTCGACTCTTTGGGAAGAAGCCCGTCCACGCCCTCCGCGACGCCACACTGGCCGCCCGGCCTGGGGAGATCTTTGGTCTGCTCGGGCCCAACGGCGCGGGCAAAAGCACGATGGTCAAGTCCATCCTCGGCCTGGTTCGGCCCGGCGGCGGGGACATCCGCATCCTCGGCAAGCACCGTCGCGACGCGGCCGTCCGACGGCAGATCGGCTATCTGCCGGAACAGGCCAAGTTCCCGAGCTACCTCACCGGCCGGCAGGTCGTCGAATTCTTCAGCCAGCTCGGCGGCCTTACCAAGCACGAGGCTCGGACGCAGGCAAACCGACTGCTCGACCGCGTCGGACTAGGTGACGCGGCCGATCGGTCGGTCGGTGGCTACTCGAAGGGCATGCGTCAGCGGGTCGGCCTGGCCCAGGCCCTGGCCGCGGGTCCGCCGGACGGGGCACCGGCGATCCTGATTCTCGATGAGCCGACGGACGGGGTCGATCCGATCGCCCGGAAGCTCATTCGCGACGTCCTCGTCGAAGCCCGCGATGCCGGGACGTGCGTCATGATCAACAGCCACCTTCTGGGCGAGTTGGAGCTGGTGTGCGACCGATGCGCCGTCATGGTCAACGGCCACGTCGCCCGCGCCGGCACGCCGACGGATCTCGCCGGCGGCCGATCGCTCTACCGCATCGAGTTGCCGCCGAACATTCCGCTGGCGACGCTCGACGGTGCGCTCGGCAGCCCGATCACCGACAACAAGGCGACGCTTGACACGGGCCTGGCCGTCACCCGCCCCGCCGACGCCACGCTCGAATTGGCGACGGGCGAGGTCGATGAGGCTCTGGTCGTTCTTGATCGTCTCCGCAGCGCCGGCATTGCGATCACCAGCTTCCGACCGATTCGCCCTTCGCTGGAAGAGCTCTTCGTCGAGACGGTTCGCGAGAGCGAGGCACCTGCCGGTGCGTTCCCGGTCATCAACCCGCGAGAACCGTTGCTGGGAGGCGGATCATGAACGGTGCACTAGCCCTTCGACAGACGCTGGCGCTGTTCGTCGACGCCGTCCGACGACTTCGGGCGGCGAAGCTCTTCTGGATAGCCCTGGGTTTGAGCCTGCTCGTCAGCGGGCTCTTCGGCATCGTCAGCATCAACGCTCAGGGGTTGCACATCCTGATCTACGGGCAGCTCGACCTGCCGGGGCTGAGCACGGACGTCATCGACGCCGACGCCTTCTACAAAATTCTGTTCCTGACGCTGGGCGTTGGCATCTGGCTGGCGTGGGCGGCGATCATCCTGGCGCTGATCAGCACGGCGGACCTGATTCCGTCGCTCATCGCCGACGGCAGCGCCGACCTGTACCTCTCGCGGCCTCTGAACCGCATTCGGCTGCTGCTGACGCGCTACGCGACCGGCCTGCTTTTCGTCGCGGCCCAGGCGGCTTGCTTTGCGGTCGCGTCGATCCTCGTCATCAAGCTGCGGGGCGGCATTTGGCTGCCGGGGCTGCTTTGGACGATCCCGATGGTCGTCATCTTTTTCAGCCTGCTCTACTGCATCAGCAGCCTCGTCGGGCTGCTCACGGGCAGCAGCATCGCGGCGATCCTGATCACGCTGCTCGTCTGGTTCCTCTCCTGGGGCGTCGACACGGCCGACCAGGTCATCCTGCAGCAACGGGAACAGGCGCGCGAGCTTGTCACTTGGCGCAACGGGCAGCTCGAGTTCAATCGGGAGCAGGCGTATAAGTTTCGCAATGCGAGCGAAGTCGCTCAATCGGCAATTGTGCAGAATGAAGAGCCACTGCGTGAGGCCGTCGCTCGTGCCGAGGAGCGGTATCAGAGCTGGTGGAACACCCACCGAATCTTGATGTGGGTCAAGGCCCCGCTGCCCAAGACGGGTGAGACGCTTGCGGTCCTTCGCCGGCAGCTGGTCTCTGCCGCAGACCTGGACAGCATCGGGGGCGACTTCGACGAAGAGCGCGAACGCCGCGCCATCGAACGTGCCGAACGTCGTGGCGAGGACGTCGAGGAAGCAGTCGCCGAAGAGCGTGCCGAAGAGGTGGGCGAGTCCGAGGCGGACAAACGTTACGTCAATCGTCCGCTGTGGTGGTCGATCGGGACGAGCTTCGCCTTCCAGGGTGTGATGCTCGGGATCGCTTGCATTGTCTTTGCCCGTCGCGATCTGTGACGGCGTCCGCATTGACCCGCCGCGTCGACGCCCCAATACTGCAGGCCCGCCGGCACATGCTTGGCGGCTGCCGCACCCGTAGCTCAATTGGATAGAGCGTCGGTCTACGGAACCGAAGGTTGGGGGTTCGAGCCCCTCCGGGTGTATCGCCTCTTGCACATGCAAGGGGCGTTTCCATTGGTGAAGGTGGCAGTACCATCCGCCGATGAACAATGACCATCGCTGGCCGATCGATAAGGCCCGGGCCTGGGAGCAACGCACCGGCTGGCTCGTCGGGTGCAACTACACGCCCGCTTACGCGGTGAACCAACTCGAGATGTGGCAGGCCCAGACGTACGACCCGGCCGCCATCGGTCGCGAGCTGGACCTGGCGGCGGACCTCGGCTTCAACAGCCTCCGCGTCTTTCTCCACGACCTGGTCTACGCGACGGAGGCAAACGCTTTCCTCGACCGCATCGACGACTTCCTTGGCATTGCCGCGAGTCGTGGCATCGGCATCATGCCGGTCTTCTTCGACAGCGTCTGGCACCCCTTCCCGCACGCCGGGCCGCAACGTGATCCGGAGCCGGGCGTGCACAACAGCGGCTGGGTACAGAGTCCGGGCGTCCTCGCGATCCAAGACCCGGCCCTCTTCGACCGACTCGAGCCGTATGTGACCGCCGTCGTCGAACGCTTCGCTGATGACGAGCGTGTGCAAGCCTGGGACGTCTGGAACGAGCCCGACAACGCCAACCGCCGCTGCTATGGCCCGCGTGAATTCGATGGCCCCGATGCCAAAGGCGCTGCCGTCCTGCCGCTGTTCGAGAAGGCGGTGACTTGGATCCGAGACGCCGGGCCGTCACAGCCGCTGACCGCCGGGTTGTGGACCGGCGATCACGACCGACTCGAAGATGCCACGACGCTGCCGCCCCTGCAGCAGGCGCAGCTCGCCGCCTCGGACATCGTCAGCTTCCACTGGTATGGCAACGCTGAACGGACCGCCGATCGCATCGCCCAGTTCGCCAAGCTCGACCGGCCGATGGTGTGCACCGAGTTCATGGCCCGCACCACCGGCAACACGTTCGCAGGCGTCCTGCCGACCTTCAAGGAGCATCACGTGGGCGGCCACTGCTGGGGCCTGGTTCGCGGTCGGACGCAGACGCACCTGCCGTGGGACACGTGGGCCCATCCCGATCCCAGCGATGCCGGGCCGACGCCTTGGCACCACGACGTGTTCCACGAGGATCACACGCCGTATGACGAGGCAGAAGTGGCGTTTCTCCGGGAAACCTGCCGGTCGGATTAGCGTCGGGCACTCAAGCGCGGGGATGGAACCGCTTGTGGACGTCGCGGATGCGATCGCCGTCGACATGTGTGTAGATCTGGGTCGTCCCGACGTCAGCGTGGCCCAGGAGTTCCTGAACGACCCGCAGATCCGCCCCGCCGCTGAGCAGATGCGTGGCGAAGCAGTGCCGCAGCACGTGCGGGCCCGTTTCCTTCAAGACGCCGCTGATTCGGGCGACGTGCGAGACGATCTGCCAGAGCCGGACCCGCTCCATCGGCTTGCCGGTCTTGGTGAGAAAGACGCGGGTGCCGCTGAGCTTCGGATAGGCAAACAGCTTGGGCCGAACCGTCTCGATGTACGTCTCGACGGCATCGGTGGCGGGCATGCCCATCGGCACGTCACGTTCCTTGCCACCCTTGCCGAAGACGCGGAGCGTGCGGTAGACGAGGTTGACGTTTCGCAGGTCGAGGTCGCAAAGCTCCGACGCCCGTAGGCCGCAGGCATAGAGCAGTTCGAGCATCGCCTTGTCACGCACGCCCAGCGGCGTCTCCAGGTCCGGCACGGCCAGCATCCGTTCGACCTGCTGCCGGCTGAGCGTCTTGGGCAGCGACTTCTCCGGCTTGGGAGCATCCAGCCGAACGAGCACGGCATCGACGTCTCCCGGCTCCCGGATGCCCGTGTCGGCCTGATACTTCAAGAACGACCGGATGGCCGCGAGTCGGCGGGAGACGGTGCGGGTTGCCTTACCGCGACGGGTGGTTTCCGCGAGATACGTCGTGATCTCCCGCACACCCGGTGCATCAAGGCTGCCGCCGGTTTCTTCCGTGAACCGCTCGAAATCAGACAAGTCTCGCCGATACGCCTCGCGTGTGTTGACGGCCAGGCCGCGTTCGACGGCGAGGTAGGACAGGAACGCATGGACCCGCCCTGAAGGCGGATCGGCGACGGGTCGCGTTGGTCGTTCCCCGGGGAAGCTCACGTCCTTCTAGATCGACAAGGTCGGCCGGCGGGCGATAACCGGTGCGTGCCCTTCGTCATTCTGAACGAGCGAAGCGAGTCGAAGCAGCTCGTCGCGAACACGCGTCGACGGGCGAGATCCTTCGGCTCGCTTTGCTCGCTCAGGATGACGGTCGGGCGCTCGCTACACGCCGGCGGCGGCGGGCTCCTTTTGCTCTGCCTTCTTCTTGGTGCTCGTGGCCTCCACCTTGCCGTACGTGCGCTGACGCGGCGGGATGAGGCTGGTGTCGACCTCGCCCCACTCCACGAACGCCTCGTCCTTGTCGGCGTCGTAGGTGGCGACGGTGCTCTTGAGG
Source organism: uncultured Planctomycetota bacterium (assembly GCA_963740195.1). Taxonomy (GTDB): domain Bacteria; phylum Planctomycetota; class Phycisphaerae; order Tepidisphaerales; family Tepidisphaeraceae; genus JBCDKH01. The sequence goes on along the minus strand of CAVUDF010000002.1, from coordinate 213,439 downwards.
AACTTCTCGTCGTTGCGCTCCGGGAAGTCCGGCTTGTAGTGGCGCCGCGGCTTTCGTCACGCATGCGCGCCGCCTTGGCGACGGCCTCGGCCATGGCGATCATGTCGCGAACGGCCCGGGCGAACGACAGGTTCTGATTGGTCCACATGCCGGTGTCGCTGAGCTTCACCTGCTTGTAACGCTCCTTGTACTGGCGAATGTCGCCCAGGAGGCCGTCGAGGCGGTCGTTGTAGCGGACGACGGTGCAGTTGTTGGTCATGTTGAGCCCCATCTCCTGCCAGAGCTCGTAGGGGTTTTCGTTGCCGTCGTTGTTGACGAGCCAGTTCATGCGGTCCGTTTCCTGGGTGACGAAGCGGTCGTACGTCGACTGGGAAATCGTGTCGACGCCCGGGGCGACGTCCTTGATGAAGTTCGCGACCGACTGCCCGCTGAACAGGCCGTCGAAGATGCACGAGAGCAGCGAGTTGGCACCGAGGCGGTTGGCCCCGTGGTAGTGCACGACGGCCTCGCCCATGGCGTACAGGCCCTTGATGTTGGTCATCATGTTCGCCGGGTGCCCGTGCTCCATGCCGCCGGTCTTGTCGTCCTTCTTGTAGCCGGCCCACAGCCCGCCCATGGAGTAGTGGATGGCGGGGAAGATCTTCATCGGCTCGCTCAGCGGGTCGACGCCGACGAACTTCTCGTAGATTTCCAAGATACCCGCCAGCTTCTTCATCACGCCGTCCCGGCCGATCTTCTCGACCTGGTCGCGCAGGTCGAGGTAGACCATGTTCCCGCCACCGACGCCGTAGCCGTCGAGGCAGGTCTGGAAGATCTCCCGCGTCGCGATGTCTCGCGGCACCAGGTTGCCGTACTTGGGGTACTTCTCTTCGAGGAAGTACCAGCGTTCGTCTTCCGGAATGCTGTTGGGGTGTCGGTCGTCCTTCTGCGTCCGCGGGACCCAGACGCGGCCACCTTCGCCGCGGGCGGATTCGCTGATGAGCCGGCACTTGTCCTCGCCTGGGATGGCAGAGGGGTGAACCTGCATCATCTCCGGGTTGGCGTACTTGGCCCCGGCCTGCATGCACCGGCTGGCCGCACCGCCTGTGCAGATGACCGACATCGTGCTCTTGCCGAAGATCAGCCCGTTGCCGCCCGTCGCCATGACGACCGCGTCGCCCTTGAACGCGCGAATCTCCATCGTCCGCATGTCCTGGCAGACGGCACCGACGGCGGTCTGCTCGCCATCGACGTCTTCCGTGATCGGCCAGAGGAACTCCCAGAACTCGTACTTGTCGACCATCCCCTCCGCCTCGTGGCGGCGGGTCTGTTCGTCCAGGGCATACAGCAATTGCTGACCGGTCGTCGCACCGCTGTAGAAGGTGCGCTTGAAAAGCGACCCGCCGAACATGCGGAGCGAGCGCTGTCCCTCGGCCGTGCGGTTGAAGGGCACGCCCATGCGGTCGAGCAGGTCGATGATCTTCGGAGCGGCATTGGCCATCTCCAGCACCGGCGGCTGATCGGCGAGGAAGTCACCGCCCAGGACGGTCTCGTCGAAGTGCATCCACTCGCTGTAGCCCTGCTGTCGAGCGATGTCGTTGGTCGCGTTGATGCCGCCTTGGCGCAGACGCTGTGGGACCGCTTGACCGGCACCATCGAGATGAGGTCCACCTTGATGCCCTGCTCGGCCAGCTTGACGGTGCAGGCAAGTCCGGCCAATCCGCCACCGACGACGATCGCACGCTTTTCAGAGGGTCCGCTCATACGCGTAGTTTAGCCGAGACTGAAAGCCTCTGCGGTCGGTCGACGAGGCTTTCGAGGCTTTTGACGGCCGCCCGCCGACCGGCCAGACTTGCAGATGCGACCTTCCCATGGACTCTCTGCCCTACGCCCTTCCGCTGCTGTTCCTCGTGGCCCTTGTCTACAAGGTGATGCGCGACCGCAGGCGAGGGTTTCGCGACATCGATGACATGCCCGACGAGGACGAGCCCGTCGCCGAAGCCGAACTTGTTGAAGACGAACCAGAGCTAGGCCCGCGCTCCGACGTCCCGGCGACGGTTCGCCTGCCGTTGCCGGACGAGAAGATGGTGTCGCTGCTGTCGACGCAAAACGCCGTCGAGGCCGATCTGCTGCGCAATGCGCTGCTTCGTCACGACATCTACGCCTTCATCGTCGGCGGACACACGGCGAACGTCCTGGGCCCGATCGGATTGGGCCGGCTGGACCTTCGCATCCCCGAGCACGACCTCGACGCCGCGAAGGCGGTTTTGACGGAGCAGAAAGCACAAGCCACGGAAAGACGCCGGCAAGACCGCATCCTGCGATGCCCGGCGTGCGGGTACGACCTTCGCGAGTCGTTCGAATCGCTGCCCCGAGTGCGGCCTGTCGTTAGACGGCTGACTGCACCTCTGTCCGTCATCCTGAGCGAGCGAAGCGAGTCGAAGGACCTCGGCTGAACAACGTCTTCGCGGGCGAGATCCTTCGACTCGCTTCGCTCGCTCAGGATGACGGAAAAGGGGCCGCCCGAGTGGTGCCGGCGGAGTGGTGGCCCAAGCGGCTCTAGCCGAGAAATCGCTCCCGCTCGCCCGGCGATGGCAGGCGGCACGTGTCGGCCCGGCCGAACCAGCGGAAGCGGCGATTGGCGACGAAGTCGTACCCCCAGTCGCGGATCGGCCTGGGAATGACACGCGTCCAACGCAGCGACCGCCAGCGGCCTTGCAGGTAGCCGGCGAGCCGATGGGCGGCGTCGCTTTTGACGTGGGTGCCGGCGTTGTCGATCAGGACCAGGCTGTCTCGATAGTCCTCGGGCAGGCCCGCCTCCTGCAGTAGCCGTCGGCCGAGATCGCCTTGCAGCGTCGCGAACTTCACTCGCGCCGCCGGATCGTGGCGAATGGTGAACTGCACGCTTCGGTCACACAAGCCACATTCGCCGTCATACAGCAGAAGAGGTCCGTCGGGGGCTTGGGTCACGACGATTGACTGTAGTAGCTTTGCAGCGGCCGAACGCCCCAGTCGCCCTCGCGCAGTGCCGCGATCGCCCCTGCCCAGGCATCGGCGGCGGTGAGTGTGGTGACGATCGGAATGCGCGCCCGGAACGCGGCGGCGCGGATCTTGGCTTCGTCGGTGCCGGCACCCTTGCGGGTGGGCGTGTTGACGATGAGCTGGACCTCGCCGTTGGCGATGAGGTCGAGCAGGTTGGGCCGAACGTGGTCGGCGATCTTGTTGACGAGCGTCGCCTCCACGCCGTGATCGGCCAGGGTGTCGCGCGTGCCTTTGGTCGCGATGAGCTTGAAGCCCAGGTCGGCGAACTTCTGGGCGATGGGGGCGACCGCGTCGTGGTCGTCGGGGCGAACGCTGACGAACAGCGTCCCGCCGGTCGGCAGCTTGGAGCCTTCGCCGAGGACGGCCTTGGCGTAGGCGAGGGGGAAGGTCTTGTCGATGCCCATGACCTCGCCGGTCGACTTCATCTCCGGGCCGAGGATGATGTCGGTGCCGGGGAATTTGGCGAAGGGGAAGACGGCTTCCTTGACGGCGACGTGATCGAATGGCTTCGTCTCCTCGACGCCGAGGTCGTCGAGCGACTGGCCCATCATGACCTTGGCGGCGATGCGTGCCCAGTTGACGCCCGTGGCCTTGCCGACAAACGGCACGGTGCGCGACGCCCGCGGGTTGACCTCGATGACGTAGACGTCGTCGCCTCGGACGGCGTACTGGACGTTCATCAGGCCGTTGACTTGCAGAGCTTTGGCCAGGGCGTGCGTCTGTCGCTTGAGTTCGTCGATGACCGCATCGACTGAGCGAGTGAGGCGGCAGGACGCAGGCCGAGTCGCCGGAGTGGATGCCGGCCTCTTCGATGTGCTCCATGACGCCTGCAATGACGGATCGGCCAGCGTCGGCGCGGTAGTCCGCGACACAATCGACATCGACCTCGGTCGCACCGTCGAGGAACTTGTCGACGAGGATCGGCGAGTCGGCGATGCCCGTCAGTCCCGCGGCCTTGAGGGCGTGCGTCATGTACCGATCGAGGGCCGCTTCGTCGTAGACGATCTCCATCGCCCGTGCCGCCGAGGACGAAGGAGGGGCGGACGAGCACGGGATAGCCGACGTCTTTGGCGATGGCTTTGGCTTGGTCGACGCTCCGCGCGATGCCGTTGGGCGGCTGCTTGAGGCCGAGGTCGGTGATGAGCTGTCGGAACTGCTCACGATCGCCTGCCCGGTGGATGGCGTCGACGGTGGTGCCGAGGATGGGGACACCCGCTTCTTCCAATCCCTTCGCGAGATTCAGGGGCGTTTGTCCCCCGAACTGGACGACGACCCCCTTCACCAAACCCCGCGAGCCCCCCGCGACGAGCCCCGACCGTCAGGAAGGGGTTCTGTCTCGGGGCGTTCGATCGGAAACCCCTCCCTGACGGTCGGGGCTCGCGACACGGTCGGGCTCGCGACACTCTGCCCACACGGTCGGGGCTTTCGTCAAGTTGATCGAACCGACCTCCGTTGAGTCGCTCGCAGATGTTGAGCACATCTTCGTGCGTCAGTGGCTCGAAGAAGAGCAGATCGCTCGTGTCGTAGTCGGTGCTGACCGTCTCCGGATTGGAGTTGATCATCACGCTCTCGAGGTCGAGCTCCTTCGCGGCGAAGGCGGCCTGGCAGCAGCAGTAGTCGAACTCGATCCCCTGGCCGATGCGGTTGGGCCCGCCGCCGATGATGATGACCTTCGGGCGGTCGGTGACGCGGATCTCGTCGTCGGACTCTGCACTTCGCCGTCCTGCACGAACGGCGTCTCGTAGCTGCTGTAGTAGTACGGCGTCTTCGCCTCAAACTCGGCGGCACAGGTGTCGACGAGCTTGTACGACGGACGATCGGCTTGAAACAATCCGACGTCGACACGCTGTTCGCGGATGTTCTCAAAGCCCCAGGCATTGCCGAGCTGGACGTCGCTGTAGCCGAGCTTCTTGGCAGTCGGCCAGTACTGAGCAAGCCAGTACGGGTCGTTCTTCTGCCTTTCTTGCCCAATGTTCAGCAAGTCACCCTCGGCCACTCCCAGCTCCGCGATCTGCTCCAGGAACCACGGGTCGATCTTCGACAGCTCGTGGACCCGCTCGACGCTCCAGCCCATCTTCAGGGCGTAACGCACGTAGTAGAGCCGCCCCTGGCTCGGGACGGCGAGCTTGCGGTTGAGCTTCTCCTCGGGAATCGGGTACTCGGGTCGCGAGCCCTGAGCGTGAGCGAGGGGTTCTGAGTCTGGACGGTGTGCGGAAACCCCTCCCTCACGGTCAGGGCTCGCGACACGGTCACTGACGGCTCGCGAGCGACTTGTCGTGACTGTCGAGACCGAGTCCGAACCGACCCACTTCCATCGACCGGATCGCCTTCTGCAAGCGCTTCTTTGAACGTCCGCCCGATCGCCATCGCTTCGCCGACGGACTTCATCTGCGTCGTCAGCGTCTCGTCGGCCTCGGGGAACTTCTCGAACGTCCAACGCGGCATCTTCACCACGACGTAATCGATCGTCGGCTCGAAGCACGCACTCGTCGTCCCCGTGATGTCGTTCGGCAACTCATCGAGCGTGTACCCGACCGCCAGCTTCGCCGCGATCTTGGCGATCGGGAAGCCGGTCGCCTTCGACGCCAGCGCGACGCAGCGCGAGACGCGCGGGTTCATCTCGACGACGACCTGCTCGCCGTTCTCCGGGTTCACGGCGAACTGGATGTTCGACCCGCCCGTCTCCACGCCCACCGCGCGAATGACCGCCAGCGACGCGTCGCGCATCCGCTGGTATTCCTTGTCCGTCAGCGTCTGGATCGGGGCGACGGTGATCGAGTCGCCCGTGTGGACGCCCATCGGGTCGATGTTCTCGATGCCGCAGATGATGATCGCGTTGTCGGCCTTGTCGCGGACGACTTCCAGCTCGAACTCCTTCCAGCCGAGCACCGATTGCTCGACCAGAATCTCCGTCGTCGGCGATGCGTCCAGGCCGGTCCACGCGATCTCTTCGAACTCCTCGCGGTTGTACGCGATGCCGCCCCCCGTGCCGCCGAGGGTGAAGGCGGGCCGGATGATCAGCGGCAGGCCGAGCCGTTCCATGGCCCCGCGGGCCTCTTCCATCGTGTGAACCGTCTCCGACAGCGGCACCTTCAGGCCGATCTCGATCATGAGATCCTTGAAGGTCTGCCGGTCTTCGCCCTTCCAGATGGCCTCGCGGTTGGCCCCGATCATCTCGACGCCGTACTTCTGGAAGATGCCCTGGTCCCAGCAGGCCATGCCGACGTTGAGGCCGGTCTGCCCGCCGAGCGTCGGCAGCACGGCGTCGATGGGCGTGCCGTTTTCCTTCTCGCGGATGAGGATCTTCTCGACCGCTTCCGGCGTGATCGGCTCGACGTACGTCGCGTCGGCCATCTCCGGGTCGGTCATGATCGTCGCCGGGTTGGAGTTGATCAGGACGACGCGATACCCCTCCTCGCGCAGCGCCCGACACGCTTGCGTGCCGGAGTAGTCGAACTCGCACCCTTGCCCGATGACGATCGGGCCGGAGCCGAGGAGCAGGATGCTGTGGAGGTCGGTGCGCTTGGGCATGTCGCGTGGGAGGCAGTCTGTGTCGAGCCGCGTTATCTTGGCAGCCGTGACCGCCAAGACCAACTCGACCCGTTTTCTCGCCAAGAAGCTCTCGCTCGTTGCCCTCGCAACGCTCACCGGAGTGCTCTCCGGTTGCGGCCCGCGGATTCCGCCCGACGCGATGAAAGTCCCGACGGATCTTCAGCCCAGAGGTGTGGATGCGTCTCTGACGAACTCACTGGCGGACAACGCATCTCGCTTATCCGATGACAAGATCTTCCGGCTGGTCGACGAGAAGCTGACCTTGCCGGACGACGCGGAGGTTGCCGTCTTCACCATCGGTCAGACGCTCCGCCGCGTCCGTGCGGACGGTTCCGCAACGCCCGATGGCGATGCACTCGAGGTGGCGTTTTTCCAATCGCTGACCGAGAGCGAACATGTCTCGCGGGCCCGCAAGTTGCCGAGGATGCTCCATCCAGAGTCGCCCACCCTGCAGGCCCTGCGTGAGGCGGCGGCTCTGAATCGTGCGGACGTGCTGCTGGTTCTGCAGACGCTGACCCGCACGCGGCAAGTCCTGAACACCGGACGAGTCGACGCGGTGACGGAAGTCGAGGCCGTCCTGATCGACGTGCGGTCGGGCTCGGTTCCGTTCAGCACGCAGGTCGCAGAAACATTCGATCTGAAGGCGAACACGAACAGCCTGGCCGGTCGTGAGGAGCTCGCCGAAGCCAATCGGCAGGCGGTCGGGCGGGCGTGGACCCGTGTCGCCGAAGAGACGGCGGCGTTCCTGGCGACGCTCGAAGAGCCGAAGGCAGATGAGGCGATGGAGGAGGTGGGCGACGTCATCAACGACATCAACGACGCAGCGGCACCGGTCGGAGATGTGGAATTCGATCGGTAGAGGCTGGGGCTGATAACCCGGTGTCGGTTGCCTGCGGGCGGCGATGGTTCATGTTCCCGTCATGCCACGCCAAACCACCACCACCGACATGTACAGCAAGTCCTTCGAATCGCTCGAAAACCGCAAGCTCCTCTCGGCCGTCGTCTCACAGATTGATGGCGAGACCCTCCGCGTCACCGGCACCGACAGCGCCGACTACGTCACCGTCAGCCAAGAGGGCCGGGACGTCACCGTCACCACGTTCAGCTACGGCTCGGGCTTCGACCGCTCGACCTTCGACCGCTTCGACTTCGAGAAGTTCAGCGCCGACACCAAGGGCGGCAACGACTACGTCCGCGTCGACGGCGTCATCGCCCCGGACGGCGGTAGCGTCCTGACCGGCGACGGGCACGACAAGGTCGTCTTCAGCAACACCAACGTCTCGGACGACTTCACGATCGACACCGGCCGAGGCCGCGACACCGTCGTCATGGTCAATGCCAAGTTCCAGGGCCTGAACGTGAACACCGGTGCAGGCCGCGACTTCGTCTTCGCTCAAGGCAGCACCGCCACCGAATACGGCACCATCAAACTCGGCAGCGGCAACGATGTCCTCGTCGCCACCGGAAACACGTCCTTCGGCTTCGCCACCGTCCAGGGCGGCCGTGGCTTCGACGTGATGTATGCCCGTGGCAACGCCACGCCTAGCGGCTTCAACGTCGAAGGCATCGAGTGGACGCTCTAAGCGATTGCACCTGAATCTCTCTTTCCAGGTCGGACGCCCCGGGGCATGAAGCCTCGGGGCGTTCATTTTCATGCGCTGCCGAAGCCGTGACGACGCAAAAAGTCGGCCGCGTGCCCGGTCCAGGTGGCGACTTCGCGCGGGGCAGACGGATCGTCGTCAAGTAGGGACAGGCCGTGGGCACCACGTTCGTAAACGTGGACCTCGTGGCTCACGCCCAGATCCGCCAGGCGCGTCGCGAGCAGGTAGGCGTTCTGCGGCGGGACGACCTTGTCCTCGGCCGTGTGCCAGATGAACGTCGGCGGCATCTGGTCGTGGGCGAGGTGTTCGATCGAGAGCTCGCGCGCGTCGTCGTCCGTCGCGTCAGGCCCCAAGAGATTGTCGCGACTACCGCCGTGCATGTACTGCGGCAGGAGCGAGACGACGGCGTATGCGAGGAGCGCAACGTCCGGCCGGGCATCGTCTTGACCGACGGCTGCGACGTGGGCCGCGAGGTGCCCGCCGGCGGAGAAGCCGAGAAGGCCGAGCTTCTCGACGCCCGGCTGCCGGCGCGTCTGTCGCATGGCTTCCAGAGCATCTTCGAGCGCCGCCGGCTGGCGGTGAGGTGCGACGCGATACCGCAGCACCGCGGCCGAGATGCCGAGCCCGTTGAGCCACCGGCCGACGTTCTCCGCCTCGCGATCGCTGCAGAACCGGTACCCGCCGCCGGGGCAGACGACGATGGCGGTCGTTGCGCCGTCGGCCGGCATCCAGTGGAGCGTGGCGGGTTCGTGACTGTCGGCAAGCGGAACCTGAGGCATGGACGACCCTACCGCCCCGGCAACTCGTAGACTCAGGTGCTTATGAAGCTCGCCCTGAACGTCGTCTCGGAGAAGCCCACCGGCCCCGCATGTGGCGGAGCAGCGGGCATGGGCGTCGCGACGGAGTCCGTGCTCAACGGCCGAAAGCCGTCGTGGCTCAAGATGAAAATGCCCGCCGGTCAGGGCTACGGCCGGCTCAAGCAGCTCGTGCGCGAGCAAAACCTGCACACGGTCTGCGAAGAGGCCAAGTGCCCGAACATCGGCGAATGCTGGAACGCCGCCGGTGGCGGTACGGCGACGCTCATGATCCTGGGCGACACCTGCACAAGGGCCTGCGGGTTCTGCAACATCAAGACCGGTCGCCCCACCTGGATGGACGACGACGAACCACGCCGCGTCGGCGAAGCCGTCGCCACGATGGGCCTTGGGCACGCCGTCATCACCAGCGTCAATCGCGACGAGCTTCCCGACGGCGGTGCACGCATCTGGGCCGAGACGATCAACGAGATCCGCCGGCAGTCGCCCGGCACGAGTGTGGAAGTCCTCATCCCGGACTTCGAAGGCAACTGGGAAGCCCTGCAACTCGTCATCGATGCGGCCCCGGACATCTTGAACCACAACCTCGAGAGCGTTCCCCGCATCTACTACAAGGTTCGCCCCCAGGCCAAGTACCGGCGGTCCCTCGACCTGCTCCAGCGGTGCAAGCAGCAAGGCATGCTCACCAAGACCGGCCTGATGCTCGGCATCGGCGAGGAAGAACACGAAGTCGACCTCGTCATCGACGACCTCGTCAGCATCGGCTGCGACATCCTCACGCTGGGCCAGTACCTCCAGCCGACGCCCCGCCACCTGCCCGTCGACCGCTGGGTCCACCCCGACGAGTTTGCCGAGTGGAAGTACCGCGGCGAGGCCAAGGGCCTGCGGCACGTCGAGAGTGGCCCGCTGGTTCGATCCAGCTACCACGCCGAGCAGCAGGTACATGCTCACGCGTCGGTCTAACGCGATTGCCGTATACGCTGGGGCCGTGTCGCGTCTCGTGCTGCTGTCGTTTTGGATGCTCGCCGCCGTCGCTCATGCGGAACCCATGCCCGTCCGCGGGGTCACGCTCGCCCACCTGCATCGCGGCGAGGTCGGCTACGGCTCCGATGCCGCCCGGCGACAACTCGACGCCATCAAAGACCTCGGCGGGAACTGGATCACCGTCACCGACTTCATCTACATGCCCGACGTGCGCCAGCCGACCCTCCGCTGGGGCCGCGACCGATCACTCACCGACGACGGCCTGGCACAGACCATCCGCGACGCCAAGTCCCGCGGCATCAACGTGTTGATGAAACCGCACGTCTGGTCCAACCAATTCTGGAACGGCGACGAGTGGCACGGCACCATCGCCATGACCAACGAAGCCGACTGGCACACCTTCTTCCAGCGGTATGGCGACTTCATGGTCCAACAGGCACAACTCGGCCAGGCCGCGGGGGCGGACGCGTTCAGCATCGGCGTGGAGATGAAGGCAACCACCCATCGCGCCGATGATTGGCGACGACTCATCGCCCGCATCCGCGAAGTCTTCGACGGCCAAATCACGTACTCGGCCAACAGCGACGAGTACAGGAACGTAACGTGGTGGGATGCCCTCGACTGCATCGGCATCACCGCTTATTTCCCGCTCGTCCGCGAGGGCAAGCCGACGGAAGAAGGCATTCGGCAAGGGTGGCGACGCGTTATGGCGGATCTCGAGCCCTTCGCACAAGAGGCCGGGCTTCCGGTCTGCTTCACGGAGCTGGGGTTCAGTCGCAGCAGCAACGCGGCCGCCGCGCCCTGGGAGCATCACGAGCTCGACCCCGACCCGCAGCTGCAGGCCATGCTCTACCGAGTCGCACTCGAGGAGATCGGCCGGAGCGACGCGGTCGTGGGCGTGTTTCTTTGGAAGTGGTTCACCGCCGATGCCGACGTCGCCGGGCGCATGGAACGCGGCGACGTCTTCGGTCTCCAGAACCGGCCGCTGGCCCTGGAGAGCATCCGCAACGCGTGGGCCGATTGACCCAGAGGCTGGCGTCCGACCAGATACGGCATCTTGTCGCCCGACCTGTCAGGGTCGCGGACGTCCGTCGCATCGACCCAATCCAAATCGTTATCGGTCATCGCATTCGCATGTGGATCTGTGCATCTTCCGCGGCCTAACCGGCCCCGGACGTGCAGAAAATTGCGGTGTTGACGGATTCTCGTGACATCTTGTTCAACCGGCACCGCGGATGCAATCGCCGGCCGGTAGTCTCACCTGTACCTTGCGTCGGCTAACGCCGGCCCCTCTTAAACACGCCTCGACTTATGAAGCGACACGTCTGTAACGGAACAACCACCCGTCTCTCGGCCACGGACGTGCCGCACAGAGCCAACATCCTGATCACCGGTGGCGCCGGCTTCATCGGCTCCCACCTCTGCGACGAACTGCTCGCCGCGGGCCACCGTGTCCGCGTTCTGGATTGCCTCTCGGAGCAAGTCCACGGCGACCAGGCCCGCCAAGCCGGCCGACCCGACTACCTGGATGACCGGGTCGACGTCGTCGTCGCCGACGTCTGTGATCGCCAGGCCGTCGATGAGGCGGTCGAGCAGGCGGACGTCGTGGTCCACTTCGCCGCGGCGGTCGGGGTCGGGCAGAGCATGTACGACGTGGTTCGCTACACGCAGATCAACGCCCTCGGCACGGCCACGGTGATGGAGTCTGTGATCGCCCGGCACAAGCGACGCCCGCTTCGCCGACTGCTCGTCGCCAGCAGCATGAGCGTCTACGGCGAAGGCCGCTACGTCGATGCCGACGGACGTACGAGCGACAACGCCGGTCGCAAGATCGACAACCTTCGCCACCGTCGTTGGGAGCCGACCGACGACGACGGACGACCGCTCGAGCCGATCGCGACGCCGGAGGAAAAGTGCTGCGACCTGTCGAGCATCTACGCCCTGGGCAAGTTCGACCAGGAGCGGATGTGCCTGCTCCTGGGCAACGCGGCCGGGCTGCCGACCGTGGCCATGCGGTTCTTCAATGCCTACGGCCCGCGACAGGCGCTCGGAAACCCGTACACCGGCGTCCTCGCGATCTTCGCCGGGCGACTCCTCGGCGGCGAGGCCCCGATGGTCTATGAAGACGGGGAACAGCGTCGCGACTTCGTGCACGTGACCGACGTCGCCCGTTGCTGCAGACTCGCGATCGAAGCGGACCCGGAGCTGGTCTCCGGCGAAGTCATCAACGTCGGCTCTGGACAGGAGCGGACGGTGCTGGACGTCGCCCGCAGCCTTGCCGCCACCGTCGGCCGTCCCGACCTTCGAGCCGGAAGTCGCAGGCAAGTACCGCGTCGGCGACATACGCCACTGTTTCGCCGATATGTCCAAAGCCCACCGGCTGCTGGGCTTCACGCCGAAGGTCGAGTGGGCCGACGGCATCGCCGAACTGGCAGCGTGGCTGGACGAGCAACGCGACGACGCCGAAACCACCGCCGCCGTCGACAGAAGTCGCCGGGCCAATGAAGAACTCGCCAAGCATGGCCTGGCCGTGTGACGCCACGCCACGCAGGCCCGCCCCACGCCGTCATCGTGACCAGGAACCAGCCAGACGGTTCCTGATTTCGCTGCTATAGAACAAGATCGGCTTTTCGCGTCCCGCTCCACAATGTCGTGACCGGACGTCCTACAGTTGCAGGCAGGGCAACCAAAGTTGCAGCGTATTGCAAAGAATGATCGATGACCGATTCCGAAGTGGCAACAGATAAACCGGTTCTCGGTATACTCGAGTGGTTTCGGCCGGGTGAAGAATCACGCGTGGAGCGGGCGCTGGATGCACTGCACAGGCTGAAGATCAACCACCTCCGCACCGGCGTCAGCTGGGCCGACTGGATGAGCCCACAGGGCCGAAGTTGGTATGAGTGGTTGCTGCCGACGCTCGGCAGCCGGGTGGACGTGTTGCCTTGCTTCAGCTACACGCCGCCCAGCTTGAACGACTTTCAGGCGACCAACGCCCCGCCGCGGCGGCTGGAGGATTACAGCGACTTCGTCTGCTACTGCATCGAGCTGTTCGGCGAGCATTTCGAGTGGGTCGAACTATGGAACGAGCCCGACAACCACCGGGAATGGAACGCCGCCTTTGACGACGACTATTCGATCTTTTCCGAAATGATCGCCAATGCCGGGAAATGGGCCCGGAATTTGGAGAAGAAGGTATTGCTCGGCGGCCTGGCCAATGCAGACCCGAACTTCCTCTCCATGCTGCACGGCAGAGGCGTGCTAGATCATGTCGACGCTGTCGGCGTTCACGGCTTTCCGTTCAGTTTTGAGTTCTATTGGGAAGGCTGGCCTAAGCGTGTCGAGCGGCTGCGCGAACGACTCGATTGGTGCGGGATGACGAAGTTGCCGATTTGGATCACCGAGTGCGGCTACAGCACGTGGCGACACGACCCCCTGGCGCAGGCGGCAACGTTCGTCGATGCGATGAAAGCACCGGCAGATCGAATATATTGGTATGCGCTGGACGATCTCGATCCGCGACTGCCCACGGTGGACGGCTTTCACAGCGACGAGCGCGAGTATCACTTCGGCCTCTCCACGCCGGACGGTCGGCCGAAGCTTCTTGGGCATCTTTTGCAGAAGCACGCACCACACGCAGTGGCGACTCTGGTCGATCAGCTTGAGACCAAATCAGCTCCTGTAGACCAATTCCTTCTAGTGACAGGCGGTTGCGGCAATCGCGCCCGTTCGATAGTCGATGATGCGACGGCCGACGGTGCTGATTACTTACTTTATGACAACCTTTCATCAGAAGGATCAATCGGTCGGTCTCTTCGACGGTCTTCGCCTCTCGAGGTAGGGGACGTGCTCGACGAACATCGGCTGCGCGACGCGATGAAGGGTGCCGACCGCGTGGTGCACGCGGCCCTGGTGGCGGATGCGTCGCGGCCCGAATGGACGTACCGCACCAACACAATCGGCACGCTTCATGTCCTGCAGGCGGCGGCGGAGCACGGTATCTCGGACGTCACGCTGCTCCCGCCGGAGTCGACGGACCCGGTGGTCGCGGCGTCGCTCGCCGCAGCGGCGGATTTGGTCGCGGCCTATCGAAGTCGGTTGCTGTCGGCATCAGCCTCTTGAGCTCCGGCGAATCCGGATCAGGCCGTGCTCTGGGCGGATCGGCCCCGGTCTCCTTCGGTGTCCGCTCGACAGGTTTGGCCCTCGCCGTTGATGCTGTTTTCGGTGCTTGTTCGTTCGGATGATGTACGCTATTGTCCGTACATCGCCCTACCCGCCGCGGTGGGGCAGACGCTCATGCTCACCACCGCCAAACATCGCCGTCTCTGGCAGACCGGCCTGTACCGCGCCCTGATCCGCGACCTCGTGACCGGCCGGGCCGAGGCGAGACTGGATCTCGACGTACGCCTTCCCGGCAAAGTCACCGCCGCAGCCTTGGGGCTCATCCGACTTCGCGAGCTGGATCAGGGAGGTAACCCGTTGGCCAAGGAAGCGTTAGAAACGCTTATTTGGTCGCAGCACCGCGACGGCAGCATCCAGGAGCCGGGTGACGACCCCGACGCCGTCGCAGCCAAGACAGCGACTAGGAGTCCGTGCGTTGCAAGGACTTAAGCCAGATGCCGCAGACGCCGGTCTCGCGTGGCTGGGGCGGAATCAAACGCCTCGCGGCTGGGCGGACGGCGGATTGACGTCCGCGTTCGTCCTGCTCCAGCTGGGCCGGCTCCGGCAGAACCGGGTGGATATCGAATCAGCCTTTATCAGCCAACGACTTGACGGCCCCCGTGAAGACGACGCCGCCACCCGCTGGGCCTGGAAGCACGCCCGCCTCCGCTGTGGCCGACCGGTGTCACCGGTTGTTGAAGACCCGATGCTGGCGTTCAATCCCTGAGTCGTGCCAGCACGTCTCGCACCGCGTCCCGCCACAGCGGTGCGGCCGAGGTGGTCGCGGATCGCCATCGCTTGTCCAGCGTCGAGAAGTGATCGATCGGCCAGGTCGCAATGAGGTCGCCCCAGACCGCGGACTTGGCCGAGACCAACCCGTCGTTGGGACCCTCTTCGCGTGCCAGAACCCCTCCTCCTGGACGCAGGAAGGGTTTCATGGCTGCCACGGGAGCTTTGGAGTTGATGCTGAAGTAGCGAACACCGGGATGATCAGGCGTCTGCCGGTTGAACGTTTCCGCCGCGTCCCGCGTCAGGTCGTGTGCCCCGCCGATGTCAGCCCCGGTGCGTCGTAGGAGCCCGTAGAAGCCGATTTTGCCCTCGAGATGCCGGCGGCAGAAGTCCGCGACTGCCGTGCCATGATGAGGCGTGGCGATGGTCAAGACGGCATCCGTGAAGGCATCGGCACCCAGGTGCGTCACGAGGTGCCGACAGTCCAGGCCGCCCATGCTGTGGCCGATCAACACGATGCGCCGTCCGTCCGCAGGTGCTGTCGCAGGTACTGCCGGATTTCTCCCGCCCTTCGTGCAATGCCCGCCGACGGGTGGGATTGCGGCGTTAGGACGCGGTGACCCTCTCCCTCCAGGATCTCCTTGATTCCCCCGAAATACCGCACCGAAGGGACCCGCACCGGTCCGATGCCGTCCGCGGCCCACTCGAAGAAGCGACCGAAGAAGCCCTGACATAAGACGAGGGTCGCCACGCGATAAAGGTATGACGCCACCCGACGTTTGACGCGGCCGCCTGAGCCGGCATGGTGCATCGCCTTGACGCCACCTGCCTCCACCAAGCTTCTCAAGCGACTGGCCGTCGCCCTGCCGCTGCTGATGATGCTGGGCCTGGCCCTCCTGAGCGACGGCGTCGTGCAGGACGACGACCTGACCCACTTCCACATGGCCCGCTGGTCGTGGACCTTCCCGATGTACCTGGTCGACGACTGGGGCAGGCCAGGCTTCACCGTCCCGTACGCCATGGTCGCTTGGATCGGCACCCCGGCACAGGGCTTTGCCGCGTGTCGCGTGCTGACGGTTCTGGTGGTCGCCGCATCGACCTGGCTGACGTGGCGAGTCGCCCGACAGATCGCCCCACATCAATTCGCGTGGCTGGCCCCTTTGGGCCTTGTGACGATGCCGATCTACTTCACCTTGGGCTACACGACGCTCACCGAAACCACCGCCGCCTTCTACGCCATCGCCGGCACGTGGCTCATCGCCACCGACCGCCCGCGGCTGGCGGCGCTGGTGATCTCGCTCGTGCCGCTGACCAGACACGAGGGCGTTCTCCTCCTCCCGGCCGTCGCGTTGCTGCTGGCCTGGCGACGGGCGTGGACCGGCATCCCGTTGCTGTTCGTCGGAGAACTTGCCTGGAACCTCGTCAAGCCTGCCCTCGGCTACCCGCTCTCGGAGCTGCCGCTCCTCCGTTTCGCCATGAAGGGCGATCCCGGCCACCTCGGCTCGGGCGGGCCCCTGCACTACATCGCGATGTCGACCCAGGCCTTCGGCGTCGCCTGGGCGGTACTCGCACTGCTCGGGGCCGGGCTCATGATCCGCCGGCTCGCGTCGACCCGGCTGCAGTACACGCCGACCGTCGCCGCGACCATCCTGAGCCGCCGGCGGCTTGCTCGCGATGGTGGCCGTCCAGACCGCGCTCTACGTCGTCAACACGCACGAAAGTGGGGGATACTCACGATTCCTGATCCCCGCCGCACCCTGGGCGGCCGTCTGTGTGCCGGTGGCGGTCGCGTGGTTCGCTCAAGCCGATGCCGTCCTCCGGCGACGCTTCCTGGGTGCCGCACTGGCGATCACCGCCCTGGCCGGCATCGGCTTCTGGAGGCTCTGGTTCAGCGTCCCGGTGCCCGTCGTCGGCGCGGGCGTTGTCCTGCTGGCGGCCCTCGTCCGGCCGACGGACCGTCGGCTCCTCGTGGCCGGGCTTGCGGTTTTGGTGCTCCCCAACTGGCTCTACTACGCCCGGCCGCATCGGCTCGAGCCGCATCAACGAGAGGTCATCGACACGACCAATGCCTTCCGCAGCAGTCATCCCACGGCCCACGTCATCGGCGACAACCCTTGGACCGACTTCGCGACCGATGTCCCCCGGCACCCGTACTTCTGGGCACCCAACGACTGGCAGAAGCCGCCGACGCTGCCGCTCGTGTATGTGTGGGATGAAGACCACTCGTCGGTCAACCTGCCGATCGCAGACCTCACGGCGTTGCCGCACGACGAACTAGGCCATGACGGCACCCGGTACCTCCGCGTCTTCCTGAGAAAGTGACGACCGACCCGCTCAGTGCGGCATCGGGAACCGGTCGGCAAACGCGGCCACTTCCATGCGGATGCCTGCCAACGCCGCGTCGTCCTCTCGGGCGGCAAAGGCACGGTCAATGAAGTCAGCGACGTCGCGAAGGTCATCCTCCATCAGGCCGCGCGTGGTCAGTGCGGCGGTGCCGAGGCGAACGCCGCTCGTCAGGCGTGGCGGACGCGGGTCGTTCGGAACTCCGTTCATGTTTGCAATGATGCCCGCCGCCTCCAACGCATCCGCGGCGTCGCGACCGGTCAGTTCCGCGTCCTTGTCCCGCAGATCGACGAGCAACAGGTGCGTGTCCGTCCCGCCGCCGACGAGACGGAACCCCTTCTGCTGCATCGCCTCGGCCAGGGCCTGGGCGTTCTTGACGACTTGTGCCGCGTAGTCCTTGAACTCCGGGCGAAGCGCTTCGCCGAACGCGACCGCCTTGGCGGCGACGATGTGCATCAGCGGCCCACCCTGGCTGCCGGGGAAGATGCCGCGGTTGACCTTCTTCAAAATCTCGTCGTCGTTGCACAAGATCAATCCGCCTCGCGGCCCACGCAGCGTCTTGTGCGTCGTTGTCGTCACCACATCACAGTGTGGGAACGGCGACGGATGCGCCCTGCCCGCGACAAGTCCCGCGATGTGCGCGATGTCCGCCCACAGCACGGCACCGACTTCGTCGGCGATCGCTTTGAACTTGGCGAAGTCGATCGTCCTCGCGTAGGCCGAGTAGCCGCACATGATGAAACGCGGCTTGTGCTCCTTGGCCTTGGCGAGCACGTCGTCGAAGTCGATGCGTTCGTCGGCATCGAGCTCGTAGTGGACCGGGTTGAACATCTTGGCCGAGATGTTGAGCTTCATCCCGTGCGACAGGTGCCCGCCGCTGGCGAGGTTGATGCTCAAGAACGTGTCGCCGGGCGTGAAGAGCCCGAGCATGACGCCCAGGTTCGCGTTGGCCCCCGAGTGCGGCTGAACGTTCGCATGGTCGCACCCAAAGAGCCGGCAGGCGCGGTCGATGGCGAGGTTCTCCACCTCGTCGTAAATGCCGCAGCCGTTGTAGTACCGCGCGGCGGGATAACCCTCGGCGTACTTGTTCGTCAGCACACTCCCCGCCGCCGCCCGGACGGCGGACGAAACGTGGTTCTCACTGGCGATCATCTCCAGTGTGGTCGCCTGACGATCGGCCTCCTGCTCGACCAGCCGGGCGATGTCAGGATCGACCTCGGCAAGGACATCGTGGCTGGCGGTCAGGCTGGAAGCTTCGGCAAGCGACATGGCGTCACACTACACGCGGAACCGCCAACGTGACCCTTCAAGACCAATGACACATCGTGGGGAATAACACTGCTAGCCCTGGCGTTGTACCTCTTGTGCGAACCCGCCCCGCCTTCACGCTCGTCGAGCTACTGGTCGTCATTGGCATCATCGCTTTGCTGATCGGGATCCTCCTGCCGACCCTCGGCCGGGCGAGGGAGTCGGGCAAGAAAGCCGTCTGCCTGTCCAACTTGCGGGAGCTGGGCAACGGCTTCCAGATGTACATCGACAGTGCCGACGGCCGGGTGCCGCGGGTCAATCCGCTGCCCTTCAGCAACCCGGTCTACAACAAGCAGCCTGTTGCCTACACCAGCGGGCCATACAACGAGTTTCCGCCGCTGGTCGAGACGATGTCGCGCGAGTTGCCCGAAGATTCGGGCGTCTGGGTCTGCCCGAACGACAGCCTCGTCAACCAGGACGACATCCGCGACGAGGACGTGAAGACCTACTTCAGCGCCAACGGCCTGACGACGTACGCAGAGGCCTTCGATACCAGCTACGACTACAACGCCCGGATCAACGCCTTCCGCGAGGGGGACAAGTGGATCGACGTCCTCAACGACGCCCGCCTCCGGGCCGAGGATCGCGGTCGGCCCAACCGGCTCTGGATCTTCCGCGACCACGCCGGCTTCCACCCCACCGCGGGCGAAGGTGGCCGACTCTTTCTCTACCACGACAACGCCGTCGGCCCTTGGCGCGAGACCGAAGAGAACCGAACCGGTAACCAATCCGATGCCGACAAGACCGCCGACAAGAAGTAGCGGCCCGTCATCCGACCTTCCAAACCACCCCCGATGAATCAGAACGCTTTTGATCGTGAGAACCCGTCCGCCCAGAAGTCGGGCAAGAAGCAACTCTTGCTCGCCGGCCTGCTCGTCCTAGGCCTGGGCGGCGTCGCGTATGCGATGTACGCCCGGCCCGCCAGCGTCGCCAACGCCGATCCGAACGAGGTCGCCAAGGAACTTCGCGAGCGTGGCCGCGACATGGAAGACGCCGAGCGTCGCGAGCGGCTCGAACGCCTCGCCAACCTCACGGACGAAGAGAAGGCCACTCTCGATCCCGAGGCCGAGCGGCTCGCACGCCGGGCCAACCGCTTCAAGGAGATGGAAGCTCGCGTCAACGGCTACTTCAAGGCACCTCTCGACGAGCGCGACAAGTACCTCGACGACGTCATCGACGACATCCAGAAGATGACGGCCGAGCGTGAGAAGGAACGCGCCCGCCGCGACGCCGAGCGTGCCGCCAACGGGGAACCACCGCGTGGCGAGCGTGGCCCGCGCGGTGAAGGTGGCCCTCAAGGCGACCGTGAAGGCCGACCCGGTGGTGGCGAAGGTCGCCCGGGTGGTGGTGGTGGACGCGGCGGATGGGGTGGCGGATCGGCCAACGGCAACAGTGCCAACACCGCCAAGTTCACCGAATTTGCCGCCGCCTTGAACAAGCGAGCCAAGGAGCGGGGCATCGAGTTGCCCTTCGGCCGCGGTCGCGGCAGGGGGCGATGAGTCGCTGGCGGGCCCGCGGGTCCACTCGTTACGCTCGGGATCATGTGCCGGCTCGCCATTGCATCCTGGGCCCGGGCCGCCGCACTTGTGGCGGCGTTGTGCGTTGCGGGCTGCCGTGACGACGAACCCAAACCGACGCCTGAGGCTCCCGAAGCTCCAGCGACCCCGCCCGCCACGCAGCCGACGGCCCAGACGTCAGCCGAGTCGCTGACGTACCTGGATGTCTTCGAGCAGTCGGCCAACGGCCTGCCGACCACCCGGCCGCTGGACGTACCCCTGCCCCTTTCCGAAGCAGCGGCCGTCGAGCTGCACCAGCCGGTCATTGTCGACAGCCGAGGCGTGCTCTGGATCACCGACCCCGGCGGCACGTCCGTTGACGACATCGTCAGCGACCCGGACGCGTGGCGTGAGTCCGACCTCGTCGTCCAAGAGCACGTGACCTATGCCCGAACCACCCGCCGGGGGAGCGAGACGTACGTCGAAGCCGTCACCATCGACGGCAGCCAAGCGGGATGGCACCACGCAACTGGCAGCGCTCCCTTCGACATCAAAACCGCCGCTTGGGACCGGGCCTTCCTCTGGAGCGACGCGATCGTCGTCCCGACCGATTCCGGCATTTCTGTCGTTCGGCTTCTCGACGTGCCTGAAGACGCCCAGCAGTACTGGCGTCGCTACGGCGACTCCGCGCCCGAAGCTCGGCCCGACGGCGACGGTCGCGTCCACATCAGCAACACCATCGCGACGGCTGACGATTGGCTCATCCTCCCGGCAGGCGAGCGACTTCTGGCATGGTCCGCTCAGGCCGGCCAGGTGGAGACCTTCGACGGCGAGACCTGGTCGGCGTTGCCCGAAGAAGCCGGCTGGACGAGTGAAGCGTTGCACTTCGTCACTTATGTCGACGGGTCGGTCGCCCAAATCACGCCTGACGGCATCGTCAAGAGCTCTGCCGCTCGCCCCGCGGCCGGTCTCGATGGATGACGTCGCACTGCTCGTCGACGACTTGGCCGCCTTCGATCCGGATCGTCGAAGCACGGCCTTGGCCGCGCTGGATCAGCTCGGCCCCGCGGCTCGGCCTTACCTGGAGGACCTGCGCGACCAGGTCGAGCCGTTCGCCGCCAGAGGCATCGACACCCTGCTCGCCTACGCCGACTTCCCGACCCTCGGCGGCCTTCTGCCGCTGGAGGGCCCGACCGAGGTCGTCTCCCGGCTGCCGGGCTTCGGCGTCATCGTCCGCTTCGGCGGGGGCATCGAGTACGAGGAAGTCGCCGGCATCGGCGTCGTCATCGAGCCGGCCTACGTCTTGCTCCGCCCCGGCACCCGCATCACGCTGCTCGACCGTGATCTCGTCGGTCGGCTCGAAGCGGGCGACCAGATCGTCGGCATCGGTGGCGACTTCATCGCCATCGGCGACAAGGGGCCAGGTATCTGGGGCATCAACCACTTTCGGCCGCTTCTGCGTGATGAGCAAGCGGCGACGTGGACCAAACCACTGGCACGCGACGGCCGTGGGCGTTGGCTCTTCGGCAGCGACGACAAGTCCGCCCGATTACTGGTCGACCCACGACTTCCCGCCGCCGCGACGTCGCTGCCGGTCTGGGTGCTCGAAACCGGCACCGCCGGACCGCTGCAGGTGCCCGGCATGGCAGGCCGTGGCCCGACGACTGGCCCGCTCTCCAGCTGGGCGGTGCCTGGCAGCTCGGCGAAACAGGGTGGCAGACGCTGCCCGACGACAGCCTCATCGTCCGCAAGTCCGAAGCCTTGCCCGGCGACGCCACGATCGACGGCATCAACTACGAGTTGCACGACCGCCAGCTAACGGCCGACGGCCGAACGGTCGCCGTCGTCAACGACGCCCCGCGGATCACCGGACCATTGCCGCTCCATGTCGGCAAGAACGGTCGGCTCTACGCCTTTCCCGGCACCGGAGACGTGCTGGAGATCGAAGTGACCGCCGACAGTGCCGACACGACGCGTCATGAGGCGTTGCTTCCAGTCAGGCCGGTCCGCCTTGTCTGGACCGATCCGGCGGGCAGAATCTGCGTCGCCTTCAACAACGACGTGGTCGCGGTGCTTTGGCCCGACGGACTGGTGCCGCCGGAGATTCGCAAGTTGATGCCCGTCGGCCGCCGTTCCGCACCCGGTCCGCAGGGCTTCTGACTGCCGCACGGCACCGACAAAGAAAAAGCCCCGCAGTCACCAGAAAGGTGGCCACGGGGCGAGGGGAGAGATTGCGAGTAGTCTAACGCCACGCGTTGCACAGTCAACGCAACTTCCCCAAGTTGACACAATCAGGGGACGTACCTCCCGCAGCCTGGATCGAGAAACGGGCCCTGCCGTCGTCTGGCAGGGCCCGTGGGGAGATTCGTGAAGATTTCGCGAACGTTATCGGATGAAGAGCATTTCGCGATACGTCGGCAGCGGCCAGAGGTCGTCGGCGACGATGTCTTCCAACGCGTCGGCCGACCTCGCGCAGCTCGTTCATCGTGCCGAGCACTTCGTCACGCATGAACTTCGTCGCGGTCGACAGGTCTTCGCCGTGCTCGTGGTCGAGTGCGGCGTCGAGCTTCTTGGTCAGCTTGATGAAGTCTGCCGACCCGCTCCTTGAGCGTGCTCGACGAGCTCCGCCGTCGCCTCGGCACCGAGCATCTCGACGGCCTCGCCGACCTCCTCGGCGTAGCGCAGTGCCGCGGGCAGGATCATCGTCTTGGCGATGTGCCCGGCCGTGCCGCCTTCGATGGCGATCGTGTTGATGTACTGCTCGGCCAGGACGTTGAAGCGTGCTTCGATCTCGACCGCCGTGTAGATGCCGTACTTGCTGAGCAGGGACTTGCACTTGTCGGTCAACAGGACGTCGAGGGCGTCGGGCGTGTTGCGCAGGTTCGGCAGGCCACGACGCTCGGCCTCTTGGTGCCACTCGTCGCGTAGTTGTCGCCGTTGAAGATGACCGGCTTGGCTTCCTTGATCATCTCGCGCAGCAACGACTGGATCGCCTTGTGCAGGTCCTCGCCGCCTTCGACGGCCTTCTCGAGCTTCGTGGCGATGTAGTCCATCCGCTCGGCGACCATGCGCGTTGAGCACGGTGTTGGGCCCGGCGATGTTGTGGCTACCGCCGACGGCGCGGAGCTCGAACTTGTTGCCGGTGAAGGCGAACGGGCTGGTGCGGTTGCGGTCGCCCGCTTCCTTCGGAATGTCCGGCAGAATGTCGACGCCGGTCGCGAAGACGCCGCCCTGCTTGCTCGACGGGGCGCTGCCGTTCTCGCCGATCTGGCTGAACACGTCCTCGAGCTGCTCGCCCAGGAAGACGCTCAGGATGGCCGGCGGGGCTTCGTTGGCACCGAGGCGGTGATCGTTGGCCGCGGTGGCGATGGCCATGCGGAGCACGTCGCCGTAGTGGTAGATCGCGCTGATGACGCGCCGTGCAGAAGACGAGGAACTGCGCGTTGTCGTGCGGGTTGTCGCTCGGGTCGAGCAGGTTCTCGCCGTCGGTGGTCGACATCGACCAGTTGTTGTGCTTGCCGCTGCCGTTGACGCGGGCGAAGGGCTTTTCGTGCAGGATCGCGACCATGCCGTACTTCTGGCGACCTTCTTGATGACGCTCATCACGACCATCTGGTGGTCGACGGCGATGTTGGTCGTCTCGAAGAGCGGGGCGATTTCGTACTGACCCGGGGCGACCTCGTTGTGCCGCGTCTTGACCGGGCACGCCGAGCTTGAACATCTCGGCCTCGCTGTCGGCCATGAAGGCCAGCACGCGATCGGGAATGGCAGCCGAAGTAGTGGTCGTCCTGCTCGTGCCCCTTGGGCGGCTTGGCACCGAAGAGCGTGCGGTCGCACGTGACCAGGTCGGGCCGGGCGTAGAAGAGCGACTTGTCGATCAGGAAGTACTCCTGCTCGGCACCGACGGTCGTGAAGACCCGCGTCGGCGTCTTGCCGAAGAGCTTCAGGATGCGCTTGGCCTGCATGTCGATGCACGCTCATCGAGCGCAAGCAGCGGCGTCTTCTTGTCGAGTGCCTCGCCCGTGTAGCTCAGGAAGGCCGTCGGGATGACGAGGGTGGCCCCGTTCGGGTTCTCCATGACGAACGCGGGGCTCGTCGGGTCCCAGGCGGTGTAGCCGCGGGCTTCGAAGGTCGCCCGCAGGCCGCCCGACGGGAACGAGCTGGCGTCGGGCTCGCCCTTGACGAGTTCCTTGCCGCTGAACGAGCTGATGGCCTTGCCGTCGTTGAGCGGCGAGAGGAAGCTGTCGTGCTTCTCTGCCGTCAGGCCGGTCATCGGCTGGAACAGGTGCGTGAAGTGCGTCGCACCCTTCTCCATCGCCCAGTCCTTCATGGCGCTGGCGATCGATGTCGGCGAACTCGGGGGCGAGGCTCATGCCCTCTTCGACGGTCTTGCGCAGCGCCTTGAAGGCCGGCTTGGGCAGGCGGGCGCGCTGCTCGTCGACGTTGAAGACGTTCGTGCCGAACAACTCCTTGGTCGGGTTGCTGACTTGAAGTCGTACTGGGCCAGGTTGCGGGTGGCCGTGGCGATCGTTGGATCGCCTCCTTGCGTGCGTTCGACATGGGTCTCGGGGCTTTTTTGGGTAAGCGGCTGTGGCCGCGATGGTTCTCGGGGAGCGGTGGTGGCGCGACTATTAGACGGGAAACCGCCCGGCCGTCAAATGAGTGCCTTCCGCTAGAGCGCATCGAGATGCTGCTCCAGCTCCTCCGCCCGCTTGGCGGCGGTGTGGAGCGACAACACTTTCTGCCTCGCCGCTTCACCAATCGCCTCGGCTTCATCACCTGGCAGGTCTCGGACGATCCGCAGCGCCGCCTCGCCCGAATCGGCCGTCATGATCTCGCAGCCGATCTCGAAGAAGTCGCCCAAACCCTGCCACGCGTCGCCGACCACCGGCGTCCCGCACGCCGCGGCCTCGAACAGCCGAACGCTCGGCGACCAGCCGGCGGTGATCATGTCCTGCCGCGTCACGTTGAGCGTCCACCGGCTCGCGTTGTAGAAACCGCGATGCTTCGCAGGCGGGAGGTGATCGATCCGGCGAACGTTCGTCGGCCAAACGAATCGACTCCGGATACAGAGGCCCGGCGACACAAAACCGGCCGTCGCGCCACGTGGCGGCCGGTTCGACGAGCAGACGATCCAGCGTCGGCTGCCGGTCGTCGCTGTAGGTGCCGAGGTATGAGAGGTCGTAGAGCGTCTCGACCATCTCGGGGAAGTAGGCCTCGCGATCGACGCTGCAGTACAGCGGCAAGGCTTTGGGGCTGCCGAACTCCCGCTCCAGCACATCCAGCGTCGGCCCGCCGGTGAAGCTGAAGTAGGCGGCGAACTTTGGGATGTCGGCCCGGTCGAGGTACTCGAAGTCGCTTCGCCGAAGCTTGCCGAGGGTGACGGGCGTGTCGATGTCGTAGAAGCAGACCGGCCCGCCGGCGATCTCGAACGCCCAGCGGGCCACCGCGACGCCGTCCGGCACGTAGCTGCCGACGATGACGGCGTCGGCGTCTTGGACGGCCTGGGCGTGCTCGGTCAGATCATCCAGGTCGTCGTACAGCGTCGTCGTCCCGAACGGCGGGTTCGGCAGGTCGCGGTTTTCGGCGTACCAGGGTTTGTCGCGTTCGAGGAAGAGGACGTCATGGCCGCGCCGCACGAGCTCGCGGACGAGCCCTCTGTAGGTGGTAGCGTGCCCGTTGCCCCAGGAGGAGGTGATTGAGAGTCCGAGGAAGACGATCTTCATCTGAGGCCGACCGTAAGCCGGTCGATTGGCCGGCGGATCGGCTGTTGATCGGCCGGCGGTGTCGGCTAAAGTGCTGGCCGCCGTCGAGAGGCTTGCCGAGGCAAGTGGGTAGACGGGACGGTCTCATCACCCGCGACGCTCTGGTCGCCTCTCGCCGCTCGGTACGCAGAAAAACACGCCACTACCCCGTGGTGTAACGGTAGCACAGCTGTTTTTGGTACAGCTAGTCGGGGTTCGAATCCCTGCGGGGTAATGACGGCGAGCGAGACCTTCATCTGTGAGCACATCAGCTGTCATCCTGGCCGCGGGCAAGAGCACGCGGATGAAGTCGGCGCTGCCCAAGCCCCTCCATGAGGTCTGCGGCCGGCCGATGCTCGGCTACCTCCTCGACGCCGCCTTTGAAGCCGGAACGGAGAAGGTCGTCGTCGTCGTCGGTCACGGCAAGGATGCAGTCATCGACCGCTTTGGTGACGACCCGCGGGTGACGTTCGTCGAACAGAAAGAACAGCTAGGGACCGGCCACGCGGTCCAGGTCGCGATGCCAGCCGTGCCGACGGAGGGCGACGTCATTGTGTTGGCCGGGGATCTGCCGCTGATTCGCGGCGAGTCGTTGTCGGCGCTGCTCAAGGCGCACGGCGAGGCGGGCGCGGCACTGTCGCTGGCGACCGCGGAGCTGCCGGATCCATTCGGCTACGGCCGGGTCGTTCGCGACGACGCCGGCAACTTCCTCGAAATCGTCGAACAACTCGATGCCACGCCCGAGCAACGAGAGATTCGCGAAGTCTTTCCCAGCGTCACCTGCGGGTCGGCCCAAGCGATGGCCGATGCTCTCGGCAAGCTCTCCAACGACAACGCCAAGGGTGAGTATTACTTCACCGACGCTTTCCACCTTGCCCGCGAGGCTGGTGGTGTGGTCCAGGCGGTGAAGTGCGTCGGTGCCGACGACATCGTCGCGCCGAATACACGCGTTCAACTCGCCACGGCGGCATCGGTGATGCAGGACCGCATCCAAAGCCTCCACATGGTCAACGGCGTCGGGATCGCCGACACCAGGACGACGTACATCGAAGCGGGCGTCGAAATCGGTCAGGACACGCAGATTCTGCCGTTCACGTTCATCGGCAGAGGGGCCCACATCGGCGGCGATTGCGTCGTCGGGCCGTTCGCACACGTGCCGGCGGGAGGCGTCCTCAAGGACGGCAGCCGGCTCTCTCACAACGCATCCGCCCCGGCGGGCGTGCTGCCGGCGCAAGGAGCCCTGGCATGACGACCTCCCGACCCAACGGCGACGGATTCGGCGACGGCTTCGGTCAGATCAGCGGCCTGCGCCTCTTCGCAGGACGTGCCAACCCCGACGCTTGCCAAGAAAGTTGCCGATTACCTCCGCGTCGAGCCCGGCCGGGCACAGGTCCTGCGGTTCCCGGACGACGAGATCATCGTCAAAGTCGAAGACGACGTCCGCGGCAAGGACTGCTACATCATCCAGCCGACCTCCGCCCCGGCGCACGACCACCTGCTCGAACTCTTCATCTGGATCGACACGCTCAAGCGTGCCAGCGCCGGCCGCGTCACGGCCGTCATTCCGTACTTCGGCTACGCCCGGCAGGACCGCAAGGACGAGGGCCGCGTGCCGATCACGGCCAAGCTCGTCGCCAATCTCCTCGAACGTTCCGGCTGCGATCGCGTCGTCAGCGTCGACATGCACGCGGCCCAGGTGCAGGGCTTTTTCGACATCCCCGTCGACCACCTGACCGCCGGGCCGGTGTTCGGCGGGTGGTTCGAGTCGCTCGGCATGAAGGGCGACCACGGCTGGGCCTTCGTCTCGCCCGACGTCGGCAACGTCAAGCGTGCCCAGATGTACGCCGACAAGCATGGCGGCACGCTGTCGATCATCGACAAGCGTCGCTACAGCGGCGAAGAGGCCGAGGCGGTGCACATCATCGGCGACGTCAAGGACAAGACGGTCGTCATGGTCGACGACATGATCTCCACCGCGGGCACCGTCGCCAGTGCGATGAAGATCCTGCGGAGCCACGGCGCGGGCGAGATCTTCATGGCCGCCACGCATGCCGTCCTGGCCGGGCCGGCGATCGAGCGTTTGGCCGATTGCGACTTCACGAACTTGGCCGTGACGGACACGATTCCGCTCAACGGCCGGGCCGACCCTTTGCGGGATCGGCTGACCGTCCTGTCCGTCGCCCCGCTTCTGGGCGAAGCGATCAGCGCATCCACGAGAACAAGAGCGTCAGTGCCCTCTTCCACGCCGGAGACCGGGCCCGCTGATGCTCTGTGAGAGTTTCCTTTACTAGTTAGCAGATATGAGTACCACCCCCGTTGAATTGTCCGCCCAGACGCGTGAGCGTCTCGGCACCCGTGAGAGCCGCCGCCTGCGTCGCGACGGCATGCTGCCGGCCGTCGTCTACGGACACGGCGAAGCGCGCCGTCAGCGTCACCCTTCCCGGCAAAGAGGCCATCGACGCGATCCGTCACGGCACCCACCTCTTCCAACTCAAGCTCGACAGCGGCACGCAGCAGGTCCTGGTCAAGGACGTCCAGTACGACCACCTCGGCATCGAGATGCTCCACGTCGACCTCTTCCGCGTGAACCTCGACGAGGTGATCACAAGCGAAGTCGCCGTCGTTCTGTCGGGCGATCCGAAGGGCGTCGCGACGGGTGGCATCCTGACGCAGATGCGTGACAGCATCGAGGTCTCGTGCAAGGTCATCGACCTGCCGGACGAAATCAGCGTCAACGTCGGCCACATGGACATCGGCGACGTGCTGCACGTCAGTGACATCACGCTGCCCGAGGGCGTCACCCTGCCGCACCACGATCAGGACTTCACGATTGCCACCGTCGCCGCTCCGAAGCGCAAGCCTGAGGACGAAGAAGTCGCCACCGCCGACTCCGACGAGCCCGAGATCATCGGCGACAAGAAGGACGGCGACGACGACGGCGAGGCCAAGGCCGAGTAGATCGTCAGAGCTTGGAGCCGGAAGCCGAGCCGGGAATCCGGCTCTGCCTTCTGCGTCTGGCTCAGCTTCCGACTTCTACCTTCTCAGCTTCTCTTTCCCCCATGCGTCTCATCGTCGGACTCGGCAACCCCGGCCGCGAATACGCGGGAACCCGGCACAACGTCGGGTTCGAGGCGATCGACGTCCTGGCCGAGCGGCTCGCCTGGACGCCGGCCGGCGCGTTCGATCGGCTGGCTCGCCAGCGGTTCCAGGCGCTGACCTTCGAAGGTGCCGTCGACACGGCCGGGGG
This sequence comes from uncultured Planctomycetota bacterium, assembly GCA_963740195.1. Taxonomy (GTDB): domain Bacteria; phylum Planctomycetota; class Phycisphaerae; order Tepidisphaerales; family Tepidisphaeraceae; genus JBCDKH01. The sequence continues at coordinate 184,441 of CAVUDF010000002.1, read as the reverse complement.
TTCGGAGAAGGTGATGCTGATGAAGCCGATCACCTTCATGAACCTCAGCGGCCGGGCGGTGAAGGAGGCGATGAGCTTTTACAAAGCCACGCCAGCGGACGTTCTGGTGATCGTCGATGAGCTGGCGCTGCCGGCCGGAAAGCTTCGGCTTCGCGGCGACGGCAGCGACGGCGGGCACAACGGCCTGAAGGACATCCGCCGGGCACTCGGCACCGACGCCTACGCCCGGCTCCGCATCGGCATCGACCCCTCGCCGCCACCCGTCGCCGGCAAGGACTACGTGCTTGGCAAGTTCTCGCCCGACCAACGGATCGAGATCGACAAGGCCCTGCCCCGGGCGGCCGCGTGCTGCGTCACCTGGCTCGACCACGGCCTGACACGCGCGATGAACGAGTTCAACGCGGGTTAGAGGCGACAAGGTTGCGTCCGGCCCAGCTTCTGACTCGGAGCTTCTCAGCTTCACACCTGCCGCCTACAGTGCCCGCCCGATTCACTTCGCCGACGCTTTGACGTCGGCAGCGGGACCGTGAACCCGCTTCCACGAAGAACGACCACTCCAATGTCCGACACTCTCCGCAAGTACGAAGGCCTGTTTCTCTTCGGTTCCTCCGCCTCGGTCAGCACCGACGATGCACTCGGCGTCGTTCGCGGCTACATCGAGAAGCACGGCGGCAAGATCCACATCCTCAAGAAGTGGGACGATCGCCGACTCGCCTACGAGATCAAGAAGCAGAGCCGCGGCGTCTACTTCCTGAGCTTCTTCGAGGCCCCGCCGGCGGCGGTCGATCAGATCAATCGCGAGGTCAACTTGGGCACCCAGGTCCTGCGCTGTCTGATCACCGACGCGAGCCACTTGTCGGCCGAAGAGGTCGACGCGATGCAGCCACAGAAGCCCGCCCCGCGGAAGAAGACCGAGGACGATGAGCCCGCTCGCGCCCCACGCCCGGACGCCGAGGCCGACGAATCTGCCGAAGGCGACGACGACGCCGAAGCCGCGGATGGCGGCGAGAAGCCCGACGCGTAAGCTGTCGGTTTCGACTGTCCCTAAGCCCCGGCACCCATGGCCAGCTACAACAAAGTCCTGTTGATGGGCAACCTCACGCGTGACCCGCAGATGAAGTATCTGCCGAGTCAGACCGCCGTGTGTGAGTTCGGCATCGCCAGCAACCGCAAGTACCGCACCCAAGGCGGCGAAGACCGTGAAGAGGTCTGCTTCGTCGATTGCACCGCGTTTGGCAGAACGGGCGAGGTGATCAACCAATACTGCACGAAGGGCAAGCCGATCTTCATCGAGGGCCGACTGAAGTTCGATTCCTGGGAAGATCGCCAGGGCGGCGGTAAGCGAAGCAAGCTGTCGGTCGTGGTCGACAACTTCCAGTTCATCGGCGGCCGCGACGATGCGGGTGGGGGCGGTGGTGGAGGCGGTGGTGGTTACAGCCGTGGAGGCAGTCGCGGTGGCGATGACGGCCCGCCCGGCGACGACTACGGCAACGATCGCCCGGCCCCGCAGCGGTCTGCCCCGCCGCCTCGTCAACAGAAGCAACCCGCCGCCGAGCCGTTCGACGACGGCGAACAGTTCGGCGAAGACGACATTCCGTTCTAGATCATTTTGCACCCGGCCTAACCGGCGCTTGTCGCGTCGGGACACGAGCCTCCCGCAAGGACTCCTGACCCCCCACATCTCATGTCACGCATCTCCCGCAAGAAGAAGCGCGTCGCTGACCACGACATCAAGCTCCTTCTCAACGAAACCATCCGCCACCTCGGCAAGGTGGGCGACGTCGTCAAGGTCAAGCCGGGCTACGCCCGCAACTACCTCATCCCTCGCGGCCTGGCGATCTCGCCGACGCCGAAGAACCTCGAGCGGATCGAGTCGAAGCGTAAGGATTACGAGAAGTACGAGGCGTCGCTTCGTCAAGACCAGCAGGCCCTTCTGGCCAAGCTGGAGAACCACGAGGTCAAGCTCGTCCGCCGTGCCAACGAGCGCGGCAACCTCTATGGCTCGGCCGGTGCGAGTGATATCGCCCATGCCCTCAATGAGGCGGATCTGGCCACGCACAACAGTGCGACCATCACTGCCGACGAGATCAATCTTGCACGGCAAGATCGACGGCGTTGGTCGGTTCGAGGCGGACGTTCGCTTCACGGACGAGCTGATCCGCGAGATCGTCGTCGTCGTCGAGGCCGACGAAGAGAGCCGCGAAGCGATCGAGGAGTACCTCAGCGAGCAGCGTGAGCGCGAAGCCGCGTTCGCCGCCCAGGAAGCCGCCGAGCGTGAGAAGGCGCTGGCCTCGGTCGACGCCGACTAGCCGCTGCATCGACCCTTCGAGACTCCAGACCCGGCCGATCTTCGGCCGGGTCTTCTTTTTATTCTCGTCGTTCCATATGAGGTCGAGTTGACAGACCGTCATCGTTCATGTAACGTTCCATGACTGTCCGGTACGTGGCCGGACGCTCGATTTTTGGAGGAGAACCATGCTTACCAAGCTCACGCTCACATCCGTCGCCCTCGTCGGCGGCTTGACCACCTCGTTGTCTTCTGCAGCCGTAGTGGCTATGGACGACGCTTCCAACGCCGCTTATGACGACGGTTTCCAGTCCGGCGACAACGGCGGGACCGGGTTCCTGCCTTGGGTTTTGTCAGTCACGGACGACGGCGATGCCGTCACGAATGCCGGCTTCTTCATCGGCTCGTCGGCCAACAACCGTGCCGGCAATAACCCGGGTGGCCCGGACATTGACACCGGTGTCGACCCGATGACCAACCTCGGCGAGTCCTTCGGCCTCTTCGCCAACACCGGCGACGTCGCCAACGCAACCCGTGGGTTCACCGGCCCTCTTGTCGTCGGCGACACCTTCTCGATCAGCTTCGACATCGGCAACGTTGCCACCGGCGCGAGTGTCGGCTTCGGCCTACAGAACGCTGCAGGTGAAAACCTGCTCGAGTACTTCTTCCTCGGCGGCGGCAGCTCGTTCCAGCTTCGCGATGCGAGCGGCACGAACAACACGGCCATCGGGTACACGAATGACGGCGTTGTCGTCGACGTCACCGTGACCGACGCAGACTCGTTCTCCCTCACCGCGACCAACGCCTTCACGGGAGCCACGACGACAGTCGCTGGCGACTTCCTGGCCGCCCTTGATCAGAACGCGTCGCAGGTACGTGCCTTCAACGCCAACGCTGGTGGTGGCAGCAATGCCGACGCGTACTTCAACTCGTTGGTCCGTCACGCCGATCCCGGAGCCAGCCGCTATCGCGAGCATCGCTCTCCTGGGCCTCACCCGCCTGCGGCGTCGCCGCTAAGACCCCACTTCGTGGACAAGCTGACGGCCCGGCGACTTTGGTCGCCGGGCCGTTCTCGTCGATGGGTACCCTGTCCGCTGACACGACTTGGGCAGCCGTCTTCTGCCCGGTACGAAGCTCATCCCGACCCTGCTTTGCAAGAAGATCACCCATTCTCTGATTCGGTCGCGAGCCTCGAAGCTGACGATCGCGAACAAGCGCCGGCCGCACCGCGCCGACAGGCCGGTCGCGACTCGCTGGCGACCAAGCTGCCGCCGCACTCGATCGATGCCGAGATGTGTCTGCTGGCGAGCATGTCGCTGGACCGCGACATCATCGGCGAGGTGATTCAGAAGATCGATCGCGACGCGTTCTACCTTGCCGACCACCAGATCATCTTCGAGTCGCTCGTCCGGCTGTGGCAGGACAACAAGCCGGTCGACTCGGTTCTGCTTCGCGAAGACCTCGACAAGCGACAACTCCTCGATGAGGTCGGCGGTACGCGGTACCTGGCGGACATCCTCGCGGCCGTGCCGTCTGCCGCTCATGCCCTGCACTACGCGGGCGTCGTGCGAGAGAAGTCGATGCTCCGTCGGCTGATCGACGCGAGCAACAAGACCCTTCAGGACGCCTACGCCCCTCACGAGTCTGCCGAGCAGGTGCTGGATCGGGCGGAGAAGCGGGTCTTCGATCTGCAGCAGCAGAAGGTCAGTGGCGACGTCGTCAGCCTCGGCAGCGTGGCCGAAGACGTGTACGGCATGATCGAGGACAAGTCGCGGGCCGGTCTGATGACCGAATTTGTCGACCTCGACGACATGCTCCACGGCCTGCAGGACGGCGAGATGGTCATCGTCGCCGCCCGCCCGTCGATGGGCAAGACGGCCATTGCGATGAACATCGTGGAGAACATCGCCGCCCAGAAGGTGCCGGTGGGCGTCTTCAGCCTCGAGATGAGCAAGCAGCAGCTCGCCCAGCGGCTCATGTGCAGCCGGGCCGGGATCGACGCCCAACGCGTCCGCAAGGGGACGCTGCGGGCAGAGGAATATCAGAAGCTGGCGCTGGTCGTCACGGAGCTCGACCAGTTCCCGGTGTGGGTCGACGACACCCCCGGCCTGACGATCATGGACCTTCGTGCCAAGGCACGCCGGCTCGCGATGCAGCGCGGCGTTCGGATGCTCATGATCGACTACATGCAGCTCATGGAAGGCACCGCGGGCGTCGAGAGTCGCCAACAACAGATCACCGAAATCAGTCGCGGCATCAAGGGAATCGCCAGAGAGCTGAACCTGCCGGTCATCTGTCTGAGCCAGCTCAACCGGCAGTCCGAAGGCCGCGACGGGCACCGGCCGCGTATGAGCGATCTTCGCGAATCGGGCAGTATCGAGCAGGATGCCGACGTCGTCCTGCTGCTCCACCGCGAGGACTACTACCGGCAGACGAACCCTGACTTCGTGCCGGACAACATCGCCGAAGTCATCGTCGCCAAGCAGCGCAACGGCCCCACGGGCACGGTAAAGCTCACGTTCGACAACAAGACCACGACCTTCCGCAACCTGGCCAGTCAGATCGACGCGCTCTGAACCGCGGTTCGGGGCATAGTCTGGACGGATGTCGGAGGCTGCCAATCCACCGCTACCTGCGGACCCGTCGAAGCTGTCGCTGGTCGTCTATCCAGATCCGCTTCTCCGTCGGCGGACGAAGCCGATCGTGACCTTCGACTCCGCCACGGTCGCGACGCTGCAGAGCATTGTCGCCCGCATGATCGAGCTGATGAAGCAGCACGGCGGCGTCGGCCTGGCCGGGCCGCAGGCGGGGGTCGATCTTCGCCTCTTCGTCATGAACCCGACGGGCGAGCCGGGGGACGAGAAGGCGTACGTCAACCCCGTGCTCTCCGACGCCGACGGCGAGGAGGAGGACGAAGAAGGCTGCCTGTCGCTGCCCGATATCCGAACGCCGGTCTTGCGCGCATCAAGCTCCGGATGCAGGCCAAGACGCCTGACGGCGATGACATCGACGAGACGGAAGAAGGCTTTGTAGCCCGGGTCTGGCAGCACGAGGTCGACCACCTCGACGGCATCCTCATCCTCGACAAGATGCCGGCGACTGTGAAGATGGCCGACCGCCGCAAGCTGCGCGACCTCGAGAAGGCCGCGGCCGACCGCTAGGTAGAACCACGTGTCGAAACGCCTTCGCATCCTCTTCGCCGGCAGCGGCGCGTTCGGCTTGCCGACGCTGGCAAAGCTGTGCCAGGATCATGACATCGTTCGGGTCTACACGCAGCCCGATCGGCCGGCCGGTCGTGGTAAGAAGCTCACGCCAACGCCCATCGCCGCCTTCTGTGATGAGGAGGGCGTCGACATTCTCCGCACCGAGCGGTTCAACGACGAGCAACTCCCCGCTGCCGACGCGCTGGTCGTCATCGCGTTCGGCCAGAAGATCAGCCAGGAACAGGCCAACGCGCCGCGACTTGGTGCGATGAACCTGCACGCGAGCCTTTTGCCGCGACATCGCGGGGCGGCGCCGATCCACCACGCGCTGCTCGCCGGCGACGAAGCGATCGGCAACAGCGTCATCCGTCTGGCCGAGAAGATGGACGCAGGCACCGTCCTTCGTCAGGCGGAAGTGTCGCCGGTGCCGAACGAGACCACCGGCGAATTGCACGACCGCCTGAGCCAGGCTGGTGTGTCGCTGGTGCTGCGCAACGCTCCACGATCTTGACCTGGGCGTCGCCGTCGAATTGGAGCAAGATCCGTCACTCGCCACGCACGCAGGCAAGCTCTCTCGCGAGGACGCGCAGCTCGACTTCAACGAGCCGGCAGAGCTTATCGCCAGGCGGATCAACGCATTGTCCCCCTGGCCCGGCTGCCGGGTGCAGATCGACGGACGGCATTTGACGCTCCTTCGTGCCTCGGCCGAGGCGGGCAGCAGCTATCCCTCGCTCATCAACGCTGACGGCCTCATCGGAACCGGCGAGGGGTTGCTCCGCGTGCTCGACGTCAAGCCGGACGGCGGGAAGCCGATGTCGCTCGAAACCTACCGCAACGGAAGGCCTTGGCCGACGGGCGAGCGCGTCTATGCCGACTCCTGACGTCGGCCTCCGCTGTACCAGGCCATCAGAGGCGTGACACTCGTGCCGTGGAGCAGGATGCTCAGCGTGATCGTCGCAAGACAAATGTCGGCAAGGAATCTCGACGCCTCCGGGTAAGCGTCTGTCGCGCCCAGGCCGAAGGCGTGGGTCAGGTAGTAGAGCGTGCCGATGCCACGGATGCCGAACCATGCGGTCATGAGTCGCTGCCTCGGATTGATGTCGCATCGCCTGGCCGTCAGGTAGACCACGACGGGCCTGACGACGAAGATCATGGCCGCCCCGGCGAGCCAGGGACGAAGGTCCCAAGACAACCGCGGCAAGACGAGCACGCCGATCAGCACGACAAGCGTCACCTGAACCAGCCGTTCGAGCGCATCGGCGACCTCTACCTGATCACGAAGCAAAATGGCCGACGCGTGTTCCGGTGCGTCGGCCTCGTGCTCGAGACGCGCCTTCGTCCGCCTCTTCCTTGGCTTCTTCGAATGCCTCGGACTCCGACTGGCCAGGGTGATCTGCGAGTTCCAGACGCCTGAAGGCGACGGCCGCGGCGAAGACGGCGAGGAAGGCGTACGTGTGGGCCAGCAATGCCACGCCGTAGATCAGGGCGATGAGCCCGAGCGAGAGCATCTCGTCGGCTCCGGCACTCGCCTTGGTCTGCTGCCGGCACCAGATGGCCCCGCGGGCCAGCCAGCACCCGCCGTACCACCCGATGACAACGCCACCCAGGATGCGCCACACGACATCCATCGCCACCCATTTCCAGCCGAACGTGCCGAGCGGGTGCAGCGGTTCGCCGACGCTCATACCGATCAGCCCCACCGCCAGCAGGACGAACGGGAACGCGGTTCCGTCATTGAGGCCGGCCTCGCCGGTGAGCATCAGGCGAAGTTGATCCTTGTCGTCGGGAGAGTTCGACCTGCACTTCACCGGCCAGAACCGGATCGGTCGGTGCGAGCACCGCCCCGAGCAACACGGCCATGCCGAGCGGCAACGGCAGCAGCCACCAGGAGAGCACGCCCGTCAGCACCACCGTCAGCGTCATCGTCGCAGTCGCCAACACGATCGGTGCTCTCCATCTGCGGTCCAGCAGCGGCATCCGCATCTTCAGCCCGCCTGCGAACAGCGACACGACGACGGCGACCTCCGTCACGTGCTCGAGCAGCTTCGCGTCTGCCGTCAAGTCCAGGTGCAGCAACCCCAACGCCATCGGGCCGATCAACAGCCCGATGCCGAAATAGATGATCGACGTCGAGAGCCAAACCCGCTTGAGAAACGGCCCCGCCGCACCCACTGAAACGAGCAACACCCCCGCAAGGAGATACCAGAGGATGACCGTCAGGCTCACGATGCCGGTGTAGCCGGTAGGGACCGTCCTGACACCGGCAGAACTTCTACCGAATCAGCCCGAGGTCTCGACCCGCTCGACCGGGATCTGCACTTCCCACCACTGCAGGTTCTGCGGGCGGTCCGGGCCGTTGTACCCGAGGAGCCGGACCGGGCCGTCCGTCGCCTGCCAGACGACGTCGCCCTCCTGACCGGCGAGCCACGCCTGAAGCTCGGCCCGAGCCTCTTCTACGGGGTTGTCGCCACGTCGACCCTGGAGACCGATCGACAGGAAGACGCCCGGCTCAGTGTCTTCGACCACCACATCGTTCTCCGCATCGCCAACCGGGCCGAGGTCGATGCTTCGGTAGAGGAACGCCATCGAGTCGTCCTTCTCATCGTCACCGACGGATCGACCAGTCATGACGACCGGGGCCGTCATTGCGATGTCGCGCCGCGTGATGTGCATGAACAGCGGCCAGAACGCACCACGCCCAGAACCCTCACCGTCGACAATCGCCTGGCGAACCACCGGGTAAGTCTTCAGTTCGATCGCACCGGGCGGCGTCGGTGGCGGGTAGCTTTCGGGCAGCGGCGTCAGAACCTTCGCGTCGCCCGCGTGCCAGTGCGTTTCGGTGGAGCCGTCCTTCGCCTTGGCCTCGACAGCCTCCGGAGCCGCCACGTCACCATAGACGCGGATGACGTCACCCTCTGCGGGCCTCGTCGCCGGTTCGGCAGCAACAGCGACACCTGCAGCGGTCGAGATGGCCAACGTCATGAGCAAGGGGCGGAGCATTCGCCAGGCTTACCCGAGTTACTGCACCGCGGTAATGCCAAACCCATTTTCAAACTCCGCCGCACGCATCGGCGACGACTTCTCGAACGAGCGTCGGATCGACATCATCCCGCACCGTCGCTGAACCAAGACCGACAGGAAGCACGAATCGCACCTTGCCGCCCCGCACCTTCTTGTCGCTCAGCATCAACGGCAGCACCGCATCAACGTCGGCCCGCACGCCATCCGTCGGCAGGCGACAGGCGGTGAGTACGGCCACGACGCGGTCCGCCTCGTCGTCGGTCATGAGCGACAGACGGGCCGAGAGTCGGCAAGCACAAGCCACTCCTACCGCGACGGCCTCGCCGTGGGACATCGCGTAGTTCGTCGCCTTCTCGAAGGCGTGCCCGAACGTGTGGCCGAGGTTCAGGTGCGCCCGCTCGCCCTGCTCATACGGGTCGGCCGCGACGACGGATGCCTTGATGCGAACGTTGTGCGCGACCAACGAGGAAAGCTTTGCCACCTCACCCGCCGCGTACGCCGTGGCTTCGTCCTCCATGACGGCAAGGTGTCGTGCGTCACGAATGACATCGTGCTTCACGCACTCCGCCAGGCCACCATGCAGGTCTCGTGGCGAGAGCGTCTGCTGAACCTGCGGGTCGATCACCACCACCGATGCCGGGTAGAAGGCACCGATGAGGTTCTTGCCGACGGCATGGTTCACGCCCGTCTTTCCGCCGACGCTGGCATCGACCATGGCCAGCAGGCTGGTCGGCACCGGGATGTACGGCAGCCCGCGTAGCAACGTGGCCGCGGCGTAGCCGGCGAGGTCGGTGATCACCCCGCCACCGAGGCCGACGATCGGCGTGCCTCGTTCGATGCCAGCCCCGAGGGCTTCGTCATAGACGTGAGCGAGCGACGCGGACGTCTTGTTCGCCTCACCGTCCTGGAGTGTGATCGTGATCGCCTGTAGCCCCACCGTCGCGAGTGAGGCCGTCACCGCTTCGCCGTAGAGCGGGCCGACGACATCGTTCGTCACGACGATCACCTTCGAGCCGCGGGCGAACGGCTCGACCGTCTTGCCAAGCGTGGCGAGCGATCCCGTCGCGACGACGACGTCGTACGGCTCGCCAAGTCCGGTCACGCGAATGCGATCGTCCACGTCCGCAGACTACGGCTCATCGCTTCTGCCGCAATTCCGTGGGCGTGCGTTCCGAGGTGTCGGCGGACGGCTTTGGAGAGCGCCGTTCGCGTCGTGAAGCCGGTGCGCTGGGCGACCTCGAGCGTGTCGAAGTCGTCGTCTACAACAGGCGCCTGGCGGCATCGAGACGGATGCGGATCAGCTCTTCCGGTGATCGTCCGCCCAAGGCCGTCCCGGAAGCGACGCTCGAACGTGCTACGCGACAGGTTGACCGCGTCGGCGACGTCGTCGGCGGTCACCGTCTCAGATCAGGTGATCGCGAATGAACCGCAGGGCCGCCGACGACGTCGGCATCGTCGACGGCCAAGGCGTTGCTCGACTCACGCTCCTCGACGCCGATGGCCGAACGCGAATCGGCTCGAGTCGGGCGGCTCGCCGTTCATGCGGCGTTCGAGACGCTCGGCCGCGATTCGTCCACGTTCGAACAGGTTGCCGTCGACGCTGGAGAGCGTCGGGTGGAACAGGTCGCACAGCGGCCCGTACGCCCCGCCGCCGATGACGGAGACGTCGTCGGGGATCGTGTGGCCCGCTCGATCAACGCGTCCAGCACCAACGGCCAGTGGTTGTCCTGGGCGAGGAACAACGCGACGGGCGGCGTCACGCGGGCCAGCCACGTCGCGAGCCCGCCGAATCGCCGTATGGACGCCGTACCCAGAAACTGCCGACCCGGCCCGGCGACACGACTGCGGAACGCGTGCACGCGGCGGACCTCGAACTGCTGCCTGGCCCCGCTGAGATCGCCGCGAACCGCCGATGCCCGGCCGCCAGAAATGCGTCCGCCGCGGCCCGACCGATGCCGGCGTCGTCGCCCAGCACACTGTCCGGCGGCGGCGTCCGCAGGTTGCCCGCCACGTTCACGACCGGCACCGACGAGGTCCGCTACCGCTCGTCGGGCACCCGCCGGCTGACGAGCAGCCCGTCGCACTCGGCGATCCGGGGCGAATCGATCGGCTCGTGGACGAAGTGATCGAAGTGGTGCAGGTGCCAGTTCGACTTCCGTCGGGCGACGTCGGCCACGCCCTCGACGATCTCGCGGGTGTAGCCGTGGCCGACGTAGAGGATGATTCCGATTCGTCGCCGGTTCGAGGCGTCTCCATGGCTGGACCCTTGTACCGCTTGCTGCCGCGACTCGAGCAACGTGACGTGCTGCGGCAACAGTTTGGCGAGCGATCACCCCGCCACGCACGGCAGATGTACATGCTGCATAGTGCACGCTTCGAAGCTACGTCGGAGTGCCGGCTACCCTATACGAGGAGAAACTACTGAACCTCCCCATCCTGACTGCTCACTGCCGCTCTCGTCGCCTTGGCACCGGCGGTGCTTCCGCCGCAACCATCCCATTCGTCGAAGACTTCAACGACGACGTCGCTGATGGCTTCGACAATCCGTCCAATTTGACCGTCGGCATCGGAGGTGACTACGACTTCAACCTGGCTCGGGTGGCACAACGCGCCATTTCGACCGTCGAGCTCACGAACGCAGACGGCGTGCCGATCACGATGTCGAGTGATGTCAACTTCTCGATCGGCGATCAACGACGGCTCGGCGGGCTTCGGTGCTTTCTCCAACACGAGCGGGCTCGGCAACTACTACCTGATCGACATCGCGGCGGGCAAGCCTCCGGATTCTCGAACTGGGTGGAACCAGCAACACGACCAACGTCGCAACGCCGTTCGTTCCGGTCGTCGGGCACCGACTACACGCTGGATGCAACCTTCACGCCGGTCGCGCTGCGACGCTCAGCATCGTCGTGACCGTTCTCGGACAGCACCGGCATTCTGGCAACGACGTCCGGCCGTAGACACGACACCTTTGACGGGTGACTTCTTCGGTTACCGCGAACCGTTCCGGCACCGCGACCGGACTAGCCGGTTCGTTCGACAACTTTAGCGTCACGGTCGTTCCCGAGCCGACCTCCGCCTGGCGCCGGCGTGGCGGCGCTTGGTGGCCTGCTGATGCGTCGTCGCCGCTGAGTCTGTCATCCGTTGGTCGTACCTTCACGTCAACGCCCGCGGCCACCGTCGGCCACGGGCGTTCTTCTTCAAGTCTCGCCGTTCATGCTCGTCGAACCCACCGTCTCCTCGCGATCGCTCCGCACCCAACGACCTCGAGGCCGACCTGACGATCGTCGGCGGCGGCTTGGCCGGCACGTGCTGCGCCATCACCGCCGCCCGTGCGGGCCTCAAGGTCACGCTCGTTCAAGATCGCCCGGTCTTGGGCGGCAACTGCTCCAGCGAGGTCCGCCTCTGGATCCTGGGTGCGACGAGCCACATGAACAACAACAACCGCTTCGCCCGCGAGGGCGGCGTGGTCGACGAGATCGTCTGCGAAAACCTCTGGCGAAACCGGAAGGCAACCCGCTCATCGTCGACACCATCCTGCTCGAAAAGGTCCGACGACGAGCCGAACATTGACGCTCTTGCTCAACACGAGCGTCTTCGAAGCGACTAAGACATCCGGATGACCCGGACAGGATCGCGAGTGTTCGCGGATTCTGCAGCCAGAACGAGCACGCTGTACGACTGCACCTCGCCCCTCTTCGTCGATTCCAGCGGCGACGGCGTACTGGGGTTCATGAGCGGTGCCGCGTTCCGCATGGGGGCCGAGCAGGGACGAGTTCGGCGAACACTTCGCACCGGACGAGACCTACGGAGAACTGCTGGGCCACTCGCTCTACTTCTACAGCAAAGACGTGGGCCACCCGGTGGACTACGTCGCCCCCAGCTATGCCCGAAAGGATGTCGCGACTCTCGAACGTTGGAAGCGGTACAACCTCAACGTCGCAGGGATGCCGGCTCTGGTGGATCGAGTACGGCGGTCGACTCGACACGGTGCACGAGACCGAAGCCATCAAGTGGGAACTATGGAGCGTCGTCTATGGCCTTTGGGACCACGTCAAGAACAGTGGCGAGTTTCCTGAGGCCGCGACGCACACCTTGGATTGGGTCGGCACCATTCCGGGCAAGCGCGAGAGTCGACGGTTCGAAGGCGACTACATGCTGACGCAGCACGACTTTGTCGAGAGGACGGACTTCGAAGATGCCGTCGCTTTCGGAGGATGGGCCGTCGATTTGCATCCGGGTGACGGCGTCTTCAGCGACAAGCCCGGGTGCAGCAGTATCACAGCAAGGGCTCTTACCAGATTCCGTACCGGCTGACTGTACAGCCGCAACGTGAAGCAATCTCTTCCTCGCAGGCCGGCTCATCAGCGCGTCGCACGTGGCGTTCGGCAGCACGCGGGTGATGGCGACGTGCGCCCACGCGGCGCAGGCCGTCGCCCACGCCGCGGCGATCTGCCGGGACAACAACGTCTTGCCGCGCGACGTGTCGTCGGGTTCGTTGCTTCAAGAACTTCAACGCAATTTGCTCCGAACCGCCCAGCACATCCCCGGCAAGCCGCTGGCCGCTGAGCTGGACCCTGAGGATCTGGCCCGTTCGGCCGCAGTCACTGTGTCGAGTGTCTGTGAGCTTCGTCACCTTCCTGCCGGCGAAACGTCGTACGCGCTGACGAGGGCGATAGCCCAGATGGTGCCGCTGACTCGCGGTCCGGTCCCGAGAGTCTTGATCCCTGCGAGCGGTGACGGCGAAGTCACTGCGGAGCTTCGAATTTGCTCGCAGCGTGAAGCTCACACGCCTGACACCACCCTCGCCACGGCAACGGTTCCCGTGGTTGACGGACAACTCACCTTCGACTTCGGCGTGGACGCCCCTCGTGACTGCTACGGCTTCGTCTGCCTGCAAATGACGCCCGGCGTCACGCTGAAGACGACGGATCACCGCATCACCGGTGTGCTCTCGCTCTTCAAGCCGGATCACGGGAACTGCACAGCAGAAGAAGGCAAGCGATTTGGCTTCGAGCCTTTCGAGTTCTGGTCACCTCGACGGAGGCCGGACGGACGAAACCTGGCGATCACGCTCGACCCGCCGGCCACACCCTTCGCCGCTGGAAACCTGACCAACGGCGTCTTCCGCCCGACCGACATCACCAACGCCTGGGCCGCCGACCTGGATGACGATACGCCGACGGTGGAGTTGTCCTGGAAGGCCCCGCAACGCCTTCGCCGGATCGATCTGCACTTCGACGGCGACTTCGACCACCCGATGGAGACGGTGCTCCACGGCCACCCGGAACGGGTGGTGCCGTTCTGCGTCCGGCAATACATGTTGATCGCCGTGTCGCCGGACGGAGACGAGACGGTGATTGTGGACGAGCCGTCGAACCATCTGTCACACCGAACGCATCATGTCGCGCACGACCTTCTCATACAAAAGCTTCAACTGACTCTGCGGCACCCGTCCAACACCACTCCGGCAGCCTTGTTCGGAATCCGCTGCTACGGATGAACAACGGCAGTATCGGCCTTCGGGTGCTTCTGATGAAAAGCCTTGACCGCTCGGACTACGCCGCCTCTCGAGGGTTCTCGTCTTCGACCTCATCCGTCTCTTCTTCATACTCGGACTCGGCGACTTCATCGTCGTCTTCGTATGCCTCCTCGGCGTCGGCTCCGGCTTGCTCGGCCTTGAGGTCTTCCCATTCCTCTAGCGTCAGCGTCGCCTCACGAGCCTGAGCACCTTTGTACTCTCCGACGAGCCCGTCGGCGGCCATGGCTTCGATGATGCGGCTGGCACGGGCGTAGCCGATGGTCAGCTTTCGCTGCAGCAAACTGACGCTTCCCCGGCGGGTCTCCAGCACCACGCGAACGGCATCGTCGTAGAGCGGGTCACGCTCCTCGTCGGCATCAAGGTTGATGCCGTTCTTGATCTGCACAAGCTCCGGCTCGTACTGAGCGTCGGCCAGTTCCTTCACCTTGCGGACGCTCAGACGGATCTCGTTGTCGTCGATGAACGTGCCCTGCGACCGCATGGGCTTTGCAGCACCCGGCGGCAGGTAGAGCATGTCGCCTTGGCCCAGCAGCAGGTCGGCCCCGTTCTGGTCGAGCACGATGCGGCTGTCCATCTTGCTGCTGACGCGGAACGCGATCTTGCTCGGCATGTTGGCCTTGATCAGACCCGTCACCACGTTCGCCTGTGGCCGCTGCGTTGCGAGAATCAAGTGGATCCCGACGGCGCGTGCCTTTTGGGCAATGCGGACGATCGAAGCCTCGACCTCCTTGCCGCCGGTCATCATGAGGTCGGCAAGCTCGTCGATGATCACGACGACGTACGGCATGTGCTTCGGAATCTTGGCCTCTTCCTCGGGCGACGCCGGGGCCATCCGCTCGATGAGTTCGTCGCGATCGAGACTGTTGTAGCCTGCAATGTTGCGAACACCGGCTTCTGCTAACAGTTCATAGCGCTCGTCCATCTTCGTGCATGCCCACTCCAGAACGCCGGCGGCTTTGGCGGGTTCCGTGATGACGGGGCACATCAAGTGTGGAACGTCCTTGAACGGCGCCATTTCCACAACCTTCGGGTCGACGAGAATCAATTTTACGCGGTCGGGCCTCTGCGTGTAGAGGATCGACATAATGATCGTGTTGATGCAAACGCTCTTGCCGCTGCCGGTAGTGCCGGCGATGAGGCAGTGCGGCATGCGTGCCAGGTCATCAATGAGCGGCAGGCCCTGGCTGTCTTTTCCGAGGAAGATCGGAATGTGCATCTTCTGCGTCTTGGCCGGTGCCTGCTGCATGAGGTCTTTAAGGCGGACCTTCTCCTTGTCCGCGTTCGGCACCTCGATGCCGATGGTGTTCTTGCCTGGAATGGGCGCGACGATGCGAATCGACTCCGCCGCCAGCGTTCGAGCCAGGTCGTTTGCCAGGCCGGTGACTTGCGAGACCTTCGTCCCCTTGGCGACGGCGATCTCGTACATCGTGATGACCGGGCCGGTGTCGATCGCCTCGACCGTGGCGTCGACGCCGAATTCGTCGAAAGCTTCTTCGAGCTGCGCAGCCTTCTCGCGAACGAACGCTTCCTGCTGGTCGGCAAAGCCGGTCTCGGGCTCGCCCAGACACTCCCAATCCGGCAACTCGTAGTCGTCGAGCTCTTGTTGAACGGGCGCGGTCTGCTTGGGCGTGTTGTTCTTAGCGAGGCGGACCTTGATCTTCGAAAGGTCACGCTTGGCCGGGCCGGGTTCTTCCTCGACGTCCGTCTCGGGAGCCTCATTGAAGTCGGCGTCTGAGGCTTCCGCTTCGATGTCAGCGTCCACGTCGAGGCCGCGTTCGAGCGCGTCTTCCTGCGCGATGACGTCCGTCGGATCGACGTCGACCTCCGGGGCGTCCGGCGTCAGGTCATCGCCAAGCGCCGCGGGGGCCGCTTTGGTCTGCTGCTTCTCGGCGAACTGCAGCCGGAATTTCGGCAGCGTCGGCATCTTGAGCTTCGGCATCGCGGGCAGACTCGGCTTCGGGATCGCCGGAACCGTCACGATCACCGGCTCACGTTCCTCGCGGCTGGCGGCGACCTTTTCCTTCGCATTTCGGAACCGCTTCACCGCCGCCAGGGGCCACTTGATGAAGAGCTCGTCGGCCACCAGCAGCAGACCCACGACGACGCCCACAAGCAGGATGAGACGTGTGCCTGCCGTGCCGAAGTGCCGGCCCAGGTGATGGCTCGTCGCAAGACCTACGACGCCTCCGTCGCCTTCAGGCAGGCCGTAGTACGTGGTGCCGAGATGGGCGAAACCACCGGCCAGGGCGGCGACGAGCACCACCATCCCGGCCGCGCGGAGCCAGAGGTCGCCGACGGTGTAGCCGGCGAATCGAAGCAAGCAGAGCAACCCCGTCGCCCCCAACAACGGCCAGATCGCCGGGCCGACGGCCATCACCAGGTGGTAGCTCACGAAGGCCCCGACCCTGCCCGCAATGTTGGTCACTTCCTCCGCGACCGGCCGGACGGCATGCGTCGGCCAGTCGAGAGGTGAAAAGTCGTACACGGCAATCGTGACGAGCAGCCACAACGCTGCCGCTACGAGCCAACCGGCGGTGCGCACTGCTCCCGTTCGTTCTGCCATCTACCACACCTTATCGGAACGGCCTCGCCGATGACGCCACCCCTTCCCCAACCAAAGGCCGAACGCTATCCTGCCGCCCATGAACCGCGACATCCTGCTCGACCTGTCGACCGACGCCCACAAGTGGGTCCGCGAGGCCGTCGAGGACGTGCCCGACGACCGCTGGGCCGAGCAGCCGGAGGGTGGGGGCTGTCCGAAACATCCGGCGTGGACGTTGGCCCACCTGTGCGGGGCCCTCGACTACGCCCGCTTCGTCCTCGGCCGCGAGCCGATGTGCATGATGGACTTCAAGACCATCGCCGGCCCCGACACGACCCCGACCGCCGCGTCGACGCGACGCCGACCTGGCCCGACGCCGAAGTCGATCGACGGGATGTCCAAGTCGGCCGGTCACTTCGTCTCGTTCATGCTGGTGCCGCACGAGGCCTACCACCTCGGCCAACTCGCCCGCTGGCGGAACGCCTCGGGCTTCGGCAAGTCGTAAGGCGGCGTCGCGGCCGGGCGCGGTGCCACGGCAACCTTGCCGCGCCGTGAACGGACGAGCGACGACACGGCAACCGTTTCGCTCATGCCGTGCACCGGCCTCCCTTCAAAGTTGACGCTGAGGCGGTAGATCACAATATTCAACCTATGTCGAAGTGCGACTGTCGCTGGCGCGATCGGGGGAGCGGTGACGAGATCACGAGCGTCATCACGGCTGAAACAGAAGCTGAAGCCCGCGAACTCGCACGCCAAAGAGGAATCGTTGTAGCGTCGCTGCAACGAACGCCGAGTGATGAAGACAAGCCGAAAATCGGTAGATGCAGAAGAAATCGACTACTCTTGACAACAGGAAAAGTTGGCTGGCTCGCTGTTATCGCGTTGCTAGTCTGCCCTAGTTTTCTGTCCTACCGTATGATCGCGATTACTTCGCCTCCTGATTGTCGATAGCTTCGAAGCGAACACGGTCGCCTTCTCGCCATCACAAGCGACAGGTAATCTCACGGTCCACGGCAGATGTCCGTTCTACAAGTTTTCCTCGCCTATCGGCGTTCATCGCCTCCACGACGGCGCGGAGGCTTATGAGGCTGACGTCTCGGCGACAATGACATTGCGATCGCCCTGTTCGGCATCGCTGGCGAACCCGATTACGCAACCACGGGCGTGTCGTCGTGACAGATGAGGACGAGCCTTATTCCTTTTGGATCGATAACGGTTGACAGGTTGGGTTCCGACAGGGGAACCCGTTCATGTATACGGAACCTTCCTGTTCAAGAAAACAACCGCGGGCTGGATGGGTGTAGCCGCGTGAATACGACCAGCTTCCGTTGCTCGCCTGCAAACGATCTGATGGAACTCGCTGATCGATTCCACATGGAGCCAAGTAAGCCGAGTAGGGTGTGCTTCAGCACATCGACGGAGGTCGAACGGTTCCTGCGCCTCGTTGTGGGCTGAAGCCCACCCTACACGAGCCACGCCGCGCCGTCCTCCCCAACGACAAGGCCGGGCCCTCGGCGGGCCCGGCCTTCGTGTTGAACGCGACGGAACTCAGCGTCGCCGCGGTCACGCCGCGTGGCGAAGCTCACTCGTGCCTCTCGCCGGGCCGGCGGCGGCGCGGACGGACGAGACCTGGCGGTGGTCCAACCATCATGCCATGAACCGCGACATCATCCTTGCCCTGTTCGCTCAATCGCGCCCGTGGCTGCCCGAAGCCGTCGCCGAGGTGCCCGACGACCGCTTCGCCGAGCAGCCGGCGGGCGTGGTCAATCATCCGGCGTGGACTATCGGCCACTGTGCCAACGCCCTCGACTTCGCCCGGCACCTGCTCGGCCGCAAGGGCATCGTCCCGAAGGAGTGGCGTGAGCACGTCAAGCCAGGCTCGACGCCGGTGGCCGACCGCTCGATCTACGCGTCGAAGGATGTTCTGCTCGACATGTACAAACGGGTGCACACTGATCTCGCCGACGCCGTGCGGGAGGCCGGCGACGACGTCTTTGCCGGCCCGCTGCCGTCGCCGTTCCAGGACTTCTCCCCGTCGATCGGGCACATGGCGACCTTCATGATGGTGCCGCACGAAAGCTACCACCTCGGTCAGGTCTTTGCCTGGCGTCGAGCGGCTGGAATCACTCCTGCGACTGTGGGATGACGTCGCCGACCTTGATCTTCAATTCAGGCAGGCACAACGGCGTGGCGATGTCGTCCGGCTTGAGGATCGACTCGTCCCGCCACGCAAGCTCCGGCTCGGCGGCGTCGAGGATCGGGTCGCGGAACACGTGCAACACCCGGCGAGGCAGGTCGGCAACCCAGTACTCCGGCACGCCGTTCTGAGCGTAACGGAGCTTTTTTACGGTTAAGTCACGACGAGTGCTCGAAAGCATGACCTCAATCACGAGTCGCGGCGCTCCGTAGCTCTTCTCATGCGATGTGGGCATCTGCTCAAAGAGGCTGATGTCCGGCTCGGGAGCCCACTCGTCATTCAACCTGATTGTTTCTTGGATGAACATGACCCGCGGCTGCTTCCAGTGCGGCCCGACGGCTTCTGTCAACGCAATCCGGCTCGTCACGTGCGGAAGGCCCATCGGTGGCATGATCAGGATCTCTCCATCTATCAACTCGGAGTGCCCGTCAATGAAGTCGGGGCCGAGCTTCAGATACTCGTCGAACGTCCAGCGCTTGATGTGCGGGTTGGCGCCCGCCTGCCCCGCTACTTCTGATGGCTCTGACTGCGTACGGACTTCATGCTGGGCCGAGTCATTGCTCGGCTTCGCCGCTGGCGGTTCCAGAACTGCCGTGCCCATCACAGGATGTTACACGCCTTTCAGCCTTCCTGCAGCTTCGCCACGATGCTCATGTCTTCGAGCGTCGTGACGTCGCCCTGCACCTCGTTGCCGCTGGCGACGTCGCGGAGGAGGCGGCGCATGATTTTGCCGGAACGCGTCTTGGGCAGGCCGTCGGTGAAGGTCAGCACGTCCGGCCGGGCGAACGGGCCGATCTCCTTGGCCACCTGCTGCATCAGCGCCTTCTTCAAATCGTCGCCCGGCTTCGAAGCCGGTGCGGAGAATGACGAAGGCCGCGACGGCTTCGCCCTTGACCTCGTGCTTGATGCCCACGACCGCCGCCTCGGCGACGGCTTCGTGGAGCACCAGCGCGCTCTCGACCTCGGCCGTGCCGAGGCGGTGGCCGCTGACGTTCAGGACGTCGTCCATTCGGCCGGTGATCTCGAAGTAGCCGTCGGCGTCGCGTCTTGCCCCGTCGCCGCTGAAGTACATGCCGGGCACGTCGTTCCAGTACGTCTTCTGGTACCGCTCCGGATCGCCCGAGAATGCCGCGGAGCATCGACGGCCACGGCTTGCGGATGACGAGCAAACCGGTCTCGCCCGTCGGCACCTCGTTGCCTTCGCGATCGACCACGGCCGCGTCGATGCCGAAGACGGGCAGGTCGCGCTGCCCGGCTTCGTCGGCGTTGCACCGGGCAGCGGCGCTGAGCATGTGGCCGCCGGTTTCGGTCTGCCACCAGGTGTCGACGATCGGGCACTTCTCGTCGCCGATGACCTCGTGATACCACCGCCACGCTTCTGGGTTGATCGGTTCGCCGACCGTGCCCAGCAGCGACAGGCTCGACAGATCGCTCTCGTCCGGCAGCTCTCGCCCGGCCTTCATGAACGCGCGGATGGCCGTCGGTGCCGTGTAGAAGACGGTCACGCGGTGTCGCTCGACCATCTGCCAGAATCGGGCGAAGTCCGGGAAGTTCGGGCGCACCTTCGTACATCATGACGGTCGCGCCCATAGCCAGCGGGCCGTAGGTGATGTAGCTGTGCCCGGTGATCCAGCCGACGTCGGCGGTGCACCAGTAGACGTCCTCGTCCTTGAGATCGAAGACGTACTTGCACGTCAGGTACGTGTGCAACAGGTAGCCGGCCGTCGAGTGCAGAATGCCCTTGGGCTTGCCGGTCGAGCCGCTGGTGTAGAGGACGAACAGCAGGTCCTCGCTCTCCATCGACGCCGGCTCGCAGCGGTCGCTCATGTCGGCGATGGCGTCGTGCCACCAGACGTCGCGGTCGCTCATCGTGATGTCGTTGTCGCACCGCTTGAGCACGACGACCTTCTCCACGCCCGGCGACTGCTCGACCGCTTCGTCGACGTTGGCCTTGAGCGGCACGACCTTGCCGCGACGCCAGCCGCCGTCGGCGGTGATGACGAACTTGCTCTTGGCATCGGCGATGCGGTCGGCGATCGCCGTCGAGCTGAAGCCGCCGAAGATCACGCTGTGCGGTGCGCCGATGCGTGCACACGCCAGCATCGCCACGACCGCCTCGGGCACCATCGGCATGTAGATCGTCACGACGTCGCCCCGATGCACGCCCATCGCCTTGAGCGCGTTGCGCGAACCGGCACACGTCGTCCATCAGCTGGCGGTAGCTGATCTTCTTGACCTCGCGCGGCGTTTTGCCGTCGTCGTCGACGGGCTCGCCTTCCCAGAGGATCGCCGTCTTGTCGCCGCGGCCGCCGTCGACGATGCGGTCGAGGCAGTTGACGCTCGCGTTGAGGTGACCGCCGTCGAACCACGTCGTGTTCGGCACCTCGCCTGAGCATGACGCGGTCCCACTTCTTGAACCACCGCAGCTCGCCCGCCTGCTCGGCCCACCAGGTCTCGGGCTCGTCGACCGACCGCTGCCACTCGCGGCGGTACTGCTCCATCGAAGAGACGCGGGCCTGATCGGCGAACGCAACGGGCGGGTCATAAAGCTTGGTGTCCTCCATCGAGGCACATTAACCAAAGCCGGCGAGCGCTGCATCTTCACTGGCGAGCGATGCCAGCCGACCTAGCTTGATGACGTGATCACCCGGCTCGTCGGCAGGCTCGTGAAGGTCGAAGAGGAACGGGCCGTCGTCTGAACACGGGCCGACGTGGATGGAGTTGCTCGTCACCGCGGGCGACGTGCCACGCCTCGAAGGCCTCGTCGGCGGCGAGGTGACCTTCCACACCGTCTTCTACCTCGAAGGCGACGCTTCCGGTGGAAATCTGACGCCCCGGCTGATCGGCTTCGCCGACGAGCAGGACCGTGGCTTCTTCCAGACCTTCATCACCGTCAAAGGCATCGGCCCGAGGAAGGCGTTGCGTGCCCTGGCGGTCCCGGCCTCGGAAGTCGCCGCCGCGATCGAGGCCAAGGACGTCAAGGCCCTCATCAAGCTCCCGCAAGTCGGCAAGCGGGCCGCGGAAACGATCATCGCTGAACTCGCCGGTAAAGTCGGTCGATTCGTCGGCGACGCGGCGATGCTCCCGGCATCCGAGCCGACATTCGTCCATCGGCTCGCTCACACCCGACGAGGCCGACGCCGTCGATGCCCTTGTTGCTCTCGGCGAAAGACGGGTGGATGCCGAGACGTTGCTGTCACGCGTCCGCACCCGCGACACGTCCCCAACGGATGCGAACGGGCTGATCGCCGAGATGCTCCGCCTCCGTGGCGGGCGTTAGCAGAAATCCCGCTCCCTCGCGGCGAACATCGCCCGTACGATCGGTCATGCGCCGTGTCGTGATCGAGCCGACCTTCGACGCCTGGCGACGGGCGGCAAGACGGCTCATCATGGCCAACGTCGAGCCGCGCGAGGTGCTCTTCGACGACGGCAGCGAGGCCATGCTGCCCGGCGTCGCGGACGACCTGCCGCCCGAAACGGCAGCCGACGCGTTCAAGGTGCCCCCGAAGTTCGTCAAGCAGGCGGATGTCGCGGCAGACATCCGCGACCCGGAGCGGTGGGCCTTCCTCTACAACCTGCTCTGGCGACTCCGGCAAGACGCCACCGTCCTGCAGAATCCGGCCGACGTGGATGTCGTCAAGCTCGACCGCATGTGCTCGATGATTCGACGAGACGTGCACAAGATGCACGCGTTTGTCCGGTTTCGGAAGGTCGTCGACGACGGCCGAGAGCACTACGTCGCCTTCCATCGGCCGGACCACTTCATCGTGCGACGGGCGACGCCCTTCTTCCGCGACCGCTTCGGCTCGATGCGATGGACCATTCTCACGCCCGACGCCTCCGCCGCGTGGGACGGCAAGACCGTTCGCTTCGGCGAAGGTGTTCCCGCGTCTGCCGCCCCGGATGGTGACGTGCTCGAAGACGTCTGGCGCACCTACTACGCGAACATCTTCAACCCGGCCAGGCCGAAGGTGAAGGCGATGAAGGCGGAGATGAACGTTCGGCATTGGCGGACTTTGCCGGAGACGCAGATCATCCCGGACCTGCTTCGTGACGCCCCCAAGCGTGCCGGCGCGATGATTGCCAGGACACATGCCATGGCTGCCAACAAACCTGCCGGTGCACGCCAGTTCATCCCGAGCGATCCGACAATCGATGCGATGCGCCAGGCCGTCCAGCAGTGCCGGGGCTGCGAGTTGTGCGAGAACGGCAGCACGCAGGCGGTCTTCGGCGAAGGATCGGGCGAAGCGAAAGTCGTTTTCGTCGGAGAGCAGCCGGGCGACAAGGAGGATCTCGCCGGTCGGCCCTTCGTCGGTCCGGCCGGGCAGTTGATGGACGAGCTGCTGGAACAGGCGGGCGTCGATCGGCAGCAGGTTTACGTCACGAACACGGTCAAGCACTTCCACTTCGTCCACAAGGGCAAGTTTCGCCTGCACCAAAAGCCGATGGCTCGGCATGTCAGCGCGTGCCGGCCTTGGCTCGAGACGGAGCTGGACGTCATCAAGCCGGATATGCTCGTTGCCCTGGGCAGCACGGCCGCCCAGGCGCTGATGGGCCGCGACTTCCGCGTCACCAAGAGCCGGGGCGAGGTGATGGCGTCGAGCTTTGCCCCATGGTTCATGGCGACGATCCACCCGTCGGCCATCCTGCGGATCCCCGACGAGGCGGGTCGTGCACAGGCCAAGGCCGATTTTGTGGCAGACATGCGGCAGGTGGCCACGCAGATGGCGGCGACGGCATAGCGGACGGTGGCGTTGGCGGCGTCTTGCGTTAAGGTCTTCTACAACTCCCGCTACGCGACCGCACGGGCAAAACAGCGGTGGCCCGGCATCGCCTGGAGCTGGGTCGGCGGTCCTCGCCTGACGCACGGACGCTTCACTCACCGCTCATGATGCGCAAGCGAACCTTGCTAGAACCCTCAAGCAGCCATGGCACGACGCCGACGG
Source organism: uncultured Planctomycetota bacterium (assembly GCA_963740195.1). Classification (GTDB taxonomy): domain Bacteria; phylum Planctomycetota; class Phycisphaerae; order Tepidisphaerales; family Tepidisphaeraceae; genus JBCDKH01. The sequence goes on along the minus strand of CAVUDF010000002.1, from coordinate 160,703 downwards.
TGGCCGCAAGAATGAACCCATGCCGGAGTCTTCCGAACGCATCCTCCGGCACCGCGACCGGCACCAAGACGCCGCCGCTGACGCTGCCTCGCCCCGGCTTCCCCGGCGGCGACCTGCTGGCCAACGTCGCCGAGCGGGTACTGGGCATCCGCGCCTGTCGCAACCTCTACCTCGCCGCAAAGGGGCGCAAGCCGCGCGACCCGAAGCAGTTCGCCGACTTCGTCCTGGATGAACATGGCGTGACGCTGACGGTTGAAGGAACCGAGCACCTCGAAGCCGCCAGCGCGTTCGGCAAGCCGGTGCTCGTCGTCGCCAACCACCCGTTCGGCGGCATCGAAGGCGTCGCGATGGTCAGCCTGCTCGTCGGTCTTCGGCCCGACGCCAAGGTCTTCGCCAACAGCTACCTCGGCGGGCTGGACGGGCTGTCGGAAAGCTTCCTGCTCGTCGAAATCTTGGGCGAGGGCAAAGTGGCCAGCCATCGCGCCGCCAACGGCATGCCGATGCGCGAGCGCGCTGCGTTGCCTGAAAAACGGCGGCATGCTCGGCATGTTTCCCGCGGGCGAGGTTGCGCACTACGTGGCGCGACGGCAAGGTCGTCGAAGGCACCTGGCACGCCCACCTCGTCGGCTTGGTTCGGCGAACGGGTGCGACCGTGGTGCCGCTCTACTTCCACGGCCAAAACCCGTGGCCCTGGCAGGCGGCGGGGCTCATCCATTCGAAGCTGCGGACCGTTCTGCTGGCGCGTCAGATGGCGGCGAGCAGGAACAAGCCGATGCGTGCCCGCGTCGGTCGGCCGATTTCCGCTGACGCACTGGAGTCGATGGACCCGACCGAGGCCGTCGATCACCTGAAGTCGAGCACGATGTGTCTCGGTTATGCGGACCCCGATCATCGCCCGCGACCAAACGGCCACGCCGCGGGCCGAAGCGTCTTTCGAGCCGGTGCGTCTGGTCGAGGCCAACCATCATGCGGGCTTTGAGCGACAGCTCGACGCCCTGCCCTCCGACGCCCTTCTCGCCGCCAGCGGCGAGTGGCAGGTCTACGCGGCCTCATCATCCGCACTAGGCGATTCGATCCAGACGCTGGGTGCGCTTCGGCGAGCAGACCTTCCGTCGACGTCGGCGAAGGGTGCGGCAAGTCGATCGACCTCGACCTGTACGACGGGCGATACCACCACCTGATCCTCTGGCACCGCGGCCGGGGCGAACTCGCCGGGGCATATCGCATCGGGCCTGATCGCGAGCGACCCAGCGGTCGCTCCCTCCTATCCGCACGCCGGATCTGTACACGTTGCGGGAGTTCGTCTGCCGCGGCGTTGCTTAAGGACGCGCCGCTCTGCTGACCTGGGCCGGTCGTTCATTCGGCCGGCGTTTCAAGGAGGCTTCAGCGCCGCTGCTTCTGTGGCGTGGCATCGCGGCCTTCCTCGATCGCCGCGGCTTGGGCGACTCCCGGCTATCGGCCCCGTCAGCATCAGCGGCGACTACACCCCGGCCGCACGGGCGGCGATGGCGGCTTACCTGCTGGATCCGAAGCGTCGCGGCCGGTTCGAGTCGCTGGCCAACCGCGTGCGGCCTTGTGTGGGCATGAACAAGTTCGACCCGAAGGACCATCTCGATGCCGGCACGCTGCGACTGGCCAAACGACTGACGGACATCCGCCAACTCGACGGTCTCATCCGCGACATCACGGGCGGGACGGGCATTCCCGTCTTGCTGCGTCAGTACCTGCGACTCGGGGCCGTGCCGTTGGCGGTGGCGGAAGATCCCGCGTTCAACGACTGCCTGGACGTCTGCTGTCTCTTCGATCGCAGCGATGCCGACCCGCGTCGCGTGGCCCGCATCACCGCCGGCAAGCCGCGACTGGTCGCCGCATCGATCACCAGCCGTCGCCGACCGGCTGCAGGACCGCCCATTCGCCGGTGAAGGTCACGGGCTCCGCATCTTCGAGGGCTTCGAGCCGCTGCATCGTCCGCTCCAACGCCGCCGGCGACGCCGCGGCGGCGACCTGTACCTGTTGACGCCACAGCGTCTGCTCCAGCTCGTACAACTCGGCATGCAGCCGATGCGTCTCGGCCCGATCCTGCAGGTGTTGCCGTCGAAGAGCGACAGCCATCGCTCCGATAGCCAGCAGGCCGACGATGGCGAGGACAAGGCCGAGGCACTGGCGGCCTCCTAGCTCGGCGACGAAGGTTGATGCCCGGCTTGAGCAGGTCCGGGTCGGGCAGCACGTCCTGGTCGATGCGGCGATCTCTTCGCCCCGGCTGCCGTCGCCGAGTTCGTCGACGCGATGCGCCGAGGCTGTCGCCGAGCGGGACGGTGGACGTCTCGGGCGTCACCGGAGCCGGCCGAACGGCGGCGGCTTGGTGGTCGGCGGGGACGCGGACGTCTTGCCGGCGACGATCAGGTCCGGGTTGTCGCCGAGTTCCGGGTTGAGGGCGATGAGCTTCCGACGCGACTCGCGACCGTCGCGGCCGAAGAAGCGGGCGGCGATCTTGCCGAGCGAATCACCCGGTTGTGCCTCGTAGTTCTGCACGGCGACGGTTGGCGGGCGTCGGTGCCGACGACTTCGACCGGCTCGCCGGCCTCGGCGGCGACTTGCGTCAGCGGATCCGCTTCCGGCGTCGCGATCGGCGTCTCGGCGGCGGGATTGTCCCAGACCGGCTCGATGGGGTCAGCTTGCGGGACTGACGGCCGCAATGGCAACGGGTTCCGGCGTGTGCCGTTGAACCTCGAGCGTCGCGATGTCGACCGGCTCCGGTCTGGTGGGCACGGGTATCGACGAAGCGTCACTGCCGCGCGGGCTCGGCGGGGCGGCTTCCTTGGGCAGGGTCAGGCCGCGTAGACGTCGTCCACCCGGCCCCGCCAGCTGTGCGGGTGGCTGACGGTTGGCGACGGTGACGTGGTCGCTCAGCAACAGCCCACCACGCAGGATGAAGGCGGTGGCGACGAGTGATCCGAGTTCGCTTTCGCGAGCACGCTCTGCTCCGATGGGATCCGGCCCCTACGAGCCGACGCCGTCCGGCGTCGACAGGAGGGCCCTTCCTCCTTATCGGCCGACGGCGAATCTGACGACACGCAGCTTCGCCGACCGCGACCGCGGACCGCTCGCAACCTCGTCTTCTGAAGGAACCAACGGTTTTTTCGTCACATCGTCCACAAGCCCCAGGCTCGCCTGCTCGCGGAAGGCGTTCTTCGACCAGCCGGTCTTCCCCGCTGTGGAACGCGATGACCGCCGCCCTGCCGCCGGGTTTGAGTAGTCGCGGATCGCGTCGAGCAGCTTGGTGATGGCGTCGAGTTCGCCGTTGGTCGGCCATCCGCAGGGCCATGAACGTCCGCGTCGCCGGGTCGATCCGGCCCGCCCCTTGCCGGACCGCGGAACGCAGCGGCGGACGAGGTTGGCGAGCTGGCCGACGGTCTTGATGCCGCCTCCTGGCGCAGCTTCGACGATCCTGCGTGCGATGCGTCGGCTGAACCGTTCGTCGCCGAGCTGGTAGATGGTGTCGGCGATCCGCTTCTCAGGCCAACGCCTCAGCAGGTCGGCGGCGGTCAGGTGCAGCGTCGGGTCGAGCCGCATGTCGAGCGGTGCCTCCGGATGGGTGAAGGACAGGCCGCGCTCTTCGTCGAGCAATTGGTCGGTGCTGACGCCCAGGTCTGCCAGGAGCACGTCGACCTGCCGGCCGTCGAGCAGCGACTCGGCGGCGGCGAAATTGTCGTGGTGCAGGTCGAAGTCGACGCCGGACACGTCGCTCAGCCGTTGCTCTGCATACTCCAGGTTTTCGGATCGCGATCCAACCCGACGAGGGTTCCCCCGGGAGCCAAGGCGTTGGCCAGCAGCAACGCGTGCCCGCCGCGGCCGAGGGTGCAATCGAGAGCGACGTCGCCCGGCTGCGGCGACAGGGCCGCGAGGACCTCGTCGGGCATGACCGGCTCATGTCCGTGCGGCAGGTCGGTCAACTTCGGAACGTCGCGAAACGGTCGAGTGGGCGTACCAGGATTCGAACCTGGACCTCATCCTTATCAGGGATGCGCGTCGACCAACTGAGCCATACGCCCGGATGGACGGGCCAGTACGCTAGACCCGGCCTCGGCGGTGTCAACCGCCAGGGGGCGAGGCTTCGTCGAACAGGCTCGCCGCCGCGGTGCGTGCTGTAGCTGCCGCCGAAGTTGGCCCGGAGCAGGCCGAAGTCGGCGAGGTTGACGGAGCCGTCGTAGTTAGAATCGCCCTCGGCCCACAGACTTCCGCTGCCGAAGCCGGCACGGAGGCGACCGAAGTCGGCGAGATTGACCGTGCGATTCACGTCGGCATCGCCCACAACCGTCGGGGCGATGAAGACGTAGGCGTCCGGCGAGCCCGGCAGACCCAGCAGCTCGTCGATTCCGACATCCGACGCCTCACCGTAGCCCACAGCAACATCGCCCCCGGCGACGGAAGAGACGATGCCTTGGCCGTCCCAAGTGCCGCCGTCGTAGCCCTCGGCGATCTCGTCCGCCGCGAGCACCAGATTCGTGCCGTCGGTGCCGGCGAGCAGGAGGACCTGATCGTCGATGTCGAGTTGGGCGTTGGCGGCAAGACTGAGCGTGCTGTTGCCAAGGACCTGCCAGACCGTGTCGGCCGGGCCTTGAAGGCTTGCGGTGCCGTTGGAACCGCATCCAGCCCGGCCACGCGAAGCACTTCCCCGGCGGCCAGAGGCGAGCCATTATCGAGTAGGAGCGTCGCGTTCGCAGCAGCCGTGAAGCCGCCGACCTTGATCGTCGGCAGGTTGAGGTCGGGATAGTTCGACCACGGCGCATCCAATTCGCTGGCTCGGCATCGAGAGTCGACTCGCCCTTCCTTACCTCGACCCTGAGCCGGTCTTCCGGCAGCAAGACGCGAAGGTTGAGGGACGTGGAGTTGTTCGTGACGACCAACCTGTCGTTTACATCGCCTCCTAGCTCCACGACGAACCCGTCGACGCCGGAAGCGTCACCGGTCCAGAGCCGGTAGGCCACGTCGTCGGCGTCGTTGTCGGCGATCGTTACCGAGTCGCCGTCGGCGGTGCTGGTGAGGTTCACGAGGTCGTTGTCGCCGCCGGCTCCGATGATCCGTGCACCGTTGCCCTGATACGCGTCCGGCACGACGACGACGTCGGTCGTGGCGTTGGGGGTCGATCGGCCGATCGTCATTTCGTAGTCCTCGACCTCACCCACGCCGCCGAAGCCGGCGTCGGAGGTAACCGCGTTGCCACGGCTCAATCGGTAGCGGGCGTACGCGTCACCCGGCAGGGCATTGGCCGGTACAGCGATCGGCACCGTGGCGACCGTCAAGCCACTCGACGGATTGAAATCGACCACGGCGTGCTCGCCCGCATCCGACCAATCGCCGTCGCGGTTCCAGTCGAACCACGCGTCGAACCGAGCATCGGCGTAGCCGGCTGCTGTTGTCGAACGTCACGCGAACCGCGTTGATCGAGACCTGGGGCGAAGGTCGCTGAAGCACGCCGTCTTCATCGTCCGGCGATCCGGCATCGAGGTCGTCGCCCTGGGCGTTGATGCTCGGCTGCCCGTCGGTCTCGACGTCCGTCGCAGCCAGCCCGAGCTTGAAGTTGCTTGCCGCCGTGTGCCGAGCGCCGTTGCTGGAGAGCAGCGTCGGATATCGGAGGATCGAGCCGGAAAACTCCGGTGCGTCGCCATAGTCGAGCGTGGGAGCTGGCGGGACGAAGGCGTCGACCTCGACTTGGTAGTCCTCCACCTCGCCGAAGCCGCCGGACCGACAGGAGAGTCGACCTTTTTGTCGCTGAAGCGGAACCGCATGAACGTCTCGCCTGCCTCGGCATTGCTCGGAACGTCGATCTCGATCTCGATGTCGCCGGCGTCGATATCGCCCTGAAAAGCGAGCTCGCCGCCATCGAACGTGCCGTCGCGGTTGAAGTCGAACCAAACCGAAAGCGAACCCTTGACGCCGGCGGTGACCAAGACCGTGTCGGACCGGCCCTGGCGAAAATCGCCGTCGAACACGACGCCGTCCTCGTCGTCGGGGGTGCCCGGCTTGTTGTCATCGAGCAACGCGTCCGCGCTGGGTTGGCCGTCAGTTTCGGCATCCCACTCCTTGCCCAGGATCAACCCAGGCTGGAACGTGTGCCGCGCGCCATCTTTGGCCAGTGTGGTGCCGTAGGTGTCGGGGGCATCGCCAAAGTCGGTGGTTCCACCTCCGCCGGCACCGGTATCGATGCGAATCCTGTAGTCCTCGACTTCGCCCGCCGCGCCGATGCCGGTCGGACCGGGAATGACGTCGTTGGAGACGCGGAAGCGGGCGTAGGTGTCGCCGAGCTTCGCTCCGGCAGGAACCGCGACGCTGAACGTGTTGTTGCCGACGCTGACCGGGCCGTCGAAGATCTCGTCGCTCGTATTGAACTTGCCGTCGCCGTCGAAGTCGATCCACGCCATCGCCACGCCAGCCTCGTTGGCGACGTTCATCGTGACGAAGATCGTGCTGCCGGGCGCAGCAGCCGTCGGAAGTGAAACGCCGTCCTCGTCGTCGCCGTTGTTGGTGTCGTCACCGAGTGCGTTGGCACCTGGAAGGCCGTCGTTCTCGATGTCGATCCCGGCGCCGAACCGAATCTCGGCAAAAGCGACCTCATGAACCGCCCCGTCGTTGTTGCGGGTGGTGCCGTAGGTATCCGGCGCATCGCCGAAGTCGCTCTCACCGCTGGGGAACGGGTACATCCCGGCGACCGCGTTGGCGGCCAGCAGGACGCGACGATCAAGGCGCTCAACGAGCGCGGCAGGACGGTGAACAGTGTGCCTCTCCATGGCCGCAACCTAAGGGATTGCCGGACAACATCCACGCCTTTCGAAGTTCTTCGAGGCAGAATCTGCCCCGCTAAGGTGCCGCGTGAACGGTTCTAACGGATATACCGACCTGCTCGAAGGCAACTGCTGCGTCGTCGGCCTGCAATGGGGCGACGAGGGCAAGGGCAAGATCGTCGACGTGCTGACCGAATCCGCCGACGTCGTCGTCCGCTATTGCGGCGGTGCCAATGCCGGGCACTCGGTCAAGATCGGCAGCGAACGCTTCGCCACGCACCTCTTGCCCGTCGGCGTCTTTCGCCCGGGCGTCATGAATTACCTGGCCAACGGCGTCGTGATCGACCCGGACGTGCTCGTCGGCGAGATCGACGGCATCAACGCCCGCGGCGTCGAGGTCTCGCCTGCAAACCTGCGGATCAGCTACAAGGCGCACGTCGTCATGCCGTACCACAAGACGGCCGACGCGGCACGCGAAGAAGCCAGCACCGCCGACGCCATCGGTACCACCAAGCGCGGCATCGGACCGGCCTACGCGGACAAGGCGACCCGTTCGACCGCTCTCCGCGTCGCCGATCTGGCCGCAGTCGCGGATTCGCCCGACGGCGAGCGACGGTTGCGAGAGCGGGTCGCGAGGATCGTCAAAGAGCGAAACACCGTGCTGTCGGCCCTGTATGGCAGCGAGCCGGCGGACGCGAACGAGCTCGCCGACCAATGCGTCGAATGGGGACATCGGCTCGCTCCGTTCGTCAGCGACATCGGCCGGCGACTGCAGTTGGATCGTGAAGCGGGCAAGCATGTCGTCTATGAAGGCGCACATGCCGTCCTGCTGGATCTGGACCATGGCACGTTTCCTTATGTGACGAGCAGCAATTGCAGTGCACTTGGGCTTGTTCACAGGTGCGGGCGTTCCGCCACAGGCGGTTCAACAGTTCGTGGGCGTGCTGAAGGCCTACTCGACACGCGTCGGCGGCGGGCCTTTTCCGACGGAGCTGACGAACGAGATCGGCGATCAGATCCGCGAGCGTGGCCGGGAGTTCGGCACGACGACGGGTCGTCCCCGGCGGATCGGCTGGTTCGACGCCGTCGCCGCCCGCTACGCCTGCGACCTCTGCGGCTGCACCGGCCTCACCATCAACTTGCTCGATGTGTTGGGTGGCCTGGACGAACTCAAGATTTGCGTCGGCTACACCCTTCGCGGGGAGCCGCTCGACTACTTCCGCGCCGATATGGACACCTTGGCCGAGGTCGAGCCCGTCTACGAGTCGCTCGGAGGGTGGCAGGAGGACGTGTCGTCGTGCCGGCGTTTCGAGGACCTCCCGCCCGCCGCGGCGGCCTACGTGGAGCGCATCAGCGAACTGTGCGGCGTCCCGGTTCGCCTCGTCAGCGTCGGACCGGAGCGAGATGCGATTCTCACGCGGTCCTGACGACTTGAGACGCACAGACGACCGATAATCCGGTCAATCCCGGTACTGGCACTGGCGGAAGGTCGTTGCAGCAGGCATACTCGCCGCTTATGTCTACGGGAGCGACTGGAGACGGCTCCCCGGGGTCGCAGGACGACTATTGGGGGCCAGCCGACGAGCCGACACCGCCCGAGGGGCCGGGGTCTTCTGCCGCGCTTCAACCGCAGCCGGATACACCTTTCGGCGGCAAGCCGACTGCGACCGGCTCCCGATTGCCGTCGTCTGCTTTCGATGTTCCTGCTCAGCCGGAGCCACTGCTGGAGCAGCCCAGTTCGCCGTCGATCATGACGCGAGTCGGTGAACGTCTGGAGCCGGGTGGCGAGATCGGGCCTTACAAGATTTTGGAGACGATCGGCGAAGGGGGCATGGGCGTCGTCTTCAAGGCGGAGCAGCGGCCGCCGCTGCGTCGGATGGTCGCCCTCAAGATCATCAAGGCCGGTCTGGATTCAAAGGAGGTCATTGCTCGCTTCGAGGCGGAGCGGCAGGCGCTGGCGATGATGGATCATCCGGGCATCGCCAAGGTCTTCGACGCGGGCACCACGCCCGGCGGCAAGCCCTTCTTCGCCATGGAGTTCGTGCCGGGCGAGCCCATCAGCGACTTCTGCGACATGCACCGCCTAAGCGTCCGGCGACGCCTGATGCTGTTCGCCGATGTCTGCGACGCGATCCAGCACGCCCACAACAAGGGCGTCATCCACCGCGACCTCAAGCCGGCCAACGTGTTGGTCAGCCTGCCGGGCGGGGTCCCGCAGGCCAAGATCATCGACTTCGGCGTCGCCAAGGCGACTTCGTCAGAAGCTGAGCCAGCGAACCCTCTACACCGAGACCGGACAGCTCGTCGGCACGCCCGAGTACATGAGCCCGGAGCAGGCCGAGGGTGGCGTGTTGGAGGTCGACATCCGCAGCGACGTCTATTCGCTGGGCGTGCTGCTCTACGAGCTGCTGTGCGGTTGCTTGCCCTTCGATTCGAAGAAGATTCGAGCCGGCGGCGTGCTCGACATTCAGCGAATGATCCGCGACGAAGACCCGCCCCGCCCGAGCCAGGCCGTCACCAGTCTCGACGCTGGTCGGGCTTTGGGCGTCATGGCCGCGAGGCAGTGCGACGTCGAGCAGCTCCGCAAAGAACTGGCCCGGGAGCTGGAATGGATTGTCCTGACGGCGATGCGGAAGGACCGCACCGAGCGGTACGCCACCGCTGCCGAGTTGGGCGAAGACGTGCGTCGCTACCTGGCCGACAAGCCGTTGAAGGCGGCACCGATGTCGTGGGGCTACACGAGCAGGAAGTTCTTCGGCCGGAACAAGGGTGTCGTTGTGGCCGCGGCGTCGGTGGCGGCGCTGTTTGTTCTGGGCGTCGGAGCGGTGGGCTACTACGGCTACCGGGCGTCGGCGGAGAATGACGAGTTGCGTCTCGAGATCGAAGACCTTCGCCGACAAGTCGTTTCCGTCTCATCGAGCGACGACAGGCCGTAGCCTCACCCACGCCGGTTTTGCCCGGTTCCTATCGAGTGAGTACGACCTGGACCTGGCGACGCATCGGCGGAGAGCGACGGCGCGACCGCGCGCGACGCATCTTCGACAACGTTCGCACGGGTCGGCTCACCCCCGCGCAACTGTTCGCGCTGACCTTCCTCAGCCTGGTCATTTTTGGCACGATCGGCTTCCGCGTCCTGCCGGGCCTTTATCCCTCCGACGTCGAGCCCCTCAGCTGGCTCGACGCCCTCTTCACGGCCACGAGCGCGGTCTGCGTGACCGGGCTGATCGTCGTGGATACCGCGACGTACTTCACGCCTGTCGGACAGCTCTACGTGCTGCTGCTCGTCCAACTCGGAGGGCTTGGCATGTTGGGCCTGGCGAGCCTGGTCATCGTCACGTTCCGCGCACGTCTGAGCCTGCGCCACGACGCCATCGCCAGCGGCGGGTCTGCCCTCGGGCCGTCGTCGAACGTCAAGACACGCGCCCTGGTGCGGGACGTGCTGCTCTTCACGACCCTGGCAGAAGGTGCGGGCTTCGTGATTCTGTTGATCCTGTGGCGAAACGACTTTCCGCTGGCCGAGGCGGCGTGGCATGCGTTCTTCCACAGCGTCAGCGCGTTCTGCAACGCGGGCTTCAGCACCTTCTCCGACTCCCTCGTCGGCTTCCACGACCGCCCGGCCACCCTGCTGGCCGATTTCCGGCCGGCATCGTGATGGGTGGCATCGGCTTCCTGACGCTCGAAGAACTCAAGCAGTGGATTCGAGTCAGGCGGGCCGGAAACATGGTTCGGCTCTCGCTCCACACGCGGCTCGTGTTGTCGACGACGCTCCTGCTCATCGTCGGCGGTGCGGCGGTGCTGGGGCCGCTGGAGTGGGGCAATCCACGCACGCTCGCCGGGCTGAACGTGGTCGACAAGGTCGCCAACAGCCTCTTCATGAGCATCACGGCCCGCACGGCAGGATTCAACACCATCAACTACGGCAGCTCGCTGCAGGCGACCAACTTCGCCACCATCCTGCTCATGAGCATCGGCGGTGCACCGGGCGGCACGGCAGGCGGGATCAAGGTCACCACCGTCGCCGTCCTCGCCGCAATGGCCTACAGCCGATTCAAGGCACGCGGCACGACCGACGTCTGGGACCGCACCGTCCCGCCGGTCACGAGCCAACGAGCCGTCGGCCTGTTCGCCTTCAGCTTCACCATCGTCACGGCGGGCGTCTTGCTCTTTGCAATCGTCGAGCTGGATCAGACGTTCGTCGGCGTTGACCCTGAGGGACGTGCGATCGGTACCAATGGCGGCGACTTCCTCGACATCATGTTCGAGGCGGTCAGCGCCTTCAACACCGTCGGTTTGAGCACCGGACAGACCGGCGATCTAAGCCCGGCCGGTCGGGTCCTGACGATCATCTTGATGTTCGTCGGCCGGGTGGGGCCGCTCACCATCGCCGCCGCGTTGAGCCACAACGCGGCCTCGGGCCGGCTCGTTCAGCGCTACGCGCACGAGGACGTCGTCGTCGGGTAGGTACAAAAGCCCGGCCCGCCTCCGACGCCTTTGCCCGCGACGTTTCCTTGCAACTTCTTCCTTCACACGCTCATGAAACGCTACCTCGTTGTCGGCCTTGGAAACTTTGGAAGCGCCGTCTGCGAAGCGCTCTACGGCCGGGGGCACGACGTCATCGCGATTGACATGAGAGAAGATGCCGTCGACCGCATCGCCCAGCACGCGACCCGCACTGCCGTCGCGGACGGCACGGACCCGGCGGTCCTGACGAGGCTTGGCGGAGAGAAGGCGGATGCCGGGATCGTCGGGACGGGCGACGACATCAGTGCGTCGATTCTCACGGCCATCGCGCTCAAAGACGTCGGCGTCGGTGACGTGATCGCCAAGGTCATCAGCCCGGCACACGACCGCATCATGAAGAAGATCGGCGTCAACGAGACCGTCTTCCCCGAACGCGATACCGCCCAAAACCTCGTTGCACGCCTGCTCGGCCCGACGCTGCTCAACTACGTCAAGCTCGGCCCGGACTTCGGCCTGCAAGAGATGGCCGTGCCGGCGAAGTGGGAGAACAGCACGCTGCGCAACCTCAACCTCCGGAAGAACCACGGCGTCTTGGTCGTCGGCATCCACGACGTGCTCACCGACAAAGTCAGCAGCCCGGACCCCGACCAAATCCTCACCGACAGCGACGGCCTGCTGGTCAGCGGACGCATCGCAGACCTGGAGAAGGTCGCTCAGATCAAGTGACGCGGCACCGTCTTGAGCCGCTTGTCCTTCGGAGCGACCGAAGCGGAGGACATTTATTTCGTGAACACGCGTTCGATGCGAGGTCCTTCGGCTGCGTTCAGGATGATCAGAAGGCCGAGGCGTTCGAGGGCCTCTCGAGCCGGGCATCACCGGAAGTTAATGAATTGCAGCGGCACGTCTTCCGGCCCGTTGGCTTTGAGGTCGGTGATGACGGCCTGCAGCTCGTCCTTCTTGTTGCCGGTGACGCGAACGAGTTCGCCCTGCACGGTCGGCTGGACCTTGAGCTTGAGGTTCTTGATCTGCTTGGTGAGCTTCTTGGCGGTGTCGCGTTCGATGCCGCACTTCCACTTGACCTCCTGGCGAAGCGTGCCGGCGCTGGCCTTTTCGGGGTCTTGCGGGTCCATGACCTTCGGCTCGACGTTGCGTTTGATGAACTTCTCGATCAGCACGCGCCGGACGGCCTCGAGTTGGCCCTCGTTGTCGGCGGTGAGGGTCATCGGTTCCTCGCGCTTGTCGTACTCGATGGCGGCGCCGGTGCCTTTGAAGTCGTACCGGGTCGTCACCTCACGCTGGGCCTGATCGATCGCGTTGCTGACCTCCTGCCAATCAATCTCGCTGACGATGTCGAAGCTGAACTTGTCTGCCATGCGTGGACTTTACGCGAGCCGAGGCGTGTCGATCTTCGAGGCGATCCAACGATTGACAATCGTCGCGTGCGTCAGGTGAATCAGGTGCTTTCCGCCGGGAACGAGCAGGTCGACGCCCGGCCGCATGTCTTGTTCGTGGATCGGGATGACGCGGTCGTTGCTGCCGTGGGCGCGGAAGGTCGGCACGTTCGCCTGCCCCGTCGGACCACTCGGCGATGGCCTTGGCTCCCCAGGCCAGGTGCGAGACGTTCGTGCGGTAGGCGACTTCGTCGAGCACGCTCGTCGTCAGCGGATCATCGGAAACACCCTCGGCCGCGGCGAAGAGCGTCGGCACGACGCGGTTGAGCATGCCCCGCACGATGCCGAACGGCAGGTGAGGCCGAGCCGCGCGGCCAGTCGGAACGGCATGGTGATCTGACTCCGATGCGTGCAGGCGCCGATCAGGAGCAGGCCTGCAATATCGTCCGGACGGTCTTCGGCGATCTCCGCCGCCATCATCCCGCCGAAGGAGATGCCGCCGATCCAGAACGGCTTGGGCACGTCGATCGTCCGCCCGATGCGTCGGGCGTAGCTGGCAAGCGACTCGTCCTCTCGCGCTCGATCCAAGGCGGGATGACGAGCCGGTCGCCGAAGTACTCTTCTGGGGCCTGAACAATCCGGCATCGGCACCGAGGCCGGGGATCAAGACGAGCGTGGGTTGGTCCGGCACGCAACAGGTTAGAGCGGTTTGCGACGACGTGATCACGCTTGGTAGCCGCGGGGTTGAGCCGACGGACGCAATGTTCGGGAACACGCGACCGGCGGGCTGTAAGCCCGCGGCTGCCTGGTGCTGGAGTTTGTCGGGGCAATGTGCGTCATCTGGAGCATCGGCCAGAACCTCCCCATGTCCGCCCCATCGACCAATCCGGCTGACGACCCGACGGCACCCTTCTGGAGCAGCGAGGGCATGCAGATCATTGTCGATCGGCTTCGCGACATGTGGGTGGGTTTCCTTCAGTTCCTGCCCAACGTCGTGCTCGGGCTGGTGGCGATGGTCCTCTTCGCGCTGCTCGCCCGGCTGGCGTCGCGGGTGCGCCAAGAACCTCGCCAAGCGAGCCCACCTGCGGCAGAGCCTTCGCGACCTCCTTGGTCAGCTGACGTACACGCTGATGTGGATCTTTGGCGTCCTTGTCGCGCTGACCATCATTTTCCCGAGCGTCAAACCCGGCAGCCTGCTGGCCGGCCTGGGCGTGACCGGCATCGTGCTCGGGTTCGCGTTCAAGGACATCGTCGAGAACTTCATTGCCGGCGTCCTCATCCTCTGGCGATTCCCGATCGAGATCGGCGACTGGATCGAGGTCCAAGGCATCACCGGCAAGGTCGAGCGGATCAACATCCGCATGACCGAGCTTCGCCAGGTCGACGGCGACCTCGTGCTCATGCCCAACGCGGTCATCTTCACGAACCCGACGATCAACTGGACCAATCTGGAGGTCCGCCGAACCACCATCATCGTGGGCGTCGCGTATGACGAAGACGTCGCCGAGTCACGGAAGGTGATCATGCAGGCGGTCAAGACCTGCGAGACCGTGCAGAGCGGTGCAGCCAGGCCGGTCCAGATCTTCGCGCAGGAGTTCGCCAGCAGTTCGATCAACTTCGAGGTGACCTGGTGGACCGGCAGCACGCCGCTGGACGTACGCAAGAGTCGCGACGAGGTCGTGCAGGCCGTGAAGGAAGCGCTCGATACGGCCGGCATTGAGATTCCGTTCCCGTACCGCACGCTCACCTTCAAGCAGCCGTTGCAGGTCGACCGTCTTGGGTCGGGCGACGACGCCTGAATCGTGCAGGGTCTTCAGGTCCGATCTTCGACCAGCCGATGTTGGTGCGGGGGGGTGTCGGGCCAGGGCAACCGACATGCACGATCGACTCATATCAACATCTCACGACATCGGCACCATTGCCGCGGCTCGCTGACGGAAATCGAGTCTGTTGCGCGTGCCACCAAGATGCTGGCGGTCAACGCACTCATCGAAGCCGCCCACGCGGGCGAGCAGGGCCGGGGCTTTGCCATCGTTGCCGAAGAGGTCGGCCGGATCAGCTCGTCCATTGGCGCCGTTACGAACGACCTGCGACAGAAGCTCGAGGAGACAGTTCGACAAGCTCGACGAGATCAGTCAGACGCTCGCCCTCGATGCCCGAGGCTCGCGCTAGCTGACTTGTCGCTGATGATGATCGACGTCATCGACCGCAATCTGTTCGAGCGGAGCTGCGACGTCCGCTGGTGGGCCACCGACGCCGCCGTCGTCGACGCCTGCAGCAAGCCCGATGATGCCGTGGCCGCGAGTCACGGCAGCAGTCGGCTGGGCGTCATCTTGGACAGCTACACCGTCTACCTCGACCTCTGGATCGCCGATGCCGACGGCCGCGTCGTCGCCAACGGAAGGCCCGACCGCTACCCGGACGTCCGTGGTCGAAACGTGTCGGGCGAGCCATGGTTCCAGAAATCGATGCAGCTCACCAGCGGCGGCGACTTCGCCGTCGACGACGTCTCGCACCTCGACGCACTCGATGCCGATGTCGCGACCTACGCAACGGCTGTCCGTGAAGGCGGCAAGGAGTCGGGCCGGGCGATCGGGGCGATGGGCATCTTCTTCGACTGGCAGCAGCAATCGCAGGACGTTGTCGGTCGGGTTCGCCTTGCGGACAACGAGCGGGCGTCGCAGTCGGTGCCTGCTGATTGATTCAAACATGACCGTGATCGCCGCCAGTGACGGCCGAGGCGTGCTGAGCGAGCGATTCGACCTTCGCCACGAAGGCCGCGACGGCGGCTTTTATCGACGCGACGATGGCACCGTCGTCGGCTTCGCACTGACTCCCGGCTACGAGACGTATGAAGGGCTGGGCTGGTACGGCGTGATCGAGCAGAAGGCCGAGCCGCCGCCGTCGCGACCGAAAGCCTCGACTGGCCGCCTGAACATTTGAGGCGGCATTGGTCGTTCCTGCCGGCCTGGCCGGTCGCTAGCGTGCCGTCACTCGCTCTCGTGCGACCCGCGACGCCACCGGCCATTCATGAAGATCTCCATCACAGGCATCGGTCGAACCGGAACGGCGACCGCGTTCGCACTCGTCACACGCGGGCTGGCCGACGAGCTGGTTCTTGTCAGCCGGGACCCGACCAAGATCGCCGACGGCCACGCCCGGGATCTGTCGCACGCCAGCGTCTTTCTCAACCCGCGGCCGGCTCGTATCCGCAGCGGCACCGTCGATGATGCCGCCGGCAGCGACTTGGTCATCGTCACCAACAGCATCCCCGCCCCCGACCGCGCCGCCGACGATGATCGTCCGCTGGATCGGCTCGAGCTGGCCGAGGGCAACGCGGAGGTGCTTCGCAAGCTCATGCCCGCACTTGCCGACGGGTCGCCTGACGCGGTGTTCCTCATCCTGACCAACCCGGTCGACGTGATGACGCACGTCGCCATTCGCGCGGCCAAGCTCAGCCCGCGACGCGTCATCGGCAGCGGCACGCTCATCGACACCGGCCGGTTCCGCGAGCTGCTCGCCCAGCTCGTCGGCGGACACCCGGTCGACGTGCGGGCGTACATCCTTGGAGAACACGGCGATTCGATGGTCCCCGCCCTGTCGCAGGCCACGGTCGCGGGGATGAAGCTGCCTTACTCGGAAGACGTCATTCGCGACCGCTTCGACCGTGCCCGCCGGGGCGGGTACGAGGTGTTCCGCTCCAAGGGGTATACCGACTACGCGATTGCCGCGTGTGCCAGCATGATCGTGCGGGCGGTGACGCAGGACACGCACGAGGTCCTGCCCGTCAGCACATTGGTCGATGGCCCGTACGGCATTCGCGACGTCTGCCTGAGCTTGCCGTGCATCATCGGCAGGCGTGGCGTGATGAAGGTGCTCGAGCCGGACCTCGACGACGCCGAGGCCGAGGCCTTGCGGCAAAGTGCCGCCGTCGTGCGGCGTGTTCTCGACGACATCCACAACTGATACGTCACTAGCGTGCGGGCAATGTTCCAGAACATGCCCCGCGTGGCCCTCATCATCGGTGGCCTGCTCATCCTCCTCGGCGTCGGGGGCTTCATTGCCGGCGGCGCGGACTGGGCGACGAAGACGGCGCTGCATCCCGGCCTACTTCGGCTTGCCGCTGTTGCTCTGCGGACTCCTCTCGCGCATCAGCGACAAGGCGCGGATGATCGCGATGCACGTCGCAGTCCTGATCGCATTGGTGGGGGTTTTGGCGATCGTCCCACCGATCTTCATCCGGGTGCTGCCGGGCGAGGCTTCGGCCCTGGCCATCGTGAGCCTGATCGGCATGCTCTTGCTGTGCGTCGCGTTCGTGGTGCTGGCCGTGCAGTCCTTCATCGCCGCCCGTCGCGCACGCAAGGCCTGACCGATAAGGCGGCGCTTCTCACCGTTGGCGTCAAGTGTCGCCGACTTGTCGGACATGAGAAGCGTGCCTGGCGGTGGACTCCTGCTCACGATGATCGTCGCCGGTTGCGCGACCACCCGGATGCCCCGCGGGTACGAGCCGATCGAAATCGCGACGCCCGAGCCGCCCGCTATCAGGACGAATGACGTGCTCGACGTCGGCGATCGCCCGTTGCAATCCTTCGCCTTTGCACCGCCGCTCGCGACGGACACCATCAGCGTCGGGCCCCGCCTACCGGTCCGCCACACCGTCGCCCGCGGCGAGACGCTCTTCGGAATCGCCCGCGAGCACCTGGGCCACGGCGCACGCTGGCAGGAGTTGTTGCACGCCAATCCGTCGCTTCGCCCCGATGCCTTGGCCGCGGGCGACGTCGTGCTCATCCCGTAACCGACCGGCCCCTCGTACGGTCTTGTCTCATGCGCCTTCTGCACGGCCTCGACGAGCTTCGCTCTCTGCCCGCCGGTTCTGCATTGTGCGTCGGCAACTTTGACGGCGTGCACCTTGGTCATCGAAAGATCATCGACCGCCTCGTCGCGGCCGACGCTTCGGCCGTGGCGATCATCACGTTCGAGCCGCATCCGATGTCGGCGCTGCGACCCGATGCCATCCCGCCGCGCTTGACGACCGCGTCGCACAAGCGTGCGTTGCTCGAAGAGGCGGGCGTTACACACGTCGTCGAACTGCCGGCGACGCCTGCGGTCCTGGAACTGAGCGATCAAGACTTCTGGCAAATCGTCCGTAAAGAGGCACGGCCGACGCTTTGGGTGGAGGGTCGCGACTTTCGCTTCGGCAAGGGTGCGACCGGAACCGTCGACCGTTTGCGCTCCTGGGCGGCGGGCACGGAGGTGACGGTCGAGGTGGTCGATCAGGCCGAAGTCGTGCTGCCAGGCCTGCAGGTCGTTTCAGCGGCGAGCAGTTTGGTGCGGTGGCTCGTCGCCCACGGCAGAGTCGCCGACGCCGCCGCCGTGCTGGGTCGGCCGCACGAACTGCGTGGCACCGTCGTCAGCGGCAAGCAGCGCGGCAGAACCATCGGCTTCCCGACGGCGAACGTGGACGTGCACGACCACCTGATCCCGGCAGACGGTGTCTATGCCGGGACGGCCGTCGTCGACGGGCAGGCTGTCCGGGCCGCCATTAGCATCGGTACCAACCCGACCTTTGACGGCGTTCGTCGGACGGTCGAGGCACACCTCCTCGACTTCGCTGCAGACCTCTACGACAAGACGCTGCACGTCCAATTGACGCGTTGGCTTCGCGGGCAGGTTCGGTATGGCAATGTCGACGCGCTCGTCGATCAACTGCACGCCGACGTCGCCGACACGCGTCGCCTGGTCGCCTGATTCATCGCCCTGACCCTCTCTTGGTGCCATGCCCGTAGCGACCAGCAACTCCAGGCTTGCGGAGACTGCAACGACCGACCACGACGCCAACTTCTCCGTCACGTTCCGGCATCGCCTGCGGTTCACACACGACGTCTGGGGCGCGGATGCCGACGTGTTGTTCGACCTGCTGGAACCCTCAGACGGCCCGGCCCGCGTCCTCGTGATCGTCGATGCCGACCTCGTCGCTGCTGACGAAGACCTGCTGCCACGCATCGGCGATCGGTTCGGCGATAGGAGCACCACGGCGACACTGGTCGCAGCCCCGACCGTCGTCCGCGGCGGCGAGGCGTCCAAGCAGGATCAATCGGTCGTCGACGAGGTCCTGCACGCCATCAACGAGGCAGATCTGGATCGGCGAAGCTACGTCGTGGCCGTCGGAGGCGGTGCCATGCTCGATGCCGTCGGCTATGCGGCGACCATCGCCCATCGAGGCGTCCGGCTCGTCCGCCTGCCGACGACGACGCTGGCCCAAGCCGACAGCGGCGTCGGCGTGAAGAACGCGATCAACCGTTTCGGCAAGAAGAACTGGCAAGGCACGTTCGCCGTCCCGCACGCGGTGATCAACGACGCGACGTTGCTCGAAACACTGCCGGATCGGGAGTTCTCTGCCGGCTTCAGCGAGGCGGTGAAGGTGGCCCTGCTGAAGGACGGGCAGTTCTTCACGGAATTGTGCAACAACGCGAAGCAGATCGCCGGGCGTGACGGGGAGATGAGCCGGTCTGCCATCCGCCAGTCCGCCCTATGGCACCTCCGCCACATCACCGCAGGCGGCGACCCCTTCGAGATGCTCGAAGCCCGCCCGCTCGACTTCGGTCACTGGTCCGCCCATCGCCTCGAGGCGATGTCGGGCTTCCAGCTTCGCCACGGCGAAGCCGTGGCCGTCGGGTTGGCGCTCGACTGCCTCTACTCCGTCGAAACCCAGGGCCTTTCCCCCGCCGTAGCGGAGCGAGTGATCGGATGCCTTCACGACCTCGGGCTTCCGGTGATGCACTCGTTGCTGCGACGTGAAGACGACCTGCTGGCAGGCTTGGAAGAGTTTCGACAGCACCTCGGCGGGCGGCTGACGATCACCCTGTTGCAAGACGTCGCCCGGCCGATCGACGTGCACGACATCGATGATGCCGTCATGCGGCGATGCCTTCGCGACCTCGTCGACCGGGCCGATGGCTTCCAAGAGATCAGCTTGATCTATTTGATCGATGCTGACGAGGCCGCCGGTTGCGACGTCACCGCCCCGCCGCTGGCGGGGCCGACGAGCCTGGCGTATTTGGCGAGAGCACCCGTGTCGTAGCCGGTGACTCGCGGCGTCCACGTCGCGCGGCGGCGGGTCAGCTCGTCGTCATCGACCTCTAGTTCGATGGTCCCGGCTTCCGCATCGATGGCGATGACGTCGCCATCGCGGACGTGCGCGATCGGACCGCCGACTTGGGCTTCTGGTCCGGCGTGGCCGATCATGAGGCCTCGCGTGGCGCCGCTGAATCGGCCGTCAGTGATCATGCAGACGTCGTAGCCCAGGCCCTGGCCGACGATGGCGGCGGTGACGCCGAGCATCTCACGCATGCCGGGTCCGCCCTTGGGGCCTTCGTAGCGGATGATGACCGTGTCGCCGGCGACGATCTGGTTGCCCTGCACGGCGGCCATGGCGTCTTCCTCGCAGTCGAAGCACTTGGCAGGCCCGCGGTGCTTGAGGTTCTTCACGCCTGCCGTCTTGATGACGCAGCCGTCGGGCGCGAGTGACCCGCGCAGGACGTGCAACCCGCCGTGCGGCTCGAACGCTTCACTGACGGGCACGACGACCTTCTGGTCCGTCTTCAGCTCGACGTCCGCGAGGTTCTGCGCCATCGTTTTGCCGGTGACGGTGATGCAGTCGCCGTGGAGCAGGTCGGCGTCGAGCAGCACCTTGAGGATCGCCGGGATGCCGCCGGCCTCGTAAACCTCGAAGGCGGTGTAGCGGCCGAAGGGTTTGAGGTCGGCGATGATGGGCGTGCGCCGGCTGACGCGATCGATGTCGTCGAGCGTCAGCTCCAGCCCGCACTCGGCAGCGAGGGCGGGCAGGTGGAGCGCGACGTTCGTCGACCCACCCGTGGCCGCGGCGACGGCGATGGCGTTCTCGAAGGCGGGCATCGTCATGATGTCACGCGGCTTGAGGTCGGCCTTGAGCATGTCGAGCACGACGTGGCCGCACTGCCGGGCGTAGTCGTCGCGCGACTCGTCGACCGCGGGCGGCGAGCCGCTCATGGGCAGCGCCATGCCGATGGCTTCGGCGACGGTGGCCATGGTGTTGGCGGTGAACTGCCCGCCGCACGAGCCGGCCGACGGGCAGGCGGCGCACTCGACGCGGCGAAGCTGCTCGTCGTCGATCTTCCCGGCCGAGTGGGCGCCGACGGCCTCGTACACGTCCTGGACGGTGAGCTTCTTGCCGTCCAGTTCGCCCGGCAAGATGGTGCCGCCGTAAAGGAAGACGGCCGGCCGATTGAGGCGTGCCATGGCCATGAGCATGCCCGGCAGGCTCTTGTCGCAGCCGGCGATGCCGACGAAGGCGTCGTAGCCGTGGGCGCGGAACATGAGCTCGGCCGAATCGGCGATGACCTCGCGGCTGACGAGCGAGGCCTTCATCCCTTGGTGGCCCATGCCGATGCCGTCGCTGACGCTGATGGTGTGGAAGCGCCTGGGCGTTCCCCCCGCGGCCTTAACGCCATCCGCCGCGGCGATGGCCTGGCGATCGAGCGTGGTGTTGCAAGGCGTCGCCTCGTTCCACGCCGCCCCCACGCCGACCCACGGCTTGTTGATGTCCTCGTCGGTCAGGCCCATCGCGCGGAAGAACGCGCGGTGCGGGGCACGCTCGGGGCCGTCGGTCACGACGCGGGAGTGGGGGCGGGGGAAGGTGCTGTCACTCGGCATTTGCACTAGCCTAGCGGCAGTGGGACGACTGCCGACAGCATTGGCCTTGCACCACCTCCCACTGTGACAGGTGGCACAGCGGGCGGCTCGGCTTAAGCTCAGCCATGGCCGAGAAGTCCTCGCCGCCACGCACACCCGACGGGCGGTACATCGTCGTGCGGGGGCGGCTGTGGCGGGCGACGAATCCGAATCTGCCGGACGAGCAGGCGGCGGCGTTGCGGAAGGATCTGGGACGGGCACGCTCGGATGTCCGGCGGGCCAAGCTGGCCGATGACGCGGCGCTTATGGCCGATGCCCGCGGGCGCGTTCATGCGGCCAAGACCGCCTTGGGCGAGCGTGGCCCCGTCTGGTGGAGCGACGGCACGCCGGACTTCAACCGGTATCTGGCAAAGAACACGCCCTACGCCGCGTGGTGGGCCGGGCTCGACGGCTAACGTCCGTCCGTGGTTTTGCGACGACTGCCCCTAGCCCTCGCCGCCCTGCTGCTGGCCGGTGGCTGCGGCGTCGAGAGGCGCATGATGATCGAGTCGGACCCACCGGGGGCACTCGTCTTTCTCAACGGCCAGGAGGTCGGCCGCACGCCCGCGACCGTGCCGTTCGACTGGTACGGCGAGTACGACGTCGTCCTCCGCAAGGAGGGGTACGCGACGCTCGACACATCGCATTGGGTCGTGGCACCGTGGTGGCAGTGGGTGCCCTTCGACCTCGTCGCGGCAGCGCTGCCCGTGCGACTCAAGCACGAGCCGGAGCTGTCGTTCGTGCTCGAGCCGGAGTCGGAAGCCGCAGAGGGCTTGGTCGATCGGGCCGAGGCGTATCGCGACCAGGCGACGACTCGGCCTTAGCCGGTCAGCGTTGTCGAAGCACCAGCGCACCGGTGACCGACGTCTGCCGATCCGTATCGATCGGCCCGGCCCAGCTTGCCGAATGACCGGTCGCAGCGTCATGACGCGTCGCGTTGAGCAACACCATCTCGGGCCGGAGCGGTGCAGCAGGACGTCTGCCCCGCGGCAGGTCGGTCGCGTCGTAGAGCGCGTGCCACGGGATCTTCAACTCGCCTCGCCAGACGCCCTCGTCGTCGACGGTCGCGGCGTAGGCGTGTCGCAGCGCCGCGGGTTCCCACCCGTCGTCCTGCGTCGCGGGCCTGGTGAAGATCGCGACGCCGTTGGGCTTGAGCAAGACGTGCGTCCAAGGCCCGGGCAGCGGGTCGCCCTGGCGATAGCGGATGGGCCGGATGAGGAAACCGACCGCGTCGGCCGACCAGACACGCCCGTCGATCCGAGAGACGTAGCTCGTTGATGACACACCGGCGACTGACTGTTGCAACTCGCTTCTGAACGACAGGAACATAGCAGATGGAGAGTCGCCCGATAAGACATCTATGCTTTGATTACTATCTGCTAAAGTTGAGGCAGACGGCGAAGAACTATAATTAACAAGAGAATCATCAACAATACTTGCATCCGTCGACCAGTCGCCGAGCCGGCCGTCGATAACGGGCTCTTCATCGAATGAATAAGACATTGCCGCAGGCGCAGAAAGATCGAGTCGACTCGTCAAACCCGCGTGCAAGTCGGTCACCATTACGGTCCGGCCCGGATCCCGAAGGCGCGTCGGAAGGTGCTGTGTTGGCTCCGACGGCGACGGTAAAGACTCCGCCCGGGTCCGGAGCGGACGTCGGAGGCGTCGGAGGCGCGGGCGACCACCCGGCGGACAGCCCGGCGAAGGTCGCGGCGAAGCCTTCGGGCTCCGGCTCGACCGCCATCCTCGCCGCTGCTTCAACGCGGACGGAAAGGCGTCGACGATCCACGACGTCGCCGGCGAATGTCGGCCCCATCCGAAGGTCCCAACGGACCCGCGACAAGATCGGCCGGATGTCGGGTGTCGGGACGACGACCGACCCGACCGAGACGGCAGAGGCAGCCAATCGGCGTGCGGCGTAAAGCGTCACCGGGTCGCTGGTGCCGGCCAGAAGATCGAGCGAAGGGACGTCACGCAGGGCCACCGGCACCACGATGGGCCGGGCGACCGCGGAGGCGAGTGCCAAGGCTGCCTCCTTGCCGGCGACATCGGCCACCGCCGACAGCAGCGCGTGGTCCTGCGCCGCACGACGAGCAGCCATCGCCGCGATGCCGAGGACGACCGGCTCTTCAACGCCAAAGGCCGCTCCCGGATAGAACCAGGCGTGGTCGTCGTCCGCCGAGACTGCGGTAACCTGATCCACCAGAACGGCCGACGCCCGACGATCGATGGCGAGCCAGCCAAGATCCCGAGGCACCTCGGCAGCGGACAGGCTCAGGTGCGTCGATGGCCCGGGTCGGCTAGCCCGACTCCGCTCGATCCGCTCTGGGGCCGACGGCAGCACTGCGTTGGTCGATGGCGCGACATCGTCGCAAGGCATCTCGGCAATCACCCGCGGCAACTGGAGCGAGAGCAGGCGGGCCAGCTCACTCATCGCCCGGACGGCGACGGGCGAACCACGGTCGAGTCGCGGTGCCACCTGCTCGTGACGAAGGACGGCTGTGGTGCGTGGCAGCCAGCCCTCCCGCCTGAAGCCGTCTGCCAGCATCTCCCATTCCTGGAGTCGCTCGACCGAAGTCGCGGGCAGCCACGCCACAGCGTCGGGGCGGAGGAACCAGGGGCGAACGAGGTCGACGTAGTCGCGCCAGTCAATCGACATGTCGCGGGACAGCCGCGACGACACCCGCGGGCCGAGGTCCGGGAAGTAGACCCCCAGGCCCGCTTCTGCTGCTCGGGCCTGCATGGCATCGAGTACCGCGACCACCTCGTTACGGGCCGAATCTGTTCGGGAGATCGACTGCGGCGTCACCCCGGTGAATTCGACCGGCCAGCCGCGGGCCAACTCGTCGTGATCCACCGCGCCGGCAACGAGTAACGACGAGCGGTCCCGCAGATCGATCCCACGCAGACGGCAGGAGACCTCCGCCGATGAAACAACCCGTCCGTCCGCCGCAAGCACCTCGATCGTGAGCGGCAACGTGCCAGCGGCAAGCCCATCGTGAAGGCGGACGTCGAGCCAGACGGTCACGGGACGAACCGTTGGCAGCAACCACGTGTCGCCGGTGGCATCGAGCTGCCGAAGGGCCTTGGGCACGTCGACGATGCCGTCATATCGGCCTGTCCTGCGCGTGATCGCCGGGATGCGACGGTCGGACGTGGCAAACAGGACCTCGTAGGCCGACGTCGAGTCGGCGGGTGCGCCTGTGGCTAGCCGCACCGCCGCGGCCGGGCCGGTGATGCGGAGGCCGATGCCCACAACCTCGCCGCCGGCGAGTTCGACCACGGGGGCAGCGACCGGCTCAACCGGTACGGCCTCAAGATCGACAACGTCCACACGCGTCGTCGGCGTGCTTTGACACCCCGTGGCGAACAGCATCGCCAGTGCGATCAATCCGACCCAACGGTGGCAAGAGGCGTAGCGGGTCGTGCGGTACATCAGGCGGCGCGACGACATCGTACAAGCTTCAGGCCGTTCGATCCGCCGCTATCGAGAAAGGCAGGCAGACTGCCTCCGCAGCGGGCAGCATTCAGTCGATCGCCTAGATGGTGACCAATGGTGCAGCAGGTGCCCTTCACCAGGATCGCAAGATCGCAAGCCGTAAACCCTTGATAAAGACACACTTGCAGAAATTGTCGGTGGCCGCCGCCTCTTGGCACGGTGTTCTCTAACTAGATTCGGGTACAAGACGGTTCCTCCTCCGCCAGGCCCCGACCGAGCTTTGCTCGCCGGGGTCTGTTTCTTTTCTGGGCGAGTCGCGTGCAGGGGATCGAGCGATTTTGAGCGACGGGTTGAAGCTGTCCCGCCGGACCGCCTCGGGCGGTGAGACCGTTCGCAGATCGAGATCCAAGAGAAGCCGGTCGTCCCTCCGCGAGACGACCGGCTTCGAATGATTCGTCGCAAGCGACGAGGTCGGTTACCGCTTGCTGAACTGGAAGCGACGACGGGCGCCGAGCTGGCCGTACTTCTTGCGTTCCTTCATGCGGCTGTCGCGGGTCATGAAGCCGTTCTCACGCAGGGCGGCTTCGCTCTGCGGGTCGTACTTGATGAGGGCGCGGGCCAGGCCCATGACGATGGCCTCGGCCTGTCCGGTGCTGCCGCCGCCCAGGGCGTTGACGTGGACGTCGACCTTGCCGCCGTAGGCGGTGACTTCGAGCGGGCCGAAGATGGCCTTGCGGTCGCGCTCGTTCTGGAAGTAGTCGTTGAGTTCCCGCGGCTGACCGCCGGACTTCTTGACGCTCACTTTGCCGGTTCCCGTGGCGATGCGGACGCGGGCCACGCTGCTTTTGCGTCGGCCGGTGCCCCAGAAGTAGCCGCTCGGGGCCGAGAAGGCACCTTCGCCAAAGACCTGAGGATCGGGCGTCTCGACAGCGACGGACACGTCGGTCTCGAGGACGACCTCCTCCTGCTCGGCAACGGGTTCCTGCGCGGGGGTGTCCTGCGACGGGTCGGTCGCTTCGTCCGTGGCAACCGTGCCCTGGGCAGCGGTCGGGTCTTCAACTTCGGTCGGGTCGCTCATGGACGCGGGGCGTTTACGGGGTGGTGGTGACTAGAGCTCCAGCGGCTTGGGCTGCTGGGCCTGGTGCTGGTGGGCGGAGCCGTTGTAAATCTTGAGCTTGAGCAGCATCTGCCGCCCGAGCTTCGACTTGGGCAACATCCGGCGGACGGCCAGTTCGATGATCTTCTCCGGACTGTTCTCGTGCATCGCCTTGTACGTGTAGACGTGCTGACCGCTCGGGTAGCCGCTGTACGTCTGATAGGTGCGGCTCTCGGCCTTGCGGCCGGTGACCTTCACCTTGTCGGCGTTCAGAACGATCACGTAGTCGCCGGTGTCTACGTGGGGCGTGTACGTCGGCTTGTGCTTGCCCTGCAGAATCGTGGCAAGTTTCGTGGCCATACGACCAAGGATTTGGTCCGTGGCATCGACGACGTGCCAGTCGGCCGTCAGTTCGCCGGTTTTTGCAAGGTAGCTGCTCATTCGTAGTCGGGCTGCGTCCGCCAAGGCGGGCCGGCATGGTAGGCGGCGGGTGTCAGGGGTCAACGTGCAGACTGGCCTTGGCCGAATGCTTCTTTCATCACGGCCAGATCCGGCTCCTCGCCGGTCCAAAGCCGCGACTGCGCCGCCGCCTGGTGCAAGAACATCGGCATGCCGTTGATCGTCCGGGCCCCCGCCTCGCGTGCCTGGCGAAGCAGCTTCGTCTCGTCGGGCGTGTAAATCGTGTCGAAGAACAGCGTCTTCTCCGTCACCGCGGGCCAGGCGTCGGCGATGGGAGACGCGTCGACATCCGGCGACATGCCGAGGCTGGTCGTGTTGATCCAGACGTCGTGCACGCCCTTGGCCACATCGGCGAGCCTGGCGGCCTTGGCACCGAACTCGGCCGCCAGCTCTTCGGCACGGGCCTGCGTTCGGTTGTAGATCGTGACGTCGCACCCGAGCTGCGTGAACGCCGCCGTCGCCGCACGACCCGTCCCGCCGGCACCCAAAAGCCCGATGCTCATGCGCGCCAGATCCTTCGCGTCGTCGCCGAGGCCTGCACGGACGGTGGCGACCATCGCATCCAGGTCCGTATTCAAGGCCTTGAGCGAGATCTGCCCGTTGCTGCGCTCCAAGACGAACGTGTTGACCGATCCGACCCGCTGGGCCGTCGCGTCCACCTCGGCAGACATCTCGTGCGCGTACCGCAGGGCGTTCTCCTTGTGCGGCAACGTCACGCTCAGGCCCGCCAGGTCCAACGGCTCGAACCGGAGCCACGTCTCCATGAACGCCTTGAACGACTCGTAACCCGGCTCGACCGGTAGCGGCAGATAAACGCCGTCGTGTCCCAGGCCGTCGAAGACCGCGTTGTGCACGTGCGGACTTCGGCTGTGCGCGACGGGATGACCAACGACGCCGTAAACCTTGGTCGATCGCTGCAACGCGTCCCAGCGATACCGCGACTTGAGCACGTCGATCGACACCTGACCGTCGGCCGTCGCCTCGTCGTCGGTCAGGCTGGCGAACGTCAGATACGCGTTGAACTTCTTGGCCAAGACCCGGCTCGGCAGCCCGGCTTCGCCCATGCAAAGCACCACGCTCGGCTTGGCCGCCTCGCGCAGCAGTTCGAACGCCTCGATGTTGTCACGCACGCTCCGGGCACGCCAAGCGACCTTCGCTGCGTCGGCACGGGATTGGCTCATCTCGGCGAAGACCTGCATGAGGTCGTCGGGCCGGGTCTCGAAGTCGTGGGCGCTGGTGATCGTACGAACGGTGCCGTCGGCCGCGAGATCGAGGAACTTCATCGGCCAACCGCCCGCCCGGCTCATCGGTCGCCACTCCAAGTCGACCCACCCCGGCTCACGCACCGCAAGCTGTGCAAGCAGGTCGAAGCGCGTCTCGTCGTCGACGTCGCTCTTGCCGCCCTCGTGCTTCGGGCGGAGCGTCAGAATGGTGCGAACGTTCGACTCGTGAAGCCGACGAACCAGGTCCAACAACGCCAAGAACTCCGCCGACTCCGGATCATCCAGCGCTTCGGGCGGCAACGCGTCGAGGCGAAGCTCGACCATCTCCGCCCCACGCTCGACGGCGACGAACGCGTCTCGCCGGGCCTGGTCGGGCGAGCGGACGAAGATCGGAACGCACAGCCGCGTCATGACGTACCGCCCGTCAAACCTGCCTTCTGCAACGCCTCTCCCACCGCACCGTGCGTCGCTTCCGACGCCTCGACCAACGGCAACCGACAGCATCCCGTGTCGCGGCCGAGCTGCTTCATCGCCGCCTTCACGCCGACCGGATTCCCCTCCACAAACAACGGGCCCTGAAGCCGACAGATCAGCCGATGCGTCGCGTGAGCCTTGGCGAAGTCGCCCTCTTCCAGCACGAGCCGGCACATCTCGGCCACGCGGTCCGGAATGACGTTGCTGACGACGCTGATCACGCCCACCGCCCCCACGGCCATCATCGACAGCGTCAGCGGGTCGTCGCCGCTGAGCACGACGAGGTCACCCGCGCCGGCATCATCGCAGGCATCGAAGTAGCGGGTCACCATCGAGACGTCGCCCGTCGCCTCCTTCATGGCGGCGATGTTGCCGTCGCGGCAGAGTCGGGCGACCGTCTCGGGGGCCATCGTGACGCCGGTTCTTCCGGGAATGTTGTACAGAACGATCGGCACGTCGACGCGATCGCACAGCGTCATGAAGTGCCGGTACAGGCCCTCTTGCGTCGGCTTGTTGTAGTACGGGTTGACGCTCAAGACCGCATCGACGCCGACCGATTTGGCAAAGCCGTGCAGCTCTGCAGCCTCTTCCGTGTTGTTGGCACCGGCCCCGGCGACCACCGGCACCCGCCCGGCGACGACATCGACCGCAAGCTCGATCACCCGCTTGTGTTCGTCGACCGACAGCGTCGGCGATTCACCCGTCGTCCCGACCGGCACGAGCCCGTCGATGCCGCCGGCAATCTGGAACTCGATCTGCTCACGAAGCCGGGCCTCGTCGAGCTTGCCCGTGTCGTCGAAGGGCGTCACGAGGGCGGTCATCGCACCGCGAAGCTGGAGGGAGCCTTTGGCCATAAGGGCCGCGACGATAGGCCGGGCGGCGCGTTTGTACCCGCTGCCGCACGACCCGGCGGTGCGGCTACGGTCGCCGCATGAGCCGCCCCAAGGTCCTGCTGACGAACGACGACGGCATCCGTGCCGAGGGCATCTTTTCCATGTGGAAAGCGCTGTGCGAGTGGGCCGACGTGACCGTCGTCGCGCCCGAAACCCACCAGAGCGCTACCGGTCACGGCGTGACGTTGCGCGACCCGCTGCTCGTCGGCGAAGTCACCACGCCAGGCGGCATGACCGGCACCGCCGTCGACGGACGCCCCGCCGACTGCACGAAGCTGGCCCTCGTCGAGCTTTGCCCCGATGTCGATCTGGTCGTCAGCGGCATCAACATGGGAGCCAATGCAGGCATCAATGTCTTCTACAGCGGCACCGTCGCTGCCGCGGTCGAGGCGGCCTTCCTCGGCAAGCCCGCCATCGCCGTCTCGAAGCTGCTGCATCGCGACGTCAAGGACGACTACGACTGGGCGGCCCAGCTGTGCATGCGCGTCATCCGGCCCATGTTCGAGCAGGGAGGCGTGAAGCCGGGCGAGGTCGTCAACGTCAACGTGCCCGCCCTGGAAGCCGGCCAGGAGCCGACCGGCACACGCGTCGTGCCGCAGTGCGTCAAGCCGTTGATCGACCGCTTCGAGAGACGCGAAAGCCCCCGCGGCCAGGTCTACTACTGGAACAGCGGCCTCTTCTCCCTCGACGGCAGCCTCGCCGGCACCGACGTCGACGGCCTGCGCGACAAGGCGGTCGTCGTCACGCCCTTGCACTTCGATCTCACGGCCCAAAGCCGCCTCGACCGTGTGGCCGAGGCGTTGAAGTAGCGACCCGCTCCCCGTCCGTCATCCCGAGGCGCAGGCGGAGGACATCGGCTGAACGACGTGTTCGCGGGCGAGGTCCTTCGACTCGCTGGCGCTCGCTCAGGATGACGGAGGGTGGTGCTGAGTTGGGTCCACATTGAACGGCTTCCTGAAGCCCGCCGTTCACCCTCCGTCCCGTCATCCTGAGCGTAGCCGAAGGAGCTCGGCTGGACGACGCGTTCGCGGGCGAGGTCCTTCGACTCGCTGCGCTCGCTCAGGATGACGGAGGGTGGTGCTGAGTTGGGTCCACATGAACGGCTTCCCAAAGCCCGCCGTTCACCCTCCATCCCGTCATCCTGAGCGTAGCCGAAGGATCTCGGCTGAACAGCGTGTTCGCGGGCAAGGTCCTTCGACTCGCTGCGCTCGCTCAGGATGACGGAGGGTGGTGCTGAGTTGGGTCCACACGAACGGCTTCCTGAAGCCCGCCGTTCACCCTCCGTCCCGTCATCCTGAGCGTAGCCGAAGGACGTCGGCTGGACGACGCGTTCGCGGGCGAGGTTTGTTTACTCGCGGCACTCGCTCAAGATGACGGGGAAGGGGCCGAGGCTTGCTCGTTACCCGCCGCTGGCTTCACGATGTCGCATGGGCATGGCGTCGATCTCGTCGAAAATTTGCTCCATCGCGACCGGCTGGCTGTCGCGACGCTTCTCGCCGCCGTCTTTGCCGACGAGGATGACCGCGAACTCGTCGGCCGCGACGTCGAACCGTTCTCGCAGGGCGGTCACTTCGTCCGGTTCGAGTCGCCGGGGCTCGACCGTCGCAGGTTCTGAAATCTCACCGGCGTCGCCGGCAAGCCGCACGACCACCATGTCGCGATCGACGAGCCCGGCCGACCGCTCGGCGAGCAGCTCGTCCTGCTCTGCCAGCCGCGGGTCATCGGCAGGCGAAATGAGCACCAGCGGGCGATTTGACCAGCGATAGACGGACAGATTGAACGGATCGGGCTCTTGCACTTCGGGCTCCTCCACTTCGGTCGTCACGGTCTTGGCCCCGGATCCGCAGCCGACAAGACACAGCGACGTCAACAGCATCAGGATCCAGCGCATCTGCCTTCTGTACCAGCGAAGCCGCCCATCCGGAACGCCCATTGGCCGGCGCGCCGGTTGCTCACGCTCCGCCGTGCCGTACGACGACCTGGATGCCCGCCTGCTCGATATCGCCCGCGACCGCTTCGGTTACGACAAGCTCTATCCGGGGCAAGTCACCGTGCTCCAGCTCCTCATGACCGGCCACGACACCTTGGCCGTGCTGCCGACGGGGAGCGGCAAGAGTGCGATCTACCAGACGGCGGGCGTGCTGATTCCGGGGTACACCGTCGTCGTCTCGCCGCTGATCGCATTGCAGAAGGACCAGGTCGACTCCATCGTCGGCCGCAACCTGCCCGACGCGGCGGTGCTGAACAGCCACATCTCCAAGTCTCGCCGCGACGACATCTTGAAGTCGCTCGACGACGAGACGCTCGAATACCTCTTTCTCGCCCCCGAACAGCTCGCCGGCGGCGACGTGCTGGAAACCCTGATCAATCACCCGCCTTCGCTATTCGTCATCGACGAAGCCCACTGCGTCAGCGAATGGGGCCATGACTTCAGGCCAGACTTCGGCAGGCTCGACAAGGTCATCGACGCCTTTGAAGAACGCCCGCGCGTCCTGGCCCTCACCGCGACCGCCACCAACGAGGTGCGCGACGACGTCATCCGTCGCCTCGGCATGCGCGACGTCAAGCAGCACGTCGGCAACCTCGATCGCCCGGAGATCGAGCTGATCGTCGAGCAAATGCCCGACGACGCGACCAAGAATCGCCTGCTGCCCGACCGCGTGCAACGAGGCGTCAGCGGCATCGTGTACGTCAGCACGCGTAAGAACGCCGAAGACGTCGCCGCCCTGCTTCGCGAGCACAACATCGAGGCCGGTCACTATCACGGCGGCATGAACCGCGGCGAGCGTGACGACGCCCAAGACCGCTTCATGTCGGGTGACCTGCCGGTGATCGTCGCGACCAACGCCTTCGGCATGGGCGTCGACAAGTCCGACGTGCGGTTCGTCATCCACTACGACGTGCCCGAGTCGCTCGACAGCTACTACCAGGAAGTGGGCCGGGCGGCGCGAGACGGCGAGCCTGCGACGGCCACGCTCTTCTATCGCGAGGCAGACCTGGGCAGGCGTCGCGCGATGAGTTCGCCGGTTCGCCTCGATGCCGTCGAGGTCGCCGACGTGCTCGAAACGATCATCGCCGACGGCACGAGCATCGACGCGGTCACCCTCAAGGACGAAACCGAACAGACCGGTGGCCGACTTCGGCGGACGGTCGATCTGCTGGAGCAGATCGATGCCGTCGACGTTCAACTCGATGGCGAGACCGTCGCAAAGGTCGCCCGGGAGCAGGTCGCCGACGTCGCCGAGCGGGTCATCGCCGAGCAGCACCGGTTTCGCGACTGGCGTACCGCGCGGATCGACGCGATAGGCCGGTTTGCCGGCTGGAACGGCTGCCGCCGGCAGTTCGTGCTCGACTACTTCGGCCAGACCGCCCCCGACACCTGCAGCCGATGCGACAACTGCCGCTCGGGCCGAAGTCGCCGACGCCGCCGAGGCGAAGGCCGAAGCCGACGGCACCCACCCGTTTCCCGTAGGCGGCAGCGTCTCGCACACCAAGCTCGGGCATGGCCGGATCGAGAAGTACCAGGGCGACAAGGTTCACGTCCTCTTCACCGATCACGGCCTTAAAGAACTCGTCACCGACTTCACCGTCGACAACAAGTTGATGCAGAACGCTTGAGGCGAACCTGCCTGCCTCGGCAAAGCCATAACCTCGCAACGTGAGCACCCGCACGACCTCAGGCGATTTCTCGTACCTCGTCACCGACGACTGGATCCGCGTCGGCAGCGACGGCAACCGGGCGGGCGGGCCGTCGCACGGCGTGCAGGTATTGAACGACGGCCGCATCGCCGTCTTCCACCAGAATGCGCCGGGCGACAAGGCACTGCTCTTCTTCGATGCCGATGGCAAGCACCTGGGCGGAACCGGTGACTATCCCGGAGCCCACGGCCTGTCGCTGGTCAGCGACGGCTTCTGGGTGACGGACGAAAAGACGTCCGTCGTGCACAAGCTCGACCCGGAAGGCAACGTCGTCCGCACGCTCGAAGCCCCGCCCGCCGAAGTCATCGCCGACGCGGCCAACGAGGCACGTCGTAAATACGTCCCGACGTGGGCCGATGAGACCAGCGACGGCACGACCTGGGTCGCCGATGGTTACGGCACGCACCGCGTCTACCGCTACGACGCGGACGGCAAGTACGTCGGCTTCATTGATGGAAGTGAAGGCGCCGGCCGATTCAAAGAGCCGCACGGCCTGCGGGTTTCACCCGCCGGCGAGTTGTGGATCACCGACCGCAGCAATCGCCGAGTCTGCGTCTACACGGCCGACGGCAAGTTCCTTCGCCACACCGACACGGCCTGCAACAGCCCCGCCGCCTTCGCGTTCCATGACGGCCTCTGCTACGTCGCCGAGATCGCCGGAAGCGTCAAGATTCTCGACAACGACCTGAACCTGCTGGCGACGCTCGCTCAGAGCCCAGACATCACGCCGCTCACCCGCGACGCCGCCCCCGGTTGGGTTCCGGCCGAATCGCAACGCCCTGACGGCTGGCCCGACGTTCCAGAGGACAAGCTACCGGCGGGTCATTGCCACACGCCCCACGGCATCGACGTTGCCGAGGACGGCACGATTTATGTCGCCGAGTGGTACAAAGGTGGACGCATCTTGAAGCTCCAACGGGTGTAAGGGTGGGGCGTCAGCCGCGATGTCTGCCCATATCGTCATCGCATGTGGATGCTCACGGGGTTGGTGCTTGGACTCGCCATCGGCGGGTACTTCGGCTTCACGCTCGGTCGACGTCCGGCGGGAACGCCCGTCGTACGCGTACCCGCGCGTCGGCGTGTGACGACGGTCGACCTGGGCGACCTGGAGATGCGGGCCAAGGTGCGCGGCGCTTATGATTTGGCTGCGGTCGTTGATCGGCTCGGCAAGCTTCGGGCCCGTGTCGCGACGTTGCAGTCAGGCGAATCGAGCGATCGGCTTCTGGAGCTCTTCGACGCGACCGCCTCGACCTGTTCCCGCGCGTATGACGTCCTCGTCGCCAGCCGCGATCTTGCCACACAAGAGGCCAAAGACATCGTCGATGCTGAGCAGCATCAACTCGTTGCCGAGGCTTCGAATTCGATCGAAGCTCTAGAGCATGGCGTCGACCGAATCACCGCCGCCGCGGCGACCGAAGGCGTGGCCGATGACGCCGCGGCATTGAGCGACCTCAACACCGCCCTCGAGCGTCAGCTCGAAGTCGCCCGCCGGGTTGATGACGCGCATGCGTGACCTCGAAGCCGGCCCCGCGGCCGACTTGCGTCGGCACGAGGCGTACGTGACCGGCCAGCCTCGCAATGACTGAGTCGTCCGCTCGCTATTGCGCCGGCTCGACCTCGAGAATGCTCGCCGCCGGGTTGCGGCGCAGCTCTCCCAACATGCGCCGGCCGACGGTGGCGTGGAGGACGACGAGCTCGCCCTCGTAGTCGCGGCGAGTTGATGCGGGCCTCCCGCTCCAGGTAGCTCAGCAGCTTGCCGTCGCGGACGTCGACCCGCAGGCGAACGTCGCTGCGCCGGCCTTGGACGCCGGTGTAGACGCGTTCGATCGCACGCTCCAGCCCGGCACCGGTCTTGGCACTCACGGCGATGGCGTCGGGGCGAAGGGCGAGCCACTCGTCGACGACGGCGGCGCCTTCGGGCGTGTCGACCTTGTTGAGCAGCAGCACCTCGTCGTTGTCGCCGGCACCTATTTCGGTCAAGACGCTGCGGACCGAGTCGTACTGCTGGCGGGCACGCGGGTGCCCGATGTCGAGGACGTGCAGGAGCAAGTCGGCGTGCACGGCCTCTTCCGAGGTCGCCCGGAAGCTGGCAACCAGATCGTGCGGCAGGTCGCGGACGAACCCGACCGTGTCGCTGCAGCAGCACCTCCGTCCCACGCTCCAGCTTCCAGGCCCGCGTCTTGGTGTCGAGCGTGGCAAACAGCTTGTCCTCGGCGAGCGTGCCGGCGGCGGTGAGGGTGTTGAAGAGCGTCGATTTGCCGGCATTGGTGTAGCCGACGAGGCAGGCGGTGAAGTGATCGCTGCCGCGCTTCTCGACCTGCCGGGCCTTGCGGGCCTGCACCTCGGCGATGCTGGCCTTGAGGTCGCTGATGCGTTTGCGGACCAGTCGGCGGTCGATTTCGAGCTGAGTTTCGCCCGGGCCCGCGCGTGCCGACGCCGATGGTCCCACCGCCGGCGATGCGTTCGAGGTGGCCCCACATCTTCGTGAGGCGCGGGTACGTGTACTCCATCTGCGCCAGCTCGACCTGCAGCTTGGCCTCGTGCGTCTGGGCCCGGTTGGCGAAGATGTCGAGAATGATCTCGCTGCGATCCAGCACCTTCACGCCCGCGCCGCGTGGCGACTCGAGGTGCGTGTTGACGATCTTCTCGAGCTGACCGATCTGGCCAGGCGTCAGCTCGTTGTCGAAGGCGATGAAGTCGGCGTCGAACGCCTTGGCCGACTGGGCGATCTCGATCGCCTTGCCGCTGCCGACGTAGGTGCCGGGATCGACCTGCCGGCGGTTCTGCAGGATCTGACTCGACCGGCGTCGCGCCGGCGGTCTTGCAGAGGCTGGCCAGCTCACCCAGCGGGTCGCGCGGGTCGGCCGACGAGTCGGGCAGGATGACGCCCACAAGGACGCAGCGTTCCTCGTGCTTCTTCTTCGATGTGCGGTTGAGTTCCTCCAAGACCTCCACCTTAGCCCGGTGCCCGCCCCGATCAGCCGCCGAAGAACGCCTGCTTTCAGAATCGTCACGACCATCACCGGCCGCTCGTAAAGTCACACGTGAGCGAAGCGCCAAGGCAGTGCCCTGAACTACCCGCGCCCCCACCGCTCGACGCCCACGGGCAGAGAGCACGTCGTCTCGCCCAGAACGCAGGCGATCGGCATGTGGCTCTTCCTGCTCAGCCTGGGCCTGCTCTTTGCCAGCAGCCTGCTGATCTACCTCATCATCCGCATGCAGATGCGCGGCGAAGTGCCGATCGGCGTCTTCCGCGAAGCCATGAGCGACTGGAAGCTCTTTGCCTCGACTGCCGTGGTGCTGGCGGCGAGTTTTGCGATTCACCGGTCGCTCCGGGCGGTTCAGCGGGAGAAGACGGCCAAGTTCAAGCGGTGGCTCTGGATCACCAACTGCCTGGCAACGCTGTTCGTCATCGTCCAAACGCCCGCGATGATCGAGCTGCTCTCACGCGACACCGGCACCGCCGACACGTCTGCGATCCAGCCGTTGATCACACCCACCGATTCCAACGCCGTCGCCGCCGGGCCGCGGGATGTGCTGGCCAAGCCGCGGGCGACGCGGCTGTGGGGCATCTTGTTCTTCTTCGTCCTGATCCACGCCCTGCACGTGCTTGGCGGGATGATCTATCTGGCCGTCGTGACGGTCAAAGCCCACGCCGGGCTGTACGACCACGAGCACTTTGTCGGCATTCGTCATGCCGCTTTGTACTGGCACTTCCTGGACGTCGTCTGGCTGATGATGCTCGGCACGTTCCTCGTGCTCGGCTGACCGCCGGCCCGGGTCTGCTCCTTTGTCAGCCCGCGCAGTAGTCGATCAATCGGGCGATCTCGCTCCGCAGGTCGTGTCGGCTGACGACGAAATCGACGAAACCCTTCTGCTGAAGGAACTCGCTCCGCTGGAAGCCGGCAGGCAGCTTCTGCTTCGTGGTCGACTCGATGACGCGCGGGCCGGCAAAGCCGATGAGGGCGTTCGGCTCGGCGAGGATGAAGTCGCCCAGCATCGCGAAGCTCGCCGTCACGCCGCCGGTCGTCGGGTCGCTCAGCACGCTGACGAACAGCCCGCCCGCGTCGTCGTGACGGGCCAGAGCGGCACTCGTCTTGGCCATCTGCATGAGCGACAGCGTCGACTCCTGCATGCGTGCCCCGCCGCGGCAGGAGACGACGATGACCGGCCGATGCTCCTTGGTGCCGCGTTCGATCGCGCGGGTCAGCTTCTCGCCGACGACGCTGCCCATCGAGCCCATCATGAAGGTCGGATCCATCGCCGCGACGACGACCGGCCGCCCCTTGACGAAGGCCCTGCCGCTGACCAGGGCGTCGGCGTTGCCGCCCTTCATCCGCTCCGCCGTCAGTCGCTCGGCGTAGGTCTTGCGATCCGTGAAGCTCCAGCGGGTCGGTGCTCTGCAAGTCGGCGTCGAGCTCCTCGAAGGTGTCCGGATCGGCGAGCTGACGCACGCGATCTCGCCCGGAGACGCGGTGGTGGTGGCTGCACTCCGGGCAGACGAAGAAGGTTCTCCTCCAGCGCTTGCGGTAAAGCATCGCCCCGCACCCCTTGCACGCGAGCCACAGCCCCTCGGGTATGCGGGTCGACTTGGTCGGTCTGGTCTCCGGCGATACGCGCGGTCGGAAGCCATGAAGCCCACGAGTAGCGCGACCATCAAGACTCACCATCCTGACACTCAAGCGCCGTTGACTGCCGCTCACCTTGCCATCGCTGATCGGAGAGTCCCCCGATGGCACCCGCTCGATCATCGCTCCCGAAGATCGCACTCGCCGCGACGAACCAGTCGCACGCCGGCGTCGCGGGCATGGCGGATGGTGTCCGGCCCGATGCCGCCGTCGATTTCCAGCCGCTGATCCGGTCGAAGACGCTTCTTGATCGCCTCGCACTTGTCGCAACACCTCCGGCATGAACGACTGCCCGCTCGCCCCCGGGCACCACGCTCATCACAAGGACAAGCTTCGACCTCGTCCAGAATCGGATACACCGCCTCGGCAGGCGTCAGCGGGTTGATCGCGACGCCGACATCCAATCCCGTCTCCGCCATCGACGCCTGCAGCTCGCGCCAGCGTCCGACGAACGTTGTCGGCCAGCTCCGCGTGGAACGTCAGCCCGTCCGCACCCGCCTCAGCCAACGGCCGGGCCAGCTCCTCGGGCCGGGTCACCATCAGGTGGCAGTCGAGATACGCGTTCGGCGCCGCCTGACCTCGCCGCCTTGACGATCACCGGGCCGAAGCTGACGGTTGGTGACGAAGTGACCGTCCATGACGTCGACGTGCAACGCGTCACCGCCGCCGGCGAGCACGTCGTCGATCTCGCTGCCGAGCTTCGTGAAGTCGGCCGACAGGATCGACGGCAGGATCAACGGACCGGCTTCGGCGTAGACGTCGCGGGGCATGGCGGCATCGTGACGAGGCCGAGACTTGCCGACAACCGCCACATTCGGCAGCATGTCGCGAGCATGAAGTTCATCTGCGGTATGGGGTTGGGTGGAATGCTGCTCGTCGCCGGCTGCGCGTCAAAGCCCGACGTCGCCCCGCCACCGACGCCGCAGACCGTCGAAAGCGGCTTGCGCCCGCCTGCTCGAACAGCTCAAAGACGAAGGCGGCGGGACGCTCTTCCGCATGCCGCTCGAAGAAACCACGCCCGACGGCCTCTTCGACGAGATGGGCGTCCAGACCTTCCGCGTCCGCGACGAACCCGACGAGCTGTACGCCTTCGAAACGTTCGCCGTCACCGACGAGGAAGTCGTTCCCGTCGGCAGCGGTGCGGGCGGCCCGGGCATCACCGCGTTCACGATTGCCGACGCGGACGGCGACGGTCGGGCAGATCTGCTCTACGTCTCCGGCAGCGGCCGAAGCATCAAGAGCTACGACGCCGGGTCCATCGACCGACCCGGCTTCACAAAGTACGACCGACTCAACGCGCCCCTGCGCGACCGCCACACCGTCGCCACGGCCGCTGCGTCGCCGCGACGTCGCCCTGAGCTACCGAGATCCGATCGAGCTTCGGCCTTCGCGAATCGGCTCAGGGCTTTGAGGTGTGGGACCCGGCCCGGAAGATTCGACTGGGCCGGCTCGTGTTGCGGGCCGACGGGGCTGATTTCGTCAGAGCCGACGGACTGCCGCGTGCGGTGACGTCTCGTTTTCTGTCGCCTTCGCGTTAGCGGCGTTCGGCCGCTGTTTGCCTGCGTCGGCCGAGGTGCGGTAGCCTGACGGGATGATCGCCCTCTGGATCGCTGTCGCCGCGGCGGCCGGGCTGGTGCTCGGCGGACTCATCGGCTGGCTTCTGGCCGGCCGCGCGCGGCTCCGCCGATGCCGAAGCCGCTCGCGTTGCCGTCGGTGACGCCAACCGAAACGCCGCCCTCGCCCAACAACTCGCCGCCGATCTTGACGAACGTCTCGACCTCGACGCAGGCCGAGCTTCGGTCGAGCGACCAAGCCCTCGACGCCGCCCGCGGCGAGCGAGATCGCCTCGGCGAACGTCTCGCCGCCCGGTCGGACGAGTTGACTTCGAGAGCAACAACGGCATCGCGACACCGCCGCCGAGCTTGCGGCTTTGGAAGAAACCCACAGGCGCAACTCGCGTCCGCCTCGAGCGGACGCAGGCCAAGCTCGAAGCTGTCGACGTCGATCTGCAGGCCGAGCGGGACCGCTTCGAGAAGAGCCAGGCCGCCTTGAAGGACGCCTTCACGAGCCTCAGCCAGGAGGCGTTGTCGAAGAATCGCGAAGACTTCCTGGCCCTGGCAAAGCAGCGGTTCGAGTCGCTCTCGGCCGAGGCCAAGGGCGACCTGGGCGAGCGGCAGAAGGCGATCGACGCGCAGGTTCGCGCCGCTGCAGCGAGTCGCTCGAGCAGTACCGCAAGCACCTCGTCGACATCGAGCAGGCCCGGCAAAAGGCGTATGCGGACGTCAGCAAGCAGCTGGGCGAAGTCGGCGAGACTCAACGTCTTCTCGGCACGCAGACCAATCAACTCGTCACCGCCCTGCGCCGCCCGGGCACGCGTGGCCAGTGGGGCGAACTGACCTTGCGACGGTTGCTCGAACTCGCCGGGATGGCCGCGAATTTTGACTTCCGCGAGCAGGCCCATCAGGACGGCGACGCCGAGGGCTCCGCCCAGCGGCCGGACCTGGTCGTCGACCTGCCGGGCGGGAGAACGATCGTCGTCGACAGCAAATACGCCGCCGACGACTTCCTCAAGGCGGCCGAGTGCGACGACCCCCAGCAACGCCAAGACCACCTCAAGGCGTTCGCCCGTGCCGTCCGCGGCCATGCCGGCCGACTCGGCCAGAAGGACTACGTCCGTCGATTCGACCGCGCGCCCGAGTACGTCGTCATGTTCCTGCCGGGCGAGGCCCTCATCTACGCCGCGACCGAGGCGGACCCGGCCCTCCTGGAAGACGCCTTCATGAAGAACGTCATCATCGCAACGCCGACCACGCTGGTCGCGCTGCTCAAGACCATCGCCGCCGGCTGGCGCGAGGCGGAGGTCGAGGCGAACATCGAGAAGGTCAAGAGCCTCGGCAGCGAGCTGCTCAACCGGATGAACGTCTTCGTCGACCACCTGCAAGCCGTCGGCAAGGCCCTCGACGGCAGCGTCCAGAACTACAACAAAGCCATGGCCTCGCTCGACACGCGACTCCTGCCCGCGTGCCGACAGATGCACGAGCTAGGCACCGACTCGAAGAACCCGATAGGAAACGTTCCGCGTCTCGATGTCGCGACGCGGAACGTGCCAGATGTCGAACCCGCCAACGCCGGCTGATCAATCGACGTCGGGAGCGTCTTCGTCAGTGCCAGCCTCGTCGTCCTCCGACGCATCGTCGTCAGAGTCTTCGTCGTCCTGATCGTCTTGCTCTTCGGTCGCTTCGATCTCGTCGGCGTCGCCGGCGAAGATGAGGACCAGCAGCGTCGCCCCGCGGGCTTCGGCCGTCAGTCGTTCGGCGTTGAAGAGCTCGTTCTCGATCTCACGCTCCAGGCCTTCGAAGGAAGGTGCCTTGTCGCCGATGGACTTCGAGGAACTCGTTGATTTTCGGCGTGCTCACGCCGTGGACGTACGTCACGTTTTGGTCGGCGACGCTGGCACCGGTCAGGATGGCGACGAGGTCACCGTTGCGGTCGATGATCGGGCCACCCGAGTTGCCGTGGGTGGTCGAAAGGTCCATCCAGATCTCGCGGCCGTCGAAGTGACCCTCGACGATGCTCTTGACCGTGCCCGGGTCCACCTGCATGACGTAGTCGTCAAGGTTGGTCCGCGGGTAGCCCAGCACCAGCACGTCGGCAGCCTGCGGCGGGTACTCCGGCTTGATGTCGAGGTACGGCACCGTCATCTCGTCCGGCAGCTCGACCTTCAAAAGGGCGACGTCCGTCTCCGAGCTGTTGGCGATGAACCGGGCCGGGTACTCGATGAAGTTGCCTTCGCTGTCCTTCTCAGGCAGGCGAACGCGGTAGTAGAAACCGTCGTCCGTCTCGGCGACGTGGCGGTTGGTGAGCACGTAGCCGTCGGGCGTGACGAAGAAGCCACTGCCGTTGCCACGCAGTCCGGGAGGGCCGCGTGTCCGGATCGTCCGGGTTGGTGATCTCGGTGCCGTGGGTGAAGTCTTCGATCCACTGCAGCTCGTTGGCGGAGATAGGTTTCGCGAAGCAGTTCGGCCTGCAGTGAAATCTCGCGGATCCGCGGGTTGGCCGTCTTGAAGTTCTCCGGAATGCGAATCGACGGCACCGAGCAAGTTGCCCGCCGTCAGCTCGGTCGGAGCGATTTCGACCGCCTCCTGCATGTACTCCAGGCCTCGCTCGTAATCCTCACGGACGAAGAGCACAGCGCCCATGCTGCTCAAGACGGCCGGCAGACGTGGCTGAAGCCGCAACGCGGCCTGCGGGCGTGCGACTCGGCTTCGGCGAGAATCCGGTTGCCGCCCATCTGCCCGCGGCCCTGGTGCCACTTGACGAACGCCAGCCGGTAGTGCGGCCGAAACGCGTTCGGGTACTTGCCAGGGCCTGGCGATACTTCCGCATCGCGTCGGTCGGGTTCACCTTCTCGATGCTCAACGCCTCTTCGACCAGCTAGTTGGCCTCGTCCTTCATCTCCTTGAGCTCGTCGCCGCCGATCCACGAACCGCGGATCTGCTCGGCACCTTCCTGGTATCGCTTCTGCCACTTGGCCAGCTCCGCTCGCCGCGGACTGCTTGATGCCGTCGGCGAGGTCCTTGCGGCGCCAGGAATCGCTCCCACATGTCGACCGCTTGCACCGGCTCGTCGACGCGCTCGGCCCGGTCGCGATCTTGTTGTAATCGACTCGCCGGACGCGGCTCGCCGGCGCCGGCCTTGCCGGCCGAAGCCGCAACGCTTCGCCGTAAGGCTCGCCGTCGACGGTCTTGACCCGACGCATCGGCACGAGCATGCTCCGGCCGTCGTCGGTCTTGATCGAGACGGTGCGGCTGCTGATCGGACTCGATCTTGCCGGTGACGAACGTGCCGTCTTCGAGTTCGATCTCCACCGATTCCGCCCTCGGCCGCCCTGGCCGAATTGGTCGGCAAGGCGATGGCGGTGATAAAGGCGAAAGCGACCGTCGCGACGAGCCGAGCGGCGGATGTATTTCTTCGATGGCGACATGAGGATTGGTTTGGCAGAACCGCAGGCGGCTGCGTCACGATAACGTGGTGTCGAGGGTGTCTCAAGAGGTATTGCGGGGTCGATGCGTTGTTGCACTTGCGACGGACCCGAGTTCCCGCCCCTTGCCGG
This sequence comes from uncultured Planctomycetota bacterium, assembly GCA_963740195.1. Classification (GTDB taxonomy): domain Bacteria; phylum Planctomycetota; class Phycisphaerae; order Tepidisphaerales; family Tepidisphaeraceae; genus JBCDKH01. Next base: position 118,336 of record CAVUDF010000002.1, on the reverse strand, counting down.
ACGCCCGCGACGGGCCTAGCGTGCCCGTCCCACCCGACAGGGTGCGGACCTGTCACGACACCCCTTCGCAGACCCAGCCGCCAGACGCCGCGCGATGCCGACGATCAACCAGCTCATCAAGAAGCCGCGCAAGCCCCTTGCGGCGATCAACAAGGTCAAGGACCTCGAACAGGCCCCGCAGAAGCGCGGCGTGTGCGTCCAGGTCAAGACCTTGACCCCCAAGAAGCCCAACTCGGCCCTTCGAAAGATCGCCCGCGTTCGCCTGTCGAACGGCAAGGAAGTGACGGCCTACATCCCGGGCGAAGGCCACAACCTGCAGGAGCACAGCATCGTGCTCGTCCGTGGTGGCCGGGTTCGTGACCTTCCGGGCGTTCGTTACCACATCGTCCGTGGCGCCCTCGACACCCTGGGCGTCAACGATCGCAAGCAAAGCCGCAGCAAGTACGGCACCAAGAAGGGCAAGTAGGCCCCGCACCTTTACCCAAACGACTCGCACCAGATGGCCTACAAGAAGTTCACCGCCAGCGTCGCCCAGCTCAAGCCAGATCCGCGCTTCAACAGCGTGCTGGTCAGCAAGTTCATCAACTGCCTCATGCTCAGCGGCAAAAAGCTCGTTGCGCAGAAGGTGTTCTACGACGCGATGGACATCGTGCAGCAGAAGATTGCCGATACTCCGCCCCTCGAAGTTTTCGAGGCCGCGATCAACAACGTCAAGCCGTACGTCGAGGTCCGCAGCAAGCGTGTCGGCGGTGCCAACTACCAGGTGCCGATGCAGGTGAACAAGAAGCGCCAGCAAAGCCTCGCCATCCGCTGGATCCTCGAAGCCTGCCGTGCCGAGAGCGGCCGACCCATGGCCAAGATCCTCGCCGACGAGTTCGTCGGCGGCTTCAACAAGGAAGGCAAGGCCATGGCCAAGCGGGAAAGCACCCACCGCATGGCCGAGGCGAACAAGGCGTTCGCTCACTTCGCCTTCTAACGACTCTTGTCCTGGGTCCCTCGCGGGGCCTGGGGCAGCAGGATCCAGAAGCCCGGTCGCCACGCGACCGGGCTTCTCCTCTATTCGCTTCGTACGCTCCCGCTATGACGGAATTGGAGACCTACGCCCAGACGCTCGCCACCGACGCCCGCGCCGCGTCGTTGGTGCTGATGCGCGAGTCCGGAGCACGCCGCTCCGCCGCCATCCGACTCGCGGCCGATCTGATCGACGAGCGAACGAGCACCATTCTCGAAGCCAACGCCAACGACCTCGCCGCCGCGACCGACCTACCCGCGGCGACGGTCGGGCGCCTGAAGCTCGACGAGACCAAGGTCGTCAAAGATCGCCAAGGCCCTGCGGGAAATCGCCGATCAGCCCGACCCGCTCGGCCGCGTCCTGCACGGCGAAGTTCGCCCCAACGGCCTGCGGCTCGAGAAGCGCACGGTGCCGCTGGGCGTCGTGCTGTTCATCTACGAGAGCCGGCCCAACGTGACCGCCGACGCGGCGGCGCTGTGCCTCAAGAGCGGCAACGCCGTCATCCTCCGCGGCGGCAAGGAGGCGGCGCATTCCGCGGCGGCGCTGTTCACTTGCGTCCGTGACGCGCTCGCCGAGACCGGCCTGCCGCTCGCCAGCGTGCAGCTCGTCGATCGCCCGGACCGCGAACTCGTGCCGATGCTCCTAGGCCACGGCGACGCCATCGACGTCGCCATCCCTCGCGGCGGCAAGGGGCTCATCCGCGCCGTGACCGAGGCGGCGACGATGCCGGTGCTCAAGCACCTCGACGGCAACTGCCACCTTTACGTCCACTCCGACGCCGCCCGCTGGCAGCGACGGCGAGCGAGCCGTGGCCGACATGCTCGTCAACGCCAAGACCAGCTACCCCGGGGGCGGCGTTTGCAATGCGGTCGAGCACGTCCTGTTCCACCGCGACGCCCTGCCGCTGCTCGGCCCCGCCTGCGATGCCCTGGCCGAGGCCGGTGTCGAGGTGCGAGGCGACGAGACGGTCGTCTCCAACTGGACGCAGGCGAAGTCGGCCGGCCGCGACGATTGGGACGAGGAGTACCTGGCATTGATCGTCTCGATCAAGGTCGTCGACTCGCTCGACGACGCAGTCGCCCACATCAACCGGCACGGCAGTCGGCACACGGACGGCATCCTGACTCGAGACACCCGCGCGGCCGAGGCATTCGTCGCGGCGTCGATTCGGCAAGCGTCACCGTCAACGCCAGCACCCGCTTTGCCGACGGCGGCGAGTACGGATTCGGTGCCGAGATCGGCATCAGCACCGACAAGCTCCACGCCCGCGGCCCGATGGGGGCGGCGGACCTGTGCAGCTACAAATGGATCGTCACCGGCGACGGCCACCTCCGGCCCTAGTTCATGTAGCCATGGCGGGCATCTTGCGTGGCGCCGGTTCCGGCTCTGCCACCGGCGTGCGGGTGTCGCGAACGACGCGCTTGACGCGGATCGCTCTGTTCCCACGGAACTGACCGATCTTGCCGGTGAACTTGTTTCGGCCGGCGATGTCGATGACGACGTCGCTGTTCTCGGGCTTTTCGGTGGTCAGGATGTCGCCGGGCCTGAGGTTGATGAGTTCGGCGAGCGTCATCGTCGTCTTGGCCAGCGTCGCCCGAAGCTCCACCGCCGCCGCCTCAAGACCTGAGGCCAGCTTCTTCTCGCCCTCGTCACCCGGCCCGCGTCGGTTCTCGTAGCTGAACCAGCTTTGCTGGCTCACCCGACTCATGATCGGCTCCATCGCCTGGTACGGAATGCACAGCGACATCGTGCCCGCACGATGGCCCATCTTCAGCTCGAAGCCGACGACCACCACCGTCTCGTTCGGCGGGACGATCTGCACGAGCTGGGGATTGCTCTCGAAGTCGACGACCTTGAACGTCGCCGGGATGATCTGACTCCACGCTTCGCCCAGGTGGTGCGTCGCTCGATCGGTCACACGCTGGATCAGCCGCTGTTCGATCTGCGTCAGCGGCCTTTGCGGGATGAACAGGTCGGCGTTGCTGCCGCCGAGGAGGCGATCGATGATCGGGTAGACGATGAGCGGGCTGATCTCCAGGCAGAGCTTGCCGTCGAGTTCTTCAGAGCCGATCAGGTTGAAGCACGTCGGGTTGGGCAGCGAGTGGATGAATTCGCTGTAGCTGAGCTGTTCGATGTGGCTGACGGAGACCTCGACGATGGTCCGCAGGTAGCCGGAGAGGGCCGCTCCGAAGTTTCGGGCGAAGGCGTCATGGAGAGTTTCGAGGGCGCGGGCCTGCTCTTTACCGACACGCTCGGGCCGCTTGAAGTCGTACGTCTGGACGTTGATTTCGCCCTCGTCGGCATCATCGACCGCGTTGCCGAGTTCGAGCCCACCGCCATCGACGGCGTTCAGCAGGGCATCAATTTCGGACTGGTCGAGAACGTCGGACAAGGCTGAAGACCTCCGTGTCGTACTGCGGCTCCGGCTGACGCATCCGTGCGTCTGCCTCTTTACGGCCTGGCGACTTCGACATTATCGGCCGTCGACCGTCAACGCCAACAGTGACCACAAGTCGTACCCGCGCAGACCGATCAAGTCGGCATGGTCGCCCTGATGGATCCCGCGGTCCGCCCTGCCATGCGCACGTTCTCACGCAGCATCCGGCATCAGCAAAAGGCCCATCGCCTCACGCCCGGCGCCGCCCACACCTATGCCAAGGGCGACGATCAGTTCGCCTTGGGCCTGGCCCCCGTCATCGCCCGCGGCCAGGGGTGTCGCGTGTGGGATCTCGACGACAACGAGTACATCGAATACGGCTCGGGCGTCCGCAGCGTCACGCTCGGGCATGCCGACTCCCGCGTCTGCCAGGCCGCTCAAGACGCGTTGTGGCAAGGCACCAACTTCGCCCGCCCCGCTGCCATCGAGTTGGAGGCGGCCCAGACCTTCCTCGACTGCGTGCCGTCGGCCGACATGGTCAAGTTCGCCAAGAACGGCAGCGACGCCACCACCGCCGCCGTGAAGCTGGCACGGGCGATCACGGACAAGAAACTCGTAGCCGTCTGCTCGTCCCAGCCGTTCTTCAGTGTCGACGACTGGTTCATGGGCACCGTCGACATGGATGCCGGCATCCCGCCCGAGGCCACAAGTCTGACGGCCACGTTCCCGTACAACGACCTGCACGCGCTCGAGACGCTGCTCAACGTCCACGGTCACAACATCGCGTGCGTCATGCTCGAGGCGGAGCGTGACGAGGTGCCGGAGCCCGGATATCTGCAGGCGGTGCGTCGCCTCTGCACGCGACACGGGTGCCTGCTCGTCATCGACGAGACGATCGCCGGCTTCCGCCTGGCCGTCGACGGCGGGCACGGCCTGCACGGCCTCGACGCCGACCTGACGACCTGGGGCAAGGGCATGGCCAACGGCTTCAGCGTCGCGGCGCTGGCCGGGAAGCGCGAGTTCATGGACCGCGGCGGCCTAACGACCGACGAGGAGCGCGTCTTCCTCCTCAGCCTCACCCACGGCGGCGAGACGCACTGCCTGGCCGCGGGGATCGAGACGATGAAGATCTGCCGCGACGAGGACGTGCCCACGCGTCTCGCCTCCGCCGGCCAACGCCTCGCCGCCGGCATCGACGACGCCGCCCGAAGCGAGGGCGTCTTCGACTACTTCCACACGCAGGGCCATCCGTCGAACCTCGTCTATGTCACGAAGGACGCCGACGGGCAACGAAGCCAGATGTTCCGCACGCTCTTCCTGCAGGAAACGGTCCGGCCGTGGCCTGCTTGCTCCCAATCTTGTGGTCGGCGCAGCACATGACGACGATGCCATCGATCAAACGATCGACCGCATCGCCGAGGTACTCCCGATTTACAAGCGGGCGTTGGAAGAAGGCGTCGAGCACCACCTCGTCGGCAGGCCGGTGAAGCCGGTGTTCCGTCGGTTCAACTAGAGACAGCGACATGAGATGTCAGGCAGCTGCGGGTCTTCGTGATCGGCAACTTCAAGCGCAAGCAGCCACCGGCATACGCTGCCGCCCCATGCCTGCAACGACGCTGTCGCCGACATTCCGCTCCCACACCTGCGGCCAGCTACGCGCGGATGATGTCGGAGCGACCGTCAAGCTCGCCGGATGGGTCGGCAAGTACCGAGATCACGGCAACCTTGCATTCATCGACCTGCGTGATCGCGACGGCCTGACCCAGATCACCTTCGATGCAGATCTCTGCGGTGACGACGTACTCGAGCAGGCTCGAAAGCTTCGCACCGAGTGGTGCGTCGGCGTGGAGGGAAAGGTCGTCAAGCGAGCCGGCAAGGCCGATGAGGACAAGGCGAACGAGAAGCTCGCGACCGGCGAAATCGAGATCATGGCCAGCAGCCTGATCGTCTACAGCGAATCGCCGACGCCTCCGTTCCAGATCAACGACGCCAACGTCAACGAAGAGCGGCGGCTCCAAAACCGCTTCCTCGACCTGCGTCGGCCCAAGATGCAGGAGACGCTGCGTGTCCGCTCAAAGGCGATGCAGGTCATCCGTCGCGTGCTCGACGAGCACGGCTTCCTCGAAGTCGAAACGCCGAACCTGACACGCGCGACGCCCGAAGGGGCACGCGACTTCCTGGTGCCGTCGCGGCTGGTGCCGGGCAGCTTTTACGCATTGCCGCAGAGTCCGCAGATTTTCAAGCAGATGCTGATGGTCGGCGGCTGCGACAAGTACATGCAGATCGCCCGCTGCTTCCGCGACGAAGACCCGCGGGCCGACCGGCAGGCGGAGTTCACGCAGCTCGACCTCGAGATGTCGTTCGTCACGCAGGAGGACATTCTGGCCGTGACGGAAGAGGTCGTGCGGGCTGTCTGGAGCGAGACCATCGGCGAAGAGGTGCCGGGCCAGATTCCGCACATCACCTACGACGAGGCCATGACCAAGTACGGCAGCGATCGCCCGGACCTGCGGTTCGACATGCCGCTGTTCGACGTCACCGACATCGGCAAGAAGACCGACTTCAAGGTCTTCAGCGGTGCGGCCATGGTCAAGTGCATCGTCGTTGACGGCGGCGCCGCGATGACGCGGAAAGAGACGGATGCTTTGGCTGATTGGTCCAAGGGCTACGGGGCCAAGGGGCTCGCGGTGACCAAAGTGGTCGACGGCAAGCTCGACACGGGCGTCGCCAAGTTCCTGGAGCCCGTCGCGGCCGAGATGATCGAGCGAACGGGTGCGAAGGACGGCGACCTGCTCGCCTTCGCCGCCGATCGGCCACGGATCGTGCACAAAGTGCTCGGCGAGCTTCGCCTGAAGATCGCCGAAGATCGCGGCATCGAGCCGAAGACGAAGTTTGCCTGGACGTGGGTCGTCGACTTCCCCGCCTTCGATGAAGACGAGAAGACCGGACGCCTGACCTACACGCACCACCCCTTCACCGCACTGGCCGACGAGGCGGACGTGGAGAAGCTCGCCAGCACCGACAAGGAGACGCTGCTCGGCATCAAGAGCATCGGCTACGACCTCGTCGTCAACGGCAGCGAGCTGGGCGGCGGATCGATCCGTATCCACCGCTACGACGTCCAAAAGAAGGTCCTGGCCGCCCTTGGCATTAGCGACGAGCGTCAGGAGCAGAACTTCGGCTTCCTGCTGAACGCCCTCAAGTTCGGTGCCCCGCCCCACGGCGGCATCGCGTTGGGCCTGGACCGCGTCATCATGGTGCTTCTGGGGCTCGACAACATCCGCGACGTCATCGCCTTCCCCAAGACGCAAAGCGGGACCGACCTGCTCTTCAACGCTCCGGCTCCGGTCGACAGCGACTCGCTGGCGCAGGTCCACGTCAAGTCAATCGCCCCCGACGAGCCGCAGGTCTAATCGGTCGTTGAATACGCCGAAGCGGAAGCTTCGGATCCTGTGATCGTCCGAGTCCGAATCCGAAGCTTCCGCTTCGGCGTCGCTTGAATTAGCGTGTTGACCGGATGATTAAGCCCTACCGAGGCTGGTGGCACGCCATCATCGGAACGCGCAACTCCTGGCTTCCGGGAGATCCTCGCGGGTTTCGCAACCACCATCATCGCGTGCACTCCAGTGGCGACTACCGGTCGCCACCTCCAATCGGAGAACACGACGGACTGTTCAGGTACAACCTTGCCCGCGCGGGTCAGCCACTCGTGCTGACCACCGAACATCGCCGCAACGCACTCGAAGCGATTCGTGAGGCAGCCACCTACAGAGGTGTTTCGCTGCTCGCCATCAGCGTGGGCGATGTCCACGCACACCTGATCATCCAGGCCAACGGCAGCTACGCCGACTGCAAACGCTTGGTCGGCGGTATCAAGACCGGCAGCAGCTACATCCTTCGCGAGCAGCTTCCGGGGAGGATCTGGTCGTCCTCGTCCAGCCCAAAGCCGATCAAGGACCGGTCACATCTTGAGGCGAGCTACGTGTACATCACCAAACGTCAGGAGCGAGGTGCTGTCACTTTTGGTGATCTTGAACTCTGGGCGAGGGTCAGGGAAGGGATCTCATCGGATGAAGGTGGACGTTGATGACAGTGGATCCGAAGCTTCCGCTCCGGCGTCGCTTGTCGCTTCATCGACGCCGAAGCGGAAGCTTCGGATTCTGATTCGATCCCGAATACAAAGCGCTCACACCCCCCGCAGCATCAACGCCAAATCTTCAAACCCGACGCACGCGTCGGTGACGCTGACGCCATACGCCAACCCTCGCCGGGCCGCGGCATCCTCGGGCAAATCCTGCCGACCTTCACGAAGGTTCGCCTCGATCATCACGCCGATCGTCGGCGACATCCGACCAGTCCGCTGCTCGATGACGCTGCGGAACGCCACCTCCTGACGCTCGTGCTTCTTGTGGCTGTTCGCGTGTGAGCAGTCCACCATCAGCCGCGGCGGAAGGCCGGCACGCTCCAGACGCTCTGCCGCATCGGCGACATCGGCCTCGTCGAAGTTCGACCGCTCGTTGCCGCCCCGCAGAATCGCATGCGTCGCGGGATTCCCGCGCGTCTGCACGATGCTCGCCCGGCCGTCGTCGTCGATGCCCAGGAAATGGTGCGACCCCTGCGCCGCCCTCATCGCGTCGAGCGCCACTTGCACGTCGCCGGTCGTCGCGTTCTTGAAGCCCACCGGCATCGACAAGCCGCTGGCCATCTGGCGGTGCGTCTGACTCTCGGTCGTGCGGGCACCAATCGCCGCCCAGCTGACCAGGTCGTCGAGGTACTGGGGCGTGAACGGATCCAAAAACTCCGTCCCCGCCGGCAGACCCAGCTCGGCCACCTTGAGCAGCAACTGCCTTGCGACCCGCAAACCCGTGTCCATGTCGAACTCGCGGTCGCTGTACAGGAACGGGTCGTTGATCAAGCCCTTCCAGCCGACGGTCGTCCGCGGCTTCTCGAAGTAGACCCGCATCACCACGAGCACCCGCTCGCGAACCTCTTCGGCTAAAGCAGCCAGCTTCGTCGCAAACTCCTCCGCCGCGGCGACGTCGTGAATGCTGCACGGCCCGACGATTGCCAGTAGCCGATGATCCTCACCCGCCAAGATCCGGCCGATGTCACGGCGGGCATCGATCACCGTCTGCCGCGCGTCAACCGACGCCGGCACCTCGGCCGACAACTCGCGTGGGCTCAACAGCGGGTGAAATCCCGCGACGTTCAAGTTCTCCGTCTCCGCAGCCATGGGCGGGCACGGTAGCGACGTCAGGAGACGACGTTCTTCGGATCGCCCGCAAAGAACGCCTTGAGGTTGTCCGCAGCGATGTCGATGAGCCGACGCCGCGCCGCCGCCGTCGCCCAAGCGACGTGCGGCGTGATGACGATGTTCTTGGCCGACAGCAACGGATTCTCCTTCGCAGGCGGCTCCGTCGAGAGCACATCGACACCCGCCTGAGCGATGGTGCCCTCCTCCAAGGCATTGGCCACCGCCGCCTCGTCGAGCAACGGCCCGCGACCGGTGTTGACGAGCAAGACGCCCTTCTTCAACTTGCCGATGTTCTCACCGCCGATGAGGTGCTTTGTGCCGTCGGTCAGCGGGCAGTGCAGGCTGATGGCGTCGCTCTTGGCCAACAAATCGTCGAGCGACGCGAACGTCACGCCGATCTGCTCCGCCGCCTCGCGGTGCTTGTCAGGGTTGGCAGTGTGGACGATCACGTTCATCCCGAACGCCCTGGCCCGTCGGCAGAACGCTTTGCCGATCGCGCCAAAGCCCACGACGCCGCACGTCAGACCGTCGAGCTCGGTCATGCCGCCTTCGGTGTAGCTGAAGTCCTTCGACACCGGCCACTTCGCAGCGGCATCGTGTGAAATCCGGCCGACGCGGTTGGTCAGTTCCAGGAGCAAGGCGAACGCGTGCTGGGCCGTCGACTCCGTCGAATAGGCCGGGATGTTCGTCACCGTGACGCCACGTCGGCGGCAGGCGTCGAGGTCGACCACGTTGAATCCCGTCGCCAGCACGCCGGCGTACTTCAACGCCGGTGCCTGTGCGAGGAGGTCGTCGTTGATCGGCACCTTGTTCGTCAGCACCGCCGTCGCCGTCGCCGCCCGCGCCGCAGCTTCGTCAGGTGTGGAGCGGTCGAACACCTCCAGGTCGCCCGCCTCTGCGACGGGACCCCAGTCGAGGTCGCCGGGGTTGCCGGTGTAGGCGTCGAGGATCACGATTTTGGGCTTGGCCTGGTCCACGGCTCACCGTAGCACTTGACCCCTGTTCCTATCCTGAAACATGGCAGCCACCGGCATCCACCACGTCACCGCCGTCAGCGATGACGCCCAAGCCAACCGCGACTTCTGGGCCGGCCTGCTCAGCCTGCGGGCGATCAAGAAGACCGTCAACTTCGACGACCCGCAGACCTACCACCTCTACTACGGCGACAAGGTCGGCACGCCGGGAACCATCCTGACGTTCTTCCCCTACGCCGGAGCCCGAAAGGGACGCATCGGCCGAGGGCAGGCGACCGCGCTGGCACTGGCCGTGCCGATGGCGTCGATCGACTGGTGGCGAACGCGGCTCGAAACGTCGGGCGTCGTTGTCGATTCGCAGGAGCGACACGGCGAGCACGTGCTCACGTTCGTCGATCCAGACGGCCTGCCGGTCGAGCTCGTCGGCACGGAAGACGGGGTCACCGGCTGGGACGGCGGGACGGTGCCGGCCAACCACGCCATCCGCGGCGTCCACTCGGTGACGCTCCAGGTTCCTTCCGCGGAAGCAACCCGGCAGGTCTTGCACAAGCTCGGCTACACGGGCGACGGCCTGCGACTCACAGCCGACGCACAGGTCGGGCGGTACGTCGACCTCGTCGAAGTCGGCTCCGCCGCGGCGGGCGTGGGCGGCGCAGGGACGATCCACCACGTCGCCTTCCGCGTCGGCGACGACGACAACGAGCTGGCCGTCCGGCAGGAGATCGCCTCGATGGGCCTTCAACCGACGCCCGTGATCGATCGGCAGTACTTCCACAGCGTCTACTTCCGCGAGCCGGGCGGCGTGCTTTTCGAACTCGCGACCGACGCGCCCGGGCTTCGATGCCGACGAGCCGGTGACCTCGCTAGGCGAATCGCTCAAGCTACCGCCGCAATACGAGTCGAATCGAAAGGCGATTGAGGCCGGAATCCGCCCGCTCGTCGCGCCGACCCCCGGGCCGGTCTTCGTGCACCGCTGGCAGCCGGCAACGTCGGCGAGCCGGACCCTCTTGGCCTTGCACGGTACCGGTGGCGACGAGAACGACCTGATCGGCCTGGCGACGAAACTCGACGCGTCCGCCAATATCCTCTCGCCCCGCGGGCGGGTCGACGAGCGTGGGATGCCTCGGTTCTTCCGCCGTCTAGCCGAGGGCGTCTTCGATGAAGACTCGGTCGTCCGCGAGGCGACGGCCTTGGCAGGCTGGCTTGAGACGCAAGCCCAGCGGTACGACTTCGAGGCATCCGCCGTCGATGCCGTCGGCTACAGCAACGGGGCCAACATCGCCTCGGCCGCGATGCTGCTTGCGCCGTCGGCCCTGCGGTCGCTGGTCCTGCTTCGCCCGATGGTGCCGCTCGACAAGCAACGGCCCGACCCGCTGCCGGACCTGTCCGGCAAACGCGTGCTGCTTCTGGCGGGCGAGCGTGATCCGATCGCCCCGCCGGACCACGTCAACGCGCTGGCAGAGTTGCTGCAGTCCGCAGGGGCCAATGTCGAGACGGCGTGGCAGCCTGCCGGTCACGAACTCACCGGCGGCGACATCGACGCGGCCGGGCGGTTCCTCCAAGGCAGATAGAGTGCCGGCGTGAGCGAAGCCACCAACGAGCCGTTGCCCGTCGCCGTCATCGGATGCGGCCGGATGGGCCGACTGCATGCCCGCGTCTACAGCGAGATGTCGCGGGTCAAGCTTGTCGGCGTCTACGACTCCAACCCCGATGTTGCCGGCCCGACGGCCGAGGCGTTCAACACGAAGCCGTTCAACACACCTGAAGACGTCGCCCGTGCCGGCGTGAAGGCGGTGACGGTGGCCGTCCCGACGACGCGGCACCTGGAAGTCGCCCGGCCACTCCTTGAAGCGGGCGTCGCGTGTCTCATCGAAAAGCCGCTCGCCGGCGACGTGGCGACCGCACGCGAAATCGCCGCCGTGGCCGAGGCATCCGGGGCGGTCGTGCAGGTCGGCCACATCGAGCGATTCAACCCGGCGGTCCGGTCGCTCTCGCGGCTGGGCGTTCAGCCGAGGTACATCGAGGTCGTTCGCATCTCGCCCTTCCCGTTTCGCAGCATCGACGTGGGCGTGGTGCTGGACGTGATGATTCACGACATCGACATCGTCTTGAGCCTGGCCAACAGCAAGGTGGTCGAGGTGCAGGCGCAAGGTGTCAGCGTCGTCGGCGGCGGCATCGAGCGGGCGGCGGAGGATGTGTGCAACGCACGCCTGACCTTCGAGAACGGCTGCGTCGCGAGCCTCACCGCCAGTCGGCTGGCGCTCAAGACCGAGCGTCGCCTTCGCGTCTTCAGCCCGGAGGCGTACGTCTCGCTCGACTACCAGAAGAAGAGCGGCATGCTCGTCCGCCGAACCGGCAATCTCGACCTGCTTCGCGACACCATCGGCAAGATCCGCGGCGGCGAGATCACGGACATGGCCTCACTCGACTACAAGTCGCTGCTGTCGAGCGAGGAATTGGTGATCGACGACGTCGAGCCGCTTCGTGCGCAGCTCGAGGCCTTCTGCGAGGCCGCCGAAGGCAAGTGCCCCCCCGCCGTCTCCGCCGCGGCGGGTGTGGAAGCGGTGGAGGTCGCCGAACGCGTCGTCGCGGCAATTCCGGAGCAGTCGGTGCTTTAAGCCGTCGCCAGAACCCCGACCGGCATCGGCGTAATTGTCTCACGGGGGCGATCGGCAAACGACTCGTCGATCGGCGTCGCGTCGAGCTCTTCGCCCTGACGGACGAGCCGGGCGGAGTTGAAGACCACCACGACGCTCGACAACGCATGTAAAGCGGCCGCCAGGATCGGGTTGATCAGGCCGGCGGCGGCGAGGGTGCCGAAGATGACGATGAAGCCCAAGCTGATGCCGATGCCCTGCATGATCACCCGGCCGCTGCTGCGGGCCAGGCGTTGCAGGAACGGGATGCGGTCGAGCCGGTTGTTCATGAGCGCCACCGACGCGCTGCTGATCGCGATGTCACTGCCTGCAGCACCCATGGCGACCGACAAGTCGCCCGCCGCCAGGGCCGGTGCGTCGTTGACGCCGTCGCCCACGACCGCGACGACGTGGCCCTTCTGCTTGAGCCCCTCGACGACCTTGAGCTTGTCCGCCGGCAGAACCTCGGCCTGAACATCCGTGCACTGCGTCTCGGCCGCGACTCGACGGGCCACGCCCCATCGGTCGCCGGTGACCATTACGACCTGCCGGACACCCTGCTCCTTGAGCAATGCCACCGCCGCGGCAGAGTCTTCGCGCACCTTGTCTTCGAGGCCGATCCAGCCGAGCAGGCGACCGGCGCGGGCGACGTAGAGCACGCTCACGTGATCCGGCGGACGCTTGTCTTCCGGCAGATCGACGGGAACGCCGCCGTCGCGAAGCCACGACTCTCGGCCGACCAAGATGCGGTCGCCACCGACCGTGCCGACCACGCCTAAGCCGCCCTTCTCTTCGAAGTCTTCCGTCTGTTCCGGCTTGACGCGTGCCTTTTCCGCGACGGCGACGACTGCGCGGGCGACCGGGTGCGTCGAGTTCTGCTCCAGCGAGACGGCCGCCGCCAGCAGCGCCGCCGGCTCGACGCCGTCGACCGGGGCCAGGCGTGACACGCTCAGCCTGCCCGTGGTCAGCGTGCCCGTCTTGTCCAACACGACGGCCGACAGGTTGCGGGCGTCTTCGAGCACCGTGACGTTCTTGACCAAGATGCCCAACCGTGCCGCTGCGGACAAAGCGGCCACCATGGCGGTGGGCGTTGCGAGGATGATGCCGGCCGGGCTGGCGACGACAAGCAGCGAGATGAACCGCTCGGTGTCTCGCGTGAAGAACCAGACGACGGCCGCGAGCATCAGCATTGTCGGCGTGTGGTAGCTGGCGTACAGGTCGGCCAGACGCTGCGTCTGCGTCTTGCTGCCCTCGGCCTCGAGCACCAGGTCTTGCACCCGGCCCAGCGTCGTATCGCGGCCTGCCTTGGTGATTCGGATGTCGAGCAGGCCCGTCAGGTTGGTCGTGCCGCCGAAGACGTCGGTGCCCTCGTCCACGTCGACCGGCAGGCTTTCGCCGGTGATATTGGCCTGGTCGATGCTCGACCCGCCGCGGACGACGACGCCGTCACCCGGCAGGTTGTCGCCGGGCCGAACGCGGACGATGTCGCCGGGCCGAAGGTCTTTGGCTTCGACGACGGTCTCTGATTCGCCGTCGATCTTGAGGGCTTTGCTCGGCGTGAGGCGGAGCAGTCGCTCGATCGTTCGCCTGGCACCCAGGGCCGTTCGCGACTCGATCAGCGTCGAGAGCGACATGAAGAAGGCGATCCAGCCGGCGGTTTGGTAGAGGTTGTCGACGAAGGCTGCGGCGATGGCGAGGGCCGCGAGGCTGTTGATCTGCACCCGGCCGATCCACAAACCCTTGAACGCGTCGACGATGATGGGCAGGCCGAGGATCAGCGCAGCGATGGCCGCAACGACGGCGGCGTGGAAGCTGTCGGCACCGTCACCCGATCCCGGCAGGAGCCAAGATGCCGCGGCGGCGACGAGCAGCAAGACGCCCCCCGCCAGCGTCAAAAGCAGGCGACCGCCCACGCCCGACGTCGATGTCTCGACATCGTCGGCGTGCGGTTCAGAGACAACGGTCGTCGGGGCCGGAAGTGCGGTCATGCGGCGTTGCGGGTTTGGAAGAGTGCGACGGCCAGCCCGAGCGTGCCGACGATCAGGAAGAGCGTGTAAGCGGTCACCAGCGCGATGAAGTGGAAGCCGACGCCGCCGATGGTCTCCTGCGTGATGGCGTCGCCGAGCCAGTGGAACTGGAAGTTCGGGACGGCCGCGTAACCGACGCGGCCCCAGCCACCGATACCGCCGGTCTCCGCCGCCTCGGCGGCTTGCTTGCCGAAGGCGTAGTCGCTGGTGATGCCCAGGAAGAAGACGACCAGCATGGTGATCAACGTCGCCGCCTGCCCGAGACGCGTGCTTGCCGCGACGGCGACGGCGGCAAAGACCATCGTCGCCTGCAAGATCAGGAAGACGGCCAGCCACTGACCGCGGTCGAAGAGTTTGCCGTTGGGTTCTGCCGAGAAGTCGAAGTCGAACGGCGCCGCCGCCAGCACGCCGATCGGAAGCAGGATGGCGAGCCAGCGTGTCCAAGCCCCGGCGAAGGGCTTGCGGAAAAAGTAATTAGCCGCGGCTGCGATGAGCGTTGCCAAGAGCACGGCCGATCCGCCGAAGAGCAGAACGGGCAGGTCCCACGGATCGTTGACGGTGCTGAACGCCCCCTGTCGGATGGCCAGCAAGTGCAGCAGCGTCCAGATCCACCAAGCAATTGCCAGCGCCGCCGCAACGCCGAGGTATTTGCCAACAACGAAGATCGGCCGGGCAAGCGGCTTGGTGATGACGGTGAGGGCGGTCTTGTTCTCGATCTCGCGTCCGATGACGCCACTGGCGGCAAAGGCGGCGAGGACGAGGCCGCCGATAAGCAGCATCGACAGGCCCATGTCGCTGGCGAGCTTGTCGTCGTTGTCGAACGTATACGCCGCCAAGAACGGGTTGAGGACGACTAAAAATCCGACGAGTGCAACCCAAACCGCATAAAACGGCTGACGCACCGACTCCACAAGGGCGTTTCGAGCGACGGCGTAGAGCTGGATCCACATAGCGTCCGCCAAGCCTACGCCAACAACGCCCGCTGCCGCGAACGCTTCATCCGGTCTACCGTCAACGCTACCGCGTATGCCCGATCCGAAACCCACCCACGAAGCACCCGAGCCCTTGGCCGCTCAGTCGGCCGCGGTGACGGCATCCCTGGTCGGCCTCGGAGCGCAGCTCCTGCTCGTCGCAGCGGGTTTCGTCCTTCAGTCCCAACGACTGATCCCGGCACTGGACCTGTTGCCCTTCGCGTTCCTGGGCCTGTTCGTCTGGGCGGCGGTGGTTGTTGCGGCGGTCCTTCGCAAGGCACGGGCGACCGAGGCCTACGAGCTCGAAGCCGCCTCGCGCGACGGCGACGCGGCGCGGACCATCTTCGACAGCGAAATCGACGCACGCCCCACGGCACGTCGGCTCGAAAAGTTCCTGAGACTCGGCGTCCCGGCGGCGGGCGTCATCGTCGGGCTCGGCTGCGTGACCCTCGGCCTACGCGGGCTGCGGACGGCGTTAGCTACGGATTACTCACGCTTCCCGCTGCCAGATGCCGATCTGCTCGCCGGTGCCGCCGGTGGTGCGGCATTCGTCGGATTCGTCGCCGGGTTCTACCTGCTCGGCATGGGTGCCGGAGCACGTCGGCCGCTGATCCGCGGCGGTGCGGTTTACCTGCTTGGCGGCGTGATCATGTTCGCCCTCGTCGCGGCAGCGGCGGCGGCGAAGGCGGCGCTCGATATCGACTGGCTGGTCAAGCCTGTCGGCATCCTCCTGCCGGCGATCACCTTCGCCGTCGGCCTCGAGATTCTGCTGAACCTCGTGCTGGAGCTCTACCGGCCCGTTGCCGCGGGAGAAACCCTCGACGACCGTCGCCCTGCGTTCAACCCGAGACTCGTCGAAGTCGTCGTCAGCCCGGGCGGTGTTGCCAAGCAGCTCAACGAGGCGTTTCGCTACCAGTTCGGTTTTGAAGTCACGCAAAGTTGGTTTGCGGGCGTCTTGAAGCGGTCAGCCGCGGGACTCTTGCTGGCGGGCGTGGCGGTGCTCGTGCTCTTGAGCAGCATCGTCGTCGTCAACCCACAGCAGCTGGCCATCGTGACGACGTTCGGCAAGCTGGCCGATGCGCCGCTGGAGCCGGGCCTCCATCTCAAGTGGCCCTGGCCCGTCGGGCGGGCTTACGTCGAGGACATCGCTCGCGTGAACCGGCTGATCGTCGGCACGCACACCGACGGCCGCGACCACCCGGCGTTTCTCTGGGAAAACCAGCACACGGGCGACAGCGACCTCTTTCTCCTCGGCGCGGCAGGCGCTGTCATCGAGTCGTCGACCGACGGCACCACGTCGCGTGCACCGGCGGTATCGCTCGCAGCCGCGGACTTGACGCTGCTCTGGAAGATCGAGCCCGACCAGCTCCACCTGTTCGTCACCGGCTACGCCCAACCGGTTCGACGGCTCGAGATTCTCGCCCGACAATCTCTCGCACGCGAACTGGCTCGCTACGACGTCGATCAGGCGATTGGAGCCGAACGCGTCGTCGTTGCCAAAGCCATCGAGGACCGCCTCCGTCTTGCGGTGGAAGCCGAGCCGTTGGGCATCGAGATTCTGTCGGTCGGGCTCAACAGCGTTCGCCCGCCGCAGTCGATTGCCGATTCCTTCAATTCGACCGTCGCCGCGGAGCAGGACAAGCTTCGCCTGACCGAACAAGGCCGAGCCGCTGCCGAGGCGACGTTGTCGCAGGTCGCCGGCTCGCCCGACGAAGCACGCCGGATCGCCCGGATGATCGACGATCTGCCGACTTCGGGAGACGATCTGGCCGCACGAGAGGCTCAAGTCTCTGCCGAGATCCGCAACGCCGGCGGCACTGCGGCCGATTTGCTGCTCCAGGCTCGAGGCGGTCGGTACGAACAGGAGGCCCAGGCACGTGCCCGCACCGCCCGCGCCCGCGCCTTGGCCGACGCCTTCGCCCAGGCACGTGAGTTGATCTCCAGCCGCCTCCGCCTCTCGGCACTGGCCGAGGCGTTCGCGGATCGGCCCAAGGACTTCTACCTGACGGACGCCCCGATTCACCTCGAGTTCGAGGGTGACAAGAGCCTCGGCATCGCCGGTGGCCGAAACCTCAACATCGGCAGCGGCGAAGAGGGTCAATAGAACCTCCGACGTCCTGCCACGCACGCGATGAAGCGCTTCCTCAACATCCTCGTCGCGATCCTGCTGGCCCTCGTTCTGATCGGGTACGCGGTCGCCTACAGCGTGCGCTACAACGAAGCCGTCATCGTCACCACGCTCGGCGGTGCCGACGACGGCGCGGTCAAGAACGCCCCCGGCACCGAGCCCGACGCGGGCCTGCACTTCAAGCTGCCCTGGCCCATCCAACGAATCGCCGCACGCTTCGACACGCGCGTCCAGGTGCTGGAAGCAGCCGTGGAGCAGGCGACGACCAAGGACCAGCAGAGCGTCATCCTCCGGGTCACGATGAACTGGCGTGTCCAGGACCCGCTCGTCTTCTACAAGACGCTGGGCAGCATTGAGGCCGCTTCGGCGCAACTGCGGACCCGAGTCCGCGCCGCCAACGGCCTGGTCGGCGACTACCGCTTCGACGAACTCGCCAACCTCAACGGCTCAGGCGTCACGCTCGATCAGTTGGCGGAGCGGATGAAGGGCCTCGTCCAAGAGGGTCTTGAAGGTCGTGGCCTGATGGTCGAATCCGTCGGCGTCACCAAGCTCGAACTGCCGGCCGCGGTGACGCAGACCGTTTTCGAACGCATGCGTAGCGAACGCGAAACCCTCGCCCGCCGTGCGCGGGATCGCGGGCAGACCGACGGCAACTCGTTGTTCACCCGCGCCAATGAAGATCGCCGGACGATCCTGGCCTTTGCCGAGCAGCAAGCCTCCGAAGTGCAAAGCCGCGGCGAACAGGCCGGAGCCCAGACGTTGGCCGGCCTCTCCGGTCCGGCCGCGGAGTTGGCGTTGCTGCTGGACGAACTGGACACGATCCGTCAATCGATCAACGGCCGAGATCGCTGGTTCATCAAGGTCGCCGACCTCTACCCCTTCAGCACGCTCCTTCCTCAGGACTCGGGCGCGGACGGGGGCTCCGAGTGACAGTGGCCCCAGCCGATGCACCGCCCGCCGAAGCACGAACGCTCGGCGATGCGCTTAAGATCAGCTTCCGCGTGCTGCGCGTGATGTTCGCGCTGCTGCTGGTCGCGTTTCTGCTGAGCGGCGTCTTCACGGTCGATCAGAACGAGGTCGCCGTCCGCACCGCGTTCGGACGTATCACGGGTGGCGGGGCCGGCCAGGGGCTGGCACCGGGTAGCGGGCCCTACTTCCGCTGGCCCAGCCCGGTGGGCGAGGTCGTTCGCGTTCCGACGGTCGAGCGGCTCCTTCGCATCGATCAGTCGTTCGTCTTCCGACCATCCAACCCCGGGGCCACGCTTGCCGAAGCAGAAGTACAGCCGGGTCCGCCTGATCCGGCCTTCGGCTTTCTGCTGACGGGGGACCGGAACATCGTGTACGCCCGGTACGACGTGCTCTACCGCATCCGGCCCGACGATGTCGTCGCCTTCTTGCAGAAGGCGGGCCCTGCGGATCCGGCGGCGGTGTCGCGTCTGGAGGACGAGGCGCGGATTGAACTGCTCTTCGCCCATGCCGATCAGCTCGTCCGGGCCGCTGTTGAAGAAGCCGTGGTGGTCGATGCGGCGGGTCGGAGCATCGACGCATTTCGCGCCAACCGTGACGCCGAGGGTGCGACGCAGACGGATACGCAAGAGGCCATCCGGTCGGCGACGCAACGGTCGCTCGACAGTCTGGAGGCGGGCATCGAAGTCACCAGCGTGACCCGCCCGGAGGCGACGGTGCCGCCGTCGGTTCGCGCCGCGTTCAACGCGCTGAACGCGGCGTTGCAGCTGCAGTCGAACTTTGTCAGCCAAGGCCAGGCCGAGCGGGTCAGCACCCTGACGACGACCGCCGGTGAGGCGGGACGGGCATTGCTCTTGGCAATCGACGCGTACGACGTTGCCGATGCGGCAGAGGATGCCGAGCTGATCGACGCAGCAACGGTGGCGATCAACACCCTGCTGGCCGGCGAGCCGGTGGGGCCTGTGCTGACAGACCTTGCTCAAAGTTTCTCCGCGGACGATGCCTTGGCGGCGAGGCTTCTCGCCGAGGCCGAAGCCTCGCCGGGAGCGACCGTCGGCGGGACGGCCTTCGAGGTCGTTCGTCGCGCCCGAGGCGAGGCGACGGTCCTCCGCAGCCGGGCCGAGTCGCTCAAGACGAGAACGCTGAACCTGCTGCCGGCCTACGAGCAAGACCCTGTGACCATCCGCAACCGTCTGGTGCTTTCGACGCTTCGCGAGCTACTCGGCAGCGAGGGTGCGACCGTTGAGTATCTTCCGGACACCGAGCGTGTGACGGTGCAGGTGCCGCCCGATGCTGAACGCCAACGCGATGCCGAGCGACGCCGGCTGGGGCTCGACCAACAGCAAACCGGTGGCGGCTGATCGGCCCGCTCTATGATCCCCCGCCGCCCGAACTTTTGCCGCAGAGGAACGCCAAACCGTGGAACCAGCGGAACGAAACAACCAGCACATGAACCCGACGAACGGCAACCGTGCCGCCCCAGATGGCGGACCTGCCGTGCTGGAACTTCGTGGCGTGACCAAGACGTTCCGCGACTTCTGGATGCGGCCTCGCGTTCGCGCGGTGCAAGACGTTGATCTCATCGCCCGTCGCGGTGAAGTCGTCGGCCTGCTGGGACCCAACGGCAGCGGTAAGACGACGACGATCAAGATGATCCTCGGCCTGCTCCACCCGACCGCCGGCCAGATCGCCGTCTTGGGCAAGCGGCCTGATGACGTCTCGCTCAAGAGCCGCATCGGATACCTGCCGGAGGACAGCAACCTCTATCGCTTCCTCAACGCCGAGGAAACGCTCGACTTTTATGGCCGGCTCTTCAAGATTCCGGGCCAAGAGCGCAAGGGCCGGGTTGATAGCCTGTTGAAGATGGTCGGCCTCGAGGCTGCGCGCTATCGCTCGGTCGGCGAGTACTCCAAAGGCATGCAGCGGCGTGTCGGACTGGCGCAGGCACTCATCAACGACCCGGATCTGCTCGTCCTCGACGAGCCGACCACCGGCATGGACCCGATCGCCACCCGGCAGATCAAGGACCTCATCAAAACGCTTCGCGACCGCGGGAAGACCATCCTGCTGTGCACGCACCTGCTCGGCGAAGTCGAAGACGTCTGCGACCGACTCGTCATCATGTACGGCGGCCGCATCCGGGCCGAGGGAACGACAGACGACCTGCTTCGCGTCTCGGAGCGTCAGGCTTTTGAGATCACGGGGCAACCGCTGGAAGGGGCCACGATCGAGCGGATTAGCTCGATGCTCCGCGAGACAGGCCGCGAGGTGACTCAGGTGAACAACCCGAAGCGGAAGCTCGAGGACGTCTTCATGGGCGTCATCGAGGCCGCCACGCGTGGCGGCGAAACGACGACCGGCGCAGCCGTCGGCGGCGACGTCGCGGGCTTCCTGTCCGAGCCGACCGGCGAAGGCGAGGCCCTGCTCGATCAACTCGCGGCCGATCAACAGCCAGAGACCATCGATCCCGAGCCGGTCCCCTCCACACCGCTCCCCACGCCTGCCAAGCCGGACTCTGCTGTGCTGCACGATCTCGATCATGAGACGCCCGCCCCGGCTCCGGCCGAGGAATCCCACGCACCGCCGCCGCCAACACCGGCGGACGTTGATTCGGATGTCTTGTCCGACCTCACCGGCGATACGACGAAGGGCCGCGACTCGTGACCGCCTTCACGCCTGCTCCCGAACGAGGCAAGACCGCTTCCTACGTGCGGTTTCTGGTCAGGCGTACGGCAGTCTGGTTGATCCCGCTTGTCGTCACTGCGGTAGCTGCGGTGTTGATCGGAGGGTTGGCTCAAGGAGCAGAAGACAACGCGGGCTTCGTCAGCCCATTCGACTGGTTCGACGGTCGGCCGCTGGCCCGGTTGACGGGCGTGGTGAGCGTCTTGTTCGTCGGTGCCTGGCTGAGCGTGGCGGGTCTGGCGGTGCTTCGTCGGGTGCTGTCGATCGACGCGCTGACCAAGACGTCTCTGACTGGCGTCGTCACGATCGCCCGCGCGGGCCTGGACGAGGCGCTGCGGAACCGGACGGTTGCGGTGTTGCTCGTCTTGCTGTTGACGACGCTCGCGTTGCAGCCCTACCTGGCGCAGGCGACGATCGAGCAGCCGCTGCGATACAAGATTCAGACCTTCCTGACCTTCAGCGGCCTGGTCGGCACGGTCCTGCTCGGGGCGGTCACAATTTTCCTCTCCGCCTCGGCGGTGTCGGCCGACCTCGAAGGGCGCCGGGCCGGTGACGTGTTTGTGAAGCCGGTTCCGAGGTGGGCCTACCTCATCGGCCGATGGCTTGGTGTTGCACTGCCGGCGGCGCTGCTCGTTGGGGTGTGGGCACTTCTGACCTACGGCATCGCGACCCACTGGCTGGCCACGCGGCCCGCGCTCGACGAGGTGGATCGCGACTACGTCGCCAACCGCGTGCTCGTCGCCAGGCAGGAAGTCAAAGCCGGGGCCGAGCGGACGTTCGAAGAAGAAGCTCGGGAGATGCTCGCGGACGTCGAACGCAACGACCCGGACGCGCCTTGCCCGTCGGGGCGGTGCGGATCTCATCACGGACCTGCTCAACGAGCGACGGGTCGACTTCCTCAAGATCGATCCGGGCCCAGGCAACGGGAGGACGTACACATTTCGCGGACTTCAACCGGCACGCGAGGCGGCGCTGAAGCTCGACGAGGAGCTCCGGGAAGACGCCGACGAAATCGCCCGACTGCTCAACGAGGGCGGTGTTGTTCTCGAAGACGGCCAGGCGATCAGGCCGGGGCAGATTCGGCTCGACACCGTTCTGCCCTTCGGCGACATCATCGGACGCGACTTGAGTGCCGGTCGACTGCAGTTGCGGTTCAAGGTCCGAGGCGTCAACACCTACGGCGGGAGCGACGGCGACCTCGTCCTAAGTATTAACGACAACACCCGACCGATCCGATACGTCGTCGATCGCGTGCAGGTGTACGACCTCCCGGCGACCTTCATCGACGAAGAGGGCGTTATCGAGCTGGGCATCGAGAACTACGGCACCATTCGTCGCGGCGTGCGGCAGGCGGTGCCGATTCAGTTCGAGGCAGACGTCTGGATGAGTGTCTTCTTCACCCGTGGCGACTTCGGCGGGAACATGATCCGTCAGGCGATCGTCCTGTGGGTGCGGCTGGCGTTCCTGGGCATGCTGGCCACGTGTGCTGCTTCGCTGTTGACGTTTGCGGTCGCGACGGTCTTCTCCCTTTCCGCTTGGCTGCTGCTTGCCGGCGGCGAGTGGCTCCGGATCACCTTGGGTTCCGGGCTCACCAATACAGGTACCGGCGCTGCGGAAGGCTTCGTGGAGGGAACGTTGCTACGCGGCGCGTTCACGATTGCCGGCCTTCTGAGCCGCTTTAGCGAGGTCAACGGCATGACCCGGATCAGCAGCGGAGTCTATCTGCCGTGGGATCTGGTCCGCTACCACGTGATCTGGATCGGCGTGATCTGGACGGGCGTGGTGTTGCTGGTGGGCTGGCTTCTCTTCTCGCGTCGCGAGATCGCCCGCGTCCAGGTCTGAGGCCGTGAAACCGGCAGCGGGCTCGCCTCGTACCATGTAAGTAATCATGAGGAACCTATTCGTCACCCTCGGCGGCGTCGGCGTGTTCGCCGCCTGCGTCGCATCGGCCGGGCTGCTGACGACGCCCATCAACGCCGAACGCAAGAGCAAAAACATCGGCCTGAGCGATCAGATCTACGACCTGCCGCCGGAGATGGCGACGCTGCAGATGGCATTGGGCGTCTTTCGGGGCGTCGGCATCAATATCATCTGGCAGCGGGCGCAAGAGCTGAAGAACGACGGCAACTACTCCGAGGCCGTCCAGCTCGGCGAGTGGATCACCAAGCTGCAGCCCAAGTTCAGCCAGGTCTGGGAGTTCGTCTCCTGGGATCAGGCGTACAACATCTCGGTCGGCACCCACACGCCCGAAGAGCGTTGGTTCTGGGTCCGTAGTGGCATCGACCTGCTGCAACGAAAGGGTGGTGCACTCGACAACAATCCGAACGGGATTCGGCTCTACCAGCAGCTCGCCTGGATCTACCACCACAAGGTGGGCATGTTCCAGGACCAGTTCAATTGGTACTACAAGCAACAGGTCGCCGATGAGTGGAACATCATCCTCGGCGAGCCGCCACGGGACCGGGCGGAGTACATCGACTGGCTCACTGAAATCACGCTGGCACCGGCCGAGGAAGACGACCTGCCCGAAGGTGCCGCCCGGCTCATCGACGCCATGCGCAGTGCCGGGTACGACACTCCCGTCGAGATGCTGGGCGCCTACACGGTTGCGACGGTGCCGGTCCGTAAGGAAACCACCTCGCTTTCCGAACAGCTTCTTTCCGGCAACGGCGAAGAGGTCCTGACGCCGGACATGTTCGACCTCGTCCCGCAGGAGCAGTTCCCGCAGGACGCGACTGAAGACGATATCGCGACAGCCGTCGCGTTCCTGCGACGCCAGGGACTCGTCTCCGACCGGATCAACCTTGATCCCGAATCGATGCTCCGTGATGCCGAGACCTTCGGCGCAATCGACTGGCGTCACCCGGCGGCGAGTGCGCTCTACTTCTCGATGCGTGGGCTTGAGCAGCTCGATCTTGACGAGGGACGTGATCCCGAAGGTCGAAGCAACGTTCGTCGGCAAGTGCTCAACAGTCTCGACCAGCTTGCACAGCAGGGACGCGTCGTCTTCGACCCGATCGAGGGCTACGTCAACTACACGCCCGACTGGCCCTTCTGGATCGAGTTCATGGAGTTCTACGAGTCGCTCGTTGAGGAGGACGACGCGGGGCCGGATCAAGAGACGCGGATTCAGCGGATTGATCGGCTCTACGGCAGCGGTTATCGGAACCGCGTCGACTCCGCCATCGCCAGTGCCGAGATCTACGGCGACCGCGACGCTGCCGAGGCGTTGCTGGAGAAGATGCGGGAGCAGTACGAGGGCACCAACTTCATTGGTCGCTATCAGACAACGCTCGATGAGTTCCTCGAGATCCACTTCGCCGAGACGCTCGAGAACCCGGACACGGCCCGCGCGACGATGTCCGCCCTGCTCGTTCAGGCGATGGCAGCCCAGTTCCTCCTTCGCGAGCCCGACCGTCACGACGCGCTCGTAGAGCGGTCTCGAGACCTTCATGAGCAGTGGCGAGAGCTCAACCCCGACCCAAGCGACCCGCTCTACCAAGAAGTTCCGGAGTTCGAGGCAATGTATCTCGAGGGTGTCGGCAATTTCCTGACCGGCAAGAGCGGCCAGGTCGTCACGGGACTTGTTCCGCTGGAAGTCCGTGCAGGCGTTTGGGGATCTTTGCCGTTAAAAGGCCAAGAGGATTTGCTTCGGACGTCGTTCGGCCCGGAGATGTACCGACAGGTCGCCGCCCGCGGTGTCGACCCGCTGCGGGTCTTCCCACCGCCGCCCGGCTTCGATCTCGAAACCGAGTTCCAGAAGGCTGTGACGCGTGATCAGATCATCCAGGACGAGGCTGGCGTTGACCGAACGCAGCAAGAGCGGAAGTAGCCGCGAGCCGCTACAACGGGCGACGTGAGGCGACCCGATCCCGCCGCCGTTGCTCTGGTCGCCTCTGCCGCCATGCTCGCCGTCACTTCGGCGGCACCGGCGACGCCGATATGGCGGTTCGGCTTCGTCCTGGCCAACGTCGCCGTCGCCGCCTGCGCCGTCATCGCCTGGCGACGTGGCCTGTCCATCACCGCCATCGTTGTCGCCGGCGTGGTCGCGCGGTTGATGCTCCTCCCGCTTCCGCCGACGTTGAGCGACGACGCGTGGCGCTACCTCTGGGACGGCCTCGTCTCCTCCGGCGGCAACAACCCGTTCCTGCTTCGGCCGACAGACCGTGCGCTCGACGGCATCGCCCTACTACTTCCGCTGGGACGCCTCAACAGCCCCGACTATTTCAGTGTCTACCCGCCCGTCTCGCAGGCCGGCTTCTTCCTGGCGGGCCTGGCGACCCGCGTCACCGGCAGCCTGGTGGTCGGCATCGGGATCATCAAGATCATCGCGACCGCGGCGGAGATGATCGCGCTGCTTCTGCTCGCCCGCTGCATCGCCCCGACACTTCCTCGGCCGTCGGTGCTGGCGCTGTACGCGTGGAACCCGCTGGTTCTGGTCGAAGCCGCCGGCCAGGCGCACACGGAGGCGCTGATGCTTCCGCTTCTTGTCGGAACGCTCATCGCCGCTCAGGCTGATCGGCATCGTTTGGCCGGCGTCCTTCTGGCTGCAGCGGCATGGACGAAGCTCTATCCGCTGCTTCTGCTGCCCCTCCTCTGGCGACGTGGCGGCTGGCGATCGGTCTGGCCCTCGCTGCTGACGCTGATCCTCCTCGCGGTGCCCTTCGCGTCCGCCGAGGTCCCGGGCAATGTGCGGGAGTCGCTGTCGCTGTACACCGCCCACTTTGAGTTCTTCGCGGCTCCCTACTTCGCACTGAAGTCGCTCTTCGTGACGGAACTCGACGACGGCGGAGATACGGCCGCGATGCTCCTCCGCGGCCTGTTGTTGCTCGGGACGTTGGCGACCTATCTGGTGGACTGGCGACGCAGATGGCCGCTCGACGTCGCATTCGCCGCGGTCCTCGGCCTCTACATCTTCACGGCGACCACCGTCCACCCGTGGTACCTGCTAGGCCTGCTCGCAATGCCGTGCGTGTGGCAGACGCCGCGATGGCACTGGCTCTTCCTGGGTTTGGCCGCGTCGGCGACATACTTGCGATACGCGAATCTGGAGCCGACGTACATCGCTGTCATCTGGATCGGCTGGGGAGGCTGGTTGCTGTTGTTGCCGTTGAGTTGGCTGCCGTTTGTGATCCAGTCGCGAAGTCGCGGCAAGGCACGTCGTGTCGCCGACGCACTTCGTCACGCCCGGCCGGCGGACGGCTCGAACGACACGCCGCGTTCACGCCTACTTGACCTTGGCTGCGGCGAGGGAGAGGTCGGCCTCGCCCTACAACGGTACGGCTTCGATGTCGTTTTCGCAGACGTCGCCGACTTCCATGCCCCAGAGGCAGAGCCCTTCACCCGCTACGACGGCCGAGCGCTGCCCTTCGAAGACAAGCTTTCGAAGCCGTCGTGCTCTACTTTGTTCTGCATCACGCGGACGACGCGGAAACAGTCCTTGCCGAGGCCATGCGGGTGGGCCGTCAGGTCGTGGTCGTCGAGAGCGTCTACCGAACGAACGTCGGACTCGCGGTCCTGACGTTCCTCGACAAGCTGGCCAATCGACTGCGTGGCGGCGTGCAGATGGCGGAGCAGGAAGAGCACCTGCACTTCCGCCGAGCCCGCGAATGGGAATCGGTTGCAGAAGGTTTGGGAGCCTGCGTCGACTTCTACAGAGAGCACGGCCACCCGCCGCACCGGCAGGCGACGCTCGTCTTGCGTAGGCAGCAGCAGCTTTAGACACTCATCGACATGACCGAAGCCGCCACCTCCGATCGCAGCTCCGGATTCAACCCGCTCGCCTGGCCGAAGCGGTACGCCCATTGGCTCCACCTCCAATGGCCCGGCGGAACGGTGGAGAAGCTGCCCGTTGCCGACCCGCAAGGCCGCACCAATGTCGACGGCCTGTCGATCGTCGGCGACCTGACGGGCGTGCCGCTCCTGAAGCTCTCAGCCAACGCCGGCCATGACGCCGTCTGCCGCATCGCCGATGAGCTCGAGGGTGAGCAGTCGCAGGAAGGTGTCCTCGATGTCGCCATCATCGGCGGCGGCACCGCGGGCTTCAGTGCCGCCCTCGCCGCCGAGGAGAAAGGCCTCCGCTACTGCGTCTTCGAGGCCAGCACGCCCTTCAACACGATCAAGGACTTCCCCAAGGCAAAGCCCATCTACACGTACCCGACGAACGTGCAGACCAAGGGCTTTGAGCTGCACGAAAAGTCGAACGTCAAGGAAGGCCTTGTCGAGGATCTCGAAGAGCAGACCGTCGACAAGGGTCTGAAATACGTCAAGGCCCGCGTCGACAAGATCGACCGCACCGGCGGGCTCTTGCACGTGAAGCTCGCCAAGCAGGCCGAGACGCCGGATGGCGTTCATCTGAACGGCACGGGCTTCGTCACCGAGGGCGAGACCGTCAAAGCCAAGCGCGTCGTCGTCGCCATCGGACGAAGCGGCAACTATCGCAAGCTTGGCGTGCCGGGCGAAGCCAAAAACGACAAGGTCACGCATCGCCTAGCCGACCCAAGCGACTACTGCAGCAAGAAAAGCCTCATCGTCGGCGGCGGCGACAGTGCGATGGAGACCGCCATCGCACTGGCCGAGTGTGGCGGCAACGTCACACTCAGCTACCGCAAGTCGGAGTTCAATCGCCCCAAGCCGGACAATCAGGAGAAGATCGACTCGCTCTCTGAAGCAGGCAAGGTCGAGTTGCTCATGGGCAGCAACGTGACAGAGATCAAGGACGATGCTGTCGACATCAAGCTCGACGACGGCTCGACCAAGACGATCGACAACGACCAGGTCTTCCTCATGATCGGCCGAGAAGCGCCGCTCGACTTCTTCCGCCGCAGCGGCGTGAAGATTCGCAACGAGCGGACCGCCGGCTGGTGGGTGAGCCTCTCGCTCTTCTTCGTCTTCTGCTTCTGGATGTACCACTGGATCAAGGGCGAACCGCTCCTTGGCATCGATGGTTGGAATCTGCCGGCGGTCTTGCAGCCGGACCCGAGCAAGTTGGTCGCCGGCATCCGAGGTGTGCTCGGCGGCTACTTCAGCGACGTCACGACCCTCGGCGGGACGATCCTCGAGTCGATGAAGGGCCGCAGTTTCTACTACACGCTGGCATATTGCCTGTGCGTGCTGCTCTTTGGGATCGATCGGATACGCAGGCGCAACACGCCGTACGTGAAGCTGCAGACGCTCGTGCTGAACATCATCCAATGGGTACCGCTGTTCATCCTGCCCGAGATTCTGCTGCCGTACATGGGCCGCAACGACTGGTTCGCCGAGGGGGCTTTGCTTCACGGAATCGGCGAGTCGCTCTTTCCCAACGGCGAGTACTGGCGGGCGTACGGCCTGGTCCTGGCGTGGCCGCTGATGGCGTGGAACTGGTTCACGCACGACCCGATCTGGGGTTGGGTCATCCTCGGCTTCGCCCAGACGTTCGTCATCATCCCGGCAATGGTCTACTTCTGGGGCAAAGGTGCCTACTGCGGGTGGATCTGTTCGTGCGGCGCGCTGGCAGAGACAATGGGTGACCGTCACCGCGAGAAGATGCCGCACGGCAAGTGGCCCAACAGGCTCAACCTTCTCGGACAGGTTCTTCTTGCCTTCGGCTTTCTTATTCAGGCGTTGTTCATTCTCCGCTGGATGAAAGTGGATTGGGCAGTTGGAGCCAGCGACTATCTCGCCCAGACGACGGGCCTGGGATTCTTCAGCTGGAAGTACTTCGTCGACCTCATCTGGGCGAGCCTGCTGGGCGTGGGCGTCTACTTCTGGTTCAGCGGCCGGGTCTGGTGCCGCTTCGCCTGCCCGCTGGCGGCGCTGATGCACATCTATCACCGCTTCGGCCGCTTCGCGATTCTCGCAGACAAGAAGAAGTGCATCAGCTGCAACGTCTGCACCAGCGTCTGTCACCAGGGCATCGATGTCATGTCCTTCGCCAACAAGGGCCGACCGATGGTCGACCCGCAGTGCGTCCGCTGCTCGGCCTGCGTGCAGATGTGCCCGACGGGCGTCCTCGAGTTCGGCACCATCGACCGTAACGGCAACCCCTCTGGCCGTGACCCGACTTGGCTCGCCGCCAGCCCCGTCCGCATTCGGGAAGACAGCTTCGGCACCGGCATCGAGCGGGGCGAGTCGTCCGACGTCGCACCTGCTCCCGTTGCGACCAAGGTTCGCCTGACCGTCAACGGCAAGAAGGCCCGCAAAACCGGCGACCCGTCACCGGTCGCCGCACTCATCGCCCGGCTGACATGACTGTCTTTGACTGAGCCCGCCGCGCGGCCACTATGCACCTGATGAAGAGCACCGTCGAGGAGATCCGCGAGCGATTCGATGCCGACGTCGAGCGGTTCAGCGACCTGAGTATCGGGCAGGTGGCGTCGCCGGATTCGCCACTCTGCATGGACCTGGTGACCGAGGCGGCGAGCGTGGTAACGCCGAAGGCCAAGGCGGTGCTGGACGTCGGGTGCGGGGCGGGCAACTACACGCTGAAGCTGCTCGAGCGGCTGCCGGATTTGGACGTGACGCTTAACGACCTGTCGCGGCCGATGCTGGACCGGGCGGTCGCACGCATCGGCCGGGGGACGGCGGTGCAGGGGGATGTCCGCGAGCTCGACTTCGCGAACGGCAGCTTCGACGTGATCCTCGGGGCGCAGGTCTTCCACCACCTCCGCGGCGATGAAGAGTGGCGGCAAACGTTTGCGAAGCTCCACCGCTGGCTGCGCCCGGGCGGGTCGCTGTGGATCGTCGATCAGGTCGAACAGGTGACGCCAGAACTACAGAATCTCACGCGACGCCGCTACAGCGATCGGCTCATCGAGATCGGCGGCGAGGCGTATCGCGATGAAGTGCTGTCATATATCGAGAAGGAGGACACGCCGCGGCCACTGGTTTGGCAGCTTGAGGTACTGCGCGACGTCGGCTTTGCCAGCGTCGACGTCCTGCACAAGAACATCACGACGGCAGCCTTCGGGGCGATGAAGTGAGACCAAACGAGGTTCCTCGGGAACAGCCGGATCCTCGGCGGCGACCTGCTGACCGGACGCCGCGCCCGCCGCTGAATTTGAGCGGCATTCTTCAATAAGGAACAGCAAAGACGCCCGCGACACGAGTCGCGAGCGTCTTCAATTCGACGAAGCTGCCGGCTACTTCAGCACGAAGATCGCGACGCCCCACGGCCGGAGCGTGACGTCGAGACCGTTCATCGAGATCACCGAGCTATCCGCCGTCTCGAGCGTCGGCCGGCCGTCGTCACCCATCGCGACCTTGCCGTGTTGGACGAGATCGACATAGACGCCGCCGCCGTCTTTCAGCTCCACCGTCTGCTCAGAATCGCTGCGATTGACGACAACAATCGCCCTGCCATCCTCCGACTCGCGGGCGAAGGCGATGACGCCCTTCTCGTCATCAGCAAGCAGCGGCTGGAAGTCGCCCGTGCGCAGAACCGGCGTGCTGTTGCGGATGGCGATCGCGTGCTGGAAGTAGTCGAACGTCTCCTGATCAAAGCCGTCGCTGCTACCTTCGTACGGGCCCTGGTCCGGCCAGGGGAACGGCTGGCGGTTGCTCGGATCGTCCGGCGACCACATGCCCGCTTCGTCGCCGTAATACGTCATCGGCGCTCCGACGAAGGCGTGCTGGAAGTAGACGAGCTGCCGCATCCGCTCCCACTCCTCGCGCGTCGGCTTACGCTCGCTATACATGGGGCCGTTGAACGACTGAGCATTGTCCTGCGGCCGATTCGCTCCGTCGTACGGACGGTCCGGGTTGACGAACATCGAGGCGAGCCGGTCCGTGTCGTGGCTGCCCATCAGGTTCTGCTGGGCGAACGTGATCGGCCGGGGATATCGCTCAACGACCGCGGTCAGGCGATCCATGTACTCGCTGGGCGACAGGGCCGTCTGTTGATCGATGAAGAAGTCCTGCGTCGGCATCGAGAACTGGTAGTTCATGACCGCGTCGAATTGATCGCCCTTGAGCCAGGCGTCGGCCCACTGCCAGATCTCGCCGGTGATGTAGGCGTCGGGGTTCGTCTCCTTGACGACCTTGCGCCAGTCGACCCAGAACGGGTGCGGGATGTCGCCGGGCACGTCGAGTCGCCAGCCGTCGATGCCGTCGTCGGTGGACGGGTCGCCGTCGGGATCGAGCCAGCGCCTTGTGATGGCGAAGATGTGCTCGCGCGGCCCGGGTGCCAGGCCAAGCTCGGCGTCTTTAGCGAAGGTCGGCAAGTGCCCGCTCGGGCCGTCCCAGGCTTCCCATTGAATTCCGCCCTCTTCACCGGGCTCACCGCCGTCGCCCCAGTCGGTGATGACGAACCAGTCGGCGTATTTGCTCTCGCGGCCCTTCTCGAGCACGTCCTGAAAGAGCGGGTGCGCCCGGCCGGTGTGGTTGAAGACGCCGTCGATGACGACCTTGAAGCCCTGGGCCTTGGCCTCCTTCATGAAGTCGAGGAAGACCTTGTCGCTCTCGGACCAGACCCACGTTTCCGGATCGCCGACCTCGCCGCCATAGTTCGGCGGGTAGTCGCCGCTGGTATCGAGGACGCCGAAGTTGTCATCGATGTGGCGAAAGTCGGCGGTGTCGTACTTGTGCATCGACTCGCCTTCGAAGACCGGATTGAAGTAGATGGCATTGATGCCCAGCTCCTTGAGGTAAGGCAGCTTCTCCTTCACGCCCTGGATGTCGCCGCCGTATCGCCGCATCCAGACGTCGCCGGTGCCGTTGTAGAAGTTGTCGACGGCCTCCGTCGGCTCGGTCTCGCCGGTGAGGACGTCCCACCAGTTGGTGTTCCAGCCGACGAGCCGTTCGTAGTCGCTGAACTGGCCGGGGTCGTTGTCGGGGTTTCCGTTGCGGAACCGCTCGGGGAAGATCTGATACCAGACGGCGTGGGTGGCCCACTCGGGGACGTCGATCTCCGGAGTCCTTGCCTCCAAGAACTCAAGGTCGTTGGGAGCTTCCTCAAGGGACCCGACGTAGCCGTCTGAGAAGAAGCCCGTGGCGCTTCCGCTCGTGAATTGAAAGAAGTAGCGAACAGACTCGGCGGGCTCGCCACCGACTGTCGTCTTGATCTCTGCCTGCCAAACGTCATACCCGCCGGCCGTCATTACCTTGTGCATCTCGACTGCGTTCGACTCGTCATTGATGTCGACGTCCGGCTTCGCGACAACCATGGCATATTGGAGGTCACCCGCCTGCGACCGCAGCCGGACGATCGCTTGCCCGACGTCAACGGGACGAACGTCGGCGACCGATTCATGTCCGAGGTACTCGTAATTGATCGCATTCTCCTCCGGCGGCGGGGCCTTGCGGATGTCCGGCCCCACCACCACGCCGCTGTTCTCGCCGCCGTAGTTGTCGCCTTCGCGCAGCTCGGCGTCGTCGGTCGGGTCGGTGATCCAGCGGTCGCCGTCAACGACGAACTTGTACCCGTACCTGCCCGGCGACAGGGGCATCGTCAGCTCCCAGATGTTGTCGCTGTTGAGGTCGAGCATGCCGTCGGCCCCGCTATTCCAGCCGTTGAAGTCGCCGGCGACGTTGACGCTCGTCGGCTTCTCGTCCCAGCTGCTGGCGTCGAGGCGGAAAGTGACCTGGTAGCCGGCCTCCGTCTTCTCGGCGACGGCTTCGGCGAAAGCGGTCGGCACCGGTGCGGCAATGCCGACCGTCGCAGCGACGGCGGCGGCGAGTGCAAGATGAGTCTTGAAGTTCATGAGGTCCTCCTTCAGAAAGCCGCGGCCTTACAGGCCGCCGGTAGTTCACGCGATCGAACACAACATCCGACGATCTAATCGCGCCTGGCGATGCTCGTGGAGTCGCGAATCACAAGGTGGGTGTCGAGCGTCTCGCGGACACGGTCGCGCTTGCCCTCGACACGGTCAATGAGCCGAATGCACGCGCGTCGGCCGACGTCGTACAACGGCAGGTGAATCGTCGTCAGCGCCGGCTGAACGAACGCGGCATGCGGCAGATCATCAAAGCCGACGACGCTCACGTCGCCCGGCACCTTGAGATCTTGCCGCTGCAGATAGCTCATCGCCCCGATCGCCATCTTGTCGCTCATGGCGAGGATTGCCGTCGTCTCCGGGTGTGCCTTCATCAGACGCCGACACGCCTCGGCCCCGCCGACTTCGGTGAACTCGCCGTCGTGCACTCGGCTCGGCGACGGGTCGACCCCCATCTCTTGCAGCTTCGCTTCCCAGGCGTGTCGCTTGTCACGCACGGTTGCAATCTGCGGTGCCGCCTCGAGCAGGCCGATGTAGCGGTGACCTAGTTGGACGAGGTAATTCATCACCTGCTCGGCCCCTTTTTTGTAGTCGCTGGCGACGAAGTCGACACCCTCGCACTGATGACAGTCGAGCCGATTGTCCACCGCCATCGCCGGGAACTTCTCGCGACAGAAGTCGCCAGCGTAGATGCTCTCGTCGGTGTGGCCGAGCAGCAGAGCGCCATCGACGAAGCGCCGCTCGAAAAGCTCGAGGTGAGAGCGGCTTGCGATCCAGGTCGGCTTCGCCTGCTCGATGAGCATCTTGAAGCCACGCTCCTGTGCCGCATCAGTAAGGCCGGCCAACAGCTGTCCGAAGTACGCGTCGGCAAAGGCTTGGCGAAGATCGGGCAGGACGGCGGCAAGCACCTTCACGTAGCGGCCGGACAACGACTGAGCCAACCGGTTCGGCCGGTAGCCCAGACGGTCCATCACCCCACGCACGCGGTCTGCCGTCGCTCGGCTGATGCGGTCGGACCCGTTGAGCACGAGGCTGACCGTCGCGACCGACACCTCTGCCACACGAGCGACATCCCGCAGGTTGACGGTGGCGCTTCCACGCTTTCCGGCACCACCCCGACGGCCCTTGACGGCGGAGCGAGCCTCTTCAGAACCGCTGGCAGCGACCGTCACGTGCTTCACCGCCGGCGTTGCGAGACCGCCTCCTTTTGCAGGTTGCGGTGCGGGATGGCTGAGATAACGGGACACGGCGCGAGAAGGAGAGGTTAATCAGTTCAGCATGGTACGAGTTGCTATCGATTGGACAAGCCCTGAGGCTGACAACGGTGAGATTAATTGCCGCATCCTTGTGCAGCGACGCTAGATTTTCGGGGCGGTGCGTAGTTCGTAGGCGGAATGCCTGTTGACACACTCTCAAGTTGACGTACTCTGAGGGACGAAGGCCTCGAGGAGTTCGACCAGGTTGCGTTAACCGGTCTACCCACAGATGGGGCACGTTCGGAGGACACTCATGAAGATTGCAACCCATACCGTTCTGGCCGCCGCCGCTGTTGCGGCCATCGCAGGCCTCGCCACCAATGCCTCGGCCCAGGTCACCATCGACGGCTCACTTGCCGGCGACGGCTACGGCCCGGCTTTGACCGTCCAGGACAGCCTGACCAACTTCGGCAATAACGCTGATGCAGATCTCGCCCTGGCCAACGGCAGTGAGATCAACGCCGTCTACGGCCAGATCGCCAACGACACGCTCTACCTCGTCTTCACCGGCAACCTGGAGAGCAACTTCAACAAGTTCGAGCTCTTCATCGACAGTGTCGCCGGCGGACAGAACGTCATCGACACCCAGGCCAACAACCCGGACATGCCCGGCACGAACCCGGACGTCGACTTCGGCGCCCTCGGCAACCTCGCCGGCCTGACCTTCGACGCCGGCTTTGAGGCTGACTACTACTTCACCGCGACCGGCGGCAACGACCCGTACGAGGCGTTCGCCAACTACGCCGTGCTCGGCGACCCGGACGGCGGCGTCTTCCTGGGCGGTGGCCCCGGCCGGACCATCGACGGTGCCAACGACGTCGATTACGCCATCGACAACAGCAATATCGATGGCGTTATGGCTGGCGTCGGCTTGGCCGACCTCACCGCGGCCGAGGCCGTGACGACCGGTCTCGAGTTCGCCATTCCTTTGGCTGCCATCGGCAACCCGACGGGTGACATCAGCGTCAGCGCCTTCATCAACGGCGGCGGGCACGACTTCCTGAGCAACCAGGTCGTGGGCGGCGTTGGTGGCCTCGACAACCTCGGCGCACCGGCGGCCGTCGATTTCTCGGCCATTGCCGGCGACCAGTTCGTCGTCATCCCCAACGGCGGCACCCCGGCTCTTCCCGGCGACGCCAACGGTGACGGCGTCGTGAACCTCGCCGACTTCGGCATCCTGCGTGCCAACTTCGGCAGCATGATGGGCACGTTCGCCACCGGCGACTTCAACGGCGACATGCTGGTGAACCTGGCCGACTTTGGCATCCTGCGAGCCAACTTCGGCAGCACAAGCGCGAGCGACATCGCGGCGCTTGACGCCTGGTACGCGACCGTTGTTCCAGAGCCGACTTCGCTCGCACTCCTGGCCCTCGGCACCGGCGCCCTGTTGCGTCGCCGCCGCTAGACCCCACCCCAACGCTTCGGATGGCGAAAGCCATCCGGCGCGCTTTCTCCCTGATCCTGATACGAAACGCTGAGGAGGACTGATGCTTCGCCATTCTGTTTACACGGCCGCACTACTAACCACGGCTTTGACGGGCGCGGCCCAAGCTGCAACCTACAACGGCAACGAGAACACCGGCTTTGGTGGACCGGTCGGCAACAGCGTGTTGACCGTCACCGACGACGGATCGACCATCAACCTCTCGCTCGACGTGGCAGATGGACAGTCCGTCGGCGTCAACGTGGTTGTCTTCTACCTCGACACCATTGCCGGCGGCTTCAGCGATACGTCATCGTTGATGGACGATAACGACGGGGGCCGAAAAGCAATCAGCGGCTTCAATGATGATGGCGGCGATGCCGCAAATACGGTTGCCACGTTTGCTTCGGGTTTCGAGGCGGATTACGCGTTGGCCCTGTCGGATGGTTTTGCAGCAGTCTTTCAGTTGGTGGCAGGTGGCAACGGTGCGCTTCAGTTCGTGCCTGCAGCCTCGAACCAGTCGGGTGGCGACCCCTTGTCGGTCGACCTCGACGCGAGCCTGATCGGGCTTTCTGCAGGCGACTCGTTCGACTTCGTCGCGACGCTCATCAGCCAGACGGCGTTCCGCTCCGATGAGACGATTGGTGCCGTGTCTTCCGTCTCCGCCGGCTTCAACGGTGGGGTCACCTTCTCCGAGTCCTTGGAGTACACGCTCGTGCCGGAACCCGCATCCGCTGCGGCGGTAGCGCTTTTTGGCCTCGTGGCGCTCCGACGTCGTCGGTGATCGCCCCAGACTGCCCGTTTGCGGGCAGATGTCCCAAATACCCGTTAACCGGTTCAGCAGCAACAGCATCGTGACGTACCGCCTGCCATCTTCCGTTCGACTCGCCGCGGCTGTGGCGTCGGTGCTGCTTGCTGCACCGGCTATGGCTCAGGATTCCTCGGCACCGGCGATCCTGCAGGTGTTCGAGTCGACGTGGCAGAACACCGAGAGCCGTGCCGCCGATGCCTTCATCGCCGGCTACGGCGGGCTCTGGGTGCCGCCGCCCGGCAAGGCCGAGACGGGCGGATTCAGCGTCGGCTACGACCAGTATGACCGCTTCGACCTCGGCACCTGGGACGACAAGACCCTCTACGGCACGGAGCGCGGCGTTCGGCGGATGAACAAGACCTGGCAACGCTTCGGCGGCCGGGTCTACGCGGACCTCGTTTGGAACCACAACGGCTTTGCAGATCAAGGCACCCCCGGCTTCGCCGCCGGTGGCGGATACCCGGGGTTCGCCCTCTCGCTCGACAACGAGGTCGACGGCGACTTCCACAGTGGCTTTGCCGGGGGCGTCAACGAGGGCCGCCTGTCGGGCCTGATCGACATTGATCACGAGACGAACTTTCAGTTCATCCGCAGCCCGGTCGATGCCAGCGACCCTCGCAACATCCCGGCAGGCACCACGCCTTGGAACGGCAAGCTGGCGAATGTTCCCGACGCCGCCAATCGCCGGTTCTACACGAGCCACAACGGACCGGGCCGCACGCTGGTCGATCCGGCGACGGGCGAGACCGTCGTCCGCTACGACTTCCGTGGCGACGGCAGCGAGATCACCGACGGCACGCCCGTCCTCGAGAACGGCACCGGCTACCTGATGCGCAACGCGCAGTGGTACATCCAGGACGTCGGGTTTGACGGCTTCCGCCTTGATGCGGTGAAGCACATGGAGCCGTGGGTGCTCAACTTCCTCGACCGCGCCATCTACGACGCCAACCCGCGCAAACTGCTCGACGGCAGCAGCGATCACGTCTTTAGCTTCGGCGAAGCACTCGACGGCGACCAGTCGCTCATCCAGCAGTACGTCCGCAAGGACATCGACCCGAACCAGCCGAACCGTGTCGGCGGCAACCGTGACGCGATCGACTTCCCGCTCCACTTCGCCCTCAAAGGCAATCTGTCGAACAACGGCCTGGGCAACGACTGGCGCAACATCGTCAACGCCTCCTTCGACCGCAACGACGACGGCCTGGCTAACAATGGCAGCCAGGGCGTCGCGTTTGACGCGAGCCACGACGACTTCGGGGCCGACCTCGGCAACGTCGCTAACGCGTACCTGTCGATGAGGCCCGGCAACTGGGTCGTCTACCACAACGCCAAGCAGTTCGGCAACGGCCGCGACTTCCCCAAGG
The DNA here is from genome assembly GCA_963740195.1 of uncultured Planctomycetota bacterium. GTDB lineage: Bacteria > Planctomycetota > Phycisphaerae > Tepidisphaerales > Tepidisphaeraceae > JBCDKH01. The sequence continues at coordinate 80,762 of CAVUDF010000002.1, read as the reverse complement.
ACGGCCGGGGCGATGCCTTGGGCGGCCTGTACGGCGACGCGGTGACGACGCTCGTCGGCATCCGCAACACCCACGGCCGGGGCAATTACCTGCCGCGCCTCGAGCAGAAAGAGACGCTCGTCTACGAGCGCGAGGGCTCGGCCATCGTCGCCCTGAGCAACCGCACCGACGCAGGCTTCGACGAGCGCTGGGTCGACACCTCCTTCACGCCCGGCACCCGGCTCATCGAGCTGACGGGCAACGCGGATGACCTGTCCGTCGACCCGAACGACGACGTGCCGTCGGTCGTCCGAGTCCGTGACAACGGCCAGATCCCGGTCCGTGTTCCGCGCAACGACAACCACGGCAACGGCTACGTCATCTACGGCCTGCCGACACCCGTCGGCGAGATGACCATCGAAGGCGTGAGCACCATCTTGTCCGGTGGAACGCCCACGGCGGGAACCAACGGCACGACGCGACTGGCCGACTACCACGTCGTCACCGGCGACAGCTTCACGGTGGCGCTCGACACCGAGACCGTCACCCTGTCCGACGGCTATCGCGACTTTGCGGCCGACGGCGACAGCGCGCTGCTCAAGATCAACGGCGGCATCGATGTCAACGGTAACGGCTTTGTCGACACGGTCGATCCGGGCAGCGTCGCGTACGGCTTCGAGTCGTTTGTCGACAAGAACTCACCGCTGGCCCTCGGCGGCGACGGCGAGTTTCGGCAGACCGTGGACACGACAGGTTTGGCCGAAGGCGTCAACTTCGTCGAGGCCCGCGCCTTCCGCCAACGCGACGACGGCGGCCCCGCGGTCTACACGCCGTTCAAGAAGGTTCTCTACGTCGATCGCCTCAAGCCGGAGTCGGGCATCGACTCGATCGACGAGATCGATGGCGACTCGCGTCGCTTCATGGTCGAGAGCATCGACGGCACGGCCGACAGCGTCCACGTCTTCCTCAACCTGCCCGTCAACGCAGACCCCCTGTCGCTCGTCAGCGGCAGCAACAAGGCGGGCCAGGTCGATCGCGACCTCTTTGCCTACGGCTTCGACGGCCTGAAGAACGGCAACCACGTTCTGACGATCGTCACCTACGAGATCACCGGCAACGTCAACGTGCAACGCCTGCCGGGGCTCGATGTCGATGTCGTCGTCGGCCGCGGTGTGGGTGATGTCAACGGCAGCGGCTTCTTCGCCCCGAGCGACGTGACCGGCTTCAACTCGTTCGAAACGTACCTCTACAGCCGGGGCAACCAGTTCGACCCCGCGGCGGACATCGACGGGGATGGCGACGTCGACACGCTCGACCTGTTTCAGCTCGAATCCATCTACCGCGATGCCGGCAGCGTCACCGCTGCCGATGAAGCACGCCGGGCCGAGCTTCGCCGCGGCAACGTCGACGGCAACAGCGTCACCGACGCTCGTGACGTCAATGCCGTCTTCGGTGCGATCCTGTCGGGCTCGTTCGACTGGCTCTTCGACTTCAACGCCGACGGCAGCGTCGGTCAGAGCGACGTCGATCTGATGCTTGACGGCGTCTTTGACACCATCCGCGGCGACGCCGACTTGAACGGCACGGTCGACCTCGCGGACTTTGGCATTTTGCGGGCCAACTTCGGCACCCAAGCCGGCTACGGCGGGGGCGATTTCAACGGCGACGGGCTGGTGAGCCTCGCCGACTTCGGCCTGCTGCGGTCGTCCTTCGGCTTCGACGGCACGATGGGTGCCGCGGCCGGCAGCTTGATTTTCCCGGCGGCTCTGGCGGCGACGGTTCCTGAACCGACGTCCGCGGTGCTGCTGGTTTGTGGGGGATTGATGGGCCTGCGTCGTCGACGCCGACCCGCCTCGTCAGCCGGCCAACCCGGCCCATCTTTCGACCGTCCGACAACAGACGGAGGAGCATACTCATGACTGTTACTACACCCAATCGTCGCCCCGTGCGGCCGGGCTTCACCTTGGTGGAGCTTCTGGTCGTCATCGGCATCATTGCCCTGCTGATCAGCATCCTGTTGCCGACGCTTAGTCGGGCACGGGCTTCTGCGAACAATGTGAAGTGTTTGAGCAACTTGCGCTCCGTCACGCAGGGCACGTTGCAATTCAACATCGAGCGTGACATTCTCCCGGTCGTCAGCGGTGACGCGATCGTGGAGAAGGTCGACCCAAGTGGTCAGAAGTTTCTCTACCGTGAGAACCTGGCCGATACGGACAATCGTGAGGTGCTGGATGTCTACACCTCCGTCGTCCAGTATCTGAGCGAGCCGGACGCCACGTTCGACAACCGCGACAGCTGGCCTGACTATTTCATCTGCCCATCCGACTCGGCCGTGCAAACTGGTGACGAGGGTGCGGGCTACATCGCCCCCCAGGGTGTCGCGCTGGATAAGGTCCCGGCCAGTTACGCGATCAACGCGGATATTGCTGCACTGGTCGATCCGGACAGCCGGTTGAGCTTCGTCGGAAACGACAATGTGGGCGTCATCAACGGGCCGGGTGCGAACTTCTACGGCACCACGGACATCGGCCAGTCCGCGAGTGCCAAGCTAGTTCGGGTTGAAGATCCGGTCAGCACCCTCCTGTGGGGTGACTGCGGGACCGTCAGAAGCACGACCCCCGCAAACTTCCTGGATCGTGCTGAACTCCTGATCTGGACCACCAACTACGGAACTGCAAGCCGCAACGGCGGCGACGCCATCTATGACGGGACGCTGGCTGGCGTTCAGCAGACGCCTTGGCTTGCCTGGCGTACACCGCTGAACCGTCACGACGACGGCGCGACCCTCGCCGCCGACCTCGGCGACCTTGGCGATCAGCGTGGCGGCGGCATCAACATTGCCTTTGTCGATGGCCACGCAGCGTCAGTGAAGTTCGGCACCACGGAGAACCCCGGCGGATTCGCCGATGTGAAGGTCACGCCTTGGGAACTTCCCCAGAACTGAACCGACTTCAAGTCGATCCACCAACTAAAGAAGCCCCGGCCTTGCGGCCGGGGCTTCTTTGCTAGGTCCTGGTGATGGACTTGCTGTGCTCAGGCCTTGCGGCGGCGGAGCAGTGCGAGGCTGCCGAGGCCCAGGAGGCCGGCGGTGGCGGGCTCGGGAATCGGAGCAACGGTCACGTCGTAGCCGACGGAGAATGGCGTCGATGGTGTGCCGGGTCCATCGTTGATGCCGTAAAAGCCGGGCGTGCCCGCGTTGATGGTCGACGCATCGATGTAAAGCTGCGTCGCAGCAGCACCGATCGATGGGCCTGCGAAGTCGATGACGCCGAAGTTGTCTGCTCCACCCGTGCTCGCGATGAGGCGCTGCGTGATGACGATGGTGTCGGTCAGCAGGTCGATCGGAGTGGTCAAGCCGCTCAGGCCGGTGAAGGTCCGACGGCTGAAGAAGCCGGGGTCCAGGCCCGTGTCCAGCGGGTCGGACGGGTCGCGGAAGTCGATGTTCCCCGTGAAGCCACCGATGAGGCCGGTCGAATAGTCGCCGGCGGTGAAGGAGGCGTTGTCGAAGAACAGGAACTCGTAGGTCGCCGTCGTCAGCGGGCCCGAGCTTGAGCCACCGTTGAAGGCGGCGAAGCGGAAGGTGTCGAGCCGGCCGGTGTCGGCCAAAAGAATCGAGTCACCGAAGTAGGCGTTGGCGTCGCCTGAGGTGAAGCCACGCTGCGCAGCGGTAGAGAGCGTCTCGTAGACGACGGTGGGCGACGAGACCAGGCTGCCCGTTCCGCCAGCCGAGTCAAGGCCTACGACCTGCGCCGTCGTTGCCGACGTGCTGGCAACGGGAGCCAATGCGTCAGCGCTGACCGCAGGGAGCAGGTCGGCAGAAGCAACAGGCGCGGCCGCAAGCACGGCAGCGGCGAGAATCTTGTATGGGTGCATCAGTCTCCGATGGATGGAACTATTTGACGAAAAGAGATCAACGGACCGAGGGCATGACGCCTGCCGGCCCGGCTCATTATGGGCGACAGCCGACGACATGCAAGAAGTTTCAAGACATTCTCCCGAACCACCTCGGAGGTGGAGGCGTTTAAGCTTGCCGCCTTGAACCTCTCGATTCCGCTTGATCATCCTGAAAAGAGCCTTGCCCTGGCCGGGCCTGCCGACGCGCATCTGAAACGATTGCGCGAGTTGTTCGACGTCGGCATGACCCTCCGCAACGGAGACCTGAAGCTCACCGGCCAAGGCGATGCCGTCGCGTCGGCGGCCCGGGTCGTCGAACGCATGCAGCAATTGCTTCGTCGTAAAGAACACCTTTCCAGTGCCGATGTAGGCGACGCCATTGCGGATGTTCGCGAAGACGAGCACCGCCGGGCCAACGACGCAGACGCCGTCGAGGTCTTTGCCCGCGGCACCCGTAGTTCGTGCCAAGACCGACGGCCAGCGCGACTACCTGCGGGCGATCCTGGAGCACGACCTGACGTTCTGCACCGGACCGGCCGGTACGGGCAAGACCTACCTGGCGGTCGCGGCGGCGGCGGCGATGCTGAAGCGTCACGCCGTCAAGCGGATCGTCCTGGCCAGGCCTGCCGTCGAAGCAGGCGAACGTCTCGGCTTCCTGCCGGGAGACATGGCGGCGAAGGTGAACCCATACCTTCGGCCGCTGCTCGATGCACTGGGCGACATGATGGACCTCGAGCAGGTCAAGCGGTTCATGGTCAACGACGTCATCGAGGTCATCCCGCTCGCGTTCATGCGAGGCCGGACGTTCAACGAGTGCGTCGTCATTCTCGATGAGGCCCAGAACACCACGGTGAGCCAGATGCTGATGTTCCTGACCCGACTCGGCAACGAATCGAAGATGATCGTCACCGGCGATCCCCGGCAAAGCGACCTCGAGAGTGACGTCCCCAGCGGCCTGGGAGACGCCCTGAACCGTTTATCGGGCGTGCCGGGGATTGCCCATGTCAAGCTCGACAAGGTGGACATCGTCCGTCACCGGTTGGTACAAGACATCGTCAATGCGTACGAGCGCAGCGGCATCGACGCGACCCGCGTCACCTGACCGTCGCCTCGTTCGTGATGCAACCTCATGTCCCACAGACGCCCAGCCGATGCGCCCGATACGTGGTGCTGCCGATCGTGACGCCTGCACCGCTTGCACTTACCATGGCCGTGGCTAGCCCCGGGCCTGCCGACTCCTCATGACGTTGTTTGAGCCAAAGAAGGCCCGTTCGCGGCGCAACGAGATCCGTGGCGAAGTCCGTCGTGACCGACCGGGCGTGCTGCGCAAGGCCGCCGATTACGCGGGCTCCATGCGGGGCGAACGTCGCCTGGCGACGCTCGCCGTTGCGGTTTGCTTCGCAACCATCGTCGCCGGCATCTTGATGCTTCGGCCGCGTGTCGTCTCCTATCGGCCCGGGCAGGTGACGAACGCGCCGGTCTTTGCACGCGGCAGCTTCACGGTGCTCGACGAGCAACGTCTCGGCCAAGCCCGTCAGCGTGCCGCCGATGCCAAGGCCCGGGTGTATCGCCCTGCCGACAAGGATCCGTTCACCAAGCTCGAAGACGAACTGCTCGCTTCCCCCGGACGCCTGACCGGGCTCAGTCCGGACCTTCTGGCCACGCCCGGCGAGGACGTCGTCGGCCTGGCCGCGGTGCTTGATGCCGATGACGGCGCGGCGCTGGCCCGGCTCCAGGAGATCGCCGCCGACGATGACGTGCACTGGGCCCGTGGCGTCCGGCTGTACGTCGAAGCCCTGCGCGGCCTGGGCCTGATTCTGCTTCCCGCCGACGCGGCTATCGAAGACGGGCGTGCACCGGTGCAACTCGACGACGGCCGCGTCGTGGCCGTGACGCAACGACTGGCTCTACCGGCGGACGAGGCGACGAAGGCGGAGATCGAACGCCGCGTCGCCGGTGCCGCTTTCGAGGCCTTCGGCGAGCTGATCTACCCGAAGGTCGTCGCCTACACCGGATCCTTCCTTGGCCCCACGGTCGTCCCCGACCTTGCCGCAACGGCTCGCGTGCGTGCGGAGGCGGCGGACCGCGTTCCTGCGCTCGCGGGCGAAGTGATCTACCGCGAGGGGCAGCGATTGCTGCCCCGCGGGCATCGACTCAGCGAGGCGGATTGGCAATTGCTGCGGGCAGAGAACGAGGCGTTTCGGGAATCGTTGGGTAATCGCGTCTGGTTCGAGCGGTCGGGCCTGGCCGGTCTTGCGATGATTTTGACGGTGGCGATGTCTGCCTACGTCGTCCGGTACAGGCCCAAGATCGCGGCCAATCCGTCTCGTGCGGCAGGTCTGGCGACGCTGCTTTTGGGATGCCTGCTCATCGCACAACTCGCCGCTTTGGGAACCGGCAGCATCCTGCTTCTTGCCCTGGGTCCGATCTTCCTGGCGGCGATCACGCTCTCTGTTGCCTACGACGGCCGATTCGCATTGGGTCTGAGCGGGCTGCTCGCCCTGCTGGTCACGCTGGGTCTTGGGCAGGGCGTCGGGTTCTTCCTCGTCGCTTGTGCCGGGCTTTTGCCGGCGTGCCTGATGCCGGGCGAAGTGCGCTCGCGGTCAAGATTGATCGAAGTCGGCGGAGCCGTGGGCGTCGCGGCGGCAGCGGCGGCATTCTTGGCCGGCCTGGCCCGGATGGAGCCGTTCACGTACCTGCTGGCTTCATCGGCATGGGCGGCTTTGGGAGGCTTTGCAGCGGGCGGTCTGGTGTTGTGTGCGTTGCCCTTCGTCGAGCGTGCCTTCAAGATTACGACCGGCCTGACGCTGCTGGAGTACCTGGATCACCCGCTGCTTCGCCGCCTCGCGGTCGAGGCTCCAGGCACGTACAACCACTCGCTGCAGGTCGCGACCATCAGCGAAGAGGCCGCCAAGGCCATCGGTGCCGACGGCCTGCTCTGCCGCGTCGCGTGCTATTACCACGACGTCGGCAAGCTGCGGAAGCCCGAATACTTCATCGAAAACCAACGGTCGAACGAGGCCGCGGGCAGGAGTCGGATCAGAGCCCGCGTGTGGGCGGTGAGAATCCGCACCTGTCGCTCAACCCGAGCATGTCGCTGCTGGTCATCATCGGCCACGTCAAAGACGGCCTGGCCATGGCACGCGAATGGGGCCTGCCCCGCGCGTTCCTGCCGTTCATCGAGCAACACCACGGCACGACTCTGGTCGAGTACTTCTATCGCGAGGCCTGCCAGCAACAGCAACGACGACTCGAAGCCGCCGGCGAAGGTCCGGTCGAGCCGAACGTGGCCGAGGGCGATTACCGCTACCCGGGGCCGCGTCCGCGGTCGCGTGAGACGGCCATCGTCATGGTCGCCGACACGTGCGAAAGCGCCTGCCGAGCGATGGCCGACCCGACGCCGACACGTCTGGAGTCACGCGTCAGCGATCTCATGCAGAAGCGTCTGCTTGACGGTCAGTTCGACGAGTGCCCGATCACGATGGGCGAGCTCGAGACGGTGAAGCGGAGCATCATCAAGTCGCTCGTCGGCATCTACCACGGCCGTGTTCCGTACCCGGAAGATCGTCCCGCCGGTCGACCGGCCGAGCGGCACGGTCCGGCGACGCTGATGGGTGTCATGCCTTCGGGCCCGACGGCCGTAGCAGGTTGAGGCCGATGCGGTTCGAGGTCGACAGCCACGTGAGCGACCCGGCGGCGGCCGATCAGCTCGAAGCAGACCTCGAGACCCTGCTCGCCTCGCCGGCGCGGCCGGATTTGCCGGCGGAGGTGCATGTCACCGTCGTGGACGATGGCGAGATGATCGCTCTTCACGCGCGGCACGGCGACGCGACGACCACCGATGTCATGAGCTTCGAGACGGACCACCACGAAGGTCGCGTTACGGAGGGGGAAGTGGTCGTGTGCCTTGACGTGGCCCGACGGCAAGCGGCGGAGCGTGGGCACGACGTGAGGACGGAACTTCTTCTCTACGCTGTCCACGGCCTGCTGCATCTTTGCGGCTACGACGATCTGGACGACGAGTCACACGCGGCCATGCACGCTGCCGAGGACGATTGGCTTGAGGCCGCAGGCTTTGGCAGGCCCTACGCGAGCCTGTGACGTGGCTTGCCGACTTGCCGCTGCCGCCCTATTCTCGCGAGCGGGTTGGTGCGACAGGCAGATGCTTGGTCCCACCAGCCGCGTCTGTTTGCGACGAATGATGAACTACCTTGTTTTCGATGTGGCAGGACCCGCTCCGGCCACACGTCTGTCTGTTCCGGCCGAGCTGCTCATGCGTCGCAAGGCGGGTCCATCTTGAGCTCTGCCCTCGTCCTGACGCTCTTCCTCGTCGCGGTGGTGGCCTCGTTCGTCTTTTCGGCGTTGGCGTACTCGCTGCGCGACTACTCGCGGGCGACGCTCGGCGAGTGGTTCGAGCGTAAGCAGCGGAAAGGTGACGACGCCCGCGGCCGAGTCGTTCCTGGCGAGACGGCGAATCTTCGCGTCGAGGCTGTCGCAGACTACGAAGACGAGCTTGCCCTCACTGCCGCGGCCGCGAGGACCGGGGCGAACCTCGTCATCGTCCTGTCGATCGTCTTCCTGCTGGACCATTGGCTACCGGTCGATACGGACTCCTGGATCCGCTTCAGCTCGGCCTTCGTGCTGGCGTTCCTGGCGATTGCGTTGTTCGGCGTGGCGTTGCCGTTGGCGGTGAGCAGTCACGCGGCCGAGCCGACGATCGGGACGTTCGCCCGCCTGCTCCGCATCAAGCGGGCCGCGCTGTGGCCGGTCATTCAGGTGCACGGCCCGATCGACCGTCTGGTGCGCCGAGCGACGGGCAGGCACGAGGAATCGGCTGAGCTTGTCGAGGAGGAGCTGGAGAAGGAGATTCTCGACATCGTTCGCGAAGGTCGTGACGAAGGCGTCATCGGCGAAGGCGAACGCCAGATGATCGAGCGGGCGGTCCGGTTCCACGACATGACCGCCGAACAGGCGATGACGCCTCGTGGCGATGTCGTGGGTCTGCCCGCCGACTCCACGGCTGAGCAGGTGCTCGAAGTGATCGAAGAGTCCGGCTACAGCCGCATCCCCGTCTTCGACGGCACGCTCGATCATGTCGCGGGCGTCCTGTACGCACGCGACCTGTTCCGCTACGTCGGCAAGCGACTCAACGGCCATGACAGTGACGAGGAGGCGACGCGTCGCTTCGACCTCCGGGCCGTGGTGCGCAAGCCGCTGGTCGTTCCGGAGAGCAAGCGGCTCGACGACCTGCTGCGTGACATGCAGCTGCAGAAGATTCACATGGCCATCGTGCTCGACGAGTACGGCGGGACCAGCGGGCTGGTGACCATCGAGGACGTTCTTGAAGAGCTTGTCGGCGAAATAGCTGACGAGCACGAAGGGTCGGAAGATCCGATGTTCCGCCGCATCACCGCCACCGCGGCCGAGGCGGACGCTCGCATCGCCGTCGATGAGCTCAACCGGCTCATGGGCTTGCACCTTCCTGAAGATGCCGACTACGACACGCTCGCCGGGTTCGTGACGACGACGCTGCACCGCATTCCGCAAGTCGGCACGAGCTTCGAGCACCCGGGCGAGAACGGCACAAGGACGGTCTTCACGATCCTCGACGCAGAGCCGCAGCGGGTGAATCGGCTTCGGATCGAGGTCACGTCAGACGAGGTGGCCTGACACCGCGTCTGCCTCAGGTTTGCCGGAATCAAAAGACGGAGCCAATCCAATGGCTCCGTCGAAGTTGAAGTCCGTTGCTCAAGACCGGATCACGCGTCTTCTGGTGGAATCTTGAAGGTCCGGACCGCCGCACATTCTCGCGCGATGGCTAGCAGAAGCTGATGACCCGCAACGGCGGCGGCAGCGAGGCATGTGATCAGGACGGCCATCGGTGGATCCTACGCAAGCGGTAATTTTCAGGCCGCACGGCGAACCGGCGTCTTGGCCTGGGGCGCGATGGCACCGGCGACATCGTTGAACACGCTCCCACCGGATGACGGCGATGCAGTCGCTGCCGGGCTGACCGCGGATGCTCCGCTGACGAGCGAGTTGAGGTCTTCAACGGCCTCCATCAGACGTTGGCTCTGGGCCGACAGCTCTTCACCGGCCGAAGCCGACTCTTCGGCATTGGCGGCGTTTTGCTGCGTGACCTGGTCCATCTGCTGGACGGCGCGGCTCACTTGCTCGATGCCCTGCGCCTGTTCTTGGCTGGCAGCGCTGATCTCTTCGATCAGGCCGTTGACTTTGGAGCCGGACTCGGTGATGGCGGTGAGGGCCTTGCTCACCTCGATCGCGATGGACTCACCGTTGCGGCTGGCATCGACACCTTCGGCAATCATGCGGCTCGTCTCCTTGGCGGCTTCGGCACTTCGCATGGCGAGTGTCCGGACCTCTTCGGCGACCACCGCAAAGCCCTTGCCCGCTTCGCCCGCACGAGCGGCTTCGACAGCCGCGTTCAGGGCGAGCAGGTTGGTTTGGAAAGCAATCTCATCGATCGTCTTGATGATCTTGGCCGTCTCGTCGGCACTGGTGCGGATCTCGGTGATGGCCTTGCTCATGCGACCGACGGCGGCGTCGCCTTCTTCGGTTGCCTTCTGTGACTCTCCGGCGAGACGTGCCGCTTCACGGGCGCTGTCAGCGTTGCGGCGGGTCATGGAGCTCATCTCTTCCAAGCTGCTGCTCGTTTCTTCAAGACTTGCCGCCTGCTCGCTGGCACCTTGCGCCAGCGACTGACTGCCACCGGCGATCTGACCGGCCGCATTGCGGGTCTCCTGGCTGCCGGCGCGAAGGGCATCGATGATGGCGGCCAGGGGACGCACGATGACCTTGCGGTTCATAAACCAGAAGCCGATCGCAACGGCGACCGCAATCGGGGCCAGCCAGAACATCGTCTTGTTCATGCCTGCGGCGACGACATTGTCGAGCTTCGTGAGGTCGCTCTTGAGCACGAATGCGCCCCGGACGTCGCCCACGTTCCAGTCTTCCATGGCAAAGCCCAGAATGTCCTTGCCGTCGCCCGTCGGGCTGTTGGCCGGGTCGCCGTGGCAGGACAGGCAGTCCTGCGTCAGCTTGATGGGCCGGGCGTAGACGATCTGGTTGGCTTCTTTGTCGACCGCGAAGTATTCATCGACCGTGCCGGACTCGAGGGTCCGCAGGATGTCGGCCTCGGCGGCGGTCGGCTCGTTGTCGGGGTTGCGCGCCTGGAACTTGGGTACGCGGAAGTCGTAGCCCTCTTCCTCCGCAAGCTTGCCGATGGCTTCCCAGGCGGCGACGACGGGAATCGTCTTGTAGAGCTGCGTCTCGCGCAGCGGCACGCCGCTCTTGTACTCGTCCAGGAGCGCCTTGCGGTCGAACGCGCCGCCCGCATTCAGGTCGCCGATCGTGTTGCGGACGCTCTCCGCCTCGAGCACCGCGTTCCGCATGGCCTGCTTGGTCATGCCGATGCCTTGCTCGCGGATGACGCTCCGCTGGATCATCAGGCTGACACCTGCCGTGACGACCACTGCGGCGACGGCTGCCGCGAGGATCTTGGTGCCGAGCTTCGCCTGGCGGCTCATGTTGGTAAGGACGTTCGACATGCTTTGACTTCCGACGAGTACGAGAATGCAAGAGGGGACCCGCCAGCGTCGGCGGGTCCCCTTGTTCATCGGCAAAATGTCACGTGCACTTGACGCACTGCGTCAGCACAGCACCGCCGACCTACGCGGCCATGTTGAAGGCGTCGAAGCCGTCGTCGCCGGGGAGCTTGAAGTCGTCATCGGCCGGCATCTTGAAATTGCCGGAATCGCCCGACTTCGACTTACCAGGCCTCGCGGCCGGAGCGGCAGAGCTCGAAGGACGAGCCGTTGCGGATGTGGTCGAGAGGGATTGAGCGGACCGTCCGAGGAGGCGATTGAGGCCATCGACCGCCGCGCGAGCGACGTCGGCCTGACGGCTCAGCTCCTGGCTCGCCGCGGCCGACTCTTCGGCATTGGCCGCGTTCTGCTGGGTGACCTGGTCCATCTGCTGGACGGCACGGCTCACTTGCTCGATCCCTTGGGCCTGTTCCTGGCTGGCCGCGCTGATCTCCTCGATCAAGCCGCCGGCCTTGCCGACGTTGTCGTTGATTTCGTTCAGCGCTGCCGCGACTTCGGTCGCGGTCGATTCGCCGTCGTGGCTGGCTTCGACGCTCTGCTCGATCATGCGGCTCGTCTCCTTGGCGGCTTCGGCACTTCGCATCGCGAGCGTTCGAACCTCTTCGGCGACCACTGCAAAGCCCTTTCCTGCCTCACCCGCACGGGCGGCTTCGACGGCCGCGTTCAGGGCCAGCAGGTTGGTTTGGAAGGCGATCTCGTCGATCGTCTTGATGATCTTGGCCGTCTCGTCGGCGCTGCCGCGGATGCGGGCGATGGCCTCGTTCATCTTGGTCATCGACTCGCTGCCGCGACCGGCACTCTGGCGGGCGGTGCCGGCGAGGCGTTCGGCTTCCTTGGCGCTGTCGGCGTTGCGGCGCGTCATGGAGCTCATCTCTTCCAAGCTGCTGCTTGTCTCTTCAAGGCTGGCCGCCTGCTCGCTGGCACCTTGCGCCAGCGACTGACTGCCGCTGGCGATCTCGTTGCTGGCGGCGGCGGTTTGAACACTCGAGGCGGTTAGCGACTCAGCGGCGATGCTGAGCTGTCCGGTGATGCTGCGGGTCAGCATGATGGCGAGTGTCGTTCCGAGCACGAGAGCCAGGCCGATCCCGATTACGGTGATCGTCGTCGCACGGCTGAGGTCGGCCGTGGTGGCGGTGGCGATGGTCTGGGTTTGATTCAAACCCGTCTCCATGACCTCCTTGGCATCACCAACGAGCTTGATACTCGCTTCGGCACGTCGTGGGCCGAGCGTCTTGACGGCGAGCATCGCCGTTCGAAGTTTTTCGGCGGCTGCGAGGTATCCGTCGTTGGCCGCCACGACGGTGGCAAGAGCTGCCTTGTCGTCGCGGTCGACCAGCAGCTTGTCGATGACCATCAAGCGCTCCTTGACCGTGTCGTGCCAGGCGGCGACTTCGTCAACACCGTCCGGGTTACCACGTGCGGCGGCCTTGAAGGCGCTGATCCGCATCTGGTTCACTTCGTTGCGGAGGGTGCCAACGTTGTTGCACTTGGCCAGCCGCTTGCCGACGAGCTCTTTCGAAAACTCTGCGTTGACCTCTTCGTCCATTTTCGACCGTTGGGCGACGACGAGCGTGCCCACGTTTCCCATCAGCACCGCCGCCTGAGCGTCCAATGCGTCCTCCGCGTCGCGGCGCATCGCGATGGCTTGGGTCGTCTCGTTGAAGAGTCGCTTGTACTCCTGCTCGTGACGCCGAGCCTTCTCGACGGAAGTTGCCAAAGCGACCAACTCGGGATGCTTGCGAACGAGTTCCTCGGCGACGAGGAAGTCAGCTTCGAGGGCCTCGAAGTACTTGTTTGCATTGTCGCGATACTTCTCGTCGCCGGTGAAGGCAAAGCTTCGGCCGGCCAGATTCAGCTCTTCGGCCTGCTGGAGTATCTTGGCCGCGAGCTGAACCTCTGGGACGTATTCCTCACTGAGTTTCTGCGACGATTTGGAGACGCCGATCATCTTGTAGACGACGACCCCACCCGAGATAGCCGTGACGAGAAGTGTGACCGCAAAGGCGGCTATGAGCTTTTGGCCGAGGGAGAGTTGCGACATGACGGTTATGGGAACGGAGTGGTTGAAACAGCGGATCCCGACGGTGCGGGCTCCTCCTGCAACGGCTACATCGGCAGAAAACTGCTCCGGCTTGGAACGGCGAGTCGCGAGCCCACGACGGCAGCGTCTACACTGCCGCCCGTCGCCCTGCCGGGCGGCGGACAAATACGCCCCACACCGCACACGACACGCCATGACCCTCGCCATCGAACACGTCCAGGCACGCCAGATCTTCGACTCCCGCGGCAACCCGACCGTCGAAGTCGACGTCCTCCTCGAAGACGGCACCGTCGGCCGGGCCGCCGTGCCTTCGGGCGCGTCCACCGGAGAGAACGAAGCCGTCGAACTCCGTGACGGTGGCGACGCACTCATGGGCAAGGGCGTCAGAAGGCCGTCGCCAACGTGAACGACGAAATCCGGCCGCGAGCTGCTCGGCTTCGACGCCCGCGAGCAGGAGGCCATCGACGCCCTGCTCATCGAGCTCGACGGCACCGAGAACAAGAGCAAGCTCGGGGCGAACGCGACCCTCGGCGTCTCCATGGCCGTCGCCAAGGCCGGCCGCCGAAGGGTGTGGACTGCCGCTGTGGCGCTACCTCGGCGGCCCGGCGGCCAAGACGCTGCCCGTCCCGATGCTCAACATCCTCAACGGCGGCAAGCACGCGGACAACACCGTCGACTTCCAGGAGTTCATGATCCAGCCGTGGGGCTTCGAGACCTTCGAGGCGGCCCTGCAGGCCGGCGTTGAGATTTACCACCACCTCAAGAAGGTGCTCAGCAAGCGCAACCTCTCCACCGCCGTCGGCGACGAGGGCGGCTTCGCCCCGAACCTCAAGGACAACGAGGACGCCCTCAAGATCATCGAAGAGGCCACCGACGCCGCCGGCTACAAGTGGGGCGAGCAGATCTTCGTCGCCCTCGACCCGGCGATGAGCGAGCTGTGGAACGAGGCCGAGAAGGACGGCAAGGAGGGCTACAAGTTCTTCAGCTCCACGCAGGAAATCATGACGAGCGACCAGATCGCCGACCTGTGGGCCGAGTGGGCGAAGAAGTACCCGATCAAGAGCATCGAAGACGGCCTGGCCGAGAACGACTGGGACGGCTGGAAGAAGCTGACCGACAAGATCGGCGACACGACGCAGCTCGTCGGCGATGACCTGTTCGTCACCAACGCCAAGTTCCTCAAGCGCGGCATCGACACCGGCACCGCCAACGCGATCCTCGTGAAGGTCAACCAGATCGGCACGCTCAGCGAGACCTTCGACGCGGTCAACATGGCCATCCGCAACGGCTACAAGGCCGTCATGAGCCACCGCTCGGGCGAGACGGAAGACGCGACGATCGCCGACCTCGCCGTCGCCACCAACTGCGGCCAGATCAAGACCGGTGCCCCGGCCCGCAGCGACCGCGTCGCCAAGTACAACCAGCTCCTCCGCATCAGCGAACAGCTCGGCGACGCCGCCGTCTACGGCGGCACGCGATAACGCCACAATCGGTCGGATGCTGAAAAGCCGCGGGCTTACAGCCCGCTGGCAGCACCCGCACGTCAAACGAGCCAAGACCTCAAGACCAGCAAACTGCAAGCTCCCACGCACCTCCGACCAGCCCAGCATTATCGGTCAACGATGAGTTAGGCCGATGACGAGGTTGTGTCGGAACAGGCGTTTGACGATCTCGGCAGTGCCGGCGCGAAGGCGTCGATCTGGGCGTTGCCGTTGCTCGCGCTCGGGCTATCGCTGGTGGCTTGTGCGGTGCTGATCCCGGCCTCGGAAGAGAATCGTCTGGCCGAGGCGGATCGACGTCGCCTGGAGGCGCAGGTCGCGTCGCTGGAGCGTCGGGTCGAGGTGAACAACGAGTTCTTCCATCGTCTGGAGAAGGATGCCGCCATTGCCAGGCGACTTCAGCAGCGAACGCTCCCGCCCATGCCTGACGGCGAGGTGGCCCAGCTCGCTTCGGCCGACGTCGGCAAGACGAGCTGGGCCATGAGTCCGTTGGCGATGCTGGAGGTCGAGCCGGTGGAGGCGGTGATGGCTCCGCCGCAGATGAAGGGATTGCTGCCCGAGTGGTGCCGCGACGGCCGCCACCGATTGGCCGTGGCGGGCACGGGCCTGTTCGCCTGCCTGATCGCCCTGCTCGCGGGCAGCGTTCGGCAAGCCGGCTGACGCTCTACCGTCCGGCTTGAACGTCACGCTGGCCATCGAAACCACGAGCCGACAGGGGCAAGTGGCGCTTCTCCGGGACCACGAGATAGTCGCGACTGCCGATCTGCCCGACACACGACGGGCCAGCGAGATGCTGCCGGCGGTGGTTGATGATCTGCTCAGTCGACACGAACTCAAGGCGACGGATCTGCATGCCGTCATAGTCTCGCGCGGCCCCGGCGGATTCACGGGGACACGCGTCGCCGTCACCTTCGCCAAGGTGCTAACCGCCTTCACCGACGCGACCCTCGTCGCCGTCGACACGGCCGATGTGGTCGTCAGGCGGGTGCCGACGGAAGAACAACGGGCGTGCGTCGTTTTCGATGCCAGACGACGCTCCGTCTGGGTTCAGCCTTACGTCGCCAACGACGGGCGTTGGCATCGGGATGGCGTGCATCATCTTGTCGCGCCGCAGAGTCTTGGGGACCATGTGTCGACGGACACGCTGCTCGTCGGAGAAGGCGTCGGCTACTACGCGGAGGCGCTCCACGGCTACCGGCACCACCCGGACTACTGGCCCCGGGTTGCCGACGTGGCCGCCATCGGCCTGGCCCGGCTTGCGGCCGGAGAGGTCGATGATCCGTCGACGTTGCTGCCGCTATACGTCCGTCAGCCGCAGGCCTTGGAAAACCTTGCGGGACAAGGGGTCCGCGACAGTTGAACCTCGCGTATCCTGCACGTGCGGACCCTGCCATGACGAACGACCCCAACGCCGAGCCAGCCGAAACTCCCGCGTCCGCGCCGACTCCGGCGTCTGGCGGGTCGGGTGGCGCGGGCGGTCTCCTTCTGGGGGCGGCCGTGGTCGGCTCGACTGTGTTGTTGCTGTTTGGCGTTCAGCGGGCGCAGAAGTACGAGGTCTACGACTTCCTCCTCGTCGGCATGCTCGCGACGGCCATCTCACTGTCGGCAGCGGGCCTCGGGCTGATGATGAAGCGGCTTGCGCGGACGATGGACCACCTCGGCATCGGGATCGGCGAGAGCTTGTCGCCCGTTCGCGACCGCATGGAGACCGTCGCCAACAGTCTGTCGCGGCTCGATGACAACAGCCTGATCAGCGAGCGGGCCAAGCAGGTTGCCTACCGAAAGCAGGACCGTGAGGCCGTTCGCAAAGCCATTGAGGAAGACTTGCTCGCCAGCGACTACGCCAGCGCCCGTCAGCTGGCGGAGGAGTTCGAAAACGCCTTCGGCTACAAGCACGAGGCCGACCGGTTCCGCGACGAGATCCGCCGACGCATCGACGACGTCCGTGGCCACGAGATCGGCGAGGCGACGGGACGCGTGGAAGAGCTGTGCGACCAGGAACGTTGGGCCGACGCGTTTGCGGAATCGGATCGTTTGATCGCCAAGTACGACAACGACATGCGCGTTCGTCTGATCCGCACGCGGATCGAAGAGCGTCGCCAGGGCCGGAAGGTGGAGCTGGTGAAGCAATTTCACGTCGCTCGTGAACGTCACGACGCCGACGCCGGCTCGGACTTGCTCAAGAAGCTCGACGCTTACCTGACGCCCGACGAAGGCCGGCAGCTCGAGCAGCAGGCACGCGAGGTGTTCCGCGACAAGCTCATGTCGCTCAAGGAGAAGTTCTCAGCAGCCCTGCAGGAGCGTGACTACAGCGAGGCGCTGCGTCTCGGGACCATCATTCGTCGGGATTATCCCAATTCGAAGCTTGCTCGGGAGGTCGCCGAGCACGAGCCGAAGATCCGGGAGCGGGCCGGGATGGCGCCGGAAGACGAGCCGGCACCGATCTGAGGTATGGACACGACACGAGGCGGAGCCGTTGATGTGGCTCCGCCTCGTGTCGTTTGAGACAGGTGAGACAAGTTGAGTCGTTTCGGGCACGCGACGGCTCAAGGTCGCGTGGTGTCCGCGGGTCGGACTTCGCCGTCGTCCGAGTCGTTGCTGACGAGGTTCGGGTTGTCATCCTCGGGCAGCGGGTTGCTCATGATCGGTGCCGGCGGATTGCCGAAATCAAGACCGGCGAAGGTACCAACGCCGAAGCCGACGAGCAGGCATGCCGCGGCAGCCAGGCCGAGCCACCAGGCACGGGGCGTCGCAAGCCGCAACGGCTGACTGTCGGCTACGTTTTGGGACGACAGCTGGGACGCACGATGAGACAACCGCGCCGCCGCCTCGTCGTCGCCGGGCTGGCAGAGGTGGTCGATCCGCAGATGCCGTTGAGCCTGGAGCCGGGCCAGCGATGCCGCATAGGCCGGCTCGAGCGTCAGACGCTCGCGCACCGTCGCCGCCTCGGCATGCCCAAGCTCGCCATCGAGATACGTCTCGAGTTGCTCGACATAGAAGTCGAACGCCTGACCGGTGTCGGGCTGCGAAGATTCTGGAAGGTCGCTGTCGTTCATCGGGGTGTGGTTCCCGTCGTTTCTTGATCGGCCGAGTCGTCGGCCCGTCGCCCCTCTACGTATGGCCCCAACTTCTCTGCTAACTTGCGACGGGCCCGGTGGAGCCACGTCTTGACCTGCGGAATGCTGCATCCCAGCGTATCGCTGATTTGCTGGTAGCTCATCCCCTCGTACTCACACAACACCAAGGCCGCCCGGAAATGTTCGGGCAGCTCTTCGATGGCGTCTCGGACGCGAGACACCGTCTCGCGTCGCTCGATCGGTTCATCGGGAGCCGCACCGCGGTCGCGGTTGTTACGCGTGTCGCGGCCGGCAGAGTCGTCTGCGATCTGCGTCATTTTCGGCGGCCGAAGCAGGCGAAGAGCTTCGTTCACCGTCGCCCGCTTGAGCAGCGGCCCGGGCTGACGCCAGTCGTACCGCTCGCGATGGCGATACAGATTCGTTAGCGCCTGTTGGACCACATCCTCGCCGCTGGCGCGGTACCCAACGATGCCCCGAGCGATGCCCAGCAACCGGCGGCCGTGTTCTTCGACGGCCTTCTCAAAATACGTCGGCCCCCCTGGTGCGACGCGGTCGTCTGCCCGAACCGCCGGCACACTCGGGTCGGCCCAGCCGGGGCGAGCGGCATTCTCGTCGGCTTCGGGAGCTTTGGGTTCCAAGGGCGAAGCGGGTACCGGGTGACGGGACGGCAACGCCCGCCGAACCGGCGGCCTGCGTCGCGAGACGGGAGATCCTAAACGAGGCACCGAGATCGTGCGCCCGTCGCCTCGCCGGCTTCGCCAGGAGTGTTCTGTTTCGTCAAAACCCGTTCGTACGTCATGGCACCTCCGATTCCCAGTAGACACCGCAGAGGGTGCCTGCTGGAGACATGCGCAGCGACGGGCCGGGTTGCAGCAGGCTTCTGACCGGCTACCTGATGGTGACCTCGCCCGTGACCGGCTCGATTTGAACTTTCAGCTCGAACGTGCCGCTTCGCAGGATCATGTCGGCCGGGCTGCCGAACGGGGTGTGGGACGAATTGCTCAGGCCGGTGGTGAACGGTGCGCCGGTACCGTCGAAACCGACCACGGGATGGTTGTTGAAGGTGGCATCGGTCCGGGTAACGCCGTCAAGCTTCGTGAAGTCGAGACGGAGCGGTCCCGGCTCGACCGGATGCTGGACCGAAACCCATCCGCTGCCGTCCCAAACTGCAACGTCCAGCGACTGACCGCCCGGGGCAAGACCCGGCACGAGGTAGTGCGGTTCCCCGCGAGCGATGGCCAGGTTCTGTGCGTACTGCAGGCATGTCGCCGCACGCCTTGCGGCAGACGACACCTTCAAATCGTCACGCCCGCCGATGTACGCCATCGACATCGTGCCGACGATGCCGAGGATCGAGACCACGACGAGCATCTCGACCAGCGTGAAGCCGCGTCGGGGCAAGGTCACGGCCGATCCTTTCCGTCGGCACTGGTCTCGACGACGACCTTCTCGATCGACGTCAGCTTGGAATCGATCGCCTTGAGCCTTTCGTCCATCTGCTTGAGGCGGTTGTCGACGGCGTCGCCGGTGGCCTTGGACTGGTCGACGTTGCGTTGCAGCAGGTCGATCATGGTGTTTCGCTGAGCGGCGGCGTTGGGGAGCGTCGGGACGGTCGCCTCGGCGGCGGGTGTGCCGGGTTGGCCGGCGACGACGGCGACGAGGGTCAGGGCCTGGAGGGCGATCAGGGCTCGGAAGGCCGGCGATGATTTGGCAGGGATGTGGTCGGACATGAGGCCTCGCAGAAGTGGGACGAGCGTGTGTGCCTGGAGATGCCGGGCAGTCATTGAAGATGCTGTCGGGCATCAGAAAACCGGCGGCGGGCTGTCGGGCCGGCCGCCGGGTATGAGGAAACAGACGAGGGGGCTACAAGCCGTCGCGATTAGGGGGCGACGTAGCCTGCAGGATCGGCAGCGGCTTCGGTGCCGTTCGACTCGTTGAAGTAGTTCGTCGCGGTCTTGCCGGTGGCAAAGAGCTTGCCGTTGGCGTCGAGAACGAAGCCCACACCCGCCGCAGCGGCGTTGGCGACGGTGTCGTTGCCGTTGAGCGAGTTCTTCGGGATGGCCTGCAGGTACGGTCCGTAGGTGCTGCCATCGACGACGGTCGTGCCGGTCAGCATGTCCCAGTCCCAGGCGCCGTCGACGTCTCCGGTGTCGGTCGGGAACGTGTCGCGGTGATCGAGCTTGTAGAGCTCGACTTGGCTGCGAAGGGTCTGGAGCTGGCTGGTGACGCTCTTCTTACGGGCGTTTTCGCTCGCATCGGAGAACTGCGGGACGACGATCGCGGCAAGGATGCCGAGGATGATCACGACGATGAGAATTTCGACAAGCGTGAAGCCCTTGGCGAGTCCGCGGCGGCGGGCAAGCTTCTGGTGGCGGCTGTCGAGGGACGATGCGGTGCGGAGGCAAGTCATGGCCTGTTCCTTTCGGGACCGATCTCGGTCCGGTGCCGGGTCTCGACGTGAGACCAGACGGGGTGTCGGTTCGGCCACTCGGCACGGGCCGAGGGCTGGCGACGGGACAACGATCAAGTCGTCGACCCGGGTCATCGCGGTGCAGAGCTCGCACGACGACCCGAGAAACCGCGCCTGACAAGGTGAACAGCACAACGACTGTCCAGCACGGGCATCGGCCCGGCCGCGGCTCCTCTTGACTTCAAACCGGTGTGGCTCGATGTCTCCCACGATGTCTCATTCATCTGCCGCCGCGGCAAGTGCCGTTCAACAAAGATCTCGCACCGACGCCCGCGACACCCCTAGATCGGGTCCACATCCAGCGAAACATCCAAAGAAGGAGCAGAGTGCGTGATCGCACCAACCGAGATGCGATCAACGCCCGTCGCTGCAATGTCGCGGACCGTCGCCAGCGTCACGCCGCCGCTGGCCTCGAGCAGAACCTCGCCCGCTTTACCGGACGCACCGTCGCGAACGGCCACGCACCGCGCCATCGTCGGACAGTCCATGTTGTCGAGCAGGATGACGTCGACACCTTCGACGTCGAGGACACGCTCGAACTGGTCGTACGTGTCGACCTCAACCTCGACAAGCCGCTCCGGCGCCTCGGCCTTGCTGCGGACAACGAGATCGGCAACGGCTTCAGCCAGTGCCTTGCCGCTCACAACGCCCGCAAGGGCCAGGTGGTTGTCTTTGACGAGGACCATGTCATGCAAGCCGAGCCGGTGGTTGGCCCCGCCGCCGCAGAGGACCGCGTACTTGTCGAGTGCCCGGTAGCCGGGCCGGGTCTTGCGGGTGTCGTAGATGCGAGCCCGCGTGCCTTCGCAACGACGGGCGAACTGCCTCGTCAGCGTCGCCACGCCACCCATGTGGCCCAGCAGGTTGAGCACCAACCGCTCCGCCGCCAGGATCGACCGGACCGGGCCGCTGATCTGAAGCAACTCCTCCGGATGCCGCGACGCCGCCTCCTTAAAGGTGCCCTCGCCCAGCGGCATGTCGGGCCACTCCACGTGCAGCCGCTCGTCCAGCAGCCGGCAGACGGGCCCCACCGCCGGCAGGCCGCACGTCACGCCCGGTGCTTTCTGCACCAGCAACGCCCGCCCTTCAAGGCCTTCAGGAATCGTCAGCCGACTCGTCACGTCGCCATCGACGCCCGCACCGCCCAGGTCTTCCTCCACGCCCAGACGGATCAGGTCGAACCACTCGTCGAGCGGGGGAAACACGGGCGTCTCGTCGGTAGCGGTCGTGGGGTTCCTCACGTCTCTTGATACGCGAGCCGATCTTGGCGGGCCCATCGCGTGGCGCAACAAAAAGCGGCGTCACCCGTCGTGGGTGACGCCGCGAATGCGGGAAGCGGTTGAAGCCTCAGGCCTTCACCGGCTCGGCAGGTTCGAGGTCGAGCTCGAACTCGTCCGGGTCGTACGTCAACGGCTCGTCGGCGAAGATGTCGAACTTCTCGCCACGGGCCTCGGCCTCGAGGCGACGCAGGTCCAACTCGATCGCACGATCACGCAGGGCGTCGTTGTCGAGCTGACGCTCGCGGGCCTCGGCACGCAGGACGCCCTCTTCCATGAGCTTGCGGATCTTGGCCAGAGCCTTGTTCTGGATCTGGCGGACCCGCTCCTTCGTAACGCCGATGATCTTGCCGACCTGCTCGAGAGTCAGCGGATTGTTGACGTCCTGCTCCCAATTGAAACGACGCTTCAGGACGGTCTGCTCGACGTCCGTCAGGTCGGCCATGTTGCGGTCGACGATCGTCTTGAGCTCGACGACGCAGTCCTCGCGGACGTCGCCACGCTTGGTTTCGAGCCAGTTCGACTTCTCGAGATCCGGCTCGAACTCGACGGGGAACCGCTGACGGTGCCGCGAGTGCTTCATGGCCGTCCGGCTGAACGCCTTGAGGATGGCCCGGCAGGCGTAGGTGCTGAACTTGAAGCCCTTGTCGACGTTGAACTTATCAACGGCGCGGATCAGGGCCATGTTGCCCTCGGAGACGACCTCGGCGAAGTCGACGTCGCCCAGCCGCGTCCGCTTGGCCATGGCCAGGACGAGCGCGAGGTTGGTGCGGACGAGGTACTCGCGGAGGTGCTCGAAGCGGTCGCACCAGATGACAAGCTCTTGGGCGTCCTTCTTGACGAGGTTCTTGATGCCCTTCTTCTTGATGCGGCGCTGAATGCGGCCGATCTTGAGCTTGGCAAAGTTGAAGCGGAGGAACATCAGGCGCTCCTCCGGCGGCTTCATGAGCTGCGGGGCGCTGACGTTGTCCGTCTTCTCGAAGGCGTCGTCACGGGTCGGCTGGTACCAATCGACCAGGGGCAGACGCGGGATGTCCTCGTCGAACAGCTCCTTTTCGATGCCCTTCCGCTGAAACTGCTCCGAGTCCATGAAGTCGAACTCCTCGGCAAGGAGAGCGTCGACGCGGGCACGCAGCGGGCGCCCGAGCAGGTCTTCTTCCGTGGAGGTCGTGGTGTCGGCGGCATCCTTTGCCGTCTTGGTGGTCTTGGTCATCTGAGTTGCCTTCTTGATCTGCCGCCGTCTTGTCGCCGCGGCTACCGCCGGGCCGGCTTCTTGTGGTTGTGGTAAGCGGGTCGGACCCGCGTCGCAGTCGTTCAGTCGCCAGGCCGGCCGGAGTTGACCCGCCTAAGCTGGGGAGGCCGGACGACCTGGTTCGCCGTCATCCCGCCGTCGGATTCGACCGAGGCCGGGCGGCGGACGTCCGCAAACGTGAGGCCAACCGGATTCGGAAGATCGACAGGCTTCTAAAGCACGTCCCGATCATCCCAAAGTCGCACGCCGGCGACAAAAACTTCGTCCGTCACGAGCCAAGCCCGCCGGTCGACCCGAAGTCGTTCCGCCTGTCGTTCCCGTCACGCTCTTGCGAGGCGACCGGGCCAAAGAAAGTACAGGACGCCTTGGCTGTGTCAACAAGAAGTTCACACTCGCCCGAATCGGCTAGGCCGACCAACCCAGCCGGGCAACCGAGCCTTGCACTTTTGGCGAAAGATCTCTGCTTCGGCGGCAGTTTCGACCCGCCGCACGTCGGGCATCTCATCGTCGCCCGAGCCGCCGCCGAAGCCGCCGGGCTCCGCCGGGTGCGGCTGATCGTCGCGGGGCAGTCACCGTTCAAGGCCAACGCCACCCCCGGACACCTCCGGTTGGAGATGTGCCGACTAGCCGTTGCCGACGACCCCGGCTTCGTGATCGACGACCGAGAACTCGGCCGCGAAGGAAAAAGTTTCACCGCTGACACCGCCGAGGTGCTTCGTGACGAGCTTGGAGCCCCGCCCGCCTGGCTGATTGGCAGTGACCTGCTGCCGACCCTGCCGCGCTGGCACCGGTCGGCCGAGCTGCTCGCCGACCCGCCGACTTTGATCCGATTGGTCGTCGCCCACCGGGCCGGTCATCCGATGGAGGTCGACGCCTTGCCACCGGAGGTGCGGCAGCTTGCCCGGCAGGCGGTCATAGTGCCGCAGATCGATGTGAGCTCGACGATGGTCCGCGACCGCGTCGCCGCAGGACGCTCGATCCGGCATCTGGTGCCGGAGGCCGTCGAGCGGTTGATTGCATCACGCGGTCTCTACCGCGCCTGACGAGGTGTTGCGCACTCGGCTGTGTTGAGGCGTTTTGTGACTGACGATCTTCTTGAGGATGTTTCTCAAGCCCCCACGATCTGGATGTCTGCCATAGCCGCGCGGACCCACTCGATCATTCAGCCCGCGGCACGCGTCGCCAACTCTGGGAGCCCCACAACCGCCGGGTGATCCCCAGCGTGCTTCGCCCGATAGCTCCACAGGATCTCGGCCGACCCGACGCCGTCGACGGGGCCGATCAGGAACTGCCCCGGCATCATCCAGGGGTCCCCCACCGGCCTGCCTACGACGTGTCCTTTGGCGACGGCCCGGATGCCGCACGCGACCGAGCTCGGCCCGAACATCTGCCCCAAGCTGCCCCGCCCGAGCCCGAAGGCGCCATACAGCCGCTTCTCCGGATCGCTGATCGTCGTCGCCCCCGGCCAATACTTGCCGAAGAAGGTCCCCGCCGCTTCAACGTCGGCCATGTGCACGAAGACCACCCTCGGATACCGCCTGCTCCCGCCGTGCCCGTCGGCCCTCTCGCTGGCAACACGCAGGTCCTTGACGATCTCCCGGCAAAAGCAGCAGCCGAAGTGCCGAAGGAAGTTCACCAGCGTCGGCCGATTCGCGTCGAGCTGACCCCGCAGCGTCATCGGCTCGGCAAGTCGAGTGCCTTGGATGCCCGCATCGAGAACGGCTTCGGCGACACGATCCACCATTAGTTATACGAGCTCCCCAAGCCCACTGAGGCCGATGACCTCGTCGCTGTAGAACGGCTCGGCATACTCGACGCCGCAGCGGTTGCCGTGGTAGCGATGCATCGTCTCGACGTACGACCACAACCCGCCGTCGTCGGCCAGGCCTTGGCTCTCGTAGGCCTTGCACGCGGCCGTCTTGGCGGGCCAGGCTTGGGTGACGTCGATGCAGAACGTCGGCACGATGTCCGTCCGAAGGTGCGTGCAGAAATACTGGATGATCCGCTTCGGATGATGCGGCTCTCCCGGGATCGACGACTTCGTCAGCTTCGCGTCGAACCGTGCGTCGATGGCGATCTTGTGGGCGGCGATGTGGTCCGGGTGGGCGTCCGGGTAGTACGGATAGAAGACGACGTCCGGCCGAACCTCGCGAATGGCGGCGGCGAGGGTGTGTCGGTGGTGCACGTCGTGAACCAACTCCCGATTCTTCAGCCCGAGGTTCATCCGACGGATCGGCTTCTCGAGGCCCTGGTTGAGTTGCCGCGTCGCCTCGGTCCATTCACGTTCGCGGATCTCGGGCGACCCCTTGGGCGTCGGTTCGCCGTTGGTCAGGTCGCAGATGACGACGTCGTGCCCCTGCCGGGCAAGCGTGGCAAGCGTCCCGCCCATGCCGAGCTCGGCGTCGTCGGGGTGCGGCGCGACGCACAAGAACGTCTTGATGTGCGGAAGCGTGTTAAGCGGCGACGCCATGCGTCAGGCTACGGGCATCGAAACATGTAAAGTTGCTTCCGGCGAGGATGCCTCACGGCCGCTCACCTTGTCCGGCCAACAAATCGAGCAGGATGTCGGCGACCTCGCGATCCGCCTCGGGATCGACACGCGTCTCGACCCAAATCGTCAGGCCGACGGAGACAAGCTGCATCGGCTCGAACCGCTCGGGCGGCGGCCCGGCATCCAGCCGGGCGGCGGCGGCGAGGGGTTCGTCCGTCGGCAGGCGCTCCACTTCCGGCAAACGAGCGACGGCCGATTCCAGGACGGCCGTCATCGGTGACAGCCGCGACCGCTGCCCGAGATAATCCGCCCACGCTTGCGAGCCAGCCTCACCGCCCGCATCGGCCACGGCCTTGGCGAGCGTCGCCCGCATCGGCTCGTAGAACGCGACGGCCGCGTCGCTCGTGACGCCCCAATCAACCCACGGCATCAACGCATCGGCCGAATTCGCCAGTCGCAGCACCTCTTGCACCTCGGCCGCGCCGTCGGCGAGCTTCGGGTAGACGCTCAACGCCTCGGCGAGCTGCAACACGTCTTCACCCGTGAGCAACTCGTTGGCGATCGTGTTGCCCACATCCGTCGCGGCGGCACGCTGCCGGTCGGCCAGATCCGTCACCCGTACGTCCGGCAAGTCCGTCAGTTGCGCCACCTTCTGCCGAAGCGTCGCCTCGTCGTCGAGCGCCTGCCGCAACAGGGCCGTGGCTTGAAGCGTCTGTCGCGCATCCTCCCGATCCGGTGAAGGCCTCGCCGACGACGCCCGCACGAGCGTCCGGAGCAGCACGCGATCCAAAGCCCCGACGGGCCTGAGCTGAAGGGACTGCTCGAGCCGATCGGTCGCCGTGCCGGCGGCAACGGCGGCGACGAGAACGTCGTTCGTCTGCCGAAGCTCTGCAACCCACCGGACGAAGTCTTCGGGGGAGCTGTCGAAGAGCGTCGACGCCTGTGTGCCGTCGCCCCGACCGAACCTCGCCGCCGCGGCGGCGAGGCGGTCTCGCTGCCGTTGATAGTCCGCATTGAGTGCTTCCACCCCGCGCAACCACGCCGGATCAAGCTCCGCCGCCCCCTGCATCGCCACGGTTCGGCGGCGATGTTCTTGCTCGTACGCATCCACCACCGCCAGCAGTTGCGCCGACCATGCCGAGTTGCGTCCGGATGCGGCGACGAGGTTGTCGAGGTCTCCCGATCCGGCAGCGAGTGACCCGGCCGCCTCGGCCGAGGCGGCAAAGGCGTCCAGCTCCGTCATCTTCGATCGGCCGGCTTCGCGAAGTCGCTCGTCGAGGAAAAGCAGCGAGGCCGAGGCGAGATCGGCCTCGATCTGTCGACGATCCGCCGGCGACAGCCGCGTCGTGTTGCCCGCCGCGGCCGATGCGATCGCGACGGCTTGGCGGGCGAACGGCATGAACGCCTCATCATCAATAGCGGCTTGGACCAATCGCTCCAGAACGCGCCGCAGCTCCAACGTGACCGACAGCGACCGCACCCGCGCCGCCAGCTCGGCAGCGCTCGGCTGCGGGGCGTCGGGCTCGACGGCGACCGGAACCTCCGACACGCCCCGGTCCGCAGGCCGCATCATCGGCAACGCCCTACCCGCCGCCGGGTGCCCGATTGCACGGAGCGACAGGCTGCCCAGTTCATCGAGCAGCGCGTCGACCGACTGATTCTGATCAAATGACCGCTCGCGCAGCGTCGCCCGCGCCTCGGCCGCGTCGCCACCTGTCGGCAAGCTTTGCGCTTGATCAACCGCGCTGATGACGATTGCCAGATCCGGCAGCCGCATGATCGCACGCCGGCCTTCGCTCGAATCGGGCCCGAGGTCGGCGGCGAGGCGAAGCAGGTCGCGACGCAGGATGCGCAGGTCGATCCGGAGGTCCAGCAACTCCGCCGCGGTGCCGGTGGCGGCGTCGCGTTCGCGAAGCAGACTGGCCAAGCTCGGCCTCGATGCCGGTTGCCGCGGCGGTGTACCGGTCGGGCGTTGCGGGCAGGCCGGGCGGCGTCTCCTGGGCGACGAGAATCGGCGTGGCGGTCAGCGACAGCAAGGTCGCCAACACCGTCGCTCGCCACGTCCATGATCGGCGGCTGGTCATGGCCAAACCGTATCACCCGAACGCGTCCAGCACGGCCCGCAAGTCGTCCGCCACGAACGCCGGCCGAAGGTCGTCCGGCAGGTCGGCTACGTCCTTCTGCGTCGACACCCCGCCCAGCACCAGGCCCGCCCGCATGCCGACCGCTTTGGCACCCAGGATGTCCGCGTCGAGGTTGTCGCCGATCATCAGACACTGCGACGGCTCGGCCCCGATCAGCCGGCACGCGTCGTGGAAGAACGACGCCTCCGGCTTCCCGCAAAACGTCGGCCGGGTGCCGGCGGCGTAGGCGAGCATCGCGCAGAACGCCCCGCACCCGATCTCCAGCCCGTGTCGGCTCGGGTAGAGCCGGTCCGCACAAACGCCCACGAGCTTCGCCCCGCCGCGGAGCAACTTGATCGCCGTGTCGTTGCCGATCTGGCGTTGCGCGGGCGTTGGCGGGCGTGCCGACGAGGACCGCGTCGCAACGTTGATCATCGCCAGGCTCAACCAGGTGACCGACATCACGAATGACGTCGTCCAGATCCGGCTGGCCGAGGTTGTAGATTCGCGGCGGGCGATCTTCGGCGTCGGCGACGATGCCGTCGATTGCCGCCTGAGCCGCCGTGAGGACAAGCCGCGGATCAACGTCCAGGCCTGCCGCACGAAGCCGCTCGACCACCGCGGCCGGGCCGTTGGTGCTGTTGGTGACGACCAGCGTCGGCACGTTCAGCGCCCGCAGTCGAGTAACAAGCTCCCGTGCACCCGGCAGTGCCGTCGCCTGTCGAACGAGGGTGCCGTCGAGATCGAGCAAGACACCCGCGTGATCGGCAAGACGTCGAGGCATCGGCCCAGGGTAGAGACGGTGCCAACCATCGTGCCGTGCCGCCCGACGACCTTGACGCCTGGCTCGACGACCCGAATCGCCGGCCGGTGATCGTCGGCATCTTAAATGCCACGCCCGACAGCTTCAGCGACGGCGGCATCTACCTCTCGCCCCAAGCCGCGGCCGATCGCGTGGCAGCGATGATCGACGAAGGGGCCGACTGGATCGACGTCGGCGGCGAGAGCACTCGACCCGGCAGCGATCCGGTCGACGCGGACGAGCAGATCCGGCGCGTCTTGCCGGCGGTGGAAGCCGGTGTGAAGGCGGGCGTGGTCGTGAGCATCGACACGACCAAGGCCGTGGTCGCGCGGGTGGCGTTGGAGGCGGGGGCGTGCATCGTCAACGACGTCGCCGCCGGTCGTGACGATGCGGAGATGCCGGCGGTGATGCGCGAGGCGCGGGCGGTCGTGCTCATGCACATGCTCGGCACGCCGCGGACGATGCAGAAGGATCCGCAGTACGACGACGTCGTCGGGGAGGTCGAGGCGTTCCTGCTCGATCGCGTGAAGGATGTCGGCGTTGAATCGCGGCGGGCGATGCTCGATCCGGGCATCGGCTTCGGCAAAACACTGGAGCACAACCTGGCATTGCTTCGTGCGACGCGTCGGCTGGCGTCGCTGGGGCATCCGCTGCTGGTCGGGCCAAGTCGCAAGCGGTTCATCGGAACGATTGACGGACGAACCCGACGCCGACCGGCGTCAGTTCGGCACGGCTGCGGCGATCGCGTGGTGCGTCGCCAACGGTGCGTCGGCCTTGCGGGTTCATGACGTACGCGCGATGCGGCAGGTGCGTGACGTGGTCGACGCGATCGTCGGCGGATGACGATTGGCTTGCGTCGACGCGTTGCGGCTTGGTAGCGTCGGCCTCTGATGTCGTCGTCGCCGCTGATGCCTGCCGCGAGGGTGCGGTCGGTGTGGCTGGCCGGGCGGCCGATGGTGCCGGCGGCGTTGGCGTTTCTGGCCGGCATCCTGCTTCATGACCTGCTGCCGGCTGCAACGCTGGCATACCTGATTGCCGCGATCGGCTGCGTCGCCGGATCGTTGCTTGCGAGGCGTGCGCTGGTGCGATCGCTCTTGATGGTGGTGGCGTTCGTCTTCGCCGGCACCGCTGCGGCACAACTGGCCCGTTACCACTACCCGCCGGATCACGTCGCCCGCTACGCCGGCGACACGCCGCGGCTGGCGCGGCTCGAGGGCCGACTCGTCGGGAAGCCGCAGCTTGCCGGGCATCCCGAAGGGGGTCGCCCCCGGCCGCCGAAGATGACGGGCATGCTTGCGGTCGAGCGCGTCCAGACGTGGGACGGCTGGGCCTCATCGAGCGGGACGGTTTTGCTTCAGATTCGCGACCCCGACCCGCGGCTGACCGACGGCGACCGCGTCCGCATCCTCGGCTGGCTCGAAAGGCCCGGCCGGGCGATGAACCCGGGGCAGTTCGACTTCGCCGCCTACTACCGCGGCCGACGTGTGCCCGGCAGCCTCCGGACCAACGGACCCGGCACGATCGAACTGATCGCCGAAGTGCAGCCGAGCCCGCTCGGCAAGCTGCGCCGGACCACGCGGGCGGCCCTGCTTCAAGGCTTCGATGCCGACGAGCGCGACGACGGCCTGCTGCTGCGAGCCATGCTGTTGGGCCAGCGCGATCCCGCGATGGACGATGATCGCGAGCTGTTCCGCGCCAGCGGCACGGGCCACTTCCTGGCCGTCAGCGGATTGCACGTCGGCATCATCGCGGCGACGGCGCTGGCGATCGCTCGGCTTGCGGGTTGTGGGCCACGCAGCACTGCGATCGTCTGCGGCGGCATCGTCGCCCTCTATGCCGCGGCGGCGGAACCGTCGCCGCCGGTCTTGCGAGCTGCCATCCTCGCCGTCGGATTGGGAACCGGCATCATCGTCGGCCGACGCGCGGGTGGCGTGCAGCTCTTGGCCCTGGCGTGCCTCCTTTTGCTGGCAATCTTCCCGCTGGACGTCTACCGCGCAGGCTTCCAGCTCAGCTTCGTCACGGTGCTGGCCCTGGTGCTGCTGGCGACACCTGCGCGGCACTTCGTGCAGTCGGCCGCGGGTCGACCCGACGACGCCGTGCTGGCCGATGGCGACGGTCGGCTCATTCGACTGGCGGACTGGTTCGACAAGCGGATGCTCGACGGCCTCTCTGCCGCCGTGGTCGCTTGGCTGGCGTCGATGCCGTTGGTGGCGGTGCACTTTGGACAGTTCAACACGTGGTCGATCGTCGCGAGCCTCGTTGCGGCGCCGCTGGTCGTCGTGTCGCTGCTGGCGGGGGTTGCGAAGGTGCTGCTGACGCTGGCGCTTCCGGAGCTCGCGGGCGTCTGGGCGACAGTGGCTTCGTGGCCGGTGGGTGCGATGCGGGGCGTCGTGGGCTTCTTCAGCGGCCTGCCGATGGCGGACGTGCCGCTGGCGGTGCCGCCTATGTGGTTGATCGCGACGATCTACGCATCCCTCTTCGTCGCCTGGTTCGTCGCCAGGAACTCGCGCACGGCGACGCTGGTCTGGGCATCTCGGGTGCCCGCGGCACTGGCGGTGGTGGCGATTTTCGTCATGCCGCTCGCCGGCCGCGCGACGCCGACGTTGGCGGATCGACCCGTGCGGGTGACGCTGCTGGCCGTCGGTGCGGGCCAGGCGGCGGTGATCGAGCAGCCGACGGGCGTCGTGACGCTCGTCGATGCCGGCAGCACGTCTTTGGCCGACCCGTGGGAAGCGTGCATCGGCCCCTTCCTGCGAAGCCGGGGCATCGGGCGGATCGATCGCCTCGTCATCAGCCACGCGAACCTGGACCACTTCAACGCGGCGGGCGAAATCGTTCGTCGCTACGGCGTCCGAGAGGTCGTGATCGGGCCGACGTTTGCGGCAGACGCGGGCGACGAGCCTGCCGGGCGTCGGATGCTGGCGGAGTTGAAGGCGGCGGACGTGGCGATTCGGGTGGTCCGTCGCGGCGACGAGGTGTCGCTCGGGGCACGGACCTCGCTCGATGTCTTGTGGCCACCTGCGAACCGGCAGGAGCTTTCGGCCAACGACGCTTCGCTCGTCGCGAGCCTCTCGCATGAAGGGCGACAGCTTCTCTTCACGGGCGATATCCAAGCGGTGGCGCTGTCGGAGCTGGCGGGCGTGGGCCTGCCGGACGTGGACGTGCTGGTCGCCCCGCATCACGGCAGCACGGAGTCGCCCACGGCCGAGTTCGTCGAGGCGTGTCTGCCGGAGTGGGTGGTGTCGAGCGACTCGCGTCGGCTGTCGCAGAAGCAGCGCGACCTGCCCGGCCGACTCGGCGGGCGGCCTTTGCTGCGGACGGGACAGGACGGTGCGATCTTGATCGACCTTGCCCGCGAAGGCGTGACGGTGACGTCTCACCTTCAAGAAGGTGGTCGCAGCTTGACGGTGGCGGAGTAGGTGTCGGCCTACTTGCGCAGGAACCGGTCGACGCCGGTGCGTCCGCTGCCGGCGAGCAGGAACATGCCCGCGATGGCCAGGTACAGCACCGCCGGTTCGGCGGCACCTTCGGCAGGCAGCCAGAACGCGGCGTCGCCGTTCAAGCCGTCGCCGTGGGCGACGAAGGCTGCGACGGCGAAGACGCCGACGAGCCATGCCGAGGCGAACCGAGTGGCCAGGCCTAGCGCCAGGAGCGTCCCGCCGACGAGTTCGCCAAGGCCGGCCATCCAGGCATTGAGATAAGGCAGCGGAACGTCGAGCGACTCGAGGTAGCCGACGAAGCCGTCCTTGGGCGGCACCTTTCCGAGGCCGTGCCCGAAGGCGATAAAGAGGCCCGTGAGGATGCGGAGCAGGCCCAGTCCGATGTCAGCGGTCAGGTTACCGCCACCAACGCCGCCGAAGAGTGCGGGCTTGAAGAGTCGCTTGATCATGATGGTCCTTTCGGCCTGTTCGGGTAGGTTTGCATGATAAGGGTGTTTGCCCGGCTCCGGCAGCACTGGCGGGCGAGAGACTACCGGACGTGGCTCGGCCGGTTTGGCGGGGCAATCGCTGTTGCAGTCAATCCGACGCACCGCTATCTTCGGCGCTTGACGCGTGTCGTCGGCGGCTTTGGGCTGCCTGATCGGCTCGGGTCCGCCGTCGGTGCCGTGGTCCAGAGGAGGCCACTGCGTGCCGGCTGGCGTCTCACCGGGACATGCCTTGCGAGGCCCCCGCCCGTCCCGGCACATCGGCCGCGGCATCCTGCCGCTAGACGCCGCTGAACCCCCGCCACCCGCCGGCACCGTGCCGGACATTTCCTGCACCCGGTCCACCGGCACCTCCTCCACCGGCCTTCTGGCTCTTCTTGCCCCCGGCGTACTCACCACCGTCTGCCATGCCACAGCTTCGCACTTCGTCGATCGGCCACGCCCCCAGCACCGGCACCCGTCGCCTCCGCACGCCCCGTCGCGGCCGACTCGCCGTCGCCGCCGCAGCGCTGGCCGTCGTCGCGGTCGTTGCCCCTATCGCACCGCTGGCCGTGTCGCCGGCGCTGGCGTTCCTTGATGAAGGGGAAGGCTCCAGCGACGCCGACCTGCTGAAGCTCGCCGAGCTGCGCGTCGGTGCCGCCGAGTATCAGGCCGCACTTGATGCGCTGGCGGACATCGACCCGGCCAATCTGAGCGATGCCGGCAAGGCCCAGCTTTCGGAACTCGAGCTGCGTGCCCGCAACGCGTTGGACGCTCGCACCGAAGCCCGCGCCGATCTCGCCGCCGGCGAGGCGGCCATGGAGGTCGGCGACTTCGCCACCGCCGCCGCCCGTCTCGACGAGGCCCGCGACGCCCGCTTCGCCGATGCCGCGACGCAGCAGAAGGCCAACGAGCTGATGGCCGTCGTGAAGGTCGAGCTGACGGAGTCGATCAACGCCGAGTTCGGCAGCGACCGCGGCTACTACGACGCCGCCGTCGCCGACTTCGAGGCCGAGCGATATGCCGAGGCCTCCAAGAAGCTTCGCGCCCTCGACGCCATCGATTACCAGGCCGGTGCCTTTGGTGCATCGCCCGTGCAGCTGATCGGCGAGATCGAGACACGACTCGCCGATGCCCCGGCATCCGTCGATGCGACCGGTCCGGTTGTCATCGAGGGCGAGATGGAGTCGCCCGACGCCCCGGCCACCCCGACGCCGGCTGTCACTCCGACGCCGGAAGCGGATTCGACGCCCGAGGCCGCACCGGCGCCGGTGGCTGTCGAGCCGCCCGCGGCCCCGGTCGTCGCCGACATGCCCGCCGCCCGTGCGGACTACCTGCGTGGGATCAAGGCTTATCAGGACAATCGCTTCGTCGAGGCCAAGGAGCTGTTGCTCAAGGCCGAGGCGGCGGGTTACGAGACGCGTCTGTTCGACAGCCCGATCGCCGATGTTCTGGGTGTGATTGAGCAGCGGCTTGCCCGTGAGGCCGATCGTGCCGAGGCCCCGGTCGCCGATCCGGAAGACGCCGCCAGCCGCGAAGCCAACGCCGCTTTCGAGCGTGGCCGGGCTTTGGACGAGCAGGATCGCCCGGACGAGGCACGGGTCGCTTATCAGGAAGCTGCCCGGCTGAACCCGAGCTTCCAGCCCGTTGCCGATGACGCGCAGCGGCTGGACCCGGTCGATTCGAGCGAGAATGCCCCCGCAACGCCTTTCGAAGAAGAGCAGCGTGCCCAGCGTCAGCTGATCACCTACAAGTTCAACGAAGCGGTTCAGAACGCCAAGGCCGCGTTGGCCTCGAACGAGTTCGGCGAAGCTCGTGACTTCACGCAACAGGCTCGCGTCGCTGCGAACACGAACCCGTTCATCTTCTCGGCGGCGACGCGGAACCAGTTCCAGAATCAGATCGAGACGCTGAACCTGTCGATTGCTCGCAAAGAAGCTCAGGTCTCGGCCGAGTTAGACCGGGAAGCTCAAGAGACCGCTCAAGACGAGGATGAGCGTCGCCAGCGTGCTCGTGAAGAGGCCGAGGCCGCGACGGTTCGTCGGCTGATTCGCGACAGCCGGCTCGCGACGGAAGACGGCAAGTACGAGGCCTCTTTGGCCTTGATCAGCCAGATTCTGACGGTCGACCCGAACAACGACTACGCGATCGGCGTTCGGCCGTTCATCGAGGACAAGGCTCTGCTCTCCCGGCAGCGCAAGCACTACCTGGATTACCGCCAGGAAGTCGCAAGCGTGATGACCGAGGCGCAAGAGAAGCGGATTCCGTACGACGACATCCTGCGTTACCCGGAAGATTGGCCCGACCTGGTCGCCCGGCGTGATCGCACCGTCGCCGACGAGCGTGGTGCCGAAGAGGCTGATGCGGCGTTGATCGCGCAGCTCGACGCCCCGATCGGCTCGCCGGTGGAGTTCGACCAGGTGCCTTTCGACGACGTGGTCGACTACCTGCGGAACAATTCGAACGCCGGCATCTTTGTGAACTGGCCTGAGCTGGAGTTGCAAAATGTCCAGCGTGGCACCGAAGTCACGCTTCAGCTGCCTGGTACGGCATCTCTGGGCAAGGTCATCGAGCTGACGCTCAACCAGCTCGGCAGCGGCTTCGCCCAGCTCGACTACACCGTCGACGACGGCATCATCACCATCAGCACCGTCGAGGACCTCTCCAAGAACGTCCAGACGCAGGTGCTGGATATTCGTGACCTCATCGTCCCGATCCCCGACTTCGACAGCGATGACGTCGGCAACAACGTCGGCGGTGGTGGGGGCGGAGGCGGCGGTGGAGGCGGTGGTGGCTTCGGCGGTGGTGGTGGAGGCGGAGGCGGTGGTGGCGGCGGCTTTGGTGGTGGCGGCGGCGGTGGCTTCGGCGGTGGTGGTGGAGGCGGTGGTGGTGGAGGCGGCGGCGGAGCGGGCGGTGATCTCGACCGCGAAGAGCTCGTCGAACGCATCATCGAGCTCATCCGCACCACGGTCGCTCCCGACTCCTGGACCACCAACGGCGGCTCCATCGGTGCGATCTCCGAACTCAACGGTCAGCTCGTCATCACGCAGACGGCCGAGAACCTTCGTGAAGTCACGCAGCTTCTCAGCAAGTTCCGCGAGACGCGGGCCATCCAGGTCAACGTCGAGACGCGCTTCCTGACCGTGCAGCGCAACTTCCTGGAGCGAATCGGCGTCGACTTCGACTTCCGCTTCAACTTCAACGCTCCCTTTGCCAACGCATCCAACCCCGGTTTCGGGCCGATCCAGGTGGACCAGGGCTCGAACAACTTCACGAACCCTGCCAACCTGGGCACCGGTGCGCCGGGCAGCCTGCCGAACCTCTTCGATCCGGCGGGTGGGCAGTCGCTGAGCACGCAGTTCCAGGCGTTCTTGGACGACTTCCAGGCGACGATCTTGATCGAAGCGCTGCAGCAACGTCGCGACGTGCAGTCGCTGACGGCACCGAACATCACGCTCTTCAACGGCCAGAGTGCTGTGGTCGTCGTGGCCCGGACGCAGCAGTACGTCAGCGAGCTCGAGGCCGTCGTGGCCAGCGGCGTTGTCGGGTACAACCCGGAGACGGACGAGATCTCCGACGGCATCCTGCTGCAGGTGCAAGCGACCGTCAGTGCCGACCGCCGGTACGTGACGCTGACGCTTCAGCCGGAACTGACGCGGATCAACAACATCAGCACCTTCCAGGTGACGGGCGGCGTTGATGCCAACGGCGGCGATGGTGACGACGGTGAGCCCTTCGTCGACCAGCTTCGGCGGCGGGTCGCCCCCGAGCTTCTTGCAGCTCGTCGACTTCGAGCAGATCTCGATCGCCACAACCGTCAGCGTTCCCGACGGCGGCACCCTGCTGCTGGGCGGCCAGACGATTACCGGCGAAACCGAGCGTGAGTCGGGCGTGCCCGTGCTGTCGAAGATTCCGTTCCTCAAGCGGCTCTTCACCAACCGCGCCCGTGCCAAGGATGAACAGGTCCTTCTGGTCCTGGTCAGGCCCAAGATCATTCTCCAGCGTGAGATCGAGCAAGAGACCTTCCCGCTTCTGGCGCCCTCGTCGCGCTAGTGCGACGAGCCGACACCTGACCCACGGGCCGAAGACGAAACCCGTCTTCGGCCCGCTTTCTTGGCCGACGACGGATGTCGCGCCTATCCTCTCCGCCCTGCTGAGACGCCATGCCCTATCAATGTCACTTCACCGGTAGAAAGACCGTCATCGGTCGCAGCAAGACACTTCGTGGTAAGGCCAAGTACCTCGGCGGCGTCGGTACGAAGATCACCGGTGTCACGAAGCGCA
Source organism: uncultured Planctomycetota bacterium (assembly GCA_963740195.1). Taxonomy (GTDB): domain Bacteria; phylum Planctomycetota; class Phycisphaerae; order Tepidisphaerales; family Tepidisphaeraceae; genus JBCDKH01. The sequence continues at coordinate 44,047 of CAVUDF010000002.1, read as the reverse complement.
AGTTCAAGCCGAACCTGCAGAAGGTTCGTGCCGTGGTCGATGGCCGCGTCGTTCGCGTCTACGCCTCGGCCAAGGCGATCCGCAACGGCGACGTCGTCAAGCCGCAGAAGCGGACCTGGCGTCCCGGCGACGCGAAGTCTTGAGGCCAAAGCCTCGGCAACCAGCTACAGATCATCCGGCCGCGGCGTCATCGCCGCGGCCGTGTCGTTGCGCGGAGCCGTTCGACATAATCCGTCTGGTGTTGGTGCGTCAGTGTCCCGGGCATCATCTGCTCCAGCTGTCGCTCGGCCTGCCGGAGTCCGGGTACGACGCTCCAGCCGGATCCGTAGACCACCGAACGTCGAACCCCCCAGCCCATGCGGCTGTAGCCGGGCTGGCGTGGCAAGTCACTCACTGTCACATAGCCGTCGCCGACGTGTCCGGCGAACCGAGGTGGTACCACCTGCGACGTCTTGACAGCCTTCCAGGCCCACAGGTCGAAGGGAGGTGCGGCGTAGGGGGCGGGATCGTTCGGTAGCAGCAGCAGGCCGGTCGAGATCGGCTGCTCGGCGATCGCCCGCGCCGCCTCCGACCGGCCGTCGCGGCCCCAGGCGTTGGAGACGAATTGCCACGGCCCGAGCGCGATCAAGACCGGAAGCAGCACCATCGCCCCAAGCCACCACGGCAGCGGCCTGGTCAAGACGTTGCCTGTCGGTGTCTTGCTCCGATCGAAGGCAAGTGTGCCGAAGACTGCGACGGTCCCGCACATGAAGGCCAGCAGGCCGAACCGCACATGGTCCGGCGGCCGGCCGAACGACGTGGCGAAGAAGGTGAGCGACGACAGGAAAGCCACTCCCGCCAACGGATAGATGATCGCCTGCCGTCGTGTCCTCAGATTTTCACGCCGCCCCACGACTAGGGGGAGGAGCAGAAGCAGAACCACGCCCATGCTGCCGATCCACCCACCGCCCACAAAGAAGATCGACGCCGTCCGACCAACCCACGAGACGATCGCCCAGAAGCCGGTCTGGCTGATGCCGTAGTGCCCTGCCGTGTTGCCCGCATTGGCAGAGACGGCATCGATGTTGAACAGAACGAACGGGTTCGTCACGACAAAGACGCCCGCCGCGAGGGCGATGGAAGCTGCAAGCTCAGAGAGCCGCGGGCTTACAGCCCGCCGGAATCGCGCGGATGCCAGACGGTCCGGACCACAGGCTTTGAGCCCACGGCATTCTTCGTGTCGTAGCCACCACGCGATCGGCAGCACGACGGTGCTCACCGCCATCGTCACGACCATCCCCGTCGCCGCCCCAGCGGCGAGGCCTGCGAGCAGCAGGTGGCGGCGAGACGCCGTCCGCAGGTATGTGTCGGCCAAGACCATCGCGACCATCGCCAACACCGCCCCCGGCAGGTGCGGCTTGCCCTCGTGAGCCGCGATGTTGATCGCTGGGATGATCGCGTAACACGCCGCCGCGATCAGGCCGAGCTTGCCGCTTCGCGTCATGCGGCGAACAAGGATGCAGACGACACCCGCCCCCACCGCCGCCCAGGCGACGGCGTAGAGGCGCATCACGACGTACATCTTCGCGAACTCTTCCGGCCGATCGAGATAGAACGCCAGGTCTCCCCGCTCGATGAGGCCTGCGAGTGACGCGACGCCGATGAAGCCCGCAACGGGATAGGTCCACAGGCCGCCGTACGTGTAGAAGTGCGGGTCGAGCGATCGACGCTGCGCCATGGAGGCGATGGCCCGCAGCGTCAGCATCTCGTCGGGCTGCTGGCTGTAGAGCCGATAGCGGATGACGATTTCCGCCCGCTCGGCATCGGTGTCGTTCAGGAACTTGCCTGCGTCGGCGTCACGATCCACATCGGCAGCCGCTTCGGACTCGAGCCCGCCGGTCAGCGTGATCAGCTCCTGGCCGGTCCAGGGCGTGCGATCGGCAAAGAGGTATCGATCCGCCTGCCGCGACGGCAGTCCCCAGGTGATGCCCGGCAAGAAGAACACCAGCGACAGGAGCCCCGCCAGAATCGGCATCGCCGCTTGCCGCACGGGTCGATGGTAGCGGTTCGGGCGGGCGGTCCGTACGGGTTCGTCTCGGCAATTGCGGCGACGTCGCTTTTCTTTGCAAGGTCTTGATGCGGTATGCGACGTCTGGCGTTCAAGCGTCGCCGTACTCTCTCCCCCGGTCTCGCGGTTGTCGAAAGACGCCGCGAGGCCTTACCAACAATGCCGCGTGCCACTCTTTCCAACGACGCCAGCCGACGCCTGGCCGACTGGTTCGAGGCACACGGGACGGATTTGCTGGCGTTTGCCAGGCGTCGGCTGCGAGATCCCGACGATGCCGAAGACGCCGTGCAGGACGCGCTGGTCTCGGCGGCCGAGGCGATGGAGCGTGGTACGACCACTGATGAAGAGCGTCGGCTCCTCTTCACGCTGCTGAGGCGGCGGACGGTGGACCATGTTCGGCGTGACGCGGTCCGGCGACGGGTGACCGACGAGTACGCCCAGATCGTCAGGGCCTCTGGTCCGAGCATCCGCGACCAGGTCTACGCGATCGCCCGCGACCGGTGGCAACGCCGGCCGGCGGAAACGTTGGAGGGGGAGGAATTTTGGCAGGCTTTTGAGCGTTGTCTGGGGGGGATGCCGGCACTGATGCGGCAGGCGGTCGTTTTCCGGGAGGTCGACGGCTTGCCGACGGCAGACGTGTGCGAGCTGCTGGGGCTGACCAAGTCGAACCTCTGGACCCTGGTGCACCGTGGCCGGCTCCGGCTCCGTCGCGAACTTTCACCATTGATGTCAGGCGGATCTGCCGACGAACGACGTAGCAAGCAATGATCACTCTCGGATGTGCCCAGATGAGTCTCCTTCGTAATCCACCCCCTGACCTGACCGATCCGACCCCGCGGGGTCGCTGGTCTCGGCTTGGGCGATATGTGCTTCTGATCATGACGCTGCGGTGCGAAGACGCCGATGAGATGCGGATGCGTCATCAGTATGGCGAGACGCACTGGGCAGAAGACGTAGCGGAGCGCCTGCACCGTCGTATGTGCTCGACATGCCGACGCAGCAAGATCCAGGCGGACGTGGTGGCATCCGGGCTGCGTGCCTTTGCCGCGCGTGAAGAGCGACGTGCTTCCACGGCTGACCACGTCTGAGTCGCCGCTTGTCGGACGAGAGCGAGATTGGGTACTTTGTGTGCAATGCCCGACGCAGAAGCGATCAACGTGTGCCTCATCGGCCAGAAGTTCATGGGTCGGACGCACTCCAACGCGTACAGCCAGGCCGGCAAGTTCTTCGATCTGCCGAAGCCGTTCGCCCTGCACACCGTGTGCGGCCGGGACCGTGACGAGCTGGAGACCTTCCGTCGCCGCTGGGGCTGGCACAACGCCAGCGTCTCCTGGCAGGACGCCGTAGCCAATCCGGACATCGATCTCGTCGACGTCGGCACGCCCAACCACGTGCACCGCGACATGTCGATCGCGGCACTCGAAGCAGGCAAGCACGTGGCCTGCGAGAAGCCCCTGGCCAACACCCTCGACGCCGCCCGCGAGATGCGCGACGCCGCCGCCAAGGCCAGCGGCAAGACGTTCGTCTGGTACAACTATCGCCGCTGCCCTGCCCTGGCCTTCGCTCATCAACTGGTCAAAAGCGGCAAGCTGGGACGGATCTACCACGTCCGCGGCTTCTACCTGCAAGACTGGGGCGGGCCCGACGCTCCGTTGGTGTGGCGCTTCCAGGGCGACCTCGCCGGCAGTGGATCGCTGGGCGACCTGTGCGCCCACAGCATCGATGCCGCCCGGTTCGTCACCGGCCTGGAGTTCGAATCCGTCGGCGGTGCGGTGCTCAAGACCTTCATCGAAGAGAGGCCGATCCCGGAAGGTGCCGGGGGAGAGATCAGCGGCAAAGGCTGCGGGTGGCACCCAGAAAACCGGCAAAAGCACCGTCGACGATGCCGTCATCTTCACCGCAGGCCTGACGGGCGGCGCTATCGCGACCTTCGAGGCGACGCGTCTTTCGACCGGCCACAAGAACAACAACCGCCTCGAGATCCACGGCGAAAAGGGCGCGTTGATCTGGAACTTCGAGCGGATGACCGAACTGCAGTGGTACGACGCGACGCTCGACGACGGCGTGCAGGGCTGGAGCACGATCCACGTCAGCAACGGCGACGCCGGCCACCCGTATGCCGCGGCCTACTGGCCCACGGCGCACCACATCGGCTACGAGCATTCCTTCGTGAACCAGGCGGCGGACATGTCGAGCCTGATCGCGGGCCAGGAAGCGGTGGTGCCGATGCCCGATTTCGCCGACGCCTACGAGACGCAGCGTGTTTTGGCGGCGGTGACGAAGTCGGCCAAGGAGCAGGCGGTCGTGCCGTTGAGCGACGTCGTCTGAATCTCATCGCGATGACGCAGCAAGTGACAGATGGCGATCCAGTTGCCGTCGGCATCTCGTGCCAAACGTGCGGGTACGACCTTCGAGGCCAAACAACGACCGGCCTGTGCCCGGAGTGCGGGACGGCCGTCGCCGACTCAGTATTAAGTTTTTCAGAGGCCTGGTGTTCGTCCCGCCGATCACGTGTCTCGCGATGGTGCTACTCGAATGGTCAGACGCTTCGTCCGCGCTCTCTTTCCGGTTGTTAAAAGGACTGCGGCTACTTGTATGGCCCGCTGCCGTCGGGGTTTGGCTCGTAGCCGCTGTCAGCCTGTTGATCGAGGCCTTCTGGCTGCGGAAGGCATCGGCAGCACCAAGTTCTTCTTGAGACTGTCCTTGTCGCACATGCTCGATGCCGGACGTGCATCGCCACACGCGGCAGCTATCCTGTTCGACCCACCATGTCCGACCGAAAAGTCTCCTACGTCGTCATGGGTGCCGGTGCCATCAACCAGCGCCGTCACCTGCCCGAAATTCACGCGAACCCGCAGAGCGAGGTCGTCGCCCTGTGCGATCCGGTCGAGCACCGGGCCAAGGAAATCGCCGAGAAGTACGGCTGCCCGTACTTCCTGGACCACAAAGAGATGCTCGCCAAGGTCCAGTCCGACGCGGCCGTCGTCGGAACGCCCAACGCGCTGCACGCTCCGCAAACCATCGACGCCCACGAAGCCGGTCGGCACGTGCTGGTCGAGAAGCCGATGGCCACGACGCGTGAGCAAGCCAAGGCGATGATCGCGGCGCAGGACAAGAGCGGGAAATTCCTGATGATCGGCATGAACCAGCGGCTCATGCCGCCGCACATCGTGGCCAAGGAGATCCTCGACAGCGGCAAGCTCGGCAAGATTTTGGCGTACGAGACCAACTTCAAGCACCCCGGCGCCGACGGCTGGAGCGTCGACGGCATCCACTCGTGGTTCTTCAAGAAGGAACTGGCAGGCATGGGCGTCTGCGGCGACCTCGGCATCCACAAGGCCGACGTCATGCGGTATCTGACGGGCGACGAGTTCCACAAGATCGGTGGCTTCGTCAAGACGCTCCACAAGACGCACCCTGACGGCACGCCGATGGATGTCGACGACAACGCCTACCTCGAATGCGAGATGAAGAGCGGCGCGATCGGCTCGATCCACATCAGCTGGACCAACTACGGCCGCATCGGTGACAACGGCACCCGCTTCTTCTGCGAGAAGGGCGTCATGCGTGTGGGCGAAGAGGGTCCGTACGAGGACGGCGTCATGGTCGACTACGCCGACGGCCGGCGCGACCGCATCAAGGCCGGGGCGATGGCGACGAACGAGAAGCAGACCGACTCCGGCGTCGCGGCCATGCTGACCAACAGCATCCTGACCAACACCCCGCCCGAGATCAGCGGCGAGGAAGGGTACAAGGCCCTCAACGTCGTCATCACCGGCATCGAAGCCGCCGACGAAGGCGTGATCAAGACGATCGAGCACTAGCGTTTAATCGCCTGCGCTTGATCGCCAACTTCTGGCTCTACGGCATCGGCAGGTCCGCCTGGACCTGCCGTTTGCCGTCGTTGTCGACGAGCCGGCTCTCGTAGACCTTGATCTCGAAGCCGGGCATGTCGACGTAGTCGCCCGTGTCGACGCGAAACGCCCAGCCGTGCCACGGGCAGACGGCACAGGTGTGCTCGCCCTGTTGCTCCAGATACCCGCTGGCCATCGACCCGCCGGCGTGGGGGCACAGGTTGTCGAGCACCCGCGGCGTCTCGCCGTCCAAAAAGACCGCCAGCTCTCGGCCGTCGATATCGACGAAGGTGCCTTCGCCTTGGGTGCTCAGGTCATCGAGATCGCACAACGTCGTCCAGGGCATCGCCAACACGATACGGCCCCGCGCTTCCCCATCCGTCGTCGTCCAGCCGAGGTCCTTCGGCTGCGCTCAGGATGACGGAGGCAGGTTCAGTGGCATCTGAAAGTGGCCGGCATCATGTCGCCCCGTTGCTCCGAACCGTCATCCTGAGCGAGCGCAGCGCAGTCGAAGGACCTCGTTCGTGAACACGCCGTTCAGTCGAGGTCCTTCGGCTGCGCTCAGGATGACGGAGGCAGGTTCAGTGGAATCTGAAGGTGGCCGGCATCATGTCGCCTCGTTGCTCCCAACCGTCATCCTGAGCGAGCGACAGCGAGTCGAAGGACCTCGCCCGCGAACACGCCGTTCAGTCGAGGTCCTTCGGCTGCGCTCAGGATGACGGAGGCAGAACGAACGACGCCGGGCCATCGCTGGCCCGGCGTCGGTGTTGGTCGTCGATGGCGACGCGGCTAATCGTCCCGCCCTTGCAGGATCATGAGGAGTTGCAAGACGTACCAGAAAAGCGTCGCGATGCTGGCGAACAGGGCCAAGCTCGCGGCCACGTGGCTGCCGACCGGGTAGGTGTGCAGCACGTTGCTCGTCTCGTAGAGCACGAAGCCGCTCATCAAGACGACGCCGAACGCGATGAAGATGAGGCCGAGGCTGAAGCCGAAGATCAGGCTGGCGACGAAGACACCCATCAGCCCCAACACGCCGACCGCCAGAACGCCGCCGAGCCAGTTGAAGTTGGCCCCGGTGATGAAGACGAAGGCGGTCAGCCCACCGACGATGAGGCCGGTGACAACCGCGGCCGTCGGGATCAGGCCGAAGGTGCTGGCGTCGTTGCCGGTCGCGCCGTAGACCGTTGCCATGAAGAGCAGCGGCAACAGGATGAGCGATTGGGCGACCGTGTATAGGGCCAGGCCCGCGTAGGCCTTGCCGCTGTCGGCACCGGTGATCGCCCACTTCTGGGCGATGTAGCTGACGGCTGCGAAGGCGATCAGGACGCCGATCCAGCCGAACCCTCCGAAGCCGGTGAAGACGGCTCCGGTGATGCGGGCAAGCGTCTCCTGCGGGATGACCGCGAAGTAGAGCAGCTCCAGGGCGACCAGCGCCGCGACGGCCGCGGCGAGGTGGGTGTAGGTCTTCTTGATGAAGTCGGCCCGTGTTTCGGCGGGTGCTTCGCTGACCGGAAGGGCCGAGGCGCCAGCGCCCCAGGCCGATGAGGACGGAGAGTCGTATTGCATGCGCATGTCGTTGGTTCCTAGCGGAGTCATCGGCCTTCGACCGCCAGGTCGCAGACCAGCGACACTTTATCTGCCATCATCCGGCTGTGCCTGCTGCTGGGCAAATCTCTCTTCCTCGGCCCGCCGGCGGATCAGCCGCTGCTTCCGCGTGTTCCCCAAAATGACCACCGCAAACGCCACCACCGCCGCGGCCAGCGTGAAGACGAAGAAGCCGAACCCGAAGCCCGCCCCGTCTGAAGCCACCCCGCCGCGACCGCAACCGCCCAACCCGCCGCGGCGATGAGTGCGGCCCCTTCCAGCACCAGCGCGAGCAAACACCCTCGTGCCGCATCACGCCGCTGCGCCAGCCGCTCGGCTTCGGCCTGACTGCTCGGCATCGCATCAGCTTTCGGCACCGCCGAGGGTAAGGCCGTTGCCGAGTCATCTCGTAAGTTCTTCGTCCTCGCCGTCACGCGGAGCGAGCGCAGCGAGTCGAAGGACCTCGTCCGCGGACACGTTGTTCAGGCGAGGTCCTTCGGCTGCGCTCAGGATGACGGAGGCGGATTCAGTGGAATCTGGGGAGTGGCCGGCATCATGCCGTCTTCGTTGCTTCAAACCGTCATCCTGAGCGAGCGCAGCGAGTCGAAGGACCTCGTCCGTGGACACGTTGTTCAGGCGAGGTCCTTCGGCTGCGCTCAGGATGACGGAGGCAGGTTCAGTGGAGTCTGGGCGTGGCCGGCACTACGTCATCCCTTTTCCCCGACCGTCATCCTGAGCGAGCGAAGCGAGTCGAAGGACCTCGTCCGCGAACACGCCGTTCAGCCGAGGTCCTTCGGCTGCGTTCAGGGTGACGGAGCGAGGATGCGATTGGGCGGTCGGCTCGAACAACTTGGCCGATTGGTGGCGGGGCTCGGCCGGGCCTGTAGCATCCGCGGCATGACAGGCTCCGAGTCGCGGCCAGAGTCGCTCATCCGTACGAAGATCGTCGCCACCATGGGGCCGGCCGTGTCGCAGCCGCGGGACTTGAAGGCCCTGCTGACGGCCGGCGTTGATGTCTGCCGGCTCAACTTCAGCCACGGCGAGTTGAACGGACACGGCGAGATGCTCGCCAAGATTCGCAAGGAAGCCGACAAGCTCGATCGCCGCGTCGCCATCCTGGGTGACCTGGGCGGCCCCAAGATTCGCGTCGGCAACGTCGACGAAGCCAACGACGCGGGCGGCATGACGATCTCCGTTGGCGACGAGCTGGTCATCCAGCGCGACGACATCTTGGGCAGAAACGGCGTGATCAGCGTCACGTACAAGGGCCTGATCGACGACGTCGAAGTGGGCGACCGCGTCTTCATCGAGGACGGGCTGCTCCGCTTCGTCTGCACCCGCAAGGAGTCGAACCGCATCGGGCTCCGCTGCACTGCCGGGGGCGTCATCAAGACGCGCAAGGGCGTGAACCTGCCGAACACGAAGCTCGGGCTGCCGAGCATCACCGACCGTGACTGGTCGTGCGTCGACTGGGCGATCGAGAACGACCTCGATTACCTGGCGTTGTCGTTCGTTCGAAGCGCGGCCGACATTCGGCAGCTTCGCGAGCGGCTGCAAAGCCGGCAGAGTCACATCGGCATCATCGCCAAGATCGAGAAGGCGGAGGCGGTCGATCAGATCGACGAGATCATCGCCGAGTCGGACGGCCTGATGGTCGCCCGCGGCGACCTGGGCGTCGAGATGGATCTGGCCCGCGTGCCGTTGATCCAGAAGGACTTGATCGAGCGGTGCCGTCGCGGGCAAGCCGGCGATCGTGGCGACGCAGATGCTGCAGAGCATGGTCGATGCGGCCAGCCCCACGCGTGCGGAAGTGAGCGACGTGGCGAACGCGATCTTCGACGGGACGGACGCGACGATGTTGTCGGGCGAGACGAGCGTCGGCAAGTTCCCGGTGGGCAGCGTGCACGTCATGCGGCACGTGGCCGAGGCGACCGAGGCCTTTCTCGTCGGTCACGGCGGCGGGCCCGAGGGTGCCAGCGACGCCGCCGGACATGCTCGTCAGCCAGGCGACGGCCAAAGCGGTGCGTCGGCTGTTGGAGACGATGCCGTGCCGGCTCGTCGTCGTCTACAGCCACACGGGCGACACCGCCCGGATCTTTGCCAAGCAGCGTTTCGACGTGCCGGTGGTCGCGCTCAGCGCCGACGACCGACGCCTGCGGCAGATGGCTTTGCATTACGGCGTGGTGCCGCTGCGGCTCGACGCCCCGGCGAACCTGCAGGACCTGGCCCGCGAGGTCGACGGCCTCGTGCAAGACCGCGAGCTGGCGACGCAAGGTGACCGCATCGTCATCGTGGCCGGGCGAAGCATGGGAGCGCCCGGAACCATGAACGGCATTATCATTCACACGGTAGGACACGATCCTATAGATCCGTGTGCAAGCTGATCATAGCGTTCTTCATCACTGATCATGAAGAAGTGTACTTGCTCTCTTTTTACCACAACTGTTCTTGTTGGGCACTTTGTTGATTTGCGCCCGCCTTCGGGTGCAGCACGCGGCCCGAGTGGGAGGACAACCCGCAGGCGGCGGAGGTGGCGTTCTGGCACGAGCAGCCGGCGAGCGTCGCCGTCGTCGGCGGCGACTTCGACTCGCTGTGGCGGGCCTCCGACTCGGCCCGGAGGCGTTTCGGATTCGCTACGGACTTTGCCGACCGCCGCTCGGGTCGTTTACAGACTCAACCCAAGACGGGCGCGGTCCTGTTGGAGGTGTGGCACGACGAGCAGCGGACGATCGCGGACGTCGCGGAATCGTCGTTGGCGACGGTCCGTCGCAGCGTGCGTTTTGACGTCTCGCGCTCCGACGGCGAGGTGGTGGCGGTGCCGCGGGTGGTCGTCGAGCGTCTTGCCCGCCGGGGCGACACGTTCCGCCGGGCGGAAGACGATCCGGCCAAACCCGGCTTCGGCTGGTACGCCACGGGGCGAGATGTTGCTCTCGAAGCGACGCTCGCCAACCGCATGGCCAAGGAGGCCGGAGGAACCATTAGACGGGCCGACGAGGATGTGTTGGCCACGCTTCGACGTTGAACCGGCCCAAGCCCTACCGTTGCAACGACATGGAGACGATCATCCGCGGGCCCGCGTACGTGCTGGGCGACAACATCGACACCGACCAGATCATCCCGGCGGAGTTTCTCAGCTACAACCCGAGTGATCCGGAAGAGCGTCGTTTCTTTGGAAAATATGCCAATTCCGGCGTCCCCGAAGGTCAGGACGGCCTGCCGGAGGGCCGGGTGCCGTTCATCGATCCGGACGGCGACGGCTTTTCGAGCAAGTACCGCATCATCGTGGCCGGCAAGAACTTCGGCTGCGGCAGCTCTCGCGAGCACGCCCCGCTGGCCCTGGCCGAGGCGGGCATCAAGGCGGTGGTGGCAGACTTCTACGCCCGAATCTTCTACCGCAACAGCATCAATGGCGGATATCTTTTGCCGCTCGAAGCGATGGAACGCCTGGTGGAAACGACCCACACGGGTGACGAGATCGAGATCGACGTCGCGAGCGGCACGTTCAAGAATCACACCAGGCCGGTAGAAATCGGGGTCAAGCCGCTCGGCGACGTCTTGCCGATCGTCGAGGCCGGAGGCGTCTTTGCCTACGCCCGCGAGCATGGCATGATGCCGGCATGACCGACGTGGCAGCTTCCCGACAGACGATCGACGAGTTCCTCCAGCGGACGGCGCAACGTGATCGTGGGCAAGGGTTTTTCGAGCTCGAAAGCCCGCACATGCTCGAGGTCAACCTCGACGGCAGCACCCACGGCAGCGTCTGGACCAAAATGGGCGGCATGGTCGCCTATCGCGGCGAGGTCAAGTTCACCCGGCAAGGCATGATGGAGGAGGGACTCGGCAAGTTTCTCAAACGCCAGCTCACCGGCGAAGGAGCCAAGCTGACCAAAGCGGAAGGCCGCGGGAAGGTCTACCTGGCCGACGACGGCAAGAAGCTGACCGTGCTCGACCTGCGTGGCGAGTCCGTAGTCGTTAACGGCGAAGACCTTATCGCTTTCGACCCGGTCCTGAAGTACGACGTGACGATGATGAGGAAGGTTGCGGCGGTCGTCAGCGGCGGGCTCTTCAACGTGCGTGTCGAGGGCACGGGCCTCGTCTGCATCGGCACGCACCACGACCCGCTGACCCTCCGCGTCCGTCCCGGCGAGCCCGTCTTCACCGACCCGAACGCGACCGTCGCCTGGAGCGGCAACCTGACGCCGGGGTTCAAGACAGACATGTCCCTCAAGACGTTCGTCGGTCGAGGCAGCGGTGAGAGCTTCCAGATACAGTTCGATGCCACCGCCGGCGAGGGCTGGGTGGTCGTCCAGCCGTACGAGGAGACGCCGCTGCAGGTCTCGAGCTAGGCCATGGGCTGAGCCCGTCGCGACGCATAATCCGACCCAGCTTCCAGCTTCTTCTCCCCCACCAACCATGCTGCACGTCATCGACCACCCCGTCATCCGCACGAAACTTGCGGAACTTCGGGAGAAATCGACCGATCACCGCGCGTTCCGCGGCCTTGTCGAGGAGGTGGCGATGCTCATGACGTACGAGATCACGCGCTCGATGCCGACACGCGAGCGTCAGGTGCAGACGCCTCTGGAACCCACCGTCGGCCACGAACTGGCCAGGCCGGTGTGCCTGGTGCCGATCTTGCGAGCCGGCCTGGGCATGACCAGCGGGGTGATGCGGCTCATCACCGATTGCCGCGTCGGACACGTCGGCCTCGAACGCGACGAAGCCACCGCCGAGGCCGGGGCGTACTACCATAAACTCCCGCCCGACATCGCATTGTGCGAGACCATCGTCACCGACCCGATGCTCGCTACCGGCGGCAGCGCGTGTCGGTGCATCGCGTTTCTCAAGAGCCAAGGCGTCGCGGCATCGAACATTCGGTTCATGTGCCTCGTGGCGGCTCCGGAAGGCATCGAGAAGCTCCAGGCCGAGCACCCGGACGTCCCCGTCTATGCCGCCGCGGTCGATCGCGAGCTGGATGAGCGTCACTACATTCGCCCCGGCCTCGGTGACGCGGGCGACCGCATCTTCGGTACGTAAATTGCTAATGGACAACAGCATCCGCAAGCTCGTCCGCTACACCGGCCGCGTGCAGGGCGTGGGCTTTCGCATGACGACCAAATGGATCGCCCGCCGATTCGACGTGACCGGCTACGTGAAGAACCTCGCAGATGGCCGGGTAGAGCTCGCCGCCGAGGGATCGCCGGCGGAGGTCGAGGCCTTTCTTGCCGAAGTCCGGGAAAAGAAGTCGTTTTTCATCCAGTCCGAGCAGGTGTCAACGCAGCCGCCGCGTGGGGATGCGACCTTCGTCATCGCTCACTGACGGTCGCGGCAGGTTATCTTCCGGTCGTGCTGGCGGTCATCGGCATCATCAAGACGAGGCCTGCGTTTGGCCGCCTTCGGCCTCTTCGCCGGAATCGTCGGCCTACTGGTGTTCCTTTCGACTTTGCCCTCGCTAGGCCGATCACGTGAGGCGGCGCAGAAGGTCAAGTGCGGTTCGAACCTCCGCCATCGGCCAACGCGATGGAGCGATACGCCACCGGCATGACGAATTGCTCCCGCCGTCGCTCGCCACCTTGGCCGCGGTGCGAAGCCTTTCACCGCAGGTGTTCCTCTGCCCAAACCACCAGGCCACCAGACACACCAAAACGAGGCTCGTCTATGGGGCAAACTCGAGCTTTCTCGACCTCTCCGCCGGGGCCACCTGGGGCGACAAGAGCGTGGCCATCGCCGCCTGCTCGCCGTTGCTGCATGAAGGTGACGGGGCGAACATCCTCCATGCCGACGGATCAGTCTGGTTCAGGGATGCCGATGGCTTCCAGCACGCCATCGCGGAGCGGCTAACCCCGGCCCGCCCTTAGGAAACGAGTGCCATGAACCACGAGTCTAAACCGACGTCAGACCAGCCGCCCGTCGTCGCCTACGCGTCGCCCGCGACCAACGAGCAACCGCCGAGGCTCCGCGTTTGCGTTACTTGGTGTGATCGTCGGGCTGCTCGTCATCGTCGCGCTGATGATGCTGCCAAACCTCGGCCGCGCCCGCGAGCCGGCCAACCGCGTGAAGTGTGCCTCAAATCTTCGCATGATCGGGTACGCCCTTGCCATATACGCCATCGATCATCCGGCTCAGGCCGCTCCCGACGATCAGACGCTGCTCGAGGCAACGGACCTCACGCCTTCCCACTTCCTCTGCCCGAGCGGCTCCGAGGACGTAGGCCCACCGCCGCTTGTCCTTGGAAAGACGAGCAGCTATCGCGTCATCGCCCACCTGACGAACCAACAGCTCGCTAGGCAGGCGGGTCAGGCCGCCATCGCGTACTGCCAGCCGGGTTGTCACGACTCGCTTGACGACCGCAGCGTCACGACGATCGGCACCAACGTCCTCTTCGCCGACGGAAGCGTCCGATTCGTCTCGCATGGCGAACCGACGGAGCTTCTCGTCGCGACGTTCGCGCCGTCAGCACAGCCTGATCTGGATTCGCCTTAAGAACCGACGCCCGCTTGCGTTCTTGAAGTAGAGCCGACACCGGTCGGCCATCGATTGCTTCGCAACGCACCGCCATGCCGCACCGCCACCTTCTCATCGCCGTCGGCCTCGGGGCCGCTCTTGCCGTTTCGCCTGTCGCCCTGCTGTATGCCGAGGAGCCCGCAACGCAGGCGGTCGCCTTCGATGTCGCTGCCGCGGCGGAGTCGGTTGAGTCGGGAGTCGCCTATCTCGTCGCCAACCAGCACCCGTCCGGCGGCTGGGCCCAGGGGGAGGTCTCCGAAGCCATGCGCGGCCAGATCGAGCATGACCCGTCGCTGCTGACCGAGCCGAACGTCGCCGACACCGCGATGGCGCTGCTCGCACTGATCCGGTCCGGACACGAGCAAACCGCCGCCTTCTCCAAGGGTGTCTCGTGGGTCTGCGGCCAGGTTGAAAACGCGCCCGCCGATTCGCCGCTGGTCACGCTCCGGCAAGGCACCTGTGCCCAGAAAAAGCTCGGCAACCTCGTCGACACCTTCACCGCGGCCTGGATGCTGACCGAAGCCGTCGACGTCATGCCCGACGGCGAGGCCAAGGATCGCGCGGCTGCGGCGTTGCAGGTTTGCGTCGACAAGATGGAGAACCACATCGGCGATGACGGCAAGTTCCAACAGCACGGCTGGGCGACGGCCTTGAGTCAGGGCGTCGCCACGCGGGCCTTGAACCAAGCCGAGCGTGCGGGCATCGTCGTGGACGACGAGGTGCTGGCGAGCGTCAACGAGTCCGCCGCCGGGGAGGTGGACCGCGCAACCGGCGACCTCGCCCCCGCCGCGATGGCGAAGTCGGCCGGCATCGAGCTGTACGCCCGTGGGAGCAACCTGCAGAACCTTCAAGAGGCTCGCCGTCGGGACGCGGCGCGGGAGGAATCGTTGCGTGAGGTATTCGAGGACGCGGCGACGCGGCCGGCGGATCGTGCCGAGGCCGAGGCGGAGCTGGCGAAGATCGGCGACCGTGAGCAGGCCCTGCAAGTCGCCCAAGGCGCGATGGCCGACCGCATCCAGGACGACGCCTTCATCGCCGGCTTCGGTAACAACGGCGGCGAGGAGTTCTTGAGCTACCTCCACCTCGCCGAAGGCCTGGCCGAGGCCGAAGACGCAGAGGCATTCGCCACCTTCCGCGACCGCGTCCTCGTCAACGTCGTCCGCGTTCAGGAAGACGACGGGGCCTGGTCCGGCCACCATTGCCTGACCGGCAAAACCTTCTGCACCGCCGCCGCGGTCATGTCGCTGTGCGTCGAGCGATAAGTGCTACATCTCTCGATCGACCGCGGCCGCGACGCGCTTGCACTGCTGGACCATCGTGGCGAACTGCTCGCCCGTCAGCGATTGGCCGCCGTCGGTCATGGCGTGCTGCGGGTCGGGGTGCATCTCGACGATGATGCCGTCCGCACCGGCCGCGACGGACGCCTTGGCCATCGCCGGGACGAGGTGGGCCTTGCCCGTGCCGTGGCTCGGGTCGACCATCACCGGCAGGTGGCTGAGTCGCTGCAACTCCGGCACGATCGCCAGCGGCAGCGTGTTGCGGACGTAGTCCTCGAAGGTGCGGATGCCCCGCTCGCACAAGATCACCTGCTCGTTGCCGCGGGCCAGGATGTACTCGGCAGCGAGCAAAAACTCTTCGAGCGTCTGGCTCATGCCACGCTTGAGCAGGACCGGCTTCCGCTGCTCGCCGACCGCGGCCAGCAGGTTGAAGTTCTGACAGTTGCGGGCCCCGATCTGCAGCACGTCCGCGTACTGGCAGACGAGGTCGACCTGATCGATGCTCATGACCTCCGTCACGATGCCCAGGCCCGTCTCGTCGCGAGCCTCGGCCAAGATCTCCAGGCCCTTTTCGCCGTGGCCTTGGAAGCTGTAGGGGTTGGTGCGTGGCTTGAACGCCCCGCCGCGAAGGGCGACGCCTCCGCCGGCCTTGACGAGACGTGCGGCATTCGAGCGTCTGCTCGCGGCTCTCGACGCTGCAGGGTCCGGCGACGACGGGCACGATCTTTCCGCCGATCTCACCGCCGAGGGTGCCGCCGAGGGGGACGACGGTCGTGCCCGCGGCCGGGTCGCGTGTCTCGCGGCTGGCCATCTTGTACGGGGCCAGGACCGGCTTGACGTCGTCGACGAAGTCGAGCGCCGCCAATCGGCTGCCGTCTTTGAATCGCTCGTCACCGACGCACGCGATGACGGTGCGTTCGGTGCCTGCAATGACGTGTTCTTTGAGACCCATTTCGTTAACCAGGGCGACGGCCCGTTCCACTTGCTCGCTGGTGGCATGGGGCTTGAGGACGACGATCATCTCGGACTCCTTGGGTCGGCGGGCTTCTGGGGCGGCAGGTCGGTAGACAAAGACGCCCCGAAGACCGGCGGTCTCCGGGGCGGCAGTGGTCCGGCTGGCGGTGGGCGAGCTAGGACGTACGAACCCCGGAACCGGTAAAGCCGGTCAGCCAGGGCCAAAAGTCGAAGGTCGCGCCGCTCACGTGACCACTTGATACCCGCCCGCCCGGGCCGAAGCAAGGCGCGGACACAGTTTCCGGACCGTCGTCATGGCCTCTGGTGGTCGCACGCCACGACCCGCGTCGCTAATCTCAGGGCCATGATCGCCCGCACCTGCTCGCCGATTCTCGCGGCCCTCCTGCTCGCCGGTTGCGGAAGCAGCGGCCCAGAACGCTCGCCACAAGCCTCGCCCACGACGGCTCCACGTGCGACGTCGTCCACCTCGACGCCCGCCTTCGACGCATCACAGGATGCCGTCGCCGCCTACCTCACGGGCCGGTGGAGCGTCACGCTGCAACCCGAAGCCGCCTCGGAAGGTGTCACGCCGCCCAAGGTCAGCGCCCGCTTCTCTGTCGATGAGAGCGACGTGTCGGGCCGACTGGCGGGCAGCGACATCCAGACGGGCAACCTCGTCGTCGCACCCGACGGCCGAGAGCTCCCGAGGCTCGCCATGACCACCGACGGCATGACCGTCGCCGGACCGACGGGCGACGACATCGAGGTCGAGGGGCCGATCGACTGGAAGGCCGAGCTGTACGAAGGCAAGCTCATCGGCACCGCCGTCGGGCCCGACGGCAAGACCAGCGACTGGGAAGCCGTCCGCCAATGAGCAAGTCGCCCGCAGAACCGCTCAGCATCGACCGGCTGCGCGAGGACCTTCGATTCGACGCAGAACTACTCGACAAGCAATTGTCGTTCGCCTCGACCTACGGCCTGTTCAGCCCGAAGGGCATCGACGACGGCACGCGGCTCCTGCTCCATCACTTCGCCCCGCAAGGCGACAACGACGCGACCTTCGACCTCGGTTGCGGCTACGGCCCCATCGGCCTGGCCTTCGCCGCGGCGTGTCCGAACGGACGCGTGACGATGGTCGATCGAGATTTCCTCGCCGTCGACTTCGCCAACAGGAACGCTGCCGACAACAAGCTGAACAACGCCGTCGCCCGTCTCGGCCACGGCTTCGACGGCACGCCTGCCGATGACCTGTACGACAACGTTGTCTCCAACCTGCCCGCCAAGACGGGGGGCGAGTTGCTTCGCGTCCTGCTCCACGATGCCCACGCCCACCTCAAACCCGGCGGCAGGCTTTGCGTCGTCACCGTCACCGGCCTGCGTCGCTTCATTGAGCGACACATGAAGGCGCAGTTCGGCAACTACGACAAGCTCAAGCAGAATCCGGCCTACACCGTCGCCGTGGCGGTGCGGGAAGATTGACGTCACCCCCGCGGCGAGTCGGTCATCCTGGGCGAAGCGGAGTCGCCGTGCGATTGACGGACGAGTGCCCCATCTACACCTCGTCGCGCCCGCCGTTGTGGCGGATGTCGCGGCCCTCGACCAGGTACACGACCTCTTCGGCGACGTTCGTCGCCAGGTCGCCGATGCGCTCCAGGTTTCGGCTGATGAGCAAGAGCGACAACGCGCTGCTCGCCACGGCGGGCCGGGTGATCATCTCGTATAAGACCTCTTTGAAGACCGCGTCGCGTAGGCCGTTGATGGTCGGCTCGCGACGCAGCACCTCGCGGCTCAGGGCGACGTCGCGCGTGATGAACGCGGCCAAGGCATCGGCGAATGAACGCCGCGACTCCTTCACCATCGCCAGCACTTCCGAAGGCACGTCGGCCTGGCTGCTCTCTTGCAGGTAGTGATGGACGCTGCCGCTGACGTTGACCGCTTGATCGGCAACGCGTTCAACGTCGGCGGCGCAGCGGGTGGCGACGAAGATCAGCCTTACATCGCTCGCCACGGGCTGCTGCGTCACCGTCAGCCGGACGGCCAGCTCGTCGATCTCGATCTGCAGGGCATTGACCCGGTCCTCACGCTCGTGCACGTCAACGAGCGCATCGGCGTCGTGAGCTTCAAGTCCGGCGGCGGCGTCGGCGACCATGCCTTCGGCCAAACCGCCCATCTCGATGATCTTCTCCAGCAAGACGCGAAGCTCGGCATCGAAGGCTTCCCGCATCAGCCGATCATGACGCCTCTTCGGCCGCGACTCAACCGAAGCGGCCTGTCACGTAATCCTCGGTCTCCTTGAGCTTCGGATTTTGGAACAGCGTCGCCGTCGGCCCGTACTCGACGAGCCGTCCCAGGTACATAAAGCCGGTGTAGTCGCTGCAGCGCGTCGCCTGCTGCATGTTGTGCGTGACGATGATGACCGTGTAGAGCCCACGCAACTCGGCGATGAGCTCTTCGATCTTGCCCGTGGCGATCGGATCCAGCGCGGAACACGGCTCGTCCATCAACAGCACCTCCGGCTCCGCGGCGATGGCGCGGGCGATGCAAAGCCGCTGCTGTTGACCGCCCGACAGGCCCAGGGCCGATTCGTCGAGACGGTCTTTCACTTCGTTCCACAGGGCCGCCCCGCGGAGCGATTTCTCGCACGCCTCGGCGAGCACCTTCTTGTTGCGTTCGCCGTCGATTCGCAGGCTGAAGACCACGTTCTCGAAGATGCTCATCGGGAACGGGTTGGACTTCTGGAAGACCATGCCCATCCGCTTTCGCAGCTCGATGACATCGACGTTGCGGTCGTAGATCGGGTCGCCGTTGAGGTGCATGTTGCCCTCGATGCGGACGATGTCGATCAGGTCGTTAAGCCGGTTGACGCTTCGGAGCAGGGTTGACTTGCCGCAGCCGGACGGTCCGATGAGGGCAGTGACCTTGCCGCGTGGGAACTTCATGTTGATGTCCCACAGCGCCTGCTTCTGGCCGTAGAACAGGCGGAAGTCGTCGACGCTGACCACCGGGTCTTCGCTTGCGACTTCCGGGTGGACCTGCGACGTCGTAAGGGTCGCCCGCAGCGATGGCACGCTGCAGACCCGAGTCGCGACCACCCGGCGACGGGTCGCCGGAACTCTCGAGATTGCCGGCACCGCGCAGCCGTGAAGCCTTGCGGGTTCGTCTCTGTCTGGGCAGTGGCGGTCATCGTGTGGTTCATCGGCAGGAGCGTCAGGCGGCTGAGGATAGGGGAGCTAGAAGGCACCGCCGGCAAAGGCCCGGCGGAGGCGGCTGCGAAGCCAGATCGCAGTCAGGTTGAGCATCAGAACGATCACGATCAGCAGCAACGTCGTCGTGTAGACCGCTGATCGCGACGCCTCGGCATCCGGGCTGTGGAAGCCCAGGTCGAAGATGTGGAAGCCCAGGTGCATGAACGCCTGGTCGAGGTAGACGAACGGGAACTCCGCCCCCACCGGCAACTCCCGGACCGTCTTGAGCGCACCCACCAGCATGATCGGCGCGACCTCGCCCGCACCACGCGCGATGGCCAGGATGGCCCCCGTCATGATCCCGGGCAACGCCCGCGGCAAGACGATCGTGCGAATCGTCTGCCACTTGCTCGCGCCGCACGCGTAGCTGCCCTCACGCATGCTTCGAGGCACCGCGGCCAAGGCTTCCTCCGTCGCGACGATGACCACCGGCAGCGTCAGCAACGCCAGCGTCAGCGACGCCCAGAGCAGCGCTTGGCCCTTCCAGTTGCTCGACCCGCTGGTGAGCGTCTCGGGGAAGAACCCGCCAAAGACGTCCGACGGGATGCTGGCAAAGACGAAGTAGAAAACGACGACCACGCTCGTCGCCCAAGCAGCGGCGGCGGCGAAGCGGAAGACCTTCGGCAGGAACGTCTCGTCGCTGGCCGCGCCCTTGTCCGCCCGGCTCGCCAAGTGACGTCACGCCGATCGCCACGGCCGCGGCAATCAACGCGACGGCGATCCACAGCACCCACGTGCCGACCGGCAGCGGATCCACGCCCGCACCCGCGGCACCGGCATCGAGCCAGCCGCCCAGGCCGTAACAGAAGAAGCCGAGTCCGAAGACGCCATAGACGATGCTCGGCACGCCCGCCAGGTTGTTGACGCAAATCCGGACAAAACTCACCAACACGCCCTGCCGCGCGTACTCGCGCAGGTAGATCGCCGCCACCACGCCGATCGGCACGACGAAGACGATCATGATGAACGTCAACAAGACCGTCCCGATGATCTGCTTGTAAACGCCACCCTCGGTATTCGCGTCGCGCGGCTCGGCTGTCAGGAACTCCCACCAGCGTGAGAAGTAGACGCCGATCTTGTCGCCCAGATCCAGCCGATTGGGCGGGTAGGCCCGCACAACCTGGGCGAACGTCATCGCCAGCGGCTCGACGGCGAGACGCTTGCCGAAGTCGACCTCGGCCCCGTCCTCGACAAGCACCAGAGCCCGCGGTGCGAGCGCGTATGGCTCGCCGAGCGGTGTGCCGGCCGCGTCGAGGAACTGCAACTTGGGTCGCGTCTCGCCTGCGCCGTCGCCGACGGGCACGACAACCGTCGCCCCAGGTTCCGCGACGAGGCGCTGCATCGATTCGAGTTGCATCGGTGCGTCGTCGGTCGTCGCGGGCCGGGTGTTGTCGTCGCGAAAATTGACGAACCGGACGCTGGCTGCCTGTTCGGCCAACTCGCTGCCGAGGACCGTTGCGGCAGAGACGTTGAAGGTCTTGCTCGTCCGCGACTCGCTGGAGATCGGGCCTTGCTCCGTGCGGACGAAGACGCGGTAGTTCGACATCTTCGCTTCGAGCTCGACCCGCTCGGCCTGAAGCCGCTCTTCGCGTTCCTTCACGGTCACAAGCGCCTCTTCCGCCTCGGCCAAAAGCTCGGCGTCGTCCGTCTCCCGGGCGTCGCTCATCAGTTGGTTGGCCTCGGCACGCTCTTCGCCGAGCCCGCCGAGTTCTTCTTTGAGCCCGACGATCCGTTTGCTGATCCCGCGGACCTTCGGCAGCACGTCGTTGAGCGCCGCGTACGCATCGTCGAACCCTTCGTAGAGCCGGCCCTCGACCGCGACGGCTTCGAGCCGCCCGATCGCCCTGCCGTCCTCTTGCCGCTCGACGTAGAGGAAGTCTTTCGGATACGTCTTGTCGAGGATGCGGTCGTTGCGGACCCAGGTGAAGGCGCCGCTGGCGATGTCCTTGTTGCCGGTGCGCCAGAGGGTTTGCTCGAGTTGGACCTCTGCGTCGAGCTCATTGTTGCCGTTGAGGTCTTCGCCCTCGTCGAGTGCGCCGTTGCCGTTGGCATCTTCGACGACACCTGTGAGCCCTTCGCGGAAGGGTTCGCCGACGATGGTGAGCGTCTGCGCGTCTTCGTTAGTGCCGGCCGTGAAGGCGACGCGGACGAGCGGCTGGGGCCAGAAGGTGCTGAAGCCGTAGACGCCGATGAGCGTGAACAGCCCGACGATCATGAGCACCGCCAACGCCGCCGACCCGCCGGTGAGCCAGACCATCGGCTCGCCCCGCGCCGCCAGCGACGTGCGGCGTTGACGGCGGCCGCCGGACCCGCCGTCGGGCGGACGGCTGGTCAACGGGATCGATCCCCCGCCTGAAGCGGCGGCCGTGTCGAAGGGTTGTTCATCGGGTGTGGCCATCGGTTACAGCTGGAAGGCCCGCTTACGGAAGCGGATGCGGACGATCTCGGCCGCGGTGTTGACGAGGAAGGTCATCGCAAAGAGCACCAGGCCGCTGAAGAACAGGATGCGGTAAAGCGTGCCGTTCTGCGGGGCCTCGGGCATCTCTACGGCGATATTGGCCGACAGCGTCCGCATGCCGTCGAAGAGGTTGAGATTCATCGTCGGCGTGTTGCCGGCGGCCATGAGCACGATCATCGTCTCGCCGACAGCCCGGCCGAGCCCGATCATGCAGGCGCTGAAAATACCCGACACCGCCACCGGCAACACCACGCGAATCGCCGTCTGCCAGGGCGTCGCCCCGGCACCCAACGCCGCCGACCGCAGCGTGTTCGGCACCGCCGCCAAGGCATCTTCGCTGACGGTGTAGATGATCGGAATCACGGCAAAGCCCATGATCATCCCGACGTTCAGAGCGTTGCGCTGGACGAAGCGGTCCATCACGCCGCTCGACTCGATAACCCCACCCGTCAGCCACGTCAGCGGGTCGGTCCGCAGGTCCATGCCGATGGCACTGAGCAACACGCCGATGACAATGGCAATGACAACTCCCAGAATGCCGGTGACGGCAAAGCGAACAAGGTCGACCGTCGCGACCTGCACCCGCGTCTTGTTCCGCCCGTCGAACGCCTTCATCCGTGGACGCAGGTAAAGGTTGAACGCCAACACCAGCGCGATCGTCACGATCGGCGTCAGGAGCAACACCCAACCGGGCAAAGCCGCCAGATTCTCCGGCATCGAAGCGACCCAGCCCGAATGACGGCCGTCGAGCCAGCCGCGAAGATCGCCGCCGAAGAGGATCGTCTCGAACACGTTTTCGCCGGCAAGTCCGATCAGGATCGCCGACAGCACCAGCTCCGCCATCACCACGAACGGCATGAACCCGCCGACGGCATCGCCTCGCGTCACGACCAACAACGCCAGCCCGACAAGCACCATCCCGTACAGCAGCACCACCGGTGTCGGGGGCAACCCGCCGAAGTAAAGGAGCGACGCAACCCCCACAAGTGCCAACCCGCCCAACGCCCAGAAGCCGCCCTGCCGGTTCACCTCGCTGGGCGGTACGAGTTGCCAGAGGAAGCCGAAGATCATCACGCCGATAGGGACTGCGGCGAACGTGATCAGCAAGCCCGTCAGCACGTTCTCGGCAAACGGCGCCAGCACCTGGGCCGCGATGTACCCGAGCACCACGCTCGGCAGCCCGGCCATCATCTCGATGCCCGGTTTCACCACGCTTCGCACGCTCGGCTGCATGAACTCGCTCGAGTAGATCGCCGCCAAGATGGCGATGGGCGTCGCGAAGAGCATCGCGTAGAACGTCGCCTTCAGCGTGCCCCAGATCAGCGGAATCAGGCTCAGCTTCGGCTCGGCGTCGTTGCCGGCGGCGCTGCTTTGCCAAACCACCCCCGCCTGGGACCGGCCTTCGTAATGCACCGGCAAGAAGAGCTGCGGCAGCTTGCCGTCGGGGTGCGGGTTGTCCAGACGCCAGATCGTCAGTGACCCGTCCTTACCCACCGCCGCGGCTGCGCCCATCGATGGGCTTGTTGCAGAGACGGCGACGGGCGACTCGCCCGCGGCTTCGGCAGGCGTCAGCTTCGCCTGCGTCGTGCCGCTGGTCATGTGACGAAGCCACACGTTGCCCTCGGCATCACCGGTCACGAACTGTCGGTCACGACGACTCAAGCTGATGCTCGTCACCGGGGCCGACTGCTCGGCCAACTCACGTACCCGTTCGACGCGCCACGGCTTACCCTCTTCCGACGGTGCTACCGGGAAGTAACCGGCAAGCCCGCCCTCGCTGTCGGCGATGATCAGCGTGTAGTCACCGATGAGCATTTCTGCCGCAGTGATGGTGAGGCCGGGCTCGAGTGCGTCGAACTCCTGCACAATCGTCGCCTCTGGGGGCGAACTGCCACCGGCACGTCGAAGGTCGCTCGTGTCGTACCACACGATGTGACCGTCGGTGTAGATCAGGTACACGCCCGTCCCGCCACGACTCAGGTGCAGCCCGCGAACCTCTGCGTTGCCTTCCCGCAGCGACGGCTTGGGCAGCTCGAACTTCTTGGGAATCGTCCGCTTCTTGCCGGTGCGGAGATCGGTCTTCGTCACCGTCGACGCCCAAAACAGACGTCCGTCGTCACGCCTGGCCGTCAGGACCGCTTCACTTCCGGAAGAGAGGTAATCGACGTGCGAGATCGGCGACGCCTCGCCGTCGTCAGCCAGCACGAGCGGGTCCGCCAGGTCAGGCTCGATCGTCGTGACGCGTATCCCGCCGATTCGGGTCACATCCGCGACGCCGCCGCCAAAGACTTCGTTCGACCCCTCTTCAAGCTCGCCAAGCTCCGTCGGCCGATCCGGCAAAAGACGCGTGTCGAAGTCCAGCCGACCGAGCGTGACCGCGCCGTCGCTTCGACCCAGCGCGATGGCACCGTTGGCCACGCTCACGGCGGTCACTTCGGCATCGCTGAGGTCCTGACGGTTCAGCAAATCGACCCCAGACTGCTCATCGACCTCGTCAACGTCCTCGGCGGCGACGCGGAGCCGGTACGTGTTGAGCCCGCCCCCGGCGTCGAGTGTCCAAAGCACGTTGAGCCCGTCGTCGATGCCCATCGCAACGCGACGATCCGCACCCGTCGCCTCGCCCGTCGGCAACTGCACCGCCGCCGCCCGGCTGCTCTCGGCGTTGCCGAAGAGCGGAATCACGACGTTAATCAGGAACACCATGATCAACGCCAATGCACCGATCACGCCCAAGCCACCTGCCGTGATGCCGTATTTTGCCACGGCGTCGGCAATCTTGACGCTGCGTCGTGTCGTGCGTCGCCTCGGGCGACCTGAGAACGTCTTGGGAGCTGCTTCGGGAGAACCGAACGCACCTGCAGCTTCTGGCGAACCGTCGTCGTTCATGGGTGCTTCGGGCGGTTGTTGGGGGCGACGAAAGTCGCCTGAAGACGCGCCGGCGGCTTGTCGCCGTCGACGCGTCGAAGGATGTCACCGCGGCTTGCGAGCGTCAAACTCAGAGGCCGAGCTTCTCGAGCTCCTGCTCGACGATGTACGGCGAGAGCGTGTAGAAGCCGTCACGGTCGACGACTTCCTGGCCCTGCTTCGAAAGGACGAGCTTGAGGAACTCGGCCGTCAGCGGCTCGAGCTTCTCGTTGGGCTTCTTGTTGACGTAAACGTACAAGAAGCGGGCCAGCGGGTAGTTCTCGCTGTAGACGTCGTCTGCGTTGAGCGCGTCGTAGGCGCTGCCGTCGGCACCGACGATCGGAACGGCTTTGACGTCCGGGGTCGCGTACCCGACGCCCGAGTATCCGATGCCGAACTGGTCACCACCGACGCCTTGAACGACGGCCGAGCTGCCGGGCTGCTCGTTGACGCTGTCCTTGTAGTCCGCCTTGCCGAGGCCGGCTTCCTTGAAGTAGCCGTAGGTGCCCGAGGCGCTGTTTCGGCCGTAGAGCGTGATGGGCTTGCTGGCGTAGCGGCTGTCGGTCACACCGACGTCGCCCCAGGTGATGCCGTCCTTGCCTTCGACGCTGAAGATGTTCTTCAGGTCGTCGATGGTGAGCTGCTCGACAGGGTTGTCCTTGGCGACGAAGACGGCAATCGCGTCGATGCCGGTGCGGACGAGCGTCGGCTCGTAGCCGAAGGCCTCGCTGAACTTGTCGACCTCTTCGCCCTTCATTCTGCGGCTCATCGGGCCCATTTGGGCGGTGCCGTTGATGAGGGCGGGCGGTGCGGTGCCCGAGCCCTTGCTCTCGGCTTCGAAGTTGACCTGCGGGTACATGCGGTAGAACCGCTCGCCCCACTGAGTCATGAGGTTGCTGAGCGTGTCGCTACCGACGCTGCGCAGGTCACCGGCGATGCCGCTGGTCTGCTCGTACTCGGGCAGGTTCGGGTCGACGTCGGCGGTGGCGACGGCACCGACGGCCATGAGGGCGGCCGCGGCGGCGGTGGTGATTCGGGTGAAGGCGGTCATGGGGCTCCTTGAGGAATCCGAGGTTCGGTCTGGTTGAACCGGCCTGAGCACCATCGTGCCCCGGGCCGGCGTCGGCATCTCGATCGGCCGACGCGGGAGACTAGATCCGCGACTGTTAACGTTTGATGAGACCTCACACGAACCGCTTTATGAGGCGAAACCCGATTGCCGTCTTGGCTCATCCACGCGATGCCACTTCGGCTTCACGCAACATTAACAGCCAACGCCTGGCACCCGCCAGCCACACCGGCAAGCATGGCCCGGCGGCCGAAGAACCGACTGTCAACGCGGACCGTGACAACGCGCAATGCGGCCCGGTCGCCCGCCGGCACGATATTCGCATGCTGGTTCGGCCCTACTTCCAACTACCACCAAAACGACACAATGACCCTGCTCAACAGCCGCCACCTCCTCATCGCTTCCATCGCCGCCACCCTCGTCGTCGCCGGCTGCAAGTCGGATGAACCCGCAGTCGACGAGGACGGCCAAGTCGTCATCGACGGCACCGACGCCACCATGGAAAGCGCCAGCAAGGCCGCCAAGGACCTGGTCGATGCCGACATGGACATGGTCGCCGTCGACATGCCCATGGGCGACGCCGATGCCTTCGCCTCCACCAAAGACGGTGCGGTCGTCTACCAGACCCCGGGCTACGCCGAGGTCAAGAGCAGCGACGGCATGCGGCTCCTGGTGGTCGATCCGACCGATGCCGACCTCGACGAGGTCGCCGAGAAGGGCCGCATCAGTGGCGAAGACTTCAAGCTGATCGGGTCCAAGAGCCCGATCACCGGCGTCTCCGTGCTGGGCGAAAACGAGCTCAAGGAAGCCTTCTACACCCGCTGGGGCCTGGACATGGAGTAGGCGACGCTCCAACCTGACGGTCACCGCGGCAATTTTGCCGCCGGCGACTTGCCAATCCCGTCGGCCGGCCCAAAGTACCAACTGAGGCCGGTCGATCTCTTTGTAGACGAGGATGCTTTGTCCGCCAGCACCACTCCCGACGCACGTGCCCGAGGCGACGCGTGCCTGCCTGCCAGAACAGACAGGCCGCCGGTTCAGTGGCAACGCATCCGGTGCGGACGTCTA
The DNA here is from genome assembly GCA_963740195.1 of uncultured Planctomycetota bacterium. GTDB lineage: Bacteria > Planctomycetota > Phycisphaerae > Tepidisphaerales > Tepidisphaeraceae > JBCDKH01. The sequence goes on along the minus strand of CAVUDF010000002.1, from coordinate 17,083 downwards.
CCGCGTCGGTGAAGGCGACGACAGCGTCTTCCTCAAGATTCACCTCGAACGCTGCAACCCTCGCCCGCACGGCCTGGCCGTCGAGTCGGACCGGATCCGCTGGCTGAGCACCGTCATCGACGACATCGCCCCGCTGCTGCCGAACGTTTTGTCGTACGAGCAGACGACGGACCATCCTGCGGTCGGCACCTGGGCTTACCTCGTTACGTCAAGCGTGCCGGGCAAGGCGCTGCATCATGAGATGAAGGAGACGCCCATCCGCGTCGCCCGTTTGTTCGGCCGGGCCCTGCGATGGCTTCACGATCGCGCACAGGGCGACGGCTTGCCGCCGCGGACGATCGACAAGCTGCTTGAAGAGGCCCACCACCGGTTGGGCAGTGGGATGGTCGGCTCGTCCTACCGCTCCGCCTGGTCGGAGCGGTCGCTGAAGAAGTCGCTGGCGAAGCTGACGAAGCGGCCTCTGGCGAACGACGCCGTCGTGGTGTCGCACTTCGACTTCTGCCTTCCGAACGTCTTAGCAGGCTTGGATGATCGCGTCGGCCTCATCGACGTCGGCGGCTTGTCGCTGGCGGACCGGCACCTCGACCTGGCGACGGGCATCCGCTCCCTCCGCCACAACGGCGGCCGGGATGACGCGGTGAAGGTCTTTCTCCGCTCCTACGGCCAGGATCTGGTCGACGAGGTGCGGCTCAAGTACTTCACCCAGCTGTGCGAGTTTCTATAGTACTTCCGTCATCCTAAGCGAACTGAAAGACCTCGCCTGAACGACGTGTTTGGGGCGAGGTCCTTCGACTCGCAACGCTCGCTCAGGATGACGGGCAGCGGGCTGTGAATGACTCAAGTGGCTGAGCGAAGCAGCGAAACGCCCGTCATCTCCGCCGGCTTGTCGAGGCCCATCAGGTCGAGTAGCGTCGGCGCGACGTCCGCCAACCGGCCGCCGTCGCGAAGGGTGGCGGCCCTGATGGTCGTCGCTGACGACGACCAGCTCGACCTGATAAAGCGTGTGCGCCGTGTGCGGCGGGCCGCCGGTTGCCCGTCGATCGTCATCTGTTCCGCGTTGCCGTGGTCGGCGGTGACGATCGCGTGGCCGTCGACCTTCGCCACGGCCTCGAGGATCCTGCCGACGCCTGCATCGACGGCCTCGCACGCGGTGACCGCCGCATCGAAGTTGCCGGTGTGACCGACCATGTCGCCGTTGGCGAAGTTGACGACGACCAGGTCGTACGCCCCGCTTTCGATTCGCCGGACCGTCTCGTCGGTCACACCCCGGGCCGACATCTCCGGCTTCTGGTCGTACGTCGTCACGTCCTTGGGCGACGGGATGATCTGTTGCTCCTCGCCGTCGAACGGATCGTCGCGGTAGTCGTTGAAGAAGAACGTGACGTGCGGATACTTCTCCGACTCGGCACAGCGGAACTGCCGCAGGCCTCGCGACGAGACGTAGTCGCCCAGAATGTTGGTCATCTTCGGCGGCTTCGGGAAGGCGACTTCGCACCGGCAGGCCGGTCTCGTAGGCGGTCATCGTGACGAAGTGCAGGTCGAGCTTGTCGCCCGCGGTCGAAGCCGTCGAAGTCGTCGAGCACGAACGCCTTCGTCAGCTCGCGTGGGCGATCGCCGCGATAGTTGTAGAAGATGACCGCAGTCGCCGCTTTTGACCCGCGACTCCGCCGCGTTCGCCGACGGTGCGGGGCGTGACGAACTCGTCGCCACGGCGGTTCGACGTCGTCGTTGTTCTCGTAGAAGTCGCGGACGGCCGAGGCGGCATCGTCGAAGTTCGGCACCTCGGCCCGGCCGGTGAGCAGGTCGTAGGCCAGCTGCACGCGATCCCAACGGTCGTCGCGGTCCATCGCGTAGTACCGGCCGATGACGCTGGCGATGCGGCCGACGCCCATCTCCTGGCACTTGGCGGCGACTTCGGCGACGTAGCGCTCGCCCGTCGTCGGCGGCGTGTCGCGGCCGTCGGTGAAGGCGTGGATGAAGACCTTCTCGACAGCCCTGCTGCTTCGGCGAGTTCAAGGACGCCGTACAGGTGCTCGAGCAGGCCGTGCACGCCGGCGTCGCTGACGATGCCGAAGAGGTGGAGCGACGCGTCGTTTGTCTTCGCGTGATTGCACGCGGCGACGAGCGTCGTGTTGTCGGCGAGCTTTCCGTCGCGGACGGCACGCGTGATGCGCACGCTCTCCTGATCGACGATTCGGCCGGCCCCGAGGTTTTGATGGCCGACCTCGCTGTTGCCCATCGTGCCTTCGGGCAGGCCGACGTCCATGGAGTCGGTGCGGATCAGCGTCCGCGGGTAGTCGCGCGGCGATGCGGTCGGCGACGGGCGTATCGGCATCCCGGACGGCATCGACGCCTTTGGGCGGGTTGTTGGGGTTGTGCCCCCAGCCGTCGCGGATGACAAGGACGACCGGGCGCTTCTTGGAGGTGGCTTGGCTCACGTCCGCTAATGTATGGGCCGGCGTCGGGCCGACGCTACAGATGCACCGACGGCCGGCACTCGCCGCTCGGAGTTTGTCCGGAGACGCACCATGCACACGATCGCCCTCATGAATCAAAAAGGTGGCGTCGGTAAGACGACCACCTGCGCCAACCTCGGCGCCGCCCTCGCCGACCGGGGACGCCGCGTGCTGCTGGCCGACCTCGATCCGCAGGCTCACCTGTCGATCAACTTCGGCGTGGATCCCGCGGCCCTGGGTGACGACGAAGCCGACCCTCTACGAAGTCCTGGGCGGCACCGCGGGCGTCTTGAAGGCCGTCAAGCGGCTCGAAGGCAACGGCCTGGAAGAACTCGACGGCGAGATCCACCTCCTGCCCAGCAGCCTCGATCTTGCCGGTCTGGAAGTCGAACTTGCCGATCAGGCGGATCGGCAGGGCCTGCTCGAGCAGGCGATTGCCCGCGTCGGCTACGACTACGACGTCGTCCTGCTCGACTGTCCGCCGTCGCTGGGCCTCCTGACCATCAACGCCCTGGCCGCGGCGAACCAGGTGCTCATCCCGATGCAGGCGCCACTTCCTGGCGCTGCAGGGCTTTGCGAAGCTGCTCGAAACGACCCAACTCGTCGGCCGACGGATCAACCCTGATCTCAGCGTCCTGGGCGTCGTGCTGACCATGTTCGACAGCCAGACCCGGCTCGCCGGCGACGTCGCCGACGAACTCGAGGGCTTCTTCGACGCCGCCCGCGGCACCGATAAGCCCTGGGCAAACGGCCACCTCTTCGAGAGCCGGATTCGCCGGAACATCAAGCTTGCCGAGGCCCCGAGCTTCGGTCAGCCGATCCTGACCTACGACCCGCAAAGCAACGGCTCGGCCGACTACGCGGCCTTGGCCGAAGAAGTCGAGAAGACGCTCGGCCTCGCTCCCGTCGCGCCGGCGGCGGATGTGCGGATCGACTCGACCCAGGGCCTCCGAGCCGCGACGCTTGCGGGACGGCGTGAGCCGCTCGTGGCGTGACGTGGCTCGGCCGGCTTTACCGGCATCGGCCAAGGCGCCTGCTCGTCGGCTACTGCGCACTGGGCCTGATCGTCACGCACGTGCCGCCGTTCCTGCCCAAGGTCGACGACGGGCGTGAGCCGCCTCTGGTCGGATTCGACAAAGTCGTTCACTTCGTCGGCTTCGGCGTGCTGGCGCTGCTTCTGATGAACGTCTTGCGTCGACATCTGTCGGAGTCGCGGGCAGCCGGAGTGGCACTGTTGCTGTGTGCCGTCGCAGGCGCGATCGACGAGATCACCCAGCCGCCCTTCGGTCGGACGGCGGATGTCATGGATTGGGTGGCCGACATGCTCGGTGCGGTGACCGTCACCACGCTCTGGATCGTCATGGAGCGACGCTCTGTGCCGGTTGTGCAGGACGGGTCGGCGACAAGCGCCTTCGCAAACCCCGATCAGCCCACCTGATCCGGCTCGGCCCGACCGATGGTCGGCTTGCGGGGTAGGTTGACGAGATGTCGGAACATGCTGAGCATTTCGGGGGCTCCGACGCAGGCCCGCTGGTCCAAAACGCACGCGTCGCACCGTTAGTCATCCCGGTGATGCGCGAGTTGCCGCGCTCGCTCCTTCTGTCGACGCGTGCGGAGGCTGAAGCCGCGAGCGACCCTCAGGACGTGAGCCCCGGCGACGTCGCCGCTTGGATGACGCGACTCGACGGCTGGTTCGCGTCCGGCGACCGCGTGGCCGTTTGGAGTTGCGACGCCCAGGTCTTCAGGTTGCTCGCATCCTGCGATTCGGAGCGGACCCGGGTGCAGGCGTGTGTCGACCCGATACCGGATCGGCAGGGCCTGTTCGTGCCGACGTCGGGACACGAGGTCGAGCCGCCGGCGGTGCTGCGTGAGCTTCAGCCGGACGTGGTGCTGGTGCCCGCCACCAGCCAGATGGATGCCGATGCCGCGCTGGCCGAACTGGATCTCAGGCCCAGGCAAGTCGTCGAGCTGAACCCATCAGACTTCAGATGACTCAACGGTCAAACGCCCAGTCCGCCAGGTGCGGGGCGACGGGGTAGTGACGATCGAGCAATATTCGTAGCGACGACGAGGTCGCGACGACGATGGCCGGCGGTGCTTTGAAGGTGCGGGCGCAGAAGTTCATCGCCTTCCGCAAACCTCGCCGCGACGTCGCGATTGCCAGATGGGGCGGATCGACGGCGTCGCAGGGGAGCGTGTCGAACCGCATCGGGACGACCCGGAATTGCCACGCCTGTCGTGCGGCGAGCAGGCCGATACAGGCCGGATCGATCTCCGCGTTGCTCACGTCGATTTCGCCCTGCAATGCGATGTACTGCTGCGCCCAGGCGGCGTTGACGTGGACGGCATCGAGGCCGTAGAGGCGTTCGAGCAAATCGCCCAGCGGTCTGCCGACGGCCGCCTGGACGTCGAGGGCGTGGCGGAGCTGGTTCTTGGTGATGACGCCCTGGCCGACGAGCAGATCGCCGATTCGTAGCGGCTCACTGGCCTTGCCCTTTGGGTTTGTGGTGGTTGGGTCGTGGGTGTCGTGCATCGTCTCCGGGGAACCTCCCAAGACCTATCGGCTTGGGCGATGCCAACCTTGCGATGCAGCAGATGATCGGGCCTTGGCTTGGCGGGGCCGGAGGATCACGTCATGATGTCTTCGACGCTGCAGGTGAAGCCGGGAAGCGACGTCGCCACTTTCGCGGCGTGTCGGCGAGGCCCACCGTCATCGGCGGGCGGCTTTCGTAGACATGCACGTCTCCGGTGTCGACGCGACGGAGACGGCAGCGAAAGACGCTATCCGCCGGTTTCGAGGACGGCCAGGAAGGCCTCCTGCGGGATGTCGACACTGCCGACGCGCTTCATTCGGGCCTTGCCCTTCTTCTGCTTCTCGAGCAGCTTGCGCTTTCGGCTGATGTCGCCGCCGTAGCACTTGGCGGTGACGTTCTTGCCGACGGACTTGATCGTCTCGCGAGCGATGACCTTCCCACCGATCGCCGCCTGGAGCGGGATCTCGAAGAGGTGGCGGTCGATCTTCTCCTTGAGCCTTGTCAAGATCGTTCGGCTGCGCAGCTCGGCCGAACTTCGGTGCAGAATCATCGACAACGCGTCCACCCGGCTGCCGTTGACCAGCACGTCGACCCGTGCCAGATTCGCCGCCTCGAAGCCGCGAAGCTCGTAGTCCATCGTGCCGTAGCCCTTGGTCGAGCTCTTGAGCTTGTCGTAGAAGTCGTAAATGACCTCGGCCAACGGGATGTTGTAGCTGATGATGACCCGCTGGTGGTCGTCTCGGCCTATGTACTCGGTCTTCTGGTACGTGCCACGTCGTTCCTCGCAGAGCGTCATGATCGCCCCGACGTAGTCCTGCGGGACCATGACGTTCATGCGGATGATCGGCTCGCGCACCTCTCGGATGTGCGACGGATCGGGCAACTGACTCGGAGCGTCGATGCGGACGACGTCGCCGTCCGACTTCTCGATCTCGTACGTCACGGTCGGCGCCGTCTGGACGACCTCGATCTCGAATTCGCGCTCCAGACGCTCCTGCACGATCTCCATGTGGAGCAGGCCCAGGAACCCGCAGCGGAAGCCGAAGCCCAGCGCGTCGCTCGACTCGGGATTGAACGTGAACGACGAGTCGTTCAAGCTCAGCCGATCCACCGCGTCGCGCAGGTCTTCGTACTGCGTGCTGCCGCCGGGATAGAAGTCGCAGAAGACCATCTGCTGGACGGCCTCGTAGCCCGGCAGCGGCTTGGGTGCGGGATGGTTCGCGTCCGTCACGGTGTCGCCGACGCGGACATCGTGGATGTCCTTGATGGTGGCGACGACGTAGCCGACCTCGCCGGGGCCGATGCGGTCGACGCGAGTCTCTTTGGGCAGAAACTTGCCGAGTTCGGTGATCGGGTAGTCCCGACCGGTCCCCATGAGCCTGATCTTTTGGCCCTTCTCGATGGCGCCGTCGATCATTCGGACGTAGACCACGACGCCTCGATAGTCGTCGTAGTGGGAGTCGAAGATCAGCCCGCGGGTGATGCCCGCCGCTTCGCCCTTGGGGGGCGGGAGCTTGTCGCACAGCGCTTCGAGCAACGCGTCGATGCCGATGCCGCTCTTGGCGCTGACGAAGATGGCGTCCTCGGCCGGGAACCCGAGGATCTGCTCGATCTCCTCGGCCACCAGTTCCGGCTGGCTGCTGGGCAGGTCGATCTTGTTGATGACGGGGATGATCTCCAGATCCTGCTCCAGAGCGGCATAGGCATTGGCGACCGTCTGAGCCTGGACGCCTTGGGTGCTGTCGACGACAAGCAACGCGCCCTCACACGCCTGAAGCGCCTTGCGGACTTCGTAATGGAAGTCGACGTGCCCGGGCGTGTCGATGAAGTTCAGCATGAACTCCTCGCCGCGGTGGATGTGCTTGACTGTGACGGCCGACGCCTTGATGGTGATGCCGCGTTCGCGTTCGAGATCCATCGAGTCGAGCATCTGCCCGCGCATCTCGCGTTCGGTGATGGCCCCTGCACGTTGGAGAAGGCGGTCCGACAAGGTGCTCTTGCCGTGATCGATGTGGGCGATGATGGAGAAGTTGCGGATCTGCATGGTCGCCTGCGTAGGTCTTGCGGCCCGGTTGGGGCGGCGAACACACTACTCATTGCCGCGACACCCGCACGCCGGATTGACAGCGTGACACGGACGATCCTCGCTGACCACGCAAACGCCTATGAATTCAGCAGAAGGTGCCCGGTCAGCGCGCACTGCGCGCACGGGGTAGGGTTGTAACGGCATGTAGCAGCAACGCTTTGCAACAACTTGAGCCCGAGGCAGCGTGCGTCCTCTTATGAGACGTGATGTGGCAAGGTTTTCCGTTAGCAAACGGCTAAGGGCTCCGCTACAAGAACGTTGTCCGTGCGACCTTGTCGGTCAACGGAACGGTCCGGCCGCCCCTTTCAGCGGCTGGCCCACGACGGATGCTGCTGTTGGCACGAGACTTGCCATCAGCGGCAGCTTCACGTTGAAGGTTCACGCCCGACGCGTGCCTTACGACCTGCTGACCAACTCCTGACACTGCGAACTCTTTCCGTGTCCGGATCTTTGCAACACCATTTGGAGACCTTGATGAACGTCCACGACGAGACCCTTGTTCCCGCGTCCCGCCGCCGGACGCTCGCGGCCGCGGCCGCCGCCGCTTGCCTCCTCGCCTTCAGCCCCGCCGCCTTTGGCCAGGTCCAAGGCGAGCGGCCGCAAGAAGACATCACCTCAGGCCTCGACGAGCCCCTCGTCGAGCAAGTCAATGAGCTCGAAGAAGACGGCGAAGACGCCTCGGCATGGTCCGGCTCGGCCGGCGTGCTCTTCGCCACCGACTACTACTTCCGCGGCATCGTCCAAGACACCGACGGCCTGCTCAACGGCGGGCTCATCGCCCAGCCGTACATCGACCTGGGCCTCCCGATCTTCGCCGCCGAGGACGGCTCGTACGAAATCGGGATCAACTTCGGTATCTGGAACAGCTTCGGTTCCGAGCAGGAGACCACCGGTGCCAACCCTGAGAACTGGTACGAGAGCGACCTCTACGCAGGCCTCGGTCTGTCCACCGGCGACTTCGAGTTCGGCCTGACGTACACCTTCTACACCTCGCCCAACGGAAGCTTCTCCACCGTCCAGGAAATCCTCGGCTCGGTCGGCTACGAGATCGATCTCGGTGAAGACCCGGACGTCGACGACGACTTCGCCTTCACCATCGGCCTCGGGGCGCTCATCGCGTTCGAGCTCGACAACACGGCCTTCGGTGCCGACGAGGGCATCTACGTCGAGCTCGGCGTTGAGCCGGGTACGGAGCTCGAGGTTGACGGCCTCGTCGCCCCGGTGTCCCTGTCGTTCCCGATTGCCGTCGGCTTCAGCCTCGACGACTACTACGTCGATGCCGCGGGCGACAACGAGTTCTACGGCTACGTAAGCGTCGCCGCCGCGGCCAGCATTCCGTTGCCGCTGCCGTCGAACTACGGCTCGTGGACGCTGACCCCGCAGGTCCAGGCGTTGTTCCTCGGTGCCGAGGGCCTGGAGCTGGCCAACAACGAGGACTCGGAAGAGTTCATCGGCGGGCTTTCGCTCGACTTCGAGTTCTAGAAGCCACCGATAACTCCGCCATCTGGGGGTGGTGGAGACGTCGGACTTGAAACCAGAGGGGCGACGCGGGTAAAACGCCCGCGTCGCTTCATGAGCGGCCCAGCCGCAGCCACGCCCGAACCGCGTGCTTTAGCCCGATCCGACCCGAAGCCGACTCACCACATCGGCAGCACGGCGGATCACCCCAAGACCAAGTTCTTCATTCGCGTCGAGATTCGCCACGTGCTCGCCGTCCCGACCGTCGGGCGGCCGGGGTCGTGTGTCCGTCGCGACCCATTCCCGCCCGAGCATCGGGCCTTTCCAGTCTGGAAGAGATGCCACACGACCCTGAACACCCCCACCGTTTGCCCCGCCTGATCCGGCCGGGTCTTTTCGCCCCGCTGCTCGCGATCCTCTTCGCCTTCGCCGCGACGAGCTTCATCGCACCGGCACCCGCCTTTGCTCAGGACGAGTCGATCCAAGAGCTGGGCGAAGAGGCCGAAGAAGAAGCCGAGGAACTCGTCGGCAGCGTCTCCGAAGCCGCAGAAGAGGCTGAGGAAGAAATCGATCCGAAGACGGTCGATACGGACCTCTCCGCCGAGGCGTTCGAGTCCGCCGGTGTGACGCCGGGTCAGTACCGGGCCAACAACATCTGGGTGCTCATCGCAGCCGCCCTGGTGTTCCTGATGCACCTCGGCTTCGGTTGTGTCGAGTCCGGCCTGACGCGGGCCAAGAACTCGGTCAACGTTCTGACCAAGAACCTCTGGATCATCTGCACGGGTGTCCTGCTCTACTGGGTCTGGGGCTTCAACGCCCACTACCCGGGCGACTTCGTCATGGGCTCCTGGCTCAGCTTCGGCAGCCCGCTCGACGTCGCCGACGGAGCGTCGCTGAGCCCCGGCTACTACGACGGCAGCTACACGGCGTACACGGACTTCATCTTCCAGGCGATGTTCGCTGCCACGGCCGCGACGATCGTCTCGGGTGCCGTCGCCGAGCGAATCAAGCTCGCGCCGTTCATGGTCTTCGCACTCGTGTTCGTCGGCTTCGGCTACCCCTTCGTCGGTAGCTGGCACTGGGGCGGCGGCTGGCTCTCGACGCTCGCCGATGGTGACGGCTTCTACGACTTCGCCGGTAGCTCCGTCGTCCACGCCTTTGGTGGCTGGGGTGCCTTGGCGGGCGTGATCCTTCTCGGCCCACGCCTCGGCAAGTACGGCCCGAACAAGGAAGTCCGCGGTATTCCCGGACACAACATCCCGCTCGTCAACATCGGCGTCTTCCTGCTGTTCCTCGGCTGGTTCGGCTTCAACGGCGGCTCGGTCCTCTCGGCCGCTGAAGACTCCTACTCCGCTACGGACGGCGTCAGCGGTGGCGTTGGCTTTGTCTTCGTCACCACCACGCTCGCCGGTGTCGCCGGCGGCATGGTCGCATTGCTGACCTCTTGGGGTACCAGCGGCAAGCCGGACCTCACCATGGGTCTCAACGGCATGCTCGCGGGCCTCGTCGGGATCACCGCCGGTGCAGACTCGATCAGCCCCGGCTGGTCGATCGTCGTCGGCGGCATCGCCGGCGTCATCGTCGTCTTCAGTGTCTACGGCTTCGACAAGATCGGCATCGACGATCCGGTCGGTGCGATCAGCGTGCACGGCGTCTGTGGCGTCTGGGGCACCGTTGCCGTCGGTATCTTCGGCGGCAAGGACCTTGTCGCCCAGATCATCGGCACCGTCGCCGTCTCGATCACCGCCTTCCTGATCGCCTTCGTGATCTTCTTCATCCTGAAGATGCTCGGCGGCATTCGCGTCAGCGAGGCCGAAGAGATCGAAGGGCTCGACATGGGCGAGCATGGCATGCGTGCTTACCACGACCTCAGCGGCGCTCCGGCGACCGCCTGAGCACTCAACTTCTTCATATCCAGCCGGTCACGCCCCATCGGGTGTGGCCGGTTTTCTTTTTGCCGGCCTCGCATCTTGCCGACGCACCATCGCACGCCAATCATCACCGCCCGGCCCCGTGCCGGCGTCGGCTCCATAGCTCAGTTGGTTAGAGCGAGGGATTCATAAGCCCTAGGTCACTGGTTCGAATCCAGTTGGAGCCATCCGCGGTTGCAGTCGTTCAGCCCGATCACAATGCTGCGTCGATGAGTCGCCCCGTCGACAACGTCGTTGTCTTCTTCACCGACCAGCAACGTTGGGACGTCACAGGCCTTGCCGGTTGTCCGCTGGAGTTGACGCCCAACTTTGACTATTGGGCCAGCCGAGGGACACACCTCCCGTACGCCACCACCCCGCAGCCCGTCTGCGGTCCGGCACGGGCGTGTCTTCAGACCGGCCGATTCGCCACGGCTATCGGTGACGGTTGCCACACCAACGGCCGACCGCTCCCCGAAGATGCCGACACCCTGGCCAAGCGATTCCGCGACGGCGGAAAGCAAACCGGCTACTTCGGCAAGTGGCACCTTGCCAGTGAAGAACCGGTGCCCGAACCGCAACGCGGCGGCTGGCAGACCTGGCTAGCCAACAACGCCAGCGAACTTGAGAGCGACGGCTACGACGCGGTCGTTCACGACAACGGAGGCCGACGCATCAAATTGCCCGGCTACCGCGTCGACGCCCTCACCGACGCCGCCATCCGCTTCATCGACGGATGCCACGGCCGAAACGAATCGTTCTGTTGCATGGTCAGCCACCTCGAGCCGCACATGCAAAACCATCGCGATGCGCACCCGGCGCCCTTCGGCTACGAGGAGCGGTACCGCGGTCGATGGACGCCACCCGATCTTGCCTGCCTGCCCGGAGCCGACGCGTTCTACCGGCACATGGTCGGAGGCAACGCGCAGCAGGCACTGCCGGGCTACCTCGGCAGCATCAAGCGTCTCGACGAAGCGTTCGGCCGACTGATGGACGCCCTGGCCAGCCTCGGCCTGCTCGACTCGACGGCCGTCGTCTTCACCAGCGACCACGGCTGTCACTTTCGGACCCGCAACGCGGAGTACAAACGATCGTGTCACGACGTGAGCCTGCGCGTGCCGACCATGCTCTTCGGTGGCCCCTTCACCGGTGGCGGACGCGACGAGCGGCCGTTTCAGCTGACGGACCTCGCTCCGACGCTTTGCGATGCCGCGGGTCTTGACGCCCCCGAAGGCGCACAGGGCCACTCGCTTCTGGGTGCGCTTCCGGACGAGGCGTTCTCCCAGATCAGCGAGAGCCATCTCGGCCGAAGCGTCCGGACCAACCGCTGGAAGTACGCCGCAACCGCGCCCGACGCCAAGGGATCCGACCGGTTCGCCGAGCGGCTGGTCGAGACCCACCTGTACGACTTGATGGCCGACCCGTACGAGTTGGTGAACCTCGCCGGTCTGCCGATGTATCGGCCGGTTCGCGACGAGATGAAGCAACGTCTCCTTCGCCGCATGGCCGAGGCGGGCGAACCGGCGGCGACCGTCGACGACGCTTCCGAGCCCGATCCACGTCCCGGCCAGTTCGCCCAACGAGAGTTGCGGCCCGAAGACGGCCTGAACCCGCCCACTTTGTAGCGGCTGGTGCGAACCGCCACATTGCGTTGCCTGTGAGCATGACGGGCACCGCCGACTACGGCACTACTTCGGACGCAAGGCACTGACGGCCGAGGGGGCGCGTCATCAGCAAGACGACATCCGCGTGCCGATGATCGCCCGCTGGCCGGGGCATGTGCCGGCGGCTGTCGGGGGCGTGAGCACGAGTTCCTGTTCGATCATTCTCAGGAAGCCGCGGGCTTACAGCCCGCAGGCAGTGTCAGGTCGACGAGCACCGTTCACTTCTCGAAGCCTTCCTGCGGGCTGTAAGCCCGCGGCTTTAGGGAGTCGAGTGCTTCAACTAGATACACGCGATACAGACGAGTTCTCCATTGCGGCGCGCTGTCAGATGTAGCGTCGGTCATCTGGTATATTCCGTGGCTTGCCCCGCGATAGTGACTGCAGCGACGTGAGAGTCGCGCGGCAAGCCCGGCAGCGACTTCGGACTGAAGTCCTGACGATTCATGAAGCGCGTCGCGACTTCTGCAAAGATACAGATGTCTCGCACAATCCCGGAGATCAAGAGCTCTAGTCAATCAACGACAGGTCGCTCGACGCTATTGCGGGCGCGGCATCGACCGCCATCAGGCAGAGCGTCCGCAGGCACGCGGCCGTCGCGTCGGAAGCAGCGAGCGGCGCGAGGATGGCCTCGGCCTCGACGAAGCGGCCCTGACGGTAACGGACGAGACCACGAAGCAGGTCGGCATCAACGTCGTCCGCCGGCAGCCGTTGCAGTGCGGAGTCCGCCACCGCGGCGTCATGACGATCGAGCGCAGCCTTCGCAACGCCAAGCCACGCCGATCGCGACGAGCGATCCAGCCGCGTCGCCACCTGGAAGGCGCGGAGCGCCTCTCGCGGGTTGCTGTCGGCCAGCAGAGCTTCGCCAAGTGCAACATGGGTCGACGGACGGTCGCGGAACGTCGGCTCGTCGGCGAGGCGGTCGCAGTGTCGTGACCGCGCCGGCTGGGTCTCCGGCTTCCAACGCCGCGAAGGCCGCACGGGCGGCGAGGTCGTCGTCTTGCGGTGCGTAGATCGCGGCTCGGCGGAACATCGTCGCCGCGTCTGCCGTCCGGCCGGCGCTGATGTAGACCTGGCCGAGCGCGTCGAAGATCGACGCTTCGCCTTGACTGTGCGGCAGATGTGCTTCGAGCACCTTGGCCGCTTCGTCCACGTCACCGGCGGCGACGAGCGTCTCGGCCAGGGCTACCAGATACGCCGGCTCTCTCGGGTCGAGCGTCACCGCCTCGCGGTGGTGTGCGACCGCCTTGTCCGGCTCACGCCAGCGCTCGGCGATGACGCCCTGAAGATGGGCCGCCTCCGCTAGACCGTCGGGTCGGCCGGTAGCGACCTGGCCAACTCCAACGCGTCCGCGGCGGCGCGGAGGTTGTCTTCTTCGAGATCGCAACGCGCCGCCAGCACGTGCACCTCGGCCAGTCTTGGGCTGGCGTCGCGGGCGCGGTCGATCAAGGCGCGGGCGTCGTCGATCGAGCCCTGTTCGAACTGGTCGCTGGCCAGTTCGACCATCACGCGGGCGCGGGCGTCTTGCCACCGCATCTCCGCCTGCTCTTGATTGGTGGCCCGGTTCGCACAACCGCCGACAAGGGTGGCGGCGACGAGGGCTACGGCTGGGAGGAGTGCGGACTTCATGAGGCGTGGGTTCTGAGGCGTGTTGAGTAAGAAGTGGTTGTGCAGAGAAACGGAGCCACCGGAGTGGCTCCCTCTCGGCAGCAGGTGGCTAGTTGGCTTCCGTGACGGGAGCGGCCCGCGTCGTCGGTGCGGGCATGGACATGCCAGCGTCGGACATGTCTTGCTCGATCGACCGCTCGACGAAGCCGCGGATGCCACTGCCGTCTGCTTCGACAAAGGCTCGGCCGACGAGTTCCTCGCGAAGCTCGAGAGCCTCCAGGAACGACGGGTTGAGCTGCAGGGCCGCGTTCAGGTGGAACCGGGCGGACCGGCGATTCGGCTTGTCCTGGGCCAAGGCTTCGACGGCCCGGCGATAGTTGGCTTGGGCTTGACGCTCACGACCCCAGGCCATCATGCCACGACGCGTGCCGACACGCAGACGCTCGGCCCGCAGCTTCTCGGCCTCGCCGAGCTCGGCGTACTTGTCGTCGTCTTTGATGACGTGCGGCGTCAGCAGAATGATGATCTCTTCGCGAACCGTCGCATCCGCCTGCCGACCGAAGAACCGACCGACGATCGGGATGTTGCCCAGGATCGGCACGTGTGCTTTGGCGACGATGCTGCTCTCGCGGAACAACCCGCCGATGACGATCGTTCGGCCGTCTTTGACCATGACGTTGCTCGTGACTTGCGTGGTCACCTTGCTCGGCAAGCCCCGCTCGTCGACGCCGCCCGAGGAATCTTCGGGGCGCGATCTCCAGCCGGACGTAGCCGTCGCGGCTGATGTACGGGCGGAACACGAGCTTGGTGCCGGTCTCGAGGAACTGCACGTCCTGCGTGGCACTGGTTTCGGTGAGCGTCGTCGTCAGGTAGCCGTCTTGCCGGCCGACGAGGACCTCGCCCTTTTGCTTGTTCACGGCCAACACCTTCGGGTTCGCCAGCACGGTGGAGTCGGTGACGCCTTCGAGCGCCGAGAGGAAGAGGCTGACGTCGCCCGAGACGAAGCCGACTTTGAGCCCGCCGTTGGTCGGGCCGGAGAAGTTGTTGCCGGTACCGCCTGCGACGACGTCGTCGCCGCCCAGCGGTGCCGAGGAGTCGGTCGCTCCGGAGAAGATCTGACCGCCCGGCAGGAAGTTGACTGCATTGAAATCGACACCGCCGACCAGGTTGAAGTCAACGCCGAGTTGGTTGTCCTCGGTCAGCGTCGCCGCCAGGATCGTCGCTTCGACGAGCACCTGTTGCGGTCGCTTGTCGACCTCGTCGAGCAGGCGTTCGACCTCGGCCAGGTTTTCTGCGAAGTCACTGATGACGATGACGTCACCGGCGGAGTAGGCGTAGCCGCCGGCATCGGCGGCGTTGGAGGCAACGCCCGCGTCCGCTTCGTCGCTGACGCTGATGATCGCCGCATCCGACAGGGCCGGGGCGATCATGCGTGCCGCCATACCGGGCGGCGTGTGGTAGAGCCGGAACGCCTTGGTCTCGACCCGGCGGTTGGCCTCTTCAAGCTCGGCGAGCTCTTCTTGGGTGTAGACGTAGACGAAGCGACCCTCCTCGCGGGCGGCGAGGCCGTTGGTCTTGAGCATGGCATCGAGTGCCTCGCTCAGCGTGACGTCATAGAGGTTGGCCGACACGACGCCGGCGACGTTCTTGCTGGCGATCAAGTTGCGCTCGCTCTGCTCGGCGAGCATGCGAAGCACGTCGACGAGGTCGGCGTTGCTGACGCGAATGTCGAGGGTGTCGGAGGCGGCGTCGTAGCTGACGCCGGTGTTGTCATCGTCCGGCTCGTCGGCGACGACGGGCATCGGCGCGTTGTCGGCGAAGGGGTCGGCCGGCTGAGTCGCAGGGACTGGCTGGGCGAGGGTGGGCGTCGTGATGCCGGCCACAGCTAGGGCGACGGCGGCGGCGAGAAGACAGGGGCGGCGGCTCGGGTGCGACGGCATGGGCGTTCTTTCGTGCGGGGCGTCGTTGGGAAAAGGGCGACGCGTTCTGGTGCCCTGGCGTGGCCGACCGGCGGGAGGCCGAGCGACAGGAGCAACGTCGTATTCAGCCCCGCCCACGCCAATTCCCCAGCTTCACAGATGACGGACTCACTCACGTCCGATAGCCTGCTGCGCCGTGATGCCGCAGCCCAATTTCGGCCCTCATCGAAGTTTGTTAAACGACTGTTTGTGAACGGCGCGTAGCGTCGCAGGTGCAGCCGCCTCGCCGACTCGTCGTTGCGACCGCCGCTCTTGCGGCCGTCCTGCTCGTCGCCGGTTGCGGCGGTGATGATGCCGACCGATCCGCGGGCGGCGGTCCACCTGAGGGCGGACCACCGCCCGCCAAGGTTCGCACCGCTGCGATCACGATGGAATCGGTGGGAGACACGCGTCGGGTGACCGGCAGCGTGCGGGCCAAGCAGCGAAGTGAAGTCGCCTGCGTGGAGCCGGGCCGAGTCGTGGCCGTCGAGTTTGACGAGGCTCAGCAGGTCAGCGTCGGCGACGTGCTCGTTCGTCTCGACGACCGCCGCCTCAACGAAGAAGTCGCCGCGGCCGAAGCCGACGTCGCCGCCGCCGAGGCCATCGTCGCCGAGCGCCAAGCGGAACTGGCCACGACCAAAGCCAACCTCGAGTCACGCGAGCGTGCAGCCAAACGGGCCGAAGGTGCCGTCAGCGCGCTCGATCTTCGCAACGCTCGCACCGATGTCGCCGTCGGCGAAGCGCGCGTCGAAGCGTCGAAGAAGCAGGTCGATGCCGTCAAGACTCGGCTCGAAGGGTTTGGCGTTCGCCTGCAAGACCTGACGATCGTCGCGCCGTTCGACGGCCAGGTGATGAGCCGTAGCACCGAGCTTGGCGAGTACCTGCAGGCCGGCGACGCGATTGCCACGATCGTCAGCAACGGAACCTTTGAAGCGGTGCTCGACGCGCCCGAATCGCTCGACCCCACAATGATCAAGGCGGAGGGCTTGGTCGTCCGGCTCGACGCCAGCGGCAAGGCACTGGAAGTGCAAGACGTTCGAATTGTCGGCGACGTCGACCCGCGGTCGCGCCGATACCTCGTCATCGTCGATGTCGTGGCGCCCGACGGGGTGGCGCCAACGCCCGGCATGAGTGTCAGTGCACAGCTTCCTTCGGGAGGCGTTGAAGATCGGCTCATCGTTCCGGCCGACGCGATTCGGCAGAATCAGAACGGGGCCTTCATCTACCTCGCTTTGCAGCCCGACCCGAGCGGGCCCGTGATGGGGATTCCGCAGCCGGTCGAGGTGGCGTACAAGCGAGGCGACCGTGCCGTGCTCGCCTCACCGCCGGCCGGTCCGCTGCAGCCTGGGCAGTCGGTGGTGATCGAGGGGGCGGAGCGCATCTTAACACGAACTGAGCCGAGTACAGGGCAT
>CAVUDF010000001.1:0-2520844 GCA_963740195.1 uncultured Planctomycetota bacterium | reverse complement strand
CTGCTTCCGCTGAGCGTGCGGATGTTCGCCCAGCAGGGCCGAAATGCCGCCGGTGGTGCCTCTGAGGCGACGGTGAGCCAGCTCTCACGCCGATTGGCCGAGGTGGCGGTGAAGACGGGAGCGGAGGCGTCGGAGGGGGAAACGACGGGCTGGCCATCGACGCAGTCGAAGGAGCACTCATCGAGCGTGCACTGTCGAAGTGCGGGGGCGTGAAGACCCGGGCGGCGGATTATCTCGGGATCAACCGGAATACGCTGAACAAGAAGGTGAAAGAGCTGGGCCTGCAGGCGGACCAGTAGCAACGCGGCCGCGGAAATCTGGGGGGCTGAGACAGGTTCTGTGGGCCGCAACGATGTTGAGGGCTCGTAAGGGCGGTTGTCGCGATGGTTGTAGCTGGCCCGATAGTTTTCCGTTGGCGATCTGCGTCCGAACGATTATCGTTACGAAGATTATGAGGCCTCCGCACGTGCGGGGCCTGGCGATGGTGCGCATCGACGGCAACAGCCGCGTGCCACGTTGCCTGATGTCATAGCGGGTGGTCGCACGGTTGCGGGTCGTCGCGGTGGCGTCCAGCTCGATGCACCATTACATGTTGTCTACTTCCAATATCCGGACCCAGTTCCGAAGGGCGAATCGATGCGTCAACGTCCCAATCCCGCCGCACGCCGGCTAATCGTCCGAACTTGATCGAAAACCTCGAAACCCGTCGCCTACTGGCGACGTTCACCGTCGACACCATCTCAGATGTCGTCGACCCAGGCGATGGCTTGACCACGCTTCGCGAAGCCGTCTATCGCCGCTGAAGCGAGCTCCTGGCGCAGACACCGTCGTCTTTGACAGCACGGTCTTCGCGACGCCGCAGACGATCGTCCTTTCCGAAGGCCAGATCATCGTCGGTGGCGGCAGCAACGTGACCATCACGGACTCGGCTGCCGGTGTCACCGTCGATGCCAACGACAACGGTCGTCACTTCGGCGTCGTTGGTGACCCTGACGACCTTGGCGATCCGGTCTCGACGCTGACGCTCAACGGCCTTGAGCTGACGAACGGCAACATCTTATCAACAACGCGATCCGGCGGCCCCGACCCGCGGCTCGGGTGGCTCGCTCTTCATTGAGAGTGGTGCCACCGTCGTTGCCAACGGCACGAGCTTCACCAACAATGAGGCCGGCGACGGCGGCGCGATCATCAACCTCGGCAGCCTGACCCTCAACAACGTCACGGCGACCGGCAACATCGGCTTCGACCCCGACGCGCACTCAGCGGCGGCTTCCTGTTCTCCGATTCACTGGACGTCGTGACGATCGACGGCGGCCTCTTCGACAACAACCAGGCTCAAGACACCGATCTGAGCTTCGGCCTCGGTGGTGCTATCCGCGTCTTCGGTGACGTGAACCTGAGCAACGCCACGATCTCGAACAACACCGCTCAGCTCGGCGGTGGTGCCATCCTCCAGGACGGCATTCACAACATCACCAACGTCACGTTCGACACGAACTCGACGATCCCGTCGGCTGAGACGGTCGGTCAGGGCGGCGGCCTGTACCTGGTCGCCCCGGTTCCGGCAGCCATCTCCGCTTCGACTCCGGGTCGTGGCGTCACCGGCCCCTCGGTGAGCGTTCAGAACGGTCTTGAAGTCAACAACGAGCTTCACACCTCTGAGCTGGCACTCACCCCCGCCGAGCGGATGCGTGACACGTCCGGCGACCCGCAGAATCTCTTTGCGGGCCCGACCGGCACGATCACCGACAGCAGCTTCCTCAACAACTCCACTGGTGGCATCGGTGGCGGCCTGACCGCGTTTGACGGCACGATCAACATCGTCGGCAGCCGGTTCGTCGGCAATGTCACGACGGGTGCCGTCGGTGACGGTGGCACAGGTGGCGGTGCGTTCTTCGGCGAGGTCGAAGTCGCCATCTTGGACAGCGAGTTCAGTGAGAACAGCGCCGTCAACACGGTCGATCCGGCCGATCCGGAAAACTTCGACGGACGCCGTGGCTTTGGTGGTGCAATCAACTTCCAGGCCGCTCCGCCGGACGGCACCTTCGGTCCGACGGCCTTCGACGTGTCGATCGCTCAGAGCACGTTCTCCGGAAACACGTCGGACAACCGGTCGGCCCTCAGCTACTCGGCCATCACGCCTCAGGGCGGCACGGCTGCGGGTGCGTTCACCGCAACGATCACGCAGTCGACGATCGTCTTCAACGACTCGATCGACTCGGCCGTCGTGGTTCAGCCTGGTAGCGCGACCTTTGACAACGTCAGCAGTTTCGAGATCGTCAACTCGTTCCTGGCAGGCAACACCGGCCTCGATGACGATGACGACAACCCCTCCACGCCTCTGGTGGTCGTGCCCTCCAACTTCGGCACGACCGGTGCTCTGGCCGGCGGCTCGACCTTCGGTGTCGGCGAAACGGCGAGCAACACCATCCTCGGCACGGACATCGTCTTTGACTTCGATGGCGACCCTGCAACCCCGGCAACGCCGGCCGGCTTCGCCACCGACTCCCCGGCGTTGGCCCCGCTCTCGTTCAACGGCGGCCCGACCCGCGGCCACCTCCCGCTTGCCGGTAGCAATGCGATCGACAACGGCTTCATTGACAACGCTGTCGATCCGGGCCCGGATAACGAAATCGGCACCGCCGATGACGTTGCCCTTGTCTTCGACCAGCGTGGTGCTCCGTTCGACCGCGTCTTCGGTGAAGACGTCGACATCGGTGCGTCGAGCGTGCTGTCGCTCCACCAGTTGTCGAGGCCACGGCTATCTCGCTCGACGCTTTGACGGTTTCCTTCACCTTCGATCAGGACGTGTCGGCAAGCCTTACCGGGTCTGACCTCGTCGTCTTCAACACGACGACCATGTCGGTGATCCCGAGCGGGCCGGTCACGTGTCCTACAACGCGGGCACCAACACCGCCACGTTCTCGCTGGTTCCGCTGGTCCAGAACGGCACGCTGACCAACGGCAACTACGAGTTCTCGCTTGACCTTGCTGGTGTCACCAGCGACAGCGGCGTAGCCCTCGAGCCTTCGCCCGTCGTTGAGGGCTACTTCCTCGCCGGCGATGCCAATGGAAGCCGCAGCGTCAACCTTGCCGACTTCGGCGTCCTTCGCTCGAACTTCGGTCAAGCCGGTGGATTGCTGTCGCGGGCCGACTTCAACCTCGACGGCCTCGTGAACCTTGCCGACTTCGGCATCCTGCGTGCCAACTTCGGCCAATCGGTCGCAGCTCCGGCGGCTTCGCTCTTCTCTTCGGAAGAGCTCTAGCCAACGGCAGCCGACGGCTCCCTGAGCCGTTCGACTCAAACCGGCGGCCCGCACCTGCAAAGGTGCGGGCCGCTTTCTTTGCCTGCTTTATGTTCCAGGTGGATACATCCGCTAGCGGGAATCAGTGCCGGCCTGTCGTCTCGATCGTGTAGTTGGGCGACTCCTGTGTGATCTGCAGGTCGTGCGGGTGGCTTTCCACCATTCCGGCTGCACTAATGCGGCAAAAGCGTGCGTCGCTTCGCAACGCGTCGACCGTCGGCGTGCCGCAGTAGCCCATTCCGGCGCGGACACCGCCAACCAATTGGTACACGAAGTCACGCAACGGGCCTCGATACGGAATGCGACCCTCGACCCCTTCTGGAACCAGCTTTCCGCCTGGCGATGACGCCCGCTGGCCGTAGCGGTCTGCGGATCCTTTGACCATGGCCCCCAGGCTGCCCATGCCCCGGTAGGTCTTGTACCGCCGGCCGGCGTGGATGATCAGCTCTCCGGGCGACTCGTCGAGGCCGGCGAAGAGGCTGCCGAGCATGCAGCACGACGCCCCCGCGGCCAATGCCTTCGTGATGTCGCCGGACATCCGAATGCCGCCGTCGGCAATGACCGGCACGTCCGCCTCTTGCGCGACGGACACCGCATTCATGATGGCCGAGATCTGCGGGACGCCGACACCCGTGACGACGCGGGTCGTACAAATAGATCCCGGCCCGATGCCGACTTTGACCGCGTCGGCACCGGCCTCGATGAGGTCACGTGCTCCCGCCGCCGTGGCGACGTTGCCGGCGACGACCTGGATGTCGTGCTTGGCTTTGACCGACCGAACGGTCGACAGGACGTTCTCACTGTGGCCGTGAGCGGTGTCGACGCAGATGACATCAACCCCCGCCTCCACAAGCAGGTCGACCCGCTCCAGTTGCCCAACGCCGACCGCAGCCCCGACACGAAGGCGACCGCGGGCGTCTTTGCAGGCGTGCGGCGACTGGTGGAGTTTGTCCACGTCGCGCATCGTGATGAGGCCGGAGAGTCGGCCTTCAGGGTCAACGAGCAGGAGTTTCTCCACCTTCGCCTGGTGGAGCACTGCGCTCGGCCTCTGCAAGGCTGGTATCTGGCGCGGCGGTGACGAGATTCGTCTTTGTCATGACGTCGCCGACGAGGCGGTCGTCGTCGTGCTGCCACTTCAGGTCCCGACGCGTCAGGATTCCCAGGAGCTTCCGCGGCTCGCCGTCGTGACCTGCACGGTCCGGCTCTTCGGGATCAGGCACCCGCGGCGGGCCGTCGACAATGGGAATCCCGCTGACGTTGAAGTCGCGCATCACCTGTCTGGCCTCGGCAAGGCTGGCCGAGGGCGGAAGCGTCACCGGATCGAGAATGACGCCGTTCTCAGAACGCTTGACCTTCTCAACCTCTCGCGCCTGCTCGGCCGGCGTCAGGTTCTTGTGGATGAAGCCAAGGCCACCTTCCTGTGCCAGCGCGATGGCCAGGCCGCTTTCGGTGACCGTGTCCATCGGAGCGGAAACCAGCGGGATGTTGAGTGAGATGCCGCGGGACAGTCGCGTGCGGACATCAGCATCGGGCGGAGCGAAATCGCTCCGGGCCGGCAGGAGGAGCACGTCGTCGAAGGTGATGGCTTCGGCGACAATCTTGTGCGTCAGCAGATTCGCGGCATCCATGTACCACCCGTAACAGCGAGGCCGATCCGGGTCAAGCTACCAGCCTCCAGCCGACGGACTCGGTCTTATGTGACGTTGCGAAACAAGAGATCGACGTTGCCTTGCAACCGTCATCGTTCATTCTGCGGCATCTTGTTGACGCAACCAGCTTCGAATCCGACGGTCTCACATTTCCCCGACAAACGAGTCGCCTCCGCGGCCCGCGCAGTGTTCGATGCGCTCGAGCATCGCCGCATGCTGAGCCAGACGCCGTTCTCGGGTCAGCCGCATGGCTCCGACGCCACCATCGAGGCGGAGCATTACGACCTTGGCGGTGAAGGCGTGGCTCACCACGAGTCGGATGCCACGAACTTCGGCGGCTCCGCCACCCGGGGTGACGGCGTTGACGTCGGATTCTCCGCCGGCAGAGAACGCGTCGGCTGGACCCGACACGGCGAGTGGCTGGAGTACACGGTCCAAATCGACACGCCCGGCGAGTTCGAGATCCTCGCAACCTCGGCCACCGGCTACCGCGGCACGGGCATCGAATTCGCCGTCAACGGCCAACGCGTCGGCACCGCAGAGATGCGGCAGCAAGGCTGGGGCTCCTTCAGCGAGTCCTCGGCAGGAACCGTCTCCTTGCCCGCCGGCCAGCACGTGGTGCGTGCGACGTTTAACGGCACCCCGGGCAGCGATGTCGGCGACTTCGACAGCTTCCGCCTTCACCGCGTCGGAAGCACCTCCACCCCCACAACGCCCACCACGCCGCCCTCAGGTCAAGCTCCGTACACACAGTCGCCCGCCGCACCTGGCATCATCGAGGCAGAGTGGTATGACGAGGGTGGCCAGGGTGTCGCGTATCACGAGTCGACCGTCGAAGACCACGGCGGCCGAAACGGTCGCGGGGAAGGCGTCGATGTCAGCACCCGCGACGGCCGGACCAACGTCGGCTGGGCCGCGAAGGGCGAATGGCTCGAGTACACGATCGAAGTGACCGAGGCCGGGATGCACGAGGTGCGGGCTACCGCGGCGACTGGCATGAGCGAGGCCTCCCTTCGCTTCACCGTCGACG
Source organism: uncultured Planctomycetota bacterium (assembly GCA_963740195.1). GTDB lineage: Bacteria > Planctomycetota > Phycisphaerae > Tepidisphaerales > Tepidisphaeraceae > JBCDKH01. Next base: position 2,514,860 of record CAVUDF010000001.1, on the reverse strand, counting down.
GCAACGACATCGGCAACGGGGCTGTGCCTCGCCTCGGCTGGGGCAACTACAGCGACATCGACGTCGGGACCGTTGATCTGTCGGCAGGCACGCATGTCATCCGCGTCACCTTCGAGAAGACGGGCAGCGGCGATGTTGCGGACTTTGACAAGTTCACCGTGACCCGCGTCGGCCAGCCGCCCGTCACACCGCAGCCTCCCGTCACGCCGCAACCGCCGACAGCGTCGCAGTCGCCTTACCAACTCTCGCCCGCCGGTCCCGGACTGATCGAGGCGGAGTGGTACGACGAAGGTGGCCAAGGCGTCGCCTTCCACGAGAACTCATCGCGAAACTTCGGTGGTGACGAGACCCGCGGCGATGGTGTTGATGTGCGCACGGGTGGCGGGCGCAGCGTTGTCGGCTGGGCAGCGGACGGCGAATGGTTGGAGTACACCGTCAACATCGCCCTCCATGGCGACTACACGCTTTCGGCCGTGGCGGCGACGAGCTTCGGCAACGCCCGGCTGCTCTTCTCGATCAACGGCGACGATGCCGGAGAAGGCATCGTCGCGAACAACGGCTGGGGCCGCTACGGCGACGTCTCCGTCGGCAGGGTGCATCTCGAGCCGGGCCCGAACGTGATCCGGGTCACCTTCGCACGGGCAGGCGGCGGGGATGTCGCCGACTTCGATAGCTTCACGTTGAGCCATGCCGCAACGGGTGGCGACAACGGCTCGGGGCCGGTCGCTCCAGGCGTCGTCTCCGACACGGGCTGGAGGAGCGTCGGCAACTATCCCCGGTCAACGATGGAAGCCGTGACCGTCGCTGCCCAAGGCCAGACCTTCGTGTGGGGCGGCTACTACGACGGCACCTGGCAGATCGCCCGTGACGGCTACGCGTTCGACCACGCGACCCAGAATTGGCGACGCGTCAGCGACCTGCCCGAAAGCATCTCGCACAGCGACGCCGTCGAGCACAACGGCAAAATATACATGTTCGGCGGCATCGACGGCACGATCGGGCAGCGCGGGACGAACATCAGCGACGACAGCTGGGTTTACGACATTGCCACCGACACCTTCAGTGATTTCGTCGCCTTGCCGTACAAGGTCAGTGGGCACGGAGTCGTGAAGATCGGGTCGCGCGTGCACCTGCTATCGGGAATGGAGCGTCAGCACGGCGGGCCGTTTATCCGCGACATCGACCGTCACGTCAGCCTGGACCTCGACAATCCTGAGGCGGGATGGCGTGAAGAGACGCCGACCCCCATCGCACGCGACCATGTCGCAGCCGAGGTCATTGGCGGCAAGATCTACCTCTTCGGCGGTCAGATCAACGACGACCAGTGGACCGGGGCACGAGCGGACATGTGGTCGTACGACCCGCAGACCGGCGAGTGGACGGAGCTCACCGCGATGCCGGAAGGCCGGGGCCACATCGACAACTCGACCGTCGTCTGGCGTGAGCGGTACCTCATCGCCGTCGCCGGCAACGGCCCCGGTACGACGTGGGACACCTCGCCGACCGACACCGTCTACGTGTACGACACCGAAACCGACGAATGGTCGCTCCTGTCGAACCTGCCGCAACGACGTTTCGGAACGCAGGCCTTCCTCGTCGGCGACGATTTGCACGGCATCGGTGGCGGCTACGGCGTCGCACGCGACAACCACTGGGTCACGACACTGAGCGTCGACTCCTGAAGCGAGCTGGGGGCGATGGCTCCTCGGTCATCCTGAGCGAGTCTTGAGAGCCGCAGGACCCCGCCCGAACAGTGTGTTCGCAGGCGGGGTCCTTCGACTTGGCTCTGCTTCGCTCCGGATGACGGGTCGAGATGGTCGCTGTTGCCTGCGTCTGACCGCTACAGCGACCAGCGAACCTTCGCAATGACGCGCACCGGTCTGGCCGCCGAGCTCGTAAGGGTGCGTGCTCAACGTCGCCCGCTGCTCGCGGATGAAGGGCGTCGCCTCGTGAAGCTCGTCGCGAAGCTTCGGGCCCTTCATCGCCAGCAGGTAGCCGCCCCGGCGGACCAGCGGTCGGCACCACGGCAACAGCTTGGCCATCGGTCCGGCGGCGCGGGTGACGACGATGTCGTACTGCCCGTGTCGCGGCATCCGCTCGGCCCGGCCGTTGAACACCTCGGCATTCTCCAGCTCCAGATCGTCCACAACCGCCTGCAGGAAGTCCGCCTTCTTGCCCGTCGACTCGACCAGCGTCACCCGCGCATGAGGCCTGACGACGGCCAGGATGATTCCAGGAACGCCTCCACCAGAGCCGACGTCGCACAAGTCGAACCGACCCGCACCTGCCGTCGGCAGATGCGGCAGCAGGGCGAGGGCATCGCCGAGATGAAACACCTCGGCATCCTCACGATCAACTATCCGGGTCAGATTGAACTGCGTGTTCGCCTCGATCAACAGATCAAGGTAACGCGACAGCTTCTGTTGCTGTTCAGGCGGAAGCGAATCAAGCGTCGGCGGGTGGTCTACTCCCACTCGATCGTCGCAGGCGGCTTGGAGCTGATGTCGTACACGACGCGGCCGACGCCGCGAACTTCGTTGATGATGCGCGTGCTCATTCGAGCCAACACCTCGTACGGCAGCCGGGCCCAGTCGGCGGTCATGAAGTCGCGACTTTCGACGGCCCGGACGGCGATGACGTGATCGTAACTGCGGCCGTCCCCCATCACGCCGACCGTGCCGACGGGCAGCAGCACCGCGAAACACCTGGGCCGTCTTGCGGTAGAGGTCGGCCGAGACCAGCTCGTCGAGCACGATCTCGTCCGCCTCGCGCAGCACCGTCAGACGCTCGGGCGTGATGTCGCCGATGACCCGAACGGCCAGGCCGGGACCCGGAAACGGGTGTCGCCAGACGAGCCGTTCCGGCAGGCCCAGCACCTCGCCGGCGGCGCGGACTTCGTCCTTGAACAGCTCCCGCAACGGCTCGACGAGGTCGAAGCCGAGTTCCGCCGGCAGGCCGCCGACGTTGTGGTGCAGCTTGATGTTCGCCGCGTGCCCGCTGTGGCCGTGGCCGCTTTCGATGACGTCCGGGTAGAGCGTTCCCTGGGCGAGGAACTTCGCATCCGGAATGGTCGCCGCCTCGCGTTTGAACGCCTCGATGAACTCTCGGCCGATGATCTTGCGCTTCTCCTGCGGATCGGTCACGCCTTGCAACGGCGTCAGGAACTGGTCGGTCGCGTCGGCGGTCCGCAGGTCGATCTTGAAGTGGTCGCCGAAGGTCTTTTCGACGAGCTGCCGCTCTCCTTTGCGCAACAGGCCGTTGTCGACGAAGATGCACTTGAGCTGGTCGCCGATCGCCTTGTGCAGCAGGGCGGCGGTCACGCTCGAATCGACGCCACCCGACAGGCCGCAGATGACGTTGGCGTCGCCGACCTGCTCGCGGACCTTGGCGACGGTCTGGTCGACGAAGTCGCCCATCCGCCACGTGCCGCTGCAGCCGCAGATGCCGTCGAGGAAGTTGGCGAAGATCGTCTCGCCGCGTGGCGTGTGCGTGACCTCCGGGTGAAACTGCAGGCCCCAGAAGCCGCGCCGTCTTGTGCCGGGTCGCGGCGAACGGGCAGGTCGGCGTCTTGGCGAGCGGTACGAAGTCAGGCGGAAGGCTCATGATCTGGTCGCCGTGACTCATCCAGACGTGCGTCTCCCTCGGCAGCGCCTGCAACAGGCCACCGTCGTCGACGACATCGAGCCGCGTCCGCCCGTACTCCCGGGCCTCCGCCGCCTTGACGTCTGCCCCGAGTTGCTCGCAGGCGACCTGCATGCCGTAACAGATGCCAAGCACCGGCACGTCCCGTTCCTGGGCCCACTCGAGCAGCTCGGCATGCGGCTTCGGCGCGTTCTCGGCGTACACGCTCGACGGCCCGCCGCTGAGGATGATGCCCTTGACGTCGCCGAGCGACTCGATGTCCTGCGGCGACGCGTCCGGCTTCAGAAGCTCGCTGTAGACGCCGGCCTCGCGTACGCGTCGGCACAGCAGCTGGGCGTACTGGCTGCCGAAGTCGAGCACGGGCACGACCTCCTGATGAACGTCCTTCATCCGACCAATGTAGGGTGTCGGCGTGAATGATCCATTTCTGAAGGCCGCCATCGACGAGGCGAAGCAGGGCCTGGCCGAGGGCGGCCTGCCGATCGGGAGCGTTCTGGTCCGCGCCAACCAGATCATCGGCCGGGGTCACAATCGCCGCGTCCAAGGCGGAGGGCCGATGATCCATGCGGAAATCGACTGCCTCAACAACGCCGGCCGGCAGACAACCTACGGCGACACGATCCTCTACTCGACACTCATGCCGTGCTTCCTCTGCAGCGGCGCGGCCGTGCAGTTTGGCGTCCCGAAGGTGGTCGTCGGCGAGAGCCGCACCTTCCCGGGCGGCGAGGGCAAAGGCGGGACGTCGCCCGACTTCTTGCGGAGTCACGGCATCGACGTCGTCGACCTGGATGATGCCGAGTGCATTCAGATGATGACCGACTTCATCCGGGCGAATCCGAAGCTGTGGAACGAGGACATCGGCGTCAGCTAGGCTCGAACATGCCTGACGAATCGGCCAAACGGCGTGGCAGGTACCTTGCGACGGTGATGGCGAATCAGCCAATGTGCCGGGAGCACAATCGTCTGACGCTGCGGGTTCCGGCCATGCCCGCCAGTGTGCCGGGGCAGTTTCTGCAGGTGAAGTGCCGGGACGTCGATGATGCCCCGATCGGTCAGAGCGACGAGATCGTGCACGAATGGGAACCGGCGACGCTCTTGTCGTCGGGGCACAGGGATCTCGAGATGCCCACGCCGATCCTTCGCCGGCCGTTCAGCATCGCGGGCCGGCGGGGCGACGAAGTCGATTTGATCAATCGCGACATCGGACCCGGCACGCACTGGCTTTCGACGCTCAGGGAGGGCGACGCGGTCGACGTCATCGGGCCGCTGGGCGTCGGCTTCACGCTGCCGAAACCGAGCGGCATCGCGTTGCTCGTCGGCGGCGGTGTCGGAATCCCGCCGATGGTCTATCTCGCCCAGGCTTTGGCAGAGCAGAACGATGCAGGGGCTGACGAGAAACGTGTAAAAGCCGTCGCCTTCGCCGGCGCGACGTCGCGAGACTTGCTCAGCCTCACGCTGACAGAAGACGCACCAGAGCCGCCCGCCGGTCGATCGGCCAAGAGCATTGAAGGCCTGTACAACGTCCACGAGTTCGCGCACCACGGATTCGCGACGATCATCAGTACCGACGACGGCTCCTACGGCTGGCACGGACGCATCACAGAGCCCCTGGCCAAGTATCTCGACGCCTGGTTCGACGACTCGTGGGAGGTCGGCAGCCTTCGGCCCACGATCTACACGTGCGGGCCCGAGCCGATGATGAAGGCGGTCGCGATGGTCGCGGCGGAGCGTGGGCTGACGTGTCAGGTGGCCGTCGAACGGGCGATGGCCTGCGGCATGGGGACGTGTCAATCCTGCGTCATTCGGCAGAAGGACGAATCTGACACCGGCTGGAGCTACCGGTTGGCCTGCACCCACGGGCCGGTCTTTCAGGCGTCGACGCTGCTCTGGTAGATCAAGGCAAAGCCAGCTTGCCGCGGACAACGGTCACCGCCCGGCCGCCGAGGTGGACGCGCTTTCCACGGACGGCCACGCGTACTTCGCCGACTCGGTTGCTGATCTGTCGGCAGTGCAACGTGTCGCCGTCCTGCTTGCCGAGTTGACGGGCATAGTAGGGGCCGATGGTGCAGTGGGCACTGCCGGTGACGGGGTCCTCGTTGATGCCATACGCCGGGTAGAAGCATCGGCTGACTACGTCGGCTTGGTCACCGCGAGCTGAGACGATGACGCCACGGGCCATCGGGTCGGCCCGGCAAATCTGCTCGAGTTTCTCAAAATCGGGCGACGCTGCAGCAACGGCGGCCTCGGAGCCCACCTCGATGAACCAATCGAAGTAATCGTTGTCGCTGCCGTCGTCGATGCCGTCAGGCGGCGTGCTGCGTCCGATGAAGCCGACGCCGTCGATGCCGATGGCTTTGAGCAGGCCGTCGGGCGGCGTGGCCTCTCGCGGTGGGGTGCCGGGCAGATCAAGCCAAAAGCCACGCCAATCTTGGTCCGGCGACGCCCGCAGCCTGCCGGAGCGGGTTTCAAACTCGATCGGCTTGTGCAGGCTGACGAGGCCTGCGTCGTAGAGCGCATGGGCGGCGGCGAGCGTCGCGTGGCCGCAGAGATTGACTTCACGCGTGGGTGTGTACCAGCGAAGCCCGAACGTCCGGCCGCGTACCGATTCGCTGGCCTCGCGACCGGCGTCGTCGCCGTGCGTGACGAACGCTGTTTCAGACAAGTTCATCTCGCCTGCCACGTCCAGCCGCATCTGCTCGGCATCTGGAGAGGCAAGGACGTCACCCGGTTCCAAAAGAACCACCGCCGCCGGATTCCCGCCGAAGGGGCGGTCCGTGAAGGCGTCGACGATGAACAGCGGACTCGTCATGCTCGATCCAGCCTCGGAGACGGAGTGGCAAAGGGTAGCAGGATCAAACCTGAATTGGCAGCGAGATGCATGAGCTTCCAGTGACCCTGCCGCCGAGGGCGAACGATCCGGGCGATCACACGGTGGCAGTCGATAGGGAAGACGACCACCTGTCATTTCCAGCTGCCGTGCGGCAGCGCGGCCTGCTGACGCCGATGAGCGTTAAGAGGGCAACTGAGTGCTCACTTGCTCAAGTGCATGACCTATCGCCCGATAATCATGATTATGTTGAGTTGAATACCTGAGGTGTCGTTCGTGGTCCACAGTCCGTAGCCAATGCCGCCTTGTACCGAACGAACTGGGACATGAAGCCCAACGGCCAGATGTGGCTGGACCTGAACGTGCTATCCATATGCGAAACGCGGCTGGGCGACGGAAGCCGCTCAGCACGCGTTGAATAATTCAGTAGCGGTCAGTCACATCCGCACCTGACTTGGGTCGGCGAGGCCGGCATCATGAGCCTCTGTCCGCTAGGCCAGATGGCGACCAATGGACAGCTCGTCGTCGACCAGCTCCTTGTCCGAGAACAGCGACGCCATGACGCGGTTCGTGACGAAACCCGCTGAAGGCGGTGCCGCATCAGGCCGCGTCACGCGAAGCCAGTCGAGGTTCGGGCCGGTGCTTGGATCTGCCACAAGGCGGACCGTGTTCAGGCCGGCTTGAAGCGTCGCGTTGACGACATCGATCGCGTACGCGCTCCAGCTGCCTGTTGGGGCGAAGTCGACGTTTTCGGCAAAGATGCCGTTGACATAGAGCTTTGAAGTTCGGGAAGCGCTTGAGCCGTTAGCATACTGGAACTCAAATGTGGCCGGACCACCTGAGATACCGCCATGCACGTCATCCCATTCCACGTACGCCCCTGTACCCCAGTAATCGACGAAGATGCCCTGTACTGCACCATTGGAGATGGTTCCTTCTTCGGCTTCGTATACTGCGATGAGAGGCTCGTCGATGACTCCGTCTGATGTGCGAAGGCTCTCTGCCGGTCCGGTGCCCGACGGAAGGTAGCCGGGATCTGTGGTGAGCACGATCTTGTCGAGCTCCGCTCCGTCTTCACGCATCCAGACGTTGAGTTGGCTCGTCGCTAGCGATGTATTCAGCGTGGCAACCGGGCCGTCCATGGTCGCTCGCGACCAGGACCAGCCGCTTCCGATCGGTAGGCTGATTCGGTCGCTGGTGTCAACGGCTTGACCGTCGATGCCGATGTGGAGCGAGTCGTCAGACGGCGTTGCACCTCGGGCCCTCACCCAGACATAGTGGGTTCCTGACTTGGTGAACTTGACGTCGTACTGCAGTTCCGGGCTGTTGCCTACGAAGTTGGTATTGAAGAAGTCGCCATCATTATCAAGAGCGGCGACCGCAGTGCCGTTGCTGGCATTGCTGTCGTTGATGACCTCCCAAGCGTCGCCCGCCCGATCTACCTTGTTCGAGTAATGCTCCGCCTCGATCGAAAGCAGGCCGTCATCATCCTGGAGGAAGCTGCCGGCCACTTCCGTCGGCTGGCCGTAGACGAAGCTATTTCCGCCAAATCCGACATAAAGCAGGCCGTGCGTGTCCCAGCTCGCGCCGATCGTCGTCACCTGATCGAAGATGCCGGTTGGGTAGAAGCTGATGCGGTTCCAGGTTTGTCCCAGGTCATCGCTGCGGAAGGTGCCCCACTCCGTCTCGCCATCGACGAGGCCGAACACGTAGACGCTGTACTCGGCGTCTCCCGCGATACCGCTTCCCTTGCCGAGGTCTAAGGCGTGGGCGTACTGGACGTTCGGAAGTTTCGTCCAGGTTTCCGCACCGTCGACGCTTGTCCAAAGGCCGTTGGAAGCCGACTCACCTGCGCCGTAGGTACCCTCCCAACCACTGACGAACCAGAGGTCGCTTCCGACCTGCTTGCCATCGGGAGACAGTGCCGTGCCATCCCCGCCGTCAGCACGCATCCGGCTGGCATGGAGTTGTGAGTGGAACGCGCCGTACGGCAAGACCGGGCCGTCGGGTTCGACCCGCTCCCAGTTGACGCCCGCGTCGTCGCTTCGCCAGACGCCACCGAACGTGAAACGGGCATAGAAGCGGTCACTCACAAGCGGGTCGGCCACGAGCGGGTGCTGCTTCAGGGACAGTCCCCAGAAAGCGCTCATTCCCTTTAGATTCCCGACCCGCTTGTCGGTGATGTCGTCGTTCGGATCCGCGTCCGCATCCGCCTGCGTGTAGACCGGGAAGCCGTTGGCGGCCGTCCAGGTCTGCCCGCCGTCGTGGCTGTACTGCGGCGGGAGCGAACCCTGCGGCATGATGACGATCGGCGTCTCTGCGAACGTCCCGCCGTCACTGCGACCCAAAGCCGGGTAGCCGCCCTGGAACTTCCTGTCGCGCTCACCGAAGTAGTTCCAGGAGTCACCGCCGTCGGTGCTGTAGCTGCTGAAGTTGCCGCCGGTGCTCGTGTAGTTCGGGTCGCCGCTTTGTATGACGACGTAGTCGGGATTGTCAGGCGAATAGGCGATGCCGGTCGCGTTGACGATGAGCTGATCCTTCAGATTGCCCTGACTGTCCGGCCAGGCATGTTGGCCGATCCATTCTGCCGAGAAGGTGTCGGGATCATCGATAACGAAGCCGGTGGCATCGTGTACCGTCGTGATCGCACGGTCGCCGCTGCCCGGCAGGAGCTTGACGTCATGGGTCACCAGCTCTTCGATGCCGTGACTGATGATCGTCCACTGCGGCGGGTTCGCAACGCTTGCCGACGCGACCGGGTCCCACTGGAGGACGCCCTCATTGCCTTGGGTCATGTAGAGAACGCCGTCCGGGCCGAACTCGATGCCCGTCGTCCCGTGCCACTCTGGTTGAACCGGTTGGGGCAACCAGCCGATGTCGCTCGGGGCATAGTTGGTGCGAGAGGCGATCTGACTCCAAGACGCCCCGCCGTCCGTCGAGCGGCTGAGACCACCGTTGGACGCGAGGGCAAAGACCGTGTTGCCCGTCGCGTCGGTTGGATCGACGGCAATACCTTCGACATTCGAGGGCGTCTTCGCGTCTGCGCTGAGCCAGGCATCGTCCCGGAAGCGGTGCACTTTGCGAGTCCCGTACTCAGAAACCCACAGCGTTCCGTCGTCTCCGAGGGCTGCTTCTGAAGGCTGGGTCGCGGGACCGCCGAGCAGCGAAAGGTTGTCCCAGGTTGCCCCGCCGTCGAGGCTTCTCAAGACCTTGCCCGTCGAGAAGGCTCCATCATCCGCATCAGCAAGTGCGACGACGTAGAGAACGCTTGACACTCCGGTGCCAAAGAGATGGACATTCAACACGTTCGCATCTGCGGCCGGGCCGTTCGTGCCGGTGATCGTTTGCCACGACATTCCACCGTCAATGCTCTTCTGAAGGCCGTCTTCGCGTGTGCCGTAGTAGAGCGTGTCAGGAGTGTTGGGATCGACTGCCATCCGCTCGCCGCTGTTGCGATAGTACCTGCTGTTGGGCTGCATCTCAGTCGTCAGCTCCAACCGAGAGAAGCTCACGCCACCGTCGATGCTCTTGTAGATGCCTCCCTCATCAATCGGACCCGCCACCTGCAGATTCGGCCGCTTCAACGGCAAGCTCATGTAGACCACGTCCGTGTTCGACGGATCGATCGCGATGCTTTCGACGCCACCCCACGCCGGACTGGTCGTGGTGCTGGCCGGCATGCCGGTGCCGTCGGATCTCGCGACGATCATCGGCAACCACTCGCCTGCGCCGTCACGGGCGCTCTCGTCCCAGCGATACGTGTTGCCGACGTCGGTCCTCGCGTAGCGGACGTCACCGTCGAGCGGATGAACCTCGATGCCCGTGACTAGACCACCTGCGCCGATTCGAACCGGGTTCCACTCGTAGCCGGCCGACAAATCGGCAGCCAGGAGCTTCCGAGGTTCGAGCGCGTCCACAACAACACAAGCCGCCGCAAGAGCGGAGGCACGAGCAGCGAATTGTTTCATCACAGCAGTTCCTTGACGAGTAGAACACGGTCAGCGTCAGGATCGCACCGCGACCCACCATAACGCCCATCCAGGTCACGCAGAGTCAAGGCGTCGCCCGACATCCTGCGACTGCTCTCCTTCGCCCAAACTATCGGATCGAGATGCTTTGTCAAGGCCGCAGAGGCCCACCAGCCCTCCATCACCCCCGCCGTAGCTCCGAGGTCAAATCTGTCAAGAAACAACTGAAGATAAGATGATTTCGCCCACAGCCGGGGGTTCACCTCGAAGCAATTCGCTTGCGAAACGGGCGAGGATCCCGAAAATTTTGCACCTGAGAGCGATCTTCGGGCGGTCGGTGGTCGGTTGAAGCATACCCGGAGGCTCCAGAACCATTAGACCGCTTCATTGAATGTGGCATTTTGTAAAGAACGTAATCAATCACATATTCCTGTGCATTCCGCTATTCCCTATCTCTCTACACGCTTAGTATTTTTGCAATCTCGCTAGCATAACAAATCGACGTTGAGTGGTTTGGCGAGCGACGCGCGAGAAGCAACACCCGGATCATTGCACGACGAGTCCGAAGTCACCAATGCTTGTGACCACCAGTAGACGCGACACCTCGGTGTCGCCGTCGTTCCACTTGTCGCCCGAGATGACGAAGCAGCCGGTTCGCCAGGAGCTGGTGTTCTCGTGCATGAACGACCCGATCTCCCGTCGCTCATCGCCGGCTAGCACAGGGACGTGACTCCGTCATGACCTTCATCGAAGAAGACAACCCTGACTTCAAACAGGTCACCCGCCCTCGTGATCGCTCTGGAAACGAGGCCCTCCGTCAGCTCGAAGGCAGTTCGGCCGCCGTTGAGCGGGCGGTCGCGATAGGAGCTGAGGTCAACGAATTGGCAAAGGGTGGTTTGTGGTGCCGTCAGCGGCATCGTTCAGCAGCGTCTTCAAGCGTCACCTGATCCAGCCACTGCACGCAATCGCCGGCGACGAGCATCCCGAGTGACTAACCTGCTCGAGAGAGCCGCGCGAATCTGCGGCCGTCGCATCCCGGACGACCTGTCGATTGTGACCTTTGAACAACACTTGGCACGTCATCGAGTGGCTCGGCGTCCGGCCGACGATGATCGATTTGCCGCTCGGTGCAATGGGGCGACGGCTGGCCCGCCGCTCTACTAAAGGCGATGACTTGCCAGCACCGGCGACCTGCTGCCGATGCAGCAGCAACTGGCCGAGCTTTCAGCAACCAGTATGATTGGGTTCGAGCGTCGGCCTTCGCCCATTGACTAGGGCGCTGCCCCACCTTCTGGGAAGACTTCAGGCGCATCGGTTGACTGCAGCCCTCGCCGTGCATTGACCTTCCCCCCCGGCGGCACCGGTACCGGCCCATTTAGGAGTGGATCGCTTGTCTCCTTCATCCAGGCAGCGAGTAGTGCTTGATGTGCTTCTAGTATCGGTTTCATCTCTGGCAGGCCGACTATGTTCTTGCTTTCTGACGGATCATTCACTAGGTCGAGAAGCTGTTCTCGGGGCACATCGGATTGCCCCCAGCCGCCGTCAATCAAGACGTTTCGCGAAGGTGATGGATCGCAGTTTGGAAGGACCGGTGTCGTCATCTCCTCGTCGAAGTGGCGAATGTACAAGTGACGCTTCGTCCGCACACTCCGTTTGGGTTCGTAAGCCGCGTGATAAGTGACCTCGGCGAAGACGGCATGGTGTAAAGCCTCGGCAGTGCCCTCTTCGACTACGGGTACCAGTGACCTGCCGCCAAGAAGCCAGTCGGGCTTGTCGAGCCCCGCCACGTCGCAGAGGGTCGGGAAGAGATCGAGGTGCTGGACCATTCCGTCGATGACCTGCCCGCCGCGGAAAGTCGAACCCTCAGGGCCGCGGATGATGAGAAGGACGCCGGTGCCGTGACTGGTGAGGTTGCACTTCATGTGCGGGAAGGCAATGCCGTGATCGGTCGTGACGATGACGATGGTGTTGCCGCCGTGACCGGCCTCGTCAAGCGCGTCGAGCACCTGCCCGTAGAACGTGTCAAGCCGATTCACGGCCACCGCATAGTCCGCCATGTCGGCGCGAACTTCGGCCACATCGGGTAACACAGCCGGCACGGTCACGCTCTCTGGATCACCCGCCGGCGAGTCGTCGCCGTTGTGCCACTGGATGGTCCTTACCGCTGGTGCGATGTGTCTCGCCATAGCCGAGTTCCAGGTAGAATGGTTCGCCGTCTGCCGGTCGGTCGCGGAGCCAACCAACAGCGTTTGCCGTCCGTTCGACACCTGTGTCGCCTTTCAGGATCGTGTCGTAGCCGATGTCGCGTGCCGGATCGGTGGTGACGTGTTGGGTGCCGCACTGGACGGTGTCGTATCCCTTCTTCTTCAGGTAGCGGGCCAGGTGCTGGTCGTAGTTGTCGAGCGAGAAGCCACGGTGGGCCAAGCCGAGCATGCCGGCCGAGTGTGCGGGTCGACCCGTCAGCAGACACGCCCGACTGGGCGAGCACGTCGGAGCGTTGCAATGCGCGTCGCTAAAGAGCACGCCCTGCTTTGCAAGACGGTCGAGCGACGGCGTGTCGAACGCATGGCCGTACGGCGAGACATACCGGCCGGTGTCGTGACTGTTGAGGTAGACGATGTTCGGACGCTGCACGAAGGCATGTTAACGCGCGACGCGACAGGCCGAGGCGATCAGCATGGCCGCCACGGTTTCGACCGGTCGAAGCAACGCGTGCACCACACCTTCGAGCTTGAGCCGCTTCGTCATCTCCGCCACGCCCGGCCCGGCCAGGTTGTACGGACCGCGCAGTCGCTGATGGAGCGACGGATGTCGTGCGGCGACGAGCGACTCGAAGGTTTGCAGGGTCCGAAGCTGGCGATGGTTCGTCCGCCGCGACCGCGCCGATCCCGATGCCGCGGTGGCGACGAAGCAGTATTGTGGCGGCGTTGTGGGCAACTGCTTGTAGAGCGACCACGCCTGGAGCCGTACGACGATCCAGGCGAGCAAATTCGCCGCGGCAATGAGCGACAGGATGAACCAGATCCGTCGCGAGGGCGCAAGCTCATCGCGGCGGTCGTGCCGCGTCAACATGTAGCCCGCGACGAGAAAGGCAGCGATCGAAGCCGGTGCCGCGACCAGCACGGCCAATAGCAAGGGAAGCAGCACAATGCTGAGTCCGCCGACGCCCGCCTTGTATGTGACGGCCAAGACGAGGATGAAAAGCACAAAGCCGATGAGTACAAAGACCCAGACCGGAGCATCCTTCAACGGGTGTCTCGACGCGAGCAGAGCAATCCAGAGCAGAAAGGCCGCTCCGGCAAATCCGATCGCCTGCACTCCGAGCATGCCCGCTCCACCCGTGACGGCTCCGTCCGCCTGTCCGATGGCGACGACGAGCGTGAACTGCAAGCCCATCAACACGCCGGTTCCCAAGCCGGCCCAGGCGGTCACGCTTCGTTTCGCGGTCGCCGGGCTGATGGCAGACCACACCATGCAGATCCACCCGAACAGCAGGAACGGCAACAGCGGCACGACGGCAGGTGCCATCGGCGTCATCGTCACCCACGACAACGGTTCGCCGTTTTGCCAATCCACCATCACCGTCATCTCGCCTGGCGTCTGGTTCATGACGAGCCCCGCGATCGGGTAGGCGACGCCGAAGACGACCGCCAGCACGCGGGCGATGACGAAGCGAGGCCGGCGATGGACGGCCGTTCTTCGCGACGCGTAGCTCAACATCGGTGCCGGCGGCGGGGTCTGGTCGCTCACGATCGGCAACTTACCCGACGCGCTGCTGCTCCGCCCGTAGCGTCGCCTCATGTTGTGGCTCTGGGCCGGGTTCTTACTGTTCGTCGTCGCGATGCTCGCGCTCGACCTGGGCGTCTTCCACCGCAAGGCACACGTCGTCAGCGTCAAGGAGGCCCTCATCTGGTCGGCCGTCTGGGTGACGCTGTCGCTGGCGTTCACGGGCGTCGTCTACTTCGTTTACGCCAACCATTTCGGAGGCATCGGCTTCTATCCGGAGGGCGACCCGAGGCATGCCAGCTACCTCTACCCGACCAACGGGCGAGATGCCGTGCTGTCGTACATCACCGGCTACCTGACAGAGAAGTCGCTCAGCATCGACAACGTCTTCGTCATTGCTCTGGTCTTTTCCACGTTCCAGATTCCGGACAAGTACCAGCACCGCGTCCTGTTCTGGGGCATCCTGGGGGCCGTCGTTCTGCGGGGCATCTTTATCTTCGTCGGGGCGGAGCTGATCGAGCGGTTCGTCTGGGTCATCTACATCTTCGGCGGCATTCTCATTGTCTCGGCGATCAAGCTCCTCTTTGCCGGCGGCGAGCACGACCCGCGTGACTCTTTCATCGTCAAGGCGGCTTACAAGTACCTTCCCGTGACTGACCGTCTCCACGGCCAAGCCTTTGTCATTCCCGGCAGCGAGCTGGGCAAGGGCGAGACGCTCCACGACGTCGGCGAGCCCGAGAGGCTGGAGGACGTCGATCTTCCCGCCGACGCCCCGCCGGTGGAGGCCGCAAAAGCCGATGGCATCGGGCACTCAAAGGCCGCTAAGAAGGCGGCGTACGTCCTGACGCCGCTGGGCCTGGCGCTCATCGTCGTCGAGTTCACGGACCTCGTCTTTGCCGTCGATTCCATCCCGGCCATCTTCGGCATCACGGCCGACACGTTCCTGGTCTTCACCAGCAACATCTTCGCCATCCTCGGCCTGCGGGCGCTCTACTTCGCCTTGGCGGGCGTCATCCGAGAGTTCCGATTCCTCCAGCCGGCCTTGGCGTTCGTGCTCGGCTACATCGGCTTCAAGATGCTCGCCAGCCACTGGCTGCACGACTCTGCGTATGCCAGCTACCTGCCGTGGATCACGCTGGCGCGTCATCACGATCGCGATCACGACGGGCATTGTCGCCTCCATCGTGTTCCCGGGTGACAAGGCGGCCGAGCCGGACGAGATCGCGTCGACTTAGGAGAAGAGCCCTTTCTCTGACTGTTTGCTCTTGGCCTTGGGCGACGGCTTGAACGTCCGCACGTCGCCGGTCCGCGGAAGATCGACCTTCCTGCCGGCAAGTAGGTCGGCGATCGTCAGCAGTTGGACGCGCGGGTGCTTGGTGCCCCACGGCGAGTCGTAGAACCCCGCCGAGGCGGCTTCTTTTCGCATGGGGTCGGTCGGTTCGTTCATGCTGATGAGCACGCCAACGACGGCCCCGGTCGCCGACTCCCGATCGAGCACGCCGACGAGGTCACGGACCATCGCGACGCCCACCTTGCCCGCCTTGACGCTGAAGAGCACGCTCTTGATCTTGGCCGACTTCTTCTCTTCGTCGCTGAAGAACAGCTTGCCGTCGATGCCGCGGTCGGCTGCTAAACTCGTCATGGATGATTCTAGCGTACATGGATGAATCAGGTACACAGGAACCAACCTTCAGGATCCCGAGCAACCGGTCTTCGTCCTTTGCCACTGCTTGTTCCGAGCAGAAATGGAAGACGGTCGAGTCTGGCCTTATCGCAGCATCAGAGGCTTCTCTGGCAGGCCGCTTCCAGACGACTTCGAGCTTCACGCCACGGAGCTTCGCAACGGTCGCGGGCAGTTTGAAGGTGTGGCGATGAAGAGTGCCTGCGGCTTCAGAGCAGCTTCGATGTGGCTCGCGACGACGGCCTCCGCGTCGTCTACAGAAGCATCCGCAAGTCTAGCTTCGCCAAGTGGGTAGAGACCATCTTCGGAACGAGGGGCAACCTCGATCCATTCTCGCTTCCGCAGTTGCTTGCCGTCAATCAAGCGGTAGCGAAAGCATTTGTTTTCGATGCCGAAAGTGAAACAGCTGGTGCTCAACTGCTGCGTTCATCGCAGACCGAGAATCACGGTGTCGCGCCAGATGTTGAGAAGTCGGCTCGCGTGCTTAGAGGCGACGTGGGAGCCATCAAGCTCAACAACGTCATTGAAGAAGGTGTTTTCATCGACTCCAGAAAAAGTTTGCCGCTTCAGCTTTGCGACTTATGCGCATTCACCTCGAGGAAGCTTGCTGAGAGAGAAGCAGGGAGCCGCCGAAGGCGATCGACGATCATGCCATCAAGATGTTGGAGCCGCTCGTCTATCGGGGCGATGAAAAGCTGCGGGATGTTCTGGCTTGGCTTGTCGGCAGCCAGTCTGTAGATCGTTGAAGCTCAAAGGAGCGACCACGGGCCAGCTTCGTCAGAAGCTGACCCCGAAGTCGGCGGACGCCGGCTTCGTACTGGCCGCTTCAACACTGTACGAGGTGGAACTAAGGAAGGCGAACTGTCTCCACGGCAGACCGGATCATTACGTTCCTCATTGCTCGACCAGCCGCGGGGCCATCATCGACAGGTAGGCCAGCATGTCGCTCTCGGGCACGAGCGTGCGGAACGCCGCCATCGCCTGGGCGACCTTCGGGTGCTCCATCGCGATGTCGCCCGTCGACA
Source organism: uncultured Planctomycetota bacterium (assembly GCA_963740195.1). Taxonomy (GTDB): domain Bacteria; phylum Planctomycetota; class Phycisphaerae; order Tepidisphaerales; family Tepidisphaeraceae; genus JBCDKH01. Next base: position 2,497,991 of record CAVUDF010000001.1, on the reverse strand, counting down.
CCTCGTGAAACGCTTCGGCCGCGGCCTCGTCCCATCGCCACGTGTCCTTGAAGGCCTCGATCTGCGCCGCCGCCCGCGTGCCGTCCTGTTCGGCGAAGAGGACGTTGTAATCCGCGTTCGAGTTGAACGGCGGGTCGAGGTAGACCAGGTCGACCGACGCGTCGGCGACGTGTTGTCGCAGGACGTCGAGGTTGTCGCCGTAGTAGAGCGTGTCGACGGGCTCGGCCATGGGGCAGAGGGTAGCGACGACGGTGTCGACTTGTGATTCGCGGGGTCGCGGTTCGCCCGGGTCGATCGTCGGGTCTAACCTGCCGCGTTCATGCCTGTCATCGGCGATGCTGCCATTCTCAACGAGTCGCCGAGCGACCCGCGGGCTTGGCTGCTGCTGTTGGCCGTCTTCGCACCGGCGATCTTCGGGCTGTTGACGCTGGCGATCCCGCGCACCCTGACCGCAACCAAGGCACTCGTCGCCCTGCTGGGCCCGGTGACGGCCTTGGTGCTTCTGGGGACCTTCCTCGGCCGACACGGCACGGGGGCGGGTCGCGTCGCGCTCGAGTGGATGCCGGCGCTGAACTTGGATTTCGCGTTCAACGCGGACCCGCTCGGGGCGTTCTTCGCGATGCTCGTCGCGGGCATCGGCTGCCTGATCGTGCTCTATGGCCGGGCGTACCTCGGCAACGAGCCGGCGGACGTCGGCAAGTTCATGCCGCTGATCACGTCGTTCATGACGGCCATGCTGGGCCTGGTCTTGGCGGACGACCTGATTCTGATGCTCCTCTTTTGGGAGATGACGAGCGTCACGAGCTTTCTGCTGATCGGCTGGAACTTCGCGGAAACGAAGTCGGTCAAGAACGCACTTCAGGCCTTTGCAACGACCGGCTTTGGCGGGCTGTCGTTGCTGGGCGGACTGGTCTGGCTTGGGGCGGCGACGGGCACGTGGGACTTCTCCTCGCTCGGCACCGTGGCCGCGACGCCGGCGACAGTGGCGGCGTTCGTCCTGATCTTCGGCGGTATCGCGGCCAAGAGCGCCCAGTGGCCGCTGCACTTCTGGCTGCCAGGGGCGATGCTCGCACCGACGCCGATCAGTGCCTACCTCCACAGCGCGGCCATGGTCAAGGCGGGCATCTACCTGCTGGCGCGGCTTTGGCCTTCGCTGGGCGGATTCGAGGCCTGGCCTTGGGTGGTGGTCGGCTTCGGCAGCGTGACCATGGTGCTGGGCGCGTGGGTCGCCCTGCAGCGCGACGTGCTCAAGCAGATCCTGGCCTACACGACGGTCAGTCAGCTGGGCCTGTTGGCGTGTGCGTTCGGGCTGTCGCACATGCATTACGACGGGCAGCCGAACGTCATCTGGGGCAACCTGCAGATCGTCAACCACGCGCTGTACAAGGCCAGCCTGTTCATCTTGGCAGGAGGCGTGACGCATGCGCTGGGCATCAAGGCGCTCTCCGGCATGAGGGGTGCGTGGCATGCCGGCGGCGATCGCAAACTTTTTGCGGTCCTCTTTCTGCTGGCGATGATCGCCCTGGCGGCGTTGCCGGGAACGCTGAGCTTCTTCGCGAAGGAGGCATTCCTTTACCAGATCTGGCACGGGTACAAGGCGACGCACTCCCCGCTGTTGATCGCCCTGCTCGTCGGCACGGTCTTCGTCAGCGCTTGCAATGTGGCGATTCTGGTTCGGTTCGTGCAGACGTTCTTCGAAAAGCCCGTCGCAACCAAGCCTCCGGTGCCGCACAACGACGCGGCCGGAGAGCCGCACCCGCACGGGCACCACGACGCGGCCGTATGGCATCATCTGTTGTGGGTTCCGGCGGCGTTGCTGATCTCGCTGCAGTACCTCGGCGGCATCATCGGGCCGCCGGTGGTTCGGCTGTTCTCGCACATCGAGGCGACGCCGTTCTACCTGACGCCGAAGCAGTTCTCGCTCTGGTACGTCGTGACGCACCCGGGCGTGCCGCTGCTGGCGAGTGTGATCGGCATCGTTTTGGGCGTGCTGCTCGGGTGGTCGAAGCTGTGGCGCGGCTACCGCGGCGACGTCCACGACAGAATCTTCCCGCTCGCCTACGCCGGCATCGTCGGCGGCGGAGATCGGGCATTTCGGGCGATTCAGACAGGGTACGCGCGGTGGTACGTGCTGGCGACGTTGGTCATCTTCGTCGCGGTGCTGTTCATCGTGCCCAACGGATTCGGCGGGATGGCGACGGCACTGCCCAAGCTTGCCGCGACGGCCGCAGGCAGCGCGGCGGCGGACCTGCCGTCGTTCTTCAGCCAGCCGGCGACGTGGCTTATTCCCGCGTGCGTGTGCGCCTTCGCACTCGTGCTCGTGTGGGTTCGCGATCGGATCAGCCGGGTGCTCCTGCTCGGCGGCGTCGGCTTTTCGGTGACGGCCCTCTTCTACGCCTACCGCGCGCCGGACTTGGCGTTGACGCAGCTGAGCGTCGAGATCGTGTCGCTGGTGCTCTTTCTCCTGGTTCTGAATCTGCTGCCGGACGAGAAGCTGGACAAGCGGGCGATCGTCTTGCCGCGGTTCATCATCGCGACGCTCGTCGGCTTTGGGGCCGCCACGATCACGCTTCTGGCCGCGACGACGACACGTCCGCCGGCACCGTCCCCGATGGCGATCGGTGAACCCGGGATGACGCCGGGCGAGTTCTTCCTGAGAAACAGCTACAAGGCTGTCGATGTCGCCGCGCTCGATCCCGGCCGGGCCGGGGACGGCGTCGTAGATCGGGGGGACGGTCACCTGAAGAGTTTCGGTTCCAAACCCGCCGTCAAAGATGCGGACGCCGAGGCCGTCGCGGTGCACAAAGGTGGCGGCGGGAACAACGTCGTCAACGTGACGCTCGTCGACTTTCGCGGCTTCGACACCTTCGGCGAGATCGCCGTTCTCGTCATCGCGGCGGCGGGCGTTTGGACCCTTCTGCGGAAGCCGCCACAACGTGGCGACGAAGAGCCGGAGGACAACCGTTCGCTGTCGTCGGCGGATGACACCTTCGCCGTGGGCAACGCGTTCGAGCCACGCTTCCGGCCCGACGAAGCGCCGCGGAGCCCGGATCCGGTTGCGTCCGAAGCGATTGCGAGCCCGATCCTGCGGACGTCTGCCCGATTGCTCCTGCCGGTCGCGTTGCTGTTTGCGGCGTACCTCTTCTTCAAGGGACACCAAACCCCCGGCGGCGGATTCGTCGGGGGCCTTACAGCGGCGGTCGCGCTCGTCGTCTATCGGATGACCTTCGGCTGCGACGCGTTGTATCGCCTGCTGCCGGTCCGCGAGCGGACGCTGATGGGCACCGGTCTGCTCATCGCAGCGGTCACGGGCATCGTGCCGCTGTTGCTGGGCCTGCCGATGCTGACGAGCAACAACGGGTACCTCCCGCTGCCGGGCGGCGGTGGCAGCTACCACTGGGCGACCGTTGCCGCGTTCGACCTTGGCGTGTTCCTCATCGTCGTCGGCAGCATCGTCGGCATGATCGATGCCTTGGCCAAGGAGTTGGAAACGCCGTGACCCTGCTCGTCGCTATCACCGTCGGCGTCCTCTTCGCCGGCAGCACGTACCTGCTCTTGAGCCGTGAGCTCAAGGCGGTGGCGATGGGCGTGTTCCTGCTCGGCCACGGGGCGAACCTTGCCATCCTGGCCGTGAGTCGTGACCCGGCCGGCAAGCGTCCGCCGGTGCTTGGCGAGGCGGGACGGATCTTCGGAAACGAAGCCGACCCGTTGCCGCAGGCGTTGATTCTGACAGCCATCGTGATCGGTCTGGCGGTGCAGGCCTTTCTGCTGACGTTGCTCGTCGTCACCTGGCGACGGGCAAAGACCCTGGAGACGGCCGAGTTGGCCTGAACGAACAAGCCTTTGCCGAACACCCTCGTCATCCTCCCGATCATTCTGCCCATGCTGGCAGCGATCGTGAATTTGCTGATGCACGACGCCCGCAAAGCGCAGGCGGCGGTCGGCATCGCGGGGCTGTCCCTGACACTGCTTTCGTCACTGTGGGTGCTCGCGACAGCGCTCGACGGCACTGGCGTCGTGGTCAGCCAGATGGGCAACTGGCCGGCACCGTTCGGCATCTCGGTCGTGGCCGATCTGTTCGGTGCAACGCTTGTCTGCGTTTCCGCGGCGGTGTCGCTTGCTGTCTACTGCTACGCGCTCGACGCAGACACCGACACGGTTCACCGGCGGGTACTTCAACGTGCTGTTTCCGCTGCTGGTCTGCGGCGTGCACTGGGCGTTCCTGACGGGCGACCTGTTCAACCTGTTCGTGAGCTTCGAGGTGATGCTCCTGTCGAGCTACTGCCTGCTCGTCATCGGAACCACGCCCGGCCAGATGCGGCACGCGTTCAAGTACGTGCTGCTCAATCTGGTCGTCAGCGCCGTCTTCGTCGCCGGGTGCGGATGGGTCTACGGCACACTGGGCACGCTTAACTTCGCGGAGATGGCAGTCCTTGCAAGGCAGGGGCATGTCGACGAGTCGGCGGCGCTGGCGATAGCCGCGCTGGCCTTTGTCTTTGCGGCCAAGGCTGCGTCCTTCCCGCTTTGGTTCTGGCTTCCAGACACGTACCCGACGTTGCCCCCGGCGATCGGCGGGTTCTACGCTGGTCTGTTGACGAAGGTCGGCGTGTACGCGCTCATCCGCATGCTTGTCATGTGCTTCGGCCCTGCCGAGGAAGTGCAGGCGACGCTGACGCCCTTGATCATGATCAGTGCAGCGGGGACGATGTTCCTCGGAGTGCTTGGGGCCGTCGGCAGCGCGACGGTGCGGCGCATCTTGAGCATTCACGTCATCAGCCAGGTCGGCTACATGATCTTGGGCATCGTCGCTGGCCCTGGCCGCCGGTGCGACCGAGGCAGGCGAACTCGCCGCGGCGGCGACGTTGCTCTACATGGTCCAGCACATGATCGTCAAGTGCAGCCTCTTCCTCTGCTGCGGCATGATGGAGAAGTACGCGGGCACCGACGAACTGGCACGCATGGGGTCGCTGCTGAAGCGGGACAAGTGGCTCGCGACGATCTTCTTGATCGCCGCCCTGTCCCTCGTTGGCCTGCCGCCGTTGAGCGGGTTTTTCGGGAAGTACCTCCTGATCCTGGCGAGCTTCTCGCGTGGCGACGGATGGGGCACGTTCCTCGGCATCGTTGCGGTCGCGACGGGTGCGCTGACCTTGCTCAGCATGGCCAAGATCTGGAGCTACGCCTTCTGGTCGCCCGCTCCGGACGGCACGCCGTCTCAGATGAGGCCGCCTGAGTTCACGTTCCCCTTCCGCAAGTCGGGCCTCATCGCGACCACGGCGTTGGTGGTCATCGCGTTGACGGTCGGGCTCTTCGCCAACCTCTACTTCGGCCTCGCGAAGAAGGCCGGACACGGCATCGTCCACCCTGATGCGTACGTGACGGCCGTGCTTGGGGCGGACGTTGCGGCGACGATGCACGCGTCGTCAGAGCCGGAGGTGACGCCTTGAGCCTGTTCCTCATCAACGTGCTGCTGGCGGCGTTATGGGTGTTGTTGTGGGGCGACCTTTCGCTCTACACGATCATCATCGGCTTCGTCTTCGGGTACGCCGTCCTCTGGTTGTTCGTCCGGCTACGCGGCTCCGACACGCTGTGGAACGCGTACGGCAGACGCCTGTATGGCATCGCGACGTTCGTGCTCTACTTCCTTGGCCTGCTCGTCAAGAGCAACATCGAGATCGCCCGGGAGATTCTGACGCCCGGCCTGTCGATCAAGCCGCGCATCGTCCGCTACGACGTGACCGGGCTCTCGCCGGCCCAGATCGCGGCGCTAAGCAACGCGATCACGCTGACACCCGGGACGCTGGTCGTCGATGCCCGAACGGATGACAAGACCGGGCAGTCGACGCTGCACATTCACTCGCTGTTCTCGGAGGATCGTGAATCGACGATCCGCGACCTCGATTCGCTTCGGCATCGCATGGAGCGAGACATCTTCTTCACGCGACGGTCGCCGGCGGAAGGAGCATCCGCATGAGGACCGGACTGCTCGTTGAATGGGTAACGTTGTTCGCGATCGTGATGCTCGTCGTGGGTATCGCGATGTGCCTCTACCGGATCGTCCGCGGCCCGACCGTGGCGGATCGGGGGGTGGCTTCGGACACGCTGGGCGTTCAGCTTCTTGGGCTCGTCATCGTGCTGACCATCCGCTGGGGCGAGTTGTTGTTCGTCGACGGAATGTTGGTCATCGCGCTGCTGAGCTTCGCCGGAACGGTGGCCATCGCTCAGTTTGTTGCCAGGCCTCACCTTCGACGTAGGCGTCCTGATGCCGAAGGAGGCTCTGCTTGAACGACGTCATCAACGGCATCTTCGATATCCTCACTGCAGCCTTGCTGTTGGGCGGAATCTTCTTCATGTTCGTCGGTGCGCTTGGCATGATCCGTCTGCCCGACGCCTACTGCCGATCCCACGCGGCCAGTAAGTGCGTGACGCTCGGCATCATTGGGCTGCTGGCGGCGCTGGTGCTCTTCGTCGCCAACGCGCCCACCAATCCCGAGGCGGCGGCGGTTGCGGAAATGGAACTGGTTCGCTCGGACGGCGAACCAACCCTCGTGGCCGTGACGAAGGCGTTGCTCGTCGTCGGCTTTGTCTTTGTCGGGGCGCCGATCGGCTCACACATGTTGGCACGTGCGGCACATATTGCCGGCGTCAAGATGTGGCCGGGAAGCCTCGGTGACGAGTTGGAAGAAGACGGCGTGGCGGCTCCGGATCACAAGTCTTGAGCCTCGAGGGCCGTTCCCTTGCCAGAGATGATGCCTCGGACGACGGTCGCGAGCCGGTCAAGATCGACCGGTTTCACGAGGTGTTCCGCGAAGCCTGCTTCTCTGGATCTGCGAACATCGACATCGGTGCCGTAGCCGCTGAGCGCGATGGCCGGCGGGTGATCGTCGGGAAGCGACGACAGAAATTCGGTGCCAGTACCATCTGGAAGGCCGATGTCGCTGATGATGAGATCAAAGCTGCCGTTGACCTCGTGGTAGAGATCTCGCCCCTCGGCGACATTCGTCGCGCGGGTGACGGAAGCCTTGAACTGCAGCTTCAGGAACTGGGCCATCAACTTCGACGTGTCGGCATGATCTTCGAGCAGAAGAATCCGCTTCACGACCAAGGGCCGAACGGTGCCAGGAAGCTCGTCTTGACGGCTAAGCTTTCTCAGACTACTCGCGGGCAGAGCAAGTGTGAATATCGACCCCAGACCAGTGCCTTCGCTCGATGCCGTCAGCGACCCGCCGTGAGCGTCGGCGAGATGGCGACTGATCGCCAGCCCCAGACCGAGCCCGCCGAACGTACGATTCATTGCCGCACCGCCTTGCTCGAAGGCTTCGAAGATGGAGCGGAGCCTTTCTTTCTCGATCCCGAGTCCGTCGTCGGCGACTGTGCAACAGACGACCTTCACACCGTCACGCGGGCGCGTCCGGACCATGGTCCGGACGGTGATCGAGCCACCGGCGACAGTAAATTTGACCGCGTTCTTGATCAGATTCCAGATCACTTGCTGGATCCGAGCCGGATCCGCAATGGCACCAAGCGCCGCCTCATGAAGCTTAACATGAAGGTGTAGCCGCTTGTCCGCGACTTCCTGCCGGCAGATGTCCACGGCGTGTCCGACGACTTCGTTCAGATCGATCGGGCGACGGGACAGCTGCAACTTTCCGCGGGTGATGCGGGTCAGGTCCAGAAGGTCGTCAATGAGCCTGACCTCCAGCTCCACATTCCGCTTCATCGTCTCCAACGTGTCACGCACCATGACGCGTTGGTCCTCCGACGACAGGTCGCTATCAGCCTGCAAGGCCTGCGACAACATCTGCGTTCCGGCGACCACCGGCGTGAGGGGCGTGCGAAGCTCGTGACTCAAAACAGCGAGAAACTCGCTCTTGGCTCGGTTCGCCCGTTCGGCCAATTCGCGGGCACGGTCGGCAGAGATGCGGGCGCTGATCGCATGCTCCTTGGCCTCGCGGAGCATCCTCTCGCTCCGCTTGCGATCAGTGATATCTAGCAACACGCAGCCGACGGTCTGGAATGCCTCGCTGACCTCCGTTTCAGGATTCCCGCCCGGCAGGTTGGTTCCCGAATCGTCGACAGGTTCGCCGGCCGGGAAGAAACTCGCCAAGAACCAGCGTGGCCCAAGGCCCTCTGACGGGAGCGACGCCTGCAGTTCCGTGCCGATCACCGGGTGCCCGGTGCTGAACACTCGCCGGAGGTGCTGGCGAATGTCGAGCATGATCGCCTTCTGCAGCGTCGGTCTGCTACCGGCAACGTCACTGTCTCCAAGGCCGGTCATTCGGGTGAGCTGCTCGTTGTGCTGCACGAGCTTGGCCGAACGGTCAAAGAAGCCAAAGCCGACGGGTGCGCCGGCGAGAAGCGACGTCAGGCGTGCCGAGGTTTCGGCCAGGCTCACGTTCATCGACTCGGCCCTGGCATTGACCTCGACGAGGAGCGTGTTGCGGTGATTCAACTCCTCCTGTTGAGTCTCCAGCGCCTCCTTCTGCGAGGCCAGAAGCTGTTCCTTGCGGCGAAGATCTGTCACGTCCTGGACGACGACGTTCAGGCCGAGCGGCTTTCCGCCGGTTGCGGCCTGCACCGGGCTGCAGTTCCAGAGAATGGTGCGGATCTCGTCCGGCTCGCCCTCGTCACTGCCGGAAGTCAGTTCGATCTGAGCACGACGGCGAACGCCTTCGACAAGCGCCGCCTGGCTGGCCGACTCGACCTGACGCCACACATGACTCGGCAACGCCTGCTGCGCGAGCTTGCCGGTCCAATCCTGGCCACTCAAGCCGATGAGCTTGGGCATCGCGTCGTTGATCTTCGTGAACCGGAGATCGGTGTCCAAGAGCGCCAATCCCGCGGGAGCCTCGCGAAAAGTGGCCTCCAGCTCGGCGACTCGCCGCTTGTTGCCCTCTTGACTTTGCCGAAGTTCGTCGACGCGGTTGTGCTGCTCGGTGACGTCGTAGTTGACCCCGATGATGCGAAGGTCGTCGCCTGCCCCGATTCGTCTGCCTATGCCGGCGATCCAGCACACGACGCCGTCGCGACGGACGACGCGGAACTCCGAATCCAGCGCCTTCGGCGTCGCCACTGATGACCGCCTCGGTTTCGCGAAGTACCCGCGGCCGATCATCTTGGTGGATGCGATCGAAGATCGTTTGGACAGACATGTCCTGGCCGGGCAGCCCGGAATCGATGTCGAAGATCTGGCAGACGCGAGAGTCGGGCAGCACCGTTCCTGAAGCGACGTGCCAGTTCCACGTGCCCATCCGACCGGCGTCGAGCGCGTAGCGGAGCTGATCTGAGGCACTTTCGGCCGCTTCGCGGGCGATTGCCGCGGCCTGACGCGCAGCAATTGTCGCCGCTTGGGCTTCACGAGTGGTCCGCCGCTTCACGATCGCGTTGAGCAGCAGCCGGCTGTTCCGACGTGTCAGGCGATGATGTTCGCGAGCTCGTTCGATGACGCGCCTGAGCGAATGCCACGCCCGTTCCGAGTCGCTCTCAATGCGAAGCTCGTCCTTCTCCAGGTAGTCGCCCGCGCCACGACGAATCAGCTCGGCAGCAAGTGAGGAGCTGCCTGATCCGGTGAGAACGACCACCGGACAAGGACTCATGGACGACAGCTGAGGCGTGGCGCCTCCGACTTGCTTCGGCAGCCGCGTCAGAAGATCGCTGGCATTGCCGTCAGGAAGTTGATTGTCCAGCAGTAGGAGGTCGGGCCGTTTGCGACGGATCTCTTCGATGCCCTCGTCGATCGTTTCAACACGACGAACGGTGTGGGATCCGATGCGTTTGAGTAGCCGGCAGATCAGGAAGGCGTCCTCATCACTGTCCTCGACCATCAGCACGTCCAACGGCGGGACGGAAAGCGGCGAAGCAGGACGGCCTTCTAAGGCCGCAGCTTCTGACAATGATGCTGTTTTCTCCTCTTCGCCTGCCATGGAGTCCGGCACTCTACGGGCCCGACGCGTTGGTCCAGACCGGCAAAGTGCCTGCCTCGCGGGCTAGCTGCCGAGAGTGAACCAGACGGTGATGCCGAACTCTGCGTGCTGATTACCGGTAATCCACATCCTTCCGCCATGTCGTTCGACGGCTTGACGACAGATCGTCAGGCCTGCGCCGGAACCACCGCCATGAGCGTCGCGAGCGTGCAGCCGCCGGAAGATTCGGAACACGTCTTGCCGCTGCGCCGGCGGAATGCCGATGCCAGCGTCACGCACGTAAATGAAGAGGTGGTCGTCTGTGGCTTGAACCTCCGCCCGCGCAGCCTCCGTGTCCGCAGCCGCAAGCGCCTCGCCTGCTCCTGAAACGCCCACCTCGATCAACGGCGGAGCGTCACCCGCGTATTTCAAGGCGTTGACGATAAGGTTCTGCAGAACCTCATAGATGCGATCTCTGTCGGCAGAAACCGTCGGCAAATCGGTGGCGTAACGAAGCGTGGCCGACCTCTGCTCCAGACGATCAATGACCGTCTCCCGCACCTCTTCGATCACGTCGCTCAACGCAAAGCTCGTCCGCTTGATCTTCGTCTGCCCAAGCTCGGCATAGCGGAGAAGGCTCTTCATCAACGTGTCCGTCCGGACAGTGAGCTTCTTGATGACCTCGAGCCGGCGCGACACCTCGGGGTCGAGCGTGTCGCCGTAGTCTTCTAAGGTAAAGCTTGCCAACGAGTTGATCCCGCGGATCGGCTCGCGCAGATCGTGACCGGCTGCATAGGCGAATCGAGTCAGCTCCCGATTGCTCTGCTCGAGCCGATCGTTCAAGGCCTCTAAACGCTCCGAGTATCGGACTACGATGTCGACGAGCGACGAGCGTAGTTCTAGAGCGGCAGCTACGTCTTGAGCCTCCCATCGTCGGCTTCGGCCGTGCACTTGCTGTTGCCACCTCTCAAAGCTCTTTCGCGGCGCGAGTCGGCCGTTGTCCATCCGCTTGAGGTTGTTCTGCGGATTGCCGCCCCATTCGACCACGTGAACCATCTCGGGCCGGAACCAGAGGATGGTCGGCCCGTCGAGAGAGAGCGGCAGCGCCAACACACCGCTGGCCAGATGTCGAGCCTCCTCATCGTCCGCCAACTCCGGACACTCCTGCGTCAGACGATCAGTCTTGATGATGTGGGGCTTCCGCTCTTCGCCCTCGACCCTGGACCTGACCCACGTGTGGATCTTCTCGACAGTCTCAAGACTCGGCACGTCGCCCGCGACGAGCGTCATCCCGGCACCGGTCACGACGACTCCCGTTGCATCGACGAGACTCATCAAGTCGTCTCCGCGGCGAATCAGCGCTTCCGGCAACTTTGCACCTTCACCAAGACCGGTGCTCGCCGTCGAGACGACCTTCTGCTGCACGCCCCGGCGGTGTGCGAGGTCTTCACCCCGGCGACGGATCTGACTGATGCTGATGCTCGAGCTGGCCTGCCTCCCGATGAGTTCGCATATCGACCGCTTCGAATGATCTAGGTAGTGCGGGCCGCTGTAGTGGTGGCAGGCGATGAGACCCCATAGCCGGCGCTCGGCACCCGGTTCGGCCGGTCGTTGATCAGGGAGGCTGACCGTCAGCGTCGCAGTCACCCCCATGTTCTGCAGATACTCAAGGTGGATCGGCGAAACGCTCCGCAAAGCCGCGTATGACAGATCGAGCTTTCCCTGATCCGCTGTGTCTCCCCCCAGAATCGGCACCGGCTGGTAGCCGATGTCGGGAATGAGTCGAAGCCAGTTCTTGAGGTAGAGCTGATGTGCCTGGGCCGGGATGTCAGAAGCCGGATAATTGAGGCCTAGGAAGCTTCCGATTGCTTCCTCCCGTCCGACCCCGACAGCCTCGGCGACGACGGCTCCGTTCAGGTCCTCGTCGAACTTGTAGACCATGACGCGATCGAAGCCGGTCAGTCGTTGGACCTGTCTCGCGGTCACATCGTGGAGCTGATCGTCGTTCTCGGCGTTCTGCATCGCCGAGAGCAACACGCCGATCTCGTCCATCGCCATCAACGCGGGGTGATCGACGACAGTCGACTCCGCGCCGACCGAGATCAACTCGACGATGACGAGGTCGCCGTTAGCGTCGGAATGAGCATGCGCGACGACGTCGTAGCACTCGCCGCGGAGGCAAATCTGATCGAGTCGCTGCGGAGAAGCGTCGAGTGAGACCTGCCCCAGGCGCTGCTCAACGGCGGCCCCTGCGGCGTCGAGCAGAGTCGACAGCGATCCTCCCGAGGACGTTCTCGTTACCTAAAATTGCACCCGCATTAGCGGATGCGTGACGCACCACACCTCGGCCGTCCTTGGTCGATCGCGAGAAGAATCCCATGCGGCTGGATCAACCCCGGGATGTGAATCGGCTCGCGTGCGCAGTCCTCGAGCTGGACGTCCGCGTGTGACGCCTTTGCTGACTTCGAGCTTGTGCCGCTGGTCGACATCACGGCCAACACCCTACTCAAAGATCAACGTCGTGCGGCATCAGCTTCCTGCACCACCGGTCGCCGCATGCGGGCTTCGATCTCACGGAACAATCGCGCGGCAGCGACGGCCTCGTCGTCGTCGGGCGGAAGCTGAGCGAGACGCTCGCGAAGCTCCGGCCATTGCTCCTTCGGCGAGCTCGCCTCCAGGTACGCGGTCGGCCAATCGAGCTGCCGACCACGCAGCGTCTTGAGCATCACCGCCGACCCCATCCGACTGCCGACGAGCACGTACGTCTCTCCCAAAGAGGGAGACCGACCTCCGTGCGCCGGCCCATCCAAGCCAATCCCCAGCGCCGTCAGATCAGAGCGCAAAGCTTCGACGACCTCCGCAGAAGCATGCCCACATGCCAGATGGCCAAAAGCCATCGCGCTTAGAAATTGGCCGTAGGCATCGACGTCGGCAAGCGGATCGAGGTCATGTAGCCGCTCGTGGATCTCCCGCGTGGCCGCACGAAGTTGGTCGAGAAGCGACGTCGCCACGCACAAGTTTAGCTCGAACGATCAGTAACTGAAGCGAAGTTCCAGTTCGCCGCGGTGCATGTCGAAGCCGTCGCCGATGTCGCCCCGGTAGCCGATGCGGAACACGTTGCCGCTACCAAACTTCAGGCCCACACCTGCGAGTGGGCTGAAGTAGCTGTCGACGGCGGCGTCGTCGAGAAACTTCGTGTACGCCACGCCACCCGTCAGGTACGCCGACTGCCCGATGCCGCCGTAGGTCGCGTGCAGACTGCCCCGGACGAGTGTCTGGGCGACGTCTGTCTCGAAGCGATAGTCGCCGACATCGATCGGAGTTCCGCCGTACCCGACGACCTGTTGTCCGCTGGTGAGCGTGAAGTCGCCCAGCTTGATCCCGATGAGGTTCACGATGCCACCGCCCAGAATGACGCCACCCGCCAATTGATCCTGGCTCCCGCCGACGGCCGCGGTCACGTAAGGCGACAGCTGCCACATGAACGGCTGATCCGTCGTCGTCGCGGGCGTCAACCGAATGGGCAGGCCGAGCTGGGCACCCAGGTAGAACGTTTGGCTTCCTTCGATGGTGCGGACGCCTCCCGGCACGCTCAGCGACAGGCCGACGTTGTCGGAGAACTTGAACGCTCCTGAGAATGCTGCCTCGTACAGCGTTCCGTCGCCGGCATCCGTGTTGATGATCGCCGCACCGGCATAGATCCGCGTCGCGTCGCCGCCCTGGCTGTAACCGACGAAGGGGTTGCGGAACTCCGCAAAGTTGCGAAATGCGTCATCGGCCAGAATCGCCGTCAGCGCCGCCGGGTTGCCGTCCGTCACGCCGACCAGCGTCTGCTGGTTCACGACGCTCAAGAAGCTCGCCAACGTGTCGGCACCGTCGGATCGCAAGAACTCCTCGGCCTCGTCTTCGTTCTCGAAGGTCCGGTCGAAGCCGATGCTCGGGATCTGCACCCGAACCTGATCGCTATTCGCGGCGTTGCCGGAGACGATGATCGCATCTTCGAGGTTCGCGTAATCGAGCGTCCCGGTAAAGCTCGTCCCTTCGAACTGCTCAAATCGCCCGGTCTGCTCGACGACCGACTCCGCCAGATCGAACAGTGAATCTCCCGTCACGGTGATCGGCGACAGACCCGGCGCGTCGACCGTCACGCCAAAGAGATCTTGGGCATCGGCAGTCTGCTGGGCGACGAGGCTGGCGACGACGACGGCCGAAGCGGTTGAGACTTTTGAGCGGGTGCGGAACGACATGCACCCGGTACATCGTCCCATCGTTTCGTTGCCGACACCACTTTGGCCCGGCCAGGCGGAAAGCGACTTTATCGGTCCTGCACCTCAACCCGGGCATGCCCAAGGCCCGTACAGTGGCCCCGTGCTCCGCGGAAATGGCGACCTTCCCTCGGCCCGACCCAAGCCCGCGACCTGGCGTCGCCTCTTGCTCCGGCACGGCAGCCGATTGGCCGTGGGCGTCGTCGTTCTCGCAGGCGCCGTCGTTCTCTGGGAAGAAGGCCTCGAGCACCGAGTCGTTGCCAAAAACCTCGGCGTCGTGGAGCCGGGCCTCTACCGGAGCGGCCAGTTCAGCCGGTTCATGATCGGGCCCGCATTGAGGCAGACGCGCCCGGACTTGATCGTTTCGCTCAGCTACGACAAGCCGACGAACCCGCACAACATGGCCGAGTTCGCCGCGGCTCGAGACGGCGGCATCGAGCGGGTCCACGTCAACCTTCGTGGCGACGGCACGGGTAAGCCGAAGGAGTACGTGGAGGCCCTCGTCCACATCGTCAATGCCCGGCGCGACGACAAGGTCGTCCTCGTCCACTGCTGGGCAGGCAGCGAGCGGACCGGCGGCCTGACCGCGCTCTACCGCACCCTCATCAAGGGGCAGCCCGCGGACGAAACCATCGTCCAGGAGCTGGACGCCTACGGCCACGATCTGGATGAAGGCGTTCTACTGGATTACCTGAACAACAACGTCGGCGTCATCGCACAAGGTCTCGTCAACGCCGGCGTGATCGATGAATTGCCCGATCCGTTGCCGGTCTTCAGCCGGTGAAGACTTAGTCGTCCACGTCGTTCCGCAGTCCCGACTCCTCGGCCGACGTCTGATGGTGCGTCACCAACACCTCATGAAGGTGAAGTTTCTCCAGCTCCGGGTTCATCTGCGCCAGATCGTCCTGCGGCTCGTAACCCAGCAGCTCGCGGGCGGAACTGATGTCCATGAAGTTGAAGCTGTTGTCGCTCAGGCCGTGCACGATGGCGAACTTCAGGTGGTCCGCTTCTACGGACTTCTGAAGTAGTTGGTTGAGGTCGCGACGACTTACAAAGGCGTCGAGCAACCCAAGGCCGGCGGGATCTTCGGCTTTGGCGATCGGCTGGAACGCACCGATGCGCACCACGATGCACCCGACACCCTCCCGCTCGGCCATGTGCCGGCCCAATGCTTCGCCGAAGCACTTGGAGACGCCGTAAAGGTCGCCAGGGTTCACCGGCATTGCCGGATGAACCTGCCGTTCACGTGGGTAGCCGCTGACCGCGTGGATGCTGCTAGCGAACACGACCCGCCGCACGCCCGCCTCCTTGGCGGCGGCGAAGCAGTTGTACGTCCCGACGATGTTCACCGGCAACAGGCTGTCCCACGTCGCGTGTGGAGACGGATCCCCCGCGAGGTGCAAGATGACGTCCACGCCCGTCGCCGCCGCCTTGAAGCTCTCTAGGTTGGTGACATCCCCCACGACCACCTCGCCGAGAGACTCGACGGCCGAGACGTCGTCGGACTCGTGGACGAGAAGCTTGAGGTCGTACTTTCCGTCCGCGTGCTTCGAGAAGTAGCTCCCGATTCTGCCCGCGGCCCCGGTGACGAGAACGCGAAGCTTGCTGCCACCCGAGGTCGGAGGCGAAAGTGGATGTGCGAGCATGAACGAGTCGGCCATGCCGACGGTCTTAACCGCGGGCGGCCCGGACGCACCAGTCGAAAAGTACACGCCACTCCGCCTGCTGCATCAGAACGACCGGCTGCCACAGCGGCGAAGCGGGCCCTTCCTCGTAAGCCGCCTGCGTCAGCTTCACGAATGCCGTCGGCTCCCAACCTCCGAGCGTCAGCGGAAGGAGTCGCTTGTCCGCCGGCAGGTCACGCACAATCTCAGAAGCGTGTGCCGCCAGCGTGTCGAAGATGTCGAGCTTCCCGGCGAGTCGGAACCAGTAGCCGGCGTTGGAGAAGTCGCCCTCGCGACGGTGCATGATGCCGTGCCAGTAGCTGCCGACCGGCGTGTCGATCGACTGGCTGATCTCGTGGCTCTCGTCCAGATAAGTCGTGCCACAGCCACAGCCCCGAGCGAGCGCACGCCTCGGCATCCGCATCGGTCGCCCCGGCGACGGCACCGTCTGACGTCATCTTCTCCAGAAGCGGCCGGGCAGACTCCACGGGCTTGGTCGGCACGAGTTGCTCGTACGCGTCGGCCGAGCGGTGCCGAAGCACCTCGCGGGCGGCGGGCGTGAGCGTGTCGGCCGTGGGATCGGCTTGGGTCATGCGACCAATTTAGCCACGCCTCAGCATGCCGCGAAGGGCCGTCGCGAGATCGCGAAGCACCGGAACCTTGTCGAACCAACGGCTCACGGTGATGTCGCTGCGGCTGCTCCGCTGCTGGCCGAGCGTCGGCACGGCGAAGTAGGCCTCAAGTTCCGGATGCTGGGCGACGAACGTGTTGAACGCACCGTCGATCGGCATCGGACCACCATCGGGATGGCCCGGCGGTCGTGAGGCGACCAGTTCCAGGAAGTCCGCCGCCTGCTTGATGGCCTCGCCACGCCAGGCGATGCAGTGCGTCGCGATGAAGCCACGCCCCGGCTCGATCAGCTCCACCCGACGCCGGCCCGGCTCGTCCGCCTGCTCGTAGTGCCCGAGCCGAACGTGCGACCACTCTTGAGTCGCAAGATCTTCCAGAACGGGCGAGACATCGCTCGCGAAGTGAGGCGAAAAGTCGAGGTCGTCCTCGAGCACCAGGATGGTCTTGCACCCGGCGGCCTGGGCGTCGCGGAGGACGTCGCGGTGGCTCATGAAGCAGCCGTGGTGGCCGATGCTCGAGAAGCCTGCTTCCTCCGTCGGCCGCGTCGCGGGGTAGAGGTGGACGAAAGGGTCATCGAAGTCGAGGCCGACGCGCTTCAGCTGGACCGACATCTCGCGACGTCGATCAGCGCGATCAGGCAGGTTGATGACGTACGCCCGGTCGAAGTGACGGCGCAGCAGCGTCGCGAGGTCTGCGGGTGGCAGTGGGGAAGTGGCGGCCGTCACTTCAGAGGCTATCGGTCAGTCGGCGTGTCGGCCTGTGGGCGCTCGTTGAGGTTGCTAATCTTGGCCTCATGACTCGCAAGGCCGCATCGGTTCGCACGCTCGTCGGGCTGGAAATTCACGTCCAGCTCGCCACCGACTCCAAGATGTTCACCGCCGCCAAGAACGGCTTCGGCGGCGAGCCGAACACGCAGGTCGACCCGATGGTCATGGGCCTGCCCGGCACGCTGCCGGTCATGAACAAGAAGGCCGTCGAGTACAGCATCATGACGGGCATCGCCCTGGGCTGCGAGATCGCACCACGCTGCAAGTGGGACCGCAAAAGCTACTACTACCCGGATCTTCCCAAGAACTACCAGATCTCTCAGTACGACCAGCCGCTCTGCGGCGAAGGCACGTACGACCTGCTCCTACCGGACGGCTCGACCAAGACCATCCGCATCCGACGGGCCCACCTGGAAGAAGACGCGGGCAAGCTCATGCACGACGCGCCTGGCGGCTACGCGATCGACTACAGCATCGTCGACCTGAACCGGGCCGGGACGCCGCTGTTGGAGATCGTGACGGAGCCCGATTTCGACACGCCCGAGACCGTCGGGGCGTTCGCCCGCGACCTACAGCGGCTCGTTCAGTACCTGGGCGTCAGCGACGGCCAGATGCAGATGGGTCAGATGCGGTTCGAGCCGAACATCAACGTCCACATCACCGACGAGGCCGGCACCGTGCACAAGACGGCCATCACGGAGGTGAAGAACCTCAACAGCTTCAGCGTCGTCGAGAAGAGCGTCGCCTATGAGGTGAAACGACAGGTCGCCGAGTGGGAGGCGACGGGCGACCTCGGCAAGAAGGCGACCTACGGCTGGGACGACGCCAAGCAGCAGACCGTTCTTCAACGCGAGAAGGAAGAGGCACACGACTACCGCTACTTCCCTGACCCGGACCTCATGCCGGTCGAAGTCAGTCGAGGACTGGCTCACGGAGCTGAAAGGCCGAATCGGCGAGCTGCCGGCGGCGCGGCTGAAGCGGTACCGCGAGGCGCTGGGTCTCAACGACCAGGTCGCGGCCGACCTGAGTCAGCACAAGCCGATCGGCGACCTCTTCGACGGTGCCGTCGAAGCCGGTGCCGAGCCCAAGCGAGCGGCGGCGCTGGTCGAGACGCTTCGCGAGATCGCCAACGAGCGGAACGACGCCTTCGACGCGGTGACGCTGCCCGCAGGACGCGTGGCCGAAGTGGCACGGTTCGTGCAGGACGTCGAAGATCCAGGCGAGCAAGGAAACGGGTCGAAAGGTGCTCGAAGCGTTGCTGGATCAGGATCAACCTGCCGAGGCCGCGGCAACGTCGCTCGGGCTCATCCAGTCGACCGACACCGGTGCCATCGATGATGCCATAGATGCCATGCTTGCGGAAAATCCGAAGCCGTTGCAGCAGTATCGCGATGGCAAGCAGGCGGCTTTCGGTGCACTCGTCGGCAACGTCATGAAGCGGGCCAAGGGGCTGAACCCGAAGCTCGTCAAGGAACGGCTCGAGGCCAAGCTTTAGTTCGCCTCTTCGTGATTCTTCGCCATCGCGCGGACCTGCTTGGCAATCTTGGGCAGCTTTCTGATTGCCGCCTGCTCACGAAGAAAGTCTTGCTGTGCAATGGCCGGGGCACCCAGGACGGTCGCTCCGGGTCTGACGTCGTGGGCAACGGCGCTGAACGCCGCGAACGCGCGCACCCGCACCGATCTTGATGTGGTCTCGAACGCCCGCCCCACCCGCAAGGATGACGCCGTCGCCGAGCTTCGCACTGCCGGCGATGCCGACGTTCGCGCAGATGATGCACAGCTTGCCGACGCGGACGTTGTGCGCGATCTGAACCAGGTTGTCGATCTTTGTGCCCGCCCCGATACGGGTTTCTGCGAACTTGCCGCGGTCGATGGTCGTGCTCGCACCAATTTCGACATCGCTTTCGACGGCGACCGTCCCCACGTGCGGAATCTTCCGGTGTGCCGCTCCGTCGAAGCGATAGCCGAAGCCGTCCGAGCCGAGCGAGACGTTCGCGTGCAGCGTCACCCGATCAGCGACGGTGACTCGATCGTAAAGAACGACTCCCGGATGCAGGCGACAATCGTCGCCCACGGAAGCGTCGGCACCGATGTAGACGTTGGCGATTAGCACGCTGCCCGCACCGACGGATGAGCCCCGCGCGACAACGCACCCGGGACCGACGGAGGCCGACGGATGAACCGTGGCACTTTCATCAACATGGGCCGACGGGCTGACGCCCGCTTCAGGCACGGCACCCTCGAAGGCGTAAAGGCTCAGCACCTTGTCTGCCGCGAGCCCCGCGTCCTTCACGATCAGTCGCGGCCTGTCGCCCGTCGCGACATCACCCAGCGCCTCGGAGACAAGAAACGCCCCGGCCCCGCTCGGTTCCACCTTGGAGAGGTAGCGACCTTCGGAGACGTAGCTGATCTCGCTCGCACCGGCGTCTTCGAGCGTGTTGACGCCCACCACGTCCATGTCGGGCAAGCCCGATACCGATGCGCCGACATGATCGGCGATGTCTTTGAGCTTGATCATCGACTGAGTGATGTGCGTCTGCCGCCTACTCGCTGGCGGTCGCAGCGTCGAGCTCTTGGACGATCTCGCCCGTCACGTCCGCGCCGGCGTCGACGTAGACGAAGTATTGACCGCGGATCCGCTGCTCAAGGTCGGCCGCTTCGAGCCGGCGAACCTCTTCGAGCGAGGTGGGCATCGGTCGCATGTTCTTTCGCAGCACCGCGGACAACTGGCGATCCGAGGCGACCTTGCGGGTCGCCTTCTCGACCTGCTCGTAGAACTCGAGGTTCTTGGCCTTCACCTCGTCGAGCGACCGACGCTGGGCCAGCTGCTGGCGGAACTGCAGCATCGCCTGCCGCTCACCCAGCTCTTCTTCCTTGGCCCGAAGCTGGTCGCTGCCGGGCGCCAGGTTTTCGCGAGCCTGTCGAGCTTCTTCTTGGATCTTGGCTGCCTCGGCCCGAAGTTCGCCGTCGAGCTCCTGCGCAAGAGATTCGAGTTCGCCGCGAAGTTTCTTGAAGTACTCGCTCTGTTCCTGAAGCTTTTCGAAGTCCAAGACCCCGATGCCACCCGCGGCGGGCTGCAGCATGGCCATCTCGGCATTGACCGGTGCACGAGAGCCGAAGAAGGCGACCGCACCAGCCAGGGCAACAACCCCGACCAGCGAAAGGCGGACGACTTGCGGGCGGAAGCGGGAGGTGGAGGCGTTCTGGTGGCTCATTGGAGGATGCCGAGTGAAAAACTAAAGACCTGCTCGTCGTCTTCGGGTCGTTTGTTGACGGGCCAGGCGAAGTCGAAGGCTAAGGGCACGTTGCCCAGCGGCGCAGAGCCAGGCGGAAGCCGAAGCCCGCCGACATCCGCATGGTAGTGAGCCGCTCGTCGGAATCGATGCTGCCGAAGTCGGTGAAGATCACGCCCCGAAGCGTCTCGTCGTACAGCGGGAATCCGACCGCCGCCGAACCGCTCAGCGCGTAGTTCCCGCCGATCGCATCATCCGCAACGCCGCCCCTGGGGCTGATGCCGCGGAAGCGGAAGCCACGCACGCTGCCGATACCACCGCCGTAAAATCGCTCGAAGAACGGTGCGTCGTTGTAGATCACGCCCGCATCGCCACGCATTTCAAACACCCAGGGCCGCTCCTTCTCGTCGCGGTAAAGCGGGACGAAGAAGTCCGCCCCGAGCGTCGCCTTCTGGAAGCTCGGCCCACCAAGCACGCCGAACGTCTCCCAGCCGGCAGACAACGTGTAGCCGGAGGTCGGCGTGAAGGGTCTGTCCAGGTCGGTCCAACCGACCCGGATGCCGGCACTGGTGAGGGTCGTGTTCCCTTCTTCCTGCAGAATCTCCGGTGCCCGGTCTTCTTCCGGCTCGTCGATGTCGAAGATGCGGACGTCCTCGCCCCGCAGGCTGAGCGTCACGCCGAGCTTCCGGCCGAGCCTTGGCACGAGGCGGATTCGACCGCCGCCGCGGGTATCGCGGTATTCGCGTCGGCGGACGGTTCTGTACGAACCGTCGACGCCGAAGCCGACATTCTGATCGAGCAGACGCGGCTCGAAGAACGAGACCGTCGCGTTGGTCCGGATGGTGCCGGGCTCCAGAACTGCCCGGAACGTCTGCCCGCCACCCTGAAAGGCGTCGCCGAAGATGTCTCCGGGCGACTCGGGCAGATCGGCAATGTCGAAGTTCTTCTGCTCGTAGGCGATCCTGCCGAAGACGCCGCCGTTGGAGTTGACGCTGCCGCCGAAGCTGATGATCGCCGTGCTCTTTTCTTCCACCTCGATCAGCAGATCACGCTCTGCCGACCCGTCGTCACGGCTCGAACCCGGGCGGTGGAGGGACGGGCGTCACACGCACCGTCTGGAAGTAGTCGCTGCCCTGAAGGCGTTGCAGCCCACGTCGCACGGCCTCGCTGTCGTACGGATCGCCCGGCGCCAGGTCGAACTGTCGAAGAATGACCTTGTCCTGCGTCTTGTCGTTGCCGCGGACGCGGATATTGCCGAGCTTGAACGGCTTGCCCTCAGAAATGGCGAACGTCAGATCGACGACGCCCGGCTCGAGCCGGAAGTCGGTGATCGGATTGATGTCCAGGTGGTCCGGATCCGAAGCAATGCCCGGCGGTGGTGGCGAATGGACCCGCGCCAGCGGCACGTAGCTCCTGACGATGTTGCGAATCGCCAGCCGCACCTGATCGATGTCGTACGGCTCGTCGACCAGCACGCCCGCCTCCGTCACGGCCGCCCGCAGCGCTGCTTCATCGGCATCTTCCATGCCTTCGAAGCTGATGCTGCCGATGCGATACCGCTCGCCCTCGTCGACCAGAAACTCGACTCTGATGTCCGTTCGGTCCGGCGACCAGATGATCCGTCGGCCGACGCGGGCATCGAAGAAGCCCTTCTCGCTCCTGTAGAACCGGCGAAGCGATGCGACATCGGCATCGAGCTGCCGCGGGTCGAGCGTTCCGTCGTAGCCGAACAGGCCGAGCGGGGCACGAATCCGCGTGCCGATCTGCCGCTTGAGCTGCCGTTCGGAGAAGCTCGTCGCACCGAGAAAGTCGATGTTGATGACGTTGACGACCGGACCTTCAGTGATGTCGAAGATGACCTCGTTCGTCTCCTCGTTTCGCCGGGCGTCGACGCTGACGAGCGTGTAGTTTCGGTCGCGGTAGGCCCGCTCGATCGCACTCGCGGCCAGCCCGAGCAGCGTGTCGTCGCCCCGCTCGCCTGCCCGAAAGCCCGCCTCGGCCTCGATGATCCGACGCAGCCGAAGATCGGAAAGCCGACGGTTGCCCTGGAATCGACGGCCCCGGCGGGGGCAAGCTCTTCGACGTCGAAGACCACCTCAACCGTGCCGCCGTCCAGGGTGACGTAGCGGGCGTCGACGCGACGGAAGCGACGCAGATCGAAGATTCGCCGGACGTCGGCCTCGGCCTCGTCAGGATCGAAGGGAGCACCGGCAGCGGTTCGGACAGCGTTCAGGATGAGCCGCTCTGCCACGCGTCGGTTGCCGACGACGCGGACGCGCTCCGACCGGAAGCCCGGCCGCGGGTAGATCAGAGACGGGTGTTTCTTCGGCAGGACGCGTGGACTGGGCGAGCGAAGCGTCGGCTGTCAGCAGCAGGCCGGACAACAACACAGCCGCGACGATCCGTGGGCGGATCGCGGGGGAGAGCGGGTTGAAAAGACGGCCGGGCCGAGGCAAGCGGGGTGTCCTCCGTGACGACATCGATGCCGGCGTGCCACGGTTGGCCTCGGCGTTTGGCTCGGCGAGCGTAGTCAACGCAGGTTCTGTCGCAACCTTCAACGCAGGTGCGGCCCCAGAGCACTACCCGCCGGCCGGAGCAGGGACCGGCTATGGGCTTCTGCTGCTGGCTCTTCAAGGCGGCCACCGGAAGATCGTCCGGTGCCGGTCGCCCCTGGGCGGCGGTGTCGCGCTGCTGGTCCAGAGCCTCGAGTTTGAGCTTCATGAGCCTGCCGAGCTTGAACTTGACCGTGGTCCGCTGCGGCACCCAGACGGCCTGTCGCTTCCGCGGGTTCTGGGCACGCCTTGCCTTGCGGACCGTCGTCTCGAAGACACCGAAGTCGCGAAACTCCAGGCGATTGCCGGACGCCAGCTCATCGACGATCTCGTCGAGGAACAGCTGGACGACGTTTTTGACGATGTTCCGCTTCTCGTCAGTCTTGTCGGCGATTCGCTCGATGAGGTCCTTCTTGGTGACTGTCTGCATGAACGACTCCGGTACCGCCTCCGCCCAAGTCGTACCGGACACCGTCGACGTCGACGGCTGGTCACGCTAAGGAACGAGGAAGCAACGGTTTACCCGCCGGCGCAACGGCCGTGAAGGGCGTATTTTGCAAGGACATTTTCGCGCAGCAACCCGCGTCAGATGCGTCACCGTGGCGACAACGCAGTTGCCGGTTGGCAACATCGACCCGCGGGTGCATGTTGCCTGCATGCACCATCCGGCCCGTGCACCAATCCGTGTCCAGGTTCCAAAGCCGATTCCAGGCCCCGGCACCGGCGTTGCCCTGCGTTGTGGCATGTGGAGTTCATGCACCAAGGCCGTCGCCGCGATCTCTCTGGCTGCCCTGACGACATCCGTCGGCTGTCAGTCGAAAGGGGAGGACCCGATCCCGACCACCCGAGACGCCGCCGCCGCACTGGCCTTCGACGTGCCGGCCGTCTACGCCTCGGCCGACGAGCGAGACGAAGTGCGCACCTTTCTCAACGCCCGGCTCGCCCGAGCCGGTCGCGCCGAGACCGCCCTGCTCGGATACGACTCGCCGACGGTGACGTTCTTCGCCCGTGAGATCGACGATCGTCAACGCATCACCAGCGGCTACGGCAGCTTCGGTGGCGGGTACTTCGGCCACGGCTTTGGTGGCTTCGGCGTCCACGGCGGCCGCGTTCTAGACCACTATCGCCAGCACGACCGCAGCGTCAGCACCTTCCAACGCACGCGACCGGCGGGCGAACTCAACTGAATCGCCCCGTCGTATGCCGCCGTGCGACGGTGCCCTGACATAGATCCTCACGATCAACCACCGCGTCATCCTGAAGGAGCGCAGCAATTCGATGGACCTCGCCCGGGCCGGCATCACTGGCACAGGCGAGGTCCTTCGGCTGCGCTCAGGATGACGGAGAGGTCGTCGGCGCCGCCGCGAACCGACGGCTCAGGAGACGCCGGCGGTGCCGGTTTCGATCTTGTGGCTGACGTAGTCGCGCGGGTCCGTCACGCGGCCGGTCGAGCGCGCTGGCGGCGACGGTGAGCGGCGAAGCCAGGTAGACGCCCGCGTTCTTGTCGCCCATGCGGCCGGGGAAGTTGCGGTTGGTCGTGCTGATGCAGGTCATCGGCTCGTTGAGTCGGCCGAAGGTATCGCTCGGGCCGCCGAGGCAGGCGGCGCAGCCGGACGGGCCGATGAGGCAGCCGGCGTCGGCGAGGACGTCTTCGATGCTCTTCTCGTTCAAATCCTTCTCGACGCCCCGCAGGTTCAGCCGCTTCATGTCGGCGTGGACTTCCGTCGAGCCCGGGACCACGTACGTCGGAATCTTCACCTCGTGCCCGACCAGGATGTTGGCAGCGAAGATCATGTCGGTGATCTTTCCACCGGTGCAGGAGCCGATGTACGCGCGGTCGAGCTTCACGTCGCCGCAGTTGCGGGCCAGGTCCTTGTTGTCGGGCGAGTGCGGCTTGGCGACCATCGGCTCCATGACGTTGAGGTTCCAGGCGTGCCGGCTGAAATACTGCGCGTCGCCGTCTTCCTTCACGACGTCCCACTCCGGTCGGTTGCTCCGGGCGTTGACGTAGGCCAGGGTCTTGTCGTCGACGTCGCAGACGCCGTTCTTGCCACCGGCTTCGATCGCCATGTTGGTCAGGGTCATGCGGTCTTCGAGGGTCAGGCTGCTGATGCCGTCGCCTGTGAAGTACATGGAGCGGTAGGTCGCCCCGTCGACACCGATCTCACCGATGACGGCCAGAATCAGGTCCTTTGCCGTCAGGTAGGCCGGGATCTCGCCGTCGAAGTCGAACCGCATCGTCGGCGGGACCTTGAGCCAGGTCTTGCCCGTCCCGAGCACGAAGGCCGCATCTGTGTTACCGACGCCGGTGGCGAATTGCCCGAACGCCCCGGCGGTGCAGGTGTGGCTGTCGGTTCCGAGCAAGATCTCGCCGGGCCGGACGTGACCTTCTTCAGGTAAGGCCTTGTGACAGACGCCCTTGTAGCTCGTCTTCGTCGGATCGAGGTAGGGCGACGGCATCCCCTCCTTCTTGATGAAATCGGGGTCGTAGTAGTACTTCAGGCCCTGATCTTTGACGAACTGGCGAAGGAGTTGGACGTTCCGGTAGCTCTTCAGGTCGGCGGTGAAGATGTAGTGGTCGGGGACGATAACGACGCGATCGGCGTCCCAGACCTTGGCTTCTTTACCAAACTCCTGCTGGAAAATGCCGACGGTCCCCGGGCCGCAGACGTCGTGCGTCATCAGGACGTCGACATCGACCCAGACGCTCTCGCCCGGTTCAATCGAGGTTCTCTGGGCGTGCTTGGCGAGAATCTTCTCCGTAATCGTCATACCCGGCATGCCCTCAATATAGACGTTGCGGGTCCGGCATGCGGTGCAGCATCGGACGTCGGCCGAACCTGAGCATCTGAAGAAAGGCTCAACTCGGCTCGGGCGTTGGACGATGGACGTCTTGTGACCGGGTCCTCTGAACAAAAGTTCGATTGTCGAAGACTTTGTCCGACCGCGTGTTCCTGAGAACGAGGAGGAACGCCTGGCTGCTCTAAGAAGCTACGCCATCCTCGACACCGAACCTGAACAGGCCTTCGACGACTTGGCCACTCTGGCGGCAGACGTGCTTGGCACGCCGACCGGCTTCATTTCCTTCGTGGATACCGATCGGCAGTGCTTCAAAGCCCACATCGGGATCGACGTCACCGAGACGCCGCGGGAGGTGTCGTTCTGTGCCCACGCGATCAACAATCCCGGCGAGCTGCTTGTCGTCCCCGACACTGCCAAAGATCCACGTTTCGCCAACAATCCTCTAGTTGTCGGAGCACCATTCATTGGCTTTTACGCCGGAGTTCCTCTCGTTGATCCGACCGGCATGGTGCTTGGAACGCTCTGTGTCGTCGACACCGTTCCGCATGAAGTGACGCCGAAGCAGTTGGACATGCTCAAAGCCCTGGGGCGACAAGTCATTTCTCAGCTCGAGCTAAGACAGGTCGCACAGCAGGTCAGCGAGCGTTGCCGGGACCTTGAAGTCCTCGAAACCATCGTGACCGCGACGAGCAGCGGCGTGATGATTGTCGACCTCGACAACGTCATCACGTACGCCAACCGATCATTCACGGAACTCACCGGCTTCGACACCGGCGACGCCATGGGCCAATGCCCGCGAGAGGCGTCTGTGCGGCCCGGAGTCGGACCTTGACCTCATCGGCAAGCTCCGGGCCAACGTGTCGAAGGGCATGGCGGTGTCGGGCACCATCCTCACCTATCGAAAGGACCGCAGCACGTTCTGGTCCGACGTCGATCTGCAACCACTGCGAGACGAAGCCGGACGGCTCAGCCACTTCGTTTGCATCGAACGCGACGTGACGCAGCAGAAAGTGATGCTGGATCGCGTCCGGTCGCAGGAGAAGCAAATCGCCGGCATCGCTGCCAACTCGCCGGGAATGCTGTACCAGTTCAAGCTCGACTGCAACGGCCGCATGTCGATGCCGTTTGCAAGCACTGCGATCACCGACATCTTCGGCATCTCTGCGGCCGAAGCAATGCATGACGTGGCCGGGGTGCTCAAGACGGTACATCCGATGGACTCCGAGACATTGGTAGCATCAATCCGAGGCGTCCGCCGCAGCGCTGTCGCCCTACGACTGGCGCGGCCGGGTCGTCCGGGAAAACGGCGAAATCAGACACATTCACGCCCGGAGCATGCCGGAACGTCTGCCGGACGGATCGACGCTTTGGGACGGCATCCTCATCGACGAGACGGACGCCAGGCGGGTCCAGGCAGAACTGCAACGAGCCAAGGAAGAAGCCGAAGCCGCCAGCGTCGCCAAGAGCGCGTTCCTGGCCAACATGAGTCACGAAATCCGGACGCCGCTGAGCCACGTCATCAGCTTCGGCGACCTTATCGAGCAGAACCTCCGGGCCGACTCCGAAGGAACGGTCGCCCCGCTCCCGATGCCCGAGGAGCAAAGGCTCGAAGCGGCAGCCACGATCTGCCGCAGCGGTCGCCATCTGATGGCCGTCCTGAACGACATCCTCGACATCTCGAAGATCGAGGCCGGACGCATGTCGGTCGAACGGATCGACCTCGACCCCGCAGTCATCATCGAGGAAGTCGCGAGTTTGGCCAGAGTCGACGCCTACGCGAAGGGCCTTGCTCTTGAGATCGAGTACGCGACGGCCATTCCGACGATCATCCAGGCCGATCCCACGCGGCTCAGGCAGTCACTGATGAACCTTGCGGGCAATGCGATCAAGTTCACCGATTCCGGGGGCGTGCTGTTGCGTGTCGGCTGCGATGACGAGACGAAGCCGACACGCATCTGCTTTGACGTCTTCGATACCGGCGTTGGAATCTCACCCAAATCGCTCAAAGGCCTGTTCGAACCATTCACGCAAGCCGATGCAAGTACCACGCGGAGATTCGGCGGGACAGGCCTTGGCCTGGCCATCACCCGCGAGTTCGCAGCCCTTATGGGTGGTGAGCTGACATGCCGTAGTGAACCGGCTCGAGGCAGCCAATTCACGATCACCCTTCCCATCACCAAGACGAATCACACAATGGTCCGTCACCACGGCCAGCCGGCCGAATTCCAGGACGACAACGCGATGCTCAACGACACCAGAATCCTCGTCATCGAAGACGGCCCTGAAAACCAGTGGCTCATCGGTATCCACCTCCGCAACGCCGGAGCCACCGTCGTCAGTGCAACCGACGGTCGGTCGGGTGTGGAAACCTTCTTCTCGCTCAACGGAACCGGCAAGCCCTTCGACGCCATCCTGATGGACATGCAGATGCCCGTCCTCGACGGCTACCAGGCGACGGCTGAGCTACGCAACCGCGGGTGCACGGCTCCAGTCATCGCCTTCACCGCCCACGCCATGAGCGGCGACCGCGAGAAGTGCCTCGCCGCCGGATGCGACGCCTACCAGACCAAGCCGATCGACGGGCCGCTGTTGGTCCAGACGATCCGCGACCTGGTCGACGCTCGCAAAGAGGTCGAGGACGCCAAGGCCGCTGCCTGAGTGCCGGCGATGCCACGCAGATAGACTTCATCATGTCGACCCGCCCCACCACGGGACGCGCCGCCGGTGCCGGCGACGCCTTCGCCAAACTTCGTGCCCGATCACGCCTGTGGAGCGTCGGGACTTGGCTGATCGTGCTGTGCATTGCGATCCATGTGATTGTGACGCTGCTGGCACGCGTCGGGCCGAACTTTGTGACGTACGGGGCGTTCACCGTCTCTGACACGTTGGCCGGGCAGGTCTGGCGCCTTGTGACGTTCCAGTTCCTGCACGGCGGGCTCTTCCACCTCGGCATGAACTGCCTTGGCATCTGGTTCTTCGGCCCGATGGTCGAACGCAAGCTCGGCAAGGCCAGGATGCTCGCCTTCTACCTGCTCTGCGGGTTCGGCGGTGCGGCGGGCTTCATGCTGCTCTACTTCACAGGCATCATCACCGCGACCCCGACGACGCCGCTCATCGGTGCGTCGGCAGGCGTGTTCGGGCTTATCGCCGGGGCCATGCGTCTGTTGCCGGACCGGATCTTGAACCTTCAATTCCCGCCGATCGACATCACCGTCTTCCGGTTCGGTGCCGTCTACTTGTCGCTGGCGGCGTTTATCGTCCTGGCCCACGGCAACAACGCCTACAGCAACGCCGGCGGCGAGGCCGCTCACCTGGGCGGCGCGGCGATCGGCTGGTTGCTGGCCGGCAAGCTCGCGTGGCTCGCGTGGGCGGATCGCCTGGTGCCCGCGAAGCTGAGAATGCCGGGAACTCGCAACAAGGCCGAAGCCGATGTGAAAGTGCCCGACGGCTGGACCTATCACGGCTGGCGATAAAGGAGCCTGGTCGACACCTCGGGTTCTACCTAACCTCTCCCCGGGACACGCCGCGCGTGTCTTACGGGAGACGAGACATGGACAAGACCAGAGGTGGGTGGACCAAACTCAACAGGGTGACGCTCGTTGCCATGGCCGTCGCCGGTGCGGCAGCGATGACGCAGGCGGGCGTGGTCGTCGTTGCCGCCGAAGGCGACCCGGCTGCGGGCGGCGGAACCTTTGCCGGGTTCCGAAGCAACACGAACAACGGGATCAACGTCGGCCCTCTGGTCGCCCCGGCTCTCAACGGGCGCGGTGAGATCGTCTACCGCGGCCAGCTGGTCGGGGCAGCCAACGAAGATACCGGCTTGTTTGGTGGACTCGTTGAGAACGACCTGCCGGTGAACAGCCTCATCGCCCGCGAGGGTCAGGCCGCGCCGGCGGGCGACGGCACATTCGACGGAAGCTTCGGTGACTTCATCGATCGGGGCGAACTGGTTCGGCCCGAGATCAACGGCAATACCCGGATCGCCTTCAGAAACCAACCTGCCAACGTCAACGGCACGACGACGAACGGCGACGGCATCTTCGTAGGAAGCTTCACCTCGGCACCCGTTGCCGTCGCCCGCTCGGGACAACCGGCACCCGGTACGGATGATGTCTTCACCCAGTTCGACACGCCCGTGATCAACAGCCGAGACGAGATTGCCTTCTCGGCCGCACTCAACAGCAGCACCGCGGCAGCGTCATCCGGCATCTTCGTCGGTGACACGTCCGCCACCCGGCTCGTCGCACGAAGCGGCCAAACTGCAACAGGCGGCGGAACGATCATCGGATTCGACCGCACGATCGCCATCAACGCCCCGCTCGTTGGCGACGCACAAGTCGCTTACCTCGCGGCTGCCCAGGGTGGAGCGAACGGCTCCTCCTTCGCCAGCGACTACGTCGGCGTCTTCCGAGGCGACGGCACCGCAGCCAACGATGTCGCCATCGCTCGTCGTGGCGATGTTGCTCCCGGCACCTTCGGCGGAACGTTCCAAAACTTCGAGCCGGCGACGATCAACAACCTGGGCGTCGTCGCCTTTCGCGTCACCCAGATCGTCGGCAGCACCGACGGCGGAACCCGCGGCCTCTTCGCTGGAAACGGCACCGCGACCACCGAAATTGTCCGCCGGGGCGAGACGTCGCCTTTCGGCGGCACGTTCAACGACTTCAGCAATCCGGCGCTGAACGATGTGGGGCAAGTCGCCTTCGCCGCAAGCATCACCGGCGGATCGACTGGTCTCGCCATCCTCCGGGCCGATCTCGCCGCGCCAACCGTTGCCGAGATCGCCTTCCTCGGACAGACCCTCGCGACCGGAGACACGCTCGTCGGCATCAATGCCGCGGCGGCACCTGCGCTCAACGAAAACGGGCAGGTCGCCTTCCTTGGCAGTCTCGAGGCACAGCCGGGCGGAGCGGCGCGGCCTTCCATCCTGCTCTTTGACGACGACTCAGGTCTGATGCCGACGGTGACGGTGGGCGACGCCCTGCTCGGTCAGACGATCACCGAGCTCGGCTTCAGTTTCGGCTCGAGCGACGCCTTCACGGGCTTGAACGACGTGGGACAGATCGCCTTCAGCTTCGGCCTGTCCGACGGTCGAACGGGCATCGGACTGTGGACCAACGGCGACACGGTTGTGGTGCCGATTCCGTCACCGCTCGCCGCGGGCGGCGGCACGCTGGTGGGCCTGCTCGCGTTGCGTCGGCGAGCCGCTTGACGCCGGACATACCAACAAAGAAGCCGCCGGCAGACTGCCGGCGGCTTGAGCATTGCTGCAACAGCTGTTTCGCGTCCGCGCTACCGACGCCGACGCAGCATGGCGAGGGCACCGAGGCCCAGGAGGCTTGCCGAGGCCGGCTCGGGCACGACGGTGACGACGAGGCCGCCGAAGTCGTCCTTCTCGATGCGGGCACTGGTGCCGCTGACACTGGCCACGGCGAGCGTGTTCGTGACGAGCAGCTCGATCTTCGTCGCGTTCCCGACGATCCCGGCCGAGGCCAGGGCAGCGTCGAGGTCGATGACGGTGCCGCCTGAGAACGTCGCCGTCCCCGTGCCGTCTTCGAGGATGGAGAAGCTACCGCCCGAGG
Organism: uncultured Planctomycetota bacterium; assembly: GCA_963740195.1. Classification (GTDB taxonomy): domain Bacteria; phylum Planctomycetota; class Phycisphaerae; order Tepidisphaerales; family Tepidisphaeraceae; genus JBCDKH01. Next base: position 2,466,597 of record CAVUDF010000001.1, on the reverse strand, counting down.
GGCTGAAGGTGAACATCTGCTGGAACGAGACGTCCGTATTGATCGGGACGCCGTCGACTTCCAAGATGTCGACAGAAGCAATGGCCGAGACGTCTGCCGTTGCGTTGCCGGACAGGCCGTTGAGCGTGTACGAGCCGGTCTCGTTCAGGTCGATCAAGTCAAGGAAGCCCGACGTCGCCATGATGGTCGTGCCGACCGTGCTGCTGAGCATGTCGGCATCGGCACCGGACACCTGCACGTCGAAGTTGACCGGATCGAAGTCCAAGCTGTCGCCGAGCACGTCCGGCGCACCGAAGAGCGCGACGGGCGAAACACTTGTGTTTTCCTCGACGTCGAGGAACATGACCGTGCTTCCGGCGAAGTCGCCGTAGTCGAACAAGGCCGCGGATGCGGGGCCGGCTGTCAAAGCCGCCAAGGCAGCGGTGGCTAGTAGATGTTTCATTTCTCTCTCAGGTCCAGCGGATAGCTAGGCAAGTCAGGCCGGATGTGACCCGAGGCCAGCATAACAGGATGACGCGCAGCTTCAAGTTTTTCTCAAAGGACGTCAGATTGCCCGTTGACGGTCTCAGATCCCCGGAACCAGCAGGTCGATCGAGTACAAGCTCGTCCTGGCCGTCATGAACAGTGTCTTCATGTCGGGGCCGCCGAAGCGACAGTTCGCGGGGCTTTCGGGGCACAGAATCTTGCCGATCCGGCGGCCGTCGGGCATGAAGACATGCACACCGTCGCCCGCCGTGCTGTAGAGCCGGCCGTCGGGTATCGACCCGCATCCCGTCAGGCACCCCGCTGTCGATGTCGCAGAAGACGTCGCCGCCTTCGAGCGACCCGTCCTGCTGGACGTCGAACAAGCGAACGTGGTTCTTCGCATCGTCGCAGATGTAGAGCTTCGACACGTCGGGCGTGAAGCACAGGCCGTTGGGGCGCTGGAAATCCTTGACGACGGGCACGGCGTGGTTTGCGTCTCGATCGAAGCGGAAGACCCACATCTCGCCGTAGCTCGAGTAGGTGGCGAAGTCCTCGTCTTTCATGCCATGCACCGGATCCGTGAAGTACACGGCCCCGGTCTTCGGATGCACGACCACGTCGTTGGGTCGATTCAGCGGCTTCGGATCGCCGCCGTCGACGTAGCTGTCGCACAAGACGCGTCTCGTCCCGCCGAGCGCGGCTCCGTGATGCTGACGCAGCGGGTTTCGCCCTCACAGGTGTAGAGGTGTCCGTCGACGTCGGCCGTGTTGCCGTTGCCGCCGTTGCTCTCCTGCCGAAAGACGTCCGCCCCGCCTGCATTGCTCCAGACGTAGAGCTTGCTGGCCGGGATGTCGCTGAAGACGAGTCGATCGCCCAGCCAAACGGGCCCTTCGAGGAACTTGTAGCCGGTCGACAGTTGCCGCATCTCGGCACTGCCGTCGACGATCCGGTCCATCTCTTCAGGCAGATCATCGTGACGCACGGGGTTGTCGCTCATGCGGGCACGGTATCCGATGTCAGACGTCGAGGAGGACCATGCGCTTCTCCGTGTAGCCGCTGCCGACGTTGGTCAGCGTCACGTGGTCGCGTTGTGCCTTGCGTGCGACGTGCGAATGGCCGCAGACGACGTGCTTCACGTTCTGTTGGGCCACCGCGATGTCGCCGAAGATCGGGCTGCCGAGGTAGGCACGGGCAAACGCATACTTGAGCTTGTCTTCGGGGATAGGGCCGTCTGGCAGGCGTGGCAGCAGATCGGCCGACGGGCAGACGTGAATGGCAGCCACGACACGCTTCGCGTCGGCGACGGTCGTGAGGTCGTTGGTCAGCGAGGCCGCACGCTCGCGACAGAACGTTTCGTCATCGCTCAGGCCTTCGATGAATCGGGCGTCGTTCCATCGGGCGAAGAAGCTGCGGGCGTGTTCCGGCACGTCGTCGGCACCGGGTCGAAGCTCGTTGCCCTTCAGGTACGCCGCGGCGGCAGGGCTGAGCTTCGACCGGTAGAACCGTCTCGGCAGCGCCAGGCCGTCATCGGCGAAGGCGTAGTCGTACCAGCCGGAGGTGCCAACAACCGCCACGTCATCCTGTCGCCAGGGCGAACCCGGAAGCCAATGCCACCCGGCCTCGCGCACCCGCTTGGGCAACTCGTGACGAAGCAGGCGGTGGACGTCCGTCTTGGTGATGCGACTCCAGTACTCGTGATTGCCCGGCACGAACAGCCGCGGGCGGCCGTCGTCGACGAAGAGCGACAGTGCCTTTTCAAGGCGTCGCTCGTCGCTTGTTGCCGCGTCGCCGACGAGGAGTAACGCGTCCGCCTCGGTCTTGGGCCACGAGACTGCGAGCTTCTCGGCCGAGGCCCGGCTCTTGGCGACGTCGTGATGTAGATCGGCCGTCACGGCCAGCCGGATGCGTTGCCCCACGATCGATTAGTAGGCCCCTGCCCCTGACGACGGCAGTCGCGTCCCTAGGCTGGCCGACCGGATGACGGATGCACCCTTGGCTCAACCCGAAGACGCACCGCCGCTGCGGGTCGATGGCGTCATGAAACGCTTCGGCGGATCGGACGGCGTCGTGGCGGTGGCGGGCGTGAGCCTCGACATCAAGCCCGGCACCCTGACGGCCATCATGGGGCGGAGCGGCAGCGGCAAGAGCACGCTTCTGCACTTGTCGGCCGGCCTGACCAGGCCCGACGAGGGCCGCGTCCTGGTCGCCGGCGAAGACCTTGCGGAGTTGGACGATCGTCGACTGACCCTCTTTCGCCGTCGGCAAATCGGGCTCGTTTTCCAGAGCTTCAACCTGATCCCCACGCTCGATGCGGGCGAGAACGTCGCCTTGCCGCTGACGCTCGACCGCAAGCACTACGCCGCAAAACACGACAACGCCTCCCCGGCCGATCGCGCGAATGAACTGCTCGGCATGCTCGGCCTGCAGGATCGCATCGGCCACCGACCCGACGCCATGAGCGGCGGCGAACAGCAACGCGTCGCCATCGCGCGGGCTCTCGCGGCAGACCCCGCACTCATCCTTGCCGACGAGCCGACCGGCAACCTCGACTCCGCCAACGGCGAGGACGTCTGCGTCCTGCTTCGCGGCTTGGCTGACTCGGGAAGGACCATCGTCATGGTCACGCACGAGCCTGCCGTCGCGGCTTTTGCGACACGCACCATCATCATGAAGGACGGCCGCGTCGTCGACGACTTCGACGTCGAGCCCGGCGACGAGGGCGGACGCCGGCTGGCCGAGCGGTATCAGTCGGTCTCCGCATGAGCCGCGAGCGATGTTTCGCCTCACCCTCGCCAACCTCCTTCGACGTCCCGCCCGGACGCTGCTGACCGTCGCGGCGATCGCCTTGAGCGTCGCGCTCGTCGTCAGCACCACCAGCGGCTACGCGAGCACGGAACTGGCGATCCGCGGCTTCATCGACGACTTCTTCGGGTCCGACGACCTGCGCGTCGATCAACGCTCCGACGCGGGCGGGATTCCGGAGTCGTACATCGACGAGTTGGTCCAAGAGCCGGACGTCGCCTCGGCGTACGGGCGGCTAAGCGTCAGTCGGCAACTGTCTGGGCCGGACGGCAAGCTGATCGCCACGAAGTTCGACGTGCTGGGCGTCGATCCGCAGGCGGACGGGTATCTGAGCAGGCTGCCGCTGGATTCGGGTCGCGTCTTCGACTCGCAGGACGCACGCGAGGTCGTGCTGGACATCCACTCGCAGCGGTCGCTCGGCCTGGCGATCGGCGACACGCTCACGCTGCCCGGACCGGGCGGAGACACCGATCTCGAAGATCGTCGGCGTCATCTACAAGCCGGCGGTCCTGAGCATCATGGGGGCTCAGACGATCTACGTCCCGCTGCGGACGCTGCAGGAGCTGACCCGTCCCGACGACCCGGCGCCGCGTCTCTGCAGTGTTGGCGGAACTGGTCGAGGGCGGTGACATTCAGGAGGTCGTCACGCGGCTGTCCGACGGCTTCCAGGAAGAGGAGAAGGGCTGGCGCGTGCTCAGCTTGAGAGCTACCCGAGACACCGTCGACGAAGGCCTGTCTGCCATCAACCTGCTGGCGCTGATGGGCGGCATGGTCAGCCTGCTGGCGGCGGCCTTCATCGTGTTCGGAACGCTCAGCATGGGCGTCGCCGAGCGGCAGCGAACGCTTGGCGATGCTGCGCAGCATCGGGGCGACCAAGACGCAGGTCGCGCAGAGCGTCGTCGGCGAAGGGCTGCTCCTTGCGGGGCTGGGCGTTGCCATCGGCGTGCCGCTCGGACTCGCCTTCGTCTTCGGGTTGACGACCATCTTCGACCAGGTCTTCACCGAAGGCATGGCCGTGGGCTTGCTGGGCATCTTTGCGGCCGTCGCGGGCATGGGAGCCATCGCGGTGCTCGCGTCGCTGGCTCCGGCGTGGTCGGCATCACGGGTGGATCCGCTCTCGGCGATGCGGCCTTCCGCCGAGCCGCCTCGGAGCGGGCCGCCTTGGAGGAGCTTCGTTCTCGGGCTGGCGATGCTGTCGATCGACATCGACCCTCCTGTGGGCGCCGATGCCGCTGTTCGAGACGGTAATGGAGTTGGAGCGCGACGTGCGATTCTGGCTCCACTTCTTCATCGGGTTGCCGGCCTTGATGCTGGGGTTCTTCCTGATCGCGCCGATGCTGATCTGGCTCGCCGACCGGGTCGTCAGCGGGCCGCTCGCTCGGATCGCGGGGCTGACGCCTTCGCTGCTTCGTCAACAACTCGGCGGCGGGCTTTGGCGTGCCGCCGGCACCGCGGCCGCGCTCATGGTCGGGCCGGCGGTGCTGATCGTGATGAACACGCAAGGCCGAAGTGGCATCGAGGGGTGGCAGCTTCCCGACGAGTTCCCGGACGTCTTCCTCTACAACAAGAACGGCATCCCGGCCGATCGCATCAGCGAGCTCGGCAACATCGACGGCTTTGCACGCGCTGCCCGACGGTTCGCCCGACCTCACGCCCATCGGCTACCTCCACCCGCGACTGGGCGAAAGCTACTTCGCCATCGCCGGCGGCGTGGCGTTGGACAGCACGATGTTCATCGCCATCGATCCGCTGCGGGTCTTCGAGATGATGGAGCTCGAATTCACCGCCGGCGACTCGGCGACGGCCTCACGCCTGCTCGACCGCGGCGGACTCGCGACCCTCAAGGGCGGCGTTCTAGCTCTTGGTAGTCGAGAGACAACAGCAGCCGGTGACGTCTGGAAGGGATTGGCAGGCGTTGAGACGCCTTTCGCCGATGTCGAAGTGGTCGAGGACGCCAACTTCCTTCTCGTGACCGAAGAATTCCGGCAGCTGCGAGGCCTCGGCCCCGGCGATCCGTTCGTCTTGAAGCGGCCGGGCAAGGGCATTCTGGGCCGACTTCGGGGCGAAGAGGTGCCGTTCACGATTGCCGGCGTCGTTCGTAGTCCTGGGATCGACGTGATGGTCTCCTCCTTCGATCTTTCCAGCCAGTTCGAAGGCCAAAGCGCCGCCAGCGTCTTCGGCACGCTCGACGACGCCCGCGACCTCTTCGGCATGAAGGACGTCTTCCTCGTCGCCGCGAACCTGGAGTTGGGCGTCGAGAAGGAGACGGTCGTCGCCCGCGTGGCCGAACAGCTCGGCGACGAGGGCATCAGCATCAGCGACGTCAGGCAGCTCAAGTATGAGATCGAGCAAGGCCTCAATCGCCTGCTCGCCGTCGCCGGAACCGTCGCCTGGGCTGCCCTTGCGGTGTCGAGTCTCGGCGTGGCGAACACCGTCATGGCGGGCGTGCGGGCTCGTCGCTACCAGCTCGGCATCTTGCGGGCGATCGGCGTGACGCGCGGTGAGACCGCACGGCTCATCATCGCCGAGGCCGTCCTGCTCGGCATCGCCGCGGCCGCGCTCGGCACGGCGGCGGGCTTGCTCATGGCGATGAACGCCCGGCAGTTGCAGTCGTGGACCGTCGGGTATGTCCCGCCGCTCAAAGTCGCCTGGGACGTCGTCGGCATCGGTGCGGTGACGGTGCTGGCGGTCAGCATTCTGGCCGCTTGGTGGCCGGCAAGGCGTGCGGCCCGGGAGCCGGTGCTGTCCCTGTTAAGTGCGGGCCGATCGGCGACATAGTGGATGGTCCCGTCGTATTCTGAAGCCGAGCGTCCGATGAGCCAGGTCCGCACGCCAACCTCCTCCGCCGCGTCGTCGCCTTCGACGTCTGCCGTCGCTGCCGAACCGCACGCCACGTTCGGCCGGGACGAACTGGTGAAGGTGCTGAGCCAGTACGACCTGGGCCCGGTCGATGCTTTGGAAGACTTTCCTCGCGGCAGTCGCAAGGCGCCGAAGCTGGTTCTCAAGACGAGGTCGGGCCGGTACCTGCTGAAGCGTCGCGCCCGCGGCCGAGGCGGCGAGGATCAGAACAAGGTCGCCTTCTGCCACGCGCTTCAAGATCACCTCGCGGCCAAGCAGTTTCCGCTGCCCCACCTCGTGCCGACCCGCGACGACTCCGTCTCTGCCGGCGGGACGATGCTCGTGCTGGACAAGCAGATCTACGAGGTCTTCGAGTACATCCCGGGCGACACGTACAACCAGAGCCTCGAAAGCACCTTCGATGCCGGCCGGGTGCTGTCGCTGTACCACACGCTGCTCAACGACCTCGAGACGGCCCACGAAACGCCGACCGGCAGCTATCACGGTGCGGTCGCCGTCGAGAAAGGGTTTCGACCGAATCCTGGCCCACTTCGTCGGCGAGAAGAAGGTCGCCGGCATCTGCCGGTTCCTCCTGGACAGCTATCTGCACGCCCGCGACTCGGCCGAAGACGCGGGCTTGTCCGGCTGGCCGCCGCAGATCGTCCACGGCGACTGGCACCCGGGAAACATGCTGTTTCGCCAGAAACGGGTCGTGGCCGTCATCGACTACGACTCGGCCCGGCGGCTTCCGCGGGTGATCGACTCGGCGAACGGTGCTCTGCAGTTCTCCATCCTCGGCGGGGGCGAAGACTTGTCGACGTGGCCTGAATATCTCGATGAGAGCCGGTTCAAGCGGTTCCTCCGCGGCTACGACGAAGTGGCGATGCTCAGCGAGGCCGAGCTGACGTCGACGCCCTGGCTGATGATCGAAGCCCTGATCGCCGAGGCCGTCTACCCGATCGCCGCCACCGGCCAGTTCGGCAAGCTGCAAGGGCAAGGGTTCTTGAAGATGGTCCAGCGCAAGGTCGTCTGGCTTCAGCAGAACGCCGACCGATTGGTCAGCCTCGTCGGGAACTGACGCGGCGAGAGTTGTCCTCCGTCATCCTGTGCCACTCTCTGTCATCCTTGGCCTTTCTCGGTCATCCTGGGCCAATCTCCGTCATCCTGGGGCAAGCTCCGTCATCCTGAGCGCAGCCGAAGGATCCCGCCCGGGCCAACAGTGCCCGCCCGGGCGAGATCCTTCGACTCGCTGCGCTCCCTCAGGATGACGCAGCGGAACGGAGACGCAGCGGAACGGATCAGAGCTCGGCGAACTCGAACGACTGGGACCCCACCGTGTCCTCGACCGGCAGGCCGATGTCGGCGAAGGCGTCGTCCTTGGCGGCGAGCTCTTCACGGACGGCCGAGATGCTGTAAGCGTCATCGCCGAGGAGCTTGGCAAAGACGGCACCCTCGACGTGCGTGCCCGGCAGCGGCTCGACGGCAGGCTCGAACGCCTGGACGACGTTGGCCGCATTTTCCCAGGAACCGTGCTTCTCCGCCCACGTGGCGGCGGGGATCACCACGTCGGCCGAATCGGTCGCGGCGTTGGCGATGGTGTCGCTGACGACCGTGAACCCGTCGCGGAAGACCGCGGGCGTCGCGTCGCTGGTGATCCACTTGTCGAGGTAGTTGCCGGTAATCCAGCCAGCCTTGAGGCTGTCGGCCGAGTCGAGGTCGGACCATTGCATCGTCTTGCCACCCATGAGCTTCATGACGCGCTCGACGCCCCGGCGATTGGGTACCTTTTCAGCGTTGATGCGGAAGGTCTCTTCACCGGTGATGTAGTGCTTGAAGACGTCGTCCTCACCGGCGACGGGCACGGGGCCCATGACGAGGGTGGCCTCGGGATCGAGGTCGCGAATCAGCTTCGAAAGGAGGTACGCCTCTTCGCTGGCGAGCATCGGCGAGAGGACCGCGTAGAGGCTCCCGTTGCCGTGCGACTCCACGGCCTGCTTCAGGCCGTTCATCGCGGCATCGAGCGCGTCGCCTGCCGCGGCGGGCTCCAGGATGCCCTTGTCCTTGACGGCCGCGTGACGCAGGCGATCCGGATGGTGGACGGCCTTGTAGGTGTAGCGGGTGTCGTCGCTGATCCACCACTCGTTGACGTCCTTGTTGTACCGCGGCTTGACGCGCCAGATCTTGCCCTCGTTGTGCTGCAGGTAGATGTTCTCGCCACCCGCATCTGCGGGCGAGATGCTGCGGGCGTTCTTGAGCAGCCAGACCCGCTGCTGGAACAGGAAGTCACGATCGAGCAACGCCCCGACCGGGCAAAGATCCACGACATTGCCGGACAGCTTGTTGTCCAGCGGCTTGCCCGGGTAGATGTCGATCTGCTCCGTGCTGCCCCGGCCCTTGACCATCAGCTCGCCTTCGCCGCTGACTTCGCGGGTGAAGCGAACGCACCGCGTGCACATGATGCAGCGGTCGTTGTAGAGCATGACGTTCTCGCCGACGATCTTCTTGGGCTTCTTGCCCTTGTCCTCTTCGAATCGTGACTCGCTTCGGCCGTACTCGTAGCTGTAATCCTGGAGGTAGCACTCGCCCGCCTGGTCGCAGACGGGGCAGTCGAGCGGGTGGTTGACGAGCAGGTACTCCATGACCTGCTTCTGGTTGGCCACGGCGCGGGGCGACTTGGTGTGGACGACCATGCCGTCACGGATCGGCGTTTGACAGGTCGGCAGGAGCTTCGGCACGCCTTCGACCTCTGCCAGACAGATTCGGCACGAGGCGACGACCGACAGGCCGGGGTGATAGCAGTAGTGCGGCAGCTCCAGACCCGCCCGCAAGCACGCCTGGAGAATCAACTCGCCCTTCTCTGCTTCGACCTGTTGCCCGTCGACCGTAATGGTTGGCATGGCGGCAGCGTAGGGAACTACCGCCGAACTTTCACGACGTCTGACGTGTCGCGACGCGGTCCCGCAGCGACCAGCCGAGCACAAGGAATCCCGCCAGAACCAGGCCCATCACGATCAGCACAGGTGTGTAGCCGAACTTTGCCAGGCAGTAAGGCGTCGCCAGCAGCGTCACGACGCCCCCGCCGATGAACGGAGCCGACAGCGGTGCCGCGGCCGCGTAGTCCTCGGCGGCACCGCTTTCGAGATCGCGATCGACGATTCGCAAGAGCAAGATGCCCTGCGCCGTCGTCGCCGTGCTCATGCCGTAGTTCATCAGACCCAGCTCGAACCAGTAGTCCCGCGGCAGGAACAAGCGAGCGATGACGAGCAGGCAGACTCCCGTCCAGACGAAGCCCACGAGCAAAAGGATGACGATCGGCCAGAAGTAGTCCCGTGCCGCCTCGATCCGAAGCGTCGCCAGGGCTGCGACGATCAGCAGTTCCATTGCGATGCCCGTCAGACGGTTGATCGACGGCGGGTCGATCAAGTCGCCGAGCGTGAGCAGGTGCATCGCCTCGCGGACGAGCCAGCCGCCCAGAAGCGTGAACAGGAACAGCGGGACGTTGCCGATGTACTTGCGCGGATCCTCCTTGGCATCCGCCCCCGCGGGCAGCTCCGGCAGCACGGCATCGAAGAACGTCTCGAACCCCTGCTGCAGCAACCACCCGACGAAGAACGCCGCACCGAGGATGCAAAGCTGAAACGCCAGCGGATCAATGACGTCGCTCCGCACGCGGCCGAAGGCGCTCGGCTTCGGGTCGTGTCGCTCTTCAAGGCCCGAAACGACCGGAATTGCGAGCCGACCCTCATCATCCGACGCCGGCTGCTTCTTGCGGAGCCAGCCCCGGCGGACGCCGATGTTGACGTAGATGATGCCGCTGACCACGCCGTAGATCAGGCCGACCGTGGCGAAGAGGAACGCGATGTCGCGGCCGGGCGTGAAGGCGAACACGTCGCTGAAGACCTCACCCATCGCCGCCGCGGTGCCGTGGCCGCCGATGAAACCGGTCTCGATGAGCTGTCCGAACGCCCGCGGCACGTCGTAGAACGGCGCGATCAAGAGGGCACACGCCAGCAACCCGAAGAACGCCTCACCGATGCCGATGATGTAGACCATCACGCCCTGCCGACCGGCGCGCCGCATGCTTTCGCCGAAGCTCTTGCCAGGCCGCTCCATCAACAGGCCGGCGAAGACCACCGCGATGAGCAATCCCGGCCAGCCCGAGATGACGCCGCTGATCTCGGCCGATGCCTGCTGCGAGGCCGAAGGCGTCGGCAGAGGTTGTCCGAGATCGATCTGCTTGCCCGTCTGGCGATCGGCAGCGAAGTGTTGCGGCTCGCCGTCGGCATCTTCCTGAACGAGGCCGTAGCTGGTCCCGCCGATATAGCCCTGCAGCTCGCCCGGCCCGACCCGAAGGCCTGACTGCATCATGATCAGCCCGATCAGACCGCCGACCACGCTCGCCGGCACGAAGAGGACCCGCAGCGGCTTCACGCCCGCGCGAAACGCAAAGCCGACCAGCAGCAGGCCCAGCACGAAGAGCGTCGACAGGACAAACGGCTGACTCATCGTCTGCAGAAGCTACCAGTTCGCCTAAGGCCGTGCGTGAGCAACGCGTTTCGCCACTCAATCCCAGCTCAATCGCAACGCCGCCACGCCACGGGCCGGCAGATCCAGACGGACGAAAGCCTGCCCACTTTCGGCCTGTTCGATCGTGTATCGGCCACGCTCCGGATGGAGCAGGTCACGCATCTTCCACCCGACCGGGTTGAGCGAGCCGTCGACACCGACGCAGAAGCCGTCCGCATCGCCGAAGGACGGATTGGCGGCGATGACGATTTCCGTGACATCAAGCACGCGGGCGAAGGCAAAGGCACCCTTGTGCGCCGGGTCGCCGAAGTTCTCGCCGTCGCCGCTGATCGGCCGCAGATACGACCGGCCGTAGCGAAGGGCCGGCTCGCTGCGTCGCACCTCGCAAGCGTGAGCAATGAAGCGGTAGATCGGATGCTCTTCGTCGAAGAAGCTCTGGCCGACGGTGTCGAACGCGCCCCACTTGCCGCCGAACATGGCCTCGCGGACGTGCGTGTCCGTCTCCGAGCTGCCGCCGTCGAAACCCTGCTCGAAGCCGTAGTAGAGGCACGGGATGCCCATCCCGCACAGCAGCACACCCGCCGCCATCTCGGCCAGCCGCGGGTCGCCGCCGGGGCGGTCGTAGCCGTCGGGTGTCTGTTCGTACGTGCCGGCCAGCAGGCGGTGGCGGTCACGTCCGCCTTCGTCGTGGTTTTCGAGGTAGCTCAGGTAGTGCCCGCCCGACTCGCCGAAGTCGCGGAAGTGGTCGCGTCGGTACTGCCACATCTCGTCGAGTTGCCGAGCCGGCTCTTCGCCGAGAAGCACCGGGATGACGCGCCGGTGATACTCGAAGTCGATGACGGCATCGAGGTTCGGGTAGTCGCCGGTCGAGTCCGGATCCGAATCCGGATCGTGGCTGCCGCCCGAGCCGCTGACGAGTTCGATGTTCGTGCCGATGTAGCGACGCATCTCGTCGTCGCCGTCCGCGACTTCGCCGAGTTGCAGGAAGTTCTTCTTACCGACGGAGAGCGCGTACTCGCGTATGCCGTGCACGAAGTCACTGGCCGCCGGGTGGCGAACGTGCCGGAGTGCGTCGATCCGGAAACCGTCCACCCCGGCGACGGCGATCCAGTACTTGAAGCAGTTGATGATCGCCGACAAGGTCTGGCCGTCCTGAAGATTGACCTTCTTCAGCGACATGAAGTCACCGTCCTTCGCCTCTGCCGCGGTGGCACTCATCGGGTCCATCGGCCCCTGACGGACCCAGGCTTCCTCGCGCTGCAGCTCGCGTGGCCAGACGCCCTCGTCGCGAGTCCAGTCCGCCGGATCTTTATCGCCGCCGTCGTGCCATCGGGCGATCTTGAAGACCTTGCCGTTCTTGTAACGGACGTCGTAGTCGGGCTTACCCTTCGAGTTGGCGTAGCTGAACAAGTCCGCCGCGTGGTCGATGACGACGTCGAGAATGACCCACATGCCGCGGGCGTGGGCCTCGTCGACCATCTCCTTGAAGTCCGCCGTCGTTCCGAACCGCGGGTCGATGGCCAGGAAGTCCTGGATGGCGTAGCCGTGGTAGGTCTGCTCGTTCTTGCGTTGCTTGAGCGGGCAACTGACCCAGACCGCGTTAGCGCCAAGCCGGTTGATGTAGTCGAGCCGGCGTGTCAGGCCCTTGAGGGTGCCGCCCTGGAAGTGCCAGCCTTGCGCCTCGTCCCGGCCCCGCTCGACGGTCGCCTCGTCGTAGGCCGGGTGATCCTGGCCGTCGTCGAAGCGGTCGAGGACGACCTGGTAGACGGTCACGTCGCGCCAGTCCGCCGGCGAGGCGAAGCAGTCGGAGCGGCTTTGGAAGTCGAGCCCGAAGGCACTTTCGGGCGGGTGGTCGTCGGCTGGCACGTGGTCCGAACGGTAGCGACAACCGCGTGAAGCGTCAGGCCTTGACGAGGTTCAGCACGGTCTTCATGTCGTGGCCACTGAAGAGGAGCTGAATGACGATCCCGGCCATGCTTTCGAGCTTGCGGGCGTACTTCAGGTCGCCCAGGTCCAGCGGCTCGCTGCCGACGGCTTCGACGAGCTGCTTCGCCACGTCGCGAGCGCGGTCGCCGTTGGCACAGGTCATCGTGACGAGCCGGCGGCCGTCGAACAGCGGCGGGTCCATCGTCCAGACCTTCGCCTGGCAGCAGTTGAAGGCCTTGCAGACCTGGGCGTCCGGCAGCTTGTCGGCGATGTGTCTCGGCAAGGCTCTTGCCGTCGTAAGGTGGCGACGGTGAAGTCGCCGTCCATGTAGCCGCTGACCGGGTTGTTGATATCGACGACCACCTTGCCCGCGAACGCGAACGGCCCGCCCGCATCGGCGATCGCGTCTTCGACCTTGTCGTGCGGCGTCGCCATGACGACGACCTCACCGAACGCGACCGCCGCCTTGGTGTCACCCGATCCGTCGGCCCCGACTTCCTCCGCGGCGGCCTTGGCCTTGTCCGGATGGTGCCCGCCGAGGAAGACGTCATGCCCCGCCGCCTTGAACCGCGGGGCGAGGGCCTTGGTCATGGAGCCGTAGCCGATGAAGCCGATCTTCATGTGTTCGTTGTACCCGACTGACGTCGCAAGTCGTCGGTCAACTGCCCGGCAAAACCCCAGTCTTCTTCCTCGACCAAATCAAGCACGACGTGGATGTGCTCCGGCTTCTTGCCGAGCGTGTCGACGAGCAGGTCGGTCACGCCGCGGACGAGTGTCGCCTTCTGCTCGCGCGTGACGTTGGGCTTCGTGATCTTGATGTTGACGTAGGGCACCTCTGATCATTGCCGCCTTGTGGCGATGCGTTGAGCAGCGACTTTGCGACGCTTGGGTCTTGGCGCCACCTTCGTCGGCAGCTTGGGTGCGAGGTACTCGGCCGGTGTGGCTGCCTTCGACTTTCGCGACGTCTTCGGGCGTGCCTTCGGCCGACGACCGTGCCGCCGCCGTTGCCGCCTTCGGGGCCCATGTCGATGAGCCAGTCGGCACACTTGATCACGTCGAGGTTGTGCTCGATGACGAGTCACCGTGTTGCCGTGATCGCAGAGCCGCTGAAGGACGCCGAGCAGCTTGCGGATGTCCTCGAAGTGCAGGCCGGTGGTCGGCTCGTCGAGCACGTAGAAGGTGTGGCCGGTGGGGTTCTTGCCGAGCTCGCTGGCGAGTTTGACCCGTCTGGGCCTCGCCGCCGGAGAGTTGGGTCGAGGGCTGGCCGAGCTTGACGTAGCCGAGCCCGACGTCGAACAGTGCCTTGGTCATGCGCCAGACGTCGGGAATGTTCTCGAAGAACGTCTTTGGCCTCCTCGACGGTCATGTCGAGCACGTCGGCGATCGTCTTGCCGCGGTAGTGGACGGTGAGCGTCTCGGGGTTGTAGCGGGCTCCGCTGGCACGCCTCGCACTCGACGTAGACGTCGGGCAGGAAGTGCATCTCGATGAGCTTGGTGCCCTGCCCCTGGCACGACTCGCATCGGCCGCCCTTGACGTTGAAGCTGAACCGGCCGGGCTTGTAGCCGCGGAGCTTGCTCTCGCGGGTTTGGCTGAAAAGCTTGCGGATTTCGTCGAAACAGCCGGTGTACGTTGCCGCGTTCGATCGTGGCGTGCGGCCGATGGGCGACTGGTCGATCTCGATGATCTTGTCGATCTTGCCGCAGCCGGCGATCGACTTGTGCTTGCCGGGCTTCGTGCGAGAGCCGTAGATCTTCCGCTTCATCGCCGGCAGCAGCGTCTGGTTGACGAGCGTCGACTTGCCGGAGCCGCTAGACGCCCGTGACGCAGACGAAGCCGCCGAGCGGGAACTTGACGCTCACGTTCTTCAGGTTGTTCTCGCTGGCACCCTTGATCTCGATCACGTTCTTCTTGTCGAGCTTGCGACGCTCTTCGGGCGCATCGATCGTCTCGCGGCCGTTGAGGAACTGGATGGTCAGCGACTGCTCCTGCTAGAGCACGGCGGGCATGTCGCCCTGGGCGACGAGCGTCCCGCCGTGACTGCCGGCACCGGGGCCGATGTCGATGAGGTGGTCGGCCGCGCGGATGCAGTCCTCGTCGTGCTCGACCATGAGCACGGTGTTGCCGATGTCGCGGAGCTTGAGGAGCGTCTTGATGAGCCGGTCGTTGTCGCGTTGGTGCAGGCCGATGGTCGGTTCGTCCAGGACGTAGCAGACGCCGACGAGCTTGGAGCCGACCTGCGTGGCCAGCCGGATGCGTTGGGCCTCGCCGCCGGAGAGGGAGCCGGTCTTGCGGTTGAGGTCGAGGTAGCCGAGCCCGACGTCGTGGAGGAAGCCGAGGCGGTTGGTGACTTCGCGACGGATGGGCCCGGCGATGGCTTCGCCCTCGCTGGACAGGGTCAGGTCTTCGAAGAACTCGAGGCCGTCGGTGACGTTCATGGTCGTCACGTCGTGGATCGAGTAGCCGACGAGGTTGCCGTCCTTGCGACCGTCGCCGGTTTCGATGCGGACGGCCAGCGCCTCGGGCCGGAGCCGCTTGCCGTTGCAAGTCGGGCACGGCTGCTCGCTCATGTACGTGGCGAGCTTGTGCTTGACCCAGTCGGACTCGGTGTCTTCAAACCGGCGCTGCAGGTTCGGCAGGACGCCTTCGAAGTACGTGCCGGTCCCCATGTCGCCCGCGGCGGCGGTGCCTTGCATCAAGATTTTGAGGACTTTCTTGTCCATCTTGCCGACCGGCTTGTAGTAGTCGGCCTTGAAGTCGCGACAGAACGTCCGCAGCACGCGGCTGTAGTAGATGTTCATCCGCTTGCCGTTCTTCCGCCACGGCTCGATCGCCCCGTTCTCCAGCGACAGCTCGTCATCGGCGACGACGAGATCCGGGTCGAACTCCTGAACCGTGCCGAGCCCGTGACAGTCGGGGCAGGCCCCGTGCGGCGAGTTGAAGCTGAACAGCCGCGGCTCGAGCTCGCTGAGCGACACGTGCGGGTGGACCGGACACGCGAACTTCTCGCTGTAAAGGCGGTCGACCCACTTGTCACCATCAGCGACGGTGACGATCACGCTGCCGTCCGTCAGACGCAACGCCGCCTCAATCGATTCCGCGACGCGGCCGCGCGCGTCGGGCTTGAGCACGATGCGATCGACCACCGCCTCGACGTCGTGCTTGAACGTCTTCTTCAGCTTCGGCGGATCGTCCGCCCGAACATCCATGATCTCGCCATCGACGCGAGCGCGGACAAAGCCCTGCTTGACGATCGCACCGAACGTCTCACGGTGCTCGCCCTTCTGCGATCGCACGAGCGGCGCGAGGATCATCAGCTTCGACTTCTCCGGCAGCGTCATGACGTCATCGACGATCTGCGACGCCGACTGCCCGCGGATCGGTCGGCCACACTCCCAGCAGTGCGGCGTCCCGGCCCGCGCAAAGAGCAGCCGCAGGTAGTCGTAGATCTCGGTCGTCGTCGCGACGGTCGAACGCGGGTTGGACGAGCTGCCCCGCTGCTCGATCGCGATCGTCGGCGGCAGGCCTTCGATGTCGTCGAGATCGGGCTTCTGCAGCTGATCGAGGAACTGCCGGGCGTAGGCCGACAGCGACTCCATGTACTTGCGCTGGCCCTCGGCGTAGACGGTGTCGAAGGCGAGCGTCGACTTACCGCTGCCGGAAAGACCCGTCACGACGGTCAGCTTGTCCCGCGGAATGTCGAGGCTGAGGTCTTTGAGGTTGTGCTCGCGGGCACCCGTGATCTTGATCGACTTGCCGTCTGCTACGCCTGCCACGCGGCCACCATAGTCGGCACGCGTTCGGGTAGAGGCAAGACTTTAACCGGCCGAACGGAGTCGCTCGACGACCCGACGGACGCTCTCATCGTCGGCCGTCGCCGCCATGTCTTCCAGCGGCACCCACTTCGCCGCCAGAGCGTCGTCGCCGGCGGTCAGCTCGGCGGTCGTCGCACGGAAGAGAAATCGCAGATCGAAGTGCTCATGGGCCGGCTCGTTCTTGTCGCGGATTCGCCGGGATCGGATGGATGTCCAGATCGAACAACCGACCGTCACCGGTGGCGTCGACGAGGCCGGTCTCCTCGCGAAGCTCGCGACGTGCCGCGACGAAGGGCGAGTCGTCCGTGCCGTCGATGTGCCCGCCCGGCTGAAGCCAACGGCGGAGCTTCGCATGGTGAATCAACAGCAACGATCGGCCGTCCGGCGAGAGCACGAACGCGCTCGCGGTGAAGTGGCCAGGGCCAAAGTGCTTCCGATCCGTCGCCTCCGGACCCGCGTCGTCGAGCAGCGCGATCATCCGCCTCGCCGTGTTGCCACTGAATCGTTCGAGCTCGTCCCGGAGGCTCGTCAGCTTCACCGCAACAGCCCGTGCGGGTTCCACTGCTTCTCCAAATCCAGAACATGCTGCCGGCGGGTCATCTCCTGGTCGAGCGACAGGTAGAACTCAACGCGACGAGCCTCGACGACGCTGCCGAGGACGTCGCTCAGCTCCAGGCCGCAGAACGCGAGCACGCGGTCGAGCCGACGGGCGTCATTGTGACCCTGCACGATGGCGTCTGGGTCGGACCCGAAGGGAACGCCGTTGGATCCTGAAATCGGCACCTGCGACCATAGTCGTCACTCAACGACAGCAGGTTGCGGCGTTGTGAGATCGTCGAACCGCTCTTGCAACTGATCCATCTCGCGACGCAGCTCGTCCGCCTGGCTGATGAGACGATTAATCTCGTCCTGATACGCCTGCATCAGGTCGTAGTGCACCTGCGCCGCCTCGCGCAGCGCGTCCGCCCGTGGCAGGACGGCCCGCTCCCAGTCGGCACGCAGCACGTCCAGTCGGGCCGCGACCTGGTTGCCGGCGGGACGCGTGGTCGGCTCACGCTCCGCCCCGCCGGCGATGGGTGAGAGAATGAGCGTCACCGGCGTGCCGGCGGGAGGCGTGACGGTCGGGTTGACCTCCCACTGAAGCGTCGCATTGTCGCTGCTGGCCAAGGCGTCGACATCGATGACGGTCGACTCGAAATTAACCAGCGCGACGAGCTGACCGGTCGCATCTGCCGCATACGCCCCGCCGCCGTCGACGGTTTCGTACATCCGGCTTCCGACAAAGACAAAGGTCTGCAACGGCATCGGCTCGCCCGTCTCGACGTGGCGGATGAGCTGGCCGACCCGCTCGCGACGGATCGCGTCGCCGTCTTCCCACTCGACGTCGATCCGCAGCGGCGGACCTGCCGGCGGGAGCCAGCGACGGGCGGCATCGCTGAACCGCAGTGGCCTGCCGGGCCGCATGCCGAGGCCGAGCAGTGCCGCGTGAACAGCCGACGGACTCACGTTCGTACGGAGCAGGCTTTCATGATCGGCAGTCCCGGCGACGACGCAGACGAACTCGAGTGGCAGGTCGACCTGCAACGCCTCGGCAGGCACGCGTACTTCCCGCTTCTCGGCATCTACCTGAATGGACGGTGCCGCAGAGGCGGTCGGACAGATCGCGACGATCGCCAAGAGAACGAAATAGATCCGGCTCATGCCGGCAGCTTAAGCCTCGGCAAGACGACGGCATAGACAGACACGCCCCCGCGGATTCCGCAGGGGCGTGCTTCTTGAATCGTCGGCTGCCGCGGCGGCGGCTATGTCATCATGACTACCGACTTCGGTCATCCATGACCTGCCACGGGTACGACCGAGCGTCGCGGCGGGTTCGGCGAAGTGCCGAAGCGCGACAAAATGTCTATGCGTTCTCCAGAATTAATTCGCCGAACGCCTTGTGCGGCTGGTGGAAGTAGGCCGCGCCTTCGAACCATCCGCCGTAGCACGATCGGCAGCGGATGATGGTGACGGCCAGCCGACGCTCTTCATTGGCTAGGTCGCGGCAGTGAAGCGTCCCGCCGTAGCCGAGCGGCAACCTTGCAGGTGTTATGAACCCGATCGCCCGGGGTTCGACATCGCGAAGGAAGATGGTTTTCGCAGCCGTTGATGGTGCATCGGCGAAAAGCGTCAGCGCTGCTTCCTGGCGAATCGGAACCCGGACTGGTCCCTCACGCCGCTCATACCTGGCGGCCGGTGCGTTGCGTCCCTTGGACGCGGCATCCATGGCCGTCAAAATCATCGACGCCTGCTGGCGAATGACGGCGTGCCGTTCGCGGGAATGCCCGGCCGAGTCGGCACCGGGCATGACGAGGCTGGATTCGCCGGCGAGTCCTCGACTTCGCTGGCGATCTGGTACGAGTTGTCGTTGTCGGAGGTCAGCAGCATGAGGTGTCTGGTTCGGGCGTGTGAAGTCGGCAGCGAAGATGCCGCGTCGTCTTCGATGTCCGATTCCAGAAGCACCCTGTCCATGCCGGGCCATGAGAGGCACCGTCCGATACCGCAACGCCGACCTATTGCAAGATCGGCGGCAGGACGCGAACCGGCAGAATCTGCCGGCCCCACCGCTTGGCCGTTGCGTGCTCGGGGTAGTAGACGTCGAGCTTCATCCCCTTGATCGCCCCGCCCCGATCGACGACCTCGACCACCTCTTCATCGCCGTAACCGGGAATGACCAGGCGGGTTCCGAACGGAAAATGCTCCGTATCCGCCGCAACGAACTCCCCGCCGTTGTAGCTGACCGGCACGCCGCTGGCGGTGACGCCCTTGGCCCGCGGGCCACAGCACTTGACGCACGGGCAGTAGGCCGTCACCTCCATCAGGACGATCTCGCCCTCAAGCGGCTGATCCGTGTTCGACTCCAATTCGTCTGTCGCACCGATCGATCGGCTCGCGAGAGAAGTCGCACTGCCGTCGCTGCCGACGAGGAGCGTCGGAATCGGCTCTTGACCCTGATACGAATCCGAAGCGCCGAACAAGACGACCGACGACGCGCCTGCCAAAAAGATGCAAGCGGGCCAAATCCGTCGCAGCAGGCCAGCCCTGGGCGTGCGCAGACTCATGGTCATCAAGATTCAGGGGCGTCGCTTCCATGCGTTGTCACAGCCACGTCCTGCGGCCTACGCCGATCAGGGTTGCAGCGCCGACGCCTGACGTCAAGGAGGCGTTTCTCGATGCAAGACCTACTTGTTCTCCGGATTGTCGTGCAGCGACGCATCGGCCTCGTGCTTCGAAGCGATCGGGCTCAGCGGGTTGCGGATGTTCGGCGCCTTCGGCTCGTAGGCGACGGTGGACGCGTACGGCTTCACATAGTCGACGGCATTGGCCAGGACGCGGCGGACCTCAGGGTTGTGGTAGATCGGGAAGGTCTCGTGCCCCGGACGGAAGTAGAAGATCTTGCCCGCGCCACGCTTCCAGCCACAGCCGCTGCGGAAGACTTCGCCACCTTCGAACCAGCTGATGAAGACCGTCTCGTCGGGCTCGGGAATGTCGAAGTGCTCGCCGTACATCTCGACTTCAGGCAGCTCGATGTAGTCCTTCTCCAGACCGGCCGTGATCGGGTGACCCGGGCTGACGCACCAAAGCCGCTCCTTCTCCGCCGCCTCACGCCACTTCAGGCCACAACCGGTGCCCATCAGCTTCTTGAACGGCTTCGAGTAGTGACCGCTGTGCAGCACGACCAAACCCATCCCGCCCAGAACTCGGGCGCAGACGGCATCGACGATCTCGTCCTTCACCTCGCCGTGGGCGGCGTGGCCCCACCAGGTCATGACGTCGGTCGATTCGATAACGTCCTTCGTCAGCCCGTGGTCCGGCTCGTCGAGCGTGGCCGTGCGGACGTTGACGTCCGTACCTAAGTGCTCCTCGATCGCGCTCTTCATGACGACGTGCATGCCGTCGGGGTAGTGCTTGGCAACGGTCGCGTTCTTGTGCTCGTGCCGATATTCGTGCCAGACGGTGACGTTGAGGGCCATGGTCGAGACTAGGTCGTCACCTCGCCCTTTGATCCATCACCTGCTCCAGAACATCGAAGAACTCCGGATACGTCTTCGACACGCACGACGGCTCCTCGATGACGATGCCGTCGCGTCGTGTCGCGGCGATGGCAAAGCTCATGGCCATGCGGTGGTCGTCGTAGGTCGCGATGCTCGCCCGCCTGATCCTCGGCGGCGGGACGATCGTCATCGACACGTCGCCGTCCCGCTCCGTCACCGACGTGTCGCCACCCAGCTTCGCCAGCTCCGCCTGCAGGGCCGCAACGCGATCGGTTTCCTTGACCCGCAACGTCTTGAGGCCGTGCATGGTGGTCGGTCCCGAGGCGAACAATGCGACAACGGCCAAGGTCTGCGCACAGTCGGGCATGAGCGACAGGTCCGCTTCGATTCCGACAAGTTGGTTGGGGCCGGTGACAACGGTCCGGTCGGTCGTCTGCTGGACGTCGCACTTCATTCGCTTGAGCAACGACGCGAATGCGGCATCTCCCTGGAGACTCTCCGTGCCGAGGCCTGAGATCGTGACTCGGCTGCCCGCGTGCACCGCTGCAAGGGCCTGGAAATAACTCGCGGCACTGGCGTCGGGTTCGATGGCGTAGTCGGTCCCGGCGTACCGGCCCGAGGGCACGATGACGGCCGTCGGTTGTTCGTCGTGGTCGTCCAGCTCCACCTCGGGCGTGATGCCGAAGACGTCCATGAGTCGCATCGTCATCTTCACGTACGGCCAGCTCACCTGCGGGCCGCCGAGGTCGAGGTGAAGCTCGCGCTTCGTGTACGGCGCGATCATCAATGCGGCCGACAGATACTGACTGCTGAGCGTCTTCTGCGCGGCGTACGAGATCGGCCCGCCGACGAGCCCGCCGGCAGATGTCGTGTCGATCGAAACGGGCGGGCAGCCGTTGTCTGCGACGTCGACCGCCACCCTACCTGCGACGGCGTTGAGCAAGTCCGCCAGCGGGCCGATGGGACGCTGCCTCATGCGATCGTTGCCGGTCAGCTCGAACCGCGCCTCACCGATGGCCACCAGCAACGCCGACAGGAATCGGATCGTCGTTCCGGAATTGCCGCAGAACAGCTCGGCATCGACGGTGGCAAAATCGCCACTGCCCGGAGCGTTGATCGTGACGATCTGCGCGGGCTCGTCGATGTCGAGCTTGAGCCCGAGCCGGGCGAGGTTGTCGAGCATGTGCCGGGTGTCGTCGGCAAAGAGAACGCCCGTCAGCCGACAAGGCCCACCCGCGAGCGCGGCCAGGACGAGCGCCCGGTTCGTAAGTGATTTGCTCCCGGGCACCCTGACCGTCGCCTCGATCGGTCGATCCAGAGCCTGGCAGGTCCACGTCGCGGCGTCGGTGCCCATGGACGAGGCTACGGGGCGGACTTTGGGCGTTCGTCCGAGATCACGTCGCTAGTACGTTCGATCGCATGATCGGCAGCCGGACGTATCGCACAGCAGCCTCGCTCGACGAGAAGCCGGAGGGCATGATCCGCATCGTCATCCTCGGTGGCGGGTTCGGCGGGGCGTACTGCATGCAGTACCTCGAAAAGGCGCTCTTCTGGAGGCCCGAGCTGCGCGAGAAGGTCGAGATTGTCCTGATCGACCGCAACAACTACTTCGCCTTCAGCCCGCTGCTCGTCGAAGCGGGAACGGGCAGCCTTCAGCCGTCGCACGCGGTGGTCGGATTGCGACGCTTCTGCAAACACGCGCGGTTCGTCTCGGCGGAGGTGGTGGACTTCGACCTCGACACGAAGAAGGTCGACTACCGCATCACCGGCGAGCCGGGCGTCTGCACGACGGAGTTCGACCACCTCGTGCTGTCGATGGGCACCGTCACCCTGAAGCCGCCGGTGCCGGGGCTCAAGGAGCACGGGTTCGAGATGAAGAACCTGTCCGACGCGATCGCCCTGCGCGACCGCGTCGTCCGCCTGCTCGAGCGGGCCAACGCCATCGATGACCTTGAGAAGCGTCGAGAACTGTTGACCCTCACCGTCGTCGGAGGCGGGTTCACGGGCATCGAGGTGGTCGGCGAGTTCGACCAGTACATGAAGAAGGCCGTCCGGTACTACCCGCGGCTGTCGGAGGATGACGTGAAGGTCGTCCTGCTCAATCGCGGGGATCGGCTGCTCGGCTCGCTGCACGAAGATCTCGGGCGAGTGGACCCGCAAGCACCTGGAGCGTCGAGGCGTCGACGTCCGCATGAACACCGAGGCCAAAGGCATCCACGAGAACGAAGTCGAGCTGTCCGACGGCTCCCGGCTTAAGGCCCGCACCGTTGTCTGGTGTGCGGGCATCGCTCCGAACCCGAGCGTGAAGTTCTTCGACGTTCCGGTCGACAAGCGGGGCTACATCCTGTGCGAGCGGGACTGCCGGGTGAAGGGCTACGACGCCGTCTGGGGATTGGGCGATGCCGCGGTCAACCCTCAGGCGGACGGTGCGGCCTACCCGGCGACCGCGCAGGCCGCGGTACGGCAGGCCAAGTTCTGTGCGCAGAACATCATCCGCCTTCTCGAGGGCGACGAGACGAAGCCAGCCGACTTCAAAGACCTCGGCCAGCTTGCCGCCTTCGGTCACGGCGACGCGGTCGCAGAAACCTTCGGCATGCGCATCACCGGCTGGCCCGCGTGGTTCATGTGGCGTGGCATCTACCTGATGAAGATGCCGGGCTTGGGCCGCAAGATCCGCGTCGGGGTCGATTGGGCGCTCGACCTCATCACCAAGCGAGACTTCGTCGAACTCGGCCTCTCCGGCGACAGCCGGCAACGCCCGAAGGTCGATGCGGCCTCGGACGACCCGGCCGAACCGCGGCCAGAAACCGCGGCCTCCGTCGCCGCGTGACCGTCCAACTTTCCGTCATCCTGAGGGAGCGAAGCGAGTCGAAGGACCTCGCCCGCGAACGCGCGTTCAGGCCGAGGTCCTTCGACTCGCTTCGCTCGCTCAGGATGACGGCGCAAGTCTCTAGCTCGGCCTGTAGCTGCCAGCGCACCTGGCCGTCGACGATCGTGTGCGTCGGTCGGCCGATCACGTTCCAGCCGGCGAACGGACAGTTGCGGCTCTTGGAGGCAAACCGCGACGGGTCGATCGTCCACGATTGCTCCGGATCGATGACCGTCACATCCGCCACGCTGCCGACGGCGAGCGTGCCGCGGTCGAGGCCAAGCAGCCGGGCCGGGGCGATGGTCAGTAGCTCGATAAGACGCGTCGCATCAATGTGGCCCGCGTCGACGAGGGCCTTCTTGTAGAGGGCAAACGCACAGTCGAGGCCGATGATTCCGAACGCTGCGTCTTGCAGCGGCACCGACTTCTCCTCGGCCAGGTGCGGCGCGTGATCCGTCGCCAGGCAGTCGATGGTGTTGTCGACGACGCCGCGGATAACCGCATCGACGTCCGCCCGCGTTCGCAACGGCGGATTCATCTTGAAGTTCGCGTCGAAGGAGCGAATCGACTCGTCCGTCAGCAGCAAGTGATGCGGCGACGCCTCGGCCGTCACGCGAAGGCCGTCCGCCTTGGCCCGCCTGACCTGCTCGACCGCACCGGCCGTGCTGATGTGCTGGACGTGATAACGACAACCGATGCGGGCGTTGAGCACGACGTCCCGCGCAAGCATCAATTCTTCCGCCTCGGCCGGAATGCCCGGCAGGCCCAGCTCCGCCGCGACGGCACCGGCGTGGACGCATCCGCCGGACAGCGACGGGTCTTCGCAGTGCTGCATCACCAGCGCGTCGAACATCTGGCAGTACTGCAGTGCCCGTCGCATCACGCCCGCATGCTCGACGCCTGCTCCGTCATCCGTGAAGGCAACGGCGCCGCGTGCATGCATGCCGCCGATTTCTGCAAGCTCCCGCCCTTCCCTGCCCTTCGTCAGACACCCGACGGGCAACACGTTCGCTAATGCCACACGGGCCGATTCTCGAAGGACGAACTCGATGCTCGCCTCGTCGTCCAGAGGCGGCGTCGTGTTGGGCATGCAGGCGACGGTGGTGAATCCACCCGCCACCGCCGATGCCGCGCCGCTGGCGATCGTCTCTTCCGCTTCATCGCCTGGCTGCCGAAAGTGCACGTGCGGATCGATCAGCCCGGGCGTCACCCAGCAACCAGACGCATCGATCGTCTGGTCGACCGCCTCGCCGTCCAGCGGTGAGATGGTTCCGTCACGGATCAGCAGATCCGCCACGCGCGGCATTCCCGCCGCCGGATCGACGATCGTCCCGTTGGTGATGAGCAGCGACGCCATGTGCCGGCACCGTACGGCCATCAGTCGATGCGGGCTTGGCTGACGAGGTAGAGCACCGCCATCCGAACGGCCAGGCCGTGGCTGACTTGAGTGAGGATGGCAGAGTTCGGCCCGTCGGCGATGGTGGTGGCGATCTCGACGCCGCGGTTCATCGGGCCGGGGTGCATGACCAGAACGTCGTCACGGCACCGGGCCAGCCGCTCTTCGGTCAGGCCGAAGAGGGAGCGAATATTCACGATTGCTGGGGAAAGCGGCCGACTTCATCCGCTCGAACTGGACCCGCAGCATGTTCAGCGCGTTCGACCTCGCCCAGCACGTCGTCCAGCCGATGAGCGACGGCGACGCCGGGCAGTTTGGCGAGCGACGCGGGGACGAGCGTCGTCGGGCCGACGAGGGTGACGCGGGCGCCGAGCTTGGTCAGGCCGAAAAGGTTGCTGCGGGCGACTCGGCTGTTGGCGATGTCGCCGACGATCGCCACGTGCAGGCCGTCGATCTTGCCGAAGTGTCGCCGAAGCGTGTACAGGTCCAGTAGCGCCTGCGTCGGATGCGCGTGTGCCCCGTCGCCGGCGTTGATGACGCGACACTTGACGACGTCGCTCACCAGCTTGGCCGCACCGGCGGAGGCGTGCCGGACGACCATGACGTCCACGCCCATGGCCTCGATGTTCCGCACCGTGTCCGCCAGTGACTCGCCCTTGCTGACACTGCTTCCCTTGGCGGCGAAGTCGAGCACGTCCGCGCTCAGCCGCTGGGCGGCGAGGGTGAAGCTCATCCGGGTTCGCGTGGAGTCCTCAAAAAACGCGTTGACGACGACCTGCCCACGCAGGGCGGGAACCTTCTTGACGCTTCGCGTGCTGACCTCGCTGAAGCCGTCGGCCGTCTCGAGGATGAACTGAATCTCGTCGGCCGACAGCTCGGCGAGTGACAGCAGATGCGGCCTGGTCCAGCGTGCGATGTCACTCATGCCGACACCTCCACGGCATCGCGGCCATCGACCTCTTGCAGCCGAACGTTCACCCGTTCGCCCGGCTTGGGCGTCAGGACGAGCCCTGCCACATCCGGCTGGATCGGCAGCTCACGACCGCCACGATCGACCAAAACTGCCAGCTTCACCCAGGCCGGCCTGCCGAAGTCGTTCAAAGCCTGCAAGGCGGCGCGGACGCTTCGGCCGGTGTGGATGACGTCGTCGACGAGCCACGTCGGCACGCCGTCGATCTCCGTGGGCAGGTCGGTGGCACGAACAACCGCACGGGGTCCGATCTCGCGAAGATCGTCCCGGTAGAGCGTGACATCTATGGAGCCGCCGCGGACATCGAGGCCGTCGTCGGCGAGGCTGGTTCTGAGTCGGCCTGCGAGTGTTTCGCCGCGGGTGACGATGCCCAGAATGTTGACCGGCCCGCCGTCATGAACGTTGCGGACAGCCGAGGCGAGGGCCTCGATCGCGGTGCGGATGGTTTCGTCTCCCGACACGGCGGCAGCGTAGGGGCTACGCGTGGAAGTGTTGATCCGTCTCGAAAACGTGTCGAACTGCCTTGGAACGGTCGCGAGCGGTTTTGGGGCGGTGGTGCTCGGGCTCGAAGCGGTGGTGCGCGGGCTCAGAGCGGTAGTGCGCGGTTTTGGAGCGGTGGTGCTCGATCTCGGAAGCGGTGGAGCTCGGTCTTGAAGCGGTGGTGCTCGGTCTCGGAAGCTGCTCGGTCTCGGAAGCCGCGACCTTACAGGTCGCAGGCAGCGTGGTAGAACAAGTTGCGCCGTCGGTCTTCTGACGCTGCCTGCGACCTGTAAGGTCGCGGCTTTCGGGCATTTCTCGCGTGTTCAGCCTTCTGACGCCGTCATCTTGAAGACAGTGATCTCCGGCTTGCACCACGACTGCCAGCGTTGCCCGTAGGAGAGCCCGCGGTTGACGTAGAGATTTTGCCCATCACCGAGGTCGTAGAGGCCGCGGACGAAAGGTCGACGGCGGTGGCCGTTGAACCGGCGGCCGACCTTCGTCTCGGCAAGCTGCCTTCCGTGCGTGTGCCCGGCGAGCATCCAGTGCCACGGGTACGGCTTCAGGGCAACCGCGTTCTTCGGGTCGTGATTCAGGCAGATCGTCGGCCCCGAGACGCCATCAAACGCGACGTCGGCATCCAAGCGATTCGTGTAGATGTCATCGAGGCCGACCACGGAGACGCCGCCGAGATCGAGCGTCTCGTTGCGGAGCAGGCGGATGTCGAAATGCTCTAGCTCTCGGCCGATGCGGAGGGCGCGGGCTTGGCCTTCGCGTGGATTGCGTTTGCCGATGAGGCCGTAGTCATGGTTGCCGAGCGTGCAGACGATGCCCAGGGGCGGCCGAGGGTCGAGCTCGCCGAGGAGCTTGGCCATGAGTTTCGCGTATCGGTGCCCGCCGGTGATGAGGTCGCCGGTGACGACGAGCACGTCGGGCCGAAGCTGGGCGACGTGGCGGAGTTGTTCTCGCAGGTAGCCCTTCCAA
This sequence comes from uncultured Planctomycetota bacterium, assembly GCA_963740195.1. GTDB lineage: Bacteria > Planctomycetota > Phycisphaerae > Tepidisphaerales > Tepidisphaeraceae > JBCDKH01. The sequence continues at coordinate 2,439,496 of CAVUDF010000001.1, read as the reverse complement.
ACGACGGGCGACACGTGCAGATCGCTGATCTGCACCAGCCGACAGCCTTGCATTGAGGCAGGCAGGCCCGGCAGTGGCATCGGAACGCGACGCACATCGAGCCACGCGCGGTGGATCGGCGCGACGTGCAGACCCGTCAGGCCCAGCTTGCTCAAGGTTCGCCACGCGCGGCCTCGCGACCGCCACTGGCGACGCCAGTCAGGCCGATGGACGGCATCGTTCAGCGAGGATGACACGTCGCCGAGAGGCACGGCGGCACCGTAGATCGGCTCGCAGTCGATCAGCCGACGTTGCCGATCAAGCCGACTTCGTGGCCGGGAACGCCCCGGTCGTTGACGTGGGCGACGGGCCGAATCGGATGCTCGCTGACCGCCTCGACGCCTGACGTCGGCAGCAGGTTGTGATCGTCCGCCCAGGCCCGCACGAGGGCTGCCAAGCGGGCGTCAAGCTCGTCGCGGGCGTCGGTGCCTGGGGTGATGGCCTCGACATTGTCATCGCTCTGCCGATCGGCAACGACGTCCAGCACGTGCTCGGCCAAGCCATCGACGGGGAGTGTGGGCGTCGAGGTCCGGCCCACCCAGATGGCCTCGACCGGGCCGGAGTAGGCGTTGAGGGATCGCTCTGCGGCCTCCACGGCTTCGGCGCGGGAGCCGTAGCGGCCGCGGAAGGTTTCTCGGTCGAAGCTGAAGGCGTAGCCGTAGTCGATGTTCATGGGGGCCGGTGATGCTTACGCGTTCGCTCGTCGTCCGTGACAAAGCGACTTCTCGAAGTATCGGTCGAAAGGGTCGTTCTGGTTCGGCGTATCGTGCGGCATGCCCGCGGCGGAGACGATTGCCTTATCGAATAGACCTACAAACGACGTGCCGAAACCTGTCCCTTTACTGGACCTACGAGCGCAATATGCGACGATCCGTGAGGAGATCCGCTCAGCCATCGACGAGATCTGCGACAGCCAGGCCCTCGTGCTCGGCCAGGCGGTGGACGAGTTCGAGACCGAGCTGGCCGGCTACTGCGGGACGAAACACGCCATCGGCGTATCCAGCGGCACCGACGCCTTGATTGCTGCGATGATGGCTCTGGACATCGGGCCGGGGGACGAAGTCATCGTCCCGGCCTTCACCTTCTTCGCCACCGCCGGGTGCGTCAGCCGAGTCGGTGCGACGCCGGTTTTCTGCGATATCGACCAGAAAACGTTCAATCTTGATGTCGAAGACGTGGCCCGACGTGTCACCGTCAAGACCAAGGCGATCGTGCCGGTCCATCTCTTTGGCCAGTGTGCCGACACCGAGGCCGTCAACGCGATCGCGTGTGACCCGAAGCTCGATCAGGCGATCTGGGTGCTCGAAGATGCCGCTCAAGCCATCGGAGCGACTCGGCACGGCAAGCCGGCATGTTCCCAATCCTTCTGCGGGGCCCTGAGCTTCTATCCGACGAAGAACCTCGGTGCCTTTGGCGATGCCGGTGCCGTGTGCTGTGACGACGACGCTTTTGCCGACCGGGTACGACGCATCCGCGTGCACGGCAGCGGGCACACGTACTACCACGACGAGGTCGGGGGCAACTTCCGCATCGACGCGCTGCAAGCTGCTGTTTTGAAGGTAAAACTCAAGCATCTCGACACCTGGACCTCCGGCCGACGTCGGCATGCGGCGATCTACGACGAGCTTCTAGCGGGCTCGCCGGTGGTCACGCCGCACATCGATGAGGGGAACAAAAGTGTCTACAACCAGTACGTGGTAAGGGTGCAAAACCGTGACGCCGTCAGGCAGCGATTGAACGATCGGAAGGTCGGTTCTGGCGTCTACTACCCGCTGGGCCTGCACGAGCAGAAGTGCTTTGCCGACCTCGGGTACCGGCGCGGCGACTTCCCGCAGACCGAGCGAGCGTGCGCCGAGGTGCTTGCTCTGCCGGTATTTCCGGAGCTCGACCCGTCGCAGATCGAGCAAGTCGCGGCGGAGCTGAAGGCCGCGGTTGAAGGCGTTTAACTGCGTACGGGGCAAGGTCAGTCGCCCGAACAACCGATCAAAGGCCTGTGCCGGGCCAACCGACCACGGCTGCCGAGATGGCGGCCCACGTGGAGCGCTTGCAGGCGGAGGTCGATGACCTCGCCTTGGAGGTCGAGCACCATCGACGCCTGGCCACACTCGGCACGCTGGTCGTCCAGGTCGCGCACGATTCGAACAATCTGCTCACGCCGCTCCTGTCGCGGGCGTCGGCAAAGACCGACCATCCCGCCGCCCTTGCCAAGTGCCGCGAGGCGGCGCGTCGCGTTGCCGATCTGAACTCCGCCCTGCTCGGGTACGCACGGCGCCCCGAGCCGCTCCGTGAATGTTCCGTCCGCGACTGCATCGAGAGCGTCGACGACCGGAGCGGCGGGGAGATCCGGCGGATCAATGCCGTCTCGCCCGACCTGTGCGTCAGGATGTCGCAGGACGACCTCTCGCGTGTGTTTCAGAACCTGCTGAACAACGCGGCCGATGCGAAGGCGACTCGGGTCAACATCACCGCCGCGGTCGTCGACGACATCGTCGCCGTCTCTATCGAAGACGACGCCGGCGGCCTGCCGAAAGAACTGGCCGATCGCATCTTCGAACCCTTCGTCACCGGCCGACGCGGCGGCAACGGCCTGGGTCTCGCCATCTGCCGCGATCTCATCACCGCCGCGGGTGGCACCCTCACGGTCACGAATCGTCGCGGCGTCGGGTCGACGTTCCACCTGAACCTGCCGCAAGCTCAAGCCTCTGCCGGCACCGGATCCGCCCGCAAAGCGGCTTGACCACGACGCCGTCGACGCCTGCCCAGAAGTGCCTCGGCCAGGCCCAAGCAGCCCACGATGCCGATGGTCGACCACGCCGCCGGCGCGACGACCTGCGTGTGCGCCGACAACGCCATACCACCCAGTCCCGCCGCGGCGACGGCGGCAATGCCCGCCGTCGGCCCGAGCAGTGCGGCCGGTATCAACAGCAACGCGATCGTCCCTGCCGGCACCGTCGGTACCAACAGCCACAAGACGAGCAACGCCGCGTAGCTCGACGCGACGGCCGACCGTCCGCCGCGCCACACGACCAGGCCGGCTAAGGCCGAGCCGACGACGGCTCCGGCCCAGGCAACACGCGGGAAGACGTCGAGCAGTGCCGCAACAGGCGTCGCCGCGGGAGCCACGATCGACCGGCCGATGACGTCCACCCAGGCGTGCCATGCCCCGCCGATCAACAGCAGAGGCACCCACAGAATCAGCGACACGGATACAAGCCACAGCCCCGCCAACCGCTTGCCGCCTGATGCCAGCAACACCCACGGCACCGCCACCCATGCCGCAGGCGACGACGCTCCGGCAAGCGCAAGCCACAGCCCGACACGCCGACGACGACCGGCATCGGCACGCTTCAACGCACCGGCGAAGAACCACGTCGCCAGCATCGGCCCGACCCCCAAACCCGCGGCCGACAGCCACACCGCCGGCGACCAGGCGAACACCGCCGCGTGCCACACGCTCAGGCCTCGCGAGCGAAGCAGCGCGATGATCTCCCAGGTCGCACCCAGCGTCGCGACGATCAGCAAGAGTCGCCACGACAACAGCCGACCCGTCAAGGGTCTACCGGCAAGAGCCTCACGCCACTTCTCCTCCGTAGTCGGCAACGGATCGCCGGCGAGCGCGACATCGATCGCACTGGCTACCACGGCCGCGACTTCGACCAGCGGCGGCGACAGCATCGCCCGGTCCGACCGCTCCGCATCCATCGCATTCGGAATCCTGCCCGACATCCAGGTATCGCCGTCCAAGGCGTGCCGCATCGCGTCGTCGGCGAGCGTGGGCGACACCAGCGAAACGGCCAAACCAGACAAGGCCGCGGCGACGAGCACGATCAACCGCTTCCCGGCACGCGGCGATAGCTTCATTGCGTTAGCGGGCGTCGTCGCGAGCAACGCCCACAAGCATCACCGGCACGGCCGACGCGGCGAGCCAGCCGACCCACAACAGCCCCGGCCGATCGACCAGCACGACCGGCAGCTTCAACATCCAGAGCGTCGGCACGACCACTGCGAGTACGACCAGCAAGACCCAGGCGGCGAAGCGCAACGTCGTGCGCCAGTCTCTGCTGGACAACGACGCGGGCGAATCTGGATCGGGCGTTGCCGGCATAGCCCGCTAAGACCCGGCCCCGTCCAGCAGGCCGTCGAGTCCGCCCGGCAAGGCCGGTCCCGGCGTCGAGGGAACGGTGTCTTCAGGAAGAACCAGCTCCACACCGTCACGCTCGATGGTCAGCTTCATGCCGCGGGCAAAGGCGTCGTCGATGAAGTCGTTGGCGGCGTCGACTGACGTAATGATCGGCCCGCCTAGCTCGTTGGGGCCGATTTGTCGGATGACATCGCCCACCTGTAACCCGAAGTTGGTCGCAGCCGTGCCGTCGGCTTCGATCGTGACGACGCGGACGCCTCGCATCGGGCCTCGCTCCGGGAACGGCTCGAGCGTCAGCGTTTCCGACATTCGCCGCCCGTCGACGCCTTGCCCGGCGAAGCGGTTGACGTCTTCGCGTGCTTCGCGGTTCTTCTCGGCCAAGGTCCCGCCGTAGCTCGATCCGCCGGGACCGGTCGGCCCTGCGAAGAGGTAGAACATGATCGCGACGACGATCAGCAGCGAGAGCAATCCGATTCCGGCTCCAAACTTCATGACGCCTCCTGGTTGCGGTCAGGGCCACGCGGCAGACGCGGGGCGTGCCGGAATCGTACCACGCCCGACGTCGCTGCTACATTGCCGACATGGATGGCGTCACCACGGCGATCGTGCTGTTCGTGTTTACCTGCGTGCTCTTCCCGCGTCTGATCGCGAGTCGGCCTCAGTATTACGCGGCCCTCGTGATGACGCTGCTCATCATCGTCCTGAAACCCATCGCCGCGATGGGCTTTGGCGATCGGGGGCTGTACGTCGCGCTCGGGTTTCTGCAGGCGGCGACGGTGCTGCTCTTGTTCCTGTCGGCCGGTGGGCTGACGGTTCGCGGCTTGTCGAGCGAAATGATGGGCGCTTTTGAAGTGATCCGCCGGGGCGAGACGGAGAAGGAGATCATTATCCCGTCCGGCGGCCGCAAAGAGCCGCGCCGGACCGCCCGCGACACGGTCGGCGAGCCGGGCCAGCCGATCGACCTCACCACGGACGGCAGCGACGCGTACCCGTCCCGTCGGAACAAGCCCAAGCCGGCTGAAGATGAAGATGGTCCGATCCCGCTCGACTGAAGACGGTTAAGCTTCGGGCGTGACCGACTTCGACCACTACCGACAAGGCGGCACCGCAACGCTCGCTCCAGAGGATGAGCCGCGCGTCTACGACGACGAGGCCATTCGGCTCATCGAGGAGATCGAAGACCCGGTCGCGCTGGCCTCGGAGCTGGCGGCGGCGGATGTGTACGTGACGGCGCGGGTGCTGTCCGCGGTCCCGGCCGAACGTGCCGCCGCGGCTGCCGACCTCATCGGCGACGACGTCGCTGCGGCCGCCTTTGCCGAGATGGAGCCGCACCGCGCGGCCGAAGTCGTCGCCGCCATGCCCGCCGCCGAGGCCGCGGACGTGTTGGAGGAGATGGACCCCGACGACCGCGTCGACGTCCTGGACGAGTGCGAAGAAGGAACCCACGACGAAGTCGTCGCGGCACTCGAGCACGAAGAACGGCTCGAGGTCGAGGCTTTGGAAAAGTACCTGCCGGACAGCGCCGGCGGCATCATGACGACGGAGGTCACGAGCCTCTACGAGTACCTCTCCGTCGCCGATGCCATCGAGACGCTGCGTCGGCTCTCCGAGGAACAGGAACAGCTTTTCTACGTCTATGTCATCGACAAGCGCAACCACCTCGTGGGCGTGCTGTCGATGCGCGACCTCATCCTGTCACGGCCCGACCGGATCCTGCGCGACTTGATGATCGAGGGCGTCCGCAGCGTGCCGGCCACGATGGACCAGGAAGAAGTCGCGCAGCTCTTTCGTAAGTACGACTACCTCGCCATGCCCGTCACCGACGAGCGTGGCCGACTGATCGGGCTGATCACGGTCGACGACATCGTCGACGTGCTTCAGGAAGAGACGACCGAAGACGTCCACAAGCTGTTCGGTGCCGGTGCCGAAGAGCGGCTGGATTCCCCTTGGCAGTTGAGCTTCCAGAAGCGTGTCGGATGGCTCGTGGTGAACCTCGGCACCGCCTTCGCCGCGGCGGGCGTGGTGGCGGCGTTCACGGGGATGATCCAGGCGCTGCCGATTTTGGCCATCTTCATGCCGATCATCGCCGGGATGGGCGGCAACGCGTCCGCCCAGGCGATGGCCGTCGCGGTGCGAGGCTTGAGCGTCGGCAAGAACGTCGACGCCCGCCTGATGCGCCACGTCATCATCCGCGAGTTCTGGTGTGGCCTCTGCACCGGCCTGGTCATCGGCACCGCGACGGCAATCATCGCCTTCGTCTACAGCGCCGGCACCGGCGGCGACATCGTCAAGGCCGTCGCCTTGGGTGTCGTGATCTTCCTGGCCTTGCTCATCAACCACACCTTGGCCTGCACGACGGGTGCCGGCATCCCGTTCCTGATGAAACGCCTCGGCTTCGACCCCGCCCAGTCCGCCACCATCCTGGCCACGACGGTGACCGACGTCGTCGGCTTCCTGGCCCTGCTCGGATTGGCCTTCGTCGCCGCAAACGGCCTTGGCGTCCTGTAGACACCCGGCCCCCTCCGTCATCCTGAGCGAGCAAAGCGAGTCGAAGGATCCCGCCCGATGACGCGTGTTCGGCCGAGGTCCTTCGGCTCACTTCGCTCGCTCAGGATGACGGGAAACTAGTCAGCGAGTAGGTTGCGCAAGATGACGCGAGCGTTCTACGTCTACATGCTCGCCAGCCGACCAGGTGGGACGCTCTACATCGGCGTGACGACTGATCTAGAGCGCCGCGTCCAGGAACACCAACTCAAGCAAGTTCCAGGATTTACCGCGAAGTACAACGTCAACCGACTTGTCTGGTTCGAGGAGTTCTTTCACGCAAGCGACGCTTTCGACCGCGAGAAGCAACTCAAGGGCTGGGTGCGAGCAAAGAAGGCGAAGCTGATAGCCATCAAGAACCCCAATTGGCACGACCTGTACGCGACCCACGTCAGCACCCAAGACGCCTCCTCCGTCATCCTGAGCGAGCGAAGCGAGCCGAAGGACCTCGGCTAAACACGCGTGTTCGGGCGAGATCCTTCGGCTCGCTTCGCTCGCTCAGGATGACGGAGGCGCCAGATGGCACTACTCGTCGCCACTGTCATCAATCGCGACGAACGGCGTGATCCGCCGTTCTAGGTCGTCCATCGACAGCTTCTTGCCTAACGGCACCTCCACGCACACCCCGCGGCTGTGGTCGCTGGCCAGGATCAGGTGGCGGTCGCCGTTGCGCTTGTAGCCGGATGCCTGCGGCTGGTGGCCCGTCACCAGGATGTCGGCACCCAATGCGTCCGCAAACTCGGCCGCACGCTCGGGGCCTGCACCGCGGCCCCAGATGAGCTGGTAGGCCGGGCCGACCTTTCGCCGGTAGTCGGGGCCGCCGAGGGCTTCGCGGGCGAAGACGTCGTAGTCGAAAGCGTCCAGCTCCTCCTCAGTCGGCAGGCTGTGACAGAAGAACAGGCCCGCCTCCTTCATCCGAACGCCCAGCGGCAGGGCCAGCAGAAACTCGGTGATCGCGATCTCGACCGACGTCGCGTCGCTCCCGAAATCGCGCTTGACGGCATCTGTAAACGCCTCGCACACGCTCAGGCCGCCCTTGGAGATGCCTTCGCCGTGGATCTGAGCCAGGTCGTGGTTAGCCAGGACGAAGTGCACCTGCCCCGGGAAGTCGAGCAACAGCTCGGCCGCTTCGTAGAGCATTTTCCAGGAGTCCTCCCGGCCCTGGTCGTCGAAGTGCTCGCCGTGGATCAGCTCGTGAAGCAGCAGATGCCGCGACGCGTCTTCTTCCAGCCGGGCGACATAGCGGACCTTGCGCCAGTTGGTCCGGTTGTCGTGCAGGTCGCCGGTGAGGACGGCAGTGCCCTCGGCAGGAAGATCGATGACCTGACCCTTGCGGTTGGGTAGAAGCTGAAGCTCTTCACGGGCGGCCTCGAGGGCCTCGACGACCTGCTCGGCCGGCGGCTGGTAGTCGTCGGGCATGGCCGGAAGTGTTGACAGTCGACGGCCCGTGTCAACGACACAATCGGCCCAGGCCTTGACGCGAGCGACATTATCGGCCCGTCGCGACCGATTCAGGTGTTCCCATACGGGCATCAATTGCAGTACGATCCCGCTGTTCCTTTTCCTTTCTCTTCGCGGCAGGCCGTGCCTGGCCCGCGTCGGGATGCCGACACCTGAATGTCTCCAGCCGCACCTGTCTCCGTCGAAGCTCCCGCCGCCGCCGGCCGTACGCGTGCTGCTCAGACGAGCAACCGCGACTCGACCCGCGTTCGGCGTGACGGCAAGTTCTTTCGCGTCGGCACCGGCCACGACGCGGCGAAGTTTCACGTCAAGGGCTTTGCCTACGGCCCCTTCCAGGCGGGTGACGACGGCATCGAACTGCCGCCCCCTGCCGAGGCCGAGTCCGACCTGCGCCAGATGGCCGAGGCCGGGGCGACGGTCGTCCGCGTCTACCAGACCCCGCCTCAATGGTTCCTGGACCTGTGCCTGACAATGGGGCTGCGCGTCCTGGTCGACGTCGCCTGGCCGAGCAACATGAGCTACGCGTCGGGCGACGGTTCGACCCGCGTCCGCGCCGCCGCCCGGCGTGCCGTCCGCAAGGCGGCCAAGGCGTGCGGCAACCACCCGGCCGTCTTCGCCATCAGCGTCGCCAATGAGGTGCCTGCCGATGTCGTCCGCTTCAACGGGGCCAAGCAGACCGAAGACCTGCTCGACGACCTGATGGCCACCGGCAGGCGTTTCGCCCCGGATTGCCTCTTCACGTTCGCCAACTACCCGAGCACCGAATATCTTCGCCCGCGGCAGGCGGACTTTGTCACCTTCAACGTCTACCTCCACAAGGAGCAGGCCTTTAGAAACTACCTCGCCCGGCTGCAGAGCCTGGCCGGTGAGTTGCCGCTGGTCCTGGGCGAGTACGGCATCGACACCCTCCGCGAGGCCGACGAAGACGAACAAGCCGTTCGGCTCGAAGGTCACCTGCGGGCGGTCTTCGACGAAGGCCTGGCCGGTGCGATCGTCTTCGGCTACACGGACGAGTGGGTCGTGAACGGCTGGAGGATCGACGACTGGGCGTTCGGCGTCACCAAGGCCGACCGCGACGAGAAGGGTCGCCGCGTTGCCAAGCCCGCCCTCGATGCCGTCGCCCGCGTCTTCGCCGACGCCCCGCACACCGCCACCGAAGACGGCCTGCCGCTCTGGGACACGCTGCCCAAGGCGTCCGTCATCGTCTGCAGCTACAACGGCGCGAGCACCGTCGAAGCCTGCCTCAAGAGCCTGGATCGGCTGAATTATCCGGATTACGAAGTCGTCTTCGTCGACGACGGCTCGAAGGACAACACGCAGGAAATCGTCCGTCGGTTCAAGCGCGTCCGCAACATCCGGCAGGCCAACCACGGCCTCTCCTTCGCCCGAAACGTCGGCCTGCATGCCGCACGTGGCGACATCGTCGTCTACACCGATTCCGACTGCGAGGCCGATGAGGATTGGCTGTACCACCTCGTGCTCGCCATGAAGCGCTCCGGCCACGCCGGCATGGGCGGGCCGAATCTGATCCCGGACGAAGGCGATAGTGAGACCGGCGTCGTGGCCGAGGCGGTGGGCATGAGCCCCGGCGGGCCGACGCACGTCATGCTCGACGACCGCACGGCCGAGCACGTCCCCGGCTGCAACATGGCCTTCCGCCGCGACGTCGCCCTCGAAGTCGGCGGCTTCGACGCCACCTACCGCAAGGCCGGCGACGACGTCGACTTCATCTGGCGACTCCAGGACAAGGGCTACACGATCGGCTTCAGCCCGGCCGCCCAGGTCTGGCACTACCGCCGCAACAGCATCGAGGCGTACCTCAAGCAGCAACGCGGCTACGGCGAGGCGGAGGCGATGCTGCAGTTCAAGCACGCCGACCGCTTCAACACGATCGGCGCGTCGCTCTGGCACGGCCGGATCTACGGCCCCGAGGGTCCCGGCAGCGTCGGGCTCCGCTTCGGCCGCGACATCATCTACCACGGCGTGCAGGGCACGGGCCTGTTCCAGACGATCTATCGCAGGCCGATCAGCCTGGGTGCGGCGTTGCTGATGAGCCTGGAGTGGCACCTGCTGTCCATCTTCGTCGCCGTCTTGGGCGTTGCCTGGCCGTCGATGCTTCTCGTCGCCCTGGGCATGCAGCTCACGTCGGCCAGCCTTGCCATCGCCGCGGCCTACCAGCAGCCCGAGCCCAAGCGGCGTCGCTGGTGGAGCCGACTGCTCGTTGCTTACCTGCACTGGCGTCAGCCCATCGCCCGCGGCTGGGCCCGGTACGCCTATCGCCTGCGCGGCAAGTGTCGCGGCGTCGGCAGCTTCCGTCGTCCCGGCGTGCTGCCGGTCGATCCGAAGGACAAGGCCGTGCTTCGCTACTGGTGGGGCAACGGCTGGGGCTCCATCGACGGCCAAGGCGACCGCGACCGCTTCGGCCTGCTGGCCCGTGTTCAGGACGAGGCCAAAGCCGCCAAGATGCACGTCCGCCACGACTCCGGGTGGCACGACTGGGACCTTGAACTTTTCGGCAGCCGATGGGCCAAGACGCGTGTCGCCAGCGTCGACGAGAAACACGCCGACGGCCGGCTGATCCGCGTTCGGGTCGTTAGTCGGCCGACGGGCTTCTGCAAGGCGACGCTGATCGCGACGATCGCGTTGGCGCTGGTCATCAGCATCCGTCTCTTCCCGCCGGCGATGGCGTTGTGGATTCTCCCGGCCGCGGTGGCAGTTCGTTACAAGCTTTCGGCACTGCAGTTGACGCGTCGGGTGATGAACCTCGTCGACTTGTCGGCCGAACGCGTCAAGCTCATGGGCGTCTGGCCGCAAGACAAGAAGGCCGCGGCCGAAGTCGTCGAAGAACAGCCGGTCACCGTCACGACGGAAGCCGCCGCGTCCAGAGCCGAACCCGTCGCCGCCCTGGCGTGAGCAGGGTCTTTCCTAAGCCGCGGGCTTACAGCCCGCAGGTCCGAAGGTGTCACGCAGCACCCGCTCTGCAAGGTTTGGAGAAGCCGCTCAGCCAGAAGCGAAAGCTCCTCGTCCTGCTCCGCAGCTTCTAGACCTGCGGGCTATGAGCCCGCGGCTCTCGTGAAACGCGTCGCTCGATTCGCCCGCCACGGCTCGGCCGCTTACGTTCCACCCGTGCCGGACGATGACGCAGTCAAGACGCCCACGCTGAAGCGGTCGCTGTCGTACTACCGCGAAGACGCCGGGCGGATTGGGCTGACGCTCGTGCTCATCGTCGCCATGACCGGGCTCGGCCTACTGGCGCCGGTGCCGCTGGCGATCTTCCTCAACTCCTTCGGCAGCGACCCGGGCAGTGCCGACGGGTTCGTGTATCGCCTCTTCGACTGGGTGCCGCGTGAGCAGACACTCACGACGGTGCTCGTGCTGGCAGGGTTGATGCTGGGGCTTCGGCTGCTCAAGGAAGTACTGCAGGCGATCCAAGCGCAACTCAACATCGTCCTGGGCTACACCGGCCGAACGCGGGCGCAGGCGGAGCTGTTCCAGAAGCTGCAAATGCTCGGGTTGCAGTACCACCGCAGTGTCCCGCAGGGGGACGCGATCTACCGGCTCAGCTACGACACGCACGGCGTGCAGGGCATTCTCAAGACCCTGATCGGCTGGTTCACGAACGTCATCGCCCTGGTGATGACGCTGCTCGTCATGGTCGGCATCAACTGGAAGCTGACGATCATCGCCTTTGCAGTGGTGCCGGCGCTGTATCTGACCATCACGCGGTTCGGCCAAAGGCTCGAGCGGTACAACGTTGCCCAACGCGAGGCCGACGCAACGGTTACGACTCAGATCCAACGGTCCCTCGCCACCGTCGGCCTCGTGCAGGCGTTCCGTCGCGAAGACGACGAGGCCAAGCGTTTCGGAACGAGCGTCCGAAGCTACGTCGACGCGTCACTCGCGTTGCACCGGCAGGAAGTGATCTACTGGCTGCTGCTCGGGATCGTCCTCGGCACCGGCTCTGCAGCGTTGTTCGGCTACGGCGGAAAGCTGGTCGTCGACGGCGCGTTGTCGGTCGGATCGCTCTACCTGTTCGTCAGCTACCTCGGCGGGTTGTACGAACCGCTCAACAGCCTCAGCGGCTCGGCCGCGGGTCTGCAGGCGGCGAACGTGCAGGCGAAACGCGTCTTCGAAGTGCTCGATCGTGACCCGACGGTGCGCGACGCCCCGCACGCAAAATCGCTCGCCCCGGCAGCGCGGCCTCTGACCTTTGACGGCGTCTCGTTCGAGTACAAAGCCGACGGCGAGCAGGTGCTTGACGGCGTCAGCTTCACGATTAAGCCAGGCAGCATGGTCGCCTTCGTCGGCCCCAGCGGCGTGGGTAAGACGACGCTGCTGAACCTTCTGCCCCGCTTCTACGACCCGACCGCCGGCCGCATCACGCTGGACGGTCAAGACGTTCGGGAGCTCAAAGTTCGCGACGTTCGGGGTCACGTGGCGCTGGTGCTTCAAGAGAACCCGATCCTGCCCGCCAGCGTCGCCGAGAACATCGCCTACGGCAGGCCCGATGCGACGGATGCCGAGATTCGACACGCCGCCGAGCTGGCCGGGGCGGTGAGCTTCATCGACAAGATGGACCACGGCTTCGCCACCGAAATCAGCGAAGGCGGCACCAACCTCTCCGGCGGCCAACGCCAGCGCATCGCGATCGCGCGGGCGTTGCTGACGGACGCCCCGATCATCGTGCTCGACGAGCCGACCAGTGCGCTCGATCCGGAGCACGAGCGGATGATCACCGACACGCTCCTGGGCCTTCGCGGCGAGCGGACGGTCGTCGTCGTCAGTCACCGCCTGAGCACCATCCTCGACGCCGACGAGCTGTTCGTCATGGACGCCGGCAAGATCGTCGAGCAGGGAACGCACAACGACCTGATCGCCCGTCGCGGCCGATACTTCCAGATGGCTCGTCACCAGCTTCGGCTCGACGACGACGCCACCGGTTGAACCCAATCACGCGTTCCCTCAAGTTTGGACGCCTGCAAGCTTCCAAGAACCGACGCATTGAACGACCGAGAAGGTCAAGAGGACCCTCGGGTCGGGCGATCTGAAGTTGCCATCGCTAAGCTCCCACATGACCGACGGAAAGCTTCGCATCATCGTCGGCGGACTCGTCGGTCAGTACCCGCTAGGCGGCGTTGCGTGGGACTACTTCCACTACCTGCTCGCACTCTCAGAGCTCGGCCACGACGTCTACTACCACGAAGACACGTGGACCTGGCCGCACCATCCGGTCAGCAACTATCCGGTCGACGATCCGTCGTACACGCTCGACTTCTTCAAGACCTTCTTCGCCCGCCACGCCCCGCAGCTGGCGGACAAGTGGTGCTACGTGCTCTTGCATGACAAGCACTTCGGCATGAGCCGCGAGGCGTTCAGCGAAGTCGCCAAGTCGGCCGACGTCTACCTGAACGTCAGCGGTGCGTGCTTCCTGCCGGATGACCTGAATCCCAAGGCCAAACGTGTCTTTCTTGACAGCGATCCCGGCTACAACCAGATCGTCCTGGCTACGAAGCCGGCGTGGAGCGAGCACGTCGATCGCTGGGAGGACCAGGTTCGCAACGGCCACGACGTGCACCTCACGTACGCCGAGAACATCGGCGAGCCGGACTGTCTCGTGCCGACGTGCGACATCGACTGGATCACAACTCGCCCCGTCGTTTCGCTTCCCGCATGGGAGACGTCGCGCAAGACCGACCCGCCGCCGCTGGCGCCGTTCACGACCGTCATGACCTGGAACTACTTCAAGGGGCCGGTTGTGTGGGACGGCATCGAGTACTTCCAGAAGACGACCGAGTTCGACCGCGTCCGCACGCTGCCCAAGGCGACGAAGGCCAAGCTGGAGCTGGCCGTCGGCAGCGATCGCTACGACGACGACACCTTCGGCAACGACGGCTGGCACATCACTCGCGGCCTGCCCGTCAGCGTCACGCCCGACGGCTATCGCGACTACATCACCTGCAGCACCGGCGAGTGGAGCGTCGCCAAGAACGTTTACACGGCGATGAAGACCGGCTGGTTTTCCTGCAGAACCGCCTGCTACCTCGCCGCCGGTCGGCCGGCTGTGGTGCAGGACACGGGTTGGTCCAAGACGCTGCCGAGCGACGCCGGCTGCCTGAAGTTCGACACGCAGGACGAAGCGGCCGCGGCGTTGGATGCGGTGCTTGGTGACTACGGCCGGCACCGGAAGGCGGCGTACGACTTCGCCCGCGAGCACCTCGCCGCCGACCGCGTCCTGCCGCCGATGCTGGAAGCCATCGGCGCGAAGCGGTAAGACCTTGAACCCCATCCGTCATCCCGAGCAAGCGAAGCAAAGCCGAAGGACCTCGCCCTGTCGCGACGGTCACCGGCCGAGGTCCTTCGACTCCGCTCAGGATGACGGAGGGCGCTGACGATCACGTGTTGCTAAAGGGCATTATCCACGTCGTCCCGAACGATGGCCGTCACTCGGCGAGCCACGTCGGCCAGCTTCGTCTCAAAGGATCCCGTCGCGGGCACATCGATGCAGCGAGGGTGTCGCGACCAGAGACGCCGAAGCTTCTGCCCGCTTTGGATCGCGGCCTCGGGTGACTCGAAGCGGACGGCATTGGTGGCATCGCCGTCGTAGCACCCGATGGCGGCGGACGTTTCGAGCAGCAACACCGCGTCGTACCTCGCAAGCTCGGCGTCCGGCGTCGAGCCGATGTCTTGCCAGTATGCCTCAGCCCCGTCGGGCCAGTATGCGCTGCCGTCGATGGTTCCGCGATCGAGCAGCACGGCAGCCACGCCTGTCATCGCCTCCGCCTCGCCGGCGATCTGGCGTCGGTAGATCTCGCGCTGTACCTCCCGTCGGGTGGCGTCATCGATCTGATCCCACCGCACGCCCCGGCTGCCGTAGACGGCAGTTGCCGCTTCGGTTACCGAGGTGACGCCGCCGAGACCGTCGCGCCACTCGGACCACGCATCATCGTCCGCCAGGAGTCGAACCGCGGTCGACTTTCCAGCACCCGGTCCGCCGGTCAGCACGATCCGCTTCACGAGGCGACGGTAGTGCGGGCGCTCCTTTGAGAGTGCTTCTTCGTGTGCGAAGCCGCGGGCTTGCAGCTCGCGATCGAGTCGACCAAGCTTGAAGGGAAGCAACGTTGACTTCGACGCTTCCTGCGGGCTGTAAGCCCGCGGCTATCTGCCTTCTGCACGTCCGTCAAGTTCTGCACGTCTGTCGAGTTCTGCACGTCTGTCGAGTTCTGCACGTCTGTCATCCTGGGCGAAGCCGAAGGATCTCGCATTCGGACGCACCGCCAGAGCGAGGTCGTTTCCATCGGTCTGCCCACTCAAAATGACGAACCGTCCTTGAAGGTGCGCTGAAACCACGAGCCTCAAATGAGCGGCTTCATCCCCAGGCTCCGGCGGATCATGCTGATCTGGCCGAGGTGGGTCGAGACGTGAATGCCGAAAAACACCAGCAGTTCGCCGACGGTGCTAGCGATCCGCATCGGCTGTTCCAGCGGCTGATCGAAGGCGGCCTCGTCGGCCGACTCCACCGCGGCGACGAGGCGCTGGCGGTGTTCGGCAAACAACGCCGGCAGCATCGTTGCGTCGCCATAGTCAGCCGACTGCGTCGCCTCGTCGTTCCGGGCGAAGCGCTCTTCGAAGCCCTCAGGCAGTGCCGGCAGATCGTCTTGGCCGAGCATCTTGAGCGCACGACGCTCGCTAAGTACGAGGTGACCAAGGATCCATGCCGTGGCATTGGCCGCGGGCACGACGCGGTGATGCATCTGCTGATGATCAAGATCGGCAGTGAACATCTGTACCAGGCCCGCGACCTGGCGCAGACTGAAGAGGATCGCGTCGCGTGAAGTCATGGGTTAATCATTACGATGAGCATCGAAGAACGCAACCGCCAGATCATTCCATACGCGGACCTGATGAACGAGGCCCGACAGCTCGGCCTCCGCTGCGTCTACCCCAACGGCGGAGCGTTCTCGCCGATAGAACGTCCGTGGGCTGTCGCGGGCTGGCTCACCGGTGACGACGCCACGCTTCGCCCTGACTTTGCGGACCGCGTCACGCGTGTCGATCCGGCAGACCTCGGCCGACTCGTCGGTGAGGCGACGGCGACGCTGACGGACGGCGTTGCGTGGTTGGCCCCGGTTCATCACTGGGCCGCCGAGCTGGATCATGGCCACGACGACGCCGGCAACTCGACGGCCGGTCTCTTTCCATCAACATTGCGAGGCCGCACGACCGCCGATGCCATCGAACTCACGACGCCGAAAGACGTCGAGCAGATGGTGTCGTCTCTGATGCCGCGGCTATGGAAGACCGACTTCACGCTGTTGTTCCCCGGCACACGCGTGATGGCGTTGCTGCACCACCACCGGCAGGTCTGGTGGCGATGTGAAGAGGTCGCGACGGCCAACGGTCTGCTTCGCTCGGCTCAACCCAAGTAGCCGGCAAGTTCGGGCGGTGCGGGCGGTGTCGGGAAGTCGGCGTTCCGCTTGTAGGCAGTGCCGTAGACGATGATGCCGATGAAGACGCCGTTGCCCTGCTTCTTCTTGCCGCGAGTCGTCACACCCGCGACATCGGCCGACTCCATGCGGACGTTGCCGACCGCGTCGTAACCCATCGCCGCCGTCGACTCCATCACGCGGATGAGTGCTTCCTGCCGGGCACGAGTCAGCAGATCGTGGTAGGTCTTGACCTCGCCGCCGAAGAAGAGCTTGAACTTGGCGATTGTGTAGAGCAACCGATTTGCCGCCAGGACGACCTCACCACAGACAAGCTGCGTCCCGGCCGACGCATCCAACCCCGGCAGCCGACGCAGGTCCGTCACCAGCACGTGCCCCACCTCGGCCCGGCGATACGCGAGGTTCTTGCGGTGCTCGGCATCGACCAGCAGCCCAAGGGCACCGACCGCGAGCAACGCAATCGGAATCAAGATCCACCAGAAGGCGAAGAGCAGATTGAGCCAACTCATGCCGACGCCTCGGCTTCCAAGACCACCGCAGTGCCGTACGCATACAACTCCGCCGCCCCGCCGGTGACGGCGCTGGTGGAGAACCGCACGTTGATGACGGCGTTGGCACCCAAAGATGTCGCCTGCGCGACCATGCGTTGCGTCGCCTGCTGACGGCTCTCGATGAGCAATTCCGTGTAGCCCGACAGCTCGCCGCCGACGAGATTCTTCAGTCCCGCGGCGAAATCTCGCCCGAAGTGCTTGGCTCGGACGGTGTTGCCCTGGACGAGCCCCATGATTCGCGAGACGCGATATCCCGGCACGGCTTCCGTGTTGGTCAGGACGACATGCGGCATCGCCTGCGAAAGCGGCTGCTGTGTGTACCCACCGCCGTCGGTTGCGCTCATGGTCAACGCTAGGAAGCCGCCAGCCGCCGCTCGTCGCGCTCTTCGACAAGTTGCTTGACGGCATCTTCCAGAGGCACGACGCCCAGGTCGCCCGTCGTTCGGCCGCGGAGGCTGACCGTGCCGGCCTCGGCCTCCTTACCGCCGCAGACCAGCATGTACGGCACCTTCTGCTCTGTGGCGAGCCGAATCTTGGACCCGACTTTGTCATTGCCGTCGTCATGCGTCGCCCGCAAACCCGCCGCCTTGCAGGCTTCTACAATGGTGGTCGCGTACTCGTTGAACTTCTCGCTGATCGGCAGCACGCGAACCTGCTCGGGCGCGAGCCAGAGCGGAAACGCACCGCCGAAGTGCTCGATCAAGACGCCGACGAAGCGCTCCATGCTGCCGAACGGTGCCCGGTGCACCATCACCGGACGGTGCGGCTGGTTGTCCGGCCCGACGTACGTGAGATCAAACCGTTGCGGCAATTGATAGTCGACCTGCACCGTCCCGAGCTGCCACTCCCGGCCGATGACGTCTTTGACCACGAAGTCGATCTTTGGTCCGTAGAACGCCGCCTCGCCCTGCTCCGTCGTGAAGGACACGCCCAGCTTCTCCGCCGCCGTCTTGCAAGCGGCCTCGGCACGATCCCACTGCGCCGGGTCGCCGACGTACTTGCTGGCGTCCGGGTCGCGCAGCCCGACGCGGACGCGGTAGTCGCTCATGCCCAGCGTGCCGAGCACGATCTTGACCAGCTCCAGGCAACCTTCGATCTCCCCGCCGACCTGATCTTCGGTGCAGAAGAGGTGAGCGTCGTCCTGCGTGAAGCCACGGACTCGGGTCATGCCGCCGAGCTCACCGGACTGCTCCCAGCGGTAGACGGTGCCGAACTCCGCCAAGGCGCACCGGCAGATCGCGATAGCTGTGCGGATCGGAGGCGTAGATGCGGATGTGATGCGGGCAGTTCATCGGCTTCAGCATGAAGCCGTCCACCTCACCTGCAGAGAGACGGTTGCTCAGGTCGCCGCACGAGCATCCTTCCTTCGCCAGAAGATCGACCGTCTCCTTCTCGATCAACGGCGGGAACTGGCTATCTGCGTAGTACGGATAGTGGCCGCTGGTTCTGTAGAGATCGAGCTTGCCGATGTGTGGCGTGAAGACCTGTTTGTAACCCTGTCGGAGCAGATGCTCGCTGATGAAGTTCTGCAGTTCCTGCCGAACGACCGCCCCGTTCGGTTTCCATAGAACAAGACCTTGGCCGACCTTCTCATCAATCGTGTAAAGACCAAGCTTCGGCCCCAGAACGCGATGGTCACGCGCCTTCGCTTGCTCGAGTTTCTCGAGATGGTCGGACAGGTCGCCCTCGCCGTAAAAGGCGGTGCCGTAGAGGCGTTGAAAACGGTCGCTTGTGACGTCGCCGTGCCAGTGGCTGCTGGCGACGCTCGTGACCTTGAAGGCCCCGACCCGGCCTGTGCGATCAACGTGCGGGCCCATGCAGAGGTCCTCCCAACGCCCCGCATCCCGGTCGCCCGTCACGTACCACGACAGTGACGTCGAGTCGCCGTCGAGCGCCCGGCGGGCGTTGTCGAGCTTGTACTTGTTCCCCTCGTCCGTGAGCTTGCTCATGCCGTCCTCCGGAGACAGCTCGTACCGCGTGAACGGTCGATTTTCCTCGATGATCTTCGCCATCTCGGCCTCGATCTTCGGGAAGTCGTCGGAGCTGATCGACGTGTCCAGCGAGATGTCGTAGTAAAAACCGTTCTCCAAAGGTGGGCCGTAGGCGAGCTTGGCATCGGGCCAAATTCGCTCGACCGCCTCGGCCATGACGTGCGCGGTGGAGTGGCGAAGCAGGTAGAGGCCGTCCGTCTGGTGCTGCTCGTCGCGGAACTTGCTTCGGCCCTTCTTGTCGAGTCGTGGCGCGGTCACGATTCCGACCGACGCTTCGCCTTCAGGCAGCGGGCGATCGGCATCCACCAGCACGTCGTTCACGCGGGCACCGACCGCCGCCTCGGCCAGCTTCTCGCCGATGGTCTTGGCCAAATCGCGTGCGGTGCTGCCGGTCGGCAAGTCTTTGCGGGAACCATCGGGCAGGATTGCGGTCGGCATGGGAGTGGAAGGGTCGATGAACAAGCCGCCCGCAACGGGCGGGCGGCGGCGTCGGGTCGGTCGAGACAGGGGCGGCTCGCCCGCCGCGCGGCTATCGCAATGTCATAGTCCGGCGAGTGGACTGCAGGAGCGACGTGGCGGCGGCGATACGATAGAACCCGCAGATGCCTTCGCCAAACCTCGCCGTCATCACCTCCGGCTTCGTCGCCGCCAATGTTGTCGAGGCACTGCTCTGGTTCCTCGTCGCAGGCATCGTCTTCTACCGGTTTCGCTCGGCCGCAGGGGCGGTGCTGCTCGTTGCCTTTGGCATCAGCGATCTTGTCGAGACGCAGACCGGAGCGTGGTGGCGGCCTTGGTGGCTGCTGGTTTGGAAGGCGGCGTGCATCGCCGGGTTGCTGACGTTGCTGGTGCTGGCGTGGCGCAACAAAAAGGCCGGTGCCCCTGAGGAGGAGAGGGCACCGGCCGCGGAGGAGGTTTGAAAAGCCGGCGAGGGCGGAGGAGGAGAACCCTCGCCGGCTGCAGAGGAGGCTTGTTGAAGCCCGAGGTTCAAAACGGGTGCCGGCCGGAGGAGGAGAAGCCGGCACCCGTGCGGAGGAGGTCTAAAAGGCCGACACCGGAGGAGGAGGAAATCCGATGTCGGCCGCGGAGGAGGTTCGAAAGCCGGCACGGACGGAGGAGGAATATCCGTGCCGGCTGCGGAGGAGGCTTGTGCCGGAACAACGTTGCCGCTGTTCCTCCGAGGTCTCTCACCCTCGCCCCGTTCGCTGTGGTCTCCGCTAGTTCATGTCTCCGTAGAAGGTCGTTGAAGTTCAGTCGCTTAAGGCATCTCAATGCCGTCGCCATCGCCCGAGCCTGACACGAAGCCGATGGCCGTGATGGCGAAGGTCATCGCCGCGGCGACACACATCAGCGGTGCGACCAGGCTGGCGGTGGCCTGTTCCGTCAGGTTGACCTGGCGAAGCAGAAGGAACCCGATCAGCACTGCGGCCGGGCCTACCAGCCACCGGGTCAGCCGTCCGCCGTTGCCGGCGACGACGTTGCTGTATCGCCGATCGAGTCGCTCGAGCAGCGACCAGACCTGACGGCTCATGGAAACAAGTGCCGAGTCAGATCGGTCCGTCGCGAAGTGGCCAATGTCGGTGTTGGTCATCAGACTGGGGTTCGTCGCCTGTGCAGCGTCTTGCCGGCTGGTGAGCCACGCCGACATCCGTGCCGATCGTGTCTGCTCGCCCTCCGATCGTGCAGCGAGTTGCTGCCAAGCTGTGCAAGTGGCGGTCACGCCGAGGAGTAGTGAGAACGCTGTGCCACGACGCTCGAACCGCCGAACAAATTTCCGCGTCGGGGCCCAAGGTGTCCCTGGAGACGGTAAGGGCCGCTTTTTATCACGCTAAATCCGTCCGACGCTTTCGGCGATGCCGACGACGAGCCACAGGATGCTTCATCATGCAGCATTCAGCCGCGCAACCGCGCAGCAGGTGGAGGGCCGCACAACCAGCTGATTCGTCGGATGCAAGGCGTACCGCCCAAACTTCACGCAACCCTAACGTGCGGCAGCTGCCAGCCGGACCTCTTCATAATGGTCGCGGAAGACCTGGGCCAACCGACTCGACTCCGCCGCCATGAAGGACGGCTGCTCGGCATCGTCCAGCGCCTTGCGGCTCGTGCTGATCTGTCGAACGTCCGCACGTGTCACGGGAAGTGCTTTGAGCTGCCCGAGCAGCTCGTCCCGACTGCGCAACATCATCGACGGCCAGAATCGCCGCATACGCGGCGTCGAGTTCCGTTCCCGCGTCGATCCACGACGCCCGCCACACCGCCCGCGTCTCGCTGAAACCACTCATCCACGCGCCCCGCTGGTTGAACCCGCCCGCCTCGTCGAACGGGTTGACGTCGTCCGTCCATTCCGAGCGATCTGCGAACACGTCCTGCCGAATCGGCGTCCGGCGAAGGGCGCGTTCTCTCGGGCCGAACGGGCTGCCCGGCGTCTTCTGCCACAGCAACTGCCCCTCCGGCGACAACAGAAACTCGATGAACCGGGTCGCGTGAAGCAGATCATCGCCCTTGGTCCCGTAGCAGACGGCCACTGGATCGGGCGTGATGGCCGTCGCGGCGGGCGGAGCGACGTAGGTGATGCGGTCGCGGCCGACGGTCTCTTCCTCGACCCGCCCGTAGAAGTCGATCGCCGTCCCGGCGGCGGCGTTGGCGTGGCTGACATCCGTCGGCACCGCACTCGCGCTGTCCGTGAAGTAGCGTGCATTGGCGGCGATTAGAAGCAGATCGCTCATGCCCCGGTACCAGCCGTCGTCGATGGTCTCGTCGTAGCCGGGGGACTCGGCGTCGTTGCCCTCTGCGAAGAAGGCTTCCTCCGCGTCTGCCATCGCCCGCTGGACGATCATCATGTACGCCACCGCCGCCGATCCGCTCTTGCTCGGATCGGCCAAGACGATCCGCTCGTGCAGCTCGGGCCGGGTCAGGTCCGCCCACGTCTCTGGCGGCTCGATGCCTAGTCGGTCGTAGAAGAACGGGCTGTAGACGATGCCGAAGCTGCTCAGGCAGACCCCGTACCAGTGGGTGCCGTCCTCGTCCTGGTCGTACAGCCGAACCCCGGCCAGCCGCGGCTCGGGAAACGCGGCTTGAATCAGCTCGTCCGGCAGCTCGACCGCCTGCAACGCCCCGGCCCCTTCTTCCAGCTCGCTGTTGAAGACGAAGTCGCCGCCACCCCAAACAATGTGGTACTGCACGGCCTCCACCTCATCGACGGGCGGAAGCTCACCGTCGTTCGAATCGCGAAGCTTGCCGTAGAACGTGCCGAGGGCTTTGACGATGTCGTTCGTCCCGCCGATGTTGCGGTAGTCGAGGCGGACGTCGTAGCCGAACTTCTCGAGGTGCCATGCGCTGAACGCGCGGGCGAACTCGGTCTTGATGTCCGGGTTGTGCGGCGTAAGCACGACCAGCTTCGCCGCGTCGCGATCGGCAACCGTGCCGTCGTCAGGCCCCGCCACGCCCAGCCGCAGGGCAAACGGCAGGAGCAGAACCAGGACGAACAGAATGGGAAACAGGTACCGGCTCACGACACAACGCTAGCGGCCGTCAGCCGACCCGCTCGGGTTCGTCGACAACGTTCTGGAATCGGCTCACGCTACTCGCATCGAAGATGGTCATCGCACCGGTCCTGTTCATGTACACGGCTTGACCGTTCTGGATCAGGACGGTTTCCGGGTGCTCGACCATTACGAATCCGCCGTCGTTGAAGTAGATCAAGAACGGCTGAAACGGCCGGGCACGCATCCGGCTCTTCACCGCCTCTTGAACGTGTTCACGCTCCATGCCGCCATAGTACGATGTTGGTATGCCGCTGACGAACCGCAACGAGCTCATCCGGCTGATCGAAGCACGCCACGCCGCCGTCGCTATCACCACAACAGAAGAGCGTTACGCCGTCTCCGTCGTCCGCGAGGCGGCCATGCACTCTCGGCAGAACCTGTTCGTCTGGGACTGCGTCAACGGACTCCGCGACGGCCTGCTCGAAGCAGCCATCGGCTTCGACGACACGACCCCTGCCGGCGGCGCCTTGGCTTGGATCGAGAAGCACGCCCGGGCCGACTCCGTCTTCTGCTTCCTCGACCTCTCTGAGCACCTCGACAAAGACCCGTCGTGCCGACGCCTCTTCCGAGACGCGGCCGCCCGCGTCGGCGACACCGGCGGGACGCTCGTCCTCGTCGGTTATGACGAGCCGCCCTCGTTCGCACGCGACCTCGTCACGAACCTCGATCTGGCCTTTCCGGACGAGCAAGAGCTCGAAGACCTCGTCCGTGAGACGGTTCGCAACCATCATCGCAAGGTTCGGCCGGTGCAGGCCGCGGTCACCGGAGGTGAGCTTCGTGAGCTCGTCTCGAATCTCCGCGGCCTGACACGCCACCAGGCTCGGCAGGCCATTCTCGATGCCGTCGCGCTCGACCAGCGACTTGACGGCGAAGATGTCGAGAACGTTCTCAAGCACAAGAAGCGGTCGCTTGCCGCCGGGGGATTGCTGGAGTTTGTCGAGGCACCGACGAGCTTGGACGACGTCGGCGGCCTGGAGAATCTCAAGCGTTGGCTCTCGCTTCGCCGCGACGCCGACGGCAAGAAGGCCCGCGCCTTCGGCCTGGAACCCGCGCGTGGCTTGCTGCTGCTGGGCGTCCAGGGTGCCGGCAAAAGCCTCGCAAGCAAAGCCGTCGCCACCGCGTGGCGTCGGCCTTTGTTACGGCTGGACGTCGGTGCGCTCTACGACCGTTTCATCGGCGAAAGTGAGAAGCGACTTCGCGGCGCGTTGCGTCAGGCGGAGATGATGTCGCCTTGCATTTTGTGGATCGACGAGATCGAAAAGGCCTTCGCCGGCGCCGCCGCCCAAAGCAACGACGGCGGCCTGTCCCGCCGCATGTTCGGCAGCCTGCTCACATGGATGCAGGAGCACCGCGAGCCCGTCTTCCTGATCGCCACCGCCAACGACGTCTCCGCCCTGCCGCCGGAGCTGTTGAGAAAGGGTCGCTTCGACGAGATCTTCTTCGTCGACCTTCCCGGAGACGCGGCACGTCGACGGATCTTCGAGATCCACCTGAAGCGCCGCAGACGTCAGCCGGACGACTTCGTGCTGCCACAACTCGTGGCCGAGTCGGACGGCTACAGCGGCGCCGAAATCGAGCAGGCGATTCTCGCGGCGATGCACGACGCCTTCGACGCCGACCAAGAGGTCACGACGGGCGGGATCGTCGAGGCGTTGCGATCGAGCCCGCCGCTGTCGGTCACGCGACGCGAGCACATCCAACAGTTACGACAGTGGGCCGCGGACCGTTGCGTGCCGGCCGATTGATGGCCGCTCAGGCCTGATCACCACCTGATTGCACTTCCTTGACGAAAAACGCCCAGGCGAACAATGCAGCAGCCCCACAAAGCGTGCCGAGCACAGAGACGAGGCCGGCGAGGAAGTATGTCTCCGAGGCAACCAGAACGCCGGCGATGATCGCCAGCACGATCGCGGCGACGAACAAAACGACGATGCTCATCGGCGATCCGAAGAGGGATCCGCCCTTCTCCGCCCGACCGCTGACACGCCAAAGGCTGAACAACATCATCGGTGCCATTACCAGGTTGACGAACGGGATGACGATGCCCGCAACGCCCCATCCAGGCCCGAAAACCGTCTCCCGCCCGATGGCCCGAAGGTTCCACGTCGCCCGGTACTGCCACATGCAGTAGAAGACGATGGTCAGGATCGCGATGATCGTCCCGATACAGCCGAACACGGCGGCACCCGCACCCGCCGCCAACCCAGTCTGTGGGTTGGCCAAATCGATCTCATTCGTCCGCCCCGCGAGCAGCGGAAGCGCCTGGACGATACCGCTCAGAACGCTGAAGCCCGCGTAGACCATCATCAAAATTGATGCGGTCGTTGCTCGTCCAGAGTTGTCCTGCGGGTTGATCAGGTCGGGGTTCGCATAGTCGAGACGGTCAGGTTCGGACATCGCCGCATCTTGCCATGTCGCCGTTGTTCTGCAAGAGGTTGTGCCGGGGACGGCACAGCCGCGGGTCGTCTGTTGAAACATCGAACGCCCACTCGCATGTGAGATGTCATGGCTTCTCGCTCCCGTCGCGTCACAAGACTCGCTATGCCGGCCGCCCTGGTGGTGCTCGCGGTTGTCCTCACCGGCTCCGTCGGCCTGGCAAAGGACGTGGTTGTGCCACCGCCGCCTGCCGAAGAGATCAACCCGGCCGCCGGGGAAACCTCGGCCACCATTGTTCTGGCCGGCGGTTGCTTCTGGTGCACGGAAGTCGCGATGGAGCAGGTTCGAGGCGTGACCGACGTCGTCAGCGGCTATGCCGGCGGCACCGCCTCGAACGCCAAGTACGGCCCCGTCTCGGCGGGCAAGACCAAACACGCCGAGTGCGTGCAGGTCACCTACGACCCGTCGCAAATTACCCTCGGCGAGCTGTTTCAGGCCTTCTTCCTGATCCACGACCCGACCACCGCCGACGGACAGGCCCCGGACTTCGGCCCGCAGTACCGGCCCGCGATCTTCTATGCCGACGACGCTCAGAAGACCGCGGCAGAGGCGTACCTCACGCAAGTACGCGAGGCCGGCCTCTACTCGCAAGTCGCCACCGCCCTCGAACCTCTCGGCGAAGGCTTCTACGTCGCAGAGGACTACCACCAGGACTACGTCGTCAAGAACCCGCGGAACGCGTACGTCGTCCGCTACGCGCTGCCCAAGGTTGTCAAGCTTCAAGAACACCTGCCCGAACTGCTGACGCAGAACTAGCAAGTTGGAGCCATCCAAGCGACCCCACTTCTCGTGTTTACGTGATGAACGAGGTTATTCTGTATTGAAAGTTCATGCCTCTTCGGATGCTTGATCACCTTCAGGAGACTGACCCTCGTCGGCGTCTATTAGTTCAGGCGCGTCGTCGTCAGCCGGCACCTTCGCCATGGCGACGAGTGTGTCCTTCTTATCTAGACGCATGATCCGCACGCCCGCGGCCGCTCGGCCGTAGGCGCCGATCTCGCTCACGCGGGTGCGGATGACGATGCCCTTTTCGGTGATGAGCATGAGGTCTTCGTTGCCCTCGACGCAGAGCATGCGGACGACGTCGCCGTTGCGATCGGTCATCTTGATGTTCTTGACGCCCTTGCCGCCGCGGTTGGTGCGACGGTACTGACGCAGCGGCGTCCGCTTGCCGTAGCCGTTCTCGGTCGCGACCAACACCATCGGACCTGTCTCGTCGGCGACTTCGCCTTCATCTCCATTCTCTGCGGCTTCTTCATCTGGGCCGACCTCGTCGGTCGGTGCTTCGGACGGTGCGACGAGCAGGCCGACAACCTCGTCGTCCTTGCCGAGCCGCACACCACGAACGCCACCGGCCACCCGACCCATCGCCCGCACGCCGCCCCGGTCGCTGTCCTCGTGGAACCGGACGGCCATGCCCTTCTTGGTGCCGAGCACGATCTCGTCGTTGCCGCTGGTCTGCTCGACGCCGATGAGCTCGTCGCCGTCCAGCAGGTTGATGGCGATGATGCCGTTGGTGCGGATGTTCGCAAACGCGCGCATCGCCGTCTTCTTGACGGTGCCGTTCTTCGTAGCGAACAACAGAAACGCCTCGGCCCGCTCGAGATCATCGATGCTGAGCACGCGGGCGACCTTCTCACCCTCCTGAAAGTCGAGCAGCTGCGCCACGCTTCGCCCGCCGCTGGTGCGGGTGCCTTCTGGGATGTCGAAGACACGCTCCGAATAGACCCGGCCTTTGCTCGTGAAAAAGAGCAGGTGGTCGTGCGTGTTGCCGACGAACAGGTGTTCGAGGAAGTCGTCGTCGCGAGTGGTGCCACCCTTGATGCCGCGTCCGCCTCGGGCCTGGGCACGGTACGTGTCGATCGGCAGCCGCTTGATGTAGCCGCCGTGGGTGAGCGTGACGACCACGTCTTCGGGCGTGATGAGCATCTCCTTGCTCGCCGAGTTCCAGGCCGTCGGATCGATGTAGGTTCGGCGGGCGTTGCCGTACTTCTCTTTGAGCTCGATCGTGTCCTCGCGGATGATGTCCAGCACCGCCCGGTCGTCGCCGAGAATGCGGAGGTAGTCGTCGATCTCGCCGACGATCTCGCGGTATTCCTTGGTCAGCTTCTCGATCTCGAGCCCGACAAGCTGAATGAGCTGCAGTCGCCCGATCGCCTCGGCCTGAACGCGGCTCAACCGTGCCCCGCCGTCGTCGTTGGCACGGTCGATGAGCTTCTGCGGAATCTGCGGCGCGTACGGATGATCCGCCGGAATCTGGAAGCGACGCTCGCGCAGCTTCTCGATGGCCTCGTCGCGTGTCTTGCTGCTGCGGATGAGCCGAACGACCTCATCGATATCGCAGACGGCGTAGATTTCACCTTCGAGCAGGTGGGCCTTCTGCTGTGCCTTCTTGAGCAGGAACTTGGTGCGTCGCGTGACGACCTCGATGCGGTGCTTGACGAACTCGTCGATCAGCTCGCGCAGCCCCAGCGTTCGCGGACGCCTGCCGACGATGGCGATGTTGATCATCGACACCGTTACCTGGGCGGGTGTGAACTGGAAGAGCTGGTTCACCACCACCTCCGGCTCCGCGCCCTTCTTGAGATCGATCACGATTCGGCAATCGTGCTTGCGACCCGACTCGTCATTGACGGCCGAAATGTCCTCCATCCGCCCTGCCTTGGCGGCTTCGGCGACGGCGGTGACGATGTTCTTGCGAATCACGCCATAAGGCAGATCGTCGATGACGACGCTGCTTCGACCTTTCGTCTCTTCGACATGATGCCGGCTACGCAGCGTCAGCTTGCCGCGACCGGTCGTGTACCCCTCGACGATGCCGTCGGTGCCCATCACGATGCCGCCGGTCGGGAAGTCCGGGCCGGGGATGATCTGGAGCAGCTCTTGCGCCGTCGTCTCGGGCCGATCGATGATCTGGACGATCGCGTCGCAGATCTCGCCCAGGTTGTGCGGCAACAGGTTGCACGCCATGCCGACCGCGATACCGGTCGAGCCGTTGACGAGCAGGTTCGGGAACTTGCCCGGGAGCACGACCGGCTCGTCCTTACCTGGCCGCTCGTCGTAGTTCGGCTGATAGTCGACGGTGTCGAGCGTCAGATCCGCCAGAAGCTCCGAAGCGACGGCCGTGAGCCGGGCCTCCGTATATCGCATGGCGGCAGGCGGATCGCCATCCGTCGACCCGAAGTTGCCCTGCGGGTCGATGAGAGGGTGTCGCATCGACCAGGGCTGGCCCATGCGGACGAGTGTCGGATAGATGACGGTGTCGCCGTGCGGGTGGTAGTCGCCGCTGGTGTCGCCGCTGATCTTGGCGCACTTCACGTGCTTGGAGCGAGGCCCGAGGTTGAGCTTGTCCATCGCGTACAGAATCCGCCGCTGCGACGGCTTGAGCCCGTCGCGGACGTCGGGCAACGCCCGGTCCACGATGGTGCTCATCGCGTACGTCAGGTAGCTGTCCTGCAGCTCGCGCTCGATGTTGAGATCTTCGATGACCTCGGTGAACGGCGCGGGCGTGTCGTCGGCGGGCGGGGGCGTGGTGTCACTCATGTGGCGAAATCCGCCAAGACGGCGGGCTGACATTATAGATAAGCGTCAGGCGGATAGCGACGCACGAGGCTTCTCACGACGGGGCACCCGGTTTACGCTCCCGATCACCCGCATCGACATGCCAGCCAGCGACTACATCCGCCACCTCCGCCGGAAGATCGGACACGACCTGATCCTTCTGCCGGGTGCCAGTGCCCTCATCTTCGACGACGACGACCGGGTCCTGCTGCAGCGTCGTGGTGACACCGGCAAGTGGTTCATCATCGGCGGCGGCATCGATCCCGGCGAGACCGCCGCACAGGCCGCGGTGCGAGAGGCACATGAAGAGACGGGCCTCGTGGTCGAGCCGATCCGCCTGAGCGGCATCTACACGTCCCCCGAAGTCGTCTACCCCAACGGCGACCGCTGCATCTACGTCACCACCGGCTTCCGCTGTCGCGTCATCGGCGGCGACATGCAGGCGGACGGCCAAGAGACGCTGGAACTCGCGTGGTTCTCGCTG
Source organism: uncultured Planctomycetota bacterium (assembly GCA_963740195.1). GTDB lineage: Bacteria > Planctomycetota > Phycisphaerae > Tepidisphaerales > Tepidisphaeraceae > JBCDKH01. The sequence goes on along the minus strand of CAVUDF010000001.1, from coordinate 2,410,302 downwards.
GACCAACTGCCCGAGATGCGAGCCGACGGCATCTCCCGCATCCGCGACGCCGCCGCCGAACACGGCGAAGCGACCTTCTCATAAGCTCGCTTCATGCCACACCACGACCGGACGATCAACTACCTCGAAATCAGCGTCGCCGATCTTGGCGAGGCCAAGACGTTCTACAGCGACGTGTTCGGCTGGTCCTTCACGGACTACGGCCCAACCTACGCCAGCTTCGCCGCGGCCGACGCCGGCATCGACGGCGGCCTGGAGCAGGTCGAAACGCTTCCGCCAAAAGGGCCGGTGCTCGTCGTGCTTTACGCGGTAGACCTGGAAGCCACTCAGGCCAAAATCGAGTCCGCCGGCGGCACGATCACCCGGCCGACCTTCGACTTCCCCGGCGGCAGGCGGTTCCACTTCAGCGACCCGAGCGGCAACGAACTGGCGGTTTGGAGCGAATAATCGTGTATCATGACGGCATGCCGCCACAGGAGATTCGGAAGTACCTTGCGATGAAGCCGTTCCGCCCGTTCCGTCTCCACGTGACGGACGGGAGCAGCTACGAAGTGCCTGATCCGATGTACATCCATGTCGATCTGCTCAATGTGACGGTTGGCGTCGGGCGCGACGAAGAGACGGGCCTGCCGCAACGCTCTGATCTCATCGCGCCCAACTGCGTCAGCCGCATCGAGCCGCTGCCTGCCAAGCCGATCGAGGAGAACACCCCCGGCGGCAACGGCAACACGTAGAGCATCACACCCCCGCCCGGAGTGTCGCCGTGTCCCCGCCGGCGATTTGGCCTTGTGCTTCAAGGCCGGGGGCGAAGCCGCGACGCATCGTGTTCTCCGTCACGACGCGCGGGACGACGAACTGCTTCAGGTAGTCCCGGCCGCCGGCTTTGGTGCCGAGGCCAGAGAGGCCGAAGCCGCCGAAGGGTTGGCGGGCGACGAGGGCGCCGGTGCAGCCGCGGTTGAGGTAGAGGTTGCCGACGCGAAACTCCAGGCGGGCGCGGTCGAGGTGCGACGGCTTTCGCGTGTAGACGCCGCCGGTCAGGCGATAGTCGTTGGCAAGAGCGAGTTGCATCGCGTGATCGAAGTCGCTGGCGCGGATCACAGCGAGTACGGGCCCGAAGATCTCGTCCGTCGCGATCGACGCATCTGGCGGAACGTCGCGGAAGATGTGAGGCGCGATCAACTGCACGCTCGCATAACGCTCCTGCGAGCCCCGACCGTGAGGGAGGGGTTCTGCGTCTGCACGGTCGCTGGAAACCCCTCCCTCACGGTCGGGGCTCGCTTGGTCGGTGCTCGCTTGGTCGGTGCTCGCTCCTGGTCGAGACTGCTCGTCGACTGCTGGTCGAGGCTCGTTACCTGGTCCGGGCTCGCGGCTTGGTCCGGGCTCGTTTGTTGAAAGCTCGCAACCGGATGAACGAGTGTCGCTTCCCTCTTCCCGACGCTCGATGTAGCTCGTGATCTTCGCGACTGCGTCATCATCGATGACAGGTCCGACATCAGTCGCCGGGTCGAGCGGGTCGCCGACGACGAGGCTCTTCGTGCTCTCGACGAGGCGGTCGACGAAGGTGTCGTAGATCGAGTCGAGCACGATCGCCCGGCTGCACGCGCTGCACTTCTGCCCGGCGAAGCCGAAGGCACTGTCGCGGACGCCGACGACCGCTTCGTCGAGGTCGGCCGACGCGTCGACGATGATGGCGTTCTTGCCGCCGGTCTCGCAGACGACGTGGCGGGCGAGCATGCCCTTGGGCGGGTGCTCGACGGCCGCCTTGAGGATCTCACGGCCGACGGCGGCGCTGCCGGTGAAGGCGACCTGTGCGACGCCTTCGTGCCGGGCCAGGGCAGCCCCGACCGTCTCGCCATCGCCGGGCAGGAACTGCAAGACATCCTTCGGCACTCCGCTTTCCCAAAGCAGATCGCACAGGATCTTCGCGATGCCCGGCGTCTGCTCGGCCGGCTTGAGGATCGTCGGGTTGCCGCAGACGAGGGCAGCCGTCGTCATGCCGCAGGCGATGGCGAGCGGGAAGTTCCACGGGCTGATGACGACGCACACGCCGCGCGGCTCGTGGCGAAGCTCGTTGTGCTCGCCGACAAATCGGCCTAGACGCTCTGGCTCGAACAGTGCGACGGCCTCGCTCGCATAGTACTTGCAGAAGTCGATCGCCTCACACACGTCGGCGTCGGCCTCACGCCAGGACTTGCCTGATTCCATGATGATCACGCCGGCGAGCTCATCGCGACGTGCTCGCATCAGGTCGGCGGCCTTGTTCAGACAGCGGGCCCGGTCCAGCACCGGCATGTCTCGCCACTCGGCAAGGGCGTCGGTTGCCATCCTTATCGCCTGGTCCACGGACGGGACATGCCCAGAGGCATGACCGTCAGAATAGTGCGGTCGGCGGAGCCGACGTCGCTGGACGATCGTCAGACTTCGCCTCCTGAGACTGCTCTCCCTGATGGTCGTGTTTGTGGGTGGTGCCGTCGTCGACGTCGGGCACCATCGCCTTGCTCACTGCCTCGGCGAAGGCGTCGCGTTGCCGTTCGTCTGAGAAGTCGCGCATCGGCTCGGTCGCAAACGCTCCCGCCGCACGTTCATCACGGTCCGCGCCGCGTGGATGTGTGCTTGCGCCATTCGGATCCTCGAGCAGTTGTTCCGCCGACGCGTCGCTCATGAAGCCGGCCTTGAGCCACGACTCGTTGCTCGTGTTCTCCAGCAGTCGCCGCACGAGGTAGGCCATGCCGGGGACCATCTCGCCGACGGGCACGTACTCGCGGACACGCAGGTTCCGCTTGCCCGCGGCGACCTTCAGCGGGTCGGCCATGCCGTAGAGCATCTGCAGCTCGATCGCACTCGTCGGAAGCCCGCGTTCCTCAAGACGCCGCCAGGGCGACGGCGATGGAACGCACGTTGTGCGACCCAGAGCGAGCTTGACGCCGCCTGCTTGAGTGGGCGTCGTCGCTTCTCCGTTGCGAGCCCCAACCGTCAGGGAGGGGTTCTGGTTCTGCACGACTCCCCGAAACCCCTCCCTCACGATCCCGGCTCGCAGAGGGTTTGTCGCACTCTCGGGCGTGCTCTCGATGAACGCCCGCGTCATCCGCTCGAAGCACGCGTCCGTTTCCGGCTTCGTCGCCCACACCGGCTGCGGCCAACCCATCTGCTCGGCGTGGATCGTCTCGTAGTCCCAATACGCCCCCTTCACCAGCCGCACCGTCACAACGCGGCCGGTCTGTTGCGACCACTCAATAACGTTCTTCGCATCATCATCACCCGACCGCAGATAAGCCTGCATCGCCAAACCGGCTTCGAAGTCGACTGTCTCGCAGCACCGCTTAAAGAGCTCGATCGTCAGGTCCTTCGTCGCGAACGACTCCATGTCGAAGTTGATGAAGACGCCGCGATCGCGAGCCGCTTCGAGAATCGGCACGATCCGCGTCATGGCCGCCTCTACGCAAGCGTCGAACGCGATCGGGTCGAAGCGGGAGACCAGGCTGCTGCACTTGATGCTGACATTCGTCCGCGGCATCGGGCCGAGGTGGTCGCGCTCGAGGCGTTCGTTCGCCGGCCAGTCGTTCACCCACTTCGGCAGGTTCTCGACGAGATCCAGGTACTTCTGCTGATACGCGTCGGCCTCGACGTCGCTGATGCACGCCTCGCCGAGCAGGTCGACGCTGAAGCACAACCCCTTGTCCCACATCCGGCGCAGCTTGTCCTTCGCGTCGGCAGCGTCCGTGCCGGCGATGAACTTCTCGGCCATCCCGGTGATCTGCCCGGCCATCGTCTTGGCGACGGTGCCCTTCATCGACCCGCCGGCCTTGAGCCCCAACTGCATCCCCGGCGGCGGCTTCACGCCCGGCTGACTCATGAAGTCGATCAGGTGCTCGTAGATCTCGTCGGGCGTCTTGAAGTTCGGGAACGCGTCGACGAAGCGAAAGAGCTGGACCTTGAAGGCCTCGTCCTTCATCGACCAGTCCATCAGCTTGTCATTCCAGAACCGCCGCGACAGCAGGCCGTCCTGATTCGCCCGGGCGTCGGCGAGGAAGTCACGGCCGATGTCGAAGACGCGTCTTTCGAACGCGCAGTCCAAGGCACGAAGGTTGACGGCGGAGGAACCTTTGTAGTCCGTCGGACGGTTCCGACCGAACAACGACGAGAGGAAGCCAACCATCGGCGGAATGTACCCCAAGCTTTCGACCACCCGGTACGGCAAGAACGCCGCGGATGATCGAGGCGGAGCAGCACCAGCCGCCTGGTGACGCGCAAGAATCGTCGATGCCGCTTCGTATCGCTTCTTCTTCTCCACAGTGGTTTGCGATTCGTCGTCAGCTGCGGCAGTCGGATCGCGATGATCTTCGACGGGAGGTCGAGGCGTTGCTTCCCGAGGCGAAGGGACTGCCGATGCGTGAGGTTCGCCGGGCGAAGGCGGCGATGAAACTGGTCCGCCAGCGGCAGTGGTTGGACTGCGGTGTGGCTGGTCGCGGCGGTGTCGATCGGCGTGCCGTTCAGCCTTTGGTTGCTACCGGCGGCGCAGCGGGACCTGGCGTGGCTGCCGATCACGGTGCCGTCGTGGTTAATGGCGGCTGTCTTGGCGGGGCTGGTCGTCTCGCCGGTCTCGTACGTGCTGACCCGCCTGCTGTCGGCGCCGCATCAAGCCCGCGTGCGGCAAGCGATGCTCCGTGCCCTCGACCGCCTTTGCAACGACTGCGGCTACGATCTCACCGGCAACGCCAGCGGCGTATGCCCCGAGTGCGGACGGCGGCGGGAGGACGACGCGAAGACCACGGCTTGAAGAGTTGAAGCACTACTTCGCGTCCGTCGGCCCATCGGCCACCGGTGCCGGGAAGGCCATCGTGACCTGCGTGCCGTACACCGGATAATCGACCCGCGTGCGATAGCCGGCGAACGCGTCAGCGTCCCAGCCGAGCTTCTCGAAGACGTGATCGACCAGCGGACCGTGTCGCGGCGAATCGGTCGACGATCGGGCGGCGGCGGTGCGGGTGAGGGGCGCGACCTGCTCGCTGGTCTGCAGGCGGTCAAGATCACGCGATGGATCGTTCACATTGGCGACGCCTTCGAAGGCGGTGTCGTAGATGAGCAGCTCGGGAACACCCCCACGCCGTCGGCCGCATCCGCCACGTAGACGTCGAAGACCAACCGCTTGGCCGGCACGTTCACCTCGGCGAAAAAGTGCCGACGCCTGCCGGCCTGATCCTTGGGAACCCGCCGGTCCATCTCGTCACGATTCACCTCGACGAAGCTGAGATCCTGCGAAGACCTTGAGCCGAATCCGTCGGTCGCGACGACGTAATGCGACACCTCTCCCGCGCACCTCGCTTCCAGCTCCGGCGGCGGGATGGTGCAGAACTCCGGAACGATGAGCCCGCCGAGCCCTTGAACCTTCTTCCCTCCCAGCGACTCGATCCGTCGAGGCCCGCCTCCGCCGGCGATTCGACGCGTCGCAAATCGCAGCGGGACGTCTGGACGAAGCCGCTGCAGCCCGATGAGGCTCACCACCCAAACGACATCGAGCCGGTTCGGGTTGTTCTTGCAGACGTTGACGAGGACCGCCGTCGAATACGTGTCGCATTGCCGGCCGTGCAGTTGGCTGAGGCTTTTGAAGACCGCCTGCTTTCGGCGAAGTTCGAACTCCGCCCGATCGTCCGGCAGCCAAGCGGCGAGCATGGCGTCGAAGCCGCTGCGGTCGCCGGCTTCGTAACGAATGAGCGTCTCGAAAGCCTCGGCCGCTCGCTCGACTTCGGTCACCGACTTGCCAGGTGCCCCGGCGTCACCCGCCTTGCGAGCGAACTGCCGAAGCGGCTCCGGTCCGGGCATCTGCCGAAGCACCGCCGCCGGCTCCTTGGCCGCGGCCGCCCGAAGAAGCCGACTCGTCAACACCTTGTTCACGCCGACACGCCGGCCCAGCTCGACGGGCCCCTTCGGCTGACCGGGAAGCGCCTGGACGAGTTCCGTCACGCGTCGCGCCAGGCGTCTGCCGACCTGCCGGACCTGAACTCTCGAAATCGGGCGTCGGCTTCGAGGCGGGCACAGACACGCAGTTCTAACGGGAAACATGCACGGCGTCGACCGCAGAATGTTTCCGGGAAACTCTTGACGGTAGCTTGGCCGTCCGGTACACCTGCCGCACCACAACCGCTTCACCCCATCGGAGAGATCGCCATGCACTTGAAACACCTCGCCCACGCCGTCGCTGCCGCAACCTTGCTTGCCACACCTTCCTTCGCCATCGACGGCGTGTCCACCGACTTCTCGAACGGAGCCGAAGGATGGACCGGCCCGCAGGGCGTGGGCGGCGCGACGACGATCGACCTCGTCACCGGCACGCCTGCTCCGTCGCTCCGCACCGTCTTCAACAACTTCGGCATCACATTCGCCAACGACGACGCTGCCTGGACGGGCGACTACACGACATCGCCCTTCTCGTTCAGCGTCGACGTCGACAGCCAGGTCGTCGGCGGGTTCTTCCCGGCGACGCGTGACATGGTTCTGGAGCTTCGCGACTACGACAACCCGCCGACGGGCTTTCCGTACGTCAGCGTCTTCTACGACCTGGGCGACATCTCGACGGGCAGCGTGACGCCTACGGGTGGCGTTGCGGGTTCAGGATTCGTCAACCTCGCCGTCACGGTCGAAGATCCGACGCAGGCCGACTTGCCCACCGGCTGGGGCGGCTACGGGGCGGAGAATCCGGTCACCTTCGAGCCGGAATTGCCGGCCGGCAGAACGTTCGCCAACGTGCTGGCCGGTGTCGACGAGGTGGCGCTGACGACCCTGACGCCTGGGTTCTTCTTCTCGTTCAACGACTACAACGTCGCGCTCGACAACCCAACCATTACCCTTGTCCCGGAGCCGACGTCGGCTATGGCGGCGCTCATTGGTGCGGGCGTCTTCCTTCGCCGTCGTCGTTGATCGCGCGACAGAAACGAGGTCCATGAGCCGCCGGTCGTCGAACGACGTCGGCGGCTCTTCTCTTACGCTTCGATCTCTACTTCTCGCCGGCCTTTTCCTGCGGGCTCTCGCCCGCGTCGCCGACCTCGGCAGCATCACGAAGATCCATCAAGAAGTGCACGCGGTCGAGTTGCGACGCGTCATCCACCGCCTCCTTGAGCAACCGCTTGGCTCGACCCAGGCCCGTTCGTCGGCTCAGGTGCAGCAGGACGACGTGCTCGCAGTTCAGCCGCGGCAGATAGTTCACGAACTCCGTCACGTGCAGGTGTCGGCCGGCCTTGGCTGTCCTCTTGTGATCGGGCTCGAAGAACGTGCATTCGGTCAGAAGAATCTTCGCCTCGACGACGTCCGGCTCTTTCCAGACGGGGCCGGCACCGGTATCGCCGAGGTAGGTGACGACCGGCACTTCCAGCGTGTACTGAATCTCCACGCCGTCATCCTTGAGCTTGCGAAGCTCTTCGCCTGAACGGTTGTGATACTCGTCTTTGAGCTTGTGCCGAATATCGATGGCCGCATACCCGAGGCTGGGCCCGCCGTGATGGGTGCGGTGGGCTCGGATGCCGAAGTCGTTGCGAACTCGGAACATCTGCCCCGGCCTCATCTCGACCAGGTCGTACGGCGTCTGCTGACGCTCGATCCGACGCCACGCCAGCAGCATGTCATCGACGGCGTCGGCGATCTCGGCCGGCACGAGAATCGTCGGCGGCTTGAGCCCCTGGAAGTGTCGTTGGCTGATGTAGTAAGCCAGCCCCGCCACGTGATCCATGTGGCCATGACTGATGCAGAGGATGTCGCTCGTCAGAGCGAACTGCGGAGCCCGGCCGCAGTCGAAGCAGATGTTGAGCTCCGGCACCTGCACGACCGTCTCTTCCCCGGCCACGCTGTAGCCAATGACGCAGTACGGCCCGAAGCCGAGTCGTGCGAACTTCTGCGGCAAAAAAGAACGATCGGGAACATCAGGCAACTTCGCCATCGCAGGGAAACCTAGCCCGCCGCAGCACCGGTCACAACTTTGCCATTCCCGCGCAGGTCGATGTGTCCTTACCTTGTCCGTATGGACACGACCACCGGCACCACCAACGACGATCTCAAGACCAAAGCCCAAGCCGCAGCCAGCCGCGCTGCAGATCAGGCGGGTGTGGTCGCCTCCGACGCAGCCGAGAAGCTGAAGTCGGCGGCAAAGGACCAATGGCAACTCCTTCGCGAGCGGGCACCCGACGTCATCCACACCTCCCCCGAAGCCGCCGCCGAGTCGAATGCGCGTCGGACCGAAGCCAACCTGGCCTTCTTCAAAGAGAACCCGTCGATGATCGCCTCACGGCTCGATGAGCTCGACGATGAATGGGACACGCAACGCGTCCTCCAGGTCGCCACCAGCGGCCTGACGCTCGGCTTCTTCTGGCTCAGCCTGACCAAGAGCCGCATCTGGACCCTGCTCACGGCCGTCCTCGCCGGCGGGTCGCTCCACCACGGGATCGTCGGCCAGAGCCCCGCGGAAGACCTGGTTCGCCGCCTCGGCTTCCGGACGCGTGAGGAGATTGAGTTCGAGAAGCGGGCGCTGCTCCGCATCGACTTCATCGGCACCCAGAACCGCCTCGAGGGCGACGCATAGGCGGTTCGAGTCATCGACCTGGTCGGTCATTCGACACGGCTTGAGATGGTGCCTCGACCGACACGCGTCTGCAGCATCTCCCCCGCCGCAACATCGGCGGCGTCTTGAACGACGTCGCCGTTGCTTCGTGTAGTGATCGAGTAGCCGCGAGCCAGCACAGAGTTCGGGCCCAGGAGGTCGAGTTTTTGAGCTTCCGCCCGCAACGAATCGACCTGCTGGCGATGGCGTGCGGCGATGGCTTCTTGAAGCCGCGTCGCCAAAACCTTGGCCACGGTCCGATGGTCGTTCACGTTCGGACGGGTGCGCGTGAGACGATCCGACGCCTGCCAAAGTCGCGACCGGTCGGCCTGCAAGTGCCGGCTCGGATCGTGGGCCAAAACTTTCGCTTCGTGGATCGTCAAGCGTCGTCGTGCCGTGGCGGTTGCTCTTTGACCGGCGGCGTCGAGGCGTCGTCGGAACGTTTCGAGCAGGACGTGACGCCTGCGCAACACCGCGGCCGGGTGGTGTCGGCGAAGCCGGTCGGCCACAATCCGTAGTCGCTCGCCCCAATGCCGACGGGCGTGGTTCATGGCGGCCTCGAAGGAGGAGGCCGCAAGATCGACGTGCTGTCGACGGCGGTTGACCGTGTCGCTTGGCCGTCGAAAGACCTCGTGCCGCCTGACCTCTTGAAGATCGCGTCGCCCTGCCTCAACGAGGCGACGAATGTCGCGACGAAGCACCACCGCCAGTTGGCCGACGCGATCTGCGGCGCGCGACCAGTCTTCGACGATCACCCGCGCCGCCTGCGTCGGCGTGTGTGCGTGCACGTCCGCCGCCAAATCCGCGAGGCTCGTGTCGGTCTGGTGCCCGATGCCGGTGATGATCGGGATGCGACTTGCCGCAACCGCGCGAGCGACCGACTCGTCATCGAAGGCACGCAGGTCCTCCCGAGACCCGCCGCCGCGGACGAGCAGGATGGCGTCGATGCGCCCGTGCCGCCGCGCTGCTCGTCAAGGTGCCGAAGCGCGGCTGCGATGGCATCGGCGGCGGTCTCCCCTTGGACGGCGACCGGGTAGAGGGCGAGTCGGATCTGGCCATAAGGCCGAAGCACCTTCAGCACGTCCTGCAACGCGTCTGCGTTCGGGCTCGTCACGAGAACGACCCGCGTCGGGTAGACCGATGTAGGCAACTTGTTGACGGGATCGAACAATCCCTCCGCGGCCAACTTCTCCTTGAGCCGCCGGATGGCCGCTTCGATCGCACCTTCGCCTGCGGGCTCGATCGCGTCGCAGACGATCGACAGCTTCCCCGTCGGCTTGTAGAAGCTCGCCCGGCCGCGGACGACGACCTCGTCGCCGTTGTCCGGCAAAACGGTCAGACGGCGGAGCGTGCTGGCATAGACAACGCCGTCCAAGCGGGCGCTGGAATCCTTGATGGTGAAGTACGCGTGACCGGTCTGGCTGATTCTCCAGCCACCGATCTCGCCGCGGAGTCGGAAAGAGTCGGGCAGCCCGCGTCGGACCGCCCCGTCAAGCCGGGCCGCCAACTGAGTGACCGACCACGGATCACCGCGGTCGGCCTCGGGAGGCCTTGCCTCTCGCTGCGGACGGGCCAGCTTGGCCCGCATGTCCCAGAAGGTCGGCGACTCGTCCGGCACGCCTGGACTCTACGCCCGCGGCCGATCAAGCACCCACCGACTTGCCTTAGCGGCGGGCCGTCTCGTAGTAGCCGATGAGGGCAAGAAGCTGATTCTGGTTGAGAATGCTCTTGTTGAACTTCTCCGCCTCGCGCTGGACCCGGTTGTAGTCGCGAAGCGCATTTTGGGCGTCGAGACGCAGGTTGCGGTTGACCGGGTTGAGCAACTCTTCGTCGTTGAACTGCGGGATCACCGGCTCGCGACCGAGGACGACGATGTCGGTATCGACTGTCACGTCGCGAACAATCTGTCCGCCGAACTCGCTGATGAGACTTGAGATTTCCGCACCTTCGCGGCTGGCGAAGATGCCGTCGGCGTTGAAGTCGAACTCGCCGTAGACGTAGAAGCGTCGCGGGCTGTCGCGGTCATACGCGAGGTTGGCGATGATGTCCTGCTCTTGAATAGCCGTGCCGGGCTGCTGGCGGATGATGCGCGCCTCGCTGGAGTTGTCTCCGACGTTGACGAGAAGAATGCTCGCCTTGCCGCGGGGCAGCTCGATGGTCTCCGGATCCTCGAGGTCGCCGGAAAGCTGCGGGATGCCGGTCGTCTCGTCGTAGACGGCGAACGTCATGCCGCGAGTCACGCCGTCACGCCGGCCAAGGTCGATGGTGAGGCGATTCTCACTCGGGCTGCGAATCACGCGGCCATCAGCCTTGGTTACAAGGGTCGTTCCACCCACGCGGTCCGAAAGCACGGCAGCGGCAATGCTGACATCGCGCTCGAGGTTCGACACGTTGGCGGCGAGCGTGTCGAGTATGCCGGCGAGCTCTAGATTCTCCGTGCCCAGCTCCTCTGTCAGTTCCTGCACCGTCTCCGCCAGAGTTGCTGTCAGCTCTTCGTACCCCTGCTGGGCGGCCTGCGTGCGGGCGATGGTCTCATTCAATTGCTCCTGAGACGTGCGAACCTCTTGGCGAAGCTGAGCCAGCTGCGACTCGTAGGTGTCTCGCTGCGACGTCGTCGTGCCTTCCTGTCGGCTAAGGCTTGCCTCGGCCGTGTCGAGCTTCACGCGGAGGTTCCGAACCTCTGCGATGGCGGCCGTCGTGGCCTCAGACAGCGTCGACAGCGGAACCGGCTGGGCGTCTTCACCGCTGCCGGCGACGACGTCGGACGTCTCGGCGATCAGGCCGCTGATCTGCTCGCGCACCACGGGCACCGCATCGGCACCGGTGGCAAGCTGTGCCAGCTCCTGGCCCTGCGAGATGGCGAAGCGGAGGTGCGTCTGGCTCGAGTTGGCCGCCGCTTTCTGGGCTTTCAGCGTTGAGACGGGCTCGGAAGCGATGTCGCCTTCACTGGCGACTTCGTTGAGCCGGGCTTCTAGCGATTCCACGCGCTTCTCCGCATCGCTCTTGGCGGCGAAGGCGATACCGGCAAGCACGATGAACGTGATGCCGAAGACGGTGGAGACGACGGTCCAGGTGATCAGGGCACCCTTGGAACCCGTGTTGGCCGGGGGCATGGCAGAACCTCCTGAGGAGCCGGAAGAAACCGGCGGTGGCGGGCCCGCACCGGGCGGCGCGGGCAAGGCGGGAACCGGCGGGAACGCACCCGGTCGGTCAACCCCATCCTAACGACGCCCGCCCGCTTCGTAAACCCGGCCACCCTTCCACACCCGCCTCGGCCCGTTTACCGGACGCCGTACCGTCGCCCGATGTCGCAAAGCAAGGGCAAAGGTCGCAAGAGCTTCTACATCATCGACGGCCATGCCCATATCTATCGAGCCTACTTCGCCCCCTTCAGAGACCTGACCAGTGCCTCAGGAGAGCCGACCAAGGCGACCTACGTCTTCACGCAGATGCTCCTGCAGCTCGCGGAGAACCGTCGGCCCGACTACCTCCTGATGGTCACCGACACCGGCGACGACGACGTCTTCCGCAAGGCCATCGACCCGAACTACAAGGCCAACCGCGAGGCCCCGCCGGACGACTTCAAGCCGCAGGAAGAACGCATCCTGCAGCTCGTCAGGGACGCCGGCATCCCGATCATCTCGAAGAACGGCTACGAGGCGGACGACGTCATCGCCACCATCGTCCGTCGCTACGGCGGGCTCTACAACTTCCACCTCGTCTCCAAGGACAAAGACCTCCGGCAGCTCCTAGGAGACGGCGTCGTCATGCACGACCCGCAGAAGGACGAAGACTTCGACGAAGAGGACATGTTCAAGAAGGTCGGCTACCGGCCCGCGCAGGCGGTGGATGTGCAGTCGCTCATGGGCGACACCATCGACAACGTGCCCGGCATCCCCGGCATCGGCGAAAAGACGGCGGCCAAGCTGGTCAACAAGTTCGGCTCGGCCGAGGCGGTGGTCGAACACGCCGACGAGCTGACGCCAAAACAGAAGGAAAACGTCAAGAACCACGGCCTGGAGAAGCTTCGGCATCAGCCGCCAACTCGTCACGCTGAAGGACGATCTCGAGCTGGACGACTTCGACCCGACCGCCTGCGAGTTCAATGGGCTCGACACGCCGGCATTGCGAGATCACCTCGACGAGCTCGGCTTCCGCAGCCTCCTGGGTCGCCTCGGCGGCAGCGGATCCCTGAAAGCCGACGCGGACGTCCCGGACAAGCCACCGGCCAAGTACGCCCCGCTCGTCGGGGGTCTCTTTGCGGAACACGAGAAGACCGAAGAGTCGCAGGACCAATACACCTGCGTCGACACGCCGGAGAAGCTCGCCAGCTTTGTCGAAAACTTGAAGAAGCAGAAGGCCTTTGCGTTCGACACAGAAACCGACGGCCTCGGTGCGATGTCGAGCGACCTGGTCGGCATGAGCTTTTCCTGGGAGGAGCGAACCGGCTACTACCTGCCGGTCAAGGGTCCGATGGGCGCCGTCGTGCTGGATCGCGACCTTGCCCTGAAGGCGGTCGCCGGTGTGCTCAAGGACCCGGCTGTCGGCAAAGTCGGCCACAACCTGAAGTACGACGTCATGGTCATGAACCAGGCGGGCGTGACCGTTGCCGGCGTTGTCGGAGACACGATGTTGATGGCGTTCCTGCTGGATGCGGGGCGGAACACGTACAAGCTCGACGATCTCGCCGCCGATCTGCTCGGGCACGCGATGATCCCGATCAAGACGCTCATCGGCACGGGGAAGAAACAGATCACGCTCGATCAGGTGCCCGTCGCAGAGGTGACGAACTACGCGGCCGAAGACGCCGACCTGACCTGGCGGCTCTATGAACTGCTGACGCCGAAGCTTGCCAAGCTTCCGCAGCTCCAGACGTTGCACGATGAGATGGAGCTTCCGCTCTCGGGCGTCTTGGCGGAGATGGAGCAGTGCGGCATCAAGGTGGATCCGGCCGTGCTGGCCGAGCAGTCGGCGGTGCTGTTGGAGCGAATCGAAGGCCTCCGCAAAAGCATTGCGGATGAAGCCGGGGGCGACATCAATCCGGATTCGCCGAAGCAATTGCAGGAGGTGCTTTTCGACCGCCTGAAGCTCAAGCCGGTCCGCAAGACCAAGACGGGTTTCAGCACGGATGCCGCAACTCTGGAACTACTCGCGGATCAACATCCGCTTCCCGGCATCATCCTGGAGTATCGCGGCCTCGTAAAGCTTCGAGAGACGTATTTGGAAAACCTCGCGAAGCAGATCAACGCGAGGACAGGTCGTATTCACACGAGCTTCAACCAGACAGGTGCAAGTACCGGACGGCTCTCGTCTAGCGATCCGAACCTGCAGAACATCCCGATCCGTACCGACGAAGGCAGGCGGATTCGGCTGGCATTCGTCGCAGACAAGGGCAACGTCCTCCTGACAGCCGACTACTCGCAGATAGAACTCCGTTTCCTGGCACACTTCTGTCAGGAACAACGGCTTCTCGAAGCGTTTCGTCAAGACGAGGACATCCACCGCGCCGTCGCCAGCGACGTCTACGGCAGGCCGCTGGACGAGGTGACCGACGAAGAACGCCGATACGCCAAGACCATCAACTTCGCCATCATCTACGGTGTCAGCGCCTTCGGCCTGGCCCGGCGTGTAGAGGGGCTCACGCAGCGATCCGCGAAGGAGTTGATCGACAACTACAAACAGAACTACCCACGCGTCTTCGACTTCTTCGACCAGTGCATCATTGATGCAAAGACCCGCGGATTCGTCGAAACCATCCGCGGCCGACGTCGGCCAATTCCGGAGATCGAGAGCCGCATCGCCAGCATGCGGCAATATGCCGAGCGTACGTCGATCAATAGTGTCATCCAAGGTTCTGCCGCCGACCTGATCAAGCTCGCCATGCTCGAAGTCGACCGACGGCTCAAGGCCGCGAACTCGCCGGCACGGGTTCTGTTGCAGGTGCACGATGAACTCGTCTTCGAATGCCCCGCCGACGCCGTCGAAGAGACGGCGACGCTTGCCAGAGATGCGATGGTCGGGGCGATGGAGTTGTCGGTGCCGCTGCGTGTTGATACCGGACACGCCGAGAACCTTGGCGAGGCCAAATAACGCCGCCGGCTCTTGTCAACTACGCTCACGGCGTGTCGATGCCGTTGCGATAACGAATGCCGCTAACACGCTTGGCCGAGGGTTGCGGAGTCTTCGCCGACGAACGCCGAGACTAATCTTGGCCGGCGGGTCTACCCCGCGGCAACTACGTGATTCACTTTCTTCCGCTAGCGTTCACTGTCGACTAACACTGTGCTCTTGTGAAAAAAAAGCGGTGGCTCATCAGGCGATACCACCTTCTAGCCTCAGAATCATTAGAAAGGCCGCCGACACCGGTTATGGTGTCGACGGCCAAAACGTGAGAGTCAACACTACTTGCGGCGACGCAGCAGCAAGGTGCCGACACCGGCCAAAGCGGCGACGGCCGCGGTCGGCTCGGGGACCGGGGTGGAGGTGACGACGAGATTGTCGAAGGCAATCTGGTCGGCGTTGCCGGGACCGGAGTTGTTGCCGATGCGGAGATCGACGAACAGATTCTCGCCTACGAGGTCCGCGTTGTTGCCGTCGATCGTGTTGAAGGTGAGCACGCGATCAAGGAACGTGCCCTGGGACGTCACGAGCAACGTTGCCACGTCCGTCTGATCTTCGCTCGCCACGATCGTGTCATCGAACGGGTTGCCGTCGTCGTCATTGTCGACCACGAGCGCGTAGCTGAAGGTGCCGGGCAGGAACAGGTCGCTTCGCTTGGCGACCTTCAAGTCGAGCGTGTACGTGAAATCCGCTTCGATCGTGCCCAGGTCTTGGTACACGCCGATGAACGTGTCTTCCGCGTCGCCGCGATCATCGAGAATGAGGTACTGATCACCGTCACCATTGGCGATGGCTGCGCCGCCGGCCGGGTTCGTGCCAATCTCGTTGAACTGAACGCGCTGACGGTCGTTGTTCCCGAACTTGACGAAATTAGGAACCGATGACGTGCTGCTGGAACTGATGTCCGGGCTCTGGAAACTGCCGTTGACCGGTGAAATGATGGCGGCCGAGGCCGAGACGGAGAGGGTCGCAACGCACGCGGCGGCGGCGAGGATGGTGTAGGCTTTCATATTTCTCCTCCGAGAGATGAGGTCGGGCGAACGGTCGGTGTCGCGGCCCAACTTGAGCGAGCGAAGCAGCCGACCCTGAGGCCCGAGCATCTTGCCCTGTCGCAGCGGGCGATGCCTATACCATGTCTGAGATAAGCTGTACCGTCTTGCGGCGTTAGCGGGGTCGCCGGCTCGTAACTGCCCATTTCATGCACGAAGCCGTTCCATTTCGCGTGCTTGTACTCGTCGATTGCACGACCGGCGAGGGCCGCGACGCGCTGACGTCGGTCATCCAGAGCCTGATCAAGCGGCCGCACTGGCGTATTCGTCTGCCGCCCGGGCCTGGCTCGGATGAGGTGTTGCAAGGCCGTCACGTGGCGGACCTGCTCCACGAAGCCGACGCAGCCATCATTCGTCTCTACGACGATGTTCTGATGGGGCGGGTCGCGGCGATGAAGAAGCCGACGGTGTCCCTTGTTCACCGCAGCGCATTTGAATTGGGGCTGCCGACAGTCACGACGTCAGGCCCGCTGATGACCGAGTTGGCCGTCGATCACCTTGCCGAGCGACAGTTTCACCACGTCGGCTACGTCGGCTTCGCCTCGCTCGGTTGGCACGTCAACCGGTGCGAGGCCGCGAAAGCCGCCGTCAAGCGGCACGGTTGCACGTTTTGGCCTTTCCTCGCCGATGCCGACCAGCCTTACACGCTCGTCGCGTCACGCGCTTTTCGACGTTGGCTTGAGGATCTACCCAAGCCTGTGGGCATTGTGACTGCTGACGACCGCATCGGCTTCCAACTCCTCGAAGCCTGTGCCGATGCCGGGCTCCGCGTGCCACGTGACGTGGCAGTGATTGGCGCCGGCAATGACGCGACCATCTGCGAGGCGGCCAGTGTGCCGTTGTCGTCGGTCGACGCAGGCATGGCGAGGGTGGGCGAGGCGGCATGCGAGGTGCTGGACCGGTTGCTAATGGAGAAACCCATCGATCTCGAGAGCTACCTGCCCCCGCTAGGCGTGGTGCGCCGGTCGTCTACAGACGTCATCGCGACGGGCGACGACGTTGTGGCTGAAGCACTTCAACGGATTCGCAGCCATGCCGCCGCCGGCCTGACGGCTGATGCTCTGGCCGCGGGTCTACCGCTGAGTCGCAGTTCGTTCGAACGTCGATTCCGGACGGCCATCGGGCGATCGCCGATGCGCGAGATTCAGCGTGTCCGAATCGAGGAGGCCAAACGCCTGCTCATCAACAGCGACCTCACCCTCGACGCTGTCACTCGCCGAAGCGGCTTCACATCGCCGCAGCGCTTCTACGCCGTGTTCAAGGAATCTACAGGTCTGACACCTCGATTGTTCCGGCTGCGCGCCGGTGACCGGCCTTCCAGTCTTTAGCCCACGACAAATTATGTTCAGCACCATCGTGCCATCGGGATTCTCCCGTGCTCGCTCACGTTTCCCTAGCCCTCTCGATGTCTGATGAACTGATGAACATCGCCGAATTTGTCTCGAGTCCCCCTAAGAGAGCTGACCGACCTCAACGAAACTAGAAACGTCAAGCAACATGGCCTAGCGACTGCTCGAGCCGATCGTAAGCTATGGCGTGTCCGAGGCTCTGTCAGAATGGGTGGAAGCGGTCAAGGCCGCACGACAGGATCAGCGGCCGATGCTTCCGGAGCCGCCGCCCGTTTGGGTGGAGGCGGTGACGGACGTGCAACTGCCGATGACAGCAGGGCTGGAGGTGGAGCTCGACGCCTTCTACACGCAGCTCCTGCCGTTCGTCAGAAGCGACGGCGACCCGCCGCGTTACGAGGCGGAGAACGTCGCCATCGGCTTTGTCGTCCACGAAACGCCACCTGACCGTGGCCACGCCCGGCCGACGATGATGAAGCTTCGCCATTTCGTGTCGTTCGTCACGCGCCTGCAGGAGGACCAGGTGCCGTTCGACGCCATTCGCGGCATCGGGCCCGGCGATGATGCGGTGCTTCTTCGCGATCCGGCCGGCAACTGGTTGCAGATCTTCGACTGGCGCGATTTCGGCTGACGGAGCCCGTGCCGTTCCTACACTCGGGCGTGTTCGCCGGAAGGCCCATCATCGGCATCGTCGGCGGCATTGGTGCGGGCAAGTCGACCGTTTCGAAACTCTTCGCACAGGCGGGCGCACGCGTCATCGCGTCTGATGAATTGGTGTCGCTTGCCTACACGCACCCGGCGGTCAAGCGGGCCGTCATCGAAGAGCTGGGTGAAGACACCGTCGACATCCGCGGCAACGTGGATCGGGCGGCAATCTCGCGTGTCGTCTTTCGCGACCCGTCGAAGCGGGCGTTTCTGGAACAGTTGCTTCACCCGATCGTCAACAAGGCCCGTGTCGAGCTGATGGCAGAGGCGGCGGAGCACGACGACGTGACTGCGTTCGTTTGGGATTCTCCGCTGTTGATGGAGACGGGTCTGGACAAGCTGTGCGACGCCGTTGTCCTTGTGGATGCACCGTTGGAAGATCGCCAGCGTCGAGTGCTGGGCCGGGGTTGGGATGCGACAGAGTTGGATCGCCGGGAAAAAGTGCAGATGCCCCTAGACAAGAAGCGGGCCCGTGCCGATCATGTACTGGCCAACGCGGACGGCAAGCCCATCTCGGGCGACACCGTTGCCGCGACCCTTCGGGCCGTCTTGGACAAGCCGATGCCAGAGCCTTCCTGCTGCGGCGGTGGATGCGCGACCGGCGGATGCCAAAGCCATGGCTCGACGGACGCGGGTGCCTGTGGCACCGCCGCCTGTGGCTGTTCGTCCTGAACACGCGGGCAAACCTCCTTGCGGGTCCATTCCGGGCCCCTTCTTCCGCCCGCCTCGATGCGGGGCTATCCGACTACAGCGTGGCGTGTCTCGGCCTTCACAGGCACGTTCCCGCCACCTTCCGGCAAAAGAGAATCGATATGCCAGCCAAGACGGCTAAGCGCACCACCCGCCGACGGACCAAGGCAACCAGCCCCGCGCCGGAAGAGACCCAAGACATGTTCCTCAACGGCGACGCCGCCTCGGCCACGGCCGTTGCAGACGAGCCCGACGCCACCCCGCCCGAAACGGCCGAGGAGCCGAAGGTCGTCAAGCGTCGCCGAACCAAGGCCAAGGAGCCGGTCGTCGACGACGAGTCGGTTGATGCCCCCGAAGCCTCGGCCCAGGATGCTTCGGAACCGTCCGAGTCCGGCGACGAGGCAACCGACGCCGAGCCCGCAAAGCCGAAGCGTCGCAGCCGCCGTCGCGCCAAGCGCGGCGACAGCGTGGAGGTCGCAGATCGGCCTGAAACATCCGAGGTCCGATCCGCCCCGCCGGCGAAGAAGCCACGCGAGTTCGACCCGAATCGGCCGCACATCCCGTCGGACGAAGAGATCGCCCGCGACACGCCCGAGGGCCTGCGGTTTAAGCCTCTTGAGCACCAGGACAAGCTCTATCTCAAGGAACTTCGCGAGAAGGACGACGACGAGCTGCTCGAGCTCGCCGAGGCCGAGGGTGTGCCGGATGCCGCCAAGCTGAAGCGCCAGGACCTGATCTTCCGCATCCTCAGGAGCCGCGCCCGGCAAACCGGCCTGCTCTTCGGCGAAGGCGTGTTGGAAGTTTTGCCCGACGGCTTCGGCTTCCTCCGGTCGGCCGACAACAACTACCAGGCGTCGCCGGACGACATCTACATCTCGCCCAGCCAGGTTCGCCGGTTCGGCCTGAAGCGTGGGCACCAGGTCTTCGGTCAGATCCGCCCGCCCAAAGAGAGCGAGCGATATTTCGCCCTGCTCAAGGTCGATTCGATCATGCACGAGGACCCTCAGAAGGTCCACGGGCTCAGGAACTTCGAAGAACTCACGCCGCTCCACCCGGAAGAGCGTCTCCACATGGAGAACGATCCGGCGGACACGTCGATGCGGATTCTCGACCTCGTCACGCCCATCGGCAAGGGTCAGCGGATGCTGATCGTCGCCCCGCCGCGGACGGGCAAGACGGTGCTGCTGCAAAAGATCGCCAACGCGATCAGCACCAACCACCCCGAGGCCGTCCTGATCATCATGCTCATCGACGAGCGGCCTGAGGAAGTGACCGACATGCGTCGCAGCACCAAGGGTGAAGTTGTCGCAAGCACCTTCGACGAAGGCAGCGCCCGGCACATCCAAGTGGCCGAGACGGTCATGGACAAGGCCAAGCGGTACGTCGAGTACGGGAAAGACGTCGTCATCCTGCTCGACTCCATCACCCGTCTGGCCCGCGCGTACAACAACGAGACGAGCAGCGGCAAGCTCGGTTCCGGCGGCGTCGACACGGCGGCGCTGCAGAAGCCCAAGCGGTTCTTCGGTGCCGCCCGTGCCATCGAAGGCGGCGGCAGCCTGACCATTCTGGCGACCGCTCTGGTCGACACGAACTCGAAGGCCGACGATGTCATCTTTGAAGAGTTCAAAGGCACCGGCAATGCCGAGCTGCACCTGGACCGACGCCTCGTCGAGAAGCGGGTCTACCCCGCCGTCGACATCAATGCCTCCGGCACGCGCCGCGAGGAGCTGCTGCTCGATCCGAAGGAGATGGAGCTCGTCTACCGCCTCCGCCGCGTCTTGTCCGACATGAACCCCGTTGAGGCAATGGAACTGCTCAAGGGCCGCATCGAAAAGACGAAGTCGAACGGCGAGTTCTTACTTAAGATGAACCTCGACTAATGGACGTGATAAGGTCTTTCCATGCCATCGGCCGTCGCTTCAGCACCATCTGCCGAAAAAGTGAGGCCGCACGAGCCGGTTGCGCAGACCGGTGCTTCTAAAACGGAGCTGGATCCGGCCGACGCGGATCGGCCGGCGGACTTCCTCTGGACACCCGCCGCATACAAGCGGGCGGCGCAGGCGGGACTCTTCGACGGTCGGCGAGTTGAACTGATCAAGGGGAGGATTCTCGAAGATGTCTCCGATCGGACCCGATCACGTGGTAGCCCGACGGAAGATGGCCTACCGCCTGGGAGATCACTTCAAGGAAGAAGCCGGATTCTTCATTGACGGCCAAGTGCCGCTTCGGCTTTACGACTCCGAGCCGGAGCCGGATCATATTCGTCTTCGCCGGCACAATCGATGAGGAACCTAGCGATCCCAAAAGCGTATTGCTTGTCGTCGAAGTCGCCAAGAGCAGCCTGACGTTCGATCGGGGGCAGAAACTCGCTCTGTACGCCCAAAGCGGCTATCGCGAGTATTGGATCCTTAATCTCGCTGACCAAGTCCTGGAGGTCTACCGCGATCCCACCAGATCCGCTGACGGCTCGTGGAGCTACGCGGACAAGACGACCGTCCGGTCCGGCGGCAGCACCTCGCCGCTGTCGAAGCCCGATGCGGTGCTGAAGGTGGACGATCTTCTCCCGAACACGTCCGATCGGGCCTGACTCAGCTCACGTCGTTCAGCACATGCTCGGCGACGTAGATCGGCACGCTCGTCGCGACGCCGACGGCAATCGCGTCGCTGGGACGGGAGTCGACCTCGACCCACTCTTCCTCGCCGGCCGGCTCGACGGGCTGGCCGTTGCCATTGACCGGCACCCGTGGCCGACGGCAGATGACGATCCGGGCGAAGAACGTGTGGTCCTGGAGGTTGTGCACCTCGATGCGGTCGATCACGCCGCCCAATGCCTCGACCGTCGTTGCGAGCAGATCGTGCGTCAGCGGACGAGAGTGGACGATGCCCTTGAGTCGGCGGTCGATGGCGATGGCTTCGCTGGAGCCGATGACGATCGGGAACTGTCGCGAGCCGTCGACCTCATGGAGGACGATGATCTGTTGATCCTGGAGCTCGCTGATGATGATGCGGCTCAACTCCATCTTCACGCCCGCAGGCCTGGCCCCGGCGGGGCCGGTGCTGGGGCCTTCGTCATCCGAATCGAGATTGCCCGTGTCGGAGCCGGTCATGCGACCCGGACGCTAAAGAGGCGGGCCCATGCGGTCAAGACGCAGAGGTAGGCGACGCCGAACCTTCTGCTACATTCGGCCGATGAAGATCGGCGTACCGACGGAGATCAAGGCAGATGAAAGTCGCATCGCGATCGTTCCTGCCGGCGTTCACGCACTCGCGGCGGCCGGTCATGACGTCTTCGTCCAAGCCGGTGCCGGCGAAGGCAGCGGTTTCACCGACGACGAGTTCGCGTCCGCCGGCGCGACACTGAAGCCGAACGCCAAGGCGTTGCATGACGCTGCCGAGTTGATCGTGAAGGTGAAAGAGCCGCAGGTGTCCGAGGCGGCGATGTACCGGCCGAACCAGACGATCTTCGCCTACTTCCACTTCGCCGCCGCCGATGACGTCGCACAGGCCTGCATCGAGGCGGAAGTCATGGCCATCGCCTACGAGACGGTTCGCGACCGGCTAGGCCGACTTTGCCTGCTCACGCCGATGAGCGAGATCGCCGGCAAGATGAGTGTGCAGGAAGGCGCCAAGTACCTCGAACGGCCCAACGGTGGTCGCGGCGTCTTGTTGGGAGGCGTGCCGGGGGTTGCACCGGCGAACGTCGTCATTCTCGGCGGTGGCATCGTCGGAACCTGCGCCGCGAAGATTGCCGCGGGTTTTGGGGCGAATGTCGACATCCTCGACGTCAACCTCGATCGCCTGCGCTATCTCGACGACGTGATGCCCGCCAACGTGCACACCGTCTTCAGCGACGCCCACACCATCTCCAACTACTGCTCGCGAGCTGATCTGGTCGTCGGGGCCGTGCTCATTCCCGGGGCCAAGGCGCCGCGCCTCGTCACGCGGGAGATGCTCCGCCGCATGCAGACCGGCGCCGTCGTGGTCGACGTCGCCGTGGATCAAGGCGGCTGCTTCGAAACGAGTCGACCGACGACGCACCACGACCCGACCTTTGTCGTCGATGGTGTCGTGCATTACTGCGTCTCCAACATGCCCGGGGCCGTCAGCCGAACGAGCACCATCGCGCTCTGCAACGCGACGCTGCCTTACGTCACGGCTTTGGCCAATCACGGCATCGCCAAGGCGTTGTCGAAGGACGCGGGCCTCCGTGAAGGCGTCAACTTGCAAGCCGGCCGCGTGACCAATGAAGCGGTCGCGGCGAGTCTCAACCTGCCGTACACGCCGTTGGCCGCGTGACGAAGCAGTCGAAGCTCCAGACCTTTTCGGTCGATACGATCAGTCATGGCCGACCGCAAGAAAGAACTGACCCGCCTCCTCGACCGCGAGCCGGGCGATCCGTTCCTGCGGTACGCCCTGGCGATGGAGCACAAGAAGGCCGGCAAGCTCGACGACGCGCTCGAATGGTTCAACAAGACGCTCGAAGCCGACGCCAGCTACTGCTACGCCCACTACCAGATCGGGCAGGTGCACGAGGAGAACGAAGACACCGCCGCCGCGAGCAAGGCGTACGAGACGGGCATCACTGCTGCGAAGAAGCATGGAGACGCGCACGCTGCCGGCGAGATGCAGGTGGCACTCGATCTTCTAGACGACTGACGCGTCGACCTGGCGACCCGCTCGGTCGTGGCAAGAGGTTCGCTGCTCCATCTCGAAGTGCAGCCGCGGAACGACCACGCAAAATCACCTCCCGATGAGCTTAACACCCGCCGGGAGGTGAAGATTTGATGCGTCCGATTGTTCGCTACTGCAGCGGACCTGATCCAGGACCTTGCCCGCCTTGCACGCGTGTCAGCTTCCCGTGGCGAACGTGCCGACAAGGAGGTCGCTCATGAACCCGTCGTCCCGGCTATCGCCGGCGACGTACACGAAGCGGTCTTCGTCGTCCTGGAACACCAAGGCTCCGATCTTGCGCGGCTGCGGGATCGACGTGTGGGTGCGCCAGACGTCGTTGGCGACGTCGTAGCTCACGACGCTGTCGGCGACGAAGTTGCCGCGGAACTGACCACCGACCGACCAGATGACCCCGTCGACGACCACCGTGTTGTGGTGGCTGACCGCTACCGGCGCGAGCTGGCCCAGCGACCAACTGGCGGTGTTGATGTCATAGAGCTGCGTGTGGCGAACCGTCGAATAGCCGAGCCCGTGATCGAACTCGCCCATCGCGACGACCGCCACGGGACCGCCGTCTCTCTCCGACGCCTTGGATGAGGTCGACGGTCGCGTGGTTCACCGGAAACGGCAGCGGCGGCATGGCCACCCACTCAGCCGAGGCGTCTCCCTCATCGACGGCCGCGACCAGATCCAGCGTCCAGTGCTGTCGATTGCGCCAAGACTGCCACGTCGTCACTACCGCCAAGGAAGTGGAGCGTGTCGCCGTCGACAAAGGCCATGCCGGCGGTTCGCTCGGCCGGCAGGTCGGGTAGTTGCGACCATGACCCGCCGTCGGACGGGTCGAAGAGGTAGACGTCGTCGATGACGTCTTCGGGTTGATTCGGGTCGGTGTCGATGCCGATCTGCCCACCCATGAAGTAGATGACCTCTCTGGCCTCATCGGCGGCACTGGCGGCGTGGGTGTTGGGGCCGTTGGTCGGAATCGGGGCCGACGTCGAGCGGGAGCCGTCCGACAGGTTCAAGACGTCGACGCGGTCGTAGGTATCGACGTAAGCCTGCTCGAAGCCGCCGAACAGGTACAGGTCGTCGCCGAGTCGGCCTTCGCCGCCTTCGGCACGAACCACCGGGCTCGTCGGCAAGTTGAGCGCGTCCGCAGAGGCTCCACCGACCTGCGTCCAATCGAGCGCGTCACCTTCTTCGTACGTCGGCAGCGCTTCGACCTCGGCCACACGCACCCATAGCAGTCCGCCGCCGACGGTGCGGGCCCCGACGTCGAGCGTGATGCGTCCGTCCGGCCCCGGCTGCACGTAGCCGGAGGTTTCCGCGAAGGGCCAGTACGACTTGAGCTCGCCGCGGACGAACAGCTCGTCGTTGACGTCGATGAAGGTCTCACTGAACCCGGGTGCCGCACCGCCGGGATCGCCAAAGTCCGGATCGCCGACGACCACCGCCAACGCGTACGTTCGGCCGGCAGGAACTTCGATCGACCACGTGTCACCAGGCTCGACCAGGGCGACCGTGTCGTAGCGCTCGTCGACGTCTTGCGCCTCACCCGCCGGACCGTTGCCGACTGCGGCGGTTTCCTTTAGGGCGTAGAGATCGCGGTCGGAGTCGCGATCGACGATGTCGCCGGCGGATTCGAGGTCACGATTCCAGCCGTAGCTGAGCCCGTTGCCACGGACGGCGAAGGGCCTGCCGAAGTCGGCCCTGGTGTTCTCCACATTCCCCATTCCTGCGGGCTGAAAGTTGATCGTCGCCGCAAAACCGCCGTCGACCGATCGGTCGGCAGCATCGGCCAGTGCCGTGACTTCCGCCAGAGTCGACGCCAACAGGCGACGTGGCTCGAGTTGCTCGATTCGACGGGTAGGACGGTTCTGTCTAGGCATGTCTGAAAGAGGGTACGGGAGCTGGGAGACGCTAGATCACGCCGTCGCTATCTTCGGTCAGGATGTCGTTTAGCTTTCCACACGCCTTGCGTTTGACGTTTTGACGCGTCAAGATGCCGCGGGTTCGCAAGCTCCCGGCAGGACGCCGGGCCGGCATGTGACCGACATTACGATGGGCCGATGACGGATCGTCGGCTCGGCATCTGTGCCTTTTCGGCACCTGATGCCACCGCCTCTACCCGCCAAGGAAGGTGCCGGGCATGGACAGTCTTCTCATTCAGGGCGGCCGACCTCTCGTCGGCAGCGTCGACATCAGCGGCAGCAAGAACGCCAGCCTGCCGATGCTGGCCGCGTGCCTCATGGCCGATGGCCCGAGCCGCCTTCACGGCGTGCCTCGCCTGAGCGACATCTCGTCGATGATCGCCCTGCTCCGCAGCCTCGGGTGCGACATCACCCGGCACGAGCCGGCGTCTCTGGGCAACAGCGGCAAGCTCGACTTCGCCGGTCGCCCCGCGCTCGACGGGCCCCTGGACATCGACCCGATCGACCAGACGCCCGACACCTGCAGCTACGACATGGTCAAAAAGATGCGGGCCAGCGTCTGCGTCCTCGGGCCGATGCTCGCCAAGCGTGGACGGGTCAAGTTCAGCGTGCCCGGCGGCTGCGCGATCGGCGACAGGCCGATCGACCTCCACCTTCGCGGCCTCAAGAAGCTCGGCGCGACCTTCCGCCAAGAAGGCGGCTACATCATCGGCGAAGCGCCCGACGGCGGGCTCCGCGGCGCGACCCTCTACCTAGGCGGTGCACGCGGGCCGACCGTCCTCGGCACCATCAACGTCCTCTGCGCCGCGGCCCTGGCACGCGGCACGACCCGCATCGTCGGCAGCGCCTGCGAGCCGGAAGTCGCCGATGTCGCGGACATCCTGAACAAGATGGGTGCCCGAATCGAAGGGGCCGGCTCGCCCGAGATCGTGATTCACGGCGTCGATCGTCTGGACGGCGTGAAGCACACGGTCATTCCGGACCGCATCGAGGCCGGCACCTTCATCCTCGCCGCGGCAATGACGGGCGGACGGCTGACGCTCCGCAACGCTCGACGCGAGCACCTCATTGCCGTCATCGATGCCTACGAGCAGGCGGGCGTCGTTGTGGAAGACGACCCCGAAACCGGCGACCTCATTGCGTACGCACCCGAGCGCCTCAAGGCCGTCGATGTGACGACGCAGCCTTATCCCGGCTTCCCGACGGATCTTCAGGCGCAGTTCATGGCCGCGATGGGTCTCGCAGATGGCGCATCGGTCGTAACGGAGCGGATCTACCCGGACCGCTTCACCCACGTCGCCGAACTCAACCGCCTGGGTGCGGATGTCACCAAGGAAGGGCCGTCGGCCATCGTGCGTGGCGGTGAGCGGCTTCAGGGGGCGACCGTCATGTGCACCGACCTTCGCGCCTCGGCCGCCCTGCTCCTGGCAGGTCTGGCCGCGGGCGGGGAGACACGGCTCGATCGCATCTACCACATTGATCGCGGCTACGAGAAGCTCGAAGAGAAGCTTCAGGCCGTCGGCGGTCAGATTCAGCGTGTCGACCTCGGCACCGACGCTCAAAACGTCGCCGCCGCCTGACGCTCCGAGCAGCTTCGCCGGCAGCAATCGTCGCTTGGCTGGCACAGGAATCACGCTGACCACGCCCTGTGCCCGCTTCGTCCTACGGTGCCGGCCACGTGGAAGGATTGCCTCTGCTTCATGTCGTCGACGTCGAGCGCACGCCTGACGACTTGTTCCGGCTCGTCGACAACGGCAACACGCTGCAATGCCGGACCAGCGAGATTCTGCTCCGCAAACGGCTGGGGCTTCGGATCCGCCGACTCGCTCCGCGTGCCGTCATGGCCTGGTCGGGCAAAGCCTGCGAGGCGGCTTTAGCGGCACAGGGTGCCGATGGCCTTCCGCTCGTCTACTACCGGCCTGAGCCACACGACCGCCGGGGCGTGGCGGGCGGCATCGCCATCTGCCACAGCGAAGCTCAACAGGCGTGTCTGGGTGGCCAGGTCGTGCGCAGGCCGGTTCCTGATGTCGATCGCGTTGACCTAGACGACGGCGTCTTTCGCTGGCTTCTGACCGACGACTCGGGGCCTCATGCCGACTTCTCGCTGGCGATCTGGGCGGGGGCACTCATTCATGTGTTGATGCGTCGCGAGGGAAAGCAGCACCGGTTGGTTCTTCCGGGCGGATCGGCCTTTCGACATCGGCAGGCGCGGCGTTTTGCGGACCATCTCGGGCTAGGCGAGCTGGTTGAGCCGTGGCACGCGACGACGTACGTGGAGGCGGCACGTCGGTCCAATGCCGTGCTGCTTACAGCAGCCGGTCCCGCGGACGCCTGGGCAGCTCGCTTGGGGCACCGTCTGGGCGTGCCGATTGTTTCAACGGCTTCGGTTGAAGTCCGAGAAGCAGTGCCTTTGGCGGCCGTGGTGACGCCCCAGAGTCGCCAGCCGAGACACGTCGCGAGGTCGATGCTGCGGGTCGCGACGGGCGAGGAATTACCAGAAATCGCGGCATCCGACGTAGCCAGCGCCGAGGCCTGCCTGGAGCAGTGGGCGTCGGCGACCGGGGTGGTGTGACCTTGGTGGCGTTGACGACGTGTCGCCCGCGCTTCTTGATGGCAAGGCCGATCGACGATAGGATTCGGATGCCGCGTCCGGCGGCAACGGTTCATCGCGAATCCACCGGCAACCGCCCCGCCAGGCACGCTCCCGTGCCGCCTCGGTTGTCTCGCGAGCCGTCCACACCGACTCAAGGAGCTAGTTATGGCCAGCGCTGCATGGGGCATCGACATCGGCAACCGCGCCTTGAAGGCTGTGAAGCTTCAACGCACGGCAGAGGGCGTTCGGATGACGGATTTCGCCGCCATCGAACACGACACCATCCTCTCCGAAGCCGGAGACAACCGCGAAACGCTCATCGAGACGGCCCTGGCCAAGTTCGTGGGCCGGCACGACACCAAACGCTGTGCGGTCACGGTGTCGGTCAGCGGTCAGCAGAGCTTTGCCCGCTTCGTCAAGCTTCCGCCCGTCGAGCCGAAGAAGATCCCGGAGATCGTCCGCTTCGAGGCGGTGCAGCAGATCCCCTTCCCGCTCGACGATGTCGAGTGGAGCTACCAGCTCTTCGAGCGTGAAGACGACCCGGACGTCGAGGTCGGCATCTTCGCGATGCGGAAGGAGCTCGTCAACGAGCACGTCCAGCAGTTCGTCGACCACGACCTGGACGTCGTGGCCGTTCAGACGAGTCCGCTTGCGGTCTACAACTCGGTCCGGGCCGACAGCCGGCTGGACAAGGGGCACGCGGTGATTTTGGACCTCGGTGCCGAGAGCACCGACATGATCATCGCCAGCAACGACGAGATCTGGATGCGGTCGCTCGACGTCGGCGGCAACGCCTTCACGGAAGCGTTGGCCAAGGCGTTCAAGGTCGAGTTCGACAAGGCCGAGGAGATGAAGCGCGGGGCCAAGGCCAGCAAGTACGCCAAGCGTATCTACCAGGCGATGCGGCCCGTCTTCGGTGAGCTGGTGGGCGAGGTGCAGAAGTCACTTGGCTTCTACCAGTCGAGCCATCGCGACATCAACGTCCGCAAGATCATCTGCCTGGGCGGCGGGTTCAAGCTCAACGGGCTTTCGGGCTACCTGCAGAAAAACCTGCAGATGCCGGTCGAGAAGCCTCAGCGATTCAACGTCGAAGGCCCGGAAGAAGCCGGCGCAGCCGCGGCCTTGGCGGAAAACACCCTCAGTGGTGCCTGCGCCTACGGCCTGGCGTTGCAGGCACTGGGTGACGCAAACATCACCAGCAGCCTGCTGCCGACGCACATCCGGCAGGACAAGCTGTGGCGGGACAAGACCAAGTACTTCGTCTTGTCCGGTGCCGTCGTCGCCGGTGCGGTGCTGCTCTCGTTCGGAGCGCTGTTTTTCGCAGAGACGAACTTCAACAGCGGCGAGGACGAGCGTACCGCGATCAGCGGCATCCTGACCCGGGCGCAGCAACTCGACTCCGAATGGTCGCAAGTGGCCAACTCCGGCGGGACGGACCTGCA
Source organism: uncultured Planctomycetota bacterium (assembly GCA_963740195.1). Taxonomy (GTDB): domain Bacteria; phylum Planctomycetota; class Phycisphaerae; order Tepidisphaerales; family Tepidisphaeraceae; genus JBCDKH01. Next base: position 2,381,174 of record CAVUDF010000001.1, on the reverse strand, counting down.
GATCGTCCGCAACGTCGGCCAGCTCCGCGAAGGCAAGAACTACTGGCCGGCACTTCTCGGCGACCTCTACGCGGCCTTGCCCGCACCGGAAGAAGAGCAGCGACAGGCCCTTGCCGGCAAGCTCGGCAAGCCCCAGGAGTACGACGACGCGGACAAGACCGCCCTTACGGCGATCCCGCGAGATCAGAGGCAGTACGTGCTGTTCGAATCGTTCGACAGCGTTTACACCGACGACCTCGGCAGCGTCGTCAACGATCGCGAGAACTTCTACAGCAACGCAGCCGCCGTCCTGTCCGGGCGGGCGACCTCCGAAGGACAGACTGCTGGTCCGCCCGCCGGGATCCCGAGCAGCTATGGGGGCGGGCAGTACGGCCCGGGCGGCGCGGGGGCTGCAGTGGCCGATCTCGTGGCAACGCCTGCCGTCGGCGGGTCCAAGCGTGGCTTCGTCGTCCGCTTCAAGCTGCTGACCCCGCTGGGTACTACGGCAACACCTTCGGTCTACGACATCTTCGGCAACAACGGTCGGCAGTCGCTGGCGGAGTCGTTCTACTCGATCGTCCCCGACGCCAGCCGGCCGTCGCTGCCGTACGCGGTTGTCTTGGCCGGGATGAGCGACGCGAAGCCCGTCATGAACGACTCTGAAGTGGTCGAGGCTCTGCAAAGGCGGCATGCCGCTCGCGAGGCGCTGCGGACACCAATCGATGCGGAGACGTCGACGCCCGACGCCTCACGTCGTCCGGGCTTCGACCGTTCAAGGAACGCCGGTCTGCCGCCACGCAATGTTGGCGGGCGTGGCGCTTCGCTTCGACCTCGCTTCGACACCGGCGGCAATTCGTCCTCTGCGAGTCAGGACGACCCGGCCTTCGTCGATCCGGCGACGGGTGAGAGCATGGCCGGCGACACCGTTATCGAGGTCTTGATGGCCATCGAGCTGGACCCGGTGCCGTTCGCGGCACCGGCGGCCGAAGAAACCACGGCCGACGACCTCGTCGCCGCCGACGCGGATACCACCGGGAGCGCATCGTGAGCAACATCGACTGGAAGCACATCCTCGGACTCGCCAAGAAGAACGCGGTCAGCCTCGTCGCGGGCCTCGTCGCCTTGCTGGCCATCGCGTTCGTCTTGTTCTACGTGGCCCCCGGCTTCGAAGACCTTCGCGCGAAGGTCGAGCAACGTGCCGCCGTCCGGCAGGAGCTTGTCACCATGCGGACCAAGGATCGGCCGGACATCAAGCTCCGGGAGGTCGGCCTGACGGACCAAGGCGCGTCCCTGAGCGGGTTCCCGACGCAGCCGACGATCGCGACGGGCAACCAGGTCATTGCCGCCGTTGCGCCGGCACCGGGGAGTTGCTTCGCGACGAGGTGGAATCGAACCGCCGGACGCCTTTGCTGTTCGACGACTACGAGGAAGCCGCCGAAGCCTGGCCGCTTTCGGGTGAGCGGAAGATCTTCAACCGCGACCAGTGGGTCAACCGCTATCGCGACTACATGGCGGTCGGCGACAACGCTTTCGACGAAGACAACGGCAGCTTCTCGTCCGCGTCCCTTCCCGGCTCGATTCGGGCGACACTTCCGCCGACGCAGGAGAGTGTCGCAATCGCCCAAGAGAAGCGGCAACTTGCCATCGAGGCGGAGAGTCCGACGAAGCAAGACACGGGCGAGTTCTTCGACCCTGAAGGCGTTGCTGAGCGCATCAGTCGAGAACTCGTGGCGCTGGCACGCAACCTCAAGTACAACCGTGCGGCCGACCACCTCGTGTACGTATCGCGGGAGGCGCTATCGCCGCACTCGCTGGCGGGCGAGCAACAGCGACCTGATGCCGATCGCATCTTCGAGGCCCAGGTCCAACTCTGGGTGATCGAGCAGGTGCTCTATCAGATCGCCGGCATCAACGAGCAGGCGGTGATGGATCTGCCGGAAGAAGAGCAGAATGTCGTCATGGCTCCGGTCAAGCAGTTGCTGGCGCTGACGGTTCCGGAGTCGTTCCCGTCGGGCAGCGTTTCATCGCCCAGCACTCCCACAGCGCCTCCCGGTGGTGGCGGATTCGGCGGCGGACCCAGTTTTGGCCCTCCTCCGGGCGTCAGACTCGGCGGTGGTGCCGGCCCTCGTGGAGGGGGTCCGCCGGCCCCGCCGGTGTCTAATGCCCCGCCGCCCGCGCCGGGTCAGGGCCAGGCCGCACAGCCTGAAGCCGAAGCCTCGGCGGAGATCGTCGTGCCGGTCGATCCGGGTGCGACCCTTACCCGCGACTTCAGCCTTTCGCCGACCGGGCGATCCGGGCACAACGCGTTCTTTGATGCGGTCCGTTTCGACATGACCCTCCGCATCGCCGCCGATGCGGTGCCGGAGGTGCTGCGTCTGCTTCAGGACGGATCGCACATCACGGTGCTGAACGTCCGGTCGCTTCGCCCGCTCGACCCGGTCGTCGCGTTGCAAGACGGCTTCGTGTTCGGCGATCAGCCCGTGATGGAAGTTGATCTCGAGGCCGAGATGCTTCTGCTTCGCGAGTGGACGGTGCCCCTGATGCCCGATTCGATCAAAGAGGCATTGATCGCCATCACCGGCGGTTCGAGCACCCCGAGCTTCTGAGCGTCTTCCCGTCTGTCCGAGTTCCCAAGCGTCCCATGGAAAAGTTCCTCGCAAAAGCTCGTGTCTTCCTCGAGAAGTACGTCCAGTTCATCGCCCTCGGCGTTGCGGGTCTCGTGCTGTTCTGGATCTTGTTCACCTACGTCCTGAACCCCGCGGCGACGTCCGTGGAACTGTCTGGTCAAGACGTCGGCCCGGGTGATGTGGACAGCCGCGTGCTGAGCACCAGCGGTGACCAGCTCGAGAGGGAGATGACGGACCCGGCGGTCCGCACCGCACTTCGGCCCGACGACGTCGCCGATTATCTGAACCCGCCGCCGATCGCCCCGATCACGCCGATGGCGAGTGACAGTCGGCCTAGCTACGTCATCGTCAGCAGCCCCACTCCGCTGTTCGAGCGCGAAGCAGACATCGGCGAAGGTGACGGCATCGCGACGCTCCCAGATCTGCCACCTGCAGAGATCGTGCGGGTGGCCGCGTTCAAGACCAACGCCGACGTTCCGCCGGAGCCCGAGGCCGAGCCGCGTCCGGAGGACGTCGTGGGCGTTGTGGTTCGGTGGAAGCTGCCGATGCGTGACATCCGGGAGCGGTTTCGCCAAGTCTCGATCCCGGCGCGTATCTCGTCGACCACACTGCTCGATGTGCGTCTGGTCCGGGAACGGAAGCTTAGCAACGGCGAGTTCGGTGAGCGGCAAGACATCGGCAGGCTCCGCAACGCATCGTGGAGCCAGATTCCGGCCGGTGACGCCGACATCGAGACGAAGCGGGCGTACCGCGAGTTCGCCCTACAGAATCCGCTTCTTGTCGCGCTGCCACCCTTCTACCCGGTGATCTCGGGCGAGAGTCCTGACCGAGCCGCCGCCGATCCGGTGGAAGGTGGCGAAGCGGAGCCCGACGCTGTCAGACCCCGGCCGACCCCCCGCCCGAACCCCGGCAATCCAGGTCGCCCGGGTCAGGGCGGGCCTCGCGGTGCGGGTCCGGGCGGGCCTAGCGGATATCCCGGTTCACCAGGTAGCAACTATCCTCCCCCACGAGACGGCGACCTGCCTCCGGGCGTTCCTCCTGGCGCGAGGTATCCCGGCCAAAGCGGCTCCCCGGATGCCGAAGGCGGGGGGTACGACCCGACGCGTGATGGTGGCCTGCCGCCGACCTCCAATGCACCGATCTTCGTCGGCGGAGAAGTGCCGGGTGAATTCAACCCGGCCAATGCCACGGGTGACGTGGAGGGCTGGTCGTTCGACGAGACGGTCGTGCCGGGTGAGACCTACCGGTACACCGTGACGTACGCCTTGCGTAACCCGCTCTTCGACACCACCAACATCGCCGACGACCCGGCATTAGCCGCGCAGCTCAGCCTCGTCACGCCGCGCGACGAGGCCTGGAACGACACGTGGAGCGAGCCGATCACGATCGAGCCGATCGTGCGCTGGTTCATGCGAAACGCCGGCACCGAGATCGCCGGCCGACTGCAGAACGCCCGCTTCAGCATCTTCCGCTGGCAAAACGGAAGCTGGCACGAGGACACCTTCACCGCCACCGCCGGCGACCCGCTCGGCAGCGAGCGTGACGGCATCGACTACACCACCAAACACTTTCTGGTCGACGTTCGCCGAGACCCGGCGACGGGAGAATCCGTTGCAGTAGTCGCCGGCGACGAGGGCGGTCTCGTCAAGCACCAGACCGACGAAGATGACTCGGAGGCGTTCAATGAGCTCCAGAAGCTCGTCCGCCGCGATGCCGTCGCCGCTGGTTCGTGAGGCTCATGATTTTCCGTGTTTCAGAAAGCATGATGATCATGCAGGGGCATGCAGGTGTCGCCAGACCCCTTAGTATGGTGGAGCGATGAATCCGACCGTCACCCGAGCAACCGAACAGGCCGACTCCGCCCGCCCGGCCGGTGCGGGGCAAGCGACGACCCGCATCCGCGTCCGTCGACAAGACGGACCCGACGCCGAAGGCCGTTGGGACGAGTTCGACGTGCCCAAGCGGGCGAACATGAACATCATCTCGTGCCTGCAGTGGATCGCGGCACATCCCACCACCGTCGACGGCCGCAAGGTCACCAGCCCGGTTTGGGACAGCGGTTGCCTCGAAGAGGTTTGCGGTGCCTGCACCATGCGGGTCAACGGCCGCGTTCGGCAGGCATGCAGCACGCTCGTCGACAAGGTCGGCAACGACGGCGAGCCGATCTCGCTCGAGCCGATGAGCAAGTTCCCCCTCGTCCGCGACCTGCACGTCGATCGCAGCCGGCTCTTCAACGACCTCAAGCGCGTCAAGGCCTGGGTGCCCATCGACGGCACCTACGACCTCGGCCCGGGCCCCACGGAGAGCCAGGCGACGCAGGAAGAGCGCTACCCCCTGAGCCGGTGCATCAGTTGCGGCTCCTGCCTCGAAGCCTGCCCCCAGTACACGCCGGTCAACGGCTTCGTCGGGGCTGCCGTCATCAGTCAGGTCCGGCTCTTCAACGAGCACGCGACCGGCAAGTCACTCAAGGACGACCGCATGGCCGTGATGATGGGCGAAGACGGCATCGGCAACTGCTCCAAGGCTGGCAACTGCGTCCAGGTCTGCCCGAAGGAGATTCCGCTCCTGGAAAGCATCGCCAAGGTTCAGCGGGCCGCGACGTGGCACAGCCTGAAAAAGCTCGTCGGACGGTAGATCATCGTTTGCGGCCTCTATCGTGCGGGTTCGATGGCGAAGAAGGGCAAGAAGAAAGGTCTGGCCGAGCCGGGCCGGATCATCAACCGCAAGGCCCGATTCAATTACGAGATCGGCCGCACGCTGGAGTGCGGCATCAGCCTTCTCGGCACCGAGGTCAAGCAACTCCGCGTCGGCCAGGCGCAGATGGCCGACGCCTTTGCTCGCATCGAGGCCGGCAAGCTGCTTCTGCAGGGCGTGCACATCGATCCGTACCCGCACGCGTCCGAGCAGATGAACCACGACCCGCGTCGCATCCGGACGCTGCTCGCCCACCGGCGTGAGATTCGCCAACTCGAGGATGAAACCCGCGAACGCGGCGTCACGCTCATACCGCTGGAGATCTACTTCAAAGAGGGACGAGCCAAAGTCGAGATCGGCGTCGGCCGGGGCAAGCGGCAGGCAGACAAGCGGGAGAGCCTGAAGAAGAAGGATGCCGAGCGCGAAATGCGTCGCGCAGAACGTGCCCGCGAGTGAGGCTGGTCAGCGGGCGAAGGATTCATCCTCCCCATCCGTCATCCTGAGCGCAGCCGAAGGACCTCGCGCGACGATCGTGTCAGCACGCAAGCAAGCTTCCAACTCGCTCGACCTCAATACCCGCTCTTACCGCCACTCCCCGCCCCATTCACAATCGCATCGCAGCTGGTGTACCCGACACCCAGACGATGCACGCCCATCTCGACGAAAAGCTCCGCCTTCTCGCGATCGCGGATGCCGCCGGAGGGCTTGACCTTGATCCGCCCCGCCGCCTGGTCGAGCATCGCCTTGACGACGTCCACCGAGGCACCGTCTCCGTAGAAACCGGTCGAGGTCTTCACGTAGGCGGCATTTGCTTCGACGCAGACGTCGACGAGCTTGCGGACGGTGTCCAAGATCGAGCTGGGCCGACTCGAAGATGACTTTGACCGGCACCTTTGCCGCTTCAACAACGGCGGCGATGTCGTCGCGCACTTCGTCCCAACGCCCCGACAACGCCCGGCCGTAGTTGGCGACCATGTCGATCTCCGCCGCACCCGCCTCGACAAGCTGCTTGGCCTCTGCGGCTTTCGTCGCCGTCAAGCTGACGCCGTGGGGAAAGCCAAGGACGGCGCAGACTTCGGTGGAAGAGCCTGCACAAAGCTCCACCGCGAGCGGCACGTCGCAGGGCCGAACGCACGCCGTTGCAGTTGCAAATTTCACGCACGTTCGGATGGCCTCCGTCACCTCGTCGTACGTCATCTCCGGCTTGAGGACTGCCGCGTCGAGATAGGTGTTGAGGTCAGCTGTTTGCGTCATGCCGCATCAGAGGTGAGCGACTGCGACGAGGCAAGAAGAATCTGTCGCACAAACGTCAGCCGCCCGCTTCCGGCAAGCTGAGCGACGGGTGATCACGATGCCACTCGGCGAAGAATGACGCCGTCTCCGGCGACACGCCGGCGGCGCGGGAGACGTCCGAACGTTCCTGGAGCGGATCATGCTCAAGGCCCCAAGTTGCATGGGCGCCCGCGTCAGAGAGGTCGAAGACTTCAAGACGGTGTTGGGTTCGTCGGGCAATCTTGCTGCCGTCGGATGCCTCGATGACGGCACCTCCTGCGAAGTCGCACGCACCCGCCGCCAGCAAGTCTCGGCCGGACATGTGATCCGGCACCTCGACATGCGCCTGGCCGAGCAGGGTCGGGGCGACATCAATGAGGCTTCCGACGTCTGCCCGCACCGTCCCTGTTCGCACGGCCGGGCCGCGGATCAGCATCGGCACGCGATAGCTCTCTTCCCACAAGCTCCCTTTGCCCCAGATGCCCTGGCTGCCGAGCATGTCGCCATGGTCGCTGGTGAAGACGACCATCGTGTCGTCGGCCATCCCAGCGGCATCTAGAGAAGTGAGGGTTCGCCCCACCGTGTCGTCGACCCAAGCGGTCGCCCCCAGGTACAACGCGATCAACTCCTCCAGCGACGTGATTGACACGTCCTGCGTGTGCGGCATGTGAGACAAGTACCGGCGAAAGTCCCACAAATAGATGCGGACCGTTTCCAGGTGCTCATCGAAGTCGAAGTCCGCCGGCACGTTCGCGCGAAGGTCGATCGACGTCGGGTCGACCAGCGACAGGTAATGCTCCGGCATGTCCGCCAACGGCATGTGCGGCGGACTGATGTTGTAGTACAAGAACCACGGCTTATCGGCGAGCGCTTCCTCCTCGAGGAACTGCTCGACGCGGTCCGCCTCGAAGTCGACGCTGAAGCCCGGCGGGCTGAACTCCACGCCGCCGTCTTCTGTGAAGAGTTGCCCGCTGTGTGCGTGGTGGCTACGCGGAATGAGGTAACGATCGAACCCAAGCTGATGCGGCCAGGCTTCGACATGCCACTTGCCGATCGCCCGCGTGTGGTAGCCCGCCTGCTTGAGCAGCTCCGGCAGCGTGAGGTTCGGGAAGGCCGCCCGCGTCGGCGGCGCGTAAGCATCGAACAGCCAGCCGCTCCGTGGGGCCAGCGAATCGCGCGTGTGATAGCCGAGGCTTGGGTTCGTCGTCGTGCCCTGACACTGCCTGGCATACTGGCCACTCAAGACCACACTTCGCGCCGGCACGCAGACAGGGCAGTTGCTGACGGCGGTCTCGAACCTCGTCCCGGCCTGGGCAAGGCGGTCGAGGTTCGGCGTGAGCGGCGAGCCGTCGCGTCGCGTGTGGGCCGCTCCGTAGCAGCCGACGTCACACCAGCGAAGCTCGTCACACATGATGTAGAGGAGATTCTGGCGCTTCATCGGTCGACCCAACGTATATCAACAAACAAGGCCCGCGACGTCTGTCTTGAGCAGACGTCGCGGGCCTATGACTTTCCACGCAGGAAGTGGAGGCGGGGGGAGTCGAACCCCCGTGTCGTGTTAACCGAAATGGCAGCCTCTACATGCTTAGTCGCTCTTTTGGGTCTCGCCGCACGCCGCGAGGATCGACACCCTCGGCGTGAAGCCAGCTCTCGATTGATTTCGCCCTGCCGTCAGGAGCAACCCGACAGGACTAGTTCGCTAGATGACAACCCTTCGCGACCACAAACACTTCGCGAGGGCCGTGGCAGCTTTAAGCTGCCAGTGCGAGCGGAGCGACTTCATTGTTGAAGCCGATACGCCCAGCAACTGCGTTGTCGGCAGTTATAGGTGTGCCCACAAATTGATAACGGAGCCTAGCGGGCGTCTCCGGCATGCCACCGCCACCCGTGCCAACCGGTCGATACCAGTCGCCCCCGCTGCCGAAGGCAAAGCCTTCGTCACCGAGAAGGTGGCCAAGTTGTCAATGCCCTTGGCGGGCAACGGGTAGTCTACGTTGGCCGACGCCTGCGGTCCATCTCGAACAACACGATCGCCGCCGTGACGCTCGCGTTGAGGCTGTCGACCGCGTCGCCGGCGTGCATCGGAATCGTGATCGGCACGTGCGGCGGCTCGAGCCACGCACGATCAAGACCGGCATGCTCCGGTCCAATGACGACGGCAGTCGGGGCAGCGTCATCGGCAACACGCCACAAGTCCGTCGCGCCGGGCTCGGCGACTGCGGTCGAGAGCACCCGAACGCCGTGCCGACGCAGCCACGTCCGCGTCTCGTCCTCCTCGGCCGCAACGCACCACGGTGCCAGCACCGCCGCCCGGCTGTTGCGGATGGCGTTCGGATTCTCCAGGTCGACCCGCCCCGTCGCGATCATCCCCCGGCACCCGACGGCCGCGGCGGTGCGGGCCATCGCGCCCAAGTTCCCCGGCTTCTCCGTGCCGACGCAAACGAGGTACAGGTCGCTCGCCGTGGGCGTCGGCAGGTCGGCCAGGCTATTGGCTTGCGCCTTGAAGACCGCCAGCACGTCCTCGGGCGTCTTGCGGTAGCTCATCTTCGCCATGACCGCCGGCGACACGTGGGTCGCTCCATCGGCCGGCTCGGTCGTGAAGACATCGAGCGGCCTGTAGCCGAAGTCGATGGCTCGCCGTACATCTCCGTCGCCCTCAACCAAGAACAGGCCCGTTCGGCGACGCTCAGGTGCGTCGCGTAGTTTCGCCACCGCCTTGACGCGCGGGTTCGACACGCTGGTGAGGGTCGGAAGGAACGTCATCCGCTGGTCTGCCGGGTGCCGACGGGCTCGTAGACGACGACGGTTCCCGCGGCAAGATCGCCGGGACGTCGGCGATCCGGCACCACCATCGCCACGGCCCAGCCGATGAACAAATCCAGCGGCCTGACGACGTTGCGAATCAGGATCGCAGAAGGCGACGGCTCGCCGCCGTCGAGGCGACGCACCCGAAGGCCGAAGATCGCCTTGCCGGGGCTGCGACCGCTGGTCATCTCGCCGGCCAGCGGCAACAGCACGTACGTGACCAAGCCGGCCAACACGATGACGGTGCCGACGGCGCCGTTGGCAAGCTGCGGCTCGCTCGTCACCAGACCTGCGGTGAAGACCAGCGGCAAGAGGTCCACGCCCGCCGCGGCCACGCGAAGCCGCCACGGTGCGGCAGATGCCATCGTCGGCGGAACCTGCTCGGCCGATGTCTCTGTCGAAAGCGGTTGCGTCTGCGCCTGTCGACGCCCCTGCAAGAGCATGCCGACCACAGCGACGACCAGCAGGCCGTAGAGCAGCAGTCGCACCGTCCCGGCCAGTGGCGAGATGCCGCCCGGGTTGACCGGAATCACCGTCGCCGGCGTCTTGCCGTTCGCGGTCTTGCCGACCACCTCGTACGTTCCCGGCTCCAAGGTCGAGTCGCATCAGCCCGACGCCTCGACCCGCCACGACGCCGCGGGTGAGCCGCAGACGCCCTGCCGCCTCGGCGGCGGTGACCTTGTCGTCGGGCGTCGTCTCGTACGCGTCGTCGACCGACCATTCGACCTCGCCGACGATCCCGTCGCTGCCGAGGACCTGTTGTTTCGTGCCGTCGGGTCGCGCGACGAGCACCACCGTCTCGGCATCGGCCAGTGCGGCGTCTGCGTCGAGGGTGGCGACGGTCGTCCAGGCGTCGCCGTCGCGGCGGTAGAGCACGGTCGCCTCCGCCGTCGCGGCAGCGACATGCAAGACCCCTCTCGGACAAGCCAACGAGAGCCCGTCCAGTGCCGGGAGCCCGTCCGGCGGCGGTGCGAGGGACTGCCATGTGTAGACGCCGCTCGTCGAGACAAGCGACCAGACCGAGCCGTCGACCGCCATCGCCAACAGCGTGCTGCCGTCGTAGGTGATGTCCTTCCAGGCGATGTCCCCCGGCGATCGAGGCGGAACGATCTCCGTCGTGCTGACCACGCCGGTCGGCGATGCGACGGCGGTGGTGGACGGGAGAATCCGCAACGGCGTCGTCGCGGGGCGGGTCGTGGGCTCGTCTTCGTCCTTCGGGCGGGCGGCGTCGAGCAGAATCGCGACCTCACCGCTCTCCGAGGCCGCGATGGACAGGAAGGGCCGGTTGTAGACGGCGATGCGGTTCCAGTCGTCGAAGCTGGCCCCCGCCTGACGTCGCCTGACGATCGTGAGCGGTTCCGTGACGCCGGGCCGTTCGGTGGTGAAGGCCAGGAACTCGGCATGCCGGGTGCCGGCGGCGTCGAGTCGGGTGATGCTCGCCGACGCCGCAGCTTTGTGCGGCATCACGACGAGCGTCGCGATGAAGAGGAGGGTCAGGATGAGCGGTCGTAGGTCGTGCAACGTCGGCTCAGCGGGTGGGAGAAGACCCTACATCCGTCGCATCCGGTGCGGCGGGCAGATCCAGAGAGACCATCTTGGCCGGAGCGCGACTCGCATCGAATTGGAAGGTTCCTTCGTTCGGCACCGAGTTGCCGCGGCGACGCTTTTCGAACAGGAGATCTTCCAGATCGATCCGCATCTTTCCGCCGGTCTGGGGGAAGAAGAGAAGAAGACGCGACGCGACGATCGGACCGTCGTTCTGGACGGGCCGGTGCCGATCGAGCGTGGCGACGAGGACAGGACGCCCGGCCTCGTCGTTCAAAATCACCCGCCGGGCCAGCGGTACGCCGCCTTCGGGAGGTACCGCGTACCAGACCTCCTTCGACACCACGAGCCGCGGCTCGCCGAAGCGGGCGACTTCGACGAAGGCCACGCGGTGCAGATCCGACTCCGGGTCGTATCGCAGCGTCGGCGCCGGGAAAAGCGTCAGGTCCGGCGACAGCAGGTTGATGGCCAAGTACCTGCAAAATCAGGTCGGGCCTGACGGCCAGGCCTGCGACCTTGTTCGGATCGAGTCGGCCGGCTGTTCCGACGTACGTCACGTCTTCCTCGGCGGACTTCAGGAAGAGCGTTCGGCCGTCGGTGCCGAACTCGAACAGGTCACCAAAGGCGTCCTTTTCCGCCTTGACGAAGAGACGGTCCGGCTTGAGGTGCTGGACGACGATCTGCCCGTTGACGAAGCGGCCGTCGTCGTCGGGCGTCTGCTTCAGCAGCGCTTCGAAGTAGCCGCTGGCCCAGAGAGACGGCAGCTTTTGGTTGTTCTCGTTGATGGCCGCGACCAGGCCGGACAACGGCAGCGGTTCGACCCGCGTGGGCCGGGTCGTGGCATCATCGACGGCGGACTGCCGACCGGCGCAGCCGGCGGCGGCGGTGAGACAGATCGCGAGCAGAGCCAGCCGTCTCATGCCGCCTCCGATTCAGTCGGCCGACCGACCAAGGCCGCAAAATCGGCTTCCGCCTCGGTCGCGTCGTCAGGCTCTTGGACCACCCACGGCTCGCCGGCGAGATCGACATGCCATGCCGGCCCGTCACGCTCACGCAGCCGCAACCGACGACGACGAAGGAGCGCCAGCATGGCCAGAAACCGCAGTCCTGCGTCACGCGTTGCGGTGGGTTCGGTCCGCACGATGGCCTCCAGCGTCTGGGCCTCCTCGGCCGACTGTTGCTCGCCCGTGGCGGGCATCGTGGCCGTCCAGGTGGCGACGATGTCGCCTTCAATTTCGTCGATGCAGTTGCCCGGCCGCGTAGCTCCGACGGGTCAATTGACCGGGGCCGAGTCGGATCAGCATCGCCTGGTACGTCTCGCCGGGTGCGATGGCGTTACCGGTGGCGTGGCAGGTGCGATCGGGGCGTGAGATCGGCCAGGCAGTCGGGGGCGGTCGCGTCACCAGGCGACAGCGTACGGGCGTCGGTCACCGGGCGACAAAGCTGCGCGACGAGACGCCGCCCGTGCCGACGGCGAAGCGCACTTCACGCCGGCACCGCGGGCATCGGCCGACGTACTGCGTCCCTTCGATGTCGCGATAAACCCGCTGGTAGACGCTGCAGCAGGCGAACATCACGCTCAACCAGGGGCGGCCCACGAGCTTGCTCGGCGCTGCCGGACGCGGCATGCCGGAGAGGTCGAGTCGCACATCGTCCGGATCGAGCGCCATCGCCACCCTTGCCATCGGCCGGTCAGGCGTCGGTGGTTGAGCAGAGACGGGTCACGGCCTCGATGGCACGCGTCAGCAGGCGATCGGCTTCGTCGACGTCGGCTTGTCGGGAGTCGTCCGTTGCAGCATTGGCGAGCACGTTGTGCCGACCGGCCCGGACGGCCGCGGTGGCGAGTTCGCCGCAGACGAGCAAATCGCTCACCAGCCACGGATTGCATCGCGGCTTGATAGCGACGGCTTCGGTCAGAAGCTCGACGCAAGCCCCCATGATGCCCAGCGGCACCGCGATGCAGGCGGCCGTCGCGACGGCCATGGCCTTGGCGTCGGCTTTGGCTTCCTTAGCCGCACGCCAGCCGGCGTAGGCGAGTTGATCTTCGACCACCAGAGCCCGAAGTACGGCCGCAATGCCGTCGAACCGGCTCATGGCGGCGACGAGGGAAGCCTCGTCTTCGACGCCGTTGGACTTTCTGCCGACGCTGTACTTCAGCGCCATCCCCCCACCGCCGCCGCCAGTGCGCCGGTGAGCGCTGCCACGCTTCCGCCGCCGGGCGTGGGCGTCTTGTCGGCCAGGCGATCCAGCCACGCCTCGACCGGCATCTTCAGATCGGCGGCTTCCGTGGTCATACGTCCGCCACCGTGTCTTCGACCTCCGCGGCATAACGCATCGCACGCTCGAGCTCCCCCTTGAGGTGCCGAACGCGGAGCAAGCTGCGGACGCGGGTGAGCAACTCGAACTTGTTGACCGGCTTGCTGACGAAGTCGTCGGTCCCACATTCGGCCGCACGTTCGACGTCGCCGAGCTCGTTGAGCGCGGTGACGGTCAGGATCTGGATGTCCCGCGTCGCCGGGTCGCTCTTGACCTCGCGACAGACCTGGAAGCCGCTCATCCGCGGCATCATGATGTCGAGCAGGATCAAGTCAGGCGACACGGCCCGCACTTGTTCGAGCGCCTCGACGCCGTCGCGGGCGATCTCGACCGTGACCGGCAACGCTTCGAGATAAGCCTGGAGGAGCTCGACGTTCTGCTCGTTGTCGTCGACGATGAGCACGGTCGACTCGGGCAGGAACGACTCGTAGCCGTCAGACGTGGCATCGGCCGGCGCTGGTTCGGTGGAGGTAGACATAGGGCAGATTGGCGACGCCGAGGGGATTCGTCGCCGGGTCTTCAAGCACCCTCGGCAACGGCGGCCACGACGTCCGGTAGATCTCGGAACCAATCGGGCTCGGCGGCGGCAAGTCTAGCAAGATCGTCGGGGCGATCTACGTCCCACCAGACCGGCAGATCATCAAGCTGCCACCCGGCACGCTCGTAATTCCTTCGAACGTCCGATAGCTCGTTGCCGCTGCTCCAGTCGACGTTCGCCAGCAGATCGGACAGGCCAAGACCGGCCGGGACAACGAGCGTCCAGAAGCCGCCGTCGTCACTCGGACCGATGGCCGAACGGCCTTGGCCGCAGGCTTGCAGAGTCGCCTCGACGTGCGACATGGGCAGGTGCGGCGTGTCGGCTCCGAAGAAGGCGACTGAATCGCCGGACACGGACGAGGCGACCTCCGCCATCCGGTCGCCGAGCGTGCCGTCGCCCTGCTCCCGCACCGTCGGCCGCCGGGGCAGGTCCAGGTCGTCCAGAAATGCCTCCGCCTCGGCCGTCGATCCGCCGGCGAAGGACCAGACGACCTTCGACCACCCTTCGTCGTGGAGCAATCGGAAGAGTGAATGGGTGAGACAGAGGCCGTGCACCTGCGCCGCCTGTTCGGGCGACAGCGGCGGGCAGAGGCGCGTCTTAACCCGCCCAGGCCGCGGAATCTTCGCCATCAGGATCGCGGTGGCCATGCCAAAGCTACTCGCGCCGCAGTTCACACGTTGACGACCGCGCGTAATCGGCCGACGTTCGATGAAGCAGCATGTCGTCAGTGAAAGAGCCAGCCATCGCCATCGGATCCCTATCGCAGGATTCTGCGTCGTCGCAAGAGACCGTCGATGCCGTCCGTGCGGAGCGAGACGACTACCGGCTGAAGCTCGAACGCATTGCCGAGGCGATCGGCTGCGACGACATGGACAAGATCGTGCACGACGTTCGCAACGTCCTCAACGAGCGCAGCCTGCTACGCAAGCTCGTCGAGCTGGACGAGGAGTAGAACACCGCCGCAACGAGTCGCCGACGGCGTGCTCTGCTGGTCCGTCATCCTGAGCGAAGCGCAGCGGAGTCGAAGGACCTCGTCCAAACGCACGTCGTCGGGCGAGGTCCTTCGACTCGCTCCGCTCGCTCAGGATGACGGAGCAATGCAGGCGGCATGCGTTAGCCGGCGAGGAAGCTCACATACTCCGCGCCGACGATGTTGAGTGCTGCTGCCACGGGCCTTGCCACGATGAAGGCCAGGAAGAAGAGCAGCAGGCCGATGCCTTGGTTGGCCGGGTTGAAGATGAAGTCTGCGTAGGCCCGGTTGTACGTCGCGACGATGCGTGACCCGTCCAGAGGCGGCACGGGGATCAGGTTGAGGACGAATAACGACAGGTTGAAGCTGCCGACGACCTCGAGAACCATCATGCCGTTTTCTGCCCGGAAGTTCTCCGGGTCCAGTGGCCCGCCGATGCGTAGCCAAAGCCCCAGGGCCGTGAAGGCGAGGATTGCCAGCGCCAGGTTCACGGCCGGCCCGGCGAAGGCGACGATGGCCTCGGCGTGCTTTCCCCGAAGACGCGACGAATCGAACGGCATGCTGCCCCAGGCGATGCCGGCAATGAAGCAGGCGAGCAGGCTGAACGGGCCCATGTGGACCCAAGGGTTCCAGGTCATGTGACCGGACTCTTCAGGCGTGTTGTCGCCGAGCTTGATCGCGGCGTACCCGTGGGCCAGTTCGTGGAGCGTGATGCTGACGATGATGGTCATCACCGCCGCCGCGTAGAGCTGCGGGTTTGACGACAGATATTGCAGAAACCCCATCATGACACCGCGACCGTAGACCGCTGCGCCGCACCGACCAGAATCGGCGGCCGTATAACCCTGTCCGATGGAACACGAAGTCGAAGCAGTCACCATCATCGGCAGCGGACCCGCCGCCTTCACCGCCGCCGTCTACGCCGCCCGCGCCAACCTCAAGCCGTTGGAGTACGAGGGGGCCATCTCCGAGGAGAACCGCCTCGCCGGGACGCTGCCGTTGGGTCAGCTCAACTGGACGACGGAAGTCGAGAATTTCCCGGGGTTTCCTGACGGCATCCAGGGGCCGGACCTGATGCTCAAGATGCGCGAGCAGGCCGTCCGCTACGGCACGCGCATCGTCACGCAGGACGTCGTCGAGCTCGACCTCTCGGAGCGGCCTTTCAAGCTCAAGGGCTCCGACGGCAAGGAGTGGAAGAGCCGGACCGTTATCATCGCCACCGGGGCCTCGGCCAAGTACCTGCACATTCCGGGCGAGGCGGAGTTCGCGAACAAAGGCGTCAGCGCTTGTGCCGTGTGCGACGGTGCCCTGCCCCGCTTTCGCGGCAAGAGCCTCGTCGTCGTCGGCGGCGGTGACTCGGCGGCGGAGGAGGCGACGTACCTGACGAAGTTCGCCGACCGCATTCACCTCGTCGTCCGCCGGGGCGAGATGCGGGCCAGCAAGGTCATGCAGCAGCGCGTTCTGGAGAACGAGAAGGTCACGATCCACTGGCACAGCAAGCCGGTCGAGGTCGTCGGCACCGAGGCGGAGGGCGTGACGGGCGTTCGCGTCGAGAACTCGCAAACCGGCGACACGAGCACGATCGACTGCGTCGGCATGTTCGTTGCCATCGGTCACCGGCCCAACACGAAGTTCCTCAACGGTCAACTCGATGTCGATCCCGCGGGCTTCGTGACGCTGACAAAGGCAGAGCAGACGAACACCAGCGTCGAAGGCGTCTTCGCCGCCGGCGACGTGGCCGACCCGCACTACAAGCAGGCCGTCACCGCGGCCGGCATGGGCTGCAAGGCGGCACTCGATGTCGAGCGTTTCCTGGGAGCCATGGGCGAGGACTGACTCTGATCAGTCGTCATATTGCTGGGCGGCGTGGTTGAAGTACCGGAAGTTTCGCCCGTCGCTTCGTCCCAGGTAGTACGGCCCGTACTCGGTGATTCGAAAGTGTGCTTCAAAGAAGCCGTCGTCCCCGGTATCGACCATTGCGATCTTGCCGTTGCTCCAGAAGTCGTGGACGCGGGTCGTCTCGTCGGGGTTCGTGTAGTGTCCGCCGTTGTGCGAACTCACGTAGTTGCCGGCGATCCAGAGCCGGTAGCCGTCGCTGGCGAGCTTCTCGGCCCGCATTCTGTCGAAGCTCGCGTACTCAGGCACCGGCCGTTCTCGTGCGACGGCAGAGGCTTTACGGTCTGGAAGCTCGCTTGGAAAATGCTCCGACTGCGTCGCAGCGACGAGCGTGATGATCGACAAGATTATCATGCACGGATGTTCCAGATCATCAGATAAACCGTCAACCGTGGATCGCTCTGCCCACCGTCGACCTGCAGTTGCCATGACGAGCTGAATCGACATGCCGTGCCACAAGTCCTCTGGTAGTGGCACCATCGGCCGCCTGCTGACTCATGGAACCTTGCCTGCCGCTCACCTTCCCGCGGAACCAACGCCTCTCGGGCGTCAAGGCGTTTCGGCTGGTCTTCGATAGCGGGACGAAGGTCCGCCGGGGGCCGCTGACGGTGTACGTGTTGCCGAACGGACTTGGGCATCCGCGGCTCGGGCTGACGGTCTCGCGGCGCGTCGGCCGGGCTCATGAGCGGGTTCGGCTCAAGCGACTTCTCCGCGAGGCCTATCGCCACGAGCGGCACCGGTTGCCGGCGGCAGACATCGTCATCGTGCCTCGCCGGCACCCCGAGTGGCCGCTCGCGGACTATCGAAGACGACTCGTGGAACTGGTCGACAAGGCGACCGCAAGCACTCCCTAATCAGCCGCGGGCATACTGCCCGCCGGTCACCGTGAGGCAGCAGAGGTCGTCCGCGGCTCATACCGCTTCCACAAGAGGCAGCAGAGGTCGTCCAACGATCATAACGCTTCCATCGAGCACCCTCGTCATCCTGAGCGAGCGGAGCGAGTCGAAGGACCTCGTTCGCGAACACGTTGTTCAGGCGAGGTCCTTCGGCTCGCTTCGCTCGCTCAGGATGACGGAGGGGGACCGACATGCACGCTCAAAGCTGCTGATCTGAACCGACACCACTTCGTAACGTCGCCGCGTGAACGACATTGATCACGTGCCGAATCCACCTTCACGCACGGACGACACATACAAGGGCTCCTTCGGCAAGCTCCTCGTCATCGGCGGCAGTGAGACGTCGCTGGGGGCGCCGATGCTTGCGGCACGGGCTGCGTATCGGGCCGGCTGCGGATACGTCCGTGTCGCGATGCCGGCGGCCATCTTGCCCGCGGGACTGTCGGTCCTTCCTGAGGCCGTGGGCGTCGTGGCGGAAGACGATGACGCGGTGGCGGAGGCACTTGACGCTTCCGACGCCGTCGCCATCGGCCCGGGCCTCGGCACCTCGCCGCGGGCGGAACCGCTGCTGGACCGCGTGCTTGCCAAGGGACTGCCGACGGTCCTGGATGCCGATGCGCTCAACTTGCTGAGCCGACGCGACACCATGCCGGCGCTTCCAACGCCCTGCGTGCTAACGCCGCATCCGGGTGAAATGCAACGGCTTCTGAGCCGACCCGTGCCCGACGACGATGCCGGCCGCCGGGAGTTGGCCGCAACGAACCACTTCGGGCGCGTCTTGGTGCTCAAGGGGCACAAGACCGTCGTCACAGATGGCGATGGCCTGTACGTGAACACCACCGGCGACTCCACCCTTGCCAAAGCGGGCAGCGGCGACGTGCTCACAGGTGTCATAGGGGCGTTGCTCGCCGCGGGGATGTCGCCGATGGACGCGGCCGTTCTGGCCGTCCACCGTCACGGCTTGGCCGGGGAAGCCGTGGGAAGGCGCGTCGGCAAGCACGGCGGCTTGGCCTCCGAGGTCGCCGACGCGGTTGCCGAGGTCATGAACCAGAACGCGTAGTCGGGCGATCGAGACTCGTCGGACGCAGCAGGAGCAGCCGACCGGTGCCGGCGTCGAGTTCCTCCTCGCCGTCGTCCATGTCGAACTCGCCGTAGTCGAGGATCCACAGGCCACCCAAGCCGAAGGCGGCATCGCTCGGCCGCTTCAGGACCCCGCCCGATCCGTCCCCGCGATCCAGCTCGGGCGTGCCGGCGGAGGTGTTGTAGATGATCGGCGACACCGTGTTTCGGTCGATGTCGACCGCGACGACCTTGCGGCCCAGCGGTCGATTCAACGGTGCCCCGCCGGTGGAGAACGGTGCCTCGTCGCCGCGTTGCGTCACGATGAGACGCCCGGCCAGCGACGCGAAAGCACCCGTCGCGTCGGCCGGAATGAACGTCATGCCAGACGCCCCGGACAGCGACGGGAAGATCGCGGTCAGCAGGGCGTCGCGACTCGGAGCATCAAGACCGTCGCCATCGTTGCTCGAGGAATGGTCGATCAGGAAGCTCAGTTCGTCGTACCCCGTCTGGGCCAGCAGCGGCGAGACGGGCTGGAAGCGGTCGAGCGTCACCGGCAGCAGATCGGCCGAGTAATCGGGCCAGCCGTACCAGGTGGGGTCTTCCGTCGCCTCGGTGGCGAAGATGCGAACGACGGCATCCGGGTCGTCGCGCACGGGCCGTGTTCCGCGACGCTCCATGCCCTGATTCGCAACATACAGCGAGGCGAAGTCGTTGAAGGCCAGGCCCGCGGGGTGCCGGATGCCGTGCGCCTCGACGCGCAGGTCTCCGCCCTGCGGATCGACGCTGTAGACCGCGGCCGTCGGCTTCTGGTTGTCCGCCGCGGGTACTCGCTGGCCGCTCTGGCTGAAGGCGTTGAAGGGTGCCGTATTGACCTTCTCCGGATAGATCAGGCCCTTGAACGGGTCCTCGGTGTCGAAGCGATAGCCGAAGATCTTAATTGGGAAGAGCGGCTTGTCGTGGAACGTCCGGAACTTGCGGAGCCAGCCCGACTCGTAGTTGTCGAGCCCGACGACACCGCTGTTGGTCGCGCTGCCGACGCCGAAGAAGAGCCTGCCCGTCAGCGGGTGGAGCGCCAGGTCGGTCACGGCATGATCGCCCCGGGCGGGAAGCTCTCCGACGACGGTCCGAACGTCAGGCCGATTGTCCGAAGGCGTCCAATCCGCAAGGTCGAAGGCCACAACAACGCCGAAGCCTTTGTCGTCGCGGGCTGTGACGTACAGCTCGCCCTGGTGCATGAGCAGCCCGCCGACGGGTGCATGCAGTCGTGGCCGACGGTCGAACCAGCTGACGATGGCGTCGCGGGCGGGGTAGACCTCCTCCAGCTCGCCGGTCATGGCGTCGAGGCGTTGGATCCGGATCTCGTCGCCGCGGGGGAATGCATCGGCGACGTAGACGTGCCCGGTTGCTTCATCGACGGCGACCGCGGTCGCGGCAGACAGGTTTTTGACCGCGACCTCCAGCACCATCTCGGCAGGGAAGTCGATGCCGCGTCGGTCGATGGTCGGCGCGTTAGAGGTGGCGTAGCCGCGGGGGGATCCGGCACAGCCGGCGAGGAGCAGCATCGCCGCGTGCACGACGATCGCCGCCGAGGTGATGGAGAATCGCATGGGCACCGGCATCTGACCGTAACCGTGCCCGCCACGCCCGACAACTGACCACGATGGACGCGGCCCGCCGGATCGACATGATGGCCCAAAGCCTTGCCGTCGCCCGCTCACACCACATCCGACCCGCATGACGCCGCCAGGCGCGTGTGTCGTCATCACGCCAAGAGCTTCTACTTCGCCAGCCACTTCCTGCCCAAGGCCAAGAGGCGGCACGCTTACGCGGTCTACGCCCTGTGTCGGCGACTTGACGACGACGTCGACGAGGCGCCCGACAAGGCCGCGGCCGAGGCGGCGGTGGAGCGGTTCGGGCGACTGCTCGACAACGTCTACGGCCAGTCGCCGCTGGACGAACCCGTGGCCGAGGCTGCACGATTAACGGTGGCGAGCTGCGGCATCGACCGACGCCTCTTCGACGACCTGGCGACAGGCGTCGAGACGGACCTCACCGTCGCCCGCTACGCAGATTGGCCGACGTTGGAGCGCTACTGCTATCTCGTCGCCGGGGTGGTCGGATTGATGATGTGCGGCGTCTTTGCCGTCAAAGACCCGGCCGCGAGGCGTCACGCGGTGGCGATGGGCAACGCCATGCAGCTCACGAACATCCTCCGAGACGTCAAGGAGGACTGGCTCCGCGGCCGGCTCTATCTGCCGGCGGACGAGCTATCGAAGTTCGGCGTGACGACCAAAGACATCGACGCGATGAGCCACGGCCGACGGGTGACCGCGGCGTGGAGGCGCTTCTGCGCGCTTCCAGGTCCAGCGGGCCAGATCGCTCTATGCGGAAGGCGTTGAGGGCCTGCACTACATCCCTCGCGACGGCACCCGGCAGACCGCGGCCGTCATGGCAGTCGTCTACGGCGGAATCCTGGATGCCATCACGACTGCAGACGGCGACGTTTTCTTGCAACGACGTCGGCTGACGCTCGTGCAGAAGCTGCGACGGGTGCCCAAGGCGTTGCGGCAGGCAAGGGCTTAGCCGGTGACTTCCGCCGGTTTTCGCTTCGAGTAGAACATGCGACTCACGCTTTCGTGGTCGAAGAGGCTTGGCGCACCATCTTTGGCAAGATGCGCCGCTTGACCCTTCCGCGAGATGACCGCCTCCGGATGGTCGATGCTGATGACCTTGCCGCTGACGAACTCGACGTAGAACGTCTTGAACGGCTGTCGCGACTTGAAGTCGGTTAAGGCTTGTTCGAAATTCTGCGGCGTCACGGTTCGATCATACATCACGTCGTGCCGTTGCGTTTCTGCATGGGTCTGATAGCCTGCCCGCCACATGTCGCTCCCCGCGCCACCACGGAAGGATGGCGCACCCACTTCGTCTCGGCAGGGCACGGACCGCCCGCACAGCCGCTTCGTCGATCAACGGGTGCACTTCGTAGGCATAGCCGGCTGCGGCATGAGCGGTCTGGCTCACGCGCTGCTCGATCGCGGTGCGACCGTCTCCGGAACCGACCCCGCCGATGACGAAGTCATTCGACGGCTACGCGACCGCGGGTGCCGCATCGCAAAAGCGCAAGACGGCGCTCTGCTCGACGACGGCGTCGCGCTGGTCGTCCACACCGCGGCCGTCTCGCACGACAACGCAGAGCTTGCACGGGCGCGTCAACTGAACCTGCCGACGACCGGCTACGCCGACCTGCTCGGCGAGGTCATGTCCGAACGTCGCGGCATCGCCGTCGCCGGAACCCACGGCAAGACGACCACATCAGCACTCATCAGCTACGCCCTCGTCCGGGCGGGGCTCGATCCGTCGTTCGTCGTCGGCGGCACGATTCCGCAGCTCGGCGGCGGGTCGCACAGCGGCACCGGCGACGCCTTCGTGGCCGAGGCGTGCGAGTACAACCGCTCGTTCCTCAAGCTTCGCCCTCACGTCGCTGTCGTGACCAACGTCGAGGCCGATCACCTTGACACCTACACCGGCGGGCTGCCGGAAATCATCGAAACCTTCACGCAGTTTACCGGACTTGTGCCTGACGACGGCCGGGTCATCATCAACGGCGACGATCCGAACAGCCACACGCTCGCCGGCGACAAGCCGACGTGGCGCGTCGGCCAGGGGCTCGGCTGCGACTGGACGCTCGTGCCGGCGGGCCTTGTCGAAGGTCGGCCCCAGGGCAAGCTCTTGTTCGAAGGCAAGCTCGTCGCGACGCTCGACCTCAAGCTGCCCGGTCGGCACAACCTGATGAACGCCGCCATGGCCGTCGCGGCCGCGGTAGCCGTCGGGGCAGACGTGCAACAGGCAGCCCGTGCCGTGTGCGACTTTCGGGGCGTCGACCGCCGCCAGTCCCACCTCGGCACCGTCCAGGGCACCACGGCAGACGTCGTCGACGACTACGGCCACCATCCGACCGAGATTCGCGTCACGCTCGGTGCGCTGCGTGACCGCTACCTCACGCACGCCGGCGGGCGACTGCTGTGTGTGTTCCAGCCGCACCAGGCGAGCCGAACCAGGCACCTGCTCGACGACTTCGCCACCAGCTTCGCCGCGGCGGATCTCGTCTTTTTCCCGGACATTTACAGCGTCCGCGACACGGCCGACGATCAGCGGTTCGTGACCAGCGACACGCTCGCCTCTCGCGTCCGTGAAGCCGGCCAGCATGCCGAGCACGTGCCGGGGTTCGATGCGGTCGCCAGGCGCGTCCGCAACGAGCTTCGCGACGGCGACCTCGTCGTCACGATGGGCGCGGGCGACGTCTGGAAAGTCGGCCGATTGCTCGTCGACGGCGTCGAAGAACCGGCCAAGGAGGCGGCGTGAAGACGTTGCTCCCGACTTGCATCATCGAGAACGAGCCGCTGGCCAGGCACACCTGGTACAAGCTCGGCGGCCCGGCCCGCTTCTTCGCGACGCCCGACGACGAGGCGGAGCTGGCAGACGTGCTTCGCTTCTGCCGTGCCGACGAGGTCGAACTGTTCCCGTTGGGATTGGGTGCGAATCTGCTCGTCGATGACGAAGGCGTCGACGGCTGCGTCGTCCGACTCGCCGGGCCGTTCTGGGAGCGGATCGTCGCCGACGGCACACGCCTGACCGTCGGCGGAGGCGTGAGCTTGGCAAAGCTCGTCAAGTACTGCGAAAAACAGGGGCTCAGCGGCCTCGAGCACATGGCCGGCATCCCCGGCACCGTCGGCGGCGGACTTCGGATGAACGCAGGCGGGCGCTTCGGCGACATCACCAAGCCGCTCGAGCATTTCCGCGTCCTCGATGCAGACGGAACCTCACGAAGCCTGCCGTTCGACGAGTCGAACTTCGGCTATCGCAAGAGCAACATCGACGCCCCCTTCGTCGTCTGCGCCACCTTCAAACTCACCGCCGGCGACCCGGCGGCGGTGGCTACGAAGACGAAGGACGTCTGGGAGTACAAGCGGCAGAGCCAACCCCTCGGCGGGCGCGACGGCCGATCGTGCGGGTGCACGTTCAAGAACCCGCCGGGCGACTCGGCCGGGCGGCTGATCGACGCGGCAGGGCTCAAGGGCTTGGCCGTCGGCGGTGCCAGGGTCAGCCCGCTGCATGCGAACTTCATCACAGCCGACGCGACGTGCCAAAGCCGCGACGTTCGGCATCTCATCGCCCTGGTCCGCCGGCGTGTCCGGCAGGCTTGCGGCGTCTCGCTGCACACGGAAGTGCAGCAATGGCCCCCGCGTCGCCGACATCGACAGGTGCCCGCTTCTCATTCCTGAACGAAGGACCGTTCCGATGCAACCACTCCGAGTGACCGTTCTTGCCGGTGGACCTGATGCCGAGCGTGGCGTGAGCCTCGCCAGCGGCCGGGCCGTCGCGGCCGCGTTGTCCGACGCAGGCCACGACGTCCACTTCGCCGATGCCGGACCCGACGACCTCTCGGCACTCGATGTGCCTTGCGACGTCGTCTTCCCCGCCATGCACGGCCCCTGGGGCGAGGGCGGACCGTTGCAGGACGAACTGGAACAACGAGGCCTCGCCTACGTCGGCAGCCGACCCGAAGCGGCCAGGCGCTCGATGGACAAAATGGACGCCAAAGCGGTCTTCGACACGCACGGCATCCAAACGCCAGACGCCCGGCTCATCGACAGCGTCGGCCCGGTCGAGGTGCATCACGACGTCGTCGTGAAACCCCTTGCCGGCGGGAGCAGCCTGGACGTCTTCATTCGCCGCGTCGATCCGGCGACGGGTAAGGCAGACGTCGATGCGGCAGTGAGCTATCTGCTGGCCCGCTACGGCACCTGCATGGTCGAACGGCTCGTCGAGGGCATCGAGATGACCGTCGGCGTCCTCGGCACCGAGGCCCTGCCGCCGATCTGGATCGACGCCTCCAACACCACCGCCGGCTGGTTCGACTACGGCGCGAAGTACAGGCCCGACGGTGCGCCGCACCGGTTCGACATGCCCGATTTCGTCACGCCCGACGTCATCGTCCGCCTCTGCGACGTCGCGACCAAGGCCCACGAGAAGCTCGGCTGTCGCGACCTGTCCCGGGCCGACATGATGGTCACGACCACCGGCGAGATCTGGCTTTTGGAAGTGAACACGATGCCCGGCTTCACGGGGCGTTCGCTGCTTCCCGATGCCGCCCGGCACGCAGGCCTTGGCTTCGAGGCGTTGTGTGACGGCCTGGTGCGTCGGGCTGCGGCGCGATCGGAACAGGCGTCGGTGCTTGCCGCGTAACCTTTAGAACTACGGGCGGTCGGGTGAGGGGCCCGCTAAGTGACGGCTCGCGCAAGTAACCGTCAGCCGCCCTCCTCGACCGTCGCCACTCCTGGCGATGCGACCCCCGCCGGGCCGATAAGCGGGTGGGGTCCGGGACCCATGTCATGCCGCGCGTCACGCCCAATCGATCGAAGAAGACCGCCCGCAAGACCAAGGCGGAGCTGCGTGCCGCCGAAGAAGCCGTCGTCAAGAAGCGTGAGGCACGCAAGAACGCGATCCGCTTCGCCATCAAAGGTGCAGGTGCACTCACCGTCGTCGGCGGGCTGCTTGTCGGATACACCGCACTCGCGTCACACGTCCGCGAAGACGTGGTTCGCCCCGACGCCACCGCGGCCGAGGTGCTGTCGATCCGATTCGAAGACCGCCCCGTCTGGATGGACGACGACGTCGCCTCCGGCGTTGCGGGACGGCTCCGAGCCAAGCTCGTCGGCGTCTCGTCGTCGCAACTCGACCCCGCCGCTTTAGATGCGGCGGTCGCGGCGTTGCGGGATGAAGCCTGGATCCGCGCCGTCGATGACATACGACGCGTGGGCGACGAATTGGTCGTGCGATGCACCTGGCACAGCCCCGCCGCCGTGGTTCGGCACGACCGCGGGTCGGCAGCAACCTACCACCTGGTCGCGGCAGACGACGAGGGCGACGTCACCACCGCCTACCTGCTTCCGCCGACGTACGACTTTGCGACCATCGAACGGCTTCGCTCCGGTGAGCGGTCGGGCGAGACGGTCACGGGCGGGCTCCGCATCGTGACGGGCGTCAACACGCCCCCGCCCGGCGAGGCGGGACAGACCTGGCGTGGCGATGCCTTGGCGGCGGGACTTGATGTCGCCCGGCTCCTCCACGGCAACGAGGCTGCGACAGACGTGACGGTCATCGACGTCGCCGGCATCGCCAGGCCCAACCGGAGCAACGTCGCCACGACCGCCGGCGGCGGGACGTCGCCTGTGGTGCTCAAGACGCGGTACGACACCGACCTCTACTGGGGCCGGGCGCCGCGGTCGAGCGACTTCTTGATCGAGCCGTCGCCGGAGCGGAAGCTTGAGAACCTCGTCGTCGCCGCCCAGAAGTTCGGACCGACGCGGGAGTATCCACGGTGGATCGATTTGCGACGGGATCAGGGCGTACACCTGAAGTGACGCGAACGTCGCCTGATGCGAAACAGACGGGCCCTGGGCGCTTCAGCGTTCAAACCACGCTGCCGCTAGCCAAGTCTGCTGGAAGGTCGAGCGAGATCTCGTTGGCTTTCCGAAGGTCTATACAAAGTTCAGTTGCTCGCGAGATCACGTAGCCTGGTGTCGCCGCGGGCCTGTCCCGCGGCTACACCAGAGGACCGGAGGATCCCTCTGCAAATCGACGCTGCACTGACAACCTCACGCCGCACCTGAGGCAGCAGCCGGCTATCGACCGTTGCCAAAAGCGACGGCAATCGGCTTCACGTCCATGACCTCCGGACGACCGTCGGAGATGTTCCACTGGACCATCGCGACCAGGCCGCTGCGACGCTCCAACACGTAGAGGGCCTCGTTGCCGTCGGGCTGGAGGCTGGTGACGAGCTGGTAGTCTCGATTGTCCGCGACTTCGGAGGCGGAGGCGGTCGGCATCAGCAGGCCGGGCCGGGTCGCGTGGGCACCGACGAGGACGGCGAACATGATCGCCATGACGCCGAGCCAGAAGGTGCGGCGATCGAGCGGACGAGCCGAGGTGTCGGACGACATTGGTTGGGTGTCTTGGTTCATCGGTGTCGTCCTATCGGGCACGGGCTTGGTTGAAGAACTGGCTGAGTGCCAGCGGCGGGATGAACGTGATGCCGTTCTGCCGGTTGTACGCGGCCGCCGTGAGGTTGCCGGTGCGGGCGTCGACGATGTACAGGATGTCCTGGTTCGCCGACGTGAGCGACGCGGGGATCATCACGTAGTCGCTCGGCCCGGCTGCGACTTGGGCCTTGGCAGGTGCGGCTTCCGGGAAGCCGGCGGGGAGCCATGGCGTGACCAGCGACACGCCAAGCGCGACGTTGGCCGCGACCAAGGCGACAAGGGCCGGCTTCTTCCAGGAGAAGCGGCGAGACGGACGGGTGGGCGGATGCGTCATGGCGAAAGGTGGGTGAAGCGTCGACTGATCCAGGCGTGGGCGACTGATCCAGGCGTGGGCGTCTAGTCCAGGTGCGTTCGGCGGGCGTCCTTGAACAGGGCCAAGCCTGCGACGAGGGTGAGCGCGACGAAGGCGAAATAGGCACCGATGGCCTTGTCGCCCGCGTCGCTAACGACGTTGGTCTCGTGATAGCCGCGGAGTCGGCCGTCGGCGTCGCGGATGAGCTTGTCGGCATCAGTCGCTTGCGCCGAGGCCGATGCGGGGAAGACTCCGCTCATCAGCACGGCGACAAGAATTGCAGCGACGGACGCGGTTCTGCGTGGCACGCCTTGAGCATAGCAGAACCCGCCCCACCGCCAATCCGCAACGTCGTTACAACCATTCGTCCATCGGTTTCGACCACTGTCTGAACTCGGCCGTGGCGACATTGACGGTGTCCCAGCGGGCACTGCGGGTCGACATGCCGTCGCGATAGTTGCGAAGGCTGATGCCGAGCATGAGGTAGTGCCGCTCCTGGTCCTTGTAGACGTTCTTGAAATGACCCGGCGGCGGAGCCAGGACCGGGTCGATCTCAAAGGCGTAGGCGAAGACCGCTTGGAAGCCGTCGCCGAAGACGCGCTCCCATTGGTAAAGGTCATCGACATCGCGCCGCGTCGCCCAGGTCTGGAGCGACCCGTTGTTCAACGCACGCCGGCCTTTGACGTCGACGAGCAGATTCGGGCCGTTTTTGCTGTAGACGACGAAGTCGAAGCTCTTGAGCCGGCTTCCGCTGAAGAGCGCCTTCTTGGACTCGTCGACCGCGACATACGGCATCCGGCGGTCCCGCAGGTACGCCTCGAACGCCCGCTCGTAATGGTTGTGTCGAAGCACCACCGGCCAACCTAACCAAGGAGGCCCGGCGTCTCAAAACGCGAAAAGCCCCGAGACTTCGGGGCTTCAAGCGGATGGTCGGGGCCGGGATCGAACCGGCGACAACACGATTTTCAATCGTGCGCTCTACCAACTGAGCTACCCGACCGCGGGTATGGCACTCTACGCGGTGCCGCGTCGGCGGGCAAACGACCTGCGTGCGTCCACTGTTATCAAGACGCCGAATCGATGGCGAAGAAGAGCCCGCTCACCAGACATACGAGCACCAAGCCGGCCGTCGGCAACCACAGTGGCTCGCTGCCGAAGTACATCCCCGCCGCACTGGCGAGCAGCACGAGCGTCAACACGACGCGCAGGATCAGGTTGTCGCTGACGATCCAGAAGGCACCGAGGCCAACGACGGCGAAGATCAACAGGACAATGAAAATCATCAGGCCGACAGGATAATCAAGATGCCAGGCGGCCGCGCAGTTCGGGCTACTCGCGCGTCTCCTCGATCGTCCGGAGCTCCGGCAGGCCGAAGAGGGAGGCGGCGTTGTCGTGGTAGATCTTCATGAGCGCCTCGTCCGGCAGGAAGACGCCGAAGATCTTCCAATCGCCGGTCGGCGGGAAGTCGTGCTCGTGATAATCGAAATACTCGTCGGCCGTCTCGAGGAACTGGTAGTACCGGCGGTACCGCGGCTGATCGGCCCGGCCCGGGTAGCGATCGGTGCCGAAGAGCACGCGGTCCTGGAACTCGATGAGAAATCGCCTGGCCGTGTAAGGCTGCCGACCGAGTTCCGCGACGCGGCCGGAGATGTCGGCGTGCAGATTCGGCAGCTTCTGCATCCGCCCGGCGACGCTGGCCAGGTCCTCCGCTTCGTTGGCGACGTGAGCCCCGATGAACTGGGTCCGCGGGTGCCGGGCGATCATGCGATCGCGCTCGGCGAGCACTTCTTCGCGTGTCGGGAACTGCTCTCCGAAGAAGGACCAGGAGGGGTGACGATAAAGCTGCGTCCACCGCTCGTTGTTGCCGTCGATCGGATCGAAAAACGCGGCCGGATCGGCGACGTGGATGAGCACGGGCATCCCAAGCTCGCCGCAGGTTTGCCAGACGACGTCGAGCCGCGGGTCATCGACGGCGATGCGGTTGCCGGTGGCATCCTTGAGGGTGAGGCCGAGGTTCTTCCAGATCTTGAGTCCGGACGCGCCGGCGGCTTTGGCTTCTTGCAGATATTCCCGGTAAAACGCGTCGTCGCCGAGCTTCGAATAGTCGAGGTTGCAGAGGATGAGGAAACGTTCATCGGCGAAGTGCTCACGCATGGCGGCGACGGCTTCGACGGTGTCGCCCCCGCTGAGGTTGACGGCGTAGGCGAGGTTGCGCTGCTCCATCGCCGTGAGCATCGCGGCCGGGTCTTGTTCGAGCGTCCAGTGGCAGTGCACGTCGATCGCCGGGAACTTGGCCTGCTCGACCATCTCGTGCGGCGTCCGCAGCTGCGACTTGGGGTAGTAGTCGAGCAGGATGGTCTCGCCCGCGTAGACGGCGGTGCCGACCTCGTTGGCCCCGACGCCGGCCGGCCTTGTCGTCGGCGAGGCATCGGCCAGAAGTGGTGAAACGGCCAGCAGGAGCGTCAGCGGCAGCAGCTTCCGAATCATGCCGGAAGCGTATCACGGCACCCGCGGAAGCAGTGGCCGGGGCGGGCGATCGAGGTGAACGCCCAGGCCGCGGGCGATGTGGTGCTCCAGCTCGTCGATGCCGAGGCCTCCGGTCGCCGATACGGCAATTCCGGTCGCCGTTGATGCCAGATCCGACTTGTTCCAGACGTCGAGGGTCTCTTGTCGGAATCCGGGCCGGTCCTGGGGGCGGGTGGAATCGAGCAGACGGATGACGAGGTCGGCGGCGTCGATGACGGCGTCGGAGAGGTCGATCGCCGCGCACTCCACGTGGGCCGCCGCGTCGCGACGCCCCGGCGTGTCGGCCAGGCGGATCGGCAGCCGTCCGTCGCAGATCACGGCAGAAGTCTCGACCCAGTCGCGGGTCGTCCCCGGCTCATCGGCGACCAGGCTGGTCGTTCTGCCCGCAAGAAGATTGCTCAACGTGCTCTTGCCCGCATTGGCGGGACCGACAATGGCGACCAGGGCAGGCGTCAGAAGCCGGTCGAGCGTCCGATCCGCCAAGTCCGCATCGGCGGCCTCAAATCGCTCCTGGGCCAGTAGAAGTTGAAGTCCGAGGGGCGTCGTCGCGTGTGGGATCCACCCCGCGATCGACTTCGGCGGTGTCTTGTCGTCGACGCGACTAAATCCTGCGGCAGTCGCGTCTTCCAGGAACTTCTCGACGATCCGCCTGCCGCCGTGGAGGTTGATATCGAACCAGCCGTCTCCGCCGCGGACGAGCGGGTCGTCGAGGTCGCCGTCCGTCGAGCGTCCACTTGCCGTGCGACAGGTGACCGGACGCAGGCGCTTTCCCGAATCGGGAGGTGACGAAGGCCGATGCGCCGTCCCCCTCGACCCGCACGACCGCCAGGGCTGCGGTGCCCGGTGCGGTGAGCAGTCGGACGGTGCTGGGCGTCGTCATAGCCGAGAAACCGGTCTTTTTCAGGCTTTGTGCCTGATGTGGTGGTTCGCGTAGGCGAGCGCGATGCCGAAGAGCGTGAGGTCGCGGCTGATCGCATGGACCAGTTCGAACGGCTTGTCGCCTCCGAAGAGGTCGAAGGCTTCTCCACCCGTCGCGATCACCTCGGGCCAGGTCGACAGCTCCATCGCGTGCCGCTCGACGGCCTCGCGGATCAGCCCGCGAAGGGACTGGACGATGCCGGCATTGATCGCAGACTGGGTGTCTCTGCCGAACGCTTCGTCCGTGAAAGCGGGTCGAAGTTCCGGGAGTTGCGGTGCTACTCGGTGCAAGGCAGACGCCTGCAACGTCGCCCCCGGCACGATGCAGCCGCCCAGGAAGGTGCCCTGGTCGTCGCAGAAGTCGACCGTCGTCGCGGTGCCGGCATCGACGACGACGCACGCCTTCTTGAGCTGCTCGTAAGCCGCAGCGACGTTCAGAACGCGATCGACGCCCGTCTTCTCCGGCTCGGCCGTCGCGACCGCGATCGGCAGGTCGACGTCGATGCCGACGCGTGACGACCCGCCCCACCCAGCCGCCCGGACGAGGTGCTCGACCTCGGCGACGAAGCCCGCGTTGCTGGCGGCGATGACGACTTCGACGTCGTGACCCTCGAGCCGCTCGCGTGCCTGCTCGATCGCCCCTTCGACGTTTGCCGGCTGAGCCACGTCAGGCCGCCAGGTCTCGACAAGCTCGCCCGCCTCGAAGGCACCCAACTTGACGCGGGCATGCCCGACGTCGATTGCAAGTAGGTTGATGTCAGCCACGGGCGACCTTAGCGACGCCTCTCAGACCTGCGACGGGTACTCGTCGTTGATCGGAACATCCCCGTCGGCGACGAATCGGGGACCATCGTCGGACTCGCCCGACAGTGCCGCCAGAAGCGACTCGCCATACACCGCCACCTTCCGCGGGCCCATGCCCTTGATGGCGGTCAGCTCCTCGGCCGAACGAGGATGGTGCTTGGCGATCAGCTTCAGCGTCCGGTCGTTGCACACGCAATACGCCGGCAACCCGCGCTCGCGAGACAGCTCAGACCGCACGGCCCGAAGCCGCTCGAAGCGGTCCGTCGCATCGCCGTCGAGGGACGACTCCGCACCCTCGCCGGACGATGCCGCGTCTGAACTTCGGGCTCGGCGGACGACTTTCGTCGGCGCGATGTCCGCCAGAGGCGCGGGCACGTCTGCGTTGCCCTTCATCACCCGAACGCCCACATTCGTCAGCTTCACGAGCTTGAACCGGGGGTCGCCGTCGGAGGCGACCTGTTGCACCAGTCCGACCTCGATGAGCCGGTGGACCATGGCGATGACCTGCTTGGCCTTGAACTGTCCGAGCAGGCCGTGGGTCGGCAGGCGGTCGTGGCCGCGCTGGCTGATCTTGTCGCTGGTACTGCCGACAAGCACATCGGCCACCGTGCCCACGCCTGCCCGGTCGTTGAGCCTCGCGACACCGCTGAGCAGCTTGCGGACGACGTCGCGAGTCGTCTCGTCGACCTTCGGCAGATCGTCGTCGTCTTCCACTGCCTCACCACTTCGGCACGCGTCGCATCGGCAGGACGACGTGTCGACGCGTGCGTCGTCGCCGAAGTAGTCCAAGATCTGCTGCCGACGGCAACGCCACGTGCCGGCATACGCGATCATCTTGTCGAGCTTGTCCCGCTCGCGACGCTTGATCTCCTCCACCAAGTCCGGGTCCGCGTCGTCGGCGCCCTTGATGTTGTCGATGAAGTACTCCTGCGTGAACCGGTCCTCGTAGCTGAAGAGCAAGACGCACCTGGCCGACTGCCCGTCCCGGCCGGCACGCCCGGCCTCCTGGTAGTAAGCCTCTAAACAACCCGGCGTGTTGTAGTGGGCGACAAGGCGGACGTCGGGCTTGTTGATACCCATGCCGAAGGCGTTGGTCGCCACCGCGACGCCGCGAGGCGTGCGGAGCCACCGCTCCTGGTTCTCCGTCCGCGCCGCCCCGTCCATGCCACCGTGGTAGGAAAAGACAGGCCGACTCGGGACGTTCTCCGTCAGGTATGCGGTGACTTCGTCGACTTTCTTACGCGTCGCGCAGTAGACGATGGCCGAGCCGTCTTCGCGACTGACGAGACGGACGAGCGTGTCGAGCTTGGCCTTCTTGCCACGGACGCGCTGGCTCTCGTACCTCAGGTTGGGCCTGTCGAAGCCGGTGACGACGATGCTCGGGTCGCTGAGCCCGAGGCTTCGGGCGATGTCCTCGCGAACCTCTGCGGTCGCAGTCGCGGTCAGTGCAATGGTCGGCGGGTTGCCGAGGTCGTGACGAACATCGCCCAGGTTCTGGTAATCGGGACGAAAATCGTGCCCCCACTGGCTGATGCAGTGCGCCTCGTCGATCGCAAAGAGCTTTGGCTTGAGCTCTGCCATCATCCGCCTGAAGCCGAGGTTGGCGAACCGCTCGGGCGCGACGTAGAGCAAACCTTCGAAGCCGGCCTCGAGCGCTGCCAGCGCCGGCGCACCTCGTCGGGAGGCATCGAGCTGTTGAGCATGTGGCACGCGATGCCCGCGTCGCGGAGCTGACCGACCTGGTTCTCCATCAGGCTGATCAGCGGGCTGACGACGAGCGTGAGCCCGCCCGAAACTGTCGCCGGCAGCTGATAGCAAAGACTTTTGCCCGCCCCTGTCGGCATGACGCACAGGACGTCTCGCGATGCCAGAACGTCTTCGACGACTTCACGCTGCATCGGGCGGAAGTGGTCGAGGCCGAACGTGTCACGCAGCCCCTGCATGACGAGGTCGTCGGCATCAGCGACCGCGTCGGCGGGTTCGAGCAGGAGTGTGGTGTCGGTCGGATCCATCCGCGGCATGTGATGGTACGTCCCCGCCGCTGCCTGGCCCGACGCGTCGCCTGACCCGACAGGCGCGACTTTGCCCGCTGGCGCGGCACCGATGTTGCACGATACTGCCTGCCCATGAGTTACATCACCGTTCAAGACCTGGAATACGACTACAACGCGCTCGAACCGCACATCGACGAGACGACGATGCGCGTCCACCACGACAAGCACTACGCGACTTACGTCAGCAAATACAACGATGCCGTCAAAGGCACGGAGTTCGAAGACAAGCCGCTTCACGAAGTCCTCGCCGACGGCGCGAGCAAGGTGCCGGACAACATCCGTCAAGCCGTCATCAACAACGGAGGCGGAGCCCACAACCACGCCCACTTCTGGGAGATGATGGCCCCTGCCGGCAACGGTGGCGGGGGTGAGCCGGTCGGCGAACTCGCGGAAGCCATCAAGGGCACCTTCGGCTCATACGACGCCTTCAAAGACGAATTCAAAAAGGCCGCCCTGGGCCGGTTCGGCTCCGGCTGGGCGTGGCTCGTCAAGGAGGGCGACCAGCTCAAGGTCACCAGCACCGCCAACCAGGACAGCCCCATCATGAACGGGCAGATGCCCATCCTCGGGCTCGACGTTTGGGAGCATGCGTACTACCTCAACTTCCAGAACAAGCGGCCTGACTACGTCGACGCGTTCTGGAACGTCGTCAACTGGCCGTACGTCAACGAGCGGTTCAACCGCGCGGATTAGAGGCTGAGCCTTCAAAAGGTTCGACAGGTTCGTGACGCCTCTTCAGCTTGACTGCGTCTCCCGCCGACCTTAATCTTGTCGTAACAGAGATCGGCCTGAAAAGGCCTCAGCGGATCCCCACCCCCCGGACGCGGCCTGCCACTTGTTGGCAGGTCGCGTTCTTTGTGTTGTCTTGCACGACGCCCCTAGCCTCGCCGCCCATGGGTCCAGCCGCGACAGAAGACAACGCCCCGCCGCAGGATCTGGGCGATCCGACAAAGGGCACCACGTTCTACAAGATCAGCCAGGCAATCTTCCGCCTCTCGGCCACGATCTTCTTCGATCTCAAGGTCTTCGGCCTGCACAACGTCCCGCAGCACGGCGGCGTGCTCATCGTCAGCAACCACCAGAGCTATCTCGACCCGCCCATGCTCACCCTGCGCCTGCCGAGACCGGCGGCATTCCTGGCGAAAAGCGAACTTTTCAACGGCGGCCTCTTCGAAGGCTTCATCCGCGGCGTCAACGCCTTCCCCGTCCGCCAGGGTGCCGGCGACAAGGGGGCGATGCGTGAGTCGATCGCCCTTCTCAAGCACGGCTGGCTCTTGACGGTCTTCGCAGAAGGCAGCCGAACCTTCGACGGCAGCATCGGCCCCGCCCAAAAGGGGGCCGGCCTGATGGTCCGCAAGGCGGGCGTTCCGGTGGTGCCGACGGTCATCGACGGCGCGTATCAAGCCTGGCCACGGGTCGGCAGGAAGCTCCCGCAGACGCATCCGATCCGCGTCTACCACGGCGAAGCCGCGGACCTGTCCCACCTCAAGGCCGACGACATCCGCAAGTGGTTCGACGACAAGCTGCCCCGCATGCTCGACGACCTCCGCTCCGGCCGCGTCGGATAGCATCGCGCGTGGACGGGCCTTACGACCTTCGCCAGATGACCGAGGCCTTGCTCCGCTTCCGCAGCGAGCGGGATTGGAAGCAGTTTCACAACCCGAAAGACCAGATGCTCTCCCTCACCCTCGAGGCGACGGAGCTGCTGGAACTGGCCCAGTGGAAGAACGGGGACGAGTTGCAGGCGCACCTCGACGAGCACAAGCGAGACGTTGCCGACGAGCTGGTCGACGTCCTCGGCTGGGTGCTGTTGATCGCAAACGATCAAGGCATCGACCTCGCGGATGCCTTCGCGTCGAAACAGCTTCGTAATGCCGAAAAGTACCCGGTGGAGCAGTCGAAGGGCCGGGCGGAGAAGTACACGCGGTTAACGACGGAGGAGGCGAACAGATGACCGTCCAGGCCGAGCCCGTCAAGATCCTCATGCCGCCCCGGGCACCGGTCCGTGCGACGACCACCGCCCGGCTCGTCGCGGCCGGTCTGGCAATCGCGTGCCTCACGCTGCTCACCGCCGCGGCCTACCTGACCCCTGATCCGGCGGGCTACGGCACGACGTCGCGGCTCGGGATGCCGACGTGCAGCTTCCTCGAACGCACCGGCCTGCCGTGCGCGGGATGCGGCATGACCACCGCCTTCAGCCACGCGGTCCGCTGGCAGTGGCTCGATGCCCTGATCGCCCAGCCGTTCGCAGTCATGATGGTCCTGGCGGCATCGGTCACCATCTGGGCCGGCGGGTACGTCGCGGTCACGGGTCGGCCGGTGCATCGGCTGATATCTCGCTCCGCCGCGGGACGAGGAGGCACCATCGCCATCCTCGTCGTGGGCCTCGTCATCGCGTCTTGGGGGTGGAAGCTTGCCTGGGTGACGCTCATCGTGGGCCGGTAAGGATTACCGGCGGGGCGTGTGGTCGTGCATCACCCGACAAGTGGTTAAGATGATCCGCTTGCCCCTTCGCCGCCCCACCTTCTTTGGCACGGTCGCCGCCCTCGCGGTGAGCACCCTGCTCGTGCTGCCGACCGGCTGCAACATCCTTGGCTTCGCCGCATCCGCACTCCCGCCGCCGATCATCGAGGCGGCGTACAAGGATCTCGGAGGCCACTCCGTCGCCGTCGTCATTTGGGCGGAGCCGGAGGTCGACATCAGCCATCCGTCGCTGACCAGACAGGTGGGCAAGCTTGTCGAAGATCGCCTCGTTGCCGCACGTGACAAAGGCAACCGGACGACCAAAGCCTCCCTGGAGGAGATGACAATTCCCCTGCCGGCCGACTCTTACATCCGCGCCTTCAAGGACGATCCGACGCTGATCGCCATGACCGGCGAGGAGTTCTCAGGCCTGGCCGGTGCGGAGCGTGTCATCTACGTGCAGATCACTCAATTCACCACCCGCGGTGGTGCCGCGGCCGGCCTCGTCCGCGGCGCGGCCGAGCTGGGCATCGTCGTGTACGAGGTAGAGGACCCGATCACGACAATGGAAGGCGCCTCACTCGCCGCCGCCGAAGGCGGTGCCGATCCGGGTGTCGAGGCCTATCGCGAGCAAGCCATCGAATTCAACTTCCCCAAAGACGGCCTCGAAGAAGGCAGCCAGCGGCTTCGCCCCGACACGGCCTACGCGGGCCTCGTCGACGCGCTGGCCCAGGGCATCGTCGACCGCTTCGTCGAACGCCGAGGCGAGGAGCCCTTCTAGATGCGTGACGGCCTGCTGAACCATCGATTCGCCTCGATCGGGCGTCGACTCGCGATGGCGATCGCGATCCTCGTCGTGACAGCAACGTCCACGGGATGCGCCCTCTTCACGACCCTGCCCGGCCTCACCAAGAGCAAGGCCCTCGGCCCCGACGGTCGGCCCGCGCAGTTCGACCTCGGCGAGCATCCGACCTGGATCGACTTCGACTCCAACGAGAAGATCGTCGGTGCCGAAGCGGCCATGACGGCGGACCCCGTGCTCATCGAATCGCGTCGCAGGCTTCGGAGCAACGACGACATCCTCTATGCGGACTCGCGTGAAGAGGCGGAGCGGATTGTGGTGATTCGCCTGGCCGTGCCTGGTGAAGACGAGACGCTCGGCCAGTCCGACGTCGGCATGGCCGCGGCGACCGTCAAGGTCTTCGACGTCGTCGGCGAAGAGGTCTGGCCCGACGACGGGAGCGAAGGCAAGGTCGTCAACGCCAAGGTCTCCATCGGCGAGCCCGGCGACAGGACCAAGCTTCGTCGCGACGCCTACCGGCTGCTCGGCAAGAAGATCGGTGCCTTGTTCACCGGCACCTACGACGAGTAGCCGCCCCTGCTCTACCGTCGATCGTGTTACTCGGTGTGCTTTCCGATACCCACGGCCGCCACAACGCTTGTCGTCGTGCCGTCGCGCTGCTGCAGGCCCAGAAGGTCGATGCCTTCATCCACTGCGGCGACGTCGGCGATCACGCCCGACCGGCGGAGCGGGTCCTTGACGCCTTGGCGGGGACCGGGTGCCACTTCGTCTGGGGCAACAACGACGACGCCGGGCCGGCAGGCGTCAGTTACGCGACCGACCTCGGCCTCCAGTGGCACCCGGACGGCACGACCATCTCCCTGGGCAACAGGAGCATCTGCATCTCTCACGGCGATGACTTCGTGCTCACCCGCCGCCTCGCCAGATCGGCAGAGCAAAGGGGCGACGTGCCCGACCTCCTGTTGACCGGACACAGCCACGTCCCACACGACGACCAGTTCGGCCCGATGCGGTGGGTCAACCCGGGGGCGTTGTACCGCACCAGAGTCAAGACGGTCGCCACCATCGATCTCTCTCGCCTGACCGATCGAGACGCGGTCAAGCACCTGACGGTGAAGATCGACGCGTGACGAAGTAGCGTTTCGCGCCCCTCCTGGCGCAAGAGCAGCCGTCGACTGATTTTGCTGCTTCGGCTACTGTCGCCTCGCACCCATTCTTTCCTCTCCTCAGACCGATCCGAACGGCCCTCACTTGTCCCAACCGCCGGCTGCTGCAATTTCTGATGTCAAAGACGCCGTCATATCCGCCTCTTCCGAGGCCGATTGGACGTGGGAGGACGTCTACACGATCCGAACCTTCAGAGAAGAAGACGCCGAAGCCTGTCGTGCTCTTTACACGCAGGGCATTCTCGGCGGGCAGCTGGCGGCCAATGACACGGGGCTCGACATCGACGACATCGCCGCGGCCTACCTGGTCGGCGGGCTCAACCACTTTTGGGTCGTCGAAGTCGCCGAAGGACAGGCCGAGCGTGCCGGGGTGCCGGAGAAGACGGTCGTCGGCATGATCGGCGTGCAGCACCACGACGAGGGCATCGGTGAGATTCGCCGACTCCGCGTCGCCGAGCCACACCGCAGGCGTCGCGTCGGCAGTCGTCTGCTGGACACGGCCGTCCGGTTCTGCCGCGAGCAAGGGTGCCTCAAGGTGGCGCTCGACACCTTCATCGAGCGCTCGGCCGCGGTGGCGCTCTTTGAAAAGCATCGCTTCCGGCACGGGCGAACCCGCCAGATCCACGGCAAGGACACGCTCTACTTCTACCTCGACTTCTACAGCAGCGAGGAGCGGTAGCCCTGCCCGGCCTACGTTCTGCCCGCGTGACCTCCGCCAACGACCTCCTTCAAGCCGCAGCCGACGAAACGCGGTCCATGCTGCCGCAGATCGCGTCGCTCGGACCAGCCCTTGAAGCAGCGTGCGCCCTCCTCGCCCGCTGCTGGGATGCCGGCGGCAAGCTGCTCGTCTGCGGCAACGGCGGCTCCTGTGCCGACGCGATGCACTTGGCCGAAGAGCTCGTCGCACGATTCCAGGCGGACCGTCGCGGATTGGCCGCTGTCGCGCTGACGGACCCGACGGTCCTCACCTGCGCCGCCAACGACTTTGGCTTCGACCACGTGTTCGCCCGTCAAGTCGAAGCCCTCGGCAGACCGGGCGACGTCTTGGTCGTCCTCTCCACGAGCGGCAACAGCCCGAATGTCCTGCGTGCCCTCGATGCCGCCGAAACCGGCAAGCTTCACACCGTCGCCTTCCTCGGCAAAGACGGCGGCAAGTGTCGGGGGCGTTGCGACGTGGAGATGATCGTCGAGTCGCCCAAGGCGCATCGCGTGCAAGAAGGTCACAAACTGCTGTTCCACACCCTTTGCGAGTGGGCCGATGCGTACGCAGCCGGCTGAAGCTTCGGCCAGACAGGGCGGGCTCGCGGAGATCGCGCGGGTCTTTCTCAAGCTCGGCTTCCTCGCCTTCGGCGGCCCCGCGGCACACACCGCAATGATGCAGGACGAACTGGTCCGCCGGCGCAAGTGGCTCAGCGAGGAAGCATTTCTCGACGCCGTCGCCGCGGTGCAGGTCGTCCCCGGGCCGAACTCTACCGAGCTGGCCATCCACATGGGTCAGCATCGCGCCGGCTTCAAGGGGCTGCTGGTCGCCGGGTTCTGTTTCATCGTCCCCGCGGTGCTGGTCATCTTGCCGCTGGCGATTGCCTACGTCGCCGTCGGCCGGATGAGCGACGGCATGCAAGCCGCGTTGGAGACGGTCATGCATTCCGTCTCCGCAGCCGTGCTGGCCGTCATTCTCGTGGCCGGCGTGCGACTGCTCTACTCGGCGGTGAAGGGGCCGTTCGGGGCGTTGATGGTCGGGACGGCTTTGGTGTTGGCGATCAAGCTGCCGGACGTGTTTCGGGTCTACGACGTCGCAACGGCGTGGCGACAGACAGAATTGATCATCCTCGGAATCGCTGCCATCGCGGGAATTCTGGCAGAACGCACGAAAGCCGGTTCGGCAGCTTTGGCGGTGGTCGTGCCGATCCCCGTCGCGACGGCAGACGGGGCCGAGTGGCTTCGTCTGATGGGCTTCTTTCTGAAAGTCGGCGGGACGCTGTTCGGCAGCGGCTACGTGTTGGTCAACTACCTCGAAACGGGTCTGACGGAGACGGGCCTCGGGTGGTTGACGCAGACGCAGGTGCTCGATGCCGTCGCCGTCGGCCAGGTGACGCCCGGGCCACTGCTGACGACCAGCACGTTCGCCGGCTACGTCATCGGCAGCCTGACCTTTGACCTCGGCATCGGCGGATCGATCGCGACGGCGCTCCTCGCGACCGCCGCCATGTTCGCGCCGGCCTTCTTGTTCGTCGCTCTCCTGGGCCCGCTGCTCGGCCGGCTCAGGAAGCAGGCGTGGGCCAAGGCGATGCTGGCTGCGATGGGTGCCGCAGCCGTCGGTTTGATCTTCGCCGTATGCGTCGATCTCGCTCCGGCCGCGCTGGCGATCGATCGCCGGCCCGACATCATCAACCTGATCATCGCCGGCTTGACACTGTTCTTGATGTTGCGGATGAACCTGAACGCGACGTGGCTTATTGCCGCAGCTTTGATGGTCGGCGTCGCGAGATGCTTCGTCTAGCGAGCGCGCCGGGAAGTGGTGCGGGTGGTAGTGATCAGCGGAGACAGAATGACCTGCCGCCTCACGTGATCTTCACACACATCCCTACGAGATCTGTGTATGTTCTGCCACCTCGCGGGCTCACCAGACGAGTCTGCTCTGCTACGCCTGACCCATCGAGAAACTGCTTACCCATGACCAAGATCCTCATCGCCGCTGCTGCGGCTGCTGTTACGACCACCGCCGCCTCGGCCGTGCCGCTCATCAACGAGTTCGCCCCGAACCCCGCCGGCAGTGACCCTGCGGAAACGTCCGTCGAGCTTCTCGGCACCCCCAACACCTCCTTCACCGGTTCGCTCATCTCGATCGAGAGCGATCCGGGCGGCTCGAACCCGGGCGATGTCAACAGCATCGACATCATCTCCGGCAGCTTCGATGCCGACGGCCTGTTGACCGTCAGCGTCCCGGACTTCGAAAACCCCAGCTTCACGCTGGCTCTCTTCGAAGGTGACCTCTCGGGCAGCGTCGACACCGACACCGACTTCGATGCCGACGACGACGGCGTTGCGGACAGCCCCCTGCTCGCCACCGTCACCGCCCTCGACGCCATCGGCATCGCCGACAGCGCCGGCGACCTGACCCTGCTCTACGGCGCCCAGCTCGGCGGCACGGACTTCACGACCACCGAAGAGTTCGAGCTCGTCTTCCGTGACTCCGTCACCGGACTGCTCTACGGCGTCGATGAGGGCGGCCCCTTCGTCAACGATGTCGCCGGCAACGAGTTTGCCTACGACGCCTTCACCGGCAGCCTCCCGGGCGACAGCTTCGGTGCCGTCAACCCGACGCTCATCCCAGAGCCGACCAGCCTCGCCCTCCTGGGTGTCGCCGGCCTCGGCATGCTCCGTCGCCACCGCGCCTGAGTCACAGACCGCTTCGCCCGCTCAACCTTGTAGTTGTGGCGGAGAAAGTGCACCGCCGGTCGACACTCGTGTCGGCCGGCGTTTCTCGTGCGGCGACTACGATGCTGCGTGCCGGAAGACGTCACGACAACACCAACCGTCCGACGCGTGCCGCCGCGGGAACTGGCACCCATCCTCGGCATCGGCAGCCTCACCCACCACATCCTGCTCTGCGACGGCCCCGCCTGCTGCGAGGCCCGCGTCGGACGCCTCGCCTGGGGCCAGCTCAAACGGGATGCGGCCCGGCTCAATCTCGGCACCGAGTGCCGCGTCTTCGTCACGCGGTGCGACTGCCTCAAGCTCTGCGATCGCGGCCCGATTGCAGTGGTTTATCCCGAGGGCGTCTGGTACGAGAAGGCGGAGGCCCCGGTCATTCGGCGGCTGATCGAGGAGCATGTTCTCGCCGGTCGGCCGGTGGCGGAACACGCGGTGGCGCAAGACGATTTGTGTCGAAGCAAGCGGGATAGTGTGACGGATGAAACCGCTGCCCCGCATGCGTAGCTTCCGCGGAGCCTTGGCCGTTGTCGGCTTCGGTGCAACGCTTGCCGTCATCCTCCTCGCCAACGCCGCCTTGAAGCAAGACGAACCGAGCACCCAACCTGCAACGCGTCCGGCCGCGGCCGACGGTCTTGTCGAGGCGGAGGGGGGCGTGAAGTACCGAATCACCGCAGAGCCCGACGCGGAACTGCAAGCCCGCGAGGGCGACGTGCTCATGGTCCACTACACCGGCAAGCTTGAAGACGGCACCGTCTTCGACACCAGCCGACAGATCCGACGCGGCCAGCGTGAGCCTTTCCCGCTTCCCCTCATCGTCCGCCTCGGCGACGGTGCCGTCATTCGTGGCTGGGAAATCGGCCTGACCGGCATGCGTGTCGGCGAGCAGCGAGAACTCGTCATTCCGCCGGCACTGGCCTACGGCGATCGCGGCGCGGGCGGCGTTATTCCGCCGGGGGCGACGCTCACGTTCGATGTCCACCTGGTCGGCCTCGACCGGGCGGAATGAGGCTTCGCTTCAACTTGGCGAGAGAGGCTTGCCGAACTCCTTCGGCCGGATCAGCGTGGGCTTGACCGTCCATGCCTGTGGTTCGGCCGGAGTCGTCTCGTCCACGCGGGCACGCAGCATGTCGAGCATGCGAAGGCCCATTGCGTTGTTGTGCTTGTCCACGGTGAGGTGAGGCATCATCGGCTCGAACTGTGACTCCTCGCATAGCTCGAAGACGTTGTCGTAGCCACAGATCACGACGTCGCGTCCCGGCTCTTTGCCGAACATTCGCACCGCCGCAGCCGCGGCAAAGCAGCCGCGATCGCTGGCGGTCAAGATCGCGTCCGTCTCGAGGTTCGGCCCGAACTCCGCGAGCAGGCTGCCCGCCAGGACCTTCACACGTTGCTCAAAGTGCTCTCGATTATAAATCGGCCCGACGCTCGGCACCGAGATCGTCGCCGGCACGTCAACTCCGGCTTCCTCGCAAGCGCGACGGGTGCCCGCCAGGCGATTGGTTGCCCAATAGAGGTCCAACTCGCAGGCAAACAGGTTGGTGATTCGCGTCCGTCCTTCATCGAGCAGTGCCTTGGCCAGGATGTATCCGCCATGCTCGTGATCAGAAACAACGCGGTCGAAACAGCCGAGGGACGGGTCCCCGCCGCCGACGACGATTCGCACATCGTGCCCGACTACGGCTTCGCAGAGTTCGTTGACGGCCGCGGTGTTGAGCCCGAAGACCTCTGGCACCAGCACACCCAATGGTCGCATCTGGTGGAGTCGTTCGAGCAGGTCAGCCGTGAGCTGGCTCGGGTGGAGAGTCAGCAGGTTGAGCCCCTCGTCGCCGATGACGCGGCTCAAATTGAAGGTCGTGTACTCCGACCATCGTCGCCAGACGTGCGGGTCATGAGCAGTCGCCGGTGGCGGGACGACGAGTGCGACCGTGCCGCTCATCCACCCTTTGGTGCGTCGGCTGACCATCACGCGTCTGCCCTCTCGCCGAAGCACACCCTCATCAATGAGCTGCTTCAACGCTCTTCTGACGGTCGTGCGATGGCTTGAGAAGCGATCGCCGAGCACCCGTTCCGAGGGCAACGGGAAGACGTCGGCAAATTCGCCGGAGTTGATACACCCACGCAACGCGTCGACCATCTGCCCTCGACTGAGGCTGTTGTTGGAGGTGGAAGTGTCGGCGGCCATGGGAGCTTGAGCGGCGATACCTATACCTTGCGTGCCGGCCCTGCCACTGTCAAGACGGAGCCCTCTTTTGTGCCCGCTTCGGGCCTAGTATCGGGTATGTTCGCTCGATCCGCTCAACGTCGCTTCGGATTCCTCGGCCTCGCATGCCTTCTCGCCGGTGCGGGAGCAGCTTTCGCCGAGGTTCAGCCCGTGTTGTACGTCGGATTAGGCGAAGCCGACGCCGAAACGCTTGCCGCGCCACGTGAAGGCGATCAGGGTGGCGACGGCTGGCTCAACATCGGCGACCCGGAGCGAGGCCAGGACGTTCTGGATGTGCCCGGGTCCTCGGGCTGCCTCCTGCTCGAC
This sequence comes from uncultured Planctomycetota bacterium, assembly GCA_963740195.1. Classification (GTDB taxonomy): domain Bacteria; phylum Planctomycetota; class Phycisphaerae; order Tepidisphaerales; family Tepidisphaeraceae; genus JBCDKH01. The sequence goes on along the minus strand of CAVUDF010000001.1, from coordinate 2,337,482 downwards.
GGAACGTCCGGACTGAGCCTCGAGCAGTTGCCGACGACGGAGAAGTCGAACATCGGCCTGGAGGCGTGGGTTCGGCCTGTGTCTGTCGGCGGATCGCGTTGCATCGTCAAGCTCGGCGGCGACGGAGGCTTCGGCATCGAGCAGCAGAAGGACGGCGTTTGGGGCGTCATCTACGGCAAAGCGACCGTCGGCTTCGGGAAACTCCCGGAAGATCGATGGACGCACGTGGCACTCGTCGTCTTCGAGAACTCGTCGACGCTCTACATCAACGGCAAGCCGGCCGGCTCGGCCGACGCGACGCCGTGGGGCTACAAGCAGAATACCGGCGTCACGATCGGAATCCGCGACGACGAGAACGGCGGCTTCGACGGAAGCATTGACGAGGTGCGAGTCTTCACCTTCGAGCCGGACGCGTTCTCAGCAGAAGACTTGCTGACAACCAACTAATCCAACCGTTGACCCGCCACTCGAATGGGCTTCTACGGAAGCTTGATCGACTTGCCCGTCGAACCAACAACTGCGTCATTATCGACGACGACGTCCATCGGATAACCGTCCGATCGGACGTCATCTAGTTGAATGTCATCTACATGGGCGCCGCAGCTCATCCGAAGTGCTGCGGGCCATGCCGCGGTGGCTCCGCCGCCGACATACTGCAATTCGATGTCGCGAAGTCTGATGCTTCGACACCGTGCGTGGTTGAAGGTGATTGCAGCCAGGTCCGACTTCGTGAAGGCGCGGTCGTAGGTCGTTGCCAGGTCGTATACGTCGCCGGTGGTGAGCTTGGAAAGGAACTCAGTGTTGAGTGCTGTTGGCGACTCGGCTCGACACGTAGAGCGAACCCGGTCGAGCGTCAGCCCGTCGATCTCGTGTTCGAGGTTGAAGAACAGCGGGCCGGTGTGGGTCGCGGTAATGTTCCGCAGTTGGAGGTTCTTGGCCGGGTGGTACATGCAGATGACCGGTCCCTCCCAGTCCGACACGTGGACGTTTTCGATCGTGATGTCGCAGTGCTCTTCGGGCGTTGGAAGCTCCCAATCGCTCCTGATTTGCGTCCCGCCGTCCCAGCCGAGCTTGATGGCGGCGTCGGTGCCTTTACCAGCTGAATTGGTCAGCGAGAGATTGATACAGTGCACCCCCTGCACCGGCCGACCTTTGGCGGCGATGGTGCGAACGATGGCGGCTCCGTGCACGTTGTGGGCCGACACGTTGCTCACCTCGACGCCTCGGATCGCGCCGCCGCCACGGTTCTGCGTCAGTGCCGCATCGATGGCGATGACGTCGTCACCGAAGTCGCCAGTGACCCCGTTGATGACGACCCGCTCCGCGGGACCGTTGATGTGAACACCGTCCTGCCACGGATGGCCGCCGTCTTGGAAGAAGCTGATGTCCCGAACGTGCACGTCAGCGACGTCCTCGATCCGCAGCCCCCAGCCCGCCGTTCGCCCGATGCGGATGCCCTGCACCCAGAGCCCGTTGACGCCGCAGAAGTGAATGCCGTTGGTTCCGCGAGGCGGGCGATCTGCACAACCGTCGAAGCTGGATCGGCCGTCACCCAGCACGCTGATCATCTCGTCCCGGCCGCTCTTGGCTCGGGCGATCTCGTTCGTCAGCATCAGATTCCGCATCCCGGGACGCGCGACAATGCGGGCACCTGCGAGCATCAGCGTGGTGTGACTCGGGAGCACGATCGATCGGTCAATGATCCACGAGCCTCCTTCATCAGGGCCGTTGGATCCGATGCCAATCACCCGACTACCGCGGCCGGCACCTTCCCGCAGCATCTCATCAATCGCATCGGAAGCGGACTGACCGGGGTGCACGTTGGCCCACAGGACGGGTCGGGAGCTCTGGTATTCTTTGTCAGCCACAGGAAAGGGATGTTGAACGAGGCCGGGTTCCGCACCGCGACAAGGCAATGCCGAAGAACGGCCCCGACGCCGAACGCGAAGGGGCCGAGGGTTCAAAACAGAAAGTCGCCGCTTTAGAACGGAAGAGATGAAGCGCTGGCGTCGACCATGAGGTAGTTGCCCGTGCCGTCACGTTCGAGGGCGTTACGGCCGACGTTGTTTCCGCCGTGCGGAGCCCGGCCGGCGTCGTAGAAGCCGCCCGCATTGTCTTCGATCGCCGCTTCACCCATGATCGGGAGCAGCTCGGTATCCCAATCGGTGTCGATGAGCTTTCGCTTCTCACCGCCGCCGATGAACTTCTTGACCGTCTGCACCCTGCCGTTGGCGTGAACGCCAAACCACAGGTTGTTTCCGATAGCAGAGTTCAGCGGGGGACGAGCGGCACCCTGCGACGGATATCGATCAAGCAGATCCTTGGCGACTGTCTTCTCCGCCCAGGCGACGTTGTTGGTACCGGGGCCGAGGTACATGTACTCGCCACGGCTCATGTGAAACTGACCGCCCGGGCCGCCAGAAGCAAAGGCCGGCGTCCACCTGTATTGAGGCAGGACGTTGCTCGTATCACCGGTGTGCTTGAACTCCCAAAGCTCCGCGTCCGGGTCCGTCTCGACGAACTTGAACTCCTGCTCCCAGGCATTGGGGCAGAACGCGATCTCGAAGTCGCCGAGGTAGCCCTGTGCAAACAGCTTCGGGAGGAACTTCGCCCGGCCGGAGAAACCGCCCGTGGTGTTGAATGGGATGTTGATCCGCTGCGAGGGCCTGAGCGTGGAGTTGATCCCGTACGCCTCGTAGATCGGAAAGTCGCCCTTGGAGTCGTCGCTCGCGTACTGGTGGAGGGTCATACCCATCTGCCGCATGTTCGACAGACACTTGACATTGACTGCCGAGAGCCGTGCCTTGTTGAGCGTCGGAATCAGAATCGACATGAGCAAGGCGATGATGCCGATGACGACGAGCAATTCGACCAAGGTGAAGCCGTTGCTTCGTCCGTACCGCGTGGGTTGTGACATGTGATTCCTCCTCAGGACTTTAAGATACGTCGATCAAGGCGGCACGTGAGTCCGGCAACTAAGCCCAGCCGCTGCCCGCAACAGGAGCATACAGCGCCAGCCGACCCAACACAAGACGAATCCGAGCAGAGACAACAGAATTGTGCCCGTTTTGGTTCGACTTCGTCCGGTCTCAGCTCCTTCGCCGGCGGGCTAGCGTCAGCAGGCCGCCGCCGAGGATCAGTCCTGCGGCAGTCGGCTCTGGTACAACTGTCGTCCCGACGAGGGAGATGTTGTCGAAATCAACCGTCCGACCCGGGTTAGCCGAACCGCCCGTGCCGGTAAAGACATAGAAGCGGACCTCGACCGTCCCCGTCAGGTCGTCCAGCCCCGTCAGGGCGGCCGTGTCAAGATCCAAAGCACCATCGCCGCGGGTCGCAGAAGCGGTATCGGAGGCAAGTGGGTCTACAAAACCGGTTACATCTGTGTAAAAGCCCCATCCGCGGGTGGAGGAGTTGGCACTCCGGCCGACGTTGAGCGACAGGTCGTCGAGGTCAAAGCTGACACCCGCGTCGGCCGTAATCGTGAAGGCGAAGAACACGTTGGCAGCCTCCGCGTTGTTCAAGTTGTTGTTTACCGCCGTCAGCGAGCTGACCGTGATGACCGGCGCCGTCGTGTTGTAGCCCGACGACGTGCCTGATGGCATGGTGTTCAACGTCACGCCAGCGCCCGAACCGGCGAAGAGGTCCGACACCGTGATTCCAGGGGCTGGCGTGCTGTTGACCGGAGCGAACGTGCCGCCACCCATCACGGTGCCGAAGTCAAAGTCGATCTCCAAGGGAGCGGCCGTAGCGGACGATGAGCCGGCTGCGATGGCGGCGACGGCAGAAACGGCGAATAGGGTGTTGCGCATTGTGTCCTCCAAAAGTTCGTGTTCCCTCGGCAGACATCCTGAGCCCGCCGACTGGGCACGTCAACATACCCGATGTGCCCAAAGAGGTCAAGTGAGTCGACCTGCCTGGAGCCGAACCGCGATGAAGCGACTCTGCCGATGCTTCTCCCGCGCTCGGAGCCACCGGTCTTCCGGACCATCCGAGTCACGTCGGCTTCCAGGCATCCCGTGACCCAAAATGGGCTCACGCGGGTTCAGGTTCTTGACGGCGAAGCAGATCGGGGCACAATATGAACTGCGTGTATTGCTTCCCGGCGATCGGCCGGCTGAACGCGAGCGACCACATCCACCACCTTCCTTATATGAAATTTCGCCTCACCCTTCTTCTGCTTGCTATCGCAGTCGGCTTCACACCGGTCATCGCGTCGGCGGGGAGAGACCGCGACTGGCGCGATACGCCGCTCGACGAGCTCCGGGCCATGCCGGGCATTGATGTGGTGGAAGTCGTCTTCGACGGAAAGACGCCGAAAGAAGAGGGGCTCGCGGCGTTCGGCAGCCTTGCCGAGCCCAGGACCGTCAAGTTCGCCGAAGGCGCGAGCGAGACGGCATGGGGATCTTCCAAAAGCGACGACAACCGGGCGTGGATGCGGCACTTCGCGCTCGAGGTGACGGATGAGGCCTTCCGCGACGCCGACCATGCCGCGGTCGACGTGTACATCACCTACCACCTGCCGGCCTGGGCGGGTCTGCAGATCGAGGTCAGCAACGCCGACGGCCTTCAGGTGGTCGACAACGGCTGGGGCAACACGTCCAAGTGGCGCAACGAGTTTGCATCGGCCGACGACGTCGACTTCACCGTCGACGGGCCTCACGTCCGCGTCGTCGGGGCCAACGAGACGCTTTACCTTAAGCGTGTCCGCATCATCGGGTACCGAGGCACCGGCGACGGCATCCGGTGGGACCGTCTTCTGCGTCAGCGAGGACTGACGCCCGATACCGATGACGGCATCTTCGCCTTCTCCCGCGGCTCCGGCACGGCCCGGCTCGCGGTCGAGAACCTGGCCGAGCCGGACAAGGCGATGGCATGGTCGCTGCAGATCAACACGCTTGATGGTGAAAAGGCGGTTCACCAGTCGTCCGGTTCCGCCACCGTCGTCGGCGGGAGCACGTCAACCATCGAGATGCCGTTCGACACCAGCGACTGGAAGCTCGGGCCCTACGTCGCGTCGGTGACGCTGGGCGAAAGCGACGCATCAGGCGACGATCCCCTCATCACCCTTCCGCTGTATCTTGGCGTTCTCGATGACGACCCACGTCGCCTCGAGCGTCGGCCGGATGACGCGAGCTACTGGTTCGGACTGGACCCGGCGAACGCGCAGATCTTCTCGAACGGCACTGATCTGGCCTTTGCCTACTACGACATGCTGGGCGTCGACATCGTCCGCGGCATTCCGCGAAACAAAGGGTCGCTGAAGATGTCGACGCCGGAGATGATGAGCCGGCTGGCCGACCACGGCATGCGGAGCAGCCACATCGAATGGCCTGACGATCCTGCGAAGAACGGCAAGGCCTTCGAGAACGGACCGCGACAAGCGGATCAAGGAGATTGCCGAACTCGCAGGTCGGTTCGGCGGGCGTTCGCCCGGGAACATCCCCTACATCGAACTCGGCAACGAGCCGGATTTGCCCTTCTTCTACGCGGGGCCGGTCGAGCAGTACGTGGAGAGTTACCACATGGCCTACGACGCCATTCGCGAGGCGGATCCGGAGGGCAAGGCAGTCGTGATGAACGGCGGACTCTGCTTCTACGGCGACGTCGGGAACCGCAACGCCCGCAAGATCATCAGCCTGATCGACCTGGACAAGATCGACACCTGGGCCATCCACGGCCACGGGCCCGGGATGGAAGCTGCAGCGAGATGCGGTCGAGCGTCAGATCGAAGCCGTCGGCACCCATGGCCGCGGCGAAATGGAAGCCAAACTCGCGACGCCGATGCTCGAGACCGAAAGCGGTTTCGCCGCCAGCAACGACGCCGGCGTCGCAGAGCAGGCACGTACGGCCGTCGAGAAGCAGGTCTACGCGATGAGCGTCGGAATGGACAGCCTGTACTTCTTCCGGCTCTTCATGGAAGGCGGCTATACCGGCGGGTACGGCATGACGCGTCGCCTTCCCGGCGGCGAGTTCAACCAGCCGCTTGCCAGCATCCTGTCGTACCGCCACCTCGTCCGTCGGCTGCCGAACGCCAACTTCGTCAAGCAGCTTCCGACGAACGACACCGGCCTGATCATGTATCTCTTCGAGCACGTCAAGGCCGACGGTGCACTTGACGGCCGCAAGACGGTCGTCTCCTTCAACACGAACCCGAAGGTTTCATCGGCAACGCTCCTGCTTCAATCGGGGCAAGACCTGTCAGACGCCGCGAAGGCGTTCGACATGTACGGAAACCCGCAACAATTCCGAGCCGTCCGAGACAACGTCGCGGAGATTGAGGTCGGACCAGACGCGCAGTACCTGACCTGGGTCGGCAGCGCCGGTGCCGAAGAGGTGCAGGTCGTCGAGCCTCTCGTAGCGATGGCGGACACGACTCAGCGCCGCGTGCTGCTTGGCGTCGACAACGAGATCGAACTCGCCGTCACGCCGAACGCGACGACGAACGGACAGGGCACGTTGTCAGTCGAAACGAGTGGCCGCGTCGACATTGCCGTGACGCCCCAGACGCAGACGATCGACCTGTCGAACCCGTCGACGATCACCCTGACCGTCACGCCGGCCACATCCGATGAGCCTCTGAAGGTTCCGACGTGGTGGACCGTCTTCGCCGGCGCTGATGCCGAGGAGGTCATGAAGGACAAGTCGCTTCGGTTGAGGGTTCCCGACAAGCTCAAGTTGATCAACGACGTGGAGGCGGCGGGCGTTCATCTCGACGCCGGGCCCAACAAGACCATCGACATCGGCTCGCTCGTCTCCGTCATCGAGAAGCGTCCGGCCGTGGCGTACTCGATCATGGATGCCCGAGAGGCCGCCACGATTCGCGTCGGAATCCAGGCCGACTGGTACAGCGCGTGGTACCTCAACGGCGAGTTGCTCTACGACCGTCTCGAGTCGGGCAACGCCCACGGCACCGTGGCCGAGCACCAGTTCGACCTGCCCCTTCGCAAGGGCCGAAACGTCATCTGTGCGGTCGTCCTCAGCGGCAGCGGCGGGTTCAGCTTCAAGTTCGTCGGCCCCCACGAAGTCGCAATGGCGCAAGGAGAACTGGCTCCGGACCGGGTCGATCTTCGGGTCGATGACGCGTCCGGCGAGGCCATGACACGCCTGTCGATTCCGCTCGACTTGGTGAGCGAGGTCGATCCCCTCGGCGACGTTTCGCCGTCATCGTTCGACGACTGGATGAGTCTTCAGCCCGTCGCCATTCTTGGTGACGATTCAGTGACGAACCCTCACATGAAGTTTCCCGACGAGTCGCGGTGGTACACCGGCTCCAAGGACCTCTCGGCAGAGGTTTGGATGCGTGATGACGCAGAAACCGGCAAGCTGCGCGTCTTGGTGCGAGTCACGGATGATGTCGCGTCTGCGGCAGATGGCGTTCGACTGGTCGTTGCGGATGGTGCTTCCGAGGTGTTGCACGACGCTCTCCTTGAACAAGTAGAGCAGGACCGCCGAACCTCCCTCTACCACGTGGCCCTGGACCGCTCGACGCTTCTGAACGGGTCGTTCCGGATGAGCCTTCAGGTACGCGATGTCGACGGCGGCGACCTGGGAGACGCCGAGCTGAAACAAACAGCCGACTTGGGCAACGTTGATCAGCCGGCGTTGGGCACGCTGCACATCCTGAGTCGTTGACCCCGATTTCGGCATCGTCACATCAGGGTTCAGCCGCGGGCCAAGAGGTCCGCGGCTTTTCCGTTGCCTGACCGCCTGCCAGATCATCATGAAGTCTCTTGCACCTACTTCTATTGTCGACGGTCCAGCGGACGTCTACATCGCCCCGCCGTCACGTGGCTTCAACGGAATCTGGTACCAGATCACCGGCGGCAAAGGAGAAGGGCCCGAAGCCTGGAACGCCAACAAGTACGGCGGAGCGATGGCAACCTATCCGCAGCAGCATTCTCCCATCGCCATTCGTAAGACGTGTCGTTCGGCCGGGATCGACAGAACCTACTTCGTCTACGGTGGCTTCGACGGTGATCGGCAAGCGACGCCGAACATGATCAGCTACTTCGACCACGCGACGGGCTTCCTGGCCCGCCCTCGGACCGTGCTGACGCGTGACATCAACGACGCGCACGAGAATCCGACGCTGGCGATCGACGACGACGGCTTTCTCTTTATGTTCAGCCCCGGCCACGGGTTTGATCGAGACGCCTTCATCACCCGCTCTGCAGAGCCGTGGAGCATCGACCGCTGGCAGCGAGTCGCGCACCTTAGGGGCGGCGAGCCACGGGAGACATTCAGCTACGCCCAACCGCACTTCGTCCCCGGCCTAGGTTTTCTGGTGCTCAACACGCACTACCAAAACGGTGGCAACCGAACCCTCTATACCAACTCCAGCCGCGACGGCATTAAGTGGAAGTACGACTGGTCGCTAGATGGTAAATGCCCGCGGACCATGCTGGCGATGATGGAGCACGGACAGTATCAAACATCGTGGAAGTTTGGAAGCATCGTTGCGACCGCCTTCGACATGCATCCGAACAATGCTCCAGGGACACCACTCGACTACCGCACCAACTTGTACTATCTGGAGACGATGGATCTTGGGCAGACATGGCAGACCGCCGACGGGATGCCCGTGATCGATCTTCCACTGATTGATCCCGCCAATTCGGCATTAGTTGCCGACTATCGACCGCAGGGACTCAACGTTTATGTGAAGGACGTGCGACGCGACGCATTGGGCCAGCCGATCATCTTGTTTCTGACCAGTCACGGCCCGGAAGCGGGTCCGGCGAGCGGGCCCCGTGTTCTTCGGACGGCTAGGTATGGCAAGGCCGAGGCTCGTTGGATAATCCGCGATGTGCTCACAACAGATCACAATTATGATCACGGTTCGATCTATATCGAAGCCGACGATACCGGCCAGGCGGTGTGGCGACTCATCGGCCCCTGGATCACGGGGCCGCAGGCGTTCGGCACCGGCGGCATCATGGGCGTCTGGACCAGCAACGACCAGGGGCTGACCTGGAGCCACGTGGATACCCTCACACCAGAATCGACCGTCAACCACAGCTACGCGCGGCGCCCGCTGGACGCAGGCGACGACTTCTACGCGTTTTGGTCCGCCGGCCACGCGTTTGAGCCGGGCGATGTCCGCCTGCACTTTGCCGGCAAGGACGGGCAGGTTTACATGATGCCCGACCACGTCGACAGCGACTTCGCCTGGCCGATTCCGCTCCTTCGCTAGCTCTACAGACTGCTGCCGGTCATGGAGGCCGTCGACGCACTAGGTGGTCGCTGCATCGAATGCCCCATTGACGGTAGACCGCACAGCCTCGGCCGCCGGTAGTCGGAGCGAGTCCTGCCATCGCGCAAGTGGACGGTTGATCGGCTTCGTGCCGCGGGCGGGGTCGTACATCTGCCAGACCGCGTGGCAGCCGTACGTCACGCCGCAAGCTCCACGTGCGATCTGGTTCTTCAGGATCGATAGAACGTCCTCCATCGTCGATGTTCCGTGATCGTTTTTCCACCCCGGCGAGAACTTCGGGTGGGCCTCGTAGAGGGGTTCGGCCTCGACAACCGGCAGGTCGTGCGCCGCCAACTCACGTTCAAGAATCTCGCCGGCACGCGTGTCGCAGGGCGGGGCATGCACCGTGTGGCCGCTCTGGATGCAGGCAAAGTCGAGCCAGTCTGGCGTGCCGATGATCTCGGTAGAACCCAGACCTCCATTCGGGTGGAACGTCCGCAACGCGGCATCTCCAACTCCTTCAGCCATCGCGTGCCAGGTCTCGCGGTGCCGAGCCTCGGGAGCAGGCCGATCGCCGCCGAGCATCCAGACGATCGGCCGCTGCCCGATCTGTTCGGCTAGATAGCTTCCGTAACCAGCCGCGTTGTCTGGCGTGAAAATCTCGGGCCCGTCACCCCACAGGAGGTGCACCTTGTCGCCCCACGTCGGGAGCAGGCACGGCACGAGCCCGTGCTCGATCAGCACGTCACAGCATCTGACCACGTGCTGGAAGTAACCAGCGTCCGGTTGCGCCGGGTCGAGCCCTGCAAACGGCCTGTCGCCCTGCCGGTTCGGCACGCGAAGACCATCGAGTTCAGCAACCGCGCAGAACTGAACGACGGTGAAGCCTTGGTCAGCCCGGACCTCGGCGTACGTCCGCACCTCGTCCAGCGTGAGCCGATGGGCCAGCTCCCAAGCCGTATCGCCGATCCACCGAAAAGTCTCACCGTCGGCACGCAGCAGGCGTCGGCCGGCGACTTGCGTTGGTGGTATCGCACGGCTTGACATGACACGATCAGTGTACTGAGCCCGACAGACGGAAAAGCCCTCCGACGTACGCGTCGGAGGGCTTCAGATTCCAAAGGAGTCGGGCTGACAGGATTCGAACCTGCGACCTCCTGACCCCCAGTCAGGCGCTAACCAAGCTGCGCTACAGCCCGTTGTCGGGTCGGCACACTAGGCCGGCATAAGCCGCTAGACTCGCGCCTTGACTGCCGACACGAACACCAAGGGCATGCCAGAGAAGCTGACCGCCCTGCTTCTGGGCTCGGGCGGACGCGAGCACGCCATCGCGTGGAAGGTCTGCCAATCGCCGCACCTCGAAAGGCTCTTCGTCGCACCCGGCAACCCAGGCATCGCGGCCGTCTCGCCCGACGTCCGGTGCGTGAAGCTGTCGCCGAACGACCCGAAGGCCGTGGTGGCGTTCTGCAAGAAGGAAGATGTCGGCTTCGTGATCGTCGGGCCCGAAGATCCGTTGGCCGCGGGCGTCGTCGATGCACTCAAGGGTGCCGGCATCCCCTCCTTCGGCCCCGGCAAACAGGCGGCCCGGCTTGAGGCGGACAAGGCGTACGCCAAAGAGATCATGCGGGAGGCCAATGTGCCGACGGCAGAGAGCCGGACCTTCTTCAGCCATGCCGAGGCCGACCGATTCGTCCGTCGACGCGAGGCCCCGATGGTCGTCAAAGCCGCGGGCTTGGCCAAGGGCAAGGGCGTCGTGGTCTGCGACACCAATGACGAAGCGATCGAGGCGGTTCGGCAGGCGATGAAGATCCAGGCCTTCGGCGATGCGGGCAAGACCGTCATCATCGAGGACAAGCTCGTCGGCACCGAGTGCAGCGTGTTGGCCCTCGTCGATCGCGGCGACATCCTCCTGCTCCCGCCCTGCCAAGACCACAAGCCCGTCGGCGAAGACAACACAGGCCCCATGACCGGCGGCATGGGCGCGTACTGCCCGAGCACCACCCTCTCCGACGCCGACATGAATGTCGTTGAGCAGAACGTCATCATCCCGACGCTCGACCGGCTGGCGGCGGAAGGCATCACGTACAGCGGGTGCCTCTACGTCGGACTGATGCTCACGAGCAACGGGCCGAAAGTGCTGGAGTTCAACGTCCGCTTCGGCGATCCGGAGACGCAGCCCCTTTTGATGCGGTGGCAGGGTGACCTGCTTGCCGCCTTCTATGCGACGGCGACGGGCACCCTCGGCGATTTTGTCGATGCCGGCGGCGTCTCGTTCGACGACAGGGCTGCCGTCTGCGTCGTGCTCGCCAGCGGCGGGTATCCCGGCAGCTACGAGGTCGGCCGAGAGATCACGGGTCTTGCCGCCGCGGAGACGGACGACGTCAAGGTCTTCCACGCCGGCACCGCGGCGAGGCGCGACGCCATCGTCACCGACGGCGGCCGGGTTCTGGGCGTCACCGCACTCGGCAAGGACCTCGCCGATGCCCGGGAGAAAGCGTACATCGCCACGAGCAAGATCAGCTTCGACGGCATGCACTATCGCCGCGACATCGGCGGGACGCGGAAGTAGGAACGTCCCATGCGGCACGCGGAACCGACAGAACGGACGTCCGCCGTCCGCACCTACGGCGTCGCCCTTCTGCTGGCCTCGCTCATCTGCCTCAGCCTCTGGCCCGCCACGCGATGGGTCGAGTTTTCGACCGGCAGCGAGCAACTCGTCGTCGCGGCCGCGTTGGAGACGCAGCGGGACGGCACGTGGGAGCGCCGGCTCGTCCCGACCATGGCCGGCGAGCCGCGACTGAGGAAACCGCCGCTGACGACGTGGCTGGCAATGGCGGTCGTTCCGACGTCGGAGGCCCGGCAACTGGCCGACGGGCCGATCAACGACGCGGCCTTCGAGTCGATCGCGATGCGCATCCGTGGCGTCGCGTTGCTCTTGGGTGTGGTGACGCTCGTCCTGACCTTCGAACTCGGCCGGGTGCTGATCGACCGTGAGGCCGGGTGGTTGGCGATGGCGGCGTGCGGGTCGACGTTCTTCTTCGCCGAGCAGTACTCGCGGCTGACGACGGACATGGTCTTGGCGACGGCGGTCGTCGCGGCGAACGTGGCGCTGGGCCACGCGTTCCTGCGTGGGCAATACAAGCTCGGCCTGCCGGCAGCGGGCGCGGCCCTGGGCCTGGCCTTCTTGGCTAAAGGTCCGGTCGGTTTGCTGATGACGCTTCTTCCCGCCTTGGCCGTCGCGGGCTTGGGTAAGGCTTCAGCGCGACGACCAAGGTTGCCGGCCCGCCGGTCTGGTTGGCTCGGCCCGACGGCGCTGGCGGTCGTTGCTTTTCGCTGCGATCGCCCTGCCGTGGTTCGCGGTGGTGCTGGCGATTGAGCCGAGCGCGTGGGCGACGTGGACGACGGAGATGGCGCGCACCGACGAGTCAGTGCCGTCGAGCGACCCGCTGGCGTACCTGATCTTTCCGCTGCTGACCGGACCCTGGGTCATCTTGACCGTACTCGGCCTGCTCGTTGCCGCGGCTGAAGTGGTGCGACGACTGATGCAACACCCGCCGCGATGGCTGCGGCGCGGCCGAACGTTTGTCCGCGCTCGCGGTCCGGGCCTCGTCTGGGCGCTGCTGATGATCGTTGTGCCGATCGTGGTGATGTCGCTGTTCCGTGATCGGAAGGACCGGTATCTGCTCCCGCTCATCCCACCGGCGGCCGTTTTGGCGGGCGTGGCGCTTCGGCTAGTCGCGGCAGGACGCTTACGACGGCCGCGTGCGACGCGAGCCGCGCTCGGTGCCCACTGGCTTCTGCTGCTCGTCTTCGTCGTCGGCATCCCGATCGCGACGGGTGTCCTGCCGCGGGACGAGTATGCGGATCCTTCGCCCTGGCTCTCGCCGTGGCTTGCGGCCGGCCTTGCGATGGTTGGGCTCGTGTGCTGGCTCTTGTGGTTCCGGTTCCAGGGCGACGGCGAAGGCCGGGGGCACAAGTGGCTGGTTCCCGCCCGCGTCGTGACGGCGACTGTGTTCCTGTTTCTGTTCGCGACGAACGTCTTTCTCGCCGGCTACTCCACCAGCCGCGAGGGCAAGGCCGACTTGAAGCCGATCGCCGCGGCCATTCGCGATCAGGCACCTGATGCCGAAGTGTGGCACGGCGAGGCCTTCGTGCCGCCGGGCTTGCTCATCTACGGCGGCCGCGTCGTCCGCGCGTTGCCGGACGAGCTCGACCCGCAGCGCCGCAATCTGTTCGTCAAGCGGCAGCGCCGTGCTGACGTTGACCCGCCTCCGACGATGCCGTTGCCGTGGCGTGTCCTGACCACCGCCAGGCGAGATCGCAGCGTCTGGTGGGCTTTTATCGACGAGTAGCGATTCTCCGACTTGATGGGCTGGACGCTGGCGGGCATGGTATCAGGACGTGAAGGTTTCAGCTGATCCCGACAAGCCGACACGGTCTCAAGGCGCCGCTCCTGCTGCCATAGGATCAACACGGATGCATGCCCTGCTGAAGGAAGCGCCCATCTTCGTGTTCGGTGCGGGACGATCGGGCACGACGTTGCTCCGCTCGCTCCTGAGCGCGCATCCTCGGATCGCGGTGACGCCCGAGACGCACTTTATGAAGCAGGCCGCGCGTTTTGGAGACTTGACGACCGGCCAGATCTACGACGTCAACACGTTCTGGGCCAAGTACCGGTCGCTGACCCGCTTTCGCGACCTGGACGTCGATGCCGACCGCTGCCGCCGTCTCATGGACGAAGCCGCTGGAGACGGGCCGATCACGCTGAAGATCATGTTCGAGGCGGTCCTAGCCGCGTATCTCGAGCAGGCCGGCAAGGCCCGCGTCGGCGAGAAGTCGCCCAGCCACGTCCACTACGCCCGCCCGCTGCTCGACTGGTGGCCCGACGCCCGGGCCGTCATCATCCGCCGCGACCCGCGGGCGGTCGTGGCGTCGCAGCTCAAGAGTCCCTGGGTGGCGGAGCGGCTGTCGCGGGCGTCACTGTCGACGGGCTACCTCGTCGGCAGCAGGCGGGCAGAGGTCGCCCGATACGCCGGGGACTGGGCGCAGCATTTACGGCACCCTCGGCCCCGCGCTCGCTGACGACGAGCGTGTGCTGACCGTCACCTATGAGGACCTCGTCACGAACGTGGAGCCGACCGTCCGCACGCTCTGCGACTTCCTCGGCGAGGAGTTCGATGCGGCCATGATCTCGGGCCGAACGCCCGACGCCGTGCCCATGGCTGCCGGGACCGACCAGATCAAGGACGCCCGCTGGAAGGACTGGCGAAAGGACCACCACGAGAAAACGCTCAAGCCGATCTCCGCCGATTCGCTCGACAAATGGCGGTCGCAGCTCGACGCGATCGACGTGGGCATCATCGAAGCACGTTGCGGCGACACCATGCGGTCCTGCGGCTACAAGCTCCACCAGTCGGCGGCGGGGCGTGCCATCGGCAGCGCCGGCACGCATGGTCGTGGTCGGCGGCGAGCGTTTGGAGGGGCGTCTTCGCAGCTGGGGTCCAGTCCAAGGATTCGGCGACCGGATGGCGACTCGGCGCAACGGGGGCGTGCCGCTGGGCACACGCGAGACCGTTGCCGAGCGGCTGACTCGTCTTCCAGAGGCCGGCGGCGCTTTGGAGGTCATCGACCCCGAGTCGGTTCACGACAACCCGCTGCCGGCCAACGTCGACCGTCGCGAGGACCTGCCTGACGACCGCGGCTGGTGGGGCTTTTCGTTCCGCGACGTCCCCGAACGTGTCAGCCGTGCCACCTTCAGGCTGACGCTGCCCGAGGCGCGAGTCGCCTTTTACCGCGATGCCGAGAAGGATGACGACTACTACCCGGCCGTCATCACCGACGACGGCCGCGGCCTGGACCTTCGCGAGGTGCGGTTCCGCCCGCGTCATGCAGAGGTGCTTCGGCAAACGCCTGTCGACATGGATGACGTCACGTGGGTCGCCGAACGCGTCTACGACAACCACTCCCATTGGCTGACGGCCCACTTGCCGAAGCTGCTGCTCATTCAGGAGCGAGGCGGCCTCGACCAGGTTCTACTGCCGTCCCAGAGGTCGACGGCGATGGACGAGGCCCTGAACCTCGTCGGCATCGACGCGTCGTCGCTCTCGCCGCTCAACGGTGCCAGACCTGTGCGGGTCAAGCGTCTGACCCTCTACGACACCGACCGCTTCCGTCCGGAGCTGGTCCGGCGGGTGCCTGCCGCGCTCGGCCTGGCCTCTGCGGGCAAGGGTGAGCGACGCGTCTTCATCAGCCGTCTCGGAGCCAAGCGTCGCAGGCTCGTCAACGAAGACGCCGTCTGGCCGATCTTCGAGGCGGCTGGCTTCGAGCGGGTTCGGATGGAGGCACTGACGATGCAGGAGCAGGCGGACCTGATGCGCCAGACGGGCGTGCTGGCCGGTCCGCACGGTGCGGGCCTAACGAACATGATGCTCTGCCCGCCCGGCTGCGACATCATCGAGATCGCAGACCTGAGCTTCCCGAATCCGAACTTCTACGCCTTGGCTTCGGCACTGGGGCATCGCTACTGGCTCGTCCGAGCCAACTCGGCCGGCGATCTGAAGGCCCACCCGCTGGAGCGTGACATGCAGGTGGACGAGCGGCCCGTTCGCGACGTCCTGGATCGCCTGGCGGAGGTGCTGTGAAGGTCGGCGGGATGATCCTGGGCGCTCAGAAGTGTGCGACGACGTCCCTCTTCGCCGGCCTGCTTCGGCACCCGCAGGCGGTCGGGCCGGACGACAAGGAGCCGCATTTCTTCAGCACCACTCGCGATTGGCGGAGCGACCTGTCCGCCTACCACGCCCGGTTCGAGCAGCGCCCGGAGGCGACCTACCTGGAAGCGTCAACGAGCTACACGTTCTACCCGCACCGGAACCTGAGGATCTGGGACGACCTCTACAACTACAACGCGGACCTTCGCCTGGCCTACGTCGTCCGCCGGCCGATCGATCGCGTCGTTTCCGCCTACCTGCATGCCCTGTCCCGCGGATACACGGAACGGTCGATCGAGGACGAGGTGCGAGAGAGCCCGCTGATCCTCGATGCCACGCGATACCACGCGCAGATCGAGCCGTTCGTCCGTCGTTTCGGACGTGACGCCGTCCTGCTCCTCGACTTCAAGAACGCCACCTCGGATCAGCCGACGACGCTGCGACGCCTTGCCGAGCACTTCCGGCTCGATCCTGATGCGCTTCCAGAGGCGGAAGCTATCCACACCAACCGCTCCGTCGGCCAGGTCCGTCACCACCGCGGTGATCGACCCGGCGTCGCCAGACGCGTCCTGCGGAAGGTGGCACCGTTACTCGAACGTCGGCTCGGCTCGAAGGAGTCGGCCGCTCTTGCAGAACGGGTTGCGACGAAGCCGCGTCTCTCGAACGCGATGCAAGAGGCGATCGTGCACATGCTCGAAAGTGATGTGCAGGCGCTCGAATCGCTGACAGGGTGGGACTTGTCGCATTGGCGGGAGGTGACGTGAAGATCGCGGTGGTTATCCCATGCCACAATGCCGAGGCCTATCTCGCCCAGGCAATCGGCTCGGCAGTCGCGCAGTCGCTCACGCCGTCGCGGATCGTCGTGGTCGACGACAGCTCGACCGATGCGAGCAGAGACGTCGCCTCACGCTGCGCGGCTGCGGCTCCCGAGCTGGTACGCCTCTTGGCGCACGACGAGCGAGCCGCCTCCAAGACGCGGAACCTAGGCCTGCTTGCCGCTGAGACGGACGACGTCGATGCCGTGCTGTTCCTCGACGCCGACGATCTGCTGGGTCCGGACACGCTCCAAGCACTTTCTGACGTGCTGCCGGCTGGCGGCGTCGCGATCGGGCCGTGGTGCCGGCTCGAGGAGGTTGACGGCGTGTGGCAATCGCGCCCGTCGACGTCTCGTATACGTCGGCCAGGCGAGTCGCCGCTGGATGCCTGGCTGACCGGCTGGTACGGCCCCCCGTGCTCGGTGCTTTGGTCGGCAGATGCCCTCCGTGCCGCCGGCCGCTGGGATGAACGGGCTCGTCCCAATGACGACGGCGACCTGATGATGCGTGCGCTGGTGCTCGGCCTGCCGCTTGCCGAAGCCGATCGCGGCTCGGCGTTCTATCGACGGGTCCGTAACTCGCTCAGCGGGACCCGCACGAACCACGTCGGCCTGTCCGATCGGCTGCGCGTCTTGCGCAAGATCGCCGACTGGCTCGATGATCGAGGCAATCTGGACGCACATCGCGACGCGCTGCGGCAGGCGCTCTTCCAACTCGCCGGAGATGCAGAAGCGGATCCGGCACTCCGCAAGGCAATCTTCGATTCGGCCGCCCGCCTCAGGCCGCGGTTCCGCCTTCGTCGCCACACCTGGCCGAAGCCCACGTTTGGCAACGACGTCGCCGACGGTCACGAACACGGGCTTACGTTCGCAAAGCAGCTACCCGCCCGCGGGCCAACCGCCGGCCGTATCGATCGGCCGAGGGTGAGCGTGATCGTGCCGACGTTCAACCGCGCCCGGCTCTTGCCGCGTTCAATCCGCAGCGTCTTGAACCAGACCTTCGAAGACTTCGAGTTGCTGGTCATCGATGACGGCTCGACCGACGACACGGCGGACGTGCTGGCGTCGATGAGCGACCCGCGACTGCGTCACCTCCGACAGCCCGACAACGCTGGGGTGGCACACGCCCGCAACCGTGGCTTACGCGAAGCCCGCGGCCGATTCATCGCTTTCCTCGATTCCGACGATGCGTGGCACGCGCCCAAGCTCCAGCGGCAGATCGACCACTTTGAGACACTCGACGACGATGTAGGCCTGGCCATCAGCGGCTTCGAGACGGTCAAGTCGGACGGCCGCGTCGATGTCTGGCAGCCGACGCAGCGTGGCGATCTTTACAACGACCTGCTGGTCGACAACGTGCTGTCCGGTGCGTCCTCGACGCTGATGATGCGTCGCAGCGCGATCGCCAGTGCCGGCTTTTTCGACCCGTCGCTGCCGGCCGCGGAAGATTGGGAGTACTGGATTCGCATCGCCCGCTCGATGCACGTCGACAGTCTGCCTGACGTTCTGGCGACGTATCACGACGAGGAGAGCGTCGACCGCCGCTCCGCGGGCAAGCAGAAGAATCTCGCGGCCAGAGCGATGATCTTCGCCAAGCACCGCCGTGCTATTCGAGAGCGAAGTCTGACCGGCCGGTTCCTGCTGGAGTCGGCCCGCCGGGCGATGCTACCGCCGGAGCCGGATCCGGTTCAGGCACGCCGGTACGTCCTTGCGGCGGCAAGCGCAGCGCCGTCGCGGCTGACGCTGGGGGCCCTCCGCAGAGCACTCCTGCACGGGAGCCACCTCGCATGAAAGTGCTGCTCTTCACCGTCGCCTACCCCGGCGAAGCGGGCGGCGTGCAGGCGGTCGTGCATCGGCTCAGCGATGCTCTGAATCGGAAGGGGCACGAGGTTCGATTGCATTTTGCGGTCGGCGACAGCGCCCTCTTCCTGCAGCGGCCAGGCGGCTCCTTGCGTCAGCGAATTCGGCGAAAGAGGGCCCTGCGGCAAGCCCGGAAGCAGATCGCTGGCTTCTCGCCGGCTGTGGTCCACGTGCACTTCGCCAGCATCGAAACCGACACGTTGCTCGCTTGGCGAAAGCACCTCGGCTACAGCGTGGCGGTCACTTGTCACGGCAGCGACCTGCTGCGATCCAGTGCTTCTGATGCGGCAGACCTGACGGACCGACTTCATGCCGCCGACGCCGTCTCCGCCGTGACGCCGGCGCTGGTCGACGTGCTGGTCGAACAGCACGGGCTCGACCCGGACCACGTCCAACTCATCCCGAACGGCATCGACGTCGACTTCTGGAAGCAGGCCGAACGGGCCGACGACGGGCGAACCTTCGTCGCTGTCGGTCGGCTGCACGAGGTCAAAGGTTTCGACCTGCTCATCCGTGCCGCGGCGATGGTGCCTGAAGCTCGGTTGACGATCATCGGTGACGGCCTCGAGCGAGAAGCCCTTGCCACACTCGCTGCCGACCTTGAAGTTGACGTCGACTTTCCCGGTCGCCTCGGACCGGTTGAGATTCGCCAGATCATGTCGACTGCAACAGCCTTCGCGCTCTCCTCACGAAGCGAAGGTTTGCCGCTGGCCCTCCTCGAAGCCATGGCCGCCGGCTTGCCCTGTGTCGCGACGCGCGTTGGTGGCGTGCCGGCGGTCGTTGACGGCGCGGGCATTCTCGTCGAGCCCGACGATGTTGCATTGCTTGCCGACGGTTTGCGGCAGATGTTGTCGGCGAACCGTTTCGAGATGTCGGCCGAGGCTCGCCGCGTGGCTGCGGGCTTTTCAGCCGAGGCGAGCGAGGCGGCATACGAGCAGATGCTGCTGTCGCTGACACGGTGACGCTCAGGCCGCGTCCGGCGGGACGATCCAGCGGTGCGGCGGGACGAAGGTCACGTCCTTCTGGTCTGCATCAAAGGCTCGCCCGTCCTGCCGTCCGAACTCGACGCGGAACGTCAGGATCGACCGGACCCGGTCCTCCAGCACCGGCCCGCTGAAGAGCGATGCCGTGACGTGGTACTCGCCGGGCGAGAGCGGAAGATCGGCGACGTCGCAGACGAACGTGCGGTCGCCCGGTTCGTTGCGCTCGTCGATGATCTGCCACCGCCCGGCTCGTGAAGCGGCAGACGGCGTTGCGGCGGTGGTCCCAGACGGTGAACTTGCACGCCATCGCCGGGACGCTCTTCTCGAAGCCGAAGGTGAAACGGGCGGTGCCGCCGTGGACGAGGAGGTCGAGGGCGTCCTCGTGGCCGATCGGTGTGAACCGATCGCCTGCACGAACCGCGTGTCGCCGCGGCCTGCTCGATCCTCACGTTTGGCAAGATCCTTCGCAACCGCCTGCGTGTTGGCCTTCAGGTAGAGCTTGATAGCATCATCCGGATCACCCTCGCCGATCTTCCGGCCGTTCTGCAGCACGACGGCCCGATCGCACAGCTGCTGGATGCTCGCCATGTTGTGGCTGACGAAGAGAATCGTCCGCCCTGCGTCGGCGACGTCGCGCATCTTGCCCATGCACTTGCTCTGGAACTGGGCGTCGCCCACCGCAAGCACCTCATCGACGATGAGCACTTCCGGCTCCAGGTGGGCCGCGACGGCGAAGGCGAGTCGCACGTACATGCCACTGCTGTACCGCTTGACGGGCGTGTCGAGGAATCGTCCGATCTCGCTGAACTCGACGATCTCGTCGAAGCGTCGCTTCACCTCGTTGCGATTCATGCCGAGGATCGCCCCGTTGAGGTAGACGTTCTCGCGTCCCGTCAGCTCCGGGTGGAAGCCGGTGCCGACCTCCAACAACGAGCCGACCCGCCCGTCGAACCAGGCGTGGCCCTCCGTCGGGTCGGTGATGCGGCTGAGGATCTTGAGCAGCGTGCTCTTGCCGGCACCGTTGTGTCCGATGAGGCCGACGGTTTCGCCACGTCGGACCTCGAAGCTGACGTCGCGCAGCGCCCACAGGTCGCGGGCACCGTCGTCGTCGGTCGGGCGTTGCCTCAAGCGACGCAGCATGCCGCCGACGGCCTCGCGGAAGTCGCCGCGGCCGGCAGGACCGGAGCCGAGTCGGTAGTGCTTGCCGAGGTTGTCGACGCAGATCGTGACGTCACTCATGGGAAACCAGCTACGACACGTCGGCGAATTGCCGCTCGACGCGGGTGAAGTAGAACAGGCCTGCAACGAGCAGGGCGACGGAGAAGCCCAGCGACAGCAGCAGCTCGCCCCACTGCAACGGCAGGCCCATGACGGCAGCACGGTGACTTTGCACGAAACCCGTCGCGGGATTCAGCAGCAACAGCCACTGCCAATCGTCGGGCAGAAGCTCGCACGGGCAGAATGACCGGCGTCAGGTAGAACAGGATGCTGAACGCGAACGGCAGCACGTGCTGCGAGGTCGCGATAGTTCACCGTCAGCGACGCGGCGAAGAGCCCGATCGCAAGGGCCGGAATGGCCGCACCGGCGAGCAGGAGCACCGGCGACAGAACGATCATCGGCGTCATGTGGACGTCGTACGACTCGTCCGCCGCGAACCAGATCGTCAACGCCACCATGAGGCACGAAGACGACCGCCCGCGTCGACGGCCGGCTTGGCCATCGCCGCTATCGGAAGGACCAGCCGCGGCACGTAGATCTTGCGAATAATGCCCGCGTTGCTGAGCAGGCGTTCGCCCGAGCCGTCGATGCCGGCCTTGAAGAAGTTCCAGACGATCTGCCCGGTGAGAACGAAGAGCGCGTACGGCAGTGCCGCGGCCGTACTCCTCGCTCACCTTGTCGCTGACGCCCAGCACGTTGCCGAAGATGAACGTGAAGACGACGACCTGCACGATCGGCACGACCACGCGCCCAGGCGTAGCCGAAGAACGTCTGCTTGTAGCGGACCTTGACGTCCCGCACGCGAACATCCAGAGCAGGTCGCGATGCCCGCCACAGTTCAGCGACGTCGATCGCCTGCCACCCGCGGCGTGGGCGGACGTACGTCCGCATGGTCGCCGCGGCGGGCGGCGCAGCATCGTCGGGTTGCGTGGCGGCGGAGGAAGTCAACGGCAAGGCTGGATCGTCGGCGAGAGGGTCAGCAGCCTATTCCGCCGCAATCGTCTGGCGATCGCTCGCCTCCATCCGAAACGGCGTGCCGATGCCGCTGATACGCCGGGTGCCCGCCCGCGTGCTCGGCAGCGTGCTCGGCAGCGTGCCACGACCGAGCACGACGTTTCGCTGCTTCTGCCTGATCCGCAACGCCACCTGACGCTGCAGTTGTCGCAGCTCGGCAGAGACCTGGCCGACCATCTGGACCGGGGAACGGGACAAACCCGTCTTGACCAGCAGGACCGCCAGCCGCTTCCACGACTCACGTCGCATCGGCCGCTGCATCGCCGTCTCCAGGCCGAGGCGGGCGGCGCGGAGTCGGAAGCCGTCGGTGTGTTCACGCCACACCTCGCCCCACCGGCATTGCCACGCCTGCTCGCTGGCAGTCGGCCCTTCAATGTACGTCGGAGTCGGCTTGTCGATCGGCCTTTCGAGTTGCAGATCGTCCTGGCCGCGCTCGCGGCGCTGCTGCTCGAGCGCCCGCCCCAGCCGCTCGTTGGCCATTTGGAAGGCCGGTGCATGGCGGTGCGTGATGGAGTCGTCGTGCAGGCGGTAGCGGTAGACGATGTGCGGGTCGTAGGCGACGCGTGTCTGCTCGCAGAGCAGCAGCTGGAAGTCGATGTCGCTGCCCGTCTTGAAGAAGCTGCGGAATCCGCCTGTGGCCCGGACGTGCTCGGTGCGGGCGAGGTAGGTGCAAAAATGGACGTCGACGATGCCCTGCCGCAACGACCGGGTGATCTCGTGGTCTCGTAGGCCGGCACCCTGCGGCTCGTGCACGATTCGGCTGCGGGCGTCGATCATCTGGAACCGGCCGCACACGGCACCGAAACAACCGTTCGTCTCCAGGTAGCGAACTTGCCGCCAAAGTCGGGCCGACTCGTACAGGTCGTCGCCGTCGCAGCGGGCGAAGTAGAGGCCGCGGGCTTCGGCGATGCCGGCGTTCATCGCGGCCGCGACGCCTTGTTCGGGGCCATCGATAATGCGGATGCGAGGGTCGTTCAACTTCTCGAGTCGCTCCCGCGTGTTGTCGGAGGAGCCGTCGTCGATCACGACGAGTTCCAGATCCACGCCCTGCTGCTCCAGAACGGACCGCGCTGCCGACTCGATATATGTCTCACCGTTGCGGACCGGCATGACCACGCTCACCAGCGGACGCCGTACCGCCATCGCCGCGACAGCCTGCCGTCGCTGCGGGGTGATGCGCGGGTTGTGCGGGTACCATGGGGACATCATGAGGTGACGGGCCTCCGATGGGGACCCGATTCAGGCTGCTGCGTCGGTCGAAGGCTGTGAAGCATAAGGCATGCTGGATGCAAACCAACTGAAGCAACAGCTTAACAGGTGACGCTTCGTCTGGGGATGCCGCGTTTGTGCGGGCTGCGTCGGTCATTCGTGCCGACGGGTCAATTCGTCGTTACGGTGTGCGGGTGCTGAAGGCGTCGTCGCGTCTGGACCTGTTGGCTGCGTCGTCGGCGACGGGGATGAAGGTCCTCAGCTGGGCCGTCGCCGCGGCGGTGGTCTATCGCCAACTCGGCGAGGCGGCCTTGCGGTCCTGGCGATGACGCGGGCGACGCTGGGGTTGTTGAACTACACAACCTTCGGCTTGGGTCCGGCACTCACGAAGCTCGTCGCGGAGGCAGAGCGCGTCCCCGACGCGGATGATGTCGACGAGAGCCGCGGGCTTACAGCCCGCAGGGAGTGTTGGGAAGAAGACTACTTCCCAATCGCCAGCTCCCAGCGGGCTGTAAGCCCGCGGCTGAACGCTAATCACGATGCCGCGGTCGATGGTGAAGGTTCGACGCGCCGAAGCCGCGGGCTTACAGCCCGCAGGGAGCGTTCGGGAGAAGACCACTTACCAACTGCCAGCTCCCAGCGGGCTGTAAGCCCGCGGCTGAACGCTGATCACGATGCCGCGGTCGATGGTGAAGGTTCGACGCCCGAGAGCCGCGGGCTTACAGCCCGCAGGGAGCGTTGGAAGAAAGACAACTTCCCAATCGCCAGCTCCCAGCGGGCTGTAAGCCCGCGGCTGCCTGTGGGTCACCAAGCCGAAGCAGTGTCGACGTTCGCAAATGCCGATGGCGACGTCGGTTCTTCGCTGCCATCGGGCGAGACGCGTCTTCCGCCGAAGCACCCGGAGAGCCCGGCCGCCTCGCTGCGGGCAGCGATGGATCTGCTCGTCCCGCTTGGCCTGATCGCCGTCATCGCTTCGCTTCTCTACGTCAATCTGTTTCCGTGGCTGCATGAGGTGCCGCGGGACGCGGGTGATGTAAACGACATCGGCATGCTCATCGTTTGGCTAGGCGTCGGCCTGCTGTTGCGCCTGGCGGCCGACGTTGCAGGCGGTGCTTCTCAGGCGATGGACCGGGTGGCCAAAGATCAATGTTCCGCCGCTTTCGCAGATCTGGTCTGGATCGGACTTTTGATATTGCCCCTGGTCGGCGGGTGGCAGGACATGACGATCGCGTACATCGGCGGGACCTACTTCCTCAGTGGTTGTGTCGCCTACACCTTCCGAACCAGGTTGGCCTGCGAGTTCGTCGGCTTACCACCGGGTCGGTCTTACGAAGGCCGTCCGCCCGCCACGCAACTGGAAAAGCACCCGCCGTCTCCTCGCCTACGGCGGCCTCGTCACGCTCGGGTCGGCCGCGGACTTCCTGTACGCCCCGATCGACTACTTCATCCTCAACCGGCTCGTCGACCCACTCGCCCCCGCCGTCTACGCGCCGGCGGTTCAGGTCGACGCGGCGATCCTCGTGCTCGTGTCGGCCGTGGCGACCGTGGTTCTGCCGAAGGCGGCGCGGCTGGCGGCGGCGGGTGATCCGGCGGGCGTGTGGCGCGGGTACTTCCGGGGCTCGCTCCTGGCGGCGGGGGCGGCGATGGCGATCGCGATTCCGGCTTGGGCGTTATCACCTTGGGTCTACACGCTCTGGCTCGGCGATGACCTGCCGGCGACTCGGGCGATCTTGCCGCTGATCCTCGTCCACACCGTCCTGGGCTCCGCGGCCGGTGTCGGACGCGCAACGCTCGTCGCCGTCGGGCGGGCCAAGGCGTACGCGGTCGTCGTGCTGCTCGGCGGTCTGCTCAACGTCGCGCTGAGCCTGCTTTTCGTGCGGCTCGGCATGGGCATTGGCGGCGTTGTGTTGGGGACGGTGGTGAGTGTCGGCGTCCGGTGTCTCGTCGCGCTGCCGTGGCTTGTTTGGTCGGCGACGCGTGGCCGGTCATGACGTGTAGACTTGCCTGCAATCCCGAAAGAAATTGACGCAAGTCGCGCCCGTTTCTACATTTCGGCCCCACCTCGTCCACCGCGGCCCCTGTTCTAGCTGGCCGCTTTCTCTCAAGAAAACGAAGCAAAAGCACATGCCCGCCACCGCGTCTCCCAAGAAGCGTGCCACCAAGGCCGCCAAGAAAACCGTCAAGAAGGCGAAGAAACTCGTCAAAGTCGCCAAGACGACCGCTCGCAAGATCAGCGGCAAGCGTGTCTACTTCTTCGGCCCGACCGGCACCGAAGGTGGCCGCGGTGACAAGCTCCTGCTCGGCGGTAAGGGGGCCA
The DNA here is from genome assembly GCA_963740195.1 of uncultured Planctomycetota bacterium. Classification (GTDB taxonomy): domain Bacteria; phylum Planctomycetota; class Phycisphaerae; order Tepidisphaerales; family Tepidisphaeraceae; genus JBCDKH01. Next base: position 2,312,166 of record CAVUDF010000001.1, on the reverse strand, counting down.
ACCTCGCCGACATGACCACCAGCGGCTTCCCCGTCCCGCCCGGATTCACCATCACCACCGAGACCTGCGCCGACTACAACGCCGGCGGCAAGAAGCTTCCGGCCGGCCTGATGGACGAGGTCGAGAAGAACGTCAAGAAGACCGAGCGCGCCACCAAGAAGAAGTTCGGCGACGTCAAGAAGCCGCTGCTCCTCTCCGTCCGCTCCGGCGCCGCCGTGTCGATGCCCGGCATGATGGACACCGTCCTCAACCTCGGCCTCACCGACGAGATCGTCGAGGCCATGGCCAAGACGAACGACCGCTTCGCCTACGACAGCTACCGCCGGCTCATCAACATGTACGGCGACGTCGTCGTCGGCGTGCACCACGAGTACTTCGAAGAGGCCATCAGCGCCATGAAGGCCGACCGCGGCGTCGCGGAAGACACGGACCTCACGGCCGACGACCTCAAGGAGTTGTGCGACACGTACAAGAAGGTCTTCAAGAAGCACGCCGGCTTTGCCTTCCCGCAGGACCCGATGGGTCAGCTCGAGCTCGCCATCGAGGCGGTCTTCAAGAGCTGGGACAGCCCAAAGGCCATCAGCTACCGCCGCGCCGAAGGCATGGGCCACTACGCCGGCACCGCCGTCAACTGCCAGACGATGGTGTTCGGCAACATGGGCGACGACTGCGCGACGGGCGTCGGCTTCACGCGTGACCCCTCCAGCGGCGACAACAAGTTCCTCGTCGAATACCTCGTCAACGCCCAGGGCGAAGACGTGGTCGCGGGTATCCGCACGCCCAAGGGCCTCGTCGAGATGAAGAAGGAGCTGCCCCAGATGTACAAGCAGCTCATGGACATTCGGCAGCGCCTCGAAGAGCGCTATGCCGACATGCAGGACTTCGAGTTCACCGTCGAACAGCGCACCTTCTACATGCTGCAGACGCGCAACGGCAAGCGGACCGGCCGGGCCGCCTTGAAGATCGCGACCGACCTGCTCAAGGAAAAGAAGATCGACGAGAAGCAGGCCGTCAAGCTCGTCACGCCTGGCCACCTCGATCAGCTGCTCCACCCCGCCTTCCAGCCGGCCGCACGCAAGAGCGCGACCGTTCTGACCAGCGGCCTCAACGCATCGCCCGGCGCGGCCGTCGGCAAGCTCGCCTTCACCGCCGAGGACGCCAAGGCCCGCGCCGAAGCAGGCGAAGCCGTCATCCTCGTTCGTCGTGAGACGAGCCCCGAAGACGTCGACGGCATGCACGCCGCTCAAGGCATCCTCACCAGCACGGGCGGCAAGACGAGCCACGCGGCCGTCGTCGCACGCGGCTGGGGCAAGCCCTGCGTCTGTGGCGCCGGCGACGTCGTCATCGACGCCGCCAAGCAGACCGCCAAGATCAACGGCACCACGTATGGCCCGGGCGACTCGCTCAGCATCGACGGCACCACCGGCGACGTGCTCGAAGGCGAAATCCCGACGCAGGACCCGGAGCCGGATCGCAACTTCAAAAAGCTCATGAGCCTCGCGGACAAGTTCCGCACCATGAAGATCCGCACCAATGCCGACACCCCCGGCGACGCCAAGAAGGCCCGCGATTTCGGTGCCGAAGGCATCGGCCTGTGCCGCACGGAGCACATGTTCTTCGAGGCCGAGCGCATCGGCCCGATGCGTGAGATGATCCTGACCGACAGCGTCGAAGGCCGCGAAAAGGCGCTCAAGAAGCTCCTTCCGTTCCAACGGAGCGACTTCGCCGGCCTGTTCAAGGCGATGAAGGGCTTGCCCGTCACCATTCGTCTGCTCGACCCGCCGCTGCACGAGTTCCTGCCCGGCCAGGATCAGTACAAGGAGATCGAGCTGATCGCCAAGAACATCGGCGTCACGCCCGGACGACGTGCGGGCCCGCATCCAATCGCTTCACGAGCAGAACCCGATGCTCGGCCACCGTGGCTGCCGCTTGGCGGTGACGTACCCCGAGGTGCTCCGCATGCAGGTGCGTGCGATCCTCGAGGCCGCGATCAAGGTCGGCGGGAACATCGTTCCTGAGATCATGATCCCGCTCGTCGGCACCGTGAAGGAGCTGACCTACCTCAAGGAGCACCTGCACGACGAGGCCGAGCAGGTCTTCAAGGACAAGAAGAAAAAGGTCAAGTACCTCGTCGGCACGATGATCGAGGTGCCCCGCGCCGCCATCACCGCCGACGAAGTCGCCGGCGAGGCCGAGTTCTTCAGCTTCGGCACGAACGACCTGACGCAGATGACCTTCGGCTTCAGCCGCGACGACGCGGGCGTGTTCCTTCGCGAGTACGTCGACAAGGGCATTCTTCCCGAAGACCCCTTCCAGTCGCTCGACCGGTCGGGCGTCGGTGAGCTGGTGAAGCTCGCCGTAGAGAAGGGCCGCAGCGTGAACCCGGGCATCAAGCTCGGCATCTGCGGCGAACACGGCGGCGACCCGTCGAGCGTCCACTTCTGCCACGAGGTCGGCCTCGACTACGTCTCTTGCTCCCCCTTCCGCGTCCCCATCGCCCGCCTCGCCGCGGCCCATGCGGCGCTGAAGTAGTCACCTGGTTATCACCCAAATCAGCCCAGGCGTCGCTTGCGACGCCTGGGCTTTTCTGCTGGCCGCACACGACAGTACCGACAGCTCATGGTCTAATTATGTTCTGCGTCGCCTCACCATGAGCAACCCTGCAGAAAGCAACGTGGCTGTTGCTACGCCCGGTTCCGGAATGACCGCCACGAAAGCTTCCACCCCACCATCGCGGATCCCGCGACCGATGATCGTCTTCCCGTCGTCACTGACTCCGTCGAGCGTCCAATTACTTGTCCAACCATCCGCGGCATAATCGACGCCGGCATCTGACAGGATTCGATCTAGCCGCATCGCGCCGGTCTCGGCTGTCCATACAAAGCCACGTTCAGTCCTCGGGACACCCGGCGCAAAAGTCGTACCGACGATGACCGTTCCATCGGAACTGACACCGCTCGCGACGGATGAGGGTCCCTCGGTCAGGAACACGAGTCCTTCGTCTGCTGTCCATTTGTAGGCGTAGCTCGTCACGAGGGACGTCGGTGTCGTTCCGACCACCGTAGTGCCATCTTCACTGACGGCCGATGCTGCTCCAGCAAGATCGGGCATGGACACGTTGAGCGGTAGCATCCCGTTATCTTCGGTCCATCGGAACGCGAACGTCGGAAGTGAACTGTTGAACGATTTGGGGCGATCAGCACCGACGATGACCATGCCATCACCGCTGACGCTCGTAGCGACACTGAAGGCGGGGTTGGCGGAGACGGAACCAATGCTCTGCATGCCACCCGCCTGTGTCCACCGCCAAGCTTCTAACCCATTGAGAATACCAGGTTCGGCGTTGTCACTTCCCCCGACGATGACAGAACCGTCACCGCTTACATCATTGGCGACACTTCGAAGCGACCCATTCGGCAAGTAGCCGAGCCTTTGTATTCCAGAAGACTCACTCCAGCGAAACGCCTCGGTTCCCACGCCAGAGCCAGTCTCGCCGACGATCACCTTTCCGTTGCTGCTGATCCCGTACGCAGCGCTAAAATTGAACCCGCCGAACACCTCTCCTATCTGCACCATCCCATCGTCCCGCGTCCATTTGAACGCTCTCGTCCCATCCGATGACCGACTCTGACCAACTACAACAGAGCCATCAGCGCTGACAGCGAAGGGCTCTGTATCAGGATTTGCTGGATCGAGCCCGCCTAACGCAGTCAGGCTCGGGGTGGCGAATGCAGCTGTTCCGGACAATGCGACTGCTGCTACTCCCGTAGCAGACCGCAGCCGTCGCAGGCGCACTTCTTGTGAACTTTCATGCTGCAACCGCTTCTGAACGCTGTCTATCGATCTCATGCTGCCACTATGGCAGATTTTGCATCAGATTCAACGCTGATTATCAGCTGGTGAGCGATCTGCGACCGTCAACCCGTTTAGAAGCGCAGGCGAATCGCTGCGGAGACTCCTCGTCGATCGTTGCCCGTTCCTCTTGCTCTCAGGTATCGAACAGTCCGATCCCGTTCTCGGGAGAATCAACTGCCGGATGTAGCCCTCCCGATCTAGCAAACCCAGGGTCTTGCGGATCACGCTGAATCTGTCCAACCCGATTGAAGTGTTAAGCGACTGCAATCGAAGAGCGTCAGCTCGACCTCGCCAACTTCGGCATCCTCCGAGCCAACTTCGGCAGCTCGGCCGACGTTGCGGCTCTGGACGCGTGGTACGCGACCATCGTGCCGGAGCCGACCGTCGCCTTGATGGCGGCGGGTCTGTTCGGGCTGCGGCGTCGACGCTGAGCACCAACGGCACCGTCGTCGGCACGAGTGAATACCCGGCCGAAGAGACCCTCGGATGGGTCGGCCCGGCGACACGCGTCCGCGGTGACCATTCCGAGGTCAAGGACGGCCCCGCCGGCGGCTCGAGCTTCGAGGACGACTTCGGATCCCTCGTCGAAGGGGCCTGGTACAGCCTTTAGATCACCGTCGACGATCTCGCCGACACCTACACCGCCCATCTCCAGAGCTTCGGCGACTCGCGGGCGGTCACCCGGCTGGAACTCCACGGGGAAGGTGGCGACGCGCTCGACTACGTCTTCAACGGCGACGGCTCGCTCGAGAGCCTCGTCTTCATGGTGACCGACCAGCAGCCCGACGCCCTGCTCGACTTCGACAACCTCTACTTCGACGCGACCGGCATCAACGTCACCGATCCGACCGGCGGACGACTCGCCGGCGACGCCGATGGCGACGGCTCGGTCGACCTGGCCGACTTCGGCATCCTCCGGAGCCGCTTCGGCGCCGACCCGACCCGCGGCTTCGATGACGCCGACTTCGTCGGGCGGGCGAACGTTGCGGTGAGACAAGAGCGGCTTTAGCGTGGCCGGCATGCCGACCTTCGACCTTGCCGTCCAGCTGTACACCCTTCGTGATCACGCCAAGACGGCAGAGGACCTTGCCGCCACGGCGAAGCGGCTGGCCGATATGGGGTGGTCGGCCGCGCAGGTCAGTGCGGTGTGGTTGGACGACGCGACGGTCGTACGCCAGATCTTGGATGACGCCAAGATGAAGTGCGTCGCGACGCACGTTCGCCCGGCGGATCGGCCTTGGACGGATCCGGACGGGCTGGCGACCGAGATGAAGACGCTCGGGACCGACCTCACCGCCGTCGGCGGGTTCTTTCCAGGTGACGGCGACTTCAACCAGGAGAAGTGGCTCGCGTGGATCCAGAAGTTCAACGAAGGCGTTCAGAACCTCAAGAAGCACGGCCTGAAGCTCGGCTACCACAACCACTCCCACGAGTGGGGCAAACTCGGCGGGAAGGACGACTTCGAAAGCGAGACCGCGATGGATCTGCTCGTCGACAAGCTCGACCCGGAGGCCTGGTTCGAGATCGACACCTACTGGGTCGCCCACGCCGGCGGGTGTCCGGCCGCTTGGTTGCGGAAGCTCAAGGGTCGCGTGCCGTTGATTCACATCAAGGACCTCGCCGTCTCGCCAGGTCGCGAGCAGTACATGGCCGAAATCGGCGTCGGCAACCTCGATTGGCCTGGCATCCTGGAAGCCGCCGGCGAAGCGGGTGTCCAGACGCTCTGCGTCGAGCAGGACACGTGCTACCGCGACCCGTTCGACTCGCTCGAGACGAGCCTGAAGAACCTTAAGGCGATGGGGCTTTAGCGAAGCCCCGGCCGCCGCATAGTGTGCGGGCCCGATGGCTCTGATCGTCCAGAAATTCGGCGGAACCAGCGTCGCCGACGCTCATCGCATCACTCGATGCGCCGCCCGTGCCATTGCAGCTCATCGTGCAGGCGACCAAGTCGTGGTCGTCGTCAGTGCGATGGGCAAGACGACGGATCAGCTCGAGCATCTTGCCGCAAGCATCTCCGGCGATCGGCCGCCGAAGCGGGAGATGGATCAGCTTCTATGCGACCGGCGAGATCGTCACCGCGCGCCCTCTTTGCGATGAGCTGCTACGCACAGGGTGTCGATGCGACGAGCTTCACGGGGCCGCAGATCAACCTGCAGACCGACGACGCCTTCACCAATGCGCGTATCAAGGCGATCGACACCGGCAAGATCAAGGAGCAGCTCGCCGCCGGACGAATCGTCGTCGTCGCGGGCTTCCAAGGCATCGGGCCGGGCGGCGAGACGACCACGCTCGGCCGTGGGGGTAGCAACGCGACGCTCGTTGCATTGGGGGCCGTGCTGAAGGCGACTGTGTGCGAGAACTACACCGACGTCGACGGTGTCTACACCGCCGACCCGCGGATCGTGCCGAACGCCCGGAAGATCGACCGCATCACCTACGACGAGATGCTCGAGCTCAGCGGCCTCGGTGCGGGCGTGCTGCAGACACGGGCAGTCGAATTTGCCAAAAAGTACGACGTGCCGATTCACGTTCGAAACGCGCATAGCGATGCGGTCGGCACCATGGTCGTGAAGGAGACACCGGAAATGGAAGATATCCTTGTCAGCGGTGCCGCTTTAAAGCGCAACCTCGTTCGCGTGACACTCGCCAACGTGCCCGACCGCCCGGGCATGGCGGCGGAGCTGTTTCGCGAGATCGCGGCGGCGAATATCATCGTCGACGACATCATCCAGAACGTCTTCACCGACAAGACGGCCAACATCAGCTTCACCGTCGAGGACGGCGACCTGCAGGATATCCGTCCCGTCGTCGATGCCCTCATCCAGAAGCTCGGCGACGACTCCCACACCCCGACCGTCCGCTACCAGGAAGGCCTGGCGAAGGTCAGCGTCGTGGGCGTTGGTATGCGAAGTCACACGGGCGTGGCGAGGCGCATGTTCGATGCCTTGGCCGAGGCAAAGGTGAACATCGAGAACATCACGACCAGCGAGATCAAGATCTCGTGCATCGTGGGCCACGGCGACGGGCCGAGGTCGCTTCAGGCGGTTCATGACGCGTTCGAGCTGGGCGAAGAGCGAAGACGACGCCGGCAGCTTGAAATCAAGCTGCCGGCGAGTCGGGTCGGTCGTCAACCTCTTCAGGTCGGATCAGTTCTCGATCGAGTCGAGGGTGTCGGAGGCGTCCCGCTGGGCGGTGTCGTCGCCGGAGCCGCCGAGCAGGGTGTCGGCTTCGTCGTCGTCGGCGAAGAACGAGTCGTCGCCGCCGAGGCCGATGAGGCTGTCGTTTCCGGCGTCACCGGAGAAGATGTCATCGCCACTACCGCCCGTGAGCGTGTCGTTGCCCGGGCCGCCGAAGAGGCGGACGTCGGCGCCGCTGATCGTCGACAGCACGTCATTGCCCGAGCCACCGATGACGATTTCAACGTCCGTTTGGACGTTGTCACCCTCTTCGGCCAAGCCGTCGTCGGCCAGCAGGCCCAGGCCTACGACGACCGGCTCACCGCGGGTCGAGTAGCTGATCCGATCCACGCCGAGTCCGCCGGCGACGTAGTCGGCACCGAAGCCGGGCAGGAAGTCGTCGTTGCCGCCGGAGCCGAGGATGATGTCGTCGCCGCCGGTGCGGCGGTCTTCCGGCGTGCCGGACGATCCGCCCAGGAGCGTGTCATCGCCACCCGAGCCGATGATCGTGTCGTTGCCCTCGCCACCGTCGAAGACGACCGGGATGTCGCCGAGGCCGACGGCGATGATGCGGTCGTCGCCGCCAAGGCCCACGGCGACCACGGCACCGACGTCGTCGAGGTTCATCGACACGATGCCGGTCGTCTCGCTGCCGTCGGATGAGCGGATCGTCGCGTAGACCCGGCCGTCTTCGTAGCCGAAGACCTCGATGCGGTCGTCGCCTTCGGTGCCGGTCAGGCGGATGGTGCTGCGGTCGATGTCGGCGTCACCTTGCTCGATGAGTTCCGACGAGGGGGAGTCCCCGGTCAAGCCGCGCGTCCGTTAGGCCTTCCAGCGTGGTGCCGGAGAAGGTATCGGTCACGGTGCCGCTGGTGAAGTCAGCAAGGACCAGATCCTCGCCCGCCTCGCCAAAGCCGTTCTCACCGTCGTCGCGATCGTCCGCGTTGAGCGTGTCGGCCTCGCCGTCGTTGGCGATGATCAGGTCTCGGCCGGCGTTGCCGGAGATGGTGTCGTTGCCCGGACCACCGATGAGGATGTCGTCGGCGTTGCCGCCTTCGATGCGTGTCGTCACCGCCGCCTGCCGATCAGGATGATCCGAGCCCCGGTATTCCCGCCTTGGAGCACGTCACCCACCGTGCCACCGACGACCGTCTCGATATCGGTGCTGACCAGGTCGTTCTCACCCGCGGCCAGGTCGCCGTCGTTGGCGAGGCCGTCGATGGTGACGTTGACGCCGGTGGTCCGGGTGCGGTAGTCGACCGTGTCACTGCCTTCGCCGCCGACGAAGATGTCGTCGCCGTCGCCGCCGGTCATGACGTCGCCGCCGCCACCGCCGAAGATCGAGTCGTCGCCGTCTTCGGCGATGATGGTGTCGGCACGAGGCCCGCCGCTGATGGTGTCGTTGCCCGAGCCGCTGTTGACGTCGATCGGAACCGTCAGCGTGTTGCCGGCGATGATCAGGTCGTCACCGATGTTGGTGGTGACGACGACACGCCGCACATCCCCCGCCGCCGGTGCCTCGCCCTGGTCCGGTACCGGGAAGAAGTCGCTGGCCGTCTCACCGGTGCCGGCGTTGATGTAGTCGATGAAGTCCTGCTTGTCCGTACCGTTCAGGGCCGCGCCGGCGACGCTCTCGATAATGCGGAACCCGGTCACGCCGCCATCGTCGCCCTGGGTTTCGAACTGAATGATGTCTGCGTCGGCACCCGTGTTAACCGTAAGAACCCCGGTGTCACTGTTGAAAGTCACAGCAAGGAGGCGACGCTGCTCGAGCGGCTCTGCGGCAATGACGGGACGGACTGCGTTCTGAAGGGCGCGGGTGCGGGTCGGGCGGCTCATGACGATTATCTTGGCAAAGATCGTCCGGTAAGGCAACGTCTGCCTTATCCGCGACATGGATACCTCTGCCTCGGAACCGATGGCCGGCTCGACTTCAACCGTCGCTGCCGAAGTCGACGGCATCGATGGAATCGAAGCTGCCATCGTCATTGCCGCTGGCTCCAAATAGCTCGTCACGCTCGCCGTCGAGGGCGATGAAGAAGTCGTCGCCACCGAAGCCGAAGAGGGAGTCGTTGCCTGCACCGCCGACGAAGCGTGTCGCCTGCGTTCGACCCCAGGAGCGTGTCATCGCCGCCGAGACCGAAGAGCTGGACGGCCGAGTTGCCTTGTGTGGAGATCTGGTCGTCGACCTGCCGTCGCGACGACGTCTTCGATGTCGTCGCGGACGTTGTCGTTTTCGCTCGAGTAGATGCCGTCGTCGAACAGCGTGCCCAAGCCGACGCGGATGGCCTCGAGGGCGCTGCGGTCGGAATAGTCGACGCGATCAAAGCCGAAGCCGCCCGAGAGGTAGTCGCTGCCGAACCCGGCCTTGAGCGTGTCGTCGCCGAAGCCGCCGAAGAGGAAGTTGTCGCCGGTGCCGGCGTCGATGTCGTCGTTGCCGTCGCCACCGAAGATGGTGTCGTCACCCTCGCCGCCGCGGATGGTCCCTTCGAACACGATCGTGTCGTCCGGGTTTTCCGATTCGACGAGCGTGGGCGCGACGTAAATCAGGTCATCGCCGCCCAGGCCACTGATGGAGAAGCCGGTGGGCCGTTCGTCCGGACCGCCGGCACCGGGCTCGAGCGGGTACTCCAGCTGCGTCGGGGTCCCGTCCAGAGGCCTCACCGCGACCTGCAGGAAGTTCACCGGCCTGTCGCCGCCGACATCACGTGTGACGACGGTCAGCAGGATCCGGTCGGGCCCTTCCGTTCCTGTGACGATCAACGTGTTGTTCTCGTCCAGTTCGCTCCGGTCGCCATCGTCGGAGGACGTGAGGACGCTGGTCTGGCCCGGGGCAAGAAGCAGCTCGCCTGCCAGGAGCTGGTCATTGTCGTCGCCGACGAGCGTGTCGGTACCGATTCCGCCGGTGAGTTGATCGGGTTCGGCGTCGTTGTCGAGGAGCACGTCGTTGCCCCGGCCGCCGATGAGAAGATCCTGCCCGCCGTCACCGATCAAGATGTCTTGCGTCGGCCCGACAGTCGGCGGGAGCACCCCCGCCGACGCCGCGGCGTCATCGACGGTGGTCTGATCGACATCGGCACCTGTCAGCGTGTCGTTGCCGGGCCCGCCAAACAGAATGACCCGAGGCCGAACCACGCCAACGCCGTCTTGAACGTCCAGCACCGGGCGATCAGCCGCGCTGATGTTGTCGGAAGCTGCTCCGCCGACGACCTGCTCGATATCGATGCCGACGAAGTCGTTCTCTCCAGAGCCGCCGTCATTGGCGACGAGGTCGATGCTGACGGTGACGGGCTGGAACTGGGTGTTGCCGGAGTAGTCGACGGTGTCACGATCTCCCGATCCGCCGAACAGAGTGTCTGCACCGCTGCCGCCTGTGAGAAGGTCATTGCCTCCTCCTCCGAAGAGGTAATCGTCGCCGTTACCGCCGAACAGCGTGTCGGCGAGGAGGCCGCCGCTGATCGAGTCGCTGCCGGCACCGCTGTTGACCTGGACGGCGACGCGGGCTTTGTTGCCGACGACGATGAGGTCGTTGCCAGCCGCGGTGGCGATGTCGACGAGCCGGATGTCGGCTGCGTCGTAGGGGCCGAAGACTTCTTCGAGCGATCCACCCTGCTGCTGGCGAATCAGAAAGCGTGACGTCGCCCCATCCGCTGCGGCGGACACGTCTTCGAAGAAGATGCGATTGTCCGAGTTGTTGCCCGTGACGCTCAAGATGCCGCTCTGGGCGTCGAGGGTGGCGGCGAGGAGCCGACGGCTCTCGAGGGCTTCGGCGACAGGGACGGGACGGCGGTGTTCAGGCATCGTGAGCGGTCGAAGGATCGGCCAAAGGCGGGTCAGTCGCAGGACGCACGACGGTAACCCAGCCTGCTGCCACCCGCAATATCGGCCAGAGCCTTACGCCGGGCACAAGTCGGCCCCTGTCCACGCCGATGCGACGACAGATGAAGCACCACGACGTTCACGGCGGCCCCGGGCCAGAAGCTTTCGACGGCGCCGCCGCCCGCAAGCTGCAGCACGTCGAGCTAGACGTCCCGGAGCTTCGCATCACCGAGGCCGAGAGGCGTCGCAGCGACCGGTCTGAGCTCGCTGCCGTTTCGGGCTGGATCAGCGGCGCGGTCGGCAAAAGCCAAACCGGCGGCCGACAGGTCGCCATCCGGGACTTGTCCCTGCACGGGGCCGGCTTCACAGCCGACAAGGTCTTCCGCGTCGGGGCGGACCACTGGATTATGGTCAACCGCGGCCCGATGCGGCTCAGCACCAGAATCCGCATCGCCTCCTGCACGCCACGCGACGACGGCAGTTACGACATCGGCGGCGAGTTCTATTGAGGCGATCGGGACGTGCAACCTCGGGCATTTGCTGGCATGCTGGCGGGCGATGTCCCGTCTCGCGCTGATTCTGCTTGTAACCGCTCTCCTCACACCCGGCACGGCCAAGGCGGCGGAGGTTCCGCTGCCGACGCAACCGGCAATTAGTCCCGATGGCCAGACGATTGTCTTCGCCTGGGCGGGCGACCTCTGGACCGTCCCTGCCCAAGGCGGCGACGCACGGCGGCTCACGACCCACCCGGCGGATGATCGCCTGCCGCGCTTCAGCCCGGACGGCGCCTCGATCGCCTTCACAAGCAGCCGATCGGGCCCTTCCGGACTCTTCACGATGAGCCCGCAAGGCACCGACGTCCAAGAGCGGCTGGTCGTCGACCGGGCGTCGCTCCTCTCCGGTTTCGGCGACGACGGCCGCTCTACTTCACCGGATTCGTCGAGCCCGACGTCTACCGAAACCCGCGGCCGTACAAGGTCGCGGCCGAGACGGGCGTCGTCGAACGACTGCACGACGCCTTCGGCCGCATCGCCCACCAAGGAGATCGGCGGGGACCGCTTCCTGTTCGTTCGCGGCGACTCGTCCGGCTCGCCCGCGGCACAGCCGCAGGCCGGACTCCCGTAACATCTGGCTGTACGACCCGTCGCTGACGAGGCATTCATTCAACTGACGGACCATCCGCGGTAACGACGGCCGCCCACGCTGGCTGCCGGGCGGCGTTGATTCGTCTTCACCAGCGACAGGACGACGGCGTCGTCAACCTCTTCGTCCGCGACGTCGACGGCACGGGGCGAGCGGAGGCTTTGACCGACTTCACCGATGCGACGTGGACGGCTTCGACGTGACGCCGACGGTACACGCTCGTCTTCGCCGTTGGGACGAGCTCTACACGCTCGACCTCGACGGACGACGGCGGAGGCGACGCGGATCAGATCCGGGCGACGCGGACGATGGACCGACTTGAAGTTCGTCAACGCAGCCGGCGAATCGACGGACGTCGGCGGCACTCTCGCCGGACGGCAAGACGATCGCCTCGATCGCTTACGGCCAGGTCTACGTCCGCGGACGAACGACAGCGTAGCGACACGACCCGTCAGCCCGACCGCGGCACGGCACGGCGACCTTGCCTGGAGCCCGGACGGCGGCACCCTCTACTTCACCCGGACGATGAACGGCATGACCCACTCATGGCCGCCACCGTGCGTCGGGCTCGGGCGGACATCTTGGAAACTGCCGAGAATGCACGACGCGGCCCGCGTTAGACGACGACCGGCCCCGGACCCGGGCAAATGGTCGACGGCGCTGGCGTTTCACGTCGAAGCGGTGACCGAGGGCGACACGCCCTACCGCGATCCCGTGCCGTCGAACAGCGGTCGAAAGCTCGCTCTTCACGAGGGCCTGGCGACCTGGTCATCCTCGACCTGATGAGCGGCACGGAAGATGCTCCTTCGACGGCTGGGACACCGGCATGAGCTACGTCTGGTCACCCGACGGGAAATGGATGGTGCTGCGCACCGACGACGCCGACTTCAACGGCGACGTCTGGATCGCTCGGCCGACGGCTCGGGCGATGCGATTCAACTGACCCGGCACCCCGACAACGACTACTGCGTTCGCCTATCAGTGCCGACGGTCGGGTCCTGACGTTCACGAGCGAGCGGATCGACGAAGAGTTCGACGTCTACTGGGTCTATCTCGACGAGGAGGTCGACGCGATGGGGCCGACGGAGCTTCAGGCGTACCACGCGGACTCGTCGTGGCTCGCTGCATCCCGGAGGTTCCTGCATTTGCCACACGTCGCGGCACCGTCTCACCGCTCGTGAAGAATCCGCCGACGACGCAGCCTTCGACGCGACCGTCGTGAAAGTTCAGCTTTGCCAGTTCGGCAAAGCCCTCAATGAGATCGACAAGACGATCGTCACCGACATCGACGGATTGGCGTCGGACGACGTGGCAGCTTTTGACGATCTGCCGCTCGACACCGCGTACCGCGGCTACGGCGTGTGACGAGCGAGCCCGGCGATGAGTTCGCCGTCGCCTGGCCCGGACGCGACGGGCATCCTCTACGTGAGCTACGGACGGATGATGCGGAAGGCGTGGGACGGCGAGTCGAGACGACGTCGGACGGTCCGAGCTTGGGCAACTCTCGGCGGACGACGGACGTCGCGATCGTCGCGGGCGGCAACCCGGGAACCGTCACCCTCACCGGCGGCAACCGCAGACGTGGTCGATGGCCGACCGCCTGGCGATCGACGTCGCCGATGAGAACGAGCACAAGTTCCACGAGTTGGCCCGCACGCTCGGCGTCCTGTTCTACCACCCGACGATGAAGGACCTCGACTGGCCGGCGTTGATGAGCGAGTACGGCGAGCTCGCGGCGACGGCACGAACGCGGGACGAATTCGAACACGTCGGCGACGAAGCCTGCTCGGCGAGCTGAACGCAGCCACCTCGGCGTCTCGGTGCCCGACACGCTTCGCCGCCCGACCCGGCGCGTCGGCCGGCTCGGCGTGCGAACGACAGGTCGTCGACGACGGCTTCCGCGTGGTCGACGTGCTCGCCGACCGGGCCGGCCGGGCGGGGTGACTTGCGGCTGAAGGTCGGCGACGTCGTCACGGCGTCGACTTTCGGCCCGTCGACACCGGCAAGCCGCTGCCGTAGCAACTGGCCGGCAAAGCGGCAAGGAGACCGTCGTGACCGTCCGCGCGACGGAGGCGAGCTCGACCTGCTGCTGGAGCCGGCAGCTACGGCCGCATCGCACGGCCGGCTACGACGCGTGGCGTCGCCGAGAACGCGAAGCCAAGCGTCGACGAACGTCGCGACGGGCGGCTTGGCTACCTCCACGTCCGCGGAGCATGAACGCCAAGCAGTCTGGACGTCTTCGAGCGCGACCTCTACGCCGCGGCGACGGGCAAGGACGGACTGCTGATCGACGTCCGCAACAACGGCGGCGGCTGGACCACCGACCGCTTGCTCGCCTCGATGCTCTATCCGCAGCACGCGTACACGATTCCGCGTGGCATGCGTGAGAGCGTCGAGTAGGACCGGACGGGTATGGCTCGTGGCGGCTATCCGCAGGATCGGCTGTTCATTCAGACGCTACACGCTGCCGATCGAACATGCTGGCGAACGAGAAGTCGTTCTCGCAACGCCGAGATCATCAGCCACGCCTTCAAGAACGCTCGGCCGCGGCACCCTTGTCGGCCAGAGACGGCGGGCGGCGTGATCTCACGGGCAGCTTCACCCTCGTCGACGGCACCCGCGTCCGCCTTCCCTTCCGCGGCTGGTATCTGCCCGACGGCTGCGACATGGAGAACAACGGCGCCGTGCCGGACCTGCTGGTGCCAGTGACGCCCGCCGACGAAGCCGCCGGTGCCACGACGCAGCTCGATGCGCCGTGACGACCTGCTGGAGCGTCTGGACGGCTAGGCGGTGACGGGTGCTGCTCGGCCGCCTCGATGCGCGAACAGGCCGCCGCAACTGCGCGATCCGGTCGCGGACGTAGGATGAGACCATGTCCAACGAAGGCTTCCTCACCCCGACCGGTCAACTCACCGGCAAAGGCAAGGCGGCCCTTACGGCGTCGTCGGCCTTGCCGGGCTCGCGTTCCTCACGCACCTCCTTCTTCAAAACCATCCCCGCCGGTCACGTCGGCGTCGCGACGCTCTTCGGCGAGATCAAGTCGAAACGGAGTACGCAGCCCGGCCTGCAGTTCCCGGTCAACCCGCTGCTCAGCTGGACGGAGTACGACGTTCGCGACAAGGAGCACAAGGAAGTCGCCAGCGTGCCGAGCCGTGATCAGCTCACGACCGAGATCGACGTCAGCGTCGTCTACCGCGTCATGCCGAACCGGGCCGCCCGGTTATGAAGAGCACCAGTCGGCTCGCCGCAGGATGCGTTGGACACGCACATCATCCCGAAGCTGCGCAGCCTCGTTCGTGAGCAAGGCAAGACGGTCGACAAGGCCGAGGAGTTCTTCCAGGCCGAGACGCAAGAGCGGCTGACGCGAGACATCCAGATGAAGTTGGTCGACTACCTCGAGCCCAAGGGCATCGAGGTTCAGGCGGTCTTGCTTCGCGACTTCCGCCTGCCCAAGGCGATCCTGGCGAACGTCGAACTCAAGAAGCAGGCGGAGCAGAAGATCGAGCAGGCCGAGGCCGAGCTGGAGCAGGCGAAGGTCAACGCCCAGACGCAGGTCGAGGAAGCCAAGGCCGCACGTGAAGCCGCCGAGCAGGAGGCCGAGAAGCGGAAGCTGCTCGCCGACGCGCAGGCGTACGAGATCGAGGCGATCAACAAGGCGATCGCTCAGAATCCGGCGTATGTCCAGCTCGAGTCTCTCAAGGCTCTGCAGGCGATGAGCAAGGACCCCGCCGCCAAGCTCTACTTCATGGACAGCAACAGCCCGCAGCCGTTGCCACTGATGAACCTCGGCGAGCCACTCTCGCAGTCCACGAGCCCATAACGCGGCCGACGCTCGTTTACGGGCACAACAGCACGCGGCAAGACGATGCACGGCAAGACCGTGCGACTTTTGCCGGACATGTCGACCTTCCGACGCCGCTCGCAAGAGCCGGCCATGCACCTCTCACGGAACGATGTCCGTCGGCTCCGGCAGTGCATCGCCGACGACCGTGATCGACAGCTCAGCAACATGGCGATCGATCGCCGGGACGCCCGTCGGCATCAACCGACGCGGGGCGTTCCTGTCGAAGCCCGCGTCATCGGCCCGGGTCGGCTGGGGCCGGCCGTGTCGTGTGTGCTTCGCGACGTATCTGAAGAAGGCATGTCTCTCGCCTGCCCCGTGCCTTTTCCGGCGGACGAGCGACTTCGCATCTCCGTCTCCCCCGACGCCGGCCGACGGGCGATTGATGTGCTCTGTACCGCCCGTTGGTGTCACGGCTCGGGCGACGGTTTCGTCGTCGGCTGCGACGCGGGGGTCTCGTGGACGGATTCGCTGTGCGACCTCATCTGCCCGCACGACCTGCCGAAGCGTCGGGCGGCGTAGCGGGGCTGTTCTTGCAGAAGACGCGTCGCGACGAGGTCGTCGGTATCCTGTCCGCGTGACGCCGAAGGATCCAAGCGAACGACTCGAGACCATCGATGTCCTGCGGGGCGTCGCGCTGCTCGGCATCCTGCTGCTCAACGTTCGCGGCTTTGCCATGGTCGTGGACGGTTACGCCTACCCGCTGGCCGATACGACTGCGGACTTGGCCGCGTACTCGGCGACGACCATCTTCGCTTTCGGCAAGTTCATCACCATCTTCTCCGCCCTCTACGGCGTCGGCCTGTTGCTGGCGAGCGAGGGCCGCGAAGCCGCGGGCTTGCCGGTCTGGCCGACGTTTCTGCGGCGATCGGGCATCCTCGCCGTCGTCGGCCTCGGACACATGCTCTTCATCTGGCAGGGAGACATCCTCTTCATGTATGCCGTGCTCGGCACCGCGGCATTTGCGATGCGACACCTGTCGGTCCGCCTGCTCGCCATCCTGGCCGTCGGCGCACACGTCGCCATGACCCTCCTCATGCTGGGGTTGTTCGGCATCCTCTGGATCGCCGCGACTCTTGATCCGGATTTCATCGCCGCAGAAGAGCTGATGATGTCCGACGCGGACGCGGCAGCGCAGACCGCAAGCTTCCTCGGAAGTTACCTGGATCAACTAAGCGAGCGGCTCTATCTGGCCGCGACGACGGTGCCGTTCATCCTGATTTTCTACAGCCTGGGCATCCTCGGCAACATGATCGGCGGCATCGCGCTCTTCAAAGCCGGCTTCTTCACACATCGACCGACGGGCCTTGGCTGGGCCCTGCTGCTGCTCGTCATCGGCTGGGGCGGAACGGCGGCGGTGGTGGCGCGGAGCTGGAGCAACGGCTGGCCTGTGCTCTCCTGGCTCACCGGCGATCTGATCCTGATCAGCCTGCTGGCACTTCCTTCCGCCGTCGGCATCGCGACCGTCGTCATTCGGCTGGCGAAGCACTTGCGACTCCTGGCACCTGTCGGGCGGATGGCCCTCACAAACTACCTCTTGCAGTCGGTCCTCGGCACCTTCGTCTTCTACGGCGGATGGGGTCTTGGTGCCTTCGGCTCTGTCGGCTACGCAGGGCAGCTCTTGTTCGTTGTCGGCGTCTGGTGCCTCCAGATTCCGCTGAGCTACCTCTGGCTCCGACGCTTCCGCTTCGGACCGGCGGAGTGGCTTTGGCGAGCCGCAACCTACGGCAAGCTGCCTCCTCTACGCTTGTCCCATGAGCAACACGTTCGAGGCGTTTGAGCCCGTCAAAGTCGGGTGCATCGGGACCGGCAACATCAGCAATCAGTACCTGTCGATGCAGCAAAAGTTTCCGGCTGTCCAGATGGTGGCCGTGGCAGACCTCGACCGGGAGCGGGCCACGAAAGTCGCCGACGAGCACGGCATCAAGACGGTGCTCACGCCCGATGAGCTGCTCCGTCACGACGACATCGAGATCGTTCTCAACCTCACGACGCCTCAGCACCACGTCAGCCTCTGCGAGCAGGCGATCCAGCACGGCAAGCACACGTACGTCGAAAAGCCGTTGGGCATCGATCGTGAGGACGGACAGCGGCTCGTCGACAAGGCGAAGGCGGCTAACAAACTCGTGGGCGTCGCACCGGACACCTTCCTGGGTGCGGGATTGCAGACGGCGCGAAAGCTCGTCGACGACGGCGCGATCGGCAGGGTCATCGGCTTCTCGGCCTTGATGGTCGGCAGCGGTCACGAGAGCTGGCACCCCAACCCCGCCTTCTACTACAAACCCGGTGGCGGCCCGATGATGGACATGGGGCCGTACTACCTCACTGCCCTGCTCAACCTGCTGGGCCCGATGAAGCGACTCGCCGGCATGGCGACCATCGCCATCCCGGAGCGGACGATCACCAGTGAGCCGCTTAAAGGGGAGAAGATCATCGTCGAGACGCCCGACCACTACGTCGGCACCATCGAGTTCGAAGGCGGCGCTGCGGGGTTCATCTCGCAGAGTTTCGCCACCAAGGGAAGCGATCACGACGGGGACCACCCGATCACGCTTTTCGGCACCGACGGAGCCATGCGGGTTCCTGATCCGAACACCTTCGACGGTTCGGTCCAACTACATCGCGATGGCGAGTACCACGATGTGCCGAACGAGTTCGTCACCGGCTACGGACGCAGCGTCGGCCTTGCCGATCTGGCTTACGCGATTCGGCGTAACAGGCCACACCGCTGCTCGATGGAGCAAGCCTTCTGCGTCCTGGACGCGATGCAAGGGTTCCTCGACAGCAGCAACACCGGGAAGTTCCACGACTGCGTCGACGGCTACGAGCGGCCGGCACCGATGAAGACCGACCTGCCCTTCGGCCAGCTCGATTAGGCGTCGGACTTGGCGGCGAGCATCATCTGGACGAAGCGGTCGAACAGGTAGGCCGCATCGTGCGGACCGGGGCTCGCCTCAGGGTGATATTGCACGCAGAACACGGGCCTGTCGCGAAGTCGGAACCCTTCGATAGTGCCGTCGTTCAAGTTGAGGTGCGTGACCTCTCCGCCGGCGGCGTCGAGGCTGTCTGCGTCGATCGCGAAGCCGTGATTCTGGCTGGTGATCTCGACCTTGCCCGTCAGCAGATCCTTCACCGGTTGGTTGCCGCCGCGGTGGCCGAACGGAAGCTTGTAGGTCGTTGCCCCGATAGCCTGGCCGAGCAATTGGTGCCCGAGGCAGATACCGAAGGTCGGCAGATCATTCACGAGGTCACCGACGAGCCGCGTCGCATACGCCACCGCCGCCGGATCACCCGGGCCGTTGGAGACGAAGAGGCCGTCGGGTTCGAGCGCCACGAATCGTGGCTGCGTCGGCATCAGCCGGCACGACGGTGACGCGGATGCCGCGATCCGTCAGGTGTCGGAGGATGTTGTGCTTCGCCCCGCAGTCGATGGCCACAACGTGCAGACCTTTGCCGTCGGCTGAGGCGGTGCCCCACTCGCCGCGACCTTCAGTCCAATCTCGCTGGGCGTCCGGCTTCACGGCTGTCACCCAGTCCGCCCCCTTCATCTCGGCGGCGTCGCGTGCACGAGCGACAAGGTCCGCCGGCTGATGGTTACCGACGGCCAACACGCCGCGCATCGTCCCACCGCCACGAAGTCGTCGAACCAGTGCCCGCGTGTCGATACCAGCCAGCCCGGGAATGCCTGCGTCAGACAAATAGCCGCCGAGCGATTGCTGCGAGCGCCAGTTGCTGGGCTTGTCACAGACCTCCTTCACGACTGAATCCCGCAACGTGCGGGCGATCACTTTCGGCATCACGCGGGTTGACACCGACGTTGCCGACGTGCGGCACGGTCATCACGACGATCTGCCCCGCGTAGCTGGGATCGGTCAACACCTCTTGATAACCGGCCATCGACGTGTTGAAGACGACCTCCCCGACCGCCTCGGTCTCGGCAGCGAAGGAGTGACCGGTGAAGACGGATCCGTCCTCGAGGGCGAGACGTGCGATCGTTTTATCGTGCTGCACCGACGGCCACGGTACGGCCCCTACCCGCACCTATGGAAGAAAGATCGGGCGGAGAAACAGGACGTCGTCCTGCACGTCGAGATTCGTGCCGTACTCGACCTGCAGCATCACTTCCGCGCTTTCGACGACAGGCACATTGAACGCAATCAACCCGCGGTCGGCTGTCAGCGAGGCTTCCTCAAAGGCAACCTGGCCATCGACCAGAATTTGGACTACGGCGTCGGCGAACAGGGCTTGGCCGTCGTCACTGTTGATGGCGACGCTTCCGACGAGGCGGCTCGCACCTTCGGGAACGATGTAGCTCAATGATGATCCGCCCGAAAGTCGGACGGACCTGGATGCCGTGCTCGTGATCGAGGACGCAAGGCCACCCGCGCGGATGACGTCTTGGCGGGCGGTGAAGAAGGGTCGGACGCTCGACGCCGACGGCTCCAGGTCCGCCAGCCACCGGCCGGCGGTGTCGACCGGCTCGATCGCGATCAGATCGACGAGCGGGCCTTCGACGCTTTTGCCGTCACGCGTCAGCTTGTACCGCCCGTCTTGGACGTTCGAGCGTCTGTGCTTCCAGGAGCGACCCGTCCGCCCGCAGCACGCGATGGGTCGCGGCGTTTTCTGCGGCTTGCGCGGCGGAACCACCCGCAAAGGCCAGGCTCAACGCACTGTCCAACGGCGCAGACACCTGGCCGCTGTCGGTGTCGAGGAGAAGCTGCCCGTCAACGGCGACGCCGGCGAAAAACCCGTCGGCCACGTCGCCGTTGCGGAAGTTGATGCGGTCGGTCAGCCCCGTCGCCTCCGGAAGTGCCTGCCCCGGTGCCGCGGCGGAGACCAGTTCGTCGAGTCGAAGCGTGACGGTGCCGAGGTCCTTGGTCGCGACCCGGAGCACCTCATCGTTTCCCGCATCGAGCAGCCCGACGAGGATCTCGCCTGAGACCGTCCGGACCCGCCACACGTTGGCAGCTTGAGCCGTGGGCGAGGGCGGTGCGAGTTGCTCGATCAAGATGAACGGCAGCTTCTGACCCTCATCGATCGTGAGCTGCGCGACGCGATCGACCGCAACCTGATCGTCGCGAACCACGACCTGCAAGAACGACGGATCCTGCGCCGTCAGCGGAGGCGTGCTGATGCCGAGGAGCGCTAGCCAAAGGCATAGAGAGCGTCGCCACTTCATGATCCCGGGCCCTTTCCGCTGAACACGGGGAGGTAGCGGTTGGGCATCTGCAAGACGATCAGTGCCATCGACGTGCTGTACTCCACAGTGTTGTCGCCGCTCCACGACCCATTGGCCGCCTGCTGCGTAAGTAGCTCGGTCCGAATGGCCGGGTACCACGTCTGCCAGTACTCACCGCCTGCCAGAAACATCGCCTGAGCGGCGTAATACTGACCGTAGAAGTAGTGGTGTCTCGTGTTCGAGATTCGCTGGCCGGGCAGGAATCGGAGCAGGTACGCGAGCCCGTTGTCGACGGCCTCACCTTCGCTCACGCCCGCGTAGTAGAGCGTCGCCACGCCCGCCGCCGACCGGGGAAACGCACTGTTCTGGCCCGCCCCGAGCATGTAATTGAACCCACCGTCGGAGTTCTGGCACTCGCGGATGTAGGCGATGGCGTCGTCGATCACTTTCCGCTCCACCTTCACGCCCGCATCCCGCGCCGCACGCAAGGCCATGACCTGGCAGATCGTGACGCTGACGTCCGCGTCGACGGGCACCGGCTGGTAGCGCCATCCGCCCTGCGGGTTCTGGCTTTGCTCGATCAACCGGATGGCCCGGCGAAGCGGCTCTTGCACGCGGTCTTCGCCCGTCATGCCGTAGACCTCGCCGAGCAACAGCGTCGCGAACCCGTGCTGGTACATCACGCCACCACCATTGGCACCGGCGAGTAGCCCGCTCGGCTGCGCCTGGGCCAGCACGTTGTCGACGGCCTTGGCCACAACGTCGCCGTACTCGCCGCGACCGGGAAGGTGACCCGCGCTCATGAAGGCGATGGCCCCCAGGCTCGTGATGGCCGTCCCGCCCGAGCCGATGCTGCCGTCGGGCCGCTGCTGCTCGGCGAGCCAGGCGAGCCCGCGATCGATCGCCTCCTGACTCTCCGGGGTAATCTCGTCACCACGAACCTGCTCGCGACCGTCACCCGTCCCGTCCGCCGGGACCAAGACCCCGGACGGATCCTGAGCCGCCGCCGGAGTGGCGGCAGCGACAAGCATGGCGACGATCGTCGAGAACTTGGTCATTCCTTTTCCTTCTCGCTCAGCGTTTTGTAGAACGCCTCGGTCAGCTCGCGATACACGTCCAACGGTTGATCCGTCCTCGTGTCCAAGATGGCCTGTCGCTGCCGGGGGGTCAGGCTTCCCCACTCAGCCAGCGTTTCTTCGAGTTCGCGCGACAGATCCGCATCGACCCCCGCGGGCGGTTCGCCGGCTTCGTCACCAGAGCCGTTCTGATTCTGACCTTGCTGCTCGCCCTGCTGTTGTTCGCCTTGCTGCCCGGGCTGCGGCTGCCCGGGTTGCGGCTTGGGCTGTTGCTGGACGCCCTTGGCCCCACCGGGCTGCCCCGGCTTCTGTTGGCCCGGCTTGCCGGCGGAGGAACTGCTGGACGACGAACTCGACTGCTGATTCGCCTGCTCCGCCAGATCCTCCAACTCCACGATGATGCGGTCTTGAACCGCCTGCGTCACCGGCCCGGCATCGCGAAGGTCCGACAGCCTCTGCCGACTTCGGGCCAAGTAGTCGCCCAGGCGCCTGACACTCGCCTCGCCCCCGCCGCCTTCTCCGGCCGCGGGTTCTTCGCCTTCACGTTCGCCCTCACGACCCGCGTCGCCGAGCAGGTCGTCTAACAACTCGCGATCGTCCAGCGCGCCTTCGACGTCTCCACCGTCGCCTGCCTCTTCCGGAAGCAACGTGTCGGCCGCGGGCTCGGCGGCGAACTTGAGCTTGCCTTCGCTGGCCTTCTGCAACATCTCGTCGAGCACTTGGCGCAATTCACCCTGCTTCTTGCTCAAATCTGACGGATCGTCGCCCGCGTCATGTGCACGCTTCGTCGCCTCGTTGAGCTTCGCCTGGAGCTTGCCGAACAGCTTGATCTCGGCAGCGGGCGGCAGAGGCGGCCCTTGCTCCTGTTCCCCTTCGCCTCCGGCGGCACCGGCTTGGCTGTTCTCCTGGAACCGCTCTTCTTGCTGCTCCAGCGAGAGCGAGTCGATCAGATCATCAAGCCCGGCGGCGACGAGTTGCTGCGCCATCAACGTCTGGTCCGACAGATCAATCGCCGTCAGCCGATCGGCCAAGGCACGCATGTCCGCCTCGATCGCGTCCGTCGCATAGACGAACACGGTGCCGCCGGCTTCGCCCAAAGCAGCGCCGACGTCTGCGAGCTCGTCCGCCAACTCGAGCTGGCGAGGGGCCAGGACCGCCCGCGGCTGAAGCCGTTCTCGCCGGGGCAGTTCACCCGCGGCCGCCCTGGCGGACAAGGCATCGGTCGGTTCATTCACCTCGGCGACCTGTGCGTCACGCAGGTTGATGAGCCGCTGCCGAATGGCCTCACGCTCCTGACGCTCCAACTCGTCGGCGACGCGTTGTTCTTCCTCGTCGGCCGCTTCGAGCGCCTCGCGAAGGGTGGCGAGCGCCTGCACCTGGGGCGGCTCGTACGCCGACGGAAGGTCGTCCGCACGAAGCGCAACCGCCGCCCGCTCCATCCGCAATGCGGCACGTGTCAGCAGCTCGCCGATCTGGCCGCCGTCTTCCGCATCCGAATCGGCAGAACCGGCCAAGTCGCGGGCGTTTTGCTCGCTCTGCTCCTGACCGGCAGACAGGCGATCGAGCGTCGGCTTCACGAGCCGATCCTCGTCACGTCCCGAAAGCACCAGTAGCTCGACCAACGCATCATCCGCCACGCCACGCAGCGAAAGGTTGTCCGCATTGTGCCCGGCCTGAAGGCGAATAAGCCGCTCGATCTGCTCACGCAGTTCCGCAAGACGACGCTGCAACCGACGCAAGGCCTCGCGCTCGGCATCTTCGAGTTGTCGCAGGACGATCTCCAGGCCCAGCTCCGCCTGTGCCCGCGCCTCATCCGCCTCGCTCTGCTGATTCTGCCGAGCCTTCGACGCTGCCTGGCGCTGCTGACCGGCAACGTCCTGCTGGCGACCGGCGCGGGCCGCCTTCTTCATCGCCTCGGCCGACGGGTCGGGCTCTTGCTCCTCGCCCTGAGCCGCCTCCGCCTGGGTCTGCATCTGCTCGATGGCCGCCTCGGTGTCGTCGGCAAGTTCCTCTTGCTCGTCTGCCAGACGCTCGGCTTCTTCGCGGTCGGCATCCGACATCTGCTCGGGCGTTTTGCCGACGTTCCGCTTGGCGACGGCATCGGCCTGTTCGTCAAGCTCTTTCTGCTGTTCCAGCAGACGACGAATGGCGTCGGTCGACTGACGCAACGTGCCGATCGACTCCATCTCCTGCATCACACTGGCCAACTGCTCGTCGGCTTGCTCTTGCGCCTCGGCCGCCTCCGCGGCGGCGGCGGTGCGAGCCTCGGCCTCTTCGGCGAGACGGGCGGCGTCGATGTCGCTGGCGGCCTCACGCATCGGACCCTCGGCCGCGTCGTTGAGCTGCCGTGCGACACGCTCTGTCATCGCCTCCAAATCTTCGCTCTCCGCCTGGTTTTCAGCGAGCCGTTGATTGGCTTCACGGACACGCTCTGCCAGCCGCTTCACGGCGGCGGCTTCTCGCGACTGGCGACGCGTGAGCCGTTCGCCCGCTTCCTGGTCGGCCGGGTCGAGGGCCTGCTTGTCCGAGGTTTCGTCGGCCCACACCGCCGTCTCCCGCTTCGCCGCCGCCTGTCGGCGACGGGCGGCATCGACCTGTTCCTTGACCTGCTGCAGCTCGCGAATCACCTCACGATTCAGCTCCGCCTGACTGATGATCGTGATCCGCTGCCGACTGCTCTCGACCGCCTCGTGCCGCTCACCGGCAAGATCAAAGTTGTCCTGGACGCGGATGTAGTACTCCAGCACGTCACCCGGCCGAAGCTCCGCATCGGCGTCAACGGCACTCTGCGACAGCGACCAGTCGAGCGACAGCCGATACCGCCGACCGTTGTTGCGACCGGCCTCGGTCGCGACGACGCCCGCATCAAAGAGCGACACGCTCGACTGCCAACCCTCGCCACCCTGCGGGGCCAGACGTTCGACGATGAGCTGGGCCGATTCCAGCCCAAAGTCGTCTTCGGCCGTTGCGACCAACGGCACGACGGCTTCGGGCGTTCGGCTGCCGTTGCGTCGCGGCTCGTCGATCTGCACCGTCGGCGGCGTGTCGGGTCGGACGACGACCTCGAAGCTCGGCGACGGATCGCTGGTGAAACCGTCGATGCCGCGCGCCGTCGCGGAGAAAAGAAGGCTCTGGTCGGCGACCACCTGCGCGGTGGCGGTGGTGCCGTCGATGAGCCATTCGAACTGGTCTCCTTCGACAGAGACGACGTCGCCTTCGTCGGCAAGCGGCTTGGAGAAGCCCAGCGTGATCGAGACGTCCGACCCGACGCCGACGAAGGCGGCACCCTCGGTCAGATCGACACGACGAGGCGAGACGTCGCGCTCGCCACGCGCGTAAGGCGGCGGGACGACATCCAGCACGGCCGAGACGAGGGCGGGTCGCCGAACGACTCGGACGACTTCCGGAGTCGATGTGTCGTCGCCGGCTTCGACCCAGACGGACAGGTCGCCTGATGCTGCTTGCTCGGCAAGACGCGGATCAATGGACGCCGCGAAGGTGCCGTCGTCGTTGCGGGTCATCAGGACGCGACGGACCGGGCCGGTGGCGCCGAGGCGGTAGAGCACGACGGGTTCGACGCGGTCCGGGTCGCCCTTGGTGAGGGTGGCCGAGACGACGAGCGGGCGATTGGTCGGGTGAAGCGTCGGCAGTTCGCCGGCCGCGACGCCGAAACGCTTGGGCCACTGGTGGTTCGGATTCAGCGGATCGATCAACCGGCCTGCGATGGTGCCGGCGAGTGGACCCAGAAGCGTCGCCAGCGCGAGCAGCAGCCCGACGCCCGCCGCCGCGAGCAGTCCGGCGGTGATGGCCGGCTTGGGTCGAAGCAGATCGTTCCACTCGATCCCGCCGCCGATGACGCCCGCCTCTTCGACCGTCAATCGCCGCATCGGATCAGCTGGAAGCTGTGCATCGGGCCCCATGAACGACACCGCGCTGCGTAGCCGATCGTCGAAGACGTCGAAGTGTTCCTCTGCCCGGCCGGCAACGTCATCCAGCGAGGGCGGTGACGACAGCGGCAGCCAGATGTGCCGGTACGCGAGCCATGCGAGCAAAACAGCAGAGCCGGCCAGGCCGATCAATCGCGGCCAGCCCGGCAGGCGAAGGAGCCAGTCGGCGATCGCACCGAACAAGAAAAGCGCGGCCGCGGTGGCGATGACGAGTCCAAGCCCGCGAGCGACGCCAAGCAGCGTGACTCGGCGACGGATGCCGTCGAGGCGTTCGAGCAGCGCCTGGGGCGACAGTGAGCGGTTCGTCGTAGACATCGGCGGACTCGACATAAGTTGCTCCGTTCAGACCGGCGGCGTTCCGTCGCCCGTGGCCGACGTCATCGTACAGACAGCAACGGCCGATGCGATTCGGTTCTTAATGTCAAATAAGCCCCGCCGCCTTGCGGCCGACCCATTCGAGCGTCAAGAGCAGACCCAGCAGCACCAGGGCGATCGGGGCGTCCCACAGCGAGCGGTCGGTCAGGACGGGCACCCGCCGGTCGGCAGAGGGAAGCGTGAAGCTGCTCGCTTCGTCGATGCTGATGACACGGCCGCCCGTCTCGGAAGCCAAACGGGCTAAGGCCGGATGGTCCGTCGCCGGTCGCCGGAGCTCTGACTGGGGCAACTCGACGGTGAAATCGGCCCCGAGCGTCGGCTCGTCCCCAGCCAGTGGCCGAACGACCGCCGCGTACGGGCCGGGTCGGTCGGCGGTGAAGGAACCGGTGAATCTCGTCGCCTCTCCACCCGTGGCATCCGTTCGCCGGAGCAGCGCAAGTGATGTCATCGCAGCCCCGTCGGCGTCGCGTATGTCGGCATCCACCCGGTCCGGCAGACGCGCCGCCAGGCGCGGATCGAGCACGCGAAGCTCGACGGTGGTCCGCTCGCCGATTTCGTACGTCGGCCGGCCTACGGACAAAGTTGCTCTTCTCTCACCCAGCTTCCGTCCCCGTGCAAGGTAGCGCAACTGCTGGACCCAGAACGTATCGAAGACAGGTTCGCCCGTATAGAATCGGAATCGCCAGGACTCGTCGATGCCGTTGAACAGCGTCCGCCCGGCACCGTATCGCCCCGCCACCAGAAGCGCCGCCGGCCTGCCGTCGGCTGCTTGTTCTTGCGGATGCTCCGCCAGCACGTCGCCCACGCCCGACTTGGGACGGACGCCCGACGCGAACCAGTAGAGCTCGCGAATCCCCTCGCGCAAGAACTGCGCGTTCGCCTCCTTGTCGGCGAAGAAGCGGAAGATCCCCGTCCGCCGACCCGCGGCGGTCACAACCGGACGCCACCCGTTCGACACATTGGCCGTCTCGCTCGGCTCGGCAACAACCTCCACCGGCAGTAGCGCCTCGATGGCGGTGCCCTGCCACGACCACGGGCTGTCCCGCGGCCCGGCGATCATTCCGAACCCGCCCCCGCGATCGCCGACGAACTCGCGGATCAACTCGAGCTGCCCGTCGCTGAACTGACGCGGGTTCACGTCGCCCAGAATCACCACGTCGTACGCCTGCATCTCCTCGTCGCTCACCGGGAACCGCCTGATCGGCGTGTTGCCCTCTTGGGCGAAGTCGCCGTCGGCGCTGGTCAGCAGGATGCTCGCGTCGATCGTCTCGTCGCGAATCAGGCGATTCTTAAGGTATCGGTACTCCCATCGTGGGTATCCATCAACGTACAAAACGCGGATGTCCGCCTCCAGCACGTCGACGCGAAGCCCGCGGCGGTTGTCGCCCTCGTCCGTCTCTTGAACACCGACCGGTGCCTCAGCGACGACGGCCACTTCCAGCGGACCAACGTCCCGCGTCGGCAACTGAAGCTCGATCTCCGTCGCCGCATCGGCGTCGCCTCCCGGCTCGACTTCGGCCGTCACCGGAATTCCGTCGACGCCGATGACCGGCGCACCGGTCGCATCGAGCACCTGCACCGTCACAGGCCCGCGTGCACTGTCGATGCCGCGGACACGCACCCGCGCCAGGACGTTGACGACGTCACCGGCAAAGACGCTCGGCTCGGCCGAGACACTCTCCAAGGTCACATTCGCCGGCTCCGCCGCGCTGCCGACGGGTAGGACATTGATGGTCAATCCCGCCGATCGCACGGCGGCATCGGCGGCCGCATTGGTCGCGGTGCTTCGACCGTCGCCGACATACACGACGCCTGCCACATTCTGGCCGCGAAGCTGCTTGGCCACTTCAGCCAGGCTCGCCGAGACATCGGTGGCCGTGCCGGTCGCGACCAGGCCGTCCATCGTCTCGACTTCCGTTCCCGTCTGGTCCGCGGCGAAGAGCCGGACCACGTGCGATGCACTTGCCGATTCGGCAACCGAAGTGGCCAGCCCGATGGCCGCGTCGATCCGGCTCTGCGGCGGTGCGTCGTCACCCCCGGCGTCGGTGACCTGCATGGAGGCGGACGTGTCGACCACCACCGCCACCACACCCGGTTCCACACGCACCTTGCGCAGCGACAACGTCGGCCTGTTCAGCAAGACCAACAGCGACAAGATCGTCAAAACCCGCAGCGACCCCAGGCCGATCCGCCACGCCTTAAATCGCGAGTCTCGGCGGTACGCCCAGTAGACCAAGAGCACGCCTGCCGTCAGGAGCAGGATGTTCCAGCTCGCCGCACCCAAGGCCTCTTGAAGGGGCCAGCGCGGACGAAACGTCACGGTGAAGCTTCCCTCGCGGGCGAGGAAGCCGTCGTCAAGGCCTAGCAGAAGCTCGAGGATTCGCTGGAACGACAAGGCGATCGAGTGTACGGGTTCAGGGTTCAGCCGCGGCGACGGCCGAGGACGGCGGCGAATGCCGCTTCGCCGCAGGCGACAAGCATCGCCAGCACGAGCAGCGTCCAACCCCAGTCGGGGCCGTCCTCGCTCGCCGCAAGAGACGCCGGCGTCGTGGCGGAAAGGTCTAGAAGCGCGACGTCCTCACCAAAGATGGTCCGAAGCGTCGCGTCGTCCGTCCGCGTGAGGTCGCTCTCGCCCGGCGGAAAGTTCACCACGACCGGCATCCGGACGTCGCCCGCGGCGACCTCGAAACTGCCCACTTCTTCCAACGGCGGTGACACCCAGGCCGGCGGACCCGCGTCGAGTCGACGGGTCAGACCGACGGCCGTGCTCCCGCCCACGAGCTGCGGCGTCGTGCCGGGCGGAAGCTTCACCGACGCAGGAATGACGAGCAAATCCCCCACGACCAGATTCTGCCACGAAGACCCGCCGCCCGACGTGCCGACAGCGTTGCGGAGTAGCTCGTGCACGAAGGCCGCGTAGTTGTCGAGCAACGGCAAGAGCGTCCACGCCGGGTCGGAACCGGACGAAGCAACCGTGACCACCTGCCCGGCGTCGAGGCGATGCGTCACGATCGCCGGGTCGCCCGTGCCGGAAAAGCGAAGGGCGACGTCCGCATCGTCTTTCGGCTCGATCAGCCAGTACCGCCGAAACAGCGGTGCGGCCAAGCCTGATTGATCGACGCCTGCGAAGGCACTGAGCAAGGGGTGCACGTCGCCCGGATCGAAGTCGAAGGCGACGAGACCCAGTTCATCGGATCCCACGTCGGCCGCGACTTGCCGGGCGAGGGTGCCAGGGAGCAGGCCGCGGGGAAGAAGGGTTGCGGCGTAGTTGCCGACGGTGACGTCCGGGCCGAGCCAAAGCAGGAGCGTGCCGCCTGACCGGACGAAGGTTTCGAGCCGGGCGGCGGTCGCCTCGTCGATGCCGCCGACGTCGTTCAAGACGATGGCCCGGTACGACTCCAGCGGCGTGTCCGGAAGCTCGAGCCCCGTGATCTGTCGCACCTCGACGTACCCCGTGCCGCCCGGCGACAGCGCGGTCGAGAGCAGCGAACGCCTTGCCAGCGGCCCCGTGGACGAGAGCCCGCCCTCGACGACCAACGTCGGCAGCGCTGCCACCCGCTCGATCACCGCACGTCTCTCGTCATCAACGGTGAGAGCATCCTCGCTCCCCGAAAGCCGGAGTGAGACGACCCGCGCCACGCCGTCTTCCAACGCGTCCAGCACCTGCGGCCCGGCGGCGAGTTCGACCGTCCCGGCTTCGAGCTCCGCCGGCTGCGAGTCGATGACGTTTCCCGCGACGGACCAGACCGCGTTGACGTCGGGCCTGCCGTTGTACCCGGACGCGGTCGCGACGATCGGCACGTCGAAGCCGCTTCGCACCAGGCTTTGCTCCGGTGCGACGCGGAGCACGGCCGCATTCAACGGCGCATCGGCGTCCGGCCGATAGACGCGAATCTCATCCGCCACCTCCCGAAGCTCTTCGACGGCTGCCTGCAGTCGCGGCTGGTCGAGGGTGGCAAAGGCGGCATCGGATAGGAGATGCACGACCACCCGTTCGCCCGGCTCAGAGAGCCCGGCCGCGTCGGTCGCACGATTGACGGCACCGAGCAAGTCGTTCGAGGCGGACGTGCCGGGCGTCGACATCAAGATCTCCGCGGCCGAGGCGAGGTCGAACGTCGGTTCGCCGACGAGGTCTGACGCAGGCGCTGCCGAGGCGAAAGCGGCGGCGCGGGCGTCGGATCGTGAGGCAACATCGAGCGTCGCCACGGCCGCCTCGCGGGTGCGGGCCAGCACGGTCGACTCGCCGTCGGTCGCGGCGGTCGAGCCGCTGTTGTCGAGGATGAACAGGTGCAACATCCGATCGCGCCCGGCCACGCCTGCAAAGGCGTTGTCGCACCCCAGCGGCCGGGCGAGCCCGACGCCGATGAGCCCGACGAGCAGGCACCGCATGGCCAGGAGCATCCACGACTCGAACCGCAACCGGCGCCGGTTGCGCTTCATCGCTTCGAGCACGAACCGCATCGCCGCAAACTCGACGGTCTTGAACCGACGACGGTTCAGGAGATGGATGATGATCGGCACCGCCGCCAAAGCCAGACCGGCCACGGCCAGCGCCGGCGTGATGAACGCGGCGGCGAGCGAGGGATGGATCGGGTGCGAAAACATCGAATCGTCGGTCTCACTTCCTGAGTCGCGCCCCGCGTCCGGCGAGGAAGACGCTCAGCGGCACTTCGAGGCTTTCGCCGGTGTCGAAGCGGTGGAAGTCGGTATCGATCTTGCCGCACGATCGGGCGACGGCGTCGTGGTGGCGTCCGAGGGCTTCGAGATAACCCTGCCGCAGGGCCTTGGGCTCGGTGAGAAGTTCCCCGGCTTCTTCCATGCCTTTGAAGAGCGTGACGTCGTCGTAGCCGAAGCGGGTCTCTTGCGGGTCGAGCAGTTGCAGGCAGACGAGGTCGTGGTTGCGGAAGCGGAGCGCCTTGAGGCCACGCTCGATGCCTTCGGGATCGTCGAAGAAGTCTGAGAGCACCACGATCAGACTTCGGCCCTTCACCTTGCCGGCGAGCTGCTGGAGGACGCCCCCGACGCCGGTCTTGTTCCAGCGCGGGACGGACTGCAGCTCGTTGACGATGGTCCGCCACTGGCCGCGCGTGGCGGACGGGCGGACGTAGCGGATGAGCGACTCGTCAAAGACCGCCACGCCGACGGCGTCGCTGCGGAGCGTGGCCAGGTAGGCGAGCGTCGCGGCGAGGGTGGTGGCGTGGTCGAACTTCGTCCAGGTGTCTCGCCCCGATTTGGCGACGGTGCCGAAGTCCATGCTCTGGCTGGCATCGACGGCGAGGATGATCTGGAGCTGCGTTTCCTCTTGAAACTGCTTGATGTGGAGCTTGTCGCTTCGGCCGAAGACCTTCCAGTCGATGTGCCGGGTGTCGTCGCCCTGCACGTAAGGCCGGTGCTGGGCGAACTCGACGGACGACCCCTGGTGCGGCGACCGGTGCCGACCGGCCATGAGGCCCTCGACGACGCGGCGTGTGCGCAGCTCGAGCGACTTCACGCGGGCCAGGGCACGCGGGTCGAGGAAGTCGGTGAGGCTGTCGGCGTCGGCGGTGGCCACGGGATCGGATCAGGCCGCGGACTGGAAGACGCGGGCGCTTTCGCCATCCGCGTCGTCGTACTGCTGCCGCGGGACGGCTTCGATGAGCTTCTGCACGACGGCCTCGCTCGTGACGCCTTCGGCATCGGCGTTGAAGTTCGTCGTGATCCGGTGCCGCAACGCAGGCACGGCCAGGGCGCGAATGTCCTCGGTGCTGACGTAAGAACGCCCACGAAGCAGCGCCCGCGCCTTGCCGCCGAGGATCAGGAACTGACCGGCACGCGGGCCGGCACCGAAGTCGACGAAGTCGTCGACAAACTGCGGCATCCCCTCGCCGCGACGACTTGCGCGGGTGAGGGCGAGTGCGTACTTGATGACGTGATCGGCCGCGGGCACTTTCCGCACCGTCTCCTGCAGCATGACGATCTCTTCGAGGTCCAACACCTGCTTGAGCTCGTGCCGCTGCGGCGACGTCGTCCGGCGAATGATCTCGATCTCCTCGGCCTCGGTCGGGTAGCTGACCAGGATGTTGAACATGAAGCGATCGAGCTGAGCCTCCGGCAGCGGGTATGTGCCTTCCTGCTCGATCGGATTCTGCGTCGCCAGGACGAAGAACGGGTCGGGCAGCTCGTACGTCCTGCCGCCCGCGGTGACGTGACGCTCCTGCATCGCCTCCAGCAACGCCGCCTGCGTCTTGGGCGGCGTGCGGTTGATCTCGTCGGCCAAGATCACGTTGCTGAAGATCGGCCCCTTCAGAAAGATCATCTGCCGGTCGCCCGTCGCCTGGTCGCTCTTGATGACATCTGTGCCGGTGATGTCCGACGGCATCAGGTCGGGCGTGAACTGGATGCGGTTGAAGTCCAGGCCCAGCGTCTTGGCGACCGTGCTGACCAGCAGCGTCTTGGCCAAACCGGGTACGCCCACAAGCAACGCGTGCCCGCGACAGAAGAGGGCGATCAGCAGCTCTTCGATGACCGCGTCTTGCCCGACGATGACCTTGGCCAGTTCGTCGCGCATCTGGCTGTAGGCGGTGCGGAGCTTTTCAGCCGCCTGGAGCTCGTCGGCTTGCATCGGCGCAGGGTTGGGACGTCTCGCTCATGTGAGTGATGCTAACGACACTGCATAGCTTTGTCCGTCACCCGCCATGCCGGAGTTGCCCGAAGTCGAAACCGTCGTCCGCACGCTGAAGCCCAGGCTCGTCGGCAGACACTTCGAAGCCGTCAAGCTGCATCGCGACGACTACGCAACGCCGACCGGCTTCGACTGGAACGGCCTGTCGAATCGCCGCGTCGTCGACGTCCGTCGTCGGGCGAAAAAGATCGTCATCCAGCTCTGCCGCGACGAGGCCTTCATCGTTCACCTCGGCATGACCGGCCGACTCACCTTCGATGCCCTCCACAAGCCCGTCCCGATCCACACGCACGCCATCTTCGACATCGCAGGCGGCGAGCTTCGCCTGTGCGACCCGCGACGTTTCGGGCGACTTCACTGGATCGGCAGCGACATCCAGGCCATCGACCACAACGTCGGCCCGGAGCCGTTGGAGCTCCGCGCGACGCACCTCGCTGCCCGATTCGCCCGCACCGGCCGGCCGGTCAAAGCTGCTCTGCTCGACCAAACCTTCATCGCCGGCATCGGCAACATCTACGCCGACGAGGTGCTGCATGCGGCCCGGGTGCATCCGTCCACGCCCTGCCGGCAGATCGACCGGGCGACCGTCGGCAGGCTCGCCGCGGCGATGAAGCGCATCCTTCGCCGAGCCATCGACGCCGGCGGGAGCACGCTCCGGGATTACGTCGATGCCGACGGCAACACCGGCAGCTTTCAGCACATTCACAAGGTCTATGGCCGCGGTGGCTTGCCCTGCCGGCGATGCCGGTCGCCCATCGACAAGATCCTCCTCGCCGGACGCGGCACGCACCTCTGCCCGCAGTGTCAGCCGCTCCCCGGCGGCAGCTGAAACAGATCAACCTGCACGCTGCCGCCATGGTCGCCGCGTGACAAGTTCCTCACGGACCCGCTCGGCCTGCTCCTGATCGCGGCACGGGATGACGAACGTCCGATCCTCATCGGAAGTCACGACAAAGCTGCCGTCGCTTCCCTTAGCGACGACGAACGTCTTGAGCTTTTCGGGAACCTCGTAGACAGGCATGGTCAGGCCGCTCCTTCGAGTCGGCGACGGACGGCGTCTAGCACGTCGGCCGGTGGATGATCGAGTCGGTGCCCGTCGAGGAAGAACGTCGGTGTCCCGCGGACGCCGCTGGCCTTGCCGCTTGCGACATCTCGTGCCACCCGATCCGCGTGAATGCCCGTCATCATGTCGCTGTTGAACTTGTACATTTCGAGCCCGATTCGAAGCGCGACGCGTTCCAGGTCGTCCGTCGCCTCCCCGCCCGGGTGCTGGTAGAGGGCATGGTGCATCTTCCAGAACGCGGCCTGCCCCGCCGCCGCCTCGGCCGCCTGGGCGGCGACGCCAGCCTTGGGGTGAATCGTCGACAGCGGAAAATGCCTGAACACGAAGGCCAGCTGGTCCGCAAACTCTTCCAGCAACGCCTCGACCGCCGGCTGCGTCGCGGCACACGACGGGCACTCGTAATCCCCGTACTCGACCAACACGTGCTTGGCATCACGTAAGGATGCACCCGTCGCATGATCGTCCGGCCCGACCGGAACCGCGAGCTTGCTGTCCGGTTCAATCACATTCAGCGACGCCGTCACGTTCGAACTCTAGGGACATCAGACACCGGTTTGATCTATGGCGGCACCGGGTGAACAGTTGCGGCCGATGGACGCCCGCCGCGTCCGTTCACGACTCCGACCCGCCATGTCTGACCCAGCCGCACCGTCCGCAGATGCCAGCTTCTTCAACGCGACGCTCATCATGCGTGAGGATCTGACGGACGAGCTTGCCGTCGTCCGCGTGAAGCCCGACGCCGGCGTGCCGGACTACAAGCCCGGCCAGTACGCCACCCTCGGCCTGCCCGCGGCAGACCCGGCGACCGTCGCAACGAAGAAAGGCCTAGGCCGCTTCGTCCTTCGGCCGTACTCGATCTCGTCGTCGCCTCTGGACAAGGAGGCCCTGGAGTTTTACCTGGCCAAGGTGCCGGACGGGGCCTTCACGCCGTCGCTGTGGAACCTGGCAGAAGGCGACCGGCTCTACATGGCCCCCAAGTGCAAGGGCAAGTTCACACTCGATGACATTCCGGCGGGCAAGGACCTCGTCGCCGTCGCCACGGGCACGGGCCTTGCGCCGTTCGTCTCGATGCTTCGCACCTACCGCGAGACCGGGCGATGGGAACGATTCGTCATCATCCACGGCACCCGCCTCTGCAACGACCTCGGCTACCGGCACGAGTTCGAAGCACTCGCCGCCAAGGACGATTCGATCATCTACGTCGCCACCTGCAGCCGTGAGCCGGAACACACCGACGGCCAGGGCTGGCTCGGGCTGCGTGGTCGCGTCAACGTTGCTCTCGACGAAACGACGTACAGCGACCTCGTCGGCCGACCGCTGGCGGCGGATCAGTGTCACGTCCTGCTCTGCGGCAACCCGGCGATGATCGACGACGTGACCAATCAACTCGTCGCCCGCGGCTTCGTCGCCAAGAACCGCGAGCACCCGGACGGCAACATCCACTTCGAAAAGTACTGGTAGCCTCGCCCCCTTCCGGGGCCTCGTGGCCTCAGACGTCCGGCTTCGTCGGCGGTGTCTGGTCGCGGCCTTGAAGGCCGTGCTTGTCGACGTGGTCCTCCAGGTTGATGGCACGCCTGCCGGAACGCCTGCGGATCATCTTCTGAAAGAACAGGTTGTTCGGAATCTGCACCATCTGCGCCGAGCCGTCGTCGAGCTCTTCGCGAAGCACGACGTACATCAGCGTCAAATCGGTCACCCGCCCGTTCACGTTCGGCCCGGCGGCGGTCTCGACGAGCTCGACGTAGTCGCCGATGCGAAACGGCTTGACCAACAACAGCAGAATCGAGCAGGCGATGTTGCTCAGCACACTCCAAACGGCGACGAAGCCGATGGCGATCAGGGCGACAACGGCACTGATGCCCGCCCAGATCGCGCTCATCGGCACGCCGAAGAGCTGAAGCGTCAACAGCACGGCGGTGCCGATGACGAGAAGCCGCAGCAGTCGCCGCACCGGGAGAAGGGCCGCCTCCGGCAGGCTTTGCGTCACTTGCAGCCCGTTCAGAACCCGCTTCACCACGTGAAGCAGGAGGAGGACGAGGATGACGACGACCGCAATCAACAGCAGTCGTTCGATCCAGGTCTCGATGTAGAGCCGCCTGGTCGCCTCGTCGCCAAGCCAGGAGAACATCTCCTCCAGCCGCTCCGAAGGTGGTTCGACAGCGTGGCCGGTCAACGGGTCGATCGGCTGATCGATTGGTACTTCCAGGTCTTGGGGAGCAGCCACGCCCGCACCGTACGGCCTTCACGAGACGGTGTGCCCGGCCTCTTCGAGGACTTGCCGAAGCCGATCGAGCCGAGTCGTCTTCACAAGCACGTAGTCGGTCTCGAAGCTCCCGACCGTCAGTGCCGGCATCCCCGCGCGGGCCAGCGGCACGATGACGTTCGCCAGGACGCCCACCTCACCGAAACCGAAGATGCCGACGAAACGGATGACATGCCACCCGTTGTCCGCCTCGACGTTCGCCGGCACCGCGGCCTCGGGGCAAATCAACGTCGTCGCCACCGCCTCCGTCGCCGACTTGATGACCGCGATGAAGGACCCCTCTGCCGCGTCCGCCTCTGCCCCGTCGGCCGTCCGGCAGACGGCATAGGTGTCGGGCAGGATGTCGAGCGTCAACGCCACCCGCGGCAGACTCCGCTCGTCGCCCACTCGATTCTGACGGGACATGGGCGATGCTAGAGACCGCCAAGACCACCAGCTTCAGCCGGCGATGACGGCAAGCCTGCGGACCGTCTTGGGAAGAGCAAACTGAATGTCCTCTTCGGCCAGCGTGCGCTCGTCCAGCGTCGCCCCGTACCCCTCCCGAAGGCGATCGATCACGCCCTCCACGTACGCCTCGGGAGCGCTCGCCCCGGCGGTGACGAGCACCGTCTCCACGCCGGCAAGCCATGAGTCGTCGATCTCACTCTGGTCGTCGATGAGGTAGCCGGGCGTGCCGATCTCCTTGGCGCGGTCCACGAGACGATTCGAGTTGCTCGAGTTTCGGCTGCCGACGACGAGCACCAGATCCGCCTCGGCAGCCCAGGCGCTGACGGCATCCTGGCGATTGGTGGTCGCGTAGCAGATGTCGTCCTTCGGCGGGGCCTTGATGTCCGGGAACCGCGACCGCAGCGCGTCGATGACGAGGTTGGCGTCGGTCACGCTTAGCGTCGTCTGCGTCACGTAAGCCAGCTTCTGGCCGGCAGGAACGTCGAGCGTCTCGACCTCGTCGGGCGTCTCGACGATCGTGATGGAGTCCGGTGCCTCGCCCGCGGTGCCGATGGCTTCCTGGTGATTGCGATGGCCCACGAAGATGATGTGGTACCCCTCGCGGGCGTAACGGATGACCTCGTTGTGAACCTTCGTCACGAGCGGGCACGTCGCGTCGTGCACCGTCAACCCACGCTCCACCGCACGCCGACGAACCGCGGGCGGGATGCCGTGGGCACTGAAGACGACCGTCCCGCCTGCCGGAACTTCATCGACGTCTTCGACGAACGTCACGCCACGTGATTCGAAGTCTTCGACGACGTGCCGGTTGTGGACGATCGCGTGATAGACATGGACCGGCGGCCCCTGGCTTCGCAGGACCTGATCGACCACGTCGATCGCCATGCGGACGCCCGGCACAAACCCCCGAGGATTGGCCAAGATGATCCGCACGGCCACAGCTTACGCGCCCGCCTTGGCCAGTTCGGCAAAGACGTCGCCGCGGGCTTCGAAGTTGGTGAACTGGTCGTAGCTGGCGTAGCCGGGCGACAGCAGGACGACATCGCCAGGCTCGGCGACTTCTCGAGCGACGGCGACAGCTTCATCTCAACTCGTTGGCGACGACCGCCTTCTCGCCGAATCGCTCGGCGAGCATCGGCCCGGTGTCGCCGATGCAGACGACGCGTCGGCACCAGTTGCCGAGCGTGTCGATCATCGGCGACGGATCGAGTCCCTTGTCGCTGCCGCCGACGATCTGAATGACGGTGCCCATCGCGAACGCCTTGCACGCGGCAACCGCGGCTTCGGGAATGGTCGCGATGGAATCGTTGACCCACCGCACGCCGCGACTGTCCGTGTGAACTTCCTGAAGGCGGTGCGGCAACCCGCCGAAGTCAGCGACCGCCTCGGCGGCTTGGTCCGGGTAGACGCCGAAGAGCGCCGCCGCGGCGAAGGCGCCGCGCTCGTTCACACGGTTGTGTCGCCCCGGCAGCTTCGGTGCGAAGGCTTCTGGAAGGTGCGCCCGCTTGCCGTACTCCGAAATGTGCGCCGGCGTCTCGTCTCTGAACGCCCGCGCCGTCGCCGAGTTGGTGGGCACGACGGCGAAGTCTCTCTCGGACTGGAACCGGACGAGGTTC
The DNA here is from genome assembly GCA_963740195.1 of uncultured Planctomycetota bacterium. Taxonomy (GTDB): domain Bacteria; phylum Planctomycetota; class Phycisphaerae; order Tepidisphaerales; family Tepidisphaeraceae; genus JBCDKH01. The sequence continues at coordinate 2,273,705 of CAVUDF010000001.1, read as the reverse complement.
TGCTTCGCCGTGATGTATGCCTCGGCAGATCCGTGCCACGCGACGTGGTCGGTGCCGACCATCGTCACCAACGCCACATGGGGCGACCAATGCTTTTCGCCCAGGTAGTGCAACATCGCGCTCGACAGCTCCAGCACGACGAAGTCGTCGGGCGTCATCTCGGGCAGGCGCGACAACAGCGACCCGCCGAGGTTCCCGCCGAGCCAGACGCGTCGCGGGACGTCGCGGGTCAGATCGATCCGGTCGCTTCGCCGCGACCGCACCTTCTCCGCCCGATCCTTCGGCAACGGCTGCCAGGCCTCGAGCATTCGCGCCAGCAGCGTGGCCGTCGTGCTCTTGCCCTTGGTTCCCGTCACGCCGAGCACCAACGACGTCGGCAACCGCTCGACCAGGAGACAGATCTCCGTCGTCACCCGCACGCCTGCCTCTCGCGCGGCTTCCAAAAGCTCATGATCCGGCGGCAACGCGGGAGACGTGACGACGAGCTGCGCCTTCGTGAAATCCTCAACCTCGTGCCCGCCGAGACGGAGGTGAACGCCCAGGGCTTCGAGCTGCGAAACCTCTTTCGGCAGGGCATCGGCAGACTTGGCATCGGTGGCCGTCACGGTTGCCCCCTGCTCGGCGAGCCAACGCGCGACCGCGACGCCCCCGCCGAAGTGACCGAGGCCGACGACCGTCACCCGTTTGCCCGCGAACGTTTCTACTTTGGCCGGCATCGCCGAAGGCTACGGCCGACCGCGTAACGCCACGACCACAGCGACCAACGCGGCAACAAGCGACAGCGGAATCGTCAGGCCGACCAATCGCACCGGCCGCGGAAGGCGAAGCTTCGACGGGTCTGCGACCACCGAACCACCATGCTCTTGGGCAAGTCCCTCAAGACGCGGGAGGTCGTTCCCGACCTCTTCGAACTCTGGATTCGAAGCGACCCGCCAGCGTCTTCCGTGCGACCGCGACGCCGTCGACAAGCACGACCGCCACGCCCGGACGTCGCCTGCCAGAGAGCGTGGCCTGCCACGTCGAGGCCGATGTCGGCAAGGCCGCGATGCGTCGGCCGTCGTAGATCAGCTCGACCCGCTCCGCCTCGGCAGCGTCGCCGACGGTCACGATCAAGTCGCGTCCGTCGTCCCAACGCACGTCCGCCGGTCGTCCGCCGCCTTCTTCGCCGACGAGCTTCTGGATCAACGCATCCGACACCCTCGCCGGCACGGCAGCGACGCGACCCGCGCCCACTCGCCACACGGCAGCCGGCACCTCGCCGTCCACGCCCGCTGGCGACGCGCGATCGCGAAGCCACGCCTCACGCCACGGGGCTACGTCGACTCCGATGTCGTCGACGACGAGGCGTGCCGGGTCCTGTCGAAGCTCTCCGGCAGCCGCCGTTCCGACGAGGTCGCGGGCGAGTGCAGCGACGTTCTCGCCGACGACCATCGTCCCGCCAGACGCTTGAACGAGTCGCAAAACGCTCTCCGTCGCCTCGCCACCCGGAGAGACGAGGTGGATCATGATGTCCGCGGCAAGCGCCGAGGCCGTGCTCTCGGCCACTTCTGCCGAGCCGTCGGTGATCAGCAACACCTGTCGCCCTTGCCCGACCACGGCTTCGGCGACGGCCGCGTCGAGACCGGTCGGGCCGCGGGCGGCGGGCAGATCGATTAGAAGTTCACTCGCCGGTGTGCCCGATGCCAGACGGGTGATCTGGTCGCTGAAGGCGAGTACGTCGACAGGCGTTGCCTCCGGCAACGCGGCCGCGGCAGAAGCGACGGCGGCGGCGAATGCTCTGCTCTGCCCGGCGGTGCTACCGCTGACGTCAACCACGAACGTCCACGGCTCCCGCGACTCTGGCGGCACGAACGACAAGGGCAAGACCCCGCGCATCGACCCCGGCGGCAGCGACGGGTTCGCCCACACCAGATTGCCGCCGAAGTCGGTGACGAACCTTGCCAACGCTGCTCCGGACTCGTCCTCCACGGCACCAACGATGACGGCCACGGCTACGTCGCGTAACGACGCAAGCGTGATGTTCGAAAGCGGGTCGAAGCCATTCACCACGCCACCGATCGACACCTTCCTGAAGGCCCCCTCGACCGCGGCCGGCAGGAAGAGCGTGTCGTTCTCGGGCCACCGGTCTGTGCCGTCGCCGACGGAGAAGCGGACGGCCGATCGTTCACCTGCCGCAACGTCGCCGCGATTTTCACCATCCACTCTCGCCTGGCGGATCAGCCGATCCGCGTCCCGCTCCAGCCGCACCGCCGCCAGGTCATCGGGCCGATCCATCGCGGGATCCACGACGAAGAAGGTGGTGGTCGCCGACGTCAGCGACAATCGGCCGTCGGTGACGATGACTGCCGCGTCGGCGCCAGTCTCGATAGCCAGCCGAGTCGCACGTGCCGGCACGTCGCGACCGTCATACGTCGAGAGGTCGAGGGACGACGTCGCCTCACCGAAGACATGAAGCTCCTCGACGTTGCCGGGCACTTGATCGAGCAGGCGTCGCAGCTCGTCCGGATTCCGCCATGACGCGCCGCGGGTGCTCGGGGACAAGTCGACGAAGACGGCCACGCGTGCGTCGGCTCGCCATCGCCAGGCCGGGCCTGCCATCGCTATGGCAAGCAGCATCGCGACGCCTGCCAAGCCCGGCTTGCGTCGCCACAGCAACCAGGCTGCCAGGAGCAGCCCCGGCACCAGCCATGCCGGCGAGAGGATCGTCGGCCCGAACGGCATCACGACCACGCTACCCTCGCGATCCATGGCCGACGGCACGTTCTACATCACCACGCCCATCTACTACACCAACGGCGAGCCGCACGTCGGGCACGTCTACACCAGCCTCGCCGCCGATGCCGTCGCCAGCTTCCACCGCCTGCGGGGCGACGACACCTTCTTCCTCACCGGCACCGACGAACACGGGCAGAAGATTGCACGTGAGGCCCAGCAGCGAAACGTGTCGCCTCAGGAACTCGTCGACCAGATGGCCGGCACCTTCCGGGCCTACTTCGACAAGCTCGGCCTGTCGAACGACGACTTCATTCGTACGACCGAGTCACGACACACGTCCGCCGTTCAGCACATTCTGCAGAAGCTGGAGGCGGCCGGCGACATCTACAAAGGCACGTACAGCGGTTGGTATGACGCCGGCGAAGAAGCCTTCGTCAGTGAGACTGATGCCAAGGCAAGCGACTACAAAAGCCCCATCAGCGGTCGGCCGTTCGAGCAGTTCGATGAGACGAGCTATTTCTTTCGCTTGACGAAGTATCTGCCGAAGCTGATCGAGCACTACGAGGCGAACCCGTCTGCCGTCCGGCCGGAGGCGCGGTACAACGAAGTGCTGAGCAAGCTGAAGCTCGGCATCGAGAACGGGTCGGTCGGCGACTTGTCGATCAGCCGAAGCACCTTCGACTGGGGCGTGCCGTTTCCGAACGACCAGGACCACGTCGCTTACGTTTGGGTCGACGCACTTTCCAACTACATCTCGGCCTTGGGTTATGCGTCGGACGACGACGCGAACTACCAACAGTTCTGGCCGGCCGACGTGCATCTGATCGGCAAAGACATTCTGTGGTTCCACACTGTGTACTGGCCCTGCATTTTGATGGCTCTTGGCGAAGCTGCCCCCAAGCAAGTCTTTGCCCACGGGTGGTGGACGAGCGGCGGACGGAAGATGAGCAAGTCGCTCGGCAACTTCATCGACACCGCCGCCATCGACGCGGCGATCGATCAGTTCGGCCTCGACACGCTTCGGTTCTACATGCTCCGCGCCGGGCCCTTCGGCAGCGACCTCGACTGGACCGACGACGGCCTGACCAAGGCGTATACAGAGCTTGCGAACGTCCTTGGCAACGGCTTGAACCGTGTGCTCAAGATGACCGGCAAGTACCGCAACGGCATCGTGCCGGATCGCTCTGCCGGGGCGACGTCGGAGGACGATGCAGCGCTCGCCGCATCAGACGGACTGGCGGAGAAGATCCGGGACGCGTGGCAGGACCTACGTCTGCAAGACGCGGCGACGCTGCCGATCGAACTCGCCCGTGAGATGAACGGCTACATCGACCGAACCGAGCCGTTCAAGCTCGCCAAAGATGAACAGCAGGCCGCCCGGCTGGATGCGGTGCTAGCGACGTCATCCGTCATGATCTACCGAGCGCTCGTCGCCCTGCTGCCGATCATGCCGACTAAGGCCAAGGCGGGATTGGTGCAGATGGGCGTCGATGTGGCGGACAAGACGCTCGACCAGCTCATGGCGAGCCCGCTGACCCCCGGGCACCAGCTCGGCGGAGGAGAGCCGCTTTTCCCGCGTCTGGCGTGACCAACACAGACGGCACAGGCTGTCGATAAAGTTTCGCTGTATCAGTGATTCGACGCCAGTTCGCAGCACGCTCTGGGCGGCCATCGGTTTAGGTTCCTGCTGCTGTGTCGCGCCGTGCGACGCCGCTATTGCCGACCGATCCATGTCGGCCGAACCGGAATGACTCAGGGGATCCAGAAAATGATCAGCAACAAGAACCAACGCGGCTTCGGCTGCGAGAAACTCGAAAACCGTCGCCTCTTCTCCACGAAGACCGCCCTCATCGCGGTCTGGGGTGAGACCCTCCACGTCTACGGCACCGAAGGCCAGGACGTGATTCACGTCGACGCAGGCGACTACGGCGACGACGCCCGCGACCAGCGCGTCTTCGGCAACTTCGACGGCGAAGCCTTCGATATGACCTTCCCGAGCGGCACCTTCGACACGATGTACGTCGAAGCCCAGGCCGGCAACGACTACGTCGGCGTCTACGGCGTCCTGCCGGAGGGCGGCAGCGCCTACACCGGTGCGGGCGACGACTACGTCCTCGTCAGCGACGCGAACATCAGCAACCACTTCACGCTCGATGCCGGCATCGGTGACGACCTGATGGAGGTTCGTGGCGGCAAGGTCGAGGGCATTACCCTTCGCGGCCGAAACGGCGACGACACGGCGACGATGACCGACGTCCTGGTCACCCGCTACGTCAGCTTCCTGGGCGAGCACGGCAACGACACCTTGAACCTCAACGGCGTCACGGCTTACGGCTTTGTCTACGGCAACGGTGGCGGCGGCGGGCACGACGTCATCAACGCCAGCAACAACAACTTCTTCGACGGCTCCTACTTCAAGCTGTTCGACGAGCGCATCTTCGCCTGACCCAACAGGCCAGGCAGACAACAACGCCGCGAGTGCCATCGGCACTCGCGGCGTTTCGTTTCGAAGGTTCCCCTGAAGCGGCTCAGGCTGCGGGACGCGTGCTCGGTCGCGTCGTCGGCGTACCGATGCCCGCGATGAGGGGCAGCGGGTCGAAGTCACCCTTGATGACTTGGGTGGGGTCGGCGTTGAGCCAGTCGCGGAGCAGGCCGTTGTAGACGCGACGGAAATCCATCGTGTGCTTGAGGTCGCCACGATCGAGGTCGGCCAGGCTCGGGTGCGGCGCGTGGAAGCCGGGCTGAACCTTCGGGCCGACGACAAACATGGGTCCGGCGGCGCCGTGGTCGGTGCCGTCGTTGGCGTTCTGTGCGACGCGTCTGCCGAACTCGCTGAAGATCATCACCGTGACTTTGTCGGCGATGCCTTTGGCCTTGAGGTCGTCGAAGAACGCCTTGACGCCGTTGGCGACGTTCGAGAGCAGGTCCTGGTGCCCGCGGACCTGGTTGGCGTGGGTGTCGTAGCCGCCGGTTTCTGCGTAGAAGACGCGGGTGCCGAAGTTGCCGCTGATGAGCTGGGCGATGAGCCGAAGCCGCTGCCCGACACCGCCCGGGTAGTTGGCCTCGGCCTCGTACTGCCCGGCGACCCGGCGAATCTCGTCGGCGCTGATGATCGCATCGGCGGCCTGCCTGGCGAAGAAGTCTTGCTGCGGGTTCTCGCCGCCCATCTTTTGAAGTTCGACGATGATCTCGCGCTCGAGCTTGTTGTCGAAGCCGCTGCTGTTCTGGAAGGAAAGGCCGAAGTCATCGATTCGCTCGACGCTCGGCACCGTGACGGTGGGCGAGATGACCGCCATGGGCGCCTCCCGGCCGATGTTGACGCCAAGGAGCGGGTTGTTCGCGATCGAGGTCTCACGCGTGCCGCGGACGACGTGATCGAGGTAGTGCCCGAGCCAACCAGCCCCGTCGCCACCGGTAGGGTTGCCGGCGTGCCAGATCGCCATCGACTCGAAGTGGCTCCGGTTCGCCTTTGGGTAGCCACAGCCGGGAATCACGGCCAATTCACCCGCATCCCACATCGCCTTGAAGGCACCCATGCCTGGATTGAGCGACCAGTCGTCATCAAGCTTGTGCAACCCATCCTTCAGCGCGATGACCGGGCGTGCCTTGTGGTAGAGATCGTCGCCGGCGGGAATGAGCGTGTTCAGCCCGTCGTTACCGCCTGACAGCTGGAGGACGACCAGAATGTTGTCCTTCGGCACCGGCGTGCCGGGCGTTTCGCCGTCGGCAAAAGCCAGCTTCGGGATGATGAGCGGCACCGTCCCGCCGAGGCTGATCGCCGGCAACGCACCCAGGCCCACTTTGAGAAAATCGCGACGGGAAGACTTCATGGTCAGATCGGGTTGATGAGTGGTGCGGGTCTGCGACGAGTCTCGCCTCGATCGCTTGCTTCGTTCGGCTAGGCCAACTGATACACCGGACTGCTGGCCAGCAGTTGTACAAGTCCTCGGACCTTGTCGTTGTACCGTCGGCCGTCGAGCTTGAAGTCTTCGGGCTTGTTCTCCCGGTTCAGGCTCATGTAGTCGCGCATCCGGCCGCGAAGGTCGTCGCTGATGTCGCCGTCGAGCATGAGGACGGCCAAGGCGTCGATCACGTCATCGGCGTCTTGCAACTTCGCCTCCTGCAGATAGTCGTGAAGGCGACTCTCGACGAACGAGTTGAAGCCGTGCTCGCCCAGGTCTCGGCAGAAGCGGAAGCGTTCGATGACGGTGGTCGCGTTGATCCACGCCTCGCCGCCGTCCCAACCGGCGACGTTCGGCGGGTACAGGAGCTGCTGCCCCATCTGCGTCGTTGCCTGCCTCAAGAAGCCGGATCGCGGCATCGCGCTCGTCGCGTTGCACGCTCCGACCGCCAGTTCAATCGGCGACTTGACCCGCGAACGGTGCGCGAGATCACTATGGAAGAGCCGGCTCTTGAGCATCTCCTTGAGAACGCTTCCGATGTGCCAGTCGTGGTGAAGCAGGCGAGCCGCGTAGTGCTCGACGTGCTCGTCCTGCGGCTCGCGATGAACGAAAGTCTGCAGCAGCCGACGGGCGATGAAGCGCGGTGCGGCCGGGTGCTTCAGGATGGCATCGACGGCCTGCTCGTCGTTGAAGTTGCCGCGCGATTCGTACGGCTTGCCGGCGAAGAGAACCTTCTCCCCGTCGTCGTGCACATCCTCGTTCAGATCTGCCGCTTCGCCCGCGAATTTGCCAACCGGTGAACGCCCGCGCGACTTCCAAGATGTCGGCCTCCTGATACTGCCCGACCCCCAGGCAGAAGAGCTCCATGATCTCCCGGCCATAGTTCTCGTTCGGACTGCCCTTCTTCGAATTATCGCCATCCAGCCAGCGCAGCATCGCCGGCTGTCGGCCCACGGCGACGACGAGGTCGCGGAAGCTGCCGAGCCCGTGCGTGCGGAAGAGTTCCGTCTGATCGAACATCCAGTCTGCCCGGCCCACCTTGCTGCCGCTGGTCGCGAAGTGGTCGTGCCAAAACAGAGCGACGCGTTCCTGAATCGGAAACGGCGTGTTGATCATGCGGTGGTACCACCACTCGGCCACCAGGTTGACGTTCCGCCGAACGTCAAAGAGCGCCCGTGCCTGCTCGCGGAACGCGTTCAGCCCGCCGACGTCGCTGGTCGGGTCGAAGTCGAAAAGCGCCTCGACGCGATCCTCGGGCGACATCGGCAGCATGGCCTGGTACCGATCAGGCGTCGCGCCGAACGACGTGCGTCGCAGAAGGTGACCGCAATGCCGGGCGTTCTGCTGAGGGTTGTCGGGCGACTGTTGACGCGAGAACTCGTCACCCGCGGGAGGTGGCGGGGGTGGCAGTGGGTCCTGGCCTGGTGGTGGCAGGCCGTAGTCGTCGCCGGTCGTGTGCTTGGTGCGGGCTCACTTGACATGGTTCCTCCGGAAGACACCGGGCCGTCGTCGCAGTCCTCCGCGACGGTCTGATAAACGTACCGGATGCCTCCCAGGTTTCAAGGACAATGAGCGTGGCGGGCCGTGTTCTGCATGCTTACCGTGACGCCCGGCCGCTGCGCGAGCGACAAGGACCGGTAGCTCAGTTGGTTAGAGCATCCGGCTTTTAACCGGAGTGTCGAGGGTTCGAATCCCTCCCGGTCCATTACTCGCTCGCGTGCCCGCGAAGAAGGACGAGACGCATCGTCTTGCCCTTCACCTCGTTACCACCAACGCCGTCCCACAGAAGGCCAGATGTCGCCACCGCGTCGTCGGCGTTGTCGTCGGCTCTGCTGGGTCACGAGCCATTTGACATCCGTCGGAGGGGCTGCGTACGCATGTCGCCCGAGTAGCGATTGCAACGGGTTGCTGCCTTCGTCGACGAAAGCGACCTCGTCATCGACGACGATCTCAGCCACGCGGGCAGCAAAGGCCTGAAGATGCTCGCCACGGTTTGTGGTCGCGGGAAGGCTCGCAAAGTGGAAGTGCCACGCCATCCAACCGAATGCTGCCGCCACCGGGACCGCGGCCCACGTGGAGCGCACGTCGATACGCCTGAGCAGCGACAGCAGCCCCAAAGCCGCCACCGGTGCCGCGGCCACGTACGCGGGCGCGAGGTAGACGCTCCGCTTGCTCGCCGGCAGGGTCAGAATCACCAGCCAAACCAACACGTACAACACCGCAGGGCCCGTGCAGCCGTTCCAGAGCCGTCCGCCGCGTCGCATCAACGGCAGCCCGAGGAAGAACAAGATCGACCAAGGCAAGAACTTCTCGATGAAGTACTTGGGCATCCGGTAGACGTCTTTGAAGATTCTCGCCGCTCCGTCGCTGACGCGGCTGACTTCCTCGCCGACGAGCACCGACTGAGCGTGTTCGCCGTCGACCCTCGCGGCCAGAAGGAGCCATAAGCCGAAGATCGCCACTGAAGCCGGCAGACCCCACCAGAGCCCCAGGCCGCGGACGTGGCCCCATCGGCCGAAGCAGACGCGGGCGGCAATCACCACGTACACCACCGGCACCAACGCCGGCGGCCCCTTGGCGAGCAGGCCGAGCGTCACGAACAGCCAGAAGACTCCCGCCATCCAGGTCGGAACATCCTGTCGAAGATGGCGTCGTCGCAGGGCGACGGTCCCGGTCAGCCACGCGCCCGCCGTCATCGCGACAAGCGGCATGTCCGGCCGCGCGTAGTACAGCCGCTCGGCGATCGTCTCTCCCGTCAAGAACGCCGCGGCCGACAAGACGGCGATCAACGCCTTCTGCCGGGGCTGGGCAAACAACCACCCCGCCGTCGCCACCACCGCCGTCGCCAGCAGGCCGAACAGCAGCGACGGCAGCTTGTAGACGAACTCAGAAGGCCCGAACGTCGCCAGGAACGGCAGGCCGACCCAGTTGGTCAGCGGGGGTTTCGTCGCGCCGAAGCCCCACGAATCCTGCGGCAAGATCAGCCGCTCGCCGCCACGCAGCAGCATGTCGAGCGTGTAACTCATCGTTCGGTGCTGGTCCGTCCCGTTGAGGTCGCTGGGCGCGAGCATCCGCATTGCGACGACGGCGGCAAACAGCAACAGCACGATTGTGCCGGCGGTGAATTTCGGGTGTCGGTCGAGAACGCGTGCCTGCATCAGCGGCCGCTACCGTATCGGCGACCCGTGCCGCTTGCCCGCGATGACGCCGTCTGTCTCCGCTCGACGCCTTTCGGCGAGACGTCGCAGATCGTCTCGTTGCTCTGCCGCGACCGAGGCCGGGTCCGACTGCTGGTCAAAGGAGCCCGTCGACGCACCAAAGTCGGCAAGTCCAAGTTCGACGGCGGCATCGACCCGCTCGACCTCGGCCACGCCCTCTTCGCCCACGTGCCAGACCGCGAGCTGTCGCTCATGACGGAGTGGAAGCTCCTCGACGCCCATCGAACGCTGCGAAAAAGCCTCCGGGCCATCCACCTGGCGCTCTACGCGGCAGAGCTCGTCGATCGGCTCGTCGAAGAGCACGACCCGCACCCCAAGCTCTTTGACGGCATGCTCCGGCTCTTTCATCGACTCGAGGATGCCCGAACACGAGAGGCCGTGATGCTGGCGTTCGTGCTCAACGTCGTTCGGCAGGCGGGCATCCTGCCCGACCTCTCGCGCTGCCACGACGGCACGCCCGTCGCCAAGGCGGTGCGGGACGGGGAGACGTTGACCTTCAGCCCGTCCGAGGCGGCGCTGTATGCCGGAGATGATGTGCCCAGCGATGCCGAGCCGGTCGAGCCTCGCGGGATCGGGGCGATTCTGGCGTTGCTTCGGCTGGCCAAGTCGGGCGGCGAGGTGCCGGCGATATCGGTCGCCTCCGCCGCGGCAGGCCATCGGCTGCTGGCGACGCATGTGCGTCATCAAACAGAAGCCCGGCTCCGGACGGCGCGACACGTCGTGTCAGCCGTCTGAAGCCGGGCAGAGTTGTTGGGCCTTTGGGTCAGGCGCTCTTGCGGGTCGGCCGATTCTGCTTCGCCGCCGGATGTTGGAAGACCTTGCCGCGGCCTTCGACCACGTCCTCGTCGATCACGTACTTCCCGGCCGGCTGATCGGGCAGGTCGTACATGATGTCGAGCATGACTTCTTCGCACACCGCGCGGAGGGCACGGGCACCGGTCTCACGCTTGAGGGCACGCTCTGCGATGAGTTCGAGGGCCCGGGGCGTGAACTCGACGGTGCTGCCTTCGAGCTCGAAGAACCGCTCGTACTGCTTGACGATCGCATTCTTGGGCGTCGTCAAGACGTTGATCAGTGCCGGCACGTCCAGCGGCTCAAGGGTCGCCGTGACCGGGAGGCGGCCGACGAATTCGGGGATCATGCCGAACTCGACTAGGTCTTCCGGCTGAACCTGACGCAGCACTTCGACGCGTTCGAGCTCGTTGGTGGCACCCGTGGTGCCTTCGTTGGCGAAGCCGATCTTCCGCTTGCCGATACGGCGACGGATGATGTCTTCGAGGCCGACGAACGAGCCGCCACAGATAAAGAGGATCTGCGAGGTATCGATCTGGATGTACTGCTGCTCCGGATGCTTGCGTCCGCCCTGCGGCGGGATGTTGGCGACGGTGCCTTCGAGCATCTTCAAGAGGCCCTGCTGCACGCCTTCGCCGCTGACGTCGCGGGTGATGGAGACGTTGCCGGAGGTCTTGCCGATCTTGTCGATCTCATCGATGTAGATGATGCCACGCTGCGCGGCTTCGAGGTCGTAGTCGGCCGACTGGAGCAGGCGAAGCAGGATGTTCTCGACGTCTTCGCCGACGTAGCCGGCTTCGGTGAGCGTGGTGGCGTCGCCGATGGCGAAGGGCACGTTCAGGATGCGGGCCAGCGTGCGGGCCATGAGCGTCTTACCCGAGCCGGTGCTGCCGATGAGCAGCACGTTCGACTTGTCGAGCTCGACGCCGACCTTGGCATCGCTCTCGGCCTTTCCGGCCTGTTCGGCCTCGTCTTTGGCCTTCTCGTCGGACTGGATCGCCGTCAGACGCTTGTAGTGGTTGTGCACCGCGACGGACATGTTCCGCTTGGGATCTTCTTGGCCCACGACGTAGGCATTGAGGTGCTCGGTGATCTGCCGGGGCGTCGGGATCTTGTCGAACAGCGGCGTGGCTGTGGCGAGCTTTCGCTTCTCCTGGCGGATGATGTTGTGCGCCAGGTCGACGCAATTGGAGCAGATGTAGACGTCGTTTGGCCCTTCGACCATGGGTCCGACGTCACGAGAGCTTTTTCCGCAAAAGGAGCAGGTTGTCACGCGTCTTCCTCGAAATCCACCGCCACCGTTTCCGTTACCACCACCGCCTCCACCACCGCCGCCTTGCAGCGGGCCACCGTCCACACCACCGACGTCGCCGCCGAAGGTGCCGGGTGGGGGAATGCTCGCGTCCCCGTCGCGTCCGTCACCGCGTGAAGCGGCCGGAACAGGCGAAGGAACGGCTACGCCCTTGTCGGGCTGGTCGATGCGATCGGTCGTCGGGTCCGGGCGGTGGCGCTGGGACATGTTGGGCAAGGTGTAAGGCAACGCTTGGGTGGCGTCGGTCGTTGTGGTCGCCGCAATGCGGCCGGGCCGGTCGACGGGTTGCAGCTCGTGCCGCTCTTGCCCTCCGGGACCATCCTTTGATTGATCGTTCGTCAGGTGGTGTCAGTTGAGAAGAGTCGGGCAAATGTCCGCATCCGTCGGCTTTGGCCTCGGGTCGATGGACTCGGCTAGAGGAACATCGGCCCGACCTGCCATGCTCCTGCACGTTCCGTTCCCAACATATGGTTCGCCTACCAGACCGGCTAGCCGCACTTTCGTCGCCAAAATGATGAATCCCGCACGCTGCCGATAAAAGCGGGCTACGACTCCTCGATCTCGCGGATCAAATCAAGATTCTTGCCCCGCGGCCGATCGGGGGGCGACGCAGGCTCGGGCTCGTCCAGCGTGTCGCGCCGGGCAGAGGCGACGATCCGATCGCGGGCCCGCTCGAACTCTTCCTCCGTCAGTTGCCCCTCGTCGCGAAGACGACGCAGCTCGCTGATCCCGAAGCCGGAGATCCCGCCCATCGATACTCCCTCGTCGTCGTCGTCGAGGAACCGTCGCTTGCCCCACAGGCCGATCAGCAACAGCACGATCGCCCCGACCAGAACGAGCAGAATCCGCCCCGCCGTGCCGAGAAACGCCTGCGCGTCCTCGCTGGTCTCAACGGTTGCCAACGCGACAGTCAGCTCCTCCGGCATGCCTGATAGTACGCGCTGGCCTCAACCGGCCGCAAAACCCGTGCTCGGCGACGGCGACGGAACGAAGCATCGCCCGTGCCTTGTTCATGCACTCGTCGTATTCCTTGGCCGGCACGCTGTCCGCCACCACGCCCGCCCCGGCCTGAACGTCGAAGCAATTTCCGGAGTGATGGACGATCGTCCGCAGCGCGATGCACGTGTCGAGGTCGCCGCCGAAGTCGGCATGTCCGACCGCCCCGCCGTACGGGCCGCGACGCGTCGGTTCGAGTTCGTCGATGATCTGCATCGCCCGCACCTTCGGCGCGCCGCTGACCGTCCCGACCGGCAGGCTCGCCCGCAGCGCGTCGAATGCATCGAGACCTTCCTTCAGCCGACCCTCGACGTTCGAACTGATGTGCATGACGTGGCTGTACCGCTCGACGACCGCCTGCTCCGTCACTCGCACGGTGTCAACATTGCTCACGCGCCCGACGTCGTTGCGATGCAGGTCGACGAGCATCGCGTGCTCGCTCATTTCCTTCGGATCCGCCAGCAGCTCTTTCGCAAGTCGATCGTCCTCGGCAGGCGTCTTGCCCCGCGGCCTGGTCCCGGCCAGCGGGCGACTCGTGACGATGCCGCCCTTGACGCTGCACAGAATCTCCGGCGAGTTGCCGATCAGCGTGCACGCCGGCGTCCGCAGGTAAAACATGTACGGCGACGGATTCACCACCCGCAACGCCCGGTACACGTCGAACGGCCTGGCACTGCTTCTGGCCCGAAGCCGCATCGACGGCACGAACTGGAAGATGTCTCCCGCGTGGATGTACTCGACGCCGCGAGCGACGGCAGCCTCGTAATCGCCGCGTGTCCGGTTCTCCTCGACGCTCGTGGACGGCAAATCCCGAAGGTCAATCTCCTCGCTCGCCCGGCCCACCGCGTGCGCGTCGGCGGCGTCGAAGAGCTCGTCGACCCGCCGGCACGCGTCGGCGTACGCGGCATCGATGTCGTCCGTCACCGTCGCGTGGGCGATCAGCTTGGCCGTCTTGTCGACGTTGTCGAAGGCGATCAGCCGGTCGTAGAGGCCGAAGTGGACGTCCGGCAAGCCGCGATCGTCCGCGGGCCCACCCGCCGGGCCGCCGAGCTTGTGCGGCGGCTCGTGGTATCGCACGAGGTCGTATCCGGCGTAACCGACGAGCCCACCCGTCAGTGACGGCAGATTCGGATCGGCCGCGTAGGGCGTGCGGCCGAGCAGTGACCGCAGATCGCCCAGGGGATCCTCGCGATCGTGGCGGCACGAGTACGTCTCGACCGGATCCGCCCCGACGAAGCTGTACCGCCCGATCCGCTCGCCGCCGACCACACTTTCCAGGAGAAACGCGTTGTCCACAACGTCGTCTCGAGTGAGCGCGAGGTAGCCGCGGACGGGCGAAATTTTGTCGGCCAGGAGCTGTCGATAGACCGGCACCCGCAGCGGCCGACGCGTGTCGCCTCGGCAGATCGCTCGAAAACCTTCGGCATCCGGGAAATACCTAGCCATGCGTGCCGGCACCTTACTGCTCTTCCGACGCGGCGGGCACACCGTCCGGGTACAACTCCGCATCGGTCAGGCCGTGGTCGCTGACCGTGACGTTGGTCGCCAGGTCGCGTCGGACGCGGTGGTCGAGGCTTCTGGTCGAGACATCGGCCAGCGCCTCCCGCAGTTCGCGGACCGGTTCCGAGGGCACCGCGATGTGGCAGACGGGCTCGCCCGGCTTGACGATCGGAAGCGTCGTCATCCCCAGCACGATCCCGTTGGCCGGGGCGACAAGGACGTTTTGGCTATCGCCGAAGACGCCGACGTTCGTGCTGATCGGCTGACCCTTCTCGACAAGCTCGCCCGGAGCGACATGAAAGCGCAGGAGTCCGCCGGCTTGAGCGCGGACCCAAACGGTCTTGCTGACCCGCGTCTGATACGGCGGCCGCTTGGGATCGCCCTCCATCATCTTGAAGGCCTTGAGCACGTTGTGCACGCCCCGAACGCCGATCTCGAGCACGGTCGGCTCGATCTTGCTCGGCTCCCCCGCTTCAAGGATGACCGTCGGCACGCCCGCCTTCACGGCCGCCCGACGCAGGCTGCCGTCGGGGCCCGTGCCGTTGACGATGAGTTCGCAGCCGAAAGCTTCTGCCAGCTTTCGGCACCCGACGTTGCCAAGGTCGGCGCGCACGTTCGGAAAGTTGGTCCGCCCCGATGCGGCGGAGTGGAGGTCGAGGCCATAGTCACACTTCGTGATGATCTCGTCGAACAACTCGTGGGCCGCCCTGCCCGACAGCGAGCCCTTGGCACTGCCGGGGAAGCAACGGTTCAGGTCGCGCCGATCCGGCATGTAGCGGCTCTGCGTCTCGAATCCGAACAGGTCGACGACCGGGACGAGCACGAGTGTGCCGCGTAGCAGTTCCGGCTGCGCGGCGAACATTAATTCATGAACGATGCCGGTGCCGTTGATCTCATCGCCATGAACGGCCGCCGTGACGAACATGGTCGGCCCGGGCTTCTTTGCACGCCGCACACGCACGGGCAACCCAAGCGTGTCGCCCGTGAAGGTCTGACTGATCGGCAGGCGCAGATCGATCTGAGCGCCCGCGGCACCTCGTGGCCGGCGATGGTGAGAAGGTCTGGCAAGCCCGAGTCTAGCGGTATCTGCCGAGGGTGCTATGCGCCCGCGACTCTCAGTCCTTCGGCGGTTCCTTAGCACCCAACCACGGCATCATCTTGCGAACACGCTTGCCGGTCTGCTCGACGCTGCTGGCGAGGTCCTTTTCGTAGAGACGGTTGAACTCCTTCATCCCGCCCTCGTACTCCGCACGCCATTCTTTGGCGAACTGGCCGGACTGGATCTCGCTCAGGATCTCCTTCATACGGGCCTTGGCCGACTCGTCGACGACGCGCGGGCCGCGGGTCAGGTCGCCGTACTCGGCGGTGTTGCTGACGCTGTACCGCATGTAGTCGAGGCCGCCCTGGAAGATCAGGTCGGTGATGAGCTTGACCTCGTGGACGCACTCGAAGTAGGCCATCTCCGGCGGGTAGCCGGCTTCGGTGAGCGTCTCGTAACCAGCCTTGATGAGCGCGGCCAGGCCGCCGCACAGCACGGCCTGTTCGCCGAAGAGGTCGGTCTCGCACTCGTCCTTGAAGGACGTCTCGAAGATGCCGCTCCGACCACCACCGACGCCGTTGGCCCAGGCCAGGGCGATGCCGCGGGCGTTGCCGGTGCTGTCCTGGTGGACTGCGAAGAGGCACGGCACGCCGCCGCCTTGCTCGAACTGGCTGCGGACCAGGTGGCCCGGGCCCTTGGGGGCGACCATGACGACGTCGACGTCGCTCGGCACTTCGATCGTCTTGAAGTGGACGTTGAAGCCGTGCGTGAAGCCCAGCACCTTGCCGGCGGTCAGATTCGGCTGAATGTCCTTCTCGTAGACGGCCGGCTGCACCTCGTCGGGCAGCGCGACGATGACGAGGTCCGCCTTCTTGACGGCATCGGCGACGGGCATCGGGTCAAAGCCCTTCTCCTTCGCAAGCCGGCCGTTGGCCGACTCGGGACGGTTGGCGACGATGACGTTGACGCCCGACTCACGCAGGTTCTGAGCGTGGGCATGGCCCTGCGATCCGAAGCCGAGGATGGCAACCGTCTTGCCCTCCAGCGGCGTCATCGGAGCGTCGTCGGCATAGAGCATCTTCATCGTCGATTGGTCGGGCATGGGGTGCGTTCCTCGGCTTGAGCGGGCCGGGAGGATAGTGCGGTCAACGTCCGCGTACAAAAGACGCCGCCGCAACCTCGTGAGTCAGCGCGTATGTTGCTGCGACTATGAGTGGCAGCAGCGGAACATCGGGATCAGGTGCAGGCATGCGCGAAGAGCGCGGCAGGGTCGCGGGCGACATGACCGTCGACGACAAGTTCACCCTGTGGGGCGGCGTGACGGGCGACTTGCGCATCATCGAAGGGGGCAAGTGCTACGTCCGGGGCAATGTCGGAGGCGACCTCATCGTCGACTTCGGCGGACGCTGCCACCTCTACGGCCACGTCGCAGGCAACCTGCAACTCTTCAGGGGCTCCAAGGTCATCGTCTCCGGAACCGTCGGAGGCGTCGCCGCCAACAACAACGGCCGGCTCTACATCGACCAGCACGGCCGCGTGCTGGGCCGGGTCAAGACCGAAGGCAAGCACGCAGAAACCACAACAGAAGACCGATACGGCAACACAAAAGTCGATTACGGCGACAAGTAGCAGCGGCGGTCCAAGCCGTCACGCGGGCAGGAGCCACAAAAACCACCATCTGACGCTCCGCCCTTTCCCGCATGGACTGGTTCCTCTACGTCGCCTTGGCCACCTGCTTGCTCTCCGGGCTGGCACTGAACCTCATCGGCCTGCCGGGACTGTGGTTGATGGTCGCGGCCCACGGCCTCTACGCGTGGCTTGATCAGGCAGATCTGGCCGGCTGGGAGAGTGCGATTGCCCTGTTGCTGCTGGCGCTGCTTGCCGAGTTGTTGGAGTTCCTGGCCGGTGCGGCCGGAAGCAAGGCGGCGGGTGGATCACTCCGCAGCACGCTCGGGGCCGTCGTCGGGGGCATCATCGGCGCCATTGTCGGCGTCATTCTGGTGCCCGTCGTGCCGGTACTCAACGCGATCCTCGGGGCCTGTGTCGGCAGCTTCATCGGGGCGGCGGCGTTGGAGGCGAGCAAGGCGTCGCAGACGGTTGAAACGCGGCTCGACTTTTACGGTCGACTCAACCGTGTCGGCCGCGGGGCGTTCTGGGGGCGACTCTGGGGCGTCGTCCTGAAGTCGGCGGTCGGGCTGATCATGCTGATTGTGAGCATGGTGACGGCCTGGTCATGAAAAAACGTCAATCTGATGTGTTCGCTTGCCGCCTCGTGTACGTTCCCGGCCAGATGATGCACGTCCGATACGCCCTGCCGCTGCTTCTCGTCGCCGCTCCGGCGACTGCTTTCGACCGGCTCGTCGTCTTCGGCGACAGCCTGAGCGACGTCGGCAACGTCGAGGCCGTCACGTCGGCTATCCCGTTCGTCCCGACGACGCCCGGACCCTTCTACAGCGACGGACGCTTCACCAACGGCGACAACTATGTCGACGTGCTGTCCGACGGACTGGGCCTGGGACCGGTGAGCAACAGCTTCAACGGCGGCGACATCTATGCCTACGGCGGAGCCCTTGCGACCGGCACGGGCTTGCCGACAAGCTTGGTCGTCCAGGACATCGACGACCAGGTCGACCTCTTCCTGACCGGCAACCCTGTCGCCGATGCCGACACGCTCTTCGTCGTCTTCGCCGGCGGCAACGACATCTCGTCGACGCTTAGCAGCGGCGGCGACTCGTCTGACGTCGAGGCGGCGGCGAACGTGCTCATCGGCGAGATCGAGCGTCTCTACGACGCCGGCGGGCGATCGTTCCTGACGCCCAACCTTCCGCCCATCGGCCTGACGCCCCGCTTCAACGCGAACCCCGCCGCCGCCAACGCCCTCTCCGTCGACTTCAACTACGCCCTCGACGCCGGTCTCGATCAGCTCGAGTCGACCCGGCCCGACCTGGTGACCTACCGGCTGGACGTCTTCGACCTGTTCACCGGCCTCGCGCTCGATCCGGCATCGGCGGGGTTCGTCAACGTCACCGATGAGGCCGCGCCGGGACTGTCGCCGGGCGACAGCACATACGACACGTCGCTGATCGCCGCCAACGTGGACGAGTTCGTCTTTTGGGACGACTTTCACCCGACAACCGCCGCCCACGCCCTGCTGGGCCAGACCGCGCTGGCCCTGGTTCCCGAACCTTCACTCGCCGCGACGGCCGGTTTGGTCGCGGGCGTCCTGTTGCGAAGGCGTCGCTAGACGAACGGCCGTCGCCTGCTTCCTATCCTGCGGGCATGCCGAACCCGACGACGCTCGAAGCCTGGAAGCGCCTGGCCGATCATTTTCCGTCCGTCGAGTCGCTGCACATGCGCGACATGTTTCGCGACGATCCGGGCCGGGCCGAGCGGTACACCCGCGAAACGCTGGGCCTGCACGTCGATTTTTCGAAGCACCGGATCACGGACGAGACCTTTGATCTGCTCTTGAAGCTCGCCGAGGAAGCGGGCGTCGAGGCGATGCGGGACAAGATGTTCGCCGGGGAGAAGATCAACGTGACCGAGGACCGGGCCGTCCTGCACGTGGCGCTGCGGAACCGCTCGGACGACTCCGATCATGGTCGACGGCCAAGACGTGATGCCGGGCGTGAACAAGACGCTCGCGAAAATGCGGAAGTTCACCGAGGCGGTGCGGTCGGGCGAGTGGAAAGGCTTCACCGGCAAGGCCGTCCGCGACGTCGTCAACATCGGCATCGGTGGCAGCGACCTGGGCCCGGCGATGGCATGCGAGGCCCTTGGGCCCTACGGCAAGAGCGACGTGCGGATGCACTTCGTCTCCAACGTCGACGGCACCGACATCGCCGAGACGCTGGCGAAGTTGGACGTCGAAACCTGCCTCTTCGTCGTCGCCAGCAAGACGTTCACGACGCAGGAAACTCTGACGAATGCCGAGACGGCCAAGCAGTGGTTCATCACCAACGCCGGCGGCCAGGGCGACGTGGGCAAGCACTTCGTCGCCGTCAGCACCAACGCGTCGGGGGTGTCGGCCTTTGGGATCAACACGGCCAACATGTTCGAGTTCGACGACTGGGTCGGCGGCCGGTACTCCATGTGGTCCGCGATCGGCCTGCCGATCGCGCTGTACGTCGGCATGGACCTGTTTGAAGACTTTCTGGCAGGCGGACATGCGATGGACCGGCACTTCCAGGAAACGCCGCTCAAGGACAACCTGCCGGTGATTCTCGCGGTTCTGGGCGTCTGGTACGACAACTTCTTCGGCTTCGACACGACCGCCGTGCTGCCGTATGACCAGTACCTCAGGCGCTTCCCGGCCTATCTGCAACAGGCGGACATGGAGTCCAACGGCAAGCAAACCCGCCGCGGCGGGGAGCCCGTCGAGGGGTACACCACCGGGCCGATTCTGTGGGGCGAGCCTGGCACGAACGGCCAGCACAGCTTCTACCAGCTCATCCACCAGGGCACGAAGCCGGTGCCTTGCGACTTCCTCGCACCGGCCCTAAGCCACAATCCAATTGGCGATCATCACGACAAGTTGCTGGCAAACTTCTTCGCCCAGCCCGAAGCGCTCATGCGCGGCAAGTCGGCCGATGAGGTTCGCCAGGAACTGGGCGACGGTGCGGACGAGGCGCTGGTCGCTCACAAGACCTTCCCAGGCAACCGGCCGACGACCAGCATCTTGTTCGATCGCCTGACCCCGCACCTTCTGGGTCAGCTCGTCGCGCTCTATGAGCACAAGATCTTCGTCCAAGGCGTGATCTGGGACGTCAACAGCTACGACCAGTGGGGCGTCGAGCTCGGCAAGCAACTGGCCAAGGCGATCCTTCCCGAACTGTCCGGCACGGGCACCGTCGACAGCCACGACGCAAGCACGAACGCGCTCATCAACGCTTACAAGGCACGCAAGCAGTAGCCGACGGGCCTTGCACTTGTTGCCCCTTCCGGCGACGCTGAGGCGTGTGGAACCGGCATCGCTCGAACCGGCACCCGCGGCATCGACGCGGCTGATGTCCCTCGACATCCTGCGCGGCGGGACGATCGCGCTCATGGTCTGGGTGAACCACACGTTCCACCAGGACCTCTTCACGAACCCGACGCTCGATGCCGTCCACCGGCAGTGGTTCCACGTGCCGTGGAACGCGCCGGCCCAGGGCGTCACGGCGGCGGACCTGGTGTTCCCGCTGTTCCTCTTCGCGGCCGGGGCGAGCGTGCCGCTGTCGTTGCGATTTGGCCGGGGACGCGACCGCAAGTGGTGGCGGCACGATGCTGGGTGCCGCGAGACGTGGCGTCGTGCTCTACCTGCTCGGAGTCCTATTGACCGTCGCAAGCGCGGCCTACACCCGGCCGCTGGTGTGGGGCGATCTCTTGAGCTGGAACATCCTGCAACTTATCTCCGCTGCTTACGTCGTGGCGGTCGGCATCTTCCTGTTGCCGCGATGGGCTCAGGTGTCGTCGGTCGTCGCGATCCTGCTCGGCAAGTGGGCGTTGATGACGCTGGTGCCGTACGAGACCGTCGCAGAATTCGGCAGCGCCGAGCCGTCGAGGGCTCGCCGACGGGCGTCGGGACGTGGCAGCACTTCCACGGCGTCAAGGAGTGGACCAACAGCATGCTCGGCTGGTTCGGCGGGTTCCAGCAGGCCCTGCCCGCCGCCGCCATTGCGGTGTTCGGCGGATGGGCGAGCCTCCTGCTCGTCGGACCTCGCAAAGCGGCTGTGAAAGCGGCTGTCGTCTTTGCCGCCGGAGTGGTCTTGATCGCGATCGCCTGCGTGCTGTCTGGTGGTTACGACGCTGCCGGCGGTGGATGGCTCGGGCGGTTCACGGTGCCGTCGAGCAAGTGGTTCTTCAGCGTGCCTTACTGCCTGCTGAGTGCCGGCGTTGGCATGATGATCCTGTCGCCGCTCTGGCTGCTCTGCGACGTCAAGAAGTGGACGACGCTCTTGCCGCTCCGCGTCTTCGGCCTCAACGCCATCGCCCTCTACGTCGGCAGCGAGATGCTCTTCAAGACCGTCATCGCCAAGTGGACCATCAACACCCCCGGCGACGGCACGGCCAACCTGGCCAGCGGCATCATCGACTGGACGACGCACGTCACCGGCTCCCGCATCGTCGGCAGCCTGACGTGGCCCGTGTTGTACATGACGCTGTGGTGGCTGCTGCTTCTGTGGATGCACCGCCGGCGGCTCTACGTGCGTGTGTGAGCCGACAGAGCAACGCACGGCTTTCTCTCTCTGTCATCCTGATGGAGCGACAAAGCGAAGGTCCGCGACGATCGGCCAGTGGTCGCCGCCGAGCAGCGGACCGGGGGCGATCTTGACGGCCACGTCATTGTTCGGCACCAGCAGGCCATCGATCGCCAGCGACATCAGCCGGGGAAGTTCTCCCGGCCAGCTGCGGACCATCGCGACGGACAAGTCACCCCCGTTCGCGAGGTCGCGAAGACGCCAACCGCGCGGCGTCTGGTTGAAGTCACCGATAACCACCGGCACACGCCCTGCCGATCGCTCCGCCGCGACCCAATCGGCGGCGAAGCCGAAGGCGTCAGCCTGGTACGCGTGCATGTCGCCAGGCAGCGGCCGGGTCGTGCTGAAGTGGAGGAACGATGCCGTCCGGTCGGCGAGCCGAACCTGCACCACCGGCAACGGCCGATCGGCGTCCGGTAGCGGGTGCACCAGCTCGGCCGACGCGTCGATGCCATGACGGGCCAGGATCGCGACGCCGCGGGTGTCCCAACGCGGCTCGATCGCCAGCACCACGTAGTTGCTGGTGATGAAGGGCACCTCATTCAAGGTGTTGGGCGTGACTTCTTGCAGCAGCAACACATCAGGCCGACGGTCGCGAACCCACGCATCAAGCGTTGCCTCCTCTAGCTCACGCCCGCTGACGTTCGCGTGAATGACACGAAGGTCCGGCTGCCCGGCGAAGGTCGCCGGACCCTTGGGCGTTGTGATCCAGTCGGCGGTCAGTCCTGCGACGGCCAGTACGACAATGGCTAGCGACCGGCGATGTTGCTTCGTCAGAAGCTGCAGCACTGCCATGGCGATCAATGCGATGACAAGGTGCAGCCGAAGGTGTGCCAACAGGTCGAGCCGCCAGTCGAGCCTTTGCAGGAACGAGAGCCCGATCAGCAGCGCCAAGCCGAGTGCCAACGCGAGCGGCAGCAAGGCGATCAGCCGTCGGAGCTTGCCGGGGTGGGAGAAGGGTTCGGGAGGTTCAGTCATGAAAGTTCAATAAAACGCGGCCGCGACCCGAAGGTCGCGGCCGCTGCGAAATTGATCAAGCCGAAGGGCTCGCTCAGCTACCGGCCTGCGGGACGGCTTCGCGCGCGGCGAAGCTGCTGATCCGCTCGGTGCTAGGGCAGGCGGCTGGGCGTCTCCGGACGCGGCTCGTAGTGCAGGCCGTCGTCGACGGCAGGCTCGACGAGGTGCTTGACCTGGATCTGCTGGTGGATGCTGTAGCCCGTGCCGGCCGGAATCAGGTGGCCCAGGATGACGTTCTCCTTGAGGCCGAGGAGCTTGTCCTGCATGCCGGCCATGGCGGCCTCGGTGAGAACCTTGGTGGTCTCCTGGAAGCTGGCGGCGCTGATGAAGCTCTCGCTCGACAGCGACGCCTTCGTGATGCCCAGCAGCAGCGTGCGGGCACGGGCCGGCTTGCCCTTGCGGGCCTTGCCGGGCTCCTTGCCTTCGGCCTCGGCAGTTTCGCTGGCGTCTTTCCACTCGGTCTTGTCGATGAGTTCGCCCGCGTGGATACGGCGTGCCGCCCGGCTCGGTGACGACGACCTGCTTCCTCACCGTCGCGTTGGCGATCTGGAAGCGGCCGCGATCGACGACTTCGCCCGGCAGGAACGGCGTGTCGCCGTGGTCTTCGACCTTCACCTTCCGCAGCATCTGCGCCAGGATGACCTCGACGTGCTTGTCGTTGATCGGCACGCCCTGGCTGCGGTAGACGTTCTGCACTTCCGTCAGCAGGTACGCGTGAAGCGCCTCTTCGCCCTTGATGCTGAGGATGTCGTGCGGGATGACGCTGCCGCGGATGAGCGGGTCGCCGGCCTCGACCGAGTCGCCGGCGTGGACGAGCACGTCCGTGCCCTGCGGCACGTGGTGCTCACGCTCCATGCCCGTCTCGTTCTTGACGACGATCGTGACCTTGCCCTTGCGGCGGCCCTGCTGGATCTCGACGACGCCGCTGATCTCGCTGAGGACCGTCGGCTCCTTCGGCTTGCGGGCCTCGAAGAGCTCGGTGACGCGGGGCAGACCACCGGTGATGTCCATCGTGCCGGCCGACTTCCCGCGGCTGACGGGCCAGCATGTAAGCCGGCCGGGATCTTGTCGCCGTCCTTGACCTCGATACGTGCCCGGGCGGGCAGGTAGCTGAAGTCGAGAATCTGACCTTCGTCGTCGGTGATGGTGATGCGCGGGTGACGCTCGCCCTTGTGCTCGACGACGATGAGCTTCTTCTTGCCCTCGCCGCGCTCCTGGTCGACGCGGACCGTCTCGCCGACTTCGATGTCCTCGTACTTCACGATGCCGGCCTTCTCGGCCAGGATCGGGCGTGATGTGCGGGTCGAACTCGGCGATGATGTCGCGGGCCTTGACCTTCTGGCCGTCCTTGACGCGGATGTAGGCAGCCGTAAGGCACCTTGTGCCGCTCGATCTCGTTGCCCTTGGCGTCTTCGACGCCGATCTCGCCGTTGCGCTTGAGGACGACGAGCACCTTGTTGCCGTCCGGGTCCGTCGACTCGACGGCGTTGAGGCCGTGGTAGCGGACGATGCCGGCCGAGCTGGCCTTGATGTCACGCTCGGTCAGTGCTGCCCTGCGCGACGCCGCCCGTGTGGAACGTTCGCATCGTCAGCTGCGTGCCCGGCTCGCCGATCGACTGGGCGGCGATGATGCCGGCGGCCAGGCCTTCCTCGACGAGCTGGCCCGAGCTCATGTCGACGCCGTAGCACTTGGCACAGACGCCCGTCGGGTTGTTGCACGTCAGCGGGCTGCGGACGCGGACCGTGTCGATGCCGAGATCTTCGAGCGCCGTGGCGACCTCGTCGGTGATGATCTCGTTCTCGGCGACGACCTGCGCGGCTGTTGTCGCGCGGGTCGATGATCTTCTCACGGCTGACGCGGCCGACGATCGACTCGCGGAGCGGCACTTCGACGGTCTCGCCCTTGTAGATCGTCTGCTTCGTCACGCCGTTGAGCGTGCCGCAGTCGTGGCCGTTGACGACGACGTTCTGGGCGACGTCGCAAAGCTTGCGGGTCAGGTAGCCCGAGTCGGCCGTCTTGAGGGCCGTATCGGCCAAGCCCTTGCGGGCACCGTGGGTCGAGCTGAAGTACTCCAGCACCGACAGACCTTCGCGGAAGTTGGACTTGATCGGCGTCTCGATGATCTCGCCGGACGGCTTGGCCATCAGGCCACGCATGCCGCCGAGCTGACGCATCTGGTCGACGCTGCCGCGGGCACCGGAGACCGACATGAGCGCGATCGGGTTGAGGTACCGCATCGCCTCCTTGTCGTCGGCCTTCGTCGGCGTGCCGTCGGGCTTGCGGTAGTCGGCGTAGAGGCCTTCCATCAGGTCGTCGGTGACCTCCTTGCGGGCGTGGCCCCAGACCTCGATGAGCTGGGCGTACCGCTCGTCGTCGGTGATGGCACCGAAGCGGTAGTTCTTCTCGATCTTGTCGGCCTTCTTCTGGCCTTCGTCGAGGATCTTCTGCTTCGACTCGGGGGCACGAATGTCCGTGATGCCGAACGACAGACCGGCGAAGCGTCGACCGCTTGAAGCCGATCGCCTTGAGCTTGTCGAGCAGGTTGATCGTCGCCGGTCGGCCGAGCAGGGCGTAGGTGTCGGCGATGACGCGGCTGGCACCCTTGCTCGTCAGCGCGAAGTTGTAGAACGGCATCTCCGGCGCGAGAATGTCGTTGAACAACACGCGGCCGACCGTGGTCAGGATCGTTCGGCCCTTGTACCCCTCGGGCATCTCGGCCTTGACCTCGTGCTTGGAGTCACGCAGCTTGCGGTGTGCCTCGAACTGGGCGAACGAGAGCTTCTCGATCGGCGTGCCGACGGTGTCCTTCTCGTCGGTGATGACCGTGTCGCGACCGGGCAGTCGGACGAAGATCCGGCTGTTCATGCGGATCTTGCCCTGGTCGAAGGCGAGCATCGCCTCGGTCGGGCTGCCGAAGATCTTGTACTCGCCGCGGTCGCCTTCGCGCTCGCTGGTGATGTAGAAGACGCCCAGCACGATGTCCTGCGACGGCGTGATGATCGGGCTGCCGTTGGCGGGCGAGAAGATGTTGTGCGGGCTGAGCATCAGCACCTGCGCCTCGGCCTGGGCCTCGATGCTCAGCGGCAGGTGGACCGCCATCTGGTCGCCGTCGAAGTCGGCGTTGAAGCCCTTGCAGACCAGCGGGTGAATCTTGATCGCGTTGCCCTCGACGAGCACCGGCTCGAATGCCTGGATGCCCATGCGGTGAAGCGTCGGGGCGCGGTTCAGCAGGACCGGGTGCTGGTAGATGACCTCTTCGAGGACGTCCCAGACCTCCGGGTCGCGACGCTCGAGCATGCGCTTGGCCGACTTGATCGTGTCGGCCAGGCCCAGCTCCTTGAGCCGGCGGATGATGAACGGCTGGAAGAGTTCCAGCGCGATCTTCTTGGGAAGACCACACTGGTTGAGCTTGCAGCTCCGGGCCGACGACGATGACCGAACGGGCCGAGTAGTCGACGCGCTTGCCGAGCAGGTTCTCGCGGAACCGGCCCTGCTTGCCCTTGATCATGTCCGTCAGCGACTTGAGCGGACGGTTCGACGAGCCCAGCACCGGACGACGGCATCGGCCGTTGTCGAACAGTGCATCGACCGCCTGCTGGAGCATCCGCTTCTCGTTGCGGATGATGACCTCGGGGGCGTTGAGGTCCTGCAGCTTCTTGAGCCGGTTGTTCCGGTTGATGATCCGGCGGTACAGGTCGTTCAGGTCGCTCGTGGCGAAGTTGCCCGACTCCAGCAGCACCAGCGGACGCAGATCCGGCGGGATGACCGGGATCACGTCCATGATCATCCAGTCCGACTTGTTCTCGCTGAACCGGATCGCCTCGATCATCTTGAGGCGCTTCGTCAGGTCCTTCATCCGCTGCTTCGAGCCGGTCGTGCCGATCTCTTCACGAATCGCGGCCGACGTGACGGTGAGGTCGAGGTCGTTGAGCAGCCGCTTGATCGCCTCGGCACCCATCTCGGCTTCGAATTCGCCGGGGTACTGGTCGTAGTAGTCGCGGTACTCCTCTTCCGTCAGAAGCTGCTTCTTCTTGAGCGGCGTCTTGCCGGGATCGGTGACGACGTAGTCCTGGAAGTAGACGATCTTCTCGATGTCGCCCGTCTTCATGTCCAGCATCGCACCCAGACGCGACGGCAGGGCCTTGAAGAACCAGATGTGGACGATCGGCGCCGCCAGGTTGATGTGGCCCATCCGCTTGCGGCGGACGCGCGAGTGCGTGACCTTCACGCCGCAACGGTCACAGATGATGCCCTTGTACTTCGTGCCCTTGTACTTGCCGCAGGAGCATTCCCAGTCCTTCTCCGGGCCGAAGATGCGCTCGCAGAAGAGGCCGTCCTTTTCGGCGCGGTACGTGCGGTAGTTGATGGTCTCCGGCTTCTTGATCTCGCCGAAGCTCCACGAACGGATGTCGTTCGGGGAGGCCAGCGTGATCTTGACGGAGCCGTAATCGTTGACGCGGTCGTAAATGCCTTCGGCGAGTGTCATGAGTGTGCGTCTTTCGGGGAGTTGCCGCGGGAGTCAGGGGCGGCGGGTGAGTCTGTTTCAGCAGTGCTCTGCCTGCCGGCGAGCAATCTAAAGATCAGAAGGAGGGAAACGACGATCAGGTAGAAGCCGATCACGCCGAAGATGGCAAAGCCAAGAATTTTCAGCAAGATCGCTATTGCTCAGTTTCGCTAGAGCAGGTCGTCGTCTCCTTCAACGCCGTCCTTCTTCTCGAGTTGGATGTTCAACCCGAGGCCGCGGATTTCGTTGCAGAGGACGTCGAAGCTGACCGGCGTGCCGGCTTCGAGCGTGTTCTGGCCCTTGACCATCGATTCGTAGATCTTGGTCCGGCCCTCGACGTCGTCGGACTTCACCGTCAGGAGTTCCTGAAGGATGTAGGCCGCGCCGTAGGCCTCGAGGCCCCAGACCTCCATCTCGCCGAACCGCTGGCCACCGGTGCGGGCCTTGCCGCCCAGCGGCTGCTGCGTGATGAGCGAGTACGGGCCCGTCGCACGGGCGTGGATCTTGTCATCGACGAGGTGGTGGAGCTTGAGCATGTACATGAAGCCCACGGTGGTCTTCTGCTCGAACGCCTCACCACTTCGGCCGTCGTAGAGCTGCACCTTGCCGCCGTAGGGCATCGGTGCGGCGAGCTCACGCGGCGTCAGGTGCTTGTCCTTGCCGCTCTCGTGCTCCTTGCGACGCTTGGCCACAAGCTCGTTCGCATCGGCGACGGCTTCGAAGACTTCGTCCTCCGTCGCACCGTCGAAGACGGGCGTGACGGCCTGCTGGCCCAAGACCTGCATGGCCCAGCCGAGGTGGGTCTCGAGGATCTGCCCGACGTTCATCCGGCTGGGCACGCCCAGCGGGTTGAGCAGACGTCGACGGGCGTGCCGTCTTCGAGGAACGGCATGTCTTCTTCGGGAACGATGCGGGCGATGACGCCCTTGTTCCCGTGGCGGCCGGCCATCTTGTCACCGACGGACAGGGTCCGCTTGGTGGCGATGTAGACCTTGACCATCTCCAGCACGCCGCTGGGCAGTTCGTCGCCCCGCTTCATGTGGTCGGTCTTGCGGCTCTTCTCCTTCAGGACGGCCTGCACGCGTGGCCAGAACCGGCTGTAGGTGCCGACGGCCTCTTCGCGCTTCTCCTTGTCGCCCTTGATCCAGCCCGGATCGAATTCTTCGATCTGCTCGATGACGACCTCGTCGATGTCGCTCTTGGCGACCTTCTGACGGGTGTTCGGGTCAACCATCTCGCGTGCCGATGACCTCGTTGATCTCGTCGACCATCTCGCGGAAGATCGCGATGGCCTTCTGATCCATCTCGGCCTCGTAGTCCTCGATCTCCTTCTTGAGCTGACGCTTCTGCTCTTCCGTCTGGTGCATCCGGCGGCTGAACCGCTTGGCACCGACGACGACGCCCTCTTCACCGGCGGGCAGCTCGAGCGAGTCGTTCTTCACATCCTCGCCGGCCCGGCCGAAGATGGCGTGGAGGAGCTTTTCTTCAGGCGTCAGTTCGCGACTTGCTCTTCGGGCTGATCTTGCCGACGAGAATCTCGCCCGGCCCGACCCGCGTGCCGACGCGCACCACGCCGTGCTCGTCGAGGTTGCCCAGCGACCGCTCGGAGACGTTGGGGATGTCGCGGGTGAACTCTTCCTTGCCGAGCTTGGTCTCGCGGATCTCGACGTCGTACTCCTCGATGTGGATCGAGGTGAAGGTGTCGTCCTTGACGAGCCGCTC
This sequence comes from uncultured Planctomycetota bacterium, assembly GCA_963740195.1. Taxonomy (GTDB): domain Bacteria; phylum Planctomycetota; class Phycisphaerae; order Tepidisphaerales; family Tepidisphaeraceae; genus JBCDKH01. The sequence goes on along the minus strand of CAVUDF010000001.1, from coordinate 2,244,748 downwards.
GTTGATGACGATGGCGTCTTCGAAGTTGTAGCCGTCGAAGGTCATGAACGCGACGAGCGCGTTCTTGCCCAGGGCCAGCTCGCCCGAGGTGCGTCGAGGCACCGTCGGCGATGATCTGGCCCTTCTTGACCTTGTCGCCCTTCTTGACGAGGGGCTTCTGGTTCTGACAGGTCTTGTCGGTCGTGCCCTTGAACTTGCGGAGGACGTACTCGTCGGCGTTGTCGATGAGAATGCGCTCGGCATCGACGTAGGTCACCGTGCCCGGACGCTCGGCCCGAACGATCATGCCGCTGTTCTTGGCGACGGACTTCTCGAGGCCCGTGCCGACGCAAGGCGGATCGACCTTCAGCAACGGCACGGCCTGCCGCTGCATGTTCGAGCCCATCAAGGCGCGGTTGGCATCGTCGTGCTCCAGGAACGGAATCAGCGCGGCCGAGACCGAAACCGTCTGCTTCGGCGAGATGTCGACGTACTCGAATCTGATCGCCGCCGACGGTCGAGAGGTCACCCTCGACGCGGGCCAGCTGCAGGCCCTGCTCGACGTCACCGCTGCCGATGGCCACGGCATCCGGCGGGGCCAGGATGCCCTTCATCTCTTCGTCGGCACGCAGGTACTTCACGTCGCCGTTGACCTTGCCGTCCTTGACGACGCGGTAAGGCGTGATGAGGAAGCCGTACTCGTCGATGTCCGCGTAGATCGACAGCGACGCGATGAGGCCGATGTTGGTGCCTTCAGGCGTCTCGATCGGGCAGATTCGGCCGTAGTGCGAGATGTGAACGTCACGCACCTCGAAGCCGGCCCGCTTGCGGTTCAAGCCACCCGGGCCCAGGGCCGAGAGACGACGCTCGTGGGTGAGCTGCGACAGCGGGTTCGTCTGGTCGACGACCTGCGACAGCTCGCCCCGGCCGAAGAAGAAGTCGATCGCGCTGCTGATCGCCTTGGAGTTGACGAGCTCGGCAACCTTGCCCAGCTCGTTCGGGTCCTTGAGGCTCATGCGCTCTTGGACGGTCCGCTTGAGCTTCAGGAAGCCCTTGCGAATCTCCTCGGTCGCCAGCTCGTCGATGAGACGCAGACGACGGTTGCCGAGGTGGTCAATGTCGTCGATGTACCCCTTGCCGTCGCGCAGGGCGAACATGTACTTCAGCGAGTTCACGAAGTCTTCGCTGCGGAGAACCATCTCGGTCTCCGGCACAGTCCTGCTCGAACTTGCGGTTGACGCGGAACCGGCCGACCCGGCCCAGGCGGTAGCGGGCCTCGTCGAAGAACTTCTCCTTGAAGAGCGTCCGCGCCTTCTCCAGCTGCGGCGGGTTGCCCGGACGAAGCCGGCTGTAGATCTTGATGATCGCCTCGTCATGGCTGTCGGCGATGTCTTCCGACAGCGTGTTGAGGATCAGCGGGTCGCTGACCTTCGTGACGACCGCGACCTTCGGCAGGTCGCTCGCCTGGAGCTGCTCGCACTTGTCGCCGAGCTGCGCACCGGCCTTGAGCGTCTCTTCGCCGGTCTCGGCGTCGATGATGGTCTGGGCCGCGTAGTACTCGGGCTTGAGGTCCTTGGGGGCGACGTGCTGGACGTCGTAGAACTCCTGGACGATCGCGCCCGCGTCGCCGAACTTCTCGTCCAGGGCACGCACGAAGGCCGTCGCCGGGATCTTGGCGCGACTGGTCGATGCGGACGACCAGGCTGTCCTTCTTGGTGACCGAGCACTCGATCCACGAGCCACGCTCGGGAATCACGCGGAAGCCGTGCAGCGGGCGGTCGCCTTCCTGCTCTTCAATGAGGAAGTCGATGCCAGGCGAGCGGTGAAGCTGGTTGACGATGACACGCTCGGCACCGTTGACGATGAACTCACCGCCGCCGATCATGACCGGAATCTCGCCGACGAAGATGTCGTCCTCGACGACTTCCTCGACGTCCTTGCGGGTCAGACGGACGCGGATGCGGAACGGCATGCCGTACGTCAGCCGCAGTGCCCGGCACTCGTCGATCGTGTATCGCGGCTCGTTGAGGGCGTAGCTGACGAAGTCGAGCTTCGTGTTGCCGTCGTAGCTCTCGATCGGGAAGACCTCGCGGAGCAACGCCTCCAGGCCGACAGGCTCACGCTCGTTCGGGGGCGTGTGCTGCTGGAGGAACCGCTTGTAGGCGTCGATCTGGACCTTGATGAGGTCCGGCACTTCGATGGCGTCACCGCGCTTGGCGAAGGAGCGGGCTTCTCGCTGAATGATGGCGTTCGGCATGGCGTGTCGGGCAGTGTCGGGCGACCGGTCGTCGGTCGAGGGCTGCAGGCATGCAGCAGGAGCTACCAAGCGGCAGCAAGGGCGGCCGGTGGCGAAGGCGAATCGACGACGTTTCTCCCAAGTCGCCCTCCGGTTCCCGCTGGCGAAGCAGGGCCCAGGGCGTCGATGCAGTGGGCGTCGCGACTGCCAATCGGCAGGGACGGCCCAAATCGGCGTCGGTCGCTAGGCGACCAGCCGACGCAAATAGACCGCTCACGCCCAGGCGAAGGGCAGGTCGCGGTCTGCAAACAGGGGATGGATCGTGTCAAGCCTCGTCAAGCCGGCATCGCCACGTTAGACCGCTCCGGGCCGACGGTCAAGATTCGACGGAAATCGATCATCCACCGCCCCGCGGCGACCCCACCAGGCGAGAAGCAGCCCAAGACACGTCACCGCCACCGCCGCAAACAGGCACGACAGCAAGTAGCCCGGTCGCCCCACCCCGGCAACCGCGTTCAGGTGCGTGAGCACAAAGCTGACCACCAGCCCAATGCCGAAGACCGGCAACGAGTGTCGGCCCAGCGTCATCAGCCAGCGACCCGGCAGCCGAGTCAGCCCGTTCGCCTGCGGCCGGACAAATCGGCCGACCAGAAGCGTCACGGCCAGCAACTCCCAAACCCGCATCGGGCCGAGCGTCGACTTCTGATCGAGGTGAAAGTGCATCCACTGCGTCTGCCGAAGAAAATCGCCCAGCAACAAACTGGCGACGGCCAGACCGAGGATCGCGCTGTGCCAGACGGTCGACGTGTAGCGGTCGAACCCGCCCCGCTTCCGCTCCATCGAGATAAAGATCCCGATGCAGAACAGGAACTGCCAGGCCAACGGATTGCCGATGGACGACGTGCCCCAAAACTGAACGAGGCCCGGGAGCTTGTTCGTCAGATCCAATCCCTGGATCGCAAGCCACGGCAATATCGACACCACGACGGCCGCGAGACGACTCTTGCCATAGAGCCAGACGACCGCCGGGACCAGCGGAAGCATCACGACGTAGAACCGCAGGATTCCCACGAGCCCGATAACCGGACCGAGCGTGAGCAGCGACAGCCAGGCATCGGGCCCTGAGAGCAACGAGCGCTCGAAACTCATCAGCGGGTGGACGTCGTATGCCCCGCCGAAGGCACCGATCAGAAGCACTGCCGCGGCTGCGGTCAGTGTGGCCGCCAGCCCGATCAACCAGATTTCGCCAGCGCGTCGCACGGCTTTCAGCTGTGCTTCGGCGAAGCTTGTCTTCACCAGCCGCGGATAGGCGAAGCCGCAGGCCATGCCGCTGACGAACACGAAAACGTCGGCGAAGTTGAAGGCGAACCACTGTCCGAAGCGGTAGTGGGCGATGCCGCTCCCCGGAGCCGGAACCACGTGATTGACCGTAATGGCGACAAGGGCAAGCCCCCGAGCCACGTCGAGGCGTAGATCGCGAGGTTTCCTGACGACCGATGCCGGCGTCGCTACGACCGCCGGCTCGATCAGCGACTCGGAGGGTGCAGCTGCAGCGACGGACACGGCGGAAACGTACGCCACAAGTCCAGTAAAGCGAAAGCCCCCGGCAGATGCCGAGGGCTTTCGTGAATGGTGATGCAGGAGCAGGCTACTTGAGCGTGACCTTGGCACCGGCCTCTTCGAGCTCCTTCTTGAGCTTCTCGGCCTCGTCCTTGTCGACGCCTTCCTTGATCGGCTTGGGAGCACCCTCGACGAGGTCCTTGGCTTCCTTGAGGCCAAGACCCGTGATCGGGCGGATCGCCTTGATGACGGCCATCTTGGCGTCGCCGAAGGACTCGAGGATGACGTCGAAGCTGGTCTGCTCCTCGGCCTCTTCGGCCGCGGCGGCCGGACCGGCAGCCATCATCATGCCACCGCCGGCGGCGGGCTCGATGCCGTGGGCGCTCTTGAGGTAGTCCTTGAGATCGACGGCTTCCTTGAGGGTCAGGCCGGCGATCTTGTCGCCCATGGCCTTGAGGTCGTCGCTGATGTTGACTGCTGGGGCTTCGGTGGTCTCGGTGTCGCTCATGTCGTTGCTTTCAACCCGTTCGTGGGTCAGTCGTGTCGATTCGCCGTGGCAAGAGAGGTGACCGCACGCCGCAGTCAATTACTCCCGGTACGGGCCAGTCCCGCCGCCGGCTGATTGATTCGTGTCGGCCTAGGCCGCGTCCTTCTGCTTCTCTTCGATGGCCGAAAGGATCCCGCCGATCGAGCCGCCCGGACCGACCAGTGCACCGGCGAGGCCGGCACCGGGACCCATGAGGCAGCCGACCAGATCGCTGATCGCCTCTTCACGCGTCGGCAGCTTGCTGATCTGCTCAACGCCCTTCTCGCCGTGATAGATCTCGCCGTCGAAGAAGACGCCTCGGAACTCGAGCTCTTCGAAGGTCTTGACCTTCTTCTGATCGACCAACGCCCGGCAGACGTTGCTGATCGCCGTCGCTTCGCCCGATTCAACGGCTTCGCCGTAGACGAACGCGCGTCGGCCCGTCGAGAAGAGCCTCGAATGCCGTCGAATCCAACCTCGCCACCGATGCGGCGGGCCAGGGTGTTCTTCACGACCGTGACGCGGACGCCCTTCTCGGCCAACGCCCGGCGGAGAAGGTTGGTCTTGATCGCGTCGATGCCGCGCGGATTGATGACGGCGACGGCGTCGGCGTGGCCGAAACGGTTCTGGTAGTCGCCTTCGATTAGCTTCTTGACTCGCTTGCTCATCGGTCTTCCTTCTTCGCTCAGGCTGGGCCTAGCCCGTGGCTCGGGCTGGCAGGTTAGGCATGGAAACGACTGGCGTCGTCAGTCTCAGTCGCTGACGACCACTTCAACGCCGGGCGTCATCGTCGCCTTGAGCGTGACCTTCTTCAGGTAAACGGCCTTGGCGGCCTCGGGCTTCACGGCCTTGATCTTGTCGATCATGGCCTCGGCGTTCTCCTTGAGCTGCTCGTTGCTCGAAGCTCACCTTGCCGATGACCGTGTGGACGTTCGCACCCTTGTCCGTGCGGAACTCCTGCTTGCCCGCGGCATACTCCTTGACCGCGTCCTCGATGTTCGGCGTCACGGTGCCGGCCTTGGGAGCGGGCATCAGGCCCTTGGGGCCGAGCATCTTGCCGAGCTTGCCGACGAACCGCATCATGTCCGGCGTCGCGATGGCGACGTCGAAGTCGGTGAAGTTGGCGTTCTCGACCTCCTTGATCATGTCCTCGCCGCCGGCCATCATGGCACCGGCTTCGAGGCAGGCCTGGGCACGCGTCGGATCGACGAAGGCGACGACCCGCTTGCTCTTGCCGATGCCGTGGGGCAGCGACACGCTCGAACGGACCTGCTGGTCCGCGTGCGTCGGATCGAGCCCGAGCCAGAACGATCATCTCGACCGTCTGATCGAACTTCGGAGCGTCGAAACCCTTGATCGAGCGCGATGGCCGCATCCAAGGCAACAGCCTTGTCGGGAGCCTTCTTGCGGGCGGACTCGAAACGCTTGCCCTCTTTCGGGGCTTTCTTCTTGGCGGGTGCTTCTTTGGCCATCTGGGTGTCGCTAGGGGTTAGCTCCCACTGTTCGGCGACGTGCCGGCCCCGTGGTGCGGGCTTGGGTGCAGGTCAATGACCTGGCAATGAACTGGGGCCGACGATCTACTCGCCGGTGACATCGACGCCGAGGCTTCGGGCGGTGCCGGCGATCTGAAGGGCGGCCTTGTCGAGGGTGAAGGAGTTGAGATCTTCGATCTTCTCCTTGGCGATCTCGCGGCACTGATCCATCGTGATGGAGCCGGCCTTGGTCTTGCCGGCGGTGCCGCTGCCGGCCTTGATGCCGGCGGCCTTCATGATCAAGCCGCTGGCTGGGCCGCTCTTGATCTCGAAGGTGAAGCTGCGGTCCTTGTAGGTCGTGATCAGGACGGCGACTTGCTCGCCCTTCTTGTCCTGCGTGGCCGCGTTGAACTGGGTGATGAACTGACCCGGGTTCACGCCATACTGACCCAGCGCCGGCCCGATCGGGGGCGCGGGCGTGGCGGTGCCGCCTGGGGCGATGAGCTTGAACTGGTTGGTGACTTCTTTGGCCATCGCCGTCGGTCGCTAGAGGAGATTGGGGTTCAGGTGACGGTCGCCTCGACCCGCCGGGCCGGCCGTTGAAGCGGGCTCGGTGCGGGCGAAGTACCCGTCGAAGCTTGTGGCCTGCCGTCCAGGAGACGCCGCAGCAGCGTGTACGCCGGCAACGTCAAGATCAGCAGGGCCGCCACGCTAGCCGCGAGCATGACCAGCGACAAGGCGATCAACACGATTCCCGGCAATGCCAAGAGCATCACGATCAAACGACCCCAGGCCGGGAGCCCGGTCAGGGCCGTCAACGCGCTGCCGCGAAAGTCACGGAAGCCGCCCGGCATCGACGCATAGGTGAAACGTGTCACGCTCGACCTTACGTCCGAAACCTGTCCGGCTACGGCCGATCAGAGCTTTTCGATCTCTTCGTACGCCACCTCGAGCGGCGTCGGGCGGCCGAAGATCATCGTGATGATCCGCACCTGGCCCTTGTCGGCCAGCACCTCGTCGATGTCGCCTTCGAAGCCTTCGAACGCACCGACGATGACCTTGATCTTGTCACCCTTCTGGTAGTCGGTCTTGAGCTCGGGCTCTTCCTTCTTCTCGCTCTCGCCGATCATCCGGGCGGCCTCGTCCTTGCCCATCGGGTGAGGCTTGCCGCTGGCCTGGATGAAGTCGCCGACCCCTTCGGTTTCCTTGGCCGTGAACCAAACGTCCTGCGGGATTCGGCCATGCTCGTCGGGCTCGATCTCGATGAAGACGTAGCCGGGGTAGAGCTTCTGGTCGACGAAGTGTCGCTGGCCGTTCTTGACCTGCATGACCTTCTTCACCGGCACCAGCACCCGGCCGACCTTGTGCTCGAGGCCTTCGATGCGGGTCTTGCGGACGATGGCGTCGCGGACGCGGTCCTCCTTGTTGGAGGCGACCCGCAGCGTGAATAGCCGCATGTTCGGATTCGACGGCCTGATCGCCGCCGTGTTCACCGCTGCCGAGGTCGGTCGCGGGCGGGGTCTTCGAGGCGTCTGCGGTCTGCGTGTCCATGGGGCAAAGGTACGCGTGCAAAACGCGCGGGTGGTGACGGTTGTCCGTCCGATCAGGCCGGCTAAGGCCGAGCGGGCGTGAGTCCTAGCTGCCGAAGAAGAACGGCGGCGCGATCTTGAGGACGTCGAGCAGGTACATCACGGTGCCGAAGATGACGTCGTAGCTGAAGAGCAACGCGGCCGTGAGGAACATGAAGCCGATGACGACCTTCGTGTTTCCGATCAGCTCACGACGCGTGGCCCAGCTGACCTTCTTCATCTCCCCATCGGTGTTGATGAGAAACTCCGCGTGTTTGGGCCGATTGATGAGGTACCAGGCAAGCCCGACGAGCAGCAAAGCCAGACCGGCCAAGGCCGCCAGCACCCGCCAGTCGCCCGGCGGGAGGCCGGTGATCGACGGGATCCGCTGGTAGAGAAAGCGGATGGTGAACAGGATGATCAGCCCGGCACCCAGGCCGGTGCCGAGACGAGTCCAGAAGCCTTGGCCGCGCTTGTAAGGCGTGAGCAGTCCGCCCTCGTTGGAGGGGGACGGCTTGGTAGGGTTCGTCGATGCGATGTCGCCGGTGGTCATCGAGAAGCTTCGGGTCGGGCGGCGTCGCTAGGGCAGAACACGACAGGAAAGACTCGAACTTTCAACCTGCGGTTTTGGAAACCGCTGCTCTGCCAATTGAGCTACTGTCGTAAAGGAAAGAAGAAAGCAATCGTAAGGAGCGGAAAGCAGGTCGGTGCGATTGCAGCCGGTTCTAACAACCGACTACCGTCCGCTAACAGCCTCCAACCTCACTTACGCTTCACTTTGTGCAACGTATGCTTCCGCAGTCGCGGGCAATACTTCTTGATTTCCATGTTCCGCTGTTCGCTTTGGCCAGCGACACGGATGTTGGTTCGGTAGTTGAGGTCTTTGGTCTCCGTGCATTGGAGCCAGACCATCTCGCGTGCTTCCTTGGCCATGATGCGGAGTCTTGGGGCGGTGGATCAGAAACGGGTCGGGCCGGGTCCTGAACGGCGGGCCGAGGGGACGGGGCCGATCCGGGGGCGGACGGAAACAGTAGTGGGCGAGACCGTCGCCGGTCCACCCGAAGCCGGCGACGTGATTCTCATCGTGTCGCCGGCGGAAGGTTGCGATCTACTCCAAGATCTTGGTGACGACGCCGGAGCCGACGGTCTTGCCGCCTTCACGGACGGCGAAGCGGAGCTTCTCCTCCATGGCGATCGGCTTGCCGAGGGTGACCTTCATCTGGACGTTGTCGCCCGGCATGCACATCTCGGCACCGACGATCTCGGCCTGGCCGGTCACGTCCGTCGTGCGGAAGTAGAACTGCGGCTTGTACCCGGTGAAGAACGGCGTGTGACGGCCGCCCTCTTCCTTCGTCAGGACGTAGACCTCGCCCTCGAAGGTCGTGTGCGGGTGGATCGAACCCGGCTTGCACAGCACCTGGCCACGCTCGAGGTCGTCCTTCTCAATGCCACGCAGGAGCAGGCCAGCGTTGTCGCCGGCGATGCCGACGTCCATCGTCTTGTTGAACTGCTCGATGCCGGTGACGGTCGTCTTGCGGTTCGGGGCAAGGCCGACGATCTCGACTTCCTCACCCATCTTGACCTGGCCACGCTCGATGCGGCCCGTCGCGACGGTGCCGCGGCCCTTGATGCTGAACACGTCTTCGACGGGCATCAGGAACGGCTTGTCCATCTCCCGCTCGGGGACGGGGATGTACTCGTCGAGGGTCGCCACGAGCTTGTCGACCGCTTCGCAGGCGGCGTCGTCGCTCGGGTTGTTGAAGGCCGGCAGGGCCGATCCGGTGACGATCGGGGCTTCATCGCCGTCGAAGCCGTACTTGCTCAGCAGTTCGCGGACTTCCATCTCGACGAGCTCCAGGAGCTCTTCGTCGTCGACGAGGTCGGCCTTGTTGAGGAAGACGACGATCTTCGGCACGCCGACCTGACGGGCGAGCAGGATGTGCTCGCGAGTCTGGGGCATGGGACCGTCGGCGGCGGACACGACCAGGATGGCGCCGTCCATCTGGGCGGCTCCGGTGATCATGTTCTTGACGTAGTCGGCGTGCCCGGGGCAGTCGACGTGTGCGTAGTGCCGGTCAGGCGATTCGTACTCGACGTGGGCTGCGGCGATCGTGACCGTCTTGGTCGCATCGCGGTCGATACCACCCTTGGCGATATCCTTGTAGTCCTTGGCAGTCGTGCCGAATCGGGCGCCACTACGGGCCGAGAAGGCCGCGGTCAGCGTGGTCTTGCCGTGGTCGATGTGACCGATGGTGCCGACGTTAACGTGAGGCTTGGTGCGCTCGAAAACTCCCTTGGCCATGGCCGGGAACCTCCAGAAGGTCGTGGATGCCGGAAAGCCGGCGGAACTTGTGTCTCTAGTAGTAAGTTACGGGCCTCGTGACCCGTCCGGCGACGAGCCGGAGCTGCCCGGCTCAAGAGCCGGTGCGACCGCTGTCAGCACCATCACTGGCACCGGCGGGCCGCTACAGTAGGCCGGCCAAGGCCGGACGTCGCGAAAACGACGCCGACTTCAAACCGAAGCTCGCGGAGGGGGTTGAACCCTCGACCTCGTCCTTACCAAGGACGCGCTCTGCCACTGAGCTACGCGAGCGGAACCCGTCCGGCGATCAAGTCGCCACAGACGGGCCGCGACTCTAGCCGCGGCGACCCCACCGTCAACGCCCGCTTCAGAACCGCCTCTGGTTTCATCGAACGTCAGCCGCACGTCCGACAACGTCGCCTCACTAACCGTTGCACCGCTTGCGGTTCCACCACCGGCCGACGCTGCTGCGCCGTCGGGTTCGCCCGCGTTTCGCCACCTCCACCCCGTGCCGCTCCTCGCCGATACAGACCGGCCGGAGGATGTCCCCTCGTCCGGCAAGCCGACCGTGACCGCCCTGCCGTACGAGAACCCGGTCGACGTCGCCGAACAGCGTGACGCCGCCCACGCACCCGACAACCTTCGCAAGAAAGCCGTCTCCGGCGGCACGTGGACGATCGCCAGCTACCTGCTGCTCAACGTCCAGCGGTTCGCGGTCAACCTCATCATCGCCCGGCTGCTCGTGCCGGAAGACTTCGGCCTGGCGGCGCATGCTCAACGTCGTGCTCGGCGGGCTCAACCTCTTCAGCGACGTCGGCATCGGGCCGGCACTCATTCAGAATCCCAAGGGTGAAGACGAGCGGTTCCTGCGGACCGCGTTCACGATCCAGGCCGGGCGAGGCTTCCTGCTCTTTGCCGGCGGCTGCGCCTTGGCGTGGCCGCTGAGCCTGTTCTACGACGAGCCTCGGCTTGTCTATCTGATCCCGCTCGTCGCCAGCACCGGCTTGATCGACGGCTTCCGATCGACCAGCTACTTCCGCCTGATGCGGCACATGCGGGTCGGCACGCTGACCCTGCTCGAAGTCGGTAGGACGCTCGTGTCGTCGGGCGTCATGCTCGTCTGGGCGTGGCTTCACCCGAGCGTCTACGCCCTGATCGCCCCGGTGGTGGTCGGCACGTTCTTCGACGCCGTCGTCTCGCACGGCCTGATGCAGGATCGCCGCGATCGCTTCGGCTGGGATCGCCAGGCGGCGGCGAATCTGTTCGGCTTCGGTCGGTGGGTCTTCATCAGCACGGCCCTCACGTTCGGCGCGTCCAGCCTGGACCGCCTGGTGCTGCCGAAGCTGTTTTCGCTCGACCAGGTGGGCGTTTACCAGATCGGCCTGATGTTGGCGACCTTGCCGACGATCGCGCTGCTTTCGTTGAGCCAGCGGGTCATCTTCCCGGCATTGTCGCGGGTGGCGAGCGAGGTCGATTTGGAGTCGCCGTCGCCCGAGGCGGCGAAGCGGTTCGGCGATGCGTTCGTAAGGGTCCGCAAGACGATCTTGACGCTCGGCGGCTTGGCGGCGGCGGGCATGTTTGCGGCGGGTCCGGCGTTGGTGCGGGTGGCGTATCCGCCGGCGTTTGAGCTGGCCGGGCCGCTGGTGCAGTGGTTGGCGATTGCCGGTTGGTTCCACTTGCTGGAAGCGGCCAACGGCAGCGCGATGCTTGCTCAGGGTCAGCCGCGGTGGACGGCCTTCAGCACCGGGGTGAAGGTGATCGCCCTCTTCGCCCTGGTGCCCCTGGCGGCCGGTCCGCTGGGCTATGGGTTGCTTGGAGCGGCCATCGCGATCGCCGTGGCGGATGGGGCTCGATACCTGGCCAGCCTCATCGGAGCGGCCCGGCTGCCGGTGCCGTTGATGCCGATCAAGCTCGACGTGCTCATGACCGTCGGTGCTGTCGCCAGCGGGCTGGGCGTCTTTCTTCTATCTGAGCAGCTTTTCGAGAGCGACGTGCGTCAGTTCTTCTTCGCGTCGATCGCCGTGAGTCTCTGCTGGTTGTGGCCCGCGTTGAAGGTGCTCCGCGACGTCCGCTCCTGATCAACCGTCTGATCAATGGTTCAGGCAACCCGACGCGACGACAATGTTCACCCTTCGAAGACGTGGGCAGAGCGCAGCGTCGCCCCGGGCAGTGGCATCCTGAACGTCCATACCCCCGCATCCGACCCTTGCTTGTCCCGGATGTACCGGTACGTCGCCCGATGATGCGAGCGATCCCGCACCTCCTCCACGCCCGCCCCCTGCGCGAATGTCGGACCATCAACGTGCCCCCGCAGCCGGGTGCTGACGCGACGCTTCACCTGGGCGATCAGCTTGTCGCTCTCGCCGAAGTCCGACGGGAACTTGGCGAGTAAGTGCACGTGGTTCGACACCGCCGCCACGGCCACCGGCGTCTGTCGTTGGTCTCTCAGCTTCTCTGCGACGGCGTCACACACCAGAAGCCGGACGTCGCGATCGAAACGCGGCGACCTTCCGCTGCGTTGCTTGTAGAAGGCGTGGGTTCGGGCGTGTTCGCCGACGGGCGGTCGGTTGCGGTAATCGCCGCTGGAGTGGAGGCGATGGTTGCGATCGCGAAAGCCCCGCGGATCCCCGTGGAGCCAGGCGTTGCGGGTGTGCAGGGTGACGTGAAGCCAACGTGGAAAGCCAGGCTCGTCTGGAGGTGCGTCGTCGTGCGACATGTCGTTCTTTCCCTTCTAAACCCGGTGCGACGCTTCGCTCTGCACACGGCTTCTGGTTTATCAGGACGTCTGAGGCTTCTGGTTTGTCAAGTGTCCTGAGGCTTCTGGTCTATCAATCGGTCTGAGGCTTCGAAGAAGCCGTGTGCAGAGCGAAGCGTCGCACCGGGTCAAATCGGGTTGCACCGATCATCGAACCACACGCGTCGACTCCTCCCCTCACCGATCAAACTGCCCATCGAACGCGATGTCGCTTCGCTTGAAGTCGAGCGTCTTACAGAAGGCTGCAGACTCCGTGGCACCGTGCTCGCGGTCCATCCGACTGTCCTCCCACTCGACCGACAGAGGACCCTGGTACCCCACGTCATTCAGCGCCACGATGATCTCCTCAAAGTTCACATCCCCCCGGCCCACGCTGCGGAAGTCCCAGAACCGACGCGGATCGGCAAAGTCCGTGTGACCACCGAAAACACCCACGGTGCCGTCACCATGGCCCCACCATGCGTCCTTCATGTGGGCGTGAAAAATCCGCTCGCCGAAGGTGCGGATGAACTTCACGTAGTCAACGCCCTGATAACCCAGGTGCGACGGGTCGTAGTTGAACCCGAACCGCTTGTGCCCGCCGACGGCATCAAAGCCCGCTGAGCCGTCGCGATGTCGAAGGCAATCTCGGTCGGGTGCACCTCCAACGCGAAGTTGACGTCGACCTCCTCGAACACGTCGAGAATCGGCTTCCACCGCGAAGCAAAATCATCAAACCCCTTCTGCCAATACGCCTGATCCGTCGGCGGAAACGCGTAGATCGCGTGCCACACGCTCGACCCCGTAAACCCGTTCACCACCGCCGGCAGCGGGCTGCTGTCGGGGCGGGCGTCGAGGAACCTTCGGCACGCCCGGGCCGTCTCCTTCATCCGCTCCGCAGCCCGTTGACGAACGCCCTCCGCCTCGCCATCTCCATAAATCTCCGGCGGCAAGATCGCCTTGTGCCGCTCGTCGATCAGATCACACACCGCCTGCCCGACCAGGTGCGCTGCTGATCGCGTAACTCGTCAGGCCGTTCTTGGTCAGGATGTCCCAGCGACTTTGCACGTAGCCGTCGTCCGACAAAGCCTTGTCGACCTCGAAGTGGTCGCCCCAGCACGCGAGTTCCAGGCCGTCGTAGCCGAAGCTCTTGGCCTTTTCGCAGAGGGTCTCGAAGGGCAGATCAGCCCATTGTCCGGTGAAGAGCGTGACAGGTCGTGACATGGTCCGCTCTATCATGGGGACATGCCCGCCGTTCGCCAACCCCCGCCCACGTCGGGCCCCGGCCGCAGGGTGGGCGACTCGTGACACCGCCCGCACTTCGAGACGACGCCCTGACCGTCATTCGCCGACTCCGCGACGCCGGCCACGTCGCGCTGCTCGCCGGCGGATGCGTGCGCGACGAACTCCTCGGCCTCGTTCCCAAGGACTACGACGTCGCCACCGATGCCGTGCCAGAACGCGTACGCGAGGTCTTCGGACATCGACTCACCCAACCCGTCGGCGCCGCCTTCGGCGTCATCCTCGTTCGGCAAAATCGCAGCCAGATGGAGGTCGCAACCTTCCGCGTCGACGGCTCCTACTCCGACGGCCGCAGGCCCGACGGCGTCCGGTTCACCAACGCCAAAGAAGACGCCGAACGGCGCGACTTCACCATCAACGGCCTCTTCCGTGATCCCTTCGCCCGCGAAGACGACCCGGACGACGACGGCATCATCGATCACGTCGGCGGACGACGCGACCTACGTGCCGGCATCCTGCGCTGCATCGGCGATCCGCTCCGTCGCTTCGGCGAAGACTACCTGCGCCTCCTCCGGGCCGTCCGATTCGCCGCCCGCTTCAACCTAAACATCGAGCCGCAGACGTGGCACGCGCTTTGCGACAACGCCTTCCGCATCACCGGCGTCGCGGCCGAACGCGTGGGGGACGAGGTGCGTCGAATGCTCGTCGCCCCCACACGAGGCCGGGCGTGGACGCTCCTTTGGGACGCGGGCCTGATGGGGCCGATCTTCCGAGACCTGCCGATCCCGGCCGAAGCACCGAGCCGGAGCCGCCCGTTCACCCACGCCTTGGCCGGCGAACGGGACGAGGTGCCTCTCGCGTCTGCGTTTGCGGTGACGCTACTGGACCTGGCACATCAAGCAGGTGTGCCGACGGCCGAGGCGGTCCGCCCTGAGTCCGCCGCGAAACTCGCCGACGCGGCCCGTCGTTCGCTGCGGCTGAGCAACCACGAAACCGATGCCGTCCGCGCCGCCTTGTCCCTCTGGCCCGTCGTCGAACCCGCGACGGCCGGGGATCGCCCGGGCCTGCGTTGTCGCGTCGCTTCCTCGGATCGCCACACATCGCCGCCGCGATGCCGGTGCTTCGGACGCTCGTCCGTGACCGCGACCTCGGCCCTGCCGCCGATCTGACGCTTCGCGACCTGGGCGACGTGGCCGACAGCACGCCCGACATCCTGCCGACGCCGCTCGTCTCCGGTGACGACCTCCTGGCCGATGGCGTCGCACCGGGCCCGCAGCATCGCGATCGCACTGCACGCGGCCTACGACGCGCAACTCGAAGGCACCGTTCTTGACCAAGCCGCCGCCCTTCGCATCGCCCGGCAGGCGATCGGCCTCGACTGACTGCCGCTCTACAACTCGACGCGGTCGTTCAGGATGCGCGAGCCTTCAAGCTCTCGCAGCCCGCTCAAAATCTCCGAGCCGCGTCGGCAGATCGCCGGAACCACTGAAGCGGTAGACACGGGTCGTCTCGCGACCGGGCCCCAGGTTCATCACGAGTCGCTCCTGACGTGCTGCGTGACGGCACGAGCACGAACGCTTCGTAGTCGATCGGCTCCAAGCCGTAGTTCGTGATGGTTTGCTCGACCACGAGGTCCCCCTCTTCTCGCCGGCTGAGCGTCCGCAGGCCGACGTTTGCCAGGCCCAGACGAACCTCGACGGGCACACTCAGCACCACCGCCGGCTCCGCGGTGGCTTCGACGTCGTCCCCGATCTCCCGTCCCGACTGACCCCCCCCCACCACCGCCACTGCCGGCTCTCAGGTGAATCGACACGTTGATCCGGTGGCGGCCCGCGTCGCTGTTGTACGGGATGAGAAGCTCGACAGGCCTCACCATCGTTTCACCCGGGTTGAGGCTGAACGATCGCGACGGCAGGTCCGCGGTCCAACCTTCAGGCGTCTCCAGGCGAATCGTCCCGGAGATGGGACGGTTGAAGGTGTTGGTCATCAGCAGCATCCGGGGGTGAGGCCGAAAGCTGCTCTCGATCAACGGATCGTCCAGACGAACCGTCTGACGGATACGCGTCATCGGAGCATCCACGCCCACGACAAAGCTCGGCAGTCGACCGACCTGCACGTCCGCCCGGCCCTCCCGCTGCTTTGATGCCGACTGCGTCAGCGGACGTCGGTTGCCCCACAGGTCGACCTGCTCCGCCCCGGGTCCAAGGTTCATCTCGAGCGCGACCCTGTCCGAGCCGTCGCCTTCGCTCGCGTCAGAGTCGGTCCAGATGACGATCGTGCCCCGGCCGTCAGGGGCTTGCGGGTCTGCAAACAGGTAGGCCTGCACCCGCTGGCCCACGTCGCCTGCGGGCACTCGGCCTTGATAGCTCTTGCCGGACAAACTTGCCAGCAGCGTCCGCATCGCGACGTAATGCTCCGTCGGCTCGGGTCCCATCGACTTGGCGTCATCGGCCTCGAGCGCGTTGACCGGCAACGGAAGTGTCACCCGCTGCGGCACCACCTGCCAGGGCCAGCGTCACCCGACGGATCAGGTCGCCCATCGACTCCAGACGCCCATACTCGTCAGGCGAGCCGATCGCCAAACGGACGGCAATGTCGGAGTCGAGCAGCGTCGACGCGTCGGCGATGTACAGCGGCACCTGATCCGCCGGCACGTCCGCGGGAACTTCGAGGAGAACCATCGACGGCCTGGGTGAAACGTCGCAATGTCTGCCGCGTCGGCCAAGGAACGGCAAACGCGGGGCTTGACACCAGCGAGCCGATGACCTCGGCGAAGCGTCCGTAAAGCGTCCGAATGTCAGGATCGGCGGCAAAAGAGGCGGCGTCCGAAGCGGTGCCGATCTGCCAACGGTCGATCTGGTGCGCGTGCCGGCTGACGATGTAGCCGAGCGACGATCGCCATCCCGCCGCGGCCGGGGCATCGGAGGTCTTGAAGCGCCCGCGCCAGCCGCAGCCAACCCGCCCCGCCCACCTGCTCCTCAAGCATCGGTGTCGGCCCGCCGAAGACGCCCGTGATGGCGAAGCCCTCCGCCTTCAGCGCCGCCGCCGCCTCGTCGAGCATCCCGACCGCCTGCCCGACGTCGTTTCGCGCAGGACCACCCCACAACGCAAGCTCCGTACGACCGGCATTGAGCGGTGCGAGCAGCTTCGGCAACGCCGGCCAATCGTCGGTCGACAGGTGCGTCGCATCAATCGCGAACCGCTCGTCGGCCTTGGCCGCTTGCGTGCAAGTTCGACAACACGACGAAGGCCGACCGACGTCTCGCCGCGGCGACGATGCCGCGACCCATCGCATCGCGGCCGCCCGCCACCACGATCTCGGCCTCGTACCAGCCGGGTGGCAGCGGGTCGACGTCGAACTCGAAGTTGATCGCGTCGATGCCTCCTTCACTTGCCGCGACAGACCGCTCGCCGACCGCTCGCCACACGGTGGCACCCGTCGCGTCACGCACCGCCGCAGCGGAGACAAGATCACCTGCCGCCGGGTCGAGTGCCAACGCCCGAAACGTGATGGGCTGGCCGACGTAGTAGACGCCAGACGCTTCACCGCGTGTCACCTTGAGCTGCGGAACGCGGCTCACCACGAGATCATCGAACCAAGCCGCACCGGCGACGTCTTGCCGAAACCGCAGCAGGTCATCGGCGGCCACGAAGCCGTCGGCGTCCGCTCCGCCGGCCGTCGGCTGGAGCAGGCCGAGCTCGACCACGATCCACGCTGCCGACGGATCGTCCGTCGACGTCTCGACGATCAACGACGACCACGTGTCGGGCGTCCGCTCGTCGCTGGCAAACGGACGACTGTGCCGAACGCTGCCGGGGATGAGTGCGCCCTTCGTCGTCCGTGACGAAGACCGTCAGACGGGCGCGGCCGAACTTCAGCGGCGTCGTCTTGGCAACCCGTCGAGCCGATAGTGCGCCCCGGCCACAGCCGGCAGCACGCCGGTGGCAAGTCTGTACGACGCACTCCCGCCGTCGAGTTCGAACTCGAAGCTGTGGCTTGCCGGAACGTGCCGCGTGCTTGCGGCTCAACATCCCGCCGACCCAGTGCGGCATCCCGATGCCGTCGACCCGAGAAAAGAACATGGGCGTGTCTTCAAAGTTGCCTTCGTCACGCTCTTCGAAGTCGAACGTGTGCAACACCCGGCGAGACGAATCGCCCTCGACGGCATCCGGGGCACGAGCCGTCGGCGGTGTACCAGTCGGCATGCACCGGTGCGGCCAGCGCAACACAGACCAGCGCCATCAGGACGTGCTTCACCTTCCACTTATCGGACGATTCGACGGCCCGCTTCATGCTCAGCCTCGGAGCCCGCGGGCCGTCTCCGCCGGGTCGTCGCCCGATGCCGTCGGAACGAGCCAGACGGAGAACGCGAACGCGGCCGGCTTCAACTGGTCCTCCGACTCGAGCACCGGCCCGCAGGAGTGGCTGCCCGAGGCCGTTGTGGCGTGGCCCGAGGTGCAGCGTGATGTCGTCGCGACGGATCCAGGTCACACGCATGATCGGCCGCGTCGAGGTCGGCGGTCGTGTAGCGGTGCGCCTGCAGATCGCCCGTGCCGTCGAAGGCGGCCAGCAGGCCTCGGCCGTCGGCGCGGGTGAGCGAGCCCAGCGGACGTCGGTCCGCAGGCCGTTGTCCTGCGGGCGGGCGTAGTCGGTGTGCAGTCGTCGATCGGCAGCGTGTACCGGCCGACGAGCGCTGGCCTGGCTTCGAGTCGCGATAGTTCTCGCCCGGCCCGCGGCCGAACCAGGTGACGGTCGACATGTCGCCTGGCAGCGTCATCTCCAGCGCGATCCGCGGCAGCAACTCCGGCCACGTCGCCGCGGAAGTCGCCGCTGACGTCGATGCGCACGCCGCCGCCGACGGGCGTGACGCGGTAGGTCACGTCGCACGCCATCTCCCAGACGCCGGGGCCGAGCGTTTCGGTCAGGACGACGCTGTCGCCGTCGCTGGCGGATGTCGTTCGTCCGACGACGAGCGCGTGCAGGCCGAACTTTCGCCACTCCTGGTCGATGCCGCTCGCCACTGCCGCGGGCTTCGTTGTCGATCGGTGACCGCCAGAGCGTCAGCCGCGGGAGCATGTCGAGGAACGGCACGATCGATCGTCCGATCCGGCTCGTTCGGCTTGATCTCGACAGCATCGGCCTCGCGTCGACTGCAGCCGAACCGCCTCGCCGGACGGCAGGTCGAACTGGAACTTGGCGATCTCGAAACCGGCGTCGCACCAGAGCGTCGCCGTCTTCTGCGTGACGATCGAAGGTTCAGATGCCGCTCGCCCGCGACCCGTCGGCTCGTGCTCGAGCGTGAACTGCGAGTCGGCGACGTCGGCAGCCGCCTGCCGCAACGACATCGCCGTCGGCAAGCTGCTCCCACTGAATCGCATACTGCGACCAGGTCGATGCGGATCCGTCCCGCGGCGTCATGCGGAACGAGGCGTCGTCCTGTCGATCGACCAGCACCGGCGTGTAGACCTGCTTCATCTCCAGCAGCCCGGGCGTCGCCTTGCGGTCGGCCGTGCACGAGGCCGTCGAGGACGAAGTTGCCGTCGTGGACGTGCTTCGCCGAAGTCGCCGCCGTAGCTGATTTGTGTCTTGCCGTCGGGCCGGTGGGTGACCAGGCCGTGGTCGATCCATTCCCAGACGCACGCGCCGCAGAGCCGCGGATGGGCTGTCGATGACGTCCCAATAGTGGTGCAACCCGCCCGGGCCGTTGCCCATGGCGTGGGCGTACTCGCACAGGAAGAACGGCTTGTCGCCGTACTGCTCGGGCGTCGTCAGGTCGGGCGTCCCGATCCACCGCCGGGGACGTCGGCAGGTCGCTCGACGCGGTGCCGACCATCGCGACCTGGGCGGGCGTCGAGTACATGCGGCTGACGAAGTCCGTGTCGTCGGCGTGGACGTCGCCTTCGTAGTGCACCAGCCGCGTCGGGTCGATCGCCTTGGCCCGTCTTCGCCATCGCCGTCGAAGTTGTCGCCGTAGCCGCTCTCGTTGCCGAGCGACCAGGAGAAGATCGACAGCGTGGTTCCGGTCGCGGGCGACGGTCCGCTCGATGCGGTCGACGTGTGCATCGTTCCAGTCCGGATGACTCGACAGGCCGAACGAATCTTCGACGCCTTGTCTCATGCCGTGCGATTCGAGGTCGCACTCGAGCATGACGAGCAGGCCGTACTGGTCGCACAGATCCAGGAAGTACGGGTGCGGCGGATAGTGGCTGGTGCGGACGCAGTTGATGTTGTGCCGCTTCATGAGCAGGACGTCGTCGAGCATGTCCTGCTTCGTCACGCTGCGGCCGCGGGTGTTGGACCACTCGTGCCGGTTGACGCCGCGAAGCTTGATCGGCTCGCCGTTGAGCCTGAAGGACGCCGCCCTCGGCAACCTCGACCGTGCGGAACCCGAAGCGGACCGGCACGAACTGATTACCTTGATCGCTCTTCCGACGGACGACCGCGACGTACGTCACCGGCTCGTCCGGCAGACCACGGAGACAGCGGCTCCATCTCGACGGTCGACGACGCGACCGACGCCCCGCCAGCCTCGGCGATTCGTTCTCCAGCCTGACGCTTCATAGACGTCAATGCCGTCGTAACGATGGTCGTCACCGCTCGAAGTCGAAACGGTGACCGTCGGAGACTCGCCGACCGACGCGGCAACTGCGATGTCCGTCATCCCACCCACCGGCTCCGCCAGCAACGTGACGTCGCGAAAGATCCCGCTGAGCCACCACATGTCCTGGTCTTCGATGTAGCTGTGGTCGCCGAACTGGATGACCTTCACGCAGATCGTGTTCTCGCCATCCTGCAGAAACTCCGTCAGGTCAAACTCCGCCATCAGGCGGCTGCCCTTGTGCAGCCCGACCTCCCGGCCGTTGCAGGCCAGCGTCATGCAGCCGTCGACGCCGTCGAAGCGGACGATCTTCCGCATCTCTTCCAATCCGCCGGCACCGTGAACGTCAGGCTGTAGACGCCCGTCGGGTTGTGATCGTCCGGCACGAACGGCGGGTCGATCGGGAACGGGTAAGCCCAGTTCGTGTACGCGGCCGCGAGATGTCGCCGTACGTGCCGCCTTCGGGCGTGAGCTTGCCGGCAAGCTGCCAGAAGCCAGGAACCGTGATGTCGTCGCCCTCCTTCATCGCCATCCAGTCCGCCGGCACGGCCGTCGGCCGCTCGTAGAGCTTGAACTGCCACGTGCCGTTGAGACTCTGCTCCCAAGGCGACGCCACGCCCTCGTTGATGCCCGCCAGGGCCGCCTCGACCGTCGGGTAGCTCGTGAACCGTGACCTGGCCGGCAGTCGGTTGCGGCCGGTCAGCTTCGGGTTCAGGTGGTCCGGCAGAGCATCAGGCATGGCGACAACTTAGCCGCACCGCCCGTCGTACGATGAAGCATGGTCGCCCTTGCCGAACCGCCGGTGGCCCAGATGACGCACAAGAAGCACAGCCGGCCGCTCGATCCCGACAAGGCAGATCGGTCCGGAGAGTTGCCGTCGCTCGAAGACCGCGGGCTCTATCCGCGCCTCACCAACCGACAGCTCGACGAGATCAGCGGCTTCGCCCAATGCCGGCAGCTCAAGAAAGGCGAGCTCCTCTTCGAGCATGGCGATCTCAAGGCCGACCTCTACGTCTTGCAGGAAGGCTCCGTCGAGTTCTTCGATCGGCAGATCGATCGCGACGTGCTCATCAGCGGTGCCCCGGCAGGAACGTTCCTCGGCGACATCTCGATGTTCACCGGCGAGCCGACCGTCGCCGCCTGCCTCATCACTGAAGACGCCAAGGTGATGGTCGTGTCGCACGACGACCTCAAGCGCCTCATCGCCGAACACAGTGAGATCGGCGACCTCATCCTCACGACCTTCCTCAACCGCCGAAACTTCCTGCGGGCCGGCGGGCACGGGATGCTCTCGCTCATCGGCACGAGCGGGCAGCAACGACTCCTACAAGGTCCGCGACTTCCTGGAGCGGAATCAGATTCCCGTCCGCTTCAGCGACCCGGAAGACGACCAGGAGTCGGCCGCACTGCTCGAACGGCTCGGCATCGGGCGCGACGAGCTGCCGGTCCTGGTCTGCCGGGACGGCGTTTGTCGCAAGCCGGACATCGAGCTGGTCGCCCAGAAAGTCGGGCTTCGGCCGAAGCTCAAAGACTGCTACGACCTGATCGTTGTCGGCGGTGGTCCGGCCGGACTGGCCGCGACGGTCTACGGGGCCAGCGAAGGGCTCGACACCCTCATGATCGACCAGTACTCGCCCGGCGGACAGGCGGGGACCAGCTCGAAGATCGAGAACTATCTCGGCTTCGCCACCGGCGTCAGTGGCGACGAACTGGCCAAGCAGGCGGTCCTGCAGGCCCGCAAGTTCGGCGCGACACTCTGCAACCCCTGCACCGTCACGAGCCTCGAATGCGATGTCGACAGCGACGGCCATTGCGGCCCGCACAAGGTGCTCACGCTGCACGACGGCACCAAAATCCACGCCAAATCCATCGTCCTCGCCACCGGTGCCCGCTACCGCAAGCTGCCGGCGGAAAACGGCGAGGCTTACGACGGAAGCGGCGTCTACTACGCCTGCGGCCATCTTGAAGCCGGGTCATGCCAGAACAAAGGATGTCGCCGTCATCGGTGGTGGCAACAGTGCTGGCCAGGCGGCCGTCTTCCTCAGCCGGCACGCCAAGAGCGTCAAGGTCATCATCCGCGGCGACGACCTCGGCAAGTCGATGAGCGACTACCTCGTCAAGCGCATCCGCGAGGCCGACAACATCGAGCTGCTCAGCAAAACCGAAATCAGCCGCCTCGACGGCGACGGTCGCCTGCAGTCGATGACCCTCACCGGCAAGCACGCCGGCGACACCAACATCGACGGCCTGTTCGTCATGATCGGAGCCGTCCCGAACACGGACTGGCTCGACGACGGCGACTGCGTCGGCCGATGCCCCAAGGGCTTCATCGCCACGGGTCAAGACGCCAAGAACCATCCCAACTTCAAGTCTCACTGGAACGGGACCGGTCGGGATCCGTTCCTGCTGGAAACAACCCGCCCCGGCGTCTTCGCCGCCGGCGACGTACGCGCCGGCAGCGTCAAACGCGTTGCAGGGGGCGTCGGCGAGGGGTCGATGGCGATCGCGTTCGTCCACCAGGCGATCGCGGCCAACAGTGAGGCATGAACCGCTGGCTGCTCAAGACGGAACCCACCGACTACGCCATCGACGACCTGGAGCGTGACGGCTCCACCTGCTGGGACGGCGTCGCCAACAACGCCGCCCTGAAGAACATGCGCGACGTCAAGAAAGGCGACAAAGCCTTCGTCTACCACACCGGCAAAGACAAGCACATCGCCGGCATCGCGACCGTCACCAGCGACCCGTACGAGAAGGCCGAGATGACGGTCTTCGACGTCGCCTTCAAGAGCCGCATCAAGAACCCGCCGACGCTCGCAATGGTCAAGGCCGAGCCGTCGCTCGCCGACTGGGCGTTGGTGAAGCAGGCCAGGCTGTCGGTGATGCCCGTGACGAAGGCACAGTGGGATTGGGTCACTTCTGAAGGGCGAAAGGCGAAGGGATGAGGGAGGAGGGTCCGAGGCCAGAGCTGGACGAGCGGACGACGGATTTTGCAGTTCGGGTCGTGCGGGTGTATCGCGCACTTCCGCAGACTGGTGAAGCCGATGTCGTCGGACGACAAATGCTGCGAAGCGGCACGTCTGTCGGTGCGCAGTGGCGTGAAGCCAAGAGAGCCCGCAGCGACGCCGAGTTCATCAGCAAGCTCGCCTCCGCTCATCAAGAGCTCGACGAGACCATATATTGGTTCGACCTGCTCGTACGAACCGGTATCTTGTCGAACGCAAAGCTCTCAGCACTTAGACAAGAGGCCAACGAACTCTCCGCAATCTTCACCACGATCCTCCGCAACATGAAGCACCGTCGCTGATCCGATCGGACCCTCCTCCCTCCGCCCTCCGCCCTTCGCCCTTCGCCCTTCGCCCTTCGCCCTCCGCCCTCCGCCCTGTCAGACCTCACTCGTGCCGCAGCGCCTTGATCGGGTCGAGGCTTGCCGCCCGGACTGCCGGGTAGAGGCCGAAGACGACGCCGGTGCCGACGGAGATGACCGACGGACAGAATCACCATCCACCCGCGGACGATCGTCGGCATCTCGGCGTATCGCTCGATGATCTCCGGGATCAACACGCCCAGCGCCACGCCGATGACGCCGCCGGACGTGGAGAGGACGATCGTTTCGATGAGAAACTGCTGAATGATCTGGCCGCGACGGGCGCCGATGGCCCGGCGAATGCCGATCTCGCGGGTCCGCTCGGTCACGCTCGCGAGCATGATGTTCATGATGCCGATGCCGCCGACCAGAAGGCTGATGCCGGCGATGCTGCCCAGCACGATGTTGAACGTCCTTGCCGTCTGCTCGGCCTGACGCAGTAGCTCCAGCGGCACCGTCATGCGCCAGTCCCGCTTGTCGTGGAACGTCTCGAACATGCGATTCAGCGCCGCCGCCACGCCGGCGACATCGCGTTTGTCTTCGACCTCGACGATCATTTGGTGCAGCTCGACCTGCTCACGACTTCGCCCGCCGGCCGTGTTTTCCACGACGATGTCGCCAAGCCGCTCCTTGAGAACGTTCAGCGGGACGTACGCGTCGACGTTCTCATCAGGTGTCGGCACACCGCCCGAGTCGCCCGTGGTGTCGCTGCCGAGCGGTCGCGGCACTCTGCACGATGCCGACGATCTCATAGCTGCCGCCGCCGATGACGACCTGCTTGCCGATGGTTCCCTCGCCGGCGAGCAGCTTGCGAGCGCCTTGCTCGGTCAGCACGACGACGTCGTTGTCGTTGGCCACGTCTGCCGGGACGATGTGGCGTCCGGTGAGCAGGTTGCGGTTGACCAGGTCGCTCCAGTCGGGCGTCGTGCCGACGAGGCGAAGGTCGACCGTGACATCGCCGAGTCGGCCCTGCTTCATCACGGCCTTGGCAGGCACCACCCGCGCCACCTTCGGCAGCGTCAACGTTGCCCGCTCGGCATCGGCGTACTTGATGCCGTAGGAGACGAGCCGTCTGCGAACCCCATCGCCGCCGCCTTCTTCGACGGGCTCCTGGCTGACGATGAGCACGTTGCGAAGCCCGAGTTTGTCGATCTCCGCCAGCGCCTGTTCTCGCGCGCCTTCGCCGACCGACAACATCGCCACGACGCTGCCAACGCCGAAAACGACGCCCAGCATCGTCAGGGCCGACCGCAACTTGTGCAGCAAGAGGTTTTTCACGCCCAGCCGGACGTTGCGGAAAAAGCGGGTCACTGCGTGCGGGCCTTTCGCTGCTCGTCGGACAAGATCTTGCCGTCACGCATGTTGACGTGTCGCCCGGTCCAGTCGGCGATCTCTGGCTCGTGGGTGACCATCACGATCGTTTTCCCGGCCGCGTTGAGCTCCAACAGCAGGCTCATGATCTGGTTCGTGGTGGCAGAATCGAGGTTACCCGTCGGCTCGTCGGCCAGGATCAACGGCGGGTCGTTGGCGAGGCTTCGGGCGATGGCGACGCGCTGCTGCTGACCACCCGACAGCTCTGTCGGCCGGTGCCCCAACCGACCGCCGAGCCCCACCTTCTCCGCCAGCTCCGCCGCCCGGGCCGAGGCGACGGCCGGGTCGGTGCCGAAGTAGGTCAGCGGAAGCTCGATGTTCTCCCGCACGGTCAGCTGCGGAATCAGGTTGAAGCTTTGGAAGATGAAGCCGAGCGTCTTCAGACGAAAGTCCGACAGGTCGCCGTCGGGCATCGTGCCGACGTTGCGCCCCCCAGGATGTACCGGCCGGACGTCGGGCGATCGAGCGTGCCGAGCAGGTTCAGCAGCGTGCTCTTGCCGCTGCCGCTTTGCCCCATGAGGCTGACGAACTCGCCTTGGCGGATGACCAGCGACACGCCGTCGAGCGCCCGCACTTCCTCCCGGCCCATCTTGTAGACCTTGTGGACGTCGACGACCTGGGCCACGGCGTCCGGCAGTGCCGGCTCGTCAAAGGCGTGCGTCTGCGTCGACTCACTCTGCATCAGCGGCTCCGCTGGCAGATGCGGGTCGCGTGGCCGGCCGCGTCGCCGGGCCGTCGCTGTCTTGGCCTTCGATGCGGATGTTGTACTTCTTCATGAGCGTCGCGCCGTAGCCACGGGCCGCACCCGGGTTGCTGCGGAACAGCTCGCCGACCCGCTTCAGCTCGGCAGGCGTGGCACGTTGCTGCATCGCCGCAAAGGCCTCACGGAAGTCGCCGACGACCACCTCAGCGGGCTCCGAATCCGCTTCCTTCTCCGCCGGCCGTGTCGCCGGTGCGGCGGCTTCGCCTTCCAGATCGTCGACCGACACCGTGTCCCGCACGCCCGTGTTCTCCAGCGGCGGCGTGAGTGAGACACGCTCTCCTGCCTCCAGGCCTTCGGCGATGACGATATTCGCATTGTCATCCAGCCCCGTCTTCACCGGGCGCGGCTCGACGCTGTTGTCGGCGTTGACGACGAAGACCGTCTGCTCGCCGCCGACGCGGACGACGCTCTGTACCGGCACGTAGACCGCGTCCTGAAGCTGCTCGATCACGATCTCCGCCCGGCAGCTCATGCCGCTTCGCAGGCCCAGGTCGTTGCCGCGGATTCGGATCTGCGTCGGATAGACCTTCAAGTCCGGGTTGAAGAACGCGACCGTCGCGTCAGGCAGCGGCGCGATCTTCTCGACCTCGCCCCAGAAGACGGCACCTGGGCACCGCATCGAGCGTGATCCGGGCCTTCTGCCCGATGCGAATCTTGTCGAGTGAGCTTTCGCTGATGCTCACCTCGGCGATGCGGTCCTGGTCATCGGGAAGGTAGATCAGCTCCTGACGTTCCCGAACCTGCTGGCCCGGCTCGAGTGGTTCCTGGTTGCCACGCCACCCGCCTTGGCTGCTGCTCGCGTAGACGACCATGCCGTCGGCCGGGGCGAAGATGACACCTGCGTCGATCTGCCGCACGATGTTGTCGAGTCGAAGCTGCTCGCGTCGCAGCTCCGCCTCACGGGCAGCGACGCGGGCGGTCGCTTGTGCGACGTCGGCAGTCGCTTTGCGACGGGCGCGTTCCAAGGCCATCGTCTTCTGCTCGATGTCGCTCTCGAACTGGTCGATCTTGCGGCGATACGTCCAGTCCTCCAGCAGCGTCGCGCGCCTGCTTGGCGAGTTCGTATTCGAGCTGGTTCTTCCGCTCACTCAATCGGTCGGCCTCAAGCTCGCTGAGGCTGATGAACTGGCTTTCGAAGAGCCGCTCTGAGCCGCGACGCTTCTCCGACGAACGCTTCAGCTCCGCCTCGGCGATGATGATCTTGTTCCGCGCCTCTTTGCGGTCCTTCGGGAAGTCGCCCTCGACGTACTTCTTGTGGTCTTCGATGGCGAAACGAAGATCTAATTCCGCGGCCGAGACATCGGCGATGGCCTGGTTCTGCTTGACCGCCAGCTCCTCGTTCGCCTGAAGCAGGTCGCTCTCGTCGTTGCGCACCTTGATCTCGGCCGTCACGCGCTCGTCCTCGAGATTCGACGTGTCGAGCGACACGAGCTGGTCACCCGCCTTGACCCGCTGCCCTTCAGGCACGAGTTCCAGGACCGTTGCGATGCCCTCAATTTCGCTCTTGACGACCGCCTGGCTCGCGGCCTTGATCGTGCCGGTCTGCGTCACGCTGATGACCAGCGGCCCCCGCTTGACCTCCGTCGCATAAACCGAAGCCGGATCGACTTCCGCCCCACCTCCCAGCAGCGTCGACGCGCCGCCGGCCATTGCGATGGCACCAATGCCGAGACCCGTCACCACGACCGCAACGACCGCGATCGGAAGCCATGGCCGCTTCGATCGCTCTGTGCCCTGGTCTACGTCTTGGGCGGTCTCGAAGCTCGGCGTCGCGTCGGCGGTAGTCATGGTGTCTTCAAAATCAGGCGACCTCCTCGGCCGCGCTATCGAATGTCGGACAGCTCGATCTCCTCGTACAGCCCGTCAGCCCCCACGGATAGCACCCCCGTGTCACGCTGAAGTTCCAGTTCGGCCAGACGATAGTCCACGAGCGACTGCGTGAAGTCGTCCTCGGCGTCTGTCAAATCATCCAGAGCGTCCGTGATGTCGCGCGTGTTGCCTCGGCCCAACTCGACAAGCAGCGATGCCGCCTCGACACGCCGATTGGCCACGCGGATCGACTCGAACTGAATCCGCAGATCATCGCCCGCGGTCCGCAAGGCCCGCAGACGACGCAAAACATCGGCCTTCACGCCGTCCTCCACCTGTTGAGCCGACCGGACGGCCCGCTCCAGGTCGATGATGGATCGCCTGTAGCGATTCCGTTCTGCCGTCCGCTCGATCGGCAGGTCGAGCCGCAGACCCAGGCCGTAGGTGCCGTCGCCGAAGCGGATGGTCGCGTCGTCGAGCCCACCGGAGAGCGGACCTCGCCCACCGCCGTAGTTGGCATCGGCGGTGAAATCGAGAATGCCTTCCAGGCCGTCCGCCGCGACGACGGTCGCGCGCTGTGCGTCGACGACCCGTCCGTAGCTGATCGCCAGGTCGAGACGACGCTGCAAAGCCAGACGGATGAGCATCTCTTCCGCCTCGCGACGCCGGGCGAGTTCGGCGGTCGTCACGGCGACCGGACTGTCGTCGGTCGCCGGTGCGCGGCAAGGTGCTGGGACGCGTGGCGATGTCCGCGGCCTCGTCCGGATCGACCAGGCGCTCGACGTCAGGCCCGCGATCGCCGATGCCCAGCCGGCCGAGCAGGTCGTCGGCGATGCCTTCCAAGTCGGTGAGTGCCGAGTCGTCAAGCTCCACGACCGCATCCGTCGGCAATCCCAGGAAGACCTTGAAGCTGTCGAGCGTCGTCTCGTATCGCTGCTGAGCCAGGATCAGCCGAGACTCCGCGGCCAACTGGTTGCTTCGCACACGGTCGAGCTGAATGCCCGGCAGCCTGCCCTCGTCGAAGAGTGCGAGCGACCGGTCCAGGCTCTCGGTCAGACGGCTCCGGGTCGCGTCGGCGTTTGCAATCCGGTCGCGGGCGACCAGCACATCGAAGAACCGCGTCGTCGTCTCGACGGCGAACTCTCGCTTGAATCGCTCGAAGTCCCAGATCGCGTAGACGGCGTCTCGCTCCGCCTGTTGAAGCGGCTCGGTCACGATCTCGATGCCCGCCCCGGCCAGCAGCGGAACCGTGATGCTGGCGTCGGCGAAGACGCCCAGGGACTCGGGCCGGGAGCCCGTCAGCAGCTTCGCCAGGTCGAGCCCGATGCGCGTCGAGAGCGATGCACCGGATTTGAAGACCTTGCCGACATCCAATGACGGCGAAACCACGACGCCCGCGATGTCTTCCCCTTCAAGATCCGCCGCCGCGTCGACATCCAGCACACCGCCGAACCGGAACTCGAATTGGTCGCGTTCCAAATCCAACGCCAACGCGGAGATGTAGACGGCCTCCTTATTTGCTTGGTAGTCCCGGTTGTTGGACGCCCCGACCTGCAGGGCGTCGACGAGCGTCAGGATGAACGGCTCCGGTGCGGGCCGGGAGGCCGGGAGCGATGCTCGCGGAGACGACCGGTTCCGTTCCCTCCGGGTTGCTGCCGATGTCGACGAGGGCGATGTCCGTCGCGAGCGTCTCCGTGCCGACGCCGGTGATGTCGAACGATTGATGCCGAACCAGCGGCACGTCACCGGGCACCGGCTCGTCGCCCGTCACGCCGTCCGGCTGCTTCGGCACCGGTGGCAGGAACGCCCGCCCGAGCGACGCCTCTCCGGCGGCGGGCAGCCCCTGTTCGATCATCAGCCTTCGTCGCAGGCGATCTTCGAGTTGCTCGATGGTGAACGGCTCCTGCCTGCCGATGGCCGCCTCCTGCTTCTCGGCGATGATGTCGTACGCGGCATCGTCCGCATCCTTCACCGCCTGCTGCGGCGACAAACACCCGAGTGCAGGCACGACGACGACGAAACCTAGCCAAAGACGACGCATCCGCCGTCAGACTACACGGACGACCGCTTCACATGCCAGCACCCCGCACGCCGGGCGCTTCGAATCCCGCTTCGAATCTCGCCTCGATGGAGAAGGAGTCGCGATCAGCGACTAGAAACCCGTTACTCGTTTGGTCCGTTGGGCGGCTCCCGGCATGATGCAGCCTCCATGGCCGACTACCGCAGCGTCGACGACGCCCTTTTGCATGAGACGGTCCAACGACTTGAGCAGCGGATCGGCAACCTCTTCCCTCAGGCCGGCCTGAGGAATGTGGCAAGGGAGCTCGTCGCCATCACGGCAGTTGCCCGCGCAAAATCACGAGAGATCGGCCGACCCATCCGGTGGATCCGATTGCCGGCCTTTGCGTCGGTATTCGGCCTCTTTGCCGTCATCGCCTTGGAGATGTTTGTCATTGACAAGATCGGGCAGGTTGAGACGGTCGGCGACTTCATCCAGGTGCTGGAGCCGACGCTCGGCTCGATCTTCTTTCTGGCGGCGATCGCCGCCTTTCTGCTGAGTCTGGAGACGCGGTGGAAGCGGACCCGGGCTCTTGAAGCCATCCACGAACTCCGCGCGATGGCACACGTGGTCGACATGCATCAGCTCACGAAAGACCCGACCGAGCCCAACTTCGGCGAGACTCGTGTCCCGCCCGACGACCGCCCGCTCACCCCTGCCGAGCTGGTCCGTTACCTCGATTTTGCAAGTGAAATGTTGTCGCTGATCAGCAAGGTGGCGGTGCTCTACATCCAGCGTTTTCCTGACGACGGGGCCGTTCGTGCCGTCGATGAGATCGAGAGCTTGACGAGCGGGCTGAGTCGCAAAGTGTGGCAGAAAATCACCATCCTCCAGTCGACCCGGCCGACGGGTTCGGCTTAAGCGAAGCGACTGCTGCGGCCCAGGAAGCGAATAAGCACCTGCTCTTGCAGCAGCGGAATCATTCGGTAACTTCGCCGGTGGCGTCGTCGCACGACTGACGAAGGTGCCTTGATACTCCAAGGCCTGCTGTCCGAAAAGTTGATCCTTATGTCTCGCCGATATTTCCGTCGTCAGCTGTCTTCCGTCTCCTCGCTTGAAGCTGCTCGAGCAACGCCGCATGCTCCACGGTGACGGCGGGCACACGCCCGGCGGTGATCTGGATCCTCACCTGGTCGAGTGGGTGCAAGAGGCCGTCCGCAGCGATCAGGACGTCTCGGCGTTCCTCAAGACCGACTACGACCCGCACGCCATCGGCGTGCCGACGGATCACGCGCGGGTAAGCGGGCCCATGCCCGCCGCCATCGCGACGAATGAGAAGCTGCCGGACATGCTCCCGTGGACCGGGCAGAACGGCAACAACTACTTCTACGACACCCAGATCGACACCTTCACCTTGCCGGGGCGATCGCTGCTCCGCTTCAGCACGGCCATCGCCAACGCGGGCGAAGGACCCGTCGAGTTGCTCGCCGGGCCCGTTCAAGGTGACGGCACCCAGGAGGTCTATCAGCGGATCTACAACCGAGAATCCAACGGCAGCTTCACCCCGGCCCGCGACCGCACCGCCGGCAACTTCATCTACCACCCGGGCCACAACCATCTCCACTTCGAGGGATACGCAGAGTACCGCCTGCTCAGCAACAACGGCGGCGAACCCGCCGGACCGGCCGTCCGAGACGACGGCACCGAGGTCGAGGGCGAAAAGGTCGGCTTCTGCCTGATCAATATCACGACGTACGACTCCTCCGTCCCCGGATACGCCCAAAGCCCCGGCGGCTACGGGTGCGGCTCCCGACAAGGCATCAGCGTCGGCCGGGCAGACGTCTACTCGTCGGGCCTGGACTCGCAATGGATCGACGTCACCGGTGTCACGCCCGGCACCTACTTCCTGGAAGTTACCCTCGACGCCAACAACGCAATCCTCGAGTCCGACGAGACGAACAACACGATCCAGGTGCCGGTCACCATCTCGAACACCGGCAGCACCGCCAACGGCATCCAGCAGGATCGATTCGACAACATCGCCCTCAACGACGACTTCGCCACGGCCACCGACTTCGGCTCGCTCGGCAACCGCGTCGAAGCTTCGCTGACGCTCCACGCCGCGTACGACGAAGACTTCTTCAAGTTCAGCGCCGCCAGCAGCCAGACCGTCGACATCACCCTCGACTTCAGCGGCCAGGGCGATCCGAACCTTTACCTCTACGACAGCAACTTCGAGGAAATCGATCGCAGCACCAACTCCTTCGGCGACGAGAGCGTCACTGCCGATCTGGTCGGTGGCGAGACCTACTACATCCGGGCCGTCAACTACCAGTACCTCGACGAGCTCGTCAGCAGCTACGCCCTCATCATCGACGGCCCGGCAGCGCAGGCGGACGTTGAAGCTCCCGACCTTGTCGTCGAGGGTGACATGACCGAGATCGTCGTGCGACGCACCGGGCCTGTCTTCGAGCCGCTCGTCGTCGACCTCGAATTCTCCGGCACCGCGGAGCTGAATGTCGACTACTTCGCCGACGAAACAACGGCCTCGTTCGGGGCCGAAGCGGCCGAGATCACGATTCCGATCAGGGTCGTGCGCGACAACATCTTCGAAGGCGGCGAGACGATCATCGTCACGGCCGTCAGCTCCGACGACTACGTGGTCGGCAGCAGTGCCGAGATCTTCGTCGCCGACAACCGTCGCCCGTACAAGTTCGACGGCGTCTTCGGCAAGCCCGTCGTGCCGCTGGATGACGATGACAACGGCGGTGCAAGTCTGGATCGCGTGACGAAGCAAGTGCTTTCGCTGCAGTAGAGGCCGTCGCCTTCACCGCAAATCCGGCCACCTCACGCTCAAGACGGCAGCTGGCGCCTCGGCTTCATCGCTTCTGGACCGAGCACACCCTTGCTCTAGAGCAGGCGAACCATCGCTGCGACAACAAGTTCAAGCTCCTCGCTCTCGGCCTGAAGCTCGGCGGATGATCTCGTCCTGCGACGCGTCGCTGCATGCTGCCTCGCCCGCAGCTGCCGCCGCACGTCGGCGAGGCGTCCCGCTCGGCGTCGGCGATGTCCATTGCGGTTTCCGTCATGTCGATCCTCTAAGTGTTCAGTGTCCTGGCCCAAGCCTCGATCAGACGATGTCCTTCTCGAATGCTTCGCTGCCGCGATGAGTTCCCTGAGTGAAACTTGCCTCTCCTGAAAGGCCATCAAACTCGTCATCGGACATCCGCGATGCATGCCACGCCAGGTTGAGGTGATCTTGTAGATGTCAGAGCCGAACCTGATAGCTCAAGTCTCCGTCCTCGTCATGATGTCCGGCATCGACCTCGTTAATCAGGCGACTTCGGGCTTGACCGATAACTTGTAGTAGCTCGAATTTGCTCGCACGCCGTTGAACTCGCGTCTTCATAGCGAGGCCACCAGCTCCAGCTGCTCGTTCTCCATCTGCAGCCGCCGGATAATCTCGTCCTGCGACGCGTCGCGATGCTGCCCCGCCCGCAACTGCCGCCGCACGTCGGCGACGTCCCGTTCCGCGTCGGCGATGTCCATGCGGTTGCCGATGTCGCCCAATAGCAGTGTTCTGGCCCAGCCCATGAGGGTCTCCTTCTGTAATTGCCCGAGGTGGCGGGCTGAAGCCCACCCTACTTTGCTAATGTTGATGTCAATGTAGACGGACCTACAGGATTGAACAGCGCGGCGTACAGCGCATCGACATCTGCCAGTTCAACGAACAGCCCCCGAGAGATCACTCGCAGGTCCGGTCGCTCCGCCTTAACGCCTTCGGCGTTGGCTTTCGTATGTCGCGCCACCGGTGCATGGTCGAGGCTGGGGAGCGGCTCGCCGGCGGCTTCGCCGTAAAATAGAAACGGCCCAAGACTCAGATCATCCTCATCGAAATAGACCCAGACAACGCAGCCGGATGGCTTGGCGGCCAGTGCAACATGAACCTTCTGTCGCGACGTGCGCCGACCCGTGGTGTGACGCCTTGAGCTGGATGTGCCGAATCACTCCTTCCGCCTCAGCAATGAGGTCGTAGCCCTTGTTGTCGACCTCGGGTTTTGCGACCTCAAGCGAGCAGTCACCCCGCCGCCAGGACACCTTTAGCAGCTCGCTGATAAGAACGTGCTCAACGAGCTTCTCCCGGTATGAAGAATGGAGATAATGCTTGCTCAAGCCACCACCGGCAACGCCTTCCCCGGCCGCTCGGCCTCAATTTTCTCCCAGCCGCTGCCGAGTTCCCCGATCGGGTCGGGCGGGGCGATCTCGACCACCTTCTCGCCCAGCTTCGCCTCGCCGGACTCGACCTTGGCCTGGAACTTCTCGCACTCGTCGCGGAGGCGGACCAGGATCTCGTCCTCCGGCACGTTGGCGACCTTCGCGCCCTGCACGTAGATGATGCCCTTGCGGTCGCCGGCGAAGATGGCCACGTCGGCGCCCTCGGCCTCGCCCGGGCCGTTGACGACGCAGCCCATCACGGCCACCTTCATCGGCACGCGGATCGTGTCCTTCAGCATCATCCGCACGTCCTGCGTCAGCGTGAACAAGTCGACCTGGATGCGGCCGCACGTCGGGCAGGCGATGAGCTCGGCCCCCTTTCGCTCGCGCAGGCCGAGCGTGTAGAGCAGCTCGAGGCCGTCCTCGACCTCGTAGATCGGGTCGTTGGCGTAGCTGAGGCGGATCGTGTCGCCGATGCCGCTGGCGAGCAGGTGGCCCAGCGGGACGACGCTGCGGATCGTGCCCGTTTCCTTGGGCCCGGCGTGGGTGACGCCCAGGTGCAGCGGGTAGTCGAACCGCTTGCTGATCTCGGTGTAAGCGTCGATGACGAGGCCGGCGTCGATGCTCTTGGCGCTGATGGCGATGTCGTGGAAGTCCTCTCGTGGAAGATGTCGAGGTACTCCTTCGAGCTTCGTGATCATGATGGCCAGGAGGTGGCCGTGCTTGCTCTCGCTGAAGTAGCCGCCGAGTTCCTTGAGTCGCTTCTGCTTGTCGCGTCGCTCGATGATGGAGCCCTCGTTGACGCCGATGCGGATCGGCAGGCGGCGGTCTTTGCAAGCCTGGATGACGTCGATGACCTGGGCCCGGTCGCTGATGTTGCCGGGGTTGAGGCGGATCTTGTGCACGCCCGCCTCGACGGCTTCGAGGGCGCGTTTGAAGTGAAAGTGCACGTCGGCCACGATCGGCACCGGCGTCTCCTTCATGATCTCGACGAGGGCCTCGGTGTCTTTACGCTCGGGCACGGCAACCCGCACCACATCTGCCCCGGCCGTCGCGAGCTTGCGAATCTCCGCCAGGCAGCCGTTGACATCGTGCGTGTACCCGCTGGTCATCGTCTGGACCGACACCGGTGCGTCGCCGCCGATCTTGACGAAGCCGACGCGGTCGTCGCCGAGGGTGATCTGCCGGGTCTTTCGTCGCGGGAGCATGGACGAGACGTTACGGTCCGCCCGCTCAGGTTTCCGTCTCGGCGTACGGCTCTGCCGCGACCTGATGCTCGTCCTCGTAGACGATGTATCCCGGCCGCGATGTCGTCAGCATCTCCGTTGCGATGCCGTGCTCGTTGAGCAGACGGCACATCTGGTGCATCCGCTTGATGTGCTCCGTCGCGTCGCTCTTGAACCAGCCGATTGCCCGTGAGGCCGCACCGGTCTTCGTGCTGCGAGCAAAGCGATCTGGCCGTTCCAGGTGCTTGTCAAACCAGTCACGAACCGCCATCAGCTCGGCCGCCTCGTACTCCGCCAGCACGTTGGCGTCCTGGAGGTTGCCGGTGGCGTGGAAGAGGCCGAGTCGCCGGGTCGAATTGGGATCGACGGCATGGGTGATAAAGCGGATGAATGTGTTGCCTCGCATGGAGTGCTCTCCAGCAATCAAGTCAGTGTCCGAACCCGATTGGCGAAGACGCCAAAGCCGCTCGGACAACGCTGCTCAAGCGTGGGAAGATCGACTGCCTCAGCCACCGCGGCGTACAGCTCTGAACGCGTTAGTTCTTTCGGCGACGCACGGAGCAACTCGTCACACGCGGCTCTTCGGATCCTTATGTCGCTCGGGATTCGGCTTGACGCGAAACCGTCTGCCGGAGCACGCTCGACAAGGCCGTCTCGTCGGCGAGTGCCCATGCATCGAAGGTCTCCACCGCAATGCCGACGGCCCGCGGCAGAATTCGGGTCATGTCTTCTTGAGCCGCGTCGCCCTGTTTCTGCCTGACGCGGGTCGCCGTCGCGGTCAATCACGAACACGAGCGCGTCGAATCCCTCGGCTTCTGCACGAGCGATCCAGCCGATGATCTTTCTCGCGAACGGATCACCCCGGCCCGGATGCCGTCGGGCTCTCGTGTCACGTACGTCCCGCTCTTCATCGAACGCCACGTCGTCTGCGATCCAGGCAGCGTGCGGACGAGGCGGGCCAAGGCACCGTTGCCGTCGCGGTCGAGCAACTCGTTCTTGCCTTCGGAGACGAGCAACACCCTCATGCCGCCGCACCTCGGTCGGCAGGCGGCGTGTCGGACGGATCGCGCGACAAGGCTTCATCGCCCTCGCCGGTCCAGATCTCGCCGAGACTGAACACGTCCTTCTGCTTCTGAACGACCTCGCTCTCGCTGAGCCTGCGGGTGGCGACGGAGCCGTCCGGGTTCTTCGAGCAAATCGTCACCTCGTGCGGCTCGAACTCGTCGAGCACGTACGGCGAGTGCGTCGTCATGATGATCTGTGTCGCTTTAGATTCGGCAACGAGGTGACGCAGGATGCCCAGGACCTCTTGCAGCCGTCCTGGGTGCACGCCGTTCTCAGGCTCTTCCACGAGCAGCAATCGTGGTGGTTCAGGGAGATGCAAGACCGCGAGATAGGCGAGAACAAGCAGGAGCCCGTCGGATGCCTGTGCTGCGGGCATGATCGTTCCATCCAAAAGCTGGAAGTGCAACCCCTTACCGTCTGCCTCTGTAAGGATCGGGACGGGTTGCTTCTTGAGACGGTTTCGTACGTAGGCAGGCTCGGGTAGAAGCTTGATCGACTTGACCGCCGGAAAGAACTCGATGAATTTCGCTTCCAGTTTGATGAACGCGTTGCGATCAAACCCCAAGATGTCGTCGAGAACCAACGCCAGGCCGAAACCCGCCCCGCGTCATGCGATACTTACGCGATGCATCGGGCGCATTCGGGAGACGGAGCAGGCTCGGATCCCATCGATATACATGAACACCAGCAAGCTGAGCGTGCACTTCCCGTGCCAGCGATTTGTTCGGATCGCTGGCGTCGACATGCCCAGCGGAGGCGAAGCAGACGAACGTCTGGTCCCCGACATCCTGAAACTCGACTCGATGTTGCGATCCTGACGAAGCGTGTTCCGCAGTTCTTTTGAAGGATGTCGAACCTGCTTCTGCTCGAACGCGAAAATCATAATCCGTCACCAAGGCGCCTTCATAGCAACGCTTAGAACAACCTCAAGCATCGGGTTCCGCTGCCAGATCAAGTCGATCGGTTTAGACGCCACATCGAAGCATCTGCTCAAGACTTCGCTGGTGCTCCGGCTGACCGCCGCCAGCGCTTCGAGGATCGTCGTCTTCCCCAGTCGTTCGGTCCCGATCAGGACGTGCATCGGCGTCAGGTCCACCTTCACGTCCTTCAACGCCTTGAAGTTTTCAACCCGCAGGCTCGTCAGCATGTCGACACTCTAACCGCTGGTCGCCCTGTGCGTCGGCAGATGGGCCTGGTGGCACGGGTCGGCCGCCTTCGGAGGCGGGAGA
The DNA here is from genome assembly GCA_963740195.1 of uncultured Planctomycetota bacterium. Taxonomy (GTDB): domain Bacteria; phylum Planctomycetota; class Phycisphaerae; order Tepidisphaerales; family Tepidisphaeraceae; genus JBCDKH01. The sequence continues at coordinate 2,207,486 of CAVUDF010000001.1, read as the reverse complement.
CCCGTGTCGGGTGGTCGCTAGACACGGGTCTCGCGGACGCGACCCGTGGCACCGGGCCGTTGATTCGTTGTTCTACAGCGAAGTGGCGGAGCAGCGGGAGGTCGTGCTGGATTCTACACCGTTCTGCCAGCCTTTAATAGCAGCCCGGTGCCACCACACGGAATGTGGTGGAGGTTGCATCCTCGGCCGAAGGGGTTCCGACGGGTTACAAGTCCGGTCTCCATCACACCTTGGTCTAGTGGCGGGTGCGGCGACTAGGCGGCCGGGAGCGGGCAAAGCGTGAGCGCCTCGAAGCCGTTACCCGCACGCGGCGCTAAAGCTCCAACTCCATGAACGGCAGATCACTCTTGCGCTCCATCAAAAACTCGTCGCAACACCGTGCGGCCTGGCGGCCTTCGCTGATGGCGTAGACGACCAGCGACTGCCCACGCCTCGCGTCGCCGGCGGCGAAGATGCCTTCGGTGCTCGTCATGTAGCGGTCATTCACCTTCACCGCACCGCGCGGCGTCAGCTTCAAATCCAGGTCCGCGATCGGGCCGACCGGGTCGGGGCCGGTGAAGCCGATGGCCAGCAGGCACAGGTCGCACGGCAGCTCGAAGCCGCCGTCGTCGAGCTCGGTGACGTGTCGAACGCCCTGCTCGTCCTTGTGGCTCTCGATCCGAACGCCGGCGATCGCCCGCACGTTGCCGGCGTCGTCGCCGACGAACGACTTGGTGAGCACCGCATAGTCGCGCAGATCCCGGCCGTGCAGCTCATGACCTTCTTCGTGGGCGGCACTGGTCCGCAGGACCATCGGCCAGTTGGGCCAGGTCTTGAGCGGTTCACGCTCACCGGGCGGCTCGGCGTTGATGTCGAACTGCGTGACGGACTTGGCCCCCTGACGCAGCGCGGTGCCGAGGCAGTCGGCCGCGGTATCGCCGCCGCCGATGATGACGACGTGCTTGCCGGCGGCGTCGATCTGCTGCTCGGCGAAGATCTGATCGCCGACGGTCTCGCCCAGGTCACCCGACGCGTTGCCGTTGTGCCCGTCGGCGGCGACGGTCAGATTTTTACGCGTCTGCTGCGGCAGATAGGTCATCGCGTAGTGGATGCCCCGCAGCTCCCGGCCCGGCACGTTAACATCGCGAGCCTTGGTCGCGCCGTTGCAGAGGATGATCGCATCGAACTCGTCGCGAAGCTCGTCGGTCGTCACGTCGATGCCGACGTTGACGCCGGTGCGGAACGTGATGCCCTCCGCCGCCAAGATGTCGACGCGGCGCTGGACCTTGGCCTTGTCCATCTTGAAGTCCGGAATGCCGTAGACCATGAGGCCGCCGGCGCGGTCGTCTCGTTCGAAGACGACGACGTCGTGCCCCGCACGGTTGAGCTGCTGCGCCGCCGCCATACCCGCCGGCCCGCTGCCGATGACGGCCACTTTCTTGCCCGTCCGCGTCGCCGGATCCGGCACCTCGGGGACGACCCAGCCTTCTTCAAACGCTTTGTCGGCAATCGCCTGCTCGATGCTCTTGATCGTCACAGGCCGGTCGTTGAGCGACAGGACACACGCCTCCTCGCACGGTGCCGGGCAGATGCGGCCGGTGAATTCCGGGAAGTTGTTCGTGCGAGCCAGCGACTGGTAGGCCTCGTACCACCGGTCGCGATAGACCAGGTCGTTCCAATCGGGGATCTGGTTGCCGAGCGGGCAGCCGTGGTTGCAGAACGGGACGCCGCAATCCATGCAGCGGGCCCCTTGATTCCGCAGTTTCTGCTCATCCAGCGGCAGGTAGATTTCGTCCCAGTCCTTGATGCGCAACTCACCGGCCGCCGCGGCCGGGTCTCGCGTGCGATCTCCTTGAATCCTGTCGGCTTGCCCATCGCCGCACTCTACGACCCGGTGCCCACCGAAGCCGCCCCCGCCACCGACCGCGCCCTCGGCCGGCCGCGAGGGCCGAGCGTGCTGCTGAGATAGAGCCGGCCGGAAAGTCGAGCGTTGACGCCTCTCGTCCCCGTCTGACGCTCAAGCCAAGCCACGCCGCCGCCTGCTCGACCAGCCCTGCCCGGCGAGGGTTCTGCTCGACGTACGTCAAGGCCGTTTCGAGGTGATCATCGCGGTCGTCGATGGGAAGCTCTTGAACCGCCCCTGGTACAACGGCCCAATGTCGGCACTTTAGCATTTGGCGTGCCACCGCTGCGTGTGCGTCATCGTCAGCCACCGCAGGAACGTCGCCAGGTCGCCGTCACCCTTGGGCCTCAGGACGAGGTGCCAGTGGTTGGGCATCAGGCACCACGCCAGCACGTCGACCCGCTTGACCTTCTTCTCCTTGGCCAGACGGTCCTGCCGCTCGACGTTTGACGGAGGACCCTGACGAACGCCGCATAGTCGGCAACGCTCACGAAGACATCCAGCCGAGCGACTGCTCGATTCAGCACATGGTAGACAAGCCCACCGGGCACATCGCGGGGAGTTCGAGGCATGGCGAACAGCTAACAAGGCTCGCCCCACCCCAACGAAGGCTCGCGACCCCTTTATCTGACCGACCCCTTTATCTGACTTTCCTCCGCGCGATGTTGTTGGCGTCGCGGGTGCGAGGATCAGCGGGCGGCATCGTCATCTACGGCTCCCGACCCCTTTCCTCCGACCCTAATCCGCACATCTCTCTTACACGCCAATGATGGCCACGTACAACCGCTGCTGAAACGAATGAAACGATTGAGGATTCGGGGGAACAAGAAACCATCGTGAGCTACGCAGAGCTTACTCGCCGCTTCCAGACCGAGCTTCCAATTAGACTCCGGTTGTGATTCAAGCACAACACCTCGTTCGATATTAAATACGATCCGATCGCGATCAAGGTGTTTTGATACCAATGAGCGAGGATGGAAGGCAGGCGGCTCAATCTGCACCAGATCGAGTGTCGCGGCCTCTGATGGAAACAGGTCGACAAGCTTTGCTAGTGTTTGACCATCGCTCTCAGCAGGATCAACTCCTAACACTTCTGAGAGCTGCTGGTACATTCTACGATCTTGAGGATCACACGGCATTTCGAAGGGGAACGTGAAGGGGCGAATAGACGCTGCGGACATTCTCGTCGCGAACCGCTCGCACTCAGGTGCGTGTTCGACAATCTCTGCAAATAAACGACCACCAACGAGAAACCGTCGCGGAAGTCCACCAGGCAAGAATATTTCTTTGTCAAACTCGAGATCGCGGCCATGCTCATCGGAAGTGGGAAGAGCATATGTCTCCGTCGCGGGCACGCCGGGTACAGCCACATGAGCATTAGATTTGCTGAGAATGCTGCTCTCGAACCAACCCCCGAAACGGAGAAGCGAAGGCAGAGGGTAGCCCAGCTTATCTCCGAGAAAGCCACGAGCAAGCAGCGGGGAAGTAATCCAGACAACTTCCATTTCGTGCGGTTCTATTGGAGACGACATCTTATTCTGACGAAGTGATGAGGTTGAGTTGTCCCGGAGCCTTCTGCAGAAGGCATCCTGCTCGCTTTTGACTGTGCTCCTATTTGACACATCGATCTAAGCATCCTACGCTGCGCCGTTGACTGTACCTGCAAAAGGACCTGTTTGCGGTATAGTCGACGAATGTAGCAGTAGCAATATACTTTGCGGATCCCGGCTGAAGTCACGGGGACACTTCGCCGTCATTGATGAGCCGATCGATCTCGCCTTGAACTCGTCGGCGCTCCGCTTGCTTACTTCTCATGTTGATACTGCTCAATAAGCTCCGTGCGGAGCGCCGCCTTATCCACTATCGGCGAGACAAAAGGGGTCGCGGGCGAGATAAAAGGGGTCGCGAGCCTTTGATGACGTAGAGATCATGGGTGCTGGCGTCCTGACGTTAAAAGGGGAGCGGTCGGACCTTGGAGAGCTCATCGGGTGTCGATACATCGTACTTGGCGGTTGAGTGGTCGCAAGACTTCGAGGCGGGCACGAAGCAGGATGGTTGCTGCATCGCCGGAGGTAAGGATTAGAAGCCACCGGCGTGGCCGTCTTTGCAGGGATTGTTGGGGCAGTGCAGGGCGTCGGGCTCCGCCGAAGGGGCGGAAGTAGGCGGCCGCGGCACTGGCAGCGTTTGGCATCCTTCTGCGACGCTCGCGGCGTTGAGTAAAGACTGCTTCGGTTAGTTCAAGAAGCCGAACAGCACGATCGGCCCGGTCGGCGAGACGGAACCGCCGGACGGCTCGCGGCTGACGGCAACGGCCTTCAAGTCGGCCGGCAGTGCCGCGATGGCGTCCTTGGCGAATGATGCCAACGCCGTCGTCCCCAACCGCGAAGACGCCCAGCGAGATCGGATCGCCCTCCTCAGGCAGCACCCACGCCTGATAGCTCTCGGCATCCGTCGGCGGCTGGAAGCTTGTTGACCGACAGCCGCAACGTCTTCGCCTCACGATTCAAAACCACCCGACCCGCGGCCGTCGGACGAGCCTCCGTACCGGCAAGCGCGGCCAGGGTCGAGCCGGTGGCCAGCGCAAGCTTCAAGTCGGCCTCGCTCGATGTGAGTTGCCGCTTCAAGAGCTTTGACTGAAGCGCACTCGCCAAATACTCGCCGCGTGCCTGACTGACTTCGCGTCGCAGGTCAGAAAGCTCCGCCGCCAGGTCGTCGGCTGTTGCCGATTCAAGAGCCAGGCGATCTCGCAGCGCATCAAGCTCTTCTTGCGTGTCGGCAAGCCGGTCGAGCGACGTCGAGAGCTGGTTGCTCGTCGTGAGCAAGTCGACCTGCTGTCGGCCGACTGCGGCCTGAAGCTCGGCAGATTGGGCCTCCGCCTCCTGAGCCCGCGCCAGCAATCGGTCGGCGGCGTTGAGATCGGCGCGGGTGAGACCGTAACCGATGCCGAGCGTCACACCTGCCGCAACCACAGCCGCTACGAGCATCGGCAAAATGACAGACCGCTTGCCATGTGCGGGAGGTTGAGGCATCCCGATTCGCCCTGCCGAAACGTCAAGCGTTCGGCGGAGTCGATCCCACTGGCCTGTCGAAGGCGCGACGGGCTCGACCGACGCTGAGAGACCAGCCGTCACCGCCGCGGCCTCGTTAATGGCCTGGAGGGCGTCGGGGTCTTCGTCGGCAAGCAACGCTTCGAGCCGTCGCCGCTCGTCGACGTCCTCCAGCAGACCGGCTACGTGGAGCAGGGCCGACTCTTGCAGCGACTCGTTGTTGTGCTGACGGCTCAAGCAGCACCCCCGTCATCGCTGTGACTGGAAAGGTGCTGTCGAAGTTGTAGAAGACTACGTCTGATGTGGCCTTTAATGGTGCCGATCGGTTTCTGCGTCTCTGCCGCTATCTCGCTATGCGTCAAGCCTTTGAAGAAGGCCAGTTCGAGCGATCGGCGGGGTTCGGGCTGAAGGTGTTCCATCGCCTCGCGGATCCCGTCTCGTAGCTCGCCGAGTTCGACGTCCTCCGCCGGAAGCAAGGACGCTTGGACCGGAAGGTCACGCGCGGCGGCCTCTGCATTCGCCCGGCCGTTCCGCTTACGCAGTCGATCGAGGCATCGGCTTCGGGTGACGAGGAACAGGTACGCTTGTGGAGAGCCGCGGGATGCCGAAAATCGGTCTGGTTTTTGCCAGATCTCTAGAAACACCTCGTTGACGGCATCCTCTGCCTCGTGAATGTCGTTGAGCATCCGGGTGGCCAGCCCGAGCATTCCCGGTGCTCGACGGTCGAACAGGCACCGCAACGCCTCGACATCATGATGCCGCAGTCGCTCCAGCAGATCATGGTCGGACGCCCCGCTACTCAAGATAAATCCAGAACCCGCTGTCTTGCCTGATCCTCACAGACCGAACGACACGTTGTCGCTGCCAGCTGCAACCAGTGTCGCGGTTGTCTCCATTCGAGCATAAACCAATTTGGGCGCATCGTTTGGGATGATTTCGTCGTATGTTTAGGAGGGCGAGAGCACCAGCTCTCGCGGAACAGGAACGGACACGGAGAAAATATGAGAAAGACCCTTCTAATTGCTGCTGCGGCAGTGCCCGCCCTGGCGGCGACGACATCGGCTGAAATTATCTACGGCCTGACGACCCAGAACGACGTCTTCATCGTCGACAGCGCCGCCCCTTCAGTCGTGATTGACGGCGGAAGCGTCGGCAACCTCCTCGGCAATGCCGACCTTCAGGCGATCGACTACCGGGCTGCCACGGGTGAGATCTACCTCCTCGACGACATGGAGAACGTCTACACGTTCGATCCGGTCTCGTTCGATGCGACGGTCGTCGGCACCTACTCGCCCCGCATCCCGGGAACGAGCTACGCATTCGACTTCAACCCCGCCTTCATGGGCGGCGAGTTCGCCCGCATCATCACCGATGCGAACGACAACCGCGTCATCAGCGGTGACACGGGCCAGTACCTGCTGCCGGTCGAAAAGACGGACGTCTTCTACGCCGCCGGCGACGCCAATGACGGTGTCGATCCGAACATCGCCGGCATCGCCTACACCAACAGCTTCGGCGTCCCGACCAGCACGCAGCAGTACGGCATCGACAGCGACCTGGGCGTTCTCGTCACCGTCGCCAACAACGCCGGCACGCTCAACACCATCGGCAGCCTGGGCGTCAGCCCGCTCACCAACGAGCTCGGCTTCGACATCAGTGGTGCCACCGGCATCGCGTACGCCGCTCTCCAAGACGGCCCCAACAGCGGCCTGTTCACGGTCGACCTCACCACCGGTGCCGCCACGGAAATCGGCGACTTTGGTGCTGGCGACCTCGTCCGCAGCCTGACGGTCATCCCGGTTCCGGAGCCGACCACGCTTGCTCTCGTCGGTGTTGGCGCGATGACGCTCCTGCGTCGCCGTCGCTGATCGACTTCTGCAACAACAAGTCCGCCGCGGTGGCACCTGCCACCGCGGCGTTTCGTTGCGCCGGGCTAGCAACCTCCGGCGTGGCCGTCCTTTCGAGGATCGCTCGCAGCCGCGTACGTGCCTTTCCCCTGAAGCATCGCCAGCTGCGCCCCGCCAAAGTGTGCGGCATCGGCGACCTCCACCTCGTGGCCCCGATGAAGAAGCCCATCGCCGTCGACGCCAGCTTCAATCAACACCTTCAGCCCGTCGACCACCTGCCACCGCGGCGCATCGACCGCCTCCTGCAGACCTTGCCCCGCGGCAAAGAGGCGAATCATCAACTGAAGGTGCCCCTGCGCCTGCATCGGACCGCCCATCAATCCGAAAGGCATCACCGGTCGGCCGTCCTTCTTGACGAAGCCGGGGATGATCGTGTGAAACGGCCTCTTTGACGGGCCCACCTCGTTCGGGTGTCCGGGCGTTGTGACGAAGCCGGCCCCGCGGTTCTGCAACGCGATGCCGGTCCCTGGCACGACGATCCCACTGCCGAAGCCGGCGTAGTTGCTTTGGATCAACGACACCATCAGCCCGGACTCGTCGCACGCGACCAGGTTCACGGTTCCCCCGGCCTTGGGTACGCCGCTCGCGTAGGTCGAAGCACGCTCGCCGTTCACGAGCTTCGCCCGTTCCGCGAGGTAGCCGGCATCGAGCAAAGCGGAAGGTTCAACCACCATTTGCTCACGATCGGCCACATGTGCGTGCAGGTCGGCGAACGCCACCTTCATCGCCTCGACCTGCAGGTGCGTGCCTTCGCTGCCGAGCCAGTTGTCGCAGTTCAGCCGTCCGGCGATCCCCGTCGCCATGCAGGCGGCGATGCCTTGACCGTTCGGCGGCATCTCGAAGAGCGACACGCCGAAGGCGTCGACCCGCATCAGTTCGTCTTCCTGGTGCCACACGTTCTCGTGCGACGCGAGATCTTCAAGTGCGAGCCCGCCCCCACCGGCCCTGCTGGCGGCGGCGATGGTCTTGGCCAGCTCTCCCCTGTAGAACGCGTCGCCTTCCGAAGCGGCGATGGCCTCGAGCGTCCGTGCATGATCTTCACTGGCCCAAACGTCGCCAGCTTCGGGTGCGGGCAAGAACGTCGAGGCAAAATCAGACCCGTCGAAGTGCTTCTCCGCCAGCTTCCACGCCGTTGCCGTGACGGGTCCGACCGGAAAGCCGGACCTCGCGTGGCGAACGGCCGGCTCGAACAGGTCCGCAAACGGCAACCGGCCGAAGCGCCGGCTCAGGTCGATCCAGCCCGCGACGCAGCCGGGGACGGTGACGCTGTCCCACCCCCGCCACGGCATCGCATCGCGGCCGGCGAACCGCTCGGGCGTCCACGAAGCAGGCGATTTTCCGCTGGCGTTGAGCCCGACGAGGTCGTCGCCGTCGTTCAGGATCGCGAAGAGGTCGCCACCGATGCCGTTGCTGGTCGGCTCGACCACCGTCAAGCAGATCGCAGCCGCGACGGCGGCGTCGATGGCGTTCCCGCCGCGTTGCAGCATCTCCAGACCGGCCTGTGTCGCCAGCGGCTGACTCGTCGCCACGACGTTGCGTGCATGAACAGGCTGACGGCCGACAGGTGCTCGCACATGACGAGCGTAACCTGCCGCGTGGCGAAAGGAACGCAGAGCGTGGTTCGTGTCGAAGAGGCCGACGGCGGAAAACCGTCGGCAGCGTGATCAAGCGTCGGCTCAAGATCTCATGGGCTGACGCGGAGATGCGGGTCTTCGAGCGTCGCGTCGCCATCCACGGCAACTTGTGCCTCGATCCCGCCCGTCGAGCTCAAGGCCGGGGACGTGATCAACCTTCTCGACGCCCCCGCCGCCAAGCCCGCCGAGGCGAAGGACCTGGATATCGTCTTCCAAGACCGAGACCTGGTCGTCGTCGCCAAGCCGGCCGGCATCGTCAGCGTCCGCGAGCCGCGTGAAGCGGCGATGAGTGGCAAGCGGCGCGAGCGTCAGCCGACCCTCGACGAACTGGTGGCCGAGCGGCTTCGACGTCCACACGATCGCGGCAAGACGATCTTCCCGGTCCACCGACTCGATCGCGACACGACCGGCCTGATGGTCTTTGCCCGGCGTGCCGAGGCAGAGCGGGAGCTGGTGCGCATGTTCCAGGCGCATGATCTGCATCGTGTGTACGTCGCGATCGTCCGAAACGGACAGCCGCCCCGTCGGATCGGTGGAGACCATGATCGTTCGCGACCGCGGCGACGGCAGACGCGGCAGCCTGCCGGCCGGTCGGGAGGACGCGTCGGCGAAGAGGGCTGTGACGCACGTCCGCCCCGCCGGCAAGGTCGGCGAGCGCGGCATCGTCGAGTGCACGCTGGAGACGGGCCGGACGCACCAGATCCGCATCCACCTCAGCGAGCTGGGCCACCCGGTGTGCGGCGACAGGACCTATGGCGACAAGGGCGAGACCAACCCGCCGCCGCGGCACGCGCTTCATGCCACGGACGCTCGGCTTTTCGCATCCGATGACCGGCAAGCCGATGTCGTTCGAACGGTCGCTAGCCGATGATCTTCAGGCGTGGCTCTATCCGCCACGCCGGTGATGTCGACACTCGTCGCTGCCGTTCAAGTTGCCTGACCGACCACCGGCCCGGTACGCACCGAGTCCCGCTTGCGTTCCATGACGAGGCGGTAGTCCGTCGGCATCACCCGCTTGAAGAACGTGATGGCCGAGTCGAAGTGCTCGAGCATGCCGGCAGCGACAGGGCTCTGGGTCAGCTCGGCGTGGCGTTTGATCAGGCGACGCACGGTGGCCAGGTCATCCTCTTCATCGACCGGGCCCAGCTCGACCATCTCCAGGTTGCACCGCGACGCCAGGTCGTCGTCCGGGTCGTACACGTACGCGACGCCGCCCGACATGCCGGCGGCGAAGTTGCGACCGGTTTTGCCGAGCAGCAGCACCCGGCCGCCGGTCATGTACTCGCAGCCGTGGTCGCCACATCCTTCGGCGACGGCGTCGGCGCCGCTGTTCCGGACGCAGAACCGCTCGCCCACGACGCCGCGCAGGAACATCTCGCCGCCGATGGCGCCGTAGCCGATCACGTTGCCGGCGATGATGTTCTCCTCCGCCTTGAACGTGCTCCCATCGGCGGGTAGACGATGATGCGACCGCCGGACAGGCCCTTGCCGACGTAGTCGTTCGCGTCGCCTTCGAGTTCCAGCGTCACGCCCTTGGCCAGGAACGCCCCGAAGCTCTGGCCGGCGGTGCCGCAGAACTTGAAGCGGATCGTGTCGTCCGGCAGCCCGCAAGCCCGTGAAGCGCTCGGCAGACCTTGCCGCTGAGCATCGTGCCGCACGTGCGGTTGACGTTCCGCACCGGCACCTCGGCGTGGACCTTCTCGCCGCGCTCGATTGCAGGCTCGGCGAGTTCGATCAGACGGTTGTCGAGTGCCCGATCGAGCTCGTGATCCTGGTCCTTGATCTTGCGCGGCGCGTCGCCCTTGCGAACCTTGGCGTGTCGCACGATGGGCGACAGGTCGAGGTGGCGTTGCTTCGGGTGATCCGACAGGTCGGCAAAGGTCAGGCAGTCGGCCCGGCCGACCATTTCGTCGAACGTGCGAAAGCCGAGCTTCGCCATGTGTTCGCGGACTTCTTCGGCAATGAAGAACATGAAGTTGATCACGTTCTCCGGCGTGCCGACGAACTTCTTGCGTAGCTCAGGGTCCTGCGTCGCGATGCCGACCGGGCACGTGTTGAGGTGGCACACCCGCATCATGATGCAGCCGAGCGCGATCAGCGGGGCCGTGCTGAAGCCGACTTCCTCGGCCCCGAGCAGCGCCGCGATGACGACGTCACGCCCCGTCTTCATGCCGCCATCGGCTTGAAGGCGGACCCGGCCACGCAGGCCGTTCTTGAGCAGAGTCTGCTGCGTTTCGGCAAGGCCGAGCTCCCAGGGCAGGCCGCAGTGCTTGATCGAGCTGAGTGCCGCGTTGCCGGTTCCGCCGTCGTGACCGGCGATGACGATGTGGTCGGCCTTGGCCTTGGCGACGCCTGCCGCGACCGTCCCGACGCCGACCTCGCTGACGAGCTTGACGCTGACGTCTGCCGCCGGGTTGATGTTTTTGCAGTCGTGGATGAGCTGCGCCAGATCCTCGATCGAGTAGATATCGTGGTGCGGCGGCGGCGAGATCAGGCCGACGCCCGGCGTCGAGTGCCGAACCTTGGCGATGTACTCGTCGACCTTCTGACCGCTCAGCGCCCCGCCCTCTCCGGGCTTGGCCCCTTGGGCGACCTTGATCTGGATCTGATCGCTGTTGCGGAGGTAGTCGCCATGCACGCCGAACCGACCTGATGCCACCTGCTTGATGGCACTGCGTCGCGGGTTGTTCTTGGTCTGCCCGTTCACGCCGAGCTTGACGTAGCGCTCGGGGTCTTCGCCCCCTTCGCCCGAGTTGCTCTTGCCGCCGACCTGATTCATGGCCACGGCCAGCGTCTCGTGTGCTTCGGCAGAGATGGATGCCGAAGCTCATCGCCCCGGTCGCGAATCGCTTGACGATCTCCTTCGCCGGCTCGACATCGTCGATGGCGACCGGCTCGTTGAGCGGCTTGATCTCCATGAGCCCGCGAAGCGTGCTCTTGCGCGGGCATCCGTGTCGACGAGCTTCGCGTACTCGCTGTAAGCCTTCTTCGAGTCGACGCGAACCGCGTGCTGGAGCTTAGCGACGGTGCCGGGGTTCCACTGGTGATATTCGCCGTCGCGTCGCCACTGGTAGTAGCCGCCGGCGTCGAGCATTCGGGCCTTCTCCGCATCCACGCGCGGGAAGGCGACACGGTGCTTCATCATCGCCTCCAGGCCGATCTCCGCCATCCCGATTCCGCCGATGCGGCTGGGGGTGTCGACGAAGTACCGCTCGACCACCCGTTCTCCAATGCCCAGGGCTTCGAAAATCTGCGCGCCGCGGTAGCTTTGCACGGTGCTGATGCCCATCTTGCTGGCGACCTTGAGGATCGCCTTGTGCGTCGCCTTCACGTAGTTGCGGCGTGCCGCCTCTGCCGTGTCCTGCGGCGGGAGCAGGCCATCGGCGTGGAGGTCGTCAATCGTCTCGAGCGCCAGGTACGGGTTGATCGCGCCCGCGCCGTATCCAAGCAGACAGCAGAAGTGGTGCCCTTCGCGTGCCTCACCCGTTTCAACAATGAGGCCGCACTGATTGCGCGTGCCGTCTCGGATGAGATAGTGATGCACTGCCGCGATGGCCAGTAGCGACGGGATCGGCACCCGCGTCTCGTCCACGCCGCGATCCGTCAGGATGATGATGTTCTTGCCGTCGTGAACCGCCTCGCTGACCTCGTGGCACAGCTCGTCGACCGCAAGCTCCAGGCGGCGGCGATGTCTTCATCGGTCGCGTCGTCGGCGGGTCGATCGAACAGGAACGGGATGGTCGCCGACGAAAAATCCTCAGTTCCTTCCTTCGACTCTCCGAACTCCTTGATCCACGCGAGCTCTTCGCTCAGAAGCACCGGGCCGCGAAGCTTGAGAAGACGGGCGTGGTCGGGCTTCTCGTCGAGAAGGTTGCGCTCGTGGCCGAGGTAGGTGACGAGGCTCGTCACCATCTCCTCGCGGATCGCGTCGAGTGGCGGGTTCGTGACCTGGGCGAAGAGCTGCTTGAAGTAGTTGAACAGCGGCTGCGGACGGTCGCTCAGGCACGCTAAGGGCGTGTCGGCGCCCATCGACCCCACCGCCTCCGCCCCCGCGGCCGCCATGGGGTAGATCAACATCCGCAGGTCTTCGTTCGTGTACCCGAACGCCCGCTGCGTCGTGAGCAACGCCCGGTCGCCGGCATCGTCGGCGGGTGCCGAAGACGACGGCATGATCTCCGTCGACAGGCCGTCGAAGTCGCGGACCGGCTCCGGCGACAAGTCCACGCGTGGCCCGACGGGAGAAGACCAACCCTCGGCACCAGGTGCCAGCTTCGGCGAACGCGAGCGCTCTTCGGAGATCTGCGCGTCGACATCCACCATGTTCTCGCGAATCCATCGGCCCCAGGGCCGCGCGTCGAGCAGGTCGCCCTTGACCTCGGCGTCGTCGATGATGCGACCTTCTTCGAAGTCGGCAAGCAGCATTTTGCCCGGCTGGAGCCGCCACTTCTGCTTGATCTCTTCAGGCGGCAGCTCGATAGCACCGGCCTCGGAACCCATGACCAGCAGGTCGTCGTGGGTCAGGTAGTACCGCGCTGGGCGAAGCCCGTTGCGATCGAGCAGCGCGCCCAACTGCTTGCCGTTGGTGAAGGCAACGCCCGCCGGGCCGTCCCACGGCTCCATGAGGCAGGCGTGGTACTCGTAGAAACGCGCGGAGATCCGGGTCCATCCGCGGGTCGTTCTGCCACGCCTCGGGGATGAGCATCAGCATCGAGTGAGCGATGCTGCGTCCGTTGACGGCCAAGAACTGAAGCGCGTTGTCGAGCGTTGCGGAGTCGGAGGTCGAGCTCGAAAGGATCGGGAAGAGCTTGTCGAGCTCAGTGCCGAAGCGCTCGCTGGTCAGGCTGCCGTATCGGGCACGCATCCAGTTGCGGTTGCCCCGGATCGTGTTGATCTCGCCGTTGTGTGCCAGGTAACGGTACGGGTGGGCCAGTCGCCAGCTTGGGAAGGTGTTGGTGCTGAACCGCGAGTGGACGATGGCGAAGTGCGCCTCGAAGCCCTCGCTCCGCAGGTCCGGGTAGTAGCGTCCCGAGCTGCGGGGCCGTGAGCATGCCTTTGTAGACCAACCGATTGGTCGACAGCGTGCAGAGGTAGAACTGCTCCTTGGTCGTCTTGGGCCAGTCGCGCCCGTCGCCGAACTCGACGGCGTTCTCGACGCGCTGGCGAACGAGGTAGAGCCGGCGGTTGAAGTCGCTGCGGTCGAAGAAGCTTCGCTTCATGCCGACGAATGCCTGCCGAACCATCGGCTCGACCTTGCGGGCATCATGCCCGAGCCCGGAGTTGTCCGTCGGCACGTCGCGCCAGCCGATGACGTGCATGTCGTAATCAGCCAGCACGCGCTCGAACAAACGCTCGCACTTGCGGCGCTGCACCGTGTCCTGCGGCAGGAACATCATCCCCACCGCAAACTCGCCCACAGGCGGGAGCTCGATCTTGATCTCCTCGGCCGCGCGACGCAGAAAGGCGTCGGGCATCCCGACGAGCACGCCAGCCCCGTCACCGCTGCCCGGATCGCAGCCGCACCCGCCGCGGTGCTCCATGTTCGTGAGCATCTCCAGCGCGCGGGTGACCAGAAGATGCGACCGCTCGCCGGTGACGTTGGCCACGAAGCCGAAGCCGCAATTGTCGTGCTCGAAACGAGGATCGTACAAGCCGTCCGCAACAGGCAGGCCTGGGAGGAAAGCAGCGGGCTGAGTCGGCGTCGTGGGCATAACTACGTCGGTCTGGCTATCGACGGCGGTCGGCAAGAGCCACAGGCGGCGGGCTGAAATGTTCGCCGACCGGTGGTGACGGTGCGGCACGCGGTTGGGCCCACACCCTATGCCCCGGCGGCCCGCTCTGCGTCAAAAGGGCTACCGGTCCTCAGCGAGCTCGATCCGCAGGGATCGTCCGCCTCGCGGCAGCGTCGTTCGCACCTCTTGCCCGCCCACGCGAACGATGTAGTCGCCGAGGAACCCACGAACCCTCGCCACGCCGGCGTCATCCGTCTGCACCGTCTCGTCCGTCCACCACTCGCCGAGCACAAGATCCTGCCAAGCCTCGCCCGACGGCCGAATCGACCAGTCGCGCCGGAACATGGCCGTCTCAGGTCTCCAGTGCCGGCCTTCCCAGAAGCCCCAAACGATAAACGACTTCACGTGCTCATGGGCGAAGCTGGCCGTCATGAAGTCGCGGGTGAACTGCCCGTCCAGCACCTCGTCGCCCGTACCGACATCAAACTCCGTCACCTCGATCGGCACACCCGTTTCCGCCAGCTCGTCGTAAATTCTCCAGACATTCCGTGGCCCGGTCAGGTGACCGAAGAAGTGCGCCTGCACGCCAATCGCATCGACGCGGACATTGGCGTCCACCAGATTTTGTGCCTGCCGAATGTAACGCTTGCGAACCTCGTGCTTCGACCCGTCGTCCACCACGATGCCGAAGTCGTTGAGATACAGCTCCGCCTTCGGATCGACCTCGCTGGCCATGCGGAACCACGAGGCGAGGACGTCATCTGAGACGCCGACGTCGCCGAATGCTTCCATCAGCTCGCGATTGTTGGCCACCTCGTTGGCGACGTCCCAGCCGACGACCAGCCCACGCATGGTCATCGCCTTGTCAACGAGGTGCTGGTCCAACGCCGCCTTCAGCCACATCGCCGCACCGTCAGGATCCTTTTCGGCACGGGCCTGATACTCCTCGCGCAGATCCTTGGGCATGTACCACCGGTGCATTCCAGGCCACAACAGCGTGTGGCCGCGAAGGACGATGTTCGCATCGAGCAGCCAACGCGCCGCAAGAACGGCCCGATCCATCCCTTTCTTGGCGATGACCTGCTGTTTTAGCCCGTTTTCAATCGTCGCGTAGTTGAACCAGGCGGCCAGAACTTCGCGATACTGCGACGCGTCCGGCGAGTCCTCGAGGAGGTCGTCGATGCCAACGGCAGTGCCGAAAGGAAAGGCGTGGCGGGTCATCTCGACCTCGACCAACACATTCTTGATCGCTCGACCCTCGGCATCGACCACCTGAACCTGCAACTCGCCTTTGCGGAGCGTGTCGATACGTTCCGCCGCCTCCTCACGCCAATCGGCATCCTCCGCCATACCTGGATAAGACGCAGGCGTTCGCGGCAGTTCTTCGACCGTCGCGTCGGGTCGTCGAACAATTCGAAGCCCCGCGATGTCCAGTCGCTGAGTCGGCGACGAGAGGCGAAGACCGAACTGCATCCCGCCCGCCGCAGCATCCTCTGCGGCCTGAAACGGAACCTGCACCCGCGTCCATCCCTCTGTCGCGACCGACGTCGCATGCATGAAGCCCTTCGTGTAAGGCTGACCCGCCTTCTCGAAGAGCAGAACGACGTACGGCTCATCGCCGCTTGCCGTGTCACCCCTCAGAAAGCACTCGAAGAGCAATACTTCTCCTTCGACGACGGGCTCGCCAGACAGCAAACGGAGCTGCGCACGCCAGTCTTCTGGTCCGTCCGCGACGGGACGGATTTCGGTGATCGGGCCATCGACGTTCGCCGGGGCGTCGTCACGGTCGGCTGTTGACACGACGATTGCACCGTCGGCCCAATCGATGTTCCAGGCGTCAGGTCCCCCGTCATCGGCGACCACGGCCGGGTCAGCTTGGGCGGCTCCCGACAGGATCAGGCCGAGCAGAATGGCGGCGAGTAGTTTCGGCATTCGCCCAGTGTCCCAAGCCTGGAACGCCATTGCCAGCCCGCGGCGACGGGTTGCCCTGCGGGTTCGGGCGACGTTCAATATGGTGTCTGCCGACGAGCGAGGCGGCGGGTGGATGTAGCGGCCTTCTCGGCAACTTCGACCACCCCCTTTCCGTCGCCGTTCGTTGGCCGCCGTGTGGATCCTTCGGATCGTCCATGCGGCGTGTGCGACCACCTGCCAGCTACCAACCTCCCGCATCATGCAACGCCCACACCCGACGCCGAGCGACCCGCTCAGTCAGGCGACGCATCATCGGCGGGAGCATTCCACCACCCTTTCGTCTTGCCGACCGGCAGACGATCGTCCGAGTCGCCATCTACTGCGGCCGGACCCCATTGAGACCTGCCCCTCAACCACATCGCTCGCGGTGCGTCGCCGACTCTTGATCCGCCCGCCCATCCGACGCCACGTGCGTCGGCCGCGGGAGCAATGGGACGGTCGCCATGGACTACTTTCTGATTGGCCTCTTCGTCGGTTGCCTGGCCGGCGCTGCCGGACTCTTTGCAGCCGCCCGGGTCTCCGGCAGGCGCCTCACCGAACTCGCCCGCCGCGAGGCTGACGGTATCGTCGCCCAAGCCACCACGCGAGCGGAGAACACGTCTCGACAGATCGAGCTGGACGCGAAACAGGTCGCGCTGAAGCTACGCGAAGAGGCCGAAGAACTGCACAATCGGGCCGAGCGCACCGTCGCCGAGTCGGATCAAGCCGGCGTCAAGGCGGAACGCTCCGCGGCAGAACGTGAGCTGAAGCTCGATCGGCGTCACGACGAACTCGATCGCCGAAGCGAGACGCTCGACCGACGCGACGATCAACTTCGGCAGCAAGAGGAAGAGATTCGGGAGGTCGAAGCCGAGGTCGCCGAGCTACGTCGGGAACTAAAGAAAGATCAAACCGATGCCAAGCGTCGGCTCGAAACGATCAGCAAGCTGTCCGAGAACGAGGCGCGAGACATGTTCCTTCGCCAGGTGAGCGAGGAGTGTCAGGCCGAGGCCGGCATCTTGATCCACAAGAGCGTGGAGTCGGCACAAGACGAGGCCAAGTCGAAAGCGACGACGGTGTTGCTCGAGGCCATCCAGAAGTACGCCGCAGAACAGACGGCCGACCACACCGTCAGCACGATCCAGCTTGCCGACGACACCATGAAGGGCCGCGTCATCGGCCGGGAGGGCCGGAACATCCGCTCCTTTGAAAAGGCGACGGGCGTCGATGTCATCATCGATGACACGCCCGGCGTGGTCGGCTTGAGCTGCTTCGACCCTGTCCGACGAGAAATCGCCCGCATCAGCCTCGAGAAACTCGTCAGCGACGGCCGCATCCACCCCGGACGGATCGAAGAGGTCGTGCACGAGGCGACTTCAGAGATGGACGAACAGCTGATCGACCTCGGCAATCAAGCTGCCCACAACGGCCATGCGATCAGCATCCCCCGGCAACTTCTGCCGCTGCTGGGCCGGCTCCACTTCCGCACGAGTTACGGGCAGAACGTGCTCAAGCACAGCCTGGAGGTCGCGCACCTCGCCCAAGTCATGGCCGACGAATTGGGCCTCGACGGCACCCTCGCCCGCCGGGCCGGCTTGCTGCACGACATCGGCAAGGCACTGCGACCACGAGACCGAAGGCTCCCACGCCGACATCGGCGCCGCCTTGCTGAAAAAGCTCGGCGAGCCCGAGGCCGTCGTGAACGCGGCCGCGGCGCATCATGGCGACGTCCCGAGCGACGACGCCCCTACACGCCGATCATCATGGCCGCCGACACGATCAGCGCCAGCCGGCCCGGTGCCCGCCGCGAGTCGTTGGAGCGTTACGTGAAGCGGCTCAAGGAGCTCGAACAGCTTGCCACGCAGTTCAAGGGTGTCCGTCAGGCCTACGCGATCCACGCCGGCCGCGAGATCCGAGTCATCGCCGACGCCAAGGCTCTCGACGACGGGGGCAGCGCCAAGCTCGCCCGTGACATCGCCAAGGCGATTGCTGAGAACATGAACTTCCCCGGCGAGATCAAGGTCACGGTGCTTCGCGAAACGCGCAGCGTCGAGTTGGCCCGGTAGGATCGCCCCGAAGCGGCCGCGTAGCCCAACGGCAGAGGCAGACGACTTAAAATCGTTCCAGTGCGGGTTCGACTCCCGCCGCGGCTATCAACGTCTCGCCCGCCGGGCTCTCGTTCAGCGGGCCCGTAGGTCGGTGGTACCGGCTGACGCCATGGCGACGCAAACCTCGATCAACCCGGCGACCGGCGACGTCATCTGGACCGGTGCGGAGACAACGGCGGCCGAAGTCGTTGCTGCGGTCGGACGAGCCAAAGCGGCTCAACGTGGATGGGCTTCGCTGGACGTCGAGAAACGAATCGATGTCCTTCAGGCGTTCGCCGAAATCGCCAACACAGCGGGTTTCGGAGCTTGGCCGTCTCATCATGCTCGAAACCGGAAAAATCCGGTCAGATGCGGCGGGTGAGGCGAAGCTGCTCGCGGCGAAGGTGCCGGCGACCCATGCGGCTTGGCGGGCGAAACAGGTGGAAGCCTTCGACGTCTCGCCCGGTGTCACTGGGCGACTACGCCATCGGCCTGTCGGCACGCTGGCGGTCTTCGGGCCCTTCAACTTCCCGATGCACTTGCCGAACGGACACCTGGTTCCTGCCCTGCTGGCGGGAAACGCCGTCGTCTTCAAACCGAGCGAGCAAACGCCGGCCTGCGGGGAGATGCTCGTCTCGCTCTTTCATGAAGCCGGAGTGCCGAAGGACGTGTTGCAGGTCGTTCAAGGCGGCAAGGCGGTCGGCGAAGCCCTGGTCGAGGCCGACATCGACGGCGTCCTCTTCACCGGCAGCGAGCAAGCCGGCGAGGCGATCAGTCGGCGGCTGCGATATGAACAGATGCTGGCCCTCGAACTCGGCGGCAACAACCCGCTCGTCGTCCACGACCCGGCCGACGTTGATGCCGCGATCGACATCGTACTGCAGTCGGCATTCATCTCCTCCGGACAACGATGCACCTGCGCCCGACGGCTCATCGTGACGAAAGCGACGCCGGACGACTTCATCGAGCGACTGGCCGAGGCGATCATGAATCGTCCGCGTCGGCCTGCCCACGGACGAGCCAGAGCCGATGGTCGGCCCGCTCATCTCGTCCCAGGTGCTGCAAGTGCCAGTCGTGGCCGCACAGGAAGCGTTGGAGGAAGCCGGAGCCACTCGAATTGAGGTCGCGACTGTGAAGGCAGCGATGCCGTCCCAAGCCTCGTGTCGCCTGGTCTTGTGGACGTGACCGGGACGACGATGAACGACGCGGAGATCTTCGGACCGCTTTTGCAGGTATCGATGGTCGGCACGCTCGACGATGCGATCGACGAAGCCAACCGCACCCGCTTCGGGCTTGCCGCGGGCATCGTGACGAGGAGACCGAAAGGATTACGAGCACTTCGTCTCCCGCGTCCGGGCCGGCTGCATCAACTGGAATCGTCCGCTGACCGGTGCGAGCGGCAAGCTCCCCTTCGGCGGCGTCGGTCGAAGCGGCAACTTCAGGCCGGCCGGGGCGTCGAGCCTCGACTATTGCACGTACCCCGTCGCAAGCCTGGAGGCCGAAGTATGACATACCGCGAATACAACTTTGATGGGATTGTCGGCCCGACGCACAACTTCGCAGGCCTTGGAAGCGGAAACCTGGCGTCGATGGCGTCGAAGGATCACGTGTCGTCGCCGAAGGGGGCTGCCTTGGAGGGGCTTGCGAAGATGAAACTGCTGGCGGAGATGGGCGTGCCGCAGGCCGTGCTGCCGCCGCAGCGTCGGCCGCATCTGGGGTATCTGCGGTCATGCGGCTACGGGTCGGAACCTGTGGAACTGTTGGAGAATGCCAGCTTGCAGGACCTCGCCATTGCCTCCAGCGCCTCCGCCATGTGGGCCGCGAACGCGGCGACGGTGTCACCGTCGCCTGACACGGCGGACGGACGGTGCCACTTCACCATCGCCAACCTCGCCAGCCAACGGCATCGGGCGCTGGAGTCGCTGGAACGGCTGACGGTCTTCGAGCACTTGTTCGGCGACGAGCAGCATTTCAAGATTCATCCGCCGTTGCCGGCGAACCTGCCGGACGAAGGTGCGGCAAATCACACGCGGCTGTGCTCGCACCACGATTGTCCGGGCATGGAGATCTTTACGTACGGGCGAACGTCTTACGAACCCGTAGACGCCCGGCTGTTTCAAGCCCGGCAGCTTGAAGAGTCGAGCGTCAGGCTGGCCGAACAGCAAATCGATTTTCCGCAAGGGAATGCCCTGTTCGTGAAGCAGCATCCGGACGCCGTTGACGCGGGCGTTTTCCACAACGATGTCATCTCTGTTGGAAACGCAAACTTTCTCTTGATGCACGAGCTTGCCTGGGCACCACTAGTGAACTGGCAAGAGGCAATGAAGAATCTCTTGCCCGACATCGTCCATGGCTTCAACTACGCCATGTTGAGTGCTGAAGAGTTGCCGCTTGCGGATACCGTCCGCTCTTACCTGTTCAACAGCCAACTCGTCACGCGGCCGACTGGCGACATGGTCCTCGTCTACCCCGCGGAATGCGACGAAGTCCCCGCCGCCAAGGCGGCCATCGAGTGGATCCTTCGCGAGGACAACCCGGTCACGCAGGCCGTCCGCGTCGACGTTCGCCAAGTCATGAAGAACGGCGGCGGGCCGGCGTGTCTGCGGCTACGGGTCGTGCTCAGCAACGAAGAACGGGCCGCGGTGCGGGGCAACGTGTTCTGGACGCCGCAGTTGCATGAGACACTCGTGGAATGGGTCAGTCGACACTACCGAGAGCATCTTTCACCTGCAGATTTGTCTGATGTTGACTTGTACCACGAGTCGCAAGCGGCGCTCGACGACTTGCAACTCATTCTCGACATTCCGACGCTATAGCTCAATTCGAAGCATAATCTAGATACGTTATCTACCCGCCAACGCAGATTCCAATCTTATTTATACTTAAGGACGTTACTGCACATGCAGTGAGCCACGCCGCTACCCCTTTCAGTAGACGAATGCATCTGACGATCAGCGGTCGCATTGAGCCAGCGTGGGGCGTCTCTTCATAAGGCAACCTTCGGCTAAGCCAGCATGCCGCCGTCGATGGCGATGTGGGCTCCGCTGATATAACCCGCAGCCGGCGATGCCAGGAAGGCGACGAGCTCTGCAACCTCGTTGCACGTGCCGAACCGTCCGAGCGGGACGCCGGCTTTCATGTCGCCGGCCATCGGGCCGTCGCCGGGGTTCATCTGCGTATCGATCGGGCCCGGCTCGACGACGTTGACCGTGATGCCGCGTGGGGCGAGGTCGCGGGTCCAGCCCTTGGTCATGCCGGCAACGGCGTGTCTGGTCATGCCGTAGGCCGAGGCACCTGGAAACGGAATCCGCTCGCCGACAACGCTGCCGATGTTGATGATCCGGCCGCCGTCGCTCAGATGCTCAATAGCAGCAGACGTCGTGTGCCACACGCCGCGGACGTTCACGTCGAGCTGGCGCTCGAAGTCCTCGGCCGAGAACTGCCCGATCGGCCCCATCAGAAAGACGCCCGCGTTGTTCACGAGGATGTCCAGCTTGCCGCCGAGCTGATCGACGGCGGACTGGATGCCCTTGCCGGCCGCATCGGGATTCCCAGCGTCGGCCTGAATCGCGAAGCCCTTGAGCCTGGCAGCGACCTCGTTGGCTTCGTCGGCAGACTTGCCGTAGGTGACGGCGACAGTCGCTCCTCGAGCGGCGAGAAGCTCCGCCACGGCACGCCCGATGCCACGGCTCCCGCCGGTGACGAGGGCCCGCTTGCCTGCAAGATCGAGATGCTGATATTGGTTGCTCATGGTAGTCTCCGTAAACATCGTTTAGACGATCATCTAAACACCTGTCTTCACGAAGGTCAACCCGCTCCCGGAATTTCCCGGTTCATTCTGCTGTCGCCAGGTCCGCTAGCCGATCCGCGTACGTCTTCAACCGGGCCGGCTTCGGCTTGAGCATCAGGCATTGCCCGTCTTTTCGCCCCTCGATCAGGCCAGCCGCAACCAGCTCCTTGAGATGGTGGCTGATCGTCGCCTGACTCACCGGAAACTTCGCCACGATCGCCTTGCAGCCGACCTCGTGCCCCTTGCGCGACTCCGTGCAGACGAACTCGAAAATCGAGAATCGTTGCGGGTCGGCCAGGGCTTTGGAGATGCGGTCGTGGTCGTCGGTCATGGAATCAGTCTGAGGGGCACGGTAAGGGTGCGACGCCACGGCAGGAAGTCACGGAATGCTCGGCAAGAGACCGCCCCTGCCGCTCAACGCAGTCGGCGACCACCCGACAAACCCTGACGTCGCGAAAGCATGGCTGGCAAGCCATACCTTAGCCCTTCCTTAGATGGACCGACAGCAACGTCACATCAGCAGGCGTGATGCCGCTGATTCGAAGGGCCTGACCCAGCGATCGAGGCGTGAACCGCGACAGCTTCTCTCGGGCTTCGTTCCGCAGGCCCGAAATGCTCTGGTAGTCGATCTCGCGCGGGATCGACTTGTGCTCCAGACGAGCAAACTCCTTGAGCTGGCGGCCCTGACGCTTCAGATAGCCCTCGTACCGAGCCGCCGTCTCCACACGCTCGGCAATGTCCGCCGGGAGGGTCGGGTCGTAGTTGTGTATGCACGACTCCGGCCGACGGACGAGGTCAAAGACGAAGTCGCCGCCGACGCGTGTCGTCTTGGCCCAAACCGTGGCCGCGTCGAACTCGTCGCGACGTGCCGCAAAGCCTTGCCAGCGGGCGTCCTCGACTAAACCGAGGTCGCGGGCGACGGGCGTCAGTCGCTCGTCGGCGTTGTCGCGATCGCAGGATCAGCCGATGCTCCGCCCGGCTGGTGAACATCCGGTACGGTTCGGTCGGCGGCTTCGTGACCAGATCGTCGCACAGCACGCCGATGTACGCCTGCTCACGACCGAAGACGACGTTGGCACTGCCGTCGCGGGCGAAGTGCGACGCGTTGATGCCGGCGACGAGGCCCTGAGCCGCGGCCTCTTCGTAGCCGCTGGTGCCGTTGATCTGCCCGGCAAGAAACAGTCCGCGGATCTTCTTGGTCTCCAGCGTCGCCGTGATCTGCGTCGGCCAGACCATGTCGTACTCGACGGCGTACCCCCACCGGATGACCTCAGCATGCTCCAGGCCCGGGATGTGGTCGAGCATGGCCCGCTGCGTGTCGGCCGGCAGTGCACGTGCTGATGCCGTTGCAGTAGATCTCGTCCGTCTCCAGCGACTCGGGCTCCAGGAAGATCTGGTGCTGTGCCTTGTCGGCGAACCGGACGACCTTGTCCTCGATGCTCGGGCAATAGCGAGGCCCAACGCCTTCGATGTCGCCGGAGAACATCGGGGCACGGTGAAGGTTGGCCGAGATGGCAGCGTGTGCTGCGGCAGAAGTGTGCGTCACATGGCATGGCCGCTGTTCGATCGGCGGGTGCCAGCGTCGGCTGTACTCGGCAAGAAAGCTGAACGGCCGGGGCTGCTCGTCGCCCTGCTGTTCTTCGAGACGCGACCAGTCGATCGAGCCCGCCTTGAGCCGTGGCGGCGTGCCGGTCTTGAGTCGTCCTAGCTCGAAGCCGAGCCGGCGCAACTCGGCCGATAGTCCGGTGCTTGCCGCCTCGCCGACCCGGCCGCCGGCGGTCTTGGTTTCGCCGGTGTGCATCAGGCCTCGCATGAAGGTGCCGGTCGTCACGACAACGGCATCGGCGGCGATCACCCGATCATCCGCCAACGTCACGCCGTGACAGCGAGAGTCTCGCACGTCGAGCGACGCGACTTCGCCTGCGACGATGTCCAGGTTCGGCACCGCTTCCAGCATCTCCTGCACCGTGGCCGCGTAACGATACTTGTCGCACTGTGCGCGGGGCCCGTGCACCGCGGGGCCTTTGCTGAGGTTGAGGATGCGGAACTGGATGCCGCTGGCATCGGCGGCCAGCCCCATCAGGCCGCCCATGGCATCGACTTCGCGCACGATCTGCCCCTTGGCCGACCCGCCGATGGCCGGATTGCACGACATCTGACCGATCTTCGACGGGTCGAGCGTGACCATCGCGACGCGCGGCACCAACTTCGCTGCCGCCCAGGCCGCCTCGGCCCCGGCATGACCGCCGCCGATGATCAACACGTCGTAAGTCGCCACGCCTGACGATACGGCTTGATCGCCCGCGAAGCCGCATCGCCACGATGCCGAGAGCGGCCGCGGTGGCCGCAGCAAGCCACCAGGGCCAGTTCGTGCCCTCGGTCTGCATCGCCCGGATGGCCAAAACGACGGCGACGGCGGCCATTGGGAAGGCGAAACGCCCCGCCCAACGCGGCAGGGAGTTGAAGTCACTGGCCTCGTTTTCTTGCACGGCGGGCGAGGCTAGCACGAAAGTTGCACTTCAGCCCGTCGCGACCTCGTGGTAACCTAAGGCGGAACCTGCGACGAGCCGAACTAAGAGCCAGCCCACCGTTTCATGCGACTTTCACTTCTTGCCATCTCGCTCCTCCTGGTCGCCTCGCCGGCGATGGGTCAGTCGGTCCGAGAGGAAGACCGCTCGCTCAGAGAGCTTCGCCTGCAGATCATCGACGAGATCGTCAATCGGGCCGAGCTGGAGAAGGCCCGACACGCGATTGCCGCCGCACGTAATCAGTACGACGAGCTTCGGTCCGTCGCCGTGACCGAGGCACGCGAGCAAACTCGCCACCGTCAGCTCCTGGCCCAGGAACAAGCCCTCAAGGCCCGGCTTCGCGCGATCTACCACGAGTACCGCTACGGGATCCCTCCCAAGGACGTCACCACGCCGCTGGCGGAGACGATTCTGGAGGTTCGGATGGAGCGAACAAGCCTGATCACGGCGGCATTGCAACGTGATGCCGAGATCATCGAGGCATGGCAAGACCTTGAACTTGCGGGTCGGATCTACACGGATCAGATCCGCTGGATCCCCTGGCAGGTCCGCAGTGACCCGCGTTTCCGAAAGGCACTGCGGGCCGCGGGACGACCTGTCCGATAACGGAGATGTGTCCGGTTCGGTCGACTCTCCCCATCTCGCACCCGTCGTCGCGTGCGTATCGACACTTGCCGACGCGAACGTGTCGGCCGCGCTGGGGCACACGCTCGGTCGGCTCTCGCGATGCGAGTCGGTCGACGCTTCTGTCGTTCTCTGCTGGGAAGATCAAGTCGCCGAGGCGACGCGCCTTGCCGGCAAGCTGGCAAGCATCGTGCCCGTCGGTTCCCGGCAAGAGGATCCGAGCCTCTCGCTCGTCCACAGGGCTCAAGTCTGGGCTGATGGCTGGAGATCGGGCTTGCTGGCCACCTGTCCCGCCGACCGGGGCTGGCATGCTGATGCGGTTCAGCAGATTGCAGAAGCCACCGATGCCGGCTTCATCTATGCCGTCGATGCGTGCTTCGCGCTGCTCGATCCGGCGCTGACGGACAACCTCATCCGCCACGCGCAAAGCCATGCGGAGACCGACGAGCCCGTCTTCTTCACGCCCGCCCCGCCCGGCCTCGTCGGCCTCTTGGTGACGCGGGCCACGTCGATCACCTGGCAACGCAGCAGAATGTTCGCCGTCGGCATCCCGGTGCGGCCCTTCACTACAACCCGACCTCGCCACGCATCGACCCCATCGGCCTCCCTGCCGCACGCAGCGGCCAACCCTGGCTGACGCACGCGACCTCTGACTACCGCATCGACACGCCCGGCCGCCTCGACCGGCTAAGGCAGCTCGATGCGTTGTCGCTCGACGACCTAATCGCCACGCCGCTGCATCATCGGCAGGACGTCACCATCGACCTCACATGCCGCCGATCGACGAAGCCGGTCTGGCTCAATGCCAGATCCACGCCCGATCTCGATCTTGCCGATCTGCCAAACCTGGCCGGCTGCCGGGTGACATTCGGTAACGTCGGCGACCCGCTCTTGCATCCGAACTGGCGATCGGCCGTCGCTCACGCCCGCGAATGCGGCGCTGCCGGCATTCACATTGAAACCGACCTCCTCTGCCCGACGGCCGACCTGGCGGACCTGCTGGACGTCGACGTCATCAGCGTCCACCTGCCGGGGATGACGGCCAAGACCTACGCACACGCCATGGGTGCCGAGACGATGCCGATCGCTCTCGGGAATCTCGCCCGACTGCTCGCGGCCGGTACCGGACGCGCCGACGGCGGGCCGATCGTTGTGCCGACCTTCGTCAAGCTCGCCTCGAACGTCGCGGAGATGGAGGCGTGGTACGACCAATGGACCCGCGCCGCCGGCTCGGCCGTCGTGCGTGGGCCCGACGCGCTGAACCTTTCACCGGCCGACGACGTCACGTCGCTCGCCGCCGCCCCGCTCAACCGCACCGAGCGGCCGTCGCTCGGCCGCATCGTTTCCCCTACCGCACAAGCCGCATGAGCACCTCCAAGCCGTACCACACTCTGGGCATCATCCTCGCCCGCGCCGGCAGCCGGGGGCTCGAAGGCAAGCACCTCCGGCCACTTCTGGGCCGGGAGCTTGTCCGCTACACGATCGACCACGCTGCCGGGAGTGCGTCTCTGACACGCGTCGTCGTCTCGACCGACTGCCCGCACGTCCGGCAGATCGCCCGCTCCGCCGGCCTGACCACCATCTCCCGACCGGCCGAGCTGGCGGGTGACGACGCGAGCGTTCAAGACGCCTTGCTTCATGCACTCGACGAAGTCGAAGGACGCGGGAGCTTCAGAGCCGACGCCGTCGCGTGCCTCTACGGCAACGTTCCCGTCCGGCCTGCCGATGCGACCGACCGCTGCGTCGAGATGCTTCGCACCTTCGCCTGCGACTCGGTCCGCACGTTTCAGCCGGTCGGCAAGTGGCACCCGAAGTGGATGGCCCGCCTCGCCGACGACGGGAAGGTCGAGGCGATGGCGGAGGGTTCGATCCACCGCCGGCAGGACCTCGAGCCGCTCTTCCTGCACGACGGCGGCGGGCTCGTAATGAGCCGGCAGAGCTTGAACCTGGGCCGAACCCGTCGCGAGGATCCGCATGCGATGTTCGGATCCGACCGCCGCGGCGTCGCCGTCGAAGCCGGTGCTGTGGTGGAAGTCGACCTGGATCGCGACCTGGCCCTGGCGGAGTCGATTCTCCGCAGCCGTGGCTTTGGCCAACCACAAGTCCGCCTCGCAGCGTGACGGCCCGAGGGCAACCGCACACCTCAATCTGCCGATGAACAAGCACATGCTCCGCCTTGCCGGTATCACCGACGCCCCGTCGCCCGCCACGCTGAACCTAGCGAGCCGATCCGTCGGCCCTGGTGAGCCTGCGCTCGTCATTGCCGAGATCGGCGTCAACCACGACGGCCGGCTCGATCGGGCGCTTCGCCTCGTCGAAGCCGCGTGGGAAGCCGGTGCCGATGCCGTCAAACTCCAGCTCTTCAAAGCCCATCGACTCGTCCACGCGACGGCTCGGCTCGCGACGTACCAGCAAGCGACGGGTGCCGCCTCACCGACGGAGCTACTGCGCCGCTGCGAGTTGGATGATCATGCCGTCGAGCAGGTCGTTCACGCGATCCGCCAAGCCGGGATGCTGCCGATCGCCACGCCCTTTTCGCCCGAGGACGTCCAGCGCGTCGCGGACCTTGGCCTGCCCGCGGTGAAGCTGGCGTCGCCGGACCTTGTCAATACGCTGCTGCTCGACGCCTGCGCGTCGCTGAACGTGCCGATGCTCGTGTCGACGGGCGCGAGCAAGCAGGACGAGATCAACGCCGCCGTCGCCCGGCTTTCGAATGCTTCGGCCGACTTCGCCCTACTGCACTGCGTCAGCAGCTATCCGACGGCCGACGGCGATGCGGACCTTGCACGAATCAGTGAACTTGCCAGCCGCTACGGTCGGCTGGTCGGTTACAGCGATCACACGCAGAACCTGTCGTCCGGTGCCCTGGCCGTCGCGGCGGGTGCGTCCATCGTCGAGAAGCACCTGACGCACGACCGCAACGCCAAGGGTCCCGATCACGCCGCCAGTGCCGACCCGAGGCAGTTTCGCGAGTACACCTTCCGGCTTCGCGAGGCGGAGTCGCTGCTCGGCAATGCTTCGGCTGATCGCACTTCGCAAAAGTGCGAGGCGGACGTCCGCACGCAGAGCCGACAGTCGCTCGTTGCAGGTCGAACCATTCCGGCCGGTCATGAGATCACGATCGACGCCCTGACCTGCCAGCGCCCGGGCACCGGCGTGTCGGCGTCGAAGCTTGACGAGGTCGTCGGCATGATTGCGGTGCGGGACATTCCGGCCGGTTCAATGTTGGATTGGTCTGATCTGGACATCGCCGCGAGCCCGCGAATGAAGTCGGCGGCATGAAGCCGGTAGGCTGTGGGCAATGCGTCGTGTCTGTTTCGCCACCGGAACCCGGGCCGAGTTCGGCCTGATGCAGACGACGCTGCGGGCGATCGAGAGTCATCCGGGCTTGTCGCTGTCGATCGTCGCCACGGGTATGCACCTCGACCCGTCTGCGGGCCGATCCGTAGAGAGCATCCGCCGTGACGGGTGGACCGTGGATGCGGAAGTGCCGTGGCCTTCGACGACGTCGCCGACGGAACTGGCCGTCGCGACCGGCGAGGCGACGGCGGGCCTTGCCGAAGCATTCGAGGCCGTAGAGGCCGATGTCGTGTTGGTCGTCGGCGACCGCGTCGAAGCCACTTGCCGCGGCGACGGCGGGTCATCTGTCGAACCGCCTCGTCGCCCACGTCCATGGCGGCGACCGCGCGGCCGGGCAGCACGATGACGCGATGCGGCACGCGATCACGAAGCTGGCCCACGTCCACTTCCCTGCGACGCCAGGAAGTGCCGAACGGCTTCGAAAGCTCGGCGAAGATGACTGGCGCATCCATCAGGTCGGCACGCCCGGCATTGACGGCATCTTCGACGCCTTGGCAGATCGGCTGCCGGATGACCCGCCGCGGGACGAGTTCGCGTTGATCGTCCTGCACCCGACTCGCGACAACGCCGAGGCGGAGTACGCGACGGCAGACCGTCTGCTTGCGGCCGTACGGCAGGCAGGTCTGCGGCGGGTCGAGATCGTGATGCCGAACAACGATCTGGGCCGCTCTGGCATCGCCCGACGATGGGACAAGGCCCGACAGGACGAGGGCGTTCGTGTTCACGACAACCTGGCGCGGCCTCGGTTCTTGCGGCTGATGGCCGATGCGAAAGTGCTGGCGGGTAACAGCTCGTCGGGCATCATCGAGGCCGCGAGCTTCGACACGCCCGTGCTAGACCTGGGGGCGAGGCAGGCGGGACGCGAGCGGTCTGCCAATGTCGTGCAGGTCGAAGAGGACGATCTTGCATCAGGACTTCAGCTGGCTTTGCAGCGAGGGCGGACGCAGACCAGCAACGTCTACGGCGGAGACGGAACCGGACGTCGCATTGCAGACGCTTTGGCGAATTTAGATGCTGAACGGTACATACATCAAAAGCTCATCGTGTACTAACAGAACGAACAGAAACCGATCACGATCGCTGCGTCAATTCGACATCTTCCAGCATGTTCACACGATACAGACGATTCCTTAGTTGAACCTTCTCTGCATCCAGTTGAAGGCTTGACGTGTTCCTAAGGCCGCTTGGTTACCAATAGGTCCGCGACGGCGGCGTGTTCGGGATCGGTCCCCCGACGCCGCCTGGCGGTTCTTCCAAGCAGCCGACGGCACACCCATGATTTCATCGCCCCGACACCCGCGACGCCTTCCACGTAGAACATTTTCGAGCGGCTTCACCTTGGTGGAGCTCCTCGTCGTCATCGGCATCATCGCCCTGTTGATCGGGATCCTTCTCCCGACGCTCGGCCGGGCCAGGGAGAGTTCGAAGCAGATCGCGTGTGCGAGCAACCTCAGGAGTGTCGGGCAGGGGTTTGTCCTCTACACCTCAGAAAACAACTTCTTTCTGCCCGCGGCCTACGTCTACAACACCAGCGGCAGCGACGGCATCGCGCCGGACGTGGGCGGTGGCTCGGCGGCAGAACCGACGCTCGGCTACACCCATTGGTCCTTCCTCATCTACGGCGATGGTGAGACGACGCCCGAGGAAGCCTTCTCCTGCCCGGAGTTCGATGACGGCGGGCTCGCCTCCGACGAACCCGAAGCCGGAAGATCGTGTCGGCAGGTCAGATCCTGGACCCCGACTTCAATGCCGCGGCCGCAGCGGCGGCGGGCATCGGCTTCGATCGCCAGGTCCGGCGCGTCGCGTTCACGGTCAATGAAGCCCTTGTTCCTAAGAACAAGTTCAACGAAATTATTCGGCCGCGAAACGCCGGCACCTTCAAGTCGCGTCGCGTGCCGATCACACGCGTCAAGGACAGCACCAACGTCATCCTTGCGACTGAATACAACGTCGATCCGCGAGTCGTCTCGGAACTCGACGACCCGGAAGACCCCAATCTCGTCATCAAGAGCCATCGCCCGGTCCACGGGTACGACAACGTGTTGATGACGAAGTACAACCTCGACTCCGTCGCGACGACGGCGGGCAATGGGTTCGTTGCAGCCTCGCCTCCGACGGTGCCGACGGTCGCCGGGCGTCTTCAACAACCGCCTTGCCTGGGTCGGACGCAACCACGCGGAGAAGGGTCGCAACCTCGACGGCGAGGTGCTTCGCTCGACCAACTTCCTGTACGTCGACGGCCACATCGAAAACAAGCTGATCGAGCAAACGCTGCCGGAGACTGCAACCAACCCCAAGGGCGAGCAGTTCGAGTGGGGCAACCCCATCTACGGCCTCACGGGAAGTCCCATCGTCCGCGACGTTCCCGTCAACGAGTAGCGGCCCTGTTTCTGCACCTGCCGATGCCCCGCCAGGCATCGGCGGGCTTTGTTCACGGCGGTTCTTCGCGCCTGTCGCGAACAGCCGTTGACGGTCCTCCGCCGTGACGTCGTCGGCACCTCTGCCGCACTCGATCTGGAGAAAGTCATGCACGCCAACCACCGCCGCACCGCCCTCACGGCCGCTGTCGCTACGACACTCGCCGCCATTCTTCCCGCTCACGCCACCATCGACGTCGGGGACGGCGTCGGGAGCGAGTACCTCGTTTCCACCACCGGTGCGACCGCACTCGGCGCCTTCACCTCGGCCAGCGGCAACCGCGGGCCCGTACCTCCTCGGTCAGGACGTCCCTGACTGTCGGCGACACCACCTACACCCTGCCCGTCGGCAGCGTCGCGCAGGCCATCGGAGCGACCATCGGCAGCAGCCCGACCAGCTTCGAGCCAGGCCCGAATGCCGATCGCTACGTCTACAGCTATCACTCGACCGGCAGCGTCAACGGCATCCGCGATCTCTCCATCCGCAACGGCCTGCTTCCCGGTGACGCGCCTGACGTCAACGCGAGCCAGAGCCTCTTCGTCATGGGCCAACAGGTCGCCAGCTACCCGAACACGCTCAGCAACGGCTACGGCAACTTCATCGACAGCACCGCCCAAAACGCCCCGGTCCCCGGAATTGCCGGCGCCTTCTACGACGCCAACACCACCGCCAAGCCGATCCCGCAGATCTCCTACAGCGACGTTCGCTTCGAGCAGGCGTTCAGCCTCGGCGGCACCGCTGCAATCGACAGCCGGCCCGACGCAGTCCGGGTACGGCAAGGCACAAGACCCGGCCGCGGCTCGCAGCTACTTCAATCAAGGCTCGCCCAACTTCCAGCGTCTCGCCGATGTCGGCGGGCTGCAGGGTGGTGTCGATGCTTCGACGACGCTTCTTCGCAACGATGCCGTCGCCGTCGTTCCCTTCACCATCAGCGCGAACCCCGGCACCGGTCTCGACAGCGTCAGCGAAGAAGACGCCCGCTTCCTTCAAGTGGTCGGCCGTCTGCAGAACGGTGCAAACTTCAACAGCGGCACCCGCGACATCGGGTCAGGCACCCGCAACCAAGGGGCCAACAACCTCGGCATCGACCCCTCCTGGGCGGCAGGCGAGCGGGACCGCGTCTCCAGCGGCACCTATCAGGTGACGGACGTCGACGGCAACCTCGTCACCGTCACACCCGGGCGACGAAGCCAAGCCGGGCGTCGACTTCACCGACGGCATCGGCAGCGAGAACCCGAACGAGGCTCGCCCGAGCGTCTTTGCCCGTTTCTCCGACAAGGACTCCGGCGGCGGTGCACAGCGCCCGACGATTCTCAGCCAGCGGATGTCGCTCGGTATCCTGAGCGTCGGCGATGTCGGCAGCCGGGGCCGGAGCCAGTCGACCACCAGCCCGCTACGCGTTCTCGCCATCGACTTCGAAGGTACGGACAACGCCTCCGGCACCGATGCCGGTGCCGTCCAGCCGACGGCCGACGCGGTGACCAGCGGCGACTACCAGCTCTGGTCTGCCGCGCAGGCCGTCACGGTCCGCGGCTCGCTCGCCACGGGTGCCGACGCCAACGGCGCCCTCACCGGCGGCGTGCTCGATAACGCTGCCGCCACGATCTACAACGACGTCGATGACGACGGCTCGGGCACCGGTGTCGTCCGCAAGTTCCTGGACAACATCACGGGCGACGCCTCGTTGACCAACTTCGACGGCGGCAGCACCACCGTCGCGGACGCGCTGACCCCGCTTGACTCGCTCATCGCGGCCGGCTTCATCCCGACGCCGCTCATGGAAGTGGACAAAGACTTCGACGGCGACACGCAGAACGTCACCGGCCGAATCGCCACCGCCCAAGGCGTCTACGACGGTGCCGCGGGCGACCAGCTGCGCTCGAGCCTGAACTGGGTTCGTGCAGGCGACCAGAACGGCAACATCGCCGCTCAGACCTACGACCTCTTCGACGTCGACAACACCAGCAGCCCACGGACGCCCGTTGCCAACGTGTCGATCGGCTTCACCCAACGCACCTTCCTCGCCGGCGACATCAACGGTGACGGCGTTCGTGACCTCGACGACACCGAAGCCTTCGCCACGGCCCTGGCCGACACGGCGGACTTCCTGGCGGCCAACACCGACATCACCGTCGGTGCCTCGGGCGTCAGCGAAGACAACTCCTCGGGTGGTGACCTCGACATCACCGGCCTGTCCAACGGCGAGCTGGGCCTGGTTGCTCTGACCGACATGAACGGCGACGGCAACGTGCAGGTCGTCGGTGCCCCGGGCCTGGCAGGCGGAACGGACACGGTCGCAGCCATCAGCCGCGAGGACGCCCGCTACTTCCTTTATGGTGCGTCGGTCGACACGTCGGCCTTCACCACGGCCGAAGAGAAGCGGGAGCTTGGCGTGCGACTGGGTCAGCTCAAGAAGAACGAGGCCATCACGCGCTTCAACGCACAGCTCGACCTGCTCGTCACCAACGGCGACATCACGGCCAGTGCGGCCGACGCAGCTAGGTTCGATCCGTTCGACGTCAATCATGACGACGATCAGCGAGCTCGAAGACGCTCGCATCGTCAACCGCAACATCGGGGCGGACTACACGAACCTCGATGACGTCATCGCGACGGGCGACGACCTGGTCGCAGCCGAGATGACGGATGACAATGTCATCTACGTTCGTCAGCAGCGACGGGGCAGGCGATGCCGATGTCAGCGACTTCGAGCGCATCTACAAGGGCCTCGTCGGTCAGAACAAGGCCGTCAACGGCGACTTCGACCTGAGCGGCACGGTCAACCTCGCCGACTTCGGCCGCCTTCGCGCCGGCTTCGGTGGTAGCTCGGTGGGCGTGGGTTACGGCTCGGGTGACTCGGACTTCGACGGCGACATTGACCTGGCCGACTTCGGCACCCTGCGTGCCAACTTCGGCGGCAGCGTCGGCATGAGCCCGATCCTGCTCGACAGCGGCGACGACCTCGATTTCGAGATCATCGTCAACTGGGACACGGGCGAGCTGACGCTCGTGGGCTCCGGCGACATCGCCGGTATCCAGCTTCAGAGTGAAAGCGGCGACCTGATCGCCGGCGAGTCGGATCTGCTGGGCCTGACGGGCATCATCGACTCGGCGACGAACATCGCCGGGGGCCTGACGAGCGGCCTGGTCTCGCTCGACGGCACCTATGCCCTGGGCGACCTGCTTGCCCGCTTCGGTGGTGATGACCTGCAGGTGGACCTGCTCGGTGCCAACGGCACGCTGTACGCGCCGACCATCACGCTCATCCCGGAGCCGACGCTCGGGCTGGCGGGTCTGGCCGCGGGCGGCTTGGTGCTGCGTCGTCGTCGTGCGTGAGTCGCGACGAGACTCTTCCCAAAGCTCCTAAGTTGACATGATTGCCCCGTCTCGCACCCGCGAGACGGGGCAATTCGTTGTGGGCAGCGACGAATGTGGAGGTCCCGCGGGCGTCTTGATCCGGCGAGTTGCTCCACAAGGCTGTGGGAACGACGGACTGGAAGAAAAATGCGCGTCGGCCTCATTTTTGTCGTTCCCCCTGCGGCGGGATGAAGTAAAGTGACGGAGACGGGTGACCGGCGTTGGTCGCCGCACTCGGGCTTGTGCACACTTGCCACCCAGTACTACACCCCCTCCACGTGGAGACGGAGAAACCGCTCATGAAGACCTCAATCATTGCTGCCGCTGTCGCGGCCATCGCCCTTCCCAGCCTTGCCGCTGCTCAGGAATTCAACTTCGAGATCGACCCCTCGACCGGTGACGTTGTCGTCAGCGGCCAAGGTGTCATCAACGGGTTCACTTTCACCAGCGACAACGCAGCGCTGCAGCCCGGCGAGCTTCCGAATCTCTTCGGTGGCGTCCCGATCAGCACCTCGGAAGGTGACTTCCTTCTCGCCGCGATCGTCAACAACCAGTCCGAGTTGACGCTTGGTGCAAACCCGGGCTCGCTTGGCCCGAACCTCGCGATCGAAGGCTTCAGCTTCGCTGGCTTCATCGACACGAGTCTGATCGACACGAGCCTTTCGGCCGAGGATCAGTTCTCGTTGAGTGTCCTCGACATCAACGAGACTTCGATCGCTGGCACCGTGACTTTCGTCCCCGAGCCCGCCTCGGCCGGCCTGATGGGCATCGCCGCCCTCGGCATGCTCCGTCGCCGCCGCGCCTGAATCTTCTGATTCAGTCGCAGGTCTCGGACCTACAGACTCAAGAGCCCGTCGGCCTCGGCCGACGGGCTCTTGGCTTGCGCGCCTGCTTATCCTCTGCCGTGCCAGGACCCAACCAAGATCAACTCCACGCGCCGTGGAGGATGGACTACATTCGATCGCTCGAAAAGGACCCCGTCCTTCGAGACCCGCTCGTCAAGAAAGCACGCCGGCTGCTTCCTCTGCGCCGCCTCGGATGTTCAGGCGGCCATCGACGACCTCGGGGAGGAACCTGACGCCGCCCGTCGTCTTCGACTCGTGGTTCGAATCGACGAGCACGTGGTCACCATTGTCAACCGCTACCCATACACCAGCGGCCACGTCATGGTCGCCCCGCGCCGGCACGTCGCCGATCTGGCCGACCTGGCTACAGAGGAGGCGGCGGGCTTGCACGAGGAGACGACCCGCCTCATTGGCGTGTTGCGGGACGTCATGAACCCTCAGGGCTTCAACGTCGGCATCAACCTCGGCACCGCCGCCGGGGCGGGCGTTCCAGGGCACCTGCACCGACACATCGTGCCCCGATGGGCGGGCGACACCAACTTCATGAGCGTCGTCGGCAGCGTGCGCGTCGTTCCACAGATGCCAGAAGCCCTCTGGGAACTTCTACAGCACCCTTCAGCCTGAAGTCGGGTGCGACCGCCGATTGAGGCCGACTGCCTCACGCAGCTCGCGCAACTCTCGTGGCGTGAGCGGCCGACTGGCGCCTTCCGGCAGCTCCCGCATCTGCAGCGGGCCGATGCGCGTGCGACGCAGATCGCGAACCTTGTGACCCAGCGACGCCAACATCCGACGGATCTGCCGGTTACGACCTTCTTTGATGGTCAGCTCCAGAATGCTTCGTTCCCGGTCGCGGCGGACGATCTTAAGCGAGGCCGGTGCCGTCTTGCTGCCTTGGGTGGTCGAGCGATCGACCAGATAGATGCCGTCTCCAAGTGACGACGCCGATTCAGGCGTCACCATGCCGTCGCAAATGACGCGGTAGGTCTTGGGCACGCCGTAGGACGGGTGCGTCAGCCGATGCGTCAGCTCACCGTCGTCGGTCAGAAGCAGGAGACCACGGCTCGACGCGTCGAGCCGGCCGACCGGCCAGACCCGCCTGCGGAAGTCGGGCGGCAAGAGGTCGATCGCTCGCGTCTGCGTTCGACCTGCGGTGTACTGGGCGACGTTCGTGCAGACGACGTGCTCCGGCTTGTTCATCAACAGGTACGCCATCGGCCGGCCGCGGTCGGCATGGGGGGCACGCGGGTTTGGACCGATTCGCTTCCCGTCAACCGACAGCTCGTCTGCCGTGGGATCAACAAGGTACGGCAGTCGCTGCACCACGGTGCCGTTGACGGCAACGCGGCCGTGGAGCACCAATTCCTCGCAAGCTCGACGAGACGCAACGCCTGCCGCGGCAAGCACCTTCTGAATACGCTGGCGTCGGTCGTCTGGCACGAACCTGCACCATAGTCGGCTCACTCGTTGCCGCGACGCTGCATCAGAAGCCAATCCACCGCGTCGCTGACCGACCGCTGGACGATGCTGACGTGGGCCTCGTCGTCATAAAGCTGGAAGCTCGCCCGGACGCCCAGTTCTTCGACGGCCTCGACGATCTCCCGCAGCCGTTCGATTCGAAAGATCCTGTCCCGCCCCGCCGCCTGGACAAGCGTCGGAATGGCGGCTCGGACCTGCGCGGGTCGCCCACCGCCGGCGATGAGTGCAACGGCGGCGAAGGCCTCATGTGCGGGCCCGTCCGGGTCGCCCAGCGTCCAGCCAGCAAGCGTGATGGCCCCGAGCGAGTGCCCGATGCCGTAGACGCGGTCGCGGTCGATCGGGTAGAGCCCGCTTGCCGCTTCCACCATTCCGGCCGCCAAGTCACCTCGTCCGATGAGCGGGTAGGTCCGCGCGGCGATGAGCACGAACCGGTGACGATCCGCCAGGCGACGCAGCTTGCCGTCGCCGTAGCCAAGGACGAACATGTTCTCGTTCGCACCGGCGCCGTGAAGTGCCACGACCAACGGCACCGGCCTGTCGTGACGGACCACTGCGTCCGGCACGTGGACGACACACGGCACACCGGCGAGCATGGTCCAGTACGTTCCCGCCTTACCGACGTACGGGTTCTCACCCGCGATCACCGCCGCGGTCTCGCGCGGGAGCGAACGAGAGAGCGAAAAGGGCGACTCGACCAACGACGGCGGTCGGGCCGGATCCGTCGGCGACCGGAGAAGCGACAGCCGCGACCGGAGCATGTCCGCCGCCGGCGTCTCGACGTCGGCCTCGTCGAGCTGCTGAACGAGGCGGTCCAGGAGCGTCTTGGGGCGCTCGTCGACCACGCTGATGGTCGCCCGCTGCCAGGCACGTCCTGTCGACGATGCGAGCGACACCTCGTACGTCCCGGCAGCCTCGGGCCGAATGGAAACGTCGTCGCCTGCTGCGGTGACATCGACCTCCTTGACGACCGCGCCGTCTCGCGTGACGGCAAGTCGCAAGGTCTTTGGCCTTCCCTGCGTGTCGTACATGGGCCGGATGACCAGCCCGACGCCTTCGCCGGCGACGGGCACCGGCGGCAGCGCGGACGAGCGTCGCCCGGGCCGCCTGGTCGCCGGGCCGGTTTTGGTCGGGCGGAAGCATCGAGTCGGTCATGCGGGCGAACTCGCGAACCGCTCGGTCCCAGTCGCGACGAAAGACCAGCCGGGAGAGGTAGTCGTAGTGGCGATTGACTTGCCGACGCAGGTCGCCCGTCGGCGGGTGCCGCTCGAGCGTCTGTTCGAAGACTTGAAAAGTCAGAGCCACGTCATCCCGGCTGATGTCGATCGGCGACTGCGGTTGCGTCGTCTGAGCTGCGCTCACCGTTGAAGAAAGACCGACGAACAGGACAGCAAGCACAAGCCGAAAAGACATCGCGTCGAGTCTATGGGTGCCAAGGTTTAGACGGGCCGTACGGTGGGCGGTGTCGCGTGATCCGACTCCACCGTCAGTCTCCACCGCCCTGCCGGTCCGCGACGAGCGGTGGTACGAGGACGGGCTGAAGTTTCGCTGCACGACCTGTGGCAACTGCTGCACCGGACCCGCGGGATACGTGTGGGTGACCGACGAGGAGGTGGTCCGCCTGGCCCGGCACCTGGCGGTCGACGAGACATCATTTCGCAAGCAGTATGTGCGACGCGTCGGCAAGCGGCTGAGCCTGCGCGAGCAGAAGTCGCCCGCAGGCGAGTACGACTGCGTCTTTCTTAAGCCGCTGCCGGGCGACAAGCCGGGCAAGCGAAAACGCGGCTGTGCCGTCTATGCCGCCCGGCCGCTGCAATGCCGGACCTGGCCCTTCTGGGGCGGGGTGCTGCAGAGTCGTGAGGCGTGGGTTCACAGCAAGACGACCTGCCCCGGCATGGATGATCCCAAAGGCCGGCACTACGCGGTGAAGGAGATCGAAGCCCTTCGCGATGCCGACGCCTGGCCGGAGGATCCGCCGTCGTCCACCCCCTGATCGCGCGTTCCGGCAGACCCGTGCGTCGGCTAGATTGCGACGATGCTCCGTGCCACACTCCTGCTCGTCGTCGCCTTGGCCTTGCCGGCTTCGGCAGACATCTCGGCCTCTAGGACTTTCAGCTATGAACTGCCGACGGGTGAGACGGCCAAGTCGCAACTGTTCCTTCCGCTCGACGGCCTGGACCTCAGCGAACGGCCGGTCGTCTTCGTCATCCCCGAATGGTGGGGTCTGAACCAGTACGCCCAGATGCGTGCGATGCAACTCGCCGAAGCGGGTTACATCGCGGTCGCGCTCGACATGTACGGCGACGGCGAAGACCACCGGGGACCCGTCAGAAGCTGGTAGCTGGGCGCAGGCGGCGAACAAGGCGGGGCTTGCGGCTCTTGCCGGTGCGGGTGTCGAAGCTGCGCAGAAGGCGATCGAGGAGGAAGACCTGGAGCCGACCGGCATGGTGGCCATCGGCTTCTGCTTCGGCGGGAGCACCGTCGTCGCCATGGCTCAGAGCGAGTATGCCGACCTGCTTGATGGCGTCGTCAGCTTTCACGGCGGCCTGTCTAAGGACTCGGCCCCCCAGGGCGACTACGACGGCCCGCCCATGCTCATCCTTCACGGCGGGGCCGACCCGATGGTCCAGCCCGCCGCCTTTGCCGGCTTCGTCCAGCAGGCCCTGATGGCCGGCGTGCCGCTGTCACTGATCAGTTTTCCGGACGCGGTGCACGCCTTCACCAACCCCGGTGCGGATGCAAAGGCCGATGAGTACCCGCAGCTGAAAGGTGCCATCGCCTACGACGAGTTGGCGACGGACATCTCGTTCGAGGTGATGGAAGATTTCCTCGAGATGACGGTCGGTGAGCCGGGTGACGACGACTGAAAACTTCGGTTCGCAAAACAGAGCCAGCAACACAAAGCCGCGGGCTTACAGCCCGCAGGCAGGTCAGATTGAGTCAACACGCGTGTTCTACTCCTGAAGCTGCCTGCGGGCTGTAAGCCCGCGGCTTCTCAGCCTGTACATTACTCCTGAAGCTACCCGCGGCTTCTCAGTCTGTGCTTTACTCCTGAAGCTGCCCGCGGCTTCTCAGTCTGTGGCTTCTCAGCCCGCGGCTTCTTCGTCTGTGGCTTCTTCTGTCTTCGGTCGAACTCACTCCGGATCGGGCAGCTCGGCGACGAACTTGCTGAGCTTGACCATCGATGGCGACTCCGCCGAGCGGACGTAGTGGCCGCTGGTCGCAACGCCGCAACAGAGGCTTTGGTCGAGCGGCATCCCCAGCGTTCGGCCGAGCATGAAGCCGGCGTTGAAGTGATCGCCCGCACCGGTGCTGATCTTCGGATGCTTGACGAAAGGCCCGGCGAAGTACGTGCGGTCGTCAGCCGTTGCCGCGGCGGCTCCGGCACGGGGATGGACGACGGCGCAGTGGATATCGAGTGCCTCTCGAATCGCCGCCGCCGCGGTCGGCAGATCGTCCTCGGTCGGCTTGGCGAGCTTCAGCACCTCGGCGATCTGCGTCGCTTCGCTCAGGTTCATGCCGAGCGTCACGTCGGCAAACGGCTGCATCTTGCCGAGTAGTTTGACGGCGTAGAGCAGGTCGTCGCGGGTCCGCTTCTCCGGATCGGCCAGGTCGATGAAGACGTGACGACGCGGGCCATTGGTCCACTCGGGCAAATCGCCCAGCACGTCGCTGATGAGCTTGGCCCAGATGCGGCTCATCTGCGGGATCATGGTCCAGTTGACCATCGCGACGAGCTTGCTTCGGCCCAGGAGGCGCTCGAAGGTCTCTGGGCCGAGCCTGCTGACGATGTTTTCCCACGTGACGTCCTTGAGCGTCTCGTGCTTGCCGAACATGAGCTTGCCGTCGCTGAACTCGAGCGCGTCGGTGTAGGCCGGGGCTGCAATGGTGCGGATATCGGCACGCCTGCCGAAGTCGGCGAAGATCGGGTCGACGTCCGGGTAGCCGAGGTTGCCGACGTAGGTGACGTCGAGCCCGAACGAGGCCAGAGCGTTGGCCATGATCGGGCCGTTGCCGCCGAGCTTTTTGGTCGTGACGACGAGCTCGAGGTTGCTGCTGATTCCCGCGGCCGCGGAGATCTTGCTGCCGAGCCGATCGATCGTTTCGACGGCCTTGTACTCGGTCTCGCTTTGCCGGGTTTCGACCACGTCGCAGATCGTGTCGACGAAGCCGTCGAAGCCGACGAGACAGGTGAGCGACGCTGCCGAGTCGCTCGCGGCGGCGAGGGTGGATGCTGCGGCCTTGCAGACGTCGGCACGGTTGGTCATGTTCGGATGGTAAGGCGGTGTCGCCGTCGGCCGGCAGGTTGATATGCTCTCGTGCCAATCATGCCCAGAGTTCGCAAAGCCGTCGTTACTGCCGCCGGACGCGGTACCCGCCAGTACCCGGCCACCAGTGCGATACAGAAGGAGATGATCACGCTCGTCGACCGCGACGGCCTGACGAAGCCGACGCTGCAGCTCATTCTCGAAGAATGCGTCGAAAGCGGCATCGACGAGATCTGCGTCGTCGTCAGCCCCGGCGGCGACACGGTGCTGCGGGAGTACTTCAAACGGATGGACAACGACACCGCCCGCGCCTTCCGCGGCAAGGACTGGGCCATCCTCGAAAGCGAAAACCTGGGCTCCATCGGCGATCGACTCACCTTCGTCACGCAAGAGACACCAGAAGGCTTCGGCCACGCCGTCTACCAGGCGAAGGACTTCGTCGGCGACGAGCCGTTTGTCCTGCTACTGGGCGATCACGTCTACATCAGCGACGAGAAAGATCGGTGCGTCTTGCAGCTCATCAAGACGTTCGAGAAGTTCGGGCTCGACGCAGTTACCGGCGTTCAGCCGACGATCGAGCGACTGCTGTACCTGTTCGGCACGATCAAGGGTAAGCCGTACGACATCGAGAAGGGCCTGTTCCAGGCAGAACTCATCATCGAGAAGCCGGAGGTCGAGGTGGCGCGAGACAAGCTCGTCACGCCCGGCCTGCCCGCGGGCAACTTCCTGACCCACTTCGGCATCCACGTGTTCGGGCCGGGCATCTTCAAGTCGCTCGAGCACCTCATCTCGAACGACCTTCGTGAGAAGGGCGAGATCCAGTTCACGAGTGCTCAGGAGCACTTGCGTCAGAACAGCGAGAAGTACTGGGCCCAGGTCGTCAAAGGGCAGCGGTACGACATGGGCATTCCGTACGGACTGATCGAGACGCAACTGGCCCTGTCCCTGGCCAGCGAGCACCGGGCAGAGGTGTGTGAAGCCATCGCTCGCATCCTGGCGATGCAGATCAAGGATTGAACCCATGAAGCTCTTGAAGATCGTCACGCTTCTTGCCCTCGTCTGCCTCGCCGGGTGCGAACTCGAGCCCGATCCCGAGCCGCTGACGGCGGATTCGGCGTTGGAGGCGGAGATGGACATGCGTCGCGACGCCGACGCCCTGCTTCGCGAACGGCGACAAGACTCGGGTAGCAACACGGCGATTGTGAAGCCGGCCGACCGATGAAGTGTCGGTGCCTACTTCGCAACCCGATCGCCCCGCCCTTAGACTATCGATGATGCTCCGACCTTGGCCCCTGACCCTCGCCGCCCTGACCCTGGCGACCGTCTCGGTTGCCGGTTGTGTCTCGCGTCAGCCGGCTGAAGAGGTCGAAGTCGCGTCCGAGCCGCTCGTTTACGACCCGGCGATGCGGATACGTGACTGGCCCCGCACGACGACCTTTTATCTTGGAGGCGGCACGGAAGCAGGCCCCGTCTACTTCCCTTTCGCCCCCGCAGGCTCGGTGGTGGACGAGACGAGCAGCGACGACTCGTCCGTCGGCGGCTTGGCTCGGCTGACGGACGGCGTGTTCTTCGTCGCCAATGCGGTGGTTCTTCCGTTCCAGATGATCGTCAACCCGCCCGTCGCCAAGGAGGCGTACGAGCCCGGCGAGGTGCCGCCGACGTTCCACGCGGTGCCGCCGATGGAGGGCCGGCGTGCGGTGCACCCGGCGACCCCGTCGACACGTCCCGCGACCAGGCCTGGGACGGTGCGTGTGTACTTACCTAAGCCGGAAGCGAAGCCGAGTCCCGCGGTCGAGCCGGCGACGAAGCCGACGACGGTCCGCGTGCTCCTGCCGCGGCGATAGTCGTGGCCGCCGAAGATCATCCCTACGTCTCCCGCGGCGGGCTCAAGCTTGCCGCCGCCTTGGAGGCTTTTGACGTTCCTGTTCAAGACGCCGTCGCCTGCGACCTCGGATGCAGCACGGGCGGCTTCACCGATGTGTTGCTCCGTCACGGTGCGGCCAGGGTGCACGCCGTCGACACGGGCTACGGCGTCCTCGACTGGCGGCTGCGCAACGACCCGCGGGTCAGGGTTCATGAGCGAACCAACGCCATGCACGTCTCTCTTCCTGAACCGGTGGCCCTCGTCGTCGCCGATGCCGGTTGGACGCGACAGGGCAAGCTGTTGCCGAACGTGCGAAAGCTCCTGCACGACGGAGGCGGCGACGTGGTCACGCTCGTGAAGCCGCACTACGAGGTGCCGAGGAACAGCGTACCCAGGGGCGGCGTTCTCGAAGATGCCGACGCGCGGCAGGTGTTGCTCGACCTCGACACGGTCTTCAAGGAGCACGGCTTCAAGGTTGTCGGCTCGATCGACAGCCCCATCCGCGGCAGCAGCGGTCGCAGTGCGAGAGGGAACATCGAGTTCCTCGTCCACTTACGCCCAGTGTGAAGAACCGCCGCGGGCGACCTTGCCCGTTGCCGTGCGGGTCGCTGTCCGCCATCATCGCCCGCATGCCGCGACGCGACCCCTGCATTCTTGTCATTTTCGGCGCCAGCGGCGACCTGGCCAAACTCAAACTGCTGCCGGCGTTGTACAAGTTGGCGTCGCAGAAGCTCTTGCCCGACGACTTCGTTCTCGTCGGCTACTCGCGCACGGACATGAGCGACGACGAGTTCCGCGACCGCTTCCGCGAAGCCGCCGGCGACAAGCACGATTGCGACCCCGCCCTCCTCGACGACCTCTGCTCGCGCACGTACTACCACGCCGGCCAGTACGACCAGGTCTCCGACTTTGAAGCACTCGAGAAGCGGCTGGCGCAGCTCGACACCAAGCACGGCACGGGTGGAAATCGCCTGTTCTATCTCTCCACGCCGCCCAGCACGTTCACGCCGATCGCCGATCAGCTTTCGGACGCCGGACTCGTCGAGCGAAGCCATGTCGATGCCGGCGACGGCGATCGATGGACCCGTGTCGTCATCGAAAAGCCCTTCGGCTACGACCTCAAGACCGCCCGCAAGCTCAACGAGGATCTCCACGCCCGCCTCGACGAGTCGCAGATCTACCGCATCGACCACTACCTGGGCAAGGAGCTCGTGCAGAACATGATGGTGCTGCGGTTCGCCAACAGCATCTTCGAGCCGCTGTGGAACCACAACTACGTGGATCACGTGCAGATCACGGTGTCGGAGAGCGTCAGCGCCGATGATCGAGCCGGCTACTACGACAAGAGCGGTGCCCTGCGGGACATGGTGCAAAACCACATCCTGCAGCTCGTCGCCCTGACCGCCATGGAGCCGCCCGCGGGGCTGGACGACAAGCACACGCGAGACGAGAAGGTCAAGGTCTTCCAAAGCATCCGCCCGATCCGACCGCAGCAGGCGGCGCACTACGCGGTGCGCGGCCAATATGGTCCGGGAAGCTTCGGCGACGGGAAATCGACCGACGGCTACTCGAAGGCCAAGGGCGTGGAAGACGACACGACCACCGAGACCTTCGCCGCGATGAAGTTCTACGTCGACAACTGGCGATGGAGCGGCACGCCCTTCTACATCCGCACCGGTAAGTGCCTGCCGGCCAAGGTCAGCGAGATCGGCGTCCGCTTCAAGACGCCGCCGCTGACGTTGTTCCAGAAGCAGTGCGAGTCGCCCGTCTTCCCCAACGACCTCGTCATCCACGTCGCCCCCAAAGGCGGCATCAGCCTGCGGGTCAACGGCAAGGTGCCGGGCAACACGTTGTCCATCAAAAATGTCGCCTTTGACTTCGATTACGCGGAGACATTCAAGAAGGAACCGCCCGAGGCGTACGAGCGTCTCATCGCCGACGCGGTCGCGGGCGACCAGAGCCTGTT
This sequence comes from uncultured Planctomycetota bacterium, assembly GCA_963740195.1. Lineage (GTDB taxonomy): Bacteria > Planctomycetota > Phycisphaerae > Tepidisphaerales > Tepidisphaeraceae > JBCDKH01. The sequence goes on along the minus strand of CAVUDF010000001.1, from coordinate 2,162,757 downwards.
CATCCGTGGCGACGAGGCCGAGGCGGCGTGGACGGTCGTCGATCCGATCCTCCGCGGTTGGGCCGAACTGGACGAAGCCGGCAAAGGACCTGCCACCTACGAACCCGGAACCTGGGGCCCCGACGCCGCCTCTGAACTCATGAGCCGCGACGGCCGAGCATGGATGCAAGACAAGAGCGAGCCGCAGCCGGTCATTGCGTGTTCCCTTTGATGTCGATGGCCGCCCTTTCGTCATCCTGAGCGAGCGAAGCGAGCCGAAGGACCTCGCCTGAACACGTCCTCCGCGACGAGGTCCTTCGGCTCGCTTCGCTCGCTCAGGATGACGGAGGAGGCGGTTTGGCCCTACTCGCCGCCGACGGTCTCTGCCGTCAGGACGGCCCGGACGCGAACGGCTTTGACCGCCGCGGGCGTGGAACCGCCGGCGACCGGCGGCTCGAAGTTGCCGACCAGCAGCACGTCCACGAACTTCCCGGGCAGCGGGCGAAGGTTCACGTACACCTCGCGCGGCTGAAGCTCTCGCATCCCGCCGCGACCCGTGGCAAACGAAATAAAGCTCTTGCCAGCCGCCTTTTCCGTCGCCTCGGCGTCAAAATACCACTCGGCGTCGGCGACGTCTTCGGGCACGACGGAGCCGCCCTCGTCCAGCTTGTCCCGCACCGCCGCGGCGGATGCCTCGGACAAAGCCAGTTCCATCTCGAAGAAGAAGTAGCTTCCGTCCCATCCCGCGTCCGTCGCCTCGGCTGGGTCGTCGCTGAACAGACGCGCCAGGACCCGCGTGTCGTCACCCTCGCCTACCGCACGAAGCCAGAGCTTGGCCGGCGGGAACTCATAGGCGGTCTCCTCATCGTTCTCGTCGATGAGGTAAACGAATGCCGAATCACGCGGCTCGTCAGCCGTGATCTCCGTGTCGGTGCCTGTTGTGACCCGGTCTTCCTGAGGCCTCGTCGTCGGAGGCAACGGCTTGCCCGGCATGGCCGAGTCGCCGGAATCGTCCCAGCAACCGACGCCAACGAGACCGCCGGCCAGCAGCACAGGGATGGCAGCGAGTTGAAGGAGTCGGCGGCGCATGAGCATGAACGAGGTCCGGCTAGGACCTGAGCAGTGTACGACACACAGGGGCCGCGTGCGTTGCATCGCCCGATCAAGCCGGGCATGGCTTGGCAACGCGATTATCGGAGCCGGTCGAGCAGGTACTGCTTGAGCTGGTCGACGTTAACCTTTTCCTGCTGCATCGAGTCGCGGTGCCTGACGGTCACGGTGTCGCCCGAGACGGTGTCGCCGTCGATGGTGACGCAGAACGGCGTGCCGACCTCGTCCTGCCGACGATAACGACGCCCGACCGCCCCGCCGGCGTCGTACGTGGCGGTCATGTCGGTGCGAAGATCGTCGTAGATCGCGATCGCCTTCTCCGGCATGCCGTCTTTCTTGACCAGCGGGAAGACGGCCACCTTGGTCGGCGCCAGGTGCGGGGCGAACTTCATGACCGTCCGCTTGTCGCCGTCGACTTCTTCTTCGGTGTACGCCTCGCACAGCACGACGAGCACCGCCCGCGTCAGGCCGCTGGCGGGTTCGATGACGTGGGGGATGAACTTCTCCTTCGTCGCCTCGTCGAAGTACTCCATCTTCTGCCCCGAGTGCTCCTGGTGCGCCGAGAGGTCGAAGTTGGAGCGGTGGGCAATGCCTTCGAGCTCGCCGTAGTCGGGGGCGGTGAAGGGGTACTGGTATTCGATGTCGACGGTCCCGACGCCGTTCTTGGCGTAGTGGGAAAGCTCGTCCTTCTCGTGATCGCGGAAGCGGAGCTTCGAGTCCCCAACGCCGAGCGACCGCCACCACTTCATGCGTTCTTCCTTCCAGAAGTCGTACCACTTCTGGGTTTCGGATTCGTGGCAGAACCACTCCATTTCCATTTGCTCGAACTCACGCGAGCGGAAGATGAAGTTTCGCGGCGTGAGCTCGTTGCGGAACGACTTGCCGATCTGGGCAATGCCGAAAGGCACTTTCACGCGTGATGTATCTAGAACATTCTTGTAGTTAAGAAAGATCCCCTGAGCCGTTTCCGGTCGAAGGTAAACTTTGTTGTCTTCTTCCTTCGTCAGCCCGGCATGTGATTCGAACATCAGACTGATTTCGATCGGCTCACCCATTTCGCCGCCGCACAGCGGGCAAGGGTCTTGAAGGCCGGTCTCATTCAGCTGCTCCGTTGCGAGATGTCGAAGAATTTCAAGAACGTCCGGCGGCGCGTCCGGCTGGCCGTTGACTCGCGTCGCGAGCCACGTCAGCGTCACTTCCGGGTTCCGGACAAGCGCAAGGTTCGGCGCGAGCTTTCTGCCCTTTCCTTTGGCCCAACTCATCAGCGCCGGAGCGCTGATGCCAGGCGTCGACGTTCCTCCGCTCGACAGCGTCGGCTCGAAGGTCTGCACGAGCGATTGGAACCACTTCGATGATGTGACGATGATGTCGAACAGATGATCGCCTCTACAGAAGTGCCCGCACTTCGTACACTTGCGCATCGGATCGCTGAACCCCCCGACGTGGCCGCTGGCGATCCAGGTTTTGGGGTTCTGGATGATCGAGCTGTCGAGGCCGACGATGCTGACCGGGCGGCCGTCGGGGCCGATGGGTGGGCGACTCGACCGTCTGCTTCCACCACGAGTCGCGGATGTTGTTCTTGAGCTGCACGCCCAGCGGGCCGTAGTCCCAGAAGCCGTTGATGCCGCCGTAGATCTCGCTGGCGGGGTAGACGAAGCCGCGACGCTTGCACAGCGAGACGAGGGCTTCCATCGAGACGGACGTGGCTTCGGCAGACATAGGGCGGAGAGCGTAGCGCCACCAAGGCAGCCGCGAACTGATGGCTCGCGGTCTCTGGTCGGCAGCGCGGGAGGTAGGGATCAAAGACGGCCGCGGGCCATAGAGCCCGCGGCCGCGTCTAGTTCATTGACGGCCCAGGCTCAGGCAGTGGTGCCGGCCTTGGCCTTGTTCAGCTTGAGCTGCAGCTTGCTGCGACGACGACGGGCGACGTTCTTGTGCAGCGTCGGGGTGCTGGCGACCTTATCGAGCACGCTGGCGGCCTTGTTGAGGAGCGTCTGCGCCTCGTCGAAGTTGCCGGACTCCACAGCCTCATCAAACTCCCGGACGGCGTGCTTGACGCGGTCCTTGCGCCAGCGGTTGCGGGCGTTGCGCTTTTCGTTCTGTCGGATCCGCTTCTTGGCGGAAAAGGAGTGGGCCATGGTCGGTCGTGCTTGGGTAGGTACTTGATCACGCCGACATCCGGCCGGCGGGACGGGCACGATAGGCACATTCTTCGCCCGCGGCCTGCCCCTACTCGCTGGCCTTCTTCTTGGCCCGGAGGTCCTTGATGCGGTTCTGGACGTCTTTGTAGCTGAAGTCCCACTGCGCGATCTGGCTGTAGGCCTTCAGGGCGTCATCGATCTGCGACGACGCCTCACACGCCCGGCCGTACCAGTAGTAGATGCTCTTGCCACGCTCGTCCGCCTCCCCCTGATAGCCGGCGATGACGCCCTTGAGCGTGTCCGCGGCCTCATCCGGAAAGTCGGCCAGCAGAAACGCCCGGCCCAGCATGAACCGGCTGTCGTCGCGAACCTTGGCGTCGTTCTGGCTCTGCTGCAGCAGCGGGATGGCTTCGTCGTAGCGGTCGAGGTCGAACAGCCGACGGGCCTGCTCGAACTTGTACCGCTGCTCCGTCGGGTACGCCTTGACGGCACCGGCGAAGTGGGCCAGCTCCATCTCCGCCTTCTCCTTGCGGAAATCCTTGAGTTCCTGCTGTGCCTCCGCGTCGTCCGGATCGGCGTCGGCGACGGTCTTGAGCATCTTTTCGCCGCGGGCGAACTGGCGAATCTTGATCTCGTTGGCACTCATGCGCCAGCGGAAGTTCTTCGTGCGGGCGAAGGCTTTCTCGAGGATGTCCAGACCCTCGTTCTCGTACTTGAGCTCGCGCGTCTTGGTCAGGGTGTCGACAAGCTTGGCCAGCTTGCCGGGGACGTCCGGCTCGGCCTCGTACTCCTGCCGGGCCCGGGCGATCTGTCCTTGCAGGGCATCGACGGTCTGGATGTCGCTGTCCTTCTCGAGCAACTCCTGCTGGGCATCGGCGTTGCGGACGCTCTTGCGGAAGTCGCCCTTGTCGTACTGCCCCTCCTGCATCGTCATCTGCGCGGCCAACTCGCGCAGCTCGTGCTGAAGCCCGCCCTCGTCCGGACGAATAGCCGCGGCCTGGCCCAGGGCGTCGGCGGCGAGCTTGTACTCGCCCACGCCCTTGTAGATCTCCTTGAGACGAATGAACGCATCGGCGTCTTGCTTGGGCGTGTCGAGCAACGCCCGGAACAGCATCGGCCCGATCCACGTCACCACGCTGTTGAGCCGCAGCTTCGCCGCCGCCTTGGCGAACAGCTCCATGTACGACGTGTTGCCCGGATCGTTGGCCAGAAGTTGACGCGCGTTCAGGAAGTTCTCGGCCGGGTCTTTGCCCGTCCGCTTCAGGCCCATCGCCTTGATGGAGCCGATCGGCTTGCCCCCGGCGAGCTTGCGTTGCAGCGCGATCTTCCGCAGGGCCGTGTGTGCCTCGATGTCGTCGGGGGCCAGCCTCAGGCCCGACATGTACATCTCGATGGCGTAGTCGTGCTGATTCGCGTCGGCGACCTTCTGACCACGCTCAAAGAACTTCTGCGCCTTGGACTTCGACTCCGGTGTCGATGCGTAGGTCTGCTCGTCTACTGCCTCGGACATGCGGCGAAGCATACCCAACCGCCGCCGCTGCGGCGACGCGGAGCTTGTCACGCATCCATTTAGACGCCCCACCCGCCGCCGATATCGAGCTCCGCACCCGTCACGTACGCCGCTTCCGTCGAGCACAAGTAGCTGACGGCCGCGGCGACTTCCTCAGGCCTTGCAAATCGGCCCAGCGACGTCATCGCCCGCTGCATCTCGGAATGGGGCCCGTCCTCCGGATTCAGCTCAGTCGCCACCGGACCCGGCTGGACGACGTTGCTCGTGATGCCACGGGGCCCCAAGTCGCGTGCCCATCCTGCCGATAACCCGCGGACGGCAAACTTGCTCATCGAGTAAATCGAGTTCCCTGGGAACGACGCCAGCCTTCCGCCGACGCTGCCGATCGTCACGATCCGGCCGCCGTCGGGCATGGTTCGGCTGACCTCGCGCGTCAGATAGAAAACCGCCCGCACGTTGACGTTCAGCACGCTGTCGAACTGCTCATCCGTCACCTTGCCGATCGGATTGACCTCGAACAAGCCGGCGTTGTTGACGAGGACGTCGATGGGGCCCGGCAGCTTACCCGCAAGCGCCTGGCCGCCGTCTGGTAGGTTCAGATCCGCCTGCACCGCGGTCGCCCCGTTGCCGATCTCGGCCGCGATCCGCTCGGCGCGGTCGCTGCTGGCGTTGTAGTGGACGAGGACCTGAAACCCGTCCGACGCCAGTCGGCGGGCGATGGCGGCGCCGATGCCGCGGGAAGCTCCGGTGACGAGGGCGAGGCGTGACATGCCGGATGGTACCGGACCGGCGGCACGGTTCCGGTAGGATGCGATCAAGACGATGCCTGATCACGAAGCGACCATTACGAGTCTCCGCAAAGCCCTCGACGCCTCGCCCACCAACGCGGTGCTCCGCGGACACCTGGCCGAGACGTTGCTGTCCGCCGGTCAACTCGAACCGGCCGAGGCCGAGTTTCGCCGGGCCTCTGCCGATGCCCCAAATGATCCCGAACTCAAGCTCGGCCTGGCCCGCGTCTTCGAGCGTCAGAACAAGCGATCGGCCGCGATGGTCGTTCTCGAAAGCATCACCCGCGGCGATGACGCTTTGCCCGCGGGCCGCGTGCTCCTCGCCAAGCTGCTGCTCGCCGACGACAAGCCGGATGATGCCGCCCATCATTACAAGATCGCTCTGCGCGACGACGCGTCGGTAGCAGACGCGGAATTAACCAAAGCGCTGGGCATCCCGACCCGTCGACCGGGCTACGACGCCGACGACGAGGCGGAGTTCATGGCGCACCCGATGCACGGCGATGCGTCGCAATTCTCCGATGACGACATCCCCTTCGGTGACGTGCCGGCTTCTGAGAAGATCGAGCGGCCCGAGATCAAGTTCGACGACGTCGGCGGGCTCGAAGAGGTCAAAGAGCAGGTTCGGATGAAGATCATTCACCCGCTCGAGCACGCGGAGTTGTACAAGGCGTACGGCAAGAAGCTCGGCGGTGGCATCTTGCTCTACGGCCCGCCCGGATGCGGCAAGACGCACCTCGCCCGCGCGACCGCCGGTGAAATCGACCGCCGGTTCATCTCCGTCGGCATCAGCGACGTCCTGGACATGTGGGTCGGCAGCAGCGAAAAGAACCTGCACGCCCTCTTCGAGCGGGCCCGACGCAACAAGCCGTGCGTCCTCTTCTTCGATGAAGTCGACGCCCTGGCCGCCAGCCGGCAGGACATGCGGCAGTCGGCGGGAAGGCATCTGATCAACCAGTTCCTGGCCGAACTGGATGGTGCCGACCACGACAACGACGGCCTGCTCGTGCTCGCTGCGACCAACGCACCGTGGCACGTCGACCCCGCCTTCCGCAGGCCCGGCCGATTTGACCGCGTGGTCTTCGTCCCGCCGCCAGACGCACCGGCCCGATCGGCCATTTTGCAGGCGATGCTCAAGGGCAAGCCGGTCGAGGGCATCGACTACGAGAAGGTCGCCAAGGCGGCCGTCGATCTCAGCGGGGCCGACCTGCAGGCGGTCGTCGATGCGGCCATCGAGGCCAAGCTGGCTGAGGCGATGAAGACCGGCAAGCCGGTGCCCGTCGGCACGAAAGACCTGCTGCGTGCCCTCAAGACGATTCGGCCCAGCACCCGCGAGTGGTTCGACACGGCCAAGAACCACGTCATGTACGCCAATCAAGGCGGTGCTTACGACGACGTCGCCAAGTACCTGAGGCTCTAGCCGTCGCAACCAGACGCCAGCTTGCTAGGTTGTCGACCTGGCATGTCTTCCTGGCACGACGACGAGTATGAAACAGCACCCGCGGTGGCGAACCCTTTCGAGGACGCCGCAACAACGCGGGCCGCTCTGTTGCTTCAGCAGCGTCGGTTCGACGATGCCGAGAAGATGCTTCGCCAAGCGCTGTCGGAGCGTCCCGATCATGCCGAGGCCCATCGGTTGCTCGCGTGGTGCCTGCTCGCCCAAGGCAACGCCGACGCCGCCGAGCACGAGGCCCGGCAGGTCGTACGGCTTCAGCCCGAGGATTTCCGGGGGCACGCGTTGCTCGGGTGCGTGCTTGTGAAAATCGACAAGAACAAGCCCGCCGAGTCGGCGGCACGGGAGGCTCTGCGGCTCGAGCCGCATGACCCGCACCCGTGGAGCGTTCTGACATCGGCCCTAGTTGGACAAGAACGCTGGCAGGACGCGCTCGACGCTGCCGAAGGAGGGCTTGCCGTCGATCCGGACGACGACACGTGCCGCAACCTTCGGGCGATGATCCTCACTCGCCTGGGCCGACGCGACGAAGCCGCGGCAACGTTGCACGGGGCGCTGGAGAACGATCCCGACAACAGCCACACCCACGCCAACCTCGGCTGGACCCGCCTGCACCGCCGCGAGCACAAGGCGGCTCTGGAGTCGTTCCGCGAGGCGCTGCGGCTCGACCCGACAAACCAGTGGGCCAAAGCCGGTCTGGTCGAAGCGCTCAAGGCCAAGAACCCGCTCTATCGCCTGTTCCTGGGGTACATGCTCTGGATGAGCCGGCTCAGCGACAAGGTGCAGTGGGCGGTGATCATCGGGGCGTGGGCGATGTTCCAGGTCGTCAAAACGGTCGGCCGCGCCAACGAGGGCTGGGGCCCGCTGGTGACGGTGGCCATCGTGGTCTACGTGGGGTTCGTCGCCCTCACCTGGCTGGCGGTGCCGCTGTTCAATCTGTCGCTGCGGTTCAACAAGTACGGCTGGCACGCCCTGACCGAAGATCAGCGTCGCGGCTCGACGTTGCTCGGCTCAATCCTGCTGACCATTGCCCTGTTCGCCTTGCCGTGGACCTGGACCGGCAACGTCACGTGGCTGCTCGCCGCGGCTGTGATTGCCGGTCTGCTCGTTCCGAGCGTCGGCATCTTCAAGACCGCCGCCGGAACGCCCCGCACGGTGATGACGGTCGCCGTCGCCGGCATGGCAGCGCTGGCCGCGGTCATCGTGTCGACACTCTTCGTGGAGGCCGAGGCGTACCGGGACGTCGGGACGCTGGCCGTTCCGGTCTACCTGATCGGCGTGATTGCGAGCTTCTGGATCGTCAACATCGTCGCCAGCCGATACCCAAACAACTCACTCGCTTAGCCGGCTTGGTGGTCTGCCGAAACTTCTGCCGCGTCGATCGGCCGGAGGCGGTTGCCCATCCAGCGAACGGCCAGGAGGTCCATCAAGCCCGCCGCTCCGCGGGTGAAGACGCCGACGCCGTACTTCGTCACACCCGCCGCCCGCGGCCGGTGGATGACTTCGTGCTCGACGACCTTGGCCCCCAGTCGCGACGAGAACGCAGGGATGAAGCGGTGCATCCCCTTGAACTCGAGTGGCAGCCGCTTGGCGAAGTTCGCCCGCAGGACGCGTGCGCTGCAGCCGGTGTCACGTACGCGATCGCCCAGCAGTGCTCGCCGGAACGTCCTGCCGACGACGCTGGCCCGGCGCTTCATGAAGCTGTCTTGCCGGTTGCGTGAGCGGTCGCCCTGCACCAGGTCGACGCCCTCCCGATCCAGGCGGTCAAGCATGTCCGGCAGGTCGCGCGGGTCGTTCTGCAAATCGGCATCGAGCATGCCGATCGCACGGCCGCGGGCCGCGATGATGCCGGCGCGCATGGCGCTGCTTTGGCCTTGTGCTTTGGGCCTTCGTAGCACCCGCACCCAAGGCCGCGTCTTGGCCAGGTCGATGAGCCGTTCGGTGGTGCCGTCGGTCGACCCGTCGTCGATGACGACGAGTTCGAACACGTACCCGCGGCCGTCCATTGCCGCCTCGATCTCGTCGACCAGCGGCCCGACGTTGTCGGCTTCGTCCAGAGCGGGCACCACGATGCTCAGATCAATGGCGGAATCGGCGGTTGCGAGGGCGTCCATGTCGAGCCGTCACCCTAAGCCCACGGCCTTGCCGACGTCACGACAGACCGCTGCCGGCGTTAGACTGGAGCCGAATGATGGCCGTCTGGTTCTGGTTCGCGTACGCCGCAATGGGCGTCCTGCTGGTCATCCTGGCCTGGTACGGCAACCGTCGGCGACGGCTTTCACCGGTGGAAGTCGAAGCGAGTATCGACGAAGCCGCGTGCGGCCGATGCGGGTATTCGGTCCGCGGGCTCCCGGGTCCGATCTGCCCGGAGTGCGGTGCCGATCTGGAAGAGGTCGGCCTGACGACGGCGAAGTTTCATCGCTGGCAGGCGGCGCCGCTCTTGGTCCGTGGGCCGTTGTGGACGGTGGCGGTGCTGTGCGTCGCGCTCGTTGCGGGAAACATTGCGACCAAGCGATTTCCTCTGCAAAGGTTCGAGTCATCAGGATCACGCACTCTTTCGGCACGCCTGCTGCGTTCGTCATCGAGGAGACGGCCGTCGATCGCGCAGGTGGTCGCATCAACAAGCGACGGCGTGAGTGGCAGACGGCGTCCGATTGTCGTCGAGGCTCGTGACGTCCTGGGCAGTAACACGCTGCAGTGGGATGCACTGCAGGACACGTGGCGACTCCGAACCGCCGCCCGATCATCGAGCGGCGACGGGCGGCCGACGCTGAAGGTGATCGACGATCTGATCGAGGCCTGGACAGGCGAGGCGGCCGCGGACATGCCGACAGTCGACGCGACCTGGACGCCTCTTGCTCGCGCAGGCAGCGTTCCACCGCCTGAGATTCTGAGGCTCTACGTCCACCTCTACCTGTTCTGGGCCCCACCGGAGCAGTTAAACACGCTCACGATCGAGACGGATTTGGGCGAGACGATCCCCGACGGCTGGTTCAACGGGGAGACTGATGAAGCCTTCCGGGTCATTGACCGCTTCAGGCCGGCAAGAACGACGTCCACGGTGGAGCACTTCGACTACCTGCAGTCCGCCGTCGCCTTCGGCTGGTGGCCGGTGGTTTGGCTCGCGGGCTTGCCGTTCGTCCTGCGACGCAAAGTCGTGCGCGTGCGGCCGAAGGTGGACGCGGCGGGCACCTAGGCCGCCTTGTGATCCTTCGACGCCGGCTCGTCTGACGGAGGCGGAGCGGGAATGCCTTGGTCGTCCGTGTAGACGCCGCCCGGCATGTCGGGTTGGTCGGAGCTGTGCGTGCTTTGGAACCGTCCCGGAACCCGCATCTTGAACGTGCCGGGACCGGCGTTGACGCTGTCGAGCTGTTCGAGCTTCTCAAGGTACTTCACGACGGTGCTGCAGACCGTGGCGTGGCTCCAGGTCAGCGGGCTGACGCTGATCGGCTCGTTCGTGTAAGGGTTGACCTGCTCCGCCAGCACGCCGCTTTCGAGGGCGTGGGCGGCGGTCCATTCGAAGATCGGGTGGGCTTGCTGGAGCTCGCCCTTGGTATTGGCCGTGTGGATCTTGTAATCCGCCAGCCAGAGCGTGCAGATGAACCACGGGTTGCCGGGCACTTTCTCGATGTCGTCGCTGATGCGGTGGTAGTAATCGTTGGTGTACCGGGCAACGCCGCCGACTTCGGTCTTGACCCAAAGCTCACGCTCCACGGCCTCCATCGTGGCCTTGACGCGTGGATCGTCGCCTTCGAACAGGTGAAACTTGTAGATGGCAAAGAGTGACGCGTCGATCGTGTCGTCGACGTTGAACAGGCCGTCGCAGTCCTGCTTCTCGTGGAGCAAGTCGGCCTCGGGATCCTGGTAATCCGGCTCTTGCGGCGGACGCTGGGTGTCCTTCGGGACCAGACGCCGGGCGAATCGGCCCAGCTTCTCGCTCCAAAGGTACTTCGCGGCGGCTTCGCGGACTTCCTCCGCCGCCTTGCCGTAACGCTCGGCGCGCTCGTCATCGCCGAAGCTGACGGCGAAGTTTCGTGCCGCCACCAAACCGCCGTAAACGGTGGCAACGGTGAAGGCGTGGACGCCCCATCGCTCTTCCCACAGGTCGTAACTAGGCAGAGGTAGGCCCGTCTGCTTGTCGCGGTACTTGCACATGAAGTCCGCGGCCGGGATGACGACGTCGATCCACAGAGGCCGGACGTATTCGGTGTCGCGATACCGCCAGTAGTGACGCCACAGCGACCAGACGACGAGGGCCGTCTCGTCTTCCTGGATCGGCAGCGACGGCTGGCCGTCTTTGATCCACGGGTGCCAACTCGACGCCGGGCTGCCGTCGGGGTTGTACTTGTGCAGGAAGTACCCCTCCGGCTGGATGACGCGTTGGCAGAACGAGTAGAAGCCGCGTGCCAGGTCGTGATAGCCGCACAGGTCGAGCGAGTCGGCGACGAGGGCTCCGTCCCGCGGCCACATGTAGCTGTAGGTGTCGCGGGCGAACTGCATGATGTCGCTGTCGTTCGCCGCCAGAATCGCCCCCCCGTCGTCGATCTGCGTGCGGACGGTCAACAGCGACCTCTTGAAGAGCTTGACCACCGGTTCCGACAGGTCGCCGAACTGCACGCCCGCCCCCTGGCTCCAAAGTCGCCAGTAGCCGGTCGTCCGATCGACGACGCGCTTGGGCGTCTGGCGATTGAGCCAACCCTGAAGCTCGACGATTTCGTCGCGACTCTTGCCGGCGATGATGGCCATGTAGAGCGTTCGCGTCTCGCCCGCGGCAAGGTGGACGTTGATGCTCATCGTCGAGTCGACCGCACCCTGGGCGATCGGGTTCATGCCCAGATGGCCATCCTCCGCATCGCGGAAGGTGCCTTCTGCCCCGCCGAAGCCGCTGGTACCGGTGGCGAACTCGTCAACGCGTTGGCTGACCGGGTTTTCGCCCCCGTTGCCGTGCTCTTCGAAGAAGGTGCACGACAGGTACCGCTTGCCGCGGTAGTGGACCATGCTCTTGAGTTCCGGGTCGTAGTAGGCGGTGTCGCCGATACGGGTTCCGAACATCAGGAAGTCGTTGTGGTGAAAGACCTTCACCAGGCGAGCCGTGTCCATCTGGTTGTGGACGCGGATCTTGCGGACGTAGACGTTCCGATTGAAGTCGACCGCGTCGTTGCAGTGAAGGCTTAGCCCCAGCTCTTCGTGCCACAGATCCACCTGCGTCGTCAGCGCGTCGTCGATGTAGCGCAGCCGACGCTTGAACCCGTCGTCGGTCGTCCACGCAAGCCGGCCCGCCGGGACGTTGCGTGCCTTGGGTCCTGGAATCTCGGCCCAGACGCCGAAGTGGCACGGGCTTGCCCCTGCGTGGTTGTCCTGCCCGACGTGCGGGAAGTACAGGTCACGAAGCTGGTAGCGGTCATCGAACGTGATGAGCAGTCGGCCGTTACCGACGGGTAGGTCGCGGGGCATGGTTCTCCTAGATCGGTCCACCGGCAGGCGTCATCGCGTGTGGCAAGACCGCGGCACCTTATCGGTCGGCCCGCGAGCCGCGACGCTTCGTCACGATCGCCGGCACAGAAGCTGGCGAAGCTTGTCGTGACGGAACTTGAACATCTTCCGCAACTGCGGGCCCGCACCGAATCGCGCCCCCAGCGTGCCCCCGGCCCACAAGGGCAGCTTGTACTGCACGTCGTCGATCGCCCAGACCTTGGTTCGGCCGCCGTCGATCGTTTCCTCGAATCGGTGCGTGTGACGCCACTGCTGAGAATGGCCAGATCTCTGCCTCATCAACAAACCAGGCGACGCGATTCGGACGCGAGCCCTTGGGCGGCTGCCACTCGCGATAGACGGCTATGACCTTCTGCCGACCCAGCGGTGTCTTGACCCGGACGATCACCTCCGCCCCGACAGCCGGCTTGTCGGCCTTAAGCACCTCCGCCTCGGCCTCGGGCGGCGACAGGCCTTCGAGCCCGCGCTTGGTATCTTCGTGAAACGCCCAAACGGCTTCGAGCGGGGCATCCAGCAAAGACTTCATGTACATCCGGGCCATCGGAATCTGACGTTAGCAGGCAACCGTTTCTCAACCGAAGAGCCGCGACCTTACAGGTCGCAGGCAGGTCAGAAGTCGAACCGGTTCACGATCTCGACCCCGTTGACGTGGGACGACCACGCGATGCCAGAGGTCAGTATTCGACTCTGACGCTTCCGGCGACCTGTAAGGTCGCGGCTCTGGCCCATCCTGCAAATTGACCGGGCCTTAACGTTGAGCCATGTACGGTCGGTGCATGCTGCTCGTCCGCACGTTGTTCGTTCTACTCCTCGTCGCCCTACCGGCTTCGGCCGACATGCCGCCGCACACTGGCAGCGTGATCTTCTTCCACCCCGACGGTGCCGGAGCCGGCACCTGGGCGGCGACGCGGGCGTTGTACGTCGGGCCGGATGACGACCTGGAGTGGGACAAGCTGCCGAACATCGCCGTCTATCGCGGGCACATGAGCGACAACCTCACCGCCAGCAGCAACGGCGGAGCGACGTCCCACGCGTACGGCGTCAAGGTGAAACGCTCCTCTTTCGGTCGAGACCAGGGTGGGCCGGACGGCGTTGAGCCGGTTGACCATCGCGGAAACTCTCTGAGCGTTGCCAAGCAGGCGATCGCCGCGGGTATTCCCGTTGGTCTGGTCCAGAGCGGCAGCGCCATCGAGCCCGGCACCGCCGCCTTCGTCAGCAGCGTCGATGCCCGCGGCAACTTCGAGGAGATCGTCGAGAAGTTGGTCTACAGCGGTGCCGCCGTCATGTTCAGCGGCGGCGAGGAGTGGTTCCTCCCGGAGGGCACCCAAGGCCGGTACACGAAGGGGCTCCGGACCGACGGCAAGAACCTCCTGGATGAAGCTCGTGAGCTCGGCTATCTCGTCGTCCAGACGCGCGAGGAGCTCGCTCGCATTCCCGAAGATGCGGAAAAAGTTCTGGGCGTCTTCAGCGAAGACCACACGTTCAACGACAAGCCGGAAGAAATTCTCGTGCAACTCGACGAACCGCTCTACGAGCCCTCGGCCCCGACGATTGCCGAGATGACCGACGCGGCCCTCCGGATCCTGGGCCGAGACGGCCGGCAGTTCTTGCTGATCGCGGAGGAAGAAGGCACGGACAACTTCGGCAACAACAACAACGCCAGCGGCACCCTGCTCGCCGCCAAGCGATCCGACGACGCCATCGGCGTCTGCCGGCGGTTCGTGAAGCAGTACCCGCAGACACTGCTCTTCACCACCGCCGACTCCGACGGGGGCGGGCTTCGCACCGTCGGCTTATCCACCGGCGACGACGGCAGCCTGCCCGAGAAGGTGCCTGCGGAGAACCCGCGAGGTGCTCCGTTTGACGGCGTCGAGGGCACGAACGGCACGCCTTTCCTGTCTCAGCCGGACCGCAGCGGGCGACGCTTTCCCTTCGCCGTCGCCTGGGCCAGCGGCCTGGACGTGTCAGGGGGCGTCCTCGTTCGCGGCGAGGGGTTCAACAGCCACCTGGTTGCGGGCTCGATGGATAACACCGACGTTGCCAAGCTGATCCGCCGGACGTTGTTCGCGGGGCAAGAGCCGACGACCCGACCCAGCCGGTGAAGCCGGCTAAGGGGTCATGAGTTTCATTCAGGCGACGCGTGCTTCCCCGCAGGGGCTGAAGCAGCGTCGTCAAGTAAAGCACCTCGCCGGGAACACACGGTCCCTGGCGAGGTCCTTCGACTCGCTTTGCTCGCTCAGGATGACGGAGAAACGGATGACCCGCGGTAAAAGTGGAGCTACTGGGATTCGAACCCAGAATACCACCATGCCATGGTGGCGTGATCCCATTTCACTATAGCCCCGAAGCGGCGTGAGCCGTGCGGGTGGGCCGACAGTCTAGTGGTGACGCGGGCCGGGTCAACTGGCACCGATTCAGACTCAGCCGGTGGCAGCGGTGGCCGGCTCGGGTGAGACAGAATCGGAATCCTCTGCCGCATGGTCAAGCGGCTGAAGATGAACGCCCAGGAGCGTCACGTCGTCGTCAAATTCGGCACCAGACGCAAAGTCACGAACCACCCGAAGGCCCGCCTGGTACCGCCTGCCGGGCCGAGGTCGCTCCGCCCGGCAGAGACTCTGAGAGCCCCGCGGCGAAACGGGAAAGATCAAAGCGGTCGCCCAGCAGGTTCTGAGCTTCGACGGCGCCGTCCGTGTAGAGCATGAGCGAACGAACGCCCTCGAGCGGGATGGTCGTGGTCTCGTACGTCACCTGCTCCATCACACCCGCCACGAGGTCGCCGGCGACGGGTGCTTCTTTCCAACGACCCGCCTCGTCGCAGACGAGCGGGCCGGCGTGGCCGGCGGAGGCGAGGCGAATTTCGTTGGCGTCGGCGTCGAGGACGGCAAGCAGCAACGTGACGAATTGCCCGCCGTGCGCTTGGCGAGACAGCTGCGCGTTGACCCGCGTCAGGGCCGCCCCGGGATCGGGGTCGCGTCGCAGCGCAGACTCCGCCAGAAGCTGGGCAGTGCTCATCAAGAACGCCGCCGCCATGCCGTGACCGGTGACGTCGCCGACGACCAGGGCGAGTCGACTGCGGGAGACCTCTCCACCGGCAGCTTCGCTGCCCGGAAGCTCGAAGTAGTTGTAGAAGTCGCCGCTGATGTGGCTAGCCGGCAGGTTCTCGGCCGCGACGTCGACCTCCCGGTCGGCGACGTGGCGAATGCCGTCGTCGGGCAACCAGCGAAGCTGGATGCTCCGGGCGGCTCGTAGCTCCTGCTCGACCATCTCCGCCCGGAGCCCCTCCAGGCGATTCCGGCCGCGAATGAGCTGAATGCTGCTGCTGACAAGGATGGCGGTCATGATCGCAATGACCGCCGCCGCCCAGAGGATGGCCGTCCGGCTCACCGCCGCCAGCGGCCCGAGAGCCGACTCACCGTTGAGCACCGCGACAACGGCCAATTCGTCCGGTGGCACACGTCGGCTCCCTGAAAGATCCACGCCACGGGTCATGACCACCGCCGGGATCATGCCTCGGAACGTCGCCCCTCGAACTTCCGGTTCGCCTTCCACCAGCACCGGGGCTTGCGATTCGCCGCTTAGGCGTCGATTCACGAACTGCGTGAGCCCTGCGGGCCACTGCGTCGTGGCCTCTGTCGACGTCACAACAAGGCCGGCACCCGTTTCGGCGAGCAGGAGCTCGAGTCGCCCGGGCTCGCGGCTGAGCGTGAGGAACGCACGATCGAGATAGGCCGTTGGCACAACGGCGACGCCTGCGAGGTTCTCTCTCATCTTGGTCGCCAGCAGCATGACAGGCGGCGCTCCTTCGGCCAGCACGACCGGCCCCAGTATCGCACGACCTTCCGTCGTAGATTCCTCCCCATCGCTGGACCTTTCGATCCTTGCCATCGAGTCCAATGCAACGCGGTTTACATCTGCTGGAAGAGCGCCGCCCGCCGACAGAAGACGCCACAGCTCGCGCGGTCGCGGCTGCTCTTCGAGATTTGAATCGTCCGCGACGTTGCCGAATCGGCGACGCTCGACGGCCTGGCCGTTGCGGATGTCGAGCAGAATCAGGTCGCTGGCCGCGTCGCGAACCTTGAGCCAGACATCCTCGGCCGCAGATTCGGCGGAGGAGGTGGGATCGGCGACGGCGAGTGTGTCGAGCACACGCCCGAAGTGGCGAAGGATTCCGTCAGCCGCCTGCGTTGCAGGCTTGCGGGCCTGGTCGATCGCCTGACTGACGGCCTGACTTTCGAAAGAGTTGTAGAGGCTCTTACCGGCATACGCGACGACCGCCGCTGCCACCAGCAAAAACGCCAGGTGGACGACCAGAGTGCGGATGATGTAGCGACGTAAGGCTCGTTCCAAGCGGATTCCGAAAGGGCTCCGCGCAGCATACCGCCGCGGGCGATGCCCGCGACGCCGGAAAGTCGCGTTGCAGAATCAGCTCAAGCCGCCCGGCGGACGGTGTCGCTGGCGGCGAGGATTTCGACGCCGCAAAGCAGCGTCTTGCCGATGCGTCGAACCCAGGCGTAACGGACGGGCATCATGGCCGAGCGTTGGACCAGGCCTCGACCGTCGGCGACGTGGACAAAGGCGGTCTCACCCTGCCGTGCCGGGATGCGGTCGGGCAGCTCGATGCACAGGCCGCAGTCGCTGGTGTCGCGGGTTCGACCGACGGCGTAGCTGCCTGTGACGGGGTCGAAGAGCTTGACGGCACGCCGTTCGTCCCGCCGCAGACGTCGCCTGCGTTCGCTCCCGGTGGTCGGGGCGGACCAAGAGTCGGTAGAAAGCCTCGGAAACGTCGGAACGTCGCCGGCGGTTGGGGCGGAGAATGCGGTCGTTGCGCCGTACATCACTGTTCGTATCGGACGGCTCGGCGAGTTGACTTAAGCCGGGCACCGGTTCTTTGGCGTACTCTGGCCTGAACCGATGGCCTACCCCTTTGCAGAGATCGAAGCCCGCCACCAACAGGCGTGGCGGGACGAGCGTGTTTACCGCGCCGCCGACCCGGACGAGACGTCGAAACCAGCGTTCTACGTGCTCGACATGTTCCCGTATCCGTCGGGGGCGGGCCTCCACGTCGGACACCCCGAGGGCTACACGGCCACCGACATCGTCAGCCGATACAAACGGATGCGCGGCTTCAACGTGCTCCACCCGATGGGCTGGGACGCCTTTGGCCTGCCGGCCGAGCAGTACGCGATCAAGAACAACGTCCACCCGGCTGAAACGACGGCCAAGAACGTCGCCACCTTCCGCCGGCAGATCGAAATGCTGGGCCTGGGCTACGACTGGGATCGCGAGGTCAACACCACCGATCCCGCGTACTACAAGTGGACGCAGTGGATCTTCCTGCAGATCTACAACAGCTACTTCGACCCCGTCGCCCAAAAGGCGATGCCGATCTCGCACCTCGAAAACGAGCTGTTCAACGGCAACTACGTCGTCGCACCAGACGGCAGCATCGTGGAGAACCCCGTCCAGGAGGGCATGGAAGCCATCGCAGGCGAGGCCCACCTGTTCCGACACTTCGAGAAGCTGACCAACGAGAATCGCCGGGCCGTCATCGACGGTCAGCGGCTGGCTTTTGTCGACAACGTGCCGGTGAATTGGTGTCCCGCGCTAGGCACGACGCTGGCGAACGAGGAAGTGGTCGACGGCAAGAGCGAAGTCGGCGACCACCCTGTCGAGCGGCGCCCGCTGCGCCAGTGGATGCTCCGCATCACCGCCTATGCCGACCGGCTGCTGGACGACCTGGATGACCTGGAGTGGTCCGATTCGCTCAAGGACATGCAGCGGAACTGGATCGGCAAGAGCAGCGGAGCGACCGTTGAGTTCGCCATCCGAGGGTTCGACGAGACGATCGAGGTCTACACGACCCGGCCTGACACGCTGTTCGGTGCGACCTACATGGTGCTCGCGCCGGAGCATGAAATGGTCGAACGCATCACACGGGAGAAGCAGCGGGACGAGGTTCGTCGCTACGTCGAACAAGCCGCCAACAAGAGCGAGCGTGATCGCCAGGCGGATGCCAAGGTCAAAACCGGCGTCTTTACCGGTGCCTACGCAATCAATCCGGCCAATGACGAGGCCATCCCGATCTGGATCGCCGACTACGTCCTGACCGGGTACGGCACCGGCGCCATCATGGCGGTGCCGGCGCACGACGAGCGCGACTTCGCCTTTGCCAAGAAGTTCGAGCTTCCGATCCGACAGGTCGTCGACACCGGCAAGGCCGTCGACGATGCCGCAACCTCCGGCGAGGGCACCGCGATCAACAGCGACTTCCTCGACGGCAAGACGACGGCCCAGGCCAAGGCGTCGATCATCGAGTACCTGCACGACAAAGGCGTCGGTCGGCCGCGGACGAACTACAAGCTGCGCGACTGGCTCTTCTCGCGTCAGCGGTATTGGGGCGAGCCGTTCCCGATCCTCATCGATGAGTACGGCGACCACCACGCCGTCGACGAGAGCGAGCTGCCGATCACGCTGCCGGAACTCGAAGACTACAAACCCACCGGCAGCCCGGAAGGCCCCTTGGCCAAGGCGACGGACTGGCTGCGCGTGGAGCGTGACGGCCAGATTTTCACCAGAGAGACGAACACGATGCCCCAGTGGGCCGGTTCGTGCTGGTACTACTTGCGCTACCTCGATCCTGACAACGCGGACCACTTCGTCGATCCGGAGAAGGAGCGTTACTGGATGCCCGTCGACCTCTACGTCGGCGGCGTCGAGCATGCCGTGCTCCACCTGCTCTACGCCCGGTTCTGGCACAAAGTCCTCTTCGACCTGGGCCACGTCAGCTCGGCCGAGCCGTTCAAGAAACTGGTGAATCAAGGCATGATTCTGGGCGAGACGGAATACTCGCTGGAGGGCGAGAAGATCGATTCGGCCGACGTCGAGAAGCGTGGCGACGGGTTCGTGCGGACGTCCGACGGCAAGGCCGTGGAGGCCAAGTCGCACAAGATGAGCAAGTCCCGCGGCAACGTCATCAACCCCGATGACGTCGTCGCGGAATACGGGGCCGACACGTTCCGGCTCTACGAGATGTACATGGGCCCGCTGGAGGCGATGAAGCCGTGGAACACGCGGGACATCGTCGGCATGAGCCGGTTCCTTTCCCGAGTCCATCGCACGCTCATCGACATCTCGCCCACCGGCGACGCAGTGCCGGAGGAGTTGGACCGCCAGATGAACAAGGCGATCATCAACGTCGCCGGTCATGTCGAGGCGTTGCGGTTCAACACCGGCATCGCCGAGCTGATCGAGCTCATCAACATGGCTGCGAGACTCGATTCGCTGCCGCGGACGTTCGTGCGGGTCTACACCCTGCTGCTGGCCCCGTTCGCGCCGCACCTGGCGGACGAGATCTGGCGCAAGACCCTCGGCATGGAGACGAGCGTCGTCCTCGCCGGCTGGCCCGACGCGGACGAGTCGAAGCTGACCAGCGACACCGTCGAGCTGCCCGTCCAGGTCAACGGCAAGCTTCGCGGCCGAGTGACCGTCGCCACCGATGCCGGCAAGGACGACGTCCTCGCCGCGGCCAAAGCGACGGTGGCGGATCAACTCGAAGGCAAGACGATCCGCAAGGAGATCGTGGTGCCGGGCCGGATGGTGAACCTGGTCGTCTCGTAATCTTGACCATGCCTGTCGAAATCGAAGCCAAGGTCCGCGTCGATGCTCATGATCCGGTGCGTCGTGCCCTCGAAGACGCCGGGGCACTGCGGGTGAAGAAGGTGCACGAGGTCAACACGTACCTTGCGACCAGCGACCCGGATGAAGGCCTGCGCGTCCGTCACGAGACGGACGAGGCGGGCGGCGTCCGCGTGCGGGTCACCTTCAAAGGCCCGCGACAGGCGGGGGCTTTCAAGCAGCGGGAAGAGCTCGAGTACGACGCCGCCGACGCCGAGACCGCGATCGCCGTCTTCGAGCGTCTGGGCCACGGGATCACGCTTGTTTTCGAGAAAGATCGCGAGACCTTCACGCTGGACGGGTGCGAGATCGTCCTCGATGCGATCGACGGACTCGGTCTCTTCGTGGAAGTCGAAGGACCCGACGAGAACACGGTGCGAACGATGCTCGACCGGCTGGGCCTTGGCGATCATGAATCGCTGATCCAGGGCTACGCCTCGATGCTGGCGAATCGGGAACGCTTCGCCTGACCCTCACCCGAGCAGTCTCATCGCCTCGTCCACCCGCTCGGACCGGACGTGAAGCCGGTGGAAGCGATCGTCCGCCCCGAGCGTCGCCAGCGCTCGCACGAGCGGCGATGCGTCAGAAAGATCTCCGCCGCCTTCGACGCGGATGCCGGCATCGCCGGGGCGGTAGCTGGCGTTGGCGGCGGAGTCGTAGAACGCCTCACCCTCGCCCAGCGACTCCACGACGACTCGGCTTGCCTCGGCGGGGTCGTCGCGATGGGAAAGATCAATCGTCTTGTACAGCCGCCGATCGAGCAGGCCCGAGCAGAGTCGAGAAAGCAGCGTGTCGCCGCTGTCGCGCCACGCTTTGAAGCAGCCGAGGACGCTGACGTCGTCGAGATCCGCAAACTCTCCGGCCGCCGAGACGATCGCCACGCAGCACCCGCGCCACCGCCCCGCTTCCCGGCGGCAGGGCCAGGTTGACGCCCGTCACGTCGCCCCGCGGCTCGTCGAGCATCAGCGACCTCGCCCGGCTCAGCGCCAACGTCACCATTCCCTCCGCCGCCCGGACGACCTTGTGGAAGTAGACGTGCCGGTACATGTGATACCGAGCCTGCAGATACGCCTCCGCCGCCGAGATGCCCTTGTTGCTGATCGCCAAGTGGTCGCTGTCGATTGTCATCGCCTGGATGAGCCATGCCAGGTCGTACCGGCCGTAGCGACTGCCGGTCATGAGGTTGTCGCGAAGCAGGTAGTCCAGCCGGTCGGCGTCGAGCTGGCTCGAAAGCACGTCGCAGGCCACCGGATGCCCCCGGCACTCCAGAAGCGCCACCACCCGCTCCGGCAGCGTCGCCTCGAAGCGGATGAGCACTCGATGGACGTCCGTCGTGTCGTCGAGAATCAGCCGCCGCGTGATGCCCTCGTGGTGGATACCGCTGACACGCTCGAACACGTGGCTGAAAGGCCCATGCCCCAAATCGTGCAAGACGGCCGCGACGAGCGTCGCCTGGTGGTCCGCCTCCGGGAGCTCGAAGCCGTCGCGGCCAAGCCGGGCGAGGATCGACCGGGCCGTTTCGAAGACGCCCAGGCTGTGGCTGTACCGGCTGTGATCGGCCCCGGGGTAGGCGAGGCTGGCGAAGCCGAGCTGCCGAATCCGCCGAAGCCGCTGAACCTCCCGGCACGCCAGCAGATCGAAGACCAATCGATCGGCGTCGTCGTCGAGCCGGAAGGCGATGACGTCGTGAACCGGGTCGCGGATGACCTTCTCGTGCGGGCGGGCCACGTCATCACAATAGATCCGGTCGCGAAGCCGACAGTGGCGTCAGCCCGGCCGGCCGTCCGATAGCAGCGGCATGCCCGTCTCCTTATCAGACCGTCTGCGTTTTCTCGGACTGACCTTCGCCGCCACGCTTCTGCCGCTCGGCATCGGCTTCGCCCTGCTGTCGGCCGCGGGAGCCCTGTAGCATCCGGAACATGGCGACGCGGGTCACGATCTACGACACCACTCTGCGCGACGGCACCCAGGGCGAGGGCTTCAACCTCAGCCTGCACGACAAGCTTGCCGTCGCCGAAAAGCTCGACGACCTGGGCGTCGACTTCATCGAGGGTGGATTCCCACAGAGCAATCCGAAGGATGCCGCCTTCTTCGCCGAAGCACCGGGCCTCGGCCTGAAGCACGCGAAAATCGCCGCCTTCGGCATGACGCGTCGTCGAGGCACCAAGGTCGCCGACGACGCCGGAACCAACGCACTTCTGTCGGCAGAGACGCCCGTCATCACCATCGTCGGCAAGTCGAGCCGCTTCCAGCTCGAGACGGTTCTGGGCGTCGACCCGGCTGAGAACCGCGACATGATCGCCGACACCGTCGGCTTCGCGAAGGACCGCGGGCGTGACGTCGTCTACGACGCCGAGCACTTCTTCGACGCCTTCAAGGAAGACGCCGACCACGCCCTGGCGACGCTCAAGGCCGCCGCGGGGGCCGGGGCGTGTTGCGTTTGTCTCTGCGACACCAACGGCGGCACGCTGCCCGAAGCCGTCGCCGAAGCCACACGTCGCGTCGTCGAGGCCCTGGCGGACACGGCCGTCGGTATTCACACGCACAACGACGGCGGCCTCGCCCTCGCCAATGCACTCGCCGCCGTCGCCGCCGGTGCGACGCAGGGTCAGGGCACGATGAACGGGGTCGGTGAGCGGTGCGGCAACATGGACCTGCTGCCGTTCGTCGCGTCGCTGCTCCTCAAGTACGACGGCCGATACGAAGCCCTCACGCCCGCCGGGCTCGCAAAGCTGACGAACGTCAGCCGGTTCGTCTACGAGACGGCCAACATGAACCTCATCGGCGGCCAGCCTTACGTCGGGGCGAGCGCCTTCGCGCACAAGGGCGGGATGCACGTTCATGCCGTCCGCAAGCACGCCGGCACCTACGAGCACATCGACCCGACCCTCGTCGGCAACACCCGGCGGGTGCTCGTCAGCGAGCTGTCGGGGGCGAGCAACATCGCTGAGAAAGTCGGTCGAAAGTTTGGCGTCGAGGAGGATCGCGACCTCCAGCGTCGCGTCCTCGAACGCGTGCAAGACCTGGAGAACCAGGGCTTTGTCTTCGAGGCGGCCGAGGCGAGCTTCGAGCTGCTCATGCGGCGTGAGATCGGCAGACGGCGAGACTACTTCGCACTGGACCACTACCGCTGCGTCATCCTTAAAAACTGCGGCAACTCGTCCGTCGTCCGAGGCGACGACCAAGCTACACGTCGGCGACACCGTTGAGCATCACGTCGCCGAAGGTCATGGCCCGGTCGATGCCCTCGATGCGGCACTGCGCAAGGCACTTTCAGCGCACTACCCGTCGATCGACGACCTGGCTCTGAAGGATTACAAGGTGCGCGTGGTCAACTCCGATGCCGCGACGGCCGCACGCGTGCGGGTTGTCATCGAGTTCCTTCGCCACGACGGCAACGGCGAGCCGGAGTACTTCGGCACGGTCGGCGTGGATGAGAACATCATCAACGCCTCTTGGGAAGCCCTGATCGACGGGTACGAATACCACTTGCTCCACGTCGACGAGGCGGCCGCCCCGGCCGCGGTAGAGTGAGTCGCGTGTCGACGTTCGCCCTGGATTCCGAGCCGAACTTCTTGGCCGACGTGCCTGCCGAGGAGTGGCACGCGCCGGCGGACGTGCTCGCACTGCCGCGGGCGAAGGTGCCGTCGCACGTCGCGATCATCATGGACGGCAACGGTCGGTGGGCGACGCGTCAAGGCAAACCGCGGCACGAAGGTCACGCCCAAGGCGCAGCCGTCGTGCCGGATCTGGTCGGCGAGTGCTGCCGGCTCCGCGACCGCATCGGCGGGCCAAACTATCTAACGCTCTACAGCTTCAGCCTCGAGAACTGGAAGCGTCCGCCGGAAGAGGTCGCGTTTCTGATGGAGATGTACGTCGCGTTCCTTCGCGAACAACGCCCGCGGATGATGCGGGAAAACGTCCGCTTCAACCAGATCGGCCGACTCGACGGACTGCCGCAGCAGGTGCTCGACGAGGTGCGACAGACGCTCGACGAGACGGCGGACAACGACGGGATGGTCGTGACGCTAGCCCTCAACTACGGCGGGCGGGCGGAGCTTGTCGATGCCGCACGGCACGTCGCACGTGAAGTCGCCGCCGGTCGACTGGCACCCGACGACATCGACGAGGCGACGGTCGAATCGTTCCTCACCACGGGTCGCCACGGCGGTTTCACCGGAATCGAGCTGCCGGACGTCGACCTGCTCATTCGCACGGCCGGCGAGTGCCGCATCAGCAACTACCTGCTCTGGCAAATCAGCTACGCCGAGATCGTCGTGACTGACGCGACGTGGCCCGACTTCTCGCGGCACCATCTGTTCGATTCGATCTGCTCGTACGCAGGACGAACCCGCCGATTCGGTGCGGTCGTGAACGAGTCGTCCGACGAGACTGCCTGAACAAAGCTCTTCGGCCTAGAGGGCCGCGATGGCGGCGAGCACTTCCTGCTCGTGGTCCTTGGGCTTCACCTTCTCGAAGATGCTGACGATCGTCCCTTTGCCGTCGATGACGAAGGTGGTCCGGGCGGCGCCCATGTACTTCTTGCCGTACATGCTCTTTTCCTGCCACACGCCGTACGCCTCGCAAAGGGCGTGATCTTCATCGGCCAGCAGCGGGAAGTTGAGGTCGTACTTCTTGGCGAACTTGTCCACCTTCGCGATCGGGTCCGGGCTGACGCCCACCACCTTCACGCCCGCCTTCTCGTACACGTCGGCCGAGTCACGGAAGCCGCACGCCTGCGTCGTGCACCCGGGCGTGTCGGCTTTGGGGTAGAAGTAGAGAACCAACGTCTGGTTCGCGAACTCGGTCAGGCTGAGGTTCTTCCCGTCGCTCGACGGCAAATCGAAGTGCGGGGCCGCGGTGCCGGGCTGGGGATAAGGCGATTCGCTCATGCGTCGAGGCTAGCCCGGCCTCAAACGCCTGCTTTCGCAGCCAACCACGCCTGATAGTCGTCGACGTCCAGAGGCAACGTCACCGGCTGACGTCGATCACCGGCAAGCAGGATGGCGTTGGCTAGTTCGACCGATCCAAGACCTTCAGTGCCATGGGCCACGGGGGAAACACCTGTGCGAATGGCCGCGGCGAAGTTGTTGAAGACATCCCGACGGGCAGGCGTCTGATCCGCGTACGTCATGCTTCCGACGCCGCCCGGGGTTTCATCTTGTTCTTCAAACGGTGCGGTTCGCATATCGGCCCCGCCCGTCGCCGATAGGGTCGAAGCGGACTGGTGCAGGCGACGGACGCGGATGTGGCCGTCTTCGGCAACGGCGGTCCCGAGGTCGCCGACGATCTCGATTCGGTTGGTTCCCGGTGCCTCACCCGTCGTCGTGACGAACGTCACCAGCGGCCCCGTGTGGCTGTCGGTGGTCGGGTCGCACACGATGATGGACGCAACCTCGTCCTCTGTTTCGACACGATGGAATCGCCCGTAGCGGGTCAGCGCCTGCACCTCACGCGGAACCAGACCCGTGATCCACAGAAGGAGGTCCAGGTTGTGCGGCGCCTGATTCATCAAGACCCCGCCGCCCTCGTATCGCCACGTCGCGCGCCACCCGCCGCCGTCGTAGTAGGCCTGCGTGCGGAACCAGTCGGTGACCACCCAGTTGCAGCGTTGAATCGGCCCGAGATCGGTTCGCACGATCTCGCGCAAGCGACGCCATACGGGCATCTGTCGCTGCTGAAACATGGCTGCGTAAATCAACGACGGATTGTGCTGGATCGCGTCGTTGAACGCCTTGTTCGCACGCCTGGCACCTTCGACGGTCATCGCGACCGGCTTCTCGACCAGAACGTGCAGGCCCTTCTCGAGTGCGGGTTCCGCATAAACGACGTGACGCGAGTGCGGCGTCGCTATGACGATCGCCTCGACCTCCGGATGGTTCAGCAGCTCTTCCGCACCGCCACAGGCGTCCGCACCGAACTCCCTTGCCACGGCGGCGGCGACGTCGGTGTCCGTGTCGTAAACCGCGGCGAGCCGAAGGGACGGAATCTCCTTGGCGATCATTGCTGCATGACGTCGGCCGATGCTGCCGAGGCCCAGAAGGCCGCACGCGACGGGAGTGTCGGGTTCAGACGTTGACCGAAGCGACATGTTGAAAGTTACGCGTGTCGAGCCGGTACGGTCGGACATGCCCTTTTCGCCGGACGTCAGGATGCGAATCTACCGAGCCAGTTTCGCCTTGGCGGCCGTCTACAACGTCGTTTGGGGGCTGGTCGTGATCTTCCTGCCGGGCGTGACGCTGGGACTGGCGGAGGTAGACACTGACGCCGTCGGCAGACTGTTTTGGCAGTGCATCGGGATGTTCGTCCTCGTCTTTGCCATCGGCTACTGGGCGGCGTGGAGGGACCCTCGCCGGCACGCGATCTTCATCTTGATTGCGCTTCTCGGAAAGATCTTCGGGCCGATCGGCTTCGTCTACGGCGCGTTTTATCTGGGTGTCCTGCCGAAGTCGCTCGGATGGACGATCATCACCAACGACCTCATCTGGTGGCCGGTGTGGATTCCGTTCGTTTACGAGATGGTCCTGGCGTCACGGCCCGGAAAGTGACGACACCGGATGCACGGCACAATGTCGCTGGCATGCGTCTGCCGGTGCTGTTACAACCAGCGCCCTTGATGCATGCGGCAACATCGTTGTTGTCGTCGTTGACGGAGGCCGAGTTAAATTGGAGAACTAAGGGGTTATGAGCAAGCACCCAAACGAGCAACGCGTCGACCGCAATCCGCGGGTCTCGCTTCTGGAAAATCTGGAACAGCGTCGAATGCTGTCCGCCGCCGCGGGTGATGTGGAGCCGATGTTCCAGATCCGGGCGATGATCGAGGCGGGCACACACTCGCCACTCGAAGCGCTGGCAATGGTTCGACAGAACCTTGGGGCGAATCAGGTTCCAGAAACGTCCCTCAGCGGCACGCCGATCGTGCAGCCGGCCCTTCCGGAGACTTCGACCTCCGGCACCGACGGTGTCGCGGCCACGGAGCCGAGTTTCTCCGTCTTCTCCGGCATGCGGCACGTGCCTGACGGCGTTTCCCTCGAAGACGAGGGTGTGGATGACATCCTCATCACCTACGGCGACCTCTTCGGCCGCGGGCCGAACGGCGAGTTGCTGGACGACATGGTGGCCGAGCACCGCGTTCGTGAATTCGCCCGCCGGGCGGCCGACTCTGGTCGCAAGTGGGTGGTGGACATCGAGCACTGGGCCCACGACATCAACAAAGCCGACGAGGCGACGGTGCAGGAGACGATGGACAAGTTCCTCCAGCTCATCGAATGGGCCAAGGACGAGCGGCCGCACGTTGAGATCGGCATCTACGGCATCATGCCGATTCGCAACTACTGGACGCCCAACGAGTTGGAGCGGCGTACGGCGCAGCTCGAAGAAGCCAAGGCCGACGGAAACGCGTTCTGGATCGGCGTCTTCCAGGACCTGGTCGATACGGAGCAGAGCCGGTACGACAAGTGGGAGAACGCCAACGACTTCCTGCAGCCACTGGCGGATCAGGTCGACTTCATCGTGCCGTCGCTCTACACGTTCTACGACAACCCGGAAGCTTGGGAGACGTACGCGGAACACAACCTTGAACAGGCTGCCAGCTACGGCAAGCCGGTCATCCCGTTCCTGATGCCGCACTACCACAATGCGGGTCCGCTGACCGGCGAGATGAACGGCGAAGACTTCAGGGCGCAGCTCGACTTCGTTCGTGACAATGCCGACGGCGTCGTCATCTGGCGAGGATTCTCCGCCTGGGACACCGGCGAAGGCTGGTGGCAGGCGACAACCGACTTCACTGCCGCCCTCGCGGCAGAGCAGATCGACGTCGACTCCGACGGCGGCGACGGAACCGGCACGGTCGCGGGTACCGGCAAGACGCCCGACAGCGTCTTCACGGAGACCGACGAAGAGGCCGAGCAAAAGGAGAAGGCAGCGAAGGAGCAAGCTGCCGAGACAGCGCGTCCTGACCGGAAGAGCGTCGAGAACCAGAAGCTCCGGCAGGCCAGCAACTACCGCGTCCAGTCGGCCTCATTCACCGGCGTTCCGGAGCGCGTCGTGTCGGTCGGCTTCTTCGATGCCGAGGAGATGAAGATCGCCGTCTCCCGCGTCGTGTAGTTCGCGACACCTGTCTTAGAACCCAAAGCCCGCCGACTTCGGCGGGCTTTTTCGCTTGAGTCCTTCAGTCTTCGCTACCGTTGCCCGCTGATGAACGACGGACCTGAGGCAGCCGCGACACCATCCTTAACGCTGTCGGTCGTCGTGCCGTGCCGCGACTCGGCCAGGTGGCTGCCGACGACGCTGCAGAGCGTCCAGAACCAGATCGTCCAGGCAAATGAGTTGATCATCGTCGATGACGGCTCGACCGACGACTCAAAGGACATCGCCCAGAAAGCTGGCGTCGATGCGGTGATCGAGTCGGGCGGCGTCGGTGCGGCGGCGGCGCGAAACGCCGGGGCGGCCATCGCGACCGGTGACTGGCTCGTCTTCCTTGATGCCGATGACGTTTGGTACCCGGACCGCCTCATGCGGACGCGTCATGCGATCGAGAGGTCGAAGGACGGAGCCCTGCTCTACCACTTCGACCACGTCGCCGCCGATGGAAACGAGGTTCGGCAGCGACCGCTCCCCAACGCACCATTCCTGCCGGAGCATGCGCACGCACTCGTCACCGACCTGAAGGCGATCGACTTTCTCCGGTGGTACAGGCGGTCGTACATCTTCCCCGGCATGTCCGCCTTTGCCGTCCGTCGTGACATCTGGACCGCCCTCGGCGGCATGGACGCCACTCAGACCAGACGACACGACTTCGAGTTCTTCCTCCGGTATCTCGCTGCCGGCCACTCTTGGATGTACGACCCGGTCGCCTCCAGCGCCTACCGCAGCGGGCAGACGGGGAACCTGAGCGCGAACCTTCCGGATCGCGAGCGATTCCACCAGATTGCCGTCGAGCGACACGTCGAAGCCTTCGATGATCCCGAGGCCGCGCAGCTGATGCGTGAGATCGCTCTTCACGTTGCGCGGGCACGCCTCGGGGTCGCGGTGACGCACGGCACCGCGGCACAACGACGCGACGCCGCGACTGCTTTGCAGCGTCGTGCCAAGGGCCTGGAACGGTGGCTCCTGCCAGCCGCCACTCGTGTGGCACCAGGCGTCTTTCGCGCGCTCCTGCTCGCCAAGCGGCGGATGCGGTGATCCGCCTGCTGATCAGTCGCGGCTGACAAGCTTGTTGAAGCTGCTTTCCTTGCCGTCGCTGGTTTCTTCTTGATAGATCAGTGCAAGCTTCGAGTCGTCGAAGGTCTTGAACCAATCGTCCCAAGCAATCTCCGTGAGATTGTCATCGTCCGACTGAGCGGAATCCGGGAACATCAGACGGATGACACCCGCCCCACCCTGGTCGCCTGTGCCTTCGACGGCTGCGGGCTTGCCGCCGCGGGCTTCGGTCCATGTCTTGATCGTGTCGTGGTCGGTGGTCGTCTGACTCATGCACGGTGCCCTGCAACGGGCGCGCCAATCATCCGATCACATCGACGCCCATGTAGGGCCGGAGCACCTCAGGGACCTCGATCTTGCCGTCAGCCGTCTGGAAGTTCTCCAGGATCGGAATCAGCAGCCGCGGGCTCGCGGCGACGGTGTTGTTGAGCGTGTGGCAGAACTTCGTTTCGCCGTCAGCCGTCTTGTACCGAAGGTTGAGCCGGCGAGCCTGGTAGTCGTAAAGACGCGACGCGCTGTGTGTTTCGCCATAGCCGGTCGACAGATCGCCGTCACGCACGCGGCTCGGCATGAACGTCTCGACGTCGTACATGGCCGCGTTTTTGACGCCCAGGTCTCCGGTGCAGACGTCGATGACGCGATACGGCAGGCCGAGCTTTTGCAGAAGCTCTTCGCTGTAGCCGAGCATCGTCTGATGCCAGTTCCGGCTCTCTGCCTCGTCGGCCCGGCAGACGACCACTTGCTCGCACTTGTCGAACTGGTGGACTCGATAGAGCCCGGCGGTGTCCTTGCCGTAGGTGCCGGCCTCGCGACGGAAGCAGGTGCTGACGGTGGTGTACTTCAGCGGCAGGTCTTCCTCCCGCAGCATCTGGTTCATGTGCAGTCCGGTCAGCCCCACCTCACCCGTGCCGACGAGGTGCATGCCGTCCGCCTCGGCCGTGTAGACCGAGTCGCGACCTGCCGGAAAGAAACCCGTGCCGACCAGCGCCTCTTCACGAACAAGCACCGGCACCGTGGCGGGCGTGAAGCCATGGCCGAGCATGAGGTCCAGCGCGAATCGCAGGACCGCGTTGTGCAGCATCGCCCCCATGCCGGTCAGCACGTAGCTGCGACTTCCGGCCAGGCGAACCCCCGCCTCGAAGTCGCAAAGGCTTAGCTCGCGGCAGAGCGTTGCGTGGTCCTTGACCTCGAAGTCGAAGGTGCGCGGCTTGCCGTGGGTGCGGACGACGACATTTTGGCTGTCGTCTTTGCCCCTCGGAACGTCGTCGTCTGCCGGAAGCGGAATGAGCAGCGCCGACTCCGCCAGCTCGAGTGCGGCAGCTTTCATCCGCTCGTCCGCCGACTTCACGCCCGCCTTCAGCTCGCCGAGCTTGGCCACCGCCGCGGCCTTCTCGTCGGGCGGGAGGTTGCCGATGAGCTTGCCAGCGGCGTTCTGCTCGGCCTTGAGCTTGTCGTGCTCCTGCTGCGCCTCGACGCGCCGACCATCCGCCTCCAAGGCCCGGTCGACCGCAGACGGGTCGGCATTCTTGAGTCGGGCCCCCTCGCGGAAGCGGTCCGGATTCTCACGCAACAGCTTCAGATCAATCATTTCGCCGGCACTCTATCGCCCGACAGAAGAATCTGGATTTCCGGCGCAAGAGGCGGGTTGCATCAACGACTCCCGGTGTGTCCCCCACCGCGGCCGCAGGCCCGGCTCACTCTTTCTCGCATCGGAGAATCATGCTCAACGCAACAAAGACCCCACTCATCCTGTCCGCCACCCTCGCCGCCTCCCTTGGAGCTATCGCTTCGTCCGCCGCTCAGACGGTGCCGATCGAAATCACGGTCACCAACACCGCCCCGGCCAACGGCGTGAGCTTCGCCCCGTTCCGGTTCGGCTTCTCCAACGGCACCTTCGACGCTTTCGACGAAGGCCAAAGCGCCTTCCTGCTCGGTGCGAGCGACATCGCCGACGCCCCGATCACCTCGGTAGCTGAAGGCGGATCCGCCAGCACGTGGTTCCCCGCCTTCGCCGACGCCGAGCCGAACGCCAACCTCGGCAGCGTCACCGGCCCGACGGGACCGTTCACGCCCGGCTCCACGGGCTCGACCGTCATCAACGTCGACGTCAACAACCCATTCCTCATCTTCGGCAGCATGGTCGTGCCGAGCAACGACCACTTCATCGGCAACGACAACCCGCAGGGCCTTCGCGTCCTCGACCCGAACGGCACGCTCAACATCACGTCCTTCAGCCAATTCGGCAGCAGCATCTGGGACAACGGCAGTGAAACCGAGAACCCGAACAACGCCGCCTTCCTCGAAGTCGGCACCAACGCCCTGCGCGAGGACGAGAATGGCGTCGTCGAGTTCAACTTCTCCGACCTCGTCGCCTTTGACGGCCTGACCACGGCTGCCGGTTATGACTTCGACTTCTCGACGCTCTCGGCCGGTGGCGAAATCCTCACCGTCTCCTTCGCGATCGTGCCCGAGCCGACGACGCTGGCACTTGGAGCTTTCGCCGCTCCGATGCTGCTGCGTCGCCGCCGCGCCTGATCGTTTGACCGAATCTCTCTACTCCGCCGGCCGGGTCTGCTTCGTGCAGGTCCGGCCGGCGTTGCGTCGTCACCAGCGACACCTGCCGTGTACGATGACTGCCATATGGCGATGGTCACTTACGACGCCAAAGGCAAACAGCGCGAGCTCCGTGTCGGCGATGAAGCGGTCACGATCGGCAGGCAGGTCGGCAACGTCCTGCAGATCGAGGACACGAAGCTCAGCCGATTCCACGCGGTCATCGAGTATCGCCGAGGCATCCTGGGTGTCCGCGATCTCGGTAGCCGCAACGGAACGCTGGTCAACGACGAACCCGTCAACGCCAAGGGCAAGCGGCTCAAGAACGGCGACGTCGTCACGGTCGGCAACACACGCCTGAAGGTGGACGACGCGACGCCTCCCAAAGCGTCGAAGGTGCTTGAAGAAGTGCCCGCCGCTTCGGCAGACGATCAGCCGGGTGCCGGCTCGAAGAAGCTCGCCAAGCTCGTCGCCGACCTGCCGGACCGCAACGTCAGACCGAGCGACTTGGTCCTGCTCAACACCCGCGGCAAGGTCGCATTCAAGCGACAGACGGACGACGACGGCGAAGGCCCGCCCGCCGAGGCGTTGACGCTGCTTCGCCTGACGCTGCTCGTCTGCTTCCGAACGGGTGCCAGCGACGTCCACCTCGAGCCCTTGGCCGACGGATGGACGCTGCGGGTTCGTGTCGACGGGCAGATGACGGAGCTGGCCCACCTGACCAAGCCGGCCGGGACCAAGCTGTCGGCCCTCATCAAGGTGCTGGGCGACATCGACATCTCCAAGAACAAGGAAGTCCAGGAGGGAAGCTTCGCCTGCCGCGTGCCGGATCGCCGCGTCGACTATCGCCTGTCGTTCACGCCCGGCCTGTACGGCCAGAAGCTGGTCGTCCGCGTCCTCGACGCCGCCAACGCTCCGCAGTACCTGTGGGACCTGGGCCTGGGCGAGGACGAGTTCGAGCTGCTCGATCGCACCACCCGACGAAGCGAGGGCATGCTCCTGGTCTGCGGGCCGACGGGTAGCGGCAAGTCCTCGACGCTTTATAGCGTGCTCCGATCGATCGACTCGAAGGAACGCAACGTCGTCACGATCGAAGACCCGGTCGAGATCCGGCTCGATGGCATCACGCAGCAGCCGGTGAACGAACAGCAGGGCAACACCTTCGCGGCCCTCTTGCGGAGCGTGCTCCGGCAAGACCCGGACGTCGTGCTTGTCGGTGAGATTCGTGACAACGAGACCGCGGTCGCGGCAAGCCAGGCCGCGATGACGGGGCACCTCGTGCTCTCGACAGTCCATAGCCGCGACAGCGTCGGGGCGGTGTTTCGGCTCATCGACCTCGGGTGCGAGCCGTACCAGATCGCCAGCGGACTGTCCGCCGTCGTGGCGCAACGACTGGTTCGCCGACTCTGCCCCCACTGCCGGAGACCAAGGCCGATGACCAACGGCGAGAAGTCGCTCATCACCGACGCCGGCCTGGAGCCGACCAACGACACCCTCTACGACGCCGGCGGCTGCTCGAAATGCTTGGGCACGGGCTACCTCGGACGGAAGGCCGTCTTCGAGGTGCTGCGTGTGACCGAGGCGGTTCGAGACGGCATCTTGAGCGGTGCCGATGCCTCCAAGCTCTACGCCACCCTCCGCGGCACCGGCTATCGACGGCTTCGCGAAGTCGCCCTCGAACTGGCCCTTCAAGGCGAAACCACCTTCGACGAGGCCGACAAGCTCGGGGCTTGACGAAGACGCCCTATCGTCACGTTGATGCCGCAGTCACCACACCCCGAAGGCGGCAACATGGTCAGCGATCTCCGACGGGGCGATGACGAAGTTCGAGCGTCAATCTGTGGCGAGATCGACCTGCACAACTCGCCGATACTCCGCGAACAACTCTTGCAGATCATCCGCGACGACCAGCCGAAGCGGCTGACTCTCGACCTGGGTGAGGTGCCTTATATGGACAGCAGCGCCATCGCCGTCCTGGTCGAACTGCTCAAAGAGATGCGGAAGCTGTCGGGCGGCGACAAGGACAGCTCGCACGTCGCCCTGGTCGAACTGCAACCACGTGTCCGCGGCCTGCTCCACATAGCACGCCTCGACGCCATCTTCGACTTAGAGACATCGTCCGACAATTCGCCGGACGACGCCTCCTGACCTTGTACACCATCGGCCGAGACTGCCGTTCTAGCGGCGAGTCGGGACTTTCTGGTAGTCGTAGTACGTCTTGATGTTCCGGGTGTAGTACCCGCCGGCGCGGCTGCGAACGGCATTAAGGACGACGCCCAGATGCTCGACATTGAGCGACGCCAGCGAGTCACGAAGTCGGCCCAGCAGGCCACGGGTGCTGCTGCGGGCACGAACGACGCTGATCACGCCGTCCACCTGCGGGGCTAGCGCGCCCGTCTCGCTGGTGAAAAGAATCGGACCGGAGTCGAAGACGACGATGTCGTACTGCTCGAAAGCGTGGTCGATCACATCGAGGAAGCCGTCACCCTCGATCAGTTCGGTCGCGTTCGACTTCTCCGGCTTCGGACCGGCCGGCAGGACGTGTAAATTCGGCACGCTGTCGACGGCGAAGACGCAGTCCTCGAACCGCTCGGGATCGACGAGGGCCGTGGAGAAACCGACCTCGTTGTCGAGGCCGAAGACCTCGTGCAGCGCGGGCCTGCGGAAGTTGCCGTCGACGAGCAAAACGCTCCGGCCGTTGAGGGCCAACCCGGCGGCAAGGTTGCATGCGACCGTCGTCTTGCCGTCGCCCGGCTGCGGGCTGGTGACGAGGATGCTGCGCGTCGTCTCGAGCGGCGCGACGTGCGCCAGACGCGAGCGGACCATGCGGTACTGCTCGGCCGTCATCGAGTGCGGGCTGTGAGCGATCGCCAGCGAGAGCGGGTTGCCGTCGCTGGTGGCTTCGGGGTCGTCGCTCTCGTCCGGGATGGTGCCCAGGACGGTCATGTCGCCGCCGCGGATGACGTCGCGCGGGCTCTTGACACTCGTGTCGAGTACCTCCCGCAGGAAGGCCAGACCGACGACGGTGCCGACGCCCAGCAACATGCAGGCGGCCACGGTCAGCGGAAGCCTCGGGAAGTCCGGGCTGTTGGGCGGGGTCGGGCGAACGTACCACTGCAGCGTCTGCTGCGGCTTGACGAAGCTTTCCCGCTCTAGAAGCGATACACGCGTGCGGTTCTGCTCCAACTCCGCCGCCTTGGTCTGACGGTCTTGCGTCAGAAGGCTCAGCTCTGCATTGTCGCGCTCAAGCTGGCGAAGTCGGTTGTCCAGTCGGTTGACTTCGACGGTCGCCTGTTCGGCCTGCTGCTCGTAGGAAGCAAGCTGCCCTTCGAGCTGCGAGATCAGGCCGTCGCGAGACCGTGCACGTGCGTCCGCCTCGGCATCGGCACGCATGTTCTGCAAGGCATCGAGCTGCTCGCGATAGGTTTCGATGATCGGGTGACCCTCGCCGAGCTTGTTCTCGTTGATCGACAGCCCTTGCTGCAGGTTGGCGATCTGTGCATCGAGGCGAAGCAGTTGTGGGTCAGCCGCGACCTGAGCGCCGACCATGGGTGGATCGTTGCCGCGAGAAATCGCGTCCTTCGATTGCTCCAGAGCAAGCCGAACCTGGGCTGCTTCGGCTTCCGTCTCGCCGCGGGCGCGGATGAGCTGGCCCAGCTCGCTGCGAATGACAGTGGCCGTCGAGGCCATGTCGTTTCCGCCACCGCCATCGCTCCGGACGGCCCGAATCTGGCGATCGATGTCGGCCAACTGCGCTTCACGCTGCCCGATGATCCGACGCAGTTCGCTGATGTTCAGATCAAGATCTCGCGTCGACAGGTCGCTCAATTCGCTCATCCGCGTGTTGGCGATCACGTTTAGAATCTGCGTCGCCTCTTGCGGATTGTCCGCCTCGAAGCTGACGTTGATGACCCGGCTGCCCTTGAGCGGCGACGCGTTGAAGTGCTCGAGCACCTTCTCGACGGCAATCTGCGAATCGAAGTTACCGCCCTCGGCACTTGCCTGCTTCCGGAGCCAGCCGCTGTTGCGCACCTCCTCGTTGTCCTGCAAGACCTGGGAGATCAGCTCCGGGTTCTTCAAACCCGCTACCTGCGTTTGCAGCAGAACTTCAAGGTTCTCACGCGGGACCGCACGCCTGCCTTCGCCCGTGCCGGTCGGGTCCCACTCGCTGCGATCCTGCGCCAGGAGCCGGCCCTGGGCCTTGTAGCTGACGTAGTTCTCCTTGAGCCACAGGTTGAGCCCATACCCCGCAACGCCGCTGAGGATGGCGGCGAAGATGATCCAGACCAGGTTCTCACGAAGCACCCGCGCGACGTCGTTGCCCGTCAGGCCAGACTGCCCCCCGCCACCGGGCTGACCCGGTAGGGAGACAGGCGTGGAGAGGACCGGCATGCTCGGCAGTGCCGGGAGCGAGGTGCCGTGGGCACCGTCATGGCCGTTGGCGTGGCCGTTCGTGCCGCGAGATCGACCTCGGGCGGGGCCTTGCTCGTGTCGAACCGTTTGCGGAAGCGTCGTCATGGGTGTCGGACGGAAGTTAAAGTCTCTGGTGCGGGCCGGACGGCATCACGGGGTCGAGGTGACGTCGCATCGGCACCTTTTCGAGCTGGGCAGCCGGCTGTCCCTGCCGACTCTACCTCATCCGGCGCACGGGGGCGGGTTATACCCGTTACCCGGACGCCACTTACGAGCGTGGCGCTAAGGCCCGAGCGTCATTCGTCGACGCTCGTCGCAGCCACTTCGTCTTCCATTTGACGAATCAGGTCGCGAACAGTCTGAAGCAGTTGTTCGTCGTTGGGCCGACGTTCTTCGGGATCATCGAGTCGACGGTTGAGGAACTCGAGGCCGACTTTGGCACTTTCGAGCGCTTCCTCCAGGTTGTCCTGTGCTCGAAGTGACCTGGCCAGGTGAACGTAGACCTCGGGGAAGCCGTCGCCGTCACGCTCGGCATCATCGCGGGCGGAGCGGAGCAGCCGCACCGCCTCGTCGAGCCCTTGCGAGTCGTCGGTCAGCATCGCCAGCTTGGCCCGGGCCCAGCCGACGGTGTCGACCACGCTCGGCGACGCGGCGTTGCCGTCGCGTCGAGCCGCGGCCTCGGCGCCTGCGAGGGCAACGTTGCCACGCTCCACCGCCTGGACCAGTAGTCGCTCACGGGCGACATCGCTGTCCTCGTTCTCGTCGGCCAGCAGCGTCAGCGCGTAGGCCAAGTTGTTGTTGATCGCGATGTTGTCCGGGTACGTCGCCAAGGACCGCCGGAATGCCGTCACTGCCGAGTCGAGCTGTGGCGGATTGGCGGTCAAGAAGAGCGTGCCTTCTTGCTGGCTCAGAGCCGCCTCCTGCTCGGGTCGAAGCTCACGCCCATCGGCGGCGATGGCTTGGCGAACCTGCCGGACCAGGTCAATTGCACGATCGTTGTCACCCGCCTGGGCGAAGATCCGCGCCGCCGCCATGGTCATGCCCGGATCGGGCGTCTCTGACTCGACTTGCGCCTTGATGAGGTCGTAAGCGGCTTCGGGCGACACACGCTTGGCCATGTCCAGCAACACCTGGCCCGCCTGGGCACGAGGCGTGTTGACAGCCGTCTCGTAGGTCTTGGCGTAGGCGTCACGTGCCGAACTCGTCCGGCCTTCACGGGCCAAAGCTTCGGCCCGGCGGAGCATGAGCCACCACGGCTCGCCCTCACTGCCCGAGACTCGTGCCGACCAGAAGTCGACCTCACGGAGCGCCTCACTGGCCCGACCGGAGCGGAGGAGCAAGTCGAGGTAGCCATTCAGGAAGCTGGCAACGTTGGCCGTCGCAGCCTCGCTGGAGTCACGTGGTTGGCGCTGCTCCTCGGCGAGTGTTTGACGTTTCTCGACCGACGCTTCGACCGACCGCCTGCCGTACGTGACGGCATCCGTCGCACGGCCACGATCCATCTCCATCCGGGCTCGCGCCATCAGAAGCACGGGCGAGTTGCCTGCCTCGGTCGCGTCGCCGCCACGGAAGTACCGGTCGGCAGAGGCGTAATCGGGCGGACTTTCGGCAAGCTGCATCTGCACCAGGGCTAGCCGCGCACGAAGGTCGTTTGCGTCCTGTTCGAGCAGGCGGAGATAAGCGTTTTCTGCCTCGTCTCGCCGGCCTAGCTGGCGGTAGACGCGAGCGAGGTTCCGGTATGCATCCAGGTTGCTCGGCCGAAGCTCGGCCGACCGCTCCAGATAGGTAACGGCCTGTTCGAGGTTCGGGTTTTCCACCTGACCCTCGGCAACACCCAGCAGGTAAATCGTTGCCGCGTTGTCCGGCTGAGCCTCGTTCGCACGGGCCAGTAACTCGCGAGCGTCCTCGGCATTGTTACGCCGAAGCTCCGCCAGCGCCGCCGCCAGAAGCGACTCCGCCGGAACACTTGGGCCCGCGACGGCCTCGGCGAGCTGGTCGTACAGCTCGTCGGCCTCGGCACCCTCCGCCTCGTTGGCGCGGGCGGCCAGAAGCTGCACGAGACGCACCTTCACTTGCGGCACGTCGTCATAACCGACCAGCACGTCGGCAGCTTCTTCTCCCTGCCCGCTCTGGGTCAGGAGCTGCGACAACGCGAGCAACATGAAGGCCCGCCTGTCCCGCGGAGTGTCGTTCGGCAGCCGGCTCAGGTGCCGACGGACCACCGTCGTGGCCGACGGATAATCATCGGCATTGGCGTAGAAGGCCGCCGCGGCACCGACGGCGGAGGCGTCGTCGATCAGGGTCTGCGGGTCGCTGGGCGTCATGACGCGGTCGACGACCGTGCGGACCTCAGCCTTCTGTTCCTCACCCGCCAACGAGCCGGCACCGGCCAGGATGGTCAGGAAGCGGGCGTCGTCGGGGAACTTCGCCAGGGCCTCCGTCGCCGTCTGAACCGTCGCCTCGATCCGATCAGCCGTGGCCGACTCGTCACCGCTTCGAGCGGCGTTGGAGACGGCGGCGCCTTGCGCAGCGGCGAGACGTTGCCAGGCGCTGGCGTTGTCGGGATTGGCATCGACTTCTGCCTGTCGATCCGCCAAGACGGACTCGGGGTCGCCGTAGCGGAGCTGCAGCGTGTCGTTCATCTGACGTAGCCGCGGATCCCGTGGCCGTTGCACGAGCCCCTGGGTCACGACCTGCGTTGCTTCGTCGACCCGACCGGCCGCCTCGTAGGCGGCGGCGGCTTCGATGACGGCGCGGATGTCGGTCGGTGCCAGCTCCAGAGCCTGCTCCGCCGCCTCTGCCGCCTCTGCCGGGCTGCCGGTGCGACGCAGCAGCTCGCTGAGCACCATCTGGGCCTCGGCCATGCGCGGGTATCGGGAGGCCAACGCCCTGGCCTGCCGGGCCGCTTCGTCGTAGTCCTCGCGGGCGATCTGCAGCCGAACCCGGTAGAGGTCGCCGCCCGCACCATCCACGCCACGACGACCCA
Source organism: uncultured Planctomycetota bacterium (assembly GCA_963740195.1). GTDB lineage: Bacteria > Planctomycetota > Phycisphaerae > Tepidisphaerales > Tepidisphaeraceae > JBCDKH01. The sequence goes on along the minus strand of CAVUDF010000001.1, from coordinate 2,123,456 downwards.
TATCGTCGGCCAGCGTCTCCGCCTCGTCGAGTGCGTCGTTCCGCAGGTAGAGATCAAACACCGCCTCGTCGATCTGGTTGCGCTCAACGATTGACGCACCCTCGGCGACGGCCTGGCGGGCCTCGCCCGCAAGGCTGACCGCTACTTCCGGCTGGCCGTCTCGTTCGGCGACCTGCGCCTCGTAGAGCTTGCGCTGGGCGGGGTCTTCGATCGTCTCGCCGATGTCCGTCACCGAACCATCCATCGCCCGGACGAGCCTCTTCATGAAGTCGTCTTCGGGGAACCGTCTGGCGACCTCCAAAGCGTCATCGTTGCGACCGGCGCGAGCGTACAGCTGGGCGAGCACCCGCCCGACCGTGGCGTCTTCGGGTGTCTCGGCCAAGACCTCTTCGGTCAGCCGCAACGCCACATCCGCCACGCCGGCCCGGCTCGCTGCGTTGATCTTGGCGAGCTTCTGTGTTCGGGTCTCTTCCGGAAGTGCCGCCACGGCCTCTGCACGGCCACCGGTGTCGACCAACGCGCTCAACGCATCGAGCTGCCCTTGAACACCGGACGGCAGCGACGCACGAATCGGTTCCAGACGGTCAAGAACATCCTGCGCGAGGGAGTCCTGCCCCGAGAGTCGGTACAGCTCCGCCAGTCGCAGGCCGTCGTTGACGTTGCCTTGCAGGTTGAACGCACGCGACAGGTACTCCGTCTCGCCACCGGACTGGCCGGCTTCTCGGTTGATGTCCGCCAGGAGGCGAAGCATCGACGTCCGCTCGCGTCGGCTGAAAGCGTTGTCGATCTGTTCGAGATCCCGCAGGCCGCGCTCCAGCGTGTCCATGCCGGCGAACGTCTCGCCGCGGGCGACCTGGATCAGGCCCTCGATCTTGTCAACGCCGAAGGTCCGGTTCAGAGTCAGCAGCGCAGCCTTCTGGTTGTACTCATCGAATGCCCGCTCGGCGAGCTCGAGCAGATCGCGCTGCTCGGCCGACGTGGTCGTGCCCGCGACCCGGATCGCCCGACGCTCCGCTAAAGCGGCCTCGGCGAGGTACAGGCCGACAAACGCCCGCTGAAGCCGGGCGGCTGCGCCTTCGTAGCCGTTGAGTTCCGGCAGCGGTTCCTTTGCCCGCGCGTCCGCCGCTTCAAGCACCTTGCGGGCCTCCGCGGGCTGATTGATGTCGCGAAGGAGGTCTGCGTAGGACTTGGCGACGCGGACGTCCCAAGGGCGTTGCTCGTACGCATATTTCAGCGTCTCCGTCGCCCCCGCGATGTCGCTTTGCCGACGCTGCACGTCCGCCAGCGCGAAGTGGGCCAGGACGAATGCCTTTGCCCGCATCTCGCGGTCTCCCTCCAATGCGGCGATGGCCTTGCGGTATTGCTCCATCGCGGCTTCACGAAGCGATGTCGATGCTTCGATGCCCGCTTGACGTGCGGCGACGGGATCGGCCTCTTCGTCGGCATCGCGTGCCGAGCGAACGATCGCTATCTGTGCCGTCCGATCGGCCATTGCGGCGGAGGCTTCCAGGCCCTGACCAGCGGCCACGTAGGCGTCGGCGTCGTCGGTGGGCATCCCCTCCCGAGGGGTGAAGTCGTTGTCGATTGCATCGACTGCGGCCTGTACGGCGGCGGTGAAGGCATCCATCTCCGCCATGACGTCCTCGTCGGCCGTCATTCCGCTCATGCGACGCGGAAGATCGGCACGTAGAGCGGAAATGCCCGTGCCGTCGACGGGCGACGTGGCGACGGTCTGTGACAGACGCTCACGGGCGGCGACGACTTCTTCGTCCGAGAGGCCCTCGCTTGGAACATTCGACAAATCGAGCGTCGTCGCGTCGAAGTAGATGGCGGCTTCCGTGTCGCCCTCGTCGATCTCGAGGAGCCGCTGGGCCGCGTCGCGAACCTGCTTGGTGGCAGGGGTGGAACGCTGGCTGAGGAAGCCGGGCGCCGAGACGTAGTGCCGCATCGTGCGACGCTGGACCTCCTGATTGTCAGGGTTGTCGGTGACCAGCTGATTGAGGATCTGCCCCATCTGCTTCAGATTGTCGTCGCCCTTCTCGTCGTCGCCGGTCAGGCGGGCCATGATGTCCACGACTTGCAGCCCATACTCGGGCTCGCGGGTCGCGCGGTAGGCCTTGCCCCACTGACCCGCGGCGGCGCGGTACTTGCCGGCCGCTTCGTAATCCTGCGCACGGCGGACCGCACGCTCCGGGCTGTCTGCGTAGTACCGGGCTCCCAAATACAACGCCAGCGCCGCCACGGCGATGGCGGCGGTGAGGGCGATGAGCAGGTTCGTGTTAAGCCGTTTTCTGGCCATGTTCGGCAGGTGGTGGCGAGTGCGTGGTGCGCGGGTGGTGGAATTCGAAGCCGGCGTCCGTCGCGGTCAGACGGACCTGCCGGCACAACAAGCTTAACCGGCCTGATCGGCCATGACGGCATCCCAATCCGGCAGAATCATCTCGATCTCCGGAAGTGCCTGGCCCAAGAAGTCTTCCATGTCTTCCAACGCCCGCTCCTGGCCGACGTCGCCCTCGGGGCCGAACGTGCCGATCTCGATCTTGGCGAAGTAGGCGTGCGTTTCGAACAGGTTCTGCAGACGCTTCCGCACGCCGGTGATGGCATCGTGCTCGTAGTCGCCGTTGACGTGGAAGAAGTACGCCACCCGGTTCACAGGCCTGCTCGACCCCACGCCGCCCGTCGACTCCTGGAACGCACCGAAGCTCACGGGCATCGGCTTGGTGGCGAGGCCCTCGCCCGCGGGCAGGTTCAGTGTGATCGTGTCCGTCGCGCGATCATGTCAAAGCCGTTGCCGAGCATGCAGCGATCTGGAATGTGCGGCACGGTGTCGACGCTGCCCGTGTAGTACGCGACGTGCAGGTACATGCCGTTCGTCCCGCCACGCTCGGCGGCGCTGTGGGCAAGACGCCGCATCAACTGCTCCGACTTCACGTCGGCCGCTTCGTACTCGGCCACAAGATCCGGGTCGGCCCGGCGAAGATCGATGTACTGCCGCTGGACATATTGCTCCGTGCCGAGTTCCTCGACGACCTCGTCGGGCATCTTGTGGTCCGCGATCATGACCCACGGGCCCATCCGCGTCGGGATGCCGAAGATCGACGACCGAGGATCGACCGCCTGCTTGCGGAAGTTGAGCTTCAACGTCGGCACCGCCGCATTGAGCCCGACGGCGGCGACGGCCAGGATGGCCGCGACCGCGGTCAAGGCCTTGAGTCGCAGCCGACGCTTTGCGGCGGGCGACATGCCGGAGGCAGGCGTTTGGGGCGACTGGTACGCAGGGGTAAAGGCACTCACATGAATCTCCACAAGAAGTCGACGCTCAAGCCCCGGCCGGGGTGGGGCTAGATGCTCCGGCAGGTTCGGCGACGTCGGGTTCGTCTTCCTCGTCGACGAAGAGTGTTGTCGACTACCCAAACGACGCCCAGCAGCAAGAAGAACGCCGGGATCAACATCACGAGGCCCGCGAAGTAGTGGGCAAAGCCGCTCGAGAAGTCCTCGCTCACGTACACGTCGAGCAGCCCTTGGCCGCTGACGCGGGCGACGTTCATGCCGACCGCGATCGGGACGGCACTGGCGACGATGACAAAGCGTTGCCACATCGGCCTCTCGCCGAAGAGGAATGCAATCGCACCGCCGGCGGTCAGGAAGGTCATCAGCGACCGCATTCCGGCACACGCCTCGGCCACATTCAACACCCGCTCCTCACCGCCCGCTTTCGAGATGATGATCTTCGTGCCCTCGACGTAAGTCTCCACCTGGGCGAGGTTCATCACGACGACCGCCACCCTCGCCGCCAGGAACTGCAGAGGCAACGCGACCTTGCTGTAAACCAGCTCGGGCCACGGGATGGCAAACACGAGGAACGCGATCGGGAACCACGCATATCGCATGACGCCCCAGCCGGCGAGCGTCAGCACGGCCCCGAAGGTCGCCAGGACCATGCCCAGGTCCTTCAGATAGTCGTTCTGCCCGGGCCAGATGCCGTAGCCGCTGAGCAGGATGCCCGCGACGAGGCAGCCCAGGCCCCAGTCGAGCAAGAGTGTCAGCAAGCCAAGGAAGGCCGTCGCGTAAAACAGCGGCCCCATGTAGCCGGCGACGGTCGATCCGACAACGCCATCCAACATACCGGCCCGCACCATAATGACCCCGGCGATGCCGCCGAGCAGGAACGTCCCGCCGCCTGCCGAACCGGATGATGCCGAAGCTTCCGAGCGCCCCGTGTCGCGAACGTGTAGATCGCCTCGCAAGCCGCCAGGCCGAGCAGGACGCCCGCGGCAGGCAGCAGCATCGGCAAGACATCAGTCAAACCACCCGCGGCCCGGCCAAACAGCCAGGCACCCGCCGCCAGAAACGCCGCAATCACGCCGCCGCCCAACAGCCATGGCAGCCGGGTCGTCGGCATCACCGGCTCGTCCTTCGCCGCCCGCAGGCCCTCACGATTGAGCCACAGGTACGCCAAGCCGATCACCGGCACCAGCACCGAGTGGGACCAGTTGCCCGCGGCTTGGCCGTTGATCGGGTTGGTCTTGTCCCACAGGCGATCAAGGTTCCGCCAGTAGAGCAGAACCATCAAAAAGCCGACGCTGCCGATGCAGATCCAGGTCGTCTGCGACAGACCAAGCCAACCTTTGCGGTCAGACGGCAGACCTGTCTGCGCGTTCGTCGCTTCGGAAAGCGGTTGCTGGGTAAGAGGGGTCGTAGACATGTCTCCCGCGGCCCGATGGTTCGCCCGTGCGTCGCTCGTTACATCTGCCACACGTCCAACGTCGGCAAGTTGCAATGGTCGCACATCCCGGCGCGTCAGTGGGCCCGACTAATCGGACCCGATCGACGGCATTCTCCAGGCGATCAGCCTACCACGTCCCTGCGAACAAGCCATTCGCCCACCGGCCAATCAGACGGTCGGCGGGGCCGGCAGGTTCGCGCGATGCCGCGACTCAGGCGGCGGCAGGCTTCGAATCAGCCTCGACTGGCTGGATGACGAACACGTGAGGCCTGGCCAGTTCGACGATCGCCTTGAACCCGTCCGGGTCGGCAATCGCAATTTCGCTGAGCATCTTGCGGTTCAGATCAATGCCCGCCAGCTGCAGCGCCGGAATGAATCGGCTGTAGCTGATGCCGTGCGGACGCAGCGCCGCCGAGACACGCGTGATCCAGAGTTGGCGGTAGAGCCGCTTCTTCTGCTTGCGGTGGGCGGTGGCGTAGGCACCGGCGCGGCGGATGGCGTCCTTGGCGGCGCGGTAGTTCTTGCTGCGCGGGCCGACATAGCCGCGGGCGAGCTTCAGGATCTTTTTACGCTTGCGGGCCTGCTTCGGGCCGCCGGTGATGCGTGGCATGGGTCTGTTGAAAAAGGGTGTCTAGGGGTCCAGAGGCACGTCGCGACGCAACGTCGCGGGCTTGGCCGTGCCGGCGACACGCCGGCAGCTTGGAAGAGAAAGTGGCGACGCTTAAGCGTCGGCCGACATCGCCTTGGCCGCCTGGGCGGCCTTCATGCGACGGATGTGCGCGATTCGAGCCGGGTTCTTACCGGCGACGCCCATGGCGACCCGCAGCGGCTTGCTGTGGCCCTCGACAAGCACGTCGGGACGGCACAACGCCCGCTTCTTATCGCCGCTCCGGCCGCTCAAAAGGTGCCGGCGGAGCGTGCGCTGGTGCTTGAGCTTGCCGGTCGAGGTGACCTTGAAGCGCTGCAGGACGCTCTTGCGGGGCTTGAACTTGTAGGCCATCTTTGTCTGAGGTTCGGGTTCGTGCGGACGAGTCGGGCGGGGAGAGTAGGCGCGTCAGGGCGCGGCCGGCAACGCAAGCCGGTTCCGAAGTGCCTCGACCTCGTCAGATGACAGTCGCTCGGGCTCGTCGGGGGCGAAGGCGTCGTTGAGCCGGAGGGCCTCCTCGATCTGCTCGACTGCGGCCGGATCGTCGCCCAATGCCTCGGCCAGGCGAAGGCGATAGCGGATCTCGGTCGGGCTCTTGGCGACCGCAGCACGTAGATGCCCAACGGCCGCCTCCTCGTCGCCCTCCGACTCGGCGAGGCTGGCAAGGATCAGGTCGTACTTCGCGGTGTCACCATCAATATCGCCCGCCTCCTGCCATGACGCGGCCGCCAAGCGATGTCTCGCCGGCGAACATGAACGCCCGCGCCCGGCGGTCCAGATAATCCGCGTTCGCGACGGGCGACCGCTGCGAGGCCTGCCAAAAAGCTTCCTGTGCCTGCTCGAAGTCGCCCCGCTGGACGTGCTCGTCACCGTCCCCCGCCGCCAGCTCGGCCCGGACCATCGGCACCGCGAAACCGCCCACGAAGACCGCGACTGCAACGACATACACGACCGCTGCCGGCCAGAGCAGTCGGTTGCTGCCGGTCGACTTGCGGGTGCCCAGCAGCGTCCCAGCGACCAGGACCGCCCCGAAAAGCACGGCCGGTGAGAAAAGCACGATGTCGACCATCGCGTGAATCAGCAGCATCGCCATCGCCGCCGAGCCCGCGGCGACGGCGAAGGTGCGGGCGAGTCGTCCGCGTCGTCCAGCTCCGCACTTCTGGCGGTGACGACGATGGCAACCGCGATGACCGCCAGCGCCGAAACCGCCGCCTGCATGCACTCGATGACGACGTGCCCCGTGTCTGCCGCGAAGTCGATCGTCGCCACGGCCGGAACGGAAGCCGCGATGGCCGCGGGCCAGAGGGCGCCGCGGGCGGTTGTCTTCGTTGAATCGGCATCGCCGGCCGGTCGCGTCAGGTCCTTGGCGAGCATGAGAAGCCAGCCGATGCCGAGGGCGAAGCCGACGATGCCGAGTTCGGCGAGCAGCCGCAACGGCAGGTTGTGCGGGTCCTTCACCTCCTCGGCAGCCCCCGCGACAGCGATGCAGCAGGTACGCGTCGCCGAAGTTTGCGAAGCCGATGCCGATCAGCGGTGAATCACCGACGACGCCCATCGTGCCGAGCCAGTAGTAGAGGCGGAACTGCAGGGACACGTGCGGCATTGAGCCGGTCGTCGCCCCGTACGCAAAGACGAGCCCCGTGCCGAGCAAGATCGCCCCGACGAGGGCCGGGCCTGCCCAACGTGGCAGCCTGTTTCGGACGAGCCAGGCGACGGCGAGGCCGAGGGTTGCCAGCACGGCCGCGGCGATGGCGGCTCGGCCTTGGGTTCGCCAGAGCAAGAAGGCGGCGGTCGGCATCAGCAGCAGGACCAGCGTCGGCAGCTTCGTCGGATCCCGCGTCATCGCCACGGCGACGCCCGCGGCAGCCAACACCGTTCCGCCGCCGACGAGCCACCAAGTCCACTCGCCTGCCGAGACTCCTGCCATCGCGACGACGCAACCCGCAGCGGCGAGGCCGCCGACGGCAAGCCCGTGCCGCCACGGCGGGCAGCCGTTTCGCAGCGACGACCACGCGATGCCGACGCTCAAGATCATGAGCGACGCGATCGTCGCGGCATAGCTGTTGAGCGACGCGGTGAAGCCGGTGAACTCGCCGCGGGTCAGTCGGCCCAGAAATTGCTCGGCGGCGAATGAGCCGGGCTCCAGGTTCCGCGACCTGAGCAGGCCGTCGATGTCTCGCTCGACGAAGGCGACGCGTGTCCGGCAGGTCGATCGCCAGGTAAGAAGAGCCCGGCGATGATGTTGGCCGCCAGAACGCCCGCGGCAAGACCGAGGCCGAGCCGGACGTCGGCCCAGCCGCGGGTCGTCGCAGCGATGGCCCAGCGCGAGGGCTGTGGCGGCGAGCCACGTGGAGGCCTCGAGCGACGCTGCAAACTGATCCTCCGCCCAGAGCGTGCTGGCCATCATCCAGATTGACAGCCCTGCCATGAAGACCAAGCCGGCGAAAATCGGCGGCCGATACGTGGCATCCAGCGCACGCCTCAGCAGCACCAACAGCAGCGGCACGAAGCAGAGGCTGTCGAGCACCACCCGAACCCCTGGACCGGCAAAACGCGGCGGCAACGGCTCGCCCGGCGCCAGCGGCAGGATCGGCGTCACGTCGCGCAGGTACAGCAACGTCATCGCCCGCCCCGCCGCCAATGCGGCCGCGAGTACGAACGCGAGCCGCGTCAGCACGTCCAGCGGTTGCGACTTAGGGGACACGTCGGCGTTCACGTGCGGGGACTCTACCGGGCTTCTTCCGGTGCCGTAGCCGAGCCGCCACGCTCGAGCAGAAGGATGATGCCCAGGATGAGCAGCGTCTGCACCGCGATCAGCCACGCCGCCAGTGGCGTGTCGACCAGCGGCAACAGCAACGCGGCCATACCGGTCGCGGCGGTGATGAGCCAGATGCACAGCACTGCCGTCCGCTTGGTCATGCCGAGGCGGACCAGTCGATGGCTGAAGTGGTTCGTGTCGCCGACGAACGGGCTCTTGCCGCGGCTGATGCGGATGACGCTGACGACCGTCATGTCGTACAGCGGCACCGCCAGGACGATGAGCGGCGCAAAGACGCCATACCACCCGCCGCCGAGCGTCTCGAAGTCGGTTCCGGGGGCGACGTAGGTCGTCCGCACCGTCATCACGCCCAGCACCAGGCCGACGAAGAGCGAGCCGGAGTCGCCCATGAAGATCTTGGCCGGCGGGAAGTTGAAGACGAGGAAACCGACGCATGCCCCGACGAACAACGCCAGCGTCGCCGGCACGAAGACCTGCCCGGCCAGCACGCTTGTCGCCATCAGCACCAGGCCGCAGATCGCCGCGACGCCGCCGGCGAGGCCGTCCATGTTGTCGAGGAAGTTGAGGGCATTGGTCACGCCGGCGATCCAGAGCGTCGTCACGATCACGCTCGGCACGAGGCCCAGGACGGTCAGCAGCCGCATCTCCGGAAACGGCAGCACGAGTGCGACCGTGAGGCCGAGCTGCACACCCAGCTTGACGAACGGCCCGAGCGGACGGCGGTCGTCGACGAGGCCCAGAAGGAACATCCCAAAGCCGACGGCGAGGAAGGTAAGAACAAGCGGCGTTTGTTCTGCGGCACCATCAAGAAGGTGAAGCAGGGTGGCACCTTCCGGCCGAAAGTCGATATCGTCGATCAGCAGGAGCAGATTCAATCCGGCTCCAACGAGCATCGGCACCGCCACGCCGAGGAAGATCCCGGTGCCCCCGCCGAGGGGTTTGGGGATGTGGTGGATCTTGCGATGGCCCGGGTTGTCGACGAGGCCGATCTTCGGCGCGAATCCGATCATCCAACGCGTCGCGACCGCACTGACCAGCAGGCCCGCGACGAACAGCAAGCCGAAGAGTGTCGCCAGCAAACCCGCAGTCACGCCAGAAGAGTATCGCGACGAGGCTCGGCCGTGCGGGCGTGCGGTCGCAGCGTCACTTGTCGTCGAGGCGGAAGAGCTTTTCCACCGCGTGCTTGTACGTCGCGTGACGTTCGGGGTCGGGCATGTCACGCAACGACGACACCGGAGCGTGCAAGAGCTTGTTCACCAGCCGACGCGCCAACTCCTCACCGGCGGCGGCGAGGTGTTCGCGGTCGGCGACGGCTCAGGTCTGCGGGCAGTTTCCCCTTGAACCGCATCAGTTCCTTGTCCGCGGCGGCTTGGCCTTGCTTGTAGAGGCGGTCGATCGTCGGGCCGACTTGGCGGCTGTGGTGCCAGGCGACGAAGCGGGCCACGTTCGCCTCGACCAACGCCTCGGCCGCGGCGAGCAGGTCACGCTGGCCCGAGGTCGAGTCCTCGGCGGCGGACCGCAGAGTCGTCGAGGTCGTACAAATGCACGCCCGGCAACGCACCCGCACCCGGCTCGACGTCTCGCGGCATGGCGACGTCGATCACGAAGATCGGCCGGTCCGGGCGATCGGAAGTCGCGGCGGCGAGCATCGCCTTCGACACGATCGGCCTCAGGCTGCCGGTGCCACAGACGACCAGATCGGCTTCCGCCAGCGCTTCAGGCATCGTCGCCAAACTCGCCCCGGTGCCGCCGAAGGTTTCGGCGAGATCGGTCGCCTTGACCGGATCGCGACCAACGACGTGGATCTTGCCCGGCCGACGTCCGGGCGGACGGGCGTGCAGGTGGCGAAGCAGCAGGCGGTTCATCTTGCCCGTGCCGACGCACAGGAGCGTCTTTCCGCCCAGCGAGCCGAGGACTTGCTCGGCATGCCCCGCGGCCGTCTCGGCGATTCCGCGGCGAATCGCGGCCAGGCCGGTGTCCGTTCGCACCTCTCGGCCGACCTTGATCGCCCGCTGGAACAGGCCGTGCAGCCGCTGACCGGCCAATCCCTCGCCGCGGGCCGCTTCGTACGCGTGTCGGACCTGGCCCAGGATCTGGGCTTCTCCCGGCACCATCGAATCGAGTGACGCCGCGACGCGGAACAGATGCCGGACGGCCTCGGCCCCGTCGCGTCGGTAGACACACGCCTCGTCAACCTGATGCCCGTCGAGCAATGCCTCGGTCGGATCGGCCGACTCGCCTGCGACGTAGACCTCGACGCGGTTGCAGGTGCTGAGGACGACCACCTCGTCACAACCCGTGCCGCCGGCGATCGATTGGAGCCTTTCGATTAGCTTCGACCTCGGCACCGCCAACGCCTCCCGCACGTCGAGATCAGCGGTTTTGTAGCTGACGCCTGCAACCTTGATGCGCTTCAAGAAAGCCCCCTCTTTGAAGGGCCTGATGTCGGACCGGTCACGCCGGAGAAGGGGCCGCGGTCGCTGTTGGCAAGAGGTGGCCGCCGACACATAAGTCGAGATAGCTTACTCGGCTCAACCGGCGACACCGCGTCAGAAACTGTCAGCCGCCGCGTCACGCTGCCGCAGGCGCTGCTAGAGGAAGGCATCGATCAACTGCCCGCGGGCGGCGACGGGCCCGGATGGGTAGGCGTGAACGTGCTTCACGGTCAATGCGGGCGGGGCTTCGACGGGGCGATTCCAGACCTGTTCCCGGAGTAAAAGCTGCCACGGGGCCGGCAGCGGACCCATGGCGGGAGTTGTCGTGGGTCCGACGGGTTCCGGCTCGGGAGTCGTCTCGCTGGCTACGTCGACCTTGACGATGTCTGCCGGTTCGGCCGGGCAAGCGCAGGAGGTTTTCGTAATGGAAGAAACGCCGCCCGCCTCGCCGGGGCGATAGGGCGAAGTCCGCGACGTGGTGGGCGCAGCGGAGCGTTCGTAGTCGATCGGCTCGGCAATCGCCCCGCGGATCAGCCGGACGAGGGCAAGATCTGCGGAGGCGGCGAGAACCGGAGCGATGGCGGCCAGTGACATGGCCGCCCTCCCTTCAACAGGCATGCGTCAGGTCAGGAACCCGCTTCAGGGCTTCTCAGGGCGTGCCATGCCGTCTGAACGTGCCGGATGATGCCGCTCGGCAACAGTCGGTGATGTCCTGAGACATGAACGATTCGTGAAACTCTTGTGAACTTGGGGCGTAGTAGTCCTGGCGAGAACGCGAGGCCTGAGCCGATGCTTCTTTGAGGAAGACCGTCGCACCCGACGCCGACCCGCGAACAACAAAATCCGAAGGTGATTCAAGATTCACACGAGGCAAACCCGATAATCATCACATCATCAATGTTGATTGACAGCCCAACCACGTCGCGTATGATAACTTGGGCAAGATAAAACGGCTCCACGGGCAACTGACCCCGCGAGAGCCACGACGGCGCATTTTCTCCCCTCCGGAAGACACCGACCCTCACGGGCGGTGTCTTCTTTTTGTACCTGCCCTCCACTGAATCGTTACATGCGGGCGTCTCGGTGCTGGCGTGCTGCCACTGCCGCCGCGACGTGGCCGTTGATCATGTTCGGAATCGACAGCCGCGTCTGAACATCCTTCGACGCGGCCTGACCGAGGCGTTGGGTCAGGGCGTCGTCGCTCAACAACCTGCCGAGCTGCCGGGCCAGGTCGTCGACACTGCCGCGCTGGTAGAGCAAGCCGGTTTCGTCGTGACGGACGTTGCGGCCTTCGGGCGCGTGGACCTTCAGGGCGTCGTGGGTGACGACGGGCTTGCCGTTGGCCATCGCGTGGACCACAGCCAGGCCGGCTTCCTCGGGCAGCACCACCGCGGTCGACGCGGCAAACCAGAGTGCGAGTTCGGCATCGTCGTAAATCGGCCCGGGTGTCACGACGGCCTCTTCGAGGCCGAGCGACGCCACGTCATCCGCGACCAGTTCCGCCCATCCCTTGCCGACGAGGGCGACGCGGAGGCCGGGGTGCCCCTCACGCCTCAGCTTTGCCGCGGCTTGGAGCAGAAGATCGCCCCGCCGCTCCGGATTGGCCCGGCTGACGAGGAAGAGCATCTTGTCTTCGCCAAGGCCGGTGCGAGTTCGGAACGCCTGCACCTGCTCCGCCGTCACCGCCCGAGCTCGGGCGTGCATGTCGTCGACGTCGATCGTGTTGTGCGCGACGAAGAGGCGATCCGGGTCGAACCCGCGCGACCTCAGGCCGTCGGCGACCCATTCGTCGTAGACGAGCACCGCATCGGCCATCTTGCCGACGCGGTCGCGGATCGATCGGCGAAGCGGTGACTCTTGCTTGCCAAAGCCGTGGCCCCACAGCACCGTCGCGATGCCGTTGCGGCGGGCGCGGAGCAACGCGGGCACGAGCGTCGCGAACTGGACGTCCCACAACATCATCAGGACACGATCGCGACTGGGAGTCGCCGAGGGTCCGGCGAGTCGCCACTGGTCCGGCTGATAACTGACTCGTCTCGGCCCGAGCCGCACCTTTTTCAGCTCCGCCGGCGAGGCGGCGAAACCTTCGGGTTTCGCGTTGGGTAGTCGCGGGTTTTCGCCGTACCAGAGGTGCAGATCGACGTTCTGCCGCTGCGCCAACTCGCGGAACGGCGGCACGCGATACTTCGCCAGCGACGGCTGGACGAGGTCGATGCGAAGCGGCCTATCCGGGATGAGGACCTTCATTCGTCGAAGCGCGGGTAGAGGGGCATGCGGCATCGTGCACATCGGCAGGACCGGGCGTCGGATGGACCCGGCCCGATTCGCTGGCGGCCGACGGAAGCGAAACATAGGTTGCCGACATGACCCGGAGCGACGACCGGCCGCTGCGGGTCATGCATTATCTTCGAGACGTCGCGCTGGCCGGGGGTGGTGTGCAGCGGGCGGTCATCGATTGGTGCGGTGCCCTGCCGGACGGGGAGACGCGCGTCGAACTGGTCGTCACGGACGCCGTCGACCTTCCGCCCGAGTGGGTTCCGGGCAGCCAGGCGACGGCTGATCGGCCTGGCGTGAGCGTCGTCGGCCGTGTCAGACGCGACTGGCCGATGGCGACGCTTCGCCCGTTCGACGACGCGCAGATCGAGCACCTTCGGAACATCGCGGGTCGCTGCGACGTCGTCCACCTTCACGGCGTCTGGATGCCGGACAACCTGGCCGTCGCCCGCATCGCCCGGCAGGCCGGAAAGCCGTTCGTCGTGTCGGCCCACGGGATGCTCAACGACTGGTCGATGCGGCAGGGCAGCCTGAAAAAGCGATTGTTTCTCAAGACGATCGGCAAAGAACTCGTCCGCAACGCCGCCGCGTGGCACTGCACGGCCGAGGGAGAGGCGAATCAGACAGAGCCGCGACTTCGTGGGGCGGGCTTCGACGGGCCTGTGCATGTGCTGCCGCTGCGGCGTGGACACGTCCGGCTTCGCGAACGGAGTCGACCCGACGCCTGCGCGGCAAGCCTTCTTGAAGGATCATCCGGCGAATCGTCCGGTGCTGCTGTTTCTCAGCCGAATCCACCAGAAGAAGGGCCTGAACGAGCTCATCGAGGCGGTCGGGCTTCTCGGTGACGCGGGCAAACCCGCCACGCTGGTCGTCGCCGGTCAGGACGACGGGGAGTACGCGCGTCAGGCCAAGCAGCTTGCGAAGCAGCTCGGGCTCGACGGCGGACCCCGTGGCGACGTCCGCTTCGTCGCTTCGGTCGGCGGCACGCTGAAATGGTCTCTCTATGCCGCGGCGGACCTCTTCACGCTCGCGACCCGCCAGGAGAACTTCGGCCTCGTGCTCATCGAGGCCATGGGCTGCGGCACCCCGATCGTGACGACAAAGGGCACCGACATCTGGCCGGTCCTGGAGGCCAACGGCGGGCACATTGTCGGCATGAGCCCACAGGCCTTTGCGGAAGGCATCATGAATGCACTTGCCGACGCCGACGATCTGCGCCGCCGTGCGACGCAAGGTCGGCAGTACGTTCTGGAACACCTCGACGCGCCGCCTGATCATGAAGCAGTACCGGACGCTGTACCAGCAGATCGCCAGCTCCTGACCAGTTGGGCGAGGCGACTCAGGTCGCTTCAGCCGCCGACGCCCAGCTCGAGGACCGGAGGCGTTTCCTCCAGATCTTCAGCATCCGGGGCCGCGCAGCAGTTGTTGTCCGCCATCTGTCCCGCGTCTCCGGGCGACAGCCGACGCCAGACAGGGCCACCCTCGCCGCGACACCAGCCGGCGACGGCGTAATCCGCCTCATGGAGCGTCTGCAACATCTCGTTGCCCCGCTCGGTGCCGTGCGTCGCGAGGATCAGGCGCGGGCGAAATTCGCGCAGCGTGCGGGTCGCTCCGCCGAGGACGAGGTGCTCGGCCCCTTCCGTATCCACCTTGATCAACGACGGCGGCGGCAACTGGACGTCCGATTCTTCGAACAAGAGCGCGTCGAGCCGACGCTCGTCGACCGTCTCGACCAGCGGCGCAAGACCACGCTGCGCCCGTGCGTCGCTCGCCGCCCCGCCCGTGACGCGGCTCAAGGCGGCAGAGCCGTCGCTTTGATCGTCGGTCTGCAGCTCCGTCGAACCGTCGCGATCGCTCAGGGCGATCGGCAAGACCTCGAAGTCGGCCGATCGCTTGGCGAGCGACTGGTTCTGCCGGAGCAGGGTCAGGTTGGCGGCCATCGGCTCGAAGGCGATGAGCTTCTTGATCGGCAGGTTCGCCAGCGACCAACGGGCGTAGTAGCCAATGTTCCCGCCGACGTCGTAGAAGATGTCGCCGTCGCGGGCGAGGTACTTGAAGAGGCCCAGCGTCGTGCCGTGGCCTTCGAAGCAGCGATCGCTCATCAACCAGTGGTGCCGACGCAGGCCGAAGGCGAGCTGGCCGTCGACGTGCGGGACCGCGCGGGTCACCGTCTTGTCAGGCATCCGGCTCACAACCGCCCGGACGAGCGACTTGGGCACGACGGCCGAGACGGCCTGCTTGAACTTGAGGTACGCGTCGGCCACGGGGCGAAGGTAGGTGGTGGCGGTGTTGGTCGCTAGCCGTTTTGCCCGATGAGCGTCTCGAACTCGGTCAGATAGGTCTGGGCAACTGCGTCGAAGGAGTACTCGGTGGCCGTCACAGCGGCCGCATCGCCGAGGCGATGGCGACGCTCGTCGTCCGTCAGCAGGCCGTCGATTGATTCGGCGAGCCGTGTCGCGGCGTCGGCGTCTCTGTGGTCGAAGACGACCGCGTTGTCGTCGTGCTTCGCGTAGTCGCCGAAGGCCTCCAAGGCACTCACGACGGTCGGCATCCCGCAACCCATGGCCTCGAGGGGCGCACAGCCGAAGCTTTCGCCCCGCTCCGCGACCGACGGGTAGCAATAGACGGTGCCCTTTCTGATGGCATCGGCCAGTGCATCGCGGTCGTAGATCGGGTCCTGCAAGACAAGACCCTCGCCGCCGAGGTCGCGTAGCTGTTGCCGGTAGGCGTCGCCCCCGCCTCCGTCGGCGGTCTGCCAGGCACCGATGAGTCGGGTCGTGAGCGACGGATGCCGTTTCCTCAGTTGAGAATGGGCCTTGGCAAGTAAATCCAAGCCCTTTTCCGGATGGATACGGCCCGTGTAGACCACCGTCGGCTCGGCCGGTTCCTGTCGGGGGAGTTGCCGAAAGACACTCGTGTCGATCGGGTTTGGCACGGTTCGCACCTTGTCCGTCATCGTCGGCACCTGCTGGCGAATCATCGCCGCGACGGCCTCGGACGGGGCCACGAGCCGATCGGCCAGCTTGTAGAGCCCGAGCTGTCCCTTCGGCGCCCGCGCCACATTGACCACGATCCGCCCGCGTGAACGACGACGGAAGCCCGCAAAGACCGGAAGCCAGAACGCGTTGGTCACCAGCACGTCCGCCCGCGGCAGCATGGCCGTGATTCGCAGCGAGTAAAGGGCGTCTTTGACGAGATCGACCTTGAGCGAGCCGGCGCTCTTCATCGACGTCCGCCGAACGTGCCGAACGCCATCGATCGTTTCTTCGGGAAGCACGCTCTCGTCGTGCCGGCGGCTGAGGAAGTTGACGTCGTGGCCTGCCCGGGCGAAAGCAATAGCAACGTGGAACCATCGCCGCTCCACCGCCCCGCCCGGCGACGGTGGCGGGCTCCAGAAAGGTCCTGTGGCGATGGTGATACGCATGTCGCGTGGGCACGCTACGACGGTCGCCGATAGACATCGGTCTGCGTCACCCCGGGCCGGGCCGGGCCGAAGCCCACGAACTTGGTGCGTGACCATCCGTCGAGCAGCTTCGGCACCGCCGCCTCGTACTGCTCGCGCGACGCGTCGTCGAGCACGATCATCGCGTCGGGCGAGAGGTCGGACCGCGCGCGCTCTTCGACACACGCGACCCTGCCGAGCCGGCCGCTTTCTTCGCCATCGACGAAGACCACGTCCCATGGCCCACCCTCTTTGACTTCGCCTGCGAAACGTTGGGCGTAGTCGTCGTCGGATTCGGCATCTTCCTTCTCACGGACCCGCAGATCGACCCGGTCGGCAGTGCCCTCGTCACGAAGGCGCTTCATGGTGACGTCGCCCCAGTGCCGGCTGCTCTCGACAGTGGAGACCTGACAGCCGAGGCCCGCGAAGAAGACGGTCGACCCGCCGACGCCCCACTCGAAGACGCGGTGGTCAGGCCGCAGGGCCTCGCGGAAGAACTTGATACACGGGTAGCTGATCCAAGGCAGGCCACGATCGATGGCTCGGCCTCCGAGCAGGCGATCGCGAAGCCAGAGCAGGCCATGCTGTGGCCGATGGCCCCACTGAGCCGCCATGCCGCCGACCCGTAGCAGACGGACGCCGTGCATGTCGCACGTGTTGTAGACGAGACCTGCGTCGGCCACACCTAAGTTCGGCGGAAGACGAGGCGTTTGTACGCGAAGAACTTCGCCACCAGCGCAGCGACCGACACGATGCCGACCGTCAGTCGGTAGTCGACGCCGAGCCCCGTGTGCAGGCCCAGAAACGCGAGGTACTCCAGCGGCCGAAAGACGATCGTGCCGGCCAGGAAGCCGCCGAGTTGCTTGAGGAACGGCTGGTCCTGGGCCTCGAAGATGTAGTACCGGCAGAACAGGAAGTTCGTGACCATCACGACCACGATCCCGATGCCGTAGGAGGCTTCTTCGGGCAGCTTGACGATTTCGGTCAGGAAGATCGTCAGGCCCAGCAGCAGGAAAAAGCTCACGCCGCTGATGAGCAGCCAGCGGAAGCCGCTCTTCTTCGTCCCAGGTTGTGGCTTGCTGGGGGCCGGTTCGTAGCCGAGCGTCGCGTCATTCATGCCGGCTTCTTGGCGATGAGCACGACCGACTGCCCCACGACCGGGCCGTTGAAGCCGGTCAGGATCGAGGACGCCGCATCCACCGCCTTGAAGGCCGGCACCGCCACGCGGATCGCCTTGAGTTGCCACGGCTTGAACGTCCGGCTGAAGTTCGACTCCTTCTTGAGCACCCTGCTCTTCAGGTAGTAAGGCGCGACGCCCGACAGGTTCATGAACCGCAGCTTCACGATTTCCCAGCCGGCCTGCTTGGCCTTGTCGCGAAGCTCCGCCTTGGCGTAGCGGCGATAGTGCTCGCTGGCTTCGTCGACCGCACCGAAGAGCCACTTGTGGGCCGGCGTCTTGAGCAGGAGGTGGCCGCCCGGGCGAATGACGTCGAACAGGTTCCGCAGCATCGCGACGTCGTCTTCGATGTGCTCGACGACATCGAGGCTCACGACGGTGTCGAAATCCATCGCCTTGAGCTGTGCCCCGTCGGCATCGAGATCGGCCTGGGCGACGGTCACGTTCGACACGCCGGCAAACCGCTCGCGGCATGCTTCGAGGTTCTGCGGCGACAGATCCACGCCGTGGGCCAGGTCAACGTGATCCTTGACGCTCTCCAGAAAGTTGCCCGTGCCACAGCCGGCGTCGAGGACACGCTTGCCGAGCCACGGGCGGACCAGCGACAGCGTCCACTGGTAGTACGTTTCCAGCGCGCGCATCCGCGACAGCGCATCGAGATGCTCTGCCTCACGGGGCAGCTTGGCCCGCACGACTTGCTCATCGACGGCGGTCTGGTTCATCCGGCATTCCTCTTGTCGATCATGTCGGCCAGCAGGCCGAAGATGGTGACGTTCATGGAGAACATGAGCAAAATGACCGTCTTGTCCGTCACGTCCTGAAGGACGAACAGGTCGTAGCCGAGGCTCGCCACAAAGGCCAGCAGCAGGATCAGAATCACCGGGCCCAGCACCCGGCAGCGGGGCGAAGTACATGCCCGTCCGCGTGATGAGCTGGATGAACCGCAGCGTGTCGCGGATCGGCTTGATCTTGCTCTTGCCGACGCGGGCCGCGTAGCCGATGGGCTCGTAGTGCACGTTGAACCGGTTCGTCAGCATCGCGACGCTGATGGTCGTCGTGAAGCTGAACGTGTCCGGCAACACGGGCATGAACTTCATCGCCACGTCACGACGGAACACGCGCATGCCGCTGTTCATGTCCGGAATCTTCCGGCCGCTGAGCCAACTGGCCCAGCGGATCAGGAACCACTTGGGGATCTTGCGAATCAGCGGGTACGTCACCTCGTCCTTGATCGTCCGCGCCCCGACGACCATGTCCCAGCGTTGCCGCGACGGCGAGGTCGACCAGCTCTCCGAGCCGCTCGTTCGGATAGGTGCCGTCGGCGTCGGTGATGGCGACGAGGGCGGCCGAGGCGTTTCTGATGCCGGTCTTTAAGGCGGCGCCGTAGCCACGGTTGAACTCGTGATTGACGACGGTCAGCATCGGGTAGTCCCCGCTGTCTGCCGCCTGTTGGAGCAGGTCGCCCGAGCGATCGCT
Source organism: uncultured Planctomycetota bacterium (assembly GCA_963740195.1). Taxonomy (GTDB): domain Bacteria; phylum Planctomycetota; class Phycisphaerae; order Tepidisphaerales; family Tepidisphaeraceae; genus JBCDKH01. The sequence goes on along the minus strand of CAVUDF010000001.1, from coordinate 2,104,501 downwards.
GCTGCCGTCGTTGACGACGATCACTTCGTGGGGGCCGACGTCGATCAGGACTCTCTTGAGCTCGTCGAGCGTCTCGACGATGGCTTCCTCCTCGTTGTAGCAAGGCACCACGAGCGAGAACGCAGGAGGATCGAGAATCTCAGACGCGACAGGAACGGTCATGATCGTTGTGCAGATGAAGAGACGACGGTCGGCGGGCCCAGGGCCGGGGGAACCTTGCTGAGCGCAAAAGCCTGCTCCGCGTCGTCGCGTGCCTGGGCGAGTTCGGTGTGCTTGGCCACGCTGAGATACTCGTAGATGGCCAGCAGTCGGCAAAAGACGTAGCCCGCCTTCCCGTCCAGGAAGCCGCCGCGGAAGACGTAGGCGTACAGGAACCGCAGCGTCGGCCTGAACGGCATGCGGCGAGAGATGTTCTTGAGCCGCCGACGTCGCGACAGCACCAGGCCGATCGCCTTGTCCGTGCTCTCGTCGCCGTCGGCTTCACCGTTGGCCTGCTCGTTCTGGAGCTGGACGATCGCCTCCCAGTTGGAGTAGCGGTTGTGCTTTTCCATGAACGTGTGGATGTTCGGAAACGCAAAGTGGAGCATGTCGTGCTCCAGGTATCCGACCGGGCCTTTGGGGACGACGTGCTCGTGGACCTCGTTGTCACCCGACCCGGTGTTGCCGACGTCCGTGAGCCGCTCGTACTCGCCCTGACCGCGACGGATGAGGCGCAGGTTCCACGACGGGTAGTAGCCGCAGTGCTTGATCCACCGGCCCATGAAGATGAACCGGCGATTGACGTAAAAGCCCGCGTGGTTCGGCTTCTGTCGGATCACCTGATCCACCTCACGTGCCAGTTCCGGCATGATCCACTCGTCGGCATCGACGATCAGCACCCAATCGTTCGCCAGCGGCGCGTGGCGCAACGCCCAGTTCTTCTTCTTGGGCCAGGAACGATTCCAGTGAAATCGAATGACCTTCGCCCCATACCGCTCGGCAATGGCGGCGGTGTCGTCGCGGCTGCCCGAGTCGACAACGACCACCTCGTCCGCCCACGTCAGGTGGTCGAGGCATCGGGCCAGGTTCTTTGACTCGTTGAGCGTCGGGATCACGACGCTGACCGGGGCTTTGCCCTGACGGTCGCCGCCGAAGGGCTTGGCGAGTTCGTCGGCATCATCACTGCGAGCGGCACCGGCGTACGTGATCTCGCCCTTGCTGCCGTTGCCAACGTCTTCGCCCTCGTCGCCCGCAACCAGCGGTGTCGCGGGATCCGACAGCGACCCCGGAATCTCTGCCGGCCGACGCGGCCGCGTCGGCGTCGGCTGGTGCTCGATGCGAATCGCCCCCTCCGCCTTGGCGAGACCGCCCGACGACAATGACGTCGTATCGACCGGCTTGAAGGCCTTCTGCATGTCCGCAAAGTCGCCTGTGACGTCTTGCGGCAGCGACGCATCAGACATGGTCTTGGACGACCGAGCCAGCCGAGAGACCTCGCGATACTTGGCCCGGATCAACACCTCGTAGATGCTGATCATGTTGCTCAGCTCGATGCCCGCCCGACCGTCCAGAATGCCGCCGCGGACGACAAGCATGTAGAACATCCGCTGAGACCAAGGGAACGGCAACGCAGGCAACACCCGGCTCTTAATCCACCGCCGACGCTTTGTCTGGTCCTGGAACAACCCATCCAGCCCCGGCCAGGGCTCCGGGTTCTCGAAGAGCTCCAGCGCCTCGAGCGTGCTGTAGCGGTTGTGCTTGGCGAAGAAGTGCTCGAGCCCCCGGCGATCCTCGTGGATCAACCGAAGGTCCGGATCCAGGTAGGCCACGGGGCCGTCGCAGATCATGTGCTCGTGGACGCGACGGTCTTCGTACCGACACATGCCCCGGCGGAAGAATCGCAGGTTCCAGCTCGGGTAGTACCCGCAGTGCCAGATCTTCGAGCCGTTGAAGACGAAGACACGATTGATCTGGAACCCGATCGCCCCGCCGGGTCCTGCCTCTTCATTGCCCAGCTCGATCAGACGATTCCGAAGCGGCACATCGACGGCCTCGTCGGCATCGACGATCAGAACCCAGTCTGATTCGAAGGGCACATTCGCCAGGGCCCAGTTCTTTTGCCGGGCGTAACCCTCCCAGGCGTGCTCGATGACCGTCGCCCCCCAGGCCTCGGCAATTTCCTTTGTCTTGTCGGTGCTGCCGGAATCGACGACGAAGACGCGATGCACCCAGCCCCCTTCGAGGCTGCGCAGCGTGTGCGGCAGGTTCAGCTCCTCGTTGAAGGTTTGAATCAGGACGTCGATCACGGCGGGCCGACACGGTACGACAAGAACGTGACGATGCCAGCCGAATCGTGCCCGCGTCACTCCTCGGCGGCTTTGTCCGTCTCAGACTGCTCCGCAACGGCCGGCGGGGCCCACGCGTCGAGCAGGCCGATCTCCACCGCATGCTCTGCCATGAGCCGCGTCTCGTCGGCCACTCTGACCGGGACCCCAACCTTTTCCATCCGCTCCACCGCCGCGGCAACGTCGACATCCGAAACGACCGACAAGTCACGCAAATAAACCGCCGCGATCTGCTCCGGAGCTTCCTCGGCCACGTCGGCGTAGATCGGTGCGTCGTGCTGCCCCGTGTCGCCGATGAGCACGAACCGCTTGTCCGGATACAACGCCAGCAACTCACGAACCCGGCACAGCTTGTGGGCCGAGTGCGTGCCTTTGAAGAACTGCGTCTTGGTCAGCCCGATGTCCCGCATTAACAGCGGCCCGGCGGGGATCTTGTTCACTTCCAGGAACACGCGGATCACGTCGTACACGTTCCACATGCTGCTGGTCAGGTAGAAGATTCGTCCGTGATCGCCCAGCAGCGACTTGTAGAACGCGCCCACTCCCGGAAACCCGATGCGGCCGTAGCTGTTGTTCAGAATCGTGTTGCTGACCATCTTGAACAGGCTCGTCGCCTCCGTCTGCATGACCGTGTCATCGACATCACTGACGACGATCAGGTCCGACTGCGGTCCCGGAATAAAGACCCCGGCCCTGAAGCTTTCGCGGGCAAAGCGGGCCGTCCGTTCCGGCAGGCGAAGGATCTTTGCGCTGTACTCCTGCACGCCAGGTGCAAAGGCGTGATCGTTCGCCTCAAACGTGGCGGTGAAGAAGCCTTCTTGGTCGCTGACGACTTCCTGGGTCTGACCTGCGAAAGTCACCTCGACCGTCGCGCCGCCCACCTCGTCCGTCTCGAAGATGCGGTACGCCCGAACCAGATTCTGCCATCGCGTGTCTTCCGCCGACGGAGGCGAGGCATGCTCGTCTTCGAGTACACGACCGGAAACTTCGACGATGCCGGTCGTGCCGAAGCCGCTGTAGAGCTGCAGATGGACCGGGTCGGTGAGCCCGAGGCGGTGCTTGAGCTTTCGACGGAACTGGTCGAACGAGCCCTCGACGCCGCTCGCAGCGACGGCGACGGCTTGCTGCCAGCCGGTCAGCGGTTCCTTCGCGCAAGGGTCGTCGCTGTCCGAGTGGGCCATGCCGAAACCTAGCGCCAACCCTCGCGGCGGAACAACAGGTTGACCTGCCGGTCGAGGCGATCCAGCTCGTCGGGCGACGCCAACGGCTGGAGATGTCCTGCCGCATACGACCGAACGCGACTGCACGTCCAGCCGGACGACGCTTCAGAGAAAGGCCCGCCACACGTCGCCCGGCCGATGCCCGCCGCGGGCGTCGGCGGGCGGGTTGTGCTCCAAAATGACCGCCGGCGGGCGATCGGCCGCGAGCCACGCCGTCATGCCCCGCACCGCCGCCAGCTCGCCACCTTCGAGATCGAGCTTCACCACGTCCGGCACGCCGTTCACCGCCTCATCCGCCCGTACCGCCGGCACGTCGAAGCTCGTCGTCTCGACGCCGGCAATGTTGAAACGTGACGTTTCCCCGTGATTTCGATCACCGCCGACAGGGTGATGAAACGTCAGCGTCGCCTGCTCGTCCGACAGTGCAACGGGGTGGACCCTCACGTGCGACAAGGCGTTCCGCTGCAGGTTTGCCAGTAGCCGTGCGCGGTTGTCGGGGTCAGGCTCGAAGGCATCGACTCGCCCCGTCGAGCCGACACGCCTCGCCGCCCGGCAGGTGAAATATCCGAGATTCGCCCCGCCGTCGACGAAGTGCATGCCCGGACGGAGCAGCTTCTCGAAGAGGCGATCGGTGTCCCGCTCGTACAACCCGCAGGCCATGGCGATGTCGGGGTACGTCGACAAATCGAGGTCGAGCCGGTTGCCCCGGCCGTCGCCGAAAGTGCCCTGCCACTGGTCTCGCGGCACGAGCTTCCGCGCGAGCCGGGCCAGACGAAACCCGCCCCGCTCCGTCGGCGCGACGTCGGCATAACTGCGGAGGATGGCCAGCGGGAGGCTCATGAGCGTGGAGGAAACCTGGTGTGCGTTTGAGGGAAACGCTATCGGCCGATGTCGCCGTACACCTGCTGCCATTGCGGCATCAGCTTGTCCGGCGAAAGCGTGTCGAACACCCATCGCCGGCCGAACTCTGCCGAGGCGCTCACGCTCGGCATCGTCGGCGAGCAGCTTGTTCGTCGCCTCGGCCAGCGGTTGCGGCTCCGTCTCGCAGATGATCCCGCCGCCCGCTTCGACCTCGCGCCAGAACGAGCTGCCGCGGGTCGTGACGACGGGCGTCTGGCACGCCATCGACTCGGGCAGGACCAGGCCGAAGTTTTCTTCGAGCGTCGGGAAAAGCATCACATCCGCCCGGCGATACAGGGCCAGCTTCTCGTCGCCCGAGACCAGCCCAACGAAGGCGACGCGGTCGGCCAGGCCGAGCTGTTCGAACTCCCGGCGGATCGGCCCGACGTACCCGTCACGCCCCGTGCCGGCCAACACCAGCGACGCGTCGCTGCCGCCGTCGGTCATCGCCTTCAAGATCGCGGGCAGCAGGTGCGTGCCCTTCTTTTCGTGCAAACGGCTGAGAAACAGCACGACCGGCTTGTCGAGGCGATCTGCCGGCAGGTGCTTGGCGAGCAACGCGTCCGCATCGCTGGCCGGCGGGAGGTCGGCGAACTGCTCGGTGTCGAACAGGTACGGCACGACGATGTCTCGCTGGTGCGGCGCATGCTTCCGGGCCTGCTCGCGTTCCGACTCGGCCGTGTAATGCAGCAAGGTCGCCTGGCCGAGGGTGCGTCGCCCCGGCCCTGCGAGGAAGAGCCGTTTTCGCAGGCCACGCTGCTGCATGCTCCAGTCGTTGAGCATGCCGTGGATGCTCAAAATCCACGGCACCTTCGCCGCCTTGGCCAGCCCGCAAATCTGGTAGTTCGACAACGCCCAGGGCCCGTGGACGTGCAGCACATCGGCCCCGTCAAGCAGCTTGCGGATCTCGTCGCGCGCCTCTTCTGTGAAACGTCCGCCACGGAGCCGTGTCGGCAGGACGACGACCTTCGGCGTTCCCGACTCGCCGGCGAGCCATGACTTGGGGATGTCGAGCGGGTCGAAGGTCGCCAGCGTCGTTGGCAGGCCTTGCTCTTGGCAGAGCCGGACGGCATCGAGCACCGCCCGCGTCACGCCGCCCGATTCGATCTTGACGCTCGGCAGAAAGTGCAGCAGCCGAGGCCGGCGGGTCGTGGGGTCAGGATCGGTCACCGCTCGAAGGATGAGCGATGCCGCGCCCTCTGGCAAGGCGTGGACCGGCCAAGGCGTGTTATCCTCCGGCCGTGGACGATCGGGCGATACCGCGTTTCTGGTGGCTCAAGCGCCTCGGCCTGCTCGCGATCGCGGTGCCGGTGGCCTTCGTGGCGTTCCACACGTGGCTCGGGCACCACGTGGAGCAGCAGCGTCTGGACCTGCTCGAAGCCTGGCGCGGCGACGGCCGGCAGCACCCGGATGACCTGGCCCTCATCACCGGCATCCCGCCCGACACCGGCAACAACCCGGCGGTGCCCATTACGGCAGCGATCAAGGCGATGCCGACGCTGACGCCGGAGCAGTCGGAGTTGCTCATGGCGACCTTTGGGTCCGACCAAGAGACGGCCGAGGCAGCGGCGAAGCTCGACATCGAGACGACGCACGCAGAGGTGTTCGCCCTGCTTACCGAAGCAAGCTCCATGACCGGCGCCGCCGACTGGGGGAGGCCGGTGTCTGAAGGCCTTTGGAATGCTGGCAACCTCGATCCACTCCGCGAAATAGCCCTCTGGACCAACTTTGCAGCTCAGGCTGCGATGCTTCAGCAGGATTTGCCTGAGACGTTTCGCCATCTCAATCGCCTGCTGGCCCTCGGCGAGGCGACACCCGCAAGCGGCCACTCGGCTGTATTCATCAATGACCTCGATGGGCTTCGAGGCCATGGCGAGCAACCGCATGATTGATCTCCTGATCGACCCGCCGACCGACGACCGTGTCGCCGAGGCGGAGCTCTGGCGGCAGGTGAATAGCGAGGCCCTTCGGGTGATCCGGCGGATCCTCGCAGAGTCGACGCCGCGAGAAGAGATCGCGATGGAGGGTGAACGCGTTCTCAGCCTCTCGGTTGCAGGTGACGCAGCAGCTTCGGCCTGGATGATCAGGAGCAACTGGCTGACGTTGCCCGCCATCAAGGCTCAGTTCGTGCAGGCGGCACGCGATGCCGACTTGATGCGGACCGCGTACGGCAAGACGAAGCGGTCGGCCGCACTGGGCGAGCATCTAGCAGACCGGCACCTCAAGCTTCTCGGAACGCCCGAGAACCCCGCGACACTGGCAGGTTCAGCCGTCGAGGCGAACATCTTCACGGGGCGTTCCGGTCGATACGACCGCATCGTGCAACGCTTCGCCCGAAGCCGTGCCTTGAGCCGCATGGCCGCGACGGCGCTGGCGATCAAGCTCTACCGCGTCGACCACGACGACCGGCTGCCGGCGTCGCTGGACGTGCTCGTGCCGGACTACCTGCCGTTCGTGCCGGGCGATCCCTTCACGCTCGATGGCCCGATCGGCTATCGGCCGGACGCCGCCATTCCGTTTTTGTACAGCGTGTACGAAGACGGCATCGACGACGGCGGTTCGATGGAGCCGACCGGCGAGACCGCCTCGGTCTACTACCGCGGCATCGATCGCTGGAGCACCAAGGACCTGATCGTCCCACTGGGCCCGTCGCCGCGGGACGAGGTGGACCCGTGGAACTACCTCTACGACGGCGGCGAAGCGTTGCTTTCTCAGTAGCGCCGGACGTCGACCTACCTCGCCGTGCCTGGTTGCGGACGAGACTGACAACCCCCTCCGGTCATCCTGAGTGAAGCGCAGCGGAGCCGAAGGACCTCGCCCGGCGGGCGCGTTTCCAGACGAGGTCCTTCGGCTCGCTTCGCTCGCTCAGGATGACGGATCGGAGGCCGGCAGGTCGTCATGGCCGCAGGGTGTGCCAGGCGATTTGGACGTAGTACGCGAGCGCAGGCAGGCCGAGCACCAGCAGGATGAACAGCACCAGCCAGCCGAAGGCCAGGACCAGCGTGACGCCGGCTGCGTGGAAGAAGCCGACGCCCCAGCCCCGCATCAGCAGCAAGGCCGGCATCGCGACGACCCACAGGACAACCAGCCCGAGAAGGGCCAGCACCGCCAGGCCGATGACTCGCGGCTCGACGACGACTGTGATCGGGTGCGTGATGCCTCTGACCATCTGTCCGAAAACGGTCGCCGGGTCGACAAGATCGCCGTACTCCGCCCGATCAATGATGTAGGCCACCATGAGCGTCGCGAAGAGCACCGGAAGCAGGGCCAACGGCGCGGCCGCGTAGTAGCTCACGGCCAGCCGACGTCGGCGGACGACCTCCGGCTCCCGCTTCGTCTCGAACGCGTAACTCGCCAAGCCAGAGCCGAACAACAGCCACAACACGACGCCCAGGCACATCGCGACCAAGAGTGATCCGTCGGCCAACGCTTCGGGCAAGCCCGCGGTTTCCGGGCGATGCACGCGCCGGCCCGACTCCCAGTCGCCGACCGACTGCAGCAACGGATCCTGCAAGGCGGCACCGTGATACTGCTTCGCCTCGTACGCGACGATCGGCACCAGCGTCATCGCCGCCAGCGTCACGCACACCCACTGGAACCGTCGGGCGTCGCGAAGTTCGATCGGCCGATGGACCTGCGTCGCCAGCCGACCCGGCCGACGCAGAGCGAGCCAGACGGTCTGGATGAACGCCCGCAGCCGTCCGTTCTCCCGGCGGTGCTGCCACGGGGATCTCCGCCTCGTGCAGCTTGGTCGGGTCGAAGGTCTGGCCGCACTCCGGGCAGACGTCGCCCACGGCGTGGCTGAGGTCGTAGCGGCACGACGGGCACGGCAGGGGTAGGTCGATCGTCTCGGCCACGGGGACAACATGGCCGGACGTCACGCGTATCGCAACAGACGATGACGCTGCGCGAGCCCTCCGCTAAGGTTGCCGGCAATGACGGGCACGCTGCCACCAAAAACCGAACACGGCTCCGGCTACGAGTCGGCCAGCGTCCGGCAGTTCACGGTCTTCCTCGAAAACCGCGTCGGCAAGATGGCCCTGATGCTCAACCGCTTCGAGGAGGCAGGCTTACGCATCAATGCCTTCAGCATCGAAGAGTCGACCGACATCTCGCTGATGCGACTGATCGCGAGCGACCCGGAAGAGGCACGCAGGTGCCTGCGGGACAACGAGTTCAGCTTCAGCGAGACGCGGGTGCTGGCCGTCGAGATTCCGGAGCAGACCCGGGTGCCGATGATCCACGTCGCCCAGGCGCTGCTCGCGGCGGAGGTGAACATCCACTACGCCTACCCCCTGCTCCGCAGCCACAAAGAGCCGGCGATCGCGATCTACGTCGACGACCTCATCTTCGCCCAGCGAATCTTGATGAAGAAGAACTTCCGCATCCTCGGCGAGAGCGACCTGCGGAAGTGACGCGGCACGGCCGAGGCGTGTGACGTGGTGCGGGCCCGTGTGAAGTTGGACGGTTTGTGCGGCCCCGTCCGATAGCAAGCGTACGTGGTGCCTGCAGACGACCCATCGCCTTCACCTTGGACGGCCGCCCCGCAGGGGGTGCCGCCGATCATCAACGTCCACGGCCACCTGGTCCGAGTGACGATCGACCACCCCGTCGTCTCCCGGCCGGCGATGCGTTTGCTTGCGCCACTGGCAGACCGCGACCCGCCGTTTTTACCGCAGATTCAGGGAGAAGTGCTCGATTACGACGTCGACGACGTCACCCGTCGCATGGCCAAAGATGCCCGGCCGGTCGCGACCGGCGAGGCGGCGTTCCACCCGTTGCTCGAGCTGTTCCGCAACCCGGCGGGCGATCGATGGTGGCTGGTCGACGAACGATGGGGGCTTGCGGAGATTGATTTGGTCCGATCGACGTGGCGGTCGTTCGTGCTGCCCAGGCCCGGGCTCGAGGCGGTGCGACTGTTCGAGGCGGCGGTCTGGTGGCCCATGGCTCAGTTGCTTCGGCCCAGGGGTTTGCATTTGCTACCCGCGTCGTCGTTCGTCGTCGGCAAACACGGGGACCGCAAGGGGACACTGCTGCTGGGCCCGCCGGACGTCGTGCCGGAAGTCTCCGCCTGGATCGCCCGCGGCGGACGCGTCATCGGACAGCGTTGGACGGCTCTGCGGCTGGAGAAAGGGGGCGACACGTCGCTCCTGTCGATGCCCGGCATGACGCCCATCCGCGACGGGCACCGCCCGCTCTTGCGTGGCCAGTTTGAAGGCTCGGCCGCGTGGATGGACCTGGCCCCGCAGCCGGCGACGACGTGCCGGTGCGACTCGATCCTGATCGCCGACGGCGGACGCCGTCGTCGGGCGTCAATGCTGCCGATGGGTCCGAAGGAGGGAGAAGCGTTGCTCAAGGCACACTGGCCGATTCCGCACCTGGGCAACGCGGTCAACGCGATGCCGCAGCACCTGGGCCGACTGTGCCAGGTGCATCGCCTGCGTCTCGACCGACGCGGCAGCGGCTTCTCGGACCTGATGCTCGGCGAGGCGTTCGATGCGTCCAAACCGGCTATGGCCGCCGGTGCTACGCCGCCTGTTTCGTGGCGGCGTCGGGCAGCGTGAGGCTTTGGCAGATCTCGACGGTCGCGGTGCTCTTGTTGAGCGTGTAGAAGTGCAGCCCGTCGACGCCGTGGAACACCAGGTCCTGGCACTGCCGGGTCGCGTAGTCGATGCCCGCCCGCTCGACGGCCGCGGGGTCGGAGTCGAGCCGCTCGAGCGTGGTCAGCAGCGGGTGCGGGATCTTGGCCCCGCACATCGTGACGAACCGCTTGATCTGGTCGACCTTCTGAATCGGCATGATGCCGGCGACGATCGGGACGTCGATGCCGATGCGTCGGCAGTCGTCGCGGAAGCGCAGGAAATCGGCGTTATCAAAAAAGAGCTGCGTAACGACTGCGTCTGCCCCGGCGTCAACTTTTTGCTTGAGATGTTCGAGATCTCGCGTGCGATTGAGGCACTGCGGGTGCCCTTCCGGGAATCCGGCCACGGCCGTGAAGAAGTCGTGCCGATTCCGGACGTACTCGACCATATCTCCTGCGTATTCGAAACCCCCTTCGGTACGGGTCCATACCCCGCCGCCTCCGGGCGGGTCGCCGCGGAGGGCGAGCACGTTGTGGACGTCTGCGTCCCAGAGCTGATCGAGGATGCTCCCGACCTCGTCGGCCGTGTGCCCGACGCACGTAAGATGCGCCATGACATCCAACTTCGTTTCGCGACGAATTTTCGCCGCCAACTCCAGAGTCTTTTCACGTGTAGAACCGCCCGCACCATAGGTGACGTCTACAAATGAAGGATTGAGCGGTTTGAGCGCAGCTATAGTATCGAACAGCTTGTCGAAACCCGCGTCCGTCTTGGGCGGGAAGAACTCGAAGCTCACCGCCGGTCGGCCGGTGTGGAAGTGTCGGTCGATTCTCACGGGCTCAGTCTACCACACGCGATCCATCCGTCCAGCCGGATGAACGGGTCGTCGGCAGCACCATCCTTAAGTGCCGGGCGTACAAATGGGCATGGCCCTCACCTGGCAACAGCCCCTGCCGGCAATCTATCGCGAGCTGACCGACCCGGAGCTGCGGTTCCGCATCGAGTCGGCCAAAGAGCAGCTAGGCGACGAGCTGGTCATCCTCGGGCACCACTACCAGCAGGACGACGTCATCGCTTTTGCTGACAAGCAAGGCGATTCCTTCGAACTCTCCCGCTTCGCCGCCGACCTGAAGACGGCGAAGTACGTCATCTTCTGCGGCGTCCACTTCATGGCGGAGACGGCGGACATTCTCACGGACCCGTCGGTCCGCGTGATTCTGCCGGACCTCGGCGCCGGCTGCAGCATGGCCGACATGGCGGATCTGGATCAGACCGAGGAGGCTTGGGAGCAGCTCACCGAGGTCTTCGACGGCCCGCCGCCGGTGGTGCCGGTCACGTACATGAACTCGTCGGCCGACATCAAGGCCTTCGTCGGCAAGCACGGCGGCGCCGTCTGCACGTCGTCCAACGCACGCACCGTTCTCGACTGGGCGCTTGCAAAGGGGCAAAAGGTGCTGTTCTTCCCCGATCAACACCTCGGCCGAAACACCGCGGCGGCGATGGGCTACGACGCGGAGCGCGACATGGTCCTGTGGGACCCGCGGAAGGACCTCGGCGGCAACACGGCGGACGACCTTCGCCGGGCGACCTTCCTGCTCTGGAAGGGGCACTGTTCCGTCCACGCCCTCTTCCGGCCCGAGCACGTGGATCAGGCGCGCGAGAAGTTCCCGGACGTCAAGGTGCTCGTGCACCCGGAGTGCAAGAAGGAGGTCGTCGACAAGGCCGACATGGCCGGCAGCACGGCCTACATCGTCGACCAGGTTCGTGCCGCCCCCGCCGGTACGGCCTGGGCCATCGGCACGGAGGTGCACCTTGTCGATCGCCTTCGCCAGCAGCACCCGGAGCAGACGATCTTCGTCCTCAGCGAGTGCCAGTGCCTCTGCACGACCATGACCCGGATCGACCTGCCCCACCTCTGCTACGTGCTCGAAGAGCTCGTCGGCGGCACCGTCGTCAATGCGATCACAGTCGATGACGAGACCCGCAAGTGGGCGACCGTCGCGCTCGACCGCATGCTCGAACTCGAAGGGCACGGGCAACCCGATCGGCAAGGACCAGCCGGCGGGCGCGGCGACGCTCGTTGACTAGCGGTCGAGAAGCTTCCAGAAGATCCGTCGTGCCTCTTGGCGTTGACCGTCTTTCGATGACGGCCGTAACGTGCGGGTCGTGTTAGCGGACTCTGATGTATCACCCTTGCCGCGGCTGCTGGTCGCGATCCCGGTCCACAACGAGATCGGACACGCCGGCAAGCTCCTGCCCCGGCTGGCCGCGGAGGTGCCGCACGACATCCTCTTCGTCGACGACGCCTCGACCGACGGCACGACGGCCCTTTTGGAAGAAGCCGCCGAAGCCGGTGACGTCTTCCACGTCCGGCATGACACCAACCGTGGCTACGGCGGCGCGCTCGTCACCGCTTTCACCTGGGCCGATGCCCGCGGGTACGAGTGGGTCGTCACGATGGACTGCGACGAGCAGCACGACCCGGCGAACCTGCCCGCCTTTGTGCAGGCGATCAGCGACAACGATGCGGACGTCATCAGCGGCACCCGCTATGCCCCCGACGCGGTCGGCGGTGACCTGCCGCCGATCGAACGCCGACTCGTCAACCTCATCCTGACCGCGACCATCAACGACCTGTTCGACTGGTCGTTGACCGACACTTTCTGCGGCTTCAAGGCCCACCGCGTCTCGCCGACGATGGCTCTCGATCTCGACGAGTTCGGGTACGCCTTTCCGATGCAACTTTGGCCGCGGGCGTTTGACGCGGGGCTTCGCGTGAGGGAGATTCCGGTGCGTCGCATCTACAACGACGCCGACCGGTCGTTCGGACACGACGTTCGCGCAGGCGACCTCGACGATGCGGGCGTTCGGCTCGGGCATTACCTTGACGTGCTGCGCGAAGAGCTCTGTAGCCTCGGCCTGCCGACGCTTCGTGACGCCCTGCCTGCCGCGGCGGATGATGCGATCAACCTGCTGGAAGGTCGATCAACGCCCGCTCTGCGTGCCGCGCTTCGCAACGGCATCGACGCCGCCGCCCTGGTGCCGTGTCCCTGACCCTCGCCTCCGTCACCCGCCCACGTCGACATTCCTTTGCCTGCCGCGGCTGACGCAACCTCTTCGCTTGCCGACTGGGCCGCGCCCAAAGCGGACGGCGACGTCCTGGTCTGGCCGGACCTGAACACGCTGGCCGAGGTGGCCCGCGAGAATCGCAAGCGGCTCGACGCCGATCAGACGCCGATCCTCGGCCGACCGCTTTCAGATCATCGCCACGACGCCCGGGCGTTCCTCGGGCTTGACGAGAACGTCGGCCCGGTCGTCATGACCGGCCACCAGTGCGAGCTGTTGCACCCCGGCGTTTGGATCAAGAACGCCCTTGTCCATGCCGTCGCCGAAGCCGCCGGCGGGTCCGCGTGGCACGTCGCGGTCGACACGGACGGGCCGAAGCACCTGACGCTCCGCTGGCCCGGCTACTCAAAGAAGCTGTCGGACGACCCGCGGCTCTACGGCGTCGCATGGACCGCCCAGCTCGAGCCGCCGACGCCGTCGCACCTGGACGAGCTCGAAGCCGACGCCCGGCGCCGCTCAAGACGAAGGGTTGGTCGCGGGCCACGTGGTCGAGTGGCTTGCGGATATTCGCCGGTACCTGATCGACCAGCGGGATTCGCCGTCGCCCATGTCGCTGCCCGGGGCGATGGTGAACGCGAACCACCGGCTCGATTGGTCGCTCGGCCTGCGTTACTCGACCACGCTTGCAACCGGCCTGTGTATGTCGCCGACCTGGGCGGCGATGGTGTTGCATCTGGCGACGGACGCGCCCGCCTTTGCCGACGCATACAACGCGTCGCTCGCCGAGAATCGTCGTCTTTCGGGCATCACCGACCCGGACCGCCCGATGCCGGATCTGGCCATCGAAGGCGACGTGATCGAGATCCCGTTTTGGCTGGACGACTTGGCGAACGGGAGGCGGTCGAGGGCATTGGTTGAGCGGTCGCACCTTGTCGTTGGCGACGCGCGTCACGCGCTGCCAGAGACGCCGGACAAGCTGCTGATGTTCCTTCGTCGGAACCAGCTCCGCGTCTCGCCGCGGGCGTTGTCGCTGACGATGTTCATGCGCCTGTTCGCCAGCGACCTGTTCGTTCACGGCATCGGTGGCGGGCATTACGATCAGGTGCTCGACGCGATCCTTCGCCGCTATCTCGACCTGATTCCGCCGACGTTCGCGGTCGCGAGCGCGACGCTCTTCCACCCGCAGGCGTTGGGCCGAGAACGCGTTTGCCCGAGCTGCCTTGCCCGCCTTGGGCATCGTCTTCGCCACGACGTTCTGGGCGACGAGAAGCGTCTTTGGCTGGACCGAATCCGCGCCGCGGCCGACCCTAAGGCCAAGCGGACACTGTTCGAAGCGATGCACGACCGCCGCAGAGATCGACTCGCGGACGACCCGCGATACAGGCAGTTTGTTGCAGAATTGGCAGCATCAGAAGACCAGCTTCGCCTCGACGCGGAGCTGTTCGATCGTGAACTCTTCTACGCGATCCAGCCGGAAAAGCGGCTAGGCACCCTGCTTGGTGCAGTCGGCAGCAACTAGCTGTGGATGCCGTCTTCGGGCTTACCGTCGTCCGCATTCAAGATCTGCACGGCGAACCCGGTCCCCTTGATCTGCAGGCCGTTGGCATCGACGCTGTTGCCGTCGCGATCAAACAAGATTTCTTCGGCACCCTTGGTGTCTTCCAAAGTGCCGTTGTCACCGTGGCCGTGTCCCGGCAGTGCGGCGGGCGAGATTCGTCCGTTGAGCCGGTAGAAGACCTGCTTGCCGGCACGTCGGTTGTCGATCAACCCACTGACGCGGAGGAGGCTCAGGTGGTGGCTGACGGTCGGCTGCGGCAGCGACAGGAGCGTGCACAGTTTGCCCACGTTGGTCTCTCCTCCGCTGAGGAGTTGAAGAATGGACAGGCGTGTGCGGTCGCCGAGCAGCCGGAAGAGCTCCGAAAGCCGCTCGAGCTCAGCAGCTTCCAGCGAAAGGAACGGCCCCACCAGGTGCCCATTATCAGGATCCTGCTGCACCATCGAATTATTTGCGCCGGCCATGCACACAGGGTACGGGTGGTTGCGTGGCAATACAAGCAACTTTGAAGCAGTTGCTCTCGAGAGTACGTTCATCGTGCGACGTCGCGGCCACCGGTCGAGCGACTTGATTCGCCTGCGGGCTCTTCTATCGTCCACCCGCCCGGGCAAGAAGCCGTTCGGGGCTATAGTCTAATGGGAGGACATCTCGGTCGCATCGAGAAAGTCCGGGTTCGAATCCCGGTAGCTCCATCTAATCTACTCGACAGGCCACCCTCCGCTCGGCAGGACCTGCTTCAGTCGGCGAAAACTGATGGCCTCGTCACTCGAGTGGCAGCGGTGGGAGCGGGTCGGGCTCGCGGAGCTTCGAGGCCCGTCTTGATCGTCAATGCCTCCTCGTACATCGCCTGCATTCGCGGCAGGATCGTCGTCACCGAATACTCGCGAGCGCACAAGGTCTGCTGCCGCGTCGCCGAGCCGCCGTGCGAGTCGGTTCATCGGCGAGCACCTCGAGCGTCCGCTCCGCCAGCGCCGCCGGGTCGAAGAAGTCGACGAGCATGCCCGTCTGACCGTCTGCGACGACGTCCCGAACCGGGGCCGTATCGCCGGCGACCACAGGTGCGCCGCAGGCCATCGCGTTCATCAAGCTCCAGCTCAGTACGAACGGCACCGTCAGGTAGAGGTGGGCATCGGATGCCGCAAAGGCCTCCGCCAATTCCGTCGGCGGGCGTCGGCCCAGGAAGTGCACGCGACTCGAGTCGAAGCCGCGGACGTCATCGTGATCAAGCGTCCACTGCTTGAACGTCTTGCCGCCCGTGTGCTGTTCGTCGCCTCCGTAGGCAACGCGGTCAGTGCCGAAGATGAAGACGTGCACGTCGTCCCGCGCCTGCGTGATGCGTCGGACCGCCCGCATGAAGAGGTCGAAGCCGCGCATCGACTCGAAGCCGCGGGTGCAGTACGTCACCACCTTCGCCTTCGCCGGCAGGGGAACGCCGCAGAGCGTGCGGGCCTCTCGCCCCGCCGCGGGCGGACGAAGCGCGTTGTCGCGTGGGTGCCAGACGTCGGTGTCGATGCCGTCGAACAAGACGCGAAGCTTCCCGGCATATTCGCTAGGGAATCGCGACCGCTGAAACGGCGTCGGGCAGTAGCCGATCTGGCAGTTCTGCAGATCGAGCAGAATCATCGCGTTGCGGCTGCGACTTCGCAGGAACTTCTCCGGCTCGGTCGGCCACGCCAGATCATGGCGGAACGTCATGTCGCTCTCGGCGTCGTGGCCGTTGTAGTAGTACTCGAACAGGTTGATCGTCGGGACCGTCGGGAAGAGCTCGCGGAGAAAGAGCGTGCTGCCGAAGCCGCTGTGGCCGACGATGAGGTCCGGCTCGATGTCCGGCCGATTCAGGAGGGCGCGGTAGACGCCGTCGGTGTGCCAGACGGCGTTTTCGAAGGTTCGGGAGCAGAAATGCGTCTGCCGTGTCGCGCCGCCGGCCGTCTTGTATTGGATCTTCTCGAGCCGACCCTTCCCCGAGCTGCCGAACGCCCGCGGGTGTTTCACTGACGAAGGTGCATTTCCACCCGCGCGTCTCGCGCCAGATGCATGGCAACATGGCCGAACTGTGCCGGAAAATTGGGATGAACAAACAGGATGTGCATGACAGTCGTGGTTCCGGTTGCACCGGCGGCGGCAAAACCTATCGGACCAGATCCTTTGCCGCACGCGTGGCGGTCATGTCGTACGTTTCGATCGCAACCGCCAACACAGCTTTTTCCGACCGTACCGGCTGATCCGGCACGCCGGGAGTGCTTCGGGCCTCTGCCACGAAACTTCGAGAGAATGCCATGCAAGAGTTGAAGGCCAAAGACGTATTAACCACCGGCGAAGTCGCCAAGATTTGCAACGTTGCCCCGCGCACCGTCAGCAAGTGGTTCGACTCCGGCAGCCTCAAGGGCTACCGGATTCCGGGGAGCAAAGACCGCAGAATCCCGCTGAACCACCTCGTCCGCTTCATGAAGGAGCACGACATTCCGCTCGGCGGGCTCAAGACGGGCAACACCCGAGTCTTGATCGTCGATGACGAACGCGACGTCACGGACGTGCTCGAAAAGATCCTCGAAGACGAAGCCCGCTACGAGGTCGAAGTCGCCGAGAACGCCTTTGCGGCCGGCGTCATGGCGGCACGGTTCAGGCCCAATGTCCTGTTCTTGAACGTCCACCTCGCCGACGTCTCGCCCGAGGCCGTTGTCGATCTCGTCCGCAGCCAGCCTGACCTGCAGCTGACCAAGCTCGTGGCCATGAGCGACCGAATCGGCGACGAAGCCGGTGCCCGGCTGACGCGCCAGGGCTTCGACGCGTTCCTGCACCAAGCCCTTCCACGTCCGCCGAGTCATCGAGGCGGTCGAGAAGGCGATGCGGATCACGTACTGATCACGCCCTGATCACACATCGTCGCGGCTGTAGTACTCCTCTTCGAGCTGCTGAAGCTCTGCCGTCAGACGTTCCAGTTCCGCGGTTCGCTGACGTGCCTCTGACGGGTCGGTCGGCGCAACGGCGAACGTTTCGTTCAGCTCGGCGATCGCGATCTCGGCTGTCGTGACCTTCGCCTCCAGCTTGGACGTCGACAGTTGACCGAACGGACGAAGGAACTTGTTTCGCTTCGCGTCGCCCTTGGTCGACTTGGCCGGCAGGTGCTTCGTGGGAGAGGCCTTGGTCTTGGCCGTGGCTGCCGACGGCACGTCGCGCTGATCGAGCCACTGGCCCCACGTTCCGCGGAAGTCGATCACCTGCGGCGGACGGAACACCAGCAGCCGATCCGCGACGCGATCCAAAAAGTAGCGGTCATGGCTGACGGAAATGACCGTGCCCTCGTAGCTCTTCAATGCCCCTTCCAACGCCTCGCGGCTGGCGACGTCGAGGTGGTTCGTCGGCTCGTCGAGCACCAACACGTTCGCCTTGCGAAGCAGAAGTCGAGTCAGTGCGACCCGCGCTCGCTCGCCACCGGACAATGCCGAGATCGGCTTGAAGGCGTCTTCGCCGGAGAACCGCATCGCTCCCAGCGCGTCACGCAGCCCGGCTTCCGAAACACCCTCCGCCGCGGCGACGGGGTAAAGCTCGTCGATGATCGAGTTCTCCGGATCGAAGTCGTCGAGCCGCTGGTCGTAGTAGCCGATCGTCAGCTTCGGGCTCCACCTGACCTCGCCCGCGTCTGCATCGGCATCGCCGACGAGGCAGCGGAGCAGCGTCGTCTTGCCGCAACCGTTAGGCCCGACGATGCCGAGCCGCTCGCCGGGCGCGACCGTGAACGCGACACCGCCCCACAGCTTCGGACCGCCGAAAGATTTTTCGAGGCCGGACACCTGAAGCACGCGGTCGCTCCTGGCCACGTCGGCCGAGAAGCTGAGGTTCATCGAGCCGCTCTTGCGTGCGTCGTCGACGATCTCATCACTGGCGAGCAGCCGGTTCAGCCGCGTCTCTCGCCCCTTGGCCTGCCGGGCACGTTGGCCGGCCTTGAACCGGCGGACGAACTCGGCCTGCTTCTCTATGTCCTTCTGTTGCTTCTCGAACGCCCGCTGGCGCGTCAGCTCCTCGGCCTCGCGCTGCTTCAGGAAGGCCGCGTAGTTGCCGGGATAACTCTGTATTTTTCCCCGATCAAGGTAGTCAATGCGGTTGGCGAACCGGTCGAGCAGGAACCGGTCGTGGCTGACGATCAGAACGGAACCGTCGTAACGGCCGAGCTCTCCTTCGAGCCACTCGATCGCGCCGAGGTCGAGGTGGTTGGTCGGCTCGTCGAGGAGCAGAACGTCCGGCCGATGGATGAGCAGCTTGGCGAGCTGAAGGCGTGAGCGTTGCCCGCCGGAGAGTCGGTCGACGTCTTGAGGCCAGGCGTCGCGGGCGAGCCCGACGCCATCGAGAGCGGCTTCGAGCCGGTGTCGCCAGGCGTAACCGCCGGCGAGTTCGAAGTCGTGCGTGACCTTCGAATACTTCGTCAGCGCCGCCTCGTCGCCGTCGGCCATGGCGTGCTCGAGCCGGCGAAGCTCGGCCGCGAGGCGGTGCAGATCGGCAAAGGCCTCTTCCGCTTCGTCGAGGACGGTGTTGCCCGCGGTGAAGTCTGGATCCTGCTTCAGATAGCCCACGGCGGTGCCGCGGGCGGCGGAGATGTTGCCGTCGTCTGGTTCGAGTTCTCGGGTCAGACAGCGGAGCAGCGTGGTCTTGCCGGTGCCGTTGTCACCGACGAGTCCGACGCGGTCTCCCTTGTCGAGACGGAGGCTGAGCCGGTCGAAGAGGGTCTTGCCGCCAAGGCCGAGGCGGAGGTTCTGGGCCGTCAAAAGCACGGGCCGAGGGTACGGCCGGTGGGGCTGTGACCGTTATCTAAAGGTGCCCGGTTTTCGATTCTGGTGATTTTCCGCTAGGTTTGCCCGAATGCCCCACCTGCTTGGCATTGACATTGGTACCAGTGGTACGAAAACCCTCGTTCTAGGCCCTGACGGCAAGGTTGCCGGCACCGCCACATCGCCTCACACCCTCACCACGCCCAAGCCTGGCTGGACCGAGCAAGACCCGCTCGAGTGGTGGGGAGCGTGCCAGAAATCCATCCGCGGAGCGCTGAAAGCTGCCAAAATCGCCAAGGAGGACATCATCGCCATCGGCCTCTCCGGTCAGATGCACGGCGGCGTCTTCCTGGACGAAAAGGGACGCGTCCTCCGGCTGGCCATCCTCTGGAACGACCAGCGGACCGGCGAGCAGAGCCAGCAGATCCTCGAAACCGTCGGCGGTGAGCAGCGCATGCTCGACCTCACCGGCAACCTGCCGCTGACCGGCTACACGCTGCCCAAAATCCTCTGGTTCAAGCAGAACGAGGCCAAGAAGTTCAGCCGACTCCACAAGGTCGTCCTGCCCAAGGACTACATCCGGTTCCGCATGACCGGGCAGTACACCACCGACGTCGGCGACGCCAGCGGCATGTGCCTGCTGGACGTTCGTAGCCGGCAGTGGTCGACGACGCTGCTCGATATGCTCAAGATCAACCGGGAGCACCTCCCGGATGTCGTCGAGAGCACCGAGCAGACGGGCGTCCTGCACACCGAAGCCGCCGCCGCGTTGGGTCTGGCCGAGGGCACGCCTGTCTTCGCCGGCTCGGGCGATGTCATGACCGGCGCCGTCGGCATGGGCGTCGTCGAAGCGGGCCTCATCAACGCCAACCTCGGCACGGGTGGCGTGATGGCGGCGCACAGCGACCGCGTGACGCTCGACACCAACGGGCAACGCCCCGGCCGCATCGCCACGATGTGTCACGCGGTGCCCAACGCATACGTCAACTTCGGCTGCATGCTCTCTGCCGCCGGCAGCCTCCAGTGGTACGCCGACGAGTTCGCCGACAAGGCCAAGGGCAAGGCCAAACCCGGTGCCGTCTTCGAGCAGCTCATCAAGATGGCCGAGAAGGCACCGATGGGCAGCGAAGGGCTCTTCTTCCTGCCGTTCCTGACCGGCGAGCGTTGCCCGTACCCGGATCCGGACGCCCGCGCCTGCTGGCTCGGCATGACCCGCCGAACCACGCCCGGCCACCTCGTCCGCAGCCTGGTCGAAGGCGTGACGTACAACATGGCCCGCATGCTCGAGATCATGCGGGGCGAGATGGGCATCAACGTCCGTCAAGTCCGCACCACCGGTGGCGGGGCCAAGAGCGCGCTTCTGGCGTCAGCTCCAGGCCGATCTGTACGACGCGCCGGTCGTGACGACCAACAGCGAGGAAGGCGCCGCCTTCGGTGCCGCCCTGCTCGCCGGCGTCGGTCACGGCACGTACAAGAGCGTGCCGGCGGCGTGCAAGCAGCTCGTCAAGGCGGGCGACATCGTCCGTCCCAAGAAGCGCTCGGCCGAGGTCTACAAGAAGCACGCCGAGGTCTACGCCAAGCTCTACGACCGCATGGCCCCGACCTTCCAGGACATCAAGAGTCTCGAAGAATAAAGGAGTCGCCCGGCGTGTTGGTCACGGCACCCAGCGTGTCGTGGGGCACGTCCGACCGT
Organism: uncultured Planctomycetota bacterium; assembly: GCA_963740195.1. GTDB lineage: Bacteria > Planctomycetota > Phycisphaerae > Tepidisphaerales > Tepidisphaeraceae > JBCDKH01. Next base: position 2,083,398 of record CAVUDF010000001.1, on the reverse strand, counting down.
TCGTCCAGCGACGGTCGGACGAGGCTCTTGGTGATCACGCTGAGGCTGCCGGTGGTCTCTAGGACCACCGCGTCGACATCGGCATAGCTTCCCAAACCGGCTTCGCGGACGGCACAGGCGACTTCATCGGGCGTGACCCGTTCGCGCTTCATCACGTCCTTGAGCATCCGACCCTTCCACAGCAGGATGGTCGGCGTGCTCTTGACGATGCGGTCGACGACCGTCCAATGCGCACATGCAAAGGCGACGACGTACTGCAGGGCGATCAGCGTCGCAAAGCCGGCCAATCCCGTCGACAGCGGCACGGAGTTGTTCAGCAGCGTCGCCGACAGCGTGCTGCCCAGGCCGATGGTGACGACCAGGTCGAAGGCGTTCATCTTGCTCAGCGTCCGCTTGCCGGTCACGCGCAACAGCAGGACGAGCCCGATAAAGCCGCCGATACCGACGACGATCACGCGGACCAGATCATCCCACCCGCTCCAGAACCAGCTCATGACGTCCATGCCGGCATGGTCTGCGATGATGGGACCCAGTGCCAACTCGCCCCGTCGCCGCAGCTACCAGCCCCAGGTTCCGGCGGCACCTTTGAAAGGTCCGACGAGATTCGGTGTCTTCCAGCCGCCGTAGAAGTCGCCCTCTTGCGGGTCCACGACCCAGTCGCCGACCGTGCACCGATCGACCCGCCCCGGATAGAACGACCAGAAGTCTCGTAGGGCGGCAAAGGCGGGCACCGGCGCCTCGTACGTCCACGCCGCCTTGACACGAGTAACGTCCTCGACTTGAAGGTCTGCGTAGGTCGCACGCCCCTTCCACTCGCACATCGTCGCGTGACTTGTCTTGCGAAGCAGGTCCAGGTCAACGTCCGTCGGCGGGATGTAGATCGTGGGCGGGTGACTCGTCTCGAGAACCCGCAAAGCGGCCACGGAATCGGCAACCGTCCTGCCGGCGAGCGTGACCGTGACTCGCTGCCCCACCGGCTCGAGCTTCGGCGGGCGTGGGTAGTCCCAGACGGATTCCTGGCCGGGACCGGGCTCGATGCGCCGTGAGTTCTTCATACACCAACCTTTGGCGGATGAGCCGTCGAAGATTCACGAATTGCTGAAGGTCCACCCGCATCGGCCTCAACCGTTAGTAGAGCAAGGTCGATGCAAGTCATGCCAGCGTTCAGGGGGCCGAACGTCAGGGCGCAGCTCAAGTTTCTCCACCGCTCGCAATGTACAAGCTCGCAGCCCAACGCCATCCGTCAGCCAAGTCTGACTCTCTAGAAGCTTTACGCGGTCGCGGCATCGCCCCGATCTGGGTCGCCCCGGACGAGCCCTTCAGCAACCTGGTCGAGGCAGTCGAGGCCCTGGACGCGACAACCGGAATCGTCGTGCCACCATGCGGCAAGCAGGACCAGGTTACGGCCGTCTCTCGAATTACGCTCATGCGGGAGTTGTCCAAGCCCTTCTTCCGTGACCTCTATTGGCGACGCACGGTGGCGGAGACGCTTGCGGAGATGGGGCTGCCCACGTTGATCGTCACGGCCGATCAGACCATCACCGCTGCCGCCGAGGCCGCGACGGAACGCCCGGGCCGCTGGCGGTACGACCCGATCGTTGTTTTGGGAGATCAAGACGACGACGACTACTTCCTGCTCGAAGTGCACGTCCTGCTCCAAGGCCAGAACGAGCTGTTGCGGGCGACGCGAAGCAAGTTGTTCGACACCAGCCGCCTGGCCGGTCGTGCCGAAGTGGCGGCGGGCGTGATCCACAACGTCGGGAACGTTCTCAACAGCATGAACGTTGCCGTCGCGACTGCCCTGGATCAGCTCGACGCGGGTCGCCACGTCGACGGGCAAACGGATGCCCAAGACGTGGGCGCGGAAGGTGACTTGCGTCGATTAAGCTCCACGCTCGCCGATGCCGAGGCGGGCGGGAGCCTCTCGGCCATGTTCGAACCCGGTGGCCGCGGCGAGTACCTGCCTGCCTTCCTCAACGCGGTGATTGACAAGCTCGCCAGCGAACGGGCCACCGTCTCCGAAGAACTGCGTCAGGTTCAGTCCGGCGTCGCTCACATCCGGCAGGTGGTGCAGTCACAACAGACACACATCACGCACGAGGGAAGCGCTTCAGCGCTTTACGAACCGGTGTCGCCGCGAGAGATACTGGAACAGACGCTCAGCCTTCACGACCGCACCACACAGGGCGAACCGTCTGTCGAAGTCGAGCTTGAAGAACATCTGCCCGCACTCGTGACCGACGCGAGTCGAGTCGTCCAGGTGCTGGGCAACTTCGTCACCAACGCTCGATGGGCCGTCTCCGAGTTGCCTTTGACCGAACAGAACGTCCGTGTAGGCGTCACGGTGTCAGACGATGCGGATCGGCCCATGATGGTCTTCTTCGTCCAAGACAACGGCCGCGGCTTTCCGCCTCGCGAGGCCACCACGCTCTTCACTCACGGGTTCACGACGCGGCAGGAGGGACACGGTTTTGGCCTTCACTCCTGTGCTTTGGCAGCCGAAGAACTTGGGGGCACCGTCCGCGCGATGAGTGCCGGTATGGGAACAGGTGCCCGCTTCGAGATCGAGCTACCGATTGCTTCCGCAGAAACCGTCCCGCCGTCGCTACGACGCGCCGCCTGAAGAACCTTGACGTCTGGTCTTCTTACTCCTGAAGAACCTGAAGAGACGATGTCTGCCATGAGCTATCGACGCAACGACGACACCACACCTGTCTTAAACGACGCCCGCCCCGCGGCCGTGCCGCCAGGCTTCGGAAATGCGTCTTACGACGAGCACCATCTCCCGGCGGCCTGATGCCCCGCGCCGCGTCCTCATCATCGATGACAACCCGGCAATCCACGACGACTTCCGCAAGATCCTCGTCGGCAATTCGACGACACAACAGGCGGCGAAGGCGGTAGAAGACGCGGGCCGCAAGTTGTTCGACATCGCCCTGACGCCCGGCACGCCAGAACGCCGCCGACGAGTCGGACCACGTTTCGAGCTCGCCCACGCCTCAGGCGGCGCGGCCGGCATCGAGATGCTGGAACAGGCCATCGCCGAAGATCAGCCGTTCGAGCTCGCCTTCGTCGACATGAGAATGCCTCCGGGTATCGACGGCATCGAGACGATCCGCCAGATCTGGAAGATCGACCAACGCATCCAGACCTGCATCTGCACCGCCTACAGCGACCGTTCCTGGAGCGACGTTCTCGATGAGCTTGGAACCAGCGACCGCCTGCTGATTCTCAAGAAGCCGTTCGATCTGATCGAGATTCGCCAGATCGCCATCGCGCTGAGCGAGAAGTGGCGTCTGACGAGGCAGGCCGAGCATCATGTGAATCATCTCGAGCTTCTGGTCCGCAGCCGCACCGCGGATCTGCAGCGGGCTCAGGTGCTCGATCGACTCACGAACCTCCCGAACCGTCGAACCTTCCAGCATCGCCTCGCAGAAGCGGTCGAGAAGAGTGCCGTCGAAGACGACTTCAAGTTCGGGCTCGTCTTCATCGACGTCGACCGCTTCAAGTCCGTCAACGAAGCCGTCGGAGAAGTCGCGGGCGACGAATTGCTCCGATGCATCGGCAACCGGCTCGGCGACGCCGTTCGGCTGACCGACGTGATCGGGCGAAGCCCTGCCGACGGTGCAGGACACGAGGATCCACTGCGTCAACCGAGCCACACCGCCGCCCGCATCGGTGGTGACGAGTTCGTGGTCCTCTTGAACGACGTGGCCCAATACGACGACGCAGAAACAGTCGCCCGACGATTGTGCGACGTGCTTGCAGAGCCCTACGGCATCGACGGCCGGTCGGTGCAGATCACCGTGAGCGTCGGCGTGACGTCGAGCATGCACAACTACAGCGGCGCCGAAGACGCCCTTCGTGACGCCGACGCCGCCATGCGTCAGGTCAAGTTGGCCGGCCGCGGATCGATCGCCGTCTTCAGCAAGCAGATGCGGGACGAGTCCCGTCGCCGGACCCGGGTCGAGACCGACCTTCGTGGTGCGGCAGAACGTGGCGAGCTACGCGTCGTCTATCAGCCGATCGTCCGCGCTGCCGACGGCACGCTGTCCGGGTTCGAGGCGCTCATCCGGTGGCAACACCCGCGCGACGGATTGCTGTCGCCGGTCGCCTTCATCGACACGGCCGAAGAGAGCGGGCTCATTGGCGAAATCGGTGGCTGGATGCTGGAAGAAGCCGCACGTGCCTTTGCTAGTTGGCTCGATGCCGACGGCAGCGGACGCGCCCCGATGCCCGCAACGCTGCCAAGGGCCAACGATCCGGCATCGCTGCCGCTGGCGATCAACATCAACCTCAGCCGTCGACAATTGCTCGAGCCGGACCTGGTCGAGCGAGTTGCCGACGTCCAACAACGCTTCAACCTCGGCGGCGGCAGGCTCAAGCTTGAAGTCACGGAGGGCGGCGTCATGGAGAACCCGGACGACAGCGTCCGACGACTCCGCCACCTTCGGGAGACGGGCGTCCGCATCGTGATGGATGACTTCGGCACCGGGTACAGCAGCTTGTCCTGCCTGCACCAGTTCCCGCTCGACTGCGTCAAGCTGGACCGCTCCTTCATCCGACAACTCGGCGAGCGAGACGACTACGCAGCCGTCATCGAAGCCATCGTCACGCTGACCCGCGCCATGCAGATCGATCTGGTGGCTGAGGGTGTCGAGACGAGTCTGCAGTGGGACATGCTCCGGGACCTCGGATGTGACCTGCTCCAGGGGTACTACTTCGGCAAGCCGCTCGTGCCGGAACAGGCATCCGACCTCGTTCGGCTCCCGCCCGGGTCGAAAGTCTTCGACGGTCGACTCGCGAACGAAGCAGACTTCGCCCCGCCCAAGCTCGCCATCGCGGCCTGAACGCTCGACTACTCCTCGATCGCGTTCTGGTACCGCTTCATCACGCCCGACCGGCTCACCATCCCGATCACCCGGCCTGCCCCGCCGTCCAAACCGACGGGGAGACGGGCCACATCGAGACGGACGAACAGGTCGAACGTGCTCAGCAAGTCCAAGTCTGCCGCGACGAGCGGAACGTCGCGACGCATCAGCTCGCCCGCCACCACCAGCGGCACCGCCTCGCGTCCTTCCAGCGCGGCTCCCACGATCGACTCCGGCAAGAAGCCGACGTACGTTCCGTCGCTGTCGACCACAGCAAAGTCGCGAACGCCCCAGCGGTCGACCAGATCGATGACCTGTTCGAACGGATCATCCACGCCGATGGACGACGTCGGATCCAGCCCGACCTGCTCGACGCACAGCCGACTCAATATCGCCGGATCGGCCGCGGCTGTGCGGACGCCTCGTCGCCTCAAGGCGGCCGTGTAGATCGAGTCGCGTTGAACCAAACGCGAGCTGCCGAGCGCGACCACCACCGTCAGCAGCGCCGGCAGCAAGATCGCCTGGTTCTGACCGGTTTCGCCTGTAATTTCCAGCAGAATGAGAATGCTTGCCAGCGGCGCATGAACCACCGCCGCAAGAAACGCGGCCATGCCGACGAGCGTGTAGGCCTCCGGACTGACGCTGCCAAACACCCCGGCGTCTCGTGCGACGACGCCCACCGCCCCGCCGACCGTCGCACCGATGAAAAGCGACGGCGCGATGACGCCGCCGCTCCCGCCGCTGGAGAGTGTGAAGACCGTCGCGAGCATCTTGACCGCCGCCAGGCCGAGCATCAGGACGATGAGCGTGCCGACCGGTTTGCCGTCGTAGAACGAGCCTTCTGCCGAACCGAGCAGCGTCTCGATGATGCCATACCCGTCGCCATAGAAGGCGGGCATCGGGTAGTCCTCGAAGCTGAACGGCCCACCCGCACCGCCGGTCGCATCCGACGCGATCAGCACCGCCACGACGCCGCAAGCACCGAGACATAAGCCACCTGCCGCGGGTCGCAGCGCCTTGACCCACGAGGGCCCCGTGATCAAACGACGGAACACCGCGTCACCCGCCTGCATCGAGCGGGTCAGCGACGCCCCGAGCAGCCCGCAAGCCAGCCCGAGCACAAGGTAAGCCGGCACCTGAGGCCAGTTCAGCAGTCCCCCGCTGAAGGCGATCTGCGGGTTGTCGAAGATCGTGATGTACGCCGCGTCACTGTGGCCGTGCTCGTAGAGCCAACTGACGATGCCGCGCATCGTGACGTTCGCGATGACGGCACTGACGACGACGGGCGTGATGGCCCTCGCTCGAAAGTCGTGCAACACGACCTCCAGTGTGAAGAGCAGCCCGCCGATCGGCGCGTTGAAGATCGCCGAGATGCCCGCCGCGCAGCCGCAGGCGACAAGAACCGGCATCTGGTGTCGCGGCAGCCTGAAAAACCGCGCCACACCACTGCTCACGGCCGCCCCGATCTGAACGATCGGCCCCTCCGCCCCGGCAGACCCGCCGGAACCGATGGAGACGGCGCTGGTCACGATCTTCTCAATCGCCGTCCGTGGCCGAACAAATCCGCGCGTGCGGGCGACGCTCTCGATGACGTCGACGACGCCATGCCCCTCCTTCTCTCCCGAGACGATCCGGCTGATGATCCCGACGATCAATCCCCCGATGGCGGGCACCAAGAGGAGCATCCAGAGGCCCCGGCCGTACAAGAACTCCTCACCCGCATTCGCGTAAATCGCGTTGCGGATCAGGAGAATCAGCTCGTGGAACCCGACCGCCGCCGCCGCCGTGACGACGCCGACCACGACGGCCAGCGGCAGAATCAGCGTCTCGTCCTCGAGGCCCAGCCGCCTGGCGAAGCGGGCGAACAGGACGCGGATCCGCTCGCCGACAGCGCCCATCTTGTCAACAACACGATCCGCCGCAGAAAGGGGCGGATCGTGCGAAACATCGGCTTCGTGGGTTGCGTCCCCGGCGGGCATTGGGAGCATCAGCCTACCGCCGCCGGGAGCCGCACGTCAGGTGCGGCCGGTTGTCAGCGACTACTCGTCGCTTTCTTCACCATAAAACTTCCAGTAGTACGTCCGGTCGAAGACGGTGCCCTGCTGGATCGGCTGCTCGTTGTCACCCGCGACCGCGACGACATTGCCGCCGTCGGCGGAACGTTCGTCACGAAAGCCGATCTTGTCACCCTTTTCGACGGCGGTGGTCCACTCGGGGGTTACGTCGCTGCCGGTGTACAGACGGGCCATGCCGTCCGAAGGTGCGTTGGAGAAGCGGTCGCCCTCGAAGTCCTTCTCGTACTTCTGCATGGTGTTACCGCCACCCTGCAGGCCGCAACCGGCGACGAAGAGCGCGACGAGGCCGAACAGGCCAAGAGAAGTGAGTCTTTGACGGATCTGGGTCATGACGGACTAACCTAAACGCCACCTGCCACTTCCGGCAACGGACACACTTGTCGACGCGTCACTTCCCCATGGACGACAACCTTCGTCGCCGACTCACCCTCGGGCCCGTCATGCTCGCCCTTCTGGGCGGCGTCTTGTTGGCCGACTACGCGTTCGAGCGGCACTTCGAGGTCAAAGGGCTCGGCATCCTGACGGTGCTCCTGCTCCTGGTGCCGCTGGCCAACATCGAGCTGGCCCGGCTCTTCACCGCCACCAACGCACGGCCGTTCCGGTTCATCGCTTCCCTCGGCGGTGCGGCCATCGTGCTGCACGCGTTCCTGACCCAGTTCGAAGGTTTCAAGCCGATCGCGACAAGCACGCTCGCCTTCATCATGGCAGCGGTGCCATTGGCCAGCGCGCTGCGGAAAGTCGCGTTGCGTCAGACCGAGCAAGCCATCCTCAGCATGGCCGGGACGCTGCTGGCGGTCATGTACCTCGGCGGACTCGCATGGTTCCTGATGGCCATCCGCGTCAAGGAAGGCGGCGCGGTGCGGGCCGACCCGTTGTTCGACGGCTCGACGGCGCACATCGTCATGGTGCTCTTGTGCGTGAAGTTCACCGACATCGGTGCGTTCTTCACCGGTAAGGCGATCGGCAAGCGGAAGCTCATCGCCTGGCTCAGCCCGGGCAAGACGTGGGAGGGTTTGGCGGGAGGCGTGGTCGTCGCGGCCGCGGTCGGGGCGGCTTGTGCCCCGTGGTTGCCTGAAATCGAGTGGTGGAAAGGCCTGCTCTTCGGGGCCATCCTGGGTGCGGTCGGTCAGGCGGGCGACCTGCTGGAGAGCCTGATGAAACGAGACGCCGCCGTCAAAGACAGCGGCGGGAGCCTGCCGGGATTCGGCGGCGTGTTGGATGTCATCGACTCGCCGCTGGTCGCGGCACCGGTCGCCTACCTGCTGTTCAGCCTCGCCTGATCGACTAGAAGTCGTTCCGGTCGCGGCCGAAGTTGCGGTCGTAGAGGAAGCCGAAGCCGTAACTGACGCGGAAGCCGTTCCGCAGCGCCGCCAGGAACGGTGCCGGGAAGTTCGTGCCGACCATGATCATGTCGTCAGGCTTGACGTAGAGGTCAGGCTCCTGGCCGAGGAAGATCTTCTTGAGGTTCACGCGGACGAAGACGTCCTGGTCGCCCATCTTGCGAATGAGCTGCGTCCGCTGCGGAATTGCGACGGGCGTGAAGCCCCGAGCCGCGACAATGGCCCGCTTGAGCGTGACAGGGTTCTGGGGCGAGACCTGGAAGACACCCGTCACGGCCGCGTTACCGCCGACGTAGTAGACGCCCTGCGCCTCGGCCTCCATGATCACGATGTCACCGGGTCGGACGACGACGTTGTACTTGAGCTGCCCGTTCAGCAGTTCGCCGATCGGGATGCGAAGCACCTCCGTGTTGTCCGGCTCGGTCGGCGGCTCGAACTCGAAGGCACCCGACGAATTGCCGCCGCGACCGGTGTCCTGGGCGTACGCGGGTGCCCACTCGTCGGCCGGTGCGTCGACATCTTGTGACTCGACTCGGCTGCGGGGGCGAAGGTCGTCGTTGGGGCCCGGGCGGACCGGTCGATTGCCGCCGGCGTCGCGGGGCGGGGGCCGGTTGCCGCCGGCGTTCTCGGCGGTGTCGGTCGAGCGGACGACGAAGACGTACTCGCTGACGATGCCCGCATTGGTCGTTCCGCCGGCGAGCGCGATGGCGTCGAGCAGGCGGAAGTCGGGTTGGGTGATGACGTAGCGATTCGCGCGAGCGACCGCGCTGCCGATCATCGTGAAGGTGCGGTTCTGCTTGGTGAACGCGAGCACGTTCACCCGGGCCGCACCGTCGCGGAAGATCTGGGCTCTGACGTAGGCCTCTTCGATGGCGCGGGCCGACTCGGTCTCGGTGAGCCCTTCGACCGGCACTTCTTGAACGTCCGGCAGGTTGATCGAGCCGGTGGACGAGACTTCGAAGGCGTCGAGAAGCTGAGACCCGGGTTGCGGGTAGTCGTAGATCGTCACCCGCAGCTGATCGCCAGGGCCGACGATGTAATCGGCGGTTTTGATCTCGAGATCGTCGGCGGTGACGTCTCGGGCGTTGGCGTAGGGCTGGTCGGGCGCTGAGACGCCGAGGTCGAGGTCATCGAGGATGACACTGACGATCGGGGTGGCCGAGCCGTCTTCTCGGAGCTGGTTGCTCTTGTCCGGGTCGGTGACGACGGTCGGATCGAGGAAGCTCGGCACCTCACATCCGGCAGCGCCGACGGTGAGAGCGACGCCGAAGGCGGCGGTTCGTAGGAGCCGGCGGGCGTGTCGCGTGGGTGCGGCTCGCCGGTCGCGGGCGGAATCGTGGGCGAACGTCGTTGCGTGCATCGTGGCCATCGTGCGTGACGGGCTGATCCGGGTAGAGCCGACGGACGCGTCGGCGGGACCGAAAGGTAGCTTCCGGAAAACCCGGTAGTGACCCGGGCGGGTGGGTCGGGCAGTGTGGCGTTTGTTGCCGCTGCCGCAAGCCCCGGAGACCCGGGGCCTTGAGGCTTATCGTCCGACGGTGCAAGACCCCTGCACCCGAACCGAGATCCGGCCGCCAAACCACGCCCGCGGCAACCTCGCGCCGGTATCATCCCAGGCCTGGTCACCACCCAGGCTCGACGCCCGTGAAGTCAGAAAACCCGCACCACAATGGTTCCACCTCCTCCGCCGACGCCTCGGCCGTACGCCCCGCCGCGCTAGCGCTGTCCGTCAACCTCAGCCAAGCCTTCCATCGACGCACCCTTAAGAAGGAAGCATTTGTCGAAGGCCCGGGCCTGTTCACCGGCAAGCAGGTACGCCTTCGGCTGGCACCGGCCAAACCGGGCGACGGCATCTACTTCGTCCGCGACGGTGAATCCGGCGGCCCCGCCAGACTGCCCGCGTCGCTGGATCGGCTGGAGGTCCAACCCAGACACACCGTCCTTGCCGGCGACGACCTGCGGGTCGAAACCGTCGAACACCTCTTGGCCGCCCTGGCCGGCTGCGACCTGACCGACGTCGAAGTCGGGCTTGAAATCGAAGGCGACGACGAGCGAGAAGAATCGTTCGAGATCCCCATGGGCGACGGGTCGTCGTCCGTCTTCGTCGCCGCCGTCGAAGAGGCGGAGGTTCACAAAGTCAAGGCGACGATCGAGCCGTTGGTCATCACCGGGCCGGTGCATGTGACGGGCGAAGCCGGCGCTTCGCTCGTGGCCATGCCGGGGCCGACGGACGCGTTGGAGATCGTCTACACCTTCGAAGCCGCCGAGCCGCTGGGCCGGCAGGTCGTCTCGATCCGTGTCGACTGGGGCAAGAGCGACAACGCCTACCGCACGGAGCTCGCGGACGCGCGAACGTTCATCTTCGAGCGCGAGGCCGACCAGCTTCGTCAGCTTGGCTGGGGCGGGCACCTGACGCACAAAGACCTCCTGGTCATCGGCGACGACGGCCCGATCGACAACGCCTTGCGCTGGCCCGACGAGCCGGCCCGGCACAAAGCACTCGACCTCCTGGGCGACCTCGCCCTGCTCGGCAGGCCGGTCTGTGGTCGGATCTACGCCCACCGTTCCGGCCACGCCCTCAACCACGAGCTGGCCCGCGCGTTGAACGCCCATGAAGCGGCCCCAACGCCGGAAGAGCCGTCAACGAAGGACAGGGGGGCGGTCGCAGACGATCTGGACGATGTGGCTGCGCTGCTGGCCAGCAACGCCCCGCCGGCGATGGACGCGCGGGCGATTCAGCGGATTTTGCCCCACCGCTTTCCGATGCTGCTCGTCGACCGCGTCCTGAAGATCGTGGGAGATCGTCGCGCCATCGGCGTGAAGAACGTGACGATGGGGGACATCTACTTCCTGGGCCACTACCCCACGCGGCCGATCTTTCCGGGCGTGTTGATCGTCGAGGCGATGGGACAGCTCGGCGGAATCTTGTTGAGCCGGAAGCTGGAGCACACGGGCAAGATCGCGATTCTTCTGAGCATGGACCGCGTCAAAATGCGCCATGCCGTCGTGCCGGGCGATCAGTTGGTGCTCGTGGCGGACGCGGTCCGGATCAAAAGTCGTTACGGGCAACTGCGTTGCAAGGCCTACGTCGGCAAGAAGCTCGCCGCCGAGGCGGAAATCAAGTTCATGCTGTCGGATGCAGAATCGGACTGACTGCTGCAAAACCGGCTGAAGATCTAGCCGCCGATGTGTCGATGCCAGCCTTGGCGGAGCTTCTTATCGGACTTTGCTACAGATCGCGAACCTTGTGGGTCGCGACGACGTCTAGAGCCCAGCCGCGGCAGCCGTGTCTTATCGACCTACTTCGTGCATGACATCGGCGGCGCGCGGGTAACGTCCGCGGGACTGCGGACACGGTTTCTGCCTCGGTAGATGCTGCGTCCAATGCACCCCGGCGGCGATGGCCGCTTTTGGGCGGCCTCACGGCTGCCAATGCCATGTCTAAGCTCCTCGACAGTCTAACCGGTTATTTCTTCTCGCCTGACGCCGAGCGCGAGGCCGATCGGCCTTTGCGTGACGACGAGGGGATGAGCAGCACTCGTGGCAGCGGGCCCGATCCCGTTCTTGTGCGAGGCTCGCCAAGCCCCGTCGCCTCGCATGTCGCCGCCCGCATCCGCAAGAAGCTTCGCGGACGCAGCGTCCGCCGCGACACCGCCCCACCGCAGTGGGACGGGCGTGCCTGGGGCGACGACGACGACACCGCACCGCGGATTCACCCGCTGGCTCACGTCGACCCACGGGCCGAACTGGCCCCGGACGTGGAGGTTGGTGCGTTCTGCGTCGTCGGCCCGCACGTGAGCCTGGGCCCGGGCTGCCGGCTCTTGCCGCACGCGATGGTCCTGGGCCACACGACCTGTGGCAGCGACAACACGTTCCACCCGTTCTGCGTCGTCGGCGGCGATCCGCAGGACAAGAAGTTCGCGGGCGAGGACACCTACCTCGTCCTGGGCGACGGCAACGACATCCGCGAACACGTCACCATCCACTGCGGCACCGCCACGGGTGGCGGGACGACCCGGGTCGGCGACAGCAACCTGCTGATGGTCGGTGCCCACATCGGCCACGACGCCATCGTCGGCAGCGGCTGCGTCATCGGCAACAACGTCATGCTCGCCGGGCACGTCGTCATCGGCGACCGCGTCTCGATGATGGGCGGCAGTGCCGTGCACCACTTCGTGACCATCGGCGACTACGTCTTCATCGCCGGCTACGCCCAGATCCACGCCGACATCCCGCCCTACGTGAAGGTCGCCGGCAACGACGACATCCGGGCGATCAACGTCGTCGGCATCCGTCGCGGCGGCAAGGTCAGCGAAGACGACCTGGCGGCGCTGGAAGTCGCTGCCAAGGCGCTGTTCCTACGCAGAAAGACGCCGATGAGCGTCAAAATCGACGCCATGAAGGCCGACAGCAACCTCAACCCGCGGGTTCGGCAGGTCATCGATTCGATCGAGCGACGCAGCCGGGGCAAGCACGGCCGGTACCTCGAAGGCCTGCGGCACGCCTGAACATCTCTGGTGGAGCGACAAAAGCACCAGCCGGCCGCAACATCGGCCGGCTGGTTGTGTCCTAGGGTTGACCACTTCCGATACCTGGAGATCCGAATGTCCAAGCTCACGACCCACATCCTTCTCGCGGCCGCCATCGCGCCGGCCACCGCCGCCTTTGCCGACGAGGCTGGCGACAGTTGCTGCGAACCAGCCTCAAAGACGTCGCTGATCGCCGCCGAGGCCGAGAAGCCGTCGACCCGCCCCGCTGCTACCGCCGACGAGATGATCGTCATGCTCCAGCAGGCGACCAGCCGCGAAGAGGCCTTGGAAGTCGCCAAGAAGTTCGTCGACACCTACCCGACCGACGAGCGGGCCGCACAGCTCATCTACGTCTTGGCTCAAGAAGCCAGCGAGAACGAGGCCAAGGTCGGCTACTACCGCATGCTGATCGAGAACCACGGCGACACGCAGTTCGCCGAGATGGCTCAGGGCAGCATGAACCAGCTGGAGCGCGTCGGTAAGCCGTTCGAGCTCTCCTTCACGCCGCTGCGTGGCGAAGAGACGATGAGCGTTCAGGAGGATCTCAAGGGCAAGGTCGTCGTCATCGACTTCTGGGCGACCTGGTGCGGGCCGTGCATCGCCGAGATGCCGAAGATGAAAAAGCTCTACGCCGAGTACAAGGAGAAAGGCGTCGAGTTCATCGGCGTGAGCCTCGACTCGCCGGAGGATGAAGGCGGCAAGGACAAGCTGATGGCCTACGTCGAAGAGAACGACATCCAATGGCCCCAGTACTACCAGGGCCAAGGCTGGCAGAGCGAGTTCAGCCGTTCGTGGGGCGTGTCGGGCATCCCGACGCTCTTCATCATCGACGCCGACGGCAACCTGCACAGCACCGAGGCACGCGGCCAGCTCGAGACGCTGATTCCGAAGCTCATCGAGCAACGCGACTCGAAGCAGGCGTCTGCCCAGTAAGGGCGGGTTTGTCGCTCGTGACACAAAGACGCCGCCCGGAGCCGATGGCTCCGGGCGGCGTTCTCTTTCGGATGACGAAGGGTGCGGGTCGCCCGCTCCCGACGATGGGCGAAGTCACTCCGCCGGCCGGGTCGCCGGCTCGCCGTCAACGAGGACGACGACGTCTTCGATGACGATGTCCTGCGTCGGACGGTTGCTGCCCGGCTGGACGCGGACGTTGGTGATCTCCTGGACGACGTCCTTGCCCTCGAGCACCCGGCCGAAGACGGTGTGTCGCCCGTCGAGGTGCGGGGTGGAAACGTCGGTGATGAAGAACTGGCTGCCGTTGGTGTTCGGGCCGGCATTGGCCATGGAGAGCGTGAAGGCCTCGTGGCGATTCGGGTTGCCCTGGGTCTCATCCGCGAACCGGTAGCCTGGACCACCGCGGCCGGTACCTTCGGGATCACCGCCCTGGATCATGAAGTTGTCGATGACGCGATGGAAGATCGTGCCGTCGTAGAAGTCGTCGTTGGCGAGGAAGACGAAGTTGTTGACGGTCATCGGGGCGTCGGCCTCGAAGAGGTCGAGCTTGATGTCTCCGAAGTTCGTCTTGAGGATGACGCCGTAGTCCTTTTCGGCATCGATCATCATCTCGGGCGGCGCGTTGTACTTCTTGTCGGCAGCGACGGCGACGCCGCATCCGGCGACGAGCGTTGCTGCGGCAAGAAGAGCGACTTTGGTCTGTTTTTGCATCATTTGAGCCTACGGGATCAGTCTTCGTTGATCGTGACGGATTTGATGGCGTCGCCTTGGGCGATGGCGTCGACGACGTCTTGCCCCTCGATCACCCGGCCGAAGACGGCGTGCTTGCCGTCGAGCCAGTCGGTGGCGACGTGGGTGATGAAGAACTGGCTGCCGTTGGTGTTCGGCCCGGCGTTGGCCATGGAGAGCGTGCCGGGACCGGTGTGCTTGATCTTGAGCGCCGGCTGCTCGTCCTTGAACTTGTAGCCGGGCCCACCCGTGCCCGTGCCGGTCGGGTCGCCGCCCTGCACCATGAAGTCCGGGATGACGCGGTGAAACGTCACGCCGTCGTAGAAGCCGTCTTTGGCGAGAAAGACGAAGTTGTTGACGGTTTCTGGTGCGTCTTTCTCCAGGAGATCAACCTTGATGGAGCCTCGGTCGGTGTCGATGGTCGCGGTGTAGCTCTTGGAAGAGTCGAGCTGCATTTCAGGTGGAGAAGAATATTGCTTGGCCATTGTCCGATCTTCCCTAGCAACCGCGATGCCGATGCACGTTACCGTCTTCCCTTGCTGCAACTTGCGGCTTGCGGGTCGTTCAGATCAACCGAACCGCGACACCCGCCTCGTGCAGGAACTGCTTGACGGCCGGGACAGGATGCGTGCCGAAGTGGAAAATGCTCGCCGCCAATGCCGCGTCGGCCTTGCCGATCGTCAGGACTTCCAGCAGGTCCGCAGGCTCACCCGCCCCGCCGCTGGCGACGACCGGGATCGTCACGGCGTCGCTGACGGCCCGCGTCATATCGACGTCATACCCCGACTTGGTCCCATCGGCCGTCATGCAATTCAGCACGATCTCGCCCGCCCCAAGCTGCTCGGCTTCCCTCGCCCATGCGACGACATCCCGCCCCGTGTCCTTCCGACCGCCGGCGACGAAGACGTGCCACTTTTCCCCCTCGGGCGTTTCGACCCGGTTCGCGTCGAGGCCGAGGACGGTCGCGCACGTGCCGAACCGGTCGCTGACTTCGCGAATCAGCTCCGGTCGGGCGACGGCGGCGGAGTTGAGGCTGACCTTCTCGGCACCGGCTTGGATGAGGCGCGTCGCGTCGTCGACGGTGCGAATCCCGCCGCCGACGGTGATCGGCATGAAGACGTGGTCGCAGACCTCCCGGACCAGGTCGGCCATGATGCCCCGCCCCTCGTGGCTGGCGGTGATGTCGTAGAAGACCAGCTCGTCCGCCCCGTCGGCCTCGTAGCGGCGGGCGATCTCGGCCGGATCACCGACGTCACGAATGCCCTTGAAATTCACGCCTTTCACCACGCGCCCGGCGTCGCAGTCGAGACACGGAATGATGCGCTTGAGGAGCATGTTGAAAGGAGCAGTCAGAAGTCAGGAGTCTGCTGCTTCCGGTCATCCTTCCGACGACCACCTCTCGAACTCTCTCACCACGAACAGGGTGGATGACGGGACTCGAACCCGCGACCTCCGCGACCACAACGCGGCGCTCTAACCAACTGAGCTACAACCACCGTCTCTCCGGCCTGGCGACGCAAGTCGTCGGGCCGGCTTGAAGTGTTCGTCGGCCATGCTCGGGAATCAAGCGCGGGCTCCTCGCCACAACGGCACAACCGGATCAACTTGATCGCCTTCACGTTCTCGGACGTTGTAAATCGTCCGATCACCGTCGCGTCGAGACAGCAGTCGGGTCATCGTTGATACCGTACCCCCACCCCCGGGCGTTGATCCGACGGCACCGCAGCGGTTGACACCATGGCACTTGTTTACGTAAACCGTTCCAGCAACTGTCCTCCCGAGGCCGCCTCATACGAATTGGCTCCATGTCCGACGAGACCAACGACGCGGAGATGAGTCACGGCAATGACGCCCCACCCGCGTCGACCAACGGCGTGCGTCCTGCATCCACAGGAAGCGACACCGCCTCCCTGCGATCCAGCGAAACCTTCGGCGTTCAGAAAACCGACTCGGAAATCGGTAAAGCCGTCGTCGAGCTCGGCCTCATCACGCCGGGCGAACTCGAACAGGCTCGCGACGAGCTCAAGAACGCCAACGCCGAAAGCGACCCGAGTCAGCGCTCACTGACGGACATTCTCGTCGCCAAGCAGCTCCTGACCGAGCCGCAGGCGCAGCGAATCCGTAAACGCGCCGACCAGCGGCGTGCCGGACAGGTGCCGGGCTACCAGCTCATGGGTCAGCTCGGCAAAGGAGCCATGGCCACGGTTTATCGCGCCCGCCAGCTTTCCCTCGACCGCATCGTCGCCTTGAAGGTCCTGCCGGAACGATCGAGCCGTGACCCGGACTTCGTCGACCGCTTCTACAAGGAAGGCCAGGCCGCGGCGAGGCTGTCGCACAACAACATCGTCCAGGCGATCGACGTCGGCGAAACGCCGGACGGCCGGCATTACTTCGTGATGGAGTATCTGGAGGGCAAGACCCTCTACGACATCATGCAGCCCCCGCCGGTGGGTGAAGGTCGCACATTTCGGGGAGAACGAGGCGCTCGACGTCGGCATCCAGATGGCCGAGGCCCTGGCCCACGCCCACAAGCGAGGCTTGATCCACCGTGACGTCAAGCCCAAGAACATCATCCTCACGCCCGACGGCAAGGCGAAGCTGACCGACCTGGGCCTGGCCCGCGACGTCTCGCGACAAGGCCGCCGCCGAAGGCGAAGCCGGCAAGGCCTTCGGCACGCCCTACTACATCTCGCCCGGAGCAGATTCGCGGCGAAGTCGACGTCGACCACCGCGCCGACCTTTACGGCCTGGGCTCCACGCTCTACCACCTCCTCGTCGGCAGGCCTCCGTTCGAAGGCGATTCGCCCACGGCGGTCATGCACAAGCACCTGCGGGACGAACTCGTCCCGCCGGACCACCTGAACGTCGCCCTCGGGGCCGGCATCAGCGAAGTCATCGAGTACTCGATGGCCAAGCGTCGCGACGAGCGGTATCAGAACGCGGATCAGATGGTCGAAGACCTGCGTCTGGTCGCGTCCGGTGAACCGCCCCGCTACGCCCGGCAGGCCGTCGATTTCGGCAGCTTGGCGGAGATGGAGAAGTCTGCCCGGCAGAACACGATCGACGTCGTCCCCGTCCGTGGCGGCCTCTGGGAACGCCCCGAGTTCCTCGTCGTCATCGCCGTTGCGGCGGCAAGCGTCGTCATCAACGCGATTCTGCTGCTGGTCGTGATGAGCTAGATCGCGAGAGCACCGTGTCCTGAGGTGGTGCGAGAAAGTCGCGTGCCGGTAGTGGGTCGCGTCGCGAAGTTCTTCATACGTGCTGGAATCGCGAACGTTTTGGGTAAACACGGGACGCGTCCTGAGCTTGCGACTGCAACGACATCGGACTCGCGGGGCAAGCGGCGCGGCTACCCAAGAGCATGAGTGCCCAACCTGACGGAATCCCGCTGTCGAACTTGTCGTGGAACGAGATTGCACTCGAAACGCTCCACGTTGCAGGCGATTAACCCCTGCTGCACGGCCACGACTTTCGTGGCGTCGCTGCGACTGGGCTTCTGAAACCGGACCATTGCACGAGCGCCTTCCCGATATCGCGATAGCTATCGGGCGAGTCCGCTAGCGCGATATCGCGCTAGCTCACGCGTGACTTGTTGCACCCGGACTGTTGGACCAGACACCGTCATGCCGATGCAACGGGCATGATCCACGCCGTCGTCAATCAAAAGGGCGGGGCCGGCAAGACGACGCTGGCCGTCCATCTGGCCGTGCACCTCTTCGACCAAGGCCAGAGCGTCGCCTTCATCGACAACGACCCGCAGCAATCCGCCGCCCGGTGGCTCGGGCGTGCAGAGCCGGAGATCGAATGTCGCAGCACGCTTGACGCCCGTGGGCTGGTCGCGACGCTCGAAGAGCTTGCCGACACTCACGACGCCGTCGTGTGTGACGCGGCCCCTCGCCTCAACGAGCAGACGCACGTGCTGATGTACTTTGCCGACAAGATCCTCGTGCCGACCAGGCCCACGACGCTCGATCTGCAGGCGACCATCGAGACGAAGCAGTCGATCGACAAGGTCGCAGCCGCGCGAGACGCAGACGGCCGCGGGCCGCTGGACGTGGCCCTGGTGCTCAATTTCGTCCGCACCGTCGGCAACCTGCACCGCACCGTCCGCGAGGCTCTACGAGCGATGGATTATCCGCTGGCCCGCACTGCGCTGGGCATGCGTGATGCCGTCGCCAAGGCCGTGACCTTGCAGACGACGACGCCCCGGCTTGCCGAATCTTCACCCTCCGACCGCGGTGCCGCCGCCGCGGCCAAGGACTTCACCGACCTCTTCCAGGAGCTTTACCCCGATGAACGACACCTCAACGATCACGACCGAGCCGGCCTTCTCCAAGCCGCCTGAGCCCCGGAAGCGGGTCGGCGTTGATGCCGACGCGTTGCTCCGAAGCCTCGCCCCCGTCGTCGCCAAGCCGGAGATGCCGACCGAGGCACCCAAGGCCGCAGCGCCGACGCCGACGCCAAAGCCCCGCAAGGCCAAGCCCGCCGAGCCGACGACCACCGGCAACGATCGTCACCGTGCACAGCTCGATGTCGCCATCAATCCCGGCGAGGGCACGACCGCCATCTACGTGCGTGTCCCGCGGACGACCCACGTCGCCCTCAAGCTGCTGGCCTTGCAGAACCAGGCATCGATGTCGGGGCCTACCGAACTGGCGTCGATCGTTCGCGAGGCGGTCGACGCCTACCTCGCGAAGCAGCGTGCCGCCAAGGCTGCGGCCTAGCGGTCCTGCTTGCGCCACTGCTCGGCCGCGTCGTTGAGTTCGACCACATCCTGCCAAAACCGGTAGCCGGCGTCGTTGTCGAGCCCGCGGTTGCGGAGCTTGTTGGCCGCGGCGAACCGCACGGCGGCGTCGGGGTGCGTCAGTAGGCCGAAGAGCTCATCGGTCGATTCGTCGTCGGCCCGGTTGTCCGACAGGTCCGCGACGGCCGGGATGACGAAGATCGGGTCTGTGTCCTGCAGCGGTCGCGACGACGCCGACGGTCGGCATCCGAGGGCCAGCAGGGCCAAGACGAGAAGGAGACGACGGCAGGGCACGGCACCTGACAGTACACCCGTCGTTGCCGGCTCCGTAACGTCGGTTCGCCGTGCCCACGCTCTACGACGCCGCCTACGCCCTCGCCCTCGCCGCGGCGACGCCGGTGCTGGCGTACAAGCCAAAACTACGGGAGAAGGTGCGGTCGGCCTTGAAAACCCGAGACGGCCGCGTGCCCGCGAGGCGGGGCAATGAGCCGCTCGTGGTTATCCACGGCGTGAGCGTCGGCGAGATCAACGCGGCCCGACCGTTGGTTGCCGCATTGGCTCCTCACGCCAGAGTCGCCGTCGCCGCGACGACGGAAACCGGCTATGCGCGGGCGCTGGAGCTTTTCACCGACGACATCGACGCGCCCGTCTTCGCCACCCGCTATCCGGTGGACACCTCGGCAGCGGTGGGGCGGTTTCTCGATGCACTTCGGCCGACGATGGTGGTCGCGATGGAGCTGGAACTGTGGCCGAATTTGATCAAGCTTGCGGAAAAGCGGGGCATTCCGGTCGTTGTTGCCAACGGCAGGATCACGACGTCCAGCTTCGCCGCCTATCGCCGCCTCGGACCCCTGGCCAGGCCGATGTTCCGTGGGACGACGGCGGTGCTGGCACAAGACGAGACCTACGCGGACCGATTCCGGCAGCTCGGCGTGCCGGGGGATCGGGTCAGCGTCGTCGGCTCGCTGAAGTTCGACGCGGCCCCGGAGTCCGATCACGTGGAGGGTGCCGAGTCCTTTGCGGCCTCGCTGGGCCTGCATCCGCGGCAGTTCGGCGGGACGGAGCGAGTCATCGTCGCCGGCAGCACGGGGCCCGGCGAGGAATCGATGGTGCTGGACACTTTTGAGCGAGTTACAAGGGAAGATCAGCAAGTTCGCCTGGTGCTGGTCCCAAGACACCCGCCGCGTTTTGATGAGGTGGCGGACCTGATTCGGCGGCGTCGTTCGCTGACCCGGAGGAGCACGGGCGACGTCGTTGACGGTGGCGTCGTGCTGGTCGACACGATGGGCGAGCTTCGCCTGGCATGGTCGCTGGCGGACGTGGCGATCGTCGGGAGGACCTTGGTGGACCTCGGTCCGCGGCAGCACGGCAGCGACCTCCTCGAGCCCGCCGCGCTCGGCAAGCCGATCATCACGGGCCCGTTCTACGGCAACTTCGACGCCCCGACTCGGGCCCTTCTCGAAGCGGGCGGTGCCACGCTGGTGACCGATCCCAACGGCTTGCATGCGGCCGTTGCAGCGCTGCTTGCCGATGGCGAAGCGGCACAATCATCAGGAAATAAGGCAAAACAGGTCGTTCACGAGCATCGAGGTGCGACGCAACACACCTTGCGTCGCCTGCTTCCGTTGCTGCGTTGAAGCGATGCCTCGTGAAGGACTCGAACCTTCAACCCGCTGATTAAGAGTCAGCTGCTCTGCCAGTTGAGCTAACGAGGCGTCTGGCCGGCTTTGGCGGCCGCGGGGGACAGGGTAGTCGGCGTCCGGGCCTTTGGCTACTGGCGAGGCTCAAACCCCGTCCGGGCGGCGACGCGGGCCGGGTCGAAGTAGTCCTCGATCATCGCACGGCTCCGAGAGGCGGCGTTGGCGGCGCGATCTCTCGTGGCAGCAATCAGTTGGGCCATCTCGACCGACGACGCGTACGACGGCTCCACCGACACCACCTCGGCCGCGATCGCGATGCCGGCCGTCGGGAGACGAAGAACGCCTGCCTGCTCCTCGAGCGACAGGACCCGAACCACCTCGGCGGCCAAGGCCCTTCTGGCGGCGGCGCTCAGGGGTGTCGGGAGGTCCAAGGCTGCCGCGTCGGCTTCGCTCAGCGACTGGGAAGGCAAGAACGGCTCCGTTGACGCCGCTTCATCCAGGCCCGCTTCGACGGCGGCGGAAGCTTCATCGGCGGCACGCTCGAAAGCAGCTTTGCGACGCAAATCGGTCAGCAGGCGCTCTGAGACCGCATTCACGTCCTCCGCGGGAGCGGCCTTATTCGCGCTCGTGAGACGGAAGATGAAGCGGTCGCCGTTGCGGTTGACCAAGACAGGGCCAGGCCGATTGACGTCCAGCGACTGGTTCGAGCTCGCCGCCTCGTTCTGCTGTGCCTCATCGAGCAGGGGCAGGGTGAAGGCTCCGACGTACTGCACGAAGGTCGCATTCCCGATGCCCGCCTCGGCGATCGGACCCGACAAACCCGGGTCGGCGAGCGCGGCCAGGGGCAGTTCCTGCCCGCCGAGATCGACCACCGTCGGCTCGACGTCCGTCTCCTGGGCAACTTCGGCGGCGATCGTTTCCAGGTCGGGCCCGGTCCCGGTAGAGGCGAGTTTCGCCCGGAGTTTGCCCGCCGCAGAGTCGAGAAGATCCCGCGTACGGCTGGAAACGAGACTGTTCACCACATCGTCGTGCACGGCGACAAAATCTTGCCAGGCCGCGGCGTCTTCGTCGCGGCCGGCGTCGGCGTAGCCGGCGGATTGGGCGGCCAAGAAGTCTGAAACGGCCCGCGTCTCTTCCGAGAGCAGCGGCGACAACGTGTCGACCGGTCGCGTCGCCGGCTGCGTGGCGGGGCGGGTCGTCGGTGCCGGAAACGCCTGCCGGTTCTCCTTGTAGTAGCGGAACAGGGCAAGCTCTCGCGACGCGATTGTCTCGCCCGAGAGGTCGCCGATGACCGACGCCCGGGCCGCGACCCGCGGGACGATCAGGTACTGCAGACCGACGCGGTCGGGCTGCTGGTAGCCGAACCCGAACGGGTTGGCCGCAGAAGCCAGGCCGGCCGGAACGTCGCGATATTCCTCGAAGTGCGCCTCGACCTCTTCGGGCGACGGCTCCGATACCGTCGCGACATAGTCATCGAAGGCGAACGCCTTGGCCCGCAAGGACACCCGCTGCTCGGACGCGGCGACACGCTGCTCGGCGAACGGACGACTCAGTTTGACGACGTCGCCGTGCCGACGACTGGCCAATGCCAAGTCGTAAGCGGCCTTGGCGGCGGCGAGGTAGTTGAGCCGAAGGTCCGAGCCGGCGATCCGGGAAAACTGCACCTGCTGCGGCTCGCCAGAGCCGTCCTGCGCAGGGAGCGTCACAACGCCGTCACGCTTGATGACCTCTTCCACGTCCGCCAGCGGCACGCCGCCCAGCTCCTCGGCCTCGCGAAGCAAGAGGTAGAGCGTCAACGGGTCGTCGCGCAGCCGACTGAGCCGCGTCGCGGCCGTGGTGACGGCCTCGGCTTGAAGTTGCTGAGTCTGCTGCGGGTCCAGCAGCGGGGCGAGCTGCGCGATCCGTTGAAGATCGGGCGTTGCCAGGGCGGTGACGGGCACGGGAATGCCGTTGATGCGGATGTTGCTCGCATACTCGATCAACGCCGACGCCCGGGCCAGATCGTCGCGTTCGACGGCCTGGCCGTCGACGGTGCCGATCTCGCCTTGATTGCCGGCCATCTGCTGCATGCCGGCGGGCAGCAGGAACGTGATCATCAGCACAACGCCGATCACCACCAGCACGAGTCGACCAAGCTTGCTCTCCATAAGTGGAAGGACGATAGCCCGCCGACGATGAGGCGTTGCCGGCGCAGCTCGGGCGGGCCACACTCGGCTCATGGCCGACGCGACCGACTCGATCTTCACCAAGATCATCCGCCGAGAGATTCCCGCCACCATTCGGCACGAGGACGACACGTGCATCGCCTTCGACGATGTCGCGCCCGAGGCACCGTTGCACGTGCTGGTCGTCCCCAAGCGGCCGGTCGCGTCGCTCCGAGAGGCGTCGGGCGAGCCGGATGCGACGGCGTTGCTGGGCCACCTGCTCGTGATCGCCGATGCCGTCGCCAAGGAGGCGGGTTACGACGACTATCGCACCGTCATCAACACGGGTGCCGGCGCTGGACAGTCCGTGTTCCACCTGCACGTTCACGTCCTGGCCGGCCGTGATTTGTCGTGGCCGCCGGGGTGAAGGCACGTCGGGCTGAGTGGGTGGCTGTGCGTTCCCACAAGCGACCACACCTGATCGTAAGCAGCACTCCGTCATCCTGAGCGCAGCCGAAGGATCTCGGTTAATTCGCGCGTCTTGGGGCGAGGTCCTTCGACTCGCTGCGCTCGCTCAGGATGACGCGAGGAGCGGGGCGGCGACTGACCTCCGGCCGCGTCAGATGCCGGCGGGGCCGGCGGGCTGGGCTTGGTCGAGCCAGGACGGCTTGCCGCGCTTGGGCCTGGTGGGCTTGACGGGCGTGAAGGCACCCGCGGCCGGACCGGTTGCCAGTTCGGTCGTCGGCAAGGCTCCAACGACCGAGTTCGGGTCGGTGCGCGTCGTTTGCCAAAGTCGGCCGATGAGCATCGCGAAGCCGAAAGCCATCGGCGTGCCGAGCAGCGAGCCCTGCTTGAACGACAAGATCACTTCGAACATGAACAGCGCCGCCAGCGACGCTGCCAGGCCGCGAACCTGCGGGTCTTGAGAGAACGTCGCCAGCTTGTACGCGTTGTAGAACGTGATCCCCGTCAGCAAGACCAGCAGCGTGAAGCCGATGATGCCGAGTTCGCCCAACACTTCGAGCAGCACGACGTGCGGGTAGAAGCCGACGATCTGGCTGTCGAAGCTGGCACTCGACCCGAGGCCGATGACCCACGCGATCGGCCCCTCGTCCCACCATGCCGCCAGAAGCTGGCCCGCGGTGCCGAGGCGACTGCCGGAGTAGACCGTGACCATTTCGCTGGTGTTCCAGCGGTCCGTCTGTGCAAGCCCACGCGAGTCGAACAGGAAGACGAAGATGCCCAGCACGACCACGACGCCGAAGCCGACGAGGAAGAACTGCTTGATGTCCTTGATCTGTCGCGAAAGGGGCAAGAAGAGCAGGGCCGAAGTGACGAGGGCAAAGACCTGCCCGCGGCTGTTGCTGCGCATGGCGACGAGCAGCCCCAGCACCACGACGCCGTAACGCAGGATCGTCAGCGGCTTGCCGAGACCTCGGAAGTTGCACAAGAGGGCGATGAGTGCAACCCATCCGCCCAGCGAGGCGATGGCCAGCGGGTTGCCCTTTTCGCCACGCAGTGAGCCGACGCTCGAGGCGAACGTGATCTCGCGGCCGGTCCAGTTGGTCGTCGTCAGCAGCAGAATCAAGATGACGCTGCCGAGGAAGAGCGTCATCAACAGGCCGGCACGGGCGTCTGCGAAGTCGCGGACGACCAGCGGCATCAAAATAATGGCCGCCCCGAGGTAGGGCAGTTGTTCCTTGAAGTTGCTGATCGACGTGCCCGACACGGGCGACCACATGATCGACAGGGCGGCCCAGGCGAAGAGGGCAAAGATCAAGATCGCCACCTTCGGCACACCACCCGTCAGGGTCCCTTGGCCCTTGATCGTCCGCATCGACAGGCCCCAGATGAGGACCATGGCCGTGACGTAGTTGGTGAGCGAGGCATTGGTGTAGAACCAGCCGCTGCGGCTTTGCGCCCACTGTTCCAGGCCATACGTGCAGAGGAAGGCGCCCATCGCCACGGCCGGCCTCCTGAAGATGACCAGGACGACGAACCCGATGAAGGCCCAGTAGATGATGAACGTGGAGTCGAGCATCGGTCGGATGGGGCGTGAAGCGGCGACGGATCCCGCCGGTCCAGTATCGGCCGCCGGAGGGGCCGGGGCAACCTCATCTGCCGACGTCCGTTCGAACACTGCCCGATAGCGACACGCCGCCGCGGCTACTCGTAGCTGACCTGGGCCGTCGGCTCGGTCTGAAGCTCGACCATCCGCTGGTATCGGCCGCTGCGTTGCAGGAGCTCGTCGTGCGAGCCGAGTTCCGCCAGCTCGCCGTCGACCAAGACGGCGATGACATCGGCGTTGCGGATCGTCGAAAGCCGGTGGGCGATGACGAAGCACGTCCGGCCCTCCGTCAGCTTGGCGAGGCTCGCCTGAATCAGCCGTTCGCTCTCGGCGTCGAGGTTGCTGGTCGCCTCGTCGAGGATCAGGATCTTCGGATCCGCCAGAATGGCCCGGGCGATGGTGATGCGTTGCCGCTGTCCACCCGAGAGCTTGACGCCGCGTTCACCGATGAGGGCGTCGTAGCCGCCTTCGAGCTTCTCGATGAAGCCGTCCGCATTGGCCAGCCGTGCGGCTTCGCGGACGTCGGCGTTGGTCGCGTCGCGTTTACCGAAGGCGATGTTCTGGGCGATCGTGCCGTCGAAGAGGAACGTGTCCTGCTCGACGATGCCCAGGAGCGAGCGGTAGTCGTCGACGTCGTACTCCCGCAGGTCGCGGCCGTCGAGCAAGATCTGGCCGCCGGTGGGGTCGAAGAAGCGGGCGATGAGATTGCAGAGCGTCGTCTTGCCCGCGCCGCTGGGCCCGACGAGGGCGACGGTGGTTCCCGCGGGAACGTCGAGCGTGACGCCGTTGAGGACGGGTTCGCCCAGGTCCGGTGCGTCGTCGCCGAGATCGCCGGACTGGAGCGGGTAGGCGTAGGTGAGGCCATTGATCTCGATGTGCCCGCGTGTGCTTTGGCGGTCGAGGGGGACGGTGTCGGCGTCGGTTTTGCCGAATTCGCCCGGTTCTTCGAGCAGGTCGAGCGTGCGATCGAGGCCGGCGAGCTGGTTTTGGAAGCCCGTCGCACTCGCCGCGAGCGTGGCGATCGGCTGGAGCAGGGCAAAGAGGTACGCCACGAAGGCCGCCAGCTCCGGGCCGGTCATCATCGGGTCGCCCGCCTCGTTCGTCTGCAGGCCGATGTACCCGCCGCCCAGGAGCAGCAAGGCGACGGCGGCCGGGATGATGACCTGCCACGCGGCATCGATGCCGCGCATCCACCACCAGGTGTACAGCTCCTGCCGGGCCATCAGGTTGTTGTTGGCCACGAACTGTGCCGACTCGCCGCGGTGCCTGCCGAACGTGCGGACGACGCGCATCCCGCCGAACGACTCCGTCGCATGGCCGTCGACCATCTGCCGTGTCGTCCGCGTGTCGCGCCACAGCGGGCGAATCCGGCTGATCCAGGTGCGGTGCGTGAACCAGATGATCGGCACCACGACCACGAACAAGAACATCAACCGCCACTCCATCCACGCCAAGATCAGCACCGTGCCCAAGATCTGCACGACCGCCTTCCACGGGTTGTAGAGCATGGAAAAGACCAGCTCCCCGACACCACCCGCGTCGTCACGAAGGATGCTTGCAACGCCCCCGCTCTTGATGTCGTAGACGCGGTTCAGCGGAAGCCGGACAGCCTTCTCGAACGCGACCTTTCGGCTGTGGACGACCGTCCGCTTTGCGACCTTCGTCGCCTGCCATCGACTCCAGAGGTTCAAGACCAAGCTGATGAGTGCCGTCGCGATGAGCAACGCGAACACCGTCCACAGCAACGGCCGCGGCTCTGAAGGCAGCGGCAGTGCGGCCAGGATGCCGGTCATCGGCTTGTCGTCGATGACGTGGTCGCCCACGACCTTGATCGCGTACGGGCTGACGAGCCCGAAAATGGTCGCCAGGGCCGTCACGATCAGCGAGGCGACCAGCACTCCCTTGCCGCCGGCGATGAGCTTCAGGAACTCGCGGAAGAGCGTGCCGAAGCTGCGGGATCGCTTGCCGCTGCGTCGGCGACTGATGACGACGCCGTCCCGGTTGCCGCTATCACGCGCCGTCTTGACGCGATCCGCCAACTCGTCGTCGTCGATCTTGTTGTCGCGCGTTGCCCGATCGAGCTCTTTAGCGGTCTGACGATACTTCCGATACCGCCGGCCACTGGATCGGCGGAACCGGATGGAGGCTTCTTCAGGCGATTCAACATTGCGCGGCACACTCACCGCGGCTTCGACAACACTCACACTCCATGATAGGAAGCCGCTGCGTCAGCTGCCGACGCCAGCAGGGCATTACACCACGACGCCGTTCCACCGCCGAGCGGCAGCTTCTTTCACAAGTTCTTCACTGTTGCGTTATCGCGTTACGCGGCCGGGCGTCGCCGTTCGCCTTGACGGGAACGGGTCGTGTCGCCCCCCGGCGTACCGCCGCGTCGCCGAACTTGGCGCGGACGCTGTCCATCGCCCGGTCGACCTGCTCGTCACGCTTCGACTCGCCGGTGTCGAAGAAGTCCATCTGACGACTCTGCGGCGGCTCCGACAGTTCGCCGAGGGTAACGCCCAGCAATCGAAGCGGTTGCAGCTCTCGCGCTGCCCACGCGTCGAACAAATCGCGGGCGGCGTGCCAGATCGGGCGGGTGGCGCTGGTGGCGTCGATGGTCGACCGACGCGTCAACGTCACGAACCGGCTGTACGTCTCGCCGTGCCGCAGCTTGAGCGTCACGCTCCGGCAGACCCGCTCGGCACGCCTGAGCCGGACCGCGACGTGTTCGACCTGGCCCAGCAGTTCGTCGCGAAGCTTCTCGGCATCTCCGACGTCTTCGCCGAACGTGTGCTCGTGTCCGATGCTCTTGACGTGTCGCTCCGGAACGACGGGCCGGTCATCGAGGCCGAAGGCGAGATCGCGGAGGCGTCTGCCGAGCTTTTGGCGATCGAAGAAGTCATCGGGCATCTCACGCAGGTCGCCGACGGTCTTCACGCCGAATCGTCGCAGCTTCCGCGCCGCCGCCGGACCGACGCCCCACATCGCTTCGATCGGAAGCGGCCCGAGCGTCGGCAGGACGTCGTCGGGCGTGATCACGTAGAGCGCGTCGGGCTTCTTCAGCCCGCCGACGAGCTTGGCGAGGAACTTGTTGCCCGCAACGCCGACACTGCACGTCAGGCCGGTCGTCTCGAGCACCCGCTGTCGAATCTCCCGGCCGATGGTCGCGCCGCTGCCAAACAACCGCTCGCTGCCGGTGACGTCCAAGAACGCTTCGTCGATCGACAGCGGCTGCACCAACGGCGTGTAGTCGCGCAAGATCGCGAAGACCTGCCCGCTCGCCTCGCGGTACTTGGCGAAGTTTCCCTTCACGACCCTTGCGTGCGGACAAAGCCGCAACGCCTCGCCCGTCGGCATCGCACTGCGACACCCGAACACCCGCGCCTCATACGACGCCGCCTGCACCACCCCCCGCGGCGGCCTTCCGGCGACGAGCGTCGGCACCCCACGCAACGACGGATCGTCCCGCTGCTCCACCGACGCGAAGAACGCGTCCATATCCACATGCAAGATGGTCCGAGAGGAGGAGGGCAAGGCAGCGGATCCGGTCTCGGACCCTTCTTCCTCATCCCTTCGCCTTCCTGCCTTCTGCATCACTCGTCCACCTTGAACCGGTCGCCGAGCTTCTTGATCGAGTCGGGCTCGGGGAACTGTTCGTCGAGCAACATCGCCACCCGCTCCGTCCGGTGGCGGTCGTTGAGGTCTTCCAGCAGCTCTTGCTTCACATCCGCGTCGTCGAGCAGGTCAAAGGCCAACACGTCCGCCAGCCGCGTCGTCGGGAGCGGACTGGCAAACAGCTTCTCGAGCTGACCGGCCACCGGCGTGCCGAGGATCGGCGGGCGTCGGCACAGGTTGCGCATCCGGTCGCGGGCGTCGCCCAGGTCGATCTCGAACGCCTTCTCGCAGCCGAGCACCTCCAGATCCGCCCGGCGGTACATCAACGGCTCGCCCGCATACACCTCTTCGTACAACTCCGCCTCCTCACCCACCCGCACGCGCTCGGCCCCCTGGACCAGCACATTGAACCGCCCGTCAGGCAGACGCTGATGGTCGATGATCTTGGCGACGCAGGCGACGTCATACACGTTCATCTGCTCGTTCATCGGGTCCGGATCGCCCAACACCCGGCAAATGCCGATCAGACCCCGGCCGTCGTAGCTGGACTCCACCGCGTGACGCGTCATCTGTCGGTACCGCCGCTCGAAGATATGAAGCGGCAGGATCGCCCCCGGCAGGAGCACGACACCCGGCAGCGGAAACAACGGCACGCCGTTGATCATGTCGCCACCTTCGAAGTCGGGCCCGCCGGCGTCTCCGTCCTGGGAGTCGCCGTCGGAGGTCATGCCCAAACCGTAGTCGGCCTGCCCGAGGCGGTGCCACGTTCTGCGTGAAAACCGACCTGGCGACCCTCGCTATCGTCGCACGCCGCCATGACCCGCAGACTCACGATCGCCGTCGTCACGCTCCTCGCCACGCTCTCCGGCACCGCCGCCGCCGTCGCAGAGCTTCCGGCGGCGTTGCGGGGGCCGACGGTCATCGAAGCCAAGAACCTGTCGACGCTCCGCGAGCACGTGGGTCAGAAGGTCGTCGTCACCGGCACCATCGCCGAAGCCAAATGGAGCGACAGCGGCAAGGTCATGCACGTCCGCTTCGAAGGGGTCGACCCGAAGGACTTCGGCCTCTTCAGCTTCTCGTCGACCCGCGACCAGTTCGACCGCGGCTTCGGGGGCGACATCGCCAAGGTGCTCGTCGGCAGCAAGGTTCGCGTCAAGGGCGAGCTTCAGACCTACGGCGGCAACTACGAAGCCCACGCCGACCGCGTCGAGATCCTGCTCCGCTGGCCCAACCAGCTCACGATCCTCGAGCTCGCCGGCAAGTGACCGACCTGGAACTGGCCATCACCCGAAGCAAGCGGCTCGAAGCCCGCCTCCGCGACGGCCTGGCCGCCAGAGGCAAAGGCCTGCATCAGCTCACCAGCAGCGTCGAAAAGCGCCTGCCGGACCCGGTGATTCGCAAGCTCCGATTTGTTGCAACCGTCCGCAACAAGCTCGTTCACGACCTCGACGTCCGACAGATGGACGACCGCCGCGGTTTCGTCAAGGCGTGCGACGAGATCGAGCGTCAGATCGACGCCCTGGCCGGCCCCGGAACGCGGGACAGCTGGCGCACGACGATCATCGTCGTCGTGCTGCTGACCCTGCTCATCATCATCGGCATGGGGATCGCCATCTCGATGATGCGATCCAGAGGTGTCGAACTAGAGTGGTCGTTCGGCTGAGACGACAGCCGCCGCGTGACGGCGCTACACCGTCATTTTCAGCGGAGCGAACTGAAGAACCGCACACCTGCTTCCTCCGTCATCCTGAGCGCAGCCGAAGGACCTCGTCCGGAACACGTGTCACTGGGCGAGGTCCTTCGACTCGCTTCGCTCGCTCAGGATGACGGAGGGAGCCGCTGCGGCAATTGCCGTGGCGCGAACTGCTTGACGTCGACACTCCGTCATTGTCAGCGAAGCGAACCGAAGAATCGCACGTCTGCTTCCTCCGTCATCCTGAGCGCCAGCCGAAGGACCTCGCCCGGTGACACGTGTTCCGGGCGAGGTCCTTCGACTCGCTTCGCTCGCTCAGGATGACGGAGGGAACCGCTGCGGCAATCGCCGTGGCGGAACTGCTTGACGTCGACACTTCGTCATTGTCAGCGAAGCGAACCGAAGAACCGCACATCTGCTTCCTCCGTCATCCTGAGCGCCAGCCGAAGGACCTCGCCCGGAACACGTGTCACCGGGCGAGGTCCTTCGACTCGCTTTGCTCGCTCAGGATGACGGAGGGAGCCGCTGCGGCAATCGCCGTGGCGCGAACTGCTTGACGTCGACACTCCGTCATTGTCAGCGGAGCGAACCGAAGAAGCTCACGTCTGCTTCCTCCGTCATCCTGAGCGCAGCCGAAGGACCTCGCCCGGAACACGTGTCACTGGGCGAGGTCCTTCGACTCGCTTTGCTCGCTCAGGATGACGGAGGGGCCGCACGGCAATTGCCGTGGCCCGAACTACTTGACGTCGACGTAGATCGCGACGCTCGCCAGGTCGCGGGCGTGTTGGGTCGTGGCCCGCACCTTGGCGGTGGCACCGACCGGCAGTTCCGGGCGGATCTTGCGGGTGTACTTCACGTAAGTCCGGCCGCCACGGCGCTTGGGGCGGTCCTTGTGGTTGGCCGCACGCGCGTCGATCGGCGCCCGGAACTCGGGGTCCGACATGAACAGCCGCTGGACGGTCTTGCGGGCACCTTCGCCGGCGAGCGCCTTGCGGATGGTGACGTCGAAGGTCTGGCCCGGGCGGGCATCAAGCGGTTGTGCGGTATCGGCGGCCATATTCTGTCGGTGAAGCGGGCCGGCACTCTACGCGCTCAACCCGCCCGCGGCAAGCCCTCGCCGACCGCCGCCCTACAGCACATACCGGAGCCGACTGACCAGCCACTGAATCGCCCGGTCCCGAAAACGCCGCCTCGGCCACGTCTGGGCATCGATACGACGGGCAAACCGCTGGTCGTGCCGGAACATCGACGCCACATGCCCCGCAAAGGCCTCGTTCTTGATGACCGCAGAGACCTCCAGGTTGAACTCGATGCTGCGGTAGTCCAGGTTCGTGCTCCCGATCACCGTCACATTCCCGTCGATGACGATGCTCTTCTGGTGGAGCATCGCGTGATCCCGCTCCCAGATCTCGCACCCGGTCTCGAGCAGCCGGTGGTAGAAGGCCCGACCCGCTTGGACGAGCAGCTTCGAGTCGCTCCGTCCGGCGAACATGAGCCGGACCTTGACGCCCCGCGCCGCCGCGTCGGCCAAAGCGTCGAGGAGCGCGTCGTCGGGAGCGAAGTAGGCGACGGTGAGCAAAATGCTCTGCCGGGCCGAGGCGATCATCTGCTGCAAGAAGGGCCGAAGCGGTGACGACAGCGTCGGGGCCGAGGCGATGCAGCCGAGGTCGTGACCATCGGCCAGCACACCTTCGGGGCCTTGGTCCGGCTCCGGGTGGACCACCTCGCGGCTCTTACCGATTCGAAAGCCTTTGGAAGGCCTCGCAAGATCGAGATGCCGGGCAAACAACGTCCGCCGAATCGGCCCGCGGTGCAGGCTGTACGCGCCAGGTGTTGGCGAACGCCTCGGCAAAGATCTTCGCCGACGGCCCCACGATGCCGACGCCCGCATCGCGCCACATCTTTTCCGGATCGACCTTCGCGTCCGCGGCAACCCAGTTGCCGGCGTACCGGTTGCCGATGTTGAGCCCGCCGACGCCCGCCACATGGTCGTCGACGACGAGCAGCTTGCGATGATCCCGATTCGCCGGACGCCAGCCCCATCGGCTTCGCCACGGGTTCAGCGGATGGAACTCCACCACGTTCGCCCCGGCCCGGCTCATTCGATCGAAGATCTCGCTGTTCGTCAGCGCACAGCCGAAGCTGTCGTAGAGGACAAAGACCCGCACACCCGACGCCGCCTTCTCGGCGAGCAGCTCGCTGAACCGCTGGCCCGTTTCGTCGCCGGGCCAGATGTAGACCTCGAGCAGGATCCGGTGCTTGGCGTTTTCGATGCCCCGAATCGCCGCCGCAGCCGCCTCGCCGTCCTTGTAGAGTTGGAGCTTGGTCCCGTCCTGCAACGTGACCGGGCGGGGAGACGTCCAGCCGTCGTCGTCGGTGCCGGGCTCGATGTTCAAGCCC
Source organism: uncultured Planctomycetota bacterium (assembly GCA_963740195.1). Taxonomy (GTDB): domain Bacteria; phylum Planctomycetota; class Phycisphaerae; order Tepidisphaerales; family Tepidisphaeraceae; genus JBCDKH01. The sequence continues at coordinate 2,050,596 of CAVUDF010000001.1, read as the reverse complement.
TTCTCGGCAGCGCGCTTCGAGCTCACGCGTCCGCGGTTTCCGCAGAACGTGGAGGCCGTGGTGGTCTTGGACGCGGTCGAGATGCTCTCGAAGCACCGGCGCATCCGGGTTGCCGTTGCCCTCGATGGGGCTAACGGCTTCGAGGGCATCGTGGAGGCGGTCGCGGAACATGCTGAGCGTCACCGTTTCTGTCGCACCGTCGCCGACGCGCGCAACGTACCCTCGACACCTGCCCGTGCCGAGGGCTCGAATCGAGAACCACTGCCATGCCCATCACCCGCGACCAAGCCATGGATGCCCTGCGGGGCGTCGAAGATCCGGAACTGTTCAAGGACATCGTCAGCCTCGGCATGGTCAAACGCCTCGACGTCACGGGTGACGGCGTCGTGGATGTCAACGTCGAGCTGACGACGCCCGCCTGTCCGCTGAAGGACGTCATCGAAGAACGCGTCACGACAGCCCTCAAGGCCGCCGGGGCGTCGGAGGTGAAGCTCGAACTCTCGGCCGACACCCGCGGCGGCAGGGCGACGGGGGGCAGCCCGCAACAGCAGGGCTTCAGCGAGCCGCCGCTGCCGCAGGTCAAGAACATCATCGCCGTCGGGGCCGGCAAAGGGGGCGTCGGTAAGAGCACCATCGCCGTCAACCTCGCGGTCGGCCTGCAACGGACGGGGGCGAAAGTCGGACTGATGGACGGCGACATCTACGGGCCGTCGATGCCCACGATGCTCGGCGTTCGGGGCGTCGTGCCGAAGGTCGACGCGGACAAGAAACGCATCCTGCCACACCACGTCCACGGCATCCACGGCGTCACGATCGGATCCCTCGTCGAGCAAGACAAGCCCCTCATGTGGCGTGGCCCGATGGCCCACGGGGCGTTCAAGCAGCTCATCCTCGACAACACGAAGTGGCCCGAGCTGGACTACCTCGTCATCGACCTGCCGCCCGGCACGGGCGACGTGCCGCTGACGCTGTGCCAGATTCTGCCGCTGACGGGCGCGATCATCGTCGCGACGCCCCAACAGGTCGCCATCGATGACGCAACCCGTGCCGCCAAGATGTTCGAGCAGCTCGGCTGCCCCGTCCTCGGGCTCGTGGAGAACATGAGCTACTTCGTCTCGCCCGACGGCACCGAGCACGACATCTTCGGCAGGGGTGGCGTGCAGAAGATGGCCCAGGCCCTCGACCTGCCGGTCCTGGCCGAGATTCCGATGTTCCCTGAACTCCGCATCCACGGCGACACCGGGCGCCCGCACGCCAACTTCGAAGGCGACCCGCGCCTGAAAGAAGCCCTCGAAACCCTGACCGGCCGCGTCGCGGGTGAAATCGCCAAACGCGTCGCCGACAAGTCGACCGCCGGCCCGACGCTGACGATCAGCTAGACCGGGAATAGCCACCCCAATAGCTGCTTTCCCGTCGGTCATCCTGAGCGCAGCCGAAGGACCTCGCCTGAACAACGTGTTCGCGGACGAGGTCCTTCGGCTGCGCTCTGGATGACGGAAGGGCGTTCTAGCCCAGCACCTTGAACACTTCAGGCGCATCGATCCGCTCGGCATAGCGGACGTTCATCTCGTGGCGGCCGTTGCTGATCGGACGGGCGCGGGTAACTTCGCCGGCGAAGGTGCGGTGGGGCGCTCGTCGACCATCTCGGTGAGCCGCACCTTCGTGCCGACGGGCAGCGACTCCTTGAGGTAGAACGCGCTGCCGGCGAGGCTGGCGTCACGGATGGTGACGTCGAACGCTTCGCCCGAAAGGAGCCCGCCGGTGACTTCCACCTTGGCGGACCGGCGGACGGGGCCACGACGCTCTCGCCGACGGTCCCGGTCCAAGGTGACGGCCGGGGCGATGGTGTTGGACAACCGATTCACTCGCTTAACTCGCGACATGTGCAATGCTTCCGAAACAACTCAACTTCCTCCGCGACTGCTCCGGGCCGGCACCTTCTGTCTGGCCCGGCCTGCGTTTGGGTGTTGGGGGCGGCACGATCTGTGCCAGAGACGCGACCTCGGCCACGCCTGCATGAATGGTGACTTCAACCACTCCTGACATCCGGGCGACCTCCCGGTGACACCGGGCCGGTCGCGGTTGCATCAGCAACCTGCCTTACCGCTTCTCAACACTTTTTGAACAGTCGCCGGACGCGACATCGCCTCCGGCTCCTCCATGGTATCGGCCTCAGGGGCTGTGCGGGCAACTGAAGGCGAAAATTTTCTTCATCGGGATCGATTTATCAGCCCGCTCGGGTCGGTCTTGTGGCTTGGTTTGCGACGACAGACCATGTACAGTGAGGCCGACGGGTTCGGTACGGGCCTGTTGATGTCGGCTTCTCCAGTCGTTCGAAGCCGAGCACGTCGCGTTCTGTTTTCGCGGCGTTTTTGGTGTCCGCCGTCGATCGGAGTCGCCGTCATGACCGTTGCTCACGCCGCAGAATCTCAAACGTCGCCCGTTGCGTCCCAGGACGCTGGCGAGACATCGTTTGCCCAGCGGGTCATCGCCGACCCGTCGTTGCCGCGGATGCCCAAGATCGGGCTCGACGAAAAGCTCTACCTTCGCGTCGCCCACGAGGCGGCCAAGAAGCACGACGACCTGACCCTTCAGGCGGCCAAGGTGGGTCAGTACGTGACGCTGGGCGTTCGCGATCCCGACATGCCCTGGCCCGAGAAGCTCAAGTGCTTCCGCCATGCCCTCAAGCGGCACTGCCAGGCCCCCGACCACGCCGACGCGACGACCAAACAGTGGTACAAGGCACTGGCCCGGCACGTCCGCAAGTACACCGGGCTCGAGGCCTTGCGGCTGTCGATGGAAGTCGACGGCCTCTTCGAAGTTCGCCTGGAGATGGGTCAGACCGCCGATGACGTGGCCGAGGATGCCGAAGCGTTCTTCGACGGCGTCTGCCCCAACTGCGGCACCTGTCCGCCGGTCTATCGCGAAGAGGAGTGGGTCAAGATCCGCGAGATCCGAGACCGCTGGATCTAACGGGCAGCGAGTGACAATGAACCCGCGTCGAGCCGCGACGAACTCTCGTCAAGCTAAGACGAGCACTCGTGAAGGCGCGAGGACCACTCGTCAAGGCGCGCAAGAGAGCGCTCGAAGTCGCCAAGACCGCGTAAGCTTGCGACCAAGCCGCGACCTTACAGGTCGCAGGCAGCGTCCGAGCAATCCTCGTGAATCCGCCAAGAGACGCGCGACGTCGTCAAGAGCCCGTGAGCTTGCGATCAAGCCGCGACCTTACAGGTCGCAGGCAGCGTCCATAGATCAAGGAGTACAAGCTCCCAACGAGCCCGTTCGTCTACCACGCTGCCTGCGACCTGTAAGGTCGCGGCTTCAAGAGAATCTTGCATTCGGGGATCGGTCGACTCCCGCGTCCAGCTCGAGTCGATCGAGCTCCAGGAGGACCATGACGGTCCGTTAGCTGAACGCTCGGTCGACACCCTCTCGCACCGACATTCACACCTCGTCCGCAAGCGTCACAAACGGCACCGCGGCGGGGCGGACGCGGAGGGTGATCGGCAACCGACCTCCCGGGTCGCCGTCGACTTGCACGGGAACCTCGCCCGCCGATCGGATCGTCACAACCTGACCCCTGGCCCGCACGACGCCGGCCGACGACGTGTGCCGACCCATCGCCGCCAACGCCGTCCATCGCAGTACGTGGCCCGGGCCGGCACCGGGCAGGCAGACGACGTCGAGCAGGCCGTCGTCGGTTCGTGCACCGGGAACCAGCTCAAAGCCCGCCCCGTACTCGGGTGCGTTGGCGACCATGACGATGCCGGGCTTCGGCCCGAACACCTCGCGCCGTCGACCTCGACCGTGACGGGCGGCATCCTGCCGGACAGAAGCGCCGACGCCGCGGGTAGTGCATAGCTCGTCAATCCGATCGGCCCGGTCCGTCGGCGGTCCAGCTCTGCAACGACGTGTGCGTCAAACCCGACGCCCGCCATCAGCAAGAACGGTCCGTGGCCATCGGCGTGACCGATGTCGAGCCGCCTGGCATGGCCGCGCTTGAGCACCCGGCAGACGTCGCGCGACACCGCCTTTGCCAACCGACGCGGGCCCGGCAAGAGCGTGCGTCTGCCGATTCGCATCACCCGTCGTCCCAGCCTGCCGGTCGACAGGAACCCCGACGCCGACTGCCGGATGCCGTCGTAGGCGATGTTCCAGAGGTTCCGCTCGAGGCCCAGATGCTTGCCGAGAAGGTTGGCCGTCCCCATCGGCACGGGCAGGACGGGCGGCACGTCACCGAGCTCGATCAGCCGCGCGACCGCCGACCGCACAGTGCCATCGCCGCCGAGAACGATGGCCGCATCGATCTCGCCGTCAGGTCGTGACGTCGCCGCGGGATGGGTGTGCGTCTGCACGACATTGATCCCGTCGCGACGAAGATCGAAGGCGATGGCATTCGCCGCGGCGACGGCCAAGCCTCGGCCCGCGCGGGGATTGACCATGATCCAGACCCGCCGGGCGTTGAAGGTGTGCAGACGCGGGTCGTCGCCGGAGGTCATGGCCGGATCGTTGTCGCGCCGCAGGTTAAGTCGCGTCCGCACGAATCCGATCCACGGACCGAGCATGTCAGTCGTCGCCACCACCCCCGCCACCCCCGCCGTCCTCGACGCCGCTGCCTCAGCGGGGCCGCGTCGCCGGCTGCCTTGGTTCGGCGTGCAGGATCGACTTCTGCTCAGCCTCAGCAGTCTGGTCATTGCTGTCGTGCTGCTGACGTCGGTCATCGTCGCAGAGCACACGATGGACGCGCTGACCTCGCTTCCCCATGCCGAGGCGGAGCACGCGATCATCAATGAGACGCGGACGCAGGTGCTTCGCGAGATCTGCGGCGTCGCCTTTGCGTCGCTAGCAGTGCTGTTGCCGTTGGTTTACGTGCTGGTCTCGCGGGCGTTCATGCCGTTGCGGAAGCTGAGCCTCGCCAGTCGCGGTGTGGCGGACGGACGCTTCGAGACGGTCGACATCCACTTCCGCGGCGAAGCCATTGCCGAGCTGGCCGAGACGTTCAACGCGATGGTCATCCGGCTTCGCGAGCAGAAGCACCTGGCCGACGACGCGACGGCCCGGCTGTTGGAAACGAATCTGAATCTGGAGAAACTCGTCCAAGATCGCACGCGGGACGTCGAGGGCACGTCGCGTCGGCTGCGTGAGGAGATTGCCGAAAAGGGCGACTTCCTGCGGGCGGTCAGTCATGATTTGAACGCGCCGCTCCGCAACATCGACGGCATGGCCGCCAGCGTGCTCCGTAAGCACGGCGACGCGCTGCCGGACGACGTCAAGAACCGGCTCGAACGCATCCGCAGCAACGTGGCGGCCGAGTCCGAGCTGATCGGCGAGGTGCTGGAGCTGAGCCGAATCCGCTCCGTCCGCGGCGAGTTCGAGAACGTGAAACTCAACGACCTGATCTGGTCGCTTCGCGGCGTCTTCGATCAAGACCTTCGGGACAAGAACATCGAGCTGATGCTCGAGTCGAATTTGCCGACCGTGCATGTCGAGAAGAACCGCATGAGGCAGGTCTTCCAGAACCTGCTCGACAACGCCATCAAGTACATGGGTGACGGGCCTGAACGGCTCATCAAGGTGGGTGCCAGAAGCGTGCCGGACGGCATCGAGATCTACGTCGCGGATACCGGCATCGGCATCAGCCAGCAGGAAGCGAAGCGCGTCTTCTACGCCTTCCGCCGCGGCACGAACCATCAGGGCGTCGCCGGCAAAGGCGTGGGTCTGGCGGGCGTTAAAGCGATCGTCGAGACGTACGACGGCGTGATCCGATGCGAGGCCGGTGAGAGCGGTGGGACGATCTTCCGCTTCACCATCGGCAGCCGGTTCGTCGGGAGCCGGGAGGCCGAGCTTCCCGTCGACGACGGCCTCTGCGCCGACGAAGACGAACTGCACGACGGCCCGCTCAACGACGACGCGGACAACACCCTCGGCATCATGCCCGACGCTCCAAAGCCGCTCGCCGCATAGCTCTTGCGACGCACCACTTCCGTGTCTGCCCCCGGTCACAACCTCAGCCGCCTCAACGCCAAGAAATCGGCGGCGGTGAACCCGCACATCGTGGTCGTCGATGACGATGCCGACCTTCGCATGCTCATCTGCGACGCCATTGAACTGGCCGAAGAGCACCGAAGCGACGGCCGGACCCCGACGATCACCGAGTGCTCGTCGGGCGAAGACGCTTTGACCTTCCTCGCCGGCTGCGACCCGTTGCCGTCGCTGATCTACATGGATGTCGAGATGCCCGGCATGGGTGGCATCGAAGCCGTCAAGCGGCTCAAGGCCGACGCCCGATTGCGGCACGTGCCGGTCGTCATCCTCAGCGGGTTGCAGGACGTTGCACAACGTGGCCGTGAAGCGGGATGTCATGCGGACGCGTTTCAGGTCAAGCCCAGCGACGCCGATCGTCTGATCGAGACCGTCCTGCAGAGCACCGACTACTGGCTCCACATCCGCCCCGAAGAAACCACCTCCGCCGTCTCGACGGACGCACCCTGACGCTCATGGCCACTCCGACCGACGCATCATCGTTCCCATCGTCCGACACGCAGCCGCTCCAGGACACGGGCGGTGCGTCCGGCGGCTGGGCCAGCTGGCCGCCACCGGGACTAAATTGTACATCGCAAGTCATGCACGGGGACCCGGTGGACAAAGCGCAACTCGCACCCGATTCGGGTGCAACTCGACTCCTACTCATCGAGGATGACCCTGATCAGCAACTGCTCATCGGCGAGACGCTCGAAGATGCCTTCGGCGACGGCCTGGTCGACATCTGCGGCACCTGCGCCGCCGTCGAAGAAGTACCCGACCTCAGCATCTATGCCCTGGCGCTGGTCGACGTGAATCTGCCCGACGGCAACGGCCTGGACATGCTCGACTTCCTTCAGGATCGGGCGCCCGAGCTGCCCGTGATGATGCTCACCGGTGAAAACGACAGCACCACCGCCGGCCGGGCGATTCGGGGCGGGGCGTGCGACTACGTCGTTAAGGCCGGTGCGTATCTCGAGACGATGCCGCTGACGATCGCCAAGAACCTCGCCGCCGGGGAGACGGCGCAAGAGCGTCAACGCCGCGAAGCAGACCTTCGCGACAAGACGCTTCGCCTGTCGAGTGATTTGGCCGACGAGAAGTCCGCACGCGAGCTTGCCGAACGCGAGGCGAGCACCGACGCCATGACCGGCTGCTACAACCGCCGAAGCTTCGAGCGCATCGGCGGGCAGCTGTTTGCCGAGGCCAGTCGTAAAGGAACCGCGTTGTCGCTCGTCATGATCGACCTCGACAAGTTCAAGCAGGTCAACGACACCCTCGGCCATGCGGTGGGCGACGACCTCATTCGTACCGCAGCCCGATCCATCCAGGCCAACCTGCGTCAGATGGACGCCGCCTGTCGCTATGGAGGCGACGAGTTCATCCTGGTCCTGCCGCAGACACAAGCCCCGCACGCGGCACAGGTCGCCGGCCGCATCGCCCACGACTTCGGCCAAGCCACCGCCGCCATGCTGCCCGACGGCGAGGCTCGAACGATGAGCATCGGCGTCGCGGAACTACAAGCCTGCCAGCCGATCCCGGCCAGCATCCAGACGCTGATGGAGGCGTGCGATCGTGCCCTCTACAACGCCAAAGAAGCCGGCCGAAACAGAGTCTGCGCGGCGGCGTAGGGGAAGGCCACAAGACCAACAAGAAGCCGCCCGGTGCCATGCACCGGGCGGCGTTCAGATTACCAAAGCGGATCACGATCAGCTGCAGCAACCGGCGCTGCAGCAGGTGTCGCAGCATCCGCTGCAGTCGTCGCCACAGCACGCGGCGCAGTCGGCGACGCACTGCTCACAGCCGCAGCACGCGCTGGCGGCAGGAGCGGTGGAACCGCCGAAAGCAGCGGCAGCAATGAAGAGGGAAATGACAAAGTTCATGGTTGTCCTTGTAGAAGGAGGGTGTTGGAAAAAGAGAATGCAACAAAGCAGGCCAGGGGCAACTCCCGGCAAGGCCCGTGCATCAGCAATTCCAACGACACACAAAGGACAACAGCGGCGGCGGCTCGGTCACCGTCGCCGACACGGCGACGGTCTGATCCGGGCGTTCAAAGACAAAAGGTGCCACCGTCACCGACGGTGCGATAGCCGGCACATCCGGGGCGACCTTCGGAAGGTCCTTGACCAACTCCACCGCCACGAGACATGCCTCGCCGTCGAGCCCGCAGCAGGGCGATGCGGGCTCGTGATTTGTGGGCGTCGCGCAGCAATCGTGCGTCGTGACATCGGCCGTCTCAGCCGGTTCGACGCAGGCGATCTTGCACGCCGCCACCGCGCCGGGCCCGCCGACGGCAATGACGAAGCCGCCGAGGCTCAGCAGAAGTTGAGCGAGTAGCTTCCGCACCACCAGATAGTACCACGCGAAGCGGCCTCAGGTTCTGCGACAAGCAACCCCTGCCGAGCCGTACCGTGCACCGTGCGTCTGCTTCTCGTCCATGCCGCGGCAACCTGGGCTCTGGTTGGGTTGATCTGGACGATCCAACTTGTCCACTACCGGCTGTTCGACGGCGTTGGGGCGGACGGGTGGGCCGATTACCACCGCCGACACGTCGGCGGCATCTCGCCACTCGTCGGGCCGCTGATGCTGGTCGAAACGGCCACCGCGGCCTGGTTGCTCATCCGCCGGCCCGATGGCGTTGAGCCGTGGATGGCCATCGTGGGTGCGGTGCTCGTCTTAGCGATTTGGCTCAGCACGGCCCTGTGGCAGGTCCCGATGCACAACCGCCTCGCCACGAACTACGACCTCGATCTGGCCCGCCGCCTGACGGCGTCGAACTGGCTGCGAACGGCCCTCTGGACCGCCCGCGGCCTGCTGGCCCTGTGGATGATCCAAGCCCTCCACGCGGCCGACCGGAGCTAACGACGGCGATGCGACCGCTGGGCTTCAAGCGTCTTCCGCATGAGCGTTCGCTGAAGCTCACCGCCGGCGGCTTGGGCGACATCGGCGTCGGCTTCGACCGGCGTCCAGCTCCCATCGGCGGCGAGATGCCAGGCGTGTTCGCTCGCGTCGAGGGCCGTGTCGAGCAGCTCGTCGAGCCGACGCTTGGCGACGGCGTCATCGACGGGAGCGACGGCTTCGACGCGGTAGTCCAGATTGCGGACCATCCAGTCCGCGCTGCCGATGAAGTGGGCCGGGTCGCCGTCATTGTCGAAGCGGAAGACGCGGCTGTGTTCCAGGAAGCGACCCAGGATGCTCATCACGCGGATGTTGTCGCTGAGCCCCGGCACGCCGGGCCGAAGGCAGCAGAAGCCGCGAACGATGAGGTCGATCTTCACACCCGTCTGCGATGCTTCATAGAGCGCGCGAATGATCTTCTCGTCCTGAAGCTGATTCATCTTCGCCGTGATCCGTCCCGGCTTGCCCGCGGCGGCGTGTCCGGCTTCACGATGGATGTGCTCCAGGAACCGGTCCCGCATGTTCGTCGGTGCAACCAGCATCTTCCGGTACGTTCGCGACGCACTGCGGCCCGTCAGCGTGTGGAACAACTCGATGACGTCGCTCACCAGCACGTCGTCACAGGTGAAAAGTCCCATGTCCGTGTAAAGCGCAGCCGTCCGGGGGTTGTAATTCCCGGTGCCGACGTGGACGTAGGTTCGAAGCCGCTCCCCTTCCTGCCGAACGGCCATGGCGAGCTTGGTGTGCGTCTTGTAGCCCAAGATGCCGTAAACGACGTGCACGCCCGCCTTCTCGAGCCGTTGGGCGATGCGGACATTCCGCTGTTCGTCGAACCGCGCCTTGAGCTCGACCAAAACAGCCACCTGCTTGCCCTCCTCGGCAGCGCGGATCAACGCGTCGACGAACGCGCTGTCGCGGCTCGTGCGATAGAGCGTCATCTTGATCGCCAGCACGTCCGGATCCTCGGCGGCTTCGAGGACGAAACGCTCGACGCTGGCCGTGAAGCTCTCGTACGGGTGGTGCACCAGCACGTCGCCCGAGCGGATGACGCTGAAGACGTCCGCATCTTCATCTGCAAAGCGGGGCGGGACGGTCGGCTTCCACGTCTCGTAGACCAGCTCCGGCCGCTCGACATCTCCAAGGGCCATCAGATCGTCCATGTCGATCGGACCCTCGATGATGTAGCAATCCTCCTCGGCGACGTTCAACGCCCGGCGGATCGTCTCCCGCATCTCCAGGCCCATCGTCGTGGGCATCTTCGAGCCGGACCACGCGGGCCATCCGACGTTGACGCAACTCCTGCTCGACGACGGCCAGCAGGTCGTCGGCGTCTTCCTCGTCGGCTTCGATATCGGCGTTGCGGGTGACGCGAAACAGGTGCGTCTCCAGGATCCGCATGCCGGGAAAGAGCGGCTCCAGGTTGCCGCTGATGACGTTCTCCAGGCTGACGAAGCGGTCGTCCGCTTCGTCGTTGCCCGGCAGCCGGACCCATCGGGGCAGATTCTCCGGCAGCTTGACCCGCACGAAGCTGCGGTCGCCCGTCGTCGGATGTTCCAACGACACGCCCAGCGACTTGCTCAGGTTGCTGATGAACGGAAACGGGTGCCCCGGATCGACCGCCAGGGGCGTGAGGATCGGAAAGACCTGGTCGTGAAAGAACTGCCGGGCGTGTTCGCGATCGGCATCGTCCAGCTCCGTCCAACGGCAGATTCGGATGCCGTGCTGCTTGAGGCCGGGATGCAAGGCCTCGAACCAGCACTTCATCTGCCGGCCCAGCAGGATCGGGACGCGCTGGTGGATGAGCGCGAGCTGCTCGTCGGGCGTCAGCCCGTCGATGGTGCGGGTGGTGACGCGGGCGTCGCGCTGGCGGTGCAGGCCGCCGACGCGCTTCATGAAGAATTCGTCGAGGTTGTTCGAGAAGATGGCCAAGAACCGGACGCGTTCCAGAAGCGGAACGCGATCGTCCTCGGCCAGCTCGAGCACACGCTCGTTGAAGTCGAGCCAACTCAGCTCGCGGTTGAAGAACAACGCGTCCGCCCCAGACGGGGCGTCGGTCTCGGCGCAAGGCGCGTCGGCGTGCATTGGGTCTCCCGGCTCGGCCTCAGTCGGCCCGCACGCACCATCAGCGGCGGGACGACCCGAGGCCTGTCCGACTACTTCTTACGACGATCGCGTCGGGCTTTACGCTTCTTCGATCCGATCTTGCGGCGGCGGCGCGGCTTTGGCATAGGGCTTTGGAGCTTCTGGGTGCAGTCTCAGGCAGTTAAAACGCCGACACCGAAAGACCGGCGGGCGGACGGGCACGATAGGGGCCACCCGGCCCAAGGTCTACGCCAAACCATCCGAGGTCGATCGCATGGTTGACTCGTCGCCCGCGGTGGCGAACCATGCTGGCCGCCGCCGATACTGGCGGCCTGCCGCCGAACTAGCTCAACGGCAGAGCGCCGCTTTCGTAAAGCGGAGGTTCGGGGTTCAAATCCCCGGTTCGGCTTCTTCAAGACGATGCCGACGCAGGCCGCGTCGACGGGGCGACCGACACGTACTTCGTCGGATCCTTCTCGAAGGCCGTCTTGCAACCCTCGGCACAGAAGTAGAAGGCCTCGCCGGCGTATGTCGTCTCCGGCGTGTCGACCTGCTTGGCGAACTCGTGGTCGCCGCAGACTTCGCAGTTGACCATCGTCACGTTCTGCATCTCGCCCACAGGTTCGGCAGGCGCTTCCACCTCCGCGGCATCATCGCCACAGCCCATGGACAAAAGGGCGACGAACGAGACTGCGGCGAAGGACTTGGTCATGGTGAACCTTATACAGATCAGGTAAAGGCAGCCGCGGACGTCGATCCGCGACTGCCGGAGTTCAGGCCGCGCGTCGGCGACGAAGCAGCACCAGTGCCGTCGCGCCCAGCAGGCCGGCCGTCGTCGGCTCGGGGACGGGCGTGCCGAGGAAGTTCTCCACGTACAGCGAGGCGAAGTGGAGCCGCTGTGCTGGGCCCATGCCGGTCGGTGAGAACAGGGTGTAGACCGATTCGCTGTCGGCAACGCCGGGTGCGTCGGTGGAGAGGACGGACTCGATGATGAAGATGGTGTCCTGCTCCGGTCCGATCATCCCGCCGGAGGTGGGGCCGGTGTAGAGGTAGACGAGATCCATGTCGAACCCGTTGCTCGACCCGCCGCCGGGGACGAACGAGATGCCGTCGCTGTCGACGCCGACGTTCCCGTCATAATCGTTCACCAGGTTCAAGACGCCCGGCATGCTCGTGGAAACGGTCTCGGCGTTGTTGCTGACGGTGATGCCTTGGCCGTCCGCCAGCGGAACGAAGTTCGGCGTCGGGCTTCCGTTCACCTGCCCGGTCGTCGGGTCGATGAAGTCGTCGACGTTTTCCCACTTGAAGGCGTTGACGAGGGTCCAGGTTACGTCGTGACCGTCGAGGACCTCGGTGCCGACGCCCATGTCGTAGCCGGGCAGGGTGCTGAGGTAGGTATCGCCGCCGATGTTGGAGAAGTGATCGTGAATCGCGTTGTAGTAAGGCCTCGGGCCTGCGGGGTCGATCGGGACGCCGACGGTGTTGACGCCCTGCGCCCTCAACGTCGGCACGCTGGCGTCGTCGGCGACTTCGATTTGGAAGCGCCTGCCGCCGTGGGCATTGGCGGCGTTGGCGATGACGATCGTTGCGGCAGTCGCGACGAGCGTGATGTTCAGAAAGTTCATGTTGATAAAGGTCAGCGTTCGATCCGCGGATCGAAACGGTTGTGGCTCTTGGTGGAGTAGACCTCGCCGAACCGGTTGGTCTCGGCGTGGCCGTCGAAGTAGCCCCAAGTGGATACGGCCTGGGGCGTGGAAGGATCGCCCGAGTGGGCGTTGGTTTGTGCCTCCGCCGCCGCGACGAGCGCGGGGGCGACGAGGCCCGGGAAGGGGTCCCAGCCGTCAGCATGCAGGTGGTCCCACAGCGGGCGGTTGTCCGTTGCGGACGTGCCGACGAAGACCTTGATGCCGGTGTGCACGACGCGACTCGAATCCCGCACCTGCACCGCCCGCTTGACGCCATCGGCAAAATCCGGGGCCAGGAAGCGGTTGATGCTGTAACTCGTCTGACGAAACGCGCCGAGAATCGGCACGCCGCCTTCGAAGTGCGGGCTGCGATCGACGGGCGACCGCATCAGGATGGCCTCGTCGTAGTCACGGAGCACGTCGATCCACGACGTTCCGGAATGACTCGTGCGAAGGAGCCAGCCGTCGGAATCGAGGAGGTAGAGACAATTGGCGGTCTGTAGCTGCCTGAGGTTGCTCAGGCACGCCGTCTGCCGGGCGGCGGCGCGGGCGCGGGACAGCGTCGGCAACAGCAGCCCGACGAGCAGGGCGATAATGCCCAGCACGACCAGCAGCTCGACCAACGTGAACCCGCCCCGCGACCCGACCCGGCGGGTCGGTCGTTCAGTCATGGCAAGGTCAGCAAAAGGCTCGGGAGAAAGACGTCTCGAAGTGCGCCGCTACGCGAACGCAGGTGGAGCGCGACTTTGCCGAACCTCTCGAAGGCGAGCAACCTGTGCGGACTCGTGCCGATCCTCGGCAAGTCCGCCCAGCAGGGCCATCGTCGGGTGAATGACGAACACTGCCGGGACCGCGACGTGCAGATGGGCGACGTGGCACACCGCACAGGACGACGATCGCTTCGGTCGCGGCGTGTCGTCCGATGCCGATGCGACGGAGCAACACGCCCCGACACTCGCCGTCGCAGCGACCGCTGCGACCGGCGTCGCCTCGCCTGGAAGTCGGATCGCCCCACGCGTGTGCCCCGGCACCACCGCCAGCAGCCACACGGCCTGCCAGGTGAGGATCAGGAGTCTGAGCGAGGTCGACGACAAGACGGCCAACATACCGCCGTCCCTGCGTCCGTCACCTGCGACAACGGGGCACGGCCTTCGATGCAAGTGCAGCTATGCCGCCCCGAGCTGCACCAACTCCGGCACGTCCGCCGCCGTCTTCTTCCGGCGAAGCTGACCGCACGCCGCATCGATGTCCCGCCCGCGACTCCGGCGGACGTGCGCGTTGACATTCTGATCACGTAGTAGCTTCTGGAACCGAACCACCCGCTCCGACGACGGCCGGCGATACGGCAGGCCGTCCACTTCGTTGTAGCGCAGCAGGTTCACGTTCACCCGGAACCCGCCGTTGCGGCAGATCGCGGCCAGACGCTTCGCGTGGTGCGGCTCGTCATTCACGCCGTCCAGCAAGATGTACTCGAACGTCACCTCACGACCCGTCACCTCGAAATAGTGCCGGCACGCATTCAGAATGTCGTTCAGCTCGAAGTGGTCGGCCCAGGGGATGATCTCGCGACGCAGATGCTCTTCAGGTGCGTGCAGCGACAGGGCAAGGTTGATCGGAACACCCTCGTCGGCGAGTTGCCGCATGCGGTTCGGCACGCCGACCGTGCTGAGCGTGATACGCCTCCACCCGAGTCCGAAGCCGTCGCTGTCGTGGAGCCGACGCGTCGCGGCGAGCACCGCGTTGTAATTGCTCAGCGGCTCGCCCATGCCCATGAAGACGAGGTTCGTCACGCGACCCACCTTGTCGCCGCGAGCCACGAGGCCGCGGTTGAGGTGCCACACTTGCTCGAGGATCCGGCCCGCACTCAGATTCTGCTTCAGACCCGCGACGCCGCTGGCACAAAATCGGCAACCGACCGGGCAGCCGACTTGCGACGACACGCAGGCCGTCCGCCGATCGCCGTCGGGAATCATCACGCACTCCGCCTCGGCCCCGTCTCCCCAGGAGATGAGCAACTTGTGCGTGCCGTCGTCTGACATCTGGTCGGCCATGATCTCGGCCGTGGTCAGGTCGACGACGTCGGCCAGGCGAGCGCGAAGGCCAATCGGCAGGTCCGACATCGACTCGGGCTCGGCCACGTGGCGATCAAAAACCCACTTGCGCAGCTGCTTGGCCCGAAACGGCGGCTGACCGTTGCGGCGAAACGCCTGGGCCGTGTCGTCGAGCGTCGCGTCGAAGATGCCGGGTTTTCCCGATGAAACGGCGTATTTCGGTTGATCGTCGAGCGTCGTCATCGTTGCAGGAATCTTTGGGTGAGTCGTCGGCCCGAGCGTTCGTATAGTCGTCGCTGATGCACTTGGGCGGGTTCTATTCACCGACGACGCCGGCCACGCTGAAGCGGTCGCCAACTTCCGGCGTCGCCAACGCCAGGCCCGCCGATGATGGCGACGTGACGGACGAGCAGCTGCTCGAGCGTTACCTCAACGGCGACACGGCCGCGTTCCGGTCGCTCATCAGTCGGTACGAGCGCGAACTCTACGCGTTCTTGGCCCGCTTCCTGGGAAACCGTTCCGCAGCGGAAGACGTCTTCCAGGAGGCGTTCCTCCAGGTCCACCAGAGCGGACACAGTTTCGATCAGACCCGACGCTTTCGGCCGTGGCTTTTCACCATCGCGGCCAACAAGGCACGCGACCTCATGCGGAGCCAGGCCAGGCGACCGACCAGCCCGCTGAACGCCGAGATCAGCCCCTCGGCCAACGGAGAGGGCGGCACCTTCATCGATCTCATGGCCGCGGACATGCCGGCGATCGACGAGCCGGCCCGTCAGGAGGAGCTTGGCAAGCAGGTTCGCGAAGTCGTCGAGACGATGCCCGATCATCTTCGAGAGATCTTGCTGCTGAGCTACTTCCACCAGTTTCCGTACAAGCAGATCGGCGACATTCTCGAGATTCCGCTGGGCACGGTCAAAAGTCGCCTGCATGCCGCCGTTGCAACGTTTGCCGAGGGTTGGAAGACGCAGCGGAACCTCGCCATCGACGGAACGCCCGCACCATCTTCGAATGGTGATGGCGACGACACGCCGGACGGCCGATAAAGCTCCTGCCGCGGCGAGAACGTGCCGGTCCGACGCAAAAGCAAAACAAATGCGAACGTTGGCAGCGGAGGGACGTAGCACGTACGTTGGCCCCCGCATCGGCGGGACTGTTGACGCAAGGAATGATCATGGACCAGGCAAGCGCAGCACAAACGACAGAGTCATCGACCGCTTTCCAGTTGGCTCCGGCCGATGCGCGTGCGGTGGACTTGCTTCTGGACGGCACCAAGGTTGCCGCCGGCGAGGATGCCGAGCGGGTCCAGGTGGCCGGCAAGGTGTTTGAACTGCTCGACACGCTGCCGACCCCGACGCCCGGTGAAGATCTGGCCCGGCGAACGGCCGAGCTTGTCGCAGAGAGTGGCACGAGCAACGTGGCCGCCGCGGCGATGTCCGCCACCGTCGCCAAGCCCGCCGGTTCCGTCGGCCGCACCTTTGCGAACTCGCCGGACGCACCGGAAGGTGCCTGATTCTGTAGCACGTCCATGTTGTCGGACGTGCCAGCGTCACAGGTTTGTATTGCTCCATCAGTTCACGCGCCGTCGCGTTAAGTGACGCGGCGTTCGGTTCGACACGAGGAGCGGCCGCGATCCTCCCGCGGCCGCCACGAACCCCCCGCGATGATGGACCTCCTTGATGCCGTTGCACCCGCCCGTCGCCGCCGAGACCGTCGGCGGATGCCGCGTCACGCGGTGGAGAAGGCGATTCGCGAGACGCAATGGCTCGTCGTCAGCGACGAGAGCGAAGAAGTACGGCTCATCCGTGATTGCCTCGGCGATGCCGGAAACCGCGTTCGCCGCGTCTCGGCGGGGCTTGTCCGGCAAGAAGTCGAAGCCATCGCCGGTCCGGCAGTGGTGATCGTGTCGCGCACCGCGACCGAGGGGCCGTTGCTGACGGGACATCAGGTCCCGGTGCCGATGATTGTTGCAGATGCTTCCGCAACGCTCGACCGTGCCGTCGCCGCGATGCGGACGGGTGCGGCCGACTACCTGCCAGGCCCCTTGGCGGAAGTGCCGCGGCTTCGACAGCGGTTGCGTCATGCCGCAATGAAGGCCGCCGCCGAGGAGCACGGCGAGAACCGCCTGGCCCGGCTTCGTCAGGCCGTCCACCAACTCAACGCCGCCAGGCGAACCGTCGGCAAGCGGGTCGACCTGCTCTGCAACGACTTCATCGACGGCTACGGCGAGGTCGCTCGCGAGGTCGAGCACGTCCGGCAGACCTCCAACCTCCAAAGCCTTCTCGGCTCCGCGCAAGACCTCGAACAGCTCCTGTGCCACGCGATGGACTGGATCCTCCGGCAGCTTGGCGACTGCAACATCGCAATCTACCTCGACAACGACGCCGGCGAATCCGAACTAGCCGCCTACATGAAGCACACCGTCCCCGGAGGCGACGGCGTCATCGACTGGCTCAAGGACCACATGCTCCCGCGCACCAAGCGGATCGCGGGCGGAAAGACCCTGCTCGTGTCGCCGGAAGAGATGCTGCCGAAGATCGACCCGCTGGATGAAGAAGGTTCACGCCTCTTGGATCAATCCTTCATGGGCGTTTCGTGCCGCTACCTAGGCGAATCGCTCGGCTCCATCCTCGTTTTCCGTCGTGACGACGAGCCGATGACCGACGACCACGCCCGACTCCTGAAGCTCGTCGGCGAAACCTTCGCCACCGTCATCACGTCCATCGTTCGACAAGAAGACGACGAGTTCGACGAGGAAGACCAGGACGAAGACGACTGGTGGCGCAACGGTGAATCCGCACCGTTCTGAACCTTTGCCTCGTCTGCAGCGTCGGTTGGTTGGCAAAGCCACCACCGACCGGTCGGCCGCTTCCGATCGGGCGGTGCGATCAGCTGACATTCACGTCAACAAAACGGCCCCGGCCGTCGCTACGCGACCGGCCGGGGCCTTCATTCATCGAACAGTTGAAGGTTGTTACGCGGTCATCTCGGTCGCGGTCCAGACCTTCTCGCTGAACTCGGAGATCGCCGACTTCAAGCCGTCGACGACGTCGTCGCCAAGGGCCTTCGTCTCGACGAGCTTCGTTCGGACGTCGCTGTGGCTCTGGTCGACGTAGTTGAGGAACGAGTCCTGCCACTCGCGGACGCGTTCGACCTCGACCTTGTCCAGATGGCCATTGGTGGCGGCGTAGATGACCATCACCTGCTGCTCGAACGGCATCGGGTTGTACTGCGGCTGCTTGAGCAACTCGACGAGGCGGGCACCACGATCGAGCTGCTTCTGTGTCGCCGGGTCGAGTTCCGTGCCGAGCTGGGCGAAGGCCTCGAGCTCGCGGTAGGCGGCGAGGTCGAGTCGCAGCGAGCCGGCGACCTTCTTCATCGCCTTCGTCTGGGCCGAACCGCCGACGCGGCTGACGGAGATACCGACGTTGATGGCCGGGCGAACGCCGGCGAAGAACAGGTCGGGCTCGAGGTAGATCTGACCGTCGGTGATCGAAATCACGTTCGTCGGGATGTAGGCCGAGACTTCGCCTTCCTGCGTCTCGATGATCGGCAGGGCGGTCAGGCTCCCGCCGCCGTTGTCGTCGCTGAGCTTGACGGCCCGCTCCAGGAGACGCGAGTGGAGGTAGAAGACGTCACCCGGGAATGCCTCGCGTCCCGGCGGGCGACGCAAGAGCAGCGAAAGCTGTCGATAGGCGGTCGCTTGCTTCGAGAGGTCGTCGTAGACGCACAGCGTCGCTTCGCCCTTCCACATGAAGTGCTCGGCCATCGCGGTGCCGGCGTAGGGGGCGATGAACTGCAGCGGGGCGGGGTCGGCGGCGCTGGCGACGACGACGGTCGTGTACTCCATCGCCCCTTCGCGCGTCAGCACGTCGACCACGCTCGCGACGCTCGACTCCTTCGAGCCGACGGCGACGTAGAAGCACTTCACGCCCTTGCCCTTCTGGGCGATGATCGCGTCGATCGCGACGGCGGTCTTGCCCGTCTTGCGGTCGCCGATGATGAGCTCGCGCTGACCGCGACCGATCGGGATCATGGCATCGATGGCCTTGATGCCGGTGCCCAGCGGCTCGGTCACCGGCTGACGGGCGGCGATGCCGGGGGCGACGATGTCCATCTTCCGCGTCTGGCCGGTGCGGATGTCGCCCTTGCCGTCCATCGCGATGCCCAGCGGGTTGACGACGCGGCCGATGAGCTCGTCGCCGACGGGCACTTCCAGAAGCCGCCCGGTGCTCTTGACCTCGCCGCCTTCCTTGAGCTCCAGGTAATTGCCGTAGATGACGCAACCGATGGAGTCTTCTTCGAGGTTGAAGACCTGCCCGATGACGCCGCCCTCGAACTCGAGCAGCTCACCGGCCATGGCGTTCTGCAGGCCATAGACGCGTGCGATGCCGTCACCGACCTCGATGACGGTGCCGACTTCGCTGACCTTCAGACGGTCCTCGAAGTCGCTGATCTCGCGCTTCAGGACGGATGTGATTTCGCTGACGTTGATGGCCATTGGGGAGCGGAGTAGTTAGAAGTTGAAAGTCAGAAGTTGAAAGGCCAGGAAAGTTACGATTGCAGCCGCTCGCGCATGGCGTCGAGTTGGCGTTTGACGCTGGCGTCGATGACGCGGTCGCCCACCCGGACGATCAAGCCGCCGATGATGGAGTCGTCGACGTATTGGTGCACCACCGCATCGCGCCCCAGAGCCTTGCCGACACGGGCTTTGACGTCTTCAAGCTGGGCCTCGTCGAGTTCCTTGGCGACGGTGACGTCGACCTCCACCTTGCCTAGCCGTTGGTCGAGGAGGTACTCGAAGGCGTCGAGTGTCTCGGGCAGCATGCCGATGCGGCCGCGACGGTTGAGCACCTCAATGAACCGACGGAACGTCTCGTCCGCCGACTCCAGGGCCTTGTTCAGAACGCCCTGACGCTCTTCCTCGGTGATTGAAGGATCACGAAAGAACGGGAGCAGGTCCGGGTTGTCGTCCAGGGCCGACTTGAGCGCACCGGCGTCGTTGGCGACGGCGTCGAGGGCGTTGCGGTCCTCGGCGGACTCGGCAAGGGCCTCGGCGTAGGCGAGGGCGGTGGGGGAGTGCTGGCTCTTCATGAGAAGCGGTGCGAAAGGTTCGACAAGCTCAAGCGGTGGCGACGTCGGCCTTCTTCGAGCTCGTCGAGGCTGGCGTCGACGAGTCGGCTCTGGTCCTCGGCCGTCACCTCGCGACGCAGAATCTTCTCGGCGACCATCA
The DNA here is from genome assembly GCA_963740195.1 of uncultured Planctomycetota bacterium. Lineage (GTDB taxonomy): Bacteria > Planctomycetota > Phycisphaerae > Tepidisphaerales > Tepidisphaeraceae > JBCDKH01. The sequence continues at coordinate 2,030,629 of CAVUDF010000001.1, read as the reverse complement.
CGGCCAGCTCGCCGGCCTCGCGGCGGATCTGCTCGACGGCGTCGCGGCGGTTCTGGTCGATCTCGCGGTTGGCCCGCTCCTTGATCTCCTCGGCGTCCTCCTGGGCCTGCATCTTGATGCGGGTCGCCAGTTGCTGGCCGTCGGTCTGTGCCTGGGCCATGAGGTCGCGAATCCGCTGCTCGGCCCCCGCCATCTCGACGCGGTAGGCCTCACGCGACTGCTCCGCTTCCGCCCGAGCCGCCTCGGCGGCTTCGACGTCGGCACGAATCTTGTCTTCCCGCTTCTGCAGGCCGGCACTGACGGGCCCCCAGGCGGTCTTGCCCAGGATGAGCACGAGCCCGCCGAAGACCAGCAGGGTAAAGAGCGCCGGGACGAACGCCTCGGGGATCGTCGGCAAGACGCTCGGCTCGCCATCGGCGGCTGAGCGCGGCGGTGGGCAGAAGGGCGGTGAGGCCGATCGAACAGAGGGCGAGTCGTGTGCGGGTCATGGCGGTCGAGGCGGCCGGGAGAGGAAAGCCGGGGAGGGGAAATTACGCCCCGCTCCGGCGAATGTCACGAGGTGACGGTCGTTACAGCATCGATCGCTAGGCGATCAGCACGACGACGATGGCGAACAGGGTCGCACCTTCGATGAGGGCCGCCAGGATGATGGAGCTCTGGAAGATGTTGCCGGCCGCTTCGGGCTGACGGGCGGTGGCGTCGACGCTGTGGCTGCCGATGCATGCCGATGCCCTTACCGGCACCGATGATGATGAGGCCCAGGCCGATGGCCTTGCCGAGGGTGCCGAGGCCGTCGGACCGAACGCGGTGCCGTGCAGCCGAGATGGTGCGGATGCTTCGTCGGCATCGGCCGGTGACTCAGCGTCGGCCGAGGCCGGGCTGGCGAAGAGGAGCGGAGGCGAAAGCGAGGCCAGAGGCGGCCGTGAGGAGCTTGGTGATGCTCATGGTGGAGTGGGAAGTGGTGCCGAGCTTGAAGGAGTCGGCGGTCCTGGTGTGGCCCGGTGCGGTCGGGCCGGTGTCATAGCTCTCGGGCCTATGCCCCTTTCGGACGCCAACCCGCACCGCGTGCGTCAGAGCCGAAAGTCGTTGGTGTTCAGTACGGCCCGGCGCGACGGCGTCTTCGGGCATGCCTTCGGCTTCGAGGTTGCGGGTGTGGTCGACGGCGTGCTCGTCGTCGTGATGCTCGTCGTGATGGCTGACGAGTTGGCCGATGAAGACGCAGGTCAGGAAGGTGAAGATGTACGCCTGCAGGAAGGCGACGAAGAGTCTCCAAGACCATGATCGCCACCGTGCCCGGGATGACGATCGAAGGCCAGCCCGAGCGTCGCCCGCCGCGCCGGCGGACGTCGTAGCTTTCGATGCCGAAGCCGATGAGCACGGCCACCAGCACGTGCCCGCCGGTCATGTTGGCGAACAGGCGGATGGCCAGGGCGAAGGGCTTGACGAACAGGCCCAGGATCTCGACCGGCACCATGATCGGCCACATGTACCACGGGGCACCGCCCGTGAAGTGGTGAGCCCACGGCACCGATGCCGCTGGCCCTGATGCCGGCGACGTTCCAGTAGATGAAGGCGAACGCCGGCGAGCACCGCGGTGACGGCGATGTTGGCCGTCGCGGTGCCGTAGATCGGGTAGAAGCCGGTCTTGTACAGCGGCGACTGCAGGGCGTCGAGCGGCAACAGGCCCAGCAGGTTGCAGGTCAGAATGAAGAAAAAGAGCGTCCAGAGGAAGCCGATGTACTTGTGCGTGTCCTGGCCGATGACCGGCTTGGCAACTTCGTCGCGGACGAAGAGCATCATCGCCTCGAGGAAGTTGGCCTTCTTGCCCGAGAGCACCAACTCGCCGTCGCGGTACCGACGCATGGTCGGCGGGAAGACCAACAGCAGAATGACCGCCGCAACGGTCATCATGATCATGTGGTTGCTGAGCAACGTCCACCCGCCCGACGTCTGAAGACGGGCGTGATCGACGACGTGCGTCAGCGGGTTGTCGGCAGCGAGGGGAAGGAGCAGGCTCGTCATCGGGCTTGCGATTCGGTAGGAGGAACAGGCTCGGCGGCAGGGACAGGCGTCGTGGCGACCACGCGGCTGGCAGACCAGGTCTCGGCAGCGAGAACGACGAAGTAGAGGCTCATCGCCATCATCGCCGTCGCCTTCACAGGCGTCTCGAACAGGACAACCGCGGCACCGGCCACGCCCAGCGTGACCATCGCCCGCAGCATCCCGACCGCCAACACCCGCGGACCCGCGAGCGTGGGCGGCAACCGTAGCGAGCCCACCAGCATCGGCAACGTCAACGCCGTTGCAAATACCGCCGACACCACCGCCGCCGCAAACGCCGGCCACCACCCGCCCGGGTTCCCCGCCAGCACCACAATCAACAACACCACGATCGCCACGCCCAACGCAGCGACCGTCGGAACCACCACCTCGCGCCCTCGCACACTCACGACGTCGGCCCCTTCTTCACCTTGTTCCGGCTGCTCATGCGGTTGGCGACCACGACCAGGCGGTAAAAGGCGACGCCCAGCCCGATGAACAGGCACACCAGCAGCCCGATCGGTTCCGAGTCGAGCCAGCGGTCGATGCCCCATCCGATCAGACAGAGGAGTGCCACCGTCGTCGCGAACTCGATCCCGACGCCCGTGGCGGACTGTCGCATCTTCGTCTCCCGCTCTTCACGTCGGTAGCGGGCAACGAAATCCTCTTTCGGAGGCTCTGGCGGTTGATCGGACACGGTTCATCAAGCTTAGCCACAGCTTGTCAGCGGGCGATGCGATCGAGAAGGCGATGAAGCAGTTGCCTCGCCGCCGGGAGGTGCACGGTGGTCTGCTCGATCAGCTCTGCCGGCTTCGGATCTGCCGGATTCGTCGCCAAGTCCTCGCAGCAGTGCTTGATCAGAGCCGCAACCGTGGCCGCGTCGGCTTCAAGGTGGCACTGCAACCCGATTGCCCGATCCCCGATCGCGAACACCTGGTGCGGACACGCCTCCGTCGACGCCAGCAGCGTCGCCTCGGCCGGCAGGTCGGACATCTCGCCATGCCAGTGGAAAGCCGTGAACGAGCGTGGCAACTCGAATGCCTGCCCGGCAGCCGTCGCGTCGACGGGCAGCCAGCCGTGCTCCGGCGCACGCGGCCGAGTCGCGGCACCGAACGCACCGGCAAGCTGCTGCGCTCCCAGGCAGACCCCGATGAACGCGCCGCCGGCGTCCACGTGCCGACGGATGAACGCCTGCTCCGCCTTCACCCACGGCAGATCGTCGTTCACGCTCATCGGCCCGCCCATCGAGACGAGCAAGTCGTCCGATTCCGCATCCGGCAGTTCATCGACCATCGCGTCGGTCAGGGGTAGGTCCCGCTGCTTTGCCCACGAAGCAATCGATGCCGGCCCCTCGAAAGGGACATGCCGGACGACATGAACGCGAGTGACGGGCATGTCGTGAGTTAACGACGGCACGGGCTACCGGCTACCGCGCCAATGCCTGATCGAGGTCGGCGATGAGATCATCCGCATCTTCGATGCCGACGCTCAGCCGGACGAGCCCCTCGCCGATGCCGGCCGTGCGGCGGGCGTCCTCGCTCATGCTGACGTGGCTCATCGACCACGGGTGCTCCCACAGCGACTCGATGCCGCCGAGGCTTTCGGCCAGAAGGATCAGTTCGGCATTGGGCATGACCTTCTCCGCCTTGGCGTAGCCACCCTTGAGGTCGAAGCTGACCATCCCGCCGAAGCCGTCTTGCTGCTTCTTCGCCAGCTCATGCCCGGGATGCTCCGGCAGGCCCGGGTAGTAGACGCGGCCGACCTCGTCGTGACCGTTGAGAAACTGTGCGATCTTCATCGCGTTCTCGCAGTGCTGTCGGACGCGTGGGCCGAGCGTTTTCACGCCGCGAAGCGTGAGCCAGGCGTCGAACGGGCTCTGCGCCAGGCCCATCGCATTGACGACGTAGCCGATGCGCTGGGCGTGTTCGTCCGACGCAGAGACGACCGCGCCGCCGACGACATCGCTGTGGCCGTTGAGGTACTTCGTCGCCGAGTGCACCACGACATCGACGCCCATCTCGATCGGCCTCATGAGCGCGGGCGAGAGGAACGTGTTGTCTGCGATGGTGACCAGGCCCTTGCTCTTGGCGACTTCGACGACCTTCGAGATGTCGATGATGTTCAAGAGCGGGTTGCTCGGCGTCTCGATCCAGACGCCCTTCGTCTTGTCCGTGCAAGCGGCCGCGACATGGGCGGCGTCGCTCATGTCGACGAAGCTGACCTTGATCCCCAGGTCCGGCAGGACATCGGCGAAGAGGCGATACGTGCCGCCGTAGATGTCGTTGCCGGCGATGACGTGGTCGCCCGCCTTGAAGAGGTGCATGGCCGCGGTGACGGCACTCATGCCGGTCGAGGTGCACCTGCAATCGACGCCGCCGTCGAGGGCGGCGAGGTTTTCTTCCAGGGCTCGCCGGGTCGGGTTGCCGCTGCGGGTGTAGTCGTACGTCGCCGGCTGGTTCAGCCCGTGCCAGCCGAAGGTGCTGGTCGGATAGATGGGCGTCGTGGCCGACTGGTAGCTGTCGTCCTGATCGACGCCCGCATGGACGCACTTGGTGGCAAAGCCCTTGTTCCGATAGCCGGTTTCGGTCTCGATAGCCGGTGTCCGCTCGTTGATCGCCTGCATGGTCGGCCACGGTAGACCGGCGGATTCTTTGACTTGCAACGTTAACTCGGGACGCGACAGTCGTGGCCATGGTCGAGTATGCCGAAGTCATCGACTACGCCTCTCCCCCACCCGCCAGGCCCGGGTTGGTGACGGCGCTGGGCGTCATGAGCATCATCGTCGGCAGTCTCGGGCTCATGGCCAGCCTCGGGTGCGGGCTACAGGTCGGGACGTTCGGCTACTTCGTCCTCGACGGTTCATTCGGAACAACGAATAACATCACGCCCTTGACGGTGGCGGATGAGCCACAGGTTCGACTAGACGGCGATAGCGCTGCAGTGGTTGTCGAAGCGTTGAACCAGCACGCAACCATGCCCGAGAGTCAACAGGAGGTCTTGCGTCGGGTCATGCCGTACGTCGACGTGCCGTTCGATGAACCCGACAATGGCCATTGGACGGTTGAACATGTCACGGATCAGTTGTCTCCCGCGGCAGCCACTACAGCTCCTGCGGGACCATACGTGTCATCCACCTATGCGACGACGTCTGGTGACATGATCATGGCCGCCACCTTTGCCGGCAACACATCGGGGTCGATGACGAGCGGTGGCAAGTTCTTCACTTACAGCGAAGTCTCCACCGACATCATTGAGATTCGAGATTCGAATCTCGGCTTCGGGGACAAGGCGACCCTTCCAGTGCTTGTTGCGGCGTTCATCGCGCTAGTCCTCGGACTGATCCTCGCCGCGTGGCTTCTCACAGCCGGCATCCGGACGCTGAGCAGACCGGAGCGGGGCATCAGGATGCACCGCAAGTGGCTCATCCCGAAGCTGTTCCACGTCGTTCTTCTCCTCGGGGTCACCGCCTGGACGGGCATCACGCTGGCCGAGGCAGGTTTGCCGGATCTGAGGATTCTTGCCGACGGTTCTACGGAGATGCCAAGCATCTTTGATGAAGTCGGTCTAATCGTCTTCTACGCGTTCGCCTCCGTCGTGCTGTTGTTGGCCTACCCGGTCGCCGTCTACATCACGCTGCGGGCCAAAACGATCCGCGACTTTATTGATGAAGGTTCGCCGTCGTTGCCAGATAGAAGTCGCTGACCTTCTCGGCCAGGACGTCCCACGCGTACTCGCTGCGAACGTGCTCCCGTTGACCCTCGGCCACCTCTTGGCGGTACTTCTTGTGCTCCAGCACTTCCAGCAGCCGACCGGCCAATGCATCGACGTCGCCGACCGGGAAGAGCTGGCCCGAAGTGCCGGAACCTTCGAGAAGCAACCGGTGGGGCGGGATGTCGCTGGCGATGACGCACGACTTTCGCTCCATCGCCTCGAGCACGCTGCTGGGCAATCCTTCCAACTCGCTGGCCGTCACGTACGCGGCGGCGCAGCGGAAGAGCGTCTCCAGGGCACGGCCGGTGCGGTGACCCGCAAAGACCACGCCGTCGCCGGCCTCTGCCTTGAGCGACTTCATCCAGTCGTTGTCCGGCCCGTCGCCCACGATGACGACCCGGCAGCCGATCCGCTTCTGAGCCGTCACGATGTCTTGCGTCCGCTTCTCTTGGACGAGCCTGCCGACGCTGACGACGAACCTGTTCGGCTCAATCGCCAACTCGTCGAGAACGTTCTGATCTGGCTCGAAGGGTGAATCGTCCGGCACGATGCCGTTCGAAAGCACCGTGGTCTCCAGGCCGTAGGTGTCGCGGTAATAGTCGGCCAAGTACGGTGCACAGACGGCGACGGCGTGGCTCTTTTTGACCATCCGACGCTCGCCCATCTTGATGATCTTCGCCCCGAGCCCCAGCGGCGTCTGCTGCCACTTGGCCCGCTGCCAGTCAAGGCCGTGGACGTGACTGACGACGGCCGCGCCGCTTTGCGCGGCCAGCGGCGCGAACATCTGCGGCGGCAGAGCATGCAACGCGATCACGTCGAAGCCGGATTGTGAAGCATGCTTCACCGCCGACCGCGTGTGCGTCAGCGTCTCGGCACTCGTACCGCCGGGCGCGGGCGTCGTGACGAGTCGGACGCCCTTGTGCTCATCCGTCTCGGCCACGCCGGGCCGGCAGTAGGCGGTGACGTCGTGTCCGTTGTCGACGAGGCGGGGGAGCAATTCTTCCCAGATGCGCTCGACGCCGCTGTAGTGGCTCGGCATGCCGCGTCCGCCGATGGCGGCGATCTTGAGGCGTCGCTCGCTCATCGTTGACCCTTTGCGTGAAGCGTGATCGCCCGCTCGTACGCCGCGGCGACTCGTCGGTAGAAGACCGTTGGCCTGAACTGTTGGGCCGCCCGGTCGAAGCCGCCACGGCCGAGCCGTGCGGCGAGATCGTCGTCCGTCCAAAGTCGTTCCATCACCGTCGCCAACGCGGCCGGATCGCCCGGCTCAACGACGAGGCCCGACACGTCATGACGAACGACTTCCGGCAGGCCACCCATGGCATTGGCGATGACGGGCAGGCCCGACGTCTGCGCCTCCGCGGCGGTCAGGCCGAAGCACTCGTACCACTCGCTGGGCACGACGAGGAACCGTGCATTGCGGTAGAAGCCCGGCAGCTCGTCGCGAGACAACTTGCCGACGAACGTGACGTTCTCCGGCGCCGACTCCGCAAGGCCCGGCATGTTCGAGTGGTCGCCCGCGACGCGGAGTGGGATGGCTGTACGCCTGGCCGCCTCGATGAGCGTCGGCAGGCCCTTTTCCGGAGATATGCGACCGACGTAGGCCGCGTAGTCACCCGCGCCGAAGTCGATTTCGTCTCGCGGCGGCGCGGCGAGTTCCGTGAAGTTCGGCAACAGGTGCATCGACTCACGCTCGAAGCCGGACGAGACGAAGTGCTCGAGCACGAACTGCGTGTTCGGCAAGAAGAGCGTGACGCCATCCCGGAAGATGCCACGCCATCGCGCCGCCACGTTGCGTACGGCGTACGCGGTGCTCCAGACACGGTTCTCACGACAGCCGTGCACCGCCGCCCAGTATTCGCGTCCGCCGATGCACTTGGTGCAGACCTTGCCGTCGCGCAGGTGCTGGCCGGCAGGGCACGTCAGCTTGTAGTCGGCGAGCTTCATCACGACCGGCACGCCCCGGCCGCCGTACGCCTGTCGGCAGCCGTTGATCACGCTCGGCGAGATCAACGGCAAGACGTTGTGCAGATGGACCAGGTCGATCCGCTCGGCCTCGATTAGTTCACGCATCCGCACCGCGGCCCGGCGTGAGGCGACGGACGTGCGGAACGCGTCGAGCTTCTGGCCGATCGTGACGATCTCTGCGTTGTTGCGTTCGAGCGTCGCAACGTGGTGCCCGCAGTTGCGCAGCATCGTCGTCAGGCCGCGGAAGTAGACCTCGTATCCGCCGGGACCTGCGTGGTGGTTGTTGACGTTGAGGATGCGCAGCAACTCGCCGTCCGCGTTTCGTGGCGGCTCGGCTTCGGGCACGTCCCAGTCGGGAGCGACTTCGAGCGCGGCACGGGGTTGTTCGGCAAGGAGTGTCATCAGATGGTCCCGCCCGCCTCCGACTCCATCGGTCGCAAAGCGGCAAACCCGCAGCAGGAAAACAGGGCAAAGGTCGCAAACTGTGCGTGCGTGAAGGCGGACTCCGCAAGGCCGTGCACCAAGGCGGCGAAGGCGAGCGAGATCGCAAATGCCGCGTCGGCCGACCAGACGCCGGAGGACTTTCGACCACCGGCGAGCCACGCGATCCCCGCGCCGCCGATCGCCATCGGCCAGGCAATGAGACCGACGAGGCCGAGGTTCATCCAGGCTTCGAGGTACGCGTTGTGCGCTTCGCTGATCGTGAACCCGACCTGCCGACTCACCGCCTGCGTGCGGGCGGCGGTCCAGAACGTGTCGTGCCCGTGGCCGACGATGACGCGGGCGATATCCGCCGAACCCTCCTGCAGCGTGAACGCCCAGATGTCCGTGCGACCCGTCAGCGTCGTCACGTTGGACGTCTCGCGCCCCATCAACGCCGCCTCCCACACCGGCCCGAGCAGGCCCGTCTGAAAGAGGAACGCGCCACCCGCCAAGACGATGCCGCCGATGATCGCAGCCGCGACGGCACGCGACGGTCGGACCATCAGACCCGCGGCAATCGACAGCGCCGCCACCGTAATGGCAAGCGACGTTCGGCTCTTCGTCAGCCACAGGACGAGCAACGCTCCACCCAGAATCAGCCATCGCCACGTCGTGCCCCGGCCGGTCCATCCGCGTGAACCGATGCCGTGCAGCATCGCCGCTGCAAGGAGGAACGAGTTGAGGCCGGCGTGGTTGGGGCTGCCCGTCCCGGCGAATCGCCACGCCTGGCTGCCCGTCTGGGCGCGGTGGATGTACTCGGCGATGGCTCCCAGCGAGAGCGTCGCGATGCCGTAGAGCCCGACGGCGAAGACGAGGTCGCGCATGCGGAAGTGCTTGACCATCGCCGCGACGGCCGTCCAGATGGCGGTGAAGACGACGAGTCGCTTGGCGGTCAGGCCGCGGGCGTCGGACCAGATGATCGACAGATACGCCCACAACACGATGGCGATCAGCGGGTACAGCACGGGCCAGACGACGTGTCTCGGGGTCCGGTCCTTTGCCGGCAACAGCAGTCCAAGCGTGCCGAAGCCGGCGAGCAACAGAAAACCGATCTGCCGCATGCCGCGTCCCTCGGAGACGCGGTCCACCCAACCGGCGATGTCCGCGTCGCCGTCGTCGCGCCAAAGCAGCGGGCTTCCCATGCTTTGCGTTGCCAGGAAGAAGCAGCCGAAGAGCATGATCGCCAACAACCATCGCCCGCGCGACGGCGCGGGCTCGGCCAGCGGCAAGGCCATCGGGAACGCGGTCATGGCGTTGCCTCCGTCGCTCGTGCAAGCTTGTAGAAGCCGACGATGCGATACGCGTTGCCCGCGGCAACGCTGGCCACCATCGCCGCCGCACCGCCGAAGACGCCGAAGCTCCAGACGAGCCACGACCCAAGGCCGAGCATGACAGCCAGGGCGAGAAGGTTGGCGATGAAGTCGTGTCGCGCACCGCCCAGAGCGAAGAGCCCGCGGCTCGACGCGAAGCCGAGGGAGTGGGCGACGCTCACCAGCGACAAGACGCCGACCAGCGCGCCGTAGCCGGCGTACTTGTCGTCGTACACCTTGAGGAACAGCTCACCGCCGATCAACGCAACCATGGCCCAACAGGCCATCAGGCCGGCGAAAGCGACAGACGATCGGCCGACGAAGCGACGCAGGCCCGCCGAGTCATTGGCGGCCGCGCGGTTCGCGACGGCCGGGCCGAGGCTGTTCGTGATGCCCATCAGAAGCGGATTCGCCAACGCCGCCAGCGTGTAGCACGCGAACCAAACGCCCGCTTCCGCCTTCCCGCGAAGGCCTCCGATGAGCAGCGGATAGCCGTGCGTGCCGACCGTCCAGACGATGCCGCTCAGGAAGATCCACCGGCTCAGGCCCCACGTCGTCCGCAGATCACCGGCTACGCGTGAGAAGCGGACGACGAATTCGCGACGACGCAGCAGGAGCACCACCGAAGCCGCGGTCGCGTTGGCCAGGCCGAGGATGAGCAGAGCGCTCGACCGGCGACAGGCGCCCGAGATGCCAGAGCAGCCCGATTCCGCCGAGTTGAACGATCGACGTCATTACGTCCAGAGGCAACGCCCAGCCGGGGGTGCCGGTCGTGAAGCAGTAGACCCGCGTGAAGTACCGCAGCAACACCGCCCACGCCGCGACCGCCAATGCCGCGATCGTCATGCCACCGCCGAGAAGGCCGGCGACGGCGAGGACTGCCGAGACGATCACGCCGAACGCCGAACGCGTGCGTCGAGCGCGCTGCCGTTGAACGTCGTTCGCTCTTCAGGCTTCCGCTTTGCCAGCAGCACCTGGTGCGGCGTCGAGACGAGTGCGTGCACCGCCTCGGTCGCAAAGAGCAGGCCGCTGAAAGCCATGCCGTAGACGCCTAGCTCGGACTCGACCAGCGCGTTGCCCAGCATGAACGCCGTGGCGAAGTTCGTCCCACTCACGACGGCCTGATCGCTCAGCGACAGGAACAGTCGCCCGCCGCGACGGACGTTCATCCGCCGTGCAGAGGGCTCGGTCCGGACAGGCTCAACTGGGACGGCAACGGTCATGGGGCGGCGCGGGCGATGGGGCAAGGCGGGACGACACACCGATCTAGGCCCGGCGGTACAGCCAGCCGGGTACCGGGTACGTCCGCTTGTTCAAGACCGCGACGGCAACGTCGGCACCGGCACGCTTGAGCCGCTCGACCGCCCGGTTCGCCGCTTCACGACGCAGGGCGTCGGCTTCCATCACCAGCACGGCAATCTCGGCGAGCGCCGCCAACCGTGGACCGCTCTCGTCACCCAGTCCAGAGCCGATATCGCGACCCGACGCATCGAAATCATCGAACACCGGCGGCAGATCAAGCACGACGTGGCGGTACTGCCGACGTGCCAGATCAAGAGCCCGACGCACGTCGGCCGTCCGCGTCGCTTCGAAGGTGAGTTCGTCGAGACCGGTGACGGGCGTCGTGCGGATCTCGGGCAACGTCTCGTTGCCGTCGACGTCGACGCGGATGGCTGCGTCTGCGTTGGCATCGGGACGAGGGCGTAGCACGAGCGCCGGTCGCTTGTCGGCGATGTCGCCTTCGCGACGCTCCGTCTCTTCAAGGACTCGCTCGGCCAACACGCCGGCAAGGTGGGCGGCGACGGTCGAAGTGCCGGCACCGGCACGGGCGGAGATGACGGCGATGGTCGGCGGCAAGCGCCCGCCGCGGCCGGAGGCTTCGCACTCAAGAATGAGCTGCTCGGCCAGGCCTCGCGCACTGCGCCAGACGGCAGCCGACGCCGCGGACCGGTGGCCACGCCTGGCCAGTTGCAGGTTGGGCCTCTGGTCACGTCGACGCCACGCCGCGGCATCGCGAGCCATCGCCCAACCGATCAGGCGGGCCGAGCGGCCGACGCGACGCTTTGGTGCCGCCAGCGGTTCGCGAGCGCCCGCTTCGTCTGGATCTTGGTCTTGAAGCTCGTCGTCGTCGAGACGCAGGCCACGCGATCGGCGGCTGAGCGCTTCATCGAAATCGTCGTCATCGTCATCGAGGCTCAGGCCGCCGTCGAAGCCCGCGCCGCTCAGCGCGGGCGTCAGTCGCGGGGCAGCCTTGGGTGACGACGCCCGACCGAACGGGGCGGTGATGAGCGTGACGATCTTGTTGCCGACCCACAGCGCCGCGCGGAAGATCCCGCGGACGGCTGAGAAGAGGATGTAGCGCGATGCCGCGAAGAATCCGCGGGCACTGCGACGCGTACCGGCGGCGACGTCGGTGCCGCGTCGGCCGGCAGTGCCGAAGAGCAGGCCGACCGATTGGACGACGTCATCGAAGTAGTCGACGGTCCCCTTGGCAACGGCTTGGCCGCTCTTGAGCTTCGGGATGCTGACGCACGCGTCGGCCAGCGGTCCGGCCGGGTCGCCGAGGGTGAGCAGGTCGTCGGGCCGGGCGACGTCGTGGTCGAGCGCGTCGGCCGCAAAGGCCACACCGCCGGCGGCGAGCGTCGCCATGACCAGGCCTGCGACGAGCAAGATCGGCCTGTTCGGACCCGACGGCTTCACCGGCAAGTCGGCCGAGGCGATGATGCTGAGGTTGCTGATATCCGCCTCTTCAACCTCGCGATCAAAGCGGGCGATGTTGTAGCGGCTCGCGTACTCGCGGACGCTTTCCTCGGCTATCGCGGCACGGCGTTGCAGTTCGTCGATCGTGATCTGCGCGTCGTTGATCCGGGCCAGACCGCCTTGAGCGTCGGCAAGATCACGCACGAGTCGATCGAGCTTGGCGGCCTGGGCGTTGGCGTTGGCGAGTTCGGTTTCGATGCGGAGCGACAGTTGCTCGCGCAGCGGATTGACGCTGACCGTGGTCTGGGCAGCGTTCTCCGCGTCTGCGAGAAGGCGCTCGGCCTCTTCGACCTGACGCCGGGCATTGCGGACGACACTGCTCGTCTCGACGTAGCGAGCTGCCAGGTCTCGGGCTTCGAGACGAAGATCGGCAAGCCGCGTGCGAAGCGACTCGACCGAACCATTCGGTGCGCCCGTCGTGCTTTGAGCAATGACGTTGGCGGGCATGTCGGCGATGCGCATCTGGAGCCGCTCGGCCGTCGCTTCGGCTCCGGCCTTCTCCGCACGGGCGGCGTCGATGGCAGTCTCGAGATCACCGATGCGGTTGAGCAGAATGCCGCGCTGCACTTCGACATCCGCCACGCCGCTCTCGTCCTTGAAGGTGCGAAGCTGGGACAGGATCTGTGCGAGCTCTTCTTCGCCCGTCTTCTGCTGGGCGGCGAAGAAGTCGGTGCCGCTGGCACTGCGGTAGACGTCTTGGCGAATGCTGCGGAAGGCGTCGACGTAGGCGTCGACGACGTCGCGGGCCAGTTCCGGATCGCCGGCGGCGTACTCGATGGTCAAGTGGCTCGTGCCGGGAACCACGCTCGTGGCGACCTCCGTCTGAAGCTTCTGCGCAGCCTTGGCCAGGGCGACGGGTCCATCGAGTTCGGTCGGTTGCCCGAGGCGTTCTGCCGTGATGCGACGGACGACTTCTTCGGCGACGGTTCGGCTGTTGAGCAGCTCGACTTCGCTGTTGAGTTCGTTGCTGCGGTCCTGCATCGGCATCGAGGCCGCACCGATGGTGGCGGTGGGGTCGATGCGGACACTCTGCGCCGAGACGGACTTCGAGCTTGGCTTGGCTGGTGTACTCGTCAGGCAGCAGGAAGGCGGCCGCGGTTGCCAGCAGGGCGATGGCGACGAAGGTAAAGGCCGCCTTGCCGCGATGTCGGAACAGGACGTACAGAACGTCACGCGGCGAGAAGGCGGACCGCTGACGCGATCGACCGGCCGTCGGCTGGGAATTGGAAGCGTTGGGAGCGGCGGCCATGGCGGTCTTTAGTCGAGAGTCGAGTCGATGCCGTAGGACGTGCTGCCGACCTGGCGGGTGGCCTGCAAGCCGTTGGGAATCACGCCACCGACGTACTGCTCGACGAACGTGTTGACGTTGGCGATGGCGGAACGGGGCACGTGGATCTGGTCGCCGGGGGCGAGGAAGAACGGCTCGGTGGCCTTGCCCCGGATGGCGTCGCGGAGGTCGACGCGGTAGCCGACGCGTTGCCCGCCGACGTCACGCATGACGATGACGTGACCGACCGCGCTGGTCTGCGGCACGTACCCGCCGGCGAGGATGATGGCTTCGAGCACGTTCATGTCGGCCGGCATGTCGATGGCACCGGGCGTGCGGACCTCGCCACCGACAAGCACGCGTCGGCCAAGCGATTCCCGCAGGATGACGGTGATGTTCGGGTCTTTCAGGTGCTCCGTGTAGAGCGATTCGAGCCGTTGCCGGACGTCTTCGGGTCGGCTGCCGGAGACGAGAAATTCGCCGACGAGTTGCAGCGAGACCGCGCCGTCGGCACGCACTTGCTGGATGTCGTTGAGCTCCGGAGCCGAGTAGAACTTGAACTCGATGACATCGCCGGGGGCCAGCAGCACAGGCCGAGTCGTGGCCAGATCCGGGGCCTGGGCCCGTGGAAGGGCATCGATGCTGGTGCAACCGGTGACGGTGGCGGCGAGGCAAAGCATCGGTAGAACGAGCCGGAAACAGGATGGTCGGGTTCGTCGTTGCATGCGCGGGCTTCCCGCGGTGCGTCGAGCCGATCGGCCCGCGACTTGAGCCCGTGGCCTGTGCGCCTCCTTAGAAGCCGCGCTTCAGGAAGACGGCCGGCACGGTCTTGGCCAGCAGCGAGGCATCTCGCAGTGCGCCGTACAGGCCGCTGCTCTTGCTGACGTAGCGGAGGTCCATCCGCATCCAGTCGTCGAACAGCACGCGGCTTCGGCCGTGGACTTGCCAGATGCACGTCAGGCCGGGCGTGACGTCGAGGCGACGACGTTGCCAGGGCTGACAGGCGTCGCTCTCGCTGACGGGCAGCGGTCGCGGGCCCACGAGCGTCATGTCGCCCCGCAGGATGTTCCAAAGCTGCGGCAGTTCGTCCATGCTCGTCTGACGAAGCAGTCGGCCCAGGCGGGTGACGCGTGGATCGTGACGCAACTTGAAGGCCGGTCCGTCTTGCTCGCTACCGGCACGAAGGTTCATCTCGGCCATGACTCTTTCGGCATCGACGACCATCGTGCGAACCTTGGCGATCCAGAAGATCCGCCCGCCGAGGCCGGCACGCTTTTGCCAGAACAGCGCCGGGCCGCGACTGTCGATCTTGACGAGCAACGCGACAAGCGCCATCAGCGGCGACAACAACAGCAGGGCCGTGCCCGCGACGCCGATGTCCAGGCCACGCTTCCACCACGGACAGGCCCTGGTGAAACGCGTTCGTCGTCTCCATGTCCTGCGACGACGCGCCGGCCCGGTCCTCGCAGAACGCAGGCAGCTCGTCGGGCCGTACATCAACGCCCGGAAGATCGAGCTCGTTTGCTTCCGGATAGACCATGACCGCCCACTTCGGTCGGTCTTGTTCGGAGACTCGGGCCGCGACGGCCTTGGCGAAGGCGACGCCACCGGCACGGGTGGTTTCGGGCAGGATGGCGACGTAGCAGTGCCGGGCGGCTGAGCTGATCTTGCCGCAGACTTCAAGCGGGGCCGGACCGAACTCGTCGGTCTCGCGCTTTCGCGTCTTGACCGCTTGGGCCAGGGTGACGGCGGTGGCGTGGCAGCGGGTGGCGAACAGCACGACCACAAAGTGTCGACCGGAACGGTCGGCCAGCAGGCGGTCGCGGCGGATGCGTCGGCGAACCTCTTCGCGGCTCGGAATGTCGACATCAATAACAGGCCGACGAAGGCGGCGGAAAACACCGATCCGAGAGCCGGTACGGGGTTGAGTGTCTTGTTTGGGCGTTCCTTCTTTGAGCAGCATTTTCTCTCTAGCTCGGGTTGATTCACCAGCACGGCGCGGCAACGCACCGACCATGCGACGTCGTGAGACGTCCGCGACCCCTCCGGTCGCGGCTCGTCTCACGGGGCGGGCGCCCTCCGAAGCGCCCGCACCTTCTCTATGACACAACCGAGCTCCCCAGGTCGTCGTGTCGGCCCCCAGAGGCTTTATCAGCCCCTTCAACCTCCGACAGCTGAAACCTAGCTCGCGCCATTGGTCTCATAAGCAACGAATTCGTCACAACGCTGGACCGTGAGGATCTTCTGCTTCCGTCTGTGTCACCTGCGCAGCCTTTGCGTCGAGACGAGTCGAAGCACATCTAAAGCCGCACCTCAAGGGGCCCGATGCCCCTCATGCCAGAGTTGCTCAAGATAATCCATGCCTCCTGCAACCCTTCCCCAGTCTCACATCCACGGCCTGACATGCCGACTCTGCGGGGCACCCGTGAGCCGAAGCTTTGCCGACCTCGGCACGCACCCGTTCTGCCAGCGACACGTCGAGCCGGAGCACTTCTACAACGCCGAGAAGACCTACCCCCTGCACGCTTTCGCTTGTGACGAGTGTCGACTCGTCCAACTACCTGACGGCCCAGATCCTGCCGAGATCTTCGCGGACTACGCCTTCTTCAGCGGTTTCAGCGAGACGTGGAAGAAGCACGCCGACGACTACGCCGTCGAGATGATCGATCGCCTGTCACTCGACAGCAGCGGCCTCGCCGTCGAGGTGGCGAGCAACGACGGCACGCTGCTCAAGCCGTTCGCAGCGCGTGGCATCCCGGTTCGCGGCATCGAGCCGGCACAGAACGTCGCCGACGTTGCCAACGAAGCGGGCATTGCGACCGAGTCCTTCTTCTTGGGCAAAAGCACGGGAGAAGCCTTCGCCGCACGCAACGGCCACGCCGATGTCGTCGCGGCCAACAACGTGTTGGCGCACGTCCCGGACCTCAACGACTTCGTTGCCGGCCTTGGCGGCGCTGCTCAAGCCTCAGGGCGTGTTGACGGTCGAGTTCCCGCACGTCCGTCGGCAGCTCGAAGAGAACCAGTTCGACACGATCTACCACGAGCACTGGAGCTACTTCTGGTTCTCCACGGCCAAGCTCGCGTTCGAACGTCACGGCCTGCGTGTCTTCGACGTCAAGCTCACCGAGACCCACGGCGGCAGTGCCCGGTGCTATTGCTGCCAGGAAGACGCTCGATTCGACACATCGCCACGCGTCGCCGAGCAACTAGAGCTTGACCGTCGTGCCGGTCGGGAGGACGCGGCAACCTATGACGCGTTTGCCGAAACAGTTCGCGAGACGAAGCGAAAGCTTCTAGCTTTCCTTATAGAAGCGAAACGTGCCGGAAAGTCGATCTGTGCATACGGCGCACCAGGCAAGGGAAACACGCTTCTCAACTATTGCGGCATCGGGACGGACATGATCGACTTCACCGTCGATCGCAACCCGAAGAAGCAGGGCAACTTTCTTCCCGGCAGCCGCATTCCGATCAAGTCGCCCGACGCCATTGTCGAGGCCAAGCCCGATTACGTGCTGATTCTGCCTTGGAACCTGAAGCGGGAGATCGCCGACCAGATGGCCGGCATCCGCGAGTGGGGCGGGCGATTTGTGGTACCGATTCCCGAAGTGGAGACCTTCTGATGACTCTCATGGATGCCCCGACCCTGCGCAGCCGCGCGGCCCTTTCCGCTTCCGACGTGGTGCGTGACGATCGCGAGTACATGCTCGCCCGCCTGACCCGGGAGCTGGCCGCGATGGCCGGTGGCCGACTGCTCATCACGGGCGGGGCCGGCTTCCTCGGCTACTACCTCACCCACGCCGTCGCCGCTTGGAACGCAGTCGCCAAGAAGGGCGACGCCATCGACGTCACGGTGACGGACAACTTCCTTCGCGGCACGCCCGAATGGCTCGGCGAGATGGAAGAGTGCCGACGGCGTCAAGCTCGTCAAGTGGGACGTCCGCGACGACATCCCCGCGGACCTGGGCGACCTCGACTGGGTCATCCACGCGGCCAGCATCGCGTCGCCCACGTTCTACAGGGCCAAGCCGATCGAGACGATCGACGCCAACATCGGCGGCCTGCGTCGCCTGCTCGACCGCGCCGCCTCACAAGCGACGAAGCCACGCGGCATCCTCTTCTACAGCTCGAGCGAGGTCTACGGAGACCCGGCGGTCATACCGACGCCCGAAGACTACCGCGGCAACGTCAGCTGCACCGGCCCGCGTGCCTGCTACGACGAGGCCAAGCGGTTCGGCGAAACGATGTGCGTCGTCTGGGCCAAGCACCTGGGCCTGCCCGTCAAGATCGCAAGGCCCTTCAACAACTACGGCCCCGGCCTGAAGCTCGACGACCGCCGCGTCGTCAGCGACTTCGCCCGCGACATCCTCGCCGGCAATGACATCACGATGCTCTCCGACGGCACGGCGACGCGGACGTTCTGCTACGTCTCGGATGCCGTCGTCGGGTACTACAAGGTGCTCGTCAGCGGCCGGGACGGCGAGGCTTACAACGTCGGCATCGAGGAGCCGGAAGTGAGCATCGGCGACTTCGCCCGTGCCATGGCCGAAGCGGGCCGCGACCTGTTCGACTACGAGGGTCAGGTCGTCACCGCACCGCCGCCCGATGCCGATTACCTGAAGGACAACCCGAATCGCCGGTGCCCGGTCATGACCAAGGCCCGCGACGAGATCGGCTTCGATCCACAAGTCGGCCTTGAAGAAGGGCTTCGCAAGTTGCTCGCCTGGTACGCCGACCACCCGGCGACGGACGAGGAGACGGTATGAGCACGCCGATGGACGTCACCATCATCGGCACCGGCTATGTCGGGCTCGTCAGCGCTGCCTGCTATGCAGAGCAGGGGCATCGCGTGACCTGTGTCGATGTCGACCAGTCGAAGGTCGATGCGGTGAACGCGGGCCGTGCGTTTCTGCACGAGCCGGGACTTCAGGAGCTGCTCGATCGCAACGTGCCGGATCGGCTGTCGGCGACGACGGACCTGCCTTGGGCGGTGGCGCGGAGCGACTTGGTGATGGTCGCCGTGCCGACACCGTTCGACGCCCGCAGTGGCCGAATCGATTTGAGCTACGTCCTGACCGCCGCCCGCGACGTCGGGGCCGCGCTCAACGACACACGTCGGACGGCCGTGATTCTGAAGAGCACGTGCGTTCCCGGCACGACGATCGGCCAGTTCTATAGAGCGGTCGCCAAGAACGCTGCGAATCGACTTCGGCGTCGGGAGTTGCCCAGAGTTCCTCAGCGAAGGGACCGCTGTCGACGACTTCATGTCGCCGGATCGGCTGGTCCTGGGTGCAGGCGATGATCACGTGGCCGAGTTGCTTCGTCGCCTCCATGCCGGCTTCGGCGACGTGCGGACGATTGAAACCAATCCGACGACGGCAGAAGCGATCAAGTATGCAAGCAACGCGTTGCTTGCGACCTGCATCAGCTTCGCCAACGAGATGGCCGAGGTCTGCGAGGCCGCGGGCGACGTCGATGCCAACGACGTCATGGAGGGCGTGCACTCATCGCGCTACCTCACGACGCAAGGCAAGACGGCACCGCTGGCTTCGTTCCTCATGCCCGGCTGCGGCTACGGCGGGTCGTGCCTGCCGAAGGACGTTGCGGCGTTGGCTGGATTTCTGAGGCAGAACGACCGTGTCCCGCGCATGCTCGACGCCGTCGCCGCCACCAACAACACACGCGGCACGTCGCTCGTTGATCGGCTTCGCGATCAGCTCGGCTCACTAGAAGGCCGACGCGTGGTCGTGCTCGGAACGGCCTTCAAGCCGGGCACGGGCGACCTTCGCACGAGCCCGGCCGAGCCGATCATCGATGCGTTGCTTGACGCAGGTGCAACCGTCGTCGCCCATGATCCGCTGGCAGGTGCCGCGACGGGTGAGCGGTTCGGCGGTCGCGTCGCGATCGCCGCCGATGCCCGCAGTGCCGTCCGCTCCGCCGATGCCGTGCTCCTTTGCACCGCCTGGCCGGAGTACGCAGAGCTTTCGACATGGCTCCAAGGCCTGCCGTCACAACCGGTCGTCGCGGACGGCCGACGCATGATTCGACCTGAAGAAGTCGACAACTACCTAGGCGTGGGCTTGAGCCGTCGCCGCAAGACACCGATGAGGTGGGCGGCATGAGTGCACCCAAACCTGGTTTCGTCGATCCCGTTCAGCCCGCCAAGCGCGGGATGAAGGTGGTCCTCTTCTGCGGCGGGCAGGGGCTTCGCATTCGCGACTACGACCACCGCGTGCCCAAGCCGATGGTTCCCGTCGGCTATCGCCCGGTGCTCTGGCACATCATGCGCTGGTACGCCCACCACGGGCATCGCGACTTCATCCTCTGCCTCGGCCATGGCGCGGATGTCATCAAGCGGTACTTTCTCGACTACGACGAGACGGTCACGAACGACTTCATCTTGAAGCCGCAGAGCAACGCCCGCACCGGTCGCCGGCAGTCCGACGGCATGGCTCGGCACGACGTCGACCTCGTCACCGACGACACCCGCGACTGGAGCATCGGCTTCGTCGACACCGGCACCAACGCCAAGATCGGCGAACGACTCACCGCCGTCCGCGAATACCTCGGCAACGACGAGTGGTTCCTCGCCAACTACGCCGACGGTCTGAGTGATCTCGATCTGCCGACGATGATCGAAGACACACAGCGTCGCTACGCGGAAAACAAGACCGCCGCCAGCTTCATGCGGGTGCGGCCGAGCCAGTCGTTCCACTGCGTCGAGACCGACGATCATGGCGTCGTGCGCGGCTTGCACGACGTGCGGCAACAGGACGTCTGGATCAACGGCGGGTACTTCGTTCTGCACAACAGCGTCTTCAACGTGCTCGGCGAGGGCGAAGACCTCGTCGGCGACGCGCTGCCGCGACTGGCCACGGAGGGACGACTTGCGGCCTGGACGCACGACAGCTTCTTCGCCGCGATGGACACCTTCAAGGAACAGCAGCACCTTTCGAGCCTGCACTCCGAGGGACTTGCCCCTTGGGAGGTCTGGCGACACGCCAAGCGCGAAGAGCGCGATCTCGCCGTCGCCGGCCGGCTTGGCGGATTGACTGGTGAAGCTCAGGTCGTCTCGCCCGGTCGCCGCGCCGGCTGAGCTTGAGGGCACCTTGTAATGATCAACCTCGTCGACATCTCCCGGATTCGCCGCGTGCTGGTCATCGGCGCACACAGCGACGACGCCGAGATCGGCTGCGGCGCGACGCTGCTTCGGCTGCTTCGCGACGTTCCAGGAATGGCCGTCCGACTCGACGTACTCTGCGGCCGCGACGTGCGCGGTGATGAGGCCCGTGCCTCTGCCGGACGCCTGTTCGCCGGTCACGACGGATGCGAGATCGTGACCCACGACTTCCGCGACGCGCACCTTCCCGCCACATGGGCGGAAGTCAAATCCGCCGTCGCCGCAACGCGTGACTTCAGGCCCGACGTCGTCTTCACACACCGGCCAGACGACCTGCATCAAGACCATCGTCTGCTCGGCGAAGTCGTCGGCCAAACCTTTCGCGACCACCTCGTCTTGCAGTTCGAGATCCCCAAGTTCGACGGCGACCTAGGCCAGCCCAACGTCTTTGCCCCCGCGTCGGCAGACGACGTCGAAGCCAAGTGCCGACTGCTCGACGCCTTCTCGTCGCAGCGCGACAAGCACTGGTTCGACGACGACACGTTTCGCGGGCTCATGCGTATCCGCGGGCTCGAGTGCGCCTCTCCCACCGGCTACGCCGAGGCGTTCCACTGCCGAAAGGTCCTGCTTTGACGAAGCGGAACGAGAACGTCCTGCTCCTGGCCTTCGGCTGCGAGCCGGGCCGGGGCAGCGAGGCCGCCATCGGCTGGAAGAACGCCTGCGCCGTCGCACGCAATCGTCCGGTCTGGATCATCTGTCACCCCCGGCACCGCCAGGCCCTTGATGCCGGGATCGCCGAGTGGAACCGCGACCCGTCGGTCATGCCGATGCACGCCACCTACGTCGACATCCGCGGCCCGCTCAAGCGAGCGGCGGAGTCGAAGGCGTTCGGCTTCAACGTCTACTACTACCTCTGGTGCCGGGCCGCGGCCAAGGCGGCGATGCGGCTGCATCGCGAGGTCGGTTTTTCAGTCGCCCAGCACGTGTCGCTCTCGCGGTGGTGGATGCCGTCACCCGCGGCCGTATTGGCATCACGCAACGTGCCGTTCATCTGGGGCCCGGTCGGTGCGGGCGAAACGATGCCCCTGGCCTATCGCGGCGGCATCGGGTTGCAGGGACACATCAAGGAGTTCAGTCGTGTCGCCGCCCGCGAGATCTTTCGGCTCGATCCGAACCTGCGACGGTGTGCCAGGACCGCGACGATCGGCGTGGCTGTGCCGGACGAGTCGGTCGCGCGACTGCGAGCCCTGGGCGTCGCCCGCGTCGCCCGCGGCATGTCGCTGCCGTGCGACGTCTACGGCATGGACGATGTCGTCCCCGTCGACGAAGCCGGACGGCCTGTTCCGCATCGTCTCGGGTGGCGGGGCGACGTACTGGAAGGCGCTGCACCTGGGCATCCGCGCCTTCGCCGAAGCCTTCAAGGGCGTTCCGAACACGCAATACGTCCACCTCTGCGGCGGACCGCAACTGCCGCGACTGCGACGCGAGGCCGAGCGGCTAGGCATCTCCGATCAGGTGAAACTCGTCGGCGAGATTCCGCACACCGAGAACCTGCGCTGGGTCAAGACGGCGGACGTTTACGCGTTGACGGCGATGCGGGACAGCAGCGCCCACCTCTATGAAGCACTCGCCGCCGGGGTGCCGTGCGTGGTGTCGGACCTGATGTCGGGCCGAGTCGTCATCGACGACTACTGCGGCCGGCGCGTGCCGCTGGCCGGCGGGCCGAAGCAGTTCGCAAAGACGATGGCGAAGCACTTCCGCACGCTGCACGATGATCAGGGTCTTCGGCGTGAGCTTTCGGAAGGTGCCAAGGCCCGCGCCCGCACGTTCGGCTACGACGCCCACGCGGCCCGGCTCGACGAGTGGCACACCGAGGTGATCAGCCAGGCGAAGACCTACAAGCTCAGCCCGATGCCCGGGCCGAAGCGGGTGCCCGCTAGGCTCGCCAGTTGCTGACGGAGTCGCCCCAGATTCGCCACGTCGTCGGGATCGACTTCAGCGGCGCGGCGATGGCGGGGAAGACGGCTTGGATCGCGAAGACCGATGTGGAAGGTGACAAGTTGATGGTGCGCTCGGTCGAGCCGTTGGAGTCGCTCGCCGGCTCGGCAGAACGTGGGCCGGCGTTGGCGTGGCTGGTCGAAGCGGTGCGGTCGAGCGACAAGACCCTCTGGCCGATGGACTTTCCGTTCGGGCTGCCGGTGGAGCTCGACTTCGGTCACTGGACGAAGCAAGTCGATCTCGTCACCCAGTGGCCAGGCACGGCCAAGGAGTTTGGTCACCACTGCGTTGCCGCGACGCAGGAGATTCACGGCAAGATGCACGTCCGCCGGGTGACCGACGTCGAGACGAAGACGCCGTTCGACTGTTACCACTACCGCATCATCTACCAGACCTTTCACGGCATGCGGGACGTGCTAGGGCCGCTGTCGAAGGATGCCACGACAGCGGTGCTGCCGTTTCAGCATCGCCGACTGTCGAGGGCTCGGCGGATCGTGGTCGAGGCGTGCCCGAGCAGCACGCTCAAGCGGATGGGCCTGCCGCACCAGAAGTACAAGCAGCCGGGCGGCAAGCCGGTGGACGCCGAGCGACGGGCGGTTCGAAACGTGATCTTCAAGGCGATTGCTCACCATGTGGAGATGCCCGCGAAGATGAAGACGCGTCTGATGGCCGACCCGGGCGGCGACGGGCTCGACTCGGTCCTCGCGGCACTGGGCGGATGGCACGGGGTGGCGCACCCTCGGCAGCGGTCACACGGGTGCGGGTGGCCGGTACCCGAAGGAGGGTCGGATCTTCGCTTAGCGGCCGACGGTGTTTGCCACGCCTCTCCACGCCGGTAGAGTCGGCCGACCCGCCATGACCGAAGCCGCCACTCCCACCGATGCCGTCCAGCCGCTCGTCAACGATGCCGTCTACACCGGCGCGGTCGTCGAAGGCTTCGAGCCTGACATCGGCCGTGCGATCTCGAGCAAGGCCGGCGTGTTCGTCTTTCAGCCTCGCGGCACGACGTACGAGCTGCACTTGAGAGAACCCGACGGTGGATTCACCGGCACCGTCGGCAAGCCGACGAAGGGCCACGTCGTTGTCACGGCCCGCAAGGTCTACACGGTGCCGTCGGGCGGGGCGTTCATCGCTCCGATCATGGGCGAGCCGCGGATCGTGCAAGGGCGGGTGACGCAGGTCGTCTCGACCGGTACGGGTCGGCGAGTCATCGTGCGGGCGGGGGCGAATGTGATCGTCGACCTGCCGGCGGACGATCATGCAATTGATCTCAACGACGGGGCGATCGAAGAAGGGCAGATGATCAACGTCGTCTGCAGCCCCGGCGCGGCCTTCGTTGCCGCCGCCTGACATCGGCCGCGGCGTCGGCGAGACGGTCGAGCAAGCGACGGCGAATCTCGGCTTCATCAAGCCCACGCCGGAAGTCGGCGACGGTTCCCGAAAGTGCCACGCTCAAATGACCGGCGGCGGCGAGGAAGTCGGCGTCCGGTGGCGGGAGTTGGACCTGCGGGGCGAGCGACGCGTAGAGCCGTCGCGGTGGGCCGGTGGTGAAAAAGTCGTCTTTTCCAGAGGCCGGCGTGAAATCGATGGCGGCGGGCAAGATGTCCGTGCCATCGAGGCGGGCTTGGCGAACGGCTTTGTCACCGACGAGGAAAGCCAGGAGTTCGACGGCCTGGCCGGGATGCTTCACGTTGGCCGGGACGGCGAGCATCGTCCCGCCCCAGCCGGCGGTGGTTGGGCCGTTCGACGTCCAGGCGGGCAGGGGCATCAAAGCCACCGTGCCGGCGAGTGCCGGAGCGGCCCGGCGGAGGTAGGCGACGCGCCAGTCAGGCATCCACAGCATGCCGACGTTGCCCGCGGCAAAGTCGGCCGCCCATCGCGAGTGGCCCCGGACCGACGGCACGGCGACGTCATCGGCAAGCAGTTTTGACTGAAAAAGCACCAAATCAGCGGTCTTGTCCGTGGCAAGGTCGTCGACCGCATCCAGCCCGGCCTGCTGGAGCAGAAGCGTCGTGTGTTCGCTCGAAGCGTCCGACAACTCGAACGCCGGCCGGCCGTGGTGGGCGGTGTAGGTGGTGGCCAGGGCGGCGAGGTCGGACCAGGTCCGGGCGGTCGAGGGGTCGAGGCCGGCTTGGGTCCAGAGGTCGACGCGGTAGGCGAGGGCGACCGGGTGGACGTCGATCGACAGGCCGACGAGCACGCCGTCGCGACGCCACAGGTCGAGTCGGCGAGGCAGGGTGTTGTCGATGATCTCCTGTAGCTCAGGACGATCGTCGAGCCGCAAGAACGGTAGCCGGCCAGGCCGATCGAGCAGTCGGGTGGCGGCGGCGGCGTCGAGTTGGACGACCTCCGGCAGGGCAGAAGCGGGTTCGTCGAGCAGTGTCGTGAGCCGCAGATCAAGGGCCTGCGACGGCACGTCGGTGACGCCAAGGGTGCGACCCGTATGGCTCTGGTAGTCGGAAGCCGCGGACTCGGCGGCTTCGGCGTGGGTGGCGGCGAAGGTCCAGAAGGCGTTGTCGGACCGGTCCTCGGCGGGCATCAGAGCCAGGCCGGCTATGGCGGCGGCGGTGGAGAGAAGGACGAACGTCGTGGCCGGGCCGAGGGTGTCGATGAGGTGTCGGAAGGTGCCACGAACCACGTCGGCGGATCGTATCGCGTGGCAGGCGGGTATCGTGTCCCCATGCCGGACACGAAGACGGTCCTCAAGCTCGGTGCCCTGCCGCGGTTTCCAGACAAGGGCGGGCCGAATCGCCCCGTCGCCCCGGCTTGCGCGACATTTCGCTCGTTTTTAAGGAAGAAAGGCCTGAAATTCACCCGCGAACGTGCGGCCATCTTGGACATGGTGCTCCGTCGCGAGCACCTCTTCCACGCCGACGCCGTCGCGGAGGACCTGCGGTCGGCGGGCATGTCGGGGAGCCTGCGCGACGGTCTACCGCACGCTCGCCCACCTTCAAGATGCCGGTCTGCTGCGTCAGGTGTCGTTCGACGGCGGACGGCACGGCTTCTTCGAGCGGGTTGCGGATCCCGCAGGCCCTCGGGATCCGGGGGATTACCTCATCGATGTCGAGTCGGGCGAAGTGATACGTGTAGACGCACCGGAAATACGTCGAGCGAGGGACGAGTTGTGCAGGCGTCTGGGGTTCGAGCCGGTGCGACACAACTTTCATGTGTTCGCAGCAAAAAAGCCCGATTAGCAAAGAGCCGCAAACGCCCCGATGGCGAGCAGGGCGATGCGGAGCTTGGTCGTGCCGAGAACTCGTTCGAGCCGCGCGAGCATCGGCGTCTTGAACTGCCCGAGCCGCTCGGCCCGCAGATGACGGAGCGGTGGTGTACTCGAAGATTGAGTTCGAATGGTTGCCAACAAGCCGCTCTTAGCGAAGCCTGTGCCCAAGCCGACGAGTGACTCCAGCCCGCGAGATCGCCCTATTCCGGTCCGCCCTCTTCCGGGCGGTGCGGGATGTTGCAATCACGCAACATCGCGTGAGGCGCTCCAGCAGCGCTTTTGTCGAGATTTTGACTATTGGGGCTCGTCTGCGGTTGTTCCGTCTCTAAGCCGTTCTTACATCAAAAGTTGTCTATATTCGTCGCAGTGGGCGTGAGACCCACCGCCCGTGCGTACGGGTTCTTGCGGTCAAGGCCGAGGCCCGGCGGAGCGGGTCATGCGGGGCGGGCACTTATTTATCTGAAGCCACGAGTGATGATCCCCAATAGCGAAAGCCTGGTCGATGCCAATCACGCCGGAACCATCGTCTACAACGTAACTTTCGAGCGAATTTCGAGCGTTGTCAGGCTCAGCGACGCGATCATGTCCACGACGCTGCCCCGCGGCGGCCTTCAGATCACTCAGCCGAGGCAGACCGACCTCCAACGCATGCGAGCCTACGGCCGACAGGGGCATGCCTTAGATGCCGCGGCGTGGCAGGCACTGACCCTCGGCGTCTCCGTCCGCCTTGGCGATGTGCTGGGCGAAGCCGATGCTCGCGACAGCGGACCGGACTTCACCACCTCCGCCGCAGGCAAGCCGCTGGGCGATGTGGCAGATGCTTTCCGACGAACGTTCCTTCGTCCGCACGGCCTCGAGCACTACGTGGCCGTCCCGCTCGACGGGGCGATTTTCGGTGGGTTCCGCGGCTTGCTCCATCTCTATCGCACGGCCGAGATCGGCGAATTCACTCAGGAAGACCTGGCGGCGCTTGCTCGCATCGCGGTTGAGTTCGATGCCGCCCACGCAAAACAACAGGAGGTCGAGCGATTCAAGCACGACCCCCATCCGCTGGCACACCACATCAAGCACCGCCAGTTCGCCATCATGCGTGGGCAAAAGCTGGTCTCGCCGGTCGACCACGCCGACGTGTTGGGCGACGTTCTGAAGCACAACCTGCTCGAGGTCGTCGAAGAGCGACTCAGCCGCATCGACGACGACGCACCGCTTGAGCCGGCCGAGACGGACGACTGCCTCGAAGATCTCAGGCTCAGGCCCGCCGCCGCCGGGAGCAATGCCGACCGGCTCCTCGTCCCGGATCGTTTGGGCGATTGCTGGGCCTTTCGGCTCACCATCTTCCCGCGATACCCGGCTATCACGGGCATTCTCGATCGCGACGAGCCCGTCGCCTTTGCCAGCCATCAACCAGATTGCGAAGCCTGGAGTTCGCTCCGTCCCAGCGATTTCGCCGCCGATGACGAGATCGGCAGGCTCATCCCTGCCTTGCACTACATGCAGGAGAACTTCGCCGGCGAAGCCAGCCTTCAACGCATCGCCCGCACGGTCCATCTGTCGCCGTTTCACTTCCACAGGCGGTTCACCGACCTGCTGGGCATCACGCCAAAGCACTACCTCTTCGATTGCCAGATCGCAGAGTCGAAGCGCCGCCTCGCGGCCCGCGATACCGATCTCAAGCAGATCGCAGCCATGTGCGGCTTTGCCCACCAATCGCACTTCACCAGTCGCTTCAAACAGGCCACCGGCCTGACACCCACCCAATGGCGACGCTTGGCCTCCGACGTGTCGTCGCGCGACTGAGCTCCGTCGGTTCGTCGGAAGCCGGTGGAACTGGAAGCTGTCGCGACTGGAAGCCGGTGGAACTGGAAGCCGCGGGACCTGGAAGCCGCGGGACCTGGAAGCTGTTGGGACCTGGAAGCCGCGGGACCCGAAAGCTGTTGGAACTGGAAGCCGCGGGCTTACAGCCCGCAGGTAGCGTGGGTCTGCAGTGACGTCTGTTGGCGAACACGATTGCCTTCCGTTGAACGCTGCCTGCGGGCTGTAAGCCCGCGGCTTTGCAGACATCTGGTCCTCGTCCTTCTCGATGGCTCGAGCGACAGGGGTCTGCCTCAAATGCGGACAACTTCTCAAGCAATATCGACCAAACGAAGCGTCTGCTCCGGGGTAGCCGACTATGAAGAAGTCACAAAGCGTTCGTTGCTTATCGAAGTGCATGACTACCCATTCGCAGCGGACTGATCTGCCCGACCTGCC
Organism: uncultured Planctomycetota bacterium; assembly: GCA_963740195.1. Lineage (GTDB taxonomy): Bacteria > Planctomycetota > Phycisphaerae > Tepidisphaerales > Tepidisphaeraceae > JBCDKH01. The sequence goes on along the minus strand of CAVUDF010000001.1, from coordinate 2,002,502 downwards.
GCTTTTGGAAGCCGATCGCACCGCCACCGATAGCCTTGCATGTGCTTCGGGTCGCCAGCGTCGCCTTCGTCAATGCCAAGCCGCTGGTGGAAGGTCTCGAAAAAGCCTGCGAACTGAGCTTCGACGTGCCCAGCGGCCTCCTTGCTCGACTTGAAGATGGCAGGGCGGAGGTCGCGCTCTTGCCGACGATCGACCTGCAGCGGATGCCCAACCTCTGCGTCATTCCCGGCAGCGGCATCGGCTGCGACGGGCCGACGCTCACCGTGCGCCTGTACGCCCGTCGACCGTTCGACCAAATCACGCACGTGGCTGCCGACACCGACAGCCACACGAGCGTCGCACTGTCCAAGATCGTCTTCGCCCACATCTTCAAAACAACGCCCGGCTACGCGCCGCTCCACGACCGTACCGGCCGCGACGATGAAGCGCTTCTCCTCATCGGGGACAAGGTCGTGACCGACGAGCCGGCCGACTACCCGATCCAGCTCGACCTGGGCGAGGCCTGGAAGCAACTCACCGGCAGGCCCTTCGTCTTCGCCGCTTGGGCGACCCGTGTCGGCACGAAGCTCGGCGACCTGCCGACGCAACTCAACGCCGCCCGGCAACGCGGCCTGTCGAAAGTCGACGCCATCGTCGCCGAGCATGCCGTGCCCCGCGGTTGGCCGGCGGACATCGCTCGGCAATACATGACCGACTACCTCCGCTACGCCGTCGGCCGATCTGAGCTGGACGCAATCATCGAGTTCCACCGCCTGGCCCATGAGGTCGGAGCGATTGATCACGAGCCCTGGCCGCTACGGCTGTACGGCGAGTGATTCCCCTGTTGCACCCGTCGTTTCGAGCGCCCTCCGTCATCCTGAGCGAGCGAAGCGAGTCGAAGGACCTCGTCTCAAACGCGCAGGCCTGGCGAGGTCAGTCGACTCGCTCCGCTCGCTCACCATGGCCGACCCGCCTCACGCGCGATCCGACAGCACCGAGCGGATACGGCCGTTGGCGGCTTTGGCGTCGACGTTGCCGCCGGAGGCTTTCATGAACTGCCCGGTGGCCCGGCCGATGTCGCTCGGGCCGAACTCGGGGTGTTCGGCGAGGAAGGCGTCGACTTTCGCCTCCGTCTCGCCCGCATCGGCCTGGGCGGGGAGGTAGACCTCGACCATCTTCATCTCGCCGTTGATGGCGGCGACGCGGTCCGGGTCGCCGATCTTGTCGTACTCGTCCCGGCTCTTGGCCAGTCGCTTGTGGTAGGCGGCGACGAGCTTTTCAGGGGTGGTCGGCGGGTTCTGCATGTCGGCCGTGCGGGCTTCGGTGAGCAGCATGCGGATGACCTGCAGTCGCTCCTTGTCGCCGGCCTTCATCGCGGCCTTCATGTCGGTCTGGAGTCGGGTGACGATGTCGGTGTCTTGGCTGGACATGGCAGGTAGCTGGTGAGCGGCGGTGGCGCAGAACACGCCTCGACGGGCGTCGGGGCGGTTAGAAGCCTAACGTAGGCCTCGCACGCGTGTCGCTACGGCGGGGAAGGTGGTGGTGCACGCGATGGTCAGATCATGACGCAGGTCGGCACAACGGGTGCCGCACGGACGTCGTGCCACAGATTCGCCGCACCGGCCTGCCCATGTCTGGGGCGTCGCTGCCGCCTCAACCATTTTCGATGAGTGATTCGGGTTCGATGACCCTTCAGGGCGTCCTGCATGTCGCCAACGACCGTTCCGACGGCACCCTCCGCGACCCGGAGATGTTGTTGCGTGCCCCGTTGCCTCCCGCAGGGGGCCGACTTCCGGTCGTCCCACGCCGGCTCATTGATGAGCACCAGCTTCGCCCAGGCAACCTGCTGACGCTGAGCCTTCGCCCCAACGGCAAGGTCAAAGAAGTCGAGCTCGTCGAGGACATGAAGCCCGAGCTCTGGCGGCAGATCCGCCCGATCTACGACACCGTCGCACTCGATCCCGGCCCGCAGATCAAGCTGGAGCACGACCCCAAGGAAGTCACCAGCCGAATCATCGACCTCATCGCCCCGATCGGTTTCGGCCAGCGCGGCCTGATCGTCGCGCCGCCACGCACCGGCAAGACGGTGCTCATGCAGAACCTGGCCCGCGGCATCCACGCCAACAACCCCCAGGCCGACCTGTTCCTCCTGCTCGTCGACGAGCGGCCCGAGGAAGTGACGGACATGCGGCGCAACGTGCCGGGCACCGTCATCGCATCCAGCAACGACAACGACACGCGCCAGCACATCGACCTCTGCACGCTGGCGTCGGATCGCTTCAAGCGACTGGCCGAGACGGGCAGGGACGTCATCGTCCTCATGGACTCGCTGACCCGCCTCGGCAGGGCGTTCAACCGTGGCAGCAACAGCGGCAAGACCTTGTCCGGCGGCATCGATGCGCGGGCGTTGGAAGTGCCCAAAAAGATCTTCGGCGCCGCCCGCAAGATCGAAGGCGGCGGAAGCCTGACCATCATTGCCACCGCCCTCGTTCAGACCAACAGCCGGATGGACGACGTGATCTTCGAAGAGTTCAAGGGCACGGGCAACATGGAGATCACGCTCGACCGCAAGGCCGCCAACGACCGGATCTATCCGGCGTTCTGGCTCGCCCAGACGGGCACGCGTAAAGAAGAGAACCTGATCGACGAGCACCACATGCCGGCGATCGACAACATCCGCAAGCACCTGGCCGCGATGCCGCCGATTCCGGCGCTCAAGACGCTCATCCAGGCGGTCAGCCAGCACCCGACGAACGAGAGTTTCCTCAAGGCCATGACGCCCGCGGCTCCGCAGCAGCGCGTCAAGCGTCGGGCGATCAGCCGATAGCGGCGGGTCAGTCCTCTTTGGCCGAGTTCTTGATCAGTTCGGCGCTGCTGCTGGCCAGGACGCCGAGCACGAGGTAGCCGAGAAACGCCTGCAGCCCGGCGATGATTCTTGCAGGGCCTGTCGGGTGGAAGTCGCCGTAGCCGAGCGTGGTGAACGTGACGACGCTGTAGTACGCACAATCCGCATATGATCTGGTTTCCGTCGGATCGCCGGCCCCTCGGGAGTCCATGATGCCGATCGACCTGTAGATCGCCGCAAACGCCGCAAGCAGGACGGTGACGTTGAGCATCGCGAGCAACACCTCGCGCCAGAACTGGCCGTTGCCGGCGAAGAGGCTCTTGAGTCGGTCGATCAGCAGGTACAAAAAGGCTCCGGCGAAGACGAATCCGCCGACGATGGTGATGACGTCGCGCCAGATGCCGTCGGGCAGGAACGTGCCGGTCCCGACAAACGCGCCGCCCGTCCCCAAGAAGACGAAGATCGCCATCATCCCACCCGCCGCCGCCGTCTTGCCGCCGGACTTGGTCGCGGTCTTGAGGGTGCTCTCGCTCATGGACCCACCCTCACGAGCACGTCGGCTGCGGTCAACGCCCGCATCTGCCGCGGGCGTCGGGTAGGGTTGAGGCGTGCTCGGCTGGAACCATTTCTCCTCCTTCTTCCGAAGCAACTTCCTTGAAGGTCGCGGCCCGATCAAGCTCTACCTTGACCGGTTGCGCGACAGCTTCTGGTTCGTGCCGTCGCTGTTCGTCACGGTCGCGGTGGTGGCGGGCATGTTCATGCCGTACCTCGACGCGTCGCTGGGCGATCAAGAGAACCCGGTGGCTTTTGCCTTTACCTTCGACGCAGGCCCGGGCGGAGCCAGGCTCATGCTCCAGAGCATCGCCGGCAGTGCCATCACCGTCACCGCCACCGTCTTCAGCATCACCATCGCCACCCTTGCCCTGACCAGCGGCCAGTTCGGGCCTCGCCTGTTGAGAACCTTCGTCAGCGACCGCGGCATTCAGCTGTCGATGGGCACGTTCCTAGCGACGTTCCTCTACCCGCTGTTGCTCCTGCGCACCGTTCGAACCCCCGACGAAGACGGCGGCTTCGGCTTCGTGCCGCACCTGGGCACGACGATCGCAATGGTGCTGGGCGTCTTGTCGGTCGGCGTGCTCATTTACTTCATCCACCACCTGGCCCTGCTGATTCGTGCCCCACACGTCGTCGAAACCGTCGGCCAGGAACTCGACGACGCCATCGACGCCGTCATGCCCGCCGGTCGTCGTGAATCTCCGGAAGCGCCCGAAGAGCCGCAGGGCGTCGAGCGCACCGTCGTCGCCCGCGCGAAGCATGCCGGCTTTGTCGCGTTTGTCGAAGAAGAGACCCTCAGCAAAGTCGCCGACACGTGCGGCGTGACGCTTTGGCTCGCGGTGCGGTCAGGCGACTACGTCTTCGAACGGACGCCGCTGATCGTGACCGACAGCGACGGAGCCGGCTGCCTCGACGACAAAGCTCGCGAGCAAGCCAGCGACGCCATACACATCGGCGACCGTCGCACCCTGGCGGGCGACGTCTTGTTCGGCATCAACCAGCTCACCGAGATCGCCCAACGCGCCATGAGCCCGGGCATCAACGACCCCTTCACCTGCTGCGGTTGCGTCGATCGCCTCGGCGCCGCGCTCAGCCGAGCCGCCGGCCGAGACATGCCGACCCACCGCATCCACGGCGATGACACCCCACGGCTCGTCGCCCACCGCCCGTCCTGGCCCAACCTGGTCCGCGCCGCCTTCGACCCGATTCGCCGCTACGGCCATGCCGACGCCGCCGTCATGACGCGCGTGCTCGATGTCCTGAAACGCATCGCGGTGCTGAGCCCGCCCGATCGGCTCGCCAGCCTTCGACAACAAGCCGACGCCGCACTCGCCGCCTCCGAAGCGAGCGGCATGGACGCCCTTGATCTGTCAGCCGTTAAGAGCGCATACGAAGATGCTATCACCACGATGCCGAATGCCGGATAATCGCGTCAGGCACCCGCCGGGCCCGCGTAAGGCAGGTTCATGGACCTCCGCCCCCGAACAGCCGTTGCATGGCATGTTCAGCCTCCAACGAGCATGGTCGAGCCGCTCGAAGCCCGTCGACTCCTGACGGTCGCCGTCGAGGCGGGCCTCGCGACCGTCACCGGCGGGCCAGGCGCCACCGTGTTCGACATCGAGCAGCAGGGCAGCGAACTCTTCTTCCGCATCAGCAACTCCGTTTTAGACCGTCGACGCTTCTGGCGTTACGTCGCTGCTCATCCTCGGCTCCGATGGCAACGACTTTGTCACCATCGCCGAAGACATCAACCTGCCGACCGAAGCACACCTCGGCGAAGGCGACGTCTACCGCGGCGGGCCCGATGCCTTCGATCACCAGCTCGCCGAACAGGTCGAAGACGACGCGCAGCGCGACGAAGACGTCTTGCTGGCAACGCCCGAAGCGGACGACTTCGTCGCCCAAACCCACGGCGGCCCGGGTGCGGTCATCACGATCGACGGCGACTTTGATTCCAACCAAAACCATGCCGTGCTCTTCTCGATCGAAGGCCGACAGGTGGCCGAAGCTCCCGCCGTCGTGACACCCGACGGCCGACTCGTCACGTCCGTGCCGCCACTTGCTTCGGTGCTGCCGGAGGTCTACCTGGCACGGCCGGCAGATGTCACCGTCGTTGCGACCAGTCCGGGTGGCACCCGCACCGTCCTCGGCTCCGCCAATCCGATCTCGCTCGGCACGCCGGGAGCGATGGTCCTGGCCCCCGGCCGCCTGACGCAGATCGTGCTGGAGGAGCAGTCCGCCCGACTCTTCGAGCTTGCCGACGAGCTACAAGACGCCGGCAACGGCGGGGCGTCACTCGCTGCCGACGTCCGCGACAAGGCCGAAGGCGCGGGCGACCTGGCGGAGATCGTCGACACCGTTCGGACAACGGGTCGTCCCTCGCAATTGGGCGTCGGCGACGGTGCCGTGCCGGTGACGCTCGATTCCCTGGCCCGCTCCGACGCGTTGCTTCTGGCCGGGCTCGACCCCGATGCCGCCGCCGGTGGAAATCCGGCCGGCTCGTTGGGCGCAGCCGCAGCTTCCGGCGACGAGGCGGCCGTGCGTCAGAGTCTTGACACGGGGCTCCGTCAAGAGATGGCGCAAATGACGGAGATCGAAGCCTTCAACTGGAGCACACAGCTCCTCAGTCAGATCGGCCTCGGGACGGCAGGCGTTGCTCTGACGGTCGGGCTTGCGACGGGTGGCGTGGCGGCGGGACTCGCCGCCGGTGGCGCGGCCCTGACCGGCTTCGCCGTCGCAGGCGTTACTTTGGGTGCGGCGGGCATCGGCGCGTTCATCGTGGTCGAGGCAATCGACACGCTGAGCGGTCGCAACGAGTTCGACACGACCGGCAAGGCGGAGCTGTTGTGGAACACCGTCACCAGCGGCATCGACGCCTGGCTCTACCCGGTCGGCCGATCACCTTTGTATCCGAACGTCCCGGACTCGCTGTTCGATGACGCGGTTCGACTGGTCCAGGACGCGCTGGACATCGAGAAGAGCACCGTCGAGGCCGCGGCTGACTTCCTGCGCGACCTCTTCGGCGGTAGCGACCCGGGTCCTGGTCCTGGCTCCAATCCCGGCCCCGGCACGCCGCCGGTGCCGCCGAGCCCGCCGACACCCGATTCCGATCCGACGCCTCAGCCGCCGCCAGCGCCGACACCGACACCGACACCCAACCCCACGCCTTCGCCGGACCCAGACCCGGCACCAACGCCGACTCCGGACCCGACGCCAGCTCCTGCCCCGAACCCGGACTTCGACGGCTTCCCAACACCCGCAAACGTCGCCGACATCGGCGGCTTCTGGGCGGGCAACTACCAGCTCTTCTACTCCATCGACCCAGACCTCACATCGCTCGGCGGACCGGAGGCCGTCATCAGCTTCTCCGGCTTCGGCGAAATGTCTCTCGACCTCAATGAACCCTTCCTGAATGAAGACGGGCTGACGACGGCCAAGGTCGACCTCACCGGAATCGCCGACCACGACACGGGCTACTACAGGCTCACCGTGGAAGGCGTGACGACAGAGGCCTCCTTCCGCGTCATGACCGAAGTCACGCAGTCCAGCGGCCTCGACCTGATCGTCTTCCAGGCATCGCCCTCGCTCGTCAACGGCCTCCTGATGGTCCCGGCCGATATCCACGAGACGACCCGGGAATTGGTTGATGGCGTGCCGACCTTCACGTCAAAGACCGACTCGACGATGTTGGCCCTTCCTGTCACGTTCGTCCTCGATGGCGACACGGCCACGGTGCAATTTGCACCGCGCGACGCGACGCAAAGCAGCTCCAGCGGTAGCGGCGAACTGACCCGCGAGTGATCGCCTACTTCTCGAGAAGTCGACGACGCCATTGCCCCAGCAGGTCCAGCGCCTGCCGGGGCGACAGGTCGTCGGGTTCGACTTGCCGCAATGCCTCGACGACCTCTTCCACCTCGGGCGCAACGCCGCCGAAGAGGAACATCTGGGCCGCGTCGGCGTGCGGCACGCTGCGTGGGGCGTCGTCGCCGTGGCTGACCTTGAGGCGTTGCAACAGCTCCGCCGCCCGATCCGTCACCGCCGTCGGCACGCCCGCCAGCTTCGCGACCTGGATGCCGTAGCTCTGGCTCGCGGCGCCGTCGACGACGCGGTGCGTAAACACGATCCCGCCGTCCCACTCGCGCACGCTGGCCGACAGGTTGCCGACGCCCGGCAGCTCGTCGGCGAGCTTCACCAGCTCGTGGTAGTGCGTTGCGAACAAGCTCCGGCTGCCGACCACCTTCGCCAGGTGCTCGGCAATCGCCCATGCCAGCGACAACCCGTCCAGCGTACTCGTGCCGCGCCCGACCTCGTCGAGGACCACCAGGCTCTTGTCCGTCGCGTTGTTCAACAGGTTGGCCGATTCGGTCATCTCGACCATAAACGTGCTACGCCCGGCGTGAAGTTCGTCGCTGGCACCGACGCGAACGAAGAGCCGGTCACAGATGCCGATCCGCGCCGACGTGGCCGGCACGTCGCTGCCGCATTGGGCCAGCACGACGACAAGCGCAACCTGTCGGATGAACGTGCTTTTGCCCGCCATGTTCGGGCCGGTGATGAGTCGCAGCGTGTCCGTTTCGCCCAGGCGTAGCGGGTTCGCGACGAACTCGCTGCCGAGCTTTTGCTCGAGGACGGGGTGGCGGCCGTCTTCGAGTTCCAACACGAGCGAGTCATCAACCGTCGGCCGAACGTAATGCCGCTCCGCCGACAGCGCCGCGAACCCTGCGAGCACGTCGAGCCGTGCCAGTCCCGCGGCCAATGCCTGGAATGGCTCCACATGCGGCAGGAGGTCATTGCGAACCCGCTCGAACAGCGCCTGCTCCAACTCCGCCGCCTTGGCCTCGGCACCGAGGGCTTTCTCCTCGAATGCGTTCAGCTCTTCGGTGACGAAGCGTTCCGCGTTCTTCGTGCTCTGCCGCCTGGCCCAGCCGGCGGGGCACTTGTCCTTGTGGACGTTCGTCACCTCGACGTAGTAGCCGAAGACGCGGTTGAACCCGATCTTCAGGCTCGGGATCTTCGTCTCTTCCGCCAGCTTCGCCTGATACTCCGCCAGCCACTGCCGGCCGTCGCGGCCGACGGTGCGCAGCTCGTCGAGCTCCGCGTCGAACCCCTTGGCAATGACGTTGCCGTCGCGAAGGTTCGCCGGCGGCTCGGGGGCAATGGCCCGAGTGAGCATCGCCGACTGCTCCTTGGCGAAGTCGCCGAAGTCCGGCAGGTCGCCCGCGGCCGAAGGCAACTCCGTGAGCACCTCCAGCAGCGCCGGCAGGTCCGCCAGCCCGTCCCGCAACGCCGCCAAATCCCGCGGCCCGGCCCGGCTCACCGCCAGCCTGCCGACGATCCGTTCGACGTCGCACGCATGATCCAACCGCTCGCGAACCTTCGTCAGCCGCGTCGGCGACGCACGCAGCTCCGCCACCGCGTCCTGCCGATCGGCGATCTTCGGCGACATCGGTTAACGGCGACCGGAGCCAGTCGCGCAGCAGCCTGCCACCCATCGGCGTCTTGGTCCTGTCGACCGCCGCCAGCAGCGTGCCGTCGGTGCCGTTGCCGCGGAGCGTGCGGTCGATCTCGAGGTTGCGCCAGCTCGCCGGGTCGATCCGCAGAAACGTCGCCGGCTCGTGCCGCGTCGGCGGCCGAAGGTGGCCCGCCTTTTCGCGTTGCGTTTCCTCGAGATACGTCAGCATCGCCCCCGTCGCCGCGACGGCCGGGTCGTCGTCTTCGAAGCCGAAGCCTGTCGCGGTCGAGACGCCCCAGTAGCGGCGCAGCTCGTCCAGGCCGTGCCGGGTCGTGAACTGCCAGCCGGGCCGAACCGTCACGCCCGTGATGCCCCGGCCGCGAAGCTCCTTGCCGCCGGGGTGTTCCTCACCGCCGGGCGTTTCGGGCACGAGAATTTCGGCAGGCGCGAGTCGCAGGGCCTCGTCGAGCACTTCGGATTCGCAACCACCTGCCGCAAACAGTCGGCCCGTCGACAGGTCCGCCCACGCCAGGCCCGCCGACTTCCCGCCGAACGCCACCGCCGCCAGGAACGTCGCCGACTTCGCCTCGAGCATCGGCTCGTCGGTCAACGTGCCGGGCGTGACGAGCCGGGTGACGTCACGCTTCACCACGCCCTTGGCCTGCTTGGCGTCTTCGACCTGCTCGCAAATCGCCACGCGATGACCCGCGACGATCATCCGCTTGAGGTAGTTGTCGAGCTGGTGATACGGCACACCCGCCATCGGCACCTTGTCGCCTCGGGCCGTCAGCGTGATGCCCAGCGTCCGACTGCACAGCCGTGCGTCGTCGTGGAAGACCTCGTAGAAGTCGCCCATGCGGAAAAACAGGACATAGCCGGGGTGCTTGTCCTTGAACGACTGATACTGCCGCATCGCCGGACTGAGCTTCTTGGGGGCATCGCTCTTCTTGGTGGCATCGCTGGACGGCACCCGCCAGCGTACGACCAGCGGCAAGACCGGCGAAGGCGGTTCGCACATCGAGTGTCCGCCCACCTCCGTCATCCTGAGGCAGCCGAAGGATCTCGACTAAACAGCGCGTTCGCAGCCGAGGTCCTTCGACTCGCTCCGCTCCCTCAGGATGACGGAAACGGAGCTAGGTATGTACGACGCTCAACTGTCAGCGACCGCCCACTCAGTCATCCTGAGCGCAGCCGAAGGATCTCGGCTGAACAGCGTGTTCGCAGGCAAGGTCCGTCGACTCGCTTCGCTTGCTCAGGATGACGGAGGTCGGGCAGGGCGGGTTTGGTCGGATCGTGCAGCCGTGGCGAACGTTCGCACAGGCGAGCAGGAAATCGTCCTCTTCGTGCACGGAGGGCCGGGACGTGCGGTCCAAGAAGCCTTCTGCGGGAGTGACGTCACCTCTTTGAACGTCCCGGGCCCACGACGTAGCCGACGCCGCCGGCGTTTTGGAACCATGCCTGCTCCAGCTCTTCCTTCACGTAGACCGCACCTTCACCCTCAGACGCCGATGCTCCGTCGTTGACGATCGCGTCGCCTTGGTCCGTCAGACCCTTGATGACGATCAGGTGTCCGGCCGTCGCGTCGATGACGAAGCTTGGGGCTTCTCCAGCGTCGTAGTTGATGCTCGCGACGATCACCCGGCCCGCCTTCAGGTGCTCCGCGACGGCAAGCCAGTTGTCGAACCGCTCGAGATGCGCGTCCGCTCCCAACGCGTTCGCCCGCGCGACGGCACGGTTCCAGTTGCCGAAGATGCCGTGCTCTCGGTCGTAGACGGCCAGTGCGTTGGCCGCGACATCCACATCGATACCAAACGCTCCGACGGCCATGGCGATGCTCGTCGGGCTGCAAATCTCCCCGCCGATGAGCCCGCCGCCGGACGCCTGGGCGAGGAAAGGTACCTCGATTTCTCCCGACCACTCCGCCTCGCCGAAGCCGTCCTCGCCTTGGCTCGGGCCACGCACCGCCATGCTGATCCGGCGGACCACGGGCGTTGCGTGAAGGTCATACGCGAACAAATCGGCCCTGGTCTGCCACGCCTCGGCCGGCTTGTCGAGTTCCAGGATGTCGACGGCAACGGTGCCGCCGTCAAAGGCCTCGGCGTCCGTCGGCGGCGGGACGTCGCCCCAATAACCGAAGTCGAGCCAAGGCGACCATTCGCCATCCACCTTCACGCGGACACTGAACCGCACGCCCGTATCGGCCGGTGCATCGACGGCCCAGCTCGGCAGGAATTCCGTTGCAGGCGACGTCTTGAACACGTCACTCGTCCACGTCCCGCGACGCGGGAACCCATCGATGCCATCGCCGTCGATGGCCAGCGTGTCACCTGGCACGACACCCTCTGCGTCGCCTGCCGCGAAGGTGTCGATGTGGACGATCTGGTCGTCCCAAGCTTCGGCAGGGCCGACAAGGACGAGCATTGCGATGAGCGTGGCGAGAAGGCGGGCCATCGACACATGATGCCGCATGCCCGAGCCGGTGTCGCGGCGATAGACTGGTCGCCTTGAAGATCTCAACCGCCATCGTCGCCTGGCTGTTCGTCGCCATCCCCGCGTTCCCTGCCCTCGCAGGCCCGCCGGCCGAGGGAACCGTCCGCGTCGCGACGTGGAACATCGAGAACTGGAAGGACCATTTCCAGGACTTACGCGACAAGGACCTGCCCGCACCCGCGACCGAAGACGGCCGCGAGCGACGTCGGCAAGAGGGCTATCAGAACGCAGAGGACAACTGGGAAGTCGCCACCGTCCTGCTCGACCCGGCCTTCGCCCCGGACATCCTCGTCTTCCAGGAAGGATGCAGCCAGGAAGAGCTGGACAGCTTCGCCGAAGAGTGGCTGGGCGACGTCTATCCGACGCGCGTCGTCTTCCGGGGCAACAGCGGCCGGGGGCAGACGTTGGGCGTCATCATGCGTGACGGCTACGAGATCGTCGACACCTACGACGACCTCGTCGACGTGCCCGACGACGAAGACCTGAACCCGCGATCGGACATGCTCTTCGGACGCGGGCCGGTCTTTGTCCTCATCAAGACGCCCGGCGGCAAAACCGTCTGGGTCGGCACGACGCACCAGAAGTCCAAGGGCGGCAACAGCGTCGAGGTCACGAAGTGGCGGTCGGCCGAGGCCAAGGCGACGCACGGGGCGATGCTCGAACTCGCCAAGAAGGCGCCGGTCTTCCTGCTGGGCGACATGAACGACGAAATCGGCCTGCAGGAGTACGAAGTCCCCGCAGGCGGCGACGTCATGGCAGACCTTGCCGGGCTCAACAACGACGATCCGGCCGACGATTTCGTCACCGTCACCCACGACCTGGCGATGGCGGGCGTCGTGACGTACTCGGGCTACTGGCGTGACCGGTTCCGCAGCTTCATCGACCACATCGTCGTCGACCCGGCCGGGGCGAAGCTCGTGACGAACGTCGGCGTCTTCGACAACACCTGGGTCCGCGTCGCCAGCGACCACGTCCCCGTCTACATCGACATAAAGCCTTAGATCAGAGATAACGCTCTCAATCCTCCAACAAAGCCGCGACCTTACAGGTCGCAGGCAGCGTGAGAGACGTGTTGCGTCGGTTGCCAAGCTCGTTCGACGTCTCACGCTGCCTGCGACCTGTAAGGTCGCGGCTTTCACAGAACCAACTCGTTCAGAATGAAGCGTCGCTCATACGAGGAACCTTCTCTTTCAGGATGAACCTTCTGTATCAGGATGAACCTTCTCATTCAGAGCGAACGAACTCGACGCCTGCTACCTTGAAGCCTTGAACCAGGCCGCTCCTGCCATTCTCGCGACGGATGTCGGTCGCCCGACGCAGACCGTCGAAGCGCGACAGCGGTCGGCCGGCGTCGTCGGGCCGGCGCTGGCACTGGCGCAACGTGAGTGGGTTCGCTTCCTGCGCCAGCGAAACCGCGTCATCGGGGCGATCCTGACGCCCGTGCTGTTCTGGTTGCTGCTGGGCGGCGGGATGGGGGACAGTTTCACCGGGCCGACGGGTGAGCCATACTTGCAGTACTTCTTCCCGGGCATGCTGCTGATGGTCGTCCTCTTCACGGCCATCTTCGCGACCATCACGCTGATCGAAGACCGCCGCGAAGGCTTCATGCAGGGTGTCCTCGCGTCGCCCGTGCCGCGATGGGGCGTGGTGCTGGGCAAGGTGCTGGGCGGGGCGTCACTGGCATCGGCGCAAGCGATTCTGCTGCTGGCGATCGCGCCGCTGGCCGGCATCTCGATGACCATCGGCGGCTTTGTCATCGCGGCCCTGTTCTGCATCGGGTTGAGCTTCGCCCTCGTCGGCCTGGGCGTCGCGCTCGCCTGGCCCATGACGAGTACGCAGGGGTACCACGTCGCGATGAACCTTCTGCTGATGCCGCTCTGGTTCCTGAGTGGTGCGGTCTTCCCCGTCGCCTCGGCAGGGTTCGGGCCGATCCGGTGGCTGGCGTACGCGAACCCGCTGACCTACGGCCTTGCCGGTTTGCGTAGTGGCCTGGGCGGGACGCTTGCCGGCATGCCGCCGCTGTGGGTTTGTGGGCTGGTGACGCTCATGACGGCGGTGGGGCTCTTTGCCGCAGCGTGCCTGATCGCCAACCGACCGGCCCGCGCCGACGTAGAGTCTTGAATGAAGCCGTCGCGCGTGTTGATGGTCGCCATGTGGGCCCTGGCCGTCGCGTGCATCGCGGGCTACGTCGCCGCTAAAGCCTTCGCCAGCGAGAGCGAGCCGGACGTCGTCTCTGCCGAGCCTGAAGGGTTGCCCAAGCTCTTCGAGTTCTCCGAATTCGACCTCACCAGCCATCGCGGCGAGCCCCTCAGCACGGCCGACGTGAAGGGCCAGCCGTGGGTCGGGTTCATCTTCCTGACCAACTGCCCGACCGGCGCCTGCCCGATGATGGTCGGCAAGATGAACGACCTGCAAGAAGCCATTCCCGACGAGCAGGTCCAGTTCGTCAGCTTCAGCGTCGACCCTGATCGCGACACGCCCGAGTCGATGACGCAGTTCGTCGAGGCCGTCACGGGGGACGAGCCGGGGGATCGCTGGCACCTGCTGACCGGCGGGACGCGCGACTCGATGAAGGCCTTCGCCGCCGACAACAAACTGGCCGTCGGTGACGACTGGGGGCACTCGACGCAGTTCCTGCTCATCGACGCCGACGGCATGGTTCGTGGCGTCTACGGCAACTCGGACGCGTCGGCCATGAACCGGCTCGCCGGCGACGCCCGGTCGCTCGTCGCTGCGGGAGGACGCTAAGTCGTGGACGCCAAGGAGGCGTTCGCGCTGCTCAACTCGTGCCTCAACGGCGTCAGCACGGTGCTGCTCGTACTGGCTTATCGCCAGATCCGTCGCGGCAACTGGAAACGCCACGGCCAACTCATCGGCGGGGCACTCGTCGTCTCCAGCGTCTTCCTCTCGTGCTACCTCTACAGCAACTACACCTTCGGCAGCCGATCGCTCGACGTCATCGGCCCGCTGCCGATGGCGGTGAAGGTGAGCTACTGGGCGTTTCTGTTCGTCCACGTCGTCGCCGCGATCGTGATGCTGCCGCTCATCGCTGCGGCCCTCTGGCAGATCTATCGAAAGCGGTGGGAGCGACACAAGGTCTACAGCCGTCCGGCGTTTTGGACGTGGCTCTACGTGAGCGTCACGGGCGTGATGATCTACTTCCTGCTCTACCACATCCTGCCCGCGCTGGTCGTCTCTCCATCGGCGTAGCGGCCTTGCTCATCGCAGCCGGTCCGGCGATGGCGTGTCCGACGTGCCGCGATTCCGTCGCCACTCGCGACGATGCCGAGGCCTTGGTCGCCGAGCAACAGGCGGCCGGTTTCAACGGCGCCATCTGGACGATGCTCGCCACAGCCGTCGTCGCCGCGGGCGGGTTGTCGTTCACGTTGATCCGCAAGCCGCGCATGCCGGACCGGTAGCACGCACCCCCGCCATACCGAGCGACCCCGTCATCCCGAGCGACCCCATCATCCCGAGCGGCCTCCGTCACCCTGAGCGACCTCCGTCACCCTGAGCGACCTCCGTCACCCTGAGCGGCCTCCGTCATCCTGAGCGCAGCCGAAGGATCTCGGCTGGACAGCGTGTTCGCGGACGAGGTCGTTCGACTCGCTTCGCTCGCTCACGACGACGGAAGGAGAGGGCGACGGCCGAGACAATTGCTACAGCACACACTCCGCCCAGCGGCGGCCGATGGCATCGCCGCGCCAGCCTTGGAGCAACGACTCCTCCTCCGCCGGCTTACCTTCGCTCCTGCGACGCAGGACACCTTCAACGTCCCGCCGACTGGCGATGAGGTTCGGGTCGATGCCGAGGTCGTACGCCAGGCTCTGCAGCTTCGCCCAGGCCGCATCGGCCGCGAACTTGTCGGCGAGCGTGGGCTCGTACGACACGTAGGCCGGCACGTCATCCGTCTCGCCTCGGCCTTGCTCGATCGCTCCCATGATCGCCGACCCGAACTGCTCGGCGACGGGGCGGGGCATGTGCCGAACGTCGCCGATTCGGCCGACATCGCCGGCCTTGGGCGGGTTCTTGGCCAGGTAGATCAGCACGTCGTCGCGAACCAGCGCCCGCGGCGGCAGGTCGCTCTCCTGAGCCGCACCATCTCGCCACACGGCTAAGGCTCGCAGGATCGGTCGGCCGTCGTCGCCCAGGCCGTTGTAGCCGCGGACCCGTTCCCAAGGCGAGGCGTTTGCGTCGTCGGCCGCCTTGCCGCAACGCAAGGCGCACTCGTCGTGCATCCAATTCAGCCGGTCCGGGTCTTCGGCTAGCTGCGACTCGATCCAGGCGAGCACCAGCGGCAGATATCGAACGTCGTCTGCCGCATACGAAAGCTGCTTGCCCGACAGCGGCCGGGCGTCCCACTGCGTGAACGTGTATCCCTTGCCGAGCTTCAATCCGCCGCCCACGAGCTTGCGGTCGTTCATGAAGCACGACGACACGTGCTCGACCAGCTTGGCCAGGCTCGCCGGATAGGGCAGCCCGCAGAAGGCCGCGGCGACTTGGGTGTCGATGACGTTCTGGGGCACGCGACCCGTCAGCCGTGCGACCGGCTCCAAATCCTGCTCGCCGGCGTGGACGATCTTCTGGAACGACGGATCGATCAACAGGTCCAGCAGCGGCCCGGTGTCGAGCGCGGCGAGCGGATCGATCAGGAAAACCTGCTCGCACGTGCCGACTTGCAACAGGCACAGCTTCGGGTGGTAGCTCGTCTCGCCGATGAACTCCGTGTCGTACGCAAAACGCCTCGGCCCGTCGGCATCGTCGCCACGAAGGTGAACAAGTGCCGCTTCAAGTCCGTCGGCATCATCGACGAGCGTCGCCTGACCCGACGGCACTCGGTCGTCGGCGAACAGGTGCTTCTTCACGCCGCGACGACGCTTTTCTTCCGTCGGATTCTCGTCATGCGCCTCGGCGTGGCGGCCACGACGATGACGCGAACGCACGGACTTGAGCCGTTCGGCGACGCGCTCGATCCCCTCTGCCTCCGTCGATGGTTGGTCCACTTCACTCACGGGTTCACATATCCGCCCCCGCGACCTCCGCCCGGACGGTTCGTCAACGTACGCCATGCTGTCGTCCGCGCCAATTCGCTACGTCTCATGCCGGCACCGCAGCGGCGGGCATGGCCGATTCGATCACGTCGACCAGCCGCTTCTCCGGTCGACTCTGCCACCGCTTGCCGTGCCAGGCGTAGCCGGCGATGAGCGGCATCGCGACCGTCGCTTCGCTGAAGACCATCTGCTCTTCGGCCACGTCGACCTTGCCCCAGCTGCATGCCTCCTTCAGCGTCGACGAGCTGAGCGCACCGTCGCGAACATCGGCGACGGTGACTTGGACGGCGTACTTGTGCATCGTCGGCTCCTTGCCGAAAATGTCGGCCGCGACGGCGATGTCCTGGGCGTAGTTCTTCGGCACGCCGCCACCGATCATGAAGAGGCCGGTCGACGGGTTCTTGTCCTTGACGAGGCACAGCTCGTAGAAGTCGCGAACCGCATCGAGCGTGAACATGCTCGACTCGCCCGCCTTCATGCGACGCATCTGGTGCTGGATCATGCCGAACCCAGCCGAACAGTCGGCCGCGGCGGGCAGGAAAATCGGGACGCCTTTCTTGTACGCCGTGTGGATGATGCTCCGGCCGTCGCCCTTGACGCCGACGTTGTCCAGGTGCTTGCCGAGTTCGCCGACGTACTCGCGTGACGAGTAGGGCCTCGGCTCCAGGCCGTCGCAGATTTCGCCGCACAGGTCGTCGCAGACGCGGAGTTCTTCCTCGTCGATGAAGGTGTCGTAGATGCGGTCGATCATCAGCTCGCGGAGCTGATCGTCCCAGACGCCCGACTTGTACCGATCGTCGGCGACGTAGTGCTTGAAGCCCAAGGCCTCGAAGAAGTCTTGGTCGACGATATTGGCCCCGGTCGAGACGATCGCGTCGATCATGTTCGCCTCGAGTAGGTCGACGATGACGTGCTTCATGCCGGCCGAGATGAGGCTGCCGGCGAGGGTCAGGATCGCGGCGCACTCGCCGTCGCCGGTCATGTCGTCCAGGATGCGGGCGGCGCGGGCGAGGTCGCGACCGGAAAAGGCCGTGTCGGCCATCTGCTCGACGACGGGGCGGATGTCGACCGCCTTCATGTCGAAGTGCTTGATCGGGCGATCCAGCAGCTCGCTCCGCGGGGGCAGGGGGGAGACGGGGCCAACATCGACAGCAGTTTCCTTCACGCGACTCATCGGTCGCCAGCGTAGGTCGCGAGCCCGCGACTGCTAACGTCTTGAATGAGCGACTCGGCGGTGCTTCGTGCGCGACTTCGCAACGCATTGGCGGCCGAGCGGGCGTTCGGCATTGATGCGCTGCCCATCGATGTCGCCTCCTTGAAGTCCCGGGCCGCCGCCGAGCCGACCGCAGCTCGGGCAAAGCCGGCATCGACGCCTCCGCCGGCCCGGTCCAAAGTGCCAGCCGTCAAGACGCCGACCGATCTGTTCGGCAACCCCGTCAAAGTCGCCATGGCCGAGCCGCAACCCGACGCCTTCGACGGCCCACCCCTGCCGCGCGACAAGCGGATCTCCCTGCTCGTCAAGCTCGACGAGACCGAAGTCAAAGGCTGCACCAAGTGCGGCCTGCACGAGAACCGAACGCACACCGTCTTCGGCGAGGGGGATCCGGAAGCGGATCTCATGTTCATCGGTGAAGGACCGGGCGAAAACGAGGATCTGACCGGTCGGCCGTTTGTAGGCAAGGCGGGGCAGAAGCTCGACGAGATGATCAAGGCGATGAAGCTGCGTCGCGAGGACGTCTACATCGCCAACATCGTCAAGTGTCGTCCGCCCGGCAACCGTGCGCCGACGGCCGTCGAGACGGCGACTTGCACGCCTTACCTGCACCGGCAAGTGGAGCTGGTTCGCCCGAAGGTCATCGTCACGTTGGGCCTGCCTGCGACGAAGCACGTGCTGGGCCTCAACCAGCCGATGGGCAAGCTTCGCGGCAACTGGCACGCGTGGCGGGGCGTGAAGGTGATGCCGACATACCACCCGGCGTACCTGCTGCGGAGTTACACGATGGCCAATCGCAAGGCGGTCTGGAGCGACTTGCAGCAGGCGTTGGCGGCGCTGGCGGATGAAGGCGACGCGGTGGGCATGGATGCGCCTTCATGAGATTTTCCTGAAGGTGAAAAAGGGGGCCGTGGGATTCCAGCGGCGGGATCGAGTCGGTTGCCGGAGATCCATTCCGACATCTGCAGTTGAAGTGCCGCCCGTTGGCACTATCTTCGGCCCTTGCGGCACTCGCCGCGAAATCACGCTTGTCCGGCAGGTTGCCGGGCAGGCCGAAAGCGGACGACCTGGAGTCCGCCTCCACGGCGCCATCTGGCGCGACGACGGACGCACCCGATGCCGAGGCATCGGTGGGCGTTGACATGCCGGCCGACCTCTGTCGGCATCGTGCGGCGACAAGGATTTCGCCGCGGGACCGGAGAATCTCAGGCGACATCGCGAGACGCTCAATGACCGCTTTCCAAGCCACGCCGATGCCCGAACCATTCGATTCAGCTGACGCAGGCGGTCAAAAGTCGCCCAAGCTCGACCCGGCGGTCTGGAACCGAGTCCTCAATCACGTCCGCCTCACCCACCCGACACTGAATCGGACCTGGTTCGAACAGCTCGTCGCCAGACAACTCGACAACGGCGTCATCCATGTCACTTGCCAGAGCGTCGGCCAGCTCGACTTCCTCACCGGGCCTTGCCAGCAGCCTTTTAATGCCGCCGTCCAGGCCGTGACGAGTCGGCTCAACGTCGTTCTCTTCTACTGCCCCAAGGTCCGAGCAGGCGGGTTCATCGACGGCTTCGGTGGTTACCTCGGGTCGTCGGGCGACGGATCGGGCGTCTCGCTCACGCCCGACTACGTCTTCGAACAGTTCATCACCGGCCCCGACAACCGGCTCGCCCACGCCGCCAGCGTCGCCGTCGCCGACCAGCCGGGCAAGGCGTACAACCCGCTCTTCCTTCACGGCAAGGTCGGGCTCGGCAAGACACACCTGCTCCAGGCGATCTGCCAACGTCTCCTCGACAAGCGGCCGGATCTGAAGATTCTGTACCTGTCGTGCGACGCGTTCATCAACCAGTTCATGAACGCCGTCGAAAGCGGCGACATGAACAACTTCCGCTTCCGCTACCGGTCGGCGGACGTGCTTGTCATCGACGACATCCACTTCCTCAAAGGACGCGAGCGGACACAGGAAGAGTTCTTCCACACGTTCAACACGCTCTACCAGCAGCAGAAGCAGATCGTCCTCTCGGCCGACGCGCCGCCCGGGGAAGTGCCGGAACTCGAAGAACGCCTCGTCAGCCGATTCAACTGGGGCCTCGTCGCTCCGCTGGAGCGGCCTTGCTTCGAGACCCGGGTCGCGATCCTCCGCAGCAAGGCACGCCTTCGCGGGTTGGTCATCGCCGATGAAGTGCTCGACTTCATCGCCGGCCGGATCGAGGCCAACACGCGCGAACTCGAGGGTGTTCTGACGACGCTCCAGGGGCTCAGCCAGTTACCGGGACAGGCCGAACGCATCGCCTCCAACGGCACCGGCGCCGCAGACGTGCAGCCGATCGACCTCGCCATGGCCCGCGCCGCGCTCGGGGAGTCGGCGATAACGGCGCGGTCCAAGCGGCTGACGATCGAGTCCATCATGGAAGCCGTCTGTGACTATTACGGCGTGAAGATCAACGATCTGCAAGGCAAACGACGCCTCCGCAGCATCGTCGTCCCCCGGCAAATCAGCATGTACCTGGCCCGGCTTCACACGAACTACAGCCTTGAAGAAATCGGCGGCTACTTCGGCGGACGCGACCACACGACGGTCCTTCATGCCGTCCGGCAGATCAAGAACCTCATCGAAACCGACGAAGACACCGCCGGCCAAATCAAGACCGTCGCCGGCAAGCTCGACCAGTTGCAGAAGGCGTAGATCACGCCCTACGCCCAGCCCGGCGGCTGACGCCACGTGTGTGGCCGGCCGGCCTGGCAGTGCAGGCTTCGGCCGATGAGATTCAGCGTCCAACTCGACAGGGCGAACAACAGACGGGGCATCAAGCTCATGACGGCATCTCCTCCAAGGCGCGATGCCGATCGTTCATCGGCGGAATCGGGTGAAACACGAACGCCACGCCCGACGGCAGCGTCGCGTCGGGCAGATTTCTGGAAGCCAAGACGTCGAGCATCCTGAGCCCGTCGGCTCGCCCCAGCTTGTCGGCGGCGAAGCGGTCGGCGGCGTAGATCTGCCGCTTGCCGAGGCTCGGCCAAAGGCCCAGCAGCCCTACCCAGCACCACGTGCTCATCACCGTCGCCAAGATCACCACCGACCCCGCGGCACCGTGATCCGACAGCAGGCCGGCCATGACGAGGCCGATCGCAATCCAGCCGATCGTGCAGACCGTCGTGATGAGGCGATGCAGGAGCGAAATGTGCCCGATCTCGCGGGCGATCAACCCCGCGGCCAGGCGAGGCTCGACCTCGGCCAGCGACGTCGCAACAAACAACTTTCGCCACGGCCCGGCGCCGTTCCATCCGCCGGCGAGCGACCGCTCGCCGTGGTCGTACCAGGCGATCTCCGGCACGGGCAAATCCATCGCCTCAGCTCCTGTGCCACGCGTCGCCACCAGCCTGCATCCGGGGCCGGTGCCCTCGCTGTCGGCGAGAGCGGGTAAACGACGTGCACGAACGCGAGGCCCAGGAGCCCTGGAATCGCCAGCATCCACCAGGAACCGTCCGCCAGACGAACGCAGAATCCGACGACCGCCCCCGCGACGACCAGGCCGCCGATCCATTGGAAGACGTGGACGAGATAAGGCCCCAGCAGGCCCGCCTCGCGCGGCCTTTGGTGGAACGCTTGCTCCGTGCGATACGCAGCAACGTCCGGCCCGGCCTGAAGGACGGAGGCGCCGGCGGCCAGCAGCAAGGCGGCGGTCGCTCCGGCGAGTTCGGGTGGCCAGTCGATGAGCATCGCATCGAGCCCGCTCGCAAGTCCGGCCGCGGCTGCGATCCAGAGGGCGACGAGGATCGAACCGATGCCGGCGATGCCGCACCAGAGTCGGCGACGCTGATACGTCGCCGGGTCGTGCTGATGTGCAGGTTCCGCCGTCGCCGTCATGGCCACACGCTAAACGCGGCTCGCGTCCGAGCTTTCAGGACGGGCGAAGACTGAGGCGGTCAGTTGACCGGGCCGCCGATGGACTCGATGAGGCGGTCGAGGTCGACGGGCTTGGGGAAGTAGTCGACGGTTGCGGCGTCGGAGATCATGTCACCGATGACGGTCCGATCGAACCGCCCGCTGATGGCGACGACACGCCGGGGCCGATTGGCGAGCGGCAGTCGGTTGGTGGCCTCGATCAGTTCGAAGCCGTCCAGGCCACCGGGCATGTGGAGGTCGGTGAGCAGGACGTCGTACCGCTCGCCGAGGAGTCGGCTGAGCCCTTCGCTGCCGTCGCTGGCGGTGACGACCGTGGCCCCGGCGTGGCGGAGCAGCTTGGCCATCGCCCCGCGTGCCGCGACATCGTCTTCGACGAGCAAGATCTTGAGCGGCATGAGGAAAGGGCAAAGGACGGCGAACGTTCGGGCTGCCCTCTGCGTAGGGCGACACCCATGCTACGCCGTCGCTCGCCGGCTCAACTGCCGGGCGTCCGCCAAATTCCGTCGGTATCCAGCACCTCGTAGGGGCCGAAGTCGGTCTTGTAGGCCATCGCGTGGCACCCGTCGACCCAGAAGCCGAGGTAGTAGTGCGGCAACCCTTGGCGTCGGCAGAAGTCCAGCTCCGCCAAGACCCCGAACGTGCCGGGCGAACGCTTAGATTCGTCCGGGTCGTAGTAGAAGTAGACGCTCGAGAGCGACCGCTCGCCGATGTCGCAAATCCCGACCGCCAGCAACCGGCCGTCGCTGTCGCGATAGCAGAACTCCTGCGTCCGCACCGGCGTGTCGTACAGAAAGTCGACAAAGCCCGGCCAATCGAGGTGATCCCGCTCGCCGTGACGGATGCGTTGGTAGCGGTGGTAGAGGTCGAACTTCTCGGGAGTCGCTTCGAGTGTCCCGTGGCTGATCTCGAGGTCCGCGTTGCGTCGGATGCACCGGCGGAAACGCTTGCCGGCGACGAAGTCGTCGACAAGTACCCGCACCGGTCGGCAGGCGCGGCAACCTCGGCACGACGGCTGATAAATCACGTTGCCGCTGCGACGAAACCCGCCGTCCATCAGCTGCTCGTACGCCGCCGGCGGTAGGGCGTCGGCCAGGAACTGCGCGGTCCCGGGCCAGGCGGTTCGGCAGGTACGGACACGGGTGCGTCCCGAGCGACACCAAAGGCACCGGCAGGCCCGGCGGGATCGAGGGCCAGTGGCTCCAGCGCTGCGACTCCGTCGGCGCGATGGCCGGGGGCGAAACCACGGGGAGCGACCGAGGACGCATCGGCGTTGCCTGCGGCAGCCGTGCCTGGTCGTGAGGGATGTCACCTGCGAGATCAACCACTAGGAAGTCCGTCGCCGTCGGCCAACCCCAAGCACTCGCCCGAACGTCAGGCGGGTGCCCTGCACAAACTACGAAGTCGACCTGCCCCACGTCGAGCACGAAGTGCCGACCGTGGATTTCTTTATCAACCCGCGGCCGGTACGACCGGCACAGCGCGGCCAGCGCCTACAGCTTCCGGCTCACGCCGACGCCACACCCAACTTGCCCGATGCCGCGTAGGCCCGGATGCCCTCGCGCAAGTCGTACCGAGGCCGCCAGCCGATGGACGACTCGGCGAGCGAGCCGTCCGTCTCCGTGTGATCCTGTGTGAAGTCGAACGGGTTCGGGAAGTAGTCCGGAGCAAGCTCAGTTCCCAGCTCGTCGTTGAGGTCGGCGACGAGGTCGTTGAACGACCAGCTCTTTCCCGCGCCGCCGTTGAAGACGTGCACGCGGCCGGAATCCAACGTGCCGTCGCGGGACTTCTGCTCTGCGAGCAGGTTCGCATCGACGACATCGTCGATGTAGACGAAGTCGCGACGCTGGTCGCCCCCCTCGAAGATCCGCGGCCTCTTGCCGGCTCGCATCTGCTTGGCGAGCTGGTGCACCATGCTCGCGAGCGGGCCCTTGTGGTCTTCGTTGGGCCCGTAGACGTTGCTGTAGCGCAGCCCGACGGGCGGGTAGGTCAACTCTGGCGCGTGCAGGTCGGCCAAGCGTTCCTTGGCAACCTTGCTGAAGGCGTAGGCGTTCAGCGGGTCGACCTCGGCCGACTCGACCATCGGCACCGGCCCTCGGCCGTAGACCGAGCAACTGCTGGCCCAGACGAGTGTCGCGTTCCACTGCTTGCAAAGCTCGACGACCTGTCGAAAGCCTTCGATATTGTTGCGGAGCAACTTGGCGGAGCCGGCGGGCGTGGTATCCGCCTTGCCGTCCGCCCCGATGACGCCGGTGACGCTCGCCTGGTGAAAGACGGCCTCGAACGGTCCGGCCCGGTCGAGGGCGTCGGCGTCGAGCGGATCGGCCATGACTAAGGCGTCACCACCCGCACGGGCGAAGTCGACGAGGTTCGCCCACCGGCCTTCACCGAAGGTGTCAGCGGCGACGACATGCCTGCCGTCACGGGCGAGCCTGGTCGCCAGATTCGACCCGATGAAGCCGGCTCCGCCGGTGACGAGCGTTTTGGAGGTAGTCGCCATCGCCTCACCTTATGGATGGCCGTTCGGCAGGGCATCAGCATCCACAGGACGGCCAGCAACTACGACAGGTATGCGTCGCCAGACGCCAATGTGTCATCCCGCACCACCAGCCGGACGGCATGTTAAAGCAATTTTGAATTGGCAGGATGTTGACGACCAAGACTTAAATAATCTGGTGACAGAAATGTGCAAAGTGTGAGGATTTTCCTGCTCTGACGGTCCGCGATGTGACAGCAGCTTCTGCAGCCGTCGCGTGAACCAACACCGACACCTGCAAGCCGCCCGTGCCGGGCGGCTTGTTTTCGTTTGAGCCGTTAGGGCAGCGGTGATTTTCGGACGTTCTGCTTGCGGTGTAGCCGGCACTTGCCGATGACGAGGACGTGAAGTCATCCGGCCCCGTCACTCCTGTTCCTCATGAACCCCTGGGCGGTGGCGTGCTCCTGCTTCGGCCGCCGAAGTTCGGCGACGAGCGCGGCTACTTCGCCGAGACCTACCACGACGGCAAATGGGCGGCAGCGGGCGTGGAGGCAACGTTTGTCCAGGACAACGAGTCCCTCAGCGGCGCCCGCGGCACCATCCGGGCGCTCCACTATCAGTTGCCGCCGTTCGCGCAGGCCAAGCTTGTCCGCGTGCTTCGCGGCAGCGTGTTGGACGTCGCGGTCGACATCCGGCGAAGCAGCCCGACCTTCAAGAAGGTCTTCAAGGCCAAGCTCTCGGCTGCCGGTGGCGAGCAGATGTTCGTCCCGGTCGGCTTCGCTCATGGCTTTGCGACGCTGGAGTCGGACACCGTCGTCGCCTACAAGGTGTCGGCCTTCTACGACAAGGCGAGCGAGCGGGGCATCCGCTGGAACGATCCGGCCCTGGCCATCGACTGGCAAACCCCCGACGCCGACGCCACCCTCAACGACCGCGACCGGGCGCATCCGCTCCTGGCCGATCAGTCCGACCTCTTCGACTAACGCCTGCTTCCCATCCCGAACTTCCAACTCCAAAGACCACATGAAGGGCGTCATTCTCGCCGGCGGCACTGGTAGCCGACTCTTTCCGTTGACCACGGTGACCAACAAGCACCTGCTGCCGGTCTACGACAAGCCGATGATCTTCTACCCCCTCGAATGCATGGCCAAGGCCGGCATCGAGGAGGTCATGCTCGTCTGCGGCGGCAACAACGCGGGTGACTACATCCGGCTGCTCGGCAACGGACACGAGTTCGGGCTCAAGCACCTGACCTACACGTACCAGCCCGACGCCACCGGCATCGCGGCTGCTCTGGGCCTGTGCGAGCGGTACGTCGACGGCGAGCCGATCATGCTGATCCTGGGCGACAACGTCCTGGAGTACAGCATCAAGCAGCAGGCCGACAACTTCCGGCAGCAGATCGCGGGCAACGACGGCCGGGGTGCCAAGATTTTGCTGGCCGAGGTGGAGAATCCCAAGGCCTACGGCGTTGCGGAGATGGAGAACGACAAGGTCGTCGGCATCGTCGAGAAGCCCGAAGACCCCAAGAGCAACAAGGCCGTCATCGGCGTCTACTTCTACGACGGGCACGTCTTCGACATCGTCAAGACGCTCAAGCCGTCGGGTCGTGGCGAGCTGGAGATCACCGACGTCAACAACGCCTACATCGATGCCGGCACCATGACCGCCGATGCCGTCCACGGCTGGTGGGGCGATTGCGGCGAGAACCTCGAGTTCTACCACAAGGCCGGCATGAAGATCGCCGAGATCGGCGCCAACAAGGAGGGGTAACGGTGATTGCCGACATCCACCACGCGCAGGTCACCGTGCCGGGCGATCGTCTTGATGAGGCGATCGACTTCTACGGCGACGTTCTCGAACTTCCGCGTGCCGAGCGACCGACCGGCGAAGGCTGGCGGCCCCGCGGGGCGTGGTTCACAGTCGGCACCCGTCAGCTCCACATCGGCGTCGAGGACGACGTCGATCGTGCACCGACGCGGGCGCACGTTGCTTACGAGGTCACGGACCTGGCCACTTACGCGGCCCTGCTTGAACGACTTCGGGCGGCGGGGAAGGATTGTCAGACGGACGACGAGCCGGGCGTCCCGCCGATTACGGGCTGGAAGCGATTCCAGTCGCGTGACCCATTCGGCAACCAGATCGAGTTCGTCTGCCGCGACATGGCCGGCATTAGATGAAAGACCGACCCTACCCGTCATCCTGAGCGCAGCCGAAGGATCTCGGCTGGAGCGATTGGTGGTCAGGCGTAGCGACGTGCTTGCGTCTCAAGTGGTGGTGCAACGTCCACCACGTTTCGGCACGACTTCCAAGCTTTGGGTAGCCGCTGAACGTGACGACGCGCTGCTCTGCAAACACGTGTCACCGGGCGAGGTCCTTCGACTCGCTGCGCTCGCTCAGGATGACGGGAGGGGGCGTCTTTGGCTGGCTCGAAGTGGTGCAAGGCGATTGAAACTTGCCGCTCCTGTCGGCATGCTCGCCTGCTATGGGTGTGTTTCGACAACTCGATCGGGTCCTCCGGGGCGAAGGGACCAAGGCAGAGCAACTGCGGTCGGGCCAACTCGACATCAGCGGCACGGCGATGCTCGTCGCGGTGCTCGTGCTCGGTGGCGTCTACGGCATCTGCATGGGGTGCTTCAACCTGGTTGCGGGGCAGTCGGACGCATGGCTGCAGATGGTCAGCAGTGCGATCAAGGTGCCGGCGTTGTTCCTGCTGACGCTGGTGGTGACGTTCCCGTCGCTCTACGTCTTCAACGCGCTGCTCGGCGGACGGCTGTCGCTGACGAACATGCTGCGCCTGATCATGGCGGCGATCGGCGTCATGCTGGCGGTGCTGGCGGGCTTCGGCACGATCGTCGCGTTCTTCAACTTCACCACGACGAGCTACCCGTTCATCCTGCTGCTGAACGTCATCGTCTTCACCATCGCCGGCATCCTGGGACTCGGCTTCCTGTTGCAGACCCTGCGACGCCTCATCGAACCGGCCCGGCCCAAGCCGCCCAGTCCATCCGTTGTCGGAGACGCCCGAACCGGTCGATTCGCCTGAAGCCCTCGCGGCGTACGCACAGCAGCATGACGTCCGTCGTCGCCAGGAAGGACCGCTCCACCGCGTCCAGGACGGCCCGACCGACGGCACGGTCAAGACCATCTTCAACATCTGGGTGCTTATCTTCGCGCTCGTCGGCGCGCAGATGAGCTGGGTGCTTCGTCCCTTCGTCGGCGGGTATGGCGAGGGCGGATTCGTCTGGTTCCGGCCACGCGGCGGCAACTTCTTCGAACGCGTCGTGCAGGTCATCGAGACCCTTCTCGGCCTCACGTGATCGCGATCGCACGACAGCTCGACCTCGCCATCCTGCGCCTCGTCGGCTCGCCGACGCCCGCCATCCGGGCACGCGTCGCGGTGCTGCTGGCCGTCGTCTGCGGGCTCTTCTACGGCGTCGTGATGGGCACGTTCAGCGGCGTTTGGGACGGCCGAACGCTTCAGCTGCTTTACAGCGGCGTGAAGGTGCCGATGCTTCTGGGCGTCACGTTCGCCGTCGCGCTGCCGAGCTTCTTCGTGCTCAACCTGCTTGCAGGCGTGGCGGGGGATTTTCGGGACGTGTTGCGTGCGCTTTTGGCGGCTCAGGCGGGGCTGACGATCGTGCTCGTCTCGCTCTCGCCGCTGACGTTCTTCTGGTACGCGTCGAGCGACCAATACCAGCTGGCCATCCTCGTCAACGCCGCCTGCTTCGGGACCGCAAGCATCGCCGGGCAGATCTTGCTCACCCGCTACTACAGGCCGCTGGAACGACAGAACCCGGTGCATCGCCTGCTTCGCCGGGCGTGGCTGGTCGTCTACGCGTTCGTCGGCATCCAGGCGGGCTGGGTGCTTCGCCCCTTCATCGGCCAGCCGGGCAGCCCGGTCGAGTTCTTCCGCGAGTCCGCCTGGGGCAACGCGTACGTCGAGGTCTTTTCGATCATCCGCCAAGCCTTCGCCTGACTCACCTCTCGACGCGACCTGATCAAAGCGCTGTAGTGAAAAGTCTCAACGGTAAGCGTCGATGATCCGCTCGATCACCGTGCTCGTGCTCCGGCCCTCCACCAGCGGCGCCAGCGCCACCCGGCCACCCGCCGCCTCCACTACATCCCAACCGACCACCTGTTCCTTCGCATAGTCCGCACCCTTGACCAACACGTCCGGCTTGAACCGCTCGATCAACTCCAGCGGCGTGTCGCTGTCGAATGTCACCAGGTGGTCGATGCTCTCGAGCTCCGACAAGACGCCCATCCGGTCGTCAAGACTCACGATCGGCCGCTTCTCGCCCTTGAGTCGGCGGATGCTTTCGTCGGTGTTGACGCCCACGACCAGCACATCACCCTGGGCCTTGGCGAAGCGGAAATACTCGACGTGGCCGAGGTGGACGAGGTCGAAGCAGCCGTTGGTGAAAACGACACGTCGGCCTGCGGAGCGGTGACGGTGCGAGTTCGTCGACGAGCTCGTCGGCCTGCCACACCTTGCCGCGATCGTGGCGAAGGTCGTTGACCAGTTCCGCCACAATTTCGTCAGGCCTGACCGGTTGGGCGCCGAACCGCTCGACCTCGAGTCCGCTGGCGACGTTGGCCAGTGCCGTCGCGTCCGCCCAATCGCCCCCGGCCGCCCGAGCCGCGGCCAACATCGCCAGGAACATGTCGCCCGCACCCGTCACGTCGGCCACGCTGCGGGCGCGGGTTTCGAGCAAGCGATGCGTGCCGTCACGCGTGGCCAGGTACGCGCCGTCCTTGTCGATCGTGATGACCACGGCCTCGAGGTCGAGTGATTCCAGCAACACGAACGCCGCCTTCTCCACGCCTGCCGTCGTCTCGCAGTCGATGCCGGTCGCGGCGATGGCTTCACGCCGGTTCAGCTTGATGCACGTCGCACCGCGGTACTTGTTCAGGTCCTCGATCTTCGGCGGATCGACCAGCACCGGCACTTTGAGCTCCCGGCACAGCCGAACCGTCTCACGCACGACCGCCTCGCAGCAGACGCCTTTGCCGTAGTCCTCGATGCAGACGACGTCGGTCCCCGAATCCAGCACCCGCGAGACGGCATCGCTGACGAGCGTGCAGGTGTCGTCGTCGATGTCGCCCGCGTCCTCGTAGTCGAGGCGGATCATCTGCTGCGGCGTGCGGTGCTGGGCCATGCCGACGAGGCGAACTTTGCTCGTCGTCGGCCGACTGCCGACGGTGACGAGGCCGTCGGTCGAGACCTTTTCCATCGCCAGGGTGTCGCGCATCTTGGTGCCGAACTCGTCGTCGCCGACGGCACCGATGGCCTGCACCTGCAGGCCCAGCGTCGCCAGATCCGCCGCGACGTGTCCCGCGCCGCCGAGACGGGTTTCTTCCCGCTGGAAGTGCAGCACCGGCACGGGTGCCTCGGGCGAAAGCCGGTCAGCCGTGCCGTACAGGTAGCGGTCGAGCATGAAGTCACCCACGACCGTCGCCTTCAGGCCGGAGAGTCGGTTGACGATGTCGATCAAGCCCGTCGCCATATTCACCAGTCTATCGGCCGCAACCTTGCCGCCTGCCGATCCTGTATGGTTCGGAGACTTCCCATGGCCCAGAACCCGCTTCCCGCCGTCGAACGACACGTCGCCACCGTCCGGCGGAAGATGGTGCTTCAGGGCTTCATTCGGCGGTTCTCGTACGCGCTGATCGTTGTGGGCGTCGTCGCATGGCTGACGGCGATGGCGTTGGAGCTCGACCGCGAGCACCTTGCCCGGCGGGCCTTGGTACTGGCTCGGCGGCGCTGTGGCCGTCGCGGCGACCGTCGCATTCGCCCTCGCCTACCGCGGCCGACCGACGGATCACGAGGCCGCCCTGGCGATCGACGAGCGGCTCGGCACCCACGAGCGGTTCAGCACGGCCCTGGAGCTTTCAGGCCGTGACGACGCCTTCAGCAAGCTCGCCACGGCCGACGCGTCGCGCCTGGCAGCGTCGGCGAACCTGCGGAAGAAGTTTCCCCTCGCCTGGCCGCCGACGTATGCGGGCGTGGTCGCTTGGGCAGGCGTGGTGGGGCTAACGGTCTGGCTCGTCGAGCCGATGGCCTCGGCCGAGGAGCAGTTGGTGGAGAACGACAAGCAAGACGACACCGCCGAAGAGGATCGGCAGGCGGCGGAGCAGACCATCGCGGCGCAGGCGAAGGCGATCGAGATGCTCCCGCCGATGGTGGCCGAGCGGGAGGAGTTTCGCCTCGCCCGCGAGCGGCTGGATGAGGCGCGGAAGCTGGTCCAGACGGACCCGACCCGCGCCCGCAAGACGGCCAAAGAGGCTCAAGAAGCCATGGCCGACGCGTTGAAGAAGCAGATCGAGAAGGGCGAGGAATACGCCAAGGCCAAGGAGCAGGCCCGAGCCTTCCGCCAAGCCGAAGGTCCGGCCCCGGAGGATCGCGGCGCCGTCGCCGATGCCCATCGCGCGTTGAAGGACGCGGACTTCGAGGAGGCGATGGAGCAGCTCGAGGCGGCGGTCGAGAACTTCGACGAGATGACGCAGGGCGAAAAGGAGAAGGCGGCTGAGCAGATGGAGAAGATGGCGCAGTCGCTGGCGAACATGGCCGACGATCCGCAGGCGCAGCAGCAAATGCAGCAACAACTGCAACAGGCCGGCATGAGCCAGCAGCAAGCCCAACAGGCGGCGCAGCTCATGAAGCAGGCGGCGCAGGGCAATCAACAGTCGGCCCAGCAGGTCCAGCAGATGGCCCAGCAGGCCATGCAGCAGATGAACAACGGCCAGGGCCCGAGTCAGCAGCAGGCCCAGCAAATGCAGCAGATGATGCAGGGCCTCCAGCAGCAGGCCGCGGCTCAGACGCAGGCCCAGCAGATGAGCCAGATGGCGCAGCAACTCGCCCAGGCCATGGGGCAGCAGGCCCAACAAGCAAGCCAGGGGCAGCAGGGGCAACAGGGCCAACAAGGCCAACAGGGCCAACAAGGTCAACAAGGCAACAGGGCCAACAGGGCGGCGGGCAGTCGGGCCAGGGCATGCAGCAGGCAGGGCAGCAGATGCAGCAGTCGCTGGCACAGATGCAGGCCGTGCAGCAACAGGCGCAACAACTCCAGCAGGCCCAAGGGGCCAGCCAGGGACAAGGACAGGGGTCAGGGCCAAGGGCAAGACACCGGCCAGGGGATGGGGCAGGGCTCCGGTCAGTTCGGCGGCCAGCAGCCGTCGCAACCGTCCCAGCCGTGCCCGGGCTGCGGTAGCGGCAACTGTGCAGGCGGCGGAAGCTGCCCCAACGGCGGACCGGGATCCGGCTCAGGTGGCGGCAGCGGTGGGCAGGGGCAGGGTCGCGGCGGGAACCTCTCCGTC
Source organism: uncultured Planctomycetota bacterium (assembly GCA_963740195.1). Taxonomy (GTDB): domain Bacteria; phylum Planctomycetota; class Phycisphaerae; order Tepidisphaerales; family Tepidisphaeraceae; genus JBCDKH01. The sequence goes on along the minus strand of CAVUDF010000001.1, from coordinate 1,971,219 downwards.
GCACCCGCACCCTTCGGCCTGAAGCAAGAGCAAAGCGAGTCCTTCAACGACGAAGAGGGCCGCCTCATCGCCAGCACCCTCATCGAAGGCGACGCCATCCGAGGCGAAAGCACCGCCCGACTGCGGGACATCGTCGAGACCGGCCAGCGCGACGTGACCGACGACGTCGACTCGCAACGCATCCCGCGGGCGGCCCAGGAGGCGGTGCGGGCGTATTTCAAGACGCTCGAACGACAAGCCGCCGAAGCGGCCGAGTGACGTCGCCCCGTACCGTGCCCGCTCGCGTGGCGGCCGAACGACCATCTCAACTCGCCGCTGCCGTCTGGCGTGACCACGGCCAGGAACTTCTCGCCTTTGCCCGTCGACGTCTGCCGTCTGCGATCGAGGCAGAAGACACGGTCCAGGACGTGTTGCTATCGCTTCATGCCGGTGCCGCGCCGGACGAGCCGAGGGCGATGGCGTTCACGATGCTGCGTCGGCGAATCGCCGACGAGTGGCGTCGGCTGTCAGTCCGCGATCGGCACGAATCCGAGCTTGCCGCCCGATCGGAACTCGCCGGGGCCACACCCGGCTTCAACGACAAAGGCTTCCGCACGGCCGCGGTGGGGGTTTGGTCGGTCGACCCGTCTCAAGTCGCAACGAGCCGCGAGTTTTGGGACGACTTTGCCGCTTCGGTCGATCGACTTCCGCCCAAACAGCGGCAAGCCTTTTGCCTGAAGGAATTAGACGGTGAAGCAACCGAGGCAGTCTGCGACTTCTTGAACGTCAAACCGCCGGCACTCTGGGGATTGCTGCACCGGGCCCGACTTCGCCTACGCGCAGAACTGGCTCACCACTTCGGGGACGGACCCGTCGATGAAGGAATGGAAGGAGACCGAAAGCGCTCGTGAGGCACGTTCTGCACAACCTCTGGCTGATCCTGACGCTCGGATGCGAGCGGGCAGAAGTCATCCGCATCAAGGCCTCCTACGGCGAGCAGACGTCGTCGGAACAGGTCGCAGAACGCCTCCACCGCGCCATCTGCGGCCCGTGCCGGCAGGCGGCACGGCAGCACTCGACGATGAACCAGGTGCTTCAACATCGCCAGAACGACGACGTGCCGAGGATCTGAGGCAACGTCAGTTATTGCACCAGTTGGCCCTGCTGCTCGATGCCGCCCCGGCGTTGCAGGAACGTGGCGACGCCCCACGCGATCAAGCCCCACGACAGCCCGATCAGCCACCCGGCAATGACATCCGTCGGCCAGTGCACGCCCAGCAGCACGCGGCTCAACCCGACCAGCCCCGGCACGAGCAGTCCGACGAAGAAGATGTACCCCTTCAGCAACGGACGATCGACCAGCTTCGCCAGCAGCACCGCCATCGTGAAGTAGGCGACGGCACTGTTGGCACTGTGCCCGCTCGGGAAGCTGGGCGTCATCGTGTGGCTTCGGTGGGTGAAGATGTCGGGCCGGGGACGGTCGTAGAAGTCTTTGAGCAGCAGGCTGATAGCCAGGCCGCCGCAGACGCTTACAAGCACGAACAACGCCCCCTTCCAACGCCTAGCGAGCAGAAGGAAGATCATGACGCCGGTCACCATGAGCGTGATGACGGTCGACCCGCCCAGGGCCGTGACATCCCGGCCGGCCTCTTGCCAGAAGCCTGAGAGGCCGTCATAGCTGCCGCCGATGGATTCGAGCAGGCGAAGGTCGAAGGACCGCGTGTCGTTCTCCTGAACCTCGTCGGCAAGCTCGAGGAAGCCCCACATCGTCGCGACGGCCATCAAAACCGCGATGATGGGCAACCATCCGCGTGACGACACGTATTCGAGGCTCCGCCGAATCGGGCCCGGCAGCTTGCTCTCGAGATCATCCAGCCAAGTCATCGACCACGTTAAGGCAGCGCTACGACCGGCGTCGACGTAGCAGCAACCCGACGGTCGGAGCAAGCAGAGCCATCGTCGTCGGTTCCGGCACAACGGCTGCGAAGAAGACGTTGCCGGCAACCCCCAGATCACCGGTGATGCCGGTGTTGTTGCGGAAGACATCGAGCAGCGACAGGCCCTCGAAGTAGTCCATGCCGAAGCCAAGCCCGTCGAGGACAGAGCCGACGGCGAAGTCGGCGTCGTTGAGGTAGAAGAACCGGTCGCCGTCGCGGGTTCGCGTGAACTGTTCGGCCAAGAGAGCCGTCGCCGTCTCGCCGAGGCTTCCGCCGACCATCGGCGTCTCGCTCAGGATGCCGGTCCACAAGTCGACGAGCCCGATGTCGCCGTAGGCCAGCTCGAGTACAGACGCGACGTCCGCATCACCACCGGTCAGGTCGGCGAAGGTGTCGTGCGGAGCGAGCCCGAGGGCCACGCGCACGCTGTTGAGGTCGCCGATCCCGTGGTCCCGGCCGCGGATGATGTCCAGGGCGGCGATGTCGGTGCCGTTGGCGACGGGGTTGCCGTCGGGGAATGTCGGGAAGAAGAGCATGTTCCGCAGGTCGTCGATGATCTGCGTGTCGACCGCCTCGGCCCGCGCTTGCGTCAGGCCACGCAGCAGCGGATCCATGCCGGTTTCGAGGAACTTGTCTGGATTCCAGAAGCCGTCGACGAGCCGAAGCTCGCTGGCATCATGCATCGAGCCGTCCTCGTTGAGCCGGGGCGTGACGGCCTGGATCTGGCTGTGGGCGAAGCGGAAGCCGGAAGTCGCGAATTCGTTCGTGATCGTGACGTCCGTCTCATCGTCGTAGCCGGCGTAGCTGCCAAGGGACACGCCCAGCGACGGCAGATACTCGTTGTACGTGACGGCCTGAACGGTCGCGCCGACGACCTTGCGGGCGGCCTGATAGATCACTTCGTCGTCCGTGTAGCCGGCGGCGACGAGGGCGTCGGCGACGCGGTTGTGCTCGCGGACCATCAGCGTGTGCATCGACGTCAGGGCCGAGTGTTCGTTGGCCCGGACGTCGCCGGCGGCGTAGCGCTGATCATCCGAGATGCCGAACGGCCCGCCGTCCATGAACGGGTCGCCCGGCTTCTGGCTGATGGTCGGCAGGTACGTGTCGCCGTCGATGGTACTGGTCTCGAGTCGGCCCCCGGAGCCTGTGCGGAGCCAGTCGGCACGGACCGTGCCCTCGCCCATCCGGCCGCCGTAGACGTTGGAGGCGTCCATGTAGTGCGTGATCGCCTGCTGCTGTTGACGTACGGAGGTTGTGCCCGTGCCGTCGACGAAGACGCTCCGGCTGACGGGGATGAAGTCGCCCGGCATGAAAACGCCGTCGCCAGACGGGATGCCGATGTTGATCGTCTCGCCACCTTCTTGCAGGGGCGTGTGCGTCATGTCGTGGTCGATGAACTGGCCCCAGACCCAGGACATGGCGGACAGGCCGCGAGGGTCCGGGGTCGAGCCGGTCTGGTCGTGGACGAGGTTGCTGATGAGGCGTGCGTTGGGGCGGTTGGACACGGGGGCCGAGACGCCGTCGGCGTAGACGGCGGGAGCCAGACGCGAGAATGCGCCCGCGGGCGTGCCCATCGTGGGGCTTGCGGTGTTGTTGGCCCAGCCGTCGATGTCACGGACCTCCGAGACGAGATCCGGAAGCTGTGCCGTCGCCGGCTGCCCGGCCGTCAATGAAACCGCGGCGACGAGAGTCAGTGTCTTTTGGTCGATCTTCAAAGCAAATACTCCATGGAGGTGCCCCCGGTGACCCACCATGGGCCGGATCAGGCTGCACCAGATGACACGACAACGCCCTTCGATGCAAGAAAATTCCGCGACGAGCATCAGGATGCGTGCGCAACCGCGACTTCAACTTCTAACTCGTCCAGAAGGGACGATCGAAGTGCGGCGAATCGCCCAGTTGAGATTGCGTTGCAAAATTAGATTGAAGTCTCGGTTGCTGCTGCTAATCTCAAGCCCCATGTTGATACAGCGTCGCAACAAGTTTTCCAGGTACGGCTTCACGCTCGTCGAGCTGCTCGTCGTCATCGGCATCATCGCGTTGCTGATCTCGATCCTGCTGCCCAGCCTCAACCGTGCCCGCCAATCCGCGGCCAGCACCGTCAACCTCTCCAACCTTCGCCAACTCGGCACGGGCTTGGAGTTCTACCGCAACGAGAACGACGGGCTCTTCCCGCTCCACTCGTCGCTCAAGAGCGACACCGTCAACGCAACGCCCCCCACGCCGCGGGTTCGATGGGCGGACCGGATCTACCCGTTCCTCGAGAGCGAAGACGTCTTCCTCAGCCCGCTGCTCGACGACCGGGCACGGCTGACCGCGATGAAGCCGTTTGCCCACACCGTCACCTCCGACGGCACGAATCTCGACGACTCCAAGGCACTCTACTACGGCGGATACGGGTACAACTTCCAGTATCTCGGCAATGCCCGCGTCGCCACCGGCAACACGGGGCCGTACTACGCGATCACCGGTCAGCTTCGCGCCGCCTCGGAGACCATCGCGCTTGCCGACACCAAGGGCAGCCGCGACGGCGACGACCTTTTTGATTACGACGAGGGCACCTACGTCATCGACCCGCCTTTGCAGAGCCGGGAACTCGGCAGCCAGGGGAGCCGGGCGGCTTCGGCAGATCCCGACGCCCCCGGCAACTACGGCTACTCGGGCGGCGACGGGAGCTCAGGCACGCTCGTCGAGGAGCATCGCTCCACGCCCGACGAACGCAACGGCGGCGAGAAGGTCGCCGTCCTCTTCGTCGACGGGCACGGCCAGCTCATGAAACGGGCCGAGATGGACGACTTCGACGGCGACGAAGTACCCGACAACGGCCACTGGAACGGCCGGGGCGACCCGACGCTCCGCTAGCCGTCGATCAGCGTCATCACGTCGCCGAGCCGCGCAATCACGTGCGTCGGCTCAGCGACGAAGTCGCGAGGTCGGCCGTGGCTGATCCATATTGATCCCGCACCCGCAGCATTGCCGGCTTGCACGTCGAAGACGCTGTCTCCCACCATCAGGCAGTCCGACGCCTTCCGGCCGATGCGGTCGGCGGCGACGTGCAGGGGCGTCGGATCGGGCTTGAACGGCAGCCCGTCGTCACGAGCAATCGTCGGGCAAGGCGGCAGGTCGTGCACTCGCCAGACGGTCTCGACGACTCGGCGACTGTTTCGTGTGACCACCGCGAAGGGCAGGGCCAACTCACCGAGCCGCGCCAGGAGATCCTGGCACGCCGGATCCAGCTGACTTTGCTCGGCATCCGACGCCTCGTGCCGATCGAGCACGGCCTCAGCCTCGACACGCTCCGCAGGTGAGAGGGCGTCGAGGGCCTCCAAAATCGGCCGACCCGGCGGCAGGTTCATGTCGCGTCGGATGGCATCGAAGTCGAGCGTCGGACGGGTCAACGTGCCGTCCATGTCGAACAAGATGCCGGTGAACAATCGACGCACCGGCCAACGTAGGCCGAGGTGATGAAACGACGTCGCCGCTTCTGAAAGAAGCGGCGACGCGGTTGAAGTCGAGATGTCGCCTTCGGCGGTGACCTAGTCGAGCAGGACACCCAGACCCAGGCGGAACAGGAAGGTGCCGTCGTCGATGGAGTCGTCGGCCGAGTCTTCGTCGTCGAAGAAGAATTGGTACTCGATCTGACCGAAGACGAACCAGCTTTCGGCGATGAAGTACTTCACGCCGCCTTCAGGCCCGGCAAAGAACGTGTCGCTGACCGCGTCGCCGTAGTTGTAGCCGAGGCTGGCACCGACGAAGGGCTGAAGCTCTGCACCGGGCTCACCGAAGTGGTAGTTGGCGAACAGGGCGGTCGAGCCGTTGGTCGCATCGCCGTTGATGTCGGTGTAGCTGAATCCCTGGCGGAAGCCGCCTTCGATCTGGTCGGCGAAGAAGTAGCCGACCGAGCCGTTGATGGACAGGTCCGTCCCGTCGAACTCCACGTCCGTCTGGGCCAGACCGCTGAGGCGGAGCTCGATGTCCTGCTCCTGGAACTGGGCCGACGCCGGTGCGGCGAATCCGGCGGTGACGATCGCGGCGGCGAAGAGTTTCTTGTTCGTTGACATGGTGGTGTGGTGCGTGGTGGGAACCGGTGGTCGCCGGCAGAATCACGTGTTGTACATGTGACGAAGCAGGTGCGGAAGGTGCGAAGTCTACCGATTACACCGACGACTTTAACGCCTCCAACAACCGCGTCGCGGCAGCATCACCGCTGCGCCAGGCGTGCTCCACCCCGTCGCCCAGCAGCCAATCGCCGCACACCAGCACCGTTCGGCTCGGCGTTGCCAGACAAGCCTCGCCCACCGGATTGGTCGCCGCAACGTATCGCCACCGATGAGCGGCGACGTGAATCGGCGGGGCGTTGCGACGAAGCAACATCGACGCCTGACGCACCGCCTCGCCCGCGACCTCCTCGGCCGGGCGCTCGAGGTGCCGCTCGCTGAAGGTGTGGTCGAAGTGAACCACCCACGCACCTTCGGCCGCTTTGAAGAGCCAGGACAGGTCTCCGGTCGCCGGCCTTGCCGCGTCGAAGTCGGCGGTGTCGTCGCCTTCCCACGCAACCATGACCGCCCAGGTCGGACGCATCGACACGGACGCCGCTCGATCGGCCAAGTCGGGGGCGGCATCCTTCAGAAGCACCGCCGCCTGGGGTGCCGGACACGCGACCACGACGCCTGCAAAGCCGTCGCGAGTGGTGCCGTCCGACAGCTTGACCAACCCGTCTGCCACGGTGGCGACGGGGTGCTGCGCGTGGAAGGTGATGCCGGGCGTGGCGGCAAGGTGTTTGGCCATCGCGTTCATCGCCGGATCGCCTACGAAGTGCGGCCGGTGGTCGAAGCGGGCTCTGCCGACGTCCGCCATCCGCACGATCTGGCCTCTGTATGGTTCGACGACACCCAACCGCTGCCATTCCTCGACCACCTGTCGAAAATCATCGCCGGCCACCACGAAGAGCGTGCTGCCGTGTGGAAACGCGACTTGCCGTTCTCTGATGTCGGTTCGGCGAACGCTCGTCCTTCCGCCCGGTCCACGGGCCTTGTCGAAGACATCGACGGCATAGCCGCTTCGGGCAAGACGATCGGCAGCCGTCAGTGCGGCAATACCGCCGCCGACGACGGCGATGCGGGCGGGGGACGACATGCTCCGACTCTACCGGCCGCTCAACCCACGCCGGTTCGACACCACGGACAGGCGCAGTCGGCGTTGGTGGAATCATGCTGATGGCAGTGCTCGCCGGGATCGCGGGCCTTGTCCATGACGGGGCATCCGCAGCCGACCTCGTCCATCGGCGACGCGATCGGCCGATGCTGCATCGGCCGGCCGCAATGATCGAGGCCGGCGGTGGTGACATGCAGCGGGCATCGCTGACACGCCTTGTACCGCTCGGCCCACTCGGGATGGACGGGCAGGGCGCCGCTGCGGCGAATCCGGGCGGTGGTGAACTTGGCGGCGGCTCTTGTCCAGGTGAAGGTCGATCGCCCGGCCCGACGGCGGGTCCGCTCGAATGCCGTCACGCCGCCACTGCAACCAAAGCATGCCACTGTCGTCTTATCGGACGGCCGGCCATCGCGCCGCGACTTCTCCGGCTTGCCCGCGGCGGCAAGAGACGGACAATGCCGAACCGACGACGTCTCACCGTCGGCTCGTCTTCATGCTCTTTCGCACCCATCCTCGGTCACAAACCCACGCAGTGCCGGCGGTGCGCGACGGGCTGCCGACTGACGACGTGTACGGCTGGACGCCCACGTGGGCACCGCTGGTCTTGAAGGCCAGGCTGGCGCTGGTTGTTCTGTGGCTCGTCGTCCAGGCGCTGTCTTTCAACGGACAGTGGCGCATCGGGCTCGACTCGGCGATCTACCGCGCGGTCGGTCATTCGCTGGCGACGGGCAACGGCTACACCGTTCTGGGCGAGGCCCACGACAAGGTGTACCCCGGCTTGCCTTTCCTGCTGGCGGGCCTGGAGAAGGCGTTCGGGCCCGATGCCGCGTGGCCGGGCGTCGTCGTCATGCTCTTGACGGCCGTGGCGATCGTGCTGCTGACGTATCGGCTGGTGCGTCACGTCCTGCCTGACTGGGCCGCGACGGTGGTGACGGCGGGGGTGGCGTTCAACTGGCGATTTGTCCAGCAGGCGCACGAGCTGATGACGGACCTGCCATTTCTGCTCGGCGTGATGGTGGTGCTGGTCGGACTCGAGGCGGTTGTCGGCGGCGGGGCCAGGACCGGCATGCGATCGGCATCGTGGCCGCGGGTGCTCGGTTGGCTGCTCGTGGCGGGCATCGGCTTCCTGATCGCGCTGTCGATGCGGCCGACCGCCTGGGTGCTGGCGGTGGCGGCGGTTGTTTGGGCAACGGGCATCGCCGTCACCGGCCTGCGGTCGAAGGAGCCGGGCCCAAAGCGACGCGGCATCGCGGCGGCGGTGACGCTGGGCGTCGTCGTCGCGGCCGGAATCATCTTCCGCGTGCTCGACCCACGCGCGGCCCTGGCCGACTCCGGCTCGTATGAAAGCGAGCTGGCGGGGCGGGTCGTTCAGCTCTTCACGGATCCGGCGACCTGGGCCGAACGCCTGCCGACGGTCGCACGCGAGATCTTCGACGACGACGTCGCCCGGCTCTTCTTCGGCGAGCGGGTCGACTACATCAACGTCGTCTTCACCATCGCGTTGCTCCTCGGGACGGGGTTGATCGCGTTGCGTCGCGACAATCGTTTGCTGCGTCGCCCGCTCTGGGGGCTGACGATCATCGTGCTCATCGGCACGCTCTTCATGCTCAGCAGCGAGCCCCGGTACTGGCTGATGGTCTTGCCGATCTTGTGGACCGGCTGGGTGCTGGGCGTCATGCAGGGAGCCCGCGACTGGTTCAAAACCGATCGCTCCCGCAGCATCTACGCGGCACTGGCATGCCTGATGGTCTTCGTCGGCAACGGCATCCACATCGGCAAGCTGATCGTCGAGCAGCGCTCAACGCCGTTCCTGCGCCATTACAAGGAAGGGCAGTACGCACCCGTCGCCGAGTTCGCCCAGGTGCTCAAGAAGGGCACGCCGCCTGAAACGATCTTCATCGGACCCCAGCCGCCGATTCTGAGCTATCTGAGCGAGCGGCGTGTCCGCAGCGAGCGGGATCTTGGCTTCAGCGAGGTGTCGGACAAGGTCGAGCGGCTTCTGTTGCTTCGCGACTGCGACGCGACGTGGATGGTCTTCCCGTCGAACCCGTACAAGCCCAAGGACTACAAGATCGGCAGCTTGATTCGAGACGGCGCGCTCTACGCGGCCAACCTTCGACAAGAGGACGGCATCCTGCTGGAGCTGCTCGACACCGACGGCACGATGCGCGTCTGGTGGGCGGCGCCGTTCTTCATCGACGAGCTGCAGATTCCTGAAGAGCACCGCCGACGGCTCAAGTCGGAGGACCCGTGACCACGCTGCTCCCGTCGCTTCCGGGCGGCCGGCGGGCGTGGGACGGGCCGTTGACCCTCGGCGCGTTGTTCGTGCTCTTTTTCGCCGTGCACAACCCGTACTGGGTGCCGACGGGCGACGGCGAGGTCTTCCTGACCGCCGCCCGCAACCTGCATCACGGCCAGGGCCTGACCTACCTCGGCGAGCCGCTCCGCGTCGCGGCTCCCGGCTGGCCCGTGACCCTGGCCGGGCTGCTCTGGCTCGGCGACGGTCGGATCGCTGCGATGAAGCTGGCGCAAGTCGCCTTCATGACCGTCGGCCTGATGGGCTGGTTCGCCGCGTTGAGCAGGGGGCGAACCCGGATCGTCGCCGCGGGATCGGTGGTGCTGGCGGCGATCTGTTCACCGGTCTATCCGCTGACGTTCTGGCCTCACTCGGATGCCATCCTCGTCGCCTTCGCCGGCCTGTCGGTCTGGTCTGCCGCGACGTTTCGAACGACCGGTCGCCAGCGTTGGCTGGTGGCGACGTGCGGCCTCATCGCGACGGGCGTGCTGATGCGTTGGGCGGGTTTGGCCTTTGCGATCATCCCGGCGATGGTCTGCGTCGGCACCCGCCGCAACGGCACGCGTGCCGCGGGCATCGTCGCCGGCTTGACCGTGCTGGCATCGGCGGTGGTCGCATTCGGATTCGTACAAGCAGTCGTTCGCGGCTACGGCCCGATCACCCTCGCCGCCGCAGACGCCGCGACCGCGCCAGAGCTCTTCGTCCGAGAGCGGCCCGATCTCTCGATCATCGGCGAGTTCTGGCACCGCGCGCAGCGACTCCACAACTGGGTCGGCTGGGCACTCTTCGCACCGATGCGCTTCCTCGGCTTCGGCGGCATGGGCCGGGCGGGCGAAGTCGTCAATGCGACCGTCGGCTTGCTGACCGTCGGCCTGCTCGTCGTCGCCGCGGTCTCGGAGGGTCGCCGCGGACGGTGGCTCTTTGCGGGCGTGACCATGTATGTGCTCGGCCTCGCCTTGTCGTGGCCTTTCCCGAACCCGCGTTATCTGGTGCCGGCGTTACCGGGGCTCATTGCCGGGGTGCTGCTCGCACTCGTCCGAATCGGCTGGATTTCGCGACTTCACCTGGTCGCAAAGTCGCTCCGCTGGTTGTTCGTGTCGGCGCTGCTGGTGGTCAACGGCACGATGTGGGCCGTCGACGTCTGGATCGCCCGCTCGCCGACGCCGATCGACTTCTACACCCGATACGAGGCCGGCCTGCATCTCAACCTCATGGCCGCCGCGGACGAGCTGTCCGGCACCGACGGCCTGATCGCGACGAGCGAGCGGTACGAGAACCTTCACGAGCGTTGGAGCTACCAGCACGCCAGCCGCGTCGTCGCCTACCTGGCCGATCGGCCGTCGATACCGGTGCCGAATCAGTTCACGGGGTGGGGCGTCAAGAAGCTCCAGCAGTGGGGCCGTGACAACGACGTGGCTTGGTACATTCATCAAAACCCCACGGTTCCCGGTAGAATCTGGCATTTTCGACTGACGCATCACGAGCACGGGCTGGTGATGGGTGACGAACCCGGGCCACGGGAGTGGCAGTTCGAGCTGTACCGCATGCAGAACTTCGCCGACCCTGGCGAGCCGCCGCGACGTTGGTTGACGCCGCACGTCACGCCGCCACTGGTGGACGATCGCCTTGACGAGGTCGCGCGTCGCGTGCCGTTCTGGAACCAGACGGAGGCGACGCATGACGAGTGACCGACGGGCCTTTGTGGCGGCGGCGGGTGCGGTCGGCGTGGCGTCGTTCTTGACGTTCCACGGCTACTGGACGCCCGGCGGCGACAGCGACCTCTACGCCGCCGTCGCCCGAAATCTGGCACGTGGCGACGGCTACACCTACGCCGGCGAACCCGTCAAAATCATCCCGCCCGGTTGGACCGTCTTCCTGGCGGGGCTGATGCGGATCACCGCGGCAATGTGGTTCTTGAAGCTCGCTCAATGCGTCATGCTGGGCGCAGGTTTGCTGCTGCTCTATCCCGTGCTGCGTCGCTACGCATCGCCCACCGTCGCGGCGACGGCGGTGGGGGCGACCGCGTTTCTGCATCCGGTGTATCCGCTGGCGACGTGGCTGCATTCCGAGCCGCTGTTCCTGGCCCTCGGCAACGCGGCCGTCCTGCTCACGATGCGATTCGCCGACGGCGGCAGTCGACGATGGTGGTGGCTGGCGGGCGTCTGCGTGCTGCTGGCCGCGACGGTGCTGGTCCGCTACTCGGGCATCTTCGGCTGGATCCTCGTCGCCGCGATCCTGGCGAGTAGGCCCGGCGTGCGATGGCCGTCGCGACTGGTGCCGATGGCGATCACGGGCCTCGTCACGCTGGTCACGCTGGCGATCGTCCTGTGGGCCGTTCGCCCGACAACAGAGGCCAAATCCGGCTTTGTCGACGAAGACAACCCGCAACTGACGACCGAGTCCATCTTGCAGGGGGCCAAACCACCCGCCGACTGGGACGGGGCTGCCACGACTTCTGAAGCGGTCGACGCGACCACCCGGCCCGACCTGGAAGAGGAGGCCGTGGTTCAAGAGTCCCGCGGCCACGGCAACCCGTTGGCCTCGGCAGAGCGACGAACGCCCGTCCTCGAGTACCTCCGCCGGGCCGCGTCGCCGGGGACGTGGGTGAGCTGGGGCCTGTGGTATCCGACGCGATTCGCCTCCGGCGTCTCCGGGGCGAACGTGCTCGTCGGCATCGTCGGCTGGCTGGCCGTGGCGGCGATGAGCGTCTTCGCGTGGCGACGGGCGAAGGCCGGGCATTGGCTGCCGATCGGGATGCTCGCGTTCGTCGGAGCGTTTGCGATGCTTTGGCCCAACGCGAACGCGCGATATCTGCTGCCCGTCTTGCCGATGCTGATCGCGTTCGGCATCGAGGGCGTCCGCCACATTGCCGGCAGACGTGGTGCGGTGATCTTCGTGGCGACGATCGCGCTGGCGAACCTGCCGTTGTTTGCCGTCGACGTCGTCTTGGCCAAGCGGCCGTCGCTGATTCCGTCGCGGTTCGAAGCCGGCACCGTCGCCGGCTTAGTCGCGGCGACGGACGTCATGCGAAGCGCCAACGTCGCCGACGGCGAACTGGCCGTCAGCCATCGGCACATCAACTTCGACAAGATCCGCCCGTTGCCGACCGGCTCGCGGGCGGCGGTCTTCTTGCTCGACGTCGCGCCGCGTCCGATGCCGGCACCGGTGCCGGACGAGCCGTGGGACCCGTGGCTGGCCGTCTGGATGCGGGAGCAGGGCGTGCGGTTCTACCTCTACCAGGAGCCGGCGGTGCCGTGGCGACTGTGGCACTTCCGGATGCCGACGCGGCTGTTCGAGGCCTTGGCGGGTCGCGAGGTCAACGACGTCACGGGCGGATGGCAGTTGTGGGAGCTTCGCGAGGGCACGCTCGTCCGCGTGCCGCTGACGCCTGCGACCATCACCAATTGGCCGCGACGGGTGCCGGGGCTGGAGTGAGCGTCTCTACGCTTGGCCGTGGATCCGATCTCGCAAGGTGTCGTTGGCGCAATCGTGGCCCATGCGGTCGTCGGGCATCGTCTGCCACGCGCCGCGGCCTTCGTCGGACTGCTTGCCGGGATGGCCCCGGACCTGGACATCTTCATCCCGACCGGGGGCGATCCGACGGCCGGGTGGTACTGGCACCGCGGGCCTAGCCACGCGTTGGCGTTTATCCCGATCGGCGCGCTCATCGTCTGGGCTTGCATGCTCGTCTTCGGGTTCGCCCGCAGGCACAAGGTGGCGACGTACCTCGCCGCCTTGCTCGGCTACGCGACCCACGGCCTGCTCGACGGCCTGACCAGTTACGGCACCATGCTGCTTTGGCCGTTCAGCGACGTCCGCGTCTCGTGGGACATCATGCCGATCATCGACCCGGTCTTCACGCTGACGCTGGTCGTGCTCGCGATCGTCGCCGTGTCGATCAAGCGATGGCAGTGGTCGCTGGCCGCGTGCGTGTTCATGGCGGGCTACTTCGGCTTTGCCACCTGGCAGCACAGCCGGGCGATAAATGCCGCGACGCAACTGGCCGACAACCGGGGCCACGACGCCGGCCGGTTGCGGGTCATGCCGGCCCCGGGGGCGGTGTCTCTCTATCGCGCGATCTACGAGGACCAAGGCGACCTCCATGCGGATGCCGTCTTCGTGCCGTACCTCGTCGGCATGCCTCGCCTGCTCGAAGGCACCTCGGCCACGCTTGTTCGCCCGGACACCACAGCCGGCCGGTTGCTGCCAGACGACGACGACCCGCGTCGAAAGCAGTACGACCGCTTCCGCTGGTTCAGCGACGACCGTGTCGTCGCCCCTTTTGCCAATGAGCCGCTTCGCCTCGGTGATGGCAGATACAGCGCCGATCCGTCGGGCTTTACACCACTTTGGGGCGTCGATTTCTCGGGCCAAGGCGTCCGCCGCTTCAGCGGGCGAGACGGCTTTGAGCCTGGTCGGCTGCTCGACATGATTTTCGGCAACGACCCATCGTTCAAAGCGACGACGCGGTAACTCGCTGCTCGAGTTAGTTCGGCAGATGCTGTCTAAGCCGGTGGACCTTGAGCCAGACGCCGCCACCGATGCCGATCAACTATGGCGGCCCACCAACTCCGACGCAGCAGACCAGCGGCCTTGGCGTCGCGTCACTCGTGCTCGGAATCGTCGGCTGGAACGGGGCCGCCAAGGACAAGCGGATAGCCAAGGGACTGCCCGTCGCCGGCACCATCTTGAACGGCGTTGCACTGCTTTGTCTGATTATCTTCTTCGTCGTCATCGGCATCGTCTTCGCATTTGCGGGGACGGCCGGGGCGAAGATCAATGAAGCGGCCAAGGCGGAAATCGCCGTCGCTTCAGATCGTCAGGAGGTGTACCTCGACAGCAGGTCTGCCGGCGACGACATGCTCACCAACGCCGCCGCGGAAGAAGTCGATGCTGCGACCATTGCCGAAGCTCGACAAGCCTTTCAGGAACGTCTGAACCTCATCCGAGATCCGGGTCAGAATCTCGAAAAGGCCAAGCAGAAGGCAAAAACCGCCCTGGACGAGCTGGCCGCGGATCTTGCGGACGACTCGAATTGAAGTCTGTCGATACGAACGTCATCTTTTCGACTGTCAGTTTGAATCATGACGCCGTGTTGGTAGTCTGCGGCGCTAATTAGTTTCGGACTTATCCTCGAGCAACTTCACACCCTGAGAGCCCACGTTCAGCATGTTTCAATCCATACACTTCCGTAAACTCACCACTGTCGTCGCGGCCTCGGCCGTTGCGGGCCTCATGCTCATCGGCGGGCCGGGCTGCACCAAAATGGCCCGCGGCATGAACAACGTGCTCGGCGGCGAGGGCGGCAAGCCCGAGGGCGGCTTCGCCTGGAACACGCCGGTGCCGGAGATGCTCGGCGGCCTGCCCTCGCAAGAGGCTCGCACCGTCTACGTCTCCTACCGCAACGTCAGCGACGCGCCGGAGATTGACATCACCCAGGAAATCCGGTCGAAAGTCCAGGAGATGGGCTACGTCATCATCAGCGACCCGAACGAGGCCAACTACCGGCTTCGGGCGACGCTTCGGTACTTCGGCGTGAACGGCGCCGCCGATCGCGGCCGGGGCCAGGCGGCAGTGCTCGGCGGCATCGCCGGTGCGGCCACGGGCGTCGGCACGGGCGTGGCGGTCGGCCGGGCGACTAACAGCGGTCTTGCCGGTGGCGTTGCGGGCGGCGCAGTCGGCGTCGGCGTCGGTGTCGGCTTGTCGAACCGCGCCAAGGTTCGCGAGTGGAACCTCATCGTCGACATCCTGCTCGAAGAGAAGCTCGCCCAGCCGATCGAAGTGGAAGTCGCTATGGACTCGTCGCGGAACAGCGAAAGCTCCACCGGCAACATCACCGTTGACCGCGGCGGCACCGGCGTCAACGCCGTCGGCGGCACCCAGGGCAACCGCACCGGCCGAAGCGCCACCACGTCGGTCACGACCGACTACTACCCTCACGGCATCCGCCTGACCGCATTCGCCCGTCAGAGCAACATGCAGCGTGAAGAGGCCACTCCGCTCATGAAGGAAAAGATCGCCGCCGCGATCCCGCAGCTTTTGCCGCTGTAAGGGGTCCATCGCCTCGAATCCCGAACGCCCGGCCGCTCTCGGTCGGGCGTTTTCGTGCGCGACCGGCCGAAGCACTACATTCGCCTCATGCCCGGCAACGACCCGATTCTTCCCGGCAGTCGCCTCGGCCTCCTCGGCGGTGGGCAGTTGGGCCGCATGTTCGCCATTGCGGCTCGCCGCATGGGGTATCGCGTGCATGCCCTCGACCCGTCGCTCGATTGCCCGGCCGGGCAGGTGGCGGATGTCGAGATCAACAGGCCATACGACGACCTCGACGCCGCCCGAAACTTCGCCAACCACTGTGACGTCGTCAGCTTCGAGTTCGAGAACGTGCCGGCCGAAACGCTGAGTGCCATTGAAGCAATCACGCCCGTTCGCCCGTCGCCGTTCGTATTGCACACGACAAGGCACCGGCTTCGGGAGAAGACGTTTCTCAAGGAGCGCGGCATTCCGCACGCAACGTGGCGAGAGGTGCATTCGCCGGCGGATGTGGTTGCGGCATCACGCGACTTGGGCGAGGGCATCCTGAAAACGGCGCTCTTCGGCTACGACGGCAAGGGCCAGTCGCGTCTACCCGCGGCCGCGCCGTTGGAGACTTGCGAGGCCGCGTTCGCCAAGCTCGGGATGCCGGAAGTCGCCGTTTTTGAACAGCTCGTGCCGTTCGTTGCTGAGGTGAGCGTCATCCTCGCCCGCACGTCCGCCGGCGAAGTTCGGGCGTTTCCCGTCGGCCGAAACGACCACGTCGGCGGCATCCTTGACATCACGACCGTGCCGAGCGGGCTCGGCGACGTCGTCGAACAACGGGCGATTGAGATCGCGACAGCGGTCGCCGAAGAGCTGGATGCCGTCGGGCTGATCGCGGTCGAGCTGTTCGTCGTCGAAGACCTTCACGGCGGCGGCGGGGCGGATCTGTTGGTGAACGAAATCGCGCCGCGCACCCACAACTCCGGGCACTGGACGTTCGACGCGTGCGTCACCAGCCAGTTTGAACAACAGCTCCGGGCCGTCTGCAACCTGCCGCTAGGCAACACGACGCCGACCGCCGGCGGGGTCGCGATGGCGAACCTGTTGGGCGACCTCTGGACGGCCGGCGTTCCCGACTGGGCGGCGGCGCTGTCGGACGAGCGGGTCAAGCTCCACCTCTACGGCAAGACCGACCCGCGGCCGGGCCGGAAGATGGGCCACCTCGTCGCGACCGCCGACTCTGCCGACGAGGCCAGGCGTCGCGTGCTCGACGCCCGTCAGCGGCTTCGTCGCGACTGACCTCACGGCTCGACGAGTTGGGCGTCGCCTTGAAGCGTGGGCGTCGTGGTGAGCGGTCCGGCGTCGTAGAGCCACGGGCCGAGCATGGCGTCCATGTCGACCATGAAGATCGTGTCAGCATCCGAGGCCAGCACCCGCGTCGGCTCGAAGGTGGAGTCGTAGCGGGCGACCTTCGACAAACGCACGGCATCGATCTGGCCGTCGAAGCCGCTGACGGCTTGGCCGGCACCGTCGACATCGGCACCGATGTAGAGCGGGATGTTCCGAATGTCGCGCTTGCCCGAGCCGGCCCTGGCGGCGATTTGCTGGCCGTCGATGTAGAGGCGAACTTCTTCGCCATCAAAGACACCGGCGACGTGGTACCAGGTGCCGGGCTTCAGGATCGACTCGGCCGCGCGGGCGGTGACGTAGCGGTTGTCGAGACGGACGCTGAAGTGGGGCCGACCTTCGTTGACGAAGATGCCGTAGTCGCTGCTCTGAGTCTTGGCGACGAGCCCGCGTCGCCCGGTGAAGTCGTCGCCGTTGAACCAGGCCTCGAGCGTAAACGGGCTCTCGACGGCCAGAGGAAGCTGATCATGACCGATGCGGACCGCACCGTCGCCGCCGACGGCGAGCACGCGGTCCGTCGTGTTCTGTGGCCTCCAATCGGCGGGCGGGCGGGCGGCGATGGGGACGCGACGCTCGGGGATTGCGTACCGCTTCGACTTGCCCAGCAGGTCCATCCGCACGGACAGATCGGCCGGGCGGAAGGCGTCGTCGAGCGACTCGCCGGTACGCTTCACCCGGAACTTGAAGGTCTTCGTGTCACCCGGCTGAAGCTTGCCGTGGTCGTGGTCCGGCGAGAACCGCCAACGACTGTCACGGCTATCGGGCATGACTTCGACATCGATGGCGAACCCGGACGGATTGGTCATCGTTGCGGTGATGGTCGTCTCCGCCTCGCCCGATTCGCTCAGCTCGACGGTCGGCGTGATGTCGACCGGCAAGTTGGCGAGCTTTCGAGCATCGGCGGCGAGTTCGTCTGTGATTTCGCGGACGTCCATCGCCGCACCCACCGGCACGGCGGCCATGGCGACCTGGTTTTTGCGGACGGTGATGAGGTGGTAGTGGTGGAGCATGCCCGCCTCCGGCACGGCGCCGCTCTGGCCGCCGCCGACGGTGGCGAGGGCGACGTACTCGATGCCGTCCCGCTTGCCGTCGTGTCGCATCTGGTGGATGTGCCCGCCGAAGACGGCCGTCACGTTGCCCGCGGCGGCGAGGATCTCGTGCGTCTCGTCCCAGCTGTTGCCGTACATCTTGCCGTGGCGTTCGTCTTCGCCGACCCAACGCGGGTGGTGCAGGAAGACGAAAACGTGCTCCGCGTCGCCCGCCTTCTTGAGGGTCTCGGTGAGCCAGGTCCGCTGCTCGGGCGACATGGCGTGGCTGGCGGGCTTGCTGAAGTTCTTCTCGCCGGTCTCGGGGTTGCCTTCGTCGCTGTAGAGGACGAGGAACCAGCTGTTCTTGTGCTCGAAGGCGTACCAGAGCGGGCCGAAGTGGATCTCGTAGGCCTGTTCGTGCTCGCCTTCGGGTTTGGTGTCGCCCGAGCCGTCGCTGTCGCGCCAGTAGATGTCATGATTGCCGGCTACAGGGAACCAGGGGCAGATGAGTTGGCCCATGATGCCTTTGAACTCGCGCATCTGCTCGAGCCACTGCGGCTCTTCGTTGTAGCCGTTGATCATGTCGCCGACGGTCATGACGAGGTCGGGCTCGAAGAGGTTGACGTCACGTACGGCATCGGCGAGCACCGCCACGCCGTCGGCCGGGCCCCCGGTGCGGTCGCCGAAGACGGCGAAGACGAAGGCGTCTTCTTCACCCGGCAGCGGCAATTGCAGCGGCGTCGGCCCGGCTCGTGTGGAACCGCTGGGCATCCGGGGCGGCAGGGTGCTTGGGGTTGTGGGGATGCGTGTGCCGTGTGTGACCGACGTTGTCGGTGGTCGCCGGGTAGGCGTCGTCTGTCGCAGGTCGCGTCGTCGGCTCGGCCAGGGCGGCACTGGCGGCGAGGAGAAGGCACAGACACGAGGCGAGCGTTCGAGGCGGCGTGCGGTTCATGAAGCGGCGCTTGTAGCGACCGCGGCCGCCAGGTCGCAAGGCCTCAAGACACTCATTGACCGGCTTAGCGAAGTCTTATCACGATCCGTTTGTTCTGCTTACGGAGCTTTACCGGAAGGCTTACGCGAGCGTCGGTCGCTCCGGCTAGGTTCCGCCCATGCTGAAGAATTGCCCTTCAAGGCCCCGCAGTGCCTTTACGCTCGTCGAGCTTCTGGTTGTTATAGGAATCATTGCTTTGCTTGTCGGCATTCTGTTGCCGACGTTGAACAAGGCGCGGAGTTCTGCCCAACAAGTTAAGTGCGCAAGTAATCTGCGTCAACTGCTCACTGGTGCGGTCCAGCGGGCAAGTGAAGACGACAAACAGGGTATCCTCTTCCCACAAGGTCTGAACATATCACGGTCTGGTAACGATTACGGTGCGAATGACAGCTTGAATCACCTGATCCCGAAGTACATCGAGGCCCCTGACACTGCTGTCTGCCCTGAGACGGAGAACGTTGTTCGGCCAGATACGGTGCAGACGCGTTATCGACAGAACGTTAGACCCTCGGCAAAGAAGCCGCACTGGAATCGCTTTGAGGCCGGTCGTTTGGACGACATCTTTGATGTCTATGGGGTTGCCCCTTCCCGCAACGGGCCCGATGGCAATTCCGTTCGCAATGACGGCAACCACTGGGGGCACAGCTACGAAGTCTTCGGCTGGTACAGCGGGCCCTGCGATCTATCCCGACGGTCAAGTCATCGATGGCTTTGCCTTCACGCACAACCAGCAACTTGGCCTGTCCAAAAGCGACCCGCTTCTATGACGGGCTAGATCCACGACAGTGGGACGGTGCTGAAGAAACTCGGCCGCCTCTACGAGCCGACGAAGACCATCCTCATCCTCGACTCCGATCAAGATCCGGAAGACGGCGATGCTAGCGGCGTGAACTGGAACAACTACCCCACGCCCCTCAACAACCACGGCGAACGCGGGGCCAACATCGGATTCGGCGACGGACATGTCGAGTTCCGAACGCCCGGTCCGGCCTGGATCGACATGTACATGCAGGCCTACCAAAGCCTCGCACTCGACGCCAACTTCATTCGCTCGATCCGGCCCGAATGGACCACCGGCTCTCGCAACATCGGCGGCCGAAACTTCACCGTCTACGGCTACCGCTCCGGCTCCTGAACACAACTCGCCGCGTCGACGCTTCGACGTCCGGGCGCTCGGTACGTCATCAGCTTTACCTCTCGCTTCTTCTCCCAGAGAAACTATGCAACAGACCAAGATCCTCCTCGCCGCCGCCGTCGCTGCGACGCTCCCGGCCGGCTTTGCCGCCGCTCAAACCACCGTCACGTTTCAAGAAGGCGTCAACGGCTACAACGGCACCCTCGACATCACCGTCAGCGAAGACGCCAATGCCGAGCTCTCCGGTGCGTTCAACGACTACTACTTCCTCGACGGCAACCCGACGCCCGGCGGATCGCCCGACACCCAGAAGCTCCTTCGCTTCGACGGCCTCATCGGCAACGGGCCGGGGCAGATCCCGGTCGGCTCGTACATCACCGACGCGTCGCTCTCGCTGACGACCGCTCCGGGCAGCTTCAGCGAAAACAGCCAATCCGGCGGGCCCTTCGGCGTTGCTCGTCTGCTCCAGCCGTTCAACGATCTGACCTTCTACTCCGACTTACCCGGTCGATCCTGACACGGGCATCGGTGGCCCGCAGGTCACCAACGGCAGCGTGACCCAGGCCGTCGGCGCGTTCGGCAACACCGACGGCGACGGCATCGCCCAGGGCGAGACCGCGTTCGCCAACGCGACGCAGATCGTCCAGGCATGGGCGGATGGCGAAGCCAACAACGGCTTTGCCGTCCAAACCGGCCTCAACGGCACCGCCAACGGCTGGGCCGTGGCGACCAGCAGCAACCCGAACCTCGTCGAGCGGCCTCAGTTGAGCGTCAGCTACATCGCCGGCGACGACATCCAGCGCTCGACCTTCCAGCCCGGTCTCGGCGGGTACAACAGTGTCGACAGCACCGTCATCTCCAAGTTGCCCGACGGCACGACGGAGATCATCGACGGTGAGACCGAGCCGTTCACCTTCCTCGACGGTCCCAACGACACCAGCGCCAACGGCAGTGCCGACGAACAGCTCAACATTCGCTTCGGCGACCTCTTCGTCAGCGAAGGGGGCAGCGTGCCCGACAACGCCAACATCCTCAGCGCCAAGCTCGTCCTGACGACCACGATCGGCGAGAGCGTCAACGCCGAGAGCGGCGAGCCCTTCGATGCCAGCCAGCTCCTCGTGCCGTTCGATGACACGACCGGCTTCGATGACTTCGGTGGCAACGGCCCCGACGAAATCGACGGCGAAGTCGGCCCGATCCTCGACCAAGTGCTCGGCGGCATCCTCGGCAGCCAGGCTTTCTTCGACGTCACCGATGCCATCGAGAACTTCCTCGCAGGCGACACCAACTTCGGCTTCAACGTCCAGGCCAGCGACATCAACGAAACGACGACCAACGACGGCTGGGAGATCTACCTGCCCGCCGCGGCGGACATCGCGTTTCGCCCGCAGTTGCTCATCGACTGGGTCGTCGACGACGACACCCGTCTGCCCGGCGACGCCAACGGGGACGGCACCGTCAACCTGGCCGACTTCGGCATCCTGCGGGCCAACTTCGGCTCGACCATGGGCACCTTCATGACGGGCGACTTCAACGACGACGGCCTCGTGAATCTGGCCGACTTCGGCATCCTGCGGGCCAACTTCGGCAGCACGGCTGATGCGCCGCTGCTGGACGCGTGGTTCGCCACGGTCGTTCCGGAGCCGACGACTCTCGCCATCGCCGGCGTTGCGGGCCTGGGCCTGCTGCGTCGCCGCCGGGCCTGAGCCCGGTCGTATCAGCACCACCTCATGAATTCCGGCGGGTCGGCAGGCAACTGTCGACCCGCCGATTTTGTTGATGCCCTGTCGCCGGGCAATGGGGCTGCTTCACGATGTCTGCCTGGTGCAGGTGCAGGAGGGTGTGCGACAGGTTCGGGTCGTGGTTACGCTCTGGCCGATAAGAACACTGCTTCCGAAAGCTGACACCCGAACCCTCGGCGGGCTCGGGTGTCCCAAGGCGGGGCGGCGGTGTCCGTGACCGCGTCTGAGCCACCTTTTCAAGATCACCCGTGCCATTGCTTCCAAGTCGTCGTCGCCTCCTTCCCGCCACCCGCGCCGCCATCGAGACGCTGGAGCATCGCCGGCTGCTGGCCTTCACGGGGTCGAATTTCGATCTGCCGTTGCGTCTCGACTTTTCCGGTGAAGTCAATGGCGTTGAAGACGTCGATGGAGAGAACACCGGCTTCCCGATCGTCCAGGGCAACAGCGACCTGAACGAGCTGGATAACGACCTCATCGACCTCGCTACCGACGCCGGCCAGCTGCTCATCACCAGCGGCGGCGGTGCGGTCGACGGCAGCAACTTCGGGACGGACAACTCGCTCATCAACGGCCTGCAAGTGCCGTTCGACGGGTCGGAGGACTGGCTCGTCCACACCCGCGTCGGCCTGGACGGTGACACGCTGGACGGCTTCGACACCGCCTTCGAACAGGCCGGCCTGCTGGTCGGGCCGACGCAGGACAACTACGTCAAGCTTGTCTTCGGTCACGACGGCACGCAGAACACCGTGCAGTTCCTGGCCGAGCAGCCGGACGGCTCGGGCGGGCTGGACTTCGCGCTGGGCAACAGCGGGGCGACCAGCAATGTCTCGGGCATCACAGGCGTCGACCTGTCGACGGCGGCGTTTGTCGACCTGTGGCTCGCCGGCGATGCCGACACGGGCGTCATCTCGGCCCAGTACCGCATCGACGGCGGCGTGACGGTCCGCTTCACGGAGACCTTTGACGCGCCCCTCAACACGTTCTTCCGCGAAGAGCAGAACCGTGCCGGTCTGATCGTCGTCCACAAGAACGACGACGCCCCGATCACGGCCGCGTTTGACGACTTCGAAGTCACCAACGACGAGCTTCCGCCGACACGGCTGACCGTCCGCGAGAGCCGGCCCGACGCGGGCGACGACGACGTGTTCCGCGACAGCTTCATCGCGGTCGATCTGGCGATCCCGAACGCGAGCATCGACGGCTCGACGCTGACGCCGGCGAACGTGAGTCTGGTGCGTGTCTCGGACGGCCTGGTCGTCCCGGCCGACCGGAACACGACGGGCGGCGGGGATTCGATCATCCTGACGCCGACGCGGGCGCTCGATGCCGACACGGAGTACGAGTTCACGATCAGCAGCGGCGTGACCGACCTCTTCGGCATTGCGGCCGCGCCGTTTACGACTCGGTTCACGACCAACTTCAGCCTCGGTGGCGAAGGGGCGGGGCTTTCGGGTGTCGCCTTTGATCAGGTCGAGCTGCCCGCGGCAGACGGCACGATCTGGTCGAGCGTCAACCTCGGCCCCGATGGCCGGCTCTATGCCACGAGCATCGCGGGTTTGATCCGCCGGTGGGACCTCAACCCTGACGGCACCCTGGGCAGCGCGCAAGACATCACCAGCATCACCGACGCCGAGGGCGATCTTCGCGTCATCACGGGCCTGACGTTCGCGCCGGACGCGTCGTCGTCCGATCTGGTCGCGTACGTGTCGCACACGCAGTTCAACGACGTCACGACGAGCAACCCGGACGAGCTCGGCGACGATTTCACGGGCAAGATCACCCGGCTCACCGGGTCGAACCTGTCGAACGTGTTCGATGTCGTCACCGGGCTGCCGCGGTCGATTCGCGATCACCTGACGAACCAGCCCGTCTTCGGCCCCGACGGCCGGCTCTACGTCGGGCAGGGTGCCAACAATGCCATGGGCGCACCTGACGCCGCGTGGGGCTTCCGCAAAGAGCAACTGCTCAGCGGTGCGGTCCTGGCCATCGACGTCGACGCCATCGAAGCCGACGGCACGACCCTCGATGCCAAGACGGCCGACGGCGGGACGTACGACCCGACGGCACCGGGTGCGCCGGTGGTCGTGTACGCGTCGGGCGTCCGCAACACCTTCGACCTCGTCTTCCACTCCAACGGCAGCCTCTACGCCCCGACCAACGGCTCCGCCGCCGGCGGCAACACGCCTGCCGGGCCGGGCAATGACCCGGTCGGCATCACCAACGTCACCCAGACACAAAACGACTACCTCTTCCGCATCACCGAAGGCGGCTACTACGGCCACCCGAACCCGACTGCGCAACGAGTTCGTCCTCAACGGCGGCAATCCGACCGCGGGCGCCGACCTCGCTCAGGTCGACCAGTACCCCGTCGGCACACGACCCGAAGACAACTACGGCGGGTTCGCCTTCGACTTCGGCAAGAACCAGTCGCCCGACGGCGCGATCGAGTACACCGGCGACGCCTTCGGCGGTGCGCTCGACGGCAAGCTCATCGTCACCCGCTGGTCCGGCGGCGACGACCTGATCGTGCTCGATGTCGAGTCGGATGGCACCATCAGCGGCTCGACCATCGGCATCCCCGGCTTCACCGGCCTGGCCGACCCGCTGGATGTCGTGCAGGCCGATGACGGATCGATCTACGTGAGCGAGTACGGCAACGAGACCATCACGCTGCTTCGCCCCGTCGAGGCCGGTGGCGAGGCGAGCGTCGCACGACGCCGCATCTTCATCGACGCCGCCGCCAACACCGCCGAAGAGCGGCCGCTGGTCGTCCGCAACTCGGGCGACGAGCCGCTCATCGTCTCGCCCTACACGCTGGGCCTCACCGGGCCCGGACAAGGATCTCTTCGAGTTCGTCGACGCCCCGACCCAGGCCGTCGCGATCGAGCCGGGCGACGAGTTCGCGTTCGACGTCCGCTTCAACGCCCCGGCCTCGGCCTCCATCGGCGACACGTTCGAGGCGCTGGCCTTTGTCCGCACCAGCGATGCCGACGCTCCTGAAGTCGGCAGCACCGTGACCGGCTTCGTCAAGCGGGGCGACGAAGGGGCCAACGAGCCGTCGTTGCAGCAGATCTTCGACGTCTACGGCCTCGGCATCACCACCGGCGACCCGGACCCGACGACCACCGAAATTCAACTGCAAGACCTCGGCGGGCTCTCGACGCAGATCTTCCGACCGGCCAACCCGAACAAGCCGGTCGCGGTCGAAGTCATCGGTAGCTTCAGCCCGGAAGCCACGCCCGTCGTCAGCTTCGGCTTCTACGAGCCGGGCCGGGGCGAAATCCAGACCAAGCTTGGCGAGATCTTCACCGATCAAGGCCTGGACCCGCTGAACGACGCACCCGACAAGTTCTTCCCCGACGGTGACTTCGGCCTGTACCTCAAGAGCCCGGCGTTTGGCGACGACATCGGCCCGGGCATCAGCGCCGATCGCGGCCGAACCGGATTCTCCGAGCCTGCGCTGAACGTCTGGGAACCAACGCCCGGCGAGCGCGACAAGGTCGCCGTGTACGAAATTCCGGGCGTCGAGAACGCCCTGGCTGTCAGCTTCGAAGAGTTTGAATTCGCCGACGATTACAACGACGTCGTCCTGATCATGACCAACGTCGAACCCGCGCCCCAACGGCCAGGCCGACTGGCGGTCACCGCCAACGGGGCCGACGAAGGCACGGATCGTCTGCTGTTCAGTGAAATCGCACCGGCACGCCAAGATCCCGACGCGGCCACGCAGTTCACCCGCAACTCGCGCACCTTCGAACTGGCCAACACCGGTAACACGGCGTTGACGATCACCGGCGTCGCGAGCCCGACCGGCTTTGCCGCCAGCAACCTCAACGGCACCACGCTCACGCCCGGCCAGACCGTCGACCTGACCATCGACTTCACCGCCACGTCAGAAGGCGCCGGCGACGGCCTCTACCTGGGCGACGTCGTCGTCTCGCACACCGACGGCAGCTTCGAGCTGCCCGTCAGCGGCTACTTCATGCCGTACAGCGAAGACGGCAGCGGCACCGGAGCGGCAAGCGTGAACGAAGAGCCGAGCCTCGTCGAGATGATCGAAATGTTCGGTCTGACCACCGACGTCGGCACCGATGCCGAGCGGCTGACCGGCACGTCCGATGCCGTCGGCGATGAGGTGCTGAGTTCGTTCTGGCGTGCGGCACAGCAAGACCTGCCCGTCGAGGTCTACCAGATGGCCGCGTTCCACAGCATCGGCACGGCGGATCAGATCTTCTGGTTCCCCGAGGAAGGCAGCACCAGCGAGGCCACGGCCTCGGCCAACAGCATGTCGATCTTCCGGCATGACGGCGACTCGTCGCAGTCGTTCCTGCCGGCCATCAACAACGGCACGGCCCCGGCGGCGGGATCGTTCGAGCCGGGCGACGAGACCTTCGGCTTCCGCGTGGTCAACGAGTACAGCGTCGACGACTTCAACGACGACAACTTCGGCGCCTCCAGCGATGACCTGCACTTGTTCCGGTTCTTCCCGGTCAAGGACAGCGACGGCAAGACCGTCGAAGACACCTGGATCGTCACGATGGACTTTGACGGATTCAACTTCGACTACAACGACAACGTCTACATCGTCAAGAACATCGAACCCGCAAACGCGACGCCAGCACCCGTCGGCGTCACCGCCGCCCGGACGGCGGACAGGGCGTTGGCCTTCTTCGCCGTGCCGCAAGAGGCCAGCGGCGTTCGCCTGTTCCGCAGCGACGACGGCGGCCCGTTCTCGCAGGTCGAGACCGTCGGCAGCCGGGGCTTCTTCGAGGTCGACGACGTGGACGAAACCACCATCCTCCGCCTCGCCACCATCGACAGCAACGGCGACAGCGGCACCTTCAGCGACGTCGCCCTCGGGTAGCTTCCGCTCGTCCCCAGCAATGCTCTGCTCGTCATCCTGAACGAGCAGAGCGAGCCCAAGGACCGGCGCCCGTCGACGCGTGTCGGCTCGAGGCCCTTCGACTCGCTTCGCTCGCTCAGGGTGACGGAGAGCGGAGGGTGTGGCGGCAACGGTGTCTGCCGGGCCGCGTAGGGTCCGGCCATGCGCTGGAGCCAGACGCTCATCCCGACTCAGAAACAGGACCCCGCCGACGCGACGATCGCGAGCCACAAGCTCCTGGTCCGCGGCGGCTTCGTGCGCCAGCTTCAGGCCGGCAGCTACACGTTCTTGCCGCTGGGCTGGCGTGTGATGCGGAAGATCATGGCGATCATCCGCGACGAGATGGAGCAGGCCGGCGCCGTCGAGGTGCAGATGCCGGCCTTGCAGCCGATCGAGCTGTGGCAGGAATCCGACCGCGACGCCAAGTTCGGCGACGACATGCTCCGCGCCAAGGACCGCCGGGGGAACATCAACGCGTTGGCCCCGACGCACGAGGAGGCGGTGACGGACATGGTGCGGGCGTACGTGAAGAGCTACAAGCAGCTTCCGTTGAACGTCTTTCAACTACAAACCAAGTTCCGCGACGAGCCGCGGCCCCGGAGTGGTCTGTTGCGCGTCCGCGAGTTCATTATGAAGGACGCGTACAGCCTGGATAAAGATCAGGCGGGGCTTGACAGGAGTTTCGACCTGATGTTCGAAGCGTACAAGCGTCTGTACGCCCGCTGCGGCGTGCCGGCGATCGCTGTCGATGCCGACAGCGGGGCGATCGGGGGAAGCGAGAGCATCGAGTTCACGATTCCCTGCGATGCCGGGGAAGATCTCGTGGTTTCGAGCGACAAGGGCAACTATGCCGCGAATGTGGAGAAGGCGGCGATCGGCGACCGAGCGTGGAGCCTGGAAGGCGAGCCCAAAGGGGCATTAGAGGTGGTCGACACGCCGGACCTGAAGACGATTGCCGAAGTGGGCAAAGCGATGAAGGTCAAGCCCAAAAACCTTCTCAAGTGCCTTCTGTACTGTGCGGTCGATCCGAACGATCATGTCGATCCGACGCAGGCGAAGGAACCGTGGTACGTGCTTGCCGTTGTCCGCGGCGATCATGATTGTAACGAGGGGAAACTGCTGGCAGCGGTCCAGCAGACGTTCGACAAGCCGATGTTGCTCGATGTCGCTCCGGAATCGCTGGCGACGAAGGACGGGTGGAAGCTCGGATTCGTTGGCCCGCACGCGGCCGTGGGTCGTGAGCAGGACACGAAGGTGCTACATCGATCCCGATGCCGCAGACGGTTCGGCCTTCTGGGCGGCGGGTGCCAACGCGACCGACCAGCATGTGAAGTACTTCAACTGGTCCCGCGAGATGAAGCAGCGGCTCGACACGGTGGATGTCGTCGACATCCGCGACGCCGTCGACGGCGACCCGTCGCCGCTGAACGACGGGGGCGTTCTCAAGGCCTCGCGCGGCGTCGAGGTCGGGCACGTCTTCAAGCTCGGCACCGTCTACTCCGAGAAGATGGACGCGACCTTCCTCGACGAGAACAACGAGGAAAAGCCCGTCATCATGGGCTGCTACGGCATCGGCGTCGGGCGGATTCTGCTGTCGGCCGTCGAGACGTCCCACGACGACCGCGGCATCCAGTGGCCGGTGAACATCGCGCCGTACGAGTGCGTCGTCACGCCGATCAAGTACGACGGCGTCGCGAAGGAGAAGGCCGACGCGATTTACGAAGAGCTGAAGGCCAAGGGCGTCGACGTCATCCTCGACGACCGCGACGATCGGCCCGGCAGCAAGTTTGCGGACGCGGATCTCATCGGCATCCCGCTGCGCCTGGTCGTCGGCGACCGCGGGCTGGAGAAGGGCGTCGTCGAATTGAAGAACCGCCACACCGGCGAGACGGCGGACGTGGCAGTCGACGATGCCGTGGCCGAGGTGGGGCGTCTGCTACAGAGCCTTCGGACGTGATCGGGCCTCGTTCCCCTACATTGAATTGCGGTGATCGGCGGTATGGGCAAGATGGGGCCGCTCCGGTAAGGTGGTCGCATGCCTGCTTTGCCCCGGTTGTCCCGCGTTCGTCTGCTCACGCTCGCCGCGGCGGCCGCGGGCTTGGCTTCCTTGCCACTGCTGGCCCAGCCGGCGGCGCAGGGCGAGCCGCGGGCGCTGCTGGACGAGACGCAGATCAACCAGATCCGCCAGGCCGAGCTTCAGCCGAAGGATGCCCAGAATCGCGAGCCTCGCATTCGCTTCGAGAACCGGCTGATCCAGCGGTTTGTCGATGCCCGGACCGACTTGACGTTCCAAGCCTTCAACGACGCCGGCGACGTCGAGAAGGCGCTCTACATCCTTGAAAACGGCAACGCCGAGGAACGTGCCGACGTTCAGATCGTGACCGATCCGCTGACGCTCGACCTCTTCAAGCGAACCCTGCACACGGCCGTCATGCGTGGCTGTGCGACCAGTGCCTGCCACGGCTCCGACGACGCGGAGATGAACGCCGGCTTCCGCTTGTACAACACGGGGCGGACGGACGACGTGATCTACACGAACTTTTACACGCTGTCCAAGACGCGGGTGGGTGTTCCGAACCCGACGGGCGGCGCGTTCGGCGGGCCGGAGACGGTCGAGCGTCGGATGATCGAACGGCAGGACCCGAGCAAGTCGCTCCTGCTCGCCTTTGCCCTTCCCGCCGACGCCACGGATCGGCCGCACCCGGAGGTTGAGGGTTTTCGTCCGCTGTTCCAGACGTCGCGTGACCCGGTGTTCCTGGACATGCTGACGTGGCTGAACGACGTGATCGATCGGTCGGTCGACGGGTACGCCTTCGACTCCGAGGCCGACTCCGAGACGCCCGCCGTCGAGTGACCCGGCCCGCGGTAGACTCTGGTCATGTCCGCTTCCGACACGCTGCTGAAGGTCCGCGTCTGGACGAAGATCATCCTGCTGAGCCTGGTGGCGATCTACTCGATCGTCTTCATCTTGGTGAACGCCCGGGGCTCGATCGACATTTGGCTCTTCCCGACGGTGACGATCATCGGCATCTCGCCCATCGTCGGCCTGATTGCGGCGTTTTTGCTCGGGGCCTTGGTCACGCTCCTCATCCGGACCGTGTTCACCACGTGGAAGCAGTTCCGCCTCTCGCGTGAAAGCGGCCGGACGGATCGGCTGGAGCGGGAGATTCAGGAGATGAAGCTGCGATCGAGTTCGCCTGTCGGTGGCGCGAGCCGTCGGTGAGGTAGACAGACGAAAAACTTTATCGGAAGCTGTTGAACCGCACGCGCGGCCTGTTAGCTTGTCCCCTCTCCCGGCCGCGGATTCGGCCGTTACTTCTCCCGGCGGGCTCCAAAGGCCGGCCATGTCGAAAGGAATCGACCCGATGCCAGCTTACCACCTTCTCCGTCGTCTCTCGTTCGCCGCCCCCATCGCGGCTGTCGGCCTCGTTACGGCCGGCTGCCAGAACGCGATGTACGACGAGAACCTGCAACTCCACTCGCAGGCACGCCAGCTCCAGGCCAACAACAAGAGCCTCCAGGGCGAGCTCAACACCCGCCCGACGGAAGCCCAGCTCGTTTCGCTCAAGACCGAGAACGACGCCAAGGCCCGCCGCATCGCCGAGCTCGAGCAGCAGCTCGCCGATCGCCTCGCCGCCCCGGATGCCACCGGTTTCTCCATCCCCGGCATCGACAACGTCGACATCACGTACGACGACGAGAAGGGCGAGATGACCATGCGCGTCCCCGGCGACGTTCTGTTCGCCAGCGGCTCGTCGAACGTCAACAAGTCCGCCGAAAGCACGCTCAGCCGCATCGCCGACATCCTCAACAGCGATTACGCCGGTGCCGACATCCGCGTCGTCGGACACACCGATTCCGATCCGATCAAGCGGAGCAAAAGCAAGTACGACTCCAACCGCGACCTCTCGCTTCGCCGGGCCTACGCCGTGACGAAGGTGCTCGAAGAAGACGGCGTCACGCCGGCCCGCATGATGACCGGCGGCCAGGGCGAGCACCATCCGACCGGTCAAGGCAAGAAGCAGGACCGCCGCGTCGAGATCGTCGTCGTCCTGTAAGCCTTGTTCCAAACCGAAATCAACGGCCTCGCCGGGGACACGCGTTCCCCGGCGAGGTCCTTCGACGCGCTTCGCTTGCTCAGGATGACCGAGAGGGCCTGCGGCCGTTGTCATCCACCCGTTGCCTCATCCTGAGCCGTTGCCTCATCCCGAGCGCAGCCGAAGGGTCTCGCCCGACGCGCGTGGTCGGCAGAAGCCTCACCCCGTCCGCTTCGCCGGCACGCCGACCACCGTGACGTTGCCGGGTACGTCCTTTGTCACCACGGCACCGGCGCCGACAATCGACCACGCCCCCACCTCAATGCACGGCAGCAGCCGCGCACCCAGGCCGACGAAACAGCCGTCGCCCAGCCGCACCCGGCCCGCCAAAGCCGCCGCCGGGGCGACATGCACGGCATCGCCGATGCGGCACTCGTGATCGACGACGGCATTCGTGTTCACCACGCACGCTTCGCCGATCGTCGCTTCACAACAGACGACGGCCCCGGCACATACGACCGTCCCGGGCCCAGCGTCGCCGAGGCCGACACTGTCGCCGCGGGGTGCACGAGCGTCGCCACATCCAGGCCGGCTCGCGAGGCTTCGCGGGCGTGTTCCAGCCGGACGCGGTTGTCGCCGATCGCCAGCGCGACGGCCGAGGCACCGGCTTGCCGGGCGTGATGCTCGAGACGGTTCATGCCGCCCAGGACGGGTAGTCCGGCGACGGTCGATCCGTGGAGTGACTCGTCTGCGTCGATGAAGCCGGCCGCGGGCGTGCCGCGGGAAGCGAGCAGGTCGGCCACGACCTTGCCGTGTCCGCCCGCACCGAGGATCAACACAGGCCCCTTGTTGGTCAGACTCATACGCCATTTGTATCGACACGCACGGCAAAAGGCCTTGCAGCCGACTGTCGATCCGGTACGCTGCCCGAGACCGCCGCGGCAGGATGCCGCCGCAACCTTCATCTCCCCGCCAGCCAAGGAGTGGCACGATGGCCGATCAAGAATTCACGACCGTTCTGGGCCCCGATGTTTCGATCAAGGGCGAGTTGTCCTTTGAGAAGGCCGTCCGTCTGCAGGGCAAGTTCGAAGGCGAAGTCCGCACCGGCGGCATGCTGCACGTCGATCGTGAAGCCTCGATGACCGGCGACGTCAAGGCGGGCAACGTCCGCGTCGACGGCACCGTCCGCGGCAACCTCTCGGCCAACGGCCGGATCGAGCTCAAGGAATCCAGTGACTACGAGGGCGACCTCACCGCCGCCAAGCTCGTCGTCGAAGAAGGTGCCGTCTTCAAAGGCCACGTCACCGTCGGCCCCAACGCCGTCAAAGCCGGTGGCGGCAAGAAGGACGAACCAGCCGAAGACTCCATGCCGATGCGCAACGGCCTCGTCATCAACAACTGACCGCGAGGGGTCGCGTCCAAGACCGTAAGACAGGCGGACCAGCCACTCCGGCCTCCGCTCTGATCCTCCTCCCTTTGCCCTCACGCCTCCTCCGTTCCGCCTGACCGCTTATGCCCGGTCTCCTGTCCAAGTTCGCCCCGGCCGACGGGCTCATGGCCATCACCTGCTACCGCTGCGGCGGCCGGCAGGAGGTGAGTCGGCGGGCGCAGACCGTCACGTGCCGGCACTGCAACAAGGCGCTGCAGGTCAGCGACGTGCAGGTCAAGAAGTACGACGCCAGGCGTGAAATCCGCACCGTCGGCACGCTCGTCGTCGAGAAGAAGGGCCGAATCGTCGCCAAACAGGTCGAGTGCGGCGGCCTCATCGCCCGAGGCGAGGTCCGCTCGTCCGACAAGACCATCGTCCGTGGCGTCATCCTTGCCGGCCCCAAGTGCACCCTCGGCGGCACCGTCGAAGCCCACTCGGCCTCAGTCAGCGAGGGGGCGGTGCTCGACGGTTTCTTCTGCGTCGGCAAAGACCACATGGTCCCACCGCCGCCGGTGACCATGGACGACGTCGTACAAGACGACACCCATCCCGACGCCGCCGCCACCGACGCCCCGGCCACCCGGCCCGCGCCGCCCGTCATCGACGAGGCCGCGAAGATGCGGGAACTGTCGTTGAAAGCGACCCGCCGCGCCGTCGGCGCCGCACGCTGACGCGGCACTACGCCTCGGCCCTCCAGGTCCGTCATCCTGAGCGAGCGCAGCGAGTCGAAGGACCTCGCCCGCGAGCGGGCCGGCTTGTGTCATCACGTCTCTCGGCCGAGGTCCTTCGGCTGCGCTCAGGATGACGGAGAGGGCGGACACATACGTGGAGGTTTACTCGCGCTTCCATAGTTGCCAGGCACCTCTGTAGAACGGGCTCGACCTCAAGTAATTGCATGCACGTCTGATGCACGCACGCCCGGCTGAAGCAGGGCGTGCACGGCACGTCCAGTCGCACGACGGAACCCGCCGAACCGTGGGGCCCGGTCAGACGCGGATCGGTTGGTCCGAACAGGGCGACGAGCGGCCGCTTCAATGCCGCGGCAAGGTGCATCGGGCCGCTGTCGTTGGCAACCACCAGTGAAGATCGACGCATCAAGACGGCGAGCTCGCGGACCGACGTCTGGTCGACGAGATTCAGCCCGCTGATGCGCGTCGCCGCCTCCGCCGCGTCGCTGGCTCCGGCGACGACCATGTCGACATCCTTCGCCGTCTGTAGTTCTTGTGCTAAAGACGCAAACTTGGACGCCGGCCATCGCTTGGTCGGCCAGTTGGTTCCCGGCAACAACAGTACGAACGGGCGACCGTTCAACGGTGACAACAGACTGTCGACGGTTCGCTCGTCTTGGGACGTTGTCGTGATGTTTGCCGATGCGGAGGATCGGTCGCAACCGAGGTGCTCGGCGACGTCGAGGTATCGCTCGGCCGCGTTGCGACTCCCGGCCCGGGCGGCGACCTTATCGTTGTAGAAGACGCCGGCACCCTCCCGCGCGTACCCGAAGCCGACGCGGCGGGCGGCTCCGCAGCGGAGGGCTAGCCAGCCACTTCGAAAGAGTCCCTGCAGATCGACGGCCAGGTCGTAGCGGCGTGCGCGAAGGTCAGTCACGAGCCGTCGCGTCGCTTCCGCATGAACCTTGGGGGCCGCGGCGCGATTCCGGTCGAAGGGAATGATGTCGTCGATATGCGGATGCGTCTCCAGGAGCGACGCGAAGGGCCTTGCAATGACCCAGTCGATGGCGGCTTCGGGCCAGCGTTGCTTGAGCAGGCCGGCGACGGGCAGCGCTTGCACGACGTCGCCCAGGGCCGTCGGCTTGACGATGAGGATGCGTCGCGGCCCGTCGTGCAAGGGGGGCGAGTATGGCAAATCCTTTAAATTTCGCCACCGCCGGTGAAGCCGTCGAGCAGTGCGGCCTCGTGAGACTTGTCAAATTGCGGCAGCTGGCGAAGGTCTTGAAGGACACGGTCAAGGCCACGCCTGGCCCGGGTTCGCAGGACCTGGCGACGCAGGCCGTCGCAGTCGCAGATGACAGGCTCGCCTTCGGGCGTGACGATCCAGTTGGTGAGTTTGGCGTCCGAGTGCACCCACCCGGCGGCGGTGGTCTGGCGAAGGACGCAGCCGACGCGGTTCATAACGTGGGCAAGTTCCGGCCCGTCGTAGCCGGCCAGGGTTTCACCGGGGATCCGGCCGTAAAGCGCGGCCCAGGTGGCGTGTCGCCTGCCGAGGGCGATAGGGACTTCGACCGGCAGGCCGTGGTTCAAGAGAAGACGTGTCTTGTCGAACGCGCGTTTGGCGCGAGCCGGACGCAGCGGCGCGATGAGCCGGCGACCGCCCTTGGGCGAAGCGGGGGTCTTGAGGACGACGTCGATGCCGTCGACGGTCCCGGCGGTGACGAGGCCGCTCGGGTCGTGCTTGAGCGTCACGAACTTCTGGTCGTCGAACGAGTCGAGCGATGGTCGCCGGCCCGGCCACCACGGTCGCCGCGAGGGCTCGGGCCAGTCGGCATAGATCCAGCGCCAGTCGCCCGTCGCCATGGCGACAAAGGTACGGCCTCTGGCTGTCCGTGCGACCTTTTGCACCACCTTCCGACTTGTGAACGTGGGCAACCTGCGACAAACATCTGTTTGGCTACTGTCGGTTTCCGTGCCCTCCGCTGTCCGATGGCCCTTGCTCCTTTTTGCCCTCTCGGCAGGTGCGGCTACGGGCGGATGTCGCCTTGGCCCTGACCCCGTCCGTCCAGGAGTGCCTTTCGAATTGGATCAGCCGTTCGCCGCGGCGACCCGTCCGGCGGGCGACGCGGAGGCGATCGATCCGCGGTGGTGGCGGCGGTTTGACGACCCGGTCATCGACCGCCTCGTCGAGTCGACCGTCGGCGGGAACTTCGACCTGAAGGCGTCGCTGGCACGGGCCCGGCAAGCCCGGGCCGCACGAGAAGTGGCCCGGGGCGATCGTCTTCCGACCCTTTCCGGTAACGCCTCAGCAACCGGCCAGGACCGCGGCGACGCCGGAGCGTTCGTTCCCACCGCCGGCGGGGCTCCGGGCATCGGCCTGGGCGGGCAAGGCGGCGACGACTTCATCGAGTTGTACGACCTGAGCCTCGACGTCTCGTGGCAGACCGACCTCTTCGGCCGACTCGCCCGGCTGGAGCAGGCGGCGTCGTTCGATCAAACTGCAAGTCGTTACGACGCAGTGGCTTTGGCCCACACACTGGTCGCCCGGGCCGTCCAGGGCCGGGTGGCGGTGGCGACATTGGAGACACGTGTTCGCCTGGCGAAGGAAAATGTCGATTCCTTAAGGAAAACTCTCGAAGTTGTCGACGGCCGATACGAAGCGGGCGTCGGGGATCCGGTACAACTTCGCCTGGCTAGGGAAAACGTCGCATCTGCCGAGGCGAACGTGCCGTCGCTGGAGGCGGAGCTTGCGGCGGAGCGATATGCCTTGGCGGTCCTGACCGGTGTCTTGCCAGGAGCTTTGGACGATTTACAGGGAGAACTCGAGCTTTTACCTGACCTCCCGCCACCGCCGGTGGGGCTGCCGGCCGGGTTGCTCGACCGTCGGCCCGACGTGTTGGCGAGCGACTTCCGCTTCCGTGCGGCCCAGGCGCGTGTCGGGGCATCCATTGCTGCTTTATTCCCAAATTTGACGCTTTCTGCCAGTGCAGGAACCAGCAGCGACGTCCTGGACGACCTGCTGGACGACGGGAACTTCGTCTACTCCATCGTCGGCCGCCTGGCCCAGCCGATCTTCCAAGGCGGCAGCCTCAGGGCCAACGTCCGCCAAAGCCGCGCCGCCGTCGACGAAGCCGCCGCCAACTACGCGGGCCTGGTGCTGGATGCCATTCGCGAAGTCAGCGAGGCGCTGGTTCGCGAACGCGGTGCCCGCGCCGAGGCAGAGGCCGTCGCACGGGCATTGGCCGAAGCATCCGCCGCGGAGGAGCTGGCCCGCGACCGTTTTGGTCGCGGCGTCGGTGATTTACTGACCATTTTCGAGTCCGAGCGTCGCCGCCGGGCTGCCGAAGAACGCCTCGCACTTACCCGGCAGCAAGTCTGGAACGCCCGGATCAACCTGCACCTCGCCCTCGGCGGCGACTGGCTTTCGCCCGAGCCCGACGACACCCCGACCTCCGCCCCAAGCCCATGACGCCCGACGCCGACGTCAACCCGGCCACAGAACCGGTCGACACCCAGCCCGACCCCGACGACGGCAACCAAGTGGCCGGCGTGCTCTTGCAGCTCGGCCTCGGCCTTGCCGTGCTCGCCATCGGCTTCGGCGTGACGTACTTCCTGATCAGTCAAAAGACCGCGCCCGGCAAGCTCCCAGCCGCTCGGTCGGCACCGGTGGTTCAAACGCTTGCCGTCACCATCGGCGATGCACCGGCGGATGTTCGCGGCTTCGGTCGGCTGCGGGCCTCGCGTGTCGTCAGCGTCGCCCCGCAAGTCGGTGGCCGGGTCACTTGGCTCAACCCGGAGCTTCGCCCCGGAGGCACCCTCGACGCCGGCAGCGTGCTCTTCGAGATCGACCCGACGGATTACGAACTGGCGGTCGAGCAACGCAGTGCCGACCTCGCCCGGGCCGAGGCGTCGCTGACCCGCATTGAAGCCGCACGCCGGGCCGCGGTCGCCGAGATCGCCCGCCGTGAGACCGGCCTCGAGACCATGCGTGCCGAAGCGGCCATCTCGCGCATGGAGTACGAGCGACTCAACCCCGGACGTGACATCCCTCCCCTGGTCGCAAAAACACCTCAACTTAAAGAAAACGAGGCACTTCTAGAGGCCGCCCGCGCGTCGCTCGACGAGGTCGACGCCCAGTCGGCAGAACTCGAAGCGGGCGTCCGACAGGCCCAGGCCGCGGTCGATCAGGCGTCGGTCACCCTCAGCCGAACCACCGTCGTCCTGCCCGTCCGACGGCGGGCCCTACCGCGTCGCGACAGAGACCGTCGACGCCGGGCAATTCGTGTCGCCCGGCATCGAGGTCGCACGCGTCTTCGACGCTTCGACACTCGAGGTTCCCGTACCGCTCGACGACGGACAGCTCGAGTTCGTCGACGTTCCCGGCTCGACCGCCACGGTCATCGCCGGCACCCTCGAGGCGACGGGCACCGTCGCCCGGACCGGCGGCGAGATCGACCCGCTGACGCAACTGGTCGAGATTGTCGTCGTGCTCGGCGACGCGCCGGATGCCTTCGTTCCCGGAAGATTCGTCGAAGTGGTCGTCGCCGGCAGGCATGTGCAAGACGTTGCCCGGCTTCCAAGGCGTGCCGTGCGCCGGACCGAGTCGGGCGGCGACACTGTTTCTGTCGCGGACAGCAACAGCCAGCTTCAGTACGTCCAGGTCGAGGTCGTTCGTCGCGACGGCGACAACGCTTATGTCCGAGGCCTGAGCCAGGGAGACCGCGTCATCCTCACCCCGCTCGACCTCGCGACGCAGGGCATGCCGGTCCAAGTCGAAGGCGAAGAAGAACCAGTCGTTGTCGATGACGACGCGGAGGCGACGTCGTGACCAACGCCTTCGACCCGACGCCGAAGCCTGACAGGGGCCGCGGGCTGATCGGCTGGTTCGCCCGCAACCACGTCGCGGCCAACCTGCTGTTCGTGCTGCTCATCACGATGGGTGCATTGAGCGTTCTTCAAACGAAACTCGAGGTTTTTCCGCAGATCGACCCGCGTCTGGTGACCGTCAGCGTGCCGTACCCGGGGGCCAATCCTGAAGAGGTCGAGCAGGGCGTTATCCTTCGCGTCGAGGAAGCCGTCGCTGATGTGGAGGGCATCAAGAAGCTCGGCTCGATCGCCGTCGAGGGGCAGGGCATCGTCACGATCGAGGCCGACAACGGCATCGACATGGCGGACTTCTACGACGACGTCAGCTCCGCCGTCGACGGCATCGCCACCTTCCCCGCAGATGCAGAAGAGCCCGTCGTTTCCGAAGCGAGCGACCGGTTTCAGGTCGTCACCGTCGCGCTCTACGGCGACGTCAGCCGACGCACGCTGCGCGAAGCGGCCGAGCGGATGAAGGAAGATCTGCAGCAGACGGGCGCCCTCAGCCAGATCGACGTCGACGGCATCCCGCCGTACGAAATCAGCGTCGACGTTCGGCCGGCAGATCTTCGGCGATACCAGATCACCTTCGAAGACGTCGCGCGTGCCGTCAGCAGCAGCAGCCTTGATCTTCCCGCCGGTAGCGTGGAAGGAGACAGCGGGCAGGTGCTCGTCCGCTCGACGAGCCAGCGCTATCGGGGCGAAGACTTCGAAAACATCGCCGTCAAAACACTCGGCGACGGCACCCGAATCCTCGTACGCGACGTGGCCGATGTGGTCGACGGCTTCGAGGACAACGACTACGCCATCCGCTTCGAAGGCAAGCCGGCCGTCCTGCTGAACGTGTACCGCACGGGCGACGAAGGCGCGCTCAATGTCTCGTCCACGGTCTACCAGTTCATCGAAGACGCCTCGGGCCGACTCCCGCCGGGCGTGTCGATCTCGTCGTACAACGACTCGTCGATTCTGCTGGAGAGCCGCATCAACCTGATGCTCAAGAACGCACTCATCGGCCTGGCGCTGGTGGTGCTCTTGCTCGGCCTGTTCCTCGACCTGCGACTGGCCTTCTGGTCGGCGCTGGGGCTGACGATGAGCGTCGTCGCGAGCTTCACGGTGCTGCCGGTGCTGGATGTCAGCATCAACATGATCTCGCTGTTCGCGTTCATCCTGGTGCTGGGCATCCTGGTGGACGACGCGGTCATCGTGGGCGAGAACATCCACGCCCACCGCGAGCGCGGCAAGAGCCCGATGGACGCCGCCGTCGACGGCACCCGGGAGGTCTGGCTTCCGGTGACGATGACGATCATGACGACCGTCGTCGCCTTCGCACCGCTGCTCTTTGCCGAGGGGGCGATCGGCCAGATTCTGGCAGTCATCCCGATCGTCGTCATCGCGGTGCTGGTGCTGTCGCTCGTCGAAGCATTGCTCATCCTGCCGGCCCACCTGAGCGGGGCGGAGGGATACGAGCCGCGCTTCTACACCCGCATTCGAACCGCGCTCGCCGACGGCATGACCCGGTTCGTCAACGGCCCGTACCGGCGACTTCTGACGCTGGCGACACGGTTCCGCTACGTCACTCTGGCCGCGGGTATCGCGGTCTTGGCGCTGACCATGGGCCTGCTCCGCGGCGGCGTCTTGCCGTGGCAGTTCTTTCCGGAAGTCGAGAGCGACATCGTCACCGTCAACGTCGAGATGCCGCCCGGCACGAGTGCGTCGCCAGACCGCCGCCGTCATCGATCGACTCGAAGCCGCGGCGCACAGAGCTTCGCGATGATCCCGCAGCCCAGGAAGACGGCCGACCGGTCATCAAGCAGATCCAATCCGCCATCGGCGGCACGCCCATCGCCGACATTTCCGGTGGCCCCGGCGCGACGAGCGTCGTCGCCAGCCGCGACCCGCGCATCGGCGAAATCGTCATCGAGCTGGTGCAGGGCGCGGAGCGTGACACGCCCGCCGCCGAGATCAGCCGGCTCTGGCAAGAGCGTCGTCGGCACGATCTACGGGGCCCGCAAGGTCGAATTCCGCAGCGATCTCATCCGCGCCGGCGAGCCGGTCAATGTCGAGCTGCGCAGCCGCAACCAGACGGCTTTGCGTGACGCGGCCCGCTTCTTGAAAGGGCGAGCTCGGCGAAGTGGATGGCGTGCGTGAGATTGCCGACAACGCCGAGGACGGTCGGCCGGAGGTTCGAATCACCGGCCTCACGCCGCTGGGCGAGTCGCTCGGCCTGCGTGCGAGCGACGTCTTCCGTCAGGTTCGAGGCGCGTTCTTCGGCGAAGAAGCGCAACGCATGCAACGCGGTCGCGACGAGGTGCGGGTTTACGTCCGCTACCCAGAAGAGGCCCGCCAGACCTTGGCCGACGTCGAGGACCTCTACATCCGCCTGCCCGACGGCACGGAGGCTCCGCTCGATCGCGTGGCGGAGATGGAGCTCGGCACCGGTTTCAACGCCATCCGCCGCACCGACCGACGACGCGTCGTCAGCGTCACGGCGGACGTCGACACGGCGAAGGTCACCAGCAGCGATGTCACGGCCTTGCTCGAAGCCGAGTCGTTGCCGGAGCTGACCCGACGATTCCCGGCCGTCACTTGGAGCCTCGAAGGCGAGCAACAAGAGCAGGCCGAGTCGCTCGTCAGTCTGCAGCTCGCGATGGCCGTCGCGCTCGTCGGCATCTATGCGATCTTGGCTGTTCTCTTCCGCAGCTACGTCCAGCCGCTGGTCGTGATGAGTGCGATCCCGTTCGGCTTCGCCGGCGCGGTGGCGGGGCACCTGGTGATGCACTGGCTGGTCCGCGACACGCCGTTGACGTTCCTGAGCCTCTTCGGCGTCGTGGCATTGGCGGGGGTCGTGGTGAACGACTCGCTGATCATGATCGACCTGATCAACCGCAACCGCATGCGTGACGGCGACAGCAATACCGGCATCGAGCAAGGCGTCATCGACGCCGGCCTGCGTCGATTCCGCCCGATCTTCCTCACGACGGTCACCACCTTCTTCGGCCTCGTCCCGATCATCCTGGAGACGAGCCTGCAAGCCCAATTCATCATCCCGATGGCCATCAGCCTCGGCTTCGGCATCGTCTTCGCGACGTCGATCACGCTCTTGCTCGTGCCGAGCTTCTACCTGATCGTCGAAGACGTCCGCCGCCTGCTGATCCCCATCTTCGGCAAGCGGATGCGATACGAAGGCCCTGCCTTCGATCTCGAGCCGAGCTGATCTTCCCGGTGCCCGGCCGTGTCATCTACGAGCCTCAGGACAGGCGGTGATGGATCGGCGAAAGGCCAACAGCGCCCGCACCAACTCAGGCTCGGCATCACCATCAATCTGCCGCAGGCGGCGACGGCCGAAACGAGCGTCGAGGATGGCCAAGCCGCGAAGGATCGGGTTGGCCGATGCAAAGGCGTCGTCGACCGACACGGTCAGCATCGCCTCACAGGCCATCTGCAGGTCGTAAGTGTCGAAGCGGCCCGCGGCGAAGCGTGGGGCTTCATGGTCCGCACAGCCCGGGACAAGGCCGATGTCGTGAACGTCCCAGCGTGACATGCTCACGATCTCTAGGCCGTCGATGGTGATCCAGCTTCGGCCCTCGGTGTGAATCCCGGAAAGTCGGTAGCGGTATCGCGTCGTCCAAAGCCGCACCCGGCCACGGACGCCATCGGCGAAGCGGGCCTCCGTCACGTGCTTGAGCTTCGACCAATCCATCGCAGGCCAAAGCTTATGCCGCAACCTGTCCGTCCTTACTCGTCGGCGACCAGAAGCGCCGCCTCTTCCGCCACGGCCCAGCCGCCGGCGAGGGCTTTGTAGAGCGCGACGGCTTCGACCACCGCGTTGGCCTGGGCCGCGGCTAGACGGTCCTCGACGGTGACCAGCGCCTCCTGCGCGTCGAGAACCACCTGAAAGTCGCGCAGCCCACGGTCGTACAGGACGTTGGCAAGCTCGACCGAACGGCGGGCGGCGTCTCGTGCCCGGCGAAGCTGTGCGGCTTCGGCTTCGGCTTCGGTTCGTCGCACAAGCGAACCTTCGACCTCCTCCAACGCGAGCAGCACCGACTGGCGATACTCCGCAAAGGCGGCATCGAGCTGGGCCTGCTCGGCATCGACGCGTGCACGAAGTCGGCCGGCATTGAAGAGGGGAACCGTCACGCCGGGGCCTATGGACCACGTGCGGCTGCCCGCGTCGAGGAGGTCGTCAAGATCGACGGACTCCAGGCCGAAGCTTCCGAGAAGGCGAAAATTGGGGTACAGCTCGGCCGTCGCGACGCCGACATCGGCGGTGGCCGCGGCGAGAAGCCGCTCGGACTGCCGAAGGTCGGGGCGGCGTCGCAGCAGATCAGCCGGCACGCCGGCGTCGGGCAGCGCCGGCAACGTCGGAACGGCGCGGGCGGCAAGGAGCTGATCGAGCAGCTCCGCCGGCGCACGACCCGTCAAGACCGACAGCCGAAACGCAGCAGCACGCTCGGCAGAGCGCAACGGCGGCAGGGCGGCTTTCGTCGTCTCGAGCTGCGTCCGCGCCTGCGCAACCTCCACCTCCGGCACGAGATCCGCCTTTCGCTTGCGTTCAACGAGGTCGACCGTCTGCTCCTGAATGTCGATGTTGCGTCGCGCGACGTCCAGCCGCGCCTGGGCACCGCGAAGCTCTGCGTAGTTGCGGGCAACCTCGGCCGTCGTTGCCAGCAGCACGTCGCGGGCGGATTCGAGCGTTGCGTCGGTCCTGGCGTCCGCAGACTCGACGGAGCGACGAACGCCGCCGAAGACATCGAGCTCCCAAGAGGCGTCGAAGCCGGCCTGCCAGAGGTCTTGCTCGAGCTCCACGCCAGGAAGTCCACTTGCCGCCTGACCAATGCCGGCGCCGTTTTCGCTCAACCGAGTCCGGCGATAATCGGCCGAGCCGTCGACCGTCGGGAAGAAGCCGGATCGGCTCACGCGTCGCAACGCCCGCGCCTCACGCAGCCGGGCGAGTGCGGCCTCGACATCGAGGTTGTCGCGAGCCGCATCTTCGACGAGTTCGACCAACAGAGGATCTTCGAACAGCGTCCACCACGCGACGTCTGGCGTCACAGCCTCCGCGGGCCTCGTTGTGGCACCGGCGTATTCGTCCGGCACCGCCAGCGTCTCGGCGGTCGGCGGGTCGTAGTCAGGCCCGACGGTGCAACCGGCGAGGGTGACACACGCCAAGACACCCACGGCTGCCGGCACGAAGTTGGCCGGGCATGCGTTGATCGTCGGCGCGTTGCCTGCCGCTGCCGATCAGGCCGAAGGTCTTGGCGTGAAGCACGACGTACGCCGCCGGAATGAAGAAGAGGGCCAGCAGCGTCGCCCCGATGATCCCGCCGAAGAGCACGATGGCCAGGCTCGGCCAGAAGTCGCCTTCGCTGAACAGCAGCAGCGGGGCGAATCCACCCACCGTCGTGAGGGTGGTCGACAGCACGTGTCGGGTCGAACTGACGACCTCACCGACAAGCGCCTCCCGATCGCCGGCTCGGGCCTCAGGGTTGTTGCGGATGCCGCTGATGACCACGATCGAGTCGTTGAGTGCGATGCCGATCAGGCCGAGCGTGCCCAGGATGGTGTTGAACCCGAGCGGCAACCCGATGGTCCAAGTGCTGAAGAGCGAGAGCCCGACGCAGCACCCGGCGATGACAAGCAGCAGGCCGGCCATGCGGAGGCTGCGGAAGGTCAGGATGAGCGTCGCGAGCATCGTCAGCAAGATGGCCGGCGCGAA
Source organism: uncultured Planctomycetota bacterium (assembly GCA_963740195.1). Taxonomy (GTDB): domain Bacteria; phylum Planctomycetota; class Phycisphaerae; order Tepidisphaerales; family Tepidisphaeraceae; genus JBCDKH01. The sequence continues at coordinate 1,927,937 of CAVUDF010000001.1, read as the reverse complement.
GGCGGCAAGATTTCCTTGTGAATCGCCGGACTGTTCGGCTTCACCGCCGAAGCCCATCGTGTACCCCGGCGGCAGCGTGAAGCCGTCGGCCTTGATGTCATTGAGGATCTGGTTCTGCAATTCGATCGCCAACGCCCCGTCCCGCGTGTACGCCTCGACCGTGTTCACGCGTCGGCCGTCGTAGTGACTGATGCCGGCTTCGGTCGGGCGAAGCGTGAGCGTCGCTATCGCATCCAGCGGCACGGCCTCACCTGTGGGCGTGGCGAACAGAGTCGATGCGATGGCGTCCGTCGTCGTCTGGCCGTCCTTGGTGTGACGGACGCGAACAGGTAGTTCTTCCAGGCCTTCCAACACCGAGCCGCCCGCGACGCCGCTGAGGTTGGCATTGAGCTGCCGGGCGAGGTCGACGGCTTCAAGTCCGGCCAGACGTGCTTCGTCCTCATCGGCCTCGACCCAGAGCTTGGGCGTGCCGCGGGCGACGCTCATGTTCGCGTGCAGCACCTCCGGGTGACGTTGCAGTGCCAGGCGAAGCTCTTCGCCAAGGTCTTGCAGCGTGTCGAGATCGTCACCAAAGATGCGATACTCGATGTCCGCCTGCACCGGCGGACCTTGGCCGAACTTGTTGACGACGATGCGAGCACCCGGAAACTCGGCATCGAGTTTGTCCTGCATCGGCCGGACGATTCGCTCCGTCGCCGCGGCACTCTCTGTGTAGACGACGGCCTGCGCAAAGTGCGGGCTGTTGTCCTGATCCATCACGAGGTTGTAATAAACACTCGGGAAGCTGGCCCCGGCGAGCCAGTCGAGCCGGGTGACGCCATCGACGTCCCGGACGGCCGCTTCGACGGCTTGAGCGACGCGGTGTGTCTCATGGATGGATGCCGACTCCGGCAGCCAAACCTTGAGATCGAACTGATCCCGACTCGTCGGCGGGAAGAACGTGCTGCCCAGCGACGACCCGACGATCATCCCTGACAGCGGAATCGTCAGCAGCAGCAGACACGCGGTCACCGGAAAGGCGACGATCGCCCCCAGCAGTCGCCGGTACTGCCGGGTGACGGCATCGCTTTGAATACCGTTGCGGAGCCAGCGGCGCACCATCGACGGCCGGCGGTCTTCCGGCAGCGGTTTTGCGGCGAAGAGGCCCGAGAGCGTGACGATGATCGTCATCGCGACGACAAAGGAGCTGGCGATGGCGAGGATCACGCTGATCGCGATCCCGCCGACGAAGTCGCCGCCGCTGCCCGGCAACAGCGCAATCGGGGCAAAGGCCAAAACCGTCGTCAGTGTGCTGGCCAGCAGCGGCGCGAAGTAGATTCGGACGACCGACGCGACCGCTTCGATGCGAGAGTCGCCACGGGCCAGGTGTTGGTTGACTTCGTCAGTCACCACGATGCCGTTATCGATCAACAAGCCCAAAGCGATGATCATCCCGAAGATGCTCATTTGGTGCAGCTCGCCGCCGGTCAGCAGCAGGGCGAACAGCACCGACGCCGAGACCAGCGGCAGCGTCGCCCCGACGATCAACGAAGACCGCCACCCCATGAAGACGAAGATGACGAGAACGACAACGAGGCACCCGAGCAACAGGTTGCCGACGAGTTCCCGCAGCCGGTCGACCGTGTAGACGCTCTGATCGAACGAGACCTCCAGCCCGACGCCTCCGCCGAGGGTCTGTTGGTAGTCTTCGACAACTTTGCGAGCTTGTTCTGCCCAGGCGGTGACCCGTTGCCCACGGCCCATGCGGGCGGCGACGAGGATGGTCCGCCGGCCGTCGGTCATCGCGATCTCCGCGGGCGGATCGCGAACGCCCTTGCTTACAAGCGCGACGTCGCCGACACGCAGGACCGTGCCGTCGTCGCCGCGGATCAACGGCACCTGGGCGATGCGTCTCGTCGAATCGAGCGCACCGGTCACCTCTACAGGAAACGAGTCGTCCCCGTCGCGGAAGACACCCGCCGGCACCTTCGCATCCGCCTGCACCGTCGCGCGTGCGACGGCCGTCGAGTCGAGGCCCAGCACGGCCAGCTCTTCGTCATCGACCACGACGGCGATCTCTTCTTCAGGCTCGCCGAACAGGTCGACGATCTGCGTCCCCGGCACGTTGCGAAGCCGGTCGGACAGTGCGTCTGCATGTCGGCCCAAGATGCCGAGATCGGGCTCGCCCTCCGCCTGCCACGAGAAGCTGGCGATCATCGTGTAGGCCGTCGCGCCGCGTTGGTCTTCGAGGACGGGCGACGACGCCTCCGGCGGGAACTGCCGCTCGGCCTCGCTCAGCTTGTCGCGGATTTGGCTGAACAGCCGCTCGTTTTCACCCGCAACGACCGCGTCTTGCAGCTCGATCGACACGATCGACACGCCGGTGCGGCTGGTCGACGTGACCGTCTTGACTTCCGGGATCTCGCGAAGCTCCTGCTCGAGCTTCTCCGTGACGAGCGACTCCACCCGCTCCGCACTCGACCCCGGCACCGCCGTCACGACCAGCGGGTTTCGGCGCACGATGATCGGATCTTCCATCACCGGCAGCGACATCGTCGCGAGCGTTCCCGTCGCGATCAGGACGGCGATGGTCAGCCAAAGGAGGTACCGGTTGCGGAAAAAGAGCGTCGAAATGCCGTCGGTCGGTGCAGGTTCGTCGCTCATCGAGTCACCTCCTCGATGCGCACGGGCAGGCCCGGCGTGAGCTTGTGGATCCCATCGACCGCGACGAGTTCATCCGACGCGAGCGTCCCGCGGACGTAGACGAACTCGCCGTCGGCCCGCAAAAGTTGCAGGTCCCGGCGAGCCAGGACGTGCGTGGCACCATCCTCCAAATCCCCCGCCGGCTCCGCCACGTAGCAGGCCCACAAGCCTCGGACGCCTTCGGTGATGGCATCGACGGGAAGGGAGAAGCCGACCTCTTCGACGCGAGACTCGACGGCCAGCGTCGCCATGTCGCCGACGCGGATGCCGTCGAGCGGACGATCCAGCACGAGCACCGCTTCCGTCGTCCGGGCGTTGCCGACGGTCGGCAGAATCGACCGAACGCGTGCCTGGACGTATTCGCCGTTGATCGTGACGACGCGTTCGTCTCCCGACTTCACGTGCCGAACAGCAGGACCGGCCAACCCAATGCGTGCCTCGGGCGACTGGCGGTCGAGCAACTCGAAGGCGACCTGCCCCGGGCTGACGACCGCACCTTCGTCGATCCGTCGCTCGGCCACGATGGCATCGAAGGGTGCGACGAGTGTCGACTTCTTCAGGTCGACCCGCACGCCTTCCAGCGACGCCTCGGCCACCTCGACGGCGGCGTTGGCGGTGTCGAGTTGCCGTTGGGCGTCATCGAGTGCCTGCTGCGCGACAGCGTCGAGTTCGCGAGCCTCTCGGGTCCGTGAGAAGGTCTGCTTCGCCAAGGCGACATCGGCCTGAGACTGTTTAAGGCGGGCGAGTAACTCATTCTCCGTCGCCTTCAGCCGGGACGTGTCGAGCTTGGCCAGCACATCACCTTCGCTCACGAGGTCACCCGCATCGGGACCGACTTCCACCGCGAGGCCTTGAAGCTCGAAAGAGGCCATCGTCTCCCGGGCCGCTTCGACTCGGCCGACGAACGTGCGGATGTTGTCGTAACCGTCGGAAGGATCGACGGGCATCACCCGGACCAACAGCGGCGCGACGGACCGTGTCTCCGCGCGGGCGGCTTGCCCTTCGTTGGTGGCGTCGCGAAGTGCCATCGCTCCGAAGAGCAGGCCGACGCAGAGCAGCAAGACACCTGCTCGGGCGAGCCATGGCAACCACGGACGCGACCCGCTAGCGGGTCGGTTCTTCTTTGGCGACGTCATTGAGTTGGGGTAGGTCGTGTCAGTCGTCCGCGGCCTCTTGGGCCGCGACGGCTTCCATGCCGGCTATAGCAAAAATCGTGATCTGCCTGGCCAGCTTGCCGATGGCCGGCTTGCTGCGTGGCACCGCGGCTCCGGTGCTCTCGTGAATCCGCCTGCTCTGGTGCGGGTGCGTGCACATGGCGATGACGTTGTTCGCCAATCGCCGAACCGTCAGCTCGTTCGTCTCCGGCCCGACGATGGCCCGCACCGTCGCCCGCAGTTGTTTGTGCATCGGCTGGACGCACTTTTCGAGGAACAGGTCGATGCCGCCCTCGGTCGGATTGATCATCTCGTGACTGATCAGGTGCCCCAGCGGGACATTGACGCAGGCGTCCTTGTAAAGCATCAGCTCGGTGAACCAATCGACGAACTGCGCAAGAGCATCGCGTGGGTCCTGATGCGCCGGCTCGAACTCCGGCACGCAGCGATGGCTCATGGTCCGCTGGACCGTCGCCTGCCACACCGCGGCATAGAGGCCCTGCTTGCTGCCGAAGTGGTACTTGACCGCCGAGACATTCGCCCCGGCTCGGTCGCACATGCTGCGGACGCTGGCGTTTTCGAAGCCGCTGCGGGCAAACTCTTCCCCCGCGGCCTCCAGAAGGCGACCACGAACGTCGCCGTCGTCTGGAGTTGCACGTGCAGGAGAAGCCATGAAGCATCGTTGGCAGGCTAAGCCGGCAAACACTCGTTTGCAAACACCTGTTTTTATTCCCGCCGCTAAATAAGAGCGTCCGCAACGCCGGCCGCACCGAGGAGCACGCTGATGACGCCGTTCATCGTGAAAAACGCAAGCCCCACCTTCGACAAGTCGTCGGGCCGAACCAGACGATGCTCTACCACCAACAGCACCGCGACCGCAGCAACCGCTCCGAACCAGATCGCCCCCAGCACCGGCGACGCCAATCCCAGCAGCATCAGAAACAGCACACTTGCCACATGGGTCACCCGGCTGATCCAAAGCCCGCCGACAAGGCCGAACCGTGCCGGGACGCTGTGAATGCCGTGCTCCCGATCGGCGTCGAGGTCGGCGGTGGCGTAGATGACATCGAACCCCGCCGTCCACAACAGGACCGCACCGGCCATCAGCAATGGCTCGATCGGCAGCGCTCCGGCGACGGCAATCCAGCGCACAAGGCGGGGCCAGGGCCAGGCAGAACCCGAGGTAGTAGTGGCACAAGCTCGTGTACCGCTTCATCAGCGGATAGCCGCACAACACCGCCAACACGATCGGCCCCAGCATCGCGGGCAACCAGTTGCCGTAGACGAGCCCGAACCCGACGCACCCGAGCAGGAACACCACCGACGCAACAGTTACCGACACCAGCACATACCCGCGGCTCAACCTCCCCGCCGGTACCGCCCGCTGCTTTGTCCGTGGGTTCAGGGCATCCACCTCCGCATCCAGCAGTCGATTCGCCCCCATCGCGGCCGTGCGGGCGCCGACCATGCAGACGAGCACGAAGACGAAGCTCCACACGCCCCAGTCCTCGCCACGGGTCGACTCCAACGCGGCCAACGTCGCCGCCAGCAAGGCGAACGGCAGGGCAAAGACGCTGTGCGACAGCTTGATGTCCGCCGCAAACGCCGACAAAGCGGCCCATCCTCCGAGGCGGTTGTCGTCAGCAGGCATCAGGGACACGCTCGACATCTCGCGCAAGGTTAGCGGCCGGACGGAGCCGATCTGCGGAGCCGCCTTTGCGGCCTGCTATTGAAAGCGGCGTGTAGAGCCCGGCGACGTACGGTCGTCGCGTGCCGAACGACCGCGTCATCTGGGATGCTCGGACGCTGCGCGATCCGCATGCCGAGGCCGACAAGCAGCGCCGCGTCCGCGACATGTTCGCGGCCATCGCTCCCAGCTACGACCTCAACAACCGCCTCTGGTCGATGGGCATCGATCAGTCGTGGCGAAGAAAGGCCGTCAAGCTCTCGCGGCTGACGCAAGGCGACCGCGTCGTCGACGTCGCCTGTGGCACGGGCGACCTCACCATCCTCTACGCCAAGTCGCTCGCAAAGCTGGGCGACGCCACACCTGTAATCGGGCTCGATTACACCCACGAAATGCTCCCGCCGGCCGTCCGCAAGACGGGCGGCGGGGCGACGTACGCGGCGGGTGATGCCCAGCGACTGCCGCTTGAAAACACTTCGGCCGATGTCGTCTCGATCGCCTTCGGCATTCGAAACGTCGGTGACTCGCGGACGGCCTACGGCGAGTTCTTCCGCGTCCTTCGGCCCGGCGGACGCGTCGTCGTCCTGGAGTTCAGCAAGCCCACCAACAAGCTGATCCGGACCGGGTACGACTTCTACTTCAACCACATCCTCACGCGGCTCGCCTCGGCCGTCGCCCGGGACAAGACCGGCGCGTATCGCTACCTGGCCAGCAGCGTCGAGACCTTCAAGCCGCGACAGGTCATGCAGTCTGAGCTGGAGGAAGCGGGCTTCGTCGACGTCACGCAGTCGCCGTTGACCTTCGGCATTGCGGTGATCTACGTCGGCACGAAGCCGTCATGACTTCGGCTGAGCCGAATCCGAGCCGCCGGGGAGCTGCCGATTCGGTTCGCCGCCGTCGCCGACGATCTGCCGGGCGGTGTCGGTGATCTTGCCGTCTTCCATGAGCTGGCTCATGAGCACTCGGCGGTAGCTGGCAGCTCGGAGCTGTTCCTTGACGGCATCGGTGCGCTCCATGCGGAGCTTGTCGTTCTGCGTGAAGAGTGCTTCCTCGAGCGCCTCGTTCTCGAGCAGAAGGGCGTACATCGCGTCTTCTTTCTTGCCGCCGGAGTTGAAGAGCCCTCCGTAGCCCGCGGCCTTGCGGCGGTACTCCTCGACGCGGGTCATCAGCGTCTCCTTGTCGGCCCGCAGTGTTTCGTTGTCGACTTTGAGCTGATCGAGCTCCTGGTCGTAGACCTGCTTGAAGCCGCGTTGGGCGCTGAAGAGCTCTTCTTCCTTGGTGTGCATCGCCTTCTTCTGGCTCCCGACGCCGAGCCAGCGACCGATTTTGTACCCGAGGAACAGCAAAATGATCGCCGCCGCCCCGAGCAGGACAAACCAGAAGTACTTGGCCACATCACTTTCAAACGTCGGCAGCATGTCGGCAGCTTACGGCCGAGATGCCCGCAGTGCATGAAGCCGACGCTTCCGGCGCAGCCGGTGCTTGGCCGTGACGACCACCGTGCCCAGCAAACCGACAGCCGTCAGCGGAACGACGAACGCGAGCATCACCCAACTGAACGACCCGAGCATCGCGTCGTGCCCCGAAGCGTCCAGCAGCACGTAGCCCAGGTACGCGATGAAGTAGCCGACCAGCAACAGCCCCTCGCCCCGGCTGACACGCCCGCCCGTCACGAAGATCGGCAAACACACGAAGGCGACGGCGGTCATGACGGGCAGGTCGAAGGCAACGGCGGCTCGCTCCACCGCCACGCCCTCCGGCGACACCGCAGCCGTCAGGCCCAGCACGCACAGCAGGTTGAACAGGTTGCTCCCGACGACGTTGCCGACGGCAAGATCTCGCTGCCCACGGAAGGCGGCGAGCAGGCTCGTCGCGATCTCGGGCAAGCTCGTCCCGATCGCCACGACGGTCAGGCCGATGACCAGCTCGCTCACCCCGGCCCGCTCTGCCGCAACGACGGCGCCGTCGACCAGCCAACGTGCTCCAACAGCCAACCCCAAGAGGCCCAGCAGCAGGAGCGCCAGGCTCTTGATCACGATGCCGGCCGACAGCGACGAGGGATCTTCGCCCTCACCGACCTCCACCGTCACCGCCGCGGCCTTGCCCCGGCGGACGCTCTGGTAGACAACCAGCAGATAGACCAGCAGGGCCGCAAACAGGATCATGCCCTCGTAACGCCCCACGACGCCGTTGGCGGCCATCAGCCAGACGCCGAGGCTCGCGACGATCATCAACGGCACGTCGAGGCGGACGAGTTGGTCCTTGACCATGAGCGGCGCGATGATGGCAGAGCCGCCCAGGACCAGCAGCACGTTCATGATGTTGCTGCCGACGACGTTGCCCACCGCCACGCCCGAGTTGCCGCTGAGCGTGCCGCCCACGCTGACCGCCAGTTCCGGGGCGCTGGTGCCGAACGCGATGACGGTTAGCCCCACCACCAGCGGCGGCACGCCCATGCCGGCAGCGAGTCGGGATGCCCCACGCACCAGCCCCTCGGCCCCGCCGATGAGCAGGACGAAGCCAAGTCCGAACCGCACCCATAGCGGCAACCACGCTTCTGCATTGAGCAAGACGTCCATCGGGCGTCACCCTATGGAGCGGCGCTACGGTGCAACATGCCTGACCGCAAGCCGTTTCTCGACCTGGTTGCCGAACGAGTCGTCGTGCTGGACGGGGCCATGGGCAGCGCGCTGCAGGAGATCGACCTCGATCTCGACAAGGACTGGATGGGCCAGGAGAACATGAGCGAGGTGCTCAACTTCTCCAGGCCCGACGTCATCGGTGACATCCACAGAACCTTCCTAGAGGCCGGCTGTGATGGGGTAGAGACCAACAGCTTCGGCGGCAACCGGATCGTCATGGCCGAGGCGGAGATGGAGGACAAGGCGTACGAGGTCAGCAAGCTCGCCGCCGAGATCGCCCGGGCGGCCTGCGACGAGTTCGAGACGCCCGATCGCCCCCGCTACGCCATCGGCAGCGTCGGCCCGGGCACCAAGATCGCCAGCTTCGGCAACACCGACTGGGACACGATGGAGGCCAGCTACTACGACAACGTCAAGGGCCTGCTCGACGGCGGGGCGGACGTGCTGTTGTCGGAGACGGTCCAAGACCTGCTGCAGATCAAGATCTTCGTCGCCGCGGCCAGGCGTGCGTTCAAAGACACCGGCCGAAAGGTGCCGGTCATGGTTCAGGCCAGCTTCGACCTGAACAACGGGGCCAACATGCTGACGGGTCCGGATCCGGAAACCTTCGCCGCCACGTTCGTGCCGTACTTCGAGAGCGGAGACATTGACGTTCTGGGCGTCAACTGCGCCTACGGCCCGCAGGAGTTAGCCGAGGCGGTCCGAACCATCGCCACCAACTGGCCGGGCTCGGTGAGCGTGCTGCCCAACGCGGGTCTGCCGGTGATGGTCGACGGCCAGAGCCACTTTCCGCTTCAGCCGCACGATTTCGCGGCGGGCGTGGGTCGGTTCGTCGATGACTTTGGTGTCAACATCGTCGGTGGGTGCTGCGGGACGAAGGTGCCGCACTTGAAGGCGCTGCTCGAGCGGGTCCGCGCGTAGTGGTCCGGGCGCGTTGACCGGCCTCACGTCGGCTTCGGCGGCGGGACGTTCCTAGTCTCCGCCGCGATGTGCACGACTGCGTGCGACGCGCGGCGCGACGAGTTCCTCCGTCCGGCCGCAACGACAGCCCGAACCGAGTGAACCGATTCGTATGACCGACAAGGCCAAACACCCGCCCCTTCCAGAAGCTTTCAAGAAACTCGGCGTTGACCTCGACGTCCTCCGCAGCCTCGCCGACGCCGGCTTTGAAAAGCCCAGCGAGATCCAAGCGCTGATGATTCCGCCCGCTCTGGACGGGCACGACATCCTCGGACAAGCCCGCACCGGCACCGGGAAGACGGCCGCGTTCGGGATTCCGGTCCTCTGCGAGGCCGTCTACGGCTACGCGACGCAGGCCCTCATCCTCGTGCCGACCCGTGAGCTGGCCGTCCAGGTCGAGGCGGAGCTGACGATGCTCGCCAAGCACACCAAGCTCCGCATCGCCTGCTGCTACGGCGGCGACCGCATCGCCAAGCAGATGCAGGCCCTCAAGCACTCGCCCGAGATCATCGTCGGCACGCCGGGCCGGGTGATGGACCTGATCGAGCGTCGCGTCCTCGACTTCTGCAACATGCGGTTCGTCGTCCTCGACGAGGTCGACCGGATGCTCGACATCGGCTTCCGCGAAGACATCCGCCGAATCCTCAAGAACATCAACGACGGCCTGGACATCCGCAACCGCGTTCGCGAGGTCTACGGCATCAAGATCCAGCCCGACTACGCCGACGCCGGCGACGAGAAGGGCGTCCCGGAGCTGCCCGACGACGAGCTGCAGACGATGTTCGTCTCGGCCACGATCTCCAAGGACATCGAGAAGCTCGCCCGCACGTACATGCGGGAAGACGACGTCAAGAAGCTCATCGCCACCGGTGCCGACGAGTCGCCGACGGTCGAGCTCGTCGAGCAGTACCACGTGCCCGTCAGCGGCTACGACAAGGGCGACCTGATTCTGGCCTTGCTCAAGAGCGAAGACCCGGAACTCGCGATCGTCTTCACGCGGACGAAGCGCGGGGCCGAGAAGCTCACGAAGAAGCTGACCGCCGCCGGCATCGACGTGCAGGAGATCCACGGCAACCTGAACCAGTCGAAGCGGGAGAAGGTCATGAAGGGCTTCCGCGACCGGAAGTTCGACGTCCTGGTCGCCACCGACCTCGCCAGCCGCGGCATCGACGTGCGGGGCGTCTCGCACATCATCAATTACGACGTGCCGGAAGACCCCGAGGCGTACGTTCACCGCATCGGCCGGACCGCGCGGATGGGTACCGAGGGCAAGGCCTACACGTTCGTCACGCCCGATCAGGGCCAAGAGCTGACGCGGATCGAGATGCTCATCAACATGGAGATTCCGCGTGGCGACATCGAAGGATTCGCCGGGCAATCGCGTGACGTCAAGCGGCTTTCCGCCGACGAGATGGCCGAAGCCGAGGCCGCGTCGGCCGAGCCGGAAGTCGTTGAAACGAAGCCTGAGCCGTCTGGCCCGCCGAGGCGTCGCCGCAGCGTCGGCAAGGCGCCGTTGCGTGGTCGCCGATAGCCTTTTCCATCTTGCGACACCGTCGCGGCCGGGCGTGTATACTGGATCGACCTCTGACCGTTCGAAGACGTAAGGAAAGACATGAGCGACACCGCCACCCTCGACCGCACCGACACCGCCACCTCTCCCGTCAGCCTGACCGGGCCGGCGGCTGACGAGATCCGCGAGTACATCAAGGATCAGGAGCTCGACGAAGCCAAAACGTACCTCCGCGTCGGCGTTAAGGGCGGCGGTTGCAGCGGCTTCCAGTACACCCTCGACCTCGTCGAACTCGACGACGGCCCTGAAGAGGGCGAAGAGGTCATGGAAAGCCAGAACATCCGCCTCGTCTGCGACGAGCGGAGCCTGCTCTACCTCGAGGGCGTCGAGGTCGGTTTCCACGGCGAGGGCCTGCACACCGGGTTCGTCTTCAAGAACCCGAATGCCACCAGCACCTGCGGCTGTGGCAGCAGCTTCACCGCCTGAAGCACGAACTTCCTGCGAACTTTGAACGCCCGGCCTGCACAAGGCCGGGCGTTTCTGCATAGACTGCCCCGTGCCGACGACCGACCAAGAAATCGAAGAACTCGCCAATCGGGAGTACAAGTACGGCTTCGTCAGCGACATCGAAGCCGACGAAGCCCCCATCGGCCTGAACGAAGACACCGTCCGCTTCATCAGCGCCAAAAAGGAAGAGCCCGAGTGGCTGCTCGAATGGCGGCTCAAAGCCTTCCGCGTCTGGCAGACGATGGAAGAGCCGCACCACTGGGGCAAGCTCCACTACGACCCGATCGACTACCAGGCCACCCGCTACTACTCGGCCCCCAAGAAGGCCAAGTACAAGAGCCTCGACGAGGTCGACCCCGAGCTGCTGGCCGTCTACGACAAGCTCGGCATCCCGCTGGACGAGCGGAAGGCACTCCTAGGCGTTGAAGATGCGGAGAAGACGGATGGCGACGACGTCGTCAAAGAGATGACCAAGCGGGGCGTCGCCGTCGATGCCGTCTTCGACAGCGTGAGCGTCAAGACGACCTTCCAGAAGGAGCTGAAGAAGGCCGGCGTCATCTTCATGTCCTTCGGCGAGGCCGCCCGCGAGCACCCGGAGCTTGTCAAGAAGTACCTCGGCAGCGTCATCCCCTATCGCGACAACTACTACGCGACGCTCAACAGTGCCGTCTTCACCGACGGGTCGTTCGTCTACATCCCCAAGGGCGTCGACTGCCCGATGGAGCTGTCGACCTATTTCCGCATCAACGCCCAGAACACGGGCCAATTCGAACGGACGCTCATCATCGCCGACGAAGGGGCGAAGGTCAGCTACCTCGAAGGCTGCACCGCGCCGATGCGCGACGAGAACCAGCTCCACGCCGCCTGTCGTCGAGCTCGATCGCCCTCAAGGGTGCCGACATCAAGTACAGCACCGTCCAGAACTGGTACCCCGGCGACGACGAAGGCAAGGGCGGCATCTACAACTTCGTCACCAAGCGTGGCAAGGCCATGGAAGACGCCAAGATCTCCTGGACCCAGGTCGAAACCGGCTCCGCCATCACCTGGAAGTACCCCAGCGTCATCCTGCAGGGCGACCGCAGCCAGGGCGAGTTCTACAGCGTCGCCGTCAGCAGCAAGCGCCAGATCGCCGACACCGGCACGAAGATGATCCACATCGGCCGTGACACCAAGTCCACGATCATCTCCAAGGGCATCTCGCCATGCGCGGCAACAACACCTACCGCGGCCTCGTCCAGGTCAACAAGAAGGCCGACAACGCCCGCAACTTCACCCAGTGCGACAGCCTGCTCCTGGGCGACCAGTGCGGCGCCCACACCGAGCCGTACATCGACGTCCGCAACCCGTCGGCCAAGGTCGAACACGAGGCCAGCACGAGCAAGATCGGCGAAGAACAGCTCTTCTACTGCGCCAGCCGCGGCATCGAGCTGGACGACGCGGTCAACATGATCGTCAACGGCTTCTGCAAGGAGGTCTTCGCGGAGCTGCCGATGGAGTTCGCGGTGGAGGCCAAGGCGTTGCTTGAAGTGAGTCGCTGAAGGGCTCGGTCGGCTGAGATGCACGAGAATGTTCTCGTTCAAGCCCCATGCGACTGCTTCGAAGGCTCGATCGTGCTAGTCGTGCGGCGGCAAGGGCAGTCATTCCGCTGTGCATCACAGGCTGCGACGGACTGTGACCAGCTCGGTGCCACAGACGGAAGCGGACGCGATGCAGATGCGAGGAGGTCGCTGTGTCCAGTCGGTCTACGACAGACATCTGCACGCCGAAAGGAACGTGGAGACGAAGCCGTCGATATGCTCATCGTTGATTCAATGGGACGACGAGTCCGACTGCTACATCGTCGCTCCCAGAGTGGGGCCGTGGTGCAAGGCGATGGCGACACGATCAGGAGGTCGCCAAGAAGCCATGGATTCGACATGCTGACGGATCAGGACAACGACCCGACCGGGACCCGCTTCCGGACCCGGTCCAAGTTCGTGTATCCCAGTTTCAACGGTGACGTTGCCAGAATCGTCCGATCCAGACCCGTCGAGCCGCGAAGGAGCCGCTGCCGCATGATCGGCGAGACGACTCGCTCGTTCTGCAGCTGGCCTGCTTCGCCTGCTCAGCACTTCATGGCGCGTCATGAGCGTGACTCCTACTGATCGTCGGCTGCCTCGGGGCAGTGCTTGCGCGTTGCGTTGCTCCTGGACAGACGGGGCGCGCTTATCGCCTTCGTCTTCTTCCGGATCTGCTGGTTCCTCAGACTCGGTCCACTCTGATGAGACGCCGTGTCAACGCAGCTAAATCTTCTGATAATGCCACTCCTCGAAATCAAAGACCTCCACGCCGAAGTCCCCGGCCGTGAAATCCTCAAGGGCGTCAACCTCACCATGAACGAGGGCGAAGTCCACGCCATCATGGGCAAGAACGGCAGCGGCAAGTCGCACGCTGTCGCAGGTGCTCATGGGCAAGGAGTCCTACGAAGTCACCGGCGGCTCGATCAGCTACCGCGATCAGGACCTGCTGGAGCTCTCGACCGAGGAACGCGCCCGCGAGGGCATGTTCATCGCCTTCCAGTACCCGGTCGAAATTCCCGGCGTCTCGACGAGCTACTTCCTCCGCGCGGCCGTCAACGAGATCCGCAAGCACCAGGGCAAGCCCGAGCTGTCGGCGGCCGAGTTCATCAAGATGGTCCGCCAGAAGATGACGGCCCTCAAGATGGACCCCAGCTTCATGCAGCGGGCCGTCAACGAAGGCTTCTCCGGCGGCGAGAAGAAGCGGAACGAGGTCTTCCAGATGCTCGTCTGCGACCCCGCCTTCTGCATCATGGACGAGACCGACTCCGGCCTCGACATCGACGCCCTCAAGATCGTCGCCGAAGGGGCCAACGCCCTGCGCGACGGCAAGCGGTCGATGCTCGTCGTCACGCACTACAAGCGGCTGCTCGAGTACCTCAAGCCCGACTACGTCCACGTCATGATCGACGGCCGCATCGTCAAAACCGGCGGCCCCGAGCTCGCCGACCACCTCGAAGCCGAGGGCTACGAAGAGTTCGAACGCGAAGTCGCGGTGGCTTAGATTCCGTAAAGGTCGATACCGCCCCGTGGTGCCACTGCGATCTTGCAGTGGCACCTGTTCGTAAGCTCACCCAATGCCCAACGGCCCCGATCCGCGGACTCCACACCCGATGCCGGGCTTCGAGCAGATCACGTTCCTCAACAACGTCATCGACCACCCGCAGATCGAGATCGGCGACTACACCTACTACGACAACCCCCACCCCACGGGCCACGAGCAGTTCCTCGAGGACGTTCTCTACCTCTTCGACTTCGTCGGCGACAAGCTCGTCATCGGCAAGTTCTGCGCCATCGCCCGCGGCGTCCGCTTCCTCATGAACGGCGGCAACCACGCCGCCAACGGCCTCTCCACCTACCCCTTCTTCATCTTCGCCAACGGCTGGGACCACTCCCGCCCGCCCAGGTTCCCGCACAAAGGCGACACCGTCATCGGCCACGACGTCTGGCTCGGCTACGACGCGATGATCCTCCCCGGCGTCCACATCGGGAGCGGGGCGGTCATCGGGGCCGGCAGCGTCGTGACGAAGGACGTCCGCCCCTACGCCATCGTCGCCGGCAACCCCGCCCGCGAAGTCCGCCGCCGCTTTGACGACGCAACGATCGACCGCCTCCTCGCCCTCGCTTGGTGGGATTGGCCCGCCGAGAAGATCACGCAAAACCTGCCCGCAATTACGAGAGGCGATCTTGGTGCTTTGGCATGAGGTCGCGAATGGGATCAGGTCATTAATGGGATCCCTCTACGCCGCCGACCGGTCCTGCCACTCCGGCAAGCGGACGCTAGAGCCCTGTCGACTTTCGTGATGAAGCACGACCGACGTACCTGCGGCGTTTTCTAACGATTTAGAAAAACGGAGTCAGGTGTCTCATTGACGCCTGACCCCGTTGCTTGCCGTCTGCTTTCAAGCCGAGTCGGCCGCAGCAGAGTTGGACCTGCTGGACAAGCGACTGTCGCCTTAACGGTTCCGTCTTGCCGCTATGCCTGACGCCGTCGCCGCAGAAGTACGAGGGCAGCGGGGACGGCCAGCGCTGCCGAGGCGGGTTCGGGGACGATGCTCACGGTGATGTCCGTGCCATTGGTCAAAGTCGTGGTGTACGAGCCGGAGTCGAAGAAGCCAAGTTCGGCCAGCGTGGTGTCGCTGTAGACGTCCGACGTTGCCAGCGACGAACCCGACGTGTAGCCGCTCGGCACGTACACGCTCAGGCCGCCGAAGATGCGCTGGGCGATTCCGAAATAGTCGTCCTGGTTCGGCTGCGTGTTGACATCGGGCTCCGGGAACCCGCCGGCGTCGCCGAAGGGCGTGCCCACTGCATCGTTATCGATGAACAGCAGGCCATCCGGATCGAGCGTCCCCGTAACGATGAGCGCGATGCTCGGAAGGACGGTGGGATCGGGCGGGCCGAAGAACAAGGTGCCGGGCGTCAGGCCCGTCAGATCGACGCTGCCCGAGCCGTTAATAACGACGTCGGCACCGACCTGCTCGACCTCGTAGGTGAAGTCGGCGAATGCTGGCGTTGCCAGTGCAATAGCGGTCAAGTCCGGCGATCCCGGACATCAGTTGGTAAGTCTTCATTTATCTACCCCTTCTCTAAGTTGAACCACTGCGTCGCGGGAACGTCCCGACACACAGGCCATCGATCAGGTCGCGAGAAACCTACAACCGGTCATGCGCCGCTACAAGTCGGACGGCTTCGAAGTGCGGGACGAGGTCAGCCGGGACGTCGATGTCGCGGGCAAGACGCGACGGCTCCTCGGGAGGAGCGATGGCGGACACGGCTGCAGCATAGTAGGAGGCGGACGGATTGGGAGGTCGACTACGCGTCACTCTTCTCGCCCGGTGCGGGTTCCGATTTGCGGTTGTCGACGACCGGCAGTGCGTCGTCCAGCGCCCTTTCGCTCTTGAAGATGTGCAGACGCTTGATGTGCTAACGCTCGGGCAGGAGCGAAAAGGCATCGAGTGCCCGGACAACGGTGACGAGAGCGTCGTCGCCCTCGAGCATCGTGTAGATGCTGAGTTTCGTGAGGTTTGTGAGGATTGCGAAGCCGCGGGTGAGGGGCGGCGAGGCAGGTGCGGATGTAGACGGTCGTCGTGCCGACGGGGCGGCTTCCGTTTCGCCGTTGTCGATGTCGTACGCAATGGCCCACGGATCCGCCATGCTTGATCGTGAGGCGGGGCGGGCTTCGACGTCACTGGTCTTGAAGCCTCGGCCGAACGGGCCCCTAAGGTGTCGCGTGAGTTTCGAGAAGACGATCCCGGATGAGGCCGCGAAGTTGGCTGACGATGCGCCTGTGAAGACCGCTGGCCGTGCCGGCGGCGGTGCCGTCGGAGGCGAAGCGGGTGCATCTGGAGGCGGCGCATATTTTTGCCAAGGAGGCGGTTGGGCCGGATTGGGTGAAGGATTTGCGGGAGCGGGCGGTGCGGGTGTTTGAAAAGAAGGGCTTCCCCGGCAAGCGGGAGGAGGCGTTCCGGTACACGAACATCCGGGCGGCGACGAATGGGACGTTCGCCCTCGGCACCGGCGACGAGGCGGTCGCGAAGGCGTTCGTGGACGAGTACGCGTTTGACGGGTGCGTGGCGACGCTGGTGATGGTCGACGGGCGGTTCAGCGAGACGCTCAGCACGATCGGCGATCTGCCGTCGGATCTGGTCGTGGGTGATCTGTTTGGGGCGGCAAACCACTTCCCGGTCATCCAGAAGGAGCTGGCGCGTCAGGCGGACGTGGAGACGAACCCGTTCGTCGCGCTCAACACCGCCTTTCTGGGTGGTGGCGTGTTCATCTTCGTGCCGGACAAGCAGGTCGTCGAGCAGCCGATTCACGTGCTGTCGATCAGCACGGGCAAGACGGCGACGGAGGATCCGGCCGTCGATTATCCGCGGCTGCTCGTCGTAGCGGGGGACCGGTCGCAGTGCTCGATCGTCGAGACCTTCGTTGGGCCCGAGGGCACGACGTACCTCAAGAACGCGGTCACGGAGATCGTGGCCGGCGACGACTGTCACATTGATCACAACAAGCTCAACGCCGAGGGTCGCGACGGCTTGCACATCGCGACGATGGAAGTCGACATCGGCAAGAACACCGTCTTCGTCGACCACAACTCGACGATCGGCAGTCGGCTGACGCGGAACGATCTGAACGTCCACATGAACGGCCAGCGGGCGGACGCGACGCTGTCGGGCGTGTCGATTCTGACCGGCAAGCAGCACGTCGACAACCACACTTTGCTCGACCACCAGGAGCCGGATTGCCCGAGTTTCGAGCTGTACAAGCACGTGCTCGACGACGAAGCCACCGGCATCTTTAAGGGCCAGATCTTCGTCGGCCAGAAGGCCCAGCGGACGGATTCGAAGCAGTCGAGCCGAACCCTGCTTCTCAGCGATAACGCGGCGATGCAGAGTCAGCCGGCGTTGGAGATTTACGCGGATGACGTCAAGTGCACGCACGGCAGCACGACCGGCCCGCTCGACGAGGGCAGCGTCTTTTACCTCAACAGTCGCGGCGTCAGCACGGAGACGGCCCGCCGCCTCCTCACGTACGCCTTTGCCGCTGACGTAACGCGGCGGATCAAGGTTGATGCGGTGCGGGAGCGGGTCGAGGACTACGTCGCCAAGCAGCACGGCCTGCCGACGGACTTCCGGATTCAGGAGCTGACGGGGGCGACGGAAGACGTCGTCTTCTAGCAAATGCGGCATCGTTACGATGCGTCTGTGGATCAACCCTCAGCGACCTCCGGCAGTCCGATCAGCGCGTCGGACGTTGATGCGGCGATGGCGAGGATTCGCGACGCCGGCATGAGGCCGATCGCGACGCATCACTCTCGGCGGCTGTGCGACCTGTCCGGCTGCGACCTGTTCTGCAAGCTGGAGTACCTCCATCCGACCGGCTCCTTCAAGGAACGCGGTGCCCTGAACGCTCTGCTTCTTTATCGCGAGCAGGCCGCCGGCGGCGTGATTGCCGCATCCGCCGGGAACCACGCACAAGCGCTCGCCTTCCACGGCCGAGCACTCGACCTGCCGGTCACCGTCGTCATGCCGAAAACGGCACCGCTGGTCAAGATCGCGACCTGCCGATCTCTGGGCGCAACCGTCCTTTTGCACGGCGATTCGTTTGCAGAAGCTCGTGCCCATGCCAACGAGCTTTCCGCCAGTCGCGGCCTGCTCTACATCCACGGGTACGACGATCCGGCCGTCATCGCCGGAGCAGGCACCGTCGGCCTGGAGCTTCTGGAAGAGGTGCCGGACCTCGATGCCATCGTCGTTCCCGTGGGCGGTGGCGGGCTCATTGCAGGCGTCGCGACGGCCGTAAAGTCTCGTCGGCCCAAGTGCCGAGTCATCGGCGTCGAGGTCGAGTCCGCCCCGACGCTTACCGCCGCAAGAGAAGCCGGGCGGCCTGTCGACATCGACGTCCAGCCCGGCATCGCCGATGGCCTGGCCATTCCGCGGCTCGGCGAGAACGCGTGGCCCGCATGTCGCGACCTGGTCGACGACGTCGTGCAAGTCGGCGAAAGCGCGACGGCTCGGGCCGTACTGAACCTGCTGGAACTGGAGAAGGCGGTGGTCGAGGGCAGCGGTGCGACGTCACTCGCGGCGGTGACCGGGCCTTTGCGGGATGACCTTGCGGGTCAACGGGTGGCAATCATCTTGTGTGGCGGCAACATCGACGTGCAGGTGCTTGGCCGCATCATTGAACGCGGCCTCGCCGCCGACGGGCGGATGTGTCGGCTGACGTGCCGGGTCAGCGACCGTGCCGGGTCGCTGTCGTCCCTGCTGTCGGTTGTGAAAGAGGTGGGGGCGAGCGTTAAGGAGGTCTACCACGACCGCAGCTTCGGCCCGCCGGACGTGGGGCGGGTCGACATTTCGCTCGTGCTCGAAACGCATGACGCGTCGCACGTGAAGGCGGTGCATTCTGCGCTGAAGCGGCAGGGCGTCGAGTTCTGGGTGCCGCGAGTCAAGTCGTAGTTCTGCACGAAGCCTGTTGTAGAATGCTCTTATGGCGACCGAGCAACTGACGGCGGATCGGCTGACGCAACAGGCGATGGCGCTGCCGTCTAGCACAACGGCAGAAGATGGTGGATGACCTTCGGGCGTCGCTGGAGGAGCAGATCCCGCACCCGCCCGCCTCGACCGAGCCGCGGCCGGATGCCGAGACGTTCTACGCCGAGCTGATGCAAGCCGATGCGGATCTGAGGTCGGGCAGGACGAAGGGGCACACGCCAGCGGAGTCGCGTGCGATCGTGGAGGAGGCAGCGTGCGATGAAGGTGGACGTTCGGAGGCGAGCGACCAACGACATCAAGGATGCCGCCACCTGGTACCACGAGAAGGCCTCAGCCGATCGAGGCCGCTCCTTCGTGGAACTCACCTATGACCAGATCGACGAGATCGGCCTAGCCCCGTTCCGCTCCGCCATCGCCTCCGGTGATGTCCGGCGGTGCAACCTGCCGGTCTACCCGTACGGCATCTACTACCGCGTCGCAGACGGCCTCGTCACCATCCTCGCCGTTCGGCATCACAGCCGCGCGCCGGTCGACTGGAACCGCGAGCCGTAGCGTCGGCCGATGGACTCGCGGCAGGAATGGACGGTCGGCATCATCGGCGGTGGGGCGGCAGGCCTGGCGGCGGGCATCTTCGCTAAAGAAGCCAATCCCGAAGCAACCGTCGTTGTCTTCGACGGGGCCCGAATGGTCGGGGCCAAGCTGCTCGTCGCCGGAGGCGGGCGGTGCAACGTCACGCACCACCAGGTCGACGCCCGCGACTACAACGCCGCCACCCGCAACTTTGTCAAGAACGTCCTGGCGAGCTTCACCGTCGACGACACCGTCAACTGGCTCGCCGACATGGGCGTCGAGCTCAAGCGTGAACCGACGGGCAAGCTCTTCCCGACGACCGACAAGGCCCGCACCGTCCTCGACGCCTTGCTCGGCCGACTTGCCGATCGCGGGGCAAAACTGCTGACGGAACAACGTGTCACGTCCGTCGATCCGGAGGGCGACGGCTTCGTCGTCCGCACGCCCACCGGCAGCCATCACTGCGGCCGCATCGTCCTGTGCACCGGCGGACGCAGCCTGCCCAAGACCGGCAGCGACGGCGGCGGGTACGTCCTGGCGCGTGGCCTCGGACACACCGTCGGCGGCACGCACGCGGCGCTCGTCTCGATGACCCTTCAGCAACACTTCTTCCACGGCGACCTGGCCGGCATCAGTCATGAGGCGGAGATCACGACCACCTCCGACGGCAAGCCGGTCGATCGCCGGAGCGGCTCACTCCTCTGGACGCACTTCGGCCTGAGCGGTCCGCTGGCGATGGACGCGAGTCGGCACTGGCTCGCCAACAAGGCTGCCGGACGCGACGTGAAGTGGTACCTGAATCTGCTGCCCGACGAGCGGTTCGAGACGGTCGAGCAGACGCTGCTCCACATGGCCGAAAAGATGCCACGACTGCCGGTGCGGTCGACCCTCAAGCAGTGGGCCAGCGGCGGCGTGAGCACTCGGGCCCCGCTACCGGAGAAGGTGTCGGAAGCAGCGATGTGGCACGTCGGCATCGACGGGTCGGTCCCGCTGGCACAGCTTCGTCGCGACGACCGCCGCAAGCTCGCCCACGCGCTGACCGCCCTGGAACTACCCGTCGAGCAAGACCGCGGCTGGAACCATGCCGAAGTCACCGCAGGCGGCGTGCCGTTGTCGGAAGTCGCTTGGAAGACGATGGGAAGCCGCGTCACGCCAGGCCTGCATCTGGCGGGCGAGATTCTCGACGTCGACGGCCGCATCGGCGGCTTCAACTTCCAGTGGGCCTGGGCCACCGGATACCTCGCCGGCAAGGCGGCCGCTTCGGGCTAGGTTCATGAGTCGCACGCTGCCACTGGTTCTGGTCGCCCTTGCCGCTGTCGCAGCGATGTCGCTCGCATGGGCCGCCACGAAGCACGGCGCGGCGACGAGTAAAGACTCCCTGCAGTACGCCCGCGCCGCCGACTCCATCCGCGACGGGCACGGCTCGGCGACGTCTGCCGTCGTCGAAGGTCGTGTGGTGTACGAGCCGGTCTCCTGGTGGCCGCCGCTCTACCCGGCCGTCCTCGGCAGTGCTTCTCGCGTGACGGGTGTGCCGGTGCTCACGGTCAGCCGCGTGATGAACACAGGCTTGCTAGGGCTGACCGTCCTCCTCGCCGCCGGAGCAACGGCCGATGCCACGCGACACGTTCGACTTCGTCGGCTGGAAGATGACGACCACAACGCCCGCACCTTCTGGCCGGCCGCCGCGACGGCTTGGTTGATTGCGGCGCAGCCGATGGTCCTGCGGAACTACATCCACGTCTGGACCGAGCCGCTCTTCGTCACGCTGACCTTCACTGCCATCTGGCTGACGGCCCGGCACGTACGCCAGCCGATGTGGTGGACGCCCGGCGTCCTAGGCCTGCTCGCGGGGCTGGCGTACCTCACCCGCTACGCCGGCCTGTCGATGGTCGTTGGCGTACCGATGCTCTTGATGCTGATGGGTCCGATGCGAGTGCGTGGC
Organism: uncultured Planctomycetota bacterium; assembly: GCA_963740195.1. Lineage (GTDB taxonomy): Bacteria > Planctomycetota > Phycisphaerae > Tepidisphaerales > Tepidisphaeraceae > JBCDKH01. The sequence continues at coordinate 1,906,233 of CAVUDF010000001.1, read as the reverse complement.
TTTCCAAGGCGTGCCATCGAAGCGGCCACCGCCTTCGGCATCGGCTTCGCCTTCGTCATCGGCTGGATCTGGCGAAACACCCGGCTCGGCAGCGACGCCACGGGTCGCGACGGCACGCTCGACGTCTCGATCGCCGAGCGGTTCGACATCCTCGCTGCCAACCTCGCAGGCATTGCGGATCAGGCGTTCGACTGATTCTGGCCGGACCCGCCGGACCAGCAGTTCCTCCTACGAATGGCTGTCGTACTTGCCGCGGTAGGCGTTGCAGGTGCTTTTGCCGCAACCCGCGGAAGCTGGCACGCCTCTGCCTGGCCGTGGATTGGCAAGCGATCACCAGCACCCGACGATCGGCCGACGTGGATCGTGTCGACGTGCTTCGTCGCCTCGCTGGGCTACCTGGCCTTCTTGCTGTTGGTCAAAGCACTCGTCGACGAGGGCGACATCGACTACCGACTGATGTTGCCGGTGCAGGTGCTGTGCATTATCGCCGGAGTCTCTCTAATCAGCCGCGTCACGCACGACCTCCGACGGAGGCCGGAGCGGGCGGACCTCAAGGCCGCCATTGCAACATCCGGCGTGCTGCTCGCACTGCTGCCGATCGGCTTCAACGGCTTGGCCACAGTTCACTTCGCGCTTGAACGTCGCGCCGACGAGCTCGGGCCGATGCCTCGGCTGTCGACGTCGCCTGTGACGCGTCGGCTCATCGCGACACTGCCGCGTGGCGCTTGGGTGGCGTCGTACGACGAGCACTCGAAAGTGATTGCCGCCCGGGGCGGCTTCTGTCCGATGGACGGTCCCGCGCGAGAACTGGCAACCCGAAGCCGACGAGCTGGAACGCTCGCGTCGAGGCCTACGCGACAGCGGCGGCGCGTTCGTCGTGTACGACGTGCCGCCGAGCAACTTGTCCAAGCGACCGGCCGTCGCGCCAGAGCGGTTTGCGCAACTGCTCGATCTGGTACCGCTGCCTCGTCAGCCGGAGGATGACGGCGTCATCTACGTGCCGCGCGACGCCGGCGAAGAAGCAGGCCCGCCGGCATAGCGAGCAAGGCCACGGCCGGTTCCGGAACGCTCGCCGCCCACGCGTCGACCATGACCAGGTCGGTAGCGGAGACGACGGATCCGAAGTTCGCCCGCAACAGGCCGAAGTCGGCGAGGTTGATGGTGCCGTCCTGGTTGAAGTCGCCCTGCACGAAGCTGCCCTGGCCGCCGAAGTTGGCACGGAGGATGCCGAAGTCTGCCAGATTCACCCGGCCGTCGCCGTTGGCGTCGCCGATGAGACTCGACAGGAACAGCCGGGCGTAGCCGGCACTCTGCGGACCGCCGCGGTCGGCCCCGACGAGGAAGTCCGGCACGCCGTCGTTGTTGACGTCGCCCGCCGCGCCGACGCTTCGGCCGAACTGGTCAAAGGCGTTGTCGCCCTTGAAGTCGTAGATCACCGAGCCGTCGATGCCCGAAAAGACCTGAACGCTTCCGCTGAAGTCACCGTTGGCATCGTCGCCCGGAGTGCCGGCAAGGATGTCGTCGAAGCCGTCGCTGTTGACGTCGCCGATCCCCGCGACGTCTTGGCCGAGGAATCCGTCGATCGAGTCGCCGTCGTTGCGAAGCAGTTGGTTGCCCGTGGCCCCGGAGTAGGCAAAGACGCTGCCGACGTCGCGGCCGTTGGGGTCGGTGACGTTGGCACCGATGAGCAGGTCTATCTGGCCGTCGTTGTCCAGGTCTCCGGCGGCATCGACGGAGAAGCCGAACTGATCATCACTTGTCGGCCCGACGAACGTGTCGAGCAGGCTGCCGGTCTTGCCGGAGTAGACGCGGGCACTACCGGTGTCGGGCCCGTTCTCTTGTGTCCGCGGCGAGCCGATGAGCACATCCGCATGGCCGTCGTTGTCGTAGTCGCCAGCGCCGGAGACGCTGAACCCGAAGAGTCCGCCGGGAGCTGATCCGAAGAGCGTGCGAATTTCCGATCCATCGACTCCGGAGACGATGCGTGCTTGGCCGGTGTCCTCGTTTCCATAAGGCGAGCCGATGATGAGGTCGGGCGTGCCGTCGTCGTTCACGTCGCCGGCGGGGGCGACACTGGTTCCAAAGCCGCCGTTGACGGCCAGGCCGGGGACGTCGAACAAGGTGCCGCCGGTCGCGCCGGAGATGACGCGAACCTTTCCGAAGCCGATGGCATCGCTCGCCCCCACCGCCAGATCGCCCCGGCCGTCACCATTCAGGTCGCCGACGCCAGCCACGCTGATGCCGAACTGATCGAAGTTCGCGTCTCCGGCAAAGTTGTAGAGCAGCGAGCCGTCGCTCCCGGAAAAGACGCGAGCCGCTCCGGTGAGCGAGTTGTTGGTGACCGCATCGACAACGCCCACGACGAAGTCACCACGGCCGTCGCCATTGACATCCCCCACGCCGTCGACGGAAAACCCGAAGCTCTCGTTCGTGGCGATGCCGTCGACCGTCACCCGGGGGACGTGGGTGAACGACGCCGAAGCCGTGCTGCAAAGAGCGGCACGGTCAGAATCATCACCATCGTCGGCCGCTGCTTCGTCACGCGATGGGTACGACCTGCCCCGCAGCAGGGTTCGGGTCGGTCGTTGCCGAGGATGGTGCCGACGTGGGTCACTGCCGGTACTATGTCACAGTGCCCGACGCCCAACCACTGACCGTCGCTGGCTGGCGCGAGAAGGCGTCATTCCCGGACTGGCACGTCCGCCGGATGACCGTCAAGCTCGACACGGGTGCCGCAACCGGTGCCATCGACTGTGCCGAGATCGATGATCTCGACGACGGGCGCGTGCGATTCGTGCTTCGGCTTCACCGTCGATCGGGCGACGTTTCACGCGAATTCATTCACGACGTCACGCGCCGAGAGCACGTCCGCAGCGCCAGCGGCCACGGGGCCGAGCGGCTGTTCGTCGAGACGTTGGTCCGGCTCGGCGACGTCGAACGTCAGGTCGAACTGAGTCTTGTGTCGCGACACAAGATGCTGCACCGTGTTCTCCTAGGCCGCCGTGCCTTGGCCGGGTCGTTCCTAGTCGACAGCGGACGCGTCTTTCTCCTACCACGCCCGCCGAAGAAGGTGGGCAACAGGCCGAAAAAGTCGGTCAAGAAGTCTCCATGAAGCTTTGCATCCTTTCCCGCAGCCCCAAGGCCTACAGCACCCGTCGACTTCGCGAAGCCGCGGCCGAGCGAGGGCATGACGTCAGGGTCCTGGACCACATGCGGTTCGCCATCGAGGTCGAGCCACGCAAACCCAGCCTCAGCTATCGCGGCAAGCGGCTCAGCGACTACGACGCGGTCATCCCACGCATCGGCGCCAGCGTCACCTTCTACGGCACTGCCGTCGTGCGGCACTTCGAGCAGATGGGCGTCTTCTGCCTCAACCCGTCCGCCGCCATCAGCGTCAGCCGGGACAAGCTGCGAAGCCTCCAAATCCTGGCACGACACGACATCGGCCTGCCGCCGACGAGCTTTGTCTATCAGCGGAACGACATCATGGGCGCCGTCGAACGCGTCGGCGGGGCGCCGGTCATCATCAAGCTGCTCGAAGGCACCCAGGGCGTCGGCGTCATTCTGGCCGAAAGCGCCAAGGTCGCCGAGGCCATCGTCGAAGCCTTCAGCGGGCTCCGGCAGAACGTGCTCATCCAGAAGTTCGTTGCCGAGTCCAAGGGCAAAGACGTTCGCGCGTTCGTTGTCGGTGACAAGGTCGTCGCCGCGATGCGGCGAAGCGCCGTCGGTACCGAGTTTCGCAGCAACGTCCACCGCGGCGGCACGACGCAAGCGATCGAACTGCCCGAGGACTACCAGCGGACAGCCGTCCACGCCGCCCAGGTGTTGGGCTTGCGGGTCGCGGGTGTCGACATGCTCGAAGCGGCCGGCGGACCGGAGGTCATGGAAGTGAACTCCAGCCCAGGCCTCGAAGGCATCGAAGGAGCCACGGGACTCGATATCGCTGGCCAGGTCATCGCCGAGGTCGAGCGTCAGGTGAAGTTCCCGGACGTCGACATCCGCCAACGCCTGACCCTCAAGAGCGGCTACACGGTCGCGGAAGTGCCCGTCCCAGCCGCCAGCGAACTGGCAGGCAAGACCGTCGCCGAAACCGGCCTGCGCGACCGCGACGTGCTGGTGCTGTCGATCCTTCGCCAAGGCCTGACGATCCCAAACCCTCGCGGCAGCCGGGACATCATGGAGGGCGACACGCTCGTCTGCTTCGGCAAGCAGATCACGCTCGAGACGCTCGTCCCGACGCCGACGAGAAAGAAGTCGAAGAAGACCGAAAGTTCCAGTTAGCCCGTCATCTTGAGCGGAACGCGGGGATTTGACGGACCTTGCCCGAGAACACAGTGTTGGGCCGAGATCCTTCGGCTCCGCTTCGCTCGCTCAGGATGACGTTGCCGCCGCTGTCATGCCCGCTGCTGTCATGCCGCTGCTGGCTCCAATCCGAGTGAGAGTGCCTTTTCCACGAGCCGCTCGATCAGCGGGTCGTCACCGGCGCGAAGGCGGCCGGCGTTGTCGAGGAAGGCCAAGCTACGCGACACGCCGTCGACGAAGTCGATGTCGCACGTGAACTCCGGCACGTCACGCCGGGCGGCGGCGCTGGTGTAGGCACCGTGATAGCCGGTGATCTCGCGAAGCAACCCGAATCGCTTCGGGTCGGCGGCGTTGATGACGTCACGAGGCAGGAACAACAGCATCGCCGGCTTGTCAAAATGCAGGGCGGCCTCGCGGTAGTAGTCGCGCCACGTGAAGACGCGTTCCGTCGTCGCGTTGTACGACTTGCCGAAGGTCGCCTCGCGACCGGCGGCGTGGGCGAAGAGCTTGCCGACGTCGTCCCGGTGGGTGCTGTTCCACAACCCCAATCCGTCTCCGGCCAACACGACCGGCAGGCCTTTGCGAACCCGGTCCCACGTCGGCGGGTCGAACTCTAGATTGTCGATCACGTGCCCACCTTCGCCATAGGTGCTGCTGGGGCGGATGATCGTCACCGCCACGTCACCGGCCGCGTCGGCCTCGAGCAGCACTCGCTCCGCCGCCAACTTGTTCCGGCCGTAGTCGCTGATCGGCTCCTGCGGGAACGACTCGTCCACCACCACACCCGCCGGCACCTTGGTGCCGTAAGTGCACACCGTGCTGCAGAACAGCATGTGCTTCGCATGCACGTGTCGGCACAGGTCGAGCGTCGCCCGTGCCTGCTCTGCGTTGAAACCGATCATGTCGATGACGACATCGAACCGCTCACCGTCAAACGCCTCAAGCATCGCCGCCACGTCGTTGCGATCGCCGTGACGCTGCGTGACAAAGCCAGGCAACGGCTGCGGTGACTTCGCCTCGGTCTGCCCCCGGTTGAAGCAGACGACCTCGGCATCGCCTCTCTGCTCGAGTGCCTTGAGAATGCCGACGCTGATCAAACCCGTGCCGCCGAGGAGAAGCAGTCGCATCCCGAAGCCTAGCGGGACTAGCGACGGCGCTTCAGCAACACCCCAGCCGATGCCGCGATAGACAGTGCCGCCGCCGGTTCGGGAATGGTCGCCGCCCACGCATCCATCGCGACCGCTGCGTCGGAAGACTGGCCGAACTTGCTGCGGAGGATGCCGAAGTCGGCCAGATCGACCGTGCCGTCGAGGTTGAAGTCGCCGGTGTCGAAGCTCTGACCGGCCTGGCCGAAGTTCGCACGGAGGATGCCGAAGTCGGCGAGATTGACCGTCCCGTCCCCGTCGGCATCCCCGGCCAGACGGTGTCGCAAGTCGACCTGATCCACCCACACGGCACCGCCTTCGCCGTTGGGCTGGACGAACTGAAACTTGACCGTTGCCGTCGTCGCACCGGCCGGCGCGAGCATCGCCAGCTCCGGCGAGAGCCAGCTGTCCTGCAGGCTCTGACCGTCGGCAACGGTCAGGGTCTCGCTGCCGACGACTTGTCCCGCGTCGTTCAGGAACGTCAGCGACATGTCGAGCGTGTTCTGTGTACCGGCGATCGAGTCGTCGGCGTTGACGCGGATGCGGGCGTCGAGGAAGTACGCGTCGCCCGGCGCGGCTTCAATGCCGCCTTGCGAGGCTGACGTGTTGCTGAAGCCGAAGAGCTTCAACGCCTCGCCGCCTTGACCCTCGACAGCCGTGAAGACGGGCGTCTGACCGAGGTTGTGACCCTCGACATAAGCGTTGCCGGTCGAGGTCCAATCCTGCTCGCCCAACTCGAAGTCCCCGTTGCGAAGCAGGCCCTCGCCCACGGCCTCACGCGGCTTGTAGACACGGACGTAATCGATGTCGAAATGCTGGGGCCAGACCGTCGAGCCGTCCGGCTCGCCGTCGAAGATGCCGCCGACGGCGGTGTTCAGGATGAGGTTCATCGGCGTGGTGGAGATGGGGGCCATCTGGTCCGTCACGCGGAAATGCTCGACGCCGTCGACGTAGTAGCGGATCTCGGTCGCCTCCCGTTCGACGGCGAACGTGTGGTAGTCGTCGGGCCAGTCGACGCCGATGTCGTAGCGATGATCGACGTAGTTGCTGGGCCCGCCGGGGTTGTTGCCCCAGTGGTACGCGCTGCTGACCTCGTTAGGGATGGAGCCGCGATGCTCCATGATGTCGATCTCGCCACCCGTGGGCCAATCGACGTTGGTCGGCAGCAACCAGATGGCGGGCCAAATGCCTTTGGTCGACGGGATCTTCGCCCGAACTTCCACCCGGCCCAGGCCGATTTGACGATCGGACCAGACGAGCCCGCTCCGGTAGGCCTTGCCCTCGAACGGCTCGTTCGTCGCGGTAATTCTCAGGTTGCCGTCGTTCTGCGTGACCTGCTCCGGGAGGTAGAACTGCTTCTCGTTGTTGAAGCTGTTGCGTCGCCGCTGAACATCCCAGAGGTCGGCGTTGATGCCTTCGCCGTCGAATTCGTCCTGCCAATCAAGCGTCCACTCGGGCTGGGCGGCGACGGTTGCAGCAAGTAGCGGCGTGGCTATGGCAGCAAGGAAAAGTGTGGGCTTGTTCATGTCTGGTTCTCGCGTGGTCGAGCAGGCCCCACAACCCGCGCATCATGTAACAGTTACAGTCGCGTGTCCAGACCGGTTCGTGGCCAGCTTCGAAAAAGTTATCACTTGCAATTCGAACCGCTTCGAATACCTTGTTGATGGAGGTTCCGTCATAGCTGCACGTCCCGTCTCATCTTCGACCACCCGGCACCGACGCCAGCGGGTCACGCTGCTCGACGTCGCCAAGCACGCCGGACTCAGCCGGACCACCGTCAGCGAAGTTCTCAGCCGTCCAGAGTCAGAGTCGCTTTACGCAGAGGCCACGCGACAGCGGGTACTCAGCGCGGCCAACGAGCTCGGCTACGCACCCCACGGCATCGCCCAGAAGCTGGCTCGCGGTCGTAGCGGCATCTTGGGGCTGATTCTTCTTCGCGACTTCTCGAACCCTTACTTCGCCCGCCTGGCCGACGTGGTCGACCGTGAAGTGCGGAAGCGGAACATGCGCCTGCAGATCGCCGTCCGCGATTGTGACGCCGAGGCCGACGAGGCGACGTGCTTCCGTCACGATGCGGAACTCGTCCGGCAGATGCAAAGCGACGCCGTCGAAGGTCTGCTGCTGGGTCCGGTCTACGAGCAACTCGACCTGTCACAGCACGAGCCGCTGGCCTCGGGAAAGCTGCCGACCGTTCTCTTCGGCGGAAGCGTCGCGGGTTTTGACGGCGTTGGTGACGGCGAAGAGGCGGGGCGATCCTTGGCAATCGACCACCTGATCGAGCTGGGCCACCGTCGGATCGGCTTCCTCTGCGCGCCGCCCAATCGCATCGAGCCCACACGCGACGATCACCTCGTGCCCCTTCGCCTGCTTCGCGAGAAGGGCGTCTTGGCCGGTGCGCAGTGGATCGGCTGGCAGCCCGATACCGGCAGGCTCGACGACTTCGCAGAGGCGGCCGAGGCCTACGCCGAGCAGTGGCTTGCCGCTCCAGAACACGCACGTCCGACGGCAGTGCTCTGCCTCAACGACGCCGCCGCGATGACCGCCCTGGGCGCGCTTGCCCGGCGGGGCGTTTCGGTCCCCGACGATTTGTCCGTCCTCGGCTACGACAACAACCCGGAGGCCCCGCATCTGGTGCCGCCTCTGACGACCGTCGACAACGACCTGCCCGGCCAGGTGTCGCAGGCCGTCTCGTGCCTGCTCGACCGCATCGCCAACCCCGGACAGCCGCCGGAATACCGGACGGTCGAGCCTCGGCTTGTCGTGCGGGCGTCTGCTCGAAGAATCTAAGTTTTCATTCACGGGTGACGCAAGTCGCGTCGCCCATCATCTTTCGGAGGAAACATGCTTCACACCACCAACAACCGCCGCTCTATCGCGTTTCGAACCGCTTCTATCGCGCTTGTCGCCAGCATCACCGCCTCGAGCGTCGATGCGGCCGTGCTCGTCTACGACGGCTTCGACTACGCCACCGGCAGCTCCATCGTCGGCCAAGGCTCGGGCGACGGCTGGGGCGGCAACTGGGACTTCGCCGCTAGCGGCGCCGGCAGCATCGACAGTGCCACCGCCATCGCCGGCCTGACCTTCAGCGACTATCGAGACCGTCGGGCAACGCCGTCGAAGTCGCCACGAACTACAACAACGGCTCGAAGTCGGCGGTCGACACCTACGGCACCGTCGTGGCCAGTCGGCAGACCGAAAGCGACCTGCTCCCGTCGGGCGTGCCGGAGACGATCTACACCAGCTACCTGTTCAACCTGAACCAGTCCGCCGAGCTTCGCCAACGAGACGACGCACACCTTCGGCAGCACGGCCACGGGTGGACAGAACAGGCTGCAAAGCCGCACCGTGACCTGGTTCGGTAGCGATGCCCCGCACAACGTGGGCGTCGGTGGAGCCAACGAACGTCGACCAGCGGCTCGGCCGGCACTGCGGTAGGTGAGACCTACCTCGTCATCAACAAGTACGAGAACATCAACGCGAACATCTTCACGGGTCTGCCCGTTGTGGCCACCGATCTGGACGCTCGACGCCGCCGCCTACGACCTCATCAAGGACGGCGGCATCACCGAGGCGGAGCTCGACGCCAATGCCGTCGCGACGGCCACGCGTACCGACAACACGAGATTTCCCGCCGAGCCTGGTCGGCGGCGAATACCTGCGGCTTCGCGGTGTCGACGGGCTTCGGCACGAACAACCGTTCGCGATTCGACGAGTTCAAAGTCTTCACCGACCTGGCCGACGTGACACCTGTCCCTGAGCCGGGCTCCATCGCCGCCATCGGCATGGTCGGACTGATCGGACTTCGACGCCGCCGCTAGGTCGCCGATTGACGCTTTACCGCCCCGCGCCCTGACCGGCCCGAGGCGGCTTTTTCCTGAGGAGGACCCCATGACCCACCATTCCACCACCCGCCACGCCTTCACGCTGGTCGAGCTTCTTGTCGTCATCGGCATCATCGCGCTGCTGATTTCGATCTTGCTGCCGACGCTTTCCCGAGCCCAGGCCTCGGCCCAGTCCGTCAACTGTCTGAGCAACCTTCGCCAGACCGGGGCGGCCCTCGTGCAATACGCGAACGATGAACGCTACTGGTTGCCGAGCGTCTTCGGCGACGACCCAGTCACCAATTACCCGGGCCGTGACCCGAAGTGGTACGCGTACATTGTCCTTGGAAAATATGCCGGCAGCGGATCGGTCCTTAGCTGCCCAAGCGACGACACGCCCGTTCGTAAAACAGGTGACTTCAACTGGCAGGCGCCAGAAGACTACCAAGAGGATGAAGTCTTCCTGAGCTATCAATACAACGGCGGATGGGACCGTGAGTTTACGCACCGCCTGCTGAGCAGCATCAAAGGGGCAACGGAAGTTCGAGCAGTCGGTGATGGCGGCGAAGGCAACTTTCACAACGGCTCCTACAACTTCGAAAACGCGGGCAGTGGGCGAGCCACTTTCCGTTCAACCGCCACGACGGCGACGTCAACATTGCCTTCTTCGATGGACACGCCGTCCAAGTCGAAGGAGCCGAATCGCCGGACGACCGTGTCGAGTGGAAGTTCATCGACTGGTGGGACATGGACCCGAGCAAGCCGTTCATGATCGCTTGGGACCACGGCTACCAACTCAGCACCAAGTGGCGTGGCTGATCGCCCCGAGAACCTAACGGAGACCATCATGCTGCCCATCCAACGCCGCGGCCTCGCCCTTGCGACCGCTCTGGCCGCCCTCTGCTCCACCGCCTTCGCCGCACCGGCAACGGTCGAACTGCCCGAGGGTGCGACCGAGCTCGTCGAAGCCGAAGCCACGCCGCCCAAGTCGACGAGCACCGTCTTCGACGATGACACCGCCTCCGGCGGCAAGGCCGTCCGGTCCGACAAGCAATGGGAGCCCGTCCTCGAGACCACCGCCTTGGCGGAGCTCGAAAGCAAGGTGACCCTCTGGGTCCGCTACCAAGGCGGGCCCGTTCAGCTCAAGACCATCGACGCCGGCAAGCAAACCGACCGCGACTGGGTCTGGGGCGGGCCCGACGCCTTCGCCTGGAAGAAGGTCGGCACGTACAGCAGTGCCGACCTCGGCGACTCCATTCGCTTCATCCGCGGCGACACGGGCGAGACCGTCGCCGTCGACTGCATCGCCTACGACGTCGAAGAGACCGCCGCGGCCGAAACCCCGCAGGATGCCGGCGACGCAGGCATCACCGGCGACGCCGCCGGCGGCGACGACGAGCTGCCGCCGGCTCACCCAGATGCGGACGCGACGCCGATCGATGTGTCGTTGTCGATCGACTGGTCCACGCCCACCCACGACGTCCCGCAGGCGTTGTGGGGTGTATCGCTCTTCGGCATCGTTGCGCCGGAGCAGTCGGAGAAGCCCGAGTATGCGGCGTTTCTCCAGGAACTCTCGCCGTCGTTTGCACGCGTGCACTCAGCCGAGATGACGCAGAAGTGGTGGGACGCCGAGGCCGAGGCCTGGAACGTCGATGCCATCCGTCGCTGCTTCGAGCCGCACCGCGAGTGGCTGTCGTCGGGAGACGTGCAGCTCATGGTCTGCCTGCCGTACGACTGGCCGGCCTCGGTTCGGGGCATGGAGACCAACGGTAAGTACCTGCCTCCCGAGCGGTATGAAGCAGGTCGCAAGAATGTTCGCGACTTAATGACGCTTCTTGTGAATGACCTGGACATTCCGGTCACGCATTGGGAGCTGACCAACGAGTGGGACAACACGTATGAAGAGCTTGGAAAACTAGACGAGTTATGGACGGTCATCGGCCTCCTTTCGGATGAAGCACGCTCGGCGACGCCGAGCGTTGTTGTTGGCGGACCCGCCTTCACCTGGCCCAAGCCGGAGTGGATCGAAGGCCTGCTGGCATCGCCGGTCGGGCAGTCGCTGTCTTTCCTCAGCTGGCACGGCTACGCCGCCGGGAAGCCGACGACGCCCAACAACGTCTTGCCCGTCCGCGCCGCCCGCATGGGCGAACACGCCGCCGAAGTCGCCGCCGCCGTCAAGGCTCATGGGCTCGGCGATGTGCCGACCTACAAGACCGAATTTAACGTCCAGTGGACGTGGCAGCCGTACGAGCGTCGGCATGCGAATAGCGTCGGTGCGGCGTATCTCGCGGCGACCGTGACGGCGATGGCCGCTGAGGGCGTCGACGGCGCCGCGGTCTGGCACGCGATGGGCAACGCCTACGGCCTTGCAGATGCCGAGGGTCGCGTGCGGGCGACCGGCCAGCTCTACCTCTGGGCCAACCGATACCTCCACGGCAGTGCTGCGGCGTACAGCATCTCCCCCGCCGGGCAGTCGCCGACGACGCGACCCGCCGCCATGGCAGTTGAGATGGGTCTGGCCGTCCTGCCGATCGAACACGCTGACGGAACCCGCGCGTTGCTCATCGCGAATCAGACTCCGACGGCCGTGCGTATCGACACGCCCGCCGACGACTTGCTACCGAACAGCGGGAATGCCCGCCTTCTGAGTGTTACGGCTGACGGTGGATCGGTGGCTGAGGTTGCATCAGACTTGCCGCTCGTGGTGCCGGGGTTTGCGGTGGTCATCCTGACCGATGCCGCCGGCGACGCAGCGATTGGCGCGATCGACCTCTCTGCCCAACACCTGCCGTTCAAGTTCTGACTCCAAGCACGGCGTTGATGGGGCCGCACTACTCAGGAAGATTGCCAGACTGAATTGCTTGGCCCCGGCGTGAGTGCTGCGACGCATGAGGTGGAGAGACTTCCTCTCCCGGAGCAGAATGCACAAGAACATCCACCTCGCCGTCCTTGCGGCCGCCGCTTTTCCTGCCGCCAGCTTCGCACAGGACGTCGCCCGCGGGCAATACGTCGGCACCGCCAGTGGTTTCGTCGTCGCCAGCGAAGAGACGGAACGCGGCAGCATTGAACCTGGCGAAAATGCCACCGCCGCCTTCACCGGGTCCAACGCGCTCAACGTCTTCAACACCCAGACCTCGCCCGGCAACTTTGCCGTCGCCAGCAGTTCCGGCGGCATCAACAAGGTTCTTGCCGATAGCCGCGGCACCAGCGACGTCGTCTATGCCGGCAGCTACTGGGGCGACCTCCTCACCATCACCGGCGGCGTCGGGCCGGTGCGGATCGAGCTCGAATGGGACATCGACTTCGTCATCAACGACTCTTTCGGCGACTACACCTTCAACAGCGACAACGGCCCCGTCGTCGGCGGGACCGACCAGGGCAACACCGCCCTCCGCTATCGCACGCTGGTCAACAATCAAGGCAACACGAACCTCAGCCCGACCAACGAAGGGCCCGACTTCTTCCTCCGCCTGGCGACCGACCCGAACTACGCCAACGGCCTGGTCGTCCCCGAGTTCGACCCGAACGACGCCGGCAACTTCGACCTCGCCTTCGACGACCAATTCGGCTTCGATCGCGACGGCCAAGACAGCATCGTCGGCCCGCTGACGACCGGCAACCGCGATGACCTCGACTTCACCGTCAACGGCTTCGTCACGACCTGGCAGTACGGCCAGCCGCTGGCGATCGGCCAGTTGCTCGAAGCCTGGGCCACGGGCGGGGCGGTCGTCGACGCCTTCAACACCGGCGTCTTCGGCACCATCACGTTGCCCGAAGCCGCCAGCGTCCAAAGCGCCGGCGGGTACACCTACACCGTCAACAACGTCCCGGAACCGACGGCGGGCGTGGTGCTGCTGACGGCTCTGGGCGGGCTCGCCACACGCCGCCGTGGTCGTACGGGCTAGGGCGCTGCAACGAGCGGCGACGCTGCGACTGCGACCGGGCGAGGGCGGCACCTAATCTTGTGCTATGCCCGAAGCCACCTCCGTCAAAGCCGCCTTGGCCGGTCAGCCCGGCGTCGATCAGTCGCTCGTCGTGCAGGGCTGGGTCCGGACGCGGCGCGACTCCAAGGCAGGGCTGTCGTTCATCAACCTGCACGACGGTTCGTGCTTCGACCCGATTCAGATCGTCGCCAAGAACGACCTGCCAAACTATGCCGACGTCGTCCAGCACCTGACCGCCGGGTGTGCCATCAAGGTGGTCGGCACGCTGGTCGCGTCGCAGGGCAAAGGTCAGTCGTACGAGGTTCAGGCCGAGTCGGTCGAGCTTGTCGGCGGCGTTGATGATCCCGACACCTACCCCGTTTCCGCCAAGCGGCACACGCTCGAGTACCTGCGTGACGTCGCCCACCTTCGCCCGCGCACGAACACGATCGGCGCCGTCGCCCGCGTGCGGCACACGCTCTCCCAAGCCGTCCACCGGTTCTTCAGCGACGAGGGCTACTACTGGGTCCACACGCCGATCATCACGACCAGCGACGCCGAAGGGGCCGGGCAAATGTTCCGCGTCAGTACGCTCGACGCGGCCAACCTGCCGCGCGACGAAGGCGGGGCGGTCGATTACAAGCAGGACTTCTTCGGCAAGCCCGCCCACCTCACCGTCAGCGGCCAGCTCAACGTCGAGGCGTACTGCCTGGCGCTGTCGAAGGTCTACACCTTCGGCCCGACGTTCCGGGCCGAGAACAGCAACACACCGCGCCACCTGGCCGAATTCTGGATGATCGAGCCGGAGATCGCCTTTGCGGATCTCAACGACGACGCGAACCTTGCCGAGAAGTTCCTCAAGGCGATCTTCAAATCGCTCCTCGAAGAGCGCGGCGACGACATGCAGTTCTTCGCCGACCGCATCGACAAGGAAGCGGTCACGCGGCTGGAGACCTTTGTCGAAAGTAGCTTCGAGCGGATGACCTACACCGAGGCCATCAACGTCCTGAAGAGCAGCCATCAGAAGTTCGAGTTCCCGGTCGACTGGGGCGTCGACCTACAGACCGAGCACGAGCGTTATTTGACTGAACAACACTGCAAACGTCCGGTCGTCGTGACGGATTACCCGAAGGACATCAAAGCCTTCTACATGCGGATGAACGACGACGGCAAGACCGTCGCCGCGATGGACGTGCTGGCCCCCGGCATCGGCGAAATCATCGGCGGCAGCCAGCGCGAAGAGCGCCTCGACGTGCTCGACGCCCGCATGGCCGACATCGGCGTCGAGCGCGAGGCCTACGAGTGGTACCGCGACCTTCGCCGCTACGGCACCGTCCCCCACGCCGGCTTCGGCCTGGGCTTTGAGCGAACCATCATGTACGCCACCGGCATGCAGAACGTCCGCGACGTCATCCCGTTCCCGCGCGTGCCCGGGAATGCGTCGTACTGAGCGTCAGGCCACTGCTCGTCAATTTTCGGATGCCGTCGAAAACCCTATTGGTTGTCTGAGCGATTTGGTAGCCTGACGCCCTACCACTGCGGCACCCGCAGGCGGAGGCCTCATGATCAACAACGCAACCGCACTTCGCTCGGCAGTGCTCGAAGCACTCGAGCACCGTCGCCTGCTCAGCAGCACGATCCAGTGGCAGCCCCTCGGCGAGCCCGGTAGCGGCGGCAGGATCGATGCCGTCACGGTCAGCCCGCACGACCCGGCCCGCGTCCTGATCGCCGGTGACATCCTCGGAACGGGACTCTCGACGGACGGCGGCCAGTTCTGGCAGCCGACGACCGGCTGGCAATCGTGGGAGCATTCCGACTTCACGTTCCACCCGACGGATCCGAACATCGTCTGGGCCGGGACGAACAGCGGGCCGCACCGTTCGACCGACGGCGGGGCGACTTGGACGCCCATGCGCAACGGCCTGCCGCCCGCCACCGGCTACGGCTATCCGGCCTCTGTCGAAACCGTCCTCTTCGATGCCGGTAGCCCCACCAACACCACGCTTCTCGCCTTCGGCGGTGACCACCGCCGCTTCAAAGACGGCGAGAACCCGGGCCAGGTGCCCAACTTCGGCAAGGTCTGGAGAAGCCTCGACGGCGGGGCGTCCTGGAGCGAGCACGGCACCCTCCCGACCGGCATCACGGGCGTCGGCAACAACATCATGTCCGTCGACTTCGGCGCCGGTTCGCACGAAGTCGTTTGGGCAGCCGTCGCCGAGTCGGGCGTGTGGCGTAGCTCGAACGACGGGGCGAACGGCACCTGGCAGCAACGCTCGAACGGCCTGCCCGCACTCGGCAACGGCGTCACCGTCACCGGCATCATCGCTCACCCAACGGACCCCGACCTGCTGCACGCGACAATCGCAAGCTACCAAGGCGACAATGCCAACCGCACCCACGTCGGCGGCGTCTATCGGACGACCGACGCCGGGCTGAACTGGACGCGCACCGAAGACGGCGACCCCGCCGGATACTGGCCGCCGGACTTCAAGCACCTCGACGCCTCGGCCGACGGCAACACGCTTTGGGCCGTCGACAACAGCTGGAGCGGCGGCATGGGTGCGTACCGCTCGACCGATACCGGCCTCACATGGCAGCACGTGCTGACGCAGGGCAATGTCGTCGCCAAGCTGGCCGACTCGACGCCGTTCGACAACGGCATCGTCAACGGCTGGTGGGTCGAAGTCAGCCCGCACGACGGCGACACCGTTTACATCGGCACGACCACCTCCGTTCTCAAAACGACCGACGGCGGCAACACATGGTCCGACACGCTCAACACGCCGCTCGACGACGGCCACCGGGCCAACGGCTACACCGGCTGGGTCAGCAACAACGTCGAGTTCAACCCTTTCAACGACGACCAACTCGTCGTCCAGGGCTGGGACCGACTCATCGCGACAGTCAGCAACGACGACGGCTTCAGCTACGACATGACGCAGCCGGGCCTGCCGCGATTCAACGGCGGCAACGACGTCACCTTCGCCGCCGACGGCACGATGTTCGCCGCGCTGGGCCAGGGTGGGACGAACAACCAGATCACCCGCAGCACCGACGGCGGAGCCACTTGGCAGGTGCTCGCTTCGCCCTCATCCTCGTCGGTCAAGGCTAACAGCGTTCACGTCCAGCAGGCCAACTCGAACATCGCCTGGGCGGTCGCGGGTGACAAGCTTTATATCTCGCTCAACGCCCGTGCAGCCCCCGGCGACGTGACATGGACGGAGCGATCGGTCGACGGCAAGAAGGTCTTCGGCCTCGTGCCGGTACTGAGCGCGACAGACGACTTCTACCTCGTCACCGACGCCGGCATCTACAAGACGACCAACGGCGGGGCGAGCGTCACGCCGCTCGGCGGTCCGTCGGCGCGGGTCAAGCTCACCGTCGACCCGAGCGACCCCGACCGTCTCTACGCCGTCAGCAACGGCGACTGGCAGCAGCATGGCGTTTATCGCTACGAGAACGGCAACTGGACGACACTCTCGCCGCCCGAGGATTACTGGGCTCGCGAGATTGCCGTCGACCCGACGAACCCGAACCGCTTGGCCTTGACGACGTCGCAGGACCCCTACGTCGATGTGAATCAAGCGAGTGGCGTGTGGCTCAGCGACGACTTCGGCGTGACTTGGCGTCAGGAGAATGCGAACCTCCCGATGCTGCGGATCGGCACCGTCACGTTCAGCCCCGACGGCAGCCGCCTCGTCATCGGCACCGGCGGTCGCGGGTTCTTTACCGCCGATGTCAAGCGGACGACCATCGGTGCCCAGGCCGAGCGGCTCACCGTGGCTGGCGTCGACGGCGACACCTTCGTCCGCGGCACCAGCACCTTTGCGACGGACGGTGCCTTCCTCCACGTGCCCAACGGCCAAGGCAGCAACTGGTCCGCCGATGCCGACGCACCGACGCTCGCCTTCACGTTCACACTCGATTCCGCGGTGAACGGCGTCACCTTCCGCGGCCGAGTGCAAACGCCCGGAGGCGGCGACGACGACTCGTTCTACGTCCGTGTCGATGGCGGGCCGTGGCAGCTCTGGGATACGCCAATGAATACGACCGGCTGGTCGTGGGGCACCGTCAGCAACCGCGGCGCCGGCACGCTTCGCGTCGATCTCAACGCCGGCCGTCACGTTCTCGAGCTCAAGCTTCGCGAAGACGGAACGCGTCTTGACGAAGTGCAAGTCGTTCTACCAATCGCCGGTAGCAGTGGACACACGGCCACGGCCAATGCTGCAGATCAAGCGGAGATGAAGCGAGCCAGCATCTTTGGTGACAACCTGCTAGAGATGACAAGCCTATCAGACGATGAAGACGAGTTCCCGCTCTAGATCATCCATAAGTGCATGCCAGAAGCGGCAAGTTTCATCCGTCGACTAGGAAGTGCGGACAGTCATCTCACCCCGTGAAGCCCGCGGCCAGCCAGACGAAGGCGGCGAACTTGGCTGCCTTCTTTATGTAGCGTGTCGCCACCCGACGCCACTCCTTGATCCGCCGAAGAAACCGCTCGACCACGTTGCGGTGCTCGTACCTCTGTTCAACTTTACGCCGCTTGCGCTTCCTCGTCGGGTTGGGCTTGATGCAGCAGCGACCATGCCGGCGGCGGCCTCGGCTTTGAGCGGACCATCATGAACGCCACCGGCATGGAAAACGTCCGCGACGTCATCCCGTTCCCCCGCGTGCCGGGCGACGCGGCGTACAGAATAGGGTTCACGCCGGGAGTGGCATCGCCTCGGTATTGCGTGCAGTCGTCTCGCTCGCCCGCAATGACGGCCAAAGCAACGCCCCCACAGGCAGAACCGGCGGAGGCGAATCGTTCGTGACGATGTTCCAGCCTCACGCCGCCATCGCGTAGAGGATGTCTTCTGTCTCCTCTGCGTCCAGCGTCAGGGGCGAATCTGCGAAGAGCGTGTCGATGCCGCCGCCGCCGAAGACGCGATCGACGGTCACGGCACTGCCGGTGCCGATGACGTCGAAGTCGTCACCGCCGTGCAGCTCGTCGTCGCCGTCGCCGCCTTCGAGGAGGTCCTTGCCGGCCAGGCCGCGGAGCGTGTCGTTGCCGTCCATGCCCAGGAGGTGGTTGCGGGCGTCGTCGCCGAGGATCGTGTCGTCGCCACTGCCGCCGAGGGCGTTGTCGACGTTGACGATCGTGTCGCTCTCGCCCAACTCGCCGGCCGTGCCCGTGTCGAGGTCGATGGTGACGGCAGTGGTGCGAGCGGCGTAGCTGACCGTGTTCGTCCCGTCGCCGCCGTCGATCGCGTCATCGCCGGTGCCGCCGACGAGGGTGTCGTCGCCCTCGCCGCCTTCGAGCACGTCGTTGCCGATGCCGCCGTCGAGCAGGTCATTTCCGCCCATGCCGCGGATCGTGTCGTTGCCCGTCCCGCCGTAGAGGGCGTCAGGGCCTTCGGTTCCGACGAGCAGGTCGTCACCTTCACCGCCGTCGATGACGGCGAATCCGTTGCCCGTGCCGCCGTTGATGATGATGGTGTCGTTGCCCGCGCCGGCCGTCAGGCGGACGGCGACGCTGTTGGCTTTGAACGTGATCGTGTCATCGCCGTCGCCCGTGTCGAGGTAGACGGCCTCGGCGTCGGCGTCGATCGTCGTCGACTTGCCGTTGATCGTCAGCACCGTGCGGCCGGCGTTGTCGACGTCGATGACGACGGTGTCGGCGTTGGACGAGCCGTTGTCGATCACGGTGCGACCGGCTTTGCTGCCGGGCGTCTGAATCACGACATCATCGACCTGGATCGTCACGTCGCTCTGGGCAACGTCGCCGAAGAGGTCGGTCGTGCGGACCGTCATCGTGTGCGAAGCGTTGGCTTCGAAGTCGACCTCGCGGGTGAGCGTCACGTGGCCGACCTCGTCGACGCTAAACGGCCCGGCGTCGCCGACGACGCTGTAGGTCAAGACGTCGCCCAGATCGGCGTCCGTCGAGCTGAGCAGGCCGACAAACGTGCCGACGGCTGCGTCCTCGGCGACGCTGGTGTGGTCGAGCATCGGTGCCGAGGGCACCATGTTGATGAACTCGTAGCTGCCGATGTCGGGTGCGGCGCGGAACGATTCGCCGCGGGCGTCGGTCGTGCGTGTGGTCGTCGTGCCGGCGTTGACGGCGGGACTGTCGGCGCGGAGGGAGACCGTCGGCACGGGTCCGCCGTGGTCGCCGAGGGAGCCGAGCTTGGCGTCGAGCACGTCGCTGGGAGTCCCGACGAGCACGTCCGGGCCGAAGCTTGTCGGCCCCACGCCCGGAATGGAGTTGTCGTAGGTTCGAAGGCCCGCAGCCACGAGCGAGTTGGCAATGTCGAAGGCACCTCCGTTGGTGCCCAGCAGCAGACCGCCGGTTGCTGTCGGACGATCATTTTCGGCGACGAGCAGGTTACGCACCACCACGTCGCCGCTGCCGGCACTGATCCGAACCGGCTCATAGTCACCGGTCGCCGCCCCGTCGACGGTGTTGCCGCTCACGGTCACGCCGTTGAGGACCGGAGAGATCACGCCCTCTAGAAGTATGGCAAGCCCGATCACCGCGCCTGCATCGCTGACCGTGTTGTCGGCGATCGTGACGTTCGTGAGCTCAACGCCTTCCGAATTGAGCGCGTAGAGGCCGAGGCCACGGGTGGTCGGCGAGGGACCAGCCTCCGGCTCAGCCCGATTCTGGGAGACGGTTGTGTTCGTCAGGGACAGGATGCCGTCGAAGAGGTGCGTGATGCCGCCGCCGTCGGCGAAGTTAGACGTGTTGTCGCCCACCAGGTTGTCGGACACCGTCACATTCATCAGCGTAAGATCACCTCTCGCGTAGATGCCGGCACCGCCGAAGCGTGCGAAGTTTTCGTGGATGTCGACACGGGTCAGGATGGCTTGACCGGTCGTGGCTCCGCCGTTTCCGACCAAGAGTCCGCCTCCAACGTCCGCCCTGCCGTCGCGGACGGTGACATCGCTAAGCTTCAACAGTGCGTCGACGACCTGGAAGACCCGCGACGTGTCATTACCGCTGATCGAGAGTTCGTCAGTGCCGGGACCGACGATGTCGACGTCGCTCGTGATGTCGAGGTGCGTCCCGTCGAGCGTGATCGTGCCCGTCAGGCCCGTGAGGTCGATGCGGCTCGGACTGCCGTCGGCATTGGCCAGTGCGACCGCTTCGCGGAGCGTGAGCAGCGAGCCGGCTCCGTCGTCGAGCAAGCTGTTGACGGTGTAGACCAGCGAGCCGCCGAACTCGTAGCTGCCGATGTCGCTCGTGCCGATGCGCGAGTAACCGCGGGCGTCGAGCGCCGGAGCAACATCGTCGTTGCCGGCGTCGATCGCAGGGCTACCGGCCAGGAGCGGGACCGTTGGCACCGGGCCGCCGTTGTCGCCGAGGGTGCCGAGCATCGCGTCGATGGGCGCGCCGGGCGTGCCGATGAGGTTGCCGTCAACGCCGTCGCTGATGGAGTCGAAGGCGTTGCCGTTGCTGCCGACCCCGCCGGCGATGAGGCTGTTGCGCATCACGAGCGGGCCGGCGCTGTCGTGGTAGAACTCGGGGCCGTTGTTGACGGTGTTGCCGGCGACGAGGACGTTGTCGAGCGTGAAGTCACTCGTGCCGCTGTTGCGCCCAAGCCAGAGGCTCGACGCATCGCCCATGCCGTCAGCAGTCGTGTTGCCACTGACCGTGACGTTGGTCAGGGATCGCTCAAAATCACCGCTGTAGCTGACTTGGAGGCCGATGCCGGTGGCGGCGAAGTTGCCGAGGCCCACGTTGTTTGCAAAGGTGGTGTTGACGATCGAAAGCGTGTCGTTGCTTTCGATGTAAGCGCCAGCACCCACAGTGCTAGTGGTCGTGTTGTTCGTGAAGGCCGAGTCGACCATGGAGATGGCCCCGCCGTTCATGTGCAGCCCACCGCCGCCGGACGGGCTCGCGTTGGCGTCAACGACGACTCGGTCGAGCGTGAGCAGGCCAGTGGTATAGTAGATGCCACCGCCGTACTGGGCACCATTGCCCGAGATGACGACGTTCTCGAGCGTGATGTTGCCCGAACCTGCGAGTCCGCCGCCAGCGGTTCCATTCGAAGTTGAATTGGTGATGGCCAGATCGCGGAGCGTCGCGGTGTCGCTGCTCCCCATGCTGATGAAGATGGCGCCTCCAGAGCTCGGGGTGAACCCTTGCGTCAGCGTCAGCCCCTCGACGAGGAACGCGGCATCGTCGACTTCCAAGACGCGAGACGAGTCGGTCCCGCTGATGGAGAGCATGTCGCGCCCGGGCCGGTGATGGTCAGGTCGTCCGTCACGTCGAGTTGACCGCTCGTCAGCGCGATCGTGCCGGTCACGCTGTTGTCGAACTCAATGGTGTCAGCCACGCCGACCGTGGCGTTGGCATCGAGGACGGCCTGGCGCAGCGAACCGGCCCCGGCGTCGAGCGTGTTCGTGACCGTGAACGTCGCCAGCAAGCGACGCTCTTCCAAAGGCTCGATCGCCGCCACGAGACGACGTCGGGTCACAGGCGTCAGGGCGCGGAAGCGCGGCCGGAGGTGGTGGTGCTGGTCCAAGCGATTGCGATGTGAGGAGTGCGGCGGGCTGGACGGACGTCGTGGCGGACAGCAAGCTGCTTCCTAGCCCCGACACAGCATCGGCCGCCGACTCGGATACCGGCCAGTCGATAAGTACATGTGAAGCGGTGACGTCGTCGTCCACCGGCATGGGTCATGGTGCGAACACGCCGTTGGCGGTGCGAGTTCGAGACTCGACCTGCCGCGGGACCAGGTCTTCCACGTGGGTGTACAAAGCCGCGTCGAACGTGAACGGCATGCCCAGCATGATGACGGTGATCACCCAAATGCTTGCGGGGAGCGGCTAAGGCAACCTAGGCGCTTCGGGTTGCCGGTGACGGAGAGGATCGTGGCGGCCCGGCTCACTCGATCCTCCTCGTGCGCGAGCACGCAAGCGGGTGCTTTGCGAAGGGTCGCCGGTGAGCGACGACTGCAATGACGGACTCGGGCGTCCAGCCACGAAAACGTCCCGGACGCAGCAGGATGCCGCGTCCGGGACGATGGTCAGTGCCAGTGACTCGTGTCTCTAGCGACGGCGGCTCAATGCGAGCCCGGCGATGCCGGCCATCCCAAGGAGGGCCGAAGCCGGCTCCGGAATAGGAGCGACATCAATGTTGTCGATCACGAGCGTGGCAGTGCCGGGCACGTTGCCGTTCTGCAAGATGATCTGCACCTGCTCGAGCTGACCCATGCTGTAGTCGATCAGGCCACGATCGGTCTCGACCGGATTGCTGAGGTCGGTGGTCGCAAAGAGCGTGACCAGGTTGCCATCGGTCGGGATCGGATCCGGCGAGAAGACGGCCGGGTCGCTACCAGGAACGACCGACTGAGTCGTGAACCGGTAGACGTTGGTCACATTCTGACCCAGATCCGAGTTGAAGCGCACGAAGGCGACCTTGATATCGAAGATGTCGGCCGTCGGCACACCATCGAAGGCGGCCTCGATGGTCAGGAACTCGGTCCCGTCGAAGTTAACCTGCGCGGGCGTGCCCAGTCCGCTGCCGAAGCCGAACACGTTGAACGCGCCGGTCGGGTTGATGGTGAGTTCGAGCGTATCCGCCGTGTAGTTGGTGGTGGGGAACGTTCCGATCGGGTAATCGAACAGATCGTTGGTGTCGTTGGCTTTGCCGGGGTCGGTGCCGAAGTCGACAAGGGCCGCCGAGGCGGTGAACGGGACGGCCAACGCGGCGACGGCCGCAAGTTTCATCAGGGTCTGCATAGGAATCCTCCAGAATTCGTGTCTCACGACGCGCTTCAATGCACACCAGTGCATTTGCCACGCCGAAGCGGCACCATACTGCAAGATTGGGGGTTTCACCACCCGTAAGAACAGATTGGCGAAAAATTTCGTGACCCCCCCCGAACGACGCAGGGACCCCAGGAGTTCGCAAAAGAAGGCCCAGCGGAACACTGCAAGCTCGTTCGAGGCGAAGTGCACGAACGAGGCAACCCCGACGAGAGTGGTGCTCCCGACGATCGCGTCGACCCTCGAGGTTGCCAACAGCCAGCCGGAGGTCGATCCGCTGACGCCTTGTGCGTGTTTGACAACACCCGACAACGGCTGATTGATGACAAACCACACCGTTTTGTACGGCGGAGGTCGTTCTTCAGCGAAAGCCGGGATGATGCCGCCACAAACAAAACGCCGGCCGACGGGGTCAGGCGTCGGCCGGCGGGCGCTGTGAGTCGATGAGAGGCGTTACTTCTTCGACGTCTTTTTGTCTTGCTTGGGTTTCTTGACGTCTTTCTTCGGAGTCTTGTTGCCTTTGCCCATGGGGAGTCTCGATGTGTTCGGGGGAAGGGATTTGGAGTGCCGGCGGCTCCCCGCGTCATGGTAGTGCGGGCACCCGACGCTGAACACACGACAGGAGCCAGAAGTCTCAACGCCTCCGGCGTGTCAGGAGGCTGAGGCAGCCCAAGCCGATCGCCCCGGCAGAAGCCGGCTCTGGGATTGGATTGGCAAGGTTGGCCCCGTCAGCGTCGAAGAAGATGTCGTCGTAGTAGACAACGTCGTTGTCGCCTGACGACAGCAGAAACTTCGAGAGGGTTCCTGTCGTGTCGGAGCGAAAGTCGATCGGATCGCCCATGCTGAGCTGCGTCTGCGTCGCAAAGTCGGAATCTTCGTCGCTCTGGATGTAGAGCAGGGACTCGTCGGCGCCGTTGTCAACGACCAACCAGATGTTGTACCAGACATCCTCATCGATGTCGGCGACGTTGCGGAAGCTGCCACCATCGCGGACGCTCAAATCGCTCGAATCTTGGCCGAACCTCGCCTGCGGGTGATAGTCGCCAAACCCGCTGGGCGTGCCAGTGTCGGTGAGGCCGAAGTTGCTGTTGGAAGAGACGTTGTCCAGCCTCGCCCGGAAGAAGACGGTGCCAGTGTCACCCTCGGCAATGCTGAACTCCGTATTCCAAAGCACGTTGTCGGTGCCGGTGACGTTTGCGTAAGACAGCACCTGGTTGGTCAAGCTGTCCGGAGCCAAAACGGCCGGATCGGTCACGACGTTGTCCAGCACGTTCGAGTTCTCCTGGAACCAGTTGCTGCCTGCTGCGGCAGACACTTCGGTTCCGACGGTGTAACTCTCGAAGTCGTCGACGAGAATGAACGACGCACAAGCGGGAGCAGCTGCCGACAGACTGGCCACGACGGCGATGATGGTCTTGTTTCTCATGGTTCCTCCTGAAGTTTTCTGAAGCGGCAGACGGGGTCTTCCCGTGCGAGCAACTGGCCCGGCCACGAACCCATAACTTACAACAGGAACGAGGTGTCGAAGCAGCAGACTTACGCAGATCTTGTTTGCCACAGCGCAACGTGCGAGGTACGTTCGACAGCGTGCAGAATCGGCTGGAGCTCTGGATGGTGCTCGACCTGGGCTGGTCCTATTCACGCCGCGTCGCCCGCGGCATTATCGCTGCTGCAGCACAGAGTTCCGAGTGGACCGTCACCCATGTTGCGCCGGGCGACGACACGGTCACCCGACCGCCGCCGCGGGGCATCATCACGTTTGGCGGGCCGCAAGCTGCCCTCCCGTGGGTTGGTCGTGTGCCTGTGGTGAACGTGTCGACGTCTCCGGCAGCGCAAGGCGATGCACAAGTCATTCCTGACGACCAGGCCATCGGTCGTTCCGCGGCCACTCACCTCCTCGAAAGTGGCTGCAAGAGCTTTGCCTTCTTCGGGGAAATCGAAGCACCTCATGCAATCGAGCGTGTCAACGGTTTCATTCGGCGGCTCGATGAAGCTACCTCCAACTTTGGTGGCAGAATCAGTCGCAAGAGAACCCGCGCCGCCGTTGCGGCGCTTCGGGCTCTGGATAAGCCTGTTGGCGTTCTATGCAACGATGACTACAGCGCGGCGCCTGATCGAGATCTGCAATAAGTTCAACATCGACGTGCCAGGCGACCTGGCTGTGGTTGGTGTTAACAACGACGACCTGATCTGCCGCGGCGTGCGGCCGTCGCTGACGAGCGTCTCGCTGCCTCTAGAGCAGATCGGCGAGCGAGCTGTGGCGATGATGTCACGGCTGGTCAGCGAGAAGGTGCCGAGCCCGTCGGGTCACAGGATGATCGAGCGTCTTCCCCCGCTTGGGGTTGCCGTTCGAGGGTCGTCAGACCGCCGCACCTTTCGCCACGCGGGGCTCGACGCGGCTCTGGCTTACATCCGAGACCACTATCACGACCCGATTGATGTGGCTGGCGTCGTGCGTCACACCCTCATCTCACGACGGACGCTCGAGCTGCTATTTCGTAAGCACCTCAATTGCACACCTGCCGAAGAGATCCGCCGCGTCCGACTCGAACATGCAGCGAAGATGCTTCGCAATTCGCAAGACTCGGTCGGGCGGATCGCATTGAAATGCGGGTTTAGTGACCAGCGCAACTTCAGCACGACGTTCAAAGCCGCCTTCGGGATGACGCCGAGTGATAGCCGGAACATGTAACACTCGGTTGAAGACGTCACGGTCGACAGCGTGAGCTTCAACAACAGAAAAAGGGCCAGACACCCGTTTGGCGTCCGACCCTTTGGTGCGGCAGCGAAATTCGGTCGCTCTACATCATGCAACCTACGCCACCGCCGCCCATGGCCGGCTCGGGCTTGTCTTCCTTGATCTCGGAGATGATCGCCTCCGTCGTCAGGAGCAAACCGCTGATGCTGCCAGCGTTCTCGAGCGCGGTCCGCTCGACCTTGGTCGGGACGATGACGCCCATCGCGATGAGGTCGCCGTACTCGTGGGTCAGGGCGTTGTAGCCGAAGGTGGCATCGTCGAGTTTCTCCTTGACCTTCTGGGCGACCACGCTGCCGTCCTCGGAAATCCGCTTGAAGGGCACGTCGTCTGCGGGAAAAGCTTCTGATTCCTTCACCCTGTCCCGAATGTGACGCGCAAGCTCAGTCGGGCTGCCGCCGCCGGAGTGCCGGCCAGGAGTAGCGGCTTGAGCGTCGACTAATCGGTCGTGAGGATGCTGTCACTACTGAACCGGTTCGGCAAGCCATTTTGGCTAGCGAGGGGTTCCATCTGCGTTCCCGGGCCGTCCGACCCGGCGCTGGTGAACAGGGCGAACTCCGCGGCGACTGGCTGCTGGATATCCCTAAGACGATCCGTCAAACGGGCGGATCGCGATACTCGTCCACACGCCGAACATCACGAGGGTTCGACCAGAGCACGCGCGACCCCCGGTTTCTGGCCGAGCCGAAACTTGCCATCGGCACTGGAGACGACGTGGTAGCGATCGGCCTGACCACGTCGGGCGAGGGAAGCGTTGACAGCTCGCAGGGAGAGATCACGTTGCAGGGTGTTGAACGCTGCCGAGATGCTGCCGGGGTGCTGGCGGTAGTCGTAAAGCACGCGCGGCACATGGCAGACCGGAAACCGGTCCACCAGACGAAGGCACAGTTCGTAGTCGGTCGCCGCTTTCAGCGAAGAATCCCACCCGCCGACGGCGTCGTACGCGGCTTTGCGGTAGAGGCGAAAGTGCGGCGTGAGAAAGTCGATGAGCATCTTGTTCTTGTCGAACGGCACCCGGTCGTGCGTTCCACCGCCGAGGACGTTGCCGTTGATGTCGATGCGCCGATGTCGGGTGTAGACGTAGCCCGCATCGGGCCGCTTTTCCAGTGCGCGGCGGCACAGAGCGAGGGCTTTGGGATGCAGCCGATCATCGGCGTCGATCTGGCCGATCAATTCGCCGCGAGCCATAGCGAAGGCGTCGCGAAGCGTTGCACCAAGGCCCTGGTGCGCCGCCCGAACCATACAAGCGCGGCGATCGTCTTCGATCAAACGAGAGGCGACGGCAGCGCCGCGGTCGGTGCTGCCGTCGTCGTAAATGATGAGCTCGAAGTCGCGGTCGGTCTGATCGAGCACGGACCGTACGGCTTCGGCGACAAATGCCTCGCCGTTGTAAAGCGGCATGACCAGACTCGTCGTCGGCGACGCCACGACTATGCCCGCCGGCGCCGGCGAAGCAGGCAGAGCCCGCCCGTTGCCAGCAGTGCCAAGCTTGCCGGTTCGGGAACGAACGCGGTCTGTGTGAACGTCAATGCGGAGCTCGTTGTGAAGGTCAGGCCCAGCGGGAACCCGAGGGGGTCGTTGGGATCGATGCCCGGCTCGAGCCCGCGAATTGAAAAGGCGTCGACGTCACCTGCGAAGATGAAGTCGGGCGTCAGCGGATCGCTGTCGGTGCTGATGTCGAACTCAACACCATCGATGATGAGCGTGTACTGCCCGTCGCCAATGCCTTCGGGCAGGAAAAGCTCGGCAAAGCCGTTGGTATTGTCGCCGTTGGTGATGAGGTAGTCGTAACCGGCGGCGAAGTCGGGGTCGTACCAGACGGGTGGGCTGCCGGGGGTCTTGGGGTTGTCGACGTTGAAGGTGAAGGTGCCGTCCCCGCCATCGTCGGGCAGGGCGACGAGGTTGGCGAAGATGCTGGTGGTGAAGCTGATGTCGACGGTGCTCGTCGGGCCGACACCGGGGATGTCGGTGAAGTCCCACTGGAAGCCTTGCGCGATATCGGCGGGACCGAAAGTCGGGCTGGCGTTGGAGAGATTGTCGACATCGCCGTCGTTGAGGCGGCCGGCCAGGCTCGGGAACGCAGAAATCTCGAAGCGGTCCCACGTGGTGCTGCCGGGGACCGGGCGGGTGACGAGTTGATCGCCTATGACGGGATTGGTCTGCACGATGCCGTCAGCGGAAAGCTGGGCACTGTCGTTGGGGCCGCTTGCGAAGAAGTTGAGGTCGCTGTCGGTGTAGGCGATGAGGCTGAAGTCGCCGGTCACGCCCGACGTGTTGGTCACGCTCGCCGACGTCGTGACGATGGCATTAGTGGCGGTGGGCGCCAGCAAGTCGTAGGTCAGGGCGACGTCAAAGGCCCCGGGCGCGGAGTAGGTGTTGGTCCACGACGTGCTCGAGCCGGTCCCATCGACGAAGGTCAGGTCGTTGAGCGTGTACTCGCGGTCGTCGAACCCGCCGACCGAGGCGCGGAAGAAGAGCTTCTGCGAGTTGAAGTAGTCGAAGATGACCGGGCGCTGGTTGAAGTTGATCAGATCGCTCGCGTCGCCGTCCTCGAAGCAGAGGTCCCAAGCGTTGTCGCTCAAGACGAAGGCCCCCACGCCGTAGCCGTTGCCGGCATGGGCGTTGGAGACAGCCAAGGCTTGCAGGCTCAGCCCGATACCGATCGCCGCAAGCCTGGCCGTGCGGCTTCGGCGAACCTCACGGCCTTGTTGGCGGCGTTGGCGACGAAGGGATTTCTGTTGCCTGCGATAAGAGCTTTGCATTCGTTCTCCTGTAGAAGCGGGGTTCGAAGCCCAACAGCCGCGCACACGCAGGGCCGCTCTTCTTTTCGCCTCACCTCATCATGCGAGCGCACCCGGCGAGCCGGGCCAAAATTATTTCAACTGAGTCATCATCCGTTCATCGCTCCGGCGGCGGCGAACGTCGGTCAAGCAAAAGGGTCGGAAGCCGTACAGGCTTCCGACCCCTTCGTCGTCTTCGTGACCGTCGCGGATGATCTACATCATGCCGCCCATGCCACCCATTCCGCCCATGCCTCCCATACCACCCATGCCGCCTCCCATGCCACCGCCGCCCATGGCCGGCTCGGGCTTGTCTTCCTTGATCTCGGAGATGATCGCCTCCGTCGTCAGGAGCAAACCGCTGATGCTGCCAGCGTTCTCAGCTTCGGACACTCTCTGATTGGCAAGAGTTCGGGCAATAGATCCCATTGCCGAGTTGTGCCATCGGGTAGCACCCTATGAGCAAC
Organism: uncultured Planctomycetota bacterium; assembly: GCA_963740195.1. GTDB lineage: Bacteria > Planctomycetota > Phycisphaerae > Tepidisphaerales > Tepidisphaeraceae > JBCDKH01. Next base: position 1,877,287 of record CAVUDF010000001.1, on the reverse strand, counting down.
GCCATCGTTCGTGACTAGCTTCAATGAGCCATCGGCCGACACCTCAGAGAATTTGACGAGTTGCGAATAGTTCGCGGAGACCTGACGGCGCTCCAGCGGGTCATCCAATGTGTTCGGCGGGCCGTGCTTTCCAAAGCCGAATTCTGGCACAGGAGCCACTGCGATCGGTCGACCGGTCTGAAGACTTGTGAGCCCGCCCGCTCGCCAGAGGAGTAAATCATCATCCTCGCCGAAGGTGACACCACCTGACTCAGGAGCTTCAAGAGGCGTCCAGGAGGCGTCGAAGCCACGCGCGACAAGGCCTTCGTCGATCCTCCATTCTGGAAAGCTATAGAGGCCATAGATAGTGACGTGGGCCATCATCCAGCCATGAGTGGCAACAGGCCAGATCACGGGCGCGGCATGGCGATAGCCGCCGAAGTCGCCTTGCTGCCAAACGTCCAAAGGAGCAACCGTGGCAGAAAGCTTCCCTTCAATGTTCTTGAGCTTGTAAGTCACCGTGACTCGAGTCTCGTCCTCCGCTGCAAGCATTTGCGGCTGTTCGAAGCTGATGTTGAAGTCGTGTTGCAGATCGGATGTTCTGAGCGGCCCGCCAAGAAAACTGAGTTGCTCGGCCTGCTTCACGGAGAATTGCAAACGGTTCTCGTTGCGAGTCACCTTCAGCGAGTGGCCTTTCCCGGCGGTGTCAGAGCTCTTTTTGTCACCGGCCTTGGCTGTCAACAGTTTGTCGATGATCACGCTGTCCGGTTCCGCTCCGACAGCCTGAGTCGCAGGCATGAACATGCTCATCCCCGCCGCAATTAATGCGACGAGCGACAGGCGATAGGTGTCGCAACGCGACATATCAGAATTCATGCGGGTCACTGCTGTCATGAGTCAATTGTACGCGCCGTCCCTACAATAAAGGGCCGGACGTTGTAGAACGCCCGGCCCGGTGTGCGGTGGCTGGAGTGGCGGCTGCCTTACATCATCCCGCCCATGCCACCCATTCCGCCCATGCCTCCCATACCACCGCCCATGCCCCCATGCCACCGCCGCCCATGCCGGCTTCGGGCTTGTCTTCCTTGATCTCGGAGATGATCGCCTCCGTCGTCAGGAGCAAGCCGGAGATGCTGCCGGCGTTTTCAAGAGCGGTCCGCTCGACCTTGGTCGGGACGATGACGCCCATGGCGATGAGGTCGCCGTACTCGTGGGTCAGGGCGTTGTAGCCGAACGTCGCGTCGTCGAGCTTCTCCTTGACCTTCTGGGCAACGACGCTGCCGTCGACGCCGGCATTCTCGGCGATCTGCTTCAGCGGGGCCTCGACGGCGCGTCGGACGATATCGACGCCGATCTTCTGGTCTTCGTTGTCACACGAAGCCTTGACCGACTCCAGCGTCTTGGCGGCGGCGCGGATCGTCGCGGTACCACCGCCGGGGAGGATGCCTTCCTCGACGGCTGCGCGGCAGGCGTGAAGGGCGTCCTCGACGCGGGCCTTCTTCTCCTTCATGGCGACCTCGGTGGCTGCACCGACGTTGATCTGTGCAACGCCGCCGGCCATCTTGGCGAGCCGCTCTTGGAGCTTCTCACGGTCGTAGTCGCTGGTGGTCGCGTCGATCTCGTTCTTGATCTGCTCGATGCGACCCTTGATGGCCGACTCTTCGCCGGCACCTTCGATGATCGTGGTCGTGTCCTTGTTGACGCGGATCTTCTTGGCCCGGCCGAGCTTGTCGAGCTCGAGCGTGTCGAGCTTGAGGCCGAGCTCTTCCATGACGGCCTCGCCGCCGGTGAGGACGGCGATGTCCTGCAGCATCGCCTTGCGACGATCGCCGAAGCCCGGAGCCTTGACGGCGACGGCCTTGAACGTGCCGCGAAGGGCGTTGACGACGAGGGTCGCGAGGGCTTCGCCTTCGATGTCCTCGGCGATGACGAGCAGGGGCTTGCCGCTCTCGGCGACCTTGCTCAGGATCGGGATGAAGTCGCGGGCGTTGCTGATCTTCTTCTCGTAGATCAGGACGTACGCATCTTCGAGCACGGCCTCACGCGTGGCGGCTTCGTTGACGAAGTGGGGCGAGAGGTAGCCCTTGTCGAACTGCATGCCCTCGACGAGGTCGATGGTGGTGTCGAGGGCCTTGCCCTCTTCGACGGTGATGACGCCGTCGCGGCCGACCTTGTCCATCGCCTCGGCGATGAGTTGGCCGATCTGCTTGTCCTGGTTGGCCGACGAGGTGCCGACCTGGGCGACTTCGCTGCTGTCTTTGACCTCGCGGCTCATGGCCTTGAGCTCGGCGACGATGGCCTCGACGGCCCGCTGGATGCCACGCTGGATCTGCGTGGAGTTGGCGCCGCTGCCGACGTTGCGGAGGCCTTCACCGAAGATGGCCTCGGCATAGACGGTGGCGGTGGTGGTGCCGTCGCCGGCGATCTTGGAGGTCTTGTCGGCGACCTCCTTGACCATCTGGGCGCCCATGTTCTCGTAGGAATCTTCGAGCTCGATCTCCTTGGCGACGGTCACGCCGTCCTTGGTGACGGTGGGGGAGCCGAAGGACTTCTCGAGGACGACGTTGCGGCCCGACGGGCCGAGGGTGACCTTGACGGCGCGGGCGAGCTTCTTCACGCCGGCGTAGATGGCGGAGCGTGCGTCCTGGTCGAATGCGATTTTCTTGGCAGGCATGTTGGTTCTTAAAGTGGGGGGAGGGAGTGCGTTGGAAGGGTTCGTGCGAGCCCTGAGCGTGAGCGAGGGGTTCTGGCGAACGCGTCGGAACCCCTCCCTCACGGTCGGGGCTCGTGTGAATTGTGAAGACGAGCCGTTAGCTGACGACCGCGAGCACGTCGTCTTCGCTCATGATGAGCAGCTCGTCGCCGTCGATCTTGACCTCGGTGCCGGCGTAGCTGGTGAAGAGGACTTCGTCACCCTTCTTGACGCTGAAGGCGCTCTTTTCGCCGGAATCGAGGAGCTTTCCGTCGCCGATGGCCTGGACGGTGCCGCGCTTGGGCTTTTCCTTGGCACTGTCGGGCAGGACGATGCCGCTCTTGGTGACGGTCTCGGCTTCGAGACGCTTGACGAGAATGTTGCCGCCGAGGGGACGTAGTTGGGCCATGTGGTGGTAGGTGTGGGTGTTGAAGTAGCTGAAGTTGATTCGTGTGCTGAGGGAGGAGGGATGAAGGAGGAGGGAGGAAGCCAGATCGCGGATCGGCCTCTGGCCTTCCTCCCTCATCCCTCCGCCCTCCTCCCTTCTGCGCCGCCCGGCCACTTGCCGGCGTACCGGCGGGCCAGGGCGCGGGCCAAGGTGTCGAGGAGTTGGTCGATGTCGACGGGCCGGGGCAGCACGGAGAAGACGCGGACGGTCAGAGCGTCGCTCATGAGCCCGCTGGAAAGCCCCCGGTCGCCGCCGTTGGCAAGCAGGATGGCCGGGGGCACCTCGTCGTTGGCAGATGCGTCGGCCTTGGCTTTGGCGATCCGCTCGCGGAGCCGTCGCAGCACCTGCAGGCCGGACATGTCGTGCATGGCCTGCTCGAGCACCGCGACGTGAATCCGTGGACCTTCGCCCAGCGCCGCCCGTTCGAGCCGCTCCAGCGCATCCCGGCCGGTGTCGGCAACGACGGTGCGAACGCCTTGCGCCTCAAGCAGACCGCACGCCGTCCTGTGCCAAGGCTCGGCCGTGTCGCGCACGTCGCCCAGCATCACGGTGAAGCGTGAGCCCGCAGGATCGGTCGGAATGGCCACGTCGGCAGTCGGCACGTCGATCGGTTATGACAACGGGCGTGCCAGGAGGCCCGGACGGCTCCGACGCTTGGCCGATAACGACTTACGCCTGAACGTTGCGAGCATGGCCCCACTCGCTGAATCTGCCACTTACTGCCGCGGCGCGACCACAACCTGCCGGTTTGACAGCACGCGTTGCCTTCTCCGACCCAGTCGGCCTGCCGGTGCTGATAGACGATCTGCTGGTTCCTCCGCGTGCCCGACCGATGGCCAACTCCGGTTGCGCCGGCTCGTCGGATGATCCTGCTTCGGACGCGACACTCGGCGAGCAAACACAACCCTGCACATCGACCAACGACGGAACCTTGCGGGTTCTGGTAGCGTCCAAGGGAGCATGACCCTTCGCCTCCTGCCGTGCCTCATCCCCCTGGCGGTGCTCATCGGCTGTGCCGACGGTGTCGGGCCGGAGATCGACTTCGGGGCGGGTATCGGCGGGCTCGATCTTGAAGACGAGGGCGGGTTCGAGTCGGTCATCGACGGGCCGCGGGCGTCGGGGCGTTTTGCGGTGAGCGGGTCGGGCACCGTCGCCGTCACCGACGACTTCGGCAGCGGTCCGCGCATCGGCGGGCGGGTCGGATTCAGCTACGCCCGGCGAGATCTGGGCGGTTCCCGCGTTGCCGGGGAGCCGCTCCTGACGGTAGACGACTTTGTCGACCTCTTAATCGTATCGCCTCAGGTCACGGCCAGTTACCGGCAGTATCTGGGCGGGGCGGATTACTTCGGCGAGGGGTGGTTCGTCGAGCCCGGACTTGGCTTAGGACCTACATTCGGATATCTCAGCTTTGGTAGCCAACTAGAGTTCGCAGACGATGTCTTGTCGAGCGACGTTGAAGAAACGGAAGACGCTTTCGGATTGGGTGTCGAACCGTACGCCAGACTCGGCTATGCCGGCGACGGTTTCGTCGGCGGCGTCGAGGGCGGCTATCTGTACACAACGCTCAATTTCGACGACGATCTCGGGCAAGATGCCAATCAGTGGTACATCGGATTCTTCGTCGGCGTTCGCCTAGGCAACTGAGTTTGCTGTTGCAGCGGGCAACCTCGGCCGATAGGCTCCTGATGTCGTAGATGTTTCACCTCCGACTCGGCTGCAGGCCACTTGTGATGACGCGTAACCAGCATGCCCGCCGAACCGGCTTCAGCTTGATCGAGCTGCTGGTCGTCATCGGCATCATCGGGTTGCTGATCTCGATTCTGCTGCCGACACTGACCCGCGCCCGGCAGTCGGCGACGACCATCGTCTGCCAGGGCAACCTGCGGCAGATCGGTCAGGCGCTCAACTTGTACGCGAACGCGGAAAACGGTCGACTCCCACAATGGAGCGGCATCCAGCTCCACCCTGACGGTGTCGGCCCGCCGGATGACGACGGCCTCGGCTGGACGCAGCAGCTCCAAGCGGTCTGGGACCCGACTCCCGACGACGACATCTACAACTGCCCGGCCTTTCCGATCGACACGCCGCACAACTACTTCATGAGTGCCCGCTGGCTCGATGACCAGACGCCCGTGCGAAGCTCGTGGATCCTGGCCAACATCCGCAACAGCACCGCTTTCGTCCTCAGCGGCGACGCGGTCAACAAGGGCTTCTACAACCAGCCCTTCGGCACCCGGATTCCGCCCGGTTTCAACGACATCGACAAAGATGACGCGACTCAGCCAATGCTGATTTTCAGCAATGAGCCTGACGGCATCAACGTGCACGAAAATCGCGGACTCAACACTCTATTTGCAGACGGCCATGTCGTTTTGCTTCCACAGTTCGACCCGATCCAGATGACCTTCCATCCCGAGCTGGAAGGGTACGCGTGGGAGACCTTCGACGAGTGACCGAAGACGTACCAGTCGAGAGGGCGGCGACGGGCGTCAACGCCCCGCAACGTCTTGCGGTCGAAGCGGTTAGGCCGTGGAGGTGGTCGCCTCGAACGTGGGGCCTGATCCTCCTGGGACCGCTCGCCGGCACCGCCATTCTGATGACCAGGCCCGAGGTGCCGGAGACCCCGGTGCGGACGATGGCCAAGGAGGATCTGGAGCTGCATCTCAAGCGGCAGTCCGACGACGGCAGGCCCCGCATCACGGACCTGGCGGTCGAGCCGTTGGAGTCGGGCGGGCACCGCCTGACCGGTCGGCGGCTCGACGGCTGGCGACCCGACGAGCAGACGGAATACGCCCCGTTCCAAATGATCGTCCCCGCCGGTGGATTGACCTGGCGTGAGCCGCCCGAGCAGTTCGGCTGGCGACGCTTCAACGCGTGGCGAGAGGGGCAGGACGTCACCTTCGTCGAGGACGGGAAAGAGCTCGAACTTCCAGAATATCTGCACATTTCGGATGTTTCGTTCACCACCGTCTGGCCCGACGACCCGCGGCTCGACTGGCTCACGCACCTCGGTTTGGGCCTCGCAGGCGGGCTGGCACTGGCGGGTGTGTCGCGCTCGTCACCGGTCCCCGCGAGAGCCGGCCTTGGCTCGGCGAGTTGTCCAAGGTCCGCAACGACGACCCGCCGAAGGTCGATCATGCCGCCATCGAAGCCCAACAGCGGGCCAAGGCGGCGGAGCTCGATTCTTACCTCGACGAGGTCGTCACCGGAGCCGGCGAGTCGCCAGACGACGACGAGCCCGTCGCCGTCGAAGAGACCACGCCCGACACCGTCGCCGCCACGACGCCGGCCACGCCTCGAAAGCTGACGCAGGACTCCAAACGTCCTGCCGTGCAAACTCAGGAGGAAGAGGAACGCGACTACTCGGGCGAGTTCTACCCGACCGTCGTCAAGGGTCGTCGGGACGACCAGAGCCGCTAGTGCTTCAGCACGAGTCGGTACCGCGGGCTGCCGTTGCGGAGCTTCTCGAAGGCGTCGTTGATCTGCGAAAACTCGAACGTTTCGGTGACCGGGGCGATGTCGTTGCGGGCACAGAAGTCGAGCATGTCGCGGGTGACGCTCGGGCTGCCCAGCGGCGAACCGCTGAGCGACTTCTGGCCGCTGATGAGCGGGAAGGCGTTGTCGACGCCGAAGGCCTGGGCGACGCCGACGCTGTGCAGCGTGCCGCCGGCGGCGAGGGCTTCGACGTAGTCGCCCCACGGCAGCTTGGCGGCGGTCGTGTTGATGATGAGGTCGAACCGACCCGTCACCTTCTTCATCGCGTCCTTGTCCTTGGCGTTGATGAACAGGTCGGCCCCGAGGTCGCGTGCTTCCTGCTCCTTGTCGGGCGTCGTGCTGAAGGCGGCGACTTCGCAGCCCATCTTGTCGGCGAACTGCAGTGCCAGGTGCCCGAGCCCGCCGATGCCGATGACGCCGACGCGGCTGCGTCGGTCGGATGTCGTGCTGTACGAAGGGCGTGAACGCTGTGATGCCGCCGCAGAACATCGGGCCGAGCTTTTGCACGATCTCCTGGTTGAATTCTTCAGGAATCGGGGTCGCCCAGACCCAGTTGCACCGCACGCGGTCCGCGAACCCGCCGTGCCGGCCGACGATGGTCTGCTCGCCGTTGGTGCACCGGTTGTGGCTGCCCTTGAGGCACTGGTTGCAATGCGTGCAGGCGTGGCTGAACCAGCCGAGGCCGACACGTTGGCCTTCCTTCAATTCCGGCACGTTCTCCCCGACGGCCGCGATCGTGCCGACGACCTCGTGCCCGCCGACGAACGGGTACTGGCTCATGCCCCACTCGTTGTCGAGCATCGACATGTCGCTGTGGCAGACGCCGCACGACTCGACCTTGATCTCGACCTGCCCCGGCTGCAGCTCGCCGGCGTCGTACTCGAACGGCTTGAACTCGCCCTTGGCTTCATCGGCGGCATAGGCGTGGAAGGTGTTACTCATGAAACGACGCTAGCGATCGCCGTAAGATCCCAGTGCCTGAGCACCAGACCAAGCGGATCGTCGTAGCCGTCACCGGTGCCAGCGGAGCGCTCTACGCCCAACGCTTCGTCGGCGGCCTCTTGCGGGCGAACGTCGAGACGCACCTCGTCGTCAGTCCGCTCGGCAGACGGCTGATCCACGACGAAATGGGCATCAACAAGCTCGACGAGGCAGGCCTGGCGGCCTTCGTCGACGGCGACACGACCGGCGTCACCTGCACAACTACAACGACGTCGGCTCGTCGCTCGCCAGCGGCAGCTTCCTGCACGACGGCATGGTCATCGTCCCCGCCAGCGGCAACACGCTGGCCGAAGTCGCCGCGGGTCTGGGCGGCAACCTCATCGCCCGAGCCGCAGCCGTGACGCTCAAGGAGGGTCGGCGGCTGATCATCTGCCACCGCGAGATGCCGCCGTCGTCGATCGACGTCAACAACTACAAGACCCTCAGCGACGCCGGCGTGATCCTGGCGTCGCCGAACCCCGGCTTCTACCTCAACCCGCAACCGTCGGCGAAGTCATCGACTTCGTCGCCGGCAAGCTGCTCGACCTGGTCGGCGTCGAGCACGACCTCGACGTGCGGTGGGATCCCGACAAACCAAGAACGCCACACCGCTTCATCGACGGCAAGCTCATCGCCCCTCCATCATCCTGAGTCAACGCTCGAACGCCCGCGTCGCCCCTCCGTCATCCTGAGCGAGCGAAGCGAGTCGAAGGACCTCGGCTCGAAACGCGCGGCATCGAAACAACGCCTCGATTATCCGTAAACTTAACCGTTTTCGACACTCTTGTTCAGCTGGCCCAGCGAGCAAAGCCACTGAAGTGGCTACGCCTCGCTCAGACTCCGTAGAGCTCCGACGCCTTGCGATTCAGGTGTGCCAACAGCGGCTCGACGGTCGGCTTCTGACCCGTCGCCTTCTCGACCATCTCGCGGGCCTTGAAGCGCCTGCCGTGGCGGTGGACGTGCTCGATCAGCCAGTCCAACAACGGCCGAAACTCTCCACGGGCAAAGGCGGCGTCGCGCTTCTCTTCGCCGCCCAGGTCGCTCGTCGCCGCGTCGTACAGGCAGGCGGAGTAGACGTTGCCCAGCGTGTACGTCGGGAAGTAGCCCGAGCAGCCCGGCCGACCAGTGGACGTCCTGCAGGCAGCCGACGACTCACCTTCTCCGGCACGACACCGAGGATACTCACGCATCTTTTCGTTCCAAGCCCCCGGCAGGTCCGCCACCGCGAGGTCGCCGCTGAGCAAGGCGCGCTCGATCTCGAACCTCAGCAAAACGTGCAAGTTGTACGTGGCCTCGTCCGATTCCGTGCGGATGAAGCTCGGCCGAACGTCGTTGGCGGCGAAGACGAAGTCGTCCATCGGCACGTCGCCCAACGCCGCCGGAAACAGCTCCTGTGCCGCCGGATACAAGTGCTGCCAGAACGCGTGACTTCGGCCGACGAGGTTCTCCCATAGTCGGCTCTGACTCTCATGGATGCCCAGCGACACGCTGTCGGCAAGACCCGTCCCGAAATGCTCGGCCTTTGGTAGATTCTGCTCGTACAACGCATGCCCCGTCTCGTGCAGCGTGCTGAAGAAGCTGTCGCCCAGGTCGCGCTCCTGGAAGCGGGTCGTCATCCGCGTGTCACCCGGGCCAAGGCCCGTGCAGAACGGATGGACGGCGACATCGAGTCGGCCCGCGTCGAAGTCGAAGCCGACGGCGGTCGCGGCACGCATCGACAGTTCGCGTTGAGCCTCAACGCCGTACTCACGCTCCAGGATCTCCTTGGGTGCCGTCTTGCCGCTGTCGGTGATGCGGCCGACCAGGTCGATGAGCGGCTGCTTGAGCTGCGCGAAGACGTCGTCCAGATAAGCCGGCGACTCGCCCGGCTCGTAGTCGTCGAGCAGGGCGGCGTAGGCGTCGCCGTCGTGGCCGACGCAGTCTGCTTCCTCCCGCTTGAGCCGGAGCATTGCTTCGAGGTGCGGGACGAAGGCTTCGAAGTCGTCGTTCTGCCTGGCCGTGACCCACGCGGCATGACCGGTGACCTCCGCCCGGGCCAGTTCTTCGACGAGTCGCGACGGCAGCTTGGTCGCGCGGTCGAAGTCGCGACGGGCTTCAAAAGCGACGACGGCCTCGTCTCCATCGGGCGAATTCGCTTCGACGGCGGCGATGGCTCGGCCCAGCTCGTCGTCCGTCGCCCGCTCGTGCGTGAGCCGGGCCATCAGCGACGATTGGTCGGCCCGCAGGTCGGTTCCTGCGGCGGGAAGTTGGGTTTGTTCGTCCCATCCGATGGTCGATGCGACACTGGCCAGGACGGCCTTTGCGCGGAGCAACGAATGAAGCTTGGCCGATGGCGTGTCCGTGTCGGGCATTGCGGGTAACATACGAGCCATGGCGGCAGTCACAGCCGCCGAGCCGCACGACGCGGCCCGCGCCCCTCGGTCTCGTCCAAGCCCTTTCAACTAGATCATGTCTGCCGTGCCCTCGAACGATCCCCAGCCGGCCGACGCCAGTCCGGCCACCGCCACGACCGACACCCCGGCCGTCGCACCCGTACCCGCCGCCCCGGCGGACGCTTCACGCGCCGTCCGCCGACGTCGCCCAGAACGTCACACCCGCCACATCCCAACCGGTTCAAGCCGGTGACGATGACGCGTCCTTCCGAGCCAACTCCGACCCGGACGTCGACGCCGAAATCGAAGCCGCCCTCGGCGGAACCGACGTCTCGGCCATGCTCGATGCCTCGGCAGAGCAGCAGAACGTCGACAGCTCCACCCTCCGCGGCACCCAGGCGGGCGTCGTCAGCCGGGTGGACCTGTCCAAGGGCGAAATCCTGGTCGACCTGGGCGGCAAGCACCAGGCCGTCGTCGCCAGCAAGCAGTTCGACCCGGTTCCGGCCGAGGGCGAGTTCGTCGAGGTCGACATCGAGGCCTACGACGCGGCCGAGGGCATCTACAAGGCCCACAAGAAGGGCGCTGCCCGCAAGATCGGCGCTTGGGAAGAGCTCAAGGTCGGACAGGTCGTCGAAGCGACCGTCACCGGCATGAACAAGGGCGGCCTCGAGTGCCGCGTCGGCCAGACCGCGATCCGCGCCTTCATGCCCGCCGGTCAGGTCGACACGTCCTTCCAGAAGGACATCAGCGTCTTCTTGAACCAGAAGATCCCGGCGAAGATCACCAAGCTCGATCGCGCCGAGCGGAACGTCGTCCTGAGCCGCAAGGCCGTCGTCGAGGCAGAGTCCCGTCAGGCCCGGGCCAAGACGCTCGAAACGCTCGAGGAAGGCGCGACGGTCAAGGGCATCGTCAAGAGCGTCAAGGACTTCGGCGCCTTCGTCGACATCGGCGGCGTGGATGGGTTGCTCCACGTCAGCCAACTCACCCACCGCCGCATGGCCAACGCGGCCGACTTCGTCAAGCAGGGCGACGAGGTCGAAGTCCGCATCGACAAGTTCGAGAAGGGTGGCAAAGGCGGGGGCAAGATCGCCCTGTCGCTCAGCCACCGCCCGCCAAACCCGTGGGAGCAGGCCGAGGCCAAGTACAGCACCGGCAGCCAGGTCACCGGCAAGGTCACGCGTGTGGAAAACTTCGGCTGCTTCATCGAGCTCGAAGAGGGCATCGAGGCCCTCCTGCCGGCCAGCGAGATGAGCTGGCGACGCATCCGCCACCCGAGCGAGATGACCAACGTCGGCGAACAGCTTCGACTCATGGTCATCGGGCTCGAGCCCAAGGCCCGCAAGCTCACGCTCAGCCTCAAGCAAGCCGGCGGCGACCCGTGGGCCGAGGCGGCGACCAAGTACCCGGCGGGCAGCACCCACCGCGGCAAGGTCACCCGCGTCGCCGACTTCGGAGCGTTCATCGAGCTCGAAGCCGGCGTCGATGGCCTCGTCCACATCAGCGAGCTCTCCGAAAACCGCGTTCGCCGGACCGAAGACGTCCTCAAGCTCGGCCAGGAGACAGAGGCCCGCGTGCTGGAGGTCGACTCCGAAAAGCGTCGCCTGCGTCTGACGCTCAAGAAGCACGACCCCGAGGCCGAAGCCCGCATGATTAAGGACCAAGCCAACCGCGAAGTCGACAAGAAGCACCGCGAGAAGCGTCTCAAGAAGCAGCCGCTCAAGGGCGGTCTGGACTTCTGAGGAACTAGCCCGACCACGATTCTGCACCGATATGCCGCCCCGGCGGCCGTGGGTGGCGCAGCGCGGGCGGTGGGTTCGATGCCACCAAACCGTCCCGCTCCGTGCCGCCGGCTTCTGCTGGCGGCTGTCGCCGTCTCGATCGTCACCGCCGGCTGCTATCGCCGCGTCAGCTACTCCTCGCCGGAAGGGCGGAGCGTCGAGGTCGTCAACATCGGCTTCGACACCGAGATCGGCAGCCTCCACGCCGAGACGCCCGACGGCAGCGTGACGATCGAAGGCGCGTCATCCCAAGCCGCGGTCGCCTCGAAGCTGGCCGACCTTGCGACGACGCTGGCCAACGAGGTCGCTCAGCAAGCGGGGCCGCGATGAGCCGGGCCCTCCGTCCACCTCGCGTTCTACCGAGGCCGCGACTACGGCCTGCTCCTCGACCGCCTCATCGCACGCCACGACGACGGCCCGTACAGCCACGTCGAAATCGTCTTCGACGATCGCCCCCGACTCGGAACCAGCCCCTGCTTTTCCAGCTCCTGGCGCGACGGCGGCGTCCGGTTCAAGCGGCTGCGTCTCGGCGGCGAGGAGGCCGGGCAGTGGGACCTCATCCCCGTCCGGCTCGATCCCCGGCAGGTCGACAAGCTTCGACGCTGGTGCGTCGGCAGAATCGGCGGGCGCTACGACGTGCCGGGCGTGCTGGCCTTCAAGCTGCCGTGCGTCAGGCACCGCCTCGGCTGGTGGTTTTGCAGCGAAATCTGCGTCGCAGGCCTGCAACGCGTCGGCCTGCTGACCTCAATCACCGCCGAACTCGTCACGCCCAACCGCCTGTTCCGCGTCGTTCACGAAGGAGTCGGATGAACCCTCTCACCCTCGCCGCCGCCACCCACAGCCTGCTCGCCCCGACCGTGGTCGCCGCCGTTGTTTCGGGCGTTGCGTTACTCGTTCGCGAACTGGTCGGCCGAAAGGGCCAGGCGACACGCCTGCGTCACGAGCGTCGCCGTTTTGAAGAAGAATTTTCACTGCAAGGACAAGAAGCGTTGCTGAAGCAAGTTCAGGCGCTGTGGAGCGAGAACGCGACGCTCAAAGCCTGCGAGGCCGAGCTGCGTTCGCGATGCCGGTTGCTCGAACGCACGTGCTCGGATCTGGAGCGGCAAAACCGGTCGCTCGAATCGCAAATCGACCGCCTGCGTCGCCGACTCGACCGCGACGACCGGCTCATCGCCCAGCCCGTATCGCCTCAAGCGGCTTCCGCTGCATCCTCGCTGTGACTCACGTCTGTACCCTGAAGGAAACCCGCCATGCCGTTGATTCTGCTCCTACTCACGCTGTTTGCATCACCCGCCGCCCAAGCACCGCCGACCGATCCGTACGACCGGGCGGCCGAGGCGCTTCGCCACCTGCATGAGGAAAACGTCCGCCTGCAGGAAGAGAATGAGGCCCTCCGCTTCGCCGCCGTTCAGGGCGACGGGCAACTTCAAACCGTCACCGGCCGGGCCGTGTTCGTCCGCGTGGCCGAGCCTGGGCCCGAGGCCGAGCACGTCACGCACGTCTGGCAGTCCGACGGCGTTACCCGCCCCGGCTACAACGCGGCCTTCACCTACGACAAGCCCGGCACGTATGCCGTCACGCTCGACGGCCGACCGCACGCGACGGTCGTTGTCCTCCAACGGTCCAGCCGGCTCGTCCGCCAGCTGCCGGCGGGCGACGTCCGGGGGCCCGTCGTCGCACGAACCGGCGAGCTGATCCTCGGCCACCCCGACGGCACCACCATCGTCGGCCCCTCGAACATCGACCTCGTCGACGCGTCGGCCGGGGGGGTGGGCGGCGTCACCGTCCGCGGCGTCACGTTCAAGCACACCGACCTCGACAGCAAAGACGGCCGGTGCGTCCGGCCGGGCGACGGCCTGGCCCTCATCGACTGCACCATCGAGCAGGCGGCGAACGGCATCGTCATCAACCACGGCGAACGTCTCGACGGGCTGCTCTTGCAGAACGTTCGGCAGGTCGGCACCAACACCCTCCGCCGGTACCTCGTCGGACTCTTCGGCAACAGCCGCGACGTCGTCATCTACGACAGCTCGGCCGACAACAGCAACGACGAGCACATCCTTCGCCTCTCCGGCGATCAGGACGGCGGCGAGACGCGCTACGCGGCCGTCGTCGGCAACACCTTCAACAACCTGTCGAGCCGCAACGGCGGACCCGACCGCGACATGGGCAAGGCGGCGGTCATCCTGCAGGCGGGTCGCTTCGGCTACGTCGGCCACAACGTGCTCGTCGGAGCCGTCGGGGCCGGTCCGCTGCCGGGCAAGGACGGCATGAGGCCGGGCACCGTCGACAGCCGCTGGCGCTTCGCCCGCGTCGAGCACAACGCGATCACCGGTCACATGCAGGCGGACCACGGCCTCGAGCACGCCGCCTTCACCCACAACGCCGTGACCGCCGGCGACAACGGCGAAGGCCTCATCGTCCACGGCCAGTCGCGCAACCACGGCAACCGTCGCGTCGTCGACCTGACCGTCGCCGACTCGACCTTCACGGGCAAGGCCGGCAACGCGAGCCTCGTCCGCATCTGGGGCGGGGCCGACGTCGACCTGACTCGCGTCGTGCTGCGTCACGACGGGGCCTTCGACGACCAGAACCCGATGCCGTCGCTGCGGATCGAGAAGGGGGCGGACGTGTCGTTCGACCGCGTCCTTGTGCCGCTGGTCAACGGCTGGCCCAAGGCGTCGCTGGCGTCTGTTCGGCAGCCAGAACGAGCCGGACGACTACGTCGGCGTCGGCGACATGAAGGGGCTGGAGGTGGCCAAGTGATCCGACTCGTTCTCGCACTTTGTCTCACCTTTGCGGGCGTTTGCTTCGCCGACGATCGGCCGCCGATTCCGGTGTACGACGCGATGAGCTATCGCGGCAAGCCCGCGTCCGCCGATCTGGGGCTCGCGCCGATGCGGTTCGTCTACCACGGCCACGCCGACCACCCGGAGCGGTGGCCCCAGATCATCGACGACGCGGCCCTGGCGGGCCTGCCGATCTTGTCGAACATGCACGAGGCCGAGCCGGAGCGGTGGGCCGAGTTCGTGCGGCTCGCACGACAGCGTCAGCCGATGCTGGACGTCGGCGTCTACAACCAGCTCACCCGCACCTACTGGCCTGTCCTCGATCTACACAAAGCGGTGGCCAGTCGCGACGGCGACATGCCGGCGTCGATGGACGAGCTGCGGTCGCTTCTACCGCGCCGGCAACACGCTCTGGGGCGAGCCGTCGATCTGGAAGCTCGCCGCCGCCCGTGGCCGATGGGCCATCACCGGTCATCCGACCCGGCCCGTCGGCGACGTGGCCAAGGCGAGTCATCTGGGCCGGTACCTCGCCTGGCAGCAGTCGATCGGCGAGCTGATCTGGCAGCCCGACCGCCGGGTGCTGGACCAGACGTACCTGCCGGTCAGCGTCTACAGCTTCTACCCGGACGACTCGCCCGACCGGCTCTACCTGTACGCGGCCGACGTGCTGGCGAGTCACATCGCCTGGCTCGACGGCACGGGCATCCCGGTCGTGGCCGTCGTGATGCCGACACACCACGGCAAGGGCGGGCACCTGACGGACGACCAAGCCGCCGCCATCGCACGGGCGGCCCGCGACGTCGGGTGCGCGGGCGTCATCATCTGGGGCGGCAACAGCGTGTGGACGGCGGAGCACAACTTCTTCGTCCGGGCCGTGCTCGGTGCGGCACGGCTTCCGGATCGTCCGTAGCCCGAAGCCGCTTACGATGGCCGCATGGGCCTGCCGCAACCGCGACCGGAGATCGACCGGCTGTCGCCTTATCAGCCCGGCGAGCAACCGCCGGCGGGACGGCAGGTGGTCAAGCTCAACACGAACGAGGCGAGCTTCGACGTGCCGCCGGCCGTGCTGAAGGCGGCGGCGGTTTCTGCAGATCATCTGAGGAAATATCCTGATCCTCGCTCGACGCGACTTCGCCAAGCGATTGCCGATCGCCACGGCCTGACGCCCGAGCACATCCTCGTCGGCAACGGCAGCGACGACATCCTGACGATCCTCATCCGCACCTTCATCGCACCGGGCGGCACGGCGGCGTTTCCGTGGCCGACGTACTCGCTCTACCCGACCTTGCTACAGATTCAGGGTGCTTCGGCCTCGATGGTCGAATGGGCGAACCACTGGAAGCTCCCCGCCGAGGCACTTCTTGCAGCCGGGGCGGATGCGGTGTTCCTGGCCAACCCGAACGCGCCGAGCGGCACGTTGATCGACCCGGCTGACGTCGCGTCACTCGCGACGGCGATGGGCGACACGCCGCTGTTGGTCGACGAGGCGTACGCGGACTACGCCGAGCAGGATTGCGTCGATCTCGTCACGTCGCACGAGAACGTCATCGTCAGCCGTTCCTTTTCCAAAGGCTTCGCACTTGCAGGCCTGCGTCTTGGCTACGCGGTCTCTCGGCCCGAGACGATTCGGCAGATGGACAAGGTGCGCGACAGCTACAACGTCGACGCCGTCGCCCAGGCCGTCGGCGAAGCGGCGTTGGCGGAGGCCGACTACTTCGAGACGCAACGACGGCAGGTGGTTAAACGACGCAACGCTCTTGCCGAAGCGCTGACGACCCTCGGCTTCGACGTCACGCCCAGCCACGGCAACTTCCTCTTCGCCCGCCACGCCCAGGCCGGCCGGCTGCACGGCGACCTGCACGATCGCGGCATCTTCGTCCGCTACTGGGACAAGCCGGGCCTCGACGACGCCCTCCGCATCACCGTCGGCACGACCCGTGAGAACCAGGCGTTGCTCGACGCACTGGGACATCTACTCGCATGACGGTCGGCCCGTAGATTCTTCCCATGTCACGCTCCGCCACCATCCACCGCACCACCGGCGAGACGGACGTCCGCGTCGCCGTCGACCTCGACGGCACCGGGCAGATCAAGATCGACACGGGCGTCGGCTTCTTCGACCACATGCTCCACCTACTCGCCAGACACGCGATGATCGACCTGGAAGTCGGAGCGAAGGGCGACCTCCACGTCGACGCGCACCACACCGTCGAAGACGTCGGCCTGGCCCTCGGGCAGGCGCTGCGAGAGGCGCTGGGCGACAAGGCGAACATCCGGCGCTACGGCGACTGTCGGCTGCCGATGGACGAAACGCTCGCCGCCGTCGCCGTCGATCTCTCGGGTCGGGCGGCCTTTGCGGGCGACTTGAAGCTGCCCGCCGGATCGAGCGTCGGCACCTTCGACCTGGAGCTTGTCGCCGAGTTCTTCAAGTCCGTCGCGGCCGAGGCACGCATGGCGTTGCACGTCGATGTCATCCGCGGCACCAACCTGCACCACGTCGCCGAGGCGTGCTTCAAAGCCTTCGGCCGAGCCCTTCGTCAGGCCGTCGAGACGGACCCTCGCGGCACGGGCATCCCGAGCACCAAGGGCTCTCTCTAGTCAAAGCTCTTCTTCCAACAGCTTCGCCACCGCCGGTGGCGGGGCGAAGGCGTCATCGTCCAGCTCGGGATTCGACTGCGTCTCCTTGATGGTGACGACGATGTCGTTGCCGCCGGCGTTTTGCTCGGATCGGTGAGGAGCCAGCAGCGTCGACTCGCCGATCGGGCGGTAGTCGCTGTAGACGATCGACTGCTCCTCCGGGCCGAAGTCGGTCTGCCACGTCGCCGTCCGCTTGAGACGCAGGCCCGTCTCGATCGCGTACCACTCGCTGACTTGGTGGCCCGCCTCGGCAACGAGATCGACCCGCGTCGCGGCGGTGCCGGCGATCTCTTCCTCGCCCGCAACTTTGGCAGACGTGAAGCCCTTCATCGGGTCTTCAGAGTTGATCACGCGTGTCAGCAAAAGCCGCTCGATGTCGGACATCACACGCGGCCCGCTGAACGGGTCGTTGGCCCAGCCGACGCTGCCGGCAGCACCTTGCTCGATGACGCCGAGGCCCGGCAGGTTGACGGTCACGCGGATTTTGTCCGGAGCGGCGACGAGGATCGTCAGCTCACCCGTGATGCCGAGTGCCGGCAGCTCGAGCGTGCCGACCTGCCGTTGCGAGGTCACATCGTCCCGCGCCGCCTGCCCGCCGATCGCCTCGACGTGGCGAAGCAAGATCGCCTCAGCCGTCACCGGTTGCGTCGCCGGCTCGGCGGCGAGCGGGCTGCACAGAACGAGAAGAACAACGGCCGCGAGGCGAAGTTTCGGCATTGCCGACGTTACGGCCAGACCGGCATCGCCGCGAGTCCGGCCGCCGGGTCGAGGCCGAGCATCAGGTTCACGTTCTGCACCGCCTGACCGGCCGCGCCCTTGCCGAGGTTGTCGATGGCGCAGGTCGCGACAACCAGCCCTCGCTCGACATCGGCCGCGAAGTGGATGAAGGCCATGTTGCTCCCGGAGGCCCACTTCGTCTTCGGCGGCACGTCGGTGATCTGCACGAACGGCGACGCCTCGTACAACGCCCGCGCCGCCATCACGCAGTCGTTGGCATGGGCGCTCGACGGCACGTAGCACGTGGCCAGGAGGCCACGCGTCATCGGCACGAGGTGCGGCACGAACGCGACCCGCTTGCCGCCGCCCAGCGCGTTGTTCATCTCCGGCTCGTGCCCGTGAACCAGCGGCTTGTAGGCGTGGAGCGACTCGTTCGTGTCGGCATAACCGAGCTGCTCGCCACCGCCCCGGCCCGCGCCGCTGACGCCGCTCTTGGCATCGACGATCACGTGGCCCTCGCCGATGAAGCCTGACTTATGCAACGGCACCAGTGCGAGCAGCGCGGCCGTCGGATAGCAGCCGGGGTTGGCGATGCGGGTCGCTTTCTGGACGTCGCCCGGCCACGCGTCCGCCAGGCCGTAGGTCCAGCCGTCGACGAATCGGTGATCGCCGCCGATGTCGACGATCCTGACGCCCTCCGGCACCGCGGCCAGCGCGTCGCGGCTCGTGCCGGTCGGCATGCTGGCGATCAAGACGTCGACGTCACAGGCAGGCGGATCGAATGAAGTGATCTTCAGGTTCGCCACCTTCGGCGACAATGCCGCCAAGGCAGGATGTGTCTCGCCGACACGTTTGCCCGCCGAGCCGTGTCCGTAGACGGCAGCGACGTCGAGGTTCGGGTGCTGCGCGACGAGTCGCAGCGCCTCGCCTCCGCCGTAGCCGCTAACGCCGATGATGCCGACGCGGAACCGCTTGCTCATGGTCGCACCCTACGTTGCCTGCGTGAAGGTCTTGACGAACACCGGCGGCATCGCGTCCACGAACTGCTTCCTCGTCGCCGACGAAGAGGCCGGGACGTGCATCCTCTTCGACGCCCCCGATCACACCGCGGGCGATCTGATTCGCGAGGCACACCAGCTCGGCTGGACGATCGAAGGCCTTTGGCTAACGCACGGGCACTTCGATCACATCGCCGACCATCATCTGCTGCCTGACGTGCCGGTGCTGATTCACGAGTCGGATGCCGACAAGCTGCGCGACCCGGCGAGGCAGCTGGAAGCCTTTGCCCAGCGCAGCGGGTTCCGCGTCCCGCTGGACATCCCGCCGCGGGAGCCGGACGGCTTCGTCACCGACGGCCAGACGCTGACGATTGGCAGCCTGTCGTGCCGGGTGATCCACACGCCGGGACATGCGCCGGGGCACGTGTCGTTCTACTTCGAAGCGCAGCAGGTTCTCATCGGCGGCGACCTCATCATCGGCGGCTCGGTGGGGCGGACCGACCTGCCGGACAGTGACCACGCGCAGCTCGAGGAGAGCATTCGAAACGTCATGAAGCTGCCGGGCGACACGCGGCTGCTGGCGGGGCACGGGTCGCCGACGACGCTCGATGACGAGCGGGCGGAGAATGCGATGGTGGCGGACATCTTGGCCCGCGGGTGAGCGGGCTTTGGCGATGAGCGTCTGTCTGTTCTCGCGACCTTCCGGCGGGCTGTAAGCCCGCGGCTGCCCGCGGCTGCCTGTCCTTTCGAACTACTCGGCGATCTTTTCGAACAATGCTTCTTCGGCGAGGCGGTACTCGTCGAAGCGGGCTTGCACGGCATCGAGTAGGGCTCGCACCTCTGCAGACTCGGCGGCAGGGTCGACCGTCGCGCCTTCGAGGGCGATGGCGGCGTCCTGCAACGCGTTGGCCCCTTCGGCGAAGCGGCGGGCGGCGTCGTAGAGGTTCATGCTGTCGCGCTGCCGACCGTCCGGGCGGTAGAGCAGTCGCCACGGGCTGCGACGAATCTCCGAACCGGCGAGGTCGAGCGTCCGGGCCGTGCTGCTGAGGCGTTCGACGATCTGCCCGACCGGCCCGCGATTGCGGGAGATGATGCCTTGCACCTCGTTCACCGCGACGCGCGTGTCGTCGACAGCCGCCTTGGCTCCGCGGGCGGCACCGGCGACATCGTCGGCAACCGTCTCGGCCCGCGTGAGGACTCGCGACAGCGAGTCGCCGGTCTCCGTCACCGTCAGGCTCACGTCCGACACCGCGTCCGTTGCTTGACCCACCAGTGATTCGACATCGGCAGTCAGCTTCGGAAAACGGTCGCTCGACTCGCGAAGATTCGCCAGCGTCTGTTGGAAGTCGGCCTTGGTCGCATCATCGCCGATGAGTTCTTCCAGGGACTGCGCCGCGTCGGCGAGCTGGGCCAGTGCGCGGTTGGCCGAGGGAAGCGTCCCGTCGTTGGCCGTGTCGAGGAGATCCTTCAGGCTCGGCCCCAGGTCGGCGGCGAGTTGCACGACGTCCGACAGCGTGCCGGCATCTCCCTTGATGGTCGCGTCGTCAGCAAGGGTCGCTCCGCTTCCCAGGCTCGATACGTTGAGCCAGACGATGCCCGTCACCGTTGTTTGAATTCGCGCGGCGGCACCTTCCCGAAGCGGCAAGTCGCTTGGCAAACTGACGTCCACTTCGATGTGAGAGTACTCGTCGGCAAACGCGACCTTCGTCACGGTGCCGACGGTGCGTCCACCGACACGGACTTCGCTGCCTGCACCGAGGCCCGAGATGTCGTCGGCAAGCTGGAAGATGATCGTCCGCTCCTGACCACCACCGCCACCCCGGCCCGCGACCAGGTAGATGATGACGAAAGCCAACGCCACCGAAGCCAAAATGAAGAGGCCCGCCTTGAACGCGTTCTTGTCGGAAACTCCTGCCACGGCGAGAGTCTACGGAGCCGCGGCTACCGCTGCCCGAGCAATGCCGTCTCGTACTCGTCGGCCACCTCGGCCTTGTCGGTGTAGGGCCCGTCGGGCGTTCCGTCGACGAACTGGCGGATGCGCGGATCGTCCGTCTCGCGAAACCAGTCGCGCGTGCCGTCGGCGACGAACTTGCCCTTGTCGAGCAGAACCATCCGATCGGCGATGCGGAAGGCCGAATCCATCTCGTGCGTGACGACCACGCTTGTCACGCCCAAGAGCTTGTTGAGGTCGCAGATGAGCTGATCGACCTGTGCCGACGTGATCGGGTCGAGTCCGGCCGAAGGTTCGTCATAGAAAAGAATCTGCGGATCTAGAGACAATGCCCTCGCCAGGCCGGCTCGCTTTTTCATGCCGCCAGACAGCTCCGCCGGCATGCGATCGGCGGCGTGGCGGATGTTGACCTGCTCGAGCTTCATCGTGACGCTGATGTCGATCGTGTCCGACGGCAAATCCGCATGAAGCCGCATCGGCAGGGCGACGTTCTCGGCGACCGTCATCGAGTTGAACAACGCGCCGCTCTGGAAAAGCACGCCGATCGATCGTCGGTACTCGTCGAGCTGGGCGTCGCTCATCGCACAGACATTCACCGCCTGCCCCAGATGCTTCGGCAGGTTCACGATCACCCGCCCTCCGTCGGATCGCACGGCCCCGGTCATGGTGCGAAGCAGCGTGCTCTTACCGCTACCCGAACCGCCGAGGATGACCAGCACCTCGCCCCGGTGGACGTCGAGCTTGACCTTGTCCAAAACCTTGTTGTCGCCGAAGGTTTTGGTCACTTCGTCGACCCGGATGACGACATCATCCTCGAGCGCGTCATCGACGTTGCCGCATCGCTCGTCTTTGAATGGGTTACGCATCGCAAGGGAAGCTTAGAGCTTCATTCATAACCCGACCGAGAAGAAGACCCACGTGAAGCCGAGGTCCACGATGGCCAGCGCGACGATGGTCAGCACGACGGTCCGCGTCGTCGCATCGCCAACGCCCTGGGCGCCGCCGCTGACGCTCAGGCCCAGGTAGCACGCCAGGCCGCTGATGATCGTCCCGAACACCGCCGCCTTGAACAGGCCGGTAAGGAAGTCGCGTAGCACGATCGCGTCGATGGTCCGGGCGAGGTAGAGCTCTGGAGCGATGCCCTGGATGCCCCAACCGACGACCAACCCGCCCAGGACACCGACGATGTTCGCGATGACGGCCAGGCACGTCGTCATGATCGCAGTCGCCAGCAATCGCGGGACGACCAGGAACGCTATCGGGTCGATCGCGTGCGTCTCCATCGCCTCGATCTCTTCGCTGACGGTCATCGTCCCCAATTCGGCGGCGATGCTGGCCCCGGCAAATCCGGTCAGCACGATCGCCCCGACGAGCGGGCCTAGCTCGCGAAACATGGCGATTGCGATGATGTTCGCCACCTCGTCCTGCGCGCCGTAGGCCTGCAGGATCGGCACGATCTGCAGCGACAGGATCGCGCCGATGGCGAAGACGACAAGCGAGACGACCGGAATCGCCCGCACGCCGACGCGGACCATCTGGTACGTCAGGTTCTTCCAGGAGAGCGTCTTGCCACGTTGGGCGAAGTACGTCTTTGGCACCTTCGCCACGGCCTGTCCCACGAGCAGGCTGACGCCACCCGTCGAGACGGCCGTCGTGCGGGCCATGGTGCCGATGGCTTCGACGGGCCGAGCGACGACGCCCGGGACCTTGTCGTAGAGGTCGTTTTGGTCCTCCAGGTCCTCGTCACGGTCCGGCACGCCCAGACGTTAGCCGTCGCCGATGCGATTGACGGGCGTGTGTCGGCCGATGTACGAAGCGCGTGTCACGACAATTCGCACATTTGCTCTTGACATTGTCGGACCCGGCATCCACGCTTGTGGTGCGTGACGACCTTGTGCCATCAACTCGAGCCGCTTGCCCGCCGACTGTCGGCGGGGCTCGTTGTCGTCGTCGTTCTGATTCTCATCGTCGCCTAGCCGGCGACGGGGCCCATCGGCCCGCCAGTCGCCGGCAGAACCCCTGACCCGCCTCCCCGGCAGGCCAACCGCCCTCGCACCGCCAGCACCTTCCGCCTCACTCTCCCGCCTCTCCCGGCCCCGCACCATGCACGCCACCTCCGCCGCCGCCGTCCGCACGACCGACAAGCCACGACCCGCCTACAAGGGACGGACCGGCGCGCAGATCCTGTGCGACATGCTCGTCGAACAGCACGAGGTCGACACCATGTTCGGCTACCCGGGCGGCGCGATTCTGCCCGTCTTCGACGCCCTCTACGACACGCCGGCCAACTTCATCCTGAATCGCCACGAACAAGCCTCCGGCCACGCCGCCGACGGCTACGCACGTGTCACCGGCAAGCCGGGCATCTGCGTCGTCACCAGCGGACCGGGTGCAACCAACACCGTCACGCCGCTCGCCACAGCTCAGTCGGACTCGGTCCCGATCATTGTCTTCAGCGGTCAGGTCGCCACCAGCGTCATCGGCAACGACGCGTTCCAAGAGGCGGACGTCACCGGCATCACCCGGCCTTGCACCAAGTGGAACTACCTCGTCCGTGACGTCCGCGAGCTGCCGCGGGTCATCAACGAAGCCTTCACCGTCGCCACCAGCGGCAGGCCCGGGCCGGTCCTCGTCGACCTGCCAAAAGACGTCACGACCGCCGTCCTGAAGGAAGAGGTCGACGACACGCCTCGCAACCACATCCTGGCCCGGCAGTTCTTCGGTGCAGCCGGCGGCGACGAATCGAGCCTCGACGAGGCTGCCGAGCTGATCAACAACGCCGAACGCCCCGTCTTCTACGTCGGCGGCGGGGCGATCATCGCCGACGCGTGGCGCGAGCTTCGCGCCTGCAGCGACAAGGGCAACATCCCCTGCACCACCACGCTGCTGGGCATGGGCGCGTTCGACGAGCACGACCCCAAGAGCCTCTACATGCTCGGCATGCACGGCAGCGCGTTCGCCAACTATGCCGTCCAGGATTGCGACGTCCTCATCGCCGTCGGTGCCCGCTTCGATGACCGCGTCACCGGCAACCTCGCGAGCTTCGCTCCCAAGGCCAAGATCATCCACGTCGACATCGACCCGTCGAGCATCAGCAAGAACGTCGACGTCGACATCGCCGTCATCGGCGATGCCAAGGCGTCGCTCTCGTCGCTCGAGACCCGCCTCGAACACCGCGGCCGCGATGCCTGGTTCTCCAAGATCCACGAGTGGAAGCAGAAGCACCCCTTCGCCTTCCGCGACGACTCCGAGCACGCCAAGCCGCAATACGTCATCGAAGAGCTGCACCGCCAAACCAACGGCGAAGCCATCATCACCACCGGCGTCGGTCAGCACCAGATGTGGGCGGCCCAGCACTACCGCTGGCGCTTCCCGCGCCAAATGGTCACCTCGGGCGGCCTCGGCACGATGGGCTTCGGCCTGCCGTCTGCCCTGGGTGCCCAGCTCGGTGCCCCGGGCAAGGTCGTCGTCGACATCGACGGCGACGCCAGCTACCTCATGACCTGCTACGAGCTGGCAACCCTGGCCGAGTACAACATCCCGGCCAAGATCATGATCCTGAACAACGACTTCCAGGGCATGGTCAAGCAGTGGCAGGATCTCTTCTACGACAAGCGCTACAGCAACACCCGCATGAAGAACCCCGACTTCGCCGCCATGGCAGAAGCGTTCGGCATCAAGGGCGTCAAGTGTCGCGACAAGAAGGACGTCCCGGCCAAGATGGACGAAATGCTCAGCCACGACGGCCCCGTCGTCGCCGACTTCTTCGTCGACCCCGAAGAGCACGTCTACCCCATGGTCCCCGCCGGCAAGGGCCTGCACGAAATGAACCTCGGCGGCATGGCTTGAACGCCCGTCCCACCCGAAACTACCCGAGGCCGAGCCGGCTCTACTGGCTCGGCCTCTTCTTTCGCGCCCGTCGAGCCCACACCACGACCACGCCGTAAACCAGCGCCAGAAGCAGCAGATCCACGAGACCCGCCACCCACTGGCCCGACCACTTACGAGTCGACAAGATCGCCACCTGCGTCAGCGGAATGTGCACCACAAACGTCAACAACGACCATGTCCCGATCGGCAGCAACAGCCAGCCGACGCTCCGCCGAACCGTCGGCCAACGGTGCCACGTCCAGGCGTACAGCAGCGGGGCCAGCAACGCCAGGTTGACCAGTCGCAAGCCACCCATGTAGTCCCGATCCACCGAACGCGTCGCCAACGCATGCGGCAGACTAATCACCTGCATCGCCAGCAACAGGCTCGCAACCAGTAGGCAAACGTTGACCAGGACGAGCAGCGCAAACGCCCGGCGACCGTCGATCCATCGCCAGATGAACGCCAGCCGGTCCTTCCACCACCCGACCAGCAGCCCGGAGAAGAAGACGACCTGCCACGACACCACGGTGAACCCGGCGTACCGGCCGTGCTCGATCCACGGCAGGCGCAGGTCAGGCCTCGCGTCGGCCGGCAGATGCCGCAAGAACCACAATCCAAATGTCACGCCGATCACGGTTGCCGTGCCGGTCCACCCGCCGCGTCGAGCGTCTCGCAGCAACAACCACAGTGCTGCCGGTGTCACCAGCAAGAAGACCGTGTACCGCGGCAAAACCTGTAGAAAGTACGGCTGATCGATGGAGAAGACGCTGTACCACTGCCAGTTTCCGTAGAAGATCCACGAGTACGTGTACCCCAGGTGCGGCAACCCGTACTGCCGGCCGACGTAGTCCCACGCGTGGGCCAGGACGATGAGAATCAGGTTCACCACGTACAGCTGAACCGCACGACGCCACAAGCCCCGCGTGGCGTCGCCGAGCGGCCGAGTCGCGAGCCGGCGTCGCCAGATCATGCCGACGACGATGCCGCTGATGAAGAAAAAGCCCTCGGCCGCACTGACGAAGGTCAACGCGCCGAGGTACGGGTGCCCCGGCGTGGCGGGGCCGTGGGCGATGATCATCTTGGCCAGACACAGGCCCCGCAGCAGATCGAGGGCGAAGTCGCGCCCTCGGTCGTCTACAGGTATCGGCCGCGACTCGACGGTTGCCGACATCGGCGGCAGCGTACGCCCGGCTAGAGCGACCGTGCCACTTCTTCGCGGACGTAGAACTCGAGCTTGTCGCCGTCCTTCAGATCGTCGTAGTTCGCCAGGTTCAAGCCGCACTCGAGGCCTTGCTTGACCTCGCGGACGTCGTCCTTGACGCGGCGGAGCGAGTCGATCTTGAGCTCTTCCTGGACCACTCGGCCGTCGCGGAGCAGGCGGACCATCGCGTCGCGATTGATCGTGCCGTCCGTGACGTAGCAACCGGCGATCGTGCCCAGGCGGCTCGACTTGAACGTCTGACGCACCTCGGCCGTGCCGCGGTAGACCTCTTGGACATCCGGCTCCAGCAGGCCGCTGAGGGCGAGCTTGATGTCGTCGTAGATCTCGTAGATGACGCTGTAGGTTCGCACCTCCACGCCACGCTGCTCGGCCAGGTGCCGGGCACCTTCGTCGATCGCCACGTGGAAGCCGATGATGACGGCCTCCGACGCACTGGCGAGTTCGATGTCGCTCTCGTTCACCGCACCGACGGCGGAGTGGATGACCTTGACCTGCACCTCTTGGTTGTTGTGCTGGCCGACGGTCGCCTGAAGCGTCTCGACCGAGCCCTTGACGTCGCCCTTGAGGATGAGGTTGATCGTGCTGATCTGACCCTCGGCCACGGTGTCGAACAGGTTGTCGAGGCTGACCTTGTTCTTGAGGGCCAGCTCGTCCTGACGCTGCAGGTTGCGGCGTTCTTCGGCGACGGCGACGGCTTCGTCGAGGTCGCTCATGATGTAGAACGCGTCACCGGCCGACGGGACTTCGTTGAAGCCGCTGACCAGCACCGGCATCGACGGGCCGGCTTCCTTGATGCTCTTGCCGTTGGCGAGCTGCAAGGCCCGCACGCGGCCCCAGCCGACGCCGGCCAGAACGACGTCGCCGACCTTGAGCGTGCCTTGCTGGACCAGCACCGTCGCGACAGGACCCAGGCCCTGCGCCTGACGAGCCTCGATGACCCGGCCGCGGGCCGGCGTTGTCGGGGCGGCGGTCAGTTCGAGAATCTCCGCCTGAATGTCCAGGATTTCGAGCAGGTCCTCGATGCCCTGACCGGTCATGGCACTGGTGCGGACGACTTCGGTGTCGCCTCCCCACTCGGCCGGGTTCAAGTCGGCCGCGGCGAGTTCGCCCAGGACCTTGTCGGGGTTCGCGTCCGGGCGATCGATCTTGTTGAGCGCGACCACGATCGGCACATCGGCGGCCTTGGCGTGGTTGATGCTCTCGGTCGTCTGCGGCTGGATACCTTGTGCCGCGTCGATAACCAGCACGACGATGTCCGTCACCTGCGCACCGCGGGCACGCATAGCCGTAAAGGCCTGGTGACCGGGCGTGTCGATGAACGTGATGGGCTTCTCGACACCCTCACGGGTGACGGTGACGTCGAAGGCGGCGACGTGCTGCGTGATGCCGCCACTTTCGCCGGCGACGACGTTGGTGTTGCGGATCTTGTCCAAGAGCGACGTCTTGCCGTGGTCAACGTGGCCCAAGATGGTCACGACCGGCGGACGCGGCAGGATGTCCTCGTTGGCAAGCTGCGACTCGACCTCCAGGAACCGCTCGGCCAGCTTCTCTTCCGCTGACGACTCACGCTCGACCTCAACCTCGACGCCAAACTCCAACGCCAACGCCTCGGCCTGTTCGGCATCGAGGGGCGAATTGATGTTCACGCCACGGGCGCCGTGCTTGACGAACAGCGTGCGAAGCAAAGCGTTCGACCGGACGCCCAGGTCGTTGGACAGGCTCTTAACCGTGATCGGCTCGCGGACGATGACCGGGCCTTCACGCTGACTCGGGGTCGGGGCGCGGAAGCCCTGGCCACGACGCGCGGTCCGCTGCATCTGCCGATCGAGCAGCGAGCGGTTGGCCTTGGCGGCGTTGAGCGCGTCGCGACGGGCGATGATGTCGGCGTCGGTGAACTCGCGAAGCTTCTCCAGAGCCTCGCCACGTCGGCCGTCGGTACGACGGCGACCGGACAAGCTGCCACGGTCGCCCGCGGCCCCTGCACCGGCGGCACCGGGAGCGCCTGGCGCACCGGCAGCCGGCTCGCGAACCTTGACGCCGCCGCCACCCTTGGCGATGGGGCCGGTCGGGATACGACCCGGTCCACCCGGACGCGGACCTTCACCACGACGCCGAGGCGTCGGGACATGATCGGGCGCTTCGACGCGGACGACCTTGGGCCCGGCGACTTCGGCCTTCTTGAGCTCGGAGAGCTGCGGCGCGGCCTTGATCGGACCTTCGGCCGCACGCTTGGCTTCGCGCTCCGCCTTGATGCGGGCCTGAAGCTCTTGCTGCTTGTCGGCGAGTGTGATCGTCGGCCGCATCTCCGGCTCGGGGAGGCCGGTGGTCGGGCTGACGGGCATGCCCGGCGTGACGCCTGGGCGACGGACGCCTGGTCCCGGCGGAGCGGTTCTGCGGCCGCCGTCCATTGGCGGTGCGGGACGCGGGGATTCGGCGGCGGGACGGACCGGCTGCTTGGGCCCGGGGGTGCCGACCGGGCGTGCCGGCGGAACCGGGGCGGGGGGCGCGACCGGCGTCGGCTGTGGTGGCGGGATGATCCGGCCGGTCTTGGGGTCGCGACGACCCAGACTCTTGTTCGGACCCTGGATCGGCGCCGCCGGCGGCATGGCCGTCACAGGCGGGCGCGGCGGAGCGGGAGGTGGTGGTGGCGGCGGTGCCTCGGCCACGACCGGCGGTGCGGGCGCGGGCGGCGGGGGTGGTGGCGGGGGAGCCGGAGGCGGAGGGGGTGGTGGCGGCGGGGCGTCGGCCGGTGCCGCGACGGTTTCGTCGGCCTTGGCCGGCTCAGCCTTCTTGGTCGACTTCTTGACGACCTTCTTAGCCGGAGCCTTCTTGCCCGAAGCACCACTGGCACCGATCAAGCCTTGTTCGGCCCAGTCGCGGATGGTCGCGGCCAAGCCCACGCCGATCGTGCTCTGGTGGTTGGGGGCCTGATCGCCAAGCCCTTCCTTACGGAGCTTGTCGAGGACGTCCTTGCTCTTGAAGCCCAGATCCTTCGCTAGTGCACTGACGCGAATCCCTTTAGCCAAAACCGACTCCCGCGGCATCGCCGCACGTGTGCTCACCATCGCGGGCCAGACGGTGCGACAAGCGTCGCCACGCGCCAAGAACCCGAGTTCGGGCCGAAAACCGGCCCTTGCTGAAGACCGCATCGGCCTTCGCCCCGACCATAGTCGCCGTTCGTGAGCGTGGCGCTTGCGGACCAGCCGCAAATCCAACACCCAAGACGACGGGTCGGGCCGCCATACTAGACGGCCGCCACCCGCCGAGCGCTTCTCGCCTCACAAATCCGACCACTTTGTCACCCGTCGATCACCGGTGGCGGGACCCGGCCCTCAGCCAACGCCGCCTCCTCGTCCTGCTCGTCGGCAAACTCCTTGGCCTCGCCCGCATCGGCGGCCTCGCCGACCAACGGCGTGCCGTCCTCCTTATGAACCGCCTCGAGCTCCACCGGAACGTCATCCGCCGTCAGCTCCGCCGCGGCCTGCTCGTCGTGGGTCACCACTTCCGACGCGAAACCCTCCACGTGCTCCGCCGGGCCCGCCTGCTCCGTCGCGGGCGACTCGGGTTCGGACTCGCTGACCGGAGCCGACAACAACGCATCGGCCGCCTCGTCCGCCGAAGGCACGGGACCGGCATCCAGCCGGGCAGTCGTTGCCCCGGTCTCGCCGACGCGGGGGCCACCCATGCCCGACGGCCGATCTTCCGGCGTCGACGGCATGGCCGGCGGCAGGTTGCCAAGCAACGCGTTGCGGGCCAGGCTCGCACCCTGAAGACCCGCGGCCTTGGCTTCGGCCTCGGCCTTCTTCTTGACCTCCTGCTCCTTAACCACGATCTTCGCCTCTTCCGTGCAGACATCGACCATCCGCTCGGCAAGCTCGTATTCGATCTCCAGCTCGTCCATCAACGGCTGCTCGCCCACCTCTTCGATGTCGCGAACGTCGATGAGGCCCAGGGCGATGATGCGGTCCATCAGATCCTGGTTGCCGGCCACTTCCGGCACCTCGCGAAGGATCGCCTCGAGACGGTCGATGTTCCCCTGGAACTCCTGAGGCGTCAGGATGTCGACGTCCCAGCCCGTCAGCCGGGCGGCCAGACGCACGTTCTGACCACGCTTGCCGATGGCCAGCGAGAGCTGATCTTCATTCACGACGACGGTCGCCCGGCCCAGCTCGAAGCAGAGCGACACTTCGGCGACCTCCGCCGGCTTGAGCGCGTTGGCGATGAGGATCTGCGACGACTCGTTCCAGCGGACGATGTCGATCTTCTCGCCGCCGAGCTCATCGACGATGTTGCGGATTCGGCTGCCCCGAACGCCGACGCAGGCACCGACCGCATCGACCTTGGCATCGACACTCGCGACGGCCAACTTCGTCCGAGCCCCGGCCTCGCGGGCGAGTGCCCGGATTTCGATCGTCCGCTCGCCGACTTCCGGCACTTCCCGCTCGAACAGTCGGCGGATCAGCTCCGGGTGGCTGCGGCTGAGGATGATCTTGACACTGCTGGGCGTGTCACGCACCTCGACGATGAGGGCCTGCACCGCGTCGTTCTCGTTGTGGAACTCGCCGGGGATCTGCTCGCTTCGCGGCATGATGCCCTCGACGCGGCCGAGGTTGACGATCATGGTCGGCCCCTCGAATCGCACGACGCTGCCGTTGACGATGGTGCCGACCTTGTCTTTGTACTCCTCGTAGATGCTGCCGCGCTCGTCTTGGCGGAGGAGCTGAATCATGACCTGCTTGACGGTCTGGGCCCCGATTCGGCCCATCTTTTCTTGGGTCAGGTGCTCGCCGTTGCGCCACATGTTGATCTGGCCCGACTCACGATCGACGGCAACCTGGAACTCGGTGACGTCTTCGACCTGATACTGCCTGCGGAGTCCGCTGGCGATGGCCTGTTCGATGTCGACGAAGACGGCTTCCTTGTCGATGCCACGGTCACGTGCGATGCCGTCGACGATGCGGACGAGTTCTGCGTTCATTGGGATGTTCTGGTTGTGCGGTCTCGGGATGTCAGAAGGTCCGACGCAGGCGGTGGAGCCAGGCCAACGCCAAGCGGCCGCCCGAAGAGGGCGGCCGCGTCGGGGTCCATCCTAAGCCACCCGACCCGCGCAAGGCCACCCGAAGGCGGCGGGGCGATGATCTGCTCTTGATCGCGACGCGATTCCGTCACGACTCAAGCCTCGTCGGCGTCGAAGTAGTCGGTGTCGACCCGATGCACCGTGAAGCGCTTGTGCTTCGGTAACGCCAACACCATGATCTATCATGAAGTCCGCAAGTTGCGGCCCGTCGATCAGCACGATGCGGAAGGGAGCACGTGCCGCCGCCTCCCGTGCACCTTCTGTAAAGGCACCGCTGGTGATGAAGACGCCTTTCATTGCGCGTCGCTCGCCTAAGCTGCCAACGAATTCGCGGATAGCACCGGGTCCGATGTCGTTCATGTGCCGCTTCGCCTGGACGTAGACCAGGTCTAAGCCGAGGCGGTCTTCCTTGATGACGCCGTCGATCCCGCCGTCGCCGCTCTTGCCGACAACTTGTGCCGCGTCCGCGTGCGTGCCTCCGTAGCCCATGGCTACAAGAACGTCGACCACGACGTGCTCGAAGTACCGTGGCGATGCTGACCTGATCCGCTCCAGCAGATCATCTTGGAGTCGACCCCGTAGCTCGCGGTAGGCGACCTCCAAGTGCTCATCAGGCGTAACATCCGCCGTATCAGAATCGTCTTCTATAGAAGCAGAACCACTCAGAGGCCGATCCTTCTTCTTGCTTTTGAAGGCAAGATACTCCGGAAACCGCTCAGAGGTACTTGTTGTCGACCCGCTCCGGATTCTCCGCCAGAACCTGGCGGCCACGTTCGGAAATCTTGAAACGAGCTCGACCAGCCTTTGTGATCAGCAGACTCTTAACGAGGTACGTCTTCGCCCAGATGACGCGGTTGTAGAACCTCGTCTGGCCGCTCGCGAGTTCGACCTGCTGATCCGAATCGCTGATGTTCATCTCAAGGGCGATCGTTCGCATCGCCTCCGCCACCGTATGTTCCTGCCCGTCGCCTGTCAGCTGAAGCAGAGGAAGCATGAATTCTTGATACCCCGGAACCGCCATCAGCCGACCATAGACAGCATGTCCCGCGCGGCACCCGGCTTGCAACGACTCAAGTCGTGGAAGCCGTACTCGACCCACCATCGCCGCTCTCCCTGCCCGTCGCCACGCCGCCGGCCGTCGCGCCGGCCGCACCAACGCCGTCGCTCAAGCCTTGGACGCCCAAGCAGGTCCTGTTCACGCCCAGTTCCCTCGGCCACGACTACGGCCGGGAGCTCCTTGACCGCTTCACCACGCTCGGCCTGCCCGTCACGCGCCTCAAGGCCGACCGCGTCAGCCTCAAGAAGACCGGCCACCCGCAGAAGGACTACGCGCTGGCCAAGAACACGCTCGCCGTCGTCGTTAGCCCGCCGAGCAGCCTCAAGCTCCAGCCGATCCCGCCGTCGGCCGATTGGCAGTTTCACCTCGCAACAGGCTGCCCGGCGCACTGCCAATACTGCTATCTCGCCGGCTCCCTCAGCGGCCCGCCCATCACCCGCGTCTTCGCCAACCTCCGCGAGATTCTCGACAACAACGCGAGCTACGAAGGCCGCCTCAACGGCAAAGCCAAGCAACGCGGCAAGTCGATCACCCCCGGCAGCGACGACGGCAAAGCAACCTTCGAAGTCTCCTGCTACACCGACGTCCTCGCCCTCGAACACCTCACCGGCGGCCTCGCACGGGCCGTCGAACACTTCGGCACACGTCCCGACGCCCGACTTCGCTTCGTCACCAAGTTTGCCCGCGTCGGCCCGCTGCTCAGCCTCAAGCACAATGGCCACACGAGGGCCCGCTCCAGCGTCAACGCGACCGCCATTACGAAGCAGTTCGAAGGCGGCACGAACAAAGTGCCCGACCGCCTCGACGCCCTAACCCGCCTCGCCGCCGACGGCTACCCCGTCGGCCTCGTCATCGCCCCGATCTTCCCGCTCCCCGACTGGCAATCCGCCTACGCCGACCTCATCACACGCCGCCGCCGAGCGACTGCAAGGTGCTGACCTGACGATCGAGCTCATCACCCACCGCTTCACCCCCGGCAGCCGCGACGTGCTGCTCTCGTGGTACCCCAACACGAAGCTCGACCTCGACGAGTCGGCCCGCGACGCCAAACGCAACAAGTTCGGCGGCATCAAGTACGTCCTGCCCAAGGCCACGATGCAAGAGATGAAGGCGTGGTTCCACGACACCATCGCCACGAAGCTGCCGACGGCTCGCGTGCTCTACTGGACGTGAGGCTACTTCAGGCCGGGCAGCTTCGCATCGTTCTCCCACGCCTGGAACTCTGGCCCGAGCAGCTCGATCAGCCGATCGGCGTTGACGACGTTGAGGTCGTACGTCCGCTGCAACTGCTGAATGCGGCGGGGCAGTCGGTTAAGCATGTCGCCTTTGCGGCGTGTCGTGTCGGCTAAACCACGCTTAACCTTCTCGCGCTTCTCATCGTAGTACAGGCGATCGAGCACCTCAAAGATTGCGTCAATTCGAGTCAGGAAGAGGCGACGCATGATCTTCTCAGTCACAGAGCCCAATTTGTGAAGCGGGGTGTTCAGGAAGAGACGATGGTGCGTTGGCGATCGTCGAAGAACCTCATAACTCACCCGAAGCAGGTGGCGATAGTGGTAGAGACCCTGCTCAACCTCGTAAATGTAGTAGTAGTCCGCATTGACCTTCCGTCCGCCAGACATCGGCGGGCATACGTCGTCGAAGTAGTACAACGTCAGCCACGTCCACAACCCTGCATTCCGCAGCACGTCATCGCCGTCCAGCGTCGCCAGCGCATCACGCAGGTAGATCGCCGCCTCCCGCTTCGTCGCGAACCCAGGCCGCTCCAACGTCACGTGCGGCTCGACGACCTCCGTCGCGTCGTCCGCCGTCAGTAGTTCGGTCGGCAACGCCAGGTGCGGATCGCCTCGCGCCGCCGCTAGCCACTGGCGGAAACGGGCGATACCTGCCGCGTTAAACTGCCTCAACACGTTCTCGTCGCTCATGGATTCTCCCCGTCGATGGCCGCGACGAACGCGTCACGCCAGCCCTTCTTTTGACACAAAGCGTCGGCCGCCTCGCGGGCCCACGCCCGAAGCTCGTCCGCCTCCGCCGGCGTCGGCTCATCACCCGCAAGCTTCGGCGGCTCGCTGCACGTCCAGGCCACGCCGAGCCGCAGCCACAGATCTTTCCAGTCGCTGTCGTCGTTGACGACCGCCGTCTGGTTTTGCGTGATCAACACGTGCTCCAGCACCCGCTCCACCACCTCCGGGAACACCATCGCCGCGAACCGCGGATCGTCCCGCACCATCGAGCGGGCAGCGGCCGTGTCGGGCAGATGCTGGTTGATCTCCAGCCACGGCTGGGCGTTGTCGAAGCTCACCTGCCACACCCGCTCGCCCAGGTCGCGGTAGTTCACCGGCAGCAGGGCGGCACGATGATGATCGTCATCATCGAGGTCAGGCCGCTCCGGGTGCAACCCCTCGGCAGCGGCGACGATGCGGCCCACGTCCTCCCGCTCGTCCACCACCTTGATTGAAAAGACTGGTGCATCACCACCAACGTCGCCGAGCTCGATGTCGGTCAGGTACGCCGGATCGCCAACCGTTCCGCCGTCGAAGCGACGCACCATCGGCGAGCCGCTGCTCGTCGCCTCGATGCGCACCCGCGCGTCGCTCGGCAGCGGCCCGCCCGAGAGACTCCAGCTCGCGCTGAACCGACGCGGCGGCCCCTCGCGCACCACGAGTTCCACATTCGCCCGCTTGATTCGCAACCGCCCGGTATAGTTGAATCGACTCGTCTTCGGCTTCACGCTTCACCTCCCGCTTCGGTCGCCCGCACGTACAGGTCGAGCCCTAAGTCGAAGCCGGTCACCCGCACGCGAAACTCGTCCGCCGTCGGCTCCATCTCGATCACGTTCGCGCCCACAACGGCCGCCTCGGCACCCTCTGCCAAGAGGTTCGGCGTCAAGAGCGTCTCGTTGCCGCCGCGGAGGTCGAAGTCGATCGGGTCGTGCCGCGCGATCGGGTTCGCCCCCGCCCCTTCGTAGGCGAACGCCACCCGCAGTTTCGCGCGGGCCGGCACCTCGAGTGCCGGGTCGC
Organism: uncultured Planctomycetota bacterium; assembly: GCA_963740195.1. Classification (GTDB taxonomy): domain Bacteria; phylum Planctomycetota; class Phycisphaerae; order Tepidisphaerales; family Tepidisphaeraceae; genus JBCDKH01. The sequence goes on along the minus strand of CAVUDF010000001.1, from coordinate 1,842,201 downwards.
GACGCACGTGGAACCCTCGACTGTTCTGCGAAATGCGGAACCACCGCGGCGGCCCCTCCGGCAACTGCGGCGGCATCGGCATGGGGCCACCCGGACCCGGCCGCCGCCGCGTGCCGCCGCGGGCATCGGGTCGCACGTCGTCCAGCCCGAACAGGTCTGCCAGCAGGCTCACGTCCAGCCCCTCCGGCGGCGTTTCCAGCAGGATCGCCATCTTCTTCAGCGAGTCCCGCACAAATGTCACGCGGCTGGGCCACGTCTTGAACCGCCGGCCGGGCATCTTGCTGTTGGTCGTTTTCCACTCGACATGTCGCCGGCCCCTCGGTGTCGCCGAGCAGGCTGCTGAGCAGCTTGTCATCGACGAGTAGCAGGCCGCGCACGCCGCGCTGGGCCGGGCCGAGCGTCTGGATGCCGCTGATCGACATGCCGTCGCGGACGAAGTCGTCCTCGCCGCCAGCGAGCGTCGGGTCGTGCTCGAAGAAGACGTCGAAGTACGAATCCTGTGGCTCTTCGTAACGCATCTCGACCTGCAGGTTCACCCGGATCGCCAGCCGCCGCTTGTCGCTGAACGCCCGGCGCAGCCGCTTGAGCTGGCCGTCGCCGAACACGTCCTCGCTCCACGCCGGTGCCTTGCCGAGCCCGGCAAGCTGTGTTTCCTGCGGTATCGCCTGCTGTTGCTCGACGCACCACTTGGCGAACCCGACGGGCGGCGGGCGGTGGCGACGCTCCTTCTTTTTCCCCTTCCACTCGATGTCGCCGACCGTCGCCTCGAGCGTCTCGGCATCGAGTCGCCGCGTCTGTCCGTCCTGCCCGACGACGTCGACGACGAGCTCGCCGCGGACGATCGCGACGAACCAGTGCAACGCCGCCGACCGCAGCAGCTCGTCCGCCTCGACGCCATCCCGCAGGAACGGCACGACCACGCTCAGCCCCGGCTCGTGCCGCCGCGTGACGTGCCAGTGCTGTGCAAAGGTGTCGATCGTCTCAGCGTCATCACTCGGCATCGGCACTGTCCGATTGCCGATCTTCTTCGTGCTGCCGGCAAAGAAGCCTTCCGGCTGAAAAGACGTGCCGTCGACCTTGTGGATCGGCAGCACACACTGCCCCATAAGCAGCCCGCGACTGCATGGCTCATCATCGCTCCGCACGGTCAGCCCCAGGATCGCGTTGGCCCGACCCGCCGCCGGCAGCACGGTCTTGCCAAGACCCCAGCGGCCGAGATCTTCTCCACCCTTGCCGCTGCGGCCGATGTTCCGCCAGAACCAGAAGAATTGCTGCCGCTTGTCACTCGCCGGCGGGTCCTCGACGCGATCGATGTCGCCCAACAGGCCGTGCGTCCCGAAGTCTTCGTACACAAGCCACCGGAACGGCCCATCCTGATCCAGCTCCACGCCGACCCGCTCGGCATTCAGGTGCGGATCGAGCCCGTCCCAGTACGTCTCCAACCACGCCGGCCGCTCCGTTGTCTCGTGCACGGCGAACCGCACCCGCGCCGCCTCGTCGTCCCGCCGCGCATCGAGCGCGTTCTGGATCGTCTCGCGGACGAGCGCATCCGTCCGAGCCCCGCCCGAGTCGCTCTCGGACTCGGCGAAGAACTGCGCCTCGACCGGATCCCGATTCACCGCCGACGTCTGCTCGCTGAAGTGCCACTGCATGTCGTATCCCACACGTGAACGCATCGCCATCGCCCACCGCGACGGCTCGCCAGCACCATACAGCGAACGATTCAGCCGTCAAGCAGTTTTGCGTGTAGGCGTCTCTCGCTGTAGCATGACGGCGTGGACGAACAGGCCGCGGCTATTCTTGACGAGGCGGAGACGAAGCTCGCCAAGCGCGCTGGCGAACTCGTCGCCGCCCGGCAGATGACCGCCGCTCGCCCGCTCTTGCAACTCATCGACGACCTCGCCGCTCTTCGCAACGCACCGGCAACAGCACTCAAGCGGGAGCGACCCGCACCACCAATCGAACACAGGCCCTCGTCCGCCAAATCTACCTACCCCAAGTTCGCCCGCGACGGCAACACGCTTGTCAAGATCGGCTATTCTCGCCGGGAAAAGAAGGAGTACGAGCACCGCTCGCCCCTGTCCGCCCTGGAAGCCGTCGCTTCACACGCCGCCCGCGTCGCCGATCGACAAGGCCGCTTCACGAGTGACGACCTGATGCCGGTTTCAGACGCCGACGGCGACGATCTGCCCAGCTACCAGAGTTACCTCTGCCTCGCCTTCCTCCGCGACCGCGACCTCGTCCTCCGCGACGGCCGCTCGCAATATTGCATCGCCTCCCCCAAAACCCTCGCCGCCGACGCTAATGCCGCGGCCGCCAAGCTGTGCAAGCACGCATCGGCTTGACACCATGCACTCGAACCTCTACACATACAACGAAACGTGGGGAAGCTACAAGAACAACTTCAGGTCGCAGACCTTCTCGGCCGCCTTCGCGACGTGTCGCTCAAGCCGACCAGCCGCCTAGACGCGCTTCGCCGCCTGCTTGTCGATCGCCTCGGCTACGACTTTGCGGACGAATCCGTACCCTTCGAACCGGGCGATCTATCGCAAGCACTCGCCGACCCGCCACGCCTCGTCGCTACCACCGGCGGCGGTTTCCAGGTCATTCTCACCCGGCTCGCCTCCGCCTCCGGCCGACGCGGCACCGAACGCAAGGTTGTCGACAAGCTCCTCCGCGACCACCCGTACGCTCTCTACCTTTTCAGTGACGAACAGGACCTCGCGTGGACGTTCCTCAACGTCAAGCTTGTCTCCCGCACCGACGCCGACGGCAATCGTGACGGCCGGTGCCCGCCGCGTCTATCGCCGCATCAGCGTCGCACTGGGCGACCAGCTCCGCACTGCCGTCGAGCGGATCGAGCTGCTATCTCTTGAGAACGCGCCAGCTTCCCTCTTCGACGCCCCGGCCCTCGACGTCCAGAAGCTCCACGACGACGCCTTCGATGTCGAGGCCGTTACGACCAAGTTCTTCAAGACGTACAAGCGCGTCTTCGAGCAGGTCGAGCAAAGCGTCGTCGGCATGGTCGGCAAAGAACCACGCCGCCTCTTCACGCAGCGACTGTTCAACCGCCTCATGTTTCTCGCCTTTGTGCAGAAGAAACAATGGCTCACGCCGCCGGCAGGTGACTTCGGCGACGCCGACTACCTCGCCACGCTCTGGGCCCACTACAGCGAAAACAAGAAGCCGGGCATCTCGTTCTACGACGACCGCCTTCGCCCGCTCTTCTTCGAAGGCCTCGCCAAGACCGGCCACGACCACGCCGACCGCATCGGCCGCGTCCCGTATCTCAACGGTGGCCTCTTCGAATACGCCGACGACGGCTCGGACACCGACACCGCCGTCTCCGTTCCGGACGAGGCGATCTCGCTGATCCTCCGTGACCTGTTCGCCGGCTTCAACTTCACCGTCCACGAGTCGACGCCGCTCGACGTCGAGGTGGCCGTCGACCCGGAGATGCTCGGCAAGGTCTTCGAGGAACTCGTCACCGGCCGGCACGAGTCGGGCAGCTACTACACGCCCAAGCCGATCGTCAGCTTCATGTGCCGCGAAGCCCTCAAGGGCCACCTCGCGGGCAAGTGCACGTCCGAGTCCGCGGGCGCCCTCGCCACGTTCGTCGACGAGCACGACCCGTCGGGTCTGCGTGAGCACGAAAGCGTGCTCGACGCACTTCGCCACATCACCGCCTGCGACCCCGCCTGCGGCAGCGGGGCGTACCTGCTCGGCTTGCTCCACGAACTGCTCGATTTACGCACGCCCTCTTCGCCGCCGGGGCGAGCGACGCCGACCGGGTCTACGAGCGCAAGCAGCAGATCATCCAAAACAACCTCTACGGCGTCGACCTCGACCCGTTCGCGGTGAACATCGCCCAGCTTCGCCTGTGGCTGAGCCTCGCGGTCGAGTACGACGGGCCCGACCCCAAGCCGCTGCCGAGCCTGACGTTCAAGATCGGCGTCGGCGACTCGCTCGTCGCCCCCGACCCCAGCGACGCCGGCCAACTGTCGCTGCAACGCGAGGTCGTGCGGCTCTAAAGGAGGCCAAGGACATCTACGGCGACCCCTTCTCGCCGGCGGACAAGCGTCGGCAGGCGTTGGAGAAAGCGACGGCTTATCGCGAGGACCTGCGCACCTGGCTCCGTGGCAGCGGTCAAAGTGCCGACGGCTTCGACTGGGCGGTGGGGTTCGCCGAAGTCTTCGCCAAAGACTCCGGCGGCTTCGACGTGGTACTGGCGAACCCGCCGTACGTGCGGCACGAGCTCATCGGCAAGACGATCAAGGCGGCGTTGAAGCCGGTCCACGCCGACGTCGCGACCGGCACGGCCGACCTGTACGTCTACTTCTACAGCCGTGCCCTGCAACTGCTGTGCGGCGGGGGGACGTTGGCGTTCATCACGAGCAACAAGTGGTTCGTGCGGCTACGGCAAGAAGCTCCGCCACCGGTTGGCCGAGTCGACGTCGGTCGGCAGCATCACGGACTTCCGCGACCTGCCGGTCTTCAACGCGACGTGCTACGCGATGATCTTCGTCGCCACCAAGACGCCGCCGCCGAAAACGGCCAAGGCCCGCGTGCTGGAGGTCGCGTCGCTGAACCCGCCGTACCCCGACGTGAAGGCGATGATGGAGGCGGCAAGCGACGTGCCGCAGGGGACGTTGACGGAAGTAAGCTGGAACTTCCCTTCTGAAATCATGCAGTCGACGATTGCTGCCATGCGGTCCGGAAGCGTGGAGTTGCGAGACTAGGTCCAGACCGAGGTCTACAGCGGTATCAAGACGGGCTTAAACGCCGCCTTTGTCGTTGATTCCAAGACCAGAGAGAAGATCCTTCGCGACGATGAATCTGCTGGCGAATTGCTGAAGCCCTTTTCGGCTGGAAAGAACGTCCGGCGATGGTCAGTGAATCCACCTGACAAGTGGCTGATTTACACGCCGAGCGGCATCGACATCGACTCCTATCCGTCCATTGTCCGTCATCTAGAGCATCACAAGCCTCGGCTTGAAGGGCGTGCAGTGGAGCAACCGTACTGGCAACTCCAACAGGCGCAGAATCGGGACCGTGTCTGGGATAATCCTAAGATCATCTTTCCAGACATAGCTCCCGAAGCTCGATTCGCCTTCGACGAGACCGGACTACACCTGGATATGACTGGCTTCATCATCGCCGAGGAGGATCTTTACCTGCTTGCGGTGCTGAACACGTCGCACGTCTTCAGCTTCTTTTGCGGTATCAGCGCCACGATTCGTGGTGGCTTCATCCGGTGGAGGCGTCAATACGTCGAGCGCATCCCGATCCCCGCCGCCCCCGATGGGGAGCGGCAGCGGATTGCGGATTTGGCGCGGCTGTGTCTCGACGCCAAGGGCCAAGGCGTCGAGGCCATCGAACGCGAGATCGACGCCCGCGTGGCCGAGCTGTACGGGCTCAAGCCAAGCCCTAAGGACGAGTCCTAATCGTTTTCCACCTGCACGCCGGGGCGACGTCCGGCGGGCTCGATCTCCAGCAACATATGCGCATCTTCACATCATCCCCGGTTCTGCTGCTGCGTCGTGCGGCGGACGAGGCGCCCGACCCGGTCGCCGAGGGTGAAGCCGTGCAGCTTGGGCGGGTCGGCGTCGACGACGCGGCCGGCGATCTCTTGGCCGTCCTCGGTGATGATGGTGAAGCGTTTGCTGTTGAGCGTTCCGCCGTCGAGGGTGCCGCGGACGTCGATCTTGCGGTCCTGTTTGTCCGACAACCGCCCGACGCGTTCGCGGGCTTGGTCGCCACTCACTCGGGTGCCGGCCGGGTTGCCGCGTGTCCGGATGGTCAGCGTGGCATCGGCGTCGGCCATGAGCTTCAACAGGCGTCGCTGGTGGCTCCGCACGCGGTCCGATTCGAGCGGTGCGGCGGCCAGGCCGGTGGCTTCATCGGATCCGTTGAGCAGGCCGGCGACCAAATCCAGGACGTCCTCGGGGCCGGTCTCGTGCAAGCTGCCGATGATCGCGGTGGGCAGTCGCACCCGCACGCCGAACGATGCGGCCCGGAGGTTGGGCTTGACGTAGAGCTGGCTCCACTGCGTGATGGTGCCCGCCACCGGGTGCGAGCGGTCGCGACGGGTTGCAGGACCGTTTGTGCGACGGCATCGGTCAGTTTCTGTGCATCTTCCAGAAAGGGGCCGAGGAAGTTGCGCGGATGTCGTGATCGAGCAGAGGGCCGCCCTCGAACTTGAACTCGGCATCGTCGCTCGACTCGGCGAAGTCGGTGCCGTCTTCGTCCAGATCGAGATACTGGTCAGCTTGATCGACGAAGGCGTCGGCGTCAGGTCGTTGATCGTCCGGCACGTCAGCGAGGGCGACGCGGTGCACGACGGCGGTGCCGCCGTTGCGTGGCATGGTGACCCGGAACGCCGATCCGCCACCTTCTTCCTCGTCAAAGGGCGTGCGCAGCGGAATCTCCCCGCGTCGAAGACGCGCCGAAGATCACGGGCGAGGTGGAGGCGTAAAGCCAGCGGAGTGCCTCGTCGTCTTCATCCACCCAGACGGCGACGAACGTCTCGCCCCGCTCGTTGCGGCAGGCGAAGGTGCAGGGGAAGTCGTGCTCCGCATAGACCTCGACGATGTGCAGTGCCCCGAGCGAGCTTTGTTGCGGCAGAAGGTCCATTGTCACATTGCGGGTCAGTGGATGTTATCGACTGTCAGCTCAGGCGGCCTTGAAGCGTGGCGAGGGGTCTACGTTCTTTGGCAGCCACCAGGTGATGTGCGAGTCGTCGGCAGAGCGGGGCGTCTCCTGCATCATCCCGTCGGTGGGCTGCAGTTCTCCGTCGGCTATACCAACGCCGGGCTTCTTGAACCGCGGGACTTGCTCTGCGGAGCCTATCGAGACGAGAGGCCGTGTCCTGCCGTTTGCTGCAGACGGACAGACCGACGTACTCGCCGCTTGCAGGACGCCGTGTGCTGGAACCGCGGCTTTCAATCGTCGATCGGGCTGTGTGACGAACGCCGGTTCAAAGTCTCGAAGCGTCGGGGGATTACTCAGAACGATGCGGAAGACCACGCCCTCTGCAAGGCGGGCCGTGTCGGGTGGGCAACCGTCAGGAGAGTAGTCCGGCCACTCGAACGATGGTCCATCTTTAGCTTCAGTCAAAGCGGGTCGATCCTTCCGTCGGTCCTCATCGGGTCGAGATACGCGAGCCTAGCTGACTGCGGTCCCTCGAATCAAGCGCGGCAAGGACGAGCGGAACTGTGGGCTAATCGATGCTGTCACTTCTTCCCAAGAGTTGCGGACCCCTTCGGCTGTATCATGGAACGGCTTCGGTTTGAAAGGCTGTTCAACCACCGGTTTGGGAACGGCAGCACGTGTCGCGTCGGATCGTGCTTCAGAAGAAGTACATCCGGGGACCAGTCTTCCTGTGTCTTGCCCGCGACACCTTACAACGCGCTGTCGAAGCCTCGTGAGGTGCCGAAGGACAGTACGACGAAACCGAAGGACGTTTGTCCGCGGAACGAGGAACGCGGTACGACGACACGGGACAGAAACGCGACGATTTCGGACAATCGACCGACCAGTTCGAACAGTCAACCGGCAACCGCGGAGCATCGGACGGTGGCATCGGGCGGCGGTCCGAAAGCTCCGGACAGTCGTCCGATCGCGTCAACTACCCGCAGGCTCAAGAGCAGAACGGCGAGTGCCGATATACAGACGGGATTGGCGGGTCGGCGGTCTCGCGATCGGGGCCGCGTGCCGGGCATCGGCGGGTCGAAGTCGTCGGGTCGCGTGACGCGACGTAGATCCGGGCGGCGGATCACGCGGCTTCTGCAGCGAACGTCCCGAAGATGGAACGATCATGAGCACGAAAGCCTACCTGCCACGCCGGGACGTCCAATGCAGACGCGTGGATGGAACGATTTACAAAGGCACTCGAGGCGGAGCCGGCACGTTGGGGCATAAGTTCGGCCGAAGGCGTGCGGCGGCGGAGGCAGTGGAAGCCTTCGCGTTGGCGTTGGCCGACGTGAATCTGCTGCGGACGTCCGTGAACGTCGTGCTGAAGGACGAGGTCCGGCGGGAGGCGGAGGCGGTTGTGCGGCCGTTGGCGATGCGGGTGAAGCAGAATCGGTCGCTGACGTCGGCCGATCTGGATGGGCTTGGGCTTCGCAAGCCGGCGACGGGTCGCGGGGTGCGGATCGGGCCGCCGACGTCGGAGCCGGTGTTCTTGTGTGCCCAGCCGGTCGGTGGCGGGCATTTGTTGCGGTATCACGACGCACAGACGCCCGACTCGCGGGCATTGCCGCGGACGGCGTCGCAGCTGATGCTGTACGCGGCCTTTGCCCCGCGTGGCGAGACGACGCCGACGGACGACCCGTCGGCGGCCGAGCTGTTGCGTGGCTACACGCGGACGCCGGTGCGGACGCAACTGCCGCTGGACGCTCGTGGGCGGATGGTGACGTACTTCGCGCGGTGGCAAGGCAAGCACGGCGAGCCCGGGCCGTGGAGTCGGCCGATTCACGCTTGGGCGGCGTAGGGGGAACGAACACGGACGAAGGGGGCGAACGATGGAGTGCCGCGGTGCATCCCGAAGCCGCGCGGTTGATTGACGACCTGGAGCAGGTCGCGGCATCGATGGTGCGATGCGCCGCGCAGGCATCCTGGCGACGCGATGCCGCGGCTGGTCGTGGCGACGCGGGACCTCTTTTGTCGAACGCTCGACTACGAGGTGGTGGGCGGTCGAGACGGGTGACGCCTGTCGTTCGTCCGGCCGTCGGGGGTTATCGAGAGCGACGGTGGTGCGCGGCACGGAGAGATTCGCGTGGTGGCGGCGCGGCTGGTGGCGGGCGGCGAGCTGGCGCCCTGCGGTCGAGCCTGCAGCGGCCGATGATCGAGCGGGTGGCGGACACGTGGCCGGGAAGCGTGGTCGTCTTTTGCGACGTACGCCGGCGGTGGACGGGAGCTGTGCCAGGCGGCCGCGGACGGGCTGCGTGCGGCGACTGCCGTCTTCGACGGCGAAGGCAGGCGACGTCGATCTGGTGCAGCGTGCTGCTGACGCCTCGCGGACGTTCGAGCCGGCGACGGACGAGCCGCGGGCGGCAATTGCCGTTCGGGAGTCAGGCGCAGCCTTGCGACTGCGGGCGAAACGTCGGCTCAACGACCGCGAACGTGGTCCGAACGGTCCCGTCACGTCAGCGATCCGGTTGCACCCGATAGCTGCTCGCCGCAGGAGGAGCGTGACGTCGGGTCGATCATTTTGGGGCGCGGACCCGACGCGTGAGGCGGCACAATTGCGGCTGTTCCTCTCGAACTCTGCGGCTGTGCCGTTGGCTGGGCGAAGCGTGATACTCGCTCAACGGACAGCTGTGGATGACGCGATGCAGTGTCGCGTGCATCGGCGCTCATGAAGGCGGTGCGACGGGCTTTGATCCCGCAAGCCGGTTTCAAGTTCAGCACGTACGCGCGACGGCGATTCGGCATGACCTGATGGCGTTGGTGCCTCGGCGGGTTGTCGGTTCGTAAGAGTGTCGGTCCGACGTTTCGGCCGCGGTGCGTCACCTGTACCACCTCGAGTCGAAGCTGTACAGCGAATTCCGGCGTATCACCGTCGCCACGACGAGGAGCTGTGGCGGCAGAGGCGGGTGTTGATCGCCGAGCGTGTCACTGAACGCGCTGGCGGGCAACGCGTCTGTATCACCGGCCGCGTCGCATGGTCGACTACAGTCATGAGGTCGCTTGCGAGGAGTCTGGGCCGCCGATCGCCTGCTGCGGCAAGACACAATCGAAGAGGTTCGCCAAGCGTTGAACGCGATAGATCAGCGGGAGGCACAGGTGCTGCGATGGCGTTTCGGGTTCGGAGAGGCGAAGCCGATGACGCTCGAAGAATGTGGTCGTGAAGTTCGGGGCTCACACGTGAACGTGCGGGCAGATCGAGTCGAAGGCAGTTGTCGCAGTCCGAGACAAAGCTGGCCGCGTTGCAAGAGCCGGAACGCGATCGCACGCAGGCGCGACGTTCGAGACGCGACGAGCAACCGCCGCGGTCCTTAGACGCACGTGAGACTCCGGCGTCGACACGCGCTGTCGCTGCACGCGCAACCGCGTTCACCGTGGCTACACGATCTCTGCGGAGACGCGGATCGACGGTGTTGCAGGTCTCCGACTCCTCGCACTTCGTGTTCATGCCGGAGAAGCCGCATGTTCCGGCCGCGTCGCTTTTGGCAGCATTCGGCAAGCGAGGACGTGGTTATCGCGTCGTTCGGGTGATCAAGGCGGCGTCCTGCTCAACGATCTGCGTCTTCAGACGCGACCGCCCTTCGAGTACGGCAGGACTTGACGAGACGGTTCAGGTGCTGCCACGAGCCGTGGACTTCCGAGGCACCCGCACCAGATCCGTCACCCGGAGGCAACCGCGACTGCAGCGGACGACCGTGTCGCGGAACCGCAGCAACATCGCCCCTCTTACGGCGACGTCGAGCCGACGCATCGCCCGGCCGCTTAAGACTCGACCGCAACATGACCCACGACCTCATCGACAACCGATCCCGGACGCTGGCCGAGCAGGTGGCGACGACGCTCGACGGCAGTGTGCGGGCGCACTTTGCGGTCGGGTACTTCTTCTTGGCGGGTTGCCGTGGGGCGTCGTCGAGAAGCTGGCGAAGCTCGAGAAGGTTCGGCTGCTCGTCGGCAACGCGTCGTCGGCCAAAACGATCGAGCAGCTGGCCGAGGGGCATCGGCGGGCGGACGTGGTCGGCGACGTGCTGGAGAAGGAGAAGTACCAGCGGCGAGGCGAGCGACGCAAGGCGGTCGAGGCGGCGAGTCGGACGGTGGGCGAAGTCGTCGCCGGCGGCGAGCAGAGCGACGAGCGCGAGCGTGTGGTGCGGACGATCCTGCGGCTGATCGAGGAGAAGCGGCTCGAGGTTCGCGTCTACACCAAGGGACGGCTGCACGCCAAGGCGTACGTCTTCGACTACGGGCCGCTGTTCGACGAGGGTGGCAAGTCGGTCGAACGCGCTGAGGTGGGCAGCGGGATCGTCGGGTCGAGCAACCTGACGCTGGCCGGGCTGACGCACAACACGGAGCTGAACGTCGTCGTTCACGGCAACGACAATCACGCGGCCTTGACGGCGTGGTTCGACGAGCTGTGGGACGAGAGCGAGCGGTTCGACGAGTCGCTCATGGCGGAGCTGCGGCAGTCGTGGCCGGTGCGGGAGACGACGCCGTGGGAGCTGTACATGCGGACGCTGTACCTGCTCGTGCGGGAGCGGATCGAGGGTGGTGAGTTCGAGCCGGACCTCGTCACGCGCGGCGAGATCGAGGAGAAGCTGGCCGACTTCCAGAAGGTGGCGGTCGACGTGGCGTGCCACATGATCGGGCAGTGGAACGGCTGCTTCGTGGCGGACGTCGTCGGGCTCGGCAAGAGCTTCGTCGGCAGCGCGATCGTCAAGCGGTTCAGCCAGGCGGGGCATCGGCCGCTGATCGTCTGCCCGGCGGCGTTGAAGGAGATGTGGGAGACGTACAACGAGGCGTACCACCTCAACGCGGCGGTGCTTTCGACCGGCATGCTCAGCCAGGGGGACGGGGCCGAGCATCTCATCGGCGAAGGCGGGCTGTACAAGGAGCGGGACTTCGTCTTGATCGACGAGAGCCACGCGTTTCGCAGCGGGTCGACGCAGCGGTACGAGGCGTTGCAGGCGTTTCTGGAGCGTAAGGAGCGGCCGGTCTGCCTGCTGACGGCAACGCCGCGGAACAAGAGCGCGTGGGACGTCTACCACCAGATCAAGCTGTTTCATCCGGAGGATCCGACGGACATCGACATCTCGCCGCCGCACTTGCAGCAGTACGTGCGGAAGGTCGAGCGTGGCGAGGCGGAGCTGGGGCCGATGCTGTCGCCGATCCTCTACCGACGGCGGCGGCGGGACGTGTTGCACGAGTACGGCTTTGACGAGGCGACCGACGAGCGGGTGAATCACCTGAGCAGAGAGGCGTTTCGGCCATATATGCGTGGGGAGAAGCGGGCGTATGTGAAGGTCGGCGGGCGCAAACAGTTCTTCCCGCAGCGGAAGCTGGAGACGCCGCGGTATGACCTGAACGCGACGTACGAGGGGTTGTACGGGCAGCTTCGGGCGATGCTCGGCAGCGATCAGCGGACGTCTCCGGGCGAGCCGCAGGCGGGCGTGCTGACGTTCGCGCGGTACGGGCTTGTGGCACTACCTGAAGCCGGAGTTTCGGGACGACGAGCCGTACGAGCAATTGCAGCGGGCAGGCGCGAACCTGCGGGGGCTGATGCGGACGCTGTTGTTCAAGCGGCTCGAATCGAGCGTCGCGGCGTTCCGCGGGACAGTCTTGCGGATGCACCGGGCGCACGAGCGGTTCGTGCGGGCGCTGGGCGAGGACGTTGTGCCGGCGGGATATAAGCAGCAGCAGGTGCTGATCTCGGATCTTGACGACGAGGACGACCTGCTCGACACGCTGAACAAGAGCGAGGCAAAGTACGAGGCGCGGGCGTTCGACACCGGCAAGCTGCGGCGGGATCTGGAGCACGACGTGGGCGTGCTGGCGGAGGCGTTGCGGCGGGTCGAGCCGATCACGCCGAAGCAGGACGCGAAGCTGCAGAAGCTGCTTGAGATGGTGGGCGAGTCGCCTTTGAAGGAGGGGAAACGGCTGATCTTCACCGAGTTCAAGGACACGGCGAAGTACCTCTACGAGCACCTTGCAGAGGCGTTGGGCGAGGCGACGGTCGAGGTCGTCGGCGGCGCGGACAAGAGCAAGGCCCGCGTCGTCGGCCGATTCGCACCGAAGGCGAACGAGGCGCTGGCGAAGCGATATCTTGGCGGCGGCGAGTTGATGACGGTGGTCGCGACGGACGTCTTCAGCGAGGGGCTGAACCTGCAGGACTGCGACAAGATCGTCAACTACGACCTCGCGTGGAACCCGGTGCGGCTAATCCAGCGGTTCGGTCGCATCGACCGCATCGGCAGCGAGCACGACGTCATCCGCGGGTACAACTTCCTGCCGGACACTGAACTGGATCGGCACCTTGATCTGCGGGCGACGCTGCGGAGTCGCATCCGCGAGATTCACGAGACGATTGGTGAAGATGCGCGGATTCTGGAGCAGGACGAACAGCTCAACGAGGAGGCGATGTTCGCGGTATATGCCGACGGCGAGGCCGTGCCGGAGGACGAGGAGACGGCGATCGAGCCGTTCGGTTTGGGTGATGCCGAGGCGATGATCCGCAACCTGCGCGAGAAGGACCCGGCGGCGTATGAGCGGATCAAATCGCTCCGCGACGGCGTGCGATCAGGCAAGGCGGCGGACGTCGCGGGCACGATCGCGTATTGCGAGGCACGGGCCGGTTCCGGCCGCGACGAGCCGGCGGTGCAGCGAGAGCTCATGCTGCTCGACAAGCACGGCGGACATGTCACGAGCGATCTGAACGCCGTGCTGGCGAAGCTGCGGTGCGAGCCCGACGAGCCGCGGGTGGCGCTGGCCGACGGGCACAACCGCAGCGTCGGCAAGGCACGGGCGGTCTTCGCCCAGCGGGTGCGCGAGCGGCAGAGCCAGCGGCGTCACCCGCGCATTACGTCGGTCAGTCAACGTTGGCTGCTGGCTGAATTGTCGGAGCTGCACCGTGCGAGCGACATGGCCGACGTGCGGGGAACGATCGCCGAACTCGAAGCCGCACTGCGTCGGCCGTTGCCTGCGGTCGTGCGTCGTGCCCTCGACCGCTTTCGCCGTGACCGTCCGACCGGCGTCCGCCTGGTGGATGCCGCGCGTCGGCTGTATGCGGAGTACAATCTAAGCGAGCTTGCCCAAGCCGAGGCGGCGGAGCTGGTGACGACGGTGGCGACGAGCGAGAGCCTGCGGGACAGGTCGTGAGCAATGGGAGCTCAGCCCTCGGCCGCGAAGAGGCGGCGCAGCTCGGAAGCAATGCGCTTGCAGCGGTTGGTGAGGAAGGTGTCGTAGTCGTCGCTCAGGATGCCATCGGCGTCGGAATCAATGAGGTGCGTGGCGAGCGTCTTCTCGAGTTCCGGGTTGTCGATGAAGTTCGGGATGTACTTCGACGGTGGCTTGTCGCGGATGGTATTCTTGTTGAGGGCGTCGCTGCGTGCAAGCAGGTCGCGCTGCGTCAGTCCTCCTCGCCGGCAAGCATCCACACGCGTTTGAGCGGCAGGGCGGCGCGGGTGTCGGGGTCGAGGCGGTCGTAGTGCTCGAAGAGGGCGTTCAAGAGGTCGCCGCGGTCCCACAGACGGACGCGGAAAAACTGCGTTATCGTTTCGCGGTCGATGCTGCTTTTGAAGCCGCCCCAGCTCACAAGAAGTCCTTGAGTCGCGCCGACGTTTTGCATCGAGCCCAGGAGCTGGTGGAGTGTCGGGCTGTCGACGGGGCCGCTGGTGCTTTTGACTTGGACGCACAGGCGTGGGTCGCCGAAGCCGAGCGGACCGGTGCCGGCGACGAGGTCGACGCCGCCGTCGGGGCCGCGGGGCGGAACCTGGACGGTGTAGCCTTGGGCGCGGAGCAGGTCGGCAACAAGGTCAGCCAAGCCGTGACCCTTGTGGCGTGCGATGACTAGGCGGGCGATCGCCTCGCGGGCGACGGCTTCGAGATCGGTTGTGGCCTGCTCGTCAGTAGCATCATCGTTGTTTTCCTCGCTGTCGTTGACGGATGCGTCATTGCCTAGATCAATGAAGCTTCGGTCGTAGGCCGCCGAGGAACCTTTGAGCATCGGGTCCAGCCAGCCGTCATTGCCGATGTCGCGGAGGCGTTGTTCGGCTCCATTGCGTTTGATCTGGCAGATCGTCAGGGCACTGCCGAGCGAGTAGAGCAGATCCTGCCCGAAGCTGTCGCGTGGCACCTCGCGGGCAAACCACTTCACGCCGATCGAGTGGAAGTATGGATCGGGCCCGTTGGCGTGGAAGGCGTAGCCGCTCGTGACTTCGCCGACATGAACGGTGGGCGATAGCTTGCTGGGCAAGGCGACACGGTCGCCTACTTCAATGCGGCGAGAGTACGCCCAGATTTGAGCGACATGATTGTTGCGTTTCTTCTCGCTAGCACCTGGGTCGTAGCGGCGGAGGAGGTCGCGAAGACTATTGCGGGAGTCGAGTTTCGCGAGGTCGGTGTCGAGACCGTCCCAAGTGAGGTATGCACGGTCGTCATCGAGGAACTTGCGTTCGTGCTGCGCTTTCTTACCGGCACGGATGAGCCAGAGGGTCATGACGACAAGCGTAGGTAAGGCTGCCGCGTCTGGCTGCGATGCTTGTGATGTTGCGGACGCTGCGGAGGCGTTCACAAGTCCGCCAAAAGATGAACGTGCCGATCGGGTAGCCGCGGAGGATGCTGTCAATGAGCGCGGCCGACTTCTCGCGTGGCCAGACGAAGTCACGCTGGAACTGGGGGATCTTGACGAGCCCTTTAACAATGTCGTTCAGAAGGCTCTCGTACGATCGAGGTTGCGGTTCGGGCTGCTGCATTCCAGAAGCCTAACGCATGACGCTCGTAACAGGCGGTACGTCCTGCTCCGGCTCGACAAGCGTCTCGCAGGCGTCATGCTGGTGCGAGATGGCCGATCGCTTCGAGGCTTATTCGCTGACGCACGCCGTCGTCGTGGTTGTGTCGGCCGTCGTGGTTGCGGGGCTGGTGTCGATCGGGCGGCGGTGGCGTAAGAAGACCAAGGGGCGGCAGTTGGACAAGACGCTGGCGGGCGTGGCGGCGTTGACTTGGGTCGGGACGCTGCTCTACCTATGGATGCCGGGGCGGGCATCATTGAAGGTGTCGTTGCCGTTGCACGTGACGGACGTGACGTTGTTGGCGATCGTCGTCGTGTTGCTGACGCGGTGGCGGGCGGCGCGGGCGATCGTTTACTTTTGGGGTTTGGGTTTGGCGACGCAGGCATACGTGACGCCGGTGCTGTGGGCGGGGCCGGGGCGGATCGCGTTCTGGGGGTTTTGGATCGGGCACCTCGTGATTCTCGCGGTACCGGTGTACGACGTGGCCGTCCGCGGGTTTCGGCCGACGTGGCGGGACTATGGCGTGGCACTTGCGGCGCTGGTGCTCTACGCGATCGTGGTGATTCCGGTGAACCTGCTGGTCGGCGGGAACTACGGCTTCATCGGCCCGGACCTGCCGGGGCGGCCGACGTTGATGGACCATCTAGGCGACTGGCCGATGCGACTGGTGCCGTTGTTTGGGTTGGCGGTGATCGGGCTGGCGTTGCCGATGCTGCCGTGGACCATCGGGCGGCGATCGGGCTGGTGCACAACGAAGTGAGAGTCAGGCGTTGTCCGCCTTGTCCCGCGGCGGCAGGAACGGGATCAGGCCGGCGTCGAGGGCTTCTTGTTGCACCTCGCGTGACTCGTGACGGAGGTCGATGAGGAAGCCGTTCTGCGTCTCGACCATCCAGACGAGCGGGTTGTCGACGAGGCGGCTGGGGAGCGTGAGTTCGGGCTCCATGCCGCCGATGTGGAAGGCTTTGCGGATGAGGCTGGCCTTGGCCTGCATGGTGGCGGGCGAGACGCCGAGGCCGCGGGCCAGGTTGTCGCTTGTGACGTGCGGCGGGTCGGCAGGATCGCTCAAGAAGTTGACGTGGCCGATCGTGTAGACGACGCCCGCCGCCCAGCTGGCGGGCTTGCCGCGGTCGCTGCCCGGCAGACTGTCGGCAACGTCGGCGGCGAGGATGCGGCAGAGCACCTTGTACTCGTCGGTGAGCGCCTCGTCGCAGTAGGCGTCGGTGCATCTCGACGATGGCGAGGAAGCGGTCGCGATGCTCGGGCCGAACCTCGCCGGCGAGGTCGTGCAGGGCCGACTCGCTGACGTCGATGTCGACGGGTGACTCGACGGGCTCGGGCGTCGGGACGGTGCCTTTGTCGATGCGGTGCTGATCGAGCGGCCGGGTCGGGCCGGAGGTGGTGTGGTTCGCGATGTAGTCGGCGATGCTGGCGGCGTCGCCGGGCGGGCATTCGAAGACCGGTAGCCACTGGCCGTTGTGGCGACGCCACTCCAGCTTGAACCCGCCGCCGCCTTCTTCGTTGGGCATAAGGCGGAGGTGAAGGTTCATCTCCCTGCCGCCGTTGTGGAGGAGCATCGGGCTGTAGATCAGCAGGCGGTCCTTGCGGAGTTTGTAGTCCCACTCGCTCCACAGCGGCCCGAGCGGGTCGAGGCGGTCGCGCAGCGTCGTGACGTCGGCCTCGGTCGGCATCTGCACGCGGACCCATCGGCGGCCGGTGGTGGGCTCGGGCATGTGCCCGTTTTAGCCGATACCGCGTGGCGTCTCGAGCGAGTTGGCCGCGATGTCCTCCGTCGTCATGGCGACGCGGCGGATGTTGCCGCCAGGTTCACCCTCGTGTCGGCCGGCATGTCGCACGAGCAAGGAACGCACGCCGGTCAAGAATCGGCGACGGCACGCCATCGGCGACGAAAGCTTGAACGGTCCTACTCGCTCGATGCAGCGGTGGCGGACGCGCGGCAGTTGCTCGACGGCTTTGCGACGAAGGGCTGCCGCGGCCGATGCAGTTCGTGTTGCGAAAGCTGATCGTCAACGGCTCTGTGCTGTCGCGCCCGATGCCGCGTGGGTTTCCGACGCTCCGGTCGCTGCAGCCGCCGGCGGTGGAGGATGCGACGGGCGTCGAGCGGTTCTCCGGGGCGTGTGATCGGTTCCGCGAGCGTCATGCGGCGGGGGGACCGTTCGTGGATGAGCCGTTTCTCGGGCCGGTCTAGCCGGACGTCTGGCGGACGATCCACCTCATGCACGCGACGCATCACTTGTCGTTCCTGTTGCCGACGCGGACCTGAAGATTCGCTGAAGTGACTGCGTCTTTGAAGTGTCTGGTCAGAGCCCTGCAAGGATGCAGTGGCGCCGACTTGAACACTCGAACCGGCCTGCGTTACGCAGGAATCGCTTGATTGGCATCGCCTAGAACTCGGCGGCGGAGGGCGAAGAGGTCCTCCAGCATCAGGTACAGACACGGCACGAGCAGCAGAATGATCGCCGTCGCGAAGACGATGCCGAAGCCGAGGCTGATGGCCATCGGGACGATGTACTGAGCTTGCAGCGAATCCTCGAAGATGATCGGCGTTAGCCCGCAGAAGGTGGTGGCGGTCGTCAGGAAGATCGGGCGGAATCGTCGCACACCAGCTTGGAGCATGGCGTCGAAGACGGGCATCGTCAGGCGCTGGCGATTTGCGTAGTCGATCATGATCAGCGCGTCGTTGACGACGACGCCGGACAAGGCGATGATGCCCATCAGGCTGATGAGCGACAGGTCGTAGCCGAGCAGCATGTGGCCGAGCACCGCCCCGACCAGGCCGAAGGGGATGGCTGTCAGCACGATCAGCGGCTGCAGATAGCTTCTGAAGGCGATCGCGAGCAACGCGTAGATGATGAGCATCGCCAAGGCAAAGCCGTTGTACAGCGTGCCGGTCGACTTGCGCATCTCGGCGTTGCTGCCGACGAACGTC
Source organism: uncultured Planctomycetota bacterium (assembly GCA_963740195.1). Taxonomy (GTDB): domain Bacteria; phylum Planctomycetota; class Phycisphaerae; order Tepidisphaerales; family Tepidisphaeraceae; genus JBCDKH01. Next base: position 1,823,790 of record CAVUDF010000001.1, on the reverse strand, counting down.
CATGTCAGGCCGGGGAAATCCTGCCGCAGGCTCGGCAGGACGTCACCCTCGATGGCGTCAAGCACCTGCCCGACGGCCCGCTTGGGCTCGACGTTCATCGAGACGTTAACGACGCGTCGGCCGTTGCGGCGGGAGATGCTGCTGTACGCCTGACCTTCGGTCACTTCGACCACGTCGTACAGCGGCACCTCGACGCCTTCGGGCGTGCGGAGCATCAGGTCGCGCAGGGCAAACAGGTCTTCGCGTTCGCTCTCCGGCAGGCGAACGCGGACTTCGATCTCGTTCGTGCCGCGGAGCAGACGCAGTGCGAGCGAGCCGACGAACGAGCCGCGGACCTGCTGGCCCACGTCGGCAGGTGTAAGGCCGAGTGCCTGGCCCTCGGGAAGGAGTCGGAAGTCGAACTGTGTCTTGCCGCGGTCGTTGGAATCGTTGACATCGACGACGTTGGCGAACTCTTCGCACCGTGCAACGAGTGCTTTGGCGGCGCGTTCGAGCGTGGCGGTGTCGCTGTGGGACAGGGCGATGGCGATGTCGCGTCGCCACCCGCCGGGCCCACGTTCGGCTTCGAAGGTGATCTGGTCGACGCCCGGCAGGTCGCCGATCGAGTCGCGCCACAACTCGATGACCTGCGAGGCCGTCATGTCGCGTTCGTCGGGCGGACGCATGACGATCTCGACGTCGACGAAGCTGCCGCCGCCACGGACGTTGGTCTTGATGCCTTCGGCGACGCGGTCGAGGTCGTGCTCCTCGAACATGCGCAGGCTGGCCGCGGTGACGTCGGCGGCGACTTTGGCGGCTTGCTCGGGTGTCGTGCCGCCCGGCAGTCGTACGCCGGCTTCGATCTCGTCGGCACTGACCTCGGGCATGAGGATCATGCCCATGTGGTCGCTCGTCGCGTATCCGCCGATGACGAAGAGCAGCGACAGGGCGGCGGTTGCGGTGATGTAGCGGAACCGCAGGGCCAGCGCCAGGACCGGGCGATAGAGCTTCTCGACGCCGCGGGTGAAGAGTTGGGAAAAGCCTTGCTGTGCCGCGTGCAGTCGGCCGCGGATGCCTCGGCGGGTGGTCGGCTCGACCTGCCTGATGTGGGCCAGGTGGGCCGGCAGGATGAAGAGCGCCTCGAACAACGAGACGAGCAGAATGATGATGACGATGATCGGCAGCGGCTTCCAGAACTGGCCCGTCTCGCCGGGAATGAACATCAGCGGCACGAAGGCGACGATGTTCGTCAGGATGCTGAAGACGACCGGCCCGCTGATCTCGCGCGTCCCGCGGATGGCGGCGGTCATGGCCGACTCGCCGGATTGTCGGCGTTCGTACACGTTCTCCCCGACGACCACGGCGTCATCCACCACGATGCCGAGCACGATCAGGAAGCCGAACAGGCTGATCATGTTGATGCTGACACCGGTCACCGGCAAGAACAGCAAGCCGCCGATGAAGCTGACGGACATGCCGAGCATCACCCAGAATGCAAGTCGAAACTCGAGAAACAGCGACAGAATCATCAGCACGATCACGACCGCCAGAAGGCCGTTGGACGTGACGAGCGTCAATCGTCGGCGGAAGTCTTCGGCGGCATTGGAGTCGGTCCGCCATCGAACGTTCGGCGGCAGGATCTGCTCAAAGTTCGCCAACGTCGCCTCCACCGCCTCGGCCACGTCCAGCGGCGACTGCTCGCCAACGCGATACACCTCAAGCTCAACCGACGGCGTCTGGTTGAACTGCGACGGGAAGTCCTCTTCGGCAAAGCCGTCGCGGACGGTGCCGATGTCACCCAGCGTGACGACCGCACCGCCTGGTTCGGCAACGATCTCGACGTCTTCAAACTGCTCGGCGAACTGTTTGCGGGCCTTGATGCGCAGGAGAACTTCGCCGCTGTTCGTCTCGACCGCACCGGCGGCGACATCGTTGCTGGCGACCTCGATCTTGCGAGCCACGTCGCCGAGCGTCAGGCCGAACTCGCGCAGGCGGTCGCGTGGAATCTCGACGTGCGTGACGTAGTCGGAAACGCGGCCCAGCTCGACCTGGCTGATCGACGCATTGGCGACCAGTTCGTCGCGCAACTGCTCCGCCAAGCCGCGCAGCGTCCACGTGTCGACGGGACCGTAGAGCACGATCGACATGACCCCTTGCTGCCGGGCTTGCAGGCGGACCTCTGGCTGCTCGATGTCGTCGGGAAACGTCCGGATGCGGTTGACGGCGGCGTCGATGTCCTGGAACACCTTGATCCGGTCGACGCCGCTGACGAGTTCGACGTCGACGCTGCCGGAGCCTTCGCGTGCGTTGGAGATGACCTCTCGTACGCCGTCGACACCGCGAATGGCTTCTTCGACCGGGCGCAGAATGCCTTGCTCGACTTCGGTCGGTGCCGCACCGGGATACCCGACGCCGACCGTGACGACGTCGAGTTCGGCGGACGGGAAGACCTCTTTCTGCACGCCAACAGCCGCCCAGAATCCGCCCAGGAGCAGGATGACCATGAGCAGGTTGGCCGCGATCGGGTTGCGGGCCATCCAGGCGATGGGGCCGACGTGCGTGTCACTGCCGGACACGTCGCCAAAGGCGTTGGTGTCGCTCATGGCACCTCCTCGATGCGGCGAAGCTCAACGCCGGCCGAGACGGTGGCCAGAGACGTCGTGATGACCTCGTCGCCATCGGCGAGGCCGTCACTGATGTAGACGGTGTCCTGCTCTTCAAAGACGACGGTCACGGGGCGGACGTCGAGTTTGCCGTCGGCAAAAACCCAGACCGTGTCGTTTTGCCGAAGATACTGGCGATCAAGGCGAACGACGTCCGTCAGCGGCCGGGCGGCGATGCTGAGCTCGACGATCGTGCCAAGCACGAGCTGCGGGCCGTCGGTCGAGAGCGCCAGCGGGTCGGGTACTTGCACGACCACCCGGGCAAGTCGCGACATCTCATCGACGCGCCCGACGAGACGACTGACGCGGCCTTCGCGGTAGACGCCTTGGGGCCAGGCCGTCGTTTGCCGAACTTGCACGGGCGATCCGTCGTCGCCAGTCTCGGCGGCGAAGTCGATCGACTGCAAGTCGCGCAACGGCACGCCGGCCGTGATCCAGTAGTGGTCGATGCCGACGATGCGGGCGATGGCCTGGCCCGGGGCAACCTGCGAGCCGAGATCGGCTTCGCGATCAAGCACCTTCGCATCGAACGGGGCGACGACGTCGACGCGATCGAGTGCAAGTTGTGCTTGTGCAACCGCGGCCTCGGCGGCGTCGACACGGGCGCGGATGGACCGAATCTGCGGCTCGCGTAACGCAAGCGACGCGTCGCCCGGCGCGATGTCGCCGCCGAGCAATTCGAACTCTTGTTGAGCGACCGCCTGGCGACCTTGTTCGATCGCAAGTTCTGCCTCTGTCTGATCGAGCTCGCTCTGCCGGGCTCGCAGCGCTTCCTTGTAGTCGGCCGGGTCAAGTCGAACGATCGGGTCGCCCGCCGCGATGATGCCGCCCGGCTCGAAGTCGGGCGAGACCTCGACGATCTGCCCGCCGACACGTGGGCTGAGCATGATGTCGCGAGACGGCTCGACGGAGCCGAGCACACGAAGCCGCGGCAGGTAGTCGCCGCGTGTGACCGCCATCGTCTCGACCGGGGCGGCGGAGCGTCGGGTTTGGGTTTCGCGCTCGGCTTCGGGTTCGTTGGCGTAGATCCAGTACGTCGCACCGCCCGCCGCCGCGACGAGCACGAGACAGCCGACGGCGGTGATCGCCACCCGAAGCCAACCGCTGCGGGGTTCCTCGCCGCCAGGTTCGACAACATCTTCAGTCACGACGCGACTCCTCTAGATACGGCGGCACTTCGAATCCACCTGCAAGAGCACGGTAGAGGCCGATGCGGAAGATCACCCGCTGTCGGACGGCTTCCAAAAGATCGCGCTCGATCTGCTGCTGCGCCTGCAACGCAGACAAGACCGCCAGGAAGTCGGCAGCACCGTTGAGGTACTGGTTGCGGAGCTGGTCGTTCGTCGACTCGGCGAGGTCACGTTGCAGCGTCAGGCTTTCGATCAGCCGAACTTGCGAGGCCTCGAGAACGAGCGCGTCTTCGACATCCTGCAGGGCAATCAAGATGCTTTGCCCGTAGTCGTAAAGGAACTGGCGACGAACCGCTTCGCTGCGTTCGACCTCCGCACGTCGGAACCCGCCGTCAATGAGCGGGGCGACGAGGCCGGCGGCGATGGTGCCGATCCACTCCTGGAACAGGTCGGCCGGCCGCTCGGCGGCGGTGGTGAGTGAGGCGGTCAGATCCAGCCGCGGATACTGATCCCGCACGGCAGCGGCGAGCGAGCGGTCGGCGCTGGCGAGGCGTTGCCGTGCCGCCACAAGGTCCGGCCGACGCTGCAACAGCTCCGCCGGCACACCCGTCATCGGCAGCGGCGGCACGCTCGGCAACTCGTCTGGAACGGGCGTCTCCCGAGACGGTGCGTCGCCTTCAAGCACCGCAAGCTGATGCTCCAACACCGCCACCTGCGACTCGGCGATGACGATCTGCCCCCGCGACGCCTCGACGAGCTGTCGTTGCCGCAAGACGTCCGCACTGCCTGACTGCCCGGCTGCAAAGCGTCGCTCCAGCACCGTCAGAACGGTCGCGTTCGTCTCGAGCTGCGACGCCAACAGGTCAAGTTGCTGGCGAGCAACGACGAGTGAAAACCAGACTTCCGCGACCTGTGCCGACAAGGTCACGGCCGCCGTCTGCAGGTCGCTCGCCGTCGCCATCGCCTCCAACCGCTCGGCAGCGACTTCGGCACGGATGCGACCCCACAGGTCGACCTCGTATGACGCGGCCAGGCCGAGGCTGAGATCGGTGCGATCATTGTCGTCGTCCGCCTCGACACGCCGAGCCTCCGCGATGCCGTCGACCTGTGGAAACAGCTCCGAGCGCTCTCGCCGCACGACCGCCGCGGCGGCGTCAAGGCGTGCCCGCGCAACGGCCAACGACAGATTTCCCGCAAGCACCCTGTCGACGTGACCGTTCAACGCTTCGCTCTCGAACGACGTCCACCACGCCTGCGGCATGATGGCCTCGCCCGCAGACGAGAAGCCCGGAGGAACGACGACGGCAGACGTATCGGGTTCCGTGTACGCGGCACATCCCCCGGCCGCCGTTATGAACATGATGAGTAACAGACGACGCACGATCACTAAAGGTACCGCAAGCACCGCGTCGACCGATTGTTCATCACGGTTGAACCAGATCGATCGCGTCGATCTTCAACTCGAAAGGCCCGTCGCCGGTGTCGTTGAGGATGAACCCGATCTCGATCGCCCGGCTGACGTCGAGCGGCTCGGCCTCCACCGGATCGCCACGCAGACTGGGCGTCATTCGGCGCAGGTCGACTTCCACCGTCTGCCACTCGTCGGCCGGAACGGCGGGATCTGTCGCGAGTTCCTGGCGGTGCAGGATGCGGTTGTCGCCCATCGGCCGATCATCGACGACGAGGAAGCGGTAGGGCCTGCCGTCGGTTTTGATGCGGAGTTGAACGTGCGTCGATTCTTGAAGTTCGCCCGGCTCGATGCGCAGCCGCGTCGAGCTGAAGCCGCCGCCGTTGGTGTTGATGGAGCCGGCGAACGTCATCACGCCGTCGTCGAAGGCGATGTCGCCCTTGCTTCGGCCGCCCATGACCTTGTCGTTCACCATCCGCCACCGTGCGTTGGCGGCGGCGTTGTCGAAGTCGGTAAACCGTGTCATCGGCTGTGTCGTCGGCGGGGCGAGGAAGAGGCTGGCAACGATGAAGATCGTTGAGAACATGGCGTTTGTCCTGAAGAAGAGCAATGTCTACGGGGTCAGGACGACCTTCAGGCACTCGTCCTGCTTGTCGCGGAACATCTCGTAGCCCTCAACACCTTCCGAGAGCCGCATGCGGTGGGTGATGATGGCCGACGGGTCGATCTGGCCTTGCTCGATCTTGGCCAGCAGGGGCTCTAGGTAGCGCTGCACGTGGGTCTGGCCGCCACGCATGGTCAGGCCCTTGTTCATGAAGAGGTTCATCGACACGCCGTCCACCGGCGTCGTGTAGACGCCCGGCATGCTGACGGTGCCGCCTTTGCGGACGCACTTGAGAATCTCGTTGATGACGAACGGCTGGTTGCCGCCGAGGCCGACCTTCTGCTTGACGGTTTCAAGAGCGGCGCGGGCGGTGGTGCTGGCGTGGGCCTCGGCACCGACGGCGTCGATGGCACAGTCGGGTCCGCGACGGTTGGTCATCGTCATCAGCGTCTCGTAGACGTCCTGCTCGTCGAAGTTGATCGTCTCCGTCCCCGGCGCCTTGGCGGCCATGGCGAGGCGGACGGGCTCGCGATCGATCGCGATGACGCGGCCGGCACCCATCATCCAGGCGCTGCGGATGGCAAATTGTCCGACAGGCCCGGCACCCCAGACGGCCACCGTGTCGCCGTCTTCGATGCCCGCGTTCTCCGCCGCCATGTAGCCGGTGGGGAAGATGTCCGAGAGGAACAACACCTGCTCGTCCGTCAGATCACTCTCGACCTTGATCGGCCCGACGTCGGCGTAGGGGACGCGAAGCAGCTCCGCCTGACCGCCGGCGAATCCGCCGAGCAGGTGCGAGTAACCGAAGAGCCCGGCCATCGGCTGGCCGAACTGCTCGGCCTGCATCTCGCCGTTCGGGTTCGACTCGTCGCAGAGCGAAAACATCTGCTTTTGGCAGAAGAAACAGGCGCCGCACGAGATCGTGAACGGCACGACGACGCGGTCGCCTTTCTTCAAGTTCGTGACACCCGAGCCGACTTCCTCGACCACGCCCATCGGCTCGTGACCGATGACGTCGCCCGACTGCATGCCAGCCATGTTCCCGGCAAGCAGGTGCAGGTCACTGCCACAGATGGCGGTGGCGGTGATGCGGATGACTGCGTCTCGCGGATCTTTGATCTCCGCGTTGGGGACGTCTTCGTAACGGACGTCGTTCTTCCCGTGCCAGGTGAGTGCCTTCATACCCGGTCACCGGTGCAACGGCCGGGCCAACGGAGCTGTTGTCAAGACTACTGAACCATCGCAGCCGGCATCGTGGGGACGGCGGTGGTGGTGCCGAAGGTCGGCGTGTCGCCGGTTTCGGCGGCGTCGATGGTGAGGTTCGCGCCGGTTTCTCCAGGCTCGAAGAGGTGCGCACGCTCCAGGTCCGGCACGAGCGACGCAGGGGTGCCGCCGGTGATGCCGAGCTGGGCAGGCACGCGGGCAACGGGCTTTTGGTGGTACTTCGTGTTGAAGTAGACGTCCATGTCGCTGCCCAGCGGCTCGATGACGCTGATCGTCGATGCCAGACCTGCCGAGTCGGTGGCGGGGGAGAGCTTGAAATGCTCCGGGCGAATACCCAGGACCAGGTGCTCGCCCATGCGTGCCTTGGCGGGCTTGGCGATGCGTTCAGGCAGGGCGATGCGGAAGCCGTCACCCGGGACGACGAGGTCGCCGTCGAGCAGGACGGGGCGGTCCGGATCGTTCTCGTCGCCCGACGAGCGGACGTTTTCGAGCCGACCTTCCTCGAAGTAGACCCGACCCGCGTCTTCGACACACCGGCCGTGGAAGAAGTTCATCGGCGGCATCCCGATGAAGCCGGCGACGAACCGGTTGGCCGGCTTCTGGTACATCTTCAGCGGGCTCTCGGCCTGCTGGATCAGGCCATCCTTCATGACGACGATCCGGTCGCCGAGCGTCATGGCCTCTTCCTGGTCGTGCGTGACGTAAATCGTCGTCGTCTTGAGCCGCTGGTGCAGCCGCTTGAGCTCGGCCCGAGTCGTCACGCGGAGCTTGGCATCGAGGTTCGACAGCGGCTCGTCAAACAAGAAGACGGCCGGGTCACGAACGATGGCCCGACCCACGGCGACGCGCTGACGCTGGCCACCCGACAGGGCCTTGGGCTTGCGTTCGAGGAGGTGCTCGATATCGAGGACGCGGGCGGCGTCGCGGACGCGTTGATCGATCTCGAGCTTCGGAAACCGCCTGAGCTTCAGGCCGAACGCCATGTTCTTGTACACCGTCATGTGCGGGTACAGGGCGTAGTTCTGGAAGACCATGGCGATGTCGCGGTCCTTGGGGGCGACGTCGTTGACGATGCGGTCACCGATGGCGATGGTTCCGCCGCTGATCTCTTCGAGGCCGGCGATCATGCGGAGGGTCGTCGACTTGCCGCAGCCGGACGGACCGACGAGGACGACGAATTCGCCCTTGTTGATCTCGAGGCAGGCTTTGTCGACCGCTTTGACGTCGCCGGGGTAGATCTTCGTGACGTCGTTGAGCAGAACTCGGGCCATGGGAAGAGAAGGTTACCGCAGCGGGAACGCCGTGGCCAGTGGGGCGGAAGGGAGGAGGGACAAAGAGGGCGTGCGACTCAGTCGGCAGAGGACAGGGCCGCATCGATCGCCTCGACGGCGTCGGCATCGAGGTCGATTCCGCTGGCTTCGGCGTTCTCCTTGAGCTGCTTGGCCTTGGTCGCACCGATAATGACGCTGCTGACCTCCTCGCGACGCAGGCACCAGGCCAGGGCGAGCTGGGCCATGGTGCAGCCGACGTCATCGGCGATCGGCTGGAGCTTCTGGACCCGCTGGAGCACGTCGGCATCGTCGACCATGCCCTTGATGAACTTGTTCTGACGGTCGTCCTTGGCCCGGCTGTCGCCCGGTGCGGGCTGGCCCGGCTGGTACTTGCCGGTCAGGACGCCTTGGGCCAGCGGGCTGTAGACGACCTGCCCGATGCCGTTGCTGTGGGAGACGTCGAAGACCTTCTCCCATTCCCGGTTTAGCGCGTTGTAAGGCGGCTGGCTGCTCTTGGGCCTGTAAAAGCCCTCGGCCTCGCAGAGGTCGATCGTCGCCTGGATCTGGGCCTCGTCCCACATGGAAAAGCCCCAGTAGACGATCTTGCCCTGCTTGATGAGGTCGTCCATCGCCCGCACGGTCTCTTCGAGCGGCGTCTCTTCGTCCCAGCGATGGCACTGGTAGAGATCGATGTGGCTCGTCCGCAGGCGACGAAGTGAGTTCTCGCAGCTTTCGACGATGTGCTTGCGCGACAGACCCTTTTGCGTCGGGCAGGTCGCCCATAGGGAAGAAAACCTTCGTCGCCAGGACGTAGGCGTCGCGCTGGCGTTCGTTGAGGAGCTGGCCCCAGACGGTTTCGCACTCGCCGGAGGCGTAGACGTCGGCGTTGTCGAGGAAGGTGACGCCTGCCTCGAAGGCGGCGTTCATGACGTCCGCGGCGGTGTCGGTGGAGAGGGCGTTACCGAACGTCAGCCATCCGCCGAGGCCGACTTCGCTGATCTTGATGCCGGTGTCGCCGAGGCGTCGGTACTTCATGGGTCGATGGTTGTAGTCGGTTTGTGCCGACCGCTCAACGACACGTCGTCGTGACGGCTTGGGCGAACCCGGGCCGGGTCGACGACGTCTGATCCAGGTCGGCTTTGCAAGCCGATTTGTCGGGTGGCGCCTGCAACTTGTCGCGGCGCCGGTGGTGGTGTCAGCTATCGCCCCCGGCCGGCTCAGGCCGATCTGCCTTCCTTCTTGAACTGAATCCATGTCACGACACGATACTTCCGCGAACCAGTTCCCGCGTCCGCCGACTCCTTGCCGTCAGTGCGGCCGCAGCGGTCGCCGCGACGTTCGTGCTGCCGGACCGGCTCTTCGCAGAAGCACCGGCACCCGAGACGGAGGTCGATCTGGTCGAACTCGTCACCGGCATGGCCGAGGCGGGTCTGACGCCTGACCAGATCCGTGCGATGATGGCCGCCCGCTCGGGTGGCGGAAGCTCGGCAGACACCGACGACCTTCCCTCGGCCGACAAGGTCGTCGAAGGGCTCAAGAAGGTCACCAACGACGAAGGTCAGCTCTTCAGCGTCTACTACGCCGCGGACAAGACGGCCCAGAACCCGGGCGAGATCTACGCGGAAATCCCGTCGTCGCTCCTGGGCCAGGACCTGCTTCTGGCGACCAGCATCGGCAGCGGGCAGTACGCCGGTTTCCAGTGGAGCGACTACCTCGTCCGCTTCGAGCAGCGGGGCCGGCAGATCGCCGTCATGGTCCCTGACCTTGCCAATCGCGGTAGCGGCACGATCAACGAGGTCGTTCAGCGGACCTACCAGGACCGCATCCTGATGACGCTGCCCATCCGCGGCAAGAGTGGCGGCGGGCTCGTCGTCGACCTGACGCCCGCTGACCCTCCGCGGCTTCGCACGCCCGCCCATGATCGGCTTCGGCAGCGAGTCGCTGTCGCAGCACACGAAGGTCAAGGTCTTCCCGGACAACGTGCTCATCGAGGCCGAACGCGTCAGCGGTGCCGGCGTGCCGTCGCTCGTCAGCTTCGGCTTCCGCAAGCTGCCGGCCCGCAGCGACTACCGGCCTCGCATGGCCGACGAGCGGGTCGGCTACTTCCAGAGCGCCGCCCAGGACTGGGGCAAGCCCTTCGACGCCCGCGAGACCGTCGATCGCTTCATCCACCGTTGGGACCTTCAAAAGCTCGACCCGTCGTTGGAGCTGAGCCCGCCTCGGGAGCCGATCGTCTTCTACATCGAAAGCACCGTGCCGATCCGCTGGCGCAAGTACGTGCGTGAGGGCATCGACGAATGGAACAAGGCTTTCGAGGAGCGCGTCGGCATCGAAGGTGCGATTGAAGTGCGTCAGCAGACCGCTACCGCTTACGCGGACATCGATCCCGAGGATGCCCGGTACAACTTCCTCCGGTGGATCGTCAGCGGCCGAGCCTTTGCGATGGGCCCGAGCCGGGTCGATCCGCGGACGGGTCAGATCCTCGACGCGGACATCATCTTCGATGATTCGATGCTGCGGTACTTCCAGAACGACCTGGAGCTCCTGGGCCCCAAGGCCCTTGCCCGCGACGCCGGTCCTGAGCAGCTCAACCGGTGGATGGACCACCCCGAGTTCCGCCCGATGGGTGTCTCGGCCGAAGATGTCGAGGCGGCCATGGGCTACCTGCCGACGTATGCCGCCGCCGGCAGCAACATGAACGTCGCCGCCGATCCGAACGCCGGCCGTGACGCCCGGCAGTCGGTCGCGGGTGAGATCGGTGCATCACTGACCGACCTTCCGGTCGCCAGCCGCTCTGCCGCGGATCATGGCATGTGTCTGCATGCGGATGGCGTTCGGCGTGAGTTCGAACATTGCCCACCTCCTTCACGCCGCGGCGATGGGTCCGGCGACGCGTCCTGCGACCCGGCCTGCCGACGAGGAAGGCGACGAGATGGCGATGGGGATGCCGGAAGACCTGGACGACCTAGAGGACCGTCTGGCCGACCTGCCGCCGGAGGTCGCCGAGGCGATGCGTTCCATGGCCGAGGCCGCTGGTGACGTCGAAGACGCCGCCGAAGCCGTGATCGATCAGGCGACCAGCGCGTCCGAACGAGCCGCTTCCCGATAAGTTCCTGGGCCTGATTCTCAAGGAAGTCGTCGCACACGAGGTGGGTCACACCATCGGCCTGCGTCACAACTTCAAGGCCTCCAGCTGGCTCAGCCTCGACGAGATCAAGGAGCGTCGCTCCGATCCGACGGCCCCGACCGTGGCCAGCGTGATGGACTACAACCCCATGCATCCTGTTTGCCGGTGACGAGCCTGAAGAGGTCGAGACGTTCATTTCGCCGGTCATCGGCCCGTACGACGAGTGGGCGGTCGAGTACGGCTACAAGGTGCTCCCGCGTCGCCAGGAGGCTGCAAAGCTCAAGGAGATCGCCTCGCAGAGCGGTCGACCGGAGTACGCCTACGCGACCGACGAAGACACCCGTGGCCCGATCAGCCCGGATCCGGATGTCAACCGCTACGACATGGGCGACGATCCGATCGCCTGGGCCAAGAGCCGCATGGAGCTGTCGGACGAACTGCATGGGCACCGTCGACGAGTGGGCCCAGGCGGACGACGAGCGGAGCGAATTCCTGCGTCGCGCGTTCCTGACGCTCTGGTTCCAGAAGGCCAACTCGATGCAGTACGTCGCCCGCATTGTCGGCGGGCAGAACTTCAGCCGAAGCCGGCCGGGCGACGAGATCGTCGAAGGTGCCGACGAGCCGGGCCTGACGCCCGTTCCTGCCGAGGTGCAGCGTGAGGCGTTGAGCTTCCTGAGCGAGACGATCTTCAGCGACGACTTCTTCGAGGCCGAGGCGGGACTGCTCCACCGCATCCACTCGGACCGTCTTCCGGGCCTGATGTCGTACCCCGTATCGCGGATCGACTTCCCGGCACACGCGACCATTCTGCGAGCTCAGTCGCGGTCGCTGAACGTGCTGACCGATCCGGACGTCCTGCAACGCGTCTACGACGCCGAGATCAAGGCGACCGCCGACGGCGAGACCGATCCGTTCACCGCCTCGGAACTACTCAAGGGTGTTCGCGAGTCGGTGTGGCGTGGCCTTGGTGACGGCAGCATCGCCAGCATCCGTCGCAACCTGCAGCAGCAGCACGTCAAGTCGCTGCTCGCCATGGCCGACAGCAATCCGGGCCAGCTGATGAGTGCCGACCTTCGCAACCAGGTCCGTCACGAGGCACGGCTTCTGCTCTCGTCGATCGAGTCTGCCCTTCAGAGCGAACTCGACGCCGCAACGACGGCCCACCTGTACGAGAGCCACGAGCAGATCAAGAAGATCCTCAAGGCCCCGCACATGAAGGGCGGCTCGGGTGGTGGCGACACGATCATCTTGATGCTCGGCCAGGACGACTAGATCGCCCATCGGCCATCCGCTTCAGCCCCGCCCGATCCTCGGGCGGGGCTTTTTGCTGCGCCTCCTGTCATGCCGTACACCGAGGACGTGGCGACGATCGACTGGCTGACGCTGTTGGAGACGCCGGGCCTGGGGCCGGTGAAGAGTCGGCTTCTCGTCGACGCCGCCGGCGGCGTGGAAGCCGCCGCGGCGGGTGAGCGACTGGCGTCGGTCAAAGGCATCAGTGCCGCGCGGGCCGACACGCTGCGGGCCGAGCTTCGTCAGGCACGCGGCAGGGCACAGCGGCGTGTCGAGCAGGCCGATCGCCTCGGCCTGTCCATCCTCACACCCGGCGGCGACGACTGGCCGGCGCTGCTGGTCGATCTGACCGACGCGCCGATCGCGCTCTGGTGCTGGGGCGAACTCGAGCCGCGAGACCTGCATGCCGTCGGCATCGTCGGGACGCGCGAGCCGACCGTGTACGGGCGTGAGCAGTCGGGCCGATTCGCCATCAGCTGGCGTCTCGTGGCGTGACGATCGTCAGCGGCGGGGCGTTCGGGGTCGACACGGCGGCGCATCGTGGGACGCTGGCGGCGACGGGTGGACGAACGATCGTGGTGCTCGGTTGCGGGTGCGACGTGGCCTATCCGGCCGAGAACGAGCAGTTGTTCGCCGATGTCGCCGACGGCCGCGGGGCGGTGCTGAGCGAACTGCCTCCCGGCACACAGCCGAGGCGTGAGCACTTTCCGCGTCGCAACCGCATCATCAGCGGCCTGAGCCGCGGCGTTCTGGTGGTCGAGGCGGCGGCACGGAGCGGGGCCCTGATCACGGCCCGTGTTGCGGCCGATGATCACAATCGGCCGGTCTTCGCGTTGCCGGGCCGGATCGACAATCCCGTCGCGGCCGGTCCGTTGGGCTTGTTGAAGGACGGTGCTCGGCTCGCGTTGTCGCCGGACGACGTGCTGGAGCACTTGGGCCCGTTGCCGCAGTCGACGCGGTCGATCCCGACGCGTGAGCCCGACTTGTTTCGCCCGCCGGCACCTCAGCCCGTCGCGACGCCGAAGCCGGTGGTCGAGGCGAGCGACGACGAGCGGCTGATCCTGGACGCGATTCAGACGGAGACGCTGGGGCCCGACGAGTTGTGCGACCGGACAGGTCTGCCCGCTGCGAAGGTGCAGTCGCTTCTGACCATGCTGTCGCTACGGGGGCTGGTATCCCGGACCTCTTCGAACACGTTCTCGGCAAAACGGTGACGAGCTTCTACGCTGACGCCTCGTGAAACTTGCGATTCTGGACTACGGGCTGGCGAATCTGCGGAGCGTCCACAAGGCGTTCACGCACCTGGGGCACGAGGCGCAGATCGTGTCCGACCCGAAGGCCGCGACGTCGACGGATCGGCTGGTGCTGCCGGGGGTCGGGGCGGTCGGCGATGCGTTGGCCAATCTGCGGTCCGGCGGCCTGGCGGACGTCGTTGCCGCACACGTCGAGGCGGATCGGCCCATGCTGGGGATCTGCCTCGGTCTGCAGATGCTCTTCGATATCTGTCACGAGGGCGGTGAACACCGGGGTCTGGGCCTGTTGCCGGGCGAGGTCCGGCGCTTCGATGTCGACAAGACGCAAGGCCTGAAGGTGCCGCACATGGGGTGGAACACGCTGAAACCGCGTGGCGACTCGCCGATCCTCAAGGGCCTGACGTCCGGGGCGGCCGTCTACTTCGTGCACGCGTATCACGCGACCTGTAGCGAGCCGGGCGACATTGCTGCGACCACCGACTACGGCGGCGAGTTCGTCAGCAGCGTCTGCCGCGGCAACCTCGTGGCGACGCAGTTCCACCCCGAAAAGTCTCAGGCGGTGGGCCTGTCGATGCTCGACGCGTTCGCCAGGATGTGAGCGATTCGGTCGAGCACGGCATCGGGCTTGCCCGACGCCGCGACACGATGCGTCGACACCTCCTCGTAGAGCGGGGCACGGATGGCGAGCAGGTGCTCGACTTCTTCGACCGGCGGCAACGCGGTCAAGGCAGGCCGGGTGTCGCCGGTGGTCGCGTCGGCTTGCACGCGTTGAACGAGGTCTTTGGCGTCGACGTCGAGGTAGATTCGCGGGCAGTCGCAGTTTTTGAGGATGCGTCGGTTGTCCTCGCGAACCACGACGCCGCCGCCGGTGGCGATGACGCAGTCGCGGGAAATCGCGGCATGCAGGGCGGCGGTTTCGCGGTCACGGAAGCCGGCCTCGCCTTCGGTCGCGAAGATGTCGGCGATCGTCATGCCAGCGCCCTCTTGAACGTCTGCGTCGATGTCGGCGAACAACACGTTCAGGCGCTTGGCCAATGCGCGTCCCACGGTCGTCTTGCCGCTGCCGCGGGGGCCCAGGAGGATCACTCGCGGCATGGTTGATGCGTGCTCGTCCACGGCTTGAAGCGTAAGTCGGAATCGATCGCGTGGGCGTTCTCTGTTGATGTCTGGCATATCTGATCCTCCTTCGCTTGCGGTGCGTCGCGCTTGCTGCGGCACCATCGTGTAGTCTCCGGGCATGACCGAAGGTGCTCCGTCGAAGCTGGCGTACAACCGCGTGCTGCTGAAGGTCAGCGGCGAGGGATTTAGCAGCGAAGGGGGCTTCGGCATCGAGGCCGAGCCGATGGAGCGACTGGCCCGGGAGCTGGTCGAGGTCGCCAAGACGGGCGTGCAACTGGCGGTGGTCGTGGGCGGTGGCAACTTCATCCGCGGGGCGACGTTCAGCCAAGACGGCCGCATTCCCCGGCACACGGCCGACTACATGGGCATGCTGGCGACGGTCCTGAACGCTCTGGCCCTGCAGGAGACCCTCGAATCCCTGGGCCAGCCGACGCGGGTGCTGTCGGCCTTCCCGATCAGCACCGTCTGCGAGCCGTTCATCCGCAGGCGTGCGATCAGGCACCTGGAGAAGGGCCGGGTCATCATCCTCGCCGCCGGCACCGGCAATCCGTTCGTCACCACCGACACCTGCGCCGCACTGCGTGCCAACGAGATCGAGGCGGACGTCGTCTTGAAGGCGACGAAGGTCGACGGCATCTACGACAAGGACCCCAAGAAGCACGACGATGCCGTGAAGCACGACGAGGTCAGTTTCGACACCGTCATCCGCGACGACCTGAAGGTGATGGACACCGCCGCCTTTGCGATGTGTCGCGAGCGGAAGATGCCGCTGGTCGTTTTCAACGTGATGGAGCCCGGCAACGTCATGCGGGTCATCATGGGTGAGAAGGTGGGAACGAGGATCAACCCGTAGAAGAGCATCGGGCCAGAGAGGGCGGGGCGGCGAGGAACTTCCAGGGCCTGGCTTCTCCGCCCTTTGCGGACCCCGCTAAGCTGCCGGCATGCCTGTCGATGACATTCTGATGGAGTGCGAAGAGCACATGGAAAAGGCCGTGGACCACCTGCACCACGAGCTTCGCGGCGTTCGGACCGGCCGGGCGTCGCCGGCGTTGATCGAGTTCGTGAAGGTCGACTACTTCGGTGCACCGACCGACCTCAAGAGCATCGCGGCGATCAACGTCAACGAGGGCAACCAGCTCATCGTCAAGCCGTTCAGCCCGACGGACATCGGCCCGATCAACAAGGCGCTTTCCGAGTCGCCGCTGGGCCTCAACCCGCAGAGCGACGGCAAGCAGATTCGGATCGCGCTGCCGAGCATGAGCCAGGACCGCCGCAAGCAGCTCGTCGGCCAGGTTCACAAGTACGGCGAAGAGACCAAGATCAAGATCCGCAACGCCCGCCGCGACGCCAACAAGCTCCTCGACGGCGAGGAGAAGGCGGGCGACATCGGCGAAGACGACGCCGCACGCTCCAAGGACGAGGTGCAAAATCTGACCAAGCAGTACGAAGAGAAGGTCGGCGTTTCGGTCAAGAAGAAGGAAGACGACGTCATGGAGGTGTAGTGGCCTCGTTATCCGGACGTGCCGAACTTGTCGCCCGTGGCCTTGGCGGGTCGATGTCGGTGGCATGAGCGCCGAACCCTCGAAGCAAAACGCGACCCGAACTGCCGACGACGCGGCCGAGGCGAGTTCGCAGGTCTCCACCGAGGCCGGGCTGCGGATGTACGCGGCCATCCTCGGTCATCCGCCGGAGGTCGACCCGACGGCGCCCGACCCGTTCGAGGCGGGCAAGCGGATGCACCTGACGGACTTCCTGCCTCATCAAGACGAGCAGGGCACGCCCGCCCACGCGACGCCGACGTGGCGTCAGCTTCTCAATCATGCCGCCGCCGCGACGGACCAGGCGGCTCATCGCCTGGAGCAGGCTCGCCGGCGTTTACGCGACCGGGCGGCCTGAGGTTGTCGCGTGTCGGCGACGCGATAGCGTGTCGCCATGAGTCAGCCGAACCTCGACGCCCTTCGCAGCCAGCTCGACGCGATCGGGCAGGGCCATGTCCTGGCCCATGTCGACGAACTCGATGATGCCGGGCGAGAGAAGCTGCTCGGGCAGTTGGCCAAGCTCGATCTCGACGAGGTGGCCACGCTTGCCGAGTCGCACGTGAAGCAGAAGCCCGCGGCGGACCTTCCCGTCGGACCTGACGCCGCCCACCGTCCTGCCCCACACCGCCGACGCGGGCCGAGTCGAGCTGTACGAGACCGCCAAGGCCAAGGGCGAAGAACTGCTCGCCGCCGGCAAGGTCGCGGCGTTTCTGGTTGCCGGCGGGCAGGGCACGCGTCTCGGCTACGACGGCCCCAAGGGCGAGTACCCCGTCACGCCCGTCAAGGACAAGCCGCTGTTCCAGACGTTTGCCGAGCAGATCCAGGCGACTGGTGATCGCTACGGCAAGCCCGTGCCCTGGTATGTCATGACCAGCGAGGTCAACGACGAGGCCACCCGCGCGTTCTTCGACAAGCACAACTACTTCGGCCTTGATAAGAACGACGTCACGTTCTTCGCACAGGGCATGATGCCCGCCTTCGGCACCGACGGGAAGCTGCTGCTTGCCGAGAAAGATTCGCTTGCCCTCTCCGCCGACGGCCACGGCGGCAGCTTGCGGGCATTGGCCAAGACCGGAGCCCTCGACGACCTCAAGAAGCGGGGAATCGAGCACCTCTCGTATTTCCAGGTCGACAACCCGCTCGTCCGCGTGCTCGACCCGCTCTTCATCGGACTCCACGCCAACTTCGAGAGCGAGATGAGCAGCAAGTCGCTCCCCAAGGCCGCGGCCAAGGAGAAGGTCGGCAATTTCTGCGTCGGCGACGGGAAACTGATGGTCATTGAATACAGCGACCTGCCCGACGACGTCGCCGAGCAGGCGGACAGCGAAGGCAATCTGAAGTTTAACGCCGGCTCCATCGCGATTCACGTCATCAGCGTCGCCTTCATCGACCGCCTGACTTCCGGCGGAAGCTTGCAGCTCCCGTGGCACCGGGCCGACAAGAAGGTGCCGCACCTGGGCGAGCCCGACCCGCAATCGCCCAACGGCGTCAAGCTGGAGCAGTTCGTCTTCGATGCGATCCCGCTGGCCGGCAACGCGATTGTCTACGAGACGATGCGGTCCGAAGAATTCAGCCCCGTCAAGAACGCCGAAGGTGGCGATAGCCCGGCGACGAGCCGGCGCGACCAGGTCCGCCGCGCCGCCCGCTGGTTGAAAGCCGCCGATGTCGAGGTGCCGACGCTGTCCGACGGCGAGCCTGATGCGGTGCTGGAAATCAGCCCGCTCTTTGCCGATTCCGCCGACGCCTTGAAAGAGCGCGATCTTCCTCCGACCGCGATCCAGCCGGCGGCCCGGATGTACTTCGGGGAATAGACTCTTGGCATGTCGGAGAACCTGGCGACGGTCGCGGCGTTGCGCGACGCGATGGAAGCCATCGCGCCATCGTCGCTGGCTGAGCCGTGGGACAACGTGGGCCTGCTGGCGGGCGATCCGGGGCAGAAGCTCTCGGGCGTCGGGCTCTGTATTGACCTGACGCCTGCCGTCCTGGCCGAGATGCAGGCGGCGGGGGCGAACGCGGTCGTTGCCTACCACCCACCGATCTTCAAGGACGTCAAGCGGCTCCACGCGGGCGACGTCGTCTTCGAGGCGATTCGGCATGGGGTTGCGATCTACTCGCCGCACACCGCGCTCGACGTCGTCGCCGGCGGGACGAACGACGTGCTTGCCGACCTGCTCTACCTCAGCGATCGTCGTCCGCTTCGGCCGAAGCCGGCGGGCGAGGGGGATCTGCGGCTCGTCACGTTCGTCCCGAAGGACCGCGTCGACGACGTCGCCCAAGCCCTCTGCGACGCCGGGGCAGGCAGCTATGGCAACTACGATTCGTGTACGTTCCGGATTCCGGGCACGGGCACCTTTCGAGGTTTAGAGGGTGCAAATCCTGCGATCGGGGAGCGGGGAACGCTGGAATCCGTCGCCGAAGTTCGTCTGGAGACCACGCTCCCGTCGGCCAAGGCTGCCGACGTCATCGCGGCGTTGCGTCGGGCGCATCCGTACGAAGAAGTCGCCTTCGACCTGCTCCGCCGAGTGCCGGAGCCGGCGAATGATGTCGGTCTCGGCAGGATCGGCGACTTCGCGGAGCCCGTGCCGCGGGAAGTGCTCATCGGCAGGATTCGTCGGGAGCTGGGCGTCAGCGAGCTGCTCGTCGCCGGGCCGTTGGATGGTGACGTTCGGCGGGTCGCCTGCTGTGCCGGCTCGTGCGGCGAGCTGCTCGACGTCGCCGCCGCCCAAGGCGCCGGGCTGTATCTGACGGGCGAGCTCAAGCACCACGACGCACTCCGTGCCGCACGCCTGGGCATCACGGCCGTGTGCGTGCTCCATTCCAACAGCGAGCGGCCGACGCTGGACGTCCTGCGCCGTCGGCTCAGCGATCAGCTGCCCGACGAGGTGGACGTCTGGGTGAGTCAGAAGGATCGCGACCCCTTCGTGATCGTCTGACATCGGCAGATAGGAACTTTGGCCGTACCACTGACAACGCCTATCCGCTACCGTAGAGGCCCCTGGAAGCGGAGGCCTGACGGGGAGAATCACATGTCTAGCGCCACCATCAGCCCCACCGTCAACCCATCGCCGACCGCTGATCGTGGCCTAGCCGCCCCTGTCGTGCGATCCGTCACCGACGCTATGCCCGAAGCAGCCACGCCCTCACGAAAGCACGAAGGTCCGGACTTTTCGAACGAGCCCGAAGGGGGCTTTCGCGGGTTTTTGTGCCTCCTGAGCACCCACGGCTACGTCGCCGCCGAGGCCAAACTGGGCCAGCCGGATACCGGCGGTCAGGTCGTTTACGTGCTCGAGGTCGCCAAGGCCTTGCGAATGCTCGGGTACCGCGTCGACGTCGTCACCCGCGGCTTTGAGGGTCAGCCCGAATACGACGACATGGGTCACGGCATCCGCGTCGTCCGCATCCCGTTCGGCGGCGACGACTTCGTCATCAAAGAGAACTTCCACGACATCGTCGACGAAGGCATCGAAAGCCTGCTGGCCAAGATCGACAAGGACGGCCTGCAGTACGAGCTGATCAGCAGCCACTACTGGGACGCGGGTGTCATCGGTCAGGCCGTCGCGGAAAAGCTCGACATCCCGCACGTCCACACGCCACACAGCATCGGCGCGTGGAAGCAGGAGCAGATGAACAGCCAGAACACGCCCGCAGAAAAGTTTGCGACCTACCGGTTCGAAGAACGCATCGCGGCCGAGAAGAAGCTGTTCGAGAAGTGCGACCACCTCATCGCCACCAGCCACCAGCAAGAAGACCGCTTCTTCACCTACTACGGCATCCCGGACGAACGCGTCACCGTCATCCCGGCAGGGCTCGACGAGACGCGATTCAAGCCGCTGCCTGATGATGAGATCCCCGACATTCGCAAGCGACTCGGCTTCAAGGAGCACGACATCCTCGCTCTGGGCCGGATGGCACGGAACAAGGGGTACGACCTGCTGATCCAGGCGATGCCCCGCCTGCTGGAGCTCGTGCCGGACGCCCGGCTGGTGATGGCGATCGGGCACAACGACTCGAAGCAGGATCAGAAGCAGATCGACGAGCTTCGCCGGCTCGCCGCGAGCCTGGGCGTGATCAGCCACATCCACTTCTACGGCTACGTCAGCGACGACGACCTGCCCGATATCTACCGCGCCGCCGCCGTCTACGCCTTGCCAAGCCGGTACGAGCCTTTCGGCATGACGGCCGTCGAGGCGATGGCGTGTGGGACGGCTTCGGTCATCACCACCCGCGGCGGGCTGCGCGAGTCCGTCGAGTTCGGCACCCATGCCCTCTGGGCCGACCCGGAACGCGAAGGAGAGCTGGCCTACTGCCTGGCACTGCCGCTCTTGTACCAGGCGATCCGCGACCAGCTCGAAGAGCAGGGCAGCCTCTGGGCCCGCAAGAACTTCGCCTGGCGTGGCATCGCCCGGCAGATGCTCGACGTCTTCAGCCGCGACGACGTGCTCAACCGCAAGCTGCCGACGGGCGCACCGCGCAAGGGCGTGCAGAAGCGTCTGCCGGCCAGCCGAACGGGTGCAGGCGAGCTGCTTCGGTAACATTCCGGTAGGCCGTCGCAATATCTGCCGATCGGGCGGCGTTGGGAAGCTTTGCCCGTGATGCCAGGTGCCGCCACGACCATCCCCGACCCGACCCCTCCCCTCCGCCTGGCGGGCGAGGGAGGGTCGGATGAAAAGCTGGTCCAACGCTTCAAAGCCGGCGACGACGACGCCCTCGACGCGCTGGTCGATCGCCACACATCCGCACTGCTCAACTACCTCCGTCGCCTCGTCCACGGCAACGTCCAGGTCGCAGAAGACCTGCACCAGGCGACCTGGCTGAGCGTGTTAGAGCACTTCAATCAGTTCGACGAGTCCGCCCGAGGCCCCGGCTTCAAGCCCTGGGTGTTCCGGATCGCGACCAACAAGGCCAACGACCACTTTCGCCGTCATGGCAGGGAGCAGCGTCGCCTGAGCCGAGTCGCCGCCGACCCGACGCTGCGGCCACAGCCTGCCGACGACGTCGACTCGGTGGCCATCGACGAAGAGACGGCGACGCGTCTTCGCGACATCGTGCAGTCGCTGCCGGACCCGCAACGGCGCGTGGTCGAGCTCCGCTGCTTCGCCGGGTTGAAGTTCACTGAGATCGCCCAAACCCTCGGCTGCCCGCTGAACACCGCCCTGGGCCGCATGCACAAGGCCGTGAAAAAGTTGCGCGTCGCACTGGATGAGCCGCAATAAACGTCCCCGCCGCGACGTTGTCAGTACCGAACACCCAAGCCCATGCCCTCATCGAACGAGAGCCAACTCGACCCGAACCTCGCCGCGGCTTACCTGTCGGCCGACCGTGACGTCGCAGCTTCCGGCGATGCTGAAAACGAAGCCGTTTCGAAGGAGTTGACGACGGTTCAAGAGCACGTGGCGTCCGCGTTCGCGTCGCCCGCAACGCCGGCACAAGTCGCCGCTGCGGCGGCGTCGGCGAAGCGGTCGCTGCACGAGGCACGGGCCAGGAACGGGCACGCGGGCGTCGCGGGTCGGATCGGCGTCGGCTCTGAAAGCGACGGCACCTCCAACGCCTGGCGCATCATCCGCTGGCCCCTTGCCGCGGCGGCGAGTCTGGTCGCGGGGCTGGTCGTCGTCACCTTCGTTACGTCCGACGGGCACCGACAAGAGCAAGTCGCCCTCGGCGGTGACACCAATCAAAACGTCGAGGTCGACATCGATCTCGACCTCAACAGCGACGGACCGGTGGCCTCGCCGGCAAGCTTCAATGTGCTGCTCGACCCGGACGAGGACTGGTCGGCTGCGGTGGCATACGTCGATGCTGACACACTTCTGGGTGACGTCACCGATCAAGAGGTCTGGACAACCGACGACCTGTTCGATTTCGGCGGCTGAAACAACACTCGCGAGAACACTGATGACTTTGCTACGAATCACCGCCGTCGGCATCGCCTTGGTGCTGTCCCCTGGTGCGATCGCCTTCCAGCCCGCTCCGCCTCCACCGGATGACGGTGCGCGTTCGCCGCGTGACATCAGGCCGGCTCCGCCTCGGGAAGGCAGAGGCGGTCCCGGCGATCGTCGCCGCAACGGCCCATCCGCGGTGGCCGAAGACTCCGACCGGTGGACCACCGCCCGCGCTTTCCTGGCCGAGACGTCGCCGCACCGCCTGGAGATGTACGAGGCTTTCGCAACGAAGCTGCGTGAGCGGCATGGCGATCGTTCAGACGAGTCCACCGACCGCATGCTCGGCCGAGTTCGCGGGCGGATCGTCGCCCGTGTCGAAGAGCTGTCGCGTCTGGCCGAGGAGAAGCCGGAGCACCATGCCCACGCCCTCCAGCAGTTCCGGATCGAAGACGCCATCATGGGGCACCTGATCGACGCCCGCGACGCCAAAGCCGCCGGCGACGAAGACGCGGCCGAGGCGTCGGTCGCCAAGGCCAAGGAGCAGGCCCAGGCCTTTCACG
Source organism: uncultured Planctomycetota bacterium (assembly GCA_963740195.1). Classification (GTDB taxonomy): domain Bacteria; phylum Planctomycetota; class Phycisphaerae; order Tepidisphaerales; family Tepidisphaeraceae; genus JBCDKH01. Next base: position 1,800,745 of record CAVUDF010000001.1, on the reverse strand, counting down.
GCCTGGCGATGGAACGTCGTGCCCGCGAGTTGGACGAAGCCGCCGGGCGGATCGAGCGAGAGCGACAACGGCTCGAAGCCGACCGTGACCGCGCCGACGAGGTGAGCGACGACGTCGTCCGTCGATTCGAGCGGATGGTCGAGCGCGGCCTCGAAGGACACCGCCCGCCACGCGGCAGGCCATCGACGCGGCCGGGTCGGCGGGATTGATGCGGTAGACGTTTGTTTTCTTCGACTGACGCTGCCTGCGGGCTGTAAGCCCGCGGCTGAGGGGGTTACTAGCTGGGCGATCAGGTTTGGCCGGTCCAGGAGTCGTCGGCCGCGTCGGCGAACGCGCTTGTGATCGCCGCGGCGACGTCCTCGGGCAGATCACCCTTGCTTGCGAAGTCGACGTTGGTCTTGGCGTTGTCGGAGTTGGTCGTGCCGACGATCGCCGTCGTGACGCCGTCCTGCATCAACGTCCAACGCAACGCCAGCTCGGGCCAATCGAGGTCGAAGTCGCTGGCGTTGATGCCCATTTTCGAAAGCCGCTCCGTGTACGTCGCTGCGTACTTCTGGTAGAAGCCGCGTTGCTCGGACAAGTCGCGCCAGGCAGCGTTGGCGATCGGCCGCTTGACGATGATGCCGACGTCGTGCGTCTTGGCGAGCGGCAAGACCTTGCTGACGTTCATCTGGTCCGCGATGTTGACGCTCGTCTCGACCACCGCGACGTCCGGAAGCCGACAGGCAAAAGCGGCGGCTTCGTTGTCGCCGCTGTAGCCGCAGTGCTTGATCTTGCCCGCATCGCGTGCGTCGACGAGCGCCCCGAGTGCGTCGTCGGCCTCGAGCGTCTCCATCGGGCACGAGTGCAGCAGCATGACGTCCACGCGATCCGTCTTCATCAGCTTGAGCGCGTTGTCGACGTCTTTGGCGATGCGATCTGGCGTGAAGCTGTCGGGCCGACCGGCGGCGCCGACCTTGCTGACGAGCACGTAATCGTCCCGCCGATCCGACAGGTTTTCGCCGATGAACGCCTGGCTCCCCGGATATCCCGTAGCCGTGTCGAGGATGTTGAGGCCTTGGTCGAGAAGGGTGTTGACGAGCGTCACGACGTCGTCGCCGTGTTCCTTCAGAAAGGCCGCCGGCGCGGTGCCGTAGCCGAGGACGCTGACGTCAAAACCGGTCTTGCCGAGCCGGCGACGGGGCAGGGAGGAATCGCTCATGCCGGACGCTAGTGCGAAGGTCGTTGCGTTCGTTCAGATCGGGCGAACCGTGATGATGGCTAGGTTCGACGCATGGACCCGACCCATGCCGTGCCGATCGTTCTAAACGGTCGGCGGCTCCGCGTTCTGATCGTCGGCGGGGGTGCGGTTGGTGCGAGGCGGGCGACATCGTTCATCGAATCGGGCTCGATGGTCACCGTCGTCACGTCGGCCGTCGTTGCAGAACTGCCGGCCGGGGCGACGGTTCGGGTCAAGCCGTTCGATGCGGCTGACTTGAGAGGCATGAACGTTGTCGTCGCGGCGACGGATGACGCAGAGGTGAACCGCACCATCGCCGAAGCCGCGGCGACTCTTGGCATCTTGTGTTGCCGGGCAGATGACGCGAGGGCCGGCGACTTCGCCATCGCCGCCAAAGCCTTCGCCGGGCCGATCACCGTCGGCATCACCGCCGGCTCGCCGCACTTGTCGCGGGAGGTTCGACGCGTCGTGACGCAGGCAATTAAGCCCCTTGCCGATCACGCGACTGCCGTCGCTGCGCTTCGGCCGACGGTGCTTGCGGCGACGGATGACGAGCATCTGAAGAAGGCCGCGATGAACGACGCCGCCTCGGCCGAAGGTCAGGCGACGTTTACCACCGACGGCGCGGACGGCCTGCGTCTGTGGCTCGCCCATCGGCACCCGTGGCTGCGGGCCACCCTGGTCGAGCCGTAGGCTCGCCCGTGTCGTCTGCGGGAAGCTCCAATCGCGTCTTGATCATCGGTGGCGGCGTCGGCGGATTGGCGGCGGCGATCCGGCTCGGGGCGGCGGGGCATCGGGTCACGATCCTCGAAAAGAACGCGACCCTCGGCGGCAAGCTGAACCGCAAGGTCCTGGACCACCCGACCCGCCCGGGCGAGCAGTTCACCTTCGACACCGGGCCGTCGCTGTTGACGCTGCCGTTCGTCTTTGAACAGCTTTTCCACGCCGGCAGGGCCGATCTCCACGAACGCCTCGACCTGGTGCGTCTGGACCCCATTTCCCGCTTCACCTGGCCCGACGGAACCCGCTTCGAGCTGCGGCGAGATCGATCGGAAACCCTTGATGGCGTACGAGATATCGCTCCCGGCGACGTCGACGGCTTTCGAAAGTTTTTGGATCGAGGTAAAGCCGTTTGGGATCTGGCCGGAGAACTCTTTCTGTCGCACGCCCCGGAACAGCTTATCCACAACGGCGGATCGGCCCGCGACGGCCTGGCGATGGCGAGCGTGCCGTTCCGCATCGGCATGTTCCGCCGGTACGCCAAGGTCGTCGATCAACACGTCCGCGACGAGCGACTGCGGGCCGTCCTTTACCAGTACGCAACTTACAGCGGGGCCAGCCCCTGGAAGGCACCCGCGACGCTGTGCGTCATCCCGCACGCCGAAATGCACTTCGGCGGCTGGTACGTCCGCGGCGGCATGTACCAACTCGCCGTCGCCCTGGCGGACCTGGCTCGCGAGAACGGCGTAGAGCTTGTGACCGACACACAGGTGTCCGGCATCGCCGTCAGCGACGGTGCCGTCACCGGCGTCACGACGGCGGACGGCACGAAGCACAATGCCGACCTCGTCATCTGCAACGCAGACGTCGTCAGTGCTTTCCGCGAACTGATCGGGCCGGAGCATCGGCCCCACCGGACGGACGCCAAGCTCGATCGGCTGGACCCCGGTGGCAGCGGCATGGTCTTGCTCCTCGGCGTCGAGGGACAGCTGCCGGACGTCGCCCATCACCACAAGTTCATGCCGGACGACTACCTGGCCCCCGGCGGCGACCTGCGGGCGATGTTCGACCTCGGCACGACACCCGACGACCCCTGCATCTACGTCTGCCGAAGCAGTGCCACCGACGCGACTCAGGCCCCGGCCGGGTGCGAGAACCTGTTCGTGCTCGTCAGCGCTCCGTCCATCCACGGCAAGGCCCGGTCGATCGACTGGACGACCCACGGCGACGCCTACCGCGAGCGGGTGCTGGACCTTCTTGAAGGGCGATGCGGGTTGACTGGCTTACGCGGCAAGATCGTGGCGGAGGACCGTTGGACGCCTCGGGACTTGCAGGAGCGATATCGCGCCAACGCCGGCGGCATCTACGGCGTCGGTGGCAACGGCCGAATCCAGGCATTCCTGCGGCCGCCGAACCGGGACAAGCGGCTCAAGAACCTGCTCTTCGCCGGCGGTGCGACGCACCCTGGCGGTGGCCTGCCGCTGGTGGCGTTGAGCGGCAAGATCGTCAGCGAACTGGCCACGGGTGACTTGGCGGCAGCTTCCTAGCGCAGGTTTAACGCGACGCCAACGAACATATTGGCCGGTGTCGGTAAGTTCCGTCGACGTCGGAGGAGGACCGTCCGCACCCAACGGGGGCCAGGACGCTCCGACACCTTGAGGGAAGACACGAAAGACCTAGATGCACATGAAACTCATTACCGCCGCGACACTCGCGGCCCTGACCACCGCCGGCACGGCGGAGGCGGCGACGCTCTTCACGCTTGACAACACAAACAACTTCTCGCTGTCGCACACGTCGTCGACTCAGAACCAGTCGCCGCCAAAATCTGGCTCGCTCAACGTCGGCAACGGCACCTTCTCGTGGGGCAACCTTGAGACGGACGGCAGCGCGAACACCGCATCCGTCACGGCCGGCAAATTCGCCTCGACTGACTGGGGCGGCCTCGGCATGTTCACCTCGAGTTCAATCAACGTGACGATGTTCGACAGCATCGACATCGACGGCATCTACAGCGGCACTTTCAACACGAACACCGAGTTCTCGAATTTCTTCTATTCGCTCGACGGCGGCTCGATGGTCGACTTCGGTGCTGGCGTTGTAAACGCCAGCGCGAACAACGTCGGCGTCGGCATCATGGGCCTCGACGTCAGCTCGGCGTCATCGCTCGTCGTCGGCTTCGAGTACAACCACAACGGCAGCAGCGACTCCTTCGGCGTCAGCGAGCTGACCGTCGAGGGCGAGCCGGTCCCGCCGAACACTGACCCGATGTTCGACATGGGCGTGTTTTCGTTCATGCAGACGGTCGGCGACTCCGACGCGTTCGAAATCACCGCGACCGATCCCGATGCCGGCGACACGCTCACGTTTATGACCGACGGCTCCGAGCCCGACTTCATCGACTTCCTCGCAGACGGCACGTTCTCCTCGACGCCCGGCTTCACGGACGCCGGCGACTATTCCTTCGGCGTCACCGTCGGCGACGGCAACGGCGGCTTCGGCTCCGCCACGGTCAACCTGACCGTCGCCATCCCCGAGCCCCTCTCCGCCGGGGCTCTCGGACTGCTCGGCCTTGTCGGCCTGCGTCGCCGTCGCGCCTGAGCTTGTGCGGACGGCGGCAGAATCGTCGCCGAGCCGCACATCTAAATAACCCGCCGCCCGGTGCCTTCAGGTGCCGGGCGGTTGTCGTTGCTGGAGTCGCTGCTCCCGTACATCCGGTGGCGGCGGTTTTAAGCCGCGGAGGCTGAGGTCCTTGATCGACCGTCGGCCTCCGGCGAGACGTCGGCCGGGGGCGAAGGTGCGGCACGCCTCGTCCAGACGTGCCTGGGCCGCGGGCAGGTCGTCGGCCGTCGCGATCAGCAGCTCGGGGCGTTGGGCGAACCAGTGTCGGTAGCGGATCGCGACGTGCACCACGGCCGCACCGGCACGACGGGCGACGAGCGTCGGCGTTCGGGGCAACTCGTCCAGCGGTGACTCCTCCGGCTCAATGCGGCCTTGCGGGAAGACGACCAACGCCGTCGGCTCGTCGGCCGACTGCAGCAGGTGGGCGGCGTAGCGGATCGCGCGTCGCCGGTCGGCCGGGTCGTCCAGCTCCACGCCGAAGCCGCCGATGCGGGTGAAGAACGGGTGTCGGCGGACCTGCCGGGCGTCGATCATGACGTGCCGTCGTCGCCAGCCGTGTCGGCGGAGCAGGTCGTTGAGGATGATGCCGTCCCAGAAGCTCTGATGCGTCGCGGAGACGACCAGCTTCGCACCGACGGATATGGGTGCGACTGGAAAGCTGCCGTACAGCCGGATCGCGTGAAAGTGACGCCAGAGCGCGAAGGTGCAGTAGCGGTCGAACCACGCTTTGGTGAGCCGTGCGGAAACACCCGACCGCACCGGAATCATGCCGCCGACTCGTCTGGCAGCGGCTGCCACTGGGGCGAGTGGAAGACGGTTCGGCCGGCGATGTCGAACGACTCGATCGGGCCGCCGGTCATGGGGCAGACGGTTTTTTTGTACGCGTACCAGCCGTCGCGTCGCGAGAGCTTGGAGAGCGTCTTGCCGAACCGCTCTTTGGCGAAGTCGCGATCGACGGTGATGATGCGGTTGTACCGGACGCCCAGCTTGAGCAGGTCGACGCAGTCCTTCCAGACGGCATCGAACTGCTCGCGGGTCAGTTGCTTGCCTGGGAGCAGCGGGTGGATTTGCTGGCGATACAAGATCTCGGTGCGGTACAGGTTTCCCACGCCGGAGATGACGGCCTGGTTCATCAGCAGTCCCCCGACGGGCGCGGCCGAGTTGGACATGCGTCGCCACACCGCCTCCGCGTCCGCCTTCGGGTCGAGCGGGTCGGGCCCGATCTTGGCCAGTGCCGCGGCGACGGCGTCGTCGTCGACGAGCACCGCCTTCAATGCGGCGACGAGGTCGACGGTGCCGTTCTTGCCGGCGAAGCGGAGCCGCGTCGCGCCGCGTGGTTCGGGGATGTCCTGCGTGTGGTAGCGGAACTTGCCGAGCAGGCCCAGGTGGACGTGGACGGTGCTCGGGCCTTTGCCGGCGAAGTGGTAGAAGAGGTGCTTGCCGACGGGGCGGATGGCTCGGAGCTTCCTGCCATCAAGTTGCTCGGCCGCCTCTTCGCACCGTCCGTCGTGGGCGGAGACTCGCAGCTTCGAGCCGACGATGAGCGGCGTTTGATCCTTCGCCGCCCGGTGAATCGTGTGGCCTTCGGGCACGTCGGCACGCTAGTGCGGATCAGACGGGGGTTCTTCAGAGTTCCTCGACCGTCACGTTCCAATCGCCCAGGTCGACCGGTTCGAGAGCGGGCATGTCTGCATCGGGGTCGTTGACCACCGGCTCGCGAAGCTCGACGATCCGCAGGTTCACACCCGCCGCATCGAACGTCGTCACCTGCCGGGCCATGCCGGAAGTCGTCGACATCGACCTCGATGACCTGGAACTGCTCCTTGAGCCGGGTTTCGTCTTTCGGGACGAGGCGGATGCGTGTCGTCCCGTCGACGGGCTCCACTTCGAATTCGTTGTCGTTCTGCACATCGACGATCGACACCTCGAAGAGCCGGCGGACCCGCTCGGGCTCTTGGCCGATCGGCAGCGGGAACGGGCCCTCGCCCAGGGCGAGCAGGTCGCGGTCTTGCTCGTCTTCGGGCAGTTGCCGACGCACTTCGGTCTGCGAGCGGTAGTTGCGGTCGACGAGTAGTCCGTCGGAGAGCAGGTACTCAAGCTTTTCCTCCGCGGCCGGGCCGTCGGGCTCGGCCCGGCGGGTGAACAGGACGTGAATCGCATCGCCCGCGTCGCCACGGTGCAGGTTGAGTCGGCCGAAGCGCCAGACTTCGGCATTGGTGTCGAAGTCGACGTCGGTCATCTTGAGGCGGGTGGACAGCGAGACGAGGCCGTCCCCTGCCGCGTGCATCTTGTCGAGAATCGGGCCGACCGCGTCATCGCCGGCACGGGCGAGCGGGGCGATCGACAGCAGGGCGACGATGAGGAGGCGGACGATCACGGTCTTGTCTTAGACCCGGCGGGTGCGTGTCGGTTGCACCGGCATTCAGGAACGGACGTCGATCTTCGTCTGCACCTTGCCGTAAGCGGCGGCGGCGTAGTTGCGGTTGAGCCGGCGGACCGTCCGATCATCCGCCTTGACGCGGGCCAACTCATTGCCCGCCGTTGCGATGCGGACGCGAAGACCCGCGGCGTCGCGATCATCCTGCTTGGACAGATCGGCCAGATGGTTCTTGATTTCGCCGAACAACGCCTTCGCCTCGTCGCGTGCCTCGTCAGGCCAATCGACGACCGAAGCGGGCCAGGCAACGCGGGTCGGAGCGACGACGTCGTCATTGGCCGTCGCTTCTTGGATCGCAGACTTCCTGCGCTCGAGCACGCCGAGCAGCCGCGTGTTGTCTCCATCGGCAAGCGCTTTGGCCTGTTCCGTTGCGAGACGACGAAGACGTCTGCAAGCACTGACCTGCGCCCGAAGCGTCGCAAGAACGGCGGCGTGATCCGCACCATTGGTTGCGGGTTCGATGGGAACGTGTGGGTCGAGGTCGTTCGGCATGGCGATTTAGAAGAGGCCGGACTCGCCGCTCCAGTCGAGCCAATCTTGCCACTGCTTGCGGTCCAGGGCGATGGTGCCGTCGCGGAATCGCTCGGGCGGGATGCGGCGGAGCAGCCACTTGGCCCGCTCGTTGGCGGTTTTCGCCTCGGCGGGTCGGCCAAGGGCGACGTAGCTGTTGACGATCTGCACGTACGCCGACAACGCCGACGGATCGTCCTGATATCGGAACGCCGCCTGCTCGTACAGATCAACGGCTTCGTCGTACCGGCCCAGGTCGAACAGGCAGTCGGCTCTATAGAACCATGCCAGCCGCTCGTACGTTTCGGCCAAGTCGCGGGCGGCGTCGTTGGCCGGAACGGGGCCGGCTTCGTACGCGGTGACGGCGGCTTCGTAGAGCCTTCTGGCCTCGGCGAGGTAGCGGTCGCGGGTGCGGGCGTCGTCGGCAGCCGACGTGCGGGCATCCGTGAATGCCTGAGACCGACGACCGTTGGGCGACGTCGACGCCGCCAGCGTTGCTTCGACCTGCGTGTCCTGCGCGTTCGTCGCCAACTCCTCGGCCGCCTTGCGGTAGCAGTCGGCGCGGAGGAACAAGAGCATCGCCCGACGCTGGTCGTCGTTTCCGTAGCGATTGGCGTACTCCTCGAACCTGGCCAGGGCTTCGCCCCAGCGACCCATCGCGTAGTACAGCCGGCCCAGTTCCCACGTCGCTTCTCTAAAGACGCGAGACTGCGGACCCAGGACCGGGTTGTTCTCAAGCACGCCTCGAAGCGTGTTTTCCGCCAGGTGCCAGCGATCTCTGCCTTGTGCGGCGTAGATCTGGGCCAACGGCACGGCCGCTTCGGCACTGGCGAGTGCTTGTGGATGGCTGTCGCGCAGGCCGACGAAAGTCGCGGCGGCTTTGGTGGCGTAGCCGGAGGCTTGCTGCGCCGGCCGAGGCGAAGCAGGGCGTCGGGCGTGATCGGATCCTCGGGCCGCTCGGTGACGAAGAGGTCGAGGGCGGCGATGAGTTCTTCGAGGTCGGCTGCGCGTTCGTAGAGGGAGACGCCGCGCCACAAGGCGTCGCCGTAGGCCGCGTCGTCGACGAGGGTCAGGGCCCGGCTCCGCGCGATGTGGGCATCGCCCGCATGGACCCAAAGGCCGCGGGCACGCTTGCGGCCGGCGACGGCTTCTTCTGAATCACCATCGCCGGGCCACGTCCGGTCCCCTTCGCGTTCGAAAGCGTTGGCCAGGCGTTGGAAGAAGTCGGCGGGAAGTTCTTTCCCATCCGCCGCGACCGCCCGACGCTCTAACGCCATGAGGTCGAGAGCGAGCAGGTAGGGCGACGTCGCATCCTCGATCTCGCCCCGATCGCCGCGAGCCATCAGGATGCGGCTGGCGCGGCGAAGGCTGTCGGCGAGTTCGTCGCGGAACGGCGCGAGCGACTCCTTCTCGTGCACCTTCGCTGCGGCAAGCTTCAGATCCGAAGCGCCGCCAATGACGTCACCCGTCACCAGCCGACACACCGCCCGGCCCATCCGGGCCTTGGGTGCCGAGCGGCTGCCCGGATGATCGCGAAGGACGATCTCGTAGTACGACGCCGCCTCCCGCGCCGCGTTGGCCGCGGCTTCGCCGTCGACTCGGGCCAGTTCGTCCTGGCTGATCTTGCCGAGCAGGTAGCACGCTTCGGCGTCGAGCTCGTGACCGGTGCCGAGTTGCTCGCGGGCACGCATCAAGTAAGAGCGGGCTCCGTCGCGGTCGTTGAGCGCGTAGGCCGCGTAGCCGAGGCGGAAGTTGACCTGCCCGCGGATGCGATCGTCGGGAGACAGGGCGAGCGCCTCGGCGAGCAGGGGCATCGCCTCGTCGGGTCGATTTTGATCGACCTGCACGCGGGCGAGTTCGCCGAGGGTCCAGGCGCGTTCGTCGTCGGAGAGGCCGGGGGTTTCGAGGAGGTCGCGAAGCTCGCGAGTCGCCGCGGCGGTGCGGCCGTGGTGGACGAGCATTTCGGCGTTGCTGCGTCGCATCGGCGCCGCGGCCGCCGGGTCGCCGAGTTCCACGGCCATGCGTGCCGCGGTTCGCCAGCGCTGCATCGCCGGATCGACCTGACCCAGCGACTCCAGCGAGCGGGCGTCGCGATCGGCGACGAGCGGATCGTCGTTCGCACCAAGCTCTAAGGCCAAACGCTGCTCACGAAGGATGCGTCGGTGCGTTGCAGGCGTGTCGCTGCTTCGGCTTCGACGTGCATCGAGGTCGAGCGACTCGGCAAGCAGCAGTCGGGCCTGGGCCTCGTCGGCGGGCGAGGGCTCGAGAACGAGCAGGTCATTCAGCCGGCCGATGGCGGCGTCGTAGCGCTCTTGGCGAACGTCACGCTCGGCCTTGGCGATCTCTTCGGCAAAAGCAGGGGCCGGATTGGGGTCGAGCAGCAGGTACGCCGCCAGCGCGAACAGCGCTAGCGACACCAGCAGCAGCGGCATTTGCCACAGCCCGGCGAGTGATGAGCCTGAAGATGGTGCGAAGTCGGCGTCAGACGCCGGTGTGCTCGACGAAGCCATGGCGTCCTTGCCCGGTTCGAGAGAAAAACGGAAGAAAACGGGTTGTCACGCCACCGGCATCGTGCCGGCTTGGACAGGAGGGTCGCGTGCGGCGGGCGTCCTGTCAAGGAAAGTGCGTCCGATAAGGCTCAAGTGTTCGGCAGTAACGGGCCGATAACTCAAAAAGCACGGAGACCGCTCATGATCGACCGCCTGATCAATCAATCCGCCGCCGGCACCCTTCAGCAAGCCGCCAGCTTCTACGCCCGGCGTCAGACGGTGCTGGCCGACAACATCGTCAACGTCTCGACCCCCGGATACCGGCAGAAGGACCTCGACACCGAGGGCTTCCGATCCGAGCTTCGCCGACGCCTCGACGATGCCGACCGCAGCGGATCATCCGACATGAACGGCGTTGCGGCGGGAACGTCGAGCCGAACCGCACCGGGCGGCATCGTCTTCCACGACGGCAACGACCGCTCCATCGAACAACTCATGGGCGACCAGGTGCAAAACGGCATGCGGCACAACCTCAGCGTCGAACTGCTCCGTAAGCAGTTCCAAGGCTTCCACATGGCCCTCCGCGAACGCGTCGCCTGATCGGCCTTTGGCCCGACTTCTGATTCCTCACTTCTGACTTCTTCAGGTAAACCTCATGTTCTCCACACTCGACATGACCACCGCCGGCCTTCGCGCCCAGCGGACCCGCATGGATGTCATCGCCGGCAACGTGCTGAACGCGGAGACCACCCGCAACGCCAAAGGCGAGGCCGACGCCGTACCGCCGACGCTTCGCCGTGCTTCAGCCCGGCACCGCCACCAACGACAAGGCACCTGGCGTGCACGTCCGCGAGATCGGCAGCGACATGAGCGAGTTCAGCCAACGCTTCGAGCCGGGTCACCCTGATGCCGATCCGGAGACGGGGCTGGTCAAGTACCCGAACGTCGACATGGCGACGGAGCAGGTCAATCTGCTCGAAGCCAGCCGCGCTTACGAAGCGGCGATCTCGTTGATGCAGACGACCAAGAGCATGTTCAACAGCTCGCTGCGGATGATTGCTTAAGACGATACGTCGACACCGAACACCGACTGAACCCACTCCCGAACACACCACTTACACGACTTTTGCCTAATCTTCTGCTTGTTTCGACGGTGACGGCTGGTACGCTGGCCGCCCGCGGAATCACCTGATGCGAGACGGTCGACGGAGCTCGACCCAACGCCCCAGGCCGCCAGCGACCGACGACGGTCGTTGCGAAACAACTCGCTGAAGCACTGCCCGGGCAGACGCCGTCAAGGACGACCGCGATGACCAACGCCGTACACAACGCCATCCCCACCTCGCTGCCTTCGCCCGCATTTGCCGGCGGCGGGGCTACTTCGTCCAACGGCTTTGGCGTCATGCTCGACGCCGCCAAGGGCATGGTCATGCAGGTCGACGACATGCAACACGCCGCGGCCGACGCGTCGACGAAGCTCGCCCTGGGCGAGACCGACGACATGGTCGGCACGCTGGCCACCGTGGAGAAGGCAGACCTTGCCTTCAAGACCCTTCTGGCCGTCCGCTCCAAGCTGATGGCCGCCTTCGATGAAATTCGGAACATGCCGGTCTAGCACCGGTGTCGTCGCCCGGCCATGACGGCCGAGATTGTCTGGAACAGGCCGGGGACAGGAAGTCCCCCAACGCCCCGCGATGGATCGCCTCAAGCAACAGTTCCAAGAAATTCAGCAGCAACTGGCTGGCCTTACGGCTAGTCAGAAGATGTTGGCCCTCAGCCTCGCCGCCATCGTGGCCGTCACCGTCGTCTGGTGGACGAGCCAGGCGGCGACGGGCGAACGCGTGCGCCTCCTCGAGCAGGCGCTCTCGCCAGAGCAGCTCGGCGAGATCCGCCAGACGCTGTCTCGCAACCAGATCGAAGCCACCGTCGAAGGTGACCGACTGCTGGTCCACGCCGCACAACGCGACGAGGCGATGTCACTGCTCGCCCTCGAGCGGAAACTGCCGGGCGACCTGACGCGCCACTTCGATAAGGCCGTCGGGCAAATCGGCAGCTTCGACCCGCACAAGAAGATGGATCTCACGATCCTGGTCGCACGCCAGGACGCCCTGGCCGCGGCCATCACACGCTGGCCCGGCGTTCGCGACGCCCGCATCCACGTCAACGACCGCTACAAGAAGCAAATCGGCGGCGACATTCTCCCGACCGCCGGCATCACGCTCACGACCACCGGCGGCATCGATCAGCCGCAAAAGCTCGCCGAATCCGCGACCCACTTTGTCGCCGGCAGCTTCGCAATGCTCTCCCCGGAGAACATCGAAGTCATCATCGACGGCCGACACGTCAGTGTCTCGCCGGACGATTCCGTCGCCGGCGGTGGCAACAAGCTCCTGGAGCTTCAAGCCGCCGCCGAGCGACACTGGGAAGGCAAGCTGCTCCGCGTGCTGTCGCACATCCCGGGGCTGCGAGCGACGGTCAGCGTGTCCGTAGAAAACGACACGCGCCGCGTCGTCAGCGAGCAATTCGACGCCGAACAAAAGATCGTCGTTCCGCTCGAAACCCGCGAAGAAAGCGACACCGAAGAGACGTCCTCCGGCGACTGGGCCCAGGCGGGCCTGGTTCCCAACGCAGCACTCTCGATCGACGGTGCGACGTCCACCGGCGACACCCGAAGCCGTCGCACGACCGAAGAGCGGAACCACGTCGAGGTTCCCAAGACGCTCACCGAAAGCTTCAGCCGCGGCGGCCAGGCGCTGCCGACGAGCTGCACCGTCTCCCTGCCGCTGAGCTACGTCCGCACCGAATGGGCCCGTCGCTCCGGCTCGACCGGCGGCGTGGAGCCGACGCCCGAGCAGCTCCGCGAGCACGAAGACCTCGTCCGTTCAGAAATCACCAAGGCCGCCAGCTCGCTGCTCGGAACGGTCGAGTCGGGCCGGGTGATGGTCGTGACCTACGCCGATGAAGGCCTGCTCGTCGGCGACGCCGGCGAGGCCGTGGCCGCAGTCGAAGCCGCCGCCGGAGCACTTGACGGCGTTGCCGGAATGGTCGATCAGTTCGGCCGACCCGCAGCCGTCATCGGATTGGCCGTCGCCGCACTGGTTTTGGTTTCTTCCCTGGCTCGTCGTGGCGGGGCACCGGTCGCGACGTCGCAGTCGCTGGGCGCTTTCGACCCTGCCGACTTCGCCGCCCTGACCCGTAGCCGTCCGTCGAATCCTGATGACGACATCACGGACGCGACCGCCGCCGACGCGTTGCTGGTCGGGCAAGAGGTTGCCGAAGAGCACCTTCAAGCCGGCCAGATGGTCGACCAGGTCCAGACGCTCGTGAAGGAAAACCCAGAAGCCGCCGCCGGACTGATCAAGCGGTGGATCAACGCTACCTGAACGCCGTCCGTCTTTTTCACTGACCACCCCGTCCTGCCATGAGTGCCACCGCGACTCCATACGAAGCCGAAGCCCTCGCGGAAGCGGCCGAGGCGACCGGCGACGCCGAGAACGTGACGGGACTTCGCAAGGCGGCGGTCCTGCTGCTCGGCCTGAGCGAGCAAGAGGCGGCCGAGGTGCTAAGGCGACTTCCGCCCGACGCCGTCGAGCAAGTGTGTCGCGAGATTGCCGATTTGGGCAGCGTTGCCGCACCGATCCGCAAGGCCGTCTTCGGCGAGTTCTACCAGCTCGCCCTCGCCAACAGCTACATCGCCGAAGGTGGGCTCGACTACACCAAGCGTCTGCTCCAGGCCAGCCTTGGCGACGACGCCGAGCGCGTCATCAAGCAGGTCACGCAACAGGTCCAAACGTCGCCGTTCAGCTTCCTGCAAAAGGCAGAGAGCTCGAACTTGATGGCGTTCATTCAGGACGAGCACCCGCAAACCATCGCGCTGATTCTGCGCGCACCTTCCGCCCGCTAAAGCTTCGCGAAATCCTCGGCGGGCTGCCGCCACAGAAGCAGGTCGAAGTCGTCAAACGTGTCGCCAACATGGAGACGACCAACCCCGAGGTCATCAAAGAAGTCGAAAAGGGTCTGGAGCACCGGCTTAGCGACATCGTCAGCCAGAGCTTCGAAAAGACAGGCGGCGTCGACAGCGTGGCCGAGATGCTCAACCTCGCCGATCGCACAACGGAGAAGGCGATCATGGAAGGCCTCGAAGCGGACGACCCGGAGCTGGTCGAAGGCATTCGCCGACTGATGTTCGTCTTCGAAGACATCCTGCTCGTCAACGACAAGGGCATTCAGCAAGTGCTCAAGGACGTCGACAACGACACGCTCAGCCTGTCGCTCAAGACGGCCAGCGAGAATCTGAAGGACAAGATCTTCCGCAACATGAGCGAACGCGCGGCCAAGCTCGTCAAGGAAGACATGCAGTTCATGGGCCCCGTCCGCGTCACCGACGTCGAACAGTCCCAGCAAAAGGTCGTCGACATCGTCCGCCGACTCGAAGACAGCGGCGACATCGTCATCGAAGGCCGCGGCGGGGACAAGGACATGCTCGTCTAGGCGAAGTTAGAAGCTAGAAGCAAGAACTTGCCCAGCCAAGCGCAACCGTCCTGCTTCTTTCTTCCGACTATGAGCTTCTAACTTCCTCCGCCCCATGCCAGTTCTCAAAGCCACCGCTCCTGCTTCGACTGATGTTCGGCCGCTGCGGTCGTTCTCGATGACGGACATCGAGGGCGAAGCCGCCGCACTGTTGCAGGGAGCGAAAGCCCGGGCCGTTGCCATTGCCGAGCAGGCACGGGCGGATGCCGCAAAAGCACGAGAACTTGCCTACGAGAAAGGATACACCGAGGGTGAAACCGCCGGGCACGCCGACGGTCTTCGCGAGGGCACGGCCCAGGGCAAGGCCGAGGCTTACGATTCGGAGCGGGAACGGCTGAGCGAACTACACACCGTCCTCCGAGAGTCACTCAAAGTCTTCAATAGTGAACGTGCATCACTGGCCGCACGTGCCGGCGGCGAAGTGCCACACTTGGCCGTCGCCATTGCTGAACGCATCGTGAAGCGGGCCGGAGCCTTCGATCCCAATGTGTGTATCGCCAACGCCACCGCCGCCCTACGGCTTGTGATGCGGGCGCACGACGTCAAGCTCAACGTCAACCCGGCGGACTACAACCTCGTCAAATCGCTGTTGCCGGAGATCAACGAGAAGTGGCCGGCCCTGACGCACGTCGAGCTCGTCGAGGACTCCAACATCGACCGCGGCGGCTGCCGCGTCTACACGCAAGGCGGCCTCATCGACGCCGACCTGCAGACGCAACTCGACCGCATCGCCGCCGACTTGATTCCGGACGAGTAGACCCGTCATGACGCTCGCCACCCCAGTCGTTGTGCCTTCCCGGCAGCCGCGGTCGACGCTGGCTTCGCACCTGCGCGGCGTCGCGGACGCCATGCCCCTTCGCGTCGTGGGACAAATCGCGGCGGTCAGTGGCCTGACACTCGAGGCGGACAACCTTCCGCTGCCACTGGGAACGACCTGCAGAATCAGCCGCATGAGCGACGGCTTCGCCGGCGCATCATCGTCCCCGTGTCGGGCACAAGTCGTCGGCTTCGGACGTGATCCCAAAGGTGACGCACGAACCTTGCTGATGCCCCTGGGCGACATCGGCGGCGTTGCGGCGGGCGATTCGGTCGAAGGGGACCCCGGTGCCCCGCGTGTACGCTGCGGTGAAGGCCTGCTCGGCCGCGTTGTCAACGGCTTCGGCGACCCGATCGACGGCAAAGGACCGATCGCCAGCTTCAGCGTCTCCGACTTCCGCCCGCTCGACGCACCGCCGATCCCGCCGATGGGCAGGGCGTTGGTTCGCGATCCGATCACCACGGGCGTCCGCACGATCGACGCGCTGCTGACCTGCGGCACCGGACAGCGCATGGGCCTGTTCGCCGGCCCGGGCGTCGGCAAGAGCACGCTGCTCTCGTGGATCAGTCGGCACACATCTGCCGACGTGAGCGTCATCGCCCTCATCGGCGAACGCGGGCGAGAGGTTCGCGAGTTTCTCGAAAGCGGCCTGGCCGACGGCGGGCTGGATCGTTGCGTCGTCGTCGTCTGCACCGCCGACGAGCCGCCGTTGATGAAGATTCGTGCGTCCAAAGCCGCCTGCTGCATCGCGGAGCATTTTCGCGATCAGGGGAAGGACGTTCTGTTGATGATGGACTCCATCACGCGGCTCTGCCAGGCCCAGCGGCAGATCGGGCTCGCCGCCAGAGAGCCGCCGGCGACCAAGGGTTTTCCGCCGAGCGTCTTCGCGCTGCCTGCCGACGTTGCTCGAACGTGCCGGCAGCACCAGCGACGGCAGCGTCACCGGTTTCTACACGGTTTTGGTAGAAGGTGACGACTTTTCAGAACCGATTCCCGATGCCGTCAAGGGCATCACCGACGGTCACCTGTGGCTGGATCGCGGGCTGGCCGAGCGTGGTCACTACCCGGCGATCGACGTGCTCAAGAGCGTCTCACGTGTACGGGGCGACGTGTCCGATAAAAACCAGGTCGCCGCGGCCCGCCTCGTGCAAAAGGCCGTCGCCGACTATGCCGAGGTCGAAGACCTGGTGAACGTCGGGGCCTACGTCCCCGGCCACAACGCCGCGGCCGACACGGCCGTGAGCGTCCGGCAGGCGGTGCTCGACTTCCTGCAGCAGTCGCCCGACGACGCCACCAACCTCGAAACCGCCGCCCGACAGCTCTACCAACTCCGCGACACCATCAACGCGGCCGCCCACCAGGCCAACGCACCGACCCCCGCCCGCAGAACCTGAGCCTTTTAGAACAACATGGCCGCTTTCGTCTTCAAACTCGCCGCGGCCCTGGAGCTGCGCCGCCGGGAAGAGCAGGCGGCACAACGCGTCTTGGCCGAGCGTCTTCGCGACGCGGCCGCACTGCGGAAGGATCTGCTTCGCCTCAACGACGACCTCGTCGGCGCACAACGGGAACTTCAAAACGGCGGCCTCGTCGGAACGCTGGACCCGGGCATGCTCTCGGCCCATCGTCGGTACACGAACGACGTCGCCCGTCGTGGCCGAGACGTGATGAACCGCATCGACCTCGCCGATCGTTTGGCCAACGACGCACGGACGGAACTGGCCGAGCGGACGAAGCGTCGGCGTGCCCTGGATCACCTTCGTGAGCGACGCAAGCAGGAACACGACGCGGCCGAGGCGCACAAGGAGCTTGTCGATGCCGACGACGCTTCAGGTCGTTGGCTCGACGGCATCCGTGAAGAGGAAGATCGCCTCGCCGACGCCGGCTTCGCCATGGCCGCCGAGGAGGAGAACTCATGAAGGCGTTGAACAAACTAACGCTCGCGCTGGTCGTCACCTTGGCCATCAACTTCGTCGGGCTGATCGTCGCCGCAGGCATGGTCGCTCAAAAGTCTGGTCTGAACGGCGACAAGATCGAGGAGTTGAAAGCCGTCCTCTTTCCACCGCCCGCAGAGCCGGAGCTTGAGGAAGAAGTCGAGCCCGACGAGCCGACGCCGATGGAGGAATTGCTGGCGATGCTCGACGCCCAAAGCGGCAAGCCTGCGGCAGATCGCGTCGCGAGCTTTGAGCACGAGCTGGACGCTCGCAATGCACGCCTCGCCCGGCAGAAACGTGAGCTTGCCGATCGGATGCGGCTGCTCGACACCGCATCCAATCAACTCGCTACCGATCGCGATCAACTCGCGGAACAAGTGACAGACTGGGAAGAACGCCGCACCACGGCAGAAGCACGGCTCACCGATGAGGGCTTCCTGACGACGCTCCGCCTGTACGAGTCGCTCCCGGCCGCTCAGGCCAAGAAGGTCATCGCCGGTCTCGATGAAGAGATCGCACTCGCGTTCCTCAAGGCGATGGAGCCGCGAACCGCGGGCAAGATCCTTCGCGAGTTCGACGGCGACGACGAAACCGAACAGCTTCGCCGCCTGCTCGAAGGCATGCGGCAGGGCGTGGCAGCGGGCGCACAAGACCCCGACGCCGACCCGATCACCGCCGGCTGGACGGCGACCGACGATTCCGATCTCGACTGAACCCCAACCGACCTCCATGACGCCCGCCCACTCCACCTCGTCGACGTCGGCCGCAGCCTTCTTTAACCTCGGTTCGTCTCGTAGCCAACCGCAGACGCATCGGTCTGCCGACGCGCCCAAACCCTCGGCAGACAGGCAGAGCAACGACCGTCGTCAACGCGGCACCTCTGAGGGCGGCGGCTTTCGCCAGGAGCTCGATCGCGAACGCCGCGAGGCAACTCCTGCCAAGGACGCCACGCCTGTGGCAGAAGCCCGACCCGTTCAACCGGCGGATGCAACCACAGCCGCAGACACCACCGTGGAAGATGTGGTGGTCGTTGACGCGCCCGTTGAAGGCGTTCTCGTCATGCCGAAGCTCGCCACGGGCGGCGAACCCGTACCCGCCGTCGTGACCGATTCTGTCACGGCCGTCGAGACGACACTGCCGACCGACGCAGTGTCGGCCAACACCGCCGTCGTCGTTCCGACAGCGGCGGTCGCGGGCGAAGGCGACTTCGTCGTCACCGCAATGCAACCCGCCGTCGCCGACGGCACGGTGGAGATGCCCGCCGGCACGCAGCCCATCCCGACGGCCCAAGAACTGCCACCTCAGCAAACTGCGCCGGTCGCCACGTCGATGGATGCAACGGTTGCTGATGAGGCCGCGGTTCCACTCCAGAACGGGCCAAGACCCGCGGTTTCCGCCAATCAAGCGGCTGCCGCAGGCACGGCTCCAGCGACTGATGTCGTCACGACAGAGGCCTCCTCCGACGTCGACGCCATGCGGCCGATGGCTGCCGAGGCCGTTGCAAGGCCGGCTTCCTCGCCAGATGCCGGCACCACGCAAACCACGACCATCACCGGAACATCGCAGCCGACGACCTCCGCTCCGACACCGGCCACGCCGTCCGCCACGGCCCCGATGCCCACGCCGCTCGGCATGTCCGCCGATGAGAACACGGAGGTCGTCCGCCAGGCAGTTTCGATGGCCGCGTCATCCAACGGCAAGACGATGACCGTCCGGCTCGACCCGCCGTCGCTCGGCACGATCCGAGTTCAGGTTCGCATCAGTGCGGGCGGAGAATCGGTCGCCTCCATCGGCACGAGCAACGACGTCGCCCACAGCCTCGTCCGTGGTTCGCTCGATCAGCTTCGAGCGTCGCTCGAACGCAGCGGCGTCGCCGTCGATCGCATTCACGTGACCCGCATGTCTGCCGGCGGACCTGACGGCATCGCCGCCGGTCGAGAGGCAGACGCCCGCGGCGGAAACGAATCCGGGCAGGGTGACGGCCGCAGTTCCACCCGTGACCAGAGCGAGCAGGGCCAGCGTGACCAACAACGCCGTGCCGCCGCACTGCGTCGGTGGTATCAGGACGCCGCCTGAACGTCCGATCATACTGATGTTCAGCCGACACAACGGCCGATAAGACAAGTATGATTGACGCACTCTCCGGAAGCTCGCAGCCCTCGGCTCCCACGTCGAACTTCGATCTGAAGACTGAGGACTTCGTCAACCTGATGGTGACGCAGCTCCAGAACCAGGATCCCCTCGAACCCACCGGCAACGAGGCTCTGCTCAGCCAGATGAGCCAGATCGGTCAGCTCGAAAGCTCCACCAAGCTCCAGGAGTCGCTGACGACGATGGTGCTCCAAAACAACCTTGCTTCTGCTGGAAACATGATCGGCAAAGACGTCAAGGGCTTCGCATCCGTCGGCGATGAAACCGTGGCCGTCGAAGGACAGGTGACGAGCGTTCGCGTCGAAGGCGACAACGTCTGGCTGGAGCTCGACACGGGCCACACCGTTGATCTGACAAAGGTCACTGAAGTTCGCTAGACCATCTTTTCTCCGCCGGTTCTCAGTCTCTTCATCACTCTGCTCTTCAAGCCATGGCACTGACTTCCACACTCTTCACCGGCCTCAGCGGGCTCGACGTCAACCAGACGCGGCTCAACGTCGTCGGCAACAACATTGCGAACGTCAACACCGTCGGCTTCAAGGCAAGCCGCGCCCTGTTCAAGCCGCAGTTCTACGTGACCGACTCCGGCGGCAGCCCGCCGTCGGGCGAGGCCGGCGGCAGCAACCCAGACCAACGCGGCCTCGGTGCGGCGGTCGGATCGATCGAGAAAGACTGGTCCCCCGGCAGCATCGAGCCCACCGGACGACAAACCGATCTCGCCGTCGATGGTGACGGCTTCTTCATCGTCCGCGGCCAAGAACAGATGTACACCCGCGACGGCTCGTTCAGCCTCGACTCACGAAACAACCTCGTCACCAGCAGCGGCCAGTATGTTCAAGGCTTCGGCGTTGATGACGACGAGAACGTCCTGGCAGGACAGCTCGATGACGTGAACATCCCGATCGGCGGACTTACCAAGGCCGAGGCGACGAGCAACGCATTCCTCAGCGGCAACCTGAATGCCGCGGGCGACATCTCCACGGGTGCGAGCGTCTTGAACAGCAACGTCGAGCTCTTTGCCGGTGGCGGCCCGCTGACACCCGCGACGCCACTAACCGCCGTCGAAGACGCGCTGGCCGTTCCGATGTTCGCCGTCGGCGATACCATCGAACTCGAAGGTGCCCGCGGCGGTCGACGCCAGCAACCTCTTTCCTTGACCGTCGACGCAACCACCACGGTGGCCGACTTCAACGACTTCCTTCAGCAAAGCGTCGGCGTCGCAGGCGGCATTGCTCAGCCGTCCGGTGCCGTCAGCGGCGGGCAACTCAAGGCCGGCCCGACAACCGGGAGCCAGATCGTTCTCGTCGGCAACACCGGATCCGGCAACGCCGTCTCCATCGAAGGCAGCGACCTGACGCTCAACGGCGTGCCGCTCTTCGGCTTCGCCGGCGGCACCACGGCAGCCGGCGTCGCGGACGACCCGGCGGGTGAAACCATTCACACGTCCATGATCGCATACGACTCGCTCGGCAGCCAGATTCGAGTCGACGTGACGCTCAATCTCGAAACCACCAGCGACGCCGGCACCCAGTGGCGGTTCATCGCGACGACGCCTGACGATACCGACTACGCCGAGTTCACCTCCGGCACCGCCGGGCAGGTCGCCGGCGTCGGCACCGTCGAGTTCGACAACAACGGACGGCTCATCTCGTCGACCAACGGCACGCTGACCGTCAACCGCAACGGCACCGGGGCGGAACCAAACGTCGACATCTCCCTTGATTTTGCCAAGGTGACGGCACTTGCAGATAGCAACAGCGAGTTCTTCGCCCAGCAGGACGGCACGAAGATCGGCACGCTCGTCGGCTTCGGCATCGGCAACGACGGCACCATCACCGGCACCTTCGACAACGGCCTCACCGGCAAACTAGGCCAGGTCGGCCTGGCGACCTTCGACAACCCGCAAGGCCTGACCGACAACGGCAGCAGCCTCTACTCCGTGGGCAGCAACTCCGGCGAGCCACGCATCGGTGCCCCCCTCGAAGGCCTGGCCGGCGGCATCCGAAGCGGTGCATTGGAACTCTCCAACGTCGACCTCTCCGGCGAGTTCATCAATCTCATCATCGCCTCCACCGGCTTCAGCGCCGCCAGCCGAGTCATCTCGACCAGCGACGAACTGATGACCGAACTGTTGAACACGTCGCGATAGTTCTGACATAGAAGCCCAGTTGCGAGAAGCCAGAAGCTGAGCCTGAACTCAGAAGTCTGGCTTCTCGCTTCGCTTCACACTTTCATCTTCCGGCCACTCGCCTTCGAACCACTCCGCCACATGATTGCCCTCACCAAGCTCAACGGCCAAACGTTCATCCTGAACGCCGACAAGATCCGTGCGCTCGAAGAGACACCCGACACCCTCATCAGCCTCGACGGCGGCGAGAAGCTGGTCGTCCGTGAAACGATTGCCGACGTCGTCCGGCAATCCATCGACCACGCCCGCCGCTGCCGCCGGCCGTTGACGGACTAGACCGGCCCGCCCTCGGGTGTAGCGGCTGATGTGGGGCCGCATGATGCGAAGAAGGCGACGGCGTTAATGGCCCTGACGTGGTCGGCCAACTTGCCCGCTCCCGGCCAGCGACTCGTCGTCGTCGTGCCAGTGACAGGCTGCCGTCGTCGACGCCCGTCACGCGTCGTAGTCCGTCCGCTGCAGTACGCGAGCGGTCCGCCAGGGCCGAGCGTGTGCCCAGCGACGCCGTCCGCGTGCCACGTCGTCGAGCGTCCGAACCGTGCCGGCCACGTGCATTGTGGACGCAGCCTAGCTCCTGTCAACCCGCCGCGGGCCCAGGTAGCTGGCCGCCAGTCAATAAACTCCTCCGGCGCATCTCCGCCTGAGATCAGAAGCGCCGCCCACGATATCGTCTACGGATGCTTGCGAACACGCTCGGGCAACCTCGCCCTTTCGATGGAAGCCGTCCACCTCAGGCTTTCTTCAGCAGTAGCTTCCTCGATCACTGAAGATCGCCTTGAGCCTCATGCCCAGACGCCTTCTTGAATCCTACGATTTATGCGGAATCTCGATTGACGCCAATAAGGGTCGTAACGCATCATCGCTCACTCTTCGATAGAACTCGCAGCCACCCTGCTCCCGTAGCCGTCACAATTTCAGATGGCTCCGTGAACAGTTCGCTAGCTGCTGAACAGAGTTATTGCCGAGGCACACTGAAGCAGATGCTAATGATTCTCCAGCGACGAAGACGATTATCCCTAGAATCGTTATCTGCCAGTGACGTCTTCTCCGTCGCATCTTGTCCACCAATCACGTTGTTGTGTCATAGCAATTTCCTCGGTTGCACGTCGACAACTGATGATCGTAGTTGCGTGCCCGACCAGTGCGATACTCCGTGATACCGGAGCACGCATTGTAGTACACGCCGCTCGGGGTCAGAATTCGACGACCATCTACTTTCCAAGTCTTGTCTGCCATGGTGTTCATTGCCTTTCGTGAGAGGTCTGTCTTGAAACTTCGCCGGCCAAGTATAAGACCGTAGCTCGTCGTAGACCATGTGTGGTCCAGAGCCAGATGAGCCGGTAGTGCCCTACAACCGACAGCCATTCGTCAGGACTCTGCGTCACAATCGAGCTTCGAGAGTGAGTGATAGTCGCTTTTGTCAATTGACCATATCTCGACACGACCACGACCAAGTCCGCCAGACGAGCTATTGCTTCTTGCCCAGCTCGAAGCCCATTCCCAACCCGCCTTCAGTGGCCGCAAATGTGTACGACAGCGGGAGTCCGTTCGCAAAATCGGTCGATCGTTTCGCAGTTCGTCCGCTCTACCGCGCGCGTGAACGAAGTAATACTCATCATCTTCCCGCGGGAATGGACGCAATATGTCGCTACCAGGCATCTCCTTGGGGAGGCTCCGTACGCTGTCGTCGTCAGGCGTTGGCGTCGCGATAGCAGCCGAGGCAGATACCGCAACCTGTTGCACGAGGACAGGTTTTGGTAACCCAAATATAAGGCGTAACCTAGGCTTGCCAGTCCGAGTTCGATTATCCAACCACGCCGAGTTGTGTATTCGCAGAGACGAACATCCCCGTCGGATCAACCCCGTTGATCGCATCCCCGCCCACGAAGCTGTGCAGGTTCGCGTCCCACAGCGCCCCGGGACCCGGCAGGTAGGAGTCGGTCTGGCTCCAGCGACCCAGCCCCGGCAGGTATAGTTCGCGTCCGGTGGTCGTAGCCGCCGGCGGACGCGTCCCAGCGTTCGGCGTCCGACAGGTGCAACGACATCGCGTCGGCCGCGTCTAGCGTCCCCAGCAGGGTGCCGTGGGCGTCATAGCCGTAGCCCTCTACCAGCCCGCCGCTGCGGTCGAGCAGGGCACGTACCCCGCTGTGGCCGTCGATCAAGAGCGGGGCCACGAACCCGTCGCCGCCGGTGCTTTGGGCCAGCAGGCGATCCGCGAACGCGTGGTACCGGTCGTCGGCCGTGCCGGGGGCGTCTTCCACCAGCACCTGGCTGTGGCCCGTCAGGCTTTGGTTGTCAAAGAGCCGCGTGATCGTCTGGCCGCCGGCGACGTCCGTCTCGACAGAACGCCGGCCGGCCATGTTGTAACCGAACGTCGTGTCCCACGTCGAGTCGTTGGCAACGTCGTCGGCATCCTGATCCACCGACGCCAGCCGGCAAAGCACGTCCCAGCCGTAGTGCGTGTCCGGCGACCCCGCCGGGCGTCGATGTACACCTGTCGGCCCGCCGCATCGTACGTGTACGTCGTGTTCTGGCCGGCGGTCGTGCTCGTGACCAGCCGGTCGTCGGCGTCGACCACGTACGTCGTCACCACGCCGGCCGCCTCCTGGCGAATACGGTTGCTCGCAAGGTCGTAACCCCACGAGCCCGTGCCGGCGGGGCGAACCTCGCCGATCAGTCGGCCGATCGCGTCGTACGTCCACGTCGTCTTCGCCGCCGGTACGAAGCTGGGCCACTCTCCGTGACGCTGGCTCGCTGGCCGTCGGGCTCGTACGTGTAGATCTGGCCCAGCAGCAGGGTGCCGTCGTCGAGCACTTCAAGCGTCTCGAGCCGGCCGACGTCGTCGAACGTCCGCTCGTACGTCACGCCGCCCGGGTGCTCCTCGAGTACCACCTGGCCCGCCGCGTCGTGCGTGTACGACACCCGGCCGCCGTGCACGTCGGCGTGCGCCAGTCGGCCACGGTCGTCGTAGCCGTACCGCACGTCCGCCGCCTGGCCCGGGGCGTCCAGCGACGTCAGCCGGCCCGTCGCCTCTTCGTAGCCGTAGGTGATCAGGCCCTCGGGCTGCAGGTGCGTCAGGACGCTTCCCGTCACCGCGTCGTACGTCCACGTCTCCACACGCTCCGGCAGTGACGAGGCGGTCACGTCACCCGTCCAACGCCCCCACGCCGTCCGCCGGCCAAGGGCGTCGTAGGCGTAACGGTGCACCAGCGACGGCGTCGTGGCACCAGCAGCAAAGACACGCTCTTCAACCATCCGGCCAAGCTCGATCTGCGTCGGCCAGTCGAATGCACTGCCGTCGACGTCGGCCACGAACGTCTCGTCGTCGTAGACGAGTTCGGTCACCACGCCGTCGAACGCCACACGCGTCGCGACCCGGCCGCGGGTGTCGTACGTCGTCTGCTCCGACGAGCCACCCGGCAGCGTCCGGCCCGCCGATCGGCCGCGGGTGTCGGTCGCAAACACAGTCGAACGACCCATCGGATCCGTCTGCGACGTCACGTTGCCGACGGCGTCGTAGGCGTACTGATGCTGCGGCGTGCCGAGCGTCGAGCCTGTCGAGGCGTCCGTCAGCGTCGGCCGCCAGACCGAGACGAGTCGGCCGGACGCGTCGTACACCTCGTGCGTCAACGCCAGCGTCTCGCCGGCGTCGGGGTCGTGGCGTTCGACGCTTACCACATGCCGGCCACCTGAGGCGATGCCTGCATCGGGGTGGCCCGACAGCGGGTCAAGGCCGAGCAGAACCGCGACCTCGGGCGGCGTCGTCAGGCCGGGCGGCAGCACCGCCGGCTGTGAGGAGAGCTCGGTGAAGGATTTCGTGACCGTGCCGTCGGCGTGCATCGTTCGCGACGAGCCGGGCGTTTCGTCGGTGACGACCAACGTCGCGTTGCCGCGGGCGTCCACCGTGTGCGTGCTGCGGCGGAACGCGGATTCGTACTCGATGCCGACCGTGTCTGGGTCTGGAATCGGGTCGATCGACCCGTTGAGCCGAAGCACCGGCGGCTTGCCGGCGATGGAAGATCCGCCGTCGTCGACCCATGCCGTCAGCAGGTACGAGGTCTCGACGCCGGCGACCGGCACCAAGCGGATGACGTTGCCCTTATTCGACTCGATCGCCCGGATGCCAAAGCCGGTGGCGATGTCAGCATCGTTGATGGCGACGAGCAGTGCCGTCGCGACGTCCTCCTGCCGCTGGCGAAGCGTTCCCGATTGCGTCAGCCCGACGTCGACCTCGAGCGTGTGCGAGAGACTGCCGTCGGTCGGGTGATCGAAACGAAGGAAGAAGGTGTCTTGCGACGCGGTGCTGTCTTCGACGGCACCATCGATCTCGATGCGGTTCAGGTTCCAGATGTCGGCCCGCGTCGACGTCACGTCGGCCCGCCCATCCGGAGCCAAGTCGCCTGTTTCCGTCCGCTCCGGCGCGTTTTGGAAGTACGCGAGCAGCGCGGCGTCCACCTCGGCCGGGTCCGTCAAAGGACGCGCGAAGCGGGCGTCGTCGTGCCAGTTGGCCGGGGCGTTCGGACGGAGCGGGCCGGTGAAGCGGGCGCTGCCGTCGAACTGGTAGAGCGTGCCGGTCCTGAGGCCGTCGACGTTGATCTGCTCGACCGATCGGCCTCGGCCGTCGTAGATGGTTTGCGTGCGGGAGATCAGCGTGCCGAGCTCGACGTCGGCGATGTTGGTCGCAAAGACGTTGCCGGCGAGGTGCTGATCGTCACGGGCGAGATGGATGCGGCTGTCGCTGTAGCGCTCGGTGCCGACGCTTCGTCCCAGGTCATCGAAGAGGGTTCGCGTAACGACGTAGGTCGTCCCGTTGTCAGGCGAGACGTTCGTCAGGATGTAGTCGAGTGTCGTCGAATCGTTGTCCGGGTTGTTTGCATCGAAGTCGTACGACGTGCTGCTGATGAAGGACTCGCTGCGGTAGGCGGCGCGGCCGACTGCGTCGTAGGCGGTGCGGGTCTCGGTGCCGTCCGGCGCGAGGTTGGCGACCGCGCGGCCGGTGGCGTCGTGCAGGGCGATGGCGACGGGGTCGTTCGCGGCAACGCCGATGTCGCCGATGCTGTTCGGAAGTGGTGTCGAGGCGGACTGTTCGACCGTCGCCGCCACGAGCCCGGAGGGGCCGAAGAACGTGAGCGACCGGTTGCCGTCCGCGTCCACCGACACCACGCTGCGGCCGTCGGCGTCGAAGAGGCTTTCGTTGTCCGGCTCGTTCGCCGACGTCCCGCCGCTCGGCCAGGTGCGCCAGGTCTTGGTGACCTGACCGTCGACTGCGTAGCTGTAGTGCGTGGTCACCCCGGCCGCGTCGGTTGCCGTGCTCAGGCGGCCGTTGCTGTCGTAGGTGTTGCTGGTAACGGTGGCGAGCACGTCGCCGGCATTCATTGATTCCGTACGTTCGAGCAGCCCGCTTCGTGGACCGGGCTGGTCGGTCGTGTAGACGTGGCGTGTGACTTCGCCCCGATAGTTGGTGGTTTCTGTCAGGTTGCCGGCACCGTCGTAGGTGTTGACCGTGACACGGCCGTAGGGATCGACCACGCGTCGCACACCGCCGAGCGGGTGGTAGGCGAAGTCGATGCCGTTGACGGGGTCCGGCTGGTAGACCGTGCTCAGCCACGAGACACCGTCCGCCGCGAGGACGCTCACGGCCTGCGGGCGCCAGAGGTCCGGGTCCGATGAGGCGGGGCGTTCGTCCGTCGTCACCTTGAAGAGGACATGACGCACCGCACGCTCCGGCTTTGCCCTGAAGCGTTGGCCGGCCGGGTCGGAGCCGTCGATCGTGAACGGCTCGTACTCCGTGGTTTCGATCGGCCGATTGATGCCGACGGTGCCGTTGGCTTCACGCGGGTCGAACTGCACGTCGCTCGAGTAGCTGTGCTCGCGCACCGTGACGAGGTAGCGACGAGCGACACCCGTGTGCGGGTCCCGCTCCGCCCGGATCTCGCGGATGACGCCGCCGAGCTGGTCGTAGATGAACTCCGTGGTGCCACCGTTGGCGTCGGTGGTCGAAGTCGTGCCGAGGGAGCCGGTGAACGTCCCGTTGTCGCTGACGCTTGCGTTGCCGCGTGCGTCTTGAACTTCAGAGAGAGTCCCGTCGTCGTCGTACGTCGCTTCGAACACGTCAACGCCGCGGCCGTCTTGGATGGTTTCGAGCTTGTTGTTGTCGTCGTAGCTGAAGACCGATGACGCGCCGGACACGGTCGCTTCCGACAGAAGATCAGCGTCGTGGCGATAAGTCACCTCGCGGATCGGATCGCCAGAACCTTGTCGAAGCTCGACGCCGACGATGCGATTCCCGGCCCTTCGGGTGCGAATCTCGAGGCCGTCGTTCAGCTCGACCCCGTTCAAGTCGTCGTACGCGACCGGCACGCCGTTGGCGTCGACGCGAGACAGCACCTTGCCGGACGTCGCTTCAATTTCGTAGCGGGTGCCGGTGGCCGTCGTGAGGTAGTACCGGTTCCCGGCGTCGCTGCGGGTCGGGTCGTAGTAGGTCCCGTTGTAGATGTAGAGGCTCGAGCTGCCGCTACGCGTCAAGCCGTAGCCGCCGACGAAGCGGCCGTTTCCGTTTCGCTGCTCGTAGCCGTCGTCGCCGGGATGGAGGAGCGATCTTCCCGACGAGTCGGAATCCACCGGCACCTCAAGCCGGTCAAGGCTCCCGTCGATCGCGACGAACTGCGGCCGATAGCGGTACGAGGCGATCGGGTCGGTCCCCTTGAAGTTTGACGGCGCTGCAAAGAACGCGAACCGCCTCGGACCGACGCCGGGGACGTCGACCGTGACGACGCTGCCTTCCTTGAGCGGTTCGTTGGGTTCTAGTGACGGACGGTTGCGGATGCCGTCGGTCACCACCCGGGCCTCGGCAAGCTCGAGTCGCCAGCCGAGTCCCAAGCCCTCGTCCAGATGTGCTCGTGACGAGTCGTAGGTCCGCCGGACCTCGATCGGCTCGCTGCCGGGGACGTCCACGGTCAGGTCGACAAAGGAGAGCGACAGGCCTCCGACTTTCACGTCGGTTCGGATCTCGATCGGAACGACATCCTTTGACACGTCGGTGCCGTCGAACGCTTCGAGGTGAAGTCGGTACAGGCCGTCCGGGTAGCTGGTCGGGTTGAGCCGGACCAGGCTGCGGCTCAGGTTCGGCAGGTGCCCGACCCGGCCGATGGTGTCGTCGAGCAGCACGATGTCGTTGCCGCCGTCAGTCGGTTCGAGGAAGAGGCGATACGTAACGGCGTCGCTCGGATTCTCATCTTGAACGATCCCGCAGATGCAGGTTTCGGACGAGATGACCACCGGCTCGTGCCCGCCCGGGAGCGAGGTGATGTCTGCTACAGGTGCCACCTGGCCGATGATCCTTAAAGTCGCAAACACCTCGGTGAGGTTGTCCGGGTCACCTGTGACCTTGATGACATAGATGGCCTTAGAAGTCGCTGACAACTCGCGACGCAGTGACGCGGCACCGTGCGGCTCGAGCAGCACGGCACTGGCGGGTCCGCTTCGGATTGACCATGTCAGACGTGTCGCGTCGTAGCCGACGAGCGGCTCGCCGAACTGATCCAAAACCACCGCCGTGATCCCGAGGGGCGCCGTCGTCGAGCCGACAGACGCATCGGGTTCGAGCCGAATCGTGGTCGCTTCCGGGACGAGAACGATTTGCTGCAGATACGTGTTCGATGGCTTGCCGTCGTAAGCGGACACCTCCACCGACACCGTCCCACCTTGTGACACATCGAGCTGCGTCGTGGCCGATGTCGTCTCGTAGGTCGGGATGGCAAGGCCGTCCGTTCCGACAAGATTCCACGTGTACGTAATCTCAGATTCGAAGCCTTCGGGGTCGTCAACGACGGCAGTCAGAATCAGTTTGCCGTCTGCAAAGTGATTCAACAGACCCGTGATGACCGGCGGCTCGTTCGTCTCCGTCGTGACGCGGAACGGCAGTTCAGTCGTGCGGCCACCGTCTTCTACGCGGACCCGGTAGAGCCCGGCCGACGTCCCTGTCAACAGTGAGGCGGCGCGACCGTCGGGAGCAGGTGTCAGGGCCGGCACCGCGCCTGCGGGTGTCGGGGCCGAGCCGTCGTCGTTCACGATCGACCAGGTCGGCACGCTGTTCGGGGCGAACGGGTGGCCGAACTGGTTGACGAAACTCGCCCGGACTGCGACCCGGAACTCCTGTCGCAAGCCGTCGAGAGCGAGTTGCTCCGGCGATCGTGAGGCCGGTCCCGCGAGCGAGATGTCGGTGAGTTGGGAGTCGAGGTCGTACACCACGTCCGCGTACGCGGTGGGCAGGGTCGGATGCGTGACCTCCACGCGGAACGCATAGCGGCCCGCGGCATTTGCGAGCGCCGTCGACGACGCCGCCTGCCCGGCCGTCGCGTCGATGAAGAGTGGGTTCGCCAGTGCGGGCGCTTCGAGCACGGACCAGCGGTACGAGAGTCCGTCGTTCGTCGGCGGGTCGTCGACCGAGGCCTCGACGTCCAGGTCGATGCGGTGCAGCCCGCCCGTGACGTCGAGCGTCGCCGTCGGCTGGGCGACGTTGATGAAGGTGTCGGCGTTGGCCGTGAAGACGGTCTCGAACGACATCTGCGCCGCCTGGCCATCGGCGTCCGTGACGCGGACCCGGACGATCGACGTCCGCTCCCACTCGGCCGGCTGGAAGCCGGTCTCCGGCCGCAATGGGCGAGGGCTCCACTTCAGGATGTTCGACGTGACGCTTTCGAAATAGGGGCGATAGACCGTGACATTCGACTGCGTCGTAAACAACACCTCGTAGGTCAGCCCGCTCGCGCTTCCGTCAGGATCGGTGGCGATGATCGGAAACTCGAAGGTTTCAATGTCATCGCCGGAATACCCGATCGTCCGGTACTGCTTGGGAATCTGCACAATCTTCGGCGGAAGATTGGCGGCGACGGCTACCGCGACATTCGACCAGGACGAGACGCCGAACTCGCCTTCGGACCGAAGCCGATAGAAGTACCGCGTGTTGGAATCGACCGGGCCGTCGGTGAATGTGGTTGTGTCACCATCCAGCATCGCGAGCACGCTGAAGCTGGTGCCGTCGGTGGACCTCTCGAGCCTGAACGACTCGACGAGGTCGGTCGACCGTGCCTCCCAAGCCAGCTCGATCTGCGAGCCTTGTCCCTGCTCGGCCGACAGTCGCTGGGGGCTTCCCGGAACGCCGCGGAAGATGTCGACTGTGAGTGGTCGATAGCGGCTGCCGGCAGGAACTGTGTTGTCCGAGTACGAGTCGTCGCGGAACTGGAAGGAGAGGGCCGTCGGCGTGGCTTGTCGATGGGTGAAGCTGATGTCGTAACGATGCCCGTCGTCTGTCGACGGATCGCCCCAGAATGGGTACTTCGAGGCGAGCGAGCCGAACCAGGCGGTGGTCGGTTCGGTGCCGGTACCCGCAAGACCGACGGCGACGCCGTAGTCGAGGGTGCTTCCGCTCCAGTCGCTCGTTCTGGCCCGCACGCCCGGCTCCCAAGGCCGCTCGCCGTATTCGGAGTCGGCATCGAACACGCCGACCGGCCCCGGTTCGCCTGCCGAGCTGCCGAGCCCGATGTTGCCGTGGCGCTGAGGCGGTAGGTCGTCTCCGGATCGAGTTCGAGGCTCGCCGTCTCCACACCGAAGATGTCGAGGAGGACCGACTGCTCGAAGACGTACTCCAAACCCGCGGCCGGCGTCGTGGCCTCGGCCAGGTTGGAGGCGGCCTCGATGTCCCCGTCGGGACCGTCGTCGCGGATGAAGGCGATGACCCTGTAGACGTACCACGTGTCCCCCTGGGCCGAGGTATCGCTGTACCGCTCGGCCCCTGATGCCGCGAAGCCGATCTCCTGCCAGTTGAGCGTCCCGCCGAGCCCTTCCTCGGGCACGGCCGCGCGTTCGACGCGGAAGCCTTCTTCGCCGTAGCTGGTGTCGGCCCAGGTGAGCTCGACGCGCTGCGGCTCCTTAGCCGTCGCCACCAGCCGCGGCGCCGTGAGATCGGCGGGGCGGTAGCGGGCGAAGAACATGTCGGCGTCACTGAAGGAATTCGGGGATTCAACAGTAGAACGCTCCAACGAGCCCGCGATGACCCAGCTGTCATCATCGACGTGGATGTCCAAAGGCACTACGCCGCGGATCGGACGACTGTCGAGGACGCCGGCTGGCGCAGTGCTAGACGCGATCGGAAGCAGAAGCACCCCGTCCGCCTCGAAGCTCCCGTCGAGATCACCACGCTGAATCTGTCCTGATGAGGCATCTGCCGCGTCGTCACTGCTGAATTTTGCAATGAAGCCAAGACGTTCTTCAGGAATACGGTCCTCGATCAACGTTCCGCCAACAATGAACGAACCGTCGGCGAGGCCTTCTACAGTCAGGCCAAGCGAGTTGACACTGCTTCCGAGTTGCACTCCTCTCGCCATCAGGTGACCACCCACGTCGACGGTTCGGAAGCCACCGTCACCCCAAGACAAATCGAGTTGTCCGTCTGGCTCAAGCTTCATGACGAACAGGCGCTCGTTCAACTTGAATACGTTTTCGAAGTCGTATCGAGTTCCCACGGCGACAATGCTTCCGTCGACGAGTCTTGTAGAACTGAGGAGATACTCCGACCGAGTCTCATGAACACTTGCTTCCGACGATTCGGAAACGTAACCACTTTTCGAGGCAGGGAGAATCTTCCCGCCGACCACGCTCACCGGCTCGGTACCTGAGTAAAGATCGAACGAACCGAAGGTTTCATCGGCAGTGCCGTCCGCATTCAGCCGGATCACCAGCGGGTGGATGCCGCTGTACGGTTTCAAGAAGCTTCCATCTGGTAGCGTTTCTGTCGCGTGGTGAGCGGCGAAGAAGGACTCAATGATGATGATTCGACCTCCGTCATCCAAGTGCAGACCGGCGACGCGGCTATACCGCTGCGAGAAAAAATCGCCGGTCGAGCTTCCCTGAAGAGCGTCCTGCAAGGTGACGACGCCGTCGACAGAAAGCGCTGCCGAACTTGTCGCCAGCTGAACGCCCATGGTCATACTACTATTGAGACCGAAGGAAGCGTCCGGAACACCGTTAGCGTCAGCCTTTCCAACAAATGTCGAATTCACGGCAGAATTGCTCGGGACCCCAGCATTAACAGCGCTACGACCCGCGTAAAGGATCGATCCATCCTGCAGCTGGACGACTTGATCGACAGCTACACCATAATCTGCTCGTACAAGGTCCAAGTCGTTGATTTGGTACAGCGTCCCGTTAGCAGCTTGCTTCGTACCAAACGACGGGCTGGAGGGAGGTCCAAACGTCGCGTCAACTTGACCGCTCGGTTCCAGTGCAATCAGCAGTGGCTGCTGCATGGAAAATCCCCTTTGCCCCTCCTCATCGAAGCCCGCGGACCCGATGAGGAAACCTGCGGTCGAGCGTGTCAACGTCACGGGACGGACACCCAGACCAGGGTGCGGCTGCGCGAGCCCTATGCCAGGAAGCTGGGTGAAATTCCCCTGACCGCTCTGACCTGCACCCGTCGTGAACTCATCGACGCGAAGCACGTGGCCATGAGCTGCGACTTCGTAGACGTTGCCCGGACTCGCAGGAGCGTTTGCAGCCGCTGGATCTGGAGTCAAATTCTCCAACAACTGAGAAACGATAAGTGAATAAGCAGAGCCGAATGTCGCATCGCCTTCCGCAGGCTCGGTCCCTGAAACCACCACATACCCCCCGCCCGGCCGCGGCTGGATGGCTTGCGCTTCGGATACACGCGTCGGGTCGTCGATGGCCGTCCACGTGAAACGGGTGTCGTCCGTCTCAGGAAGCACGTCCAAAACCTTCGACTGCTCGCTCCGGCCACCGTCGCCGTCGTCGACGGTCATCGTGAGCGTGATCTGCCGACGGTCGTCGATGTCGTCATCTGGACCGGTGCCGGTGTTGGGGCCGAGGTCGAGCAGCACGTCGCTCGGGACGACGAACCGGGTCGACGAGCTCGGGCTTTGGGGCAGTTCGGTCGAAACCTCCGTCGGAATGCCGTCCACGTCGCTCAGGTAGTCGAGCGTCCAGCTGTACGTCAGATCGTCGCCGCCAGGGTCGCTGGCCGAGCCGGCAAAGACCGCGAACCGGTTCGCGCTCACCGTCGATTCACCCGCAATCGACAAGCCCGTCGGCGGGGCGTTCACAATGGCGATCTGCCGTTCCGCCAGGACGGTCGCCCGGCTGTTCCGGTCGCGGTAGAGCACGATGTTGTACTGGCCGTCGTTGCGGTTTTCGATGTCGATCGAGCGACCGAGGCCGCTCAACGAGTCGCCCCCGCCCAGGCGTCTGGCCGACCAACGCAGTTCGTCATCAGGCACGCCGGCAAATGCGCTGCCGGCACGGAAGGTGGCGGACTGGCCTTCGAGAAGCACACTCGGGCCGTCGATCAAGCTGTCGTCGGTGCCGTCATCCAGCAACACCTCCAGCGGGTGGTACCCGGTGGCCAGCGGCTCGCCATCCGCGTCATACGCGGTGACTGTGATCGTCCGCTGCGGGCTGACCTGCGTGTACGTGTGGGCCGCAGACGCGGTCACCGCTCCGCCGTCCGCCGCGAACGACGTGGTCGTGCCGTCGCCCCAGAAGATTCCCCAGGCGTCAAGTCCTGCCGCGCCGCTGTAGGTGAAGTCGAGTGTGTACGGCGACGACGTGGCCGCACTTCCGGAGCCGCTGGTGGTGACACTGCCGCCTTCCAGCCCGACGGTGGCGGGCATCGATCGGATCTCCGAGGCCGTGCCGTAATTCCGCACCGCCGTCACCACGGCCCGCTCTCCGGCGGGAAGCGTGATGTTCGTGTAACGGGTCGTCGGATCGGCAATCGCCTCGATCAGATGACGGACGCCCAGCGCGTCCTCTCTCTCGATGACGAAGTGCGTGTGCGTCGTGCTCGAGGTGGTCCATTCCAGAATGACGCCCGATCCGTCCGTCGCCGTCCAGGTTCTCGACGCCCGGCAGCACGGTGTTGACCGTCTTCTGGTCGGTCGAGGTGCCGTTGCCGGCCGCGTGGGAGAAGGGACGAACGAAGTACGTGTACCGCGTGCCGTCGACGAGGCCGGTGTCGGTCCACGTGACGAGCCGGTCGTTGACGGTGTACCCGCCCGGCGTGTTCCGGTCGGCCAGGACGAGGGTCTTGAAGAAGGTGGGCTCCGCGTCTTCGATGCCGCGATAGATGTGGAAGCCGTCGTAGTCGTCGACCTCGTCCTGCGGCGTCGTCGGCTCCAACCACGTCAGCCCGATCGCCGACGCACTTTGACCGGCCTCACTCAACTCCGAGCCCACTGGCGGGGCTGCCAACACGCTTCCGAAGCGGGCACGGAGGACGCCGAAGTCCGCCAAATTGACCAGCCCATCCCCGTTGGTGTCGCCTTGCGCAAAGGTGCTGTTGGTCGCCCCGAAGTTGGCCCGGACGATGCCGAAGTCGGCAAGGTTGACGATGCGGTCTCGGTTGAAGTCGGCGTTATAGAAGAAGAACTCTGCCGGGTTGTTCACGCGGTGAACGCCACCCAAAACGCTCCCGCCGGCGTCCGTCACACCGCTTCCGAAGACGGTGAGTTCATAGTTGCCGTCTGCCGGATACAGAACGGCATCGGAGTTTCTGTAGCTGTCTGTGGAGAGCGCGACGCGCGTCTCACCGGCGGGCGTTTCTCCGGATCGGTCCACGACCGACAGGTCGCCGCCGTCGTTCCGCACGGACCAGCCGGCGGTCAGGTTTTCGATCATCAAATCGCCTTCGCCGTCGACCAAGCTGGCGAGCACATCGCTGTCGAAGTCGACGTGGAAGGCGAGCGTCGGGTCGCTCGGATCCGCCGGCTGCGTATTCGGGCGATCGACATCGAGCCCGCCCCCCGTGACGGCGACAAGCAGTCGCCTGGGCTCCAGCCGCTCGGCGACGCTGCCCGCCGCCGCGCGAAGGAGGCGGTTCGACCGTGCCGACCGACGAACGGTCGGCGCCAAACCCTGCATCGAGATTCCAAACATGAGCCCACCCGGCAAGTGTTGTAGTGCCCGCCCCGGTTCCGATAACAGAAGCTGCTGGTGCTCGTAGTACCAGCGACGACAGGCCGGCTCAATACCTTGCACCAGACCTCAACAATTCTGGTCCCACATAAAGGTGCCTTTCGACCTGAACAGGCCTGTATATCAGGGCCGGTCTACAGACTGCGTTCAACAGTCACCGTTGCGCAGACTGGCCGACTCCTGAACGCCGACCCGAGATTGGGGCCACCCATCGCTGGCCTCGGCCTCAACTTCGGCGGGGGATGCGTCGATGTCTGGTGCAGGGCCGATCATGAGGATCGGTGCCCGACGCACGCACTTCACCCAAACGACGTCATGGCTGACGACACCGCCGCAGACAAATCTTCCTCCGATGCAGACGCTCCCGCCAAGAAGGGCGGGATCAAGGGCATGCTGACCAAGCTGCCCGTCGTCGTCGGTGGGGCGATGACCATCGAGGCCATCATCCTGTTCGTCGTGCTCAAGGGCATGGGGGGCGGTGCGGCCGATGCCGATGCCGCGCACGTCGTCCTCGACGAGCACGGCCAACCCGTCGTCGAACACGTCGAGGATCACGAGGCCCTCGTCGAAGTCACCGTCGACTCCTTCCGCGCCCAGAATCAACTCGACGGGCGGACGTACCTCTATGACGTCGACATCACCGTCCTCGTCAAGCCCGACGTCTCCGAAGAGGTCACGGCCACGCTTGCGGCCAGCACGGGGCTGGTTCGAGACCGCATGACACGCATCGTGCGAAGCATCGATCCGCAAAAACTCAACGGATCGGCCGAACCGGGCTTGGAAACGCTGCGCCGGCAGGTAAAGTACCAGCTCGACCTCATCGTCGGCGATGGCCTGATCGAAGAAGTGCTCGTACCCCGGTGCATCCCGTACCGCACGAGTTACTAAGGAAACAGGCCAAAACCGAATGACGAAGTCGCCCGCTGGCACGGATGCCGGCGGGCCACGTCCGTTCCAACGGACGGCACGTCCGTTCTAACGGGCGTCCATCGAGCTCCAGGCCAGGAGGGCCGCTTGTCTCAAGATCCAACCAACGACGACCTCGCACTCGGCGACGACAGCGCCACCGACGATGTCGATTCGGGCACGTCCGACGGCGGCATTGCAGGCGTCGAGGAAGCCATCGACGAGCTCGACGCGCTGCTCAGCGGTGCCAGCTTCGAAGACCCCGTCTCCGCCGATGCCGCACCACCCGCGGCCAAGGCGGCTGAACCCAAGTCCAAGCCGAAGCCTTCCGTCGGCATCGACACCGGCTCGCTCGACTTGCCGCAGTTCGAAAAAGTCTTGCAAGAGGCGCAGGTCTCGGGCATCGACCTGCTCAAGGACGTCAACCTCGACGTCAAGATCGAGCTAGGCCGTTGCCGGATGCTGGTTCAGGACGTGCTGAAGCTGGTCGAAGGCAGCGTCGTCGAGCTCGACAAGCTCGCCGGCGACCCGATCGACGTCTACGTCAACGAGCGCATCGTCGCCCGCGGCGAGGTGCTCGTTCTCAACGACAATTTCTGCGTCCGCGTCAACGAAATCATCGAGACGCCCAAGGAGGACGACCTGTGAGGGCCGCCACCCTTGTGGTGGCGGCGGCGTTGGCGGGATGGCTGGGTTCGGGCGCGGTCGCATCGGCGGACGCGTTCTCCGACAGCCCGATCCTCGCCGACGACGCGCCGCAGACGTCCACCGATGCCACGACCGATCCCGCCGGACCGTCCGCGACGCGCGTGCTGGCATCGCTGGCGGGCGTGGGTTTGCTCATCGTCGCGACGGGCTGGGCGTGGAAGCGCCTGATGCCGACCGGCGCACGCTCGCCCGGCGCAGCCGCGGTGCGGGTGGCGGCGCGGGTCAACCTGACGCCGCGACACCAGGTCTTCGTGCTTCGCGTCGGGCATCGCCTGCTGGTCGTGGGCGATTCGGGGCACGGCATGAACCCGCTGGCAGAGATCAAGGACGGGGACGAAGTCGCCGACGTGCTCGCCGCCTGCGGTGCGGCCCCGGCGACGCAAGACCCGCTCAAGGCCGACGCCTTTGCCGCGACCTTCGCCGCCGTCTCGCAAGATCGGCCTGCCCGCATCGACCTGGAAGTCGGCGATGACGACGACGACCAGAACTTCGAGAACGTCGAGCCGTTGGCAGACGACGTCCGCTCGCTCATCGAACGCGTCCGCGGCCTCAGCGCCGCCCACCGCGACGACGCCGCCCCGGGAGGTGCCTCGTGAGCCGTTATCTTCTCGTTCTGCTGGCCATCTTCATCGGCACGACCTCCGCCTCGGCACAGGTCGCGCCGGACGACGCGGGCATGGAGCCACCGCCGCCGTTGGAGCAGCCGTGGGGTTTTGGCGACGAGGTGCTCGAGCCGCGCGAGCCGGGCCCGATGGGCTCGCCGATGCCGACCACGAGCGACCCGACGTTGCGTCTGCCGGACCTGACGGACCGGGAGAACCTCGCGCCGACGATGCAGATCATCGTGCTGCTCACGGTGCTCTCGCTGGCCCCGGCGGTTTTGGTGCTTTGCACGAGTTTCACGCGGATCATCATCGTTTTGTCGCTGTTGCGTCAGGCGATGGGTGCCCCGACGTTGCCGCCGAACCAGGTGTTGACGGGGCTGGCCCTGGTGATGACGCTCTGCGTGATGGGCCCGACCATCGGTCGGGTTCATGCCGAATCGGTCCAGCCGTACATGGCGGGCGAGCTGACCCAGGCCGAGGCTTGGGACCGCGGGACGGGCCCCGTCCGCGAGTTCATGATCGCCCAGATCCAGGCGGCCGGGAACGACGCGACGGTGCTGACCTTCCAGCAGTTCTCCGGCAACGAGCCGCCTGAGACCTGGGGCGACGTCTCGACGGCCACGCTCGTTCCGGCCTTTGCGCTCAGCGAGTTGAAGGTCGGGTTTTTGATGGGCTTCAAGGTCTATCTGCCGTTCCTGGTCATCGACATGATCATCTCGGCCGTGCTGATCAGCATGGGCATGATGATGCTCCCGCCGGTGCTGATTTCGCTGCCGTTCAAGCTGCTTCTGTTCGTCCTGGTCGACGGCTGGCACCTGGTCGTCGCCAGCCTGATGGGCAGCTTTGCCCTCTCCGGTTGACGACGGCGCGTTGCAGCGTGTGTCCCTCCTTTTTCCTCACAAACCACCCGCCACATGACAGCTGACATGGACACAGGGGTCGAGTTGATCCGCCAAGCCTTGATGCTGGTGCTGATCTGCTCTGCCCCGATTTTGATCGCAGGCCTGATCGTGGGCGTCGCGGTGTCACTCGTACAGGCGGTGACGCAGGTGCAAGAGCAGTCGCTGGCGTTCATCCCCAAGATCGTGGCGATGTTCGTCGCCACCGTCATCACGCTGCCTTGGGCGGGCCGGCAGATCATGCGGTTTGCCGAGCAGACGCTGGGGGGCGGGTGGAGTTTCTGAGTCGGGGTTTTGACGGGGGTTGTGGGCGTTCCGTTGGGCGTTGTCGCGTTGGGTTGGGGATGGTCGCGTTGGGTTGGGTCACGCTGCCTGCGGGCTGTAAGCCCGCGGCTGTTGGAGGGGGAGGGGTGGGATAGAGGGTTGGTTCTTCTTGGGTAGTCACTGTTTCACCTTCCATTGGCGCTTGATCAAGCCAGCTTCGACCCGAACACGCTGTGGAACATGGCGAATCTGCTCGGCGTGCCGCAGCAGTTCGCGCTGGTGACGTTCCGCCTGGCCGGGCTGATGGTGCTCGCGCCGATGCTCGGCAGCGATCGCATCCCGCGGCCCGTCAAGCTCTACCTGGCCCTGTCGATGACGCTGTCGCTGGCGGTCGGCGGAGGGTTGCCGGGGCCCGAGGTGTTGCCCGAGGAACCGTGGCTCATGGCGGCGGGCGTTGTGGGCGAACTGGCGTTCGGGCTGTTGGCGGGGCTGTTGCTCTCGATCGCCTTCAACGCCGCCCGCTGGGCGGGCGGCGTGGCGGGGCAGCAGATGGGCTTCAACCTGGCCGGTGCCCTCGACGCCCGCAGCGACGTCGGCGGCAACCCGTTGGGCGACCTCTACTTCATCCTCACGCTCTTTCTCTTCCTCGCCCTGGACGGCCATCACGCAATGCTGCTGGGCGTTCGAGAGAGCTTCGAACACGTCCCGCCGCTGGCCTTTGGCGTCGACAAGAACACGCTCGACCTGCTCGTCGACTCCCTGGCCGCCTGTGCGACGCTCGCCCTTCGCATCGCCGCACCCATCTGCTGCGCGATGCTCGTCGTCGACCTCGCCCTGGGCATGCTCGGCAAGACGATCCCGGCCCTCAACCTCCTGTCCGTCGGCCTGAGCCTTCGCGCGATCATCGGCATCATCATCGTCGTCACCGGCCTCTCGGCGACGGCGTACCTGCTGACCAACGCCCTCGACGAAGGGCTCGACATGGCCACCCAACTCTGGACCAGAACGTCATGACACGCACGCCCCTGCGTCATCCCGAAAGCAGCCGAGAAATCTGGCGGCGTGACGTCGATGCCACGGCTGCACGCATGTCTCGGACGAGGTCCTTCGGCTCCGCTGCGATTCGCTCAGGATGACGCGAAGGAAGCACTCGGCGGTTCCCATCCGTCACTCATCTTTCCTCACTCACCACTTCTGCCCTAACCCGTGGCCGACGACCAGGATCAAGATAAAACCGAGGAGCCGACGCCCAAGCGTCGGCAGGAGGCACGGGAGGAAGGCAACGTCGCCAAGAGCCAGGACCTGGCGGCGACGGTGGTGCTGTTGGGGGCGCTCATCTCGCTCTGGTTGCTCGGCCCACGGTTGTGGCAGTCGATTTTGAACGTGACGCAGGTCAGCCTCGCCCCGGTCCCGCCGGAGCTGGCGGGCGATCCGGCGCAGCTCGTCACGATCGTCAAGAAGATCCTGCTCGAGGTCACCCTGGGCATGGGCCCGATGATGTTGGTGCTGGCTTGCGCCGCCATCGCCGGCAATCTCTTGCAGACCGGGCTCTTGCTGGCACCCAAGAAGCTGCAGCCCAAGCTCGAGACGCTCAACCCGATCGCCGGGACCAAGAAGCTCTTCTTCGCCGCCAAGACGTACGTCGGCTTCGGCATGAACCTGCTCAAGCTGACGGCCGTGGCGCTGGTGGCGATGTGGGCGATCTCGACCGAGATGGCCAAGATCGTCGGGCTTCAGCGGATGGACGCCGCCGTTTTGGCACCGGCGGCATCCGGCAGCGTGATGCTCGTCGCGGCCAAGGTCGCTATCGCGCTCTTCCTCATCGCCGTCATCGACTTCATGTACCAGCGTCAGCGGCACGAGAAGGACCTGAAGATGACGCACCAGCAGGTGAAGGACGAGATGAAGAAGATGGAGGGCGACCCCGAGGTCAAGCGTCGCCGACGGCAGATCCAGATGCAGCAGACGATGCAGGGCATCTCCAAAGAGGTGCCGCAAGCCGACGTCATCGTGACGAACCCGACGCACTATGCCGTCGCCATCAAGTACGACGACGACGCGATGCACGCGCCGCGCGTCGTCGCCAAGGGGGCGGACCTGATGGCGGCACGGATTCGCGAGGTGGCGACGGCGAATCGGGTGCCGATTGTGGAAAGACCTCCGCTTGCACGGGGTCTGTACGGGGCAGTTGATGTCGGACGCGAAATACCCGAAGATTTCTACTCGGCCGTCGCCGAATTGCTGGCGTACGTCTATCGGCTCGACCGAGAGCTCGCCGGCGCGTCGTAGCGGCCGAAGCCCAGGCAGGATGCCGGGTTTAACAACTTACGGGTGATTCCTGCCTTCCGGCGGATCGCTCACCACGGCAACGGACTGCCGCATGACCACGCTCGCCAGCCAATCCGCGTCGACCGCCGCCCCTGCGGGTGGAGGTGCCGGTGCGTCTGCCCTGGCCGCGCTGGCCAAGCACCGCGGGCTCATCTTCCCGGCGTCGTGCATCGCGTTGCTTCTGGTTCTGCTCGTCCCGCTGCCACCGGCGGTGCTGGACTTGCTGCTGGTCATCAACCTGACGATCAGCCTGATTCTGCTGATCACGGCGATGTACGTGAAGTCGCCGCTGGAGTTTGCCGTCCTGCCGAGCCTGCTGCTGGCGGTGACGATGTTCCGGCTGACGCTGAACGTCGCGACGACCAGGCTCATCCTGACCGCCGGCGACGAAGGTGCCGGCCCGGCCGAGGCGGCGGGGGACGCGGGTCAGGTCGTCAGCGCCTTTGCCGACTTCGTCACCGGCGGGTCGATGGCGGTCGGGTTCATCATCTTCGGCATCATCTTCATCATCCAGTTCGTCGTCATCACCAAGGGTGCGACGCGGATCAGTGAAGTGGCCGCGCGGTTCACGCTCGACGCGATGCCGGGCAAGCAGATGGCCATCGACGCCGACCTCAACGCGGGCCTGCTCGACGAGCAGCAGGCCCGCAAGCGTCGCGACGAAATCGCCCAGGAAGCCGACTTCTACGGGGCGATGGACGGTGCCAGCAAGTTCACCCGCGGCGACGCGATCGCGGGCATCATCATCACGCTCGTCAACGTCGCCGGCGGCATGTACGTCGGGCTCGTCGAGCGCGACTGGCCCCTGGCCGACACCGCCGAGCTGTTCACGCGGCTGACCATCGGCGACGGCCTCGTCAGCCAGATTCCCGCCTTCATCACGGCACTGGGCGCGGGCCTCATCGTCACCCGCAGCTCGACCCGCAGCGAGCTGGGCGAACAGGTCGTCAGCCAACTCGTCGCCAACCCGAAGCCGCTGGCCATCTCGGCGGCTTTCCTGGGGCTGATGGCCTTCAGCGGTCTGCCGATGGTGCCGCTGCTGGCGATCGGGCTGTGCTGTGGCGGGCTGGCGTTCATGCTCGATCGCGGCAGCCGGCAAGAGGCCGAACGCGAGGACAAGCAACGCCTCGCCGGTGCCGCAGCCGAAGAGAACAAGCCCGCCCCGATCGAGCAGGAACTTGAAGTCGACGCCCTGGAGCTGGAAGTCGGCTACGGACTGGTCTCGCTGATCGACCCGCGGCAG
This sequence comes from uncultured Planctomycetota bacterium, assembly GCA_963740195.1. GTDB lineage: Bacteria > Planctomycetota > Phycisphaerae > Tepidisphaerales > Tepidisphaeraceae > JBCDKH01. The sequence goes on along the minus strand of CAVUDF010000001.1, from coordinate 1,758,192 downwards.
AACGGCGAGCTGCCGGGCCGGGTCGGCATGATCCGTCGGCAGATCGCGCAGGAGCTGGGCATCGTCGTGCCGAGCGTTCGCATCCGCGACGAGATGCGGCTCGGCCCCAACGACTACCAGATCAAGATCCGCGGCATGTCCGTCGCCAAGGGCGAGGCATTTCCCGATCAGTTCCTGGCGATGGACAACGGCATCGTCGCCGGCGAGCTGCCCTACGCGACGCCGACCGTCGAGCCCGCTTTCGGCTTGCCGGCCTACTGGATCACCGAGCCGCAGAAGCCCGAGGCGGAGCTGCTCAACTACACCGTCGTCGAAGCGTCGGCCGTGGTCGCGACGCACCTGACCGAAGTCATCCGTCGCCACGCCGGCGAGCTTCTTGGCCGACAGAACCTGCGTCGCCTGGTCGAAGGCCTCAAAGAACGCGTGCCGGCCTTGGTCGACGAGGTCGTGCCGGCGATCGTCAAGCACGGCGAGGTTCAAAAGGTCTTGCAGCTCTTGCTGCGTGAACGGGTGCCGGTCCGCGACCTCGAGACGATCCTCGAAACCCTGGGCGACTACGGCAGCCGGACGAAAGATCCCGAAGTTCTGGCCGAGTACTGCCGCAACGCGCTGGCCCGAACGATCTGCAAGCAGCACGTCGACGAGGAAGATCGACTGCACTGCGTCACGCTCGACCCGGCTTTGGAAGATGCGATCGCCGGTCACCTGCAGCGTGACGACGGCGGCATCGACGACGAACACGATGCCGCCCAACACCGCCCGGGCGGTGGTTCAGCGGATTGCCGAGAAGGTCGCCGAGCTGACGAGCACGGGCAGGCCGGCAGTGGTGTTGTGCAGCCCGCACGTGCGTCTTGCCGTGAGGCGGATGCTGGAGGCGACGCTGCCGCAGGTGGCGGTGGTCGGGTACAACGAGATTGTTCCCGACGTTCAGGTTGAAGCCGTCGCGATGGCGGGTCTGGAGGCGACATGAGGTCGCGTATTCAGCGTGGGCTGTTGCGATTCGTCGCGACGGTCCGATAACACTCATGTCCGGCGGAGCCGGTTTCCAATCGCCCTTGCAGGAAGCGAGGCACCATGCCCCAGACACTGAATCCACCGCCTGCCCTCACCGCCCGCCCGTCGCAGCGCCGCGCCGTCAAGCCGCCGGCCGTTCGCGACGAACCGCCGTCGGCAGGGCAGATGGAGCTGCGACGCTTCACCGCGCCGACGATGAGCCTCTGCCTCGACGCCGTCAAAACCGAGCTCGGCAGCACGGCCGTCATCCTCGCGACCCGCAACGTCTCGACACGCCGCTGGCTCGGCCTCGTTCGACAAGAGCACGTCGAAATCACGGCCGGTCGCGGACTTCGCTCGCCGCAACGCGCAGCCCAGCGGCAAGCTCCACCCCGCACACCCGCCCGGCCGCACGCCGCAGCGGGCGGGCGAGGGACTCCTGCAATCCTCCGGCGGCGCGGCCGCCGGCGTACCTGGGCGTGCAAAAGGAAGTCGGGCAACTTCGCGAACTCGTCGGCGAACTCGTCGACCAGTTCCAGAACAGCCGAACACCGCACCTGCCCGACGACGCGGCACCGCACTTTCGCAAGCTGATCGACGCCGGCATCGGCAACGTCCACGCCTCGGCCATCGTCAAAGAAGCACTCGATCGCCGCGACCTCGTCATCGGCAGCGAGAAGCCGTCGATCGAGAAGCTCGTCCGCGAAGCCCTCGTCTCCCGGCTCGCCACGACCGGCGCGACCACCCGCAAAACCAAGGGCAAACCGACCGTCATCGCCCTCGTCGGCCCGACGGGTGTCGGCAAGACGACCACCGTCGCCAAGCTCGCGGCCAACCTGAAGCTCAAGGAGAACGCCCGCGTCGCGCTCGTCACCATCGACACGTACCGCATCGCGGCGATCGACCAGCTCAAGAAGTACGCCGACATCATCGACGCGCCGCTGGCCGTCGTGAACGAGCCGCGCGAGGTGCAAGACGCCATCGCCCGCGTCGCCGACTACGACTTCGTCATCATCGACACCGCCGGCCGGAGTCCGCGGGATGCGGTCAAACTCGCCGAACTCACGAGTTCCTCGACCGCCGCCGATCCGGCGGAAATGCACCTGGTGCTGTCGAGCAACCACGGCATCGGCTCGCTCAGATGGCCCTCAAGCGGTTCGCCGGTCTTCGGACCGATCGCCTCTGCTTCACCAAGCTCGACGAAGCCGCCGAGCTGGGGGCACTCGTCGACGTCGCTGCCGAGGCGAACCTGCCGATCAGCTACATCACCCACGGCCAGAACGTTCCCGCCGACATCGAGCCCGCCTCGGCCGACCGGCTGGCGACCCTCATCCTTGACAACCCCGACGACTCCGCGACCACCCGCGCGGCCTGAGTCGAGTCCGTGTTTCCTCCTTCCACCCAAGGTCAACGGATGAGTGTCGCTCTCACCTCCCAAACTCGGCCGGCGCGGTCATGCGAACCGGTCAAGACGACCAAGCCGCAGGCCTGCGCGACCTCGTCCGACGCCGCGGCGTCAGGCCGGGCGTGCAGACGACCGACCGCCCCGTTCGGCGCGAGACGCCCGAGCCGCGTAAGACGCGTCGCGCCAAAGTCATCGCCGTCACCAGCGGCAAGGGGGGCGTCGGCAAGACGAACATCGCCGTCAACCTCGCCGGCGACCTTGGCCCGTGCGGGCAAGCGGGTCATCCTCCTCGACGCCGACATGGGCCTGGCCAATGCCGACGTCTTGTGCGGTCTCGACCTTCGCTACAACCTCGCCCACGTCGTCGCCCGGCGCAAGCAGCTCGCCGACGTGCTCGCCGAAGGCCCGGGCGGATTTCGCCTCGCCGCCGGCGCGACCGGTCTTGCGAGCATGGCCGACCTTCCCGAAGAAGAGCACCATCGCCTGCTGGCCGCGCTGCAACCGCTGGAGGACGAGGCCGACGTCATTCTCGTCGACACCGGTGCCGGCATCAGCCCGAACGTCCTCTCCTTCACCGGCGCAGCCGACCAGGTCTTGGTCGTCACGACGCCGGAGCCCACGGCCATCACCGACGCCTACGCCACCGTCAAGGTCGTGCTGCGCGAGCGCGCCAAGTCCGGCGAAGGCGCCGCCGCCGGAAGGTCGCGCTGCTCGTCAACGAAGCCAAAAACGCCGCCGAAGCCCGTGGCGTCTACGAGCGTGTGGCCAAGGTCGCCGCACGATTCCTGGGCGCGACCGTCGAAGACGCCGGCTTCGTGCCGCTCGACGCGGCCGTCACCCGCGCGGTCCGAAAACGACAGCCGTTCACCATCGGCGAGCCCTCCGCCTCCGCATCGCTGGCCATCAAGCGACTGGCCGCGCGACTCGAAGAGGGCGTCGCCGCGACGCAGTCCCGCGACTACGGCTTCTTCGGCCGCGTCGCACGCCTGACCCGTCTGCGCCGTGACGGCCCGTGACTCCAAAAGAACCGACACCCGCCTGCGTCATCCTGAGCGAGCGCCGCGAGCCGAAGGCCCTTGCCCGAACAGCGTGCCGGAAAGCAGAACTCTTCAACTCGCTCCGCTTCTTCACGATGGCCGATAGGTAGAACGTCTCCAACGCCCCATGGCCGTCCGCATCGCCGCCATCCTCTCGCTCGTCTGCTTCGTCGCGTGCCTGCTGGCCGGTGTGCTGCTGGCGAACAACCCGCTCGACTCGACGGTGCTGATGGCCCTGAAGGCCATGGCCGGCACTTACGTCATCGGGTACGTCGTTGGGTTGATGGCCCAGGTGATCGTGCGTGAAAAGGTCGAGGCCGAGACCGCCAAGTACAAGGCGGCGGTCAAGCGACACGCCGACGCACTCGCCGCCGAGGCCGAGAAGCAGGGCGGCGTGATTGACGTCGGCTCCTGAAAACGGTGCTTTTTCCACGGGTTCTAAGGTCCATAAGCCGGTGAGCGATGCCGACTGTGTTGCAGGTGCAGGCATTATCGGGACACGACGACGAAGTCGAATTTGTTTGGCTCTGCGCCTTTCCCTGACCGTCACGATCGTTACACTGCACTTGCCGCGGACGGATCCGTGGGTCCGCCTGACGACGCCGGGATGACGCGTCCGAAGGTCGACAATGACGCCAAGCTCTTGAAGCTGGCCACATCCCACTGGTTCGGACGCCCGGAGTGGGCAGTCACGAGCCGACCCAAAGGAATGGGAGCCTTCATGCCGTCGACCCTCACCGCCGCCCCGTCCCGCGACGCCTCCGCCGCGAGCGAATCTTCCGTAGAAACGCCCAAGCCGCGTGGCCGCCAACCCGCCGCCGAGCGTGCCGAGCGACCCGCCCGCGACGATCGAGGCCGCGCCCGAACCCTCCGGGCTATTCCCACCAACGCCCAAAAGGAGCTGGCGGAATCGCTGCTCCACCTGACCTCGACGCTGCCCGAAGGCGTCAACGTCCGCACCGATCGCACCGACCTCGTCGGCGTCTGGATCGACTACAAGGACAACGGCACCGAAGCCAGCCGAAACATCTTGATGGAGGCCTACCTCCACCTCGTCCGCTTCAACGCAGACCGCGTCTACGCGAAGCTGCCCAACGAAGTCGACATCGAAGACCTCATCAGCGCCGGCATCTTCGGCCTGATGGACGCGATCGACCTCTTCGCCTTCGACCGCAACGTCAAGTTCGAGACCTTCTGCGCTCGCCGCATCCAAGGGGCCATGCTCGATGAGCTTCGCAGCATGGACTGGGTGCCGCGTCTGGTCCGAAGCCGCGCACACAAGCTCGACACCGCCCAAAAGGCGCTCGAAGTCTCCCTCGGCCGCCAGGCCACGCCCGAAGAGCTGGCCGAGAAGCTCGAGGTCGACATGGAAGAGTTCGAGAAGATCTTCAAGGACGCCCAAGCCACCGGCCTCGTCAGCCTGAACCGCAAGTGGTACGAGACGGACTCCAACAAGGACGTCCGCGAAGTCGACGTGCTCGAAGATCGCCGGACCGACGACCCGGTCCGCGAGATGCAGCGCAAGGACCTCAAGCAGCTCATGGACAAAGGCCTCAGCCGGGCCGAGCGACTCATCGTCACGCTCTACTACTTTGAAGAGATGACGATGAAAGAAATCGGCGCGACGCTCGACTTGAGCGAGAGCCGCGTGAGCCAAATGCACTCGTCCATCATCGCGCGTCTGCGTGATCAGATGGCCGAAAAGCAAAGCGAACTAGCGACGGCCGCGGTCGCTTAAGCGCGACAACTATAATTGGATACAGCTTCAAGCTGCGGGCGTTTTCCGACGTCCGCAGCTTTCTTCTATTGATCAACCGTCATCAGCACCTCCGTCATCGGCACCTCCGTCATCGGCACCTCCGTCATCCTGAGCGAGCGCAGCGAGTCGAAGGACCTCGCCCGCGAACAGCGCGTTCCCGCCCGAGATCCTTCGACTTCGCTGCGCTCCGCTCAGGATGACGCGAGGGACGGCGGTCGAGCATCGCCCGCGGTCACTCCGCCCGCAACAGGTTCACGATCTCCGCCCGCGACAGGTTCACGATCTCCGCCCGCATCAGCGGCGACTTCGCCGGTGGCCGGCTCGTCAGCAGCCGAACCATCGCGGGACGGTCGCTCCCATCGGCCTCCTTCCCGTCATCCTGAGCGAGCGCAGCGAGCCGAAGGACCTCGCCCGCGAACAGCGCGTTCCCGCCCGAGATCCTTCGACTTCGCTGCGCTCCGCTCAGGATGACGCAAGGGACGGCGGTCGAGCATCGCCCGCGGTCACTCCGCCCGCAACAGGTTCACGATCTCCGCCCGCATCAGCGGCGACTTCGCCGGTGGCCGGCTCGTCAGCAGCCGAACCATCGCGGGGCGATCGGCATGCGCGGCGAGCACCCGCTCGGCAGCCCAGGCCACCACGTCCGGGGCCAAGCCGTCGAACCCGTCGCCCTCGACACCCGCTCCGTCATCAGCCGGACTCGCAACGTCGCCGCCCGACGCTTCGACGACCGCGGCCGGAGCTTGGCCCGTACCCGAGCCGGTCGGAGCCGGCGCAGACGCAACCGCCGTCTCGCCCCGGCGGCCGCTGTCCTGCGGCGGGGCGTCAACATCGGTCGGCATCGGCGGCGACTGCTCGCGGAGTTGCCAGCGGATGAATCCCGCCGCGCACCGCAGCTTCCCGCCGTCGTGCAGGGTCCGGGCCTCGCCCATCGCTCGGGAGACGCAGGCCGGGCCGAAGGTCGTGACGAGGTCGGTCGCCTCGGCCTGATCGAAGCCCCAACGGGTGAGCATGGCGGCGGCGCGGTGATCGGCGTCGGCTCCGGTCGTTTCCGTTCCTGGCGCAGCCGAAACTCGCCCGCCTCCGGCTCTTTGGGGCTGTTTCTTGGTAGGTCCTCTTAGATGAGGTCCGTCCGCGGCCCCCGGTTCCGTCCGCGGCTGGACCGGGGTCGCGTCCACCGACGGACCGGGCGTGGGTTCGGCCTTGGACCGGGAGGGGGTCCGCCGGCGAACCGGGGTGGTAGCGGTGGTGGGGGTGGTGGGGGAGTCGTCGTCTCGCGGCTCGGGTACCAGCAGCTCGTAGACGTTGGGTCGATTGACGCCGTCCGCACCGACGCCGCCCTGGCTGACGACGACGATAAGTCGTTGCTCCTGAAGAGCTTTCAGGCCACGCTTGACGGTCGATCGGCTCGCGCCGGAAAGCCGGATCAGGCTGGCCAGCCCGACCTTGGCCCGGCAATGCCCGCGGTGCTCGGCCAGGCGGACCAGCGGCAGGTAGACGCAGCGTGCACAGTCCGGCAGATCGGCCCACAACCCGTTGTCGATCACACGGTTGAAGAATTTCGAGAACCCGCCCGCCACGGCTGTGGGCTTGGCTTGAGCGGGCTCGGAGGCGTTGCCGACGGTGACGTGCACCGGCTCGTCACCTGTCTCGACTTGGATGCGATGCGGTGTGCCTGGCCGATGCAACAGGTTCCTGCTCAACGACCTCGGCGGCCAGTCGCCCGCGGCGGGTGCTTTGGGTTGTTCGGCTGGTACGGGGCATGGCAGGCGCAGGCAACTTCGTCGGCTGTTGGAACATCCCGTGGATCAGGAGCCCCGGAACCACCACTGCTTGTGGCAGCGTCTCGAGCGGGGCTGTTTCTACCGCGCTGCCCGGCCTCGGTCAGCGCGACGCCGCCGGGCGCGACAAGACGTCGTGGCCGTGTTAGGGCGACAGAACGGCGGGGCGGGTTAATTGGTTCGTAAACAACGGTGGCGGCTCGTACCGAGTCCGTCGGCGCTGCGCGCCGGTGCGTCACTGAGGCGAGAAAGTGCTGGTTATTCCGTAGCGGAGCCGGACAGCGCCCGCGAGACGCCATTGATCATCGGATTCCGCACCGCCAGCCGATCGATGACGATCTTGAAGACCGCCAGCATCGGTGTTGCCAGGATCATCCCGACGATCCCCCAGATCGCACCGAGCAAGAGCAACGCGAGCATGACCGCGACCGGCGAAAGCTGCAGCCGATCGCCCAAGATCTTGGGAGCCACGATGTTACCGAGCACGAACTGAATGCCCGCCGGAATGACCAGCGCGGCGATGATGGCGGGCGTCGAGAGGTCTTGCCCGAACAGGATCATCGGCACCGGCAGCAGCGTCGCCAGCGCCGAGCCGACGGTCGGAATGAAGTTGAGCCCGAACGCCAGAAGCCCAAAGAGCCACGCCAGCCGGACATCCAGCAGCCAGAGCGTCAGCCCGACGCCCAAGCCCGTGGCGAGGCTGATGACGACCGTCACGGACAGATACGCCTGGATGCGACGCTCGATCTGCCCCCGCACGCTCTCGGCAGGCACCGGCTTGTCGCCTCGTCCCAGCAGCAAAAAGAGCAGGAAAACCCCGACAAGTCCCGCATCTGCGAGAAAGCCGAGCATCTCGCCGCCCGCGACGCCGACGAACGGCAGCAGGGCCCGCAAGGCACGCGAGCCCTCGTAGCTCACCACCTCCGCGCGAATGCCGTCACGTGTCGCCTCGTCGATCTCCATCGGCAGCGACGTGAGCACGCGATCGACGGTTTCCCCCAAAGATCGGTAGTATTCAGCCAAAGTCGACACCGTCGCACCCGCCAACGGCACCACCGCCATCACGCCAGCGGCCAGGATCAGCAGCCCCGCGGCGAAGGTGACCGACACCGCCGCCGGACGCGGCCAGCGAAGCCGGCGAACCTGGTAGTCGACCAGCGGGTTGAGCATCAACGCGATGAAGATCGCCAGCACGAACGGCACCAGCACCGACTTCAGCAGGTACATCGCCCCCAACGTCGCCAGCGCCGCCAACACCAGCAGGGCACCCGTCGCCAGGTCGAGGTCTTGCTGCGGCTTGGATTGGGAGTCGGTCATCGCGCGGACGACGCTACCAGACCAGAGGCCGTACCGCTTGACGAGCAACGCCTTCGGCCCGCGTACGAAAAACGGCGGCCCGGTCCAAAGACCGGGCCGCCGCCACGTGATCTCCCCACGATCTCGCGTTGACTAGCGACGACGGCGACCCAGCAGCACGCCACCGGCGGCCATCAGGCTCAAGGCCGCGGTCGGCTCGGGGACGCTGGCAGCCCAGGCGTCCATCATCGCCAGGTCACTCGAAGTGACCGACGAGCCGAAGTTGGCCCGCAGCAGTCCGAAGTCGGCAAGGTTGACCGTGCCGTCCTGGTTGGCGTCGCCGCCGACGTAGCCACCCATCCCGCCGAAGCCGGCGCGAAGGATGCCGAAGTCAGCAAGATTGACAACGCCGTCATAGTTGAAGTCGGCATCCAGCAGGTTGTGGGCGATGATGGTCACCGAGTCGCTGCCGACGATCGTGTCGAAGGCCAAGCCCAACCGGCCTGCATCCTGCACCGCCTCGAAGGTGCCACTGACGCTGTCGGCGACGATGACTTCGAACGCGTCACCCGGGTTCGGCAGGTAGCCGGTGCCGAGGTCGACCGCGATCGTGCCCTGACCCGGTGTGTTGAAGGCCGAGGGCAAGAGGTTGAGGTCGCCGTCGACATCGAGGATGTCGAAGGACGAGAGGCTGAACAGGTCGACCTCGATGACGGCATTGTCGACGGCGACTTGCGTGGCCACGATGTTCAGCGTGGCCGGGGCAGCGCCGCTCGAGTTACCGACGCTGATCGTGCCGCCGCGGGAGTCGAGGAAGCCGTCGCCGTTGGGTCCGCTGAGGGCAAGGGTGCCGCCACCGCCGAGGGTGCCGGTGTTGCGGAACTCGTTGCCGAAGACAAAGCCGTTGCCGAAGTCGCCTCGGAAGGTGGCGGTGCTGCCGCTGTCGACGAAGAAGGTGCCGGTGTTTTCGAAGTCGATGAAGTTGGGCGAGACCTGCGGGAGGGTGACGGTCAGATCCGTCCCGCCGCCGATGATGAAGGTGCCGCCGTTCTCGCGGAACTTGAAGCCGACGAGGTTGCCGGCCGAGCTGGCGATGTCGTCGAAGAGGTTGCTCGAGACGTTGGGCCCCTGAATTTCGATCGTGGCCGACTCGTTGACTTCGAGGTCGAAGAGCGGCGGGACGATGTCGAAGGTGGTGCCGATGCCGTCGTCGAAGACGCGGAACGTGCCGCCGATGAGGCGATCGCTGGCGGCGATGCTGGCGTTGGTGAGGCTGGCGTTGTTGCGGAAGAGGATCTGCCCGCCGTTGGCGACGGTGATCTCGTTGTTGTTGAGGAACTCGCCGCTGCCGAAGCCGTCGAAGACGAGGATGCCGCCGTCGGTCGGCGAGCAGGGTGCCGTTGTTGATGAACTCCGCGCCGGCAATGGCGCTGGCGCGGGTCGAGGACGAGCTCCTGACCGTCGACGTCGGCGATGATGAAGCCGTCGTTGGTGATGCTGATGGTGTTCTGGCCGACGCGGCCCTGGCCGCGGATGGTGTTGCCGCTGTCGTTGAGCAGCAGGCCGCTGCCGTTGATGCCGGCGAGCGGGCCGTCGAGCACGAGGTTGCCGCTGCCGGCGAAGGTGGCGCGAGTTCTGTACTTCGAAATCGGTCGCAGCACCGGTGCCGTCGAGGGTGATGGTGCCGTCGTTGACGACGGTGCCGTCGATGCCGAGGTCGGTGTTGGTGCCGACGTTCATGACGCCGCTGAAGGTCGAGGTCGGAGAGGAAGACGTTCTCGCCGTTGCCGACGTCGACGCTGCCGCCGTTGGTGCTGCGGAGCGTTCCGCCGCGCCGGGTTGGCTCCTGAGGTCAGCTGCACGGTCGAGCCGGTTCCGGTGGCTTCGATGGTGCCGCCGATGTTGTCGAACTCGCCGCCGCCGAAGTTGGTGAGCCGCAAGCGTCGCCGCCGCTGCTGGCGCGCGCAGGATGCCGTTGTTGTCGAACTCGCCGTTGCCGGACGACCGGGCCGGATCGAGGGGAGCGTCTTGCCGCTGACGTCGGCGATTGATGAGGCCGTTGTTGACGACGGCGATCGTGTTCTGCCCGAGTCGGCCCTCGCCGCGAACGGTCATGCCGCTGGGCGAGCGTGAGTGGCCGCTTCCGTTGATGCCGGCGAGCGGACCTTCGAGGATGACGGTGCCCGAGCCGGCGAGCGAGGCGGTGCTCTGCACCTCCAGGTCGGTCGCGTTCGCCCCGGCCTGCATGCGGAGCGTCGAGCCCGAGGAGCACGGTGACGGTGCCGTCGATGCCGAAGTCGGAGTTGTTCTCGACGACGTGCGTGTCCGGCGAGGGTGAGGTCGGTGACGAAGGTGTTGCGAGCCGGCGGGCGTGCGGACGACGCCGCCGCCGTGCCGCGGAGCGTGCCGTTGATCACGACCGCGTCGGCGAGGATGAGCTGCGAGCCGCTGCCGACCGCCTCGAAGACGCCGACGTTGCGTGACGCCGTTTCGATATTGCTCGAACTCGCCGTTGCCGATGTTGGAGAGCGTGACGCTGCCGCCGTTGACGGCCCGGACGAGGCCGGTGTTGATGAATTCGGCGACACCGTTGGCGCTGCTCGGATCGAGCGTGAGGTTGCCGCCGTTGACGTCGCCGAGGATCGTGCCGCGGTTGGTGACGCGGATGGTGTTTTGTCCGAGTCGTCCCTCGCCGCCGACGGTGACGTTGCTGCCGACGGTCAAGAGGCCGGTGCCGTTGATGCCGGCCAGGGGGCCATTGAGGCGAACGGTGCCGGAGCCGACGAGGTCGACGTTGCCTTGGAGTCTCGAGGTCGGTCGCGGAGCGCCGGCGTTGAGGTTGACGACGGAGCCGGCATCGAGCGTGATGGTGCCGGCGACGCCGTAGTCGGAGTTGTTGCCGACGACGTGGGTGCCTTGGTGGACGACGTTGGTGACGAAGACGTTCTCACCGTCGCCCGTTCGGACGACGCCGCCGCTGGTTCCGCGGAGCGTGCCGCCGGTGAGGCTTGCGAAGGTCGTCAGGACGATTTCGCTACCCGTGCCGACGGCCTCGATGACGCCGCTGCCCGTGCCGGTGCTGGTGGTGTTGGCGAACTCGCCGAATCCCGTCCCGGTGAGGGCGACCTTGCCGCCGTTGCTGGCGCGGATGAGGCCGCTGTTGAAGAACTCGGCACCACCGACAACGCTGGCCGGGTCGAGCGACAGCGTCTGGCCCGCGACATCGCCGCGGATGGTGCCGAGGTTTTCGACCCGCAAGGAGTTCTGTCCGAGCAGGCCGCTGCCGCGGACGGTGTGCCCGGCGTTGATCGTCAAGAGGCCGCCTCCGTTGATGCCGCCGCCGATCAGGTTGACGGTGCCGTTGCCGGCGAGCGTGGTGTTTCCGAGCAACTGCAGGTCGGCGATCCCTCCGCCTGTGGAGTCGAGCGTGATCGAGCCGCTGTTGTTGACGGTGCCGAGGACGCGCAGGTCGGAGTTGTTGCGCGCCACGATGGCGCCTGTGTTGGTGAAGTCGCGGAGCTGAGCGATCTGGCCTGCCTCGACTTCGACAACGCCGCCGCCGGTGGTGACGTAGGTGCCGCCGGTGATGTCGGCACCGGCGGTGAGGCGGACGATGCCGTTGTCGGCGACGGATGGTCCCGCCGACGCTGTTGAACTCGCCCGCACCGTTGTCGGTGAAGACGAGGACGCTGCCCGCGCCGTTGGCCTGCGAGCGTGCCGGTGTTGAAGAACTCGGCCCCACCGACGACGCTGGCCGGGTCGAGCACGAGCGTGCCGCCCTGGGCACGGATGGTGCCTTGGTTGTCGAAGCGGAGGGTGTTGAAGCCGACGTTACCGGTACCGGTGATGAGGTTGTCGACGTTGGTGACGAGACCGCTGCCGTCGAGGGTGCCGCCCGTGAGGTTGATGGTGCCGCCGCCGGAGATCGAGTTCGTGCCGAGCATGCGCAGCCGGGTTGAGCTGCCGGTCGAGACGACGTTGATCGTGCCGCTGTTGAAGAGGTCGCGGTTGATCTCGAGGAACGAGTTGTTCGAGACGAAGACGTCCGAGGCGGCGCCGACGGTGAGGTCGCGGACGTCGCGTGTGACGCCCGGCTCGACCGTGACATCGACGTTGCCGTTGATGATGGCGTCGATGGTGGTGCTGTTCGGGAAGACGCCTCCCGTCCAGTTGCCGTTGTCGGACCAGTCGCCGTTGGCGGGTCCGGTGTAGGTGACCTGGGCGGAGGCGACCGAGGTCAGGCCCGCCACGGCCAAGGCGGTGGCGGCGAGAAGGCGGCGATCACGGACGGCGCGCCGGACGGTGGAGCAAGTGGTGTGGTTCATTAGATGATCTCCCGAAAACGCCGGCTTACGAATGCCGACCGGCAGCACTATGGATCTTCTTCTCAAACATGACAAGAATTTGATGCGAGCAGGTGCCACATGGCCGACGGCGTTCCCCCTGAAACGCCGTCGGCACTGTGCACACGACGCCCGACGATCGGGCATCTGGACGAACGACTTGGCCCGTCCCCTTGCATGTGCGACAATCCCGGCGTGACGGGGCCACCTGCGGCGACAAATTCTTCACGAAGCGGCAGGCGGCAGAACGCCCGAGCTCTTCGATGCCGTCTACGACCAACTGCGCGACCTCGCGGGCCGACACATGGCTCGCGAACGACCCGACCTCACCCTCCAGACCACCGCGCTCGTCCACGAGGCCTACCTGCGCCTCATGAAGGACCCGGACGTTCAGTGGGAAAACCCACGCCACTTCTTCGGCGCAGCGGCCGAGGCGATGCGACGCATCCTCGTCGAACGCGCCCGACGACACGCCGCCATCAAGCACGGCGGCGGGCGCCGTCGGCTCGACCTCTCCGCCGCCGACGGTCCCGGCGGACGCAGCATCGAACCCGAAGACGCCACCGAATCCGAAGCCATCCTCGAACTCGACACCGCCTTGGCAGAGTTGAAAACTCAGGACGAGCGCATGAGTGAAGTCGTCATGCTCCGCTACTTCGCGGGCCTGAGCGTCGAAGAAACCGCCGCCGCAACGGGCAGCTCGGCCCGGACCGTCAAGCGCGACTGGGCCTTTGCCCGTGCGTGGCTCAGCCGAAGACTCGACGCGCCGGCATGAACGCTTCGAACCCGCTTCTTGCAACCTCGCGGCCCCTCCGCAGACTGGATGACGCATGACCAGTGACATGGAGGCCCAACGATGGAATCGACTGCGCGACACCGTCGCCGACGCGCTGGAGCGCCCGTCAGACCAGCGCCTCGCGTACCTGGCCGACACCCTCGGCGATGATCCTGCACTGCTGGAAGAAGCCCAAGCCCTGGCCGACGTCGACGACGAGGCCGTGCTGCATCCGAGCGTCGATGCCTTCATCGGCCTGGGCGGACCCGACCCGTCGAGCCTCGTCGGACGCACCGTCGCCGACGGCAAGTACCACCTCATTCGCCTTATCGGCGAAGGGGGCATGGCCTCGGTTTACGAGGCAAGGCAGCGGGGCGTGGATCGACCCGTCGCCCTCAAAATCCTGCGCCGAGCCGCCGCCGCCTACGACGCCGAGCGACACTTCGGCAAGGAGGTCGATGCCCTGGGCCGGCTCGATCATCCCGGCATCGCCACCATCCACGAAGCGGGTGGCGACGCGGATCTCGCCGTCGCCTACATCGCCATGGAGTTCGTCGACGGCCCGGCGATCACGGCCTACGCGCGGAGCGTCGACCTCTCGTTTCGCGACCGCATTCGCATCGTCGCCGATGTCGCCGATGCCGTGCACTCGGCCCACCAGAAGGGTGTGATCCACCGCGACCTCAAGCCCGACAACATCCTCGTCACCGCAGGCGGGCAGGCCAAGGTGCTCGACTTCGGAATCGCACGCCTGCTCGAAGACGACGAGTCCACCGCCGCCAGCCTGCGCACGACCGCGGGTCTGCTGCTCGGCACGCTGGGGTACATGGCCCCTGAGCAAGCCGTCGGCAAGGGAGACGCCGACGTGCGGAGCGACGTCTACGCGCTCGGCGTCATCCTGCACGAACTGCTCGTCGGCCGCGTGCCGGTCGATGTCGCCGGTCTGTCGATGCCCGAGGCGCTGCGACGATTGGCCGAGCCGAACACCACGCCTGCCAGTCTCGGCACTGTGTCAGGCGACGACACCGGTAGCGACGTGAACGTGGTCGTCGCCCGCGCGTTGGAGTCGGAACCCCACCGCCGCTACCCCTCGGCCGAGGCCTTTGCCGAGGATCTGCGTCGGCTGCTAAACCAACAGCCCATCCGCGCCCGCCCGCCGACGCTGGCGTATCAGGCTCGAAAGTTCGCACGCCGAAACAAGACCGTCCTCGCCGCCGGGGTGGTCGTGGCGGCGACGCTTGTCATTGCCACGGCAGCCTCGACCATCGCGTTTGTCCGTGAGGCCTCGGCCAGGCAGGCGGCGGAAGAAAGCCTGGCCTTTGCCGAAGAATCCGCCGAGCGACAAGAGGCGGCGCGGCTGTTCCTTCGACGCACGCTCGAGTTCGGCGATGCCATCGAAGCCGGCTCGGGCGTCACCGTCCTCGAAGCCCTTCGCCAGAGCGAGCCGCTCATCCCGTTCTTCGCCCAGGGTCGACCGACCATCGAAGCGGATCTGCGCACGGACCTTGCCCGCAGTCTGCGATCGGCCGGCGACGTCGATGCGTCGCAAGACCAGTACGCCAAAGCCGCCGCCGTCCTCGAAGCGGCGGACGCGTCACCACCGGTGTTGGCGGACTATCACGCGGAGTGGATCAGCAGCCTCACCCTCGTCGACCGCGCCGCCGAAGCCCGCGAGCTGTACGACCGCCTGCGTCCAGAGTGGGAGGCGACGCGTGATCCGTCGGATCCGCAGACGCCGCGAATCGATCTGCAGTTCGACACGACGCTCGCGTCCGTCCTGCACGCCGAAGGCGACTACGCCGGTGCCGCCGAAACGTGGCGTGACGCGTTGCGGCGGCTCGATCCGCTGGTGCGTCGCCAAGACGCCGGCACCGCACCGGACATGACGACGATCACGTCCGAGGAAGCCGACACGCTCCTCAACAACGCCGCCGGCGCCTTCCTCGACTACGGCGAACAGGAAGCGGCCCTGCGAGCCTTCCGTCGCGTGCTCAAGAACCGCATCGATCGCGACGGGCCTGGCAGTCCGAAGGTGACGACGACCAAGGTCAACCTGGCCATCGTGCTCGGAGACATCGGCGAGATCGACGAGGCCGAAAGGCTCACCCGCGAAGCACTTGAAGAGGCAAGCCGCACGCTGGGCACAGACACGCCGCTCGTTCGCAGCGCACGACGACAACTCGCCAACATCCTGCTCACGCGCCGCGGCGACGACGAGATGGCCGAGGCACTTTCACTCTCCCGTGAGAACGCGGACTACGAACGCGCCGCGATCGCCCGCGGCGGCGGCAACGAGCAGTCGTATCTGCTCGACCTGAACAACGTCGCCGTCGCCTTGGCCGCTCAAGGCGATCACGAAGCCGCCGCCACCGCTTTTGCAGACCTCATCACCGTCGGCCGCGAGACCCTGACCGACGACCACCCGTACATGCTCTCGATGCGGGCCAGCCTCGCGACCTCACTGGCCAACATCGGCCGGGTGGAAGAGGCGACTTCGGAGCTGCGCGAGGTGCTTCAAATCCAAATCGATCAGGTCGGTGCCAACACGCCTCCGCCGTTGATCACGCGGAACAATCTGGCGATGATCTACCTCGAAGCCGGCGATCCTGCCATGGCGGCCTCCGAGCTTCGGACCTGCGTCGACGGCTCGGTGGCGGGCGGCTGGGGTTCGTACGAGCCGGTCTTCCGCCGCAACCTCGGCCGGGCTCTCTCTGCCGCGGGCCGCCACGACGAAGCCATCGCCGAACTGACGCAAGCCGTCGACCAGGCCCAACCCCTGGGCCAGGCCGCCGTCGAGCGGTCGCAGATGTTTCTCGACGAAGCCGTCGAGCGTTCATCGCAGTAGCCCTTGCGTCATCCTGAGTGAGCGAAACGAGCCGAAGGCAAGCGACGGCTTCACGGCCGTCTGCATCGCGACGACTTGCGTCATCCTGAGCGAGCGAAGCGAGCCGAAATCTCGCCCGAACGGGGCGTCTCGGGGCGAGGTCCTTCGACGGCGGGCTCGCCCTTCGCCGAGGATGACGGAGGGGCGTTCGTGCGACGTCGTCACACTACGAACGGCAAGCTAATCGCCGCCGTGACAACGATGCCGAGCTTCACGCGGCCGACGCGCTTCTCGAAGCTGGCCGTGCGGGTCGGGTCATCGGCGAGCCACATCAGGTAATCGCAGCGGCTCCGCGGCGAGCCGTGCATGAGATCCGCCTGACGCCGCAACACGAGTTGCAGTCGCGGCACGAGCCCCGGCGTTGCCTGCTGCATCGGCGGCGGGCCGTTGATCTGAACCGCCGCCCGCAAAGCTTGGGCGAACGCCCACGCACCCGTCGCCGAAACGGTCTCGGTAGGCCCGATCAGCCGGGCGGCGAAGACGTCGGCCTGTCGCTCGAAGAGCCGGCTCAGCAACACGAAGCCGCCCAGGATGAACACGAGCAACACGACCGCCACCACGCCGTCGATGGCCACGGTCGAACCATCCTCGGCCACGGGCACGACCCAGCCGTACGCGAGGTCGATCGGGCCGATGGTCGCGAGCGACGCTGCGACGAAGAAGAACACGAACCACGCCACGTGCCGATGCCGAAGGTGCCCCAACTCGTGCGCCAGCACGGCCTCGACCTGATCGACCGGCAGCGACCGCAAGAGCAGATCGCTGAGCAACACGTATCGCCATCGCGGCACGATGCCGACGGCCAGGGCGTTGATCACGCTGCCGCCCGTGTGCCACACGCGGAGCAAGCCGGCAGGTCGGCGAAGGTCGGTGCGTCGCACCAGGTCGTACAGCCGGCCGCCGGGGCCCTCGTCATCGTTGATGGCATCAGTCGGCAGGACGCGTCGCACCACGACCGGCCCGACGAGCAGGGCCGACGCCACGGCGATGCCGGTCAGCAGGGCGGCAGTGACTTCGGCGTTGACCGACACCGGCGACGCGGCGAGGGCGGCTGCGGCGGCGTCCTTGATGATCCAGAAGACCAGCAGCGGCGCGAGCGTCACCAGCAGCGTCGGCCGAAGCTCGGCCAGCCACCAGCGGGCGAACGTCGGGGCGGCTTCAGGCTCGCCGGCGAGGTGTGCGTGTCGACGACGCAGCAGGGGCCACTCCGCCGCGACGAGCGAGGCCCAAGCAAGATACGCCGGCATCGTGCCAAGGAGGGTGCCGAGGGTGTTGGTGTCGTCTCCGACAAGCCGCGCCACCGCCGTCGGCCAGGTGCCGACGTAGCAGCCGAGGCCGAAGATGACCAGCAGCGTCGGGACGGCAGTCGTCGTCACACGCCGCGCCCAAGCGGGCGTCATCCGGAAGCGATCCATCGCCCGCGCCCGTGCCGACGATGCGACCCAGACCGTCACCGGCACCGCCAGGCAGCCGAGCCACGTCGCCACGACGCCGGCCTTCGAGACGCCCTGGCCCGCCTCCGCCGCAAGCCAGGTCAGCAGCGGGATCAGGACGAGAAGGCGTGGCATCGTTGGCAGTGATCGGCGAAGGTGCCCGGCCGACGAACGGCTCGGTCATCCTGAGCGAGCGAAGCGAGTCGGAAGACCTCGGCTAGACACCCTGTCCACGGGCGAGGTCCTTCGACTCCGCTGCGCTTGCTCACGATGACGGAGGGGGAGGACTTCGTCGCGACCATTATCTAGAGGCTGTGGCCCATCTTCTCCCGCTTCGTTTGCAGGTACGCGGCGTTGTCGCGGCCGGGCTTGGTGACGATGGGCAGCTGCTCGACGACCTCCAGGCCGTGGCCCTCGATGCCGTAGATCTTCTTGGGGTTGTTCGTCAGGATCCGCAGCCGGTGCAGGCCCAGGTCTTTGAGGATCTGCACGCCGATGCCGTACTCGCGGCGATCGGCGGGCAGGCCGAGCTTGAGGTTGGCCTCGACCGTGTCGAGCCCGCCGTCCTGCAGGCGGTAGGCGTGGAGCTTGTTCGTCAGGCCGATGCCGCGACCTTCCTGGCGGAGGTAGAGCAGGACGCCGCGACCCTCTTGGTCGATCCGCTTGCATCGCGACGTCGAGCTGGTCGCCGCAGTCGCATCGGCCCGCAGCCGAAGACGTCGCCGGTCAGGCATTCGCTGTGGACGCGGACGATCGTCGGCGCGTCCGTCGATGACGGCAGACCCGTCGGGCTTGCGCTGGCCGATGTCATCTGCCCCGGACGAGGGCCAGGTGCGGGCTCTGGTCGATCTTCGAGTCGTAGGCGTGGAGCGTGAACTCGCCCCAGCGTGTCGGCAGGCGGACGGTTTCGACGCGGGTGCACGAGCGTCTCGCGCTGCGTGCGATAGCGGATGATGTCGGCGACGGTGCACATCTTCAGGCCGTGCTTTTGGGCGAACGCTTCGAGGTCCGGCCGCCGGGCCATTTCGCCGTCGTCGCGCATCACCTCGATGCCGAAGCCGACCGGGCCGAAGGCCGGCCAGGCGGCACAGGTCGGGGATGCCTTCGGTGTGCCCGGCTCGGACGAGCGTGCCGCCGTCGCGGGCGCGGATCGGCTGGACGTGGCCCGGCCGATCGAAGTCGTCGGCGTCGGCCGCAGGCTCGGCGAGGCGGCGGATGGTGGTTGCACGCTCGGTCGCGCTGACCGCCCGTGGTGATGCCGAACTCGGCGGCGGCGTCGACGGTGACGGTGTAGGCGGTGCCACGCTGGGCGGTGTTCACGCCGGCCTGCGGGCGAGCTTCAGACCGGTCCGCCGTCTCGCCATCGACGGCGACGAAGAGCATGCCGCGGCCTTCCGACAACATGAAGTTCACCAGCTCGGCGTCACGAGCTCGCCCGCGGCGATGATGTCGCCTTCGTTCTCGCGATCCTCGTCATCGACAAGCATGATCATCTCGCCGGCCCGCAGCGCTTCAGGCAGTCATCGATCGGTGTCGAAAGGCATGCCGACACGGTAGCGACGGCCGGTCAGAGGCGGACGCGTAGCGGTACTTCTGACGCTCGCCGACGTCCATGGAGCGGGTGTCTCGGCGGCACGTCGATCACGTCTCCATCGAGCTCGCCGCCGAGTGCTCGATGGTGCGTCGGCTGGCGAGATTGTCCGGGTTGCAGGTGATCGACTGTCTGCCAGGCCGTGCGCATCGGCCAGTGGCAGGAGCATTCTGGTGGCCCGGGCGGCGATGCGTCGGCCACGGGCTTGAGGAAAGACGACGTAGCCGATATGCCCGACGTACCGCGTGAGCCGTCGCCCCGGCCGGTTGGCTGCCGGGATGCGAAACGAGATTCGACCTGAGAATCCGACGTGGCCAGGGGCGTCGAGGTGAATCCAGAACCGGTACGCGAGCAGGCATCCGGCACGCTCGTCGCACCGCTCACGACCGCCGGGATGCTGTCGCAGGCTGGCGAGCAGTCGGCGCGGATCGACCCGGCAATCAGGATCGTCGCGGCACGTGGGGTGCGAGACATCGGCCAGATATCGGTCGGCGTGTCGGCTTGACGGTTCCACCAGCGTGATCAGCCCGGCCTGCGTCGGAGGCGTCGCCTTGGGCGCGGGTGGCAAGGTCATGGAACTCGAGGGGCGGCTCGCGATGCCAGAGCCTGTTGAGCACGGGGATCAGGATAGCCGTTCAACGACAGACGCCCCGCGGGTGGTCCGCGGGGCGTCTGAGGATGAACGAGCGGTTCGGCTAGAAGAAGAAAAACAGCTTCGGGCCTTCAGGGCCGACGACGTCTTGCCACTTCAGAAAGACGAAGACGATGGCCATCAGTGCGGCGACGCAGGCGGCGCCGGTGAGGGCGGTGAAGACGTTGTTCGTCGGCTTGACGTTGATCGTCTCGGTGCGGAGTCGGCTCATGACGAAGGGGTAGTGGTCTTGGAAGAGGATTGGGGGTCGCGTCGCCTCGAACTAGCGGAGGTCTGCGGGGCGAACGCGGTCGTTGTTGCTGATGCGGGCCACGGCCGGTCCGCGAAGGCGTCCAAAGGCCTGCTGGTCGTCGACGTCGGTGACGGTCAGAAGGCCGAGGAAGTCGTCGCCGCTGCTGGAGTAGACGGCGAACTCCATGCCGGGGCGGATGTCGTCCTGCCGGCCGACGCTGATGGTGGCGTGGGGGCCGCTGGGCAGGGTGCTGCGGCTGACGATGACGCCGTTGACGTTCGGGCCGCTGATCGGGCCCAGGTTGTTGACGTCCCCGCCCAGGGCGATGACGGCCTGGCTCAGCTCGTCGGTTCGGCGTGAGAGCTCGGCGTTCTTTTCCTGCTCGTTGCGGAGGGCACGCTCGGCGAAGCGGAGCTCGTTCTCGGCCTGGCTCAGCGCGGGTCTGCGTCTGTGCGAAACGGACGGTGACCTGCTCGTTCTGCTCACGGAGGTCGGTGACCCGCTGTTGCAGGGCCTCGATGTTCTGGGTGACGAACTGCAGTGCCTGGCCGGTGTTGGCGACGGTGGACTGCTCGAGGGCGAGCTGTCCCTTGACTCCGGCCGCATCGGCACGGGCGGCGTTGAGGGCGTCTTGAAGCCGCTGGGCATCACCTTCGGCGGCGGTGATGCGGGCGTTGAGTGCGGCGACTCGACCCTCTGCGATGGCTCTGGCACTGGCCAAGGCACTCGATGCCGACGACGCCTGGGCGACCGCAACGGCTTGAGAGGCTTCAATGGTCCGCAGGTCCTCTTCGAGGCTGGGGACGGTGTTGAGGAACGTGACCGCGGCTGCCGAGAGCAGCAGCGAGAGGATCACGAGCAGAACGACAAAGACCTTCGTCAGCGGGCTCACGGTCGAAGCCTCCTGGTGTCGCCGGGCGATCGGGGATGATCGTGGCGGGGGCGGAGCACGGATCGGCAGGTGCCGATGTCGTGCGGGGACGGTGCAATCGCGGGCCGGGGACGATCGCAGTGCAAGGGGCGGGACGAGGCGTCTACGTTGCCGCTGGTGCCTCGCTCGCACGTCCGACGAGCCGGCCCGGAGGCCGATCCGCCGCCGGTGGCCCGGACGTGCGTCGGGTCATGCTAATGGACCGGTGCGACGTGTCAACGCCAGACGCTCCGGGTCGTGCCTGAGACGAGCGTATCGGACGTGACAGAACCCGACGGACGTTCATCAACCACGCTCGCCGGTCGATACAGAGGGCGGACCCGCACCATGAGCAACACCTCCTCGATCAACGAGACCTCCTTCCAAGCCAACCCCCGCGATGCCGACCGCCGTCGGCACCGCCGGCACCACACTGCCTTTCCGGCGATCGCCGCTCCGGTGGCAGCCACGGAAGCGGTGCTGGGCGAGATCCTCGATCTTTCCAGTGGCGGGCTGCGGCTCGTCACCCGCGACGCCAGCGCCAAGCCGGGCGACGTCACCGAAGTGCGCCTGACCCTCCCACCCCACGCCGGCATCCAGCCGTTCATTCGCCTGGCGGACGATCAGCCGGAGCCGAGCTGCGCCTGGCAGGGTCGATTTGAAGTCGCCCGTCGCGTAGATCGTGGCGACGGCACGTTTGAGCTAGGCGGCAAGTTCTGCGACATGACGCCCGTCGATCGCGGCATGCTCGGGCTCTACCTGAGCACCCAGCCGCTGGCGGCTTGAGTCGGAAGGGCTTTGCGGTCGGCGCATAAAAAATCCCCCGGGCTAACGTCACCTCCGACCGACCGCCGGCCGGAGGTGACTGCCCGTGGGAACCAACCGCGCTCCATTCACACAAGCGACCTAACGCAGGTCACTTGTCAGCCGCCACCACAGCGGCCGCCGACCACTTGGCGAATCGGGTGCCTCGCACGACGCCGGTCCGAGAAAAAGTCACGACGGGTCTGTCACGCTGACTTCAGAACGCCTTCCCGGGCCCCCAGCCGCGAAAATTCGCCGGCAAGAAAAGTTCGCCTCGGGATGCCAATGCTCCCGAGACGGCGTCGCATTAGCGATCTGCTGCCTAAGCCTTCATCAATCGCTCACACGCTGCACGCGGGCTACGCAGCGCCCGGTGGCACGTCAACGGCTCGCTTGTTCACGGGATGGCAAGTTGCCGCTGTTGCACCCTTCTGAGGTGGTGACCGCGGCCGAGGTTCGTATGGTGGCTGAGCCGCCATGAAGCTGTCTGTCACCATCCCCGCGCAGAACGAGGCTCGGACGATCAAGCAGGTCGTCGACGAGATCCCGCGCGATATCGACGGCATCGACGAGGTCGAGATCATCGTCGTCAACGACGGCAGCACCGACGAGACGGCTCAACTCGCCGAGGCGGCGGGGGCGAAAGTCGTCACCATGACCGGCAGGCCAGGCCTGGGGCCGGTCTGGCGGCTCGGGCATGGACCGGGCGATTCGCGGCGGGGCGGATCTGATCGTCAACCTCGACGGCGACGGGCAGTTTCGCTCGTCCGACGTCGCCGAGATCGTCAGGCCCTTGCTGGCTGGCGAATGCGATTTTGTCCACTGCACCCGTTTCGCCGCGGGTGGCCCGCTGGGTCGGATGCCGGCGATCAAGCGTGCGGGCAACTGGCTGGTGACGCGTCTGGCCAACTTCATCTGCGGGACGGCCTTCACCGACGTCTCTTGCGGCTTCCGCGCGTACAACCGCGAGGCCGCTTATCGCCTGTCGCAGTTCGGTCGTTGGACGTACACCGAAGAGTGCATCGTGTATCTGGTCGGCCGGGGCTTGCGGATCAAGGAGATGCCGTTCCCGGTACTCGGCGAGCGGGAGTTCGGCAAGAGCCGCGTCGCGAGCAACGTCGTCTACTTCGCGAGTCACTTGCTGCACATCATGATGCGGGCCGTGCGGGACGGGAAGCCGATGAAGTTCTTCGGCGTCGTCGCGGCCGCGGCCTTGGTGCCGGGCATGGTCATGCTCGTCGGCATCGGCATCTGGACGTTGGTCATGCAGACGACCACCCCGTTCAACGCGGCGTTGACGGTGGGCATCGTCGTGACGCTCATCGGCGTGCTGCTGACGGTGTTGGCGCTGCTGGCGGACATGGTCAGCCGGCATCGGCTGATCCACGAGGAGCTGTTGTACCTGGCCAGGTGCCGGTTTTACGCGTCGCCGCAGGCAGACGACGTGCCGGAGTCGGCGGCGCTCGCATCGGTGTTTGAAGCCTGAGCGACGGCCTTCATCACGGCGTCGATGGTGATCTGATCGATGCAGTAGGGCACCCGACACGCCACGTGCGGCGTCGTGGCGTGACGCGGATACCCGAAGCAGGGCGCACACGCGGCAGGCGTCTGGACGACGAGGTGCCGGTAGCCGAAGGGCGAGACTTCGTCGGGCCTGGCGGGTGCGAAGAGGGTGACAGGTGGCGTTTCCACGGCGGCGGCGAGGTGGGCGAGTCCGCTGTCGCTGCCGACGTAAAGATCGCACGCCTTCAACACCGCCGCGGCCTCGGCGAGGGTGCCGTCGAGCTGGAGGACGGGCGCGTCCGTGTGCTGCTCGAGCAGGTCGCCCACGCCTTGGTCTTCGGGACCTTCGAGCAGGACGGGGGTGTATCCGAGCTCGCGAAGTCTCGGGACGAGCGTTCCGAACTTCGACGGGTGCCACCGCTTGCTCATCGCAAAAACGGTCCTTCCACTCCCCGCGTGGACCGCGCAGAAACGAGACCGCGAGCGAAAGTCGTGCGTGATTTCCCTTTCCTCGTCACGTTGTTCGGAAAGGTCAACCGGATCGGAAGCCGTGCTCTGAGCGAAGCGACGAGCCGGGTCTGGATCGGACCCTTCCAGACCCGGCTCGTCGCTTCGCTCAGAGCACGGCTTCGAGTTTTGCGTCCTTGCATCTGACGCGACGTCCCGGAGTCGCTCGCGTGCTTGATCAACCTCTTCGAGACGCACCGGGAACATCGGACGCATGTCCTCCTGGGAGACAACTTCAAGTGGTCGCAACAAGTCCAGGTTCGACAGCACGTCGTGACGAGCGTCGACCGTCGGAACCCGATCGCGGACCAGCCCGTGGAGCGCCCGCACCTTGCCTGCCGGGTAGTCGTGCAGGACGACCCGCTTCGCCCCCGACGCCGCGGCGAGCAGCGAATACTGCCATCGATTGCTCGGATACGGCACCACCAAGACGTCCGCCCGAAACCGACGAAGCTCCTTCAGCAACCTCGCGAACTGACGCGGCTCGTTGCCGAAGATGCGAACATCCGCCACCTCCGGCAGCCGATCAAACACGCCCGCGATCGAGGCGTTGCGGGCAAAGACCGTCGGCCGCGCGTCCAGACCGCTCGCGAGCTGACGAATCATCGGCTGGGCCATGAGCGCGTTGCCCATGCCCGCCAGCACCGGGACGGCAACCCTCACAGCCGGGCCAGGTCGAGACACATCGGGGCGACGCTGCGGAACCCGCCCGTCCAGCCGTAGCCGCGGACGAGGTCGTAGATCGCCTGCAACTTCGGGTACTTCCAGGGCAAATGCTCCGGCTCGCGTCGCCGAACCTCCGGCGTGCTCAACAGGCCCGTCGCATCGGCATACGCCCGGTCCGCCTGCGCTTGCAGATCGTCGCGATCAAGATCGAAGTGCTTTTCGAGCTCGTCGAGAACCAGTTTCGACGATGCCGGCAGCAACTCGAACTTGCCGTCGAGCCCGAGGTCGAACGTCAGCACGAGCCGGCCGCCGGGCGTGATCACGCGGGCCATCTCGCGGATGACGGTCGCGTAATCGCCCGTGTGTTCGAGCACGCTGACACACATCAGCACGTCGAGCCCACCGTCGTTGTACGGCAGGTTCTGCACCGCCGCCTCGCGGAAGCGGACTCTGCCGTCGTTCTGCTCGTTCACTGCGGCGAACATGCGGTCGTACGTCGTGTTCGTGTCGCAACAGTCGAAGGTCGCCCCGGCGAGCTTGTCGGCCAGGAGGTACGGCAAAAACGTCACGCCGCTGCCCGCGTCGCAGCAGCGAAGCTCCGTCCGCGACACCCGCTCCGCATGCGATAGCACCGCCCGTGCGGCGAACGGGTACTCGAACCGACGCGACCACAGCCGCATCGGATCGTCGCCCCAATGCCTGCCGTAGCCGCGAAGGGCGGCATCGTGCCGCTTCAGGAAGTCGTCGCTGTACCCCTTGAGTTCGCGGTAAAAGTCGGTCGCCTTGAGCGCATCCAGGTCCGCCAACGTCGGCACCCCGATCGGCAGGTCCGGCAGCGTTTCGGCATCAAGCAACGCGGTCTCCTCAGGCATCGCCGTCACTCTACGAACGCGACTGCTCCGCCATCGAACGCGATTCCTCCGTCGAACGCGATTCCCCCGTCATCCTGAGCGCAGCCGAAGGATCTCGCCCTGAACGCGTGTTCCACGACGAGGTCCTTCGACTGCGCTCAGGATGACGCAGGGGCGAATCGGACTCAGTCGAGCAAAACGCCGGCTTTGCCCAAGACGGTGCCCGTCGCCTCGGCAAGATCCACCCGGGCTACCTCGTACTCGCGCGATCGACGACGCCAGCGACAACTTCGCCGCGGCGAGATTCTGCTGGGCTCTCCAACAACTCCGCCGACGACGTCGCCCCGGCCTCGACCTGACGCTCCTCCGCCGCCAGCAGCCGCTCGGCCGTGTTAACGCGCTGCCGGGACGCGATGATCCGCTGGTACCCCGTCGTCAGTCCTTCGACGGCATCGAAGACCTCCCGCCGGATGATCTGCTGGCGCCGTTGAACGTCCAACAGCCTCGCCGATCGGCGGAGCAGGCTTTGGCGGAACTGCTGGCGACGGGTGCGGTTGCCCAGCGGCTGCTCGAAGGAGAGGCCGATCGTGTGGTCCTGGAAGTCGCCCGTGCCGAGCACGTCGGCCGCGTCGCTGTAGCTGCCGCCCAGGCCGTTGACGCCGAACTCGTAGCGGACGTCCAACCGAGGCAAGATCGCTTCACGCGACGTGTTCAACAGTCGGGCCTGCTCGGCGAGCAGTGCGATCCGTGCCTCGGCCAGGTCCGCCCGGCGTGCCGACGCCTGCAACGCGAGCCGTTCCGCATCCAGCACGTACGGCACGACCGCCGGCTTCAGCGTCGGCTCCAACCGTGCCGGATGCCCGACCGCAAAGGGCGACGATCGCAGCCGAACCGCCATCAAGTCGCGCAGTGCCCGTTGCCGACGATCGGCATCGCCGAGCGCCGAAACCAAGGCTTCCGACGCGTCGGCTGCGGCACTCTCGGCACGGGCGACTTCGAGCTCGCCCGTCGATCCGGCACGAAACCGTCGGCGGGCGCGGTCGAGCTGTTCTTGCACCAGGCCCAGCTGCTCCTGGCGAACCTCGACCGCACGCCTGGCCGACCAGAGTTGCCAGTACGACCGATCGACGGCGGCCAGCGTGTCGACGACCGTCAGCTTCAATCGCGACCGTGCCGCGGCCAGCTCCGTCGCGGCGACGCGGATGCCCAGCTCGGTCGCATCGCTCCCGAAGCCGCGGAGCAACGGCTGGCTGATCGACACGCGGACGTCTTGCTCCCACTGCGGATTGAGCACGCGGCCGGTGTCCGTTTCGATGCGACTCAGCGGGGCAGAGAGACGAATCTGCCCACCCGTGCGAAGCGGCTGCGTGATCGCGGGGTCGATCGACAGCGACTCCGCCTGCCCGCCGACGATGCGGATGACGGACGACTCGCCCGTGCCCTCGGCATCGAAGATGGTCTGGTTGACGATCGGCGAATCTTGCTTGGCGTAGTTGGCATCGACGCCGAACGTCGCCTCGAAGGCCCCTTGCTCGGCCGAGAGCGACGCGGCGGCGAGCTCCGGATTGATGCGGGCGACGGCGACGTCGGTGTTGTTGGCCAGCGCGATCTGCCTGGCCGCGGCGAGCGTGAGCGTGACGACCCGGCCTTCGGGTCGTGTCGTCGGCTGCGTCGTCGATGGGTTCGCCGGGCGGGTGGTCAGGTCGAGCGGTTCGACCCGGCGATAGTCGATCGCCTCGGCCAGGTAGGGCGACAAGTCCGACGCACAACCGGCGGCGGCGAGGGCGACGAGGGAGATGGCGGCGAAGCGGGTCATTCGTGGCGGAGGGCGTCGATCGGGTCGAGGCGGCTGGCCTTGATGGCCGGGAACATGCCGAACGTCAGGCCGACCGCCGCGGAGAAGCCGAAGGCCAGCACCACCGCCCAAGGCGGGATCGAGGCCTGCGACAGCGGCGAATCAGGAATCGACCTCGCGATGACCGTCATCGCCTGCCCGAGCGACAGCCCGATCAGCCCGCCGACCAGACACAGCACGACCGCCTCGACCAAAAACTGCACGAGAATCACGATCGGCCTGGCCCCGACGGCTTTGCGGAGCCCGATCTCACGCGTCCGTTCGCTGACGCTGACGAGCATGATGTTCATGATGCCGATGCCGCCGACGAGCAGCGAGATGCCGACCACCCCCGCCGCCGTGAAGGTGATGATCGCGCCGATGCGACGGACCTGATCAAGCAGGGCCTCCACACGGTTGACGGCAAACGTGTCCGGCTCGCCCGGCCCGATGCCGCGTCGACTCGCGCAGGTAGAACGCGATCTCACCCGCCGCCTGCTCGACGCTGTCGGCGTCCTTGGCGGTCGCGGCGACGTAGACAAAGCGGGCCGGGTCCGGGTCAGAGGCGTAGAGCGTGTCGAAGGGAATGAAGAGCTGCCCCTTCCGGCTCACCTTGCCCGAAATCGGGTCGGCGGTCCTCTTCGACAAGCCCGACCACGCGGAATCGCCGACCCGCCAACAGCACGTCCTCGCCCGAAGGGTCTTCGGGCAGGCCGAAGTCGTCGCGGGTGACTTCGTCGATGAGGCAGACGGCGGCGCGTTCGTCTTGGTCGATCCGGTTGAAGGGCCTGCCGTACAGGACGCTGCGGCTCTCGACCAAATGCCACGCCGGCTCGATGCCGATGACGTTGCGATCGTCGACGAGGTCGCCGTAGCGGACATCGAGCTTGTCTGACGGTGATGCGGGTGAAGCCGGCAACGCTCGGGGCGAACTCGGCCAGGTCGTCGAACTCGTTGGGCTTGAAGTTGATCGTTCGCCAGGCCGCGTCCTCGTTCGGCCCACTGGCGGGTCGGCTGGGGAAGGCGAAGATGTTGTTGGCCCCGAACTCGCCGACTTCGCTCAAGATCGCCCGCTCGAGTCCCGTGACGCTGGCGATGACGACCGTCACACTCGCGACGCCGATGATGATGCCCAGTGCCGTCAGCGTCGCACGCACCTTGTTGGCCCACACCTGCTGCATGGCCAGGCGAAAGCTGACGAACAGCACGACCAGCAGTCGGATTGGCACGGAGACGAACCTGCTCATGCCGCCGCCTTGGTTGCGGGTTGGTTCAGTTCGTCCGAAACGACCAGCCCGTCGTGCATTCGCAAGATGCGCTTGGCCCGTGCGGCGACGTCTTCTTCGTGGGTGACGACGACGACCGTCTGTCCCGCCTCGTGCAGATCACTGAAGAGCTGCAGGATGTCAACCGTCGTCTTGCTGTCGAGCGCGCCGGTCGGCTCGTCGGCCAGCAACAGCGACGGGCGATTGACCAGCGCCCGGGCGATGGCGACGCGCTGCCTTTGACCGCCCGAAAGCTGCGACGGGCGGTGCGTCATGCGATCACCCAGGCCGACGCGCTCCAGCGCTTCGGTCGCCCGTCGATGCCTGCCGCGCCAGCCGTCGGCCGCGTAGAGCAACGGCAGCTCGACGTTGCGGAGCGCCGTCTGCCGGGGGAGCAGTTCGAAGGTCTGGAAGACGAAGCCGATGTGCTTGTTGCGGACGATCGCCTGCCGGGCGGCGGGCATGGAGTCGACGCGTTCACCCGCCAGCGCGTACGTCCCGGCGG
Source organism: uncultured Planctomycetota bacterium (assembly GCA_963740195.1). GTDB lineage: Bacteria > Planctomycetota > Phycisphaerae > Tepidisphaerales > Tepidisphaeraceae > JBCDKH01. The sequence goes on along the minus strand of CAVUDF010000001.1, from coordinate 1,729,166 downwards.
TCGGGCGGTCGAGGCAGCCGAGCACGTTCATCAGCGTCGACTTGCCGCTGCCCGACGCGCCCATGATGGCAACGTATTCCCCTTCGGCGACATCGATGCTCACGCCATCCAACGCACGGACGAGCTCGCCGCCGACGGTGTAGTGCTTGGTGACGTCGCGTAGTTCGAGCACGTCAGGATGCCTCTGCCTCGGAGTCGTCGTCGCCTGCCACTTCGGCTTCGAGCGCGGCACCGTCGGTGATCTTTTCGAGCGACGAGAACGGGCCGGTGACGACGACGTCCCCCGGCTCGAGCCCGGCGGTGACTTGGGTATCGGTCAGGTTGCGGTCGCCCGTCTCGACGGGCGTGACCTTCGCAACGCCGTCGACGACGCGCCAGACGACGGTGGCGAAGGCCTTCTCGCGTGGGACGAGGTCGCTCTTGCGGACGTCTTCGGGCAGCTCGTCCTTGCGCATCGCGACGAACGACTGGCTCGGCAAGAGCAGGGCGTCGTCGAGCTTCTTCGTCTCGATCTCGACGTCGGCGGTCAGGCCGCTGAAGCGACGCAGCTCTGCGGCGGCTTCGGCATCAAGGTCGAGCAGAATCTCGACCTCATAGTGCCCGCCGCCGGAAGCCTGTTGGCCCATTCCGACCGTCGGTTGAGCTTTGGCGAGCGCGACGTTGCGGACCGTGCCGGGAAGTTCGACCTCGCCGTAGGCACTGGCACGAACGATCGCCGGCTGACCGACGGCGACCTTGTTGACGTTCGCCTCGTCGATTTCGGCGACGCAGAGCATGCTCGTCAGGTCCGCGACTTCCAGGATGACGGTGCCCGCGTTGTTCATCGTGCCGACGACGACAACCTCGCCGACTTCGGCATTGAGCCGCGTGACGGTGCCGGCGATCGGGCTGCGGATGACCGTGTCTTGGAAGTTCTGCGCGGCCCGCTCGGTTCCCGCCTCGGCCGCATCAACGCCCGCGGTCAGGACGGCCAGGTTCGCCCGGTCGGCATCGAGTTGCAGGCCGTCTTGCTTGACCTGTGCCCGAAGACGCTCGACCGCGGCTTTGGCGGATTCGACGGCACGTTGGCTGACGTCGCTGGTTTCCAGAAGCGACTGCAGCCGTTCGAGTTCGAGATTCGCCTCGGTCAGTGAGGCTTCATTCACCTGCCGACCCGCCTCGGCGGCGGCGATGCGGGCTTCGGCGACGGCGAGGTTCGCCCGCGCCTGCCGCACGCCCGCCTCGGCGCTGCGGACCTGCGCCTTGGCGTCGGCATCGTCGAGACGCACCAGCACGTCATCGACATCGACAAGCTCGCCCTCGCCGAACGGCAGCTCGATGATCCGGGCACTCGTGCGGGCGGAAATGCTCACGCGATGTTCCGCCCGGATGGTGCCTGGGGCGGTGACGGAGACGCGAAGCTCGCCCCGCTCCGCCGGCGCGGCCTGAACGGCGAGGCCGACTTCTTCTTTGTCTCTCATCGCAAAGCCCGCCACCACGGCGGCGACGATGATCAGAATGACGATGAGGGCAATGAGCTTCTTCACAACAATGCACGTCCGGCCGGCAGGCAGGCTAAGCAGCCGGATGCGCGGCGTGTCGGAAGGTTTCAAACGTCGAGCAACTCAGATGCGGGACGGACCACCATCTCAAGCACCCACTCCGTCATCCTGAGCAACCGAAGCGAGTCGAAGGACCTCGTCTGCGACCACGCGCTATCCGGCCCGAGATCCTTCGGCTGCGCTCAGGATGACGGAGGGGTGGCCGGACCGAATCACGCTCGCACGTCGATGTGCGGCACGACCGTTTTGCCGGCTTCTTCGCGGGGGAGGTCGGACGACAACGCGTCCGCTTCGTCGGCGGCCTTGACGGCTTCGTCTGAGGGAACCGGCTGGGCCGTCTCGGGGGTCGGCTCACGGGCGGCGAGCTTCTGGGCCTGCTGCCGCTTGGCGACCTGCGTCGACGCCGCGGCCGAGGCGATGCCGGAGGTGTAGGCGGCGTTGGTGGGCAGGGGACTCATGACGGGAAGGGCTCCACGTCATCTCATCGGCCAGTTGAACGAAGGTCGCGAGCGGCTGGCCTTACCGGACGTGAACGCCCCAACTTGAAGAACCTCGCCTGAACACGGGGTTCGGACGAGGTCCTTCGACTGCGGGCTGCGCCCTTCGCTCAAGATGACGCGGAGGGGCGACTTTGATGTGCTTACTCCGCGGCGGAGGCGACTTCCTCGGGGCGGACCATGCTCGGCGGGATCAGCTTGGCGGCGACCGATCCGAAGACGTCGCTCGGGTTGACCAGCTCGGCCCCGGTGACGCGGACGTACTTGAGCTTGAGCAGCTCGTCGCGGCCGACGGCACCGCGGACGCCGATGAACTTCTGCAGCTTGCCCGCGACCATGGCGGCGGCTTTGGCGTCGCAACGGAGGTAGACAAGGGTCCGCTTCGACTCCGGATCGACGAGGCGGAACAGGCGGCCGTTGCTGACTTGAAGGCTGCTCGGCTGAAGCTCGCCGACGGCTTCGAAGAGCTTGATCTTGCCCATCTCGACACGCTCGGACAGCTCTTCTCGCTCGGCCTCCAGGGCGGCGCGACGCTGGTCGACACCATCACGCAGCCGGCGAATCTCCTGGAGATCGGCCAGGGCTTCCTGACGGATGGTGACGGTCCGCAGACGCGTCTCGATGACGGGCGCGAGTTCCTGGAGGCCGCGAAGCTCGGAGGTCTTGGCCTCTTCGAAGAGGGCGGTGTAATCGGCGGCGAGCTGTTCGAGCGGCTGTTCTTCCAAGGGCAGGTCGGCCTGCTCGCGGTAGAGCGCGTCGGTGGCCTCGAACCGTGCGATGAGCGACGGGTCGGTCGCAGGCTCGGCCGGCAGCTCGATTGCGGGTTCGTCGACGGCCGGCTCGCTGGTCGTCGGCTCGTCCATCACCAGTTCGACCGCGTCGGCCAGAAGCGCTTCGGCAACGTTGCTTTCGGAAAGGTCTGGCTCGATCTCGGGTGCGTCTTCGACGACGGCGATGGACTCGTCTTCAGGGACGGGCAGGGTCGGCTTCGAGCTCGGCCTCGGTGACCGGCAGCTCGGCGACGGTCCAGCCGGCGGTGGATTCGTTGACGAGCAGCTCTCGGCCCTTACGCATCTCGGCGACGGGCACGTAGAAGAAGACCATCTTCGGCGGCTCGATCCGGTAGTAGTTGCCTTGCTCGCCTAGCACGCGGACGACGTCGCCCGTACGCAGCCGGGCGGCGGTGCGGCCGATGTCGTCGCTCAGGGCGCTGCCGACGCGGACGCTGAGCGACTCGCTGACGCGACCGCTTTGCGGGCCTTCTTCAATGGTGCCGCGGATGTCGACGCGGCTTTTGGGCACGAGGCAAAAGGTGCCGTCCGGCGGAAGGATCCGGAGGAACGACGCCTGCCGGGCGATGACGGTGACTTCTGCGCCGTCGTCGAGGGAAGCGACCGCGACGTCACCGGCGCTCGGGCCGGCGCGGACGATGACACCCTGTCGACCGGCGATGCCGGCGAACTGCCGGGCGGCGAGCATGCCGGAGCCGACGGTCTCGGCCGTGTCGGTGTCGTCCTGGACAGCACCGGCGGGCGTGGCCGAGGCGAGGACGGTGACGGCAAAGGCGGCTGCGGCGAGACGCAGGGCGTATCGCGGCATCGGCTTGTGGAACAGGCGCGTCTGCCGATCGGGAAGACGGTCGAATTGTGGAGCGTTTGCGGGACTCACGTGCACCTCCATGTGCGCGGGGTTGTCGGATGCGAGATGTCCGTGGGAAACGACCGCAGTCGCCCTCACGTGCCGAACCGACTCCGCCGGTTCACGTGCAATGATGCCCGAGGTCCGGGCGTTCGTCAAAGGGTCGGCCGATAAAAAAGTGGCCGCGGGTGTCGAAGGTGCAGTGGGATCTGTGGCCTATAGCAACCAACTCCGTCATCGCAAGCGGCCAACTCCGTCATCACGAGCGGCCAACTCCGTCATCCTGAGCGAGCGCAGCGAGTCGAAGGACCTCGTTCGCTAACACGCCATTCAGCCGAGGTCCTTCGGCTGCGCTCAGGATGACGGAGAGGGGGAGCCGCGAGGTGCCGGCGTTCGAGTTACGCGTCGCTCGCGGGCATGTCGGCGACGGCTGCGAAGGCGGCGTCGGCGGCGTCGATGGTGCGGTCGAGCGACTCCTCGTCGTGTGCCAGGCCCAGGAACCACGACTCGAAACGGCTCGGCGGGATCATCACGCCGTGACGCAGCAGCTCGTGGAAGAACGTGGCGAATCGTGTCGCACTGGTGGCAGTGACGGCGTTGAAGTCGCGGACGGGCGTGTCGGGTTGGTCCGTGAGGTAGAGGCCCAGCATGCTGCCGACGCGGTTGATCGTCAGCGGGACGCCACGCTCCGACGCGACGCGACGCAGGCCCGCTTCGAGGTGTGCGCCGGCGGCTTCGAGTTGGTCGTACGGGTCCGGGTCGTCGTCGGAAGCGGGGCGAAGCAGGTCGAGCGTCGCCGCCCCGGCGGCCATGGCGAGGGGATTGCCGCTGAGGGTGCCGGCCTGATAGACGGGGCCGGTCGGGCTGACCTGTTCCATGAGGTCCCGACGCCCCGCATACGCCGCCGCCGGGAGTCCGCCACCAATGACCTTGCCGAGGCACGTCAGGTCGGGCCGAACGCCGTATCGGGGCCCGCCCTTGGTTTGGGCACCGCCCCAGGCGACGCGGAAGCCGGTCATGACTTCGTCGAAGAGCAGGAGCGCCCCGAACTCGTCGCAGAGGTCGCGAAGGCCTTGCAGGTAGCCCGGCTCCGGCTCGACCAGCCCCATGTTGCCGGCGATCGGCTCAACGGCGAAACAGGCGACTTCTTCAGGGTTCTCTTCGAAGACTCGGCGTGCACCTTCGAGGTCGTTGAAGTCGACGAGCAAGGTGTTTCGCACAAGTGACTCCGTCACGCCCGGCGATGAGGGCGTGCCGTGCTGCATCGCGCCGCTGCCGGCTTCGACGAGCAGGGCGTCGACGTGGCCGTGGTAGCAGCCGACGCACTTGATGATCTTGTCCCGTCCCGTCGCCGCACGGGAGAGGCGAATGGCGCTCATCGCCGCCTCGGTGCCGGAGTTGACGAAGCGGAGCAGGTCGTGGCCCGGCAGGGCGTCGAGGATGGTCTGGGCGTGGTCGATTTCGATGGTGGTCGGGCACCCGAAGGTCGTCCCCCGGCCGGCGACTTTGCTGATGGCGGCGAGGACGCGCTCGTTGGCGTGTCCGGCGATGAGCGGGCCGTAGCTGCCGACGTAGTCGACATAGACGTTGCCGTCGAGGTCTTCGATGCGGCAACCATCGCCACATCGGATGAAGACCGGATCTCCGCCGACGGCGCCGAAGGCCCGCACCGGCGAACTCACGCCGCCCGGCATCACCTTGACGGCGCGTGCAAAGGCCTCGGCACTTTGGGACAGATCCAGCTCCGTAGTCGCAGCCTCATCAGGAAGCCCGGCATCGGCTTCGTGTTGTTCCGGCTGGTCGTTGGGTCGCTGTGCCACATCGGCGACGGCGGCGGCATCGGAGGTGCTGCTCATGCGGCGACTCTACCCGGCCGATCCGGCACGTCTTTCAAGGTGGCGGCGTTCTATCGTCAGCCAGCCGCCATGCCGCGAAAGCTCTACCTCGAAACCTTCGGCTGCCAGATGAACGTGCTCGACAGCGAGCTCGTCGCCGGTCAGCTCGGCCGCGACGGGTACGAAGCGACCGCCGACCGTGACGACGCAGACGTCGTCATTTTCAACACCTGCAGCGTCCGCGAGCATGCCGAGCAGAAGGTCTGGAGTCGGCTGGGCGAGATGAAGCGGGCCAAAGACGATCGGCCGGACCTGGTCATCGGGGTGATCGGGTGCATGGCCGAGCGGGACGGCAACGACATCTTCAAGAAGTTTCCGCACGTCGACCTGCTCTGCGGGCCGGGCGAGCTCGACAAGTTGCCGGGCCTGGTCGAACAGCACGACGGCTCGCAGCGTTCGGCACTGATGGGTTCCAACGCCCGTCGCACGTCTACGAGGGACGCGGCGGAGGACAACTTGGAGATGTTGGACCAGTCGCGTGCGACGAGTCCGGCCGATGTCGGCAGGCAGGCGTACGTGCGGATCACGCGCGGGTGCAACAAGTTTTGCACGTACTGCGTCGTGCCCTACACGCGTGGGCCCGAGGTGCATCGGCCGCCGTCGAACATCGTGGCGGAAGTGGCGCGGCTCGTCGACGGCGGGGCGATCGAGGTCACGCTGCTCGGGCAGACGATCAACCACTACCACTTCGATCACGGCGACGGTCGGGCGACGACGTTTGCCGACCTGCTCTACCAGATTCACGAGGCGGTGCCGGCTTTGAGGCGGCTGCGATTCGTGACGAGCTACCCGCGCGACTTCACGGACGAGGCGCTCGACGCGATGCGGGATTGCGAGCGGATTTGCCGCTACCTGCACGTGCCGGCGCAGCACGGCAGCGACCGGCTGCTCAAGGCGATGAACCGCGGCTACACCATCGGCGAGTACGAGGAGTTCATCGGGCGGGCCAAGGAAAAGATGCCGGACGTCAGCCTCGCCAGCGATTTCATCGTCGGCTTCCCGACGGAGACGGAGGCGGAGTTCGAAACGTGCAAGGGCGTCGTCGAGCGGTGCGGCTTCAAGAACAGCTTCGTCTTCAAGTACTCGGCCCGGCCCGGCACGGTCGCCATCAAGCGGTACGAAGACGACGTGCCGGACGACGTGAAGAAACGCCGCTGCACCGAGCTGATCGCGGTGCAGAACGAAGTGCTGAAGCAGATCAACGCTGACATGGTCGGCAGGCGGCTCGAGCTGATGGTCGAAGGGCTGAGCAAGCACGCGACCAAGGCGTACCCGGCATCGAACGTATCGCTAGGCCGGGGGTTCGCCAGGCGATCGATGGTGACGCAGCTCGTCGGCAGGACGCGCGGCGATCAGATCGTCTGCTTCGACGGCGACGCCTCGTTGGAAGGGTCACTAGCGGACGTCGACATCACGGACGCGCGGGGGCTGACGCTCTTCGGCAAGCTGGCGGCGAAGTCGCAGGTGGCGTGAAGGCGAAGGTGCCGGACGAAACCACCCGCGAAAGAAACGGGCGACGTCGCCGTCTCAGGATTCGGCGCTGGCAGTTCGGGCGACGCGGGTGGCTCGGCGACCCTTGGGTCCGTCTTCGTCTTCGTAAAGGACGGCCTCGTTCTCTTCGAGGGACTTGAAGCCGTCGCCTTCGATGACCTGGTAGTGGACAAAGACGTCGCGGCCTTCTTCATCCAGGATGAAGCCGAAGCCTTTGGGGTCGTTGAACCACTTGACCTTGCCGCGCTTGGTCGGCGGCGTCTCGTTGGCTTCGGCGGTGTCGCGTTGGACATCCGCCGTCCGCTGTTGGGTGGCTACTGCTGTCATGGAGGCTCCGGTGGAAGAGGCGCTGGCGGGGTTTGACCCGGCAAAGCCCCGCCTACGAGTTTAACAACTTTCACGATCCGTGAAAACCCTTCTCGGGGCGATTAATCCCATAGGAGAAGTGGAAGATATGGCATCAGCTGGATGTCACTGCTGTTACGCCGGCAATCGCTCTACGCTTATGTTCGACCGCTCCCCGCACCGTCTGGTCCAAGCACGCCCGTGAACCTTCTCGACGTCCAAGGCCTGGCCAAGTCGTACGGCGGACGTCGCGTCGTCGACGGCGTGTCGTTTCAAGTCGCCCCGCGCCAAATCGTCGGGCTGCTCGGACGCAACGGGGCCGGCAAGACGACCACGTTTCGCATGATCCTGGGAATGGTCTCGCCCGACGCAGGGCACCGTCGCCTTCGACGGCAGCGACGTCACGCACAAGCCGATGTTCAAGCGGGCACGTCTGGGAATGGGCTACCTCAGTCAAGAACGCAGCGACTTTCGCCGATTGAACGGTCTACGAGAACCTCATCGCGATCCTCGAGACACGCCCGCTGTCGCGTAGCCAGAGGCGTGAACGGGCCACGGAGATGCTCGCGCGCTACGGCCTGTCGCACGTCCGCGATAGCCCCGCGGCCGTCTTGAGCGGAGGCGAGCGACGCAAGCTCGAGATCAGCCGGGCGTTGGTGACTGATCCGAAGCTGATGCTTCTCGACGAGCCGTTTGCGGGTGTGGATCCGGTGGCCAAGGAAGAGATTCAGGGCGAGATTCGTCGGCTTCGAGACGAGTTCGGCAAGGGGGTGCTCATCACCGATCACGACGCGGAGCGAACGCTGCAGGTGTGCGACGAGGCTTTGATCGTTGATTCCGGCAAATTGTTGTTCTCCGGAAAGCCCGAGGCGGCAGCGGCGGACGAGGCGGTGCGGCGGATCTACCTGGGACACAACTTCGCACGAGGATTGGGCGAAACCGTGTCGTGAGCATCATCACACAGTGGCAGACGACAATCTGTCGAGATGCGCTTGCAGTCTTATGGAAGAGCTGTCCGGGGCCGATGCAAGGGCAGCCTGGGTAATGACCGTCCGATGGGGGCCGGCGAAAACACCTGGGCGATGGCTCTTCCATGGACGCAGCACTTCAGACCAAAGTCAAAGATTGCCCGGGGCTTCCGTCGTTACCGACAGTCGCCGTGGAAGTTCTCCGCCTCGCCCGTGACAGCGAAGTGGATATGGGAGCCTTGGCGGGCGTGATCAACCAGGATCCGGCACTGAGTGCCCGGGTCCTCAAGACCGTCAATTCCACGTTCTACGGCCGAAGCCAGAAGGTCACGACGATCGCACAGGCGTTGGTCGTCATGGGGCTGCAGTCGGTCAAGACGCTGGTGCTGGGCTTCAGCCTCGTCGATGGCCTGATGGGTCGGAAGTCGAACGGCTTCGACCACAAGACCTACTGGCGCCGCAGCTTCTACACCGCCTGTGCGGCTAAAGAGTTGGGCGTCGCATGCCGGGTCATGCAGGCCGAGGAACTCTTCGTCTGCGGGCTGCTCTCGGACATCGGCATGCTGATTCTCGACATCGTCGAGAGCGACAACTACGGCGGGGTGTGCGAACTGGTCCAAACCCACGCCGAACAAGCGGCGGCCGAACAATCGCGGCTTCAGACCGACCACGCAGAAGTAGGCGGGTTCGTCGCCGAGTTGTGGAAGCTGCCGCCCGTCCTTTCGGAGCCGATCCGCTGGCACGTCGAATCCGCGGGTGCCGACGACGCGACGCTGCAGACGATGGCGCAGATCGTCGGGTGTGCCGGCCGTTGTGCAGATGTGTTCGTCGATGCCGAGCCTGCGCAGGCGATTGCAGACGTCCGCGTCCGCATTGCGGCGTTGATTGCTCAATCACCCGCTGACCTGGGCGATCAAGACCCCGATGTCTTTGCCGACAACCTGCTCGAAAAGCTCACCCTCGCCGTCCGGGAGACGACGACCGCCTTTGAGATCGACGTCGGCTCCTCTGCCAAGTACGACAAGATTCTGCGTGACGCGACCGAAGCCCTGGTCGAAATCACGATGCAGAGCCAGCAGGAGGCCGTCCACCTGCAACAACGTGCCGCCGACATGGAGTCGGAGTTCGCCCGTCGCGAGGCCGAGCTGACGAAGAAGGCGACCACCGATTCGCTGACGGGTTTGGCCAACCGGGCGGAGTTCGATCGGTTCCTCGCCGAAGAGCTCGCCGCGGCCGTCGGGTCGGGTGAGCCGATTTCGCTCATCATGACCGACATCGACCGCTTCAAGAGCGTCAACGACAACCACGGCCACCAGGTCGGCGATGCGGTGATCAAGAAGGTCGCCGACCTGCTCGACGCCTCGTGCCGCGACGGCGATCTGGCCGCTCGGTACGGCGGCGAGGAGATGGCACTCGTGCTCCCCGGCACCGACCGCGCCACCGCCGCCGCTTTGGCCGAAGCCATTCGAAAGCAACTCGCCGCGGAGCAAATTGACTGCGGCGACGTCTCGCTGCCCATCACCGCCAGCTTCGGCGTCAGCGCGTACGAGCCGCCGAGCCCACTCAACAAGCCCGCCCTCGTCCTCAAGGCGGCCGACAAGGCGCTCTACCACGCCAAGGAATCGGGCCGCAACCGCGTCAAAGTCTTCAGCCTGCCGCCGCAGCTCGCCAAGAAACTTGCCGCGTAAAAGCTCCGGCTACGGCGCCGGGTGCTTCGGCGACTTGCCTTCCAGCACGGCGACGACGTCACGCACGACCCAGCTCATGCCGGTAACGGCAACCTTGGTCCGGCTGGCCATGTGCGGGGTCAGAAGAACGCGGCCGCTGTGCCGTTCCATTATCCTGCGATAAGGCGAATCGGCCGGCGGCGGTTCCGGGTCGTAGACGTCGATCGCGACGCCTTCGAGCTTCCCATCGTCCAACGCGCGGAGCACGTCGAGCGGCTCGACAACCAGGCCGCGACTGGTGTTGACGACGTAGCGGAACGTGCCGTCGCCCAGCACCCGCGCGTCGAGCAGCCCTGCATTGTCGGGCCTGCCGTCGACGTGGAGGGTCAAGAGGTCACATCCGCGGATCAGCTCCGAAAAAGAGACCGCCGTCGCCGACAAACCGGCCGCTTTCACTTCGGCCGAGACGTCGATGAGGTCGTGGTAGATGACTCGCGACCCGAAGCCGCGCTCGAACACGCCGCTGACCGCTCTTCCGACCCGGCCCATGCCGAGCACGCCGATCGTCAGGTCGCCGACGTGCTCACCACTGCTCTTGCGGAGCTTTTTGAAGCCGGCGTCGGTGAAATCGAGCTCGTTGGCGTGCCACGTCCTGACGAGCTTGACGGCAAGCCCGGCGACGAACTCCGCGACGGCCTTGGTGTTGGCATCGGGCGTGTAGACCACCTCGATGCCGCGCTCGCGACAGGCGACGATGTCGATCGTCTCCAGCCCAACGCCCGCCCGGCCGACGACTTTCAGCTTCGGTGCCGATGCGAGCAGCTCGCGCGTGACGGGCGTGTACGAGCGGACCACCATGCCGTCGCACGCCGCGAGCTTGTCGGCATCGGGCGGTCCGTCCATCACGTCGCAACGCTCCGCGGCCCAGGCCCGAGGGCCCGGTTCGATCGCTTCGGCAAGCAGCAGTGTCGGCCTTGTCATGACGCTTCGGTCTCCATCGCCTGTCGGTTTTCCAGCGCATCGGCAAGCATCGAGCGATTGGCGAACTCGATCGCACCGCCCGCCGCCAGGCCACGGGCCAGGCGTGTGACGCGGACCCTCGGGAAGCGTCTGCCGATCTCGTCGGTCAGGTAGAGCGCGGTCGTGTCCCCTTCGAGGGTCGGGTTGGTGCCGAGGATGATCTCGGTGACCTCGTCCTCGCCGATGCGTCGCAGCAGGGCGTCGCCGGTGAGGTCTTCGGGCTCGACGCCTTCGAGCGGCGCGAGTCGGCCCAGCAGCACGTGGTACGTGCCCTTGAAGGCCCCGGCATCTTCGAGGGCGATGACGTCCTTGGGTTGCTCGACGACGAGCACGACCTGCCGATCGCGACGCGGGTCGTCGTAGATCCGGCACCGCTCGGCATCGGTGAGGTTGAAGGTCACGGGGCAGTGGCGGACCTTGGTCTTGATGTCCTGCAGCGCTTCGGCAAAGGAGAGCACGTCTTCGGTGTCTTGCCGGAGCAGGTCGAAGACGATCCGCTCTGCCGACCGTGGACCGATGCCGGGCAGTCGGCTGAAGTGACGGAGCAGGGCGTCGACGACGGGAAGGTTCTTGGCCATGAGGTGTCGGCCGAGGTCCGGCGACGAGCTGTCGTGAAATCCACCCGTTCCCGCGTCGGGTGGTGGCCCATTATAAACCAGGGAGTCGTCCCCGTCGTCGCACCGTGTGATGCCGGCCGGCACCATCAACAGAGACATCTCTTTCGGAGATTTTCAACATGAAGCTTCTCAAGCGCCTCGGCCTCGTCCTTTTCGTCGGCACCCTGCTGGCCCCGATCACCTTCACCGCCGCCGGTTGCGAGGGTGACGTCGACGACGACGGCGTGGATCTGGAAGTCGGCGAGTAAGTCTCCCAAGACTTCTAGTCTGAACCTGAAGCAGCCGCCTGAGAGGGTGGCTGCTTCTTTTCGATGTACGCGTTCTTGCCGGCCCGGAGCGCGTCGAGCAGTCGCGACGAGTCCCCGGTGCGGAGAGTCGTTGCGGCATCGCGAAGTTGCATCGCCAGGGCGTCCAACGCGGCGGCGACCTCATCGGCATTGTCGGACAGAATGCCCGCCCAGAGGTCCGGATCACCGCCGGCGATACGGGTCATGTCACGCAGACCCTGCCCGCCGTGTGCGGCATCATCGGCGACGACACGCCGAAGGGCGACGGCTGTGAGATGCGGCAGATGACTCACACGCGCGACGAGCCGATCGTGTGCCTGGGCCGACATCGGCTCGGTCGTTCGGCAACCCAAAGACTGCCAAAAGCCGGCGACCCGCCGGACCACGTCTGCCGACGCTGATCCGGGGCACAGGTGGCACGGCGCGTCGTCGAAAAGGTCCGCCCTCGCCGCAGACGGGCCGGATTGGTCCGAGCCGGCCATCGGGTGGGCCCCGCAGTAACGGTCGGCTTGACCCGCTTCGGCGACGAGGCGGGCGATGGTCCGCTTGGTGCTGAGGGCATCGGTCAGCAGCCCCTTCCCCGCGACGGCCTCAAGCACCGACGCCGCGGCGGAGACGGGCGTGGCGACGATGATCAAATCGGCGTGTTCCGTCGCCGTGACGATGTCGGGCGATGGCCGCGTCAGGGCGCCGAGCTGCGTCGCGGCGTCAACATGAGCCGGATCGGCGTCGAAGCCGGTGACGTCCGCAATGCCCGCACGCCGAGCGGCCAGGGCGATGCTCGTGCCGATGAGGCCCGTGCCGACGATCGCGATCGACTGGAAGTGGGCGTCGGTGCGGGACACAGGCAAGGGTAGTGAACAGCGTTTACCGAAGGCGGCTTTGGCACGGTGAGGATCGTCGTCTTGTCGACGTGTAGCCGTGGGTCGCCGACTGATCTACCGTTCCCCACGCCGCCGCTTGCGTCGCAGCGGCCGTCGGCTTTCGTTGATTATGACTTTGACCGCCGTTTCCAAAGCCTCCGGTTCCACCAACGGCATGACCGTGGTGTCCGACGACGTCGACCGCCCGGTCACGCGTTCGTTGCCACCGGCCACGAAGGCGGACACGGTCGTCCTGCCGTTCGAAGAGCCGATCGTCGAGCTCGAACGACGCATCCTCGACCTCGACGCCAAGCGCGAGACCGACGCCGACGTCTCGGCAGAACTCGAAGAGCTACGCGGCACCTATCAGCGGCTTCTGAAGAAGACGTACGACCACCTCACGCCCTGGCAGACCGTTCAGGTCGCCCGGCACCCGGCCCGGCCGCTGTTCCTGGATTATGTGGCAATGATCTGCCGCGAGTTCCGTGAGCTTCACGGCGACCGGCGGTACGGCGACGACCGGGCCATCCGTTGCGGCCTGGCCCGCATCGGCGGACGCAAGGTCGTGCTCATCGGTCACCACAAGGGCCGAACAACCAAAGAACGCATCGAGTGCATGTTCGGCTGTGCCAACCCCGAGGGGTATCGCAAGGCCCTTCGGTGCATGAAGCTGGCCGAGAAGTTCAAGCTGCCGGTGGTGACGCTCGTCGACACGCCCGGGGCGTATCCGGGCGTCGGTGCCGAAGAGCGTGGCCAGGCCGAGAGCATCGCGGTGAACCTGATGGAGATGGCCCGGCTGCGGACGCCGGTGGTCAGCGTCGTCATCGGCGAAGGCGGCAGCGGCGGAGCCCTCGGCCTGGCTGTGGCGGATCAGGTCGCGATGAGTCGCTACGCCTGGTACAGCGTCATCAGTCCCGAGGCCTGCAGCAGCATCCTGTTCAAGGACGCGTCCAAGGCGTCGACCATGGCCGAGAGCTTGAAGCTCACCAGCCGCGACCTGATGCGGAACGGGCGTCATCGACGCCGTCGTGCCCGAACCCGTCGGCGGCGCCCATCGCGACCCCCTGGCCGCGGCCCACCAGCTCGAGAGCTTCCTGAGCCGGGCCATCCGTGAACTCGATCGTCAGGCCAAGAGGGACATGGACGGCCTGCTCGAGGCCCGCTACCAACGCTTCCGCCGACTCGGCGAGTTCGCCGAACCCTCCGCCGAGGCCGAAGCCCAACGCACCGCCGTCTCCGCGGCGTAGCCGCAACACGCAGGTACCGTCCCTCCGTCATCCTGAGCGCAGCCGAAGGACCTCGGGTGGATGGCGCGTTCGCAGGCGAGGTCCTTCGACTCGCTGTGCTCGCTCAGGATGACGGATCGTGGGGGACATGAGGTCGGCGCGACCGCGCATAGCCATAGCGTCGGGCGTGTTCGAGCTCGACCCGCAGATTCCGACAGATGCCGATGCCCTTCGCGACGCGATCGAGGCGTCGATCCGACGTGTCGTGACCGACACGCCCGACGGGCCTGTGGTACAGCTCGACGCGTCGCGTCTGCTCCACATCGGGCTGACCGGGGCGACGGTGACGGTCGACGATCAAGACCTCGGCAAGCGGCCGCCGAAGCTGACGGGCACCCGGACCAGGGGCCCGCAGTTCGACACGATGACCGTCATGGCGGCGCCGGTGCATCTGGATCTGCCCGGTTCCGGGACGCTCCCGGCAGAGCTTGCGGTGGAGGGGCAGGACGTCGGATTCGACTTCGTCGAGACGGATCGACAGACGCTGGCGATGGTGCCGTCATCGGGCCGGGTGGAGCTGACGGCCTCGGCGGACAAGCGGCAGATCTTGTCGTTGTTGGAGGCCAAGACCAAGACCGAAGCCGCCCGGCAGAAGGTCGACATCACGTCGCTCTCGGCCGACGTCTCGTCGCCGGGGCCGCGGGAGGTGCGGGTGACGGGGCGGGTCACCGGATCGAAAAAGGTTGCCTTTTTCAACGCCAACTTCGCGGTCGAGTTCGAGGCCGAGGCGGTGATCGAGCCGGGCGACGACGGCACGGGCCTGATCGCCCGCGTGACGACGCTTGACCTGTCGGGCGACGGCACCGTGATGTCGATGATTTTGTCGGTCGCCAAGCCGAAGATCGACGCGATCAAAGCGACGCCGATCTCGCTGGAAGCGTTGCTGCAAGCGGCCGGAGTGTCGGGTCTGGGCGTGACGGACGTCGCGGTGTCGGCGGACGATCGGCTGGCGATGCGGGTGGTGCTGCAGGGCGCCGTCTGACGCAAATGTCCGCCACGGCCCGTGCTTTGCGGCACGTGGCCTCATGAGCACCGCAAGCATCGATTCCTCCTCAGCGGCCGCCTCGGCTAAACGGCAAGGCTCGAACCTGGGAGAGAATCTCGCCCGCGCCGGGTACTACGGCAAGGGCCTGCTGTACATGGTCGTCGGCATCCTCGCGGCCCGGGCGGCGTTCGGGCTGGGCGGCTCCGTCGGCGGGTCGAAGGACGCGCTCTCGACCCTCGCCGGCGAAGGGATGTTCGGCACGATCCTGCTCTGGGTCATCGCCTTCGGCCTCGTCGGCTACTCGCTCTGGAACGGCTACCGCGCGATCATCGACCCCGAAAACGAAGGGGACGACAAGAAGGGCATCGGCAAGCGGATCTTCTTCGGCATCAGCAGCGTCATCCACGCGTCGCTGGCCATCTACGTCTTCACGCACCTGCTCGGTTCTTCAGGCGGCGGCGGTGGCGGTGGTGGGTCGGGCGGCACGCAGGGCCTCGTCGGCTCGGTCCTGGCCTGGGGGATGATCGGCCGAATCATCGTGTTCATCGGCGGTGCGGTGACGATCGGGTTTGCGGTTCAGCAGCTCGTCAAGGCGTACAAGGTGGACCTGAGCGACCAGCTCGATTACGGCTCGATGAGTCAGAAGGTCCAGACGCTCACCACCTACGCCGGCCGGGGCGGCTTGGCGGCGCGGGGCGTGGTCTTCACGATCGTCGGGCTGTTCGTCATCTCCGCCGCCTGGACGGCTGACAAGGAAGAAGCCGGCGGCCTCGGTGCCGCGCTCCAGAGCCTCGGCAGCTTTGGCGGGATCGTCCTCGGCGTCGTCGCCATCGGCCTGGCGCTCTACGGCGTCTACATGATCCTCAAGGGCCGCTACCGCCGCATCGAAGTGTGAGCCGCTAAGCAGCCCACTCCGTCATCCTGAGCGCAGCCGAAGGACCTCGGCTGGATGGCGCGTTCGCGGACGAGGTCCTTCGACTCGCTCCGCTCGCTCAGGATGACGGAGAGAGATGCCGGATGGTGTCGCCATCAACTGCTTCGTTAGAGCGCGCTGTTCGTCCCTCAATTCCGTCATCCTGAGCGCAGCCGAAGGACCTCGGCTGAATGGCGCGTTCGCGGACGAGGTCCTTCGACTCGCTTCGCTCGCTCAGGATGACGGAGAGAGATGCCGGATGGTGTCGCCATCAACTGCTTCGTTAGAGCGCGCTGTTCGTCCCTCAATTCCGTCATCCTGAGCGCAGCCGAAGGACCTCGGCTGAACCACGTGTTCGCGGGCGAGGTCCTTCGACTCGCTTCGCTCGCTCAAGATGACGCAGTGCACGGACGGTGCACTCCTACGTTCATCAGATGTCCTCGATGCGTGCCGCCAAGTTGGTCGAACCCAAGAAGATCGAAGTCGTCGATGCCGACGTGCCGAGCCCGAACGAGGGCGAAGTGCGGGTCCGCGTCGAAGGGTGTGGCGTCTGTGCCAGCAACATCCCGCCGTTCGAGGGGCGGGAGTGGTTCGAGTATCCGATGTCGCCCGGCGATCTGGGGCACGAGGCGTGGGGCGTCGTCGACGCCGTCGGCAAAGGCGTGAGCAACTGTCGCCGAGGGAGATCGCGTCGCGATGCTCAGCTACAAGGCCTACGCGGAGTACGACACCGTCGCGGCGGGGAACGTCGCGAAGCTGCCGGGCGAACTGGCCGACGTGCCGTTTCCGGCGGAGCCGCTGGCGTGTGCGATCAACGTCTTCAAGCGCAGCCGCGTCGGGCAAGGCGACCGCGTGGTCATCGTCGGCGTCGGCTTTCTCGGCGCGCTCATTACCCGGCTCTGCGTCGCCGCGGGCGCGACGGTCCTGGCGACGACGCGTCGCCCCGAGGCCTTGACGTTCGCCGCGGACGCCGGAGCGACGACGACGCCGATGGACGACCACTGGCGAATCGTCGAGACGATGAAGCAGCAATTCGGCGAGGACGGCGCGGATGTCGTCATTGAATGCGTCGGCAAGCAGTGGCCGATCGATCTGTCGACCGACCTCGTCCGCGAGCACGGCCGGCTGGTCATCGCCGGCTACCACCAGGACGGCACGCGCACCGTCAACATGCAGCAGTGGAACTGGAAGGGCCTGGACGTGATCAACGCCCACGAGCGGTTGCCGCAGACGTACGTCGACGGCATGACCGAGGCGGTGCGTCGCGTCGCCGCGGGCGACCTGGATCACCGCCCGCTGATGACGCACGAGCTGCCGCTGGACCGTCTCGGCGACGCGCTGCAAATGACCATCGACCGCCCGGCCGGCTTCATGAAGGCCTGGGTCCGGATGTAACCCCGCGTGACCCCTCGGGTCATCCTGAGCGAGCGCAGCGAGTCGAAGGACCTCGCCTGCGAACGCGCCATCCAGCCGAGGTCCTTCGGCTGCGCTCAGGATGACGGAAGACACCTGTACGCGGATGCAACTCCGCCTCCCCCGTCGTCATCCTGAGCGAGCGCAGCGAGTCGAAGGACCTCGTGCCTGCCAACGCGTCATCCAGCCGAGGTCCTTCGGCTGCGCTCAGGATGACGAAAGGGGGCGACTGGGCGGTTGTACGCTTCAGGCGTGCATGTTTTGATGACCACGGATTGCGTCGGCGGGGTGTGGACGTACGCGATGACGCTCTGCCGCTCCCTTGCTCAGCAGGGCGTGCGGGTGACGCTTGCCGCAACGGGCGGCGAGCTGGAAGAGACCAAGCGGCGACAGGTGCCGGCGGGTGTGGTGTTGCGGCATCGGCCGCTCAAGTGCGAGTGGATGCAGCCGCCATTGGCCGACGTGGCCGAGGCGGGCCGGTGGCTCGACGAGCTCGTCGCCGAGTCTCGGCCCGACGTGATTCACCTGAACGACTTCGCCCACGGCAGCCGGAACTTCGAAGGCGTGCCGCGCTTGGTCGTCGCCCATTCCGACGTCTTCTCCTGGCATGCGGCGGTCTTGGGCACTGCTCCGGGATCGGACTGGCATGCCTACCGCGACGCCGTCGACGCGGGCCTCGCCGGTGCGGATGTGGTGGTCGCCCCGACGCAGGCCGTGCTGGACGGGATGAAGCCGCACTTTCCGTCATTGAGCGGCGCGACGACGCGGGTCGTTCACAACGCCTGCGACGCGCCATCGGTCGGTGAGGAGCGGTCGCCTTTCATCTTGTCTGCCGGCCGGGTGTGGGACGGTGCGAAGAACGTGAAGACGCTCGCCGAAGTCGCCGGCGGACTTGCGCGTGGCCGGTGAAGATCGCCGGCGACGCGACGCATCCCGATGGCGGCACCGCCACCTTCGACCATGTCGAGGTGCTTGGCCCGGTCGCGCACGACGACTTGCTCTCGATGATGCGTCGGGCCGGTCTGTACGTGCTGCCGGCGATGTACGAGCCTTTCGGATTGTCCGCGGTCGAGGCGGCGTTGTGCGGGTGTCCGCTGGTGCTGGGCGACATCCCGAGCCTGCGCGAAGTGTGGGGCGACGCGGCGTTGTTCGTGTCGCCGGACGAGCCGGCCGCGTTGCGGGAGGTGATCGGGCGGTTGATCGCCGACGAGGCCGCCCGGCAGTCGCTGGCCGAGCGGGGCCGGGAGCGGGCCCGGACGTTCACCAGCGGACGACAGGCGGCGGGGTATGTCGAGGTGTACGACGCTGTGACAAACGGCTGCGAGATCGCCCCTCCGTCATCCTGAGTCGCAGCCGAAGGACCTCGGCTGTACGGCGTGGTCGCGGGCGAGGTCCTTCGACTCGCTGCGCTCGCTCAGGATGACGACGGGGGAGGCCGGGTTGCATTCGCGTACAGGCGTCTTCCGTCATCCTGAGCGCAGCCGAAGGACCTCGGCTGAATGGCGCGTTGGCGGACGAGGTCCTTCGACTCGCTGCGCTCGCTCAGGATGACGGCGAGGTGGTTTAAGGGTTTTCAGCCGACTTCATCGATGCGGGGCAATGATGGTTGCGTGAACATTGCCTTCTTCGTCCACGCATCTGGCCTCCGACTGGAACCACGGCAACGCCCACTTCGTCCGCGGCGTCTGCTCGGAACTCGTCGCTCGCGGCCACACGCTGACGACCCACGAGCAGGCGGACAACTGGTCGACGTACCACTTGAAACAAGTCCAGGGCGTCGATCCGGAAGCGGCATTGGCAGAGGCGTACCCGTCGCTCGTCGGCGTTGCACAGACCTTCGACGTCGGCGGAAGGGCGGGGACGTTTGCGGATCCTGACGATGCCGACGTCGACGCGTCGCTCGAAGCGCTCGACTTGCCGAAGCGGCTGAAGGATGTGGATGCCGTCATCGTCCACGAATGGACGCCGCCCGGCGTGGTGGCGGCGCTCGGGCGATATCGGCAGAAGCACGACGACTTTCGCCTGCTCTTTCACGACACGCACCACCGGGCCGTCAGCGAGCCGGCGAAGATGAGCCGGTTCGACATCTCCGGCTATGACGGCGTGCTGGCTTTCGGCAAGGTGCTTGGCCGACGCGTACGTGAAGCGCGGCTGGGACGCCTCACGCGTCTTCACCTGGCACGAGGCGGCGGACACCCGCGTCTTCAAGCCGATGGAGGCCGACGCGACCGACGACTTCGTGTGGGTCGGCAACTGGGGCGACAACGAACGGACGGCGGAGCTGCACGAGTACCTGCTGGAACCGGCTCGCGAGCTGTCGCTGTCGGGCGCGGTTCACGGCGTGCGGTATCCCGAAGACGGCATCGCCGCGGTCGAGGCGACGGGACTGCGCTTCGGCGGTTACGTGCCGAATCACAAGGCGCCGGAGCTGTTCGCACGCCATCGTCTGACCGTTCACGTGCCGCGGCGCTGGTACGTCAGCCACTTGCCGGGCATCCCGACGATCCGCGTCTTCGAAGCACTGGCCTGCGGGATTCCGCTGGTGAGCGCGCCGTGGGACGACGCCGAAGACCTCTTTACGCCAGGCCGCGATTTCCTCGTCGCCAACACCGGCGAGGCGATGGTCGACCAGATGCGGCAGCTGTTGCAGGACGAGACGCTGCGCGATGACGTGGTGGGCCACGGGCTCGAGACGATCAAGGCCCGGCACACGTGCGGCCATCGCGTCGATGAACTCGAAGCGGCCGTCGCTAGTCTGGCAGGATGAGCGACACGATGCAGACAATCCCCGCCAGCGACCCGCGCTTCCGCTGGGACGGCCACGTCACCCTCGAACCGGCGGGCGACGGGTTCAAGCCGTGGCGGATTCCGTATCGCGACGTCCAACTCTTTCCCGGCGCGGCCGGTCCGGCCGAGGAGCCTGCGGGCGTGCGGATCGTCTTCAAAACCGACGCCTCGCGACTCGCCATCGTCCGCACCCAGCCGTCGCTCTCGGACATGACTCGCCCCGACACGGTCCGGGTGGGAGGCGACATGATCGACCTTCCCGGCAAGGGCGGACCGGTCGAGCTTCCAGGCTCCGGCATGCGGCAGGTCGAGATCTGGCTGAGTCAC
Organism: uncultured Planctomycetota bacterium; assembly: GCA_963740195.1. Classification (GTDB taxonomy): domain Bacteria; phylum Planctomycetota; class Phycisphaerae; order Tepidisphaerales; family Tepidisphaeraceae; genus JBCDKH01. The sequence goes on along the minus strand of CAVUDF010000001.1, from coordinate 1,708,626 downwards.
GGCGACGTGGCGACGATCGCGTCGATCGAGCTGGACGGCGACCTCGAACGCCCGGCAGACGACACCCGGCCGATCTGGCTGACCCACGGCAGCAGCATCACCCAGTCGAAGCAGGCGACCGGCCCGCTCCGCACGTGGCCGGCACGGGTGGCGACGGACAACGACCTGAACCTGACGTGTCTCGGCTTCTCAGGTCAGTGCAAGCTCGACGCGATGTCCGCCCGCATGATCCGGTCGCTGCCGGCAGACTTCATCAGCCTGTGCCTGGGCATCAACGTCTGCGGCGAGATGAACCGACGCGTCTTCCACGCGGCCGCGATCGGCATGATCGAGATCATTCGCGAGGAGCATCCCGACACGCCGATGTGCGTCATCAGTCCGATCTGTTCGCCGCCGCGCGAGACGCAGACCATCAACGACATCGACCTCCGCGGGTACCGGGCGCGTGCTGGAGGAGATCGTCAACGTCTTCCGGCAGCGCGGCGACGAGCAGCTCCATTACGTCGACGGCCTGGACATCTTCGGCCCGAACAGCATCCCTGCCGACACAGACATGAAGGTGCTCATGCCCGACGATCTGCACCCGGACGACAACGCCCAGCAGATCATCGCCGACAACGTGACGAAGCACGTCGTGCGGGGTGCCTTCGGCTACGAGCGGCCTGTCGAAGATGCCGCCGGCGAGTCGCAGTAGACTCGACATGGCCAAATCCGGCGGATCACAAGGCGGGGGCGGGAACGATCTGCTCGACAAGGCGTTTGCCACCTGGTGGCTCGGCCGGGTCGGGCCGTTCGTCGAAGTGCCCGACGAGAAGCTCGCCGCAGAGCGCGAAGCCGTCGAGCGGCTTCGCGATTACAACGAGAACTACACCACGTTTCTCAAGACCTGCGTCTTTCCGGCGGTCGATCAGCTCACGAAGATGCTGGCCCGCGACCGCGTCGTGCACCGTGTCAGCACGTGGGGCAATCAGCTCTCGATCCGCGTCCACCTGACATGGCGATGGGGCGAGCTGGTCATCATGCAGAGCCACGAAGACGCGGTCACTTTCGAGCACCACATCATCACCGAGGGCGAGCGTCGCGACCAGGACCAGGCCGAAGATCACCATCACCAGTACGACCTTCGCGACCCACTGCCGTGCGCCGTGGCGGCCAACGAGTTGCACTTCTTCCTGGGCCGGCTGGCGCAGGATCTGACCGAGAGTGACGAGCCGGAACTGCCCCCGGGCGAAGGCAAGGCCTGAGCCGGCGACGACAAGCGTCGACAAACCCCACGCTCCTAGAACTACCCATGGCCATGCTCCGCCCGTTGCTCGTCGTCGCGACCGCCTTTGCCCTGGCCGCTCCGGTGTCGGCCCAGGAACCGACGACCCGGCCGACCACGCAGCCGACGACGCAACCGACCACCCGCCCGGCCGACCTGGGCGAGTTCGCAACGCTGCTCTACGACGCAGCCGAGGTGTACATCGCACTCGACATCGAAGAACGCGGGCTTCTTCAGTCACCCGCCGAACCCGAAGCGACGGCCGTGCTCGACAAGCTTCGCCCGCTTGTGGATCGGGCGATGTTGCTGGATTTGTCGACCCTCGACGTCCCGCAGGTCGACCCGATCGACTTCGACCCGCGACTTGTCGCCGGCATGAACACGCTCACGGCCGCGGTGGTCGGCGAGATGGCCCGCGAGCGGTCGCCGACCCGCGAGCAAGCCGACGCCGCCGCCCGACGCATGATCGCCGTCGCCGGTCTGCTTCGGCCGTTCAGCGAGATCACCGGTACGAGCTTCTGGTTCCGCGCCGTCCGCACCGATGCCAGCTTCACCCGTTGGTTTGCAGTGCGATCGGTGTCGTTGTCGCCCGAGACGCGTCTGCAGATGGCGACGCTTCCGCCGCTTCGGCCGTTCCACGAGTCGACCGGCGAAGAGGGCAAGCTGCTCGTCGAACGCCTCCGCGCCAGCGACGAGCTTCCCGAGTTCGTCACCCGCGCCGCCTTCCGCATCGACGAGGCCGATCGTGAGGCGACCATCGAGTCGTGGCGTGCGGATTGGGCGAACCCGGAGACGAAGAAGAAGCTCATCGACGAGTACGAGCTTTACTTTGATGTTGAAGTGGAGATTGCCGCTCTGGTCGGCGAGCCGGAGCAATTGGCCGAATTCCTGGATGAGTGGGAGCGTGGGCACGAGAACGAGTCGTTGTGGCTCAGCCGCTACACGTTGCAGTCGCCGCGTGAGGCGTATGCCGACCAGTATCGCCAACGGGTGCTTCGTGAGTTGCTGGCGGTGGGTGTGTCGGGCATCGAGCAGCGAAACTTCGGCAAGGCCGTCAACGCCGTCGGCACGGTGTCGACGGGTGCCGAGATCGAGCTGTCCCAGCAGCGGGAAGCTGCGCGTCTTCGGGCTGACGTGCCCCTTGCAGATGCTCCTGCCGACCTCTACTTCAGCCGATGACACCGGCGATCCAGGCCGGTGACCTGTGCGTCCGCCGGGACGGACGGGATGTGCTTTCGAAGGTGTCGCTGTCGGTCGCGACGGGTGAAGCCGTCGCCGTCGCCGGTCCCAACGGCGGGGGCAAGACAACACTCCTGCTTTGCCTCGCAGGCCTGCTCACGCCCGACGCCGGCACCGCGACCCTCGCCGGTCGCGTCGGCTACCTGCCGCAACGCACGCCCGCCACCGGGGCGCTCCCCGTGACACCCGCCCAGATGCTCCGCCTCGCCGCCGGTGCGCCCGGCCAGCGGGACGATGCCTGGCTCGACCGGCTGATCGAGGTCGTGCTGGCCGACGTGGAGGTGGATCGTCCCGTCGGCCGAATGAGCGGTGGGCAGCAACAGCTTGTCGCCATCGCCAAAGCGATGGCGTATCGGCCCGCGGTGCTGCTGCTCGACGAGCCGACGCTCGGCCTGTCGCCCGATGCCGTGACGCGCCTCGTCGCAGCCGTGCGGCTGGCCCGTGCCGAACTCGACGCGGCCGTGGTGGTCGCGACGCATGACCACCTGGCCGCGATGCGGCTGGCCGATCGGCTGGTCTACCTCGACCGCAGCATCAGATACGACGGCCCGGCCGACACGGTGCCGACGCACCTCGACGCCCACCTGTGCCACCACGAGTAAGAGCCCCCTCCGTCATCCTGAGGCGAGCGCCGCGAGTCGAAGGACCTCGTCTGCGAACGCGCCGTCCAGGCGAGGTCCTTCGGCTGCGCTCAGGATGACGAGATGGACGCGTCGGCAATATCCGTCATCCTGAGGGAGCGCAGCGAGTCGAAGGACCTCGTCTGCGAATGCGCCATCCAGCCGAGGTCCTTCGGCTGCGCTCAGGATGACGGAGGGGGACGCATCGGCAATGTCCGTCATCCTGAGGGAGCGCCAGCGAGTCGAAGGACCTCGACTGCGAACGCGCTGTTCGACCGAGGTCCTTCGGCTGCGCTCAGGATGACGGAGGGGGCCGCATCGGCAATGTCCGTCATCCTGAGGGAGCGCAGCGAGTCGAAGGATTTCGTCTGCGAGCACGTCGTTCAGCCGAGATCCTTCGGCTGCGCTCAGGATGACGGAGGGGTGTGCCGGCTCATCGCGGCACGGACGCGGCGGGTGGGCGGTGTCGCTAAGCTGTCTCCGCATGTCGGCTCCGCACGTTGATCACGCCGCCACGCTCGCTGCGGCGAACTTGCAGCTTCGGCACGGGGGGATGGCGTTGCCGATGCTCGGGTGCGTGCGTCGCGTTGCGGCGTCGGCTCGAGAGGCCCAGGACCGCGACGTTCCGAGCGTCGTCGTCGTCGGGCCGATCGAGGGCGTGTCGGCAGGTCGGATCGTGGACGTGATCTTGCCGCAGTTGCTGGTGACGAAGCAGCCGTTGCGGGTGGAGATTCGCGGGGCCACGCACGCGGCGGAGGGGCCGGCGTATCCGCTCCTGCGATATGCGCTTCAGCCGGCACTGGGGCGGCTCGGGTTCGACGTCGGCTTTGAGCTGACCCGGGGCGACTTCGGTGCGTCGCCCGACGGCCGGCTGTACGTGCATGCCCGGCCGCCGACGAAGTTGGTGCCGCACACGTGGGGGCATCCGGGGCGGTTCGTGTCGCTGCGGTGCGAGATCTTGATCGCCCGCTGGCCGATCAAGGCGGCGCAGGAGCAGTTGAAGGTCTTGCGGCATCACTTGCACTCGGCCGGCTGGCCCCTGCCGGCGGTGACGGTGCGGGAGGCGGACGAGGCAAAGGTCGCCGGCAACGCGGTGACGGTCCGGGCGATCTGCACCGACGGCGAAGCGGTTTTCACCGCGACGGCTTCCGAAGGTGACGAGCCGGCCACAGTTGCATCGGCGGCGGCGAAGCGGGCGATGGGGTGGCTTACCAGCGGCGTCGCGATCCAGCGACGCCTGGCACGCCGGCTCGTCGTGCCGATGGCCCTGGCCGGTGGCGGACGGTTCGTCTGCGACGGCCGGGACGACCCGCACCTGGCCACGCTCGCCGAAGCCGTCGGCGGGTTGGAAGGCGTCACCTGCCGGCTCGTCCGTCATCGCGACCGGCTGGTCGTGGAAGTCAACCACGCCGGCAAACTACCGAGCGCTCCCTCGTCATCCTGAGTTGCTCGCGAGCTCGTCTTTCGGCGGCGATCTCTCAGCTGCGCTCGAAGTGTCTGAGGTCAGGGCACGCGGGATGACGGTGGGCACCACGCATCGACTGTGGCTGTGGCGTATCGTTTGTGTGGGGCCACTTCCGAACGCCGGGTTCGGGACGGACATGACGCACGAGGAGTCGACTGATGACGATGGTGACGAAATTGGTGAGCTGGACGCTGGGTGCAACGCTCTGCCTGGCCGGGGTGTCGTACGGGCAAGCCACGCCCGCCAAGCGGTCCGCGCCGCCGACGCAGCAAGAGGTCGACAAGGCCGTCGACCGTGCGATCAAGGCGTTGTACGAGCGGCACAAGCCGGACCTGATGTGGGAGAATCAGCCGTACGCCAAGAGAGACCCGAAACAGCGCTGGGGCGTTAACGACGGTCAGTGGGGCGGCCAGACCTCGATCGTGACGTATGCCCTTTTGGCCGCGGGTGAAGATCCGGGGCAGAACCCGAAGCTCCAGGCATCGATCGACGGTCTGGCGCAGGCGAATCTGAATGGCGTTTACGCGATCGGGATGCGGGCCCAGGTGTGGCTCAATCTCCCGCGTCGCCCCGAGTACCAGCAGGCCATGGCCCGCGAGTACGACCTGCTCGTCGAGGCCATCCAGGGCAATGACGTCGCCAAGCGGTCAAGCCTGGGCGCCAACAAGGACCGAAGCGTCGGCCTGTTCGATTACCTGCTCGAGGAGACGACCCGCGTCGACCTCTCAGTCACCCAATACGGCGTCTTGGGTTTCTGGGCTGCGGCGCAGTACGGGGCACAGGTCCCGCCCGGCTTCTGGAAGGAAATGGAAGACGGCTGGATCCGCTGGCAGCAGGAGAACGGCATGTGGGCCTACGGCGGCAACCCCAACGAGAAACACCCGGGCTCCGTCGCCCTGACGACAGCAGGCGTCGCGTCGCTGTTCATCACCAACGACTACCTCCGCAGCACCGTCAACTGCAACGGCAACCAGATCAATCCGGCCATCGTTCGCGGGCTCGATTTCATCGCCCGGCACATGCCCATGTTGCTCGGCTTCGAGAAAGCACCCAACGACGTCGTCAAGCGACAGGCCAACGTCGAAGCGCACACGCTGTACACGCTCTACGGCATCGAACGCATCGGCGTGGCGAGCGGACGCAAGTACATCGGTGGCATCGACTGGTATGCCGAGGGTGCCCGATACCTGCTCAAGAAGCAGAACAGCAACGGCACCTGGGGCTCTCCGTACGACACGGCCTTTGCCATCCTCTTCCTCGTCAACGGCAGGCAACCGCCCGCCGTCACGAAGCTCGCCTACGCCGATGACGCGAATCAGCGGCGAAGCGCCTGGAACCAGCGGTCCCGCGACGCCGCTAACCTGGCCGCGTACATCGAGTTCACTGACGAACGCAAGGTCAACTGGCAGACCTACCAGTTCGGCTCGAACGACAACGTCGACGACGTCGTCAAAGAGCTGCACGACTCCCCCCTCGCCTACCTCGCCGCCGGCGGAGAACTCGCCCTCAGGCCTGACGACATGGAAGCGCTCAAGCGCTACATCGACACCGGTGGTCTGCTCCTCATCAATGCCGACTGCAACGACCGGGGCGTCGCCAACCAGGCCCGCAAGCTCGGCGACGAGCTCTTCGGCGATCGCGGCTACGAGTGGCGACGCCTGCCGGACGATCACCCGATCTACCGAACCCAAAAGTTCAACCTCCAGGACGTCCGCCGAAAGCCGGAACTGCTGGGACTGTCCAACGGCGTCCGTGAGCTGATCGTCATCGCCCCCGACGACCCCGCACGGGCGTGGCAGCTTCGCGACGTCTCCAAGGAAGGGCCGATGGAGTTGGGCGTCAATCTCTACCTCTACGGCGTCGGCAACCTGCCGCAGGCGCCACGCGGCGTCATCCCGCTGGTCGACAAAAACGATGCCGTCAAGACGACCCGCGACGTGCGCGTCGGCCGAATCAAGTACGACGGCAACTGGAACCCCGAACCCGCCGGCTGGGACCGACTGGCGGCGGTCATGCACAACGAGCACAAGGCGAACCTGACCGTCGCGGAAGTCGATCCGATGGCCGCGTCGCTGGCGGAGTACGACGTGCTGCACCTGACCGGTGCGGACACCTTCAACCTGCCCGAAGGCGCAGCCGACAAGCTCAAGGCGTACGTCGAAGCCGGCGGCACGCTGTTGGTTGATGCGGCCGGTGGCAACGCGGCTTTCATTGATTCCGCCGAGAAGCTGCTCCGTTCCGCCTTCGCCGCCGAAGCCAACAGCTTGTCCGAGCCGTTGCCGACGTCGCACCCGGTCTACAACGCGGCCGGCGAACCGATCAACGACGTCGGGTTCACGCTCTTCGCCCGCCGAACCGTCGGCGGGGCCAACAAGCCGCGGCTCCGGGGCATCAGCTTCGAGAACCGACTGGGTGTCATCTTCAGCCACGAAGACCTCACCAACGGCCTGGTCGGCAGCAACGTCGGCGGCGTCATGGGGTACGCACCCGAAGACGCCACCCGACTCACCGCCGCCGCCCTGCTACACGCCGCCGATCGCCGCAAGTAGGGTGACGCTCTCGTGATCGACCTCGAAGCCGTCTCCAAGCACTACCCCGGCACGCCCGTGCCGGCGGTGGATGCCGTGAGCCTGAACGTGCCTGAAGGCAAGACCGTCGCCCTCATCGGCCCCAGCGGCTGCGGAAAGTCGACGCTGCTACGCCTCATGCTCGGCCTCATTAAGCCCACGGGAGGCACGGTCCGCTTCGGATTCGACCAAACCCACGACCCACGACTCGTCCGCCAACAGTGCGGCTACGTCATCCAAGACGGCGGCCTCTTCCCGCACCTCACGGCCCGCGGGAACGTCGCCCTCCTTGCCAAGACCCTCGGCTGGAATGCCGCCCGCATCGACGAGCGGCTCGACGAACTCGCCGACCTGACCAGCTTCGACAAGGCCCTGCTGCCGCGCTACCCGACCGAGCTCTCCGGCGGGCAACGACAACGCGTCGCGCTCATGCGGGCGCTCATGCTCGATCCGCGGGTGCTGTTCCTCGATGAACCACTGGGCGCGCTCGACCCGCTCGTCCGGGCCGACCTGCAACGCGACCTGCGGGCGATCTTCCGCAAGCTGAAGAAGACCGTCGTCATGGTCACCCACGACATGGCCGAGGCGACCTACTTCGCCGACACCATCGTTCTCATGAAAGACGGCAAGATCGCCCAAGCCGGCACCGCCGAAGAGCTCGAAGCCTCGCCCGCCGACGCCTTCGTGACCGACTTCCTCACGGCGCAGGCGCAGCTCCACGGGACGGCGGTGTCGACGTGAGGCTGCTTGCGTTCCTCATCGCACTCGTCGTCGCCGCAACACCCGCGACGGCCGACGACATCCGCATCGGCAACAAGTCGGACATCGAGACGTCGGTCCTGGGCGAGGTCCTCGCCGAACTCGCCCGGCAGCAGGGCCACGATGCCGACGCCAACGCCGTCAGCGGTGGCAGCGGCCTTGTCTTCGACGCCATCGCCGCCGGTGAGATCGACGCGTATGTCGAGTACACCGGCACGCTCATCGGTGCGACGCTGTCGACGCTCGACCTCCAGTCCACCGAAGAGCTTCGGGCCGCACTCGCCGGACGAGGGCTGTCGATGACCGAGCCGCTGGGCTTCAACAACACCTACGCCCTGGCCGTCCCGCGTGCTCTGGCCGAGGAGCGCGGGCTGGTAACGACCAGCGACCTGGCCGATCACCCGGACCTGCGCGTCGCGATCAGCACCGAGTGGTCCGCCCGGCCCGACGGCTGGCCGTCGCTTCGCCAGGCCTACGGCCTGCCGTTCACCACCGTCGACGCCGTCGCCGAGCACCGCCTCCTCTACGCCGCCGTCAGCGGCGGGCAGGCCGATGTCATCGAGGTCTACACGACCGAAGCCGCCATCACCGAGAACGACCTGGTCGTCCTCGAAGACGACCGCGGCTTCTTCCCGCAATATGAGGCGTTCGTCCTCTATCGCAGCCGACTCGACGACACGCACCCGCAAGTCGTCGCCGCCTGGATGACGCTGGCCGGCACGTTGGACGAAACGCAGATGACGTCGCTGAACGCGATCGTCGAGCAAGACAAGCGGCCACCCGCCGCGGCCGCCAAGGTGTATCTCGAAGACGTTCTGGGCAGCACCTCAGACATCGCCGGCACCACCTTCGTCGGCCGACTGACCACCCGCACGATCGAGCACCTTTGGCTCGTCGTCGCCTCCATGGCCATCGGCATCGCCGTCGCGGTGCCGCTGGGCGTGCTGGCGGCGAAGAACAAGGCGCTCGGCCAGGTCTTGCTGGGCGGCGTTGGCATTTTGCAGACCATTCCGTCGCTGGCGCTGCTGGTCTTCATGGTGCCGCTCTTGGGCCTGGGCGCAAAGCCGGCGATCGCGGCGCTCTTCCTGTACGCCCTGTTGCCGATGGTCCGCAACACCCACGCGGGCCTGACCGGCATCGCCGCACAGCATGCGCGAATCCGCCCAAGCCCTCGGCCTGACCGGCTGGCAGCAGCTCACCAAGATCGAACTGCCGCTGGCACTGCCGAGCATCCTGGCGGGCATCAAGACGTCGGCCGTCATCACCGTCGGGTTCGCGACGCTCGGTGCCTTCGTCAGCGCCGGCGGCTACGGCGAACCGATCCTCGCCGGCATGCAATACGGCAACGACCGCCTCCTCCTCGAGGGCGCCATCCCCGCCGCCGTCATGGCCCTGGTCGTTCAACTCGGCCTCGACCTGCTTGGTCGAGCCGTCGTTCCGCGTGGCCTGGCCGCGTGAGCATCGTTTCAAGCTGGTAAATGTCAGCGACGGTTTGTCGGCGCCGAGGCGGTTCGACCTTCAGGCAACGCGTCGGCCAGGACGTCGTCCATCGTGTATCGGCCGGGCGATCGGGTGACGAGCCAGCGGGCGGCGCGGATGGCGCCGCGGGCGAAGGTTCGGCGGTCGGTCGCCTCGTGCCAAACACAGAGCCGCTCCCCGACGCCGCCGAAGTGGGCTTCGTGCCGGCCGACGACGTCGCCGAGTCGCAGCGAGTGAACCCCGATCGTGCCTGGCTGGCGAACCTCGTCGTCGCCATGCCTGCCGAAGCGAAGGGCGTCGTCGGCTGCGGTTCGTGCCTTGAGGATGTGGCGGGCGAGGGTGTCGGCGGTGCCGCTGGGGGCGTCGCGCTTCTGGTTGTGGTGGGACTCGACGATTTCGATGTCGAAGTCGTCGCCGAGGATGCGGGCGGCGTCGGCGGCGAGGCGGTTGAGCAACGCGATGCCCAGCGACGTGTTGGTTGCGTGCAGGACGGCGACCTGGCTTGCCGCCCGATCCAGGGCGGCGGTGGCGCTCGCGTCGAGGGCTGTGGTGCCGCAGACGATCGGCACGTTGGCCTTGGCAGCTAAGGGGGCGAAGCGGGCGGTACCGGCGGGTGAGGAGAAGTCGACAAGGACATCGGCATCGGCGGGGACGTCGTCATGCCGGCCCAGCTCGGCGGCCAGGGCCAGAGATCCGTCGGCATTGATCAGGTCGTGCAGGAGCCTGCCGACGCGTCCACCACCGCCGACCAAGGCGAGCCGCAGGGGCTTTTTGCTCATGGTGGAGGCTACACAGCGGCACGCGCCTAGGGTGCCGGCCCGTTTGAACCCATTCCCCAGGCACCCAAACCACTAGGAGCAGTCATGGCCCGCACAGACCGTGGCCCCCGGGATTCGTCCCCCGGCGGCCGGCCGACCGACGGCGACGAGCCTCGGCAAGATCTTCCTCGTCTGATCAAAACCAGCACGAGCGAAGTGAAATACATCGATTACAAGGAGACGGAAACCCTCCGTCGCCACCTCAGCAGCAACGCCAAGATGCAAGGCCGACGCCGAAACAGCGTCTCGGCCGGTCAGCAGCGGATGCTCGCCCGTGCGATCAAGCGCGCCCGCTTCATGGGCCTCTTGCCGTACGTGGAAACCACCGTCTGACGCAGACCCGGGGATTTGTCATCCGCGTCTACAGACCTGCCCGTCGGCCTTGGCCGGCGGGCTTTTTCGTGCGCCGGCCCGGGGGCCAGTCCTCCTAATACAGTGGCGCATGACGAGCCCGAGCCAGACCACGCAGCAACCCGATACCGACGAGCGGCCGTTGGTGGCGTCAGGGCTGCAACGAATCGACGAACGGCTCTCGTTCCTGTCCGACTGCCTCCGAGACGTCCTCATCGGCCTGGGAGAGCACGAGGCGGCGACGCACCTCGACGACGTCACCAGCGTCCCGCCGGCCCAGAGCGGCAGGGCGTACGACCGGCTGGCGCAGGTCGACTCGGTCTGGTTTCAGCTGCTCAACATGGTCGAGGAGCACGTCGCCGGCGAGATCCGCCAGGAACGTGAAGCCGCCCGCGGCCCGGCCGCGGAACCGGGGCTGTGGGGGCGTGTGTTACGAGAACTCGCCGAGGCGGACCTCGATCCGGCCAAGGTTCGCGAGGCACTGCCCCACGTCCGCGTCGAACCGGTCCTGACGGCCCACCCGACCGAAGCGAAGCCGAGCACCGTCATCGAGCAGCACCGCGCGCTCTATGATCTGCTCGCTCAAACCTCACAGAAACCTAAAACCAGTGCGGGCCGAGATCTGCTCCGGGAACGTGTCAAAGCGGCCTTGGAGCGACTGTGGAGAACGGGTGAAATCCTTCTACAGAAGCCCGACCTTCATGCCGAACGGGCCAACCTTCTGTACTACCTGCGGGAGGTTTTCCCCGAAGCCGTCAGCGACGTCGATGCCCGGCTGCGGCAGGCGTGGCGGTCGGCGGGGCACGGCGAACTGGGCGATGACCCGGCGAGCCTGCCCGAGGTCAGCTTCGGATTCTGGGCGGGCGGCGATCGTGACGGGCATCCGGGCGTCACGCACGCGGTCACGCGGCAGACGCTCGGCGAGCTGCGGCGGGCGGCGATGGCGGTGCATCGGCGGGCGCTGGACCAAGTCGCCGGGCGGATGAGCCTCAGCGGCCACGTGCAGTCGCCGTCTCCGGCCCTTTCCGACCGTCTGCGGGAACTTTCCGACCTCCATTCCGACGTTTACCGGGACGTTTCCGTCCGCCATCCGGACGAACCCTGGCGTCATTTTTGTCTATTGATGCGGTCGCACCTCGATGACGGGGCGAGCGACTCGCCGTCGTACGTGACGCCGGCGGAGCTCGAGGCGGACCTTCGGCTGTTGCACCAGTCGCTCGTCGATGTCGGGGCCGATCGGCTCGCGACCGCCGACGTCTCGCCTGTGATCAGGCGGTGCAACGTCATCGGGTTCCATCTGGCGAAGCTGGATGTGCGTCAGAACAGCGATTATCACGATCGGGCGTTCGTACAGCTCTTGAGTGCCGCGGGTGTTCCCGACGCTACGAGCTGGCCCGACTGGCCTGAGGAGCGGCGTTTGTCGTTTCTGGACAACGAGTTGGGCGGCCCTCGGCCGTTCGCGAGGTTCGGCCGCAAGATCGGGCCGGAGTGTGACGAGCTGCTGGCGACGCACCGCGTTCTAGCCCAGCATGCCGAGACGTACGGCACCGACGGACTGGGGCCGTTGATCGTCAGCATGACGCGTCGGCTCAGCGACCTGCTGGTCGTCTACGTCTTTGCCCGCGAGGCGGGATTGGCCCGGTTCGAAGTCGATCCTGAGCAAGGACTTGGCCGACTCGTGTGTCCGCTGCCGGTGGTGCCTTTGTTCGAGACTCAGGACGACTTGGAGGCGGCACCGGGGTTGATGAAGTCGTTCTTGGCGCACCCGGTGACGCAAGCCAGCATCCGCAGCCGACCCGGTCGTCCGCCGAGTCTGCTGACAAGCCGTGAGGCGACGCTGCCGGTGCAGCAGGTCATGCTCGGCTACAGCGATTCCAACAAGACCAGCGGCATCCTGGCGGCACAATTCGCATTGCATCAGTGTCAGGAGGCGCTGGTTGATGTCGCTGACGATCAAGGGGTTAGGCTTCGCTTCTTCCATGGCCGGGGCGGGACGATCAGCCGCGGGGCGGGTCCGACGCACCGGTTCCTGGAGAGCCTGCCGCAGCGATCGCTGGGCGGTGACGTTCGGCTGACGGAGCAGGGCGAGACGGTCGCCCAGAAGTTCGCGACCAACGAGTCGGCCGAGTACCACCTGGAGCTGCTGGTGGCTGGTGTGACGGGCGTGACGCTTCACAACCGCGCCAGCCACGGCCAGAGCCGGCCTGCGCCGCACGCTCTTCGACCCGCCGCCGAGATGCTCGCGGCGACCAGTGCCCGCGCCTACCGCGACCTGGTCGACAGCGACGGCTTCATCGAGTTCTTCAGGCAGGCCACGCCGATCGACGCGTTGGAGCACAGCAACATCGGCTCGCGCCCGAGTCGGCGCACCGGTCGGCAGACGTTGGACGACCTGCGGGCGATCCCGTGGGTCTTCGGCTGGAACCAGGCACGGTTCTACCTGCCGGGCTGGTTCGGCGTCGGATCGGCCTTGGCCCGTCTGGCCGATGAGGAGCCGGCTTGGTTTGAGAAGCTGGCGGACCCGGAGGCGGGCGTGACGACGTATCCCTTCCTCAATTACCTGCTGACGAACGTAGAGACCAACATCGCCAGTGCCGACGTCGACCTGATGCACCGCTACGCCGACCTCGTGTCGGACGAGACCGTCAAGTCGACCGTGCTCGACCGTATTGTCGGCGAGTTCGAGCAGACGTCGACGATGCTCAATCGCCTGAGCGGAGGCGAGCCGTTGAAGAAGCGTCGCCCGCGCATGGTCAAGACGCTGAGTCTTCGTGACGCACGCTTGCGTGTGCTGCACCTGCGTCAGATCGAGCTGCTGCGGCGATGGCGAGAGCTGCGTGCCGACGAGGACGAGTCGGCGGCGGACGGTTTGCTGCCTCAGCTGCTGCTCAGCATCAACGCGATCGCCAGCGGGCTTCGAACGACGGGTTGAGCTGCCGCATTGGCGGACGGAATGACATCGGTCGTGTCAGGGCGTCGTCGGCGTCTAAGTGCTTACCGCCGCGCACATTGGCCGCGTGCGGCTGCGGCGATTTCGTTGTCACGGTCTTGGCGGGTTCTTAGGTGTCGCTGCGCAAGCTTTTGGTGAGCATCTAAGTTTCTGCGCCCGCAGTTACGCTCGGTCTCGACGTTCTGGCACGGCTCTTGCTCTACTCAATTTCACAACACCCCGCGGCTGCCGCGGACAAATGTAGGAGACTGACACCTAAGGAGTTAGAGATATGAGCATTGGATCCGACGCATTCGCCGCCCGTGGGTTGCACCCGACCTTCGACCCGCACGAGCCCGTTACCGAACGGCTCGCCATTCACCAAACTCAGTGCCGGAACTGCGGCTTCGAGCCGTCCGACGGCCTGACCCCGCCACGCCGCTGCCCCAAGTGCAGCGGCACCGCCTGGGAGCGCTTTGCCATGCCCGGCAGCATCCTGAGCAACAGCGCCCGTTACTAGCTCTATCCGCGCCTGCCACCACAAATGCAGCGTCCCGACCGCCGGGACGCTCCTTGGCGGAGCGACCTGATCATCTCTCTCCCTTGCCCCTGCGTCCTTCGGGACGCCGGGGCTTTTTCATGGTCGCCAAGACGACGGGAAAGAGCTGGTGATCGTGGCAACTTGTCAATCGGCAAACCACTTACGTCTCCAACGGCGGAAGCTGCTTCAGGCTCTGCAAGCCAAGGCGGTCGAGCAAGGTGTCCGTCGTCGAGTACAGCATCGGCCGACCCGGAAGGTCGGCGCGGCCTTGGACGCGAATCAGCTTGTGATCCAGCAGCGTCCGCAAAGCGTCGGCACACGATGTCCCACGAATCGCCTCGATATCGCTCCGCAAAACCGGCTGGCGGTACGCCACGATGGCCAATGCCTCCACCACGCCAGGCCCCAGCTTCCGCGTCTCCACGATTCCCGCGGCCTCTCGGATCAAACCGTCGTGCCGGGGCAGCGTCTTGACACGCCACCCACCCGCAACCGCCACGATGCGAAAGCTCCTGCCGGTTTCGGCATAGGTTTCGTTCAGTCGCTCGACCGATGGTCGGATGTCGTGTTCGGCAGCCCCCAGCAGCGTCGCCAGCCTGGCCGACGACATCGCCCGGCTGCTCGTCAGAAGCAGGGCTTCGAGCGACTCGTCGAGGTCGTCACGCGGGGGCTGGACGTCGTGCGGCCCGACGGGGAACGTGTCCCGCGTGGCGGGGGCGTCGGCGACGTTGCGATCAAGATGTTGTGGTGCCGGCTCCGCCCGCATCACCCAAGGGTACGCGACGCGATGATGCCGGTGTAGTCCGCCCGGCGGTGGAGTCAGGCGATCGGATCATCGCCGGGCTCATCGCCGACCAGACTGATGCCGTCTTTGCCGCCGCGCTTGGCCCCGAAGACCAGGGCGTGATCGGCTTTGGCGAGGAGTCCTTCGGCATCCGTGGCGTCGTACGGGAAGACGGACATGCCACCGCTGATGGTCAGTCGCCCGACGCCCGTGCTGCCGAGGGCGGCGAACTCAGGCGAGCTGATGAGCCGGCGGAACCGAGCGGCGATCTGAAGCGGCCCCTTGGGCACCCGGCCGATGCGGCGCAGGTCTTGAACGCCCTCAGGCGTGTCCCCGTCGTCGGTTTCGCAGAAAATGACTGCAAACTCGTCGCCACCGATCCGCCCGACGAAGTCGTGGTCGCGGACACACCGGCGGATCAGCAGGCCTGTCTCCTTCAAGATGCGGTCTCCCGTCGCGTGCCCGTGGCGGTCGTTGTAGTTCTTGAAGTTGTCGATATCGAACACCAGCAACGTGACCGGGAACCGGTCGCGTCGGGCCCGCTCGAGGATGCCTCCCAGGAAGTGGTTGAAGTACTTCTTGTTCGCGCAGCCGGTCAGGTCGTCGAACAACGCCAACCGTTTGAGCTTGGCGTACTTGCGGTCGATCGCCACCAGTTGCGACAGGGCGTCTGCCAGCGACGACAATTCGTGCCGAAGGACGTCCGTCTCAGCCTCGTCTTGAGCACCGCCCAACCAAGTAAGAGTTTGGCCGGTGGAGAGCTTGACTGACAGCGACCCTGCCGGATCGGCCTTGTCGGCGAGCGTCAGCTGCGGGGTTGAACTCCGCCCGTTCAACGCCGCCACCGCGGCAGGGACGGCGGTGCCGAGGTGCGTCGTCATGACACGCAGCAGGGTCTCCGCGTCCAGTTCCGGCACGCCGACGCGACCTGGGCGGGCGATCGGCTCTGCCGCCTCTCTCGGAAAGAGCGCATGCAGGAGGGCGTCGTCTCGGACGGGCAGATCGATCGCTTTGTCCGCGCCGTGGCCGGTCCAGTCGTCAACGGCGTCGCTGGTGATGACAAGGCGTCCAGCGGGCAGGCCGCCGGCGTCGAGGCGGTCACGCAAGGCCTGCACTTCAGAGGCTTCGCGCACGTCGGCGAAGACGGCCTCGAACGGTTGGGCATCCGCGGCCAACGCGACTTCGGCCAGGGCATCGAGGGTGGTGTCGACGACCTCGACCTCCGCCTCAGGCTTGAGCCGACGCACGGCATCCGCGAGGTCGCCGACGGAGGGTCCGGCCAGCAAAACGCGCGGTGCGGGCGACGGGTAACCCGGTCGTCCCTTCGACACCGCCTGGTGGATGTGCTTCATCACCGCCATGGGCATGTTCTCTCGTCCCCGTCCGTCGGTCGAAGCCGGGCAGCTTCCCCCGGCACGGCACAGGTGAGTGTGCCCCACCGACGCGCCCGAGGCAAGGCCGACTGCAGGCATTCTGGGGCATACGCAATCATGGAAGGTCGTCCAACAGGGCCGCTAGCTCTGCCGCGGTCAGGACGGGGCCCGCGTCGATGGGGTCCATCGACTCGTACGTGGAAGGCGACCGGCGTTGCTCGACCAGCTCGTCGTGCACCTGTCCGAAACGTCGAATCCGCCCCATGCCGTCGATGATGCCGTCGGCTCCCTGCAGCACGAGTTCTGCCAACAGGGAGCTTTGATTCTCGCAATCGAAGAGCAACACCTCAACGTCGGGCCTGACTGCGCTTGGCGGCACGAACGACGGCGTGCTGTCGGGCCGTCAGAATTGCGAGGGAAACCAGGAGCAGCGGCTTGCTGGTGCCGATGCGTAAGTCGCTGAGGCGAAGAACGGCTTGAAAGGCGTCCGGGACGACAACCGCGTCCTCCGCATGTTCGAGACCGGCGGGCGGGACGCCGATGGCCAACACCGCCGGTACATCGTGTTCCGTCGCGGCGCCGGTCATGGAAGCAGGGTGCGTCGGAGGCTTGGGCTGGAGGGTGGCGGCGGCGGTGCTCACGGGTCCGCCCGAACCATAGCTGATGGACGGGCTCGAATGTCAGGTGAGAAAGGTTGTGGGCGACCTCTGGATGAACGGGGCGTTGACGATCGGCGGACGCGGCCTCTACCGTGGTCGCGCCGGGCGGATTGCCGCTCGGCCGACACGCACGCCGGATCACGCCGGCAAACCCCCGCCCTCCAAGGACCCCATGCCTCTCAAAGTCGGCATCAACGGTTTCGGCCGCATCGGCCGTCTCGTCTTCCGCGCCGCCGCCTATCGCAGCGACGACGACATCCAAGTCGTCGGCGTCAACGACCTGGTCGGCGCGGACAACCTCGAGTACCTGCTCAAGTACGACACCATCCACGGCAGGTACGACGATTCCAAGGGCGGCGCCATCGGACGCAACGGCGACACGAAGCTCACCGTCGGCGGTCGCGAAATCCCGACCTTCAGCGAACGCGACCCGGCCAACCTCCCCTGGGGCGACCTCGGCTGCGACGTCGTCCTCGAGTCGACCGGCCTGTTCACCGAGTACGACAAGGCCATGGCCCACATCAAGGCCGGGGCCAAGAAGGTCGTCATCAGCGCGCCGACCAAGTCGCCCGACCAGGTGCCGACGTACGTCATGGGTGTCAACGACGACCAGTACGACGGCAGCGCCCAGGTCGTCAGCAATGCAAGCTGCACGACCAACTGCCTCGCCCCGATCACGAAGGTCATCCTCGACAACTTCGGCCTCGAAGAAGGTCTGATGACGACCGTCCACGCCGTGACGGCCACGCAGCCGACGCAGGACGGCCCGAGCAAGAAGGACTGGCGTGGTGGGCGTAACGCGTACATGAACATCATCCCGTCGAGCACCGGTGCCGCCAAGGCCGTCGGGCTCTGCCTGCCGGAGACCAAGGGCAAGCTGACCGGCATGGCCTTCCGCGTGCCGACGATGGACGTGAGCTGCGTCGACCTGACGTTCCGCACGACCAAGAGCACGAGCTACGACGAGATCTGCCGCCGCCATGAAGGACGCCAGCGAGGGTCCGATGAACGGCATCCTCGGCTACACGGAAGACGAGGTCGTCAGCGGCGACTTCATCACCGACCCGCGTAGCAGCATCTTCGACGCCGGTGCCGGCATCGGCCTGAACGACAAGTTCTTCAAGGTCGTCAGCTGGTACGACAACGAATGGGGCTACAGCAACCGCTGCGTCGACCTCATGATGAAGATGTCCCGTCAGGGGCTTTGATTGGTGACAACCTGATCAGCGAGCCCCGCGGACGATCGTCCGCGGGACTCAATGTACAGGAGCACTCGCTCTGACGCAGTTCGAGTCGAGACGCGGTTCGAGTCGATGACGCGGTTCACCGCAGTTCGAGGCGACCTACCTGCGGGCTGTAAGCCCGCGGCTTGTGGGTAGAAAAACGTTCACTTTGGAGACTGAGCCGCGGGCTTACAGCCCGCAGGAGAGCTTTTGCTCATCGAAGATCGTCCGCTACCTTGAGAATATGCCCGTCCTGCACTACACGCAGCACACCTACGGTGATCCGTGGCTCCCTGACCGGGACCAAGGATGCTTCGTGCACCACGAGCGAGGCTTGCACCTCCCGAAACCAAGCGCTCGCCTATCAGTACCGCAGCAACCAGAAGGAGCCCGCAGTCGCACTTGGATGCGACGGCACAACGGACAGCGATCGAGGCTTTGCACGAAGCGGGAGAAGTTCTGGACGACGTCTGCCTTCACGCTGCCAGCTCTGACCCGACGCACCTGCACGTCATCGTCTCGTGGCGTGATGAACGATCGAACAATGCGGTGTACCGCTCCTTCCGTCAGGCGATGACGCGTCGGCTCAATCGAGACTGCGGACGTCGGACATGGTTCACCAAGAAGGCAAGTCTCGTGCGTGTGAAGGATCAAAAGCACCTTGACCATCTGGTTCAGCAGTACCTGCCGAGCCACTGCGGGTGGTTCTGGAGCGAGGAGACGGGGTGGCGTCAACCGACGGGGCGGTGACGCGGCTCGAGCTGCAAAAGCTCGCCTGCGGGCTGTAAGCCCGCGGCTGGATTGGTAGATCGACATTCTGTGTCCATCAGCCGCGGGCTTACAGCCCGCAGGCAGTGTCCCGTACAGTCAAGTGTGCTTACGCTCCCGCCCGCGTCTTCGTCTCCGGTGGAAGTGGCTTCGTCGGAACCAACGTCATCGAACAACTCGTCGCCCGCGGCATCCGGGTCTCCGCGCTCGTGAACGCATCGCCGATCAGCGTCGACAGCGACCTCATCGACACCACCAAAGGCGGCCTCTTCGACGACGACGCCCTCTCCGCCGCATGGCCGATTGCGACGCGGCCATCCACCTCGTCGGCATCATCGAAGAGAAGCCGTCCAAGGACATCACCTTCGAAAAGATGCACGTCGACGCGACCCGCCGCGTGCTCGATGCCGCCAAGGCCGTCGGCGTCGAGCGCTACGTGCACATGTCCGCCCTCGGCACCCGGCCCGATGCGGTCAGCGACTACCACAAGACCAAGTGGCACGCCGAAGAACTCGTGCGAGCCAGCGGCCTGACCTACACGATCTTTCGCCCGTCGATGATCCACGGCCCGCGGGGCGAGTTCATGAAGCAGGCTGCGTCGTGGGCCAAGGGCAAGGCCGCACCCTTCGTCTTCATGCCCTACTTCGGCTTCGGCCCGCTCGGCACCGGGGGCAGCGGAAAGGTTCAGCCGGTCTACGTCAAAGACGTTGCGAAGGTCTTCGTCGACGCCTTGACGAACCCCAAGCGCCGCGGGCCGGGTCTACAACGTCTGCGGGCCTGGACGTGATGGACTGGCCGACGATGCATCGCCACATCAGCACCGCCGTCCGCGGCAAGCCCAAGAAGGCCTTGGGCATCCCGAGCTGGTACGCGGGCCTGCTGACCAAGATCGTGCCCGCATCGCTCCTGCCGTTCAACGAGGCCCAGGTGCAGATGGCCCGCGAAGACAACGCCGGCGACATCTCGGAGCTGCTCGCCGACTTCGACACGAAGCCGGCCCCGTTCGCCGAGACCGTCCAGGGCTACGCCGACCAGCTATAGCGTCGCCCCGAAGTTCGCCCGCAGGATGCCGAAGTCAGCAAGGTTGACGACGCCGTCATTGTTGAAGTCGGCAAAGAGCGACCCGCCGGTCTGGCCGAACTCGGCCCGGAGGATGCCGAAGTCGGCCAGATTCACCACGCCGTCACCGTTGGCATCGCCGAGAAGTGTCGGCGTGGCCAGTCGGATCGCCGCGAAGTCGCCCCGTGTGGCCTCGCGATCCGTCGCGCCCGTCACGATGAGCCCGCCGGTCGGGTCGATGTCGACACCCGTAGCCACGTCGCCATCGCTGCCGAGGTCGAAGGTGTCGATGCCGTCGTCGCCGAAGGTGTCATCGAGCAGGCCATTGGCATCGAGTCGCGCGACGACCGCGTCGAACTGGCCGCCGATGGTGATTTCGCCGACGGTCGTGACGCTGCCGTCGGATGCCACGACGAGGTCGAGCAGGTCGTCGCTCGACGATCCGAGGTCGATGCGTTCGATGGTCCATCCTGCGGCAGCGGAGCCGTCGTCGGCGAGCTTCAAGACGCTGCCGAACCGGCCGTTGCTGTCGGAGTTGGTGACGCTCAGGAAGAGGCTGCCGTCGACGCCAGCTTTGACCCCGCCGACTTGGCGGGTGATATCTTCGATCGTCAGGACGCCCCCCGTGCCGAACGAACTGTCCGCCGAGCCGTCGGCATTGAGTTGGCGAACGACTGCGTCGCCACCGAAGATCGCGTGTGCGACGACCACCTTGCCGCCGGGCGTCACGGTGATGTTGCTGCCCGTGACGCCGACATTGGTCGCCCCCGGCAGGATCGCGATGCCGTCGGTGCCGAAGGTCGGGTCCAGCGTGAGGTTCGTCGACAGCTTCGCAACAAACTCGCGACGCGTGAACGACTCGTCGAAGGCCGTCCCGCGGACAAAGACGTTGCCGGCGTCGTCGCGAGCTGCATCGGTGAAGAGCACCTGCACGACGCCGTTCGGAAGCAGGTTCTGGAACGCCGCGGAGCTTTCGGCGTCGAAGACCTCCATCACCGTTCCGTCCTCGGCGAAGCGGACGGCCTGTCCGAAGTCGAAGAGCTGGCCCAGCGAGAGATCAACCTCGAACCGCCTGCCGACGACGACGAGGCTGCCGCCCGGTTCGGCGACGACGTCTTGGCTAATCCCGGCCCCGCTCGTCGCAATGCCGTCCGTGCCGAAGCTGGCATCCGGCAGACCATTTGCATCAAGCCGGCCGACGCCGAACGGAAGGTCGAGGCTGTTGAACAAGCCGCCGGCAAAGAGGGCGCGTTCCTCGTCGTCCACATCGCTGCCGAAGGTGGTTTGGTCGATGCTGGCAAAGGTGCCCTCGATGACGGTGCCCCCGTTGCCGAAGGCGGTGTCGAGGTTGCCGTTGGGTAGGGTGCGGGTGACAACGACATCGGCAACCAGCGACAGGCCCGGTGCGGCGGACGTCGCCACGACGCTCGATCCGTCGCTGCCCGTCTCGACGAACGGAATGACCGTCGTCTGCTGACCGGCCGGCACCGGATCGAAAGGCGTCACGGTGAACCCCGACTGGTAGTCCACGCGGAACGACGCGGTCGGCACGTCGGCCCGGCTGGCGACGTAGGAGACGACGACGTCTCCGCCCGAGGCTTCCTGCACCCGCACGAACGGGGCAAACGCACCGAACGTCGGCGGCACGTAGTCGGCCACGGCGAAGCGAGAAGTGCCGCCAAACACGAGAGCGTCGTTCCCAGAACTGTCGAGCGCGGCGACGAAGAGTTCGCGCTCGCTGTCCGCAGGATTCGGCTGCTCGTACCCGGCGACGATGATCAGGCCGTTGTCGTCGATGACGACGCTGCGCACGAAGCTCTCGTTCGGATTGAGCGTCGGCTCGGCAATCCCGGAGCTGCCGAAGGAAGCGTCGAGGCTGCCCGTCGCGGTGTAGCGACGGACCTGGCCTTGGTCGTTGCCGGTGGTCACCTGGGCTTCATGACCGACGACGACGATTCGGCCCGAGCTGTCGACTTCGACGGCTTGCGGGCGAAAGAAGGTAAAGTTGTTCGCTCCGCTCGGCGGTTCGAACTCGATGATGCCGTCACCGCCGCCGAAGGAGGTGTCGAACGAGCCGTCGCCGTTCAGGCGAAGGATCTCGCGATCCGTCACGACGACACGATCGCCCCCGGGCAGAGCCGCCATGTCGAAGGGGCCCAGCTCAGAAACGGTGATTCGGCTGTTCGCGACCTCGTTGCCCGAGGCATCGAGCGTGAAGTAGACACTCGAAACGCCCGGCCCGTCGACGAGCACGTCGAACGTGCCGTCGCTGTCCGGCACCACCTCGGCGATGAAGCCGAGCCCCGGATCGTCGAGCCGGAGAAGGCCGTCGTCGCCGAAAGAGGAGACGCGTTGACCGGCAGCATCGAGTCGGATGAGCGTCGGCCCGCCGTTGGTGGTCGACAGGGCGAGCAGCGTGCCGCCGTCGGAGAGGAGGTCGACGTCGACGGTGGTCTCGGCGTCGGCCGCTTCCCAGTCGAGCACACCCACGCCCTCTGGGCTCGCGGTGCCGTAGCTCGCGTCCAGCGTGACGGAGAGAAGGCGGCGTGGTTCGAGCGACTCGATTTTGCTTCGGGGGTTCGACATGTGAGACGACATCCTGCACCAGCAGGACGGGCACCTCAAGCAAAATTGGTCGGGCAATGATCGGTTGGCCCTAAACTTTACGCGGCGCAAACGGACATCCGTCACAGGCTGAACGAACCTAATCCGCCTCGTTGTACTTGGGCGTCTTGGCCCAGTGCAGCTTGCCCGCCAGGGCGTCCCACCGGCGGCTTGTCGGGTTCTCGATGAGCAGCAAATCCCGCATCGCCCGGCGGATCACGACGCGGTCGCCCACCTTGAGCCGCGTGCAGTCGGCACCGTCGCAGACGAGCGTCGTCCCGCGATTGACCTTCGCCGCGATGATCATCACGCGGGCCGTGCTCGGGACGATGACCGGGCGAAAGCTCAGGCTGTGCGGCGCGATGGGCGTCAGGCAGAAGCCGTCCAGCGGCGGATTCAAGATCGGGCCGCCGGCGCTGACGTTGTACGCGGTGCTGCCCGAGGGCGTCGCGACGATCATCCCGTCGCCGTGCACCTTCACGCCAAAGTCGCCGTCCGTGCCGAGGTCCAGCTCCACCATGTGAAACGGCGGCCCGGCGTTGATGACCGCATCGTTGAGGCTCAGCACATGAAACCGCCGTTTCTCGGCGACGGCGTCGTCGTCGTTGAGGTCGCACGTCTCGCTCGCCGATACCACGCTGACATCGAGCATCAGCCGATTGCTGGTCGTCAGTCGACCTTCGAGCAGGGCGGTGAAGTGGTGGCGAACTTCGTCGGGCCGGAAGTCTGCCAGGAAGCCGAGCCTCCCGTAGTTGACGCCCATGACCGGAATCGGCCGACCCTGCAATCTCCGGGCGACCGACAGGAGCGTGCCGTCGCCGCCGAGGACCAGAATGACGTCCGCCTCGACCGTGGCCAGGTCGAGCGGCTCGATGCCGAGCTTGGCGAACTCCGCGGCCGAGTGCTTGTCGCCGTCCGGATCAAGGCCGACGATGTCGACACGATCGCCGTGATCGCGCTTGAGCCAATCGATCAGCTCGTCCGCGGCGGGGCGGACGCGCATCTTCTGGAGATTGGCAACAACGACGAGCCTCATGACGCGGCGGCAGGGTACCGGCGCGGGCGTTCGATGGAAACGGCCTTGCAAAGTCTCGCCGAACAAGCACCCGCCAACCGCGTCGCCGCCAGGGACGGCCGGGGAGCGAGGGCACAGAGCCGAGGACGCTTAGGGCTGCTTCCTCTCGGACCTGACCCGGTTCACGATCGACCCTTGCCTCGGCCCGGCCGCCCCTGGCGGCGAGGCGGTCGCCTTAACGGCGTCCGGCAGGGGGACAGAATAGGCCACCTGTCTCGAAAAAGGGTTCGCCCCCGCAGAACCTGAATTGTAGCGTTCACGCACACGCCAACCGCAACCCACGATGAACGCCCCCAACCCACGCCTATCCACCCTCGTCCGTCCGATAGCCGCCGCTTGCGTGCTGCTTCTGGGCGCCGGAGCAGGCGTGGCGTTGGCGGAGCAGGTTCGCGACGAGAAGCCGGTTCAGAAGCAGAGCGTCACCCCGACCACCCACTCGCTGCAAGACCCCAGCGATGCCATCCTCGATCGCCTCCTGGGCAGTGACCCGACCACCCAGGCGACGCCCGACGACGCCGTCGACGGGGCCCAGTTCCGGATGCCCGATGCCGATGCGTCGCAGTTGCTTCGCGAAGGCACCTTCGTCGTCAACCGCGTCGGCCGATGCCGGCAGTTGGACGACGACAGCCTGATCTTCGTCTTCGCCTCCGACGGCGACACGCCGGCCTCGATGATCGATCCGCCGATGAAGCTGGTGGCGAACCTCAACCTGATGGCCGTCGAGCGGGCCGTCAGCACGTCGCCCGAATCGTCGGTTCCGCGTGACAGGCCGGGTGACGGAGTATCGCGGGCGGAACCATTTGATTCTCGAGAAGGTCATCGTCCTCGACTAGCGCAGGCTTCATCGCCATGATGTCGGCGATGACTGAAGACGCCGACCGCAAGATCTTCGATGCCCTCTCTGCCGCGGGGGTGCTGGCGGTGGTCGTCCTCGACGACGCCGACCATGCCGAACCGCTCGCCGACGCCCTCTGGGATGGCGGCTTGCGGGCTGTCGAGCTGGCGCTGCGGACGCCCGCGTCCATCGAAGCCGCGACCCGACTCAAGAAGCATCGGCCCGACATGCTCCTGGGCCTCGGTACCGTTCTAACTCCCGAACAAGCCCGCCAAGCCAAAGATCTCGGCGGCGACTTCGCCCTGGCCCCCGGCTGCAGTGCCGAGGTGCTCCGCGCCGCTGCCGACGCGAAGTTGCCGTTCATCCCAGGCATCGCGACGCCCAGCGACATCGAGGTGGCCGTCCGGCACGGGCGAAAGCTGCTCAAGTTCTTCCCGGCCGAAACGTCCGGCGGGGCCAAGCACCTGACGTCGATGGCTGCGCCTTATCTCCACCTGGGGCTGTCGTACGTGCCGCTGGGCGGGTTGCGTCACGAGAGCTTCGGCGACTACTTGAGCCTGCCGATCGTGCCTGCCGTGGGCGGGTCGTGGATCGCCCCCAAGCCGATGATCGCCGCCGGTGACTGGCCCGGTATCACGCAGAACGCCTCGGACGCGGTCGACGCGTGCCAAGCAGATCATGTCGGGCGATACGGTGTCGGCATGAAGACGATCGTCACCTTCGGAGAGATCATGGGGCGGCTCTGCCCGCCGGGATATGTGCGATTCGCCCAAGGCCTGCCCGGGCCGATGGAGATGACCTTCGGCGGGGCCGAGGCCAACGTCGCGGCCTCCATCGCCATCCTCGGCCATCCGACGCGCTTCGTCTCCGCACTGCCGACGCACCCCGTCGCCGACGCCTGCCTCGCAACGCTTCGCGGCCTCGATGTCGACACGTCGCACGTCCTCCGCACCAACGCGGGCCGACTGGGTCTCTACTTCCTGGAAAAGGGGGCCAACCAGCGGCCCAGCAACGTGGTCTACGACCGCGCCCACAGTGCCGTCGCCGCGACCGGGGCAGACGGGTACAACTGGCAATCCGCCCTCGCCGACGCCGGCTGGCTGCACCTGTCCGGCATCACGCCCGCGCTGTCGCGGGAGGCCTTCGAAGCAACCAAAGAAGCCGCCCGCGTCGCCTCCGAAGCAGGGCTGGCCGTGTCGTGCGATTTGAACTTCCGCAAGAAGCTCTGGGATTGGGAGCCGGGCACCGACGCCAAGACGCTCGCCGGCCGATGCATGCGGGAGATCTTGCCGTACGTCGATCACGTCATCGCCAACGAAGAGGATGCTTCGGACGTGCTGGGCATCGAGATCGAGGGCAACGACTTCGCCAGCGGGGCGATCGACATCGGCAAGTACCCGCAGGTCGCCCGCGCCATCGCCGGGCAGTTCGACAACGTCAAGCGGATCGCGATCACGCTTCGCGAGAGCATCAGCGCGTCGCACAACAACTGGGGCGCCATGCTCTACGACGTCGCCGACGATGCCGAGCATTTCGCACCGATGAGCGACGGCACGTACAGGCCTTACGAGATTCGCGACATCGTCGATCGCGTCGGCGGCGGTGACAGCTTCGCCGCGGGTTTGATCTTCGCGCTCAACACGCCGGACCTGTCCGCCCCCGCCGACGCGATTCGCTTTGCCGTCGCCGCGTCCTGTTTGGCCCACTCGACCGAGGGCGACATCAACTACGCGACCCGGCCCGAGGTCGAGCGTCTCGCCGCGGGCAACGCGTCGGGTCGTGTCGTGCGGTGACGCAGGCTGGTTACCGGCGCGTGTTCATGGTCAACCGTGGCCTGGGGCCGTCGCTGTGACGGAGGCCGCCGAGCTCGCGTTCGTCGGCCTCGCCGCGGACGAACCGCCCGACCACCGGGTCTTGCGACTGCCGAATCTCGTCGACCGTGCCGTCGAAGCGCACCTGGCCCTCGTGCAGCATGACGAGTCGGTCGGCGACTTTGAACGCGTTGGCCATGTCGTGCGTGACGACGATGCTCGTGGCATCCAGCTCGTTGCGTAGCTTGAGGATGACCTCGCTGATGACGTCGCTGCGAATCGGATCGAGGCCGGTCGTTGGCTCGTCGTAGAGGATGACCTTCGGCTCCATCACGATCGCCCGAGCCAGGGCGACGCGCTTGCGTTGGCCGCCGGAGACTTGTGACGGCATCTTGTTGCCGACGTCGGGCAACCCGACCATTTCGAGCATTCGCTGGGCCCGCGCTTGTGCCTCGAGGTGTGGGAGTTTGGTGTGCTCTTTCAGCGGGAAGACGACGTTTTCCAGGTTCGTCAGCGAGTCGAAGAGCGCTCCCTGTTGGAAGAGGAAGCCCATTTCCGTTCGCTTCTTCTCCAGCTCACGCCGGCCGAGCTGATCGATGCGGACGTCTTCGAACCAGACTTCGCCCGCGTCGGGTTTGAGCAGGCCGACGATGTGCTTGAGCATCACGCTCTTGCCGCTGCCGCTCGCGCCGAGGATGACGAGCGTCTTGCCTTCTTCGACCTCCAGATTGACCCCGTCGAGCACGACGAGCGAGCCGAATCGTTTGTGAAGGTTGACTAAGCGAAGGAGGGACATGGCGGGTATCGGAAGCCGAAAAGCTGAGCCACAAGGGAAAGGATCTGGACAGTCTGGCTCAGCTTCTTCTCAGGTCCTGCGGTCTTAGAAAACGCTCTCCGGCGGCCCGAACCGGCCCTCGTAGACATCGCGAAGCAGCTTGGCGAAGAAGAAGTTGAGAATGATGATCGCCACGAAGCTCTGCACGAACCCTTCCGTGCACGCCTTGCCCACGCCGCTGGCACCGCTGCCACAGGTAAAGCCCTTGTAGCAGCTGATCAACCCGATGGCCCCGCCGAAGAAGATGCTCTTGAACAGGCCCTCCATCAGCTGCCACGTGTCGATGCCGAAGGCGCTGTTTTGCCAGTACGCCTCGGGCGAGATGCCCAGTGCCCGCGTCGCGATCGCCCAGCCGCCGAGAATGCCCAGGACGTCGCTGTAGACCGTCAAGATCGGCGTCAGGATCACGCACGCCACGAACCGCGGCACCACGAGATACCGGATCGGATCGCTGCCCATGACCCGCAGGGCGTCGAGCTGCTCGGTCACGTTCATGGTGCCCAGCTCCGCCGTCAGCGCCCGACCGACGCGACCGGCGAGCATCATCGCCGCCAGCACCGGCCCGATCTGCTTGACGACGGTCAGCCCGATGACGCTGCCGATGCGTTCTTCCTGACCGATGGCGACGAACTGCGCAAAGCTCTCGATCGCCATCACCATGCCGATGAACGCCCCCGTCACGCCCACGACCGGCACGCTCTTGACGCCCACCTCGTACATCTGCGTGAGCAGACCCCGCATCGCCTGCCCGCGGAACAACCCGCTGGCGGTGTAGGCGAAGACCTGCCAGGCGAACAGGCAGAAGTCGCCAAAATCATCGAGCCAGCCGTTGATCGTCGCCAACGGCGTCGGGAGTCGCCCTCGGCTCCTGCACGGGTGGCGACGGTGAGCGGGCACTGGCTTCTGCGACGGATTCAGCCATGCGGGTGCCACACTAGGAACCCGCCGATCGCCTCACGGCCGCATCTCACAGCCGCGGGATCGTCAACCCGCCGTCCACGTGCAGCACGCTGCCCGTCGCATAACTCATCCGCCCACACGCCAGCGGCGAGACCGCCCGGCCCACGTCTTCGGGCAGGCCCCAGCGACGCTCCACGGCCAGGCCCTCTTCGAGCAGCGCGTCGTACTTCGACGTCACGCCCGCGGTCATGTCCGTCTTGATGACGCCCGGGCGAACCTCGTAGACGCCGACGTTCATCTCCGCCAGCCGCGTCGCCCAGAGCTTCACCGCCATCGCCAGCGCCGCCTTGCTCAGGCAGTAATCGCCGCGATTGATGCTGGCGACCGTCGCACTGACGCTCGTGACGAACACGACGCTCCCACGCCACGACGCATCGGCCTCGTGCTGCTTCTGCATCTGCCGGGCGATCGCCTGCGTCAGGAAGTAGGGCCCCTTGGTGTTGATAGCGATCAGCCGATCAAAACTTTCTTCGCCGGCTTCCATCAGATCCGCCCGGACGTTCGGCGCGACACCGGCGTTGTTGACGAGCCCGTCGATCCGGCCGAAGCGGGAGACGGTCTCATCGACCAGTCGCTGGCGATCCTCCGCCGAGCCGACATCGGCCGCGACGTACAGCACCTCGCCGCCGCCTGATTTGAGATCCGCGACCGTGTCTGCCACGTCCTCCGGCGGACGTCTGCCGTTGATGACGACGTCGCAGCCGTCGCGAATCAACTCGCGGGCGATGCCCAGCCCGATGCCCCGACTCCCGCCGGTGACGATGACAACGCGTCGATCACTCATGGGCAAGCTCCTTCACGCAGCCAAAGAACGTGTAGTACGGCTCATTCTTCGCGATCCGCTGCACATGCAACGCGGCCTCGCGAAGGTGGTAGTCGCCCCACATGCACGCCTCGCCGCGCGGAATCTTCGAGTTGGCGGGCGTGTAGTCCCAGCCGTTGGGCCGGTGGTAGATCGAGTGAAGCAGCAGGCCCTCGTGACCGCCGTCCGTCGAGAGGTACGGGTCTTCGAGAAGCCGCTTCGAAGCGGTCAATCCGGTGGCCAGGTACTTCGAGTCGTCCGGTGACCGGCCGAGGCGGACCAGGCCCTGGCACGCGATGGCCGCGGCAGAGGAGTCGACCGGCTCGTGGTCGTTGTCCGGCTCGGCAGGGCGATCAAGATAATCGCCAAGATGAACAAGGCCCGGGGCACCCGTGTCCCAGTACGGCACGCCGTCCGTCGGCGTGTGCTCGATGTAGAAGTCGCACGTCGCCTCGGCGGCCTTGGTCATGAGGGCGACGAGCTCGTCGTCGTAAAGCTCCGGGCGGAGCTTGGCGAGTTCGAGCTGTTCCGCGTAGCCGCCATCGCCCAGGCCAGGCCGCGGGTCCAGGTGCTGAAGGCGCTGTAGCCCTGCTGGGTCGACGGGCAGCGATACTTGCCGCTGACCGGGTTCCAAAGCGTCTCGTGCACGGTTCGGCCGCGGAGTGTCGTAAATGTCGCGACCTTCGCCGTAGAAGACGTTGTACTCGGCCGTCTTCTTCAGGTGCTCGCGAAGCCGACGCGGCAGATCCAGCGGCTTCGTCCTGCTCGCCCAGCGGCTCGATGGCCGAGCAGGTGACTGACCGCCAGGATGCGGCACGACCGGACCGTGTCGACGAACAGCGACTGCGGCCCGTTGAACGAGTGGATGAACCCGCCGCCGTCTGCCGTCTTCGTCCACCGGCCGGCCTGCACCGCGCCGCTGACCTGCAGGGCGAGCGTGTAAAACGCCGCCTCGTCCTCGCACATGTCGAACCGTCCCTCGCGGCCGAGGCGGAGCAGGTTGCCGTAGGTGCTGAGGTTGTTGAACCCGTGATCGTGCACGCCGTTGTGGCTGACGTGAGTAGTGCATCTCGTTTCGCGTGCCTTTCCAGCCGATCTGCAAGGCGTCGTCGTCGCCGGTCGCGTCGAACTGCAGCACCGCTGAGCCGAACTGGCAAAGCCCTGCGTCCACTCGGTCCAGCCCTGCGGCTCGTACTTGCCGTCGACGCGTGACGACCGGCGTCTTGGCCGTCGCAGCGTCTCGCTCTTGTCGATGCTTTTGATCTTCTCGCCGCTGAGCGACCACATGCGGTCGATCGCCGGGCAGCAGGTCGCTTGGCGAAAGTTGTTCGTCGACCTGAATCATGCCCGCAGCGTACTTCAACGGAGCAATGCATGTGCAGCGGTCGCGGCCCGAACGGCTAAATGGTACAACACCAAGCATGTCGGCTCGCACCGAGACCCAGGCAGCAATCCGGCAGCTGTGCGGTGACCTGTTTCGTCGGACCGAGCTTCTGCGAGAAGTCGTCGCCGCGGACGTGACGGACGTTCACGATCCGCCCACACCGCCATCACAGAGAGTTGCAGCTCGACCTCCTCGTCGGATGCCACGGCACCGTCATGTGCGACGGCGAGACACGTGAGGTTGCCGACACGCTGCTTCTGACGCACTACCCGGGTCGCGAGCACGGCTACCACCTGACAGGTGGCAGGCGGTGGCACCTGAAGATCACGGTCGAGCAGCTGTCGTCGGTCGTTCGGCAGCAGGTCTGGGCCAAGACCCATGCAACGACGGCCGTGGACTCTGCAGCTGGTTCGACTGGCTCGAAAGCTCGCAGCATTTGCCGAACTATGGCGAAGATCGACCACCACGGTTGCTGGCGATCGTGGCGGAGCTGCTGGCGCTATGGCCGGTGCGAGACGTGTCAGCCGTCGATGCGTCGACCGTCGACGACGCCCGCGATCTCGCAGATGCCGTGCGTCTCATCCAGGTGACGCAAGGCAAGCCGCCGCGCTCGACGAGCTCGCGGCCGCGGCGCATCTCTCGCGCCGCCACTTCGTCAGGCGGTTCCGCGACCACTTCGGCTGCTCGCCCGGCGACTTTGCCAATGCCGTCCGTCTCGAGCGGGCCAAGGCTCTGCTCGCCGGCGACGGTTCGACGGCAGGAGCGACCGGAGCGGCTGTGGGATTCGCCCACGCCAGCGCCTTCAGCCGGTGGTTCACCCGCCACGTCGGCCAGACGCCGGACCAGTTCCGCCGCGACCCGCACGTCGCATGATAACGGCCCGATGCGCACAAGCATCGCGTGTCGCCTCTCGTAAGGTTCTGGCCATGAGCACGAAAGAGATCGGCATCGTGATGAACGGCGTGACGGGTCGCATGGGAACCAACCAGCACCTTGTCCGCTCCATCCTCGCCATTCGCGAGCAAGGCGGCATCCAGGTGTCGCCCGAGCTGACGCTGATGCCCGTGCCCACCCTTGCCGGGCGAAACGAGAACAAGCTCAAGGCACTGGCCACCAAGTATGGCGTCGAGAAGTACACGACGGACGTCGAAGCGGCGATCAAGAGCGACGACTGTGACATCGTCTTCGACGCCTCGGCCACGCAGCTCCGCGGCAAGTTCGTCGAGATGGCATGCGACGCCAACAAGGCCGTCTACTGCGAGAAGCCGACCGCCATCGAGACGGCAGAGGCGTTGCGGCTTGCCAAGCTCGCCGAAGACGCGGGCATCAAGAACGGCGTCGTGCAGGACAAGCTCTGGCTGCCGGGCATTCGTCGGCTCAAGCAGCTCATCGACCAGGGTTTCTTCGGCGAAATCCTGAGCATCCGTGGCGAGTTCGGCTACTGGGTCTTCGCCGGCGACATCGCCGACCAGCCGATCCAAAGGCCGAGCTGGAACTACCGCACCGAAGACGGCGGCGGGATCATCATCGACATGTTCTGCCACTGGCAGTACGTCCTCGAGCACACCTTCGGCCCGGTGAAGCGGCTCGTCGCGACGATGCGGACCGACCTGCCCGAGCGTCGCGACGAAGCCGGCAAGACCTACAAGGCAACCGCCGACGACAGCGCGTACGCCATCTTCGAACTCGCCGGCGGGCACAACGTGCCGGAGGGCACCGTGGCTCAATTCAACAGCAGTTGGGTCACCCGCGTGCGACGCGACGACCTGCTGACGATCCAGGTCGACGGCACCCACGGCAGCGCCGTCGCCGGCCTTCGCGAGTGCCACGTGCAGCACGCATCGATGACGCCCAAGCCCGTCTGGAACCCGGACATCCCGCAGCCGATCGACTTCTACGAGAACTGGTCGACAAATGCCCTCGGCCACGGAGTACGACAACGCGTTCAAGATTCAGTGGGAAGCGTTCCTGCGGCACGTCGCGCTCGACGAGCCGTTCCCGTACACGCTGCGCGAAGGGGCCAAGGGCGTGCAGTTGGCGGAGCTGGGCGTCAAGAGTGCAAGCGACCGCACGTGGGTCGACGTCCCGGAGCTGTCATGAGTGATTTTGCTCGCGTTGCGCCGCACACCATCACCTGCAAGCCGTGGTCGCTGGCCCAATGCTGCAACGCCTACGCCGCCGCGGGCTGTGGCGGCATCAGTGTGTGGCGTGACAAGATCGAAGAGGCGGGCGTCGATGAAGCCGCCCGCATCATCGGCGGCAGCGGGCTCAAGGTGCCGGCACTCGTCCGCGGCGGGTTCTTCCACGAGGCCGACGCGGCTGACGTCAATCGCACCTGCATCGACGAAGCCGCGGCTATCGGGGCGGAGATGGTGGTGCTGGTCGTCGGGTCCGCGCCGGGCGAGCCGCTGGTCGATCAGCGAAAGCGAGTCGCCGACGGCATCGCGGCCGTCGTGCCGCACGCGGAAGCCGAACGGCGTCAAACTGGCGATCGAGCCGTTGCACCCGATGTACGCCGACACGCGGTCCTGCGTGAACCGGATGAAGGAAGCGACCGACATCGCCGAAGCCGTCGGCAGCAAGTCCGTCGGCGTCGCGGCGGACGTCTATCACGTCTGGTGGGACCCGGACCTGAACGCCGAGATCGACCGGTGCGGCCAACTCGGTCGACTGTTCGCATTCCACGCGTGCGACTGGCGTGTGCCGACGCGTGACTTCCTGCTCGATCGCGGCGTCGTCGGCGAAGGATGCATCGACGTTCGCGGCATCCGACGGAGGGTCGAGGCGGCGGGCTTCAGCGGGTTCAACGAGATCGAGGTCTTCAGCACCGAAGGCTGGGCCGGCGATCAGAATGAGTGGCTTCGCCGGAACCTCGACGGCTTCGCGAACGCCGGCTGACGTTACGAGGCGACGCGTTCGACCCGGACGATTCGGTCGAGCTTGAACGTGCGTCGGTCGTCGCGCAGGCAGCAGTGCGCGATGAGCGTGGCCGTCCCCCGGAACCGGCGGATCTCGATCGGCTCGATGTCGCGAACGCTCTCCTTGAGGCGGGCGTCGAGGTACGTCATCCGCACCCGGCCGCGGCAGGAAAGAGCTTCTGCGAGTTCCAGCGGCAGGTCGTCGGCCTCGTCCTCTTTGGATAGTGCGATCGGCCCGCCCTGGGCATTGACGGCATCCACCAGCGTGCAGCCGAAACCGCCCCAGGGCTCGAGCAGAATCTCCAGGACCTGACCCGTCGTCACGGCATCGGCGAGGGCGCGGTGGGCGTCCGTCGGCACGACGCCCAAGCGTCGCGAGAGCTTCTGCAAACCGTTGCCGCCCCGGCCGAAACGTCGGCGGGCGATGAGCACCGTGTCGAGCACCTGCGGGTTGCCCAACTCGTTGGCCAGCGTCGTCCCGGCCCGGCGAAACTCGGCGGCGATGAAGCCGAGATCGAACCGGACGTTGTGCCCGATGACCACCGCGTCACGCAAGCCGGCGGCGATGTCGCCCAGCCGGTCGGCGAATGTCGGCTGACCCGTGACCATCTCGTCCGTGATGCCGGTGAGCCTCACGATGCCCGGCGGGATCGGCTTGCCAGGATCGACCAGCCACGCATAGTCCGTCCGGCCAACGCCCTGTTCGTAGCGGGCGATGCCGACTTCGGTCACACGGTCGCCGAAGCGGGGGCTGGCGCCGGTCGTTTCGACATCGACGACCGCCAGCGGGATGTCTTTCAGGCGATCAAGAAGCGACGGACCCGGCACGGCCCGATCGTACGTCTGGGGCCGCCGTGAGTTCGGCTTACAGCCGATCGGCGGCGGGTGCGTCGGGCAGGCGCTCGTCGGCGCGCGGGCGTGCGGACCCAATCGCGTTGCCGGCGGAAGACGAAGGCGGCTTGGTTCGGCACGCGTTTGACCACGTACGACGGAAGGCCCAAGAGCGACGAGGCCGGAATCTGTCCGCGAAGGTGGCCGATCCATGTGGCCGCGATGGCAAAGGTGAGCAGGAGCAAGCCGCCCACCGACAAGGCGGAGGCGGTCGCGGCAAGCGTCGTCGTCGGGCCGAGTAGGAGTCGCAACCCGACGATGGCGGCCATGACCAGCAGTCCCGACGCCAGGACGATGAGCGGCTGGACCGCGTGGTCGAGCGCGGCAGCGATCATCCGCGGGCTGGCCCGAAGCACGCCTTTGGCGAAGAGGGCGGGCGTTGCGAGCAGCACGCTCATGTGGCCGTGCTCCCAGCGGCGTCGCTGATTGGCGGCATCGCCGTCATCGGCGGGCAGTTCGCCAAGGAACTCGGCCTGGGGGCAGAATCGTGGGCCGATGCCCGCTTTACACAGGTGCAGGCCGAGCCGCATGTCTTCAACGAGGTCGCCCGTGGCCAGCGGCATGGTGCGGGCAAGCGATGACGGGAAGCCCATACCGCTGCCGTAGAGCGGGCATGGCAAGCCCATGCGGTCCAGGCCGAGCGGGCGGACGTAGTTCTTGAGGACCAGCGCGAACCGGCTGACCAGGTCTTGCCGGTCGGCCAGATCCGGTGCCGTCATGAGGTAGCACCCCTGGGCCGGCATGCCCGTCCGCTTGACCTGACACGCCAACATCGCGACGGCCCCCGGGGCGGCGACGACGTCTGCATCGTTGAAGACAACAACGTCCGGCATTGAACCTGACGCCGTCAGGTGCTTGACGCCCGCATCCAGGGCATATCCCTTTCCGCGATGCTGGTCGTCGTGTCGCTCGACGCATTCCGCTCCCGCCTGTCTTGCCACGGCGGCGGTGGCGTCGGAGCAGTTGTCGGCGACGACGACCAGCCTGTCTCCTTCCCGAAGCCCCTCCTGGAGCGAGGCCAGGGTCCGGGGAAGCAGTTGTTCTTCGTTGTGCGCCGGCACGACGACGGCGACGCTGGGTCGTTCTTCTTCAGTGCAAATGTGGGGCTTTCGTCGCGGCAAGAGCGACGCGGCAACCTCGAATGCGAGTACTGCTGCCGGCACGGCGACGGCGGCAGCAAGCACAAGGAGGATGATATCGAGCGCAATCACGTTCGGCAGGCGCTGGCAAGCCTACGACCCGTGGCCCGGCTAACGGCACGACGCCGCAACGCCATCGCCACGTTCATCTCATATCGGTTCGTCCCTGGCGGGGGTCAAGCCCGTTCCGATACCCACACGCCCACGGCGCCGGGATGTCATCATGGCGCGCCTCGACTGGTTCCGCCAGTGCCTGCGCCCGCTTCTTCGATGAACTTGGAAAGAACGACTGCCTCTCTGGAGGCGTCATGCCGCTCTTGAACTCGTGCGCGGCCGGTCAAACCTTTCGTAGCCAGCTCGGAAGCATCCGCCAAAAGCACCTCCCGCATCGCCGCGGCCAATCCCTCGGCGTCGCCGGGCGGGACCAGCCAGCCGTTATCGGGCGTGGCCAGCTCTGGAATGCCGGCCACCGTCGTCGCCACGCAAGGCCTGGCCAGGGCCAGCGACTCCATCAGCACGACGGGCAACCCCTCGGCAAAACTCGGCAAGACCGTCGCCCGAGCATCGAGCATGTGCTGCCTGACCGCGTCCCCCGAGGCCAGGCCGTGGAGCGTGACGTGGCCGGCAAGATCAAGACGGGCGATCTCCGCCTCCAGCACCGGCCGCATCGGGCCTTCGCCGACGAGATCAATGTGGAAGTCGAGACCCTCGCGTCTCAGCAGCCCGGCAGCGCGGACAAGCACAAGCTGACCCTTCTGCTCCGCCAACCGGCCGACGCAACAGAACGACCGGCTGTTTTCTTTAACCGCCGGCGGATCGATCTCTTCGAGGAAGGTCTCGTCGACGCCGCAGTGGACGACGCGGACCTTGTCCCAGTGCTCGTAGTCGGTCCACCGCCAGAGTTGGCTTCGGCCGAAGCTGCTGACTGCGACGGCGAAGGCGACTTTCGGCGACCTTGCCGCCAAGGTCGAGGGCGATCGGTTGATCGAATTCTTCGGGGCCGTGGCAGGTGAAGCTGAAGGGCGGTCCGCCGAGGCGTCGGCACAGGCGTGCGACTTCTGCGGAGTTGGTGCCGAAGTGGGCGTGCAGATGATCGACGCCGGCGGCATCGAGCATGCGTTTGAGCGCGGCCGCTTCGGCAAAGTAGACGCCATAGACGGCCCGGCGTTGGGAGACCTTTCGCGACGCCCGCCACGCCGCAAGTGCCGATGATGCCGCCGCCGCCGGTCCGGAGGCCGCGGCCGACACCACGTCGCCGGCTAGCCCTCGGGCACCTCGCTCCAGGACGACCTTGGTTTTCCGTCGCTCCGCCTCGTCACGCGGGTCGGGCAGGTTGCCGTCGTACCGGCGGAGGGTGAACCGGCTGACGGTGTGGCCCAGAGCTTCGAGGCCGGCGATCTCTCGTCGGATGAAGGACTGGCTCGGCTGCGGGTACTGATTGACGAGGTAGGCAATGTGCACGGCTGGACCTTGTGTCGGCACATTGCCTGATTTACCCATCGGCGGCTATCCCGCGGCAGGCCAGAGAAGCGAAATCACCCGCCAGTAGAGCGGAATGCCAACGGCGACGTTGAAGGGGAAGGTCAGGCCCAGCGACATCGGGACAAAGAGGCTCGGATTCGCCGCCGGGAGGCTCAGTCGCAAGGCGGCAGGGACGGCGATGTAGCTGGCACTGCCGGCAAGGACGGCCAGGAGCAACGCGTCGCCCTGACCCAGCCCGGTGACATACGCGATGCCGATGCCCAGGGCCGCGTGAATCGGCGGGGCCAGGAGTCCGAAGCCGATCGCGACGACCCCGGCCCGGCGCAAGTCGCCCAGCCGCCTGGCGGCCAGCAGGCCCATGTCGAGCAGGAAGAGGCACAGCACGCCCTTGAACGGCTCGGCGACGAAGGGTGCGAGGTCTGCAAAGCCGTCGCGACCGATTGCGGCGCCGATGCCGAGGCAACCGATCAGGACCAGCACCGCACTGTTGAAGAAGGCTTCGTGTGCCAGCGGCCCCCATCGGAAGGGGGGCGGGTCGGGTTCGGTATCGGGCGATGCGGGAGAGCCGAAGGCGTCTGGTGCGATGCTGCCGACGAAGCGGCGTTTGGCGTCGTCGGTCTTGCCGTTGGTCTGGGCGAATCGACGTGCCAGCAGGAGGCCGACGATAATGGCCGGCGATTCCATGAGTGCCATGGCGGCGACCATGTGTCCGCCGTAGTCGACGCTGCGTCCTTCGAGGAAGCTGACGGCGATGATGAAGGTGACGGCAGAGATGCTGCCGTAGGTCGCCGCGACGCCGGCGGCGTCGGTGGATCCGAGCCGTCGCCGCAGGAGGAAGAACGTCCAGATCGGCACCGCGATCGACAGCGCGACCGCGGAACCGAGCCCCGCCAACACCTCCGGCGACGCCTGGGCCGCCCGGAGTTCGACGCCTCCCTTGAGGCCGATGCTGATGAGCAGATAGAGGCTCAGCAGTTTCGGTATCGGCTGGGGGACGTCCAGGTCCGACCGCACGAGGCATGCAAAGACGCCCAGCGCGAAGAAGAGGACCGGGGCGTTGAGCAGGTCCGCCATCAGGAAGCCAGCGCCTCGTTGAACGCGCGGCTGGGCCGCATGGCGGCCTCGGCCTTGGCGTCATCAAAAAGGTAGTAGCCGCCCAGGTCCGACGGCTTGCCTTGCACGGCGTCGATGTCGGCCATCACGGTCGCTTCCGCCTCGGCAAGTCGCAAAGCCAACGGCTTGAACTTCGCCTGCAACGCGGCATCCGTCTCTTGCGTCGCCAGAGCCCGTGCCCAGTAGAGGGCGAGGTAGAAGTGGCTGACACGCGTGCCGATCTCGCCGACGCGGCGGAGCGGGCTCTTGCCCTCGTTGAGCAGCTTGGTAGTCGCTTCGTCCAACGCTTCGGCGATCACGACGAGTTGCGGCAGGTTCTCCTTCTCGCCGAGGTCGCGCATCGAGACGGCCGACGCGAGGAACTCGCCCAGCGAGTCCCAACGGAAGTGACCTTCGCGGACGAGCTGTTGCACGTGCTTGGGCGCACTGCCGCCGGCTCCGGTCTCGTACAGACCACCGCCTGCCAGGAGCGGGACGATCGAGAGCATCTTTGCACTTGTGCCCAGTTCGAGGATCGGGAACAGGTCGGTCAGGTAATCCCGCAGCACGTTGCCGGTCGCGCTGATCGTGTCCTTGCCCTGGCGGCAGCGATCGAGCGCGTGCTTCGTCGCCTCGATCGGCGGCAGGATCTGGACGTCGAGGCCGGTCACGTCGTTCTCCGGCAGGTACGCGTCGACCTTCTTGATCAGCTCGGCGTCGTGGGCTCGCTCGTTGTTCAACCAAAAGACGACCGGCGTGTCGCTGGCGCGGGCACGCGTCACGGCGAGCTTGACCCAGTCGCGGATCGCCACGTCCTTCGTCTGACACATGCGCCACACGTCACCCTCGGCCACGTCGTGGTCGAAGATCACGCTGCCGTCCGCGTCGAGCACGCGAACCCGACCGGCGGCGGGTGCTTCGAAGGTCTTGTCGTGGCTGCCGTATTCCTCGGCCTTTTTCGGCCATGAGGCCGACGTTGGCGACGCTGCCCATCGTGGCCGGGTCGAAGGCGCCGTGCTCGCGGCAGTTGTCGATGACCGCCTGGTAGACGCCCGCGTACGAGCGATCCGGAATGACCGCCAAGGTGTCTTGTGTCTTGCCTTCCTGGTCCCACATCTGCCCGGAGCTGCGGATCATGGCCGGCATGGAGGCGTCGATGATGACGTCGCTCGGGACGTGCAGATTGGTGATGCCGCGATCGCTGTCGACCATGGCCAGGTCGGGTCGGGCGTCGTAGCAGGCGGCGATGTCTTGCTCGATCGACGCCTTTGTCTGGGCATCGAGTCGATCGAGCTTCGCCAGCACGTCGCCCAGGCCGTTGGTCGCGTCTGCACCAGCTTGTCGAGCGTGTCGGCGTGCTTATCGAAGGCGTCGCCGAAGAAGACCTCGACGCAGTGGCCGAAGAGGATCGGGTCGCTGACCTTCATCATCGTGGCCTTGAGGTGGAGCGAAAACAGCACGCCCTTGGCCTTGGCTTCGTCCATCGCTTCGCCGAGGAACGTCCGCAGCGCAGCGACCCGCAGCCGGGCGGCGTCGATGACCTCGCCCGCTTCCAGCTCGATGCCATCGCGGAGCACCGTCTCCCTGCCGTCTTCAGCTATGTGAACGATGCGAACGGTGGTCGCCGCCGGGCAGGTGTGCGACTGCTCGCTGCCGAAGAAGTCGTCGTCGGCCATGGAGGCGACGTCGGTCTTGGAGTCGCCGGACCACTTGCCCATCGAGTGCGGGTTGGCCTTGGCAAAGGCCTTGACCGGCGCGGCGACGCGGCGATCGGAGTTGCCTTCGCGCAGCACGGGATTGACCGCGCTGCCGAGCACCGTCGCGTAGCGGCGGCGGGCTTCGCGTTCGTCATCTGTCGAGGGTTCGGCGGGAAAGTCCGGCAGGTCGTAGCCGCGGGCCTGAAGCTCTTCGATGGCCGCGACGAGTTGCGGGATGGAGGCTGAGATGTTGGGCAGCTTGACGATGTTCGCCGTCGGCGTCTTGGCCATCTCGCCGAGTTCGGCCAGGGCGTCGTCGACGCGTCGATCCGCCGGCAGCCGATCGGCAAAGGCCGCCAGGATCCGCGCGGCGACGGAAATGTCCTTGAGCTCGACCGTCACGCTCGCCTCCTTGGCAAAACGCCGCAGGATCGGCAGGAGCGAGTAGGTGGCTAACGCGGGGGCTTCGTCCGTCTTGGTGTAGATGATGCTCGGCATTGCAAACAGCTGGTGGAGCGCGGCCGAAGCCGACGCGGGCGTGAAGGGTGGCCCGCACAAGCTACGGCAGCCGTGCCACCCGTCAAGCGACCGCAGCAACCGTGCTGACGACAATCGCTCTTCTTTCGCTTGAGCAGGCTCCGCGGCTACCCCAGACGCCGGTCACGTCGCCCGGCATCGACTTCATAAGGTGCTGCATGAACGACAAGCCCGACGATGATCGGCAGCCGTGGGAGACCGAGGTCGAGCGATCCACCAGCGGGGACCCGATCTGGCGATACGAAGACGGCGAGCGGCCTTTTGAGATGGCGGTCGGGGACGGAACGTTGATCCAGGCGATGGACGCCCACCTGGACAAGCATCTGCCGGGGCCTCGAACGGTGCTGCACGAGCTCGTGAGCGATCAAGTACACGTCGACGTGCACGTCTCACTTCCGACGGAGAGCCGGCCGCACTACACGCTCGTGACGAGCGGGATGGCCCAGCGTCCGATGAGGCCGCCACCCGGGGACGACATCGACATCGGCAGCTGCGAGTTCGCCGAGCTGATGCTCTGCCTGCCGCCGGATTGGCCAGGCTTCGACACCGCGGTGGTCGATGACGATCACCCGTGGCGGCAGGAGCGTTACTTCTGGCCGATCAACATGCTCAAGATGCTGGCACGGTTCCCGCACACGTTCGAGACGTGGCTTTGGGAGGGGCACACCGTTCCTCAGGGCGACCCGCCGGAGGTCTTCGAGGGCACCGCCGGTCTGGCCGGGGTCATTTTGTACCGGCCCAAGACGCTACCGGAGACGTTTCACCAGTTCCGCATCGGCGACCGTGACGTGCACGTCTTCGCCCTCGTTCCGCTCCATGAGGACGAGATGGATTTCAAGCTCAGGTACGGGGCCGATGCCCTTGAGGAGCGGCTCGACAAGGCGCAGGTGACCGAGGTGCTCGACCCGCAGCGGCCGAGCGTCATCGGCAAGTCGGGCCGGCCGTGGTGGAAGCGGCTGTTGGGGTGAGCGTCACCGCAGATGTCGGCCGCCGTCGAGGCGGAGCGTCTCGCCGGTCACGTAGCGGCCGGTGGTCGCCAAATACTCCACGGCCGCGGCGACATCGGCGGGCTCGCCGACGCGTCCGAGCGGGACGCGCGACAGGTAGTGTTCCTTGTCGGCCTCCGGCATGTCGTCGGGCCAGGCGACGGCGCCGGGGGCGATGCAGTTGACCGTCACGTCCGGCGCCAGTTCGCGGGCGAGGTTGGCCATCAGGTTCGCCAAGGCAGCCTTGCTGATTTGGTACGTCAGGAAGCTGGGTCGACTGCGGGCCAGATCGACGTCGGTCATTGCAACCACGGTGCCCTTGGCCGCGACGAGCAGCGGGCGAAGGCGACGCGTCAAGAACAGCGGCGTCTCGACATGCACCGCCAGGTCGCGCCGGAGAAGCTCGGGCGTCGTCTCGTCGAGTGAGACCGGTTTGTAGTGGCTGGCATTGTGGAGCAGGACGTCGAGCCGGTCGAACCGGGAGGCGACGGCGTCGGCGATGTGCTCGGCGGCGCTGGGGTCGGTGAAGTCGGCACGGATCGGCAGGCACTCGCGGCCTAGGCGATCGACCTGCTCGGCCAGCGACGACGCGGCCTCGCCGCTGGTGCGATACGTGAAGGCGATGTCGTAGCCGAGACCGGCAAAGTGCAGCGCGACCGCCCGGCCGACGCGGGCCGCTCCGCCGGTGACGAGCAGGACACGCTGGGCCATCTCCGACCGTACGCATGCACGGAAGCGAACCTGTTTCGTGTCTTGACTTCACTTGCGGCAGCCCTTGAGTGGGCGGCAGCAGGAGCATGATGACACGGACAAGCGACGACAACCCGGCACGCGCCGGCGGCCGTGTGGTGGCCGAGGCGACGTATGACCTCGATGACGATCTGAGGTTCGCGCGGCGTGTTGCGCGTCTGATCGAGGCCGACGGTGCGACGCAGCTTCAATACGAGGACGATCAAGGCGTCCAGCTTCTGTCTCTGGCAGACGTCGAGAAGGCTGACTTGGACGAGGCCGCGGGGCTCGACTTCCTGACGTTGCGTCTGAAGTCGGGCGGGTCGGTTCGTCTGCCGTTCAGTCGGCACAAGAAGGCGAAGCTGGGGATGACTCGGCTGCTTCAGGCGATCAAGCGTCGGCTCGAAGGCGAGTCCGGCCCCGACCTCGCTCCGCCGCCCGAAGACGGACCCGACGTCGAGGCGGATTTCGACAAGCCGCGCATCGGCGTGCTGCTCCGGCTGTTCGACGTCGCCAAGCCGTACCGAACCCGGCTGATCGTCGCCGCGATTCTGACGGCCGTGGTGGGTGTCGTGATGGTGCTGCCGCAATGGCTGACGAAGTACGTCATCGACTCGGCGATCAACCCGCAGACGACGGTCGGCCTGACCACGGCGGAGAGGGGGCGAAACCTGCTCTTTTGGGGCGGGCTCTATCTCGGGGCGATCGTCCTGCAG
This sequence comes from uncultured Planctomycetota bacterium, assembly GCA_963740195.1. Taxonomy (GTDB): domain Bacteria; phylum Planctomycetota; class Phycisphaerae; order Tepidisphaerales; family Tepidisphaeraceae; genus JBCDKH01. The sequence goes on along the minus strand of CAVUDF010000001.1, from coordinate 1,666,235 downwards.
ATGGTCATCTTTTGGGCGCGGCTTCGCCTGCTCGGCAGTGTCGGGTCGTACGTCGCGCGTGACCTTCGCGACCAGGTGTACTCGCACCTGCACAGCCTCTCGATGCGGTACTTTGGCAAGCACCGGACCGGCTCGCTGATCACCCGCGTCACCAGCGATACCGACCGGCTTTGGGACTTCATCGTCTTCGGCAGCGTCGACTACGCCCGCAACATTCTCATGATGGTCGCGGCGACGGTCATCATGTTCACCGTCAACTGGCGGCTCGCGCTCATCGCACTGGCCCCGGTGCCGTTCGTGGCGATCCTGACGTACTACAAGAGCCGCAAGATGACCCGGCTGTTCGGCCGCCTCTGGACGTACTGGTCACGATTGACCGCCGTTGTCGGCGACACGATTCCGGGTGTGAAGGTCGTCAAGGCCTTCGCGGCAGAGGGCCGCGAGGTAGACCGCTTCTCGGCTCGGAACGTCGCCTTTTCCGATGACGAATTGGCGACGGTCAACGTCTGGATCAACCTCCAGCCGATCGTCGAAGGGACGATGTTCGTCAGCCGACTCCTGATCCTGGTCGTCGGCGGATGGTTCATCATCAAGGCCCCGGCGGTGGTCGATCCGACGAGCCCGGACACGCTGGGAACGCTCCTGATGTTCTTCGCCGTCGTGGGCATGTACCAGATGGCGATCATCGACATCGTGCAGAAACAGCGGCTCGTGACGCGGGCGGCTACGAGTGCGCAGCGGGTCTTCGAGGTGCTCGACACGCCGGTCGAAATCGACTCCAAGCCGGACGCTCTGGTCCCGACCGACTTCCAGGGCAAGGTCGAGTTCCGCGACGTCAGCTTCAGCTACGACGGCACTAAGCCCGTGCTTCGGCACATCGACCTGACTGCCGAGCCGGGGCAGATGATCGGGCTGTGCGGCCACAGCGGCGCGGGCAAGAGCACGTTCGTCAATCTCGTCAGCCGGTTCTTTGACGTCAGCGACGGCAAGATTCTCATCGACGGCGTTGATCTTCGCGACTACGACCTCGAGTGGCTTCGCGGCCACGTGGGTGTGGTGCTCCAGGAGCCGTATCTCTTCTTCGGCACCGTCTCCGACAACATCCGCTACGGCAGGCCCGACGCGACGCTCGGCGACGTCGTGAAAGCGGCGCGGGCGGCGAACGCACACGACTTCGTCAGCCAGCTGCCCGACGGCTACGACACCATCGTCGGCGAGCGTGGCCAGTCGCTCTCCGGCGGCGAGCGGCAACGCGTCAGCATCGCCCGCGCCATCCTGCAGAACCCGAAGATCCTGGTCCTCGACGAAGCGACCAGCAGCGTCGACACCAAGACCGAGAAGGCGATCCAGGAAGCGCTCGACAGGCTGACGACCGGCCGAACGACGTTCGCCATCGCCCACCGGCTCAGCACCCTCGCCTCGGCCGATCAGATCGTCGTGCTCGACAAGGGTCGGGTCGTCGAGCAGGGATCGCACGAAGACCTGCTGGCCCTGCCGGAAGGTCGGTTCCGCAAGCTCGTCGACATGCAGCAGAAGCTCCAGGACAACCAATTCGAGGAGGTGGAAGCGTGAGCGTAACCCCTACCCGCACCCCCACCGTTGATGTCGATCTGGACGATACTGGCCGGCTGATGCTTGTGCATGACGGGCAGCCGGTCGCCGTTCGGGCGGCGCGGGCGTTCCCGTGGTCGCACCCGGATCGGTTCGTCGTCCTGCGTGACGAGGAGGCGAACGAGCTGGCGTGCATTGATGACCTAACTGCGTTGCCGGCACGAAGCCGCGGGGCGATCGAGGCGTGGCTTCAGCGGCACACGCTGGTGCCGCGGATTCAGTCGGTGCGTCGGGTTCGGGAAGCCAATGCGGCGACGCTGTTCGAGGTTGAAACCGACCGCGGCGACCGGACGGTCATTCTGCGCGAGCGGGAAGACATGCGTCCGCTGCCGGACGGCCGGACGTTGCTACGCGACCCCGACGGCCAGACCTACGAGCTGCCGCCGCTGGAAGACTTGGACATTGCGAGCCGGCGTGAGTTGGCGCAGATTCTGTGAGGTCGGCGCACGAAAGAGCCGCACCGTTGCCGGTGCGGCTTTGGTTGGCTAGTGGTGGTGGAACTAGTCGTTGACGAGATCCTTGGCGGCGTCGGAGACGTCTTCGCCGGCTTCTTCAACGTCCTCGCCCAGCTCTTCGGCTCCGTCCTTCATCGATTCACCGGCGTCTTCGGCACCGTCTTGGACGTCGTCAACGCCGTCTTCGACGTCGCGCTCGAGGTCATCGCTGTCGTAGCTGTCGTCGGTATCGCAGCCGATGTTGACGAAAGCGAAGAGGCCTAGGGCGGCGACGAGGAGCGTGAGGAGTTTCTTGTTCATGATGGTCTGGTGTTGGTACCGACGCGGCATGCGGCGGCGTGAGCTTGATGCTAACCGCGTGCCGATGCGACTCCGGAGTCAGGATGACGTAGCTCGATGGCCGGCAGGTTGCCGTCGAGGTGCTCCTGCAAGAACCCCGCTGCGGCGACGGCGTCGAGGCGACGCTTCTTGCCTTTGTGTGTCAGGCTGCTCGCCCCCGCGACGTCGCTGGGCCAGTTCCCGCTCCGCTTCGACACTGCTGAGCCGCTCGTCGACCAGTTTCAACGGCAGCGACATCTCGTCAGCTACGGCTGATGCCCAGACGCGGACGTTCTTTGCGCTGCCACCTTCCGTGCCGTCCATGTTGATCGGCAGGCCGACGACGAGGACGTCTACGCCTTCCCGTCGTGCCGCCGCGACAACCTGCCGAAGGGCATCCTCGTCGTTTGCGACAGTCAGAACGGCCAACGGGGTTGCGAGCGACCCGCCTTCGTCGGACAGGGCCAGGCCGACGCGACGCTTTCCGTAGTCGATACCCAGATGTCTCACGGCGCGGCCTTAGACGTAGCGCGTGCCGAACTTTTCCTTCAGCGGGCCGTCGACGAGTTCCTTGACCTTCTGGGCTTCGCATTTGGGACAGACCATCGTGCTGTCGGCGGTGTGGACGACGACCATGTCGCTGACTGCCAATGAGGGCGATGAGGTGATCCGGCGTCTTGTCGTCGCGACTCAGGACGATGTTGGCATCCGCAGTCGAGCAGTGCCAGTCGCCGGTGCATCGACGGCATTGTCGTGCTCGTCGACTCCAACGTTTCGGCCAGAGCGGGCCAGCTGCCGACGTCGAGCCAGTGACGGGCAGCTCGACGACCGCCACGCCCTCCGTCGTCGCCTGAGCGTCGGCTGGCCGGCTCCATGACGGCGTAGTCGATGCTGATCTTCGGCAGCGTCGGGTAGACCGCTTCGACGTACCTTCTGCCTGCTCGTCCGTGCCCCAGGCCTCGGCGATCTTGGTCAGGCCACTGTGGCTTTCGGGCAGGAACTCGCCCAGGGCCTCGCAGGACGGTCGAAGCACGCCAGACGAACATGCCGCTGTTCCAGTAGTACCGGCCACTTTCGACGTAGCGATCGGCGGTGGGCTTGTCGGGCTTCTCCTTGAACGCCTGCACCGCGATAGATGCCGTCCGCCATCGACGTCGAGCGGCGGCCACGCTGGACGTAGCCGAGGCCGGTGTGACCGTGGGTCGGCACGACGCCGAACGTGACGAGCAGGTCCGGGTGCGTCTCGCAGACTTCGAAGCCGGCGTTGAGGCGGTCGCGAACGTCGTCGACCGGCTTGATGACGTGGTCGGCGGTGACGACCGCGAAGACGGCGTCGGGGTCGTCCTTGGCCAGGATGGCGGCGGGGAAGCCGACGGCGTTGGCGGTATCGCGCGGCTCGGGTTCGCCCAGCAGGTTGTCCGGCGGCAGCTCCGTCAGGTCGGCGAGGATCGCGTCGCGGTGCTGTTCGCCGGTACAGACGTAGATCCGCTCGGCGGGAAGCGTCGTCGAGCAGCCGTTCGAAGCTCAGACGGAGCAGGCTCTTGCCCTTGGCGACGGGCAGCAGTTGCTTGGGCGTGTTGCCGCGAGAGAGGGGCCAGAGGCGTTTGCCGCTGCCGCCGGCCATGATGACGCCGTATCGCATAGTGCTTGAGAGCTGGGTGCAGACTGCGGCGAGGTTTCAGGCGATGCGCACGCGTCTGCCGGGTGGGAGGATAGCGTCGCTCCCATGGCTCATGCGTGCAACATCGACAGCCGGGGCCGACTATTTCGAGGTGTGATGGGCTTGTCGGCCTGTCTCGTCGCGGTCTTGATCGCGCTGATGGTGCTGGGCGGTTCCGGCGGGGTCGGTCGCGGGCTGGGTCGCTGGTGGGCCTTGCGGCAGGGTTCGGGTTGTTTGGCCTGTACGAGGCATATCACGGTTGGTGTGCGGCGCGAGCCATGGGGTTCAAGACGCCGATCTGACGCTGGCCTTGAGCCGGGTGCGTGTTCAAAAGTGTGTAGCGGCGGAAGTCTGGCGTTCCGTCTCGCTGGGGGTGCTCGCAGGATGGCTGCGTGTCGACCGATACTGCGCTTCCGACCGTCTGGCTGTTCGAAGATCAGCTGAACCCACGCGTGACCTCGTTGGCAGAAGCGCCTGCGGGTTCGCCGGTGTTGCTCGTCGAGAGCCACCACAACTTCAACATGTTTCGCTTCCACAAGAAGCGGATCACGTTCCTCGTCTCGGCGATGAGGCACTTCGCCCGGGAACTCGAGACGGCAGGGCACGCGGTCGCTCACTACCCGCTCAAGCCACGCGGCTATCGCGACTCGTTCAGCGCGATCGCCCACCACATGAAGAAGCGGGTCAATCGCGAATTGTGGGTGACCGAGCCGAGCGAGTGGCACACGCGCAACTGGCTCGACACGGTGCCGGACCGGCTGGCAAGCGACTTCGACACGCCGGGCGTCACGATCCGCTACTTCCCCAACCGCCTGTTCCTCACGGATCGGCAGCACTTTGCGGCATGGCTCAAGGGCCGCAAGCGGCCGATCATGGAGCACTACTACCGGCAGATGCGTCGCGAGCACGACCTGCTCATGGAAGGCGACAAACCCGCCGGCGGGGAGTGGAACTACGACAAGCTCAACCGCAAAGCCGCCCCCAAAGGACACGAGTTTCCCGCGACGATCGTGCACGAGCCGGATGACGTCACCCGCGCCGTCATGAAGGAGGTCAATCGCCGCTTTGCCGACCACCCCGGCTCGACCGACGGCTTCAACATGCCGTGCGATCGCCAGGTCGCCAAGCACGCCTTCGACCGCTTCGTCAAGGAGCGTCTGCCCCTGTTCGGCGACTACGAAGACGCCATGGTCGCGGGCGAGCGGACGCTCTACCACTCGCTCGTAAGCCCGCTCATCAACGCCGGCCTCGTCGAGCCTTTGGCGTTGTGCAAGCTGGTCGAGAAGGCCTGGAGAAGCGGCAAGGTTCCGCTCAACGCTGCCGAGGGCTTCATCCGGCAGATCATCGGGTGGCGCGAGTTCGTCTACGGCATCTATTGGTCGCTCATGCCCGAGTACCGCACCCGAAACCCACGTGGCGATGACCGCCCGCTGCCGGACTTTTTCTGGGACGCCAAGACCGACATGAACTGCCTGCGCGACACCGTTGAGGGCGTTGTCGATGACGGGTTCAGCCATCACATCCAACGCCTGATGGTGGTCTGCAACTTTGCCACCCTGGCCGGGCTGAGCCCTCAGGCGGTCAACGACTGGTTCCTGGCGATGTATGTCGACAGCCACGACTGGGTCGTCACGCCCAACGTCATCGGCATGGCCATGAACAGCGATCGCGGCGTTATCGCGACCAAGCCCTACGTCAGCAGCGCCAACTACATCAACAAGATGAGCGACTACTGCAAGCCGTGTCGCTACGACCCGAAGGAGCGCATCGGCCCGAATGCCTGCCCGTTCAACTACCTCTACTGGTCGTTCATGGACGACCAGCGCGACCAGGTTTCAAAGAACCCGCGGGTGTCACGACAGCTGACCATCCTCGACAACATCGGCGGGCCGACGAAGCAGGAGATGCGCCGGCTACGGGAATCGTTCCTCGAAAGCGTCGCCCCGCGTGACGGGTCTTCGGCCTACGCATCATGGAACACGCCCCCCGGCCGAGCTGAGGCCGAGGGGCGTGAGTAGTCGTTCCTGGATCACCGACGCGACCGGCGGGCTGTAAGCCCGCGGCTGTCTGCGACCACCCCGCGGCTGTCTAAGGCCACGCTGCTTATTCCTTGGAAGCTTCGTCCGGGATGATGCGGTAGTTGTTGAGGCCGCCACGGGAGGACGAAGCTTCTGGCTTGTCGGTCGGAAGCTGGTAGGCGATGTAGGTCCTCGAGGAGGAGAGCGCCCCTTGGTGACGATGTTGTTGCCGGCCAACGTGGCCCGGCCGCTTTCACCGGCGACGCGGAGCGTCTGCGACGGCTCCACATGGAACGTCGCCACGACATCGTTGGCCATGAGGTCGTAGAGGTAGACCATGCCGCCCTTGTCCGACGTGTAAGCCAGCGACCCCTTGCCGCGAGCGACCTCTTCTGCCGTCGGCGGGATGCCGGACATGAGGTTCATGGGCTCGGCCATCGTGGCGTTCTTCACGCCATCTCGCGTGCCGCCATCATCGCCATCGGCGCCATCACCACCCTGAGTGGCACAACCGGCCAAAAGGGTGGCGGCGGCAAGGGCAGCCATGGAGCCGCGCAAGTAGGTGGAGGGGAAGAGCTTCGTGTTGAGTTCGAACATTGTGAAAGACTGTAGTAGCGAACCGCATGCCGGCCGGCGCGCTACTTGCTATCGCACCTTCGAAGTGTCTTCTAGCCGTACCCGAAGCCGTTCTCGCCGATCGAATTTCGATCGCGACCCCCGCGTCACCTACGAGCGGGCCGCCCGTCGGGCGGGTTTGCTCTACGTCCACCACGAGCAGACGCCCGGCATCTCCAGACGCCGATTCGGCAGGGGTTTCGGCTACTACCTGGCCGGACGCAAGATCCGAGACGGCCGCCTCGTCGAACGCTGCAACGCCCTGGCCATCCCGCCGGCGTATCGCGATGTCTGGATCTGCCCCGAAGAACGCGGCCACCTGCAGGCCGTGGGCGTCGATGATCGCGGGCGTCGGCAGTACCGCTACCACGAGCTCTGGGCCGAGGCACGCAAGCAAGCGAAGTTCGACCGACTGCCAGAATTTGCGGCCGGTCTGCCGAAATTGCGGCGGACCATCGCTCGCCACCTCCGCCTCGACGGACTGCCACGCGACAAGGTCTTGGCCGCATGCGTCAAGCTGATCGACCAAACCTGCATCCGCGTCGGCAACGCCGAATACGCCAAAACCAACGGCAGTTTCGGCCTGACGACGCTGCAGGACGACCACGCCACCATCGGCCGGGGCCGGGTACGGTTCGAGTTCACCGCCAAGGGTGGCCTGGAGCGCGAGCTGGAGATTCGCGACTCACGCCTCGCCGAGCTCATCCGACAGACGCGTGACCTGCCGGGCCAGGAGCTGCTTCAGTACCTCAATGAGGCCGGCAACGTCGTCGACATCGGCAGCGGCGATGTCAACGCCTACCTGCAGGCTCACGTCGGCCCGGGCTTTACCGCCAAGACCTTCCGTACCTGGCACGCCACCGTCATGGCCTTCGGCGAGCTCCACGGCCTCGACCCCGAGCCTGGCAAGACCAAGCGCAACAGGCAGATCCTCGCCGCCATCGATGCGGTCGCCGAATCCCTGGGCAACACGCGAGCGGTCGCCAGGAACAGCTACATTCACCCGGCCGTCTTCGATGCCTTCGAGAAGAACGTGCTCCCGGCAAGCTACACCGCCGCCCCCACCCTCCGCGGCCTCAACAAGACCGAGGCGGCGGTCCTGCATCTACTCGGCTGACAACGGCTCTGGTGGTCCCTCCCTCTCCGCCGGCCGCGCCAGCTTCGAGGCCGAACGCGAGAAAGCCACCGGCTCTAAAGCTTCATCCGACGCATCAGCACGTCGCGGCTGATGCCGAGGTGCGTCGCCGTGTCGTCGAGAATCGCGGCGAGGGTGCCGATCTTGAGCGGGCGATGGAGCGGCACCGTGACGTGGTGCTCCCCGCCTGTCTGCGTCGTCATGCGGACGTGGCTACCGGTTTGGCGAGTCTCGACGTAGCCGACGCGCTTCAATCCGCGGATGAGCGTTCCGCCATCGAGGTCGCGGGGAAGCTTGGCCATGGCTAGGCAGCGATGACTTCGTCGCGGACGAAGTGCAGGTGAATCAGCGTGGGCCGACCTGCCTCGTCGGGCTCGTAGGCGGCATCGACACAATCGCACGTCATTTGCCGCAGATCGTCCGCGTCGTCCCCCTGCGTCACGAGCGACCGCCCGTCATGCCCCCGAGCGACGGCGGTGTACCCGCCGTCCGGGTCGTCGTTGACGACGAACGTAATCGATCGAGCGGCTTCCTCAGCAGTCTGCATCGCGGGTGATGGTAGCACCTGTTGGATGGGCCCCGGCCCACCTCCGGACGCAACGGCCTCCGCGACAGACGGTGGGCCAGGGCCCACCCTACAAGGCCTACCCGCTCGCCCGGCGACGCCTGACCCCGTCCGAACCTCCGAGTAGGGTGGGCTTCAGCCCACCATCCGGCGAGCAACCCGAACCCGACGGTGGGCTGAAGCCCACCCTAATTGGCTAGACACATGGTTGGAGCATCATGAGACGGTCCTGCATCCGCGATGGGTGTTGCACTGCCACGTTCCGATGTGCTGCAAAATGATAGAGAAATGTTCCTTCTATCGAAACCCAATCCGTGAGCATTCTCGACTTCTTCGCCCCGGGCAGATACCATCTAGCGAAATCTGCCGCAGCCCGTGAGGCGCGATCTTCGTCATAATCAATAATCGCTATGAGAAATTCAAGCAGTATTTTTTCACGCTTCGTTTTTCCTCGCTGAATCGTCTCAATGAAACTGGTCATGTCTTTCGCCGGCTGTCCGCGAATCGCGCCTGCAACAACTAACAACCAAGCACGGTTCTCCGCCGTCTGATTAACGTCTGTTAGTACATCATCTCTCAAGTAGGCAGCGATGCGATAGAGGTGCTTCCACTTGCCCATCATGCTACCACACAGAAGACATGCCTCAAACTCTCCCTTCCAGACCCCATGTACGGCGTGGTACTCTTTGCTTGGTGCTTTGTCTCGCATCTCGCCCGACGGGACAGCTCCGCGCCACTCGCCAAAAAAGAACTCTTCGGCATTCTCGATTGTCCGGTCGGCATAGTGGTGCTCTGCTCGATCTCGTCACGAAGAAAGTGTAGGATGCTTAGGTGTGATGCGGTGCTGACTGCGACGGCGTGGGCCCACCACGCATTTTGGGGTTTGGCCTTCCATTCATGCGCATCGGACAGATTCACTTGTAGTTGCTCTATCTGGACATCACTGACCCTGGCGGGCGAAATGCCTAAACGCGAATATCTCTGATTATGCATTACGACTCCTCAAGTAAATCAAGCACACCGATCTTTTGCTCATGAAGAAAATCTGGAAAGCAAAGAATTGCTGGCAAATCCCAAGGCGTATTGAGTAATGAGGGGGATGTGGCAGTTTAATCCAGCCACTGCTTCTTCTTGAGCTTCGCCGGCATGTATTCCTCGGTGATGAAGCTGAAATCCTTGCTGCTGGCGGTTTCGAGTTCCATCTTCACGCCGCTCTTGAGCATGGCCTGGATCTCCTTTTGCCACGGTTTCTTGTTGGCGAACCATGGATAAGCCGCGATTTCCTTGAGGCGGTTGATGTCCTTGTCGTTGAGGTCGATCACGTTCGTGAAGCCGAACTCCTCGCGGTCGTAGGCGCTCATGCCGATGAAGCGGGCGGACGGGATGGCCATGCGCTGGCTCTCGAAGGCGAGGTTGATCGAGCCCTGCTTGAGGACGCTGTAGATGTAGTAGCCCCACGGGTCGTTGTCGGCCAGGACGTAGACCGGGAGCTTGAGCTCCTTGTGCATGCGATACACCATCCGGCGGACGCCGCGCGGGGGCTGGCCGCCGCCGTGGATGATGGCGCAGTTGTACTTCTCCCAGAAGCGGTCCTGGTTGAAGCGGTTCCAGACGGCCGACTTCTCGATGAGCAGGACGAACTTGGCGTCGCTCTTCTTGAACTCGATGACGTTGGGCTCGACGATGGAGGGCACGCCCCAGCCGCCCGAGCCCATGCGGCCGAGGTCGATCGTGTCGCCGTTGTCGACGATGGTCATCGGGCCGACCATGTTCCCCTTGTTCTCGGCGAACAGGCCCAGCTCCTCGCGGATGGAGCCGATGGTGACTTCGAGGTCTTCGATGATCGGGTCGGACTCGTCCTGGACGTCGAAGGTGTTCTCCTTCGTGCCCTTGATGGTGTGCTTGCAGTGGTAGAACATGTCACGGATCGAGGTGGTTTTTCCTTGATCCGCCAGTTCCTTGCAGCCGCTGGCGACGAGCATGGTCTGCATGAACTTCTTCGCCTGGCCGAGGTTGAAGAAGTTGCGACGTTGCGCCGCGTCGCCCATGGTGATGATCTTTTTCTTCTCATCGAACGCGGCATTCGAGAGCGACCGCGTCGGAATGTCGAAGCCGGGATCCTCGCCGCGTTTGGCGTACTTGGCGACATCGACGGCCATGCGCTCGAGCTTCCTGCTCGTGTCGACGGGCTTCTTCTTGCGGGCTGTAGTGGTCATTCTGGTTCGAGTCCTTCTAAGTAATCCTCGATAACGCTCGCGAGCGGATCGACCTCTTCCGTGATGATGTGTCGAATAATTCGCCCTTGGATTTTCCAGTACTCGTGAACAAGTACGTTGCGTGTATTGCCGATCTGTCTCCACGGGACGGTCGGCAGATCGTTTTGGACCTTTGATGACATCGTGCGAGCCGCTTCACCGATCTTGATGAGCTGCCAGTAGTTCCAAGCGTTCGCTACATCAGGCGGAAACCGATCCTCTCCGCGGAAGTGACGGATATTCGAGCAGGCATCGCTGATGGCTCTCAGCCGCCTGAAGTCAGAGTCCCCGTAGTCGAAATCAAATCGGTTGGGCACGACGCAGCCTTTCTTGTCGCTCGTCGTCCTCGTCGGGGTTCGTGCTGTAGATCGAGGCTTGTGCTTGGAGGAGGTCACTCAATGCCCCGACTACACCTCCCAGAGCCCACGGAGGAACGTCTTCCGCATCTGGGTCAAAGTCGGCAATGATGTCGACCTTGCCTCTCCACGCGTCCGTCTCCGGCTCCGGGAAGTCGTAGCTGCACCCGACGTGCTCTTCGTCAAGATACCCCAGCCGAGGGTTCAGGAAGCCGTGACGGACGACGATCTCGCGAATCGCCTCGCGATTCTCATCGATCCGCTCGGCGAGCGACTTGGTCGGCGGTTGTAGATCGGTGGTGGCCATGACATCCATTCTACCTCAGGCGGCGGCGTGTTGTTCCTCTTGTTCGGCGTCGGCAGGCTCCGATGAAGCTTGTTCGTCGTCATTGGGCAGGTCTTCGTCCTCGTCGCGCTCGATGACGACCACGTTCGCGTCGCCGTCCAGCTTGCCGGCCTTCTTGGCGGGTTTGATGAAGTTGCCCTCGTCGTCCAGCTGCCGGTCGGCCGTCTCGGTGCGGCTCTTGGCGACGTTGCGGAGATCTTCGAACAGCTTCTCCGCATCGATCTCCGTCATCCGCCCGCAGGCGGCGACGACTTCGCCGATGTACTTGGCGAAGACGTCACGCCGCTGACCTTCGCGAGCGACGCGTTGCTTGCGGCGGATGTACGTGTTGAGCTTTCGGCCGCACTCCTTGATCGCCAGGCCGATCTCCTTGCGGATCTCGTCGTAGTCGGCGACGGCTTCTTTGCTCTCGCTCGTGAAGGGCACCCAGACGCTGGCCATGTGAACGAAGACGACCAGCGGTGCGTCCGGCAGCGAGTTGCGCGGCTGGCTCATGCCGTAGTTGCGCCAGTTCGTCTGCACGACCGCCTTGGTGATGCTGCACGCGGCCGGCTGGTAGAGCAGTGGCACGCGGTTGGCGAAGCGGATGACTTTCGAGCCGTCGCCGCTCGGAATGTCGCCGCCGAACGCGAGGCCGACCTCGATCTGGAACGGGTTGCCGCGATAGACCTGCGGCTCGCGTGTCTCGGCCGTGTAGAACTCGGCTTTGATCTCCTTGAGCAACCCCTTCAAGATCTGCTGCGGCCCGATCGGCACCAGGCAGTCCGTCGGCGGGTTCTGAATCTTCACGTCGCCGATCGCGTTGTGGATCGCCTCGATCTGGCCGTGGTCGAGCGACGAGCAGTAGGACTGCATCGTGATCGTGCCGACCTTCGCACGGCCGGCAAGGTCGGTGATCTCCTTGGCGACCTTGGCCGTGACGCGGCTGAAGCTTTGCTGCAGGAAGTCGCCCAGTTTGCTGTGGCTCGTCTCCTTGAGCATCCGCATGAGGACGCCCAGCTCAACGCCGTACGGGTGCGGCTTGATCTCGTCGGGCGTATCCGGAACGACGTCGACTTCACGCGGAAAGACGCGGCGTTCCAGGTCAGGGGCGGTGTAGTCGATCCGCGCGTGCGGGTTGGCGATGGCGGTCTGCTCGAGGTACTCGTCGACGCTCGCCCGGCCGCGTTGGAACTTGCCTTCGAGCGTGATCGAGACGCTGGTGCCCTGACGAATCTTATCGCCGTCGGCGTCGCGTCCACTCGTCGAGCACGTCGTCGACCGTGATCTCCGGCCGGTTCTTGAGCGTGTCGATGGCCAGCTCGAAGCGGTGGCACTTGGCCCGCGGGCCGGTCTTGCTGACGATCTGCACGGGCTGCCCCGTCGTGAGCAGGCCGTACATGCCGGCGGCGCTGATGCCGATGCCCTGCTGGCCACGGCTCATGCGGAGGCGGTGGAACTTGGAGCCGTAGAGCAGTCGGCCGAAGACGTTGGGGATCTGGGCCTTGACGATGCCCGGGCCGTTGTCGCGGACGGTGATGCGTGAACTTGCTGGCGTTGGTGAGGCTGGGGACGCTGGTGATCGCCGGCGGCGGAATCCGAGGCTTCCGCCTCGGCATCGCTCTTGGCTTTGGCTTCCGAGTCCTTCTTCGACTTCTTGGCAGGCTTCGCCGCCGTTGAGGGCCTCGATCGACACGTGAATGTCCGGCAGGATGCCGGCCTCTTCACAGGCGTCGAGGCAGTTGTCGACCGCCTCCTTGATGGTCGTCAGCAGGGCCTTGCGTGGATTGTCGAAGCCGAGCAGGTGTCGGTTCTTGGCGAAGAACTCGCTGACGGCGATCTCCTTCTGCTTCGTCGCCATCGACTCGGCGGTGGCGTGAACGCGGGGCGCCTTGGTGGCGGGAGCAGTCGGCTTGGCGGTGGTCTTGGCCATAATGGAAGCGGCACGCACGCGGGGCGGCGTCATCAGAAGCATCGGCCTGGCACGGCCCGTACGTCCAATAACGCCGCCACCCGCAACCGGGTTCGGCGACGGCCGGGTGATGTTAGCTGGATGTATGGTGGACGCAAGGGCGTCCTCGCCTAGCCGACCGTTTTGTGCGTCAGGAGGTCGGTCTGCCGGTTCTCGTCGTCGACGAGGACGACGCGGCTCTCGTGACCGGCGATCTCGTCGGCGTTGTAGTGGCAGAAGGCGAGCAGGATGACCTTGTTGCCGATGTCCGTCAGCCGGGCCGCGGCCCCCTTGACGCCGATTTCGCCGCTGCCACGCTTGCCGGGGATGACGTACGTCTCGAACCGGTTGCCGTTGTCGCAATCCGCGATGACGACGGCCTCGTTGACGAGGATGCCCGACGCTTCGAGCAGCAGCGGGTCGACGGCGACGCTGCCGGGGTAGTCGACTTGCGTGTGGGTCACCGTTGCGCGGTGGATCTTGGCCTTGAGCAGCTTGGTCAGCATCCGTCGGGGACTGTAGAGCCGGCCGAGGGCGGGCGGCGTTCGTGGCGTTGGAGCAGCCACGGAAACGTCTCGTGGTGCCGGCGATAGAGCTGTGCGAGCGTCGCCATGGCCAGGTGGCCCGTGTAGCAGGCGAGGGTGACGACGGCGTACGTCAGGCCGAGCCAGGGCAGGACGGGCACGGCACGCCCGAACAGGAAGTTCTTGCCGACGATGATGTCGATCGACGCGAAGACCAGCCACGCGGCGATCGCGTGGAGCAAGCAGGCAAGGGCGAAGCAGGCGACGACGGTGAGGTACGGGCGTCCCGAGATTCGGATGACGCCCGCGAGCCGTCGCGGGTCAAGGTTCGCCGCGGCCGATCCTTCGACGAGCGTCAGCAAGACGGCCGGGAACAGGAACACGCCCGCGAGCCCGATCGCGACCGCTGCGGCTTGCCCTGCGAGGGTGCCGAGGCTCCAGAGCCAGACGGACGGTCCGAGGCAGAGGCCGAAGGCGGTGGCGAGCTTCAGCATGGGTCGCCAGACGTCGTCGCCCCAGTCGGCGTCGCGGAGCACGGGCGGGACGTCGTTCAAAAACTGAGGCCCCAGGTCGTCGAGCACGTTCACGTAGTGCGACGCCAGCGCGACCGTGCAGAGCACCGCCGGCACGGCGAGGGGGACGGCCCCTTGGATGGCGAAGAACACCGTCGCATGAGCGGCCGCGACGATGCCGATACAGACGGCGATGGTGACGGCGTTGCCGAAATCCAGCAGGTCGACGGCGACGGTTTTCAGGCTGACCGCGGGGGCCGCTTCGGTCGCGTAGCGCAACGTTCGGAAGCGGCGGGTGGCGACGACGTCGGCGGGCACGTCAATTCATACGCTTCCGGCTTCGTCGGGTTGCCGGTAGCGTTCGGCCATGCCCTTCCTTCCCGACTTGCTCCATGGCGACCGCACGCGTGAGAAGCCGGCTTTCAGCATCCCGAGCCTTGTCGCCGCCGGTGCCCTGATTGCGACGCTCTTCACGGGCGAGGCGCTGGACCTCATCCTGTCGATCGTCGCCATCATCGCGGGGCTTGTCGGCGGCATTGCGGCGTTGTCGCCGAGTGTTCGCGGCGGGATTGTGAGCTTGGCGTCGATTGTGCTCGGGGTGTTGTCGATCATCCTGAGCATCCTGCAGATCATTTTCTGACGTCGGTGTCGTCGGCGATGGCGAGACTGCGTCAAATGACGGGTCGCGACTTTCGGGTAGCACTGCCGATGAGACGGGTACGGCTACCGTCGTGCCGACCGTCCGCATGAACATCGTTTGCCTCGGACAACAAGCCTGGCACCTCAACTGGACGGCCAAGCAGCAGTTGCTGACGCGGCTGGTGCAACGCGGTCATCGCGTGCTGTACGTCGATCCGATCGACGGCGGCTTGCCGAAGGTTCCTGCGACGCCGGCGACTCTTTGGCCGGCGCGGAGCGGTCGGGGGCTTCGGACGATCGAGGACGGGCTGGATGTGCTGTCGATGCCGCTGCCGAACGTGCCGCGGGCCGTCGTCGACGCGCCTGCCGCCGCGTGTGGTGGCGAGTATGGCAGAACGGGTCGGCTGCTGGGCCCCGGTCGTGCTCTGTTCCTGGCCCGCGTCGCGTTGGTTGGGCAGTCGCCTCGACGCCTCGGGCCGGGTCTATCTGGCCTTCGACGACAACAGCGCGTTCGGCAACATGTCGTCGGCGGCGGTGGAGCAACAACAGCGTGAAGAGCAACGGCTGCTCGAAGAGTCCGAGGTCGCACTCGCCGTCTCGCCCCGACTGCTGGAGCGATTTCAGACGACGCAGCAAGCGGGCCTACTTGCAGGAGAACGGGGTCGAACTTGCCGACTTCACGCCAAGCGACTCTCCATGCCGCACCGCCTCACGAGGTACTTCGGGCGATCGAGCAAAAGCAGCCCGACCGCGCCGGCATCGTCGGCTTCCTCGGCCAGATCGACGAACGGCTCGACCAGCTACTTCTGGAGCGACTGCGCCCGTCATCGTCGCGATGTGGCGTTCGTTCTCGCCGGGCCGGTGAAGGCGGGAACGGATCTCACCGCGTCTGCAGGCCATGCCCAACGTGTACCTGACGGGTCACATCGCCGTACCCGGAGCTCGCCGGGCTGTACAAGTTGCTCGACGTCGGCCTCGTGCCGTACGTGCAGAGTGACCTGACGCGGGCCTGCAACCCGCTCAAGGCGTACGAGTATCTTGCGGCGGATGTCCCGACGGTGGCGACGGCGCTGCCGGGGTCTGAACTCCGTTCGCGAGGCCGCGGACGTGTGCGAGAAGCCACGATGACTTCGTCGCGGCCGTCGATGAAGCATTGCAAACTCCAGACGGCCAAGCGTGAAGACCGTCGTCGCGTCGCGACCTCTGCGAGCTGGCAGCGTCGCACGGACGACCTGGAGCAACGGCTCTACGAGGCGCAGACGGTGGCGATGCATCGCCGGTCAGAGCTGAATCTGCCCGAGCCGCGGATCGATCGGTCGGGCCGGCAGGTGGTGACGATCAAGCCACGGCTCGACGGCAACGACCACAACATCCGCACCGCCGCCGGCAACTACGCGAACGGCAAGCTTGTCGGGTCAGCAGGAGGTGATGTACGCCGTCACCCGCATTTTGGGCCGGGCGTATTACGTCGGACGCCGTCTGGCCCGGCTGGCTCGCGGGCAACACCGACGCGGTTCGCCGGATCCTGTCGCTCGCAACGGACAGCTGGGCGACACGGTGGTCTACGCGCCGACGCTTCGCCTCGCTACGCCGTCGCTACCCGAACGCGCACATCACCGTCGCCGTCGCCGGCGACGGGCCGGCGGCACGACTGCTGGGCGAGATGACCGAGGTGGACGAGGTTGTCCATCTCAACTTCCTGAACGAGGGCCGAGTGCGGCGGTGGAAGGGTGCGCTGAACCTGCTCCGCCGCGGTTACGACCTGACGATTGGCGGCGTGTGGTACTTCAACCTGCCTGACGCGATCTTCAGCGGCGCGCCGGTCCGGCTGAGCCTGTACGACGGTCATCCGTTGCAGCGGTATGCCGACCATGTCGTGCCGCTGGACCCGTGTCTTCACGAGGCGGACAACAACCTGCGCCTGGCGGAGGTCGTGTGCGGGCGGGCCAGCGACGAGGAGCGGATTCCGCGGCTGGCCTGGACGACGAGGCGTTGACCGAAGGCGCGGCCGCATTTCGTCGGGCGGTCGGGCTGTCGAGCTGACGAGGCGGACGTGGTCGCGATCCACCCCGGCAGCAAGCGGCCGAGTCGGCGTTGGCCGACGTCGCGGTTCATCAAGCTGAGCATCGACCTGCTTCGCTCGCGACCGAAGGTGCAAGATCGTGCTCACCGGGGCCGGTCCGGACGAGCGGGCGTTGTCGACGAGATCCTGGCCGCGATGCCGGAGGACGTGCAAGATCGCGTGCTCGACGGCTTCGAGGCGACGGGACTCACCGGTCTCGTCGGCTTCTACAGCACGTGTCGGTGCCTCGTCTCGCAACGACACGGGCGTCAAGCACGTCGCCCGCGCACGCGATGTGGCGTCTGGTCAGTGTCAACGGCCCGGGGAACGACCTCCGCTGGGGGCCGTACCCGCTGGGCAACAGTCGGGCGATCGTGATCAACAACGAGGTGCCCGGCACGCCTCACGACATGGACGAGAGCGACTGGGACCTGTCGCTCGCCAGCATCTCGGCCGATCGTGTGCTGCCGCACGTGCAGTCGCCTTGTCGACTCGCCGACGTTCGACGCGCGGGCGAACCTGCCTACGAGCGTGACCTTCGGCGACTCGGCTTCGAGGACCTTGACGCAGAAGGCATTCCGGTGCCCAAGGTTGCGTGGGTGGTCGTGAAGGACCCCGCGTTGCTTGGGCTACAGGGCGACGCGACTGCCGATGTGGGGCAGCTTGATGAAACACTGCATCGGCAGCGTTATCCACGGCTCGACCGCATCCTGGTGACGGATCAGCCAGGCGAGATGACGGATGACGTGCGGGTGGTCGTGGCCCGTCGGCCGGTCGGGCGACACGACGGTGGCGAGCCGGGTGTGGGCCGAGGTGCTGTCAGTCGACGGATGCCGACATGGTCGCGTTCGCAGGCGGGACCGAGGGCTGGCCGACGGATCACGTGTCGCGGCTCCTGTCGACGATGCTTCGCGGGCCTCACCACGAGGTGGTGGATCGCGACGGCCCGGTGCTGCCGCACGTTGCGGCCCGAGGGTGGACGGAGGGTTTCGTGAGCCGCGGTTGGCTCTTCTCGCGGCCGACGCTGGAGCAGTTCGCTGACGCACCCGCTGCCACGACCGCCGGCCGTGCCTGCGGAGCCGGCGTTGGCCTTTTCTGTACAACTGGCGGCTTCCTAAAGTCAGTCGGCCTGGGCCGTCGATGCGAAGAAGACGACGGGACCAGGGTTCCACTGTTTTGACCACCTTGTCCGCCCAACCCGATCCCGTAGCGACCGCTGCCGATGAGGCTTCGGCGACGCGGCACGTGCGTCTGGCGGCGTCGCGTCGCTGGCCCCTGCCCGATCTGGGCGAGCTCTGGCATTACCGTGAGCTGCTGGTGACGCTGGCGGCGCGGGACTTGAAGCTGCGGTACAAGCAGACGGCCCTGGGTGTCATCTGGGCGATCTTTCCGCCGCTGGTCGCTGCGGCGATCTTCACGTACATCCGCGGCTTCCTTCAACTCGCAACGCCGGGCAACGCGCCGTCGATCCTGTTCGTCCTGGCGGGTTTCGTCGGGTTCACCGTCTTCCGCGACACGCTCGATCGCAGTGGCCAGAGCCTGCTGGCGAACCAGCACCTGGTCAGCAAGATCTACTTCCCGCGGCTCTTGTTGCCGCTGGCGGCGACGCTGAGCGTGCTGTTCGACCACGTGATCATGCTCGGCCTTGTCGTGGTCGTGTGGCTTGCGTGCGGTCTGATCTACGCGAACAACGCGGACGTCGTCACGCCGATGCCCGGCCTGCATCTATTGATGTGGCCGGTGGTGACGCTGCTGTCGGTCATGCTCGCGTCGGGTTGCGGCATGATCGTCGCCGCCTTGTCGAGCCACTACCGCGACTTCAAGCACGTCGTGCCGGTCGCGTTGCAATTGCTGCTGTACGCGTCGCCCGTCTTCTACGACCTGAGCCTGCCGCTGGAGCGGAGCGAGAACGGTTGGATCATTCTGCTCAACCCGCTCAGCGGGCCTGCTCGCGGCTTACCGATGGTCGCTGACGGGCATCGGCATGGTGCACTGGCCGGCGTTCTTCGGGTCGGCCGTCGTGGCGGTGCTGGCGTTCGGCGATCGGGTCGATCCTGTTCCGCAAGGTCGAAGGAAGGCTGGCCGATGTCATCTGACAACCCACACGACCTCGCCATCCGCTGCCAAGGCGTCGGCAAGCGGTACCGCCTCGGCGCGACCGCCAGCGAATCGCTCGGCGGCTTCGTCAAGGCACGCCTCAACGACCCGCTCGGGCAAGCGTGCGGCAGACAACTCATTCTGGGCCGTCAAAGACGTCGATCTTCGACGTCAAACGAGGCGAAGTCGTCGGCCTGATCGGCCGGAACGGCGCGGGCAAGAGCACGATGCTCAAGCTGCTCAGCCGCATCACCGAACCCACCACCGGCACGATCGACCTGTGGGGCCGAGTCGGCAGTCTGCTCGAAGTCGGCACGGGCTTTCACCCGGAGCTCTCCGGTCGAGAGAACATCTACCTCAACGGCTCGATCCTGGGCATGAGTCGGCAGCGGATCAACGACAAGTTCGACGAAATCGTTGACTTCAGCGGCGTCGAGAAGTTCCTGGACACGCCCGTCAAACGCTACTCCAGCGGCATGTTCGTACGCCTGGCCTTCAGCGTCGCGGCCGCACCTGGAGCCGGAGGTGCTCGTCGTCGACGAAGTGCTCGCCGTCGGCGACGTGCTGTTCCAGAAGAAGTGCCTCGGCAAGATGAAAGACGCCGCCGGCGGCGGGCGAACGGTCCTGTTCGTCAGCCACCAGATCGCTGCCGTGCGGTCGCTCTGCACCCGGGCCGATCCTGATGAAGGGTGGCGAGGTCGCGATGGACGGCAACGTCGAAGACGTCGCCCAGGCCTACGCCCGCGCGTTCCTTCCCGACGACGCCGGGCCATCGTCCGGCCCGACCGTGCCTCTGCCGACGGCACGCCCGTCGCTACCGAGGTTCGCCTGCTCGCCGATGGTCAGCCGGCGGTTCGGCTCGACGCGGGGCAGCGACCTCGTCGATCGAAGTCGACTTCGAGGCCGACCACGCGATCCGGCCGTCGCTGGGTGTGATCATCATGCAACGGCGACGGCGTTTCGGTGCTGCATTCGTCGAGCCGCTACGCACCGGCGGAGGCACTCAAGACGCCGCGGTCGCGCGGCACGATCCGCTACGACTTCGGCCAGGTCCCGCTGACCGGCGGCGACTACGCGGTGTCGCTCTTCCTGGGCGATGCCGAGCGCGACACGCATCGGCATGCCGAGATCTTGCGATTCGAGCTGACGGAGCGCGACCTCTTCGACGCCGGCAAGCCGTACCCGCGTGACGGCTCGCTCTTGTGGCTGGGCTGTCGATGCCACCGTCCGCGAACCCGATGATGCGGCCCGTGCCGATCCGGCCTGAGGCAAACGATGAGCCACCCAGTCGTCAGTGTCGTCATCCCGGCCTACGGCCACGCGGCGTACCTGCCGCGGACGCGTGTCAGATCGGTCGCTGGACCAGACGTTCGACGAAGGCTCGAAATCATCGTCGTCGATGACGGCTCGCCCGACGACACGGCCGGGGCGGTGGCTCAGTTCGGTGATCGCGTCCGGCTCGTCCGCCAGAAGAACGGCGGCCAGGGAAGGCGCGCAACAAGGGCATCTCGCTGGCAACGCGGCGAGTTCGTCGCGATGCTGGACGACGACGACCTCTACCCGCCCGACAAGATCGCCTGGCAGGTCGAGGCCATGCGCGACCGGCCGGACGTCGTGCTGGTGTACGGCGAAGACGACCGCATCGACGCCGATGATCAACCGCTGCCCCCGACGCCGCGAGCAGAACTACCGGCGACCGACGGGCGACTGCCACGACGATTTCCTCGCCGGCTGCTGGATCGCAACGCCCGGCCAATCGCTCATTCGTCGATCCGTCTTGAACGACGTCGGCGGGTACGACGAGACGATCTGGGGGAGCGACGACTGGGAGCTTTACATCCGACTGAGTGCGGCCGGGCCGTTTCATTATGACCCGCGGGTTGCGTTGCACTACCGCATCCATCCTGGCAACCACAGCGGCAACGTGTTGCGCCACATCGAGGGCCACGAGCAAGCCATCCGGAAGCACCCGACGAGCAACCCGGCGATCGTTCAAGCACGGCGAGACGGGGCCAGGGCGTACTTCCTGGAGAACCTCATGCGGCTGACGCACAAGGCCCGGCAGCAGGGCGATTTGTCGACGAGCCTGAAGGCCCAGCGTCACGCGGCGAAGATCGCACCCGATCGCCGGTGGCATAAGGACTGGTGGAAGCCGTACCTGCTCAACCGTCTCGGCATCAAGCCGCGAGCGGCGTGACGCAGACAGCGTAACGCCGACGGCGTAACGCGGGTCAGGAATGTTTCGATGTCTCCGGACAGCCGCGGGCTTACAGCCCGCAGGCAGCGTCCGTTGACAAGCAACGTGTGACAAGCAACGTGCTTCTGCGTCAGTCGGTGACCTGCGGGCTGTAAGCCCGCGGCTACCTGGTTTCAGATAATCCGCTCGCGGCCCGGTGGGCGAAGGGCGACGGGTGGCCCGAGCAGTTCGGCGGCGACGACAACATTGAGGAACTGGTCTGGCTTGCTCAGGTTGAGCCCGAGACGCCGGGCCGTCAGTTGTTGACCGCGTCGGCGAGCTGAGGGTGAGACGGACCTGGACACGTCGGACGTCAGGACCTCCAAGGAAGAGAGCGTGCGGATCGGCCTGTGCGCCTCGACCCGGGCCGGCGCCTGTGGCTTGGGCTTGGGCGCAGGCGGCGGTGCGGGCGGCGGTGGAGGTGGTGGCGGCGGTTCGGACAGGACGTGCTCGGGCACGCCCTGACGCCTGAGCATCTCGACGGCCTGGTGCCGTTGTGCCGGCGGGAGTTCGCGCAGCCGTTCGCGGATTGCTTCTTCGAGTTGCCGTTGCTCTTCGCCTTCGTCGACGTCTTCAAGCAGGTCGGAGTCGCCCTCGACGACGCCTCCGCCTTTGCGGCGTTGCTGTTCGATTTGGCCGAAGATCCATCCGCCGACCGAGAGCAGCACGACCATCGCGCCGATGATTCGGCCGATGTCGAACTCCGCGAGAATGGGCGGCAGAATTGGCACGTGGATCAGTTCCGCGGGTTGTCGTCACGATCGGCCACGGCGGATCGCATCTCGGTGTCGGCCTGGACGTTCTGCATCTTGTAGTAGTCCATCACGCCCAAGTTGCCGTTGCGGAACGCCTCGGCCATGGCACGCGGCACCTCGGCCTCGGCCAGGACGACCAACGCACGATTCTCGGCGACCTTGGCCACGTTCTCCTGCTCTTGAGCGACGGCCATCGCGCGACGCTGTTCGGCTTGGGCCTGGGCGACGTTCTTGTCCGCCTCGGCCTGCTCGGTCTGGAGCTTGGCACCGATGTTCTGACCCACCGACACGTCGGCGATGTCGATCGACAGGATCTCGAAGGCGGTGTTCGCGTCGAGGCCTTTGGAGAGCACGCTCTTGGAGATGACGTCCGGGTTCTTGAGCACCGCGCGGTGGTCGTCGGCCGAACCGATGGACGAGACGATGCCCTCGCCGACGCGGGCGACGATGGTCTCTTCGGTCGCACCGCCGACGAGCCGTTTGATGTTCGTGCGGACGGTGACGCGGGCCTTGACCTTGAGCTGAATGCCGTCGGCTGCGACGGCATCGAGGGTGCTGGTTCCCATCTCACGACTCGGCACGTCGATGACCTTCGGGTCGACGCTGGTCTGGATGGCCGTCAGGACGTCTCGGCCGGCGAGGTCGATGGCGGTGGCGGTGTCCCAGGGCAGCTCGATGTTGGCCTTGTCGGCGGCGATCATGGACCGGATGACGCGAAGCAGATCGCCGCCCGCCAGGATGTGCGTCTCCATCTGGCTTTGCGAGATGTCGAGCCCGGCCCGGCTGGCCTGAATACGGGCGTTGACGATGACGCCCGGGTTGATCTTTCGAAGCTGAACGCCGACCAG
Source organism: uncultured Planctomycetota bacterium (assembly GCA_963740195.1). GTDB lineage: Bacteria > Planctomycetota > Phycisphaerae > Tepidisphaerales > Tepidisphaeraceae > JBCDKH01. The sequence goes on along the minus strand of CAVUDF010000001.1, from coordinate 1,643,298 downwards.
ATCGAAGATGCTGACGCGGACGCCTGAGAAGAACGCCCGGATCCACAGCCCGATGAACTGGCTGATGACGGCGAAGAAGACCAGCAGAACCAGGCCTAGAACGGCAATGACGCCGTAGATGACGTAGGTGGAAACATCCGCAAGCGGCAGGGTGATCGGCATCGTGGAAGGACTGTATCGGTTCGAAACGCTCAAGCATCGGCAACGGGAGCGGCCTCTGCGACATCGTGTTGGTCAGCCGCGGGGCGAACCGTCGCGACGCCATCTTTGAAGTGGACGACGCGGACCTCGGTGCCGGGGTCGACGTCGCCGAAGTCGCTCTTGGCTTGAACGGTGGTGACGGCACCGGCGAGCTGGAACTCGGCCTCACCCATGGGCCTGAGTGCCGAGAGGGTTCGGCCGATGCTGCCGACGCGGACGACGACGCTGGGCATCTTGCCGTGGGCGTCGCGGTCGTTGAGCAGCATCGCCTTGCCGACGGGCGTGCGTCGCCAGGCCTTGATGGTGCCGCTGACGACGAAGGGTGAGGCGACGGTGAGGCCGAAGAGGGTGGCCAGGCCGAGCCAGCGGTTGATGGTGAAGCAGACGACCACGACGGTCAGCAGCATCCCGACGCCCAAGATGCTCATGATCCCACCGCTGGGAACGAACAGGTCGCCGGCCAGAAGCACGACGGCCCCGATGGTCAGGAGGACGATGAGCGTGAGGGGATCCATGGGGCAGGGCGAAAGGGCAGGGCGGCAGGCGAACGGTCAGGGCGATGCTCTGGCTTCGTCGCTTCGTGCCTGTGTCCTCAGGCTTGCTCCTTCCCGGGCACCGGCCGGACGATGACGCGGCTGCCGGCGACTTCGACGACCGTCAGTGGCTGGCCCGCGACGACAAAGCCGCGGTCGCTGATGACGTCGGCCGTCGGTGGTGTCGCCCGGCGCATCGGTGATGGCGAACCGCGCCACGCCGCCCGGGCGAAGGTCGCTGACGGCCGTTCCGAGCGAGCCGACGGTGGGCCAATTCGAGTCGCCGGGCTTGCTCTTCGGCCGTCGGCGCGGCGTCTTTGAGCAGCAGGTCGTTGGCGAAGGGCAGGGTCGGCAGGAAGCGGGCGAGCCACATCCAAAGCAGCAGGCTGACCATGAAGGAGACGAGCGTCAGGAGAATGCCCTGGCCGAAGCGGGCCCAATCGACGCCGAAACCCGTCGGCATGTCCGGGATGAAGATCGGCCCGACGAACGACAGGCCGATGCCCATCACGACCGACACGAGCCCCGTGATGCCGAAGATGCCGAAGCCGGGGATCAGGAAGGCCTCCACCGCGATCAGTACAAGGCCGAAGAGGACCAGCAGCACTTCGTACCACTCGGCGAACCCGGTCAGGTACGGGACGCCGAACAGAACGCCCAACGTGCAGACGGCAATGACTTCCGGGAAGCCGGTGCCGGGGGCGTTGAAGGAGGCGTAGAGGCTCAGCAGCAGAACCGTTGTCAAGATGCCTCGAACCGCGAAGCTGGAGAGGAAGCCGATCGCCATCTCGCCACCGGACGGCTGCAGCGTGGCTACGACGCGATAGCCGAGGGAGCCGGCGAAGTCGTCGACGGTGCCAAACGTGCCGACGGAAAGCCCGACGCGGGCGGCGGCATCGTCGCCGAGGGTCAGGAGCGATTGATCGTCGTCCAGCGGCACGGGCACGTCCGGCACGTCCTCGTGCGTCGCGTCGTCGCCGGTGGTTCGTGCGTCGTAGGTGTCGGCATCGACGAACTCGATGTCGCCGCCTTCGATCGGCCGGATGGCGTAGACGGCGACGTCGGTGCGGACGAAGGAGCGAGCCAGGAGCGGGTCGTAGCCGCGTCGGCGTGCGGAGTCGTCGAAGTCGGCCAGCACCGGCGACTCGGCCTTGGCGCGTTCGGTGCCTTCGAGCTCCTGGCCCATCGCGATGACGCCGGAGTCGCCGATCTGGCTCGCCGGCTCCATGGCGATGGCCTTGCAGGAGAGGGCGATCATCGAGCCGGCGCTGATGGCCTTGTCGTCGACGTAGGCGTAGATCGGCAGCTCCGACTGCTTGATGTTCCGGCTGATCTCGAGCCCCGCTGTCACGAGGCCGCCGTAGGTGTTGATCTTGAGGATGACCGCATCAGCCCCGAGGGTCTTGGCCTCGGCGATGCGTCTGGCAATGCTGTCGCGGTAGAAGTTGTCGACCTGCCCCTCAGCCACGATGACGACCGCCTTACCAACACTCGTCTCGACAGCCGGCCCCGTCGTCGGCCGGGTGGTCTGCGCAACGGCGAACGTCGCCGCCACGAGCCATGCCAGCAGTGCCACAAGATGGATCGGACGCGTCCGCATCACCCGGATGATACCCGAACTCGGGCCTTCAGTTGCAGTGAAACCGTCTCTGGGGGTAAGGCTCGGCGTGGATGCGAGGAGGGGGCCTTTCGAGACGCACCAAGTTCGCGAACGCGTAGGTGCCCACACACGGAAACGGCTCCCTACCCCCTTGTCCGACCCGGCCACGTCAAGAACCTCCCCGACGGTCGCGTCGAACTCGCCGCCGAAGGCGAGGCCGATGAGGTCGACCGGTTCATCGCCAGCGTGAGCGACCGCATGGGCCGATTCATCACGGGGACGACGGGGGACACGGTGAAGGTGCGGGATGAGGTGAAGTTTCGGGTGGAGCGGTGAGGCCAGAATCCGGTGGCCACGCCTCAATCAGAATGCAGGACGCCGGATTCTGCTTCGGATTTGCTCATACTGCTCAGGCGTCATCATGGGCGCAATTTCATTCAGTCGAGTGACAATTCGACCAGACGCTGCCGCCAAGAAGAACGGCAGTGTAGCTGCTAAGCGTGCCAGTACCGTAGCTGAGGATCACTTCGAAGGCTTCACGTTCAAGGCTGCGCAAAGCAGGATCTGTCGCTTTGAGAACGCTTTCGAGATCTTCAATCTGGGGGACCTCGTCGACCTTCGCTCGCCGAATGAGCCAAAAATTTGCGGGCCAGTCGAAGATGCCGAGTTCAATCCCGAACGAACCGGCGTAGCTGACCCCTATGACACGTTTAGTGTCTTGAACCGAACCACCTCGCAGCGATTCAACCTCTGCTTCGACCCGGATGATCTCAAGTTCCGCCAAGGACAACTTATGACGGAAGAGCAACAGGGCAATGTAACTGCCTGCGAAACCAAGCAGGAGGTACATAACCGCCTCTTGAAGAATTACCGGGATGATCGTGTCCATCTTTACTCCCTTCGCTTGCCGACATCGCTGGCTTCGTCCACAGCACGCTGCTTCTTGAGCTCACCGATCGTCTTCATGGCTCGATCATATCGCTTTTTGACCTTGGACAAGCGACGAGCAAGATATCGGACGAGAAAAGCCGGACCTACGAGGAACATGCAAAGGTTGATGCAGAGTCGCACCAACTCGAGCCACGGGTTCTCGCCCCAGATCGCGACCGCTCCACCAACCAGCACGATGACGATAACTACAGCGCCAGCGACGACGATGAGGATTTTCAGGACTCGCAGCAGCTCCGCCACCACGTAGGTGACCAATGTCGGTCGAGCCCATCGATCGATTAGCTCGCGAAACGCAGCCGCAACGGCTTCATCGGTGTCCGTATCACGTTCATCTGCAGCGGGCTCCACGTCGTTAGACACAGCCATGTGCCACCCTAGGTCGGTCGCCTGCGAAGCGTGTCAGGAAGAGAAACAACCGATAGTGACATCACCCTTCCAAGACTACAAGATATACCGGCTCGCCACACTGCTGAACCGGCTCCGGCTCTCGTAGAGGGCGAGGTCGAGGGCGGACTGTTCGGCGGCGTCGAGGTTGCCGGTGGTTTTGGACTCCAGGACACCCAGGAGGTCGATTTGCTTCTTGGCGGCGTCGAGGTCGAGGATGCCGCGGCCGCCTTCGCCGACGGGGACGATGCCGAGGTAGATCAGCGTCTGATCGCCGATGCTCTTGACCAGGCTCTTGAAGTCGACCGCGCCGGCCTCAGTCGCTCGGGCGGCGGCGGGCGTGGAGCCGGCGGTGGGTGACGTGGCGGGCGTCTCCTTGGGCTTGGCCGCCTCCTGTCGGGCGGCGGCCTCTTCGGCGAGGCGTTTCTTCTCCTCACGCGCCTGGGCCTTCCAGTCACTGTCCACGCTCAGGCCGCCTAGGTCGAAGGCGTGGCTCATGCCGCACTCTATGCACCGGGCATTGAACCCCCCCCCTTGGGGGACAGAAAAGGAGTCGCGAGTGCCACGTAGAAAAGCCCTCCGCCGCCGCCGGAGGAGGCTGATGTTGTGGACCAGCACCATCAGCCACATCTCCCGCTCCCGGGCCTCGTCGCTCCTGGCCGACAGCCGGTCGCCGAGGAGACGCTTCATCATCGCAAGCACGCCTCGACCTGCCAACGCTGCGTGTAGCCGCTGTGCCGTCTCCCCGTCCGCGTCGACAAGAGTCCCTTCATCGGCCGACGCCACCGGCGGCCCGGCGGCTTGCTCGGGTCCTTCGGCGGGCGGCCGTGCCGTGGCCGGATTCAGCGACGCCAGCCGGTGATCCTCCCGGCAACGCCGGTGGTTGGCTTCGGTGTCGTAACCGGCGTTTGCGTCGTCGACTCGACGCTTTAGGCCGCGCCGCTTGGCATGGGTGCCGGGACGAGGGGGCCGACGGGGCGGGGTGGGTCGCCGATGGCGACGTGTTGTTGCCAGAAGGCGTCGAAGCTCTGACGAATGCTGAACCGGCCCGCGCGGGCGAGGCTGGCGGATTTCATGCGGGCCAGCTCTTGAGGGTCGTCGAGCAGACGAATGACGGCATCGGCCCAGACGCCGGCGTGTGAGGCGTCGCGGGCGGGAAGCACCAGGCCCGTCTCCTTGTCGGCGATCGTCTCCTTGGGCCCGCCTTCGGGCGAGACCAGGCACGGCAATCCGCACGCCTGGGCCTCCATGACGACCTGGCCCAGGGTGTCGGTTCGCGACGGGAAGACGAACAGGTCGCTCGACGCGTAGAGCGACGGCAGCGTCTGGTCGTCGCAGAATCCCGGGAAGTAGGCCGGCAAGCCGGCGAGGCGATCCTTCATTTTCTGCCGATACGGCCCGTCGCCGGCGACGACGAGTGCGACGTCGCTCCGCTTGCCGCAAAGCGCTGAAAACGCCTCGGCCAAGAGCGGCAGGTTCTTCTCGACACTCACCCGGCCTGCGTAAAGCAGCACGTGGGGCGTCTTGGCCAGATCGATGCCGAGCCGGGTGAGGGCGGTCGTGTCGCGGGCGTCGGGGGTGAATTTCGAGAGATCGATGCCGGGCCTGATGGTCTTGATGCGGTCCTCGGCGACGCCCAGATCGGTCAGTTTGAACCTGTAGGCCGAGCTTCGGCTGAAGACGGTCTTCGGGCACCTTGTAGAACCACCGCATGTAGTGGGCGACGTTGCCTGCTTGGCGGTGGTCGCCGGTGAGCTTCTCGACGTAGGCCGGGAAGTCGGTGTGGTAGGTCGCCAGGACGGGCACGCGGAGCATGGCCGCGGCGAGGAGGCCGAGCAGGCCCATGGGGCCTGGGGTGGAGACGTGGATGACGTCGAACTGCTCGCGGTCGCAGAGGTCGAGGACTTCCAGGATCGGCGGGATGTTGGCCTTGAGCTCGTCGTAGAGCGGCATCGGGCGGCTGACCAGCGGCTCGAAGTTCTGCCGGTACGGCGCTTCGTCGCGGTCGTAGCGGACGTCCTCTGCGGGCACGCTCGTCAGGACGGTCAGGTTCTTGCCGCTGCCCTGGGCGAGTCGGCCCATGTCGCGGATGAACCGCGCGACGCCGTTGACGTCGTCGAAGGTATCGGTGAAGAGGGCGACCTTCAGCCGATCGCCGCGACGCAGGACGTCTTGCCGGGTGATTGACGGGAGTAGGCGACGCTCCTTGTTCTGGTGGAACAGGGCGAAGTAGTGCGGCGAGAGGACGAACTGCTGCGCCAGGGCGGCGCCGATGGCGTCGAAGATGCCGGTGAAGCTCGCGCGGTCGACGCTGAGCTGGAACGCGTCGGCGATGCCGCCTGAGACGTCGCGATTGACGGCATGGACGAACCGCATCATGCCGTCGTGGTTGCCCAACGGCGGCAGGCCTTTTTCAAGTTCGGCGACGAGGTCCGGGTGCTCGGGCAGGCGCCTGCGGACGCTGTCGACGAAGAGGTCTTTGATCAGGCCGCTGGTCTTGATCGTGCCGGCGTCGGTGCCGTGCGAGAACCTGCCGCGGAAGCTCGTGCCGAGCTTGCGGACCTTGCCGCGTGCCGCGAGGTAGGCCAGTTGCAGCTTGCCCGGCTTTGATCGCTCGCCGACCATCGCCTGCATGAGCGTGGCCGAGAGGTTCGGCACGTTGCCGTTCTTTTCGAGCATCGACCGCGTGTAGTACCGCACGGCCACGCCCCAGAAGGTGTGGGCGAGCTTGGCACTGCTGCCGCTCTCACCGCCGGGGCGGGTTCGGCCTTGGCGGATGGCTTCGACGACGTCGTCGGCGGTTTGGACGTCGTCGGGAAGCTCGGTCCAGGTCCGGCCGATGTTGAGTAGGCCGTGGTCGTCGCTACCGGCGGTGCGGCCCTTGTTCCACGGTTCGGCGAAGCGCGGACGCAGGCCGTGGACTTGGCTGAGCCGCTTGATTTCGGCCTCGTCGAGCTTGTCGAGCAGTGGCTCAAAAGCGTCGCGGTGGAGGCTGCTGTGGGCACCGTTGAGGCACTCGAAGCTCTTGAACAAGAGCAGGAGGCGTTCGAGGTGCCACCGCTCGAGCTTGTCGTTCTGACGGTAAATCGGGTGGGCGACGCTGTGGGCGAGCCGGTTGGCCTCGAAGTAGTCGGCGACGTCGTAGAGGTTGCGGGCGAGCTTTTGCAGGTCGGCATGTTGCTGCCGCGTGTGGCCGTAGACGAGGATGTGCATCTTGCACCCGTCCTCGGGGAACCAGCAGGTCAGCTCTTCGCCAATGAGCACGCCCGGCATGTCGCGGATGGTGTCGACACCTCCGACCGAGTCGTGGTCGGTGATGGTGACGAAGTCCATGCCACGGCGCAGGGCCTGGGCGTAGACGTCGCGGGGCCTCGAGTAGCTCTCGGGGCAGCCGATCATGTTGAGCGCGGCCTCGCCCGTCTTATTCGAGGCGTCGCTGTGGCAGTGGAGATCGACGCGCAGTCCCTGGTGCGTCGGCCTGGCCGCGTCGGCCAAGGCGGCGACGTCGCCGAGGGTGTCGAGCATCGATCCGAGGCCGGCGAGCGAGCCGTCGGCGTCGGTGGAAAGGCGGTCGCTGAGGCGATGGGCCATAAGAAGTCAAAGGGGCGGCACGCCGGGCGTCCGAACGCTACGGCTGCTGCTTCTACTCAAACAGTACCACAGGGTTGGTCGCAGCGACAAGCTGTTCCCCGACGATTCGCAACATCTAACACGTGCCTCACCATCGGCTTACCGGACGCTCACACAGCGGTCTGCAAGGTCTCACACGGTCATGTGCCGCGAAGACACCTCTTCAGGGTCGGGCGTCGTCCTGCCACCGTTGCGAACGAGGGCGGCCTTGACCAGACCCACGAACATCGGGTTCGGTTCCAGCGGCCGACTCGACATCTCCGGGTGCGCCTGCGTGCCGACGAAGAACGGGTGTACCTCTTCGGGCAGCTCCAGGACCTGCATGATCGGCTGTTGCGGGTGCTTGCCGCTGAAGATCAGGCCGCCTTCTTCGAGCTGGTCGATGAAGCGCGGGTCGACCTCGTAGCGATGGCGGAACCGCATCCGGACGTATGGGCCACGCGACAATTCATCGGCGAAGAGCGTCGACGCGATCGTGCCCGGCCGGATCTCGACGTCCTTGCCACCGAGCCGCATGTTCCCGCCAAGGCCCTCGATCTGCTTCTGACCGGGCAGGATGTCGATGACCGGGTTCGCGCAGCCGGGGTCGAACTCGGTCGAGTTGGCATCTTCCATGCCGCAGACGTTGCGGGCGTATTCGATGACCGCCATCTGGAAGCCGAAGCAGATGCCCAGGTACGGCAGCCCGTTCTCACGAGCATACTTGACGCAGGCGATCTTGCCTTCGCTGCCACGGGCACCGAACCCGCCGGGGACGATGATGCCGTCCACGCCATCGAGCTCGCCGGCAGCGTTGGCGTCGGTGAGGTTGGTCGTTTCGACGCTCTTGAGCGCGATCTCCACGCCACACGCCACGCCCGCGTGCTCGACGGCCTTGAGGATGCTCGCGTACGCGTCCCGCATGGCCGTGTACTTGCCGGTGATGGCCAGCGTGACGTGCTTTTCCCGCGGCTGTTGGATGCGACGGACGAAGCTGCGCCAGCGATCGCGCGCCTCGTCCTCGTGAAGCTGGTTGCCCCGGTTGTGGAGGTTGAGCAGCGACATCACCTCGCGATCGAGCCCGCGCCGCGCAGGGCCTCAGGGATGAGGTAGACGCTCTCGACGTCGTGCATGCTGAAGACCCGCGGCATCGGGACGTTCGTGTACATGCTGATCTTCTGGCGAACCTTCTCGCTCGACCGGATCGGTCGCCCGGCAGGCGACGAGGTGCGGCTGAATGCCGACTTCCATCAGCCGCTTGATGCCGAGCTGGGCGGCCTTGCTCTTTTGCTCGCCCAGCGCGTCGGGCGACAGGATGTAGGTCAGAGCGACGAAGCAGACGCTGTCTTCGCCCTCCTCGTAAGCGAGCTGTCGGCAGGCTTCGAGATAGAAGGAGTTCTCGTAGTCGCCGACGGTGCCGCCGATTTCGACGAAGACGACGTCGGCATCGCTCTTGGCGGCGAGTTCGCGGAGCTTGAGCTTCACCTCGCCGACGACGTGCGGGATGACCTGGACGTCGCGTCCGAGGTAGCCGCCGTTGCGTTCCTTCTTCATGACCGACGACAGGATCTGGCCGTTGGTGGTGAAGTTGAGCTTGGAGAGGTCCTGGCCGAGCAGGCGCTCGTAGGTGCCCAGGTCCATGTCCGTTTCCTGGCCGTCGTCGAGGACGAAGACTTCGCCGTGTCGGAACGGGTTGAGGGTGCCGGAGTCGAGGTTGAGATACCCCTCGCACTTGATGGGCGCGACCTTGAGGCCCTTGTCCTGCATGAGCTTGGCCAGCGACGAGGCGAAGATGCCTTTGCCCAGGCCGCTGATGACGGTGCCGACGACGATGACGAACTTGTGCTTGCCCCGGGTGAAGCCGGCAGGCATGGGCGTGTAAAACTCGGTCTCGTCCCGACTGTGACCGGTGCTGGCAAGGAGTTCTTCGGCGTTCTTCATCGGTGGCGGGGCGTGTGCGGGTGAGGCGGCGGGCGAGGCTACGGCAAGGAGGCGGCGTGGCGGCGGGACAGGAACGATTCGGCGAACGACTGATATTGCTCCGGCGTGTCGATCCCGCCGGCATGCCCGGTCGCAGCGACCGCGACGATCCTGTGGCCGGTTTCAAGAGCCCGAAGCTGCTCCAAAGACTCCGCAAGTTCCGCAGGCGTGGGCGGCGTCGCGGCGATGAGCTTCAAGAAGCCGACGCGGTAGGCGTAGATACCGACGTGCAGCCGATAAGCCGGCGTCGCGGATCGGGCGAACGGGATCGGGTGCCGACTGAACCACAGGCATCCGACGTCGCCCTGGCCCACGACCACCTTGACCAGCGACGGGTCCGCCGGATCGGCATCGGCCGGAAAGGGGACCGTCACCGTGCCCATCTCGGGCGCGTCGTCACGGGCCATGCGGTCGGCCAGGGCACGGACGATCTGCGGGTCGATTTCGGGCTCGTCCCCCTGGACATTGATGACGACCGCGTCGTCCGGCAGGTCGAGCGTCGACGCCGCCTCGGCCACGCGTTCCGTGCCGGTCCGGCAGGCGGGGGAGGTGAGCAGGACCCTCGTGCCAAATGCTTCAAGGGCCGTCTCCACCTCCACGTCATCCGCAGCGACGATGACGGTGCCGATCTCGGCGACGCGATCCACCACGTGTTGTACCAGCGGACGACCTGTCCGGTCGGCCAGGACCTTGCGGGGGAACCGCTCGCTCGCCAGCCGCGCAGGGATGACGATCGTCGGGGCAGATTGTGTCACGTCGTCCGGCCGTCGCACCGGGCGCGGAAGGTAGCAGGAATGGGCCACCCGAGCGCTGTGCTAATCGGGCGCGTCAGCTTTTCCCCGATTTTCGGGCGAATGCCGGGACCGTGGTGTCGCAGGCGTTGCCCTGGCGATACCGAGCGCTCTGTCGGCCGACCGGCAGGCCCAGCAGATCGCGGGCGACGATCGACAAGTTCAACGCCATCTGCCGGGCGACGCCACGCTCCAGGAACCGACGCGGCGACGTCTTCACCGGCGGCTGGAGGATGGCGGTTCGGCCCGAGCCGTCCAGCCGGCGGCTGAACCGGGCGTCTTCCAGGATCGACACCTCCGGGAATCCGCCGAGCCGGATGAAGGCGTCGCGGCGGCAGAAGATCGCCTGGTCGCCGTAGAACGCCCGGGTGATGCGGAATCTGGCCCGGTTGAGCACCTGCACGAGTCGCAACGCCTGCCGACGATGTCCGCGAGCCGAGGCATGACCTGCGAAGCTGAAGTCGAACGCACCGCCGACCACCCGCGGATCGGCCAGAGCCCGCCTGATGCGACCGTCCCAGCCGTCGGGCAGTCGGGTGTCGGCATGAAGGAACAGCAGCACGTCCGCCGTCGCCAAGGCTGCGCCACGGTTCGAAGCATCCGCCCGCGACGTCCCGGCGACTGCGACGGCACAGCCGAGAGATCGCGCGATGCTTGTCGTGCCGTCGTTGCTCCGGCAGTCGGAGACGATGACGTCGACGGGGCCGCAGGCGCTTTGCGCGCGTGTGCCCGACCACCACCGGCAAAGCCTGGGCCTCGTTGAGGGTCGGGATGACGACGGCGATGTTGATGGTCACGCTTGGCCCCAGAGGCTGGGTTGTACGTGCCTCAGTCGATGGCAGTTGGAGCACAGCAGCGTGCACTTCTCCAACTCGGCCTTGATGGTCTTCCACTTCAGAAGGCGCAGCTTGCCCCACGTGTAGGACTTGGTGGCCGGATCCTCGTGGTGCAGGTCGAAGCAGGCCGGGTGGAAGGTCATGCCGCAGTCATGACACACGCCGCCCATCATCGCGATCATCTCCATCTTTCGCCGGTTCCACCGCCGCTTTTGCGCCAGGAGCAGGCAGGGCTTGCAGTACGACTGCCGGCCACTGATGCGATCAGGCCGCTTGTAGAAGTGGTCGGCAGGTCGACGCTCGCCGCATCGGCGGCAGATGAGCGTGGGTTCGTCAGGCCTAACATCCATCAGCGACCCCGTCGGTTAACTGGACAAACTCCCGACCTTCTAAGTCGGTACTGTGGGTTCGAGTCCCACCGGGGTCAATCAGGCTGATGCCCGGCGTGCCAGTTCCTCGACCGTCACGCCCGACGACGGGCGTATCTGAATCACGCCTTCTGCCGTCACCTGGAACGGACACGTCGCACACTGCACCCGGCGATCCGTCGCCGGCAACTCGGCCAGACGCGGGTCGGCCTCGCCGCTGGCAAGCTCCGGCTGGTCGTCAGCCGTGTCGCAACGCTTCTTCAAGAGGTCGAGGATCAGGTCGTCGATGCCCAGCGGCTCGGCGATGCGGTACGTCGTGCCGGGGTGCTTCTGGGCCGCCTGGCTGACGAGGGACGGGATGTCCTTGGTCCAGTGCTTGCCCTTGGCCAGGAAGAACGGGACGAGCGTGACCCGCGTCACGCCCCGAGCCACGCAGGCGTCGTAGGCCGCGGCGATGTCGGGCATCGCCAGCTCCATGTGTGCCGGCTCCACGACGCCGAAGTCGCCGGCGAACCGGTCGGCGAAGAGGCGGGCGACCTCCTCGAGCATCGCGTTGCTCTCTGCCCGACGCGAGCCGTGGTCGACGATAATCAGGCCTTCGTTGCTCATGGGCGACCGTAGCCCGTAAGGCCTACGGCCGTTTCAGTTGCGCCACCGCCGACGCGACGGCATCCGGCGACAACTCGCGCAGGCACCGCTGCGTCTGGGGCTCCGGCAGCGGACACCGCTTGAGCTGGCAAGGCCGACACGGGACGTCGACGAACAGCTCGACCTCACGCGGCGCGTTGAGCGTCGTTCGCTTCGGGTCGGTCGGTCCGAAGAGCGTGACGGTGGACGTGCCAAGGGCGACGGCGACGTGGCGTGTGCCGGTGTCATTGGTCACCACGACTGACGCCCGGCCGATCATGGCCTTCAAGGCCGAAAGTGTCAGGCCGTGGTCGGCCAAGACGACCACCTCGGCCCGGGCCTGCTGTGCGATGGTGGCGGCGACCCGTTCTTCGCCGGGCGCTGTCGAGACGGCGACGCGGTAGCCGCCGGTGGCGAGCTTGTCCGCGAGCGACGCGAAGTGCTCTGCCGGCCAAAGCTTGGCCGAGCCGTAGCGACCGCCGGGGACAAAGACGGCCACGCGGTCGTCAGGCTTCAGGCCCGCCGATGCCGCCACACGATCCGCCGCGGCCTGGTCGTCAGGCGTCACCGCCAGCTCTAGAAGTCGTCCGTTTTCGGGAAGATCGAACGGTTTCAGCAGTCCAAGGTAGTGCCGGACGGCCGGGATGATTGCGTGCTTTCGCCGTGGCCAGGTGCCGACACGCGGGGCGGCGACGGGATGCGTCAGCAGCCAGCTCCGGCCGTCGCGGGCGTAGCCGATGCGGGTCGGGATGCCGGCAAGCCGTGCGACGGCGGCCCATCGGAAGGCGTTGGGTAGCAGCAGGACGGCGTCGGGGCTGGTCGCCTTGAGCAGCCTGGCCGCGGCGGGAATCGAACGCTTGTCGGCGACGGGAACGATCTCGTCGATGCTCGGCAGCCCGTTGAGGATCGGAGCGACGCCTTTGCCGACGACGGCGACGATCTCGCAGCCGTCGAGCCCGGCCCTCAGCGCCCGCAGCAGGGGCGTAGCCATGACGCAATCGCCCAGCCACGTCGGCAGAACGACCGCGAGCCGGCGCGGTCGGACGGGGGTCACTTGGCCTGCTCTGCCGGCGGAATGTCGTCCGACAGCCCGCCGACGCAGGCCGGGAAGGCGCTCAGGATGGCGAGCGCTTCGGTTGCGGCGGTCGACTGCTTTGTCCGAGCCGCATTCGCCGCCGCCTGGGTCAGCGGCTGGCTTCGGCGTTGGAGTTGGGCGAACTCGCGATCGGGTGCGACCGGCGGTGCCTCGAACTCGGCGGCGGCCGCCGAGGGGAAGGCGGCGGCGCGTTCTTCGGCGGTGCGGACGCGTTCTGAAAGCTGGGGGTGGCTACTAAGGAACCCTTGGAGCCCGGCGTCGCCGCCTCCGCCTTGCTCTTGTTGGTCGGAGAGCATCGCTTTAAAGAAGTCCGCAAACTTCTTCGGGTCGTAACCGGCACGAACATAAAATTCGAAGCCCAGCTCGTCGGCCTCGCGTTCGTTGTTTCGGCCGAAACTCAGGCCCGCCATCTGTCCGCCGACCAGAGCGATGCCGCCGACCGTGGCGCCGGTCTGCATCCGCTTGCCGTCCTCTGCCAAGGCCGCCCCGACGAGGCCCGCCGCTCCGGCACCGATCATGCTGAGCTGCTGGTTCCGCATCGATTCATGGACGTGCCTGCCGATGATGTGCCCGAATTCGTGCCCCACGACACCCGCAAACGCGTCTTCGCTGCTGCTGCCTTCGAACAGCTCCGTGTAGAGGTACACGTGCTTACCGCCCGTCGTGAAGGCGTTCGGAATCGGGCTGGCGACGAGGTGGAACTGGACATCCTCGAACATCCACGGCTCGACGTCGTAATCGTCCAGCTCGCCCGCTTCGTACATCTCCTTAGCCGCCAGCACGATCTTGTCGCCGACCCGCTGCGTGTAGGCATCTAACTCGGCATCGGTGACGACCTGCGGCGTGAGCTGCTTGTGCACGCCCTCTGCCTGATCGATCACCTTGGCGTCGCTGACGCAACCGGCAAGCGACCCGGCGAGCAGCAACGCCGGCAACAGACGACAACAAGCGGTGAAGACCTTCATCACCCACATGATACCGCCGGGGCCCCGACCTGTCCGCCGATAAAGCGTCAACGCCTGGCTATGGTGCCGTCTGGAAAAGACGCATCTATGATTTTCAGAATCTCATCTGTTACTGAAGAAATGTCTTGCGAAGCATCAACGACCTGATACCGCTTTGCATCTTGCTTTGGTAACAGAAGGAAATTGTCCCGAACCTGCTTGTGATATTCTTCCGGGCGACGCTCGATTCTGTCTTTGCTCATCACATCGCCACCTTCAAAGAGCGGAACGTACTCGGGTACCACCCGCGCCTGGGCCAAGTCCGTTGGAACGTCGAGAAGGACCGTCAAGTCCGGGAGCCGGTCCGCCGTGGCGATGCGGGCGACCGCGGCGATGTCGGAGGCGGTCAGGCCGTCGCCGCCGAGCTGGTAGGCGTGGGTGGAGCTGGCGAACCGGTCGGCCAAGACCAGCTTGCCCGCGTCGAGGGCGGGACGGATCGTCTCGGCCACGAGCTGCGCCCGGGCGGCCATGTAGAGCAACATCTCGCACCGCATGGCGATGTCGCTCGCCGGGTCGAGCAGCAGGTCGCGAATGCGTTCACCGGTCGCGGTGCTGCCGGGATCGCGGACGGCGACGACTTCCACGCCACGGTCCGACAGGCGTTCTTGGACGCGGCGCGACTGGGTGCTCTTGCCGCAACCCTCACCGCCGTCGAGGACGATGAACCGGCCGGCGAGTGGGTGACGGTCGGGCATCCGCCGATGTTGCGGGTCGCCGGGCCGGAGTCAACCGGTGTCGACAACTCCACGCGTACGCTGTGCCCATGCCCGAAGCCAACGAACCTGCCGACCGCTACGCCAAGCCGGGCAGCGGCAACGACCCACAGTTCGCCGGGCTCCGCTCCGCCTTCATCCGCGTCTTCGGCGACGATGACGGCGATGACCTGCCGGACAACGACGCACCCATCCACGTCGTGCGGTCGCCCGGCCGGGTGAACCTCATCGGCGAACACACCGACTACTCGGACGGCTTCGTCTTCCCGATGGCCATCGAGCCGCGGGTGACGTTCGCGTTTCGCCGGCGCAGCGACGGGCAGATTCGCGTGGCCACCGCGCAGTACGAGGCCGAGGGGATCACGACGTTCGACATCAGCACGGAGCGGGGCGAGCCCAAGTGGACCAACTACATCCGCGGGCCCATCGCACTGCTCCGCGCACGCGGCGAGGTAGTCAGCGGAGGTGACCTCTATCTGATGTCGAGCCTGCCCGCCGGGGCCGGTCTCAGCAGCAGTGCGGCTCTGGAGGTCGGCACGACTCGGGCCATGCTGCACCTGGCCGGCGGGACGATGAGCGACACCGACGTCGCCACGCTGTGTCAGAAGGCCGAGCATGACTATGCGGGCATGCCGTGCGGCATCATGGACCAGATGATCGTCTCCTCAGGCCGGGCAGGGCACGCGATGCTGCTCGATTGCCGGACGTTCGAGCAGACGCACGTGCCTTTGCCCGTGGACGACGTGGCGGTGGTGATTTGCGACAGCAAGGTCGAGCACGAGCTGACGGGCGGCGAGTATGCCGAGCGGCGTGAGGCTTGCGAGTCGGCGGCGAAGGTGCTGGGCGTCGACGTGCTGCGAGACGCGACGCCCGAGACGGTCGCCGCGGCCGAGAGTGACTTGGGCGACGTGCGTCACCGTCGGGCGCGGCACGTCGTGACGGAGAACGCTCGTTGTCTGGCCTTTGCCGATGCGCTCAAGGCCGGCGACTATCCCGGGGCCGGGGCGTTGATGTACGAGAGCCATGCGAGTCTTCGCGACGACTTCGAGGTGAGCACGCCTGAGCTGGACCATCTGGTCGAGGCGGCGCGGTCGATGAAGGGCGTGTTCGGCAGCCGCATGACCGGCGCCGGCTTCGGCGGCAGCACGGTGACGTTGTGCCGTCCCGACGCGGTCGATTCGGTCATCGACGGCCTGACCAAGGCGGCGAAAGAGGGCTTCGGTGTGAAGACAATGCCCTTCGTCACGACAGCCACCGCGGGGGCCGAGGTGGTAGACTGAGGGCATGCCTGCGACGCCTGTCCAGTCGGCGAGCCACACGAGCGTCATTCGTCTCGTCATTCGAGACGTCGGCGACGGGTGGTACCTCGCCCGAAGCCCCGACGTGCCGGGACTCAACGCACAGGCCAAGTCGTATGCAGAGGCGGCCAAGTTGGCCCAGCAACTGATCGGTGAACTCGTCGAGTACTGGAACGACGAAGGCATCGAGCTGCCGCCGAAGCTGCGCGACGGTTCGGCCGGCAAGCGGATGGAAGTGATGGTGCCGGTCGAGGTCGCCCATGGGTAGCCATCGATTGGCAGGCTTCAACTACCGCAGCCTGACGCGTCGGCTCAAGAAGCTCGGTTGCCGACTCGCCCGTCAGGGCGGCGGTAGCCACGAGTTGTGGCGACGCGTCGGCACCGACCACACCACCGTCGTGCCGAAGCACTCGGGCGACATTCCTCACGGGACGGTTCAGGGAATCATCGACGACCTTGGCTTTACCGTGCAGCAGTTCCTCAACGCGAAATAGATGACGAGCGGTTTTCTCAGCAGGTTGATCGCAGGCGAAGCGTCCGACGCCCCCTCGGTCGAAGCAGCCTTCGCTTCGTTGATGTCGGGCAATGCGGATCCCGTTTGGGCGGGCGCGACCTTGGCAACCTGGCAGGCCAAGGGCGTCACCGCCGACGAGCTGGCGGCGGCGGCGGGGGTGATGCGGGAGCACGTCGTGCCGATCGACATCGGTGACGTGGCGGGCGTCGTCGACACCTGCGGCACCGGCGGGACGGGCAGCGGGACGTTCAACATCTCGACCGCCGCCGCCATCGTCGCGGCGGCGTGTGGGGTGCGCGTCGTCAAGCACGGCAACCGGGCGGCTTCGTCAAAGACCGGATCGGCCGACGTGCTGGAAGCCTTGGGCGTCGATCTGGATGCCGATCCGAAGCAGCAGCTCGATCGGGCCGGCATCGCCTTCGCGTTCGCCCGGAACCATCACCCGGCGATGCGGCACGTCGCGCCGATCCGCAAGGCGCTGGGTGTGCCGACGATCTTCAACCTGCTCGGCCCGCTGACCAATCCGGCGGGAGTTCGCCGGCAATTGCTGGGGGTGGCAAAGCGTGAGCACTGCACGCTGATGGCCGGGGCGTTGCTTCGGCTGGGGGCGGAGCGGGCGTGGGTCGTCCACTCGGAGGACGGCCAGGACGACCTGGCCCCGGGTGCCGCGACGCACGTGGCGGAGGTCGTCGACGGCGACGTGAAGACCTGGACGTTCGACCCGTCGCCTTTGGGTTTGGCCGGAACGAAGGAAGCGTTGCAGGTGGATTCGCCCGCGACGTCGGCGACGATGATCCGGCGCATCTTCGATGGCGAGGAAGCCGGCCCGCCGCGGGATGCCGTGCTGCTGAACGCCGCGGCCGCGGTGGTCGTCGCAGGCGGGGCAGACGATGTTGCCGAGGCGATGCAGACCGCCCGTCACGCCGTGGATTCGGGACGTGCGGCGGAGACATTGGCCTTGCTTGCGGACGCCGACGGCTGATCACGATCCTTCCGGCGGCTCGTTCAGGTCCCACTCGTACCCCATGCCGTCCCAATCCGTCGCCCCCTGGATCGGCGAGTCATCGGCCGCGAACCGCAGCAGGCTGTTGATGAGCTTCATGTCGCCCTTGCCGTCGACGCCGCGCTCGAAGTCCTTGCGATAGAAGCTCGTGAAGATGCTGTTGAGCTCGACCGTCTCGTCGTTCCGCCGCACCGCCGCCCGCGGGTCGCTCAGGTAGACCTCGCCCTGCTCGCGAAGCTGTTGAGCCAGGTTTTCGCCCTCGAACGGCTCGTTCCGCAGGGGCGGGCACGAGTAGCTCATGCAGTTGAACGCAAAGTGCAGCCGGGCGTCGCGGCCCGTGCGATTGAGGGTGCCTTGCTCGAGCCCGTCGAGGTTCGTCCGCTTGCCGCCGACGTAGAAGCGGTCGACGAAGAAGAGGGCCCCGGGGTCAATGAATCCGGGGCGAAGCACGTTGCCTGGGTAGCCGCGTTCGACGACGCCGTACATGCAGAGCGCGTTGTACGCGTTGACGTAGTAGGCCAGGATCTCGTTGTCGGTCTCGAAGAGTTCGGGTCGGTTCTCGGGCGAGGCGGCGTTCAGTTCGCCGACGTATTTGTAGAGCGTGTCTCGAACGCCATTGGTGTTGTCTTTGAGCTTTTGCCACTCGACGAAGCCGTCGTCGGTCGCGACTTCATTGAGCACGACGGCCCAGTTGTCGTTGCTCCATTGCTTGATCGGCTGCGTCGGCCGAAACTCCTTCGCCACCCGCCCGCCGCCGCAGCCGGAGCAGCTAGCGATGAAGAGGGCGACCACCACTACGACGACCAGCTTGGGGAACCACAAACGCATCCGGCACACTACGTCTGACGGGGTGCTGCCCGGTTAGGGAGTCGGTCGCGTGTTTTCGTTCGCGCTACCTTCACGCCTGTCTTGCGAGACCCGAAAACGAAGTGGCGCGGGAAGCAGGGCCATCGTGCTGCCAACCGTTTCCAGATCCTGTCATCAGGCGTGTCGGCATGAGCTTCCCGCTTCTTCCCGGCAAGTTCACACCGCGGTCTACCTGCATTTGCCATCGCAGCAGGGACGACCCCGCCGTGCGGGGGCTGACCAGCGCTGGCAGACCACATTGTGAACCATTTGCGCTTGCTTTGGACCATCTCGCTGACGCTTGACAGGGGTGGTCGAACGTTGCATACTTACCTTACGAGCGGCTTGTACCGGCTCAGAACCAGAGCAATTGGACCAATCAACGGGATCTGAGCCATTTGCTCGTGCTTCATCACTCTCTGGAGGACCACATGCAGAAAACCACCACCTCTTTCGTCGTCGCGGCACTAGCAGCTGCGTACGCCATCCCCGCCCAGGCGGCCATGCTCGACGCCACACTCAATGACGATGCCTGGGTGCAAGGCGACGGCGGCGGCTTCAACGACAACCGCCTTCGGGTGCGAGACGATGCCTCGGTAGGCAACATCCGCAAGTCGTTCATCGAATTTACCCTGCCGGTCATCCCGATGGGCGAGTCGCTCGACACGGCGACCTTCAGCATCTTTGATCTGGAGACAGAGACCGGTCAGAACCTCGGCACGTCTGGCGAGCGGATCGTTCAGGTCTTCGGCATCACGGACGAGTCGGTCGAGGACTTCGATGAGGCCACGGTCAACTACGCGACCGCTCCGGCCAACGTCGCCGACGGTTCCTCGCTCAATGCGGCTGCTTCGGTTCTCCTTGGCACCTTCGACATTGGCGCCAGCCAAACCGCCAATTTCGAGCGGGCGTTGAGCAACGCTGCTTTGACCAGCTTTCTCGCCACCGACACGAACGGGATTGTGACGTTCGCCTTGGTCGCCAACGACAACAACGGCCACTCGACCATGGGCTTCGGCAGCTCCGAGACGTCGGGCATCTCCGCCCCGGCACTCGAACTGGTGACCGTCGTTCCCGAGCCGGCATCGGCTGGCTTGGTCCTGCTCGGCGGCACGCTGCTGGGCCTGCGTCGTCGCGCATAGTCCAAGCATCCATCTGTAACTTCTAAAGCCGCCGCGGGCTCATGGCCTGCGGCGGCTTCTTTGACGGAAATAAAGGGGTCGGACGGAGATAGTGGGGTCGCGAGCCTTAGATGCCGGTCCTGGACGTCGACTGAAGGATGGGGGCGGTGCAGGGTCCGACTGCCCGTCGCTGTCGCCCCTAGGGACCAGCGTCAGGAATTGGTATCGTCGGCGCTATGGGTGAGCGGGGCTTGGTTGACGTCGTCACCGAGGTCAATCTACGGCTCGCGACCCCTTTTACCCCCGCGACCCCTTTTAGCCCCGCTGATCAAAACAGATGCAGCATCTCGACTACTTCTCAAACCAGGCTGAAGGGCAAAGGCCGATTGATGTAGCCAGAATGGTAGGTCTATCGGCTTGCTTCCCCGCCCCATTCATTGCGATTATATATCAAATTGATGCATTGAGAATCATTTCTCATTCTTCTGTCACTGTTTTCGGAGGCCATCTGTCAGAGTCATCTTTTCGATTGGATCTAATATTGTATCACGCTTCCCTAGCTTTTCTGCCCGCTCTGTTTTTTCGCGACGCAGCGGCAACGCGGTTCAGCGAAAGGTCCTTAGTGAGGTGGTGGCTTGGGTCTTGCCTTTTATTATATATCGCATCTATCGCCTGCTACAATGTTGGTCCTGCTAACTTCAAGCTCGTATTCTTTGTCAAATCGTTTTTCTTACCCTCCCTTGCCATTCTGGTATGCACATGTAACAAAGATTCCTATGCGATCTGGCAGAGGCTAATGCTGATCTCCTGGGTCTTGCTTCTCTTCTTCTGCCAAATATCGATAATCTTTATCTTTCACGAGCACAATGCTTTAAATCTAAACAACAGTGTACTTGTAATGTATCAAGCACCTCTTCCTCTCGTGCTGTATGCTGTATTCTTTGCCTCGTGCACAGGCGCTGCGTTGTCAGTCTTTGTTCCTTGGCTGCCCGCTGCACGGGGGAGAGAAGGCGTCGCGGGGAGATAAAGGGGTCGCGATGTCTCTGTAGCGAGAGAAAAAAAGGGGGGGGGGTCGCGAGCCTTTGATGCCGATTCTGGGCAACGACTGTAGCATGGGGGCGGTGCAGGGTCCGACTACCCGTCGCTGTCGCCTCTGGCAGGCAGCGTCAGGAACTGGTTCGTCAACTCTACGGGTAAGTGGGGCTCGGACGACGTCGTCACCGAGGGTGAACTATGGCTCACCAACCCTTTCAGCCCCCAACCCCGTTCAGCCCCGCCCACGACCCGCACACATCAGCAGGCACAGGACAAGCAGCGACGAAAGGGCAAAACGTATGACAGTTCACACGCAACCGCCGTCCCACCAGTCGTGCCGCCTTGGCGTCCGAATCCTGATCCGCCTGTCGTCGCTGAACCGGCAGCGCCCGTTGCCGACGGGAAGGCACGACCGCCGACGACCCCAGGCTACGGCATCCGTGCCGTGTCGGGCCGGAGCACTGCAACGATGCAGTGGCACCCGGCCGCAACCTGCTCCCGAACCTTGATCCGCCCCGCGACTCGATCGGCACCCTGATGGCGATGCCTCACGATGGTGAGCGACAAAGACACGACGTGTCGATCTGTAAATCGGCGTTGCTCCACACCTTCTCAAATTGCTTCTTGATGGTCTCGGCTTCCTCATTCTTACCTTGAGCGGCGAGCGCTTCTGCAAGGCCGAAGAGACTCCACCCGTTGTTCGGCAGCATGGCGAGATCCTCGCGATAGACGGTCTCGGCCTCGGCAAACCGGCCGTCTTCGCTGAGCACGGCACCGAGCGCGTGGCGGACCGGGATCATCCAGCCCGGCGGTTCGTCGTAAGCCAGTTCGTCTTCCCGGGCAACCGCCTCGCGCAGCTTGGCCACCGCATCATCAACGTTGCCGGCCGCGGCGAGTAGCTCGCCCTCGACCATCGGCGACACGACGGCGAAGACGTTCTCCGCAAGGTTGTTGCCGACCACACGATCTTCAGGAACGTCGCCTTTCAATTGCTCGTACTTCGCCTGCTCGGCACGGCCTGCTTCGACGTCGCCCTTTGCGGCGTAGGCAACTGCGCGGGCGGCGTGGCGGAAGGTGGCGGTGAAGGGCTTGGCCTCTGCGTCGAGTTCGGGCTGCGCCAGGATCTCGTCCCACAGGCCGAAGCGGATCATTACTTCGTACGGCATCGCCAGGTACGGCTCGGAGATGAACGCGAACTCGCGCAGGAAGCTGTCGGGCATCTCGGCCGGCAAGGCGTTGATGTGTTCCAGGGCCAGTTCACGCTGCCCCGTCATCATCGCGGCAAAGGCGAGCATGTGCCGGTTGTGGGCGACGTAAAGGTTGATGAAACCCTCCGGCGGACCGAACACTTGGCGGTATTGCCGATCGGCGTCGACGGCCTTCAAGTTCGAGTCAATCGCCTTCTGCCAGTGTCCCAAGCGGATGTCGATGTGCGACGGCATGTGCACGTTGTGGGCCAGGCCCGGCTGCAAATCGCGCAGCCGGTCGGCCGCGGCGGCGGCACGTTCTGGTTCGTTCGACGCCTCCAACGCGTGAACCGTCAGGTGGTTGGCCAGCGGGTGATTCTCATCCAGCGTCAAGACCGCCTCGAGCGTCGCCAGCACCTCATCCGTCCCAGGCTGCGGCTGGCCGTCGGGCGTCCATTGGTCCCACGGTCGAAGGTTCATCAGCGACTCGGCGAAGAACGCCCCGACATCGGCATCCTCAGGATACTGCCGGTAGACCTCACGCATCGCCTCGGCGTAGGCCTCGTCGAGCGGCACGCGGTCCTCCGGCTGCGGGTTGGCGTAGCGGTGTTTCAAGGCATCTATCAACGCTTGTTCAACAGGAGTTGCTTCATCGGCATGATCGACGGCAAGTCGCAGGTGCTTCCATGCACGTTCGGCATCTTCGGGCGGAACGACGGGGTAGTTGATGTGCGGGCCGCTTGCGTAGGCGATGCCCCAGTGAGCCATCGCACACTGCGGATCAAGCCGCGCCGCCTCCTCGAACGAACGGATCGCCGCCCCATGGTTGAAGCCGTGAAGGAACGCAATCCCTTGGTCGAAGTAGCGCTGCGCCTGCGGAGAATCGGTCGTTACCTGCCGACTGTGGGTACCTAGACCCTCGTAGAACGGCATCTCGGCGCGGCCGGCGCTGGGCAGAAGGGTCGTCGTCAAGAACACGGCAATCCCGACCATTGCGTGTATCGACTTCATGCTGCCGAGGCTAGAAAGTCTGTCGCGCGATAGCAAGATGTTTCTGAGCGAGATGAAGGGAACGCGAGGCTTTGATGCCGGTCCTGGACGACGACTGAAGCATGGTGGCGGTGCAGGGTGCAACTGCCCGTCGCTGTCGCCTCTGGCAACCAGCGTCAGGAATTGAAATTGTCGGCTTCATTGGTAAGCGGGGATCGGACGACGTCGTCACCGAAACAATCTTCGGCTCGCGACCCCTTTCAGCCAGGTTGTTCTTCATCCCTCCATTACACACAACACTCCACCGCTGATTGCGGTGGAGTGCAGATGCAGGCAGGTGATGGTCGAAGCCTCAGGCCTTGCGGCGACGGAGCAGGAGCAACCCGCTCATCGACAGCAGACCGAGCGAGGCCGGCTCAGGGACGACGATGTCGAAGTTGCGGATCGTGCCGATTTGATCCGCGGTCAGAAAGGAGACATCCGGGTTCATCGTCAGGTCGGCCGAAACCGACGCGGCGAGTTCGCGGGTGTTCTCCTGGATCTCGAAGAAGAGGTACGAGTACGTTTCGCCGGCCGGCACGTTGATGTTGTACAGGGTCTGGAAGCGATCGCCGTTGCCCGGACGACGGCTGTCCAGCGGCAGATCGGCGGCACCCGGACCGGCAACGACGTGGCCCAGTGCTGGGCTGTCGGTACCGGTGAAGCCGGGGGTGGCGTCATCCGTGGCAAACCAGAAGTCGCCCAACGCATAGGTCGTGTCGCCCGAACTGCTGGCCGTGACGACCGTCTCGGCGTCAGAACCGAGGTCGCCCAGATTTGTGATGGACGTGCCGTAGCTGATAGCGAAGTTGCTGTTGCCGTTGCTCGTGTTCGTGAACGAGTTGAGGTAGACCGCGTAATTGCCACCGTTTTCCGGGACAAAGACGGTCCGCTGGGCGGAGATGGACGATCCGATCTGGACCGGTGCCAAGGACAAGGTGCGGCCGTCGCTGGACGTGGTTGCCGACGGTGCCGAGTAGTTGGTCCCGGCGATCCAGAGCTGCGGGAACTCGTCGTAGGCGTTCGACGTGCCGTCGATGATCGCACCCGAGGCGGTGTTGAAGTCGAAGGTAAAGTCGTCTCCCGAGGTCAGCACGTACTGGGCTGAAACGGACGAGGCGGCGAAGGTGATCGCCGAGGCGGCGAGAACGGCTGAAGAAGTGAGGTTCATGTTGTTGCTTCTGATGTATCGAGTCGTGCGGAGCGTCGGCGTGGTCGTGGTGGTTGGATGCACTGGGTCTCAGGCGGACGCAAGACGTCGACGCCGCAGGAGTGCGAGGCTGCTGAGGGCAAGAACTGCGGCTGAGCCTGGTTCCGGGACGACGCGGAAGTCGAAGCCGCCGGGCGTGTTGGCCGGGCCAAACGCGGGCACGACTTCGTCAAGAAAGGCACCGGTGGACCCGTCGAGCTTGACGATGTTGCGTGTCGTGAATGAGCCGACGTAGAGGTCGCCGTCAGGGCCGAAGCCAAGGTCTGTCGGATCGACGATGTTGGTAAAGACATCAACGAAGGCACCGGTGCCCGGGTTGAAGCGTTTGATCGTGTCGTCGCCGAAGTCTGAGACGTAGAGCAGGCCGTCGGGTCCGAAGGTCAGCCCGTCAGAGATGACGATCTCGCTGCCGAAGTCGCGGAGGAATGTTCCCGTTTGCGCGTCCCACACCTGAATCCGGTTCGTCAATTCAACACTGATGAAGAGCTCGCCTTGCGAGTTGAACTCCATGTCGCGGGGGAAGTTGATCGATGGCGCGGTCGGGCTGGGTCCGCCGAAGCTGGAGAGGAAGTCGCCCGTGGCGTCATCAAAGACGCCGACTCGTCGGGTGTCGTTAGCGAGGGCGTAGATGCGGTCGCCGAAGACCTTCGTCGCCGTCACTTCTTCGAGCGACATGTCGGACAGGGTCCGGATGAAGGTTCCATCGGGAGCGTACTCCACGACGGCGTTATTCGATGGCCGATCAAAGTTCGAGACGAGGATGTTGCCGTTGTCGTCGCGAACCTCGACATCGACGGGGCGATCGAGCAACCCACCGACCGCGAATTGGCCGATGTAGTCCCCCGTCGGCACGTCGTAGCGGAGGATGTTGTCGTTGTCTCGACTGGCCAGAACCAACTCGGCAGCTAGCGACGTAGACGCAGTCGTGGTCATCACGAGCGTTATGCTCAGCGCAAATCTTTTCATATTAGTGCTCCCTCAATGTCGCATGCGGAGGACTCCGCATGTACAAGCGCCACAGGTCGACAGACTTGTAGTGCTGACGGCCGTGTCCGAAAAGAGAGCCACACGTACGTCCGACCATGGCGAATCGCCAAGGACCAAGACCTACACGGTACGACGCCACACTTTGCGGCTTAGAAGCACACTGACTCTCCCTCTGACACCTGCCTGCGTTCGCCTGTCGAGACTTTCGTCGTGACTGCGACGAAGTTAGTGATCTCGATCTGAGACGTCAAGACGTCACACACAATCTTAACAGGCTCTGGACTCACAGCTGGATCGCAGATGAAGGGGTCGCGAGGACCCTGTCTGAAGGAGAAGAAGAGGTCGCGAGCCTTTCTGGTCCTGGTCGCCGTCGGCGGCACTCGCACAGTTCCACCGTCGTTCCGGCGGCGACACCAAAGCGATGGCTCTTGAAATGGCTCGCACTCCCTTTCCGCTCGCTACCTCGGCAGCGGCAACATCTTCATGAAGCCCAACGACCAGTCCCTCTGCATCGTCCCCGGCCGCAGCGACGACAAGGCGACGGCCGGGCAGGTCCTGCCCTTCGAGGGCGGCCGCATGCCGCAAGAGACGATGGCTCCCGACCCCCTTTCTCCGCCCCCAAAAAGGCTCGCGACCCCTTTTTGTTCGCGACCCCTTTTTTCGTTCTTTTTTCGTTTTCTTTCCGTGTTCTCCTTATTGCCTAACGCAATTCGGCTCAGTCGCCGGCCGCCCGCGGAAAGCAAGCTCCAGACCGACAACATCAATGTAAATGAAGCGGGTGTCGCCGGTCAGCTGCAGATGCTAATTAGGTGCCGCCGGCGTGGCTTAGCGACAACCTGCCATCCGTCCTCGTAGATGATGATTCCGGGATCATCGGTCGTGATCATCTGGATTTGGAGCCCATGTTCTTGCAACAACGCGGCGATACTGCGCACCTTCTCGATGGGTCGCTTCGCTCGGGGGTGGAACCAGCAGATAGCTCTATGGTTACCGTCTTCACGTAGACATGAGGGCGATTTCAAGTGCATACGAAGCCACGACAACTCGGATTCGAGCCAATCGTACTCGTGGGGTGCCAGCTTCCCGGAGTCTCGCAGTTCTATGGCAGCTTGAAATACGCCATTCGCTGCGTGGGAATGCTCACTCCGAGCCAAGATGGCAAATCGCACATACACAAGGCACCTAACGTAAATCGGAGGAGAAAAAGGGGTCGCGAGCCTTTCTGGTCCTGGTCCCCGTCGGCGGCATTCGCACAGTTTACGGTCGTTCCGGCGGCGACACCAGAGCAGATGGCTCGTGAGATGGCTCACATCCCCTTCCCGCTCGCTACCCCGGCGGCGGCAACATCTTCATGAAGCCCAACGACCAGTCCCTCTGCATTGTCCCCGGGCGCAGGGAGGACTAGGCGACGGCCGGGCAGGTCCTGCCCTTCGAGGGCGGCCGCATGCCGAGCATCATCGTCTCCAAGGCGATGCTGCCGGCAGACGACACGGCGATCACCGACCGGACGATTAACCGCCAAATCGGCGACTGAGCGCGACGACGGGACGTAAGCTGCGCGTCCATGAGCCTTGAAGTCGGAATCGTCGGCCTGCCGAATGTCGGGAAGAGCACGCTCTTCAACGCCCTCACCAAGGCCGGTATCCTGGCGGCGAACTATCCGTTCGCCACCATCGAGCCCAATGTTGGCGTCGTGCCGGTGCCGGACGACCGGCTGGGTCGCATCAACAAGCACCAGCCGACCGAGCAAATCCTGCCGGCCCAGGTGCGGTTCGTCGACATCGCCGGCCTGGTCGCCGGTGCCTCCAAAGGCGAAGGACTGGGCAACAAGTTCCTGGCCAACATTCGCGAAGTCGACGCGATCTGCCACGTCGTCCGGTGCTTCACCGACCCGGACGTGCAGCACGTCAGCAACCGCGTCGACCCCGTCGACGACGCGACGACCATCGACACGGAACTGGCCCTGGCGGACGTCGAGACGGTCGCCGGCGCCCTCAAGCGGATCGACAAGAAGGCCAAGGGTGGCGACAAGGAGGCCGTCGCCGAGCGGGCGGCACTGCTGAAGGCGGCCCCGATTCTCGACGACGGCAAGCCGCTCCGTGCCGCCGATTGGTCGGACGACGAACGCAAGATGCTCAAGGGCTTCGGCCTGCTGACGCTCAAGAAGGTCCTGTACGTCGCCAACGTCGATGAAGACGACGTCAAGGGTGAGGGCGAGCTGGCGACCAAGCTGCGGGCACATGCCGAGTCAGAGAACGCGCCGGTCGTGCCGGTCTGTGCGAAGATTGAGAGCGAGCTATCGGAGCTGGAGGACGACGAGCGTGACGAGATGCTCGGCGACCTCGGCCTGACCGAGCCGGCGCTGGCCTCCCTGGCCCGTGCCGCGTACGACCTGCTGGAGCTTCAGAGCTACTTCACCAGCGGCCCGAAGGAGATCCGTGCCTGGACCGTGCACCGCGGAGCAACCGCCCCGGAGGCGGCAGGCGTGATCCACACCGACTTCGAGCGCGGCTTCATCAAGGCCGAGATCTACAGCATCGACGACCTCGAAACCCACGGCGACGAGCCCAAGATCAAGGCCGCGGGCAAGATGCGGATCGAAGGCAAGAGCTACGTCATGCGAGACGGCGACGTGGTGCACTTTCGGTTCAACGTCTAGCCCCGGCCGCCGGTGTTTGACTCGGCCTCAACACCCTCGGCCGACCGCGTGGCCGAAGCGTGCTGTCGAGGTTCAACCGGCCGACGATCCGCCGCGTCCACGCGTCGCGGCCGAAGGGTCGGCCACGCTTCAAACTGACGGCCAGCTCCCGCTCAACCTCGGCGTCTGATTCTCGGCCGACACGCTTTTTCCAGCTCGCCTCGTCCCACGCGTGCCCGCCCGGCCACCTCGCGACGGGCAGCAACGCCGGCCCCTTCTCCTCGTTCTCGTCCTGCCCTCGCCGCCCCAGGCTCGACCAAGGCCACGCCGCCGCCTGCTCGACCAGACCTGCCCGGCGGGGGTTCTGCTCGACGTAGGCAACAACGGTCTCAAGGTGATCGCCGCGATCATCCACGGGAAAGCTCTTGAACCGCCCCTGATACAACGGCCCACTCCCTGCCGACCGCCGATGAGCATGCCACCGCTGCGTGTGCGTCATCGTCAGCCACCGCATGAACGTCGACAGGTCGCCATCGCCCTTCGGCCGAAGGACCAGGTGCCAGTGGTTCGGCATCAGACACCACGCAAGCACATCGACCCGCTTGGCCTTCTTCTCCTTGGCCAGGCGATCCTGTCGCTCGACCGCCTGGCGAATGACTCGGACGAACGCCGCGTAATCGGCATCGGCCTCGAAGATCGCCAGGCGAGCAACTGCCCGGTTCAGCACGTGGTAGACGATCCCGCCGGGGACTTCACGAGGCGTACGAGGCATGCTGGGAGCCTAGGCACCGGCATCAAAGGCTCGCGACCCCTTTATCTTTCGACCCCTTTATCTTTCGCGACTTCGCCAAGGCAGACGCCAATCATCAACTTCCTGAGCCACAAGCTGGGGTCCCGTATGAACCTATCGGAATTGTGCCAGAATGCTCGTAGACGGACGAGAAGACATGACTCTCTTGACTGCATTAATCCTGAGCTTGTTTCACGGTTGCATGACGCAGAAGGGCAATGTGCTCATCGCCGGTTACGCAAGCGCGGCAGATGTTGTTACAGTCGAAGTTTCCGCAGCGATGCGAGTAGCCTTTGTTGGCTACGTTCAAGTTTCGAGCTTGGACGATGATGTAGGAGTGTTTGACCGCTCAGTTTCGTTGTCGATCGAACAAGTTGGCTTTTTGGATATCAAGGATCGCCGTCCTTCAAGTCCGGTAAGATTTGAGTCGGATGCAGTCTTGCCCACGGTCCGATTAAATGTTTTAGGACGTCAACTATGCATTAATAACCCAAGATTGAATCCTGATTTGACGCCATATGCTCGCAAAGCATCTGTTTTGTCGTCTCCATTAGACCACAGGTACTTTACCGGATTGTTCAAAAATAAGTTGGTCAATCGAGTGTCGTTTGTAGAGTTCAGGATGTTCTATGAGAATCTTCCGGACGAGTGCATGGGCTTAGCTCCAGCCGAGTACAAAAATGTATATACACTTCGGCTTGACTTGATTGGGTTCTGGCTGAACGAGGGGCTACAAGGGTCAGGCTTGAAGGGGTCGCGAGCCGTCGATTGACCTCGGCGAAAACGTCATCCGAACCCCGCTTACCCGTGGAGCCGACGATACCAATTCCTGCCGCTGGTTGCCAGCGGCGACAGCGACGGGCAGTCGAACCCTGCACCGCCCCCATGCTTCAGTCGTCGTCCAGGACCGGTATCAAAGGCTCGCGACCCCTTTATCTCTTCCGATCGCGCTGCGCACCGTTCTGGGGTTATCTACAGAGCACTCCCGACCCCTTTTATCTCCCCTTATCTCCGCGACCCCTTTTATCTCCGCTCTGCCCCTACCTCCTTGCAAAACTGCGATGCCACAATGCAATGAAGAAGCAGACAGAAATGAAATAGACAGTACGAAAGGTAAGGATGGCTCCGTGGCCCAAATGTGATGAATATATACGACCGTATATGTGCGAGAAAACCATCAGAGAAGGTACGTATCCAATGATACCAATTCCCGCGATAACGTAAAGATAGTAACGATGCCTCTTAGTGTGGCGATGCTGCATGCTAGTCAGAATCCTGGTGAAAGAAAGGGGTCGCGAGCCTTTCCTGAAGACATTCCCTCGGCACAAGGTGCCGCACCCGATCAAGCTCCGCAGAGGTCGGCAGTCGAAACAAGCGGCTCAGCCGGGTCGTGTCGTGGGGGCCGGGAAGGAGACGTCTAGCTCCACCTCTTCGCCGTCACGCTCGACGGTGACGGTCGCGTCGTCGCCCGGCTTCAGTTGGAAGAGGGCGCTGCGGAGGCTGGCGAGCGTGGCGGTGTCGCGGCCGTTGATGGCGGTGATCTGGTCGCCCGCCAGGAGGCCGGCGGTGGCGGCGGGGGAGTTTGGGGCGACGCCGCCGATTTTGAGCGACTCGCCGGCGAGTTGGACACCCAATCGGACGCCGCGGGTTTGACGCTCGAACGCCAGCTCGTCCCGCGGCATCGCGGCCAGCTCCGTGACGATCGCCGTCGCGGCCTCGCTCACCTGCCGGATGCCCTCGAAGTTGATCGTCTCGACGTCATCATCGGGCGTGTGATAGACGTCGTGCAGGCCACTGAAGAGGAACAGTGCCGGGATGTCGGCGGCGATGAAGGGGGCGTGGTCGCTTCGGCCGCCGGCACGCATCGTCTCGACCGTCAGGCCGACGTCGTTGATCGCCTGCTCGGCCAGGTCGGGCAGCTTGGGAGAGGTTTCGCCTCCGCCGACGAACAGCTTGTCCTCACGCACCCGACCGACCATGTCGAGGTTCAGCATCGCGACGATGGCGTCGCTGGAGACGGGGCCGTCGTCGAGCTGCCGGACGAACTCCCGGCTGCCGACCAGGCCGATCTCTTCGGCCGTGAACAGAATGAAGGCGACGCTGCGCTCCGGCTTCTCGTCCGCCATCGCCAGGGCCTCGGCGACTTCGAGGACGGCCGAGGTGCCTGACGCGTTGTCGTCGGCACCGTTGTGGATGTCGCCCGGCGACCCGCTGCCGTAGGAGCCGTCGCCCAGGTGGTCGTAGTGAGCACCAACGACGACGTATTCGTCGGCGTTGGTGCCCGGCAAGACGCCGACGACGTTGCGGACGATCATGGTCCCGCCGTTGCCGCGCCAGCCGCCGGAGACGAGGGAGTCGCTCTCGATTGAGTTTGGCGTCCCGTTCGCATCGATCTGTCCCTGCAGGTACGCGAGCGTGGGCAGTTTTGCGTCGGCAAGCAGCTCATCGGCCGCGGCGGCGTTGATGTGCAGGGCGGGGAGGGTGCCCGACGTCCGCCCCATGCCGAAGCTGCGGAGGTCTGTCTCATCTGAGTGCATCGGCGGGTTCACCAGCAGCACGGCAATGGCGCCGGCCTTCTCGGCCGCCTCGACCTTGGTCGTCAGTGACGCGTTGGAGGAGAAGCCGTCTTCGCCGTTGTTGAGCCGGCTCTTGCCGTCGCCGTCGAAGGGCTCGTAGCGGAGCATCAAGACGACCTTGCCCTCGACATCCACGTCGGCGAAGTCGTCGTAGCCGTTCGTCGAGACGCCGTAGCCGACAAAGGCGAGCCGGCCCGAGAAGCTGCCCGGCTTGCTGAACGACAGCGGCACGTACTCGGCGGCCTCGCCGTCGACCGAGAGGTGTGCGAAGTCGTAGCCGAGCGACATCGGCAGCTCGAAGATCTGCGAGTAGTCCGTGAGGCCCGGCCATGGTTCGAGGCCGAGGTCGGCGAACCGCTCGGCGATGAAGTCGGCCGAGGCTTCGAGCCCTTCAGGATCGGAAAGGCCCCGGCCGAGGCGTTCTTCGTCGGCGAACCAGGTCACCTGGGCTTCGAGTTCGGCGACGGTGATGTCGGGCGACATCTCCGTCAGCGGATCCGCGGAGACACAAGCGGGCAGGCACAAGACGGCGGCGAGGACGTACGGCTTCACGCCCGCACGGTATGTCGACATCGGCCGGGCAACGCGATGCACGCGATGCACGCGATGCCCACGGCAGCGGTAGGGTGTCGGCCCGTGGAGAAGATGCTGAAGCCAAGCCCTTCGCCGCTGCGTGAGCTGTTGACGCTCGCGCTGCCGACGATCGCGCAGATGGCGAGTTACACCGTGATCAACTTCACCGACACGTACATGCTGTCCAAGGTCGGCGAGATCGAGGCGACGGCGTCTGGCAACGCGTCGCTGCTCGGCTTTGCCCTCATCAGCATCGGCTTCGGGACGATGTGGGTGGTCAACACGCTGGTCAGCCAGGCCTTTGGTCGCGGCGACACGCGTGCGTGCGGGCAGCATCTGTGGGCCGGGATCTGGCTGGGGTTGGCTTACGGGATCGTGGTGCTGCCGTTCGTGATCTTTGCGGAGCCGATGTTCGCGGCGCTGAAGCACGAGCCGGCGTTGGTGGCGGGGGAGTCGACGTACCTGTCCATCGTTCTGACGTTCACGAGCCTTCGTCTGGCTGCGGCGGCGATGGGGCAGTTTCTGCTGGCGGTGGATAGACCCTATTTCACGCTGTTGGCGGCGTTCGTCGGGGCGGGCGTGAACGTGCTGGCGAACTATGCGTTGATCTGGGGCCACTTCGGCATGCCGGAGTTGGGCCTGGCGGGGGCGGCGTGGGGTGCCAACATCGGATCGAGCGTCGAGCTGCTCGTGCTGGTCGGGGCGTGCCTGGTGCCTTCGATCAGGAGGACGTACCACGTGCTCGACGCGCGTCTGCGTTGGAAGCGGCTCAAGACACTGTTGAAGATCGGGCTGCCGTCGGGCGGGCAGATGGTGGGCGACGTGCTGGCCTGGAGCGTCTTTGGCCTGTGGGTCATGGCCGCATTCGGGACGGAGGCGATGGCGGCGAACACATTCATGATGCGGTACATGAGCATGAGCTTCCTGCCGGCCTTCGGGCTGAGCGCGGGCGTGACAGCCCTCGTCGGCCGGTACATCGGCCGGGGAAAGCCGGAGGTGGCGTGTCAGCGGGCGGCGCTGGGATTCCGGCTGGCAGCGATCTTCATGCTGTCGTGCGGCGTGATCTTCTTCGTCTTCGGCGAGGCGCTCATCGGGTTGTTCACGCAGGATCCCGAGCTGCTCCGCATGGGCGGGGTGCTCATGAAGTTCGCCGCGCTGTACCAGTTCTTCGACGCCCTCTACATCATCTACGTCGGCGCCCTGCGTGGCGCGGGCGACACGTTCGTTCCGGCGATCATGACGGCGGGGCTCTGCTGGGCGATGGTTGTGGCACTGGCCGGCTGGATCGCTTACGAGCGGCCCGAGTACGGCATCGCGGGGCCATGGGCGGTCGCGACGATCTACGGGGCGATGCTCGGGCTGTTCATGTACGGCCGGTTCAGGGCGGGCGGGTGGCGGAGCATCGTGCTCGATGGCGCGGACGCAAAACCGGATCGCGGGTCGGATGTCGTGTTAAAGTAACGGCATGGCCAAGCTCGAGATCGACGTGTCGGACGAGATGATCCAGGTGCTGGCCCGCATGGGCGAGAAGTCGGGCAAGACGCCGACGGAGGCGCTGGCGGCGTTGCTGGATCGGGAGATCGGCGTCTATGTCGAGGACCAGAAGCGATTCAACGACCTGATCGCCGAAGGCGACGACAGCGGGCCGGCGATCGAATGGACCGACGAGGTTCAAGAGATGCGAGCGGCGACAGATGCACGAGCGGTTTGATCTGATGGACCGTCACCGTCAGGAACGTGAGGCTGCGGCTCAGCCGGCACGGGCTCATGAAGCGACTCCTGAGGCTGAGGCAGCATGAGTTCCAAGCTGCACCGCCGTCCTTCCGCTCGTGCCGATCAGAACGAGATCGCAAGCTATCTGTATCAAGTAGCGTTCGACCGCAACCTGGCAGATCGTTGGATGGAAGCGTGTCTCGCCGAAGCGAGGTACGCCGCCAACTTTCCGACGCAGACGCCCATCATCGAAGGTATGCCGCTCCGCCCTGAGGGCCCGCTACGACGGCGCATCATCAAGGGCTTCAAAAACTACCTCCTCTTCTACCGCTTCAATGACGAGGCCGTGACCGTCACCCGAATCCTCCACGGCAGCCGCGACCTGCGCAGTGTGCCCGACCTGTAGACGCCGCCCGTAGGCTGCGGCATGACGGACAAGGCCAAGAGCTACAAGGACACGCTCAACCTCCCCAAGACCGACTTCCCCATGAAGGCCGCCCTCGTGCAACGCGAGCCGGAGCGACTCAAGGCGTGGGAAGAGGTCGGCCTGTACGACAAGGTCCTTGCCGCCCACGAAAGCGACCCGATCTACATCCTGCACGACGGCCCGCCCTTCGCCAACGGCGACATCCACCTCGGGCACGTCGTCAACAAGGTGCTCAAGGACGTCGTCATGCGCTACAAGTCGATGCGCGGCCACCGAACGCCCTACGTGCCCGGCTGGGATTGCCACGGCCTGCCGATCGAGCACAAAGTCCAGCAGAAGCTCGGGCCCAAGCTGCGCGAAATGGACACGCTCACCGTCCGAAGGCTCTGCAGAGAGCACGCGGAGAAGTTCATCAAGATCCAGTGCGAGCAGTTCCAACGCCTCGGCATCCTCGGCGACTGGGACAAGCCTTACCTGACGATGGACCCGGCCTACGAGGCGCAGACGCTCGACGTCTTCGCCCGCTTCGTCGACAACGGCCTCGTCTACAAACGGCTCAAGCCCGTCCACTGGTCCACCGCCAACCGCACGGCCTTGGCGGATGCGGAGCTGGAGTACCAGCGCGTCCGCGACCCGAGCGTCTTCGTCGAGTTCCCGGCCCGAAACCCGGGCGAAGTCAAAGCCAAGCTCGGCCTGCGTGAGCCGGGCGAGGTCCGGTTCATGATCTGGACGACGACGCCCTGGACGCTCCCGGCGAACCTGGCGATCGCGGTCAATCCCGACGTCGAGTACAGCGTCGTAAAGTACGAGGCGATGGGCGTGAGCCACCCGCGGCTGGTCGTCGTCGCGAGCGACCTCGTCAAGCAGACCTTCGCCGCCGGCGGCAACGCGGGTGATCCGCCGGCCGATGCGGACATCAACGCCGACGACTGGAAGTACACCAAGCACTTCGCCGCCGGCACCGAGAGCGTGCCGCACGAAGTCGTCGCGACGGTCAAGGGCGACGACCTGGCGATGCTCGAGTACACGCACCCGTTCGTGCCGGACCGCGTCGGCAAGCTGCTGCCGGCCGACTACGTCACGACCACCGACGGCACCGGCCTCGTCCACACCGCGCCCGGCCACGGCGACGAGGACTACGGCCTGGGTCGGCAGCACGGCCTCGACGTCTACTGCCCCGTCCAGGCCGACGGGCGATACGACTCGACCACGCCTCCCTTCGTCACCGGCCTGGGCGTCAAGGAGGCCAACCCGGTCATCGTCGAGAAGCTTGGCCGACGACGGCTACCTGTTTGCGAGCCAGGACCTCGTCCACAAGTACCCGCACGACTGGCGGAGCAAGACGCCGACGATCTATCGCGCGACGGAACAGTGGTTCATTGCTGCCGATGTTGCGTACGAGCCCGCTTCGTCATCCCGAGCGAGCGAAGCGGGTCGAGGGACCTCGCCTGCGACGGGCGACGCTGGACCCTCGGATACCGGGCGGGGTCCTTCGGCTCCGCTGCGCTCCGCTCAGGATGACGGAGGTAGCACCTTGCGTGGGCGAGCGGTGTCCGGGTCGGAGCAGACCACCTTTCACCCGCAGTGGGGCAAGCAGCGCTTCCTCGGCATGCTGGCCAATCGGCCCGACTGGTGCATCAGCCGGCAGCGGTCGTGGGGCCTGCCGATCCCGGTCTTCTACAACGAGCAGGGCGAGCCGCTCTTGACGCCCGAGAGCGTGCGAGCCGTCGCCGCGACGTTCCGCGAGCACGGCAGCGACGCGTGGTGGTCGATGGAGCCCGCCGAACTGCTGGGCGACTTCGACGCCGGGCCACAGTTCCCCAAGGACAAGCTCCGCAAGGAGACGGACATCTTCGACGTCTGGTTCGAGTCCGGCTCGTCGTGGCATGCCGTGCTCGATGCGCGGGACGAGCTGCCCGACGCACCGGCCGACCTCTATCTCGAAGGCAGCGATCAGCACCGCGGGTGGTTCCAGTTGTCGCTGCTGTCGAGCGTCGGCGCCACGGGCAAGCCGCCGTTCAACGAGGTGCTGACGCACGGCTTCATCGTCAAGCCGGACGGCACGAAGGTCGTCCAAGAGCGACAAGGAATACGTCACCGCCACGCAGGAGATCGACCGCCACGGGGCCGACGTGTTGCGGCTGTGGACGTGCAGCGTCGACTACCAGGGCGACATCCGCACGAGCCCCGAGATCCTCGGCAAGTTCGGCGACGAATACCGCAAGATCCGCAACACGATCCGGTTCCTGGTTGGCAACGTCTTCGACTACGACGCCGGAGCGGAAGCTCCGGATCTACCGCAAACATCGCTC
This sequence comes from uncultured Planctomycetota bacterium, assembly GCA_963740195.1. GTDB lineage: Bacteria > Planctomycetota > Phycisphaerae > Tepidisphaerales > Tepidisphaeraceae > JBCDKH01. The sequence goes on along the minus strand of CAVUDF010000001.1, from coordinate 1,607,346 downwards.
GACGCCTGGATGATCAACGAGCTCAACAAGCTCGTCCGAGACGTCACCCATGCGTACGACAGCTTCCTGTTCCACCACGCCTATCGCCTCATCCGCGACTTCTGCACCGTCCAGGTCAGCCAGGTCTACGGCAACGGGATGAAAGATCGCCTCTACTGCGAGGCCTCCGATTCGCCGGTGCGACGGCGGTCGCAGTTCGTGCAGTACAAGGTCGCCGACGCGCTTATTCGGCTCGTCGCGCCGATGCTTGTCTTCACCGCCGACGAGGCCTGGGCGTCGCTGCCGGGCAAGGCCGGGAACGTCCACACCGTCGGCCTGCCGGAGGCGGGGGAAGTCGTCGACAATGCCGCCTGGCCCCTGCTCATGAAGCTGCGCGACGACGCTCTGCTCCAGCTCGACGAGCTCAAGAAGTCGGTCGGCCTCAACAAGGCGACCGATGCCGAGGTTGTCTACAAGCTGACGGCTGCCGATCGGGCGATGCTCGAGCCGTTCGGCGTTGATCTGGCGGACGTCGTCGGTGCCGGGTGGCACTCGATCGAGGACGCGGAGACGTCGTCGGTCCAGATTGTCGACCGCCGCGAGGATTGGCAGCTTTGCGCCCGCAGCCGCAAGCGAACGCCGGACGTCGGCAGCGTCGCGGAGCACCCGGACCTGTCGAAGCGCGACGCCGAGGTCGTTGCGGCCTTGGGCTGAGCCGCACTCATCTCACCAACGCAAGAGCGGTCGTCCCGAAGGACGACCGCTCTTTTGCTGTTTGGTTGAAGCAGTCTCGATCTACTTCATGCTGCCCGAGTCGTCGGGCATCTCGGCCGCGGCGGGCATGGCTTCCGCTTCGGCCTCGGGGGACGGCGAGCCGGCGGCTTGCACGGTCTGCGGCAGGATCATGACCTCGACGCGGCGGTTCTGTGCCCGACCGCCGGCGGTGGCGTTGCTGGCGACGGGCTCCTGGTCCGCCCGGCCGACGACGGCTACGCGGGTGGCGCTGACGCCTTGCTTCATCAAGCCCTCGGCCACGCTGATGGAGCGGTGGCTCGACAGGTACCAGTTGTTCTTGTGACCCTTGGCCTTGGTGTTGGCGCTGAAGTTGCTCACGTTGTCCGTGTGCCCCTCGATCTGAAGCAGGTAGCTGCGGGCGACCGGCGAGTTGAGGATCTGGGCGAACCGGTTGATGGCCGACGAGGCGTCGTCGAGCAGCTCGGCATCGCCGGACTTGAAGGTGACGTCGCTCTTGAACTTCACGATGCCGCGGTCGGCGTCGAAGGTGATGAGGTCCGGGTTCTGGGCGGCGTAGCTGGACAGCTCGCTCGTCAGCGCCGCCGGCAGGGCCGGGCCGGTGCCGATCTTGCCGACCAGCTCTTCGTAGCGACGGGCGATCTCGTCCCGCTCGCCGGCGAGGCTGGCGATCTGCATCTCGTAGTTGGCCTGAACGGCCTCGGCGGACATGTCGGCGTCGTCGAAGCGGCCGAGCTGTTCGCGATACCCCTCAGCCAAGGCCGAGTTGGCCGCGGCCTGCTGCTGGGCGAGGGTCAGCTGGTCGGCCAGATCGTTCCGCTGCGCTTCGAGCGCACGGTAATCTTCCTGGTTGACACAGCCGACGAGGGACGAGCCGGCGATCGCGACGAGCGCGGTACCGATGAGACGAGCGGGGGAACGTGTGATGGGCATATTTTCTGCCTCCGTGCAGGGTGCTGATGAAACGCGGCGACTTCCTGTCACGGCCGCTGTGCAGAATTATGGCGGTCTCGTCCAAGGATGCAACCTTTGGCAACGCCCGCGACCGTAAAAGGTTCAGAGATCGGCAGAGACCAGCCGAAGGTCGATCACTTCGGGCGGGCTGAAGAGCCGAATCGGCAGCCGGGTCGTGCCGATGCCGCGCGACACGCACAACCACGTCGCCCCTTCCCGGCTGATGCCCCGGCTCTGCCGCCACGGCATCGTGTCGTGCGTGATGATCGGCCGCGTCGGCAACGCGATCTGCCCGCCGTGCGTGTGACCGGCCAGGTACAGATCCGGCGCGAGCAACGACAGCCGACGCACCTCGTCGGGATAGTGACCCAGCACGACGAGCGGCACGCCTTCGTCCCGGCTCAATCCGCCCGCCTCGGGCCACTCGCCTCGGAACGTGCCGGGCAGGCCCAGGAGGTCGATGACGGCATCGTCGGTCTCGACTCTGACCTGTCGGCCGTGCAACGGCGTGACGCCGCAGGCTTCGAGCCGGGCGGCGATGGTGTCGCCGTCGTGGTTCCCAATGACGCCGAAGCTGCCGAGGGTGGCGACGTTGCGGAAGTGCTCCAACGCCTGCCGCATCATCTGCGGCCTGTCTGGACGGCGCCAGCTTGTCGTCGACGTAGTCGCCCGTGAACAGATCAGGTCCGGCGGATCGTGCTCGCAGCGCGTTCGAGCTGGTCCGAATCAACCCAGGCGGCACGCGTCGGCGAAGGTGCAGGTCCGTCAAGTGGATGATCCGCAGTCCGGCCGGTGGGAGTCGACGCGTCCGGTCGATCGGCAGGACGGCCCGGACGGTTCGGAGCCGCCTGGGCGTGCCCAGTTGCAGCCACGGGCCGGTTTCGATGTCGATCGTCGGCTCGTGCAAGGGCGGGCCGAGGGTATCGGCTAACCTTCCGCCGCGTATGGCCAATGACACGACCACCGAGCTTCCCCCGCGTTACGAGGCTGCCGACGTCCAAAAGGAGGTCGAGCAGGTTTGGGAGGACGAGCGGCTCTTCCACGCCGAGCCGACGGATGCCGGCGAGCCCTTCAGCGTCGTCATCCCGCCGCCGAACGTGACGGCCAAGCTGCACCTGGGGCACGCGTTCAACAACACGATCCAGGACATTCTGGTGCGTCAGGCGCGGATGCAGGGCAAGAACGCCGTCTGGATCCCCGGCACCGACCATGCCGGCATCGCGACGCAGACGGTCGTCGACAAGCGGCTTCAGATGGAGGGGCAGAAGTCGCTGAAGGACTACAAGATCGACGAAGCCGAAGGCAAGGGCGGACGAGAAGCGTTCACGGCCAAGGTGCAGGCGTGGAAGGACGAATACGAGCAGGTCATCCTCGGCCAACTCAAGGCGATGGGGTGCTCGTGCGACTACGAGCGCACCGCCTTCACCATGGACGAGCCGCGCAGCAAAGCCGTCCGCGAGGCGTTCTTCCGCCTCTTCAAGGACGGCCTGATCTATCGCGGCAAGCGGCTCGTCAATTGGGATCCCGCGACGCAAACGGCGCTCGCGGATGACGAAGTCGAGAACGAGGAAATCGACGGGCACTTTTATTATCTGAAGTACCCCCTGCGAGCTCCGACCGTGAGGGAGGGGTCTGCCGTCGAGGACCCTGACCCCTCCCTCACGGTCGGGGCTCGCGACGAGACGAGCTTCGTCATCGTCGCGACGACGCGCCCTGAGACGATGCTGGGCGACACCGCCGTCGCGATCAATCCGAAGGACCCGCGTGCGGAGGCTTTGCGAGGCATGAAGGTCGTGCTGCCGATCGTCGGCCGGGAGATCCCGATCGTCGAGGACGACTACGTCGTGATGCCGGGCGACGAGGACGACCCGAAGGCCAAGTTCGCCACCGGCTTCCTGAAGGTCACGCCCGCCCACGACCCGAACGACTGGGACATCGGCCAACGGCATGACCTGGAGGTCATCAACATCATGGCCCCGGACGCGTCGATCAGCGAGCGCCCACGGCTGGACGCCGGAGACGGAGGAGGCCAAGCAGTTCGTCGGCCTGTCTCGCGAGGAAGCCCGCGAGCAGATCGTCGCATGGTTCAAGGACAACGGCCTGCTCGAGAAGGTCGTGCCGTACCGCCACAGCGTCGGCCACAGCTACCGCAGCCACGTGCCGGTCGAGCCGTATCTGAGCGACCAGTGGTACATCGCGGTTCAGAAGCCGATCCCGTGGATGGAGGATTCTGGCGTGGTCGAGGGCACCGAGGTTCCGACGAACAGTCTGGCGGGACTCGCGCTCACCGCGTTGATCGAAAACGACAAAACGCTCGCGAGCCCCGACCGTGAGGGAGGGGTTTCTGACCCTCGTCCAGAACCCCTCGCTGACGCTCAGGGCTCGCAGGGGACCCTCTCCTACCTCATCACGTTCACCACCTACGGGTCCTGGCTTCAGGGGCGCGAACCTGGAAGTGCCGATCGCAAGGGGCACAATATTCCGGGCGAGCCGTACCTCGTCGGGGACGAGGCGGAGGAGCGTCGGCAGTTCGACCGCCTCAAGCACCCGCCGGTGGAGCTGGACGAGGCTCAGCGGTCGGCAGTCCAGGACGCCATCGTCGGCGTTTGCGAACACCGCGGCTGGACGCTGCACGCGTTGCATGTTCGCTCGAATCACCTTCACGTCGTCGTCACCTCCGACGCCACGCCAGAGAAGGTGATGACGGATTTCAAGGCTTACGCGACGCGTCGCCTGCGTGAGGCGAATTTGGCGGAACGCTGCAGCAGAAGGTTTGGACGCGGCACGGGAGCACGCGATACCTCAAGTCGTCGGCGTCGCTCGACGGGGCGATCCGCTACACGGTCGATCGTCAAGGTCGTCCGCTGAACCCTGCGCCGTTGAGGTCTTGCGAACGTTGCAGCCCCGACGTCGGTCGGAACGCGAGCCCCGACCGTGAGCGAGGGGTGTTCGTGCTCGACTGATCCAGAACCCCTTCGCTGACGGTCAGGGCTCGCTACCAGGTTCACCACGGATTCGCGTCTGCGCTGGGGGACGACGTGCTGACGTTCGTGCCCGAGCGGTACGCCAAGACCTACACGCAGTGGAACGCCGCCCTCCGCGACTGGTGCATCAGCCGCCAACTCTGGTGGGGGCATCGGATTCCGGTGTGGTACATTCGACGGCGAGCTTGCCAGGTGACAGTTCAGGAGAGCTCGCGCGAGCGAAGACTCACTCGGCTACGCAGATGCAGTTGAACTGCAGGCGTATCTAATCGCTGCGGGCATTAGTGAGAACGAATGGCATGTCGTGTTTTACACGAAGCAGGCTTACGGTCGTACCCTGGACTCAGCAATGTGAGCAGGCTGCGAAGCCTGCCGCTATCGAGAGCTGACGGACTACAGCTGCGAGTCCTGATCTGCTGAACATCGGCGATTCGAGGTCATGAAATCCGAGGTCGTCGAAGGACAGGCTGCTGCAGATGATGGATGTCGAAGAGCAAGACCCCGACGTCCTCGACACCTGGTTCTCCAGCGCCCTGTGGCCCATGAGCACCCTCGGCTGGCCGGAGAAGACGCCGGCGTTAGAACTATGGAATCCGACGAGCGTCTTGTGCACCGCCCGCGAGATCATCACGCTGTGGGTCTCGCGGATGGTCATGTTCAACCGCTACCTGCTGGCGCACCCGGATGAGCAAGCTCGAGAGCAGAACGCGAGCCCCGACCGTGAGGGAGGGGTGTCGGAAGGTCGTGAAGAACACGCAGAACACGCTAAACCCCTCGCTCACGCTCAGGGCTCGCAGGGAGAGAACGAGCGAAACCTCCCGTTCAAGGACGTCTTCATCCACGCGATGATCCAGGACGGTCACGGGCAAAAAATGTCCAAATCCTTAGGCAACGGCGTTGATCCGCTGGACATCATCGACAGCCACGGCGCCGACGCGATGCGGTTCACGCTCGCCGGGATGGCGACGCACACGCAGGACGTGCGGCTGCCGGTCGACTCCATCGACCCGCACACCGGCGAGACCTTCCCACCGCAAACCTTCACCAACGCCAGCGGCTACGTCGTCGCCAAGCCGATCCAGGACCACAAAGGCAAGCAGTCCGTCAGCGGCTACGGCGCCGCCACCGGCGAAGCCACGCCCTCGGACGACCTCCCGCTTGCCCGCAACACCAGCTCCAAGTTCGACACGGGACGCAACTTCTGCAACAAACTGTGGAACGCGAGTCGCTTCGTTATCTCAAATCTGCAGAACGCTGATTTGGAGGCTTCAGCCTCGGAGCTTCCACTCATCGATCGATGGATTCTGTCACGTCTTGCACAGACGGTCACCGCCTGCAACGAAGCATTGAGCGACTATCGCTTCGATCGCTACACGACCGCCCTTTACGACTTCTTCTGGCGTGACTTCTGTGACTGGTATGTCGAGTCGACCAAGCCGCGAACCAAGGCCGACGATCCGGTCGTGAAGCACGTGCTGGCGACGTGTCTCGACGTCTCGCTGCGCCTGCTCCATCCGGCCGTGCCGTTCGCGACGGAGCGGCTCTGGTGGTCGCTCAACGAGGCCGCCCCGAGTCGCGGCATCGGTGGGTTCGCGTGCGAGCCGAGCCAGCGGTGCATCAAGGCCGCCTGGCCGAAGAATCTGCCGGCGGTCGACGACGCGGCGATCGCGCAGGTCGATCAGGTTCGCGAACTAGTCCTGGCCGTGCGGCAGCTGCGGGCGGATCACAAGGTCGAGCCGCGGCGGAAGGTGCCGGTCTTTGTGAAGCATGACGGGTCGCTCGACGACCTGCTGCGCGATGCGGGCGAGGCGTTTGAGACGTGGGCGGGGGCGGAGTTGTTGGCGTCTGAATCCGAGGCTTCCGCCTCGGCGTCGGTGAAGGTGGGGGCGGTCGAGCTTCTCGTCGCCGGCATCGTCGATGCCGAGGCGGACGCCGCCCGCAACGAGAAGGAGCGGGCGTCGCTCGAGAAGCAGGTCAAGGCCTTGCAGGGTCGGCTCGCCAACAAGGGTTACACCGACCGTGCCCCGCCGCATCTGGTGCAAGAAACCCGTGACCAACTCGCGGCCGCGGAGAAGCAGTTGGCGGAGCTGTAGCCGACTCGGCCGCGCCTCGTAGCGTGACCAACGCATGCCAAAGACGCTCGCCATCGACGTCGGCTCCTCGTCCGTCAAGGCGGCTGTGCTCGAGGGCACCGCCATCGTCGGCGACATCGCTTCGGCGTCTTTCGAGACCGACCATGCCGGCGTTCGCGTCGAAGTTCCTGTTCATAGAATCGAGGCCGCTCTGCGGCAGGCGGTCACGTCGCTCGACCTGCCCGACGTTGAACGCGTCGGCCTCACGTCCATGTCGCCGGCTTGGCTGGCGATGGATGAAGAGGGCGACGCGCTGACGCCGGTCGTCACGCATCAAGATCGACGAAGCCTCGAAGAAGCCCGTCGCATCGAGCGCGAAGTCGGCCGCGACGAACACCTGCGGATCGCCGGCAACCGCCCCACGCCCGGCGGCATCAGTTCCACCACCACGGCCTGGTTCGCCAAGCACACCGGCGTCATCAAGCGGGCCGCGACGGTGGCACATCTGCCGACGTACCTCATCGAGAAACTCACCGGCCGTCGCGTCGTCGATCCGAGCAACGCGTCGTTTATGGGGTTTCTTGATGTGCACTCAGCATTGTCGGCCTCGCCTTCTTGGCAATGGTCAGAGACGCTTGTGCATCTCGCCGGTCTGCGATTTCCCAGCTTCCACAGATCGTCGATGCAAGCGAGGTTCTTGGAAAAACCCGATCAAATGCATTCGGTGTTCCTGACGGCCTTCCGGTCTTCGGCGGATTCGTGGACGGCAGCGGACCGCTGCTCGCGGGCGGGGCGGCGGCGGGTCGGTTGATGCACTCGGCGGGCAGCACGGACGTCCTAGCCGTCTGCGTCGATCAGCCGATGCCGACGGACGGCCTGCTCTGTCGACCGCTGGGCGTGGGCAAGCTGTGGGTGCTCGCCGCAACGCAAGCCGCGGGATCGGCCGGGCTGGCGTGGGCGAGGCGGACTCTTTTCACGGAGTGTGACGACGCCGCTTTCAACGGTCACATTCGAAAAGCAGCCGAACAGGTTACCGGCGTCGTCTTCTCGCCCCACCTGGCCGGTGATCGCCAAGGCGTCGACCAGCCGACCGGCGGGTTCTCGAACCTGACGCTCGCGACGACCCGCGACGACCTGCTCGCCGCCGTCGTGCAAGGACTCGTCGACGACCATCGACAGCGGCTGGATCGCCTGCTCGCCGTCGCGGGCCCGGTCGATGCCGACGTGCTCGTCACCGGCGGCGGTGGGGCGTTGCCCGATCTGCTCCGGCGCGAATGGCCGAAACGCCCGGGCGGGTGGTCGCTTCGAGAGGTGAGTCAAGGCACGCTTCGCGGCGTCGGTGCCGTCATCAACTGATTCGCGAGCTGGCGTCCGGCACGATCGGCATCAAGCCATGCCGACGACGGTCGCATCTGCCTCGGTGCCGCACGGTCCGCCATCGATGGGGCTGGAGTCTCGGTCTACGCGAGAGCCGTCGAAGCTCCAGAGGCCGAACTTCTGGTAGTAGTGGCTGATTTCGGTCGCGGCAGAGGGCATGTAGTGGAAGATCAAGCTTCGCCGCCAGAGCGTCGGGTGCGTGTTGGGCGTACTGCCGTGGATGACGCTGCCGTTGAAGAAAAGCACGTCGCCCGGCTCCATCAGGCACGGCACCGCCTGCTTGCCTTCGGGTGGCGGAACGTAGTCGGTCGTGAAGCTGTCACGCCGAACGTGTTCCGGCAGCGCGTCGCCGAGCTGCGGGCAGGCGATGTCGAGCTCGTGCGTGCCGGGCACGACCGTCATGCCGCCGTTCTCCGGCAGGCTCGGGTCGATCGCACACCATGCGGCGATGCAGGTGTGCGGATGGACCCGCAGGTAGTAGTTGTCCTGGTGCAGCGCCTGCCCCTTGGCCCCGGTCGGTTTGAAGTAGAACATGCTCTGCGTCGCGATCGGCTCGTCGTTGAGCAGCTCCGTGAGCACGAGGCGGATGCGATCATCAAGCATGTAACGCATCGCCATCGGCATGAAGGCGTGCGGGTGCATGACACGCGGGTATCGCTTCAACGGATCGCCCGCAGCGGTTGCGTCGTCGGCGGGGTGCCAGTGGTCGGGCACGACCTCCGGCGTTGCGGCGAAGTCATCGAAATTGGCCTTGATCTCGGCGACTTCTTCGCTCGACAGCAGGCCGCGGAGGACGAGGTAGCCGTCGCGTGACCAGTGCTTGCGGCCTTCGGCAGTGAGGGGGCTGTTCTTCAACATGGTGGCAGATCATGCACCACGACGCTTTCTGTGCCCATGGCCCGGACGATCATTCGAATGTACATTTGGATCATGCGGCTCTCCGACATCTTCGTGCATGCGGTCGGGCACTTCGGGCAGATCGAGGACGTCCACACAGTTCGCGCGGAGCCGACTGACTGGCTCCTCGTCTGGGTCACCCGTGGCGGGATCGCCGGAACACTCGATGGCAAAACCTTCCAAGCCTTTGCCGGTGAGGCGGTGCTGATGCCGCCGGGCGTGGCTCAGCACTACTCGTCGCCGCGCGGGCAGCCTTGGGAGTGGCTGTGGTGCCACTTTGCCGGTCCGTCTGCGTCGACATGGGCGGATCGACTCAAGGCACATCCGATCATGCGGCCGGGGCTCGATCCGTCGCTGCGCGGCAGGTGGGTCGACCTGGTCGCGACGCATCGAGACCCGGCGGACCTGGCGGCGGTGCGATGGGTAGCCATTCTGGCCGACCTGTCGATGATGACGAGCGACGCGAGCGGAACCTTCGGGGCGGTGCGTCGTTACGTGCAAGAAAATCTGGCCGATCCGCTGACGGCACAACAGCTGGCGTCGGTAGCCGCGATGAGTGTCCCGCACTTCAACCGCATGTTCAGGCGATCAGTCGGAGTCAGTCCGATGCGGTATGTCGCACAGCAGCGGATCGCTCGGGCAGAGCGACTGCTTCGAGACACGCCGGCCAAAATCGCGACAATCGCCCAGGCCGTCGGGTACGGCGACGGCTTCCACTTCAGCAAGATCTACAAGCGACACACCGGCCTGTCGCCGTCCGACGTTCGATCGTGATCTTCGGCCCTTCAAGAAACGTCACAAATCACCGTCGCATGCGCCAGCACGTCCGGGTCGAACGTGAGGCCGAGCCCCGGCCCGTCCGGCACGGTGATTCGGCCGTCGTGAACCGTCAGCCGAGGCGTGTACCACGGGTCCTTCGGCTCCGGATGCACGCTCCACTCGTGGAACGCAGCGACATCACTCACCATCGCCGCGGCATGTAGCAGGGCGACGCCTTCCGGGCCGCTCTTGGGTGAGTGCGGAGCGACCGGAATGCCGGCGGCGTTGGCATAATCGGCGACGGCGAGGAGTCGGCCGAGCCCGCCCACGTAGTGCGGATCGGGCTGGCACAAGTCGACCGCCCGGCGATCGAGCATCGGTCGGAAGACGGTCCAGGCATGGTCCTGCTCGCCGCCGGCGACGGTCATGTCCAGGGCGTCGGCGACCTGCTTCGTCGCATCCACATCATCAAAAGGACAAGGTTCTTCGAAGACCGCCACGTCGTAGTCGGCGAGCATCCGGCCGACCTCGATCGCATGCGCGGCGTCGTAGCTGCCGTTGGCGTCGGCCCAGAGTTCGACGTCGGGAAACGCTTCCCGCAAGGCACGCGTGACGGCTTCGGATCGGCCGGGCGAGGCGTCGGCGTTGCGGTTCATTCGGCCGCCGACCTTGTACTTGATCGCCCGGCAGCCCGTCTCGGCGATGCGAGGCTCGAAGAGTGCGACTTCCTCCTGGGCCGACGTGTGCCGGCCCGTGTGGCTGAGGTAGATGTCGATGTCATCCCGCCGACGACCGCCAGCGAGTGCGGCGACGTTCTTGCCCGACCGTTTGCCGACGAGGTCGAGGCAGGCGTGTTCGAGGGCAGCGATGCAGGCGCGGGCGACGAGGCCGAGCTTGTAGTTGCTCTTGTGTCGCCAGATGTCGTCGCAGAGTGTGCGTAGCTGGCGGGCGTCGCGACCGATGGCCTTGGGCGCGACCTGCTGGGCGAAGATCGGCCAGAGGACCGACAGCCTCGACGTTCCGGCCGCGATGCCGATGAAGCCGTCGGTGTCGGTGACGCGGCAGAGCCAGGCGTGGGGCACCTGCAGCAGCTCGACGCGCTTCAGCTCGCACGGGTCGCCGAGTTGGCTTGTCAGATCGTCCAACGGCGACGCGGGCATGTCCATCGGTTGCACGGTAAGGGACGAGCCCGGTCGACGTGAATCGACCGGGCTCGCGGCTGTGTTCAAGATGTCGACGAGCGATCAGTCGTCGCTCGGGCCACGACGCCGGCGGCGACGGGGCTCATCGGACGAGGCCTCGGCCGGGGCTTCGTCGCGGCTGTTGCCTTCGGACGATCCGCCGTTGCGGCTGCCCCGGTCGCCACGGTCACCGCCGCGGTCACGGCCTCGGCCGCCGCCACCGCCACCGCCACCGCTGCGACGTCGGCCGCCACCACCGTTGCCTTCGCCTTCGTCGCCATCCTCGGACCGCTCGCTCTTGGGCTTACGCGGCACGCCGATGTCGTCCGACTCGCCACGCTCTTCGAGCACGGCCTTGCGGCTGAGCTTGATGCGGCCCTGCTCGTCGATGCGGATGACCTTGACTTCCAACGAATCGCCGACCTTAAGGTGGTCGCCGACGCGCTCGACGTAGTTGTTGGAAATCTCGCTGACGTGAAGCAAGCCGTCGGTCTCGGGGGCGATCTCGACGAACGCTCCGAAGTCCTTGATGCTGACGATCTCGCCCTTGTAGATGCGGCCTTCCTGAACCTGCTGGGTCATCGCCTCGACGATGTCGCGGGCCTTTTCGGCACCACCCGGCTGGTGCTGGAGAACTGCACGGTGCCGTCGTCGTCGATGTCGATGCGGGCGCCGGTTTCCTCCTGGATCTTGCGGATCGTCTTGCCTGACGGGCCGATGACCTTGCCGATCTTCTCGGGATCGATCTTGAGGCTGATGAGCTTCGGTGCGAAGTCGGAGACGTCGGCGCGTGGCTCGCTGATGGTCTCCTTCATGCCCTTGAGGATCTTGAGCCGGGCGTCGCGGGCGCGCTTGAGCGTGTCCTTGATGACCTTGAGGGGCAGGCCTTCGATTTTGAGGTCGAGCTGGATGGCGGTGATGCCGTGCTCGGTGCCGATGACCTTGAAGTCCATGTCACCAAAGCCGTCCTCTTCGCCGAGGATGTCGGTGATGAGGTGGAACTTGGCCTTGGCCCCTTCGCCGTCCCTGATGACGCCGACGCTGATGCCGGCGACCATGTCCGTGATCGGCACGCCCGCGTCCATGAGTGCCAGGCAGCCCGCACAGGCCGAGGCCATGGAGCTCGAGCCGTTGGACTCCGTGATGTCGCTAATGAGGCGGACCGTGTACGGGAAGTCTTCGACTTCCGGCATCACGCTGAGCAGGCCCTTTTCGGCCAGGGCACCGTGGCCCAGCTCGCGACGGCTCACGCCGCCCAGACGACGCACTTCGCCGACCGAGTAGGGCGGGAAGTTGTAGTGAAGCATGAACTTCTGGGCGTACTCCTCTGTCAGGCCGTCGACCATTTGATCGTCGCCCGACGTGCCGAGCGTGACGGTGCAGAGCGACTGCGTCTCGCCACGGGTGAAGAGCGACGAACCGTGAACCCGCGGGATGACGTTGACCGCGTGGCTGATCGCACGAATCTCGTCCGGCTTACGGCCGTCGGGGCGAATGCCGTCCAAAACGAGCTGGCGCGTGGCCTTCTTGTCGACGGTTCGGAAGGCGTTGGAGACTTCCAGGCCGCGACGGGTGGCGTCGCGGTGGAGCTTGAACGACGCGTCTTCCGTCGGCTCGGGGGCGAGTTGCTTGAGGACCTCGTCCTTGATGGCCTTGATCTTCTCGGCCCGCTCCTGCTTGCCCGGCTCGCCCTTGGCGTCCTTGATCTTGTCGAAGGCCAGCTCGTGGACCTCCTTGACGAGATCCTCATCGATGCCGACGGGGCCGAGGATCTTCTTCTCCTTGGCTCCGCCGTTCTTCTCGACGAGTTCTTCGATCAGGCCACAGATGTCCTTGATCGCCTTATGGCCGAACTCGATGAGGTCGGCGACCTCGTCTTCTTCGACTTCGAACGCGCCGACTTCGATCATGTTCGGCAGGTTCTTGGTGCCTGCCAGGACGAGGTCGATGTCGCTGTCCTGCTGCTGCTCGATGGTCGGCATCAGGACCTGTTGCAGCTCGTCGTTCTCGTCAGGGACGAGGCCGCAACGCACGTGGGCGGTCGGGCCGTCGAACGGAATGTCGCTGATGGCCAGGGCGGCCGAGGCGGCGATGCCGGACAGGACGTCTGGATCGTTGACGCCGTCGTAGGAGAGGACGTTCAGGTGGATCTGCAGCTCGTCCTTGAAGCCCTCCGGAAAGAGCGGGCGAAGCGGGCGATCGACCATGCGCATGATGAGGACTTCCCGGTTGCTCGGGCGTCCTTCACGCTTCATGAAGCCACCCGGGAACTTGCCGGCGGCGCTGCGACGCTCCCGGTACTCGACCTGCATGGGGAAGAAGTCGATGCCTTCGCGTGGCGCGCCACGGGCGACGGCGGCGAGGACGACGGTGTCGCCGTACTGGACGGTCACGCTGCCGGCGGCTTGCCGGGCAACGGTGCCGGTCTCGATCGACAGGGTGCGACCTGCGATCACCTTCTCAACTCGAATGTCTTGCATCACGTTCGCCGCCATCGAAAGCCCGGGCGGCTCGGGGGGTGTCAATGCTGTTCAGGCAAACTGCCGCCCAACGTCGGGGCGACAACAATAAAAGAGGGGCACGACGAACGTCGTGCCCCTGTGGACGGAAACCTACTTGCGGAGCCCCAGGCTCGCGATGAGCTTGAGGTAGCGTGGCCGGTCGATCCGCTGGAGATACTTCAGCAGGTTCGTTCGGCGGGCGACCATCTTGAGCAAGCCGCGTCGGCTGGAAAAATCCTTGCGGTGGATCTTCAGGTGCTCGGTCAGGTCGGCAATCTTGGCAGTCAGGATGGCGACTTGGACTTCGACACTTCCGGTGTCGTTGTCTTGCCGCTGGTTGTCACTGATGATCTTCTGTTTGTCTTCGGTCAGGATGGCCATTGAAGTCTGTCTGTCTCTGTAACTTAAGGAAGTCGTTTGTCTCCGGTCGGCTAGGCGTTCATGGTCGTGCGTAGGATGCACAGCCACCCGGCCGACGGTCGAGGCCCGGCTTGCGACTGTTCGCAAGCCAACCGCACCCATGTGCGGGTCTTGAGGCTAGCCACGGCGGACGGCCACGGCAACAACGTCACACGCGTCACGAAGACCGCGACAAGATGCGCCAGAAGTTCCGCCTGAAACGGTGTTGAACCCCAGGCGTCGAGAAGGTTAGTTTGAAAATCGGATGGCCCGATAATTCTTGGGGTGGACCCGAAATCGAGGCCGTCTGCACCGCCACCACACGCTGAGAATCTGCATGAACGCGCTCCCTCCCGCCAGTCCCGTTCGCCGGGCCGCCCTCGAGACGCTCGAAGCCCGCCGCCTCCTGGCGGTCGTCTCGCCGGACACCACCTTCGCCGACAACGGGCGCCGCGACCTTTGAATACGGCTCCGGCCTCTATGATGGCGTGAGCGAGCTGATCGTCCTGGGCGACGACATCTACGCCATCGGCGGGTCGACCGCTCGCGACGACCTCCAAGGCGGACCGCTGCCGCAGGAGTTCACCCCGCCGACCGTCCCGGCCGACACCGTCGCCAAGCTGCTGCCCAACGGGCAACTCGACCTCGGCTTCGGTGGCGGCGACGGCTTGGCGCCGCTGTCGAGCTTCCCGCAGCTCGCCGGCTACACCGATTTGGAGCAGGCCCCTGGCGGCGACTTGCTCTACGTCGGAAGGCTCAATGCCTTCTCGGCCGATCCGGCCTTTGTCGTCACGCGGCTCGACTCCGACCTCGCCGTCGACCCCACGTTCACGCCGATCAGCGTGCCGCTGAATCTCGACTTCGGCAGCATCGCCAGCGGCTTCGACTACGGCATCGACTTCGACGTCGATTCCGCAGGCAACGTCGTCGTTGCTCAGTTCACGACCGGCTCGAACGGCGGGTTCGCCGAGATCCAGAAGTACAACCAGTCCGGCCTTGCTACAGGTTCCGGCGTGGTCCAATCGGCGGACCTTGATGACGTCGCCAGCAACGGCCTGCGCGAGATCGGTGTGCTCGACAGCGGCGGGCTGCTGCTCGGCTACGCGCGTTCGTTCATGACCTCGCCGACCCAAAGCGGCGGCAGTGCCCCGGCCGTTGCCGAAGTCAATGCTTCGTACGACGTCACGACCATCACGACGACGCCCGACCCGAGCATCGGCACGAACAACCGGTACGGCGGCTTGTTCAGCCACCCCGACGGCCGGTACATCGCGACCCTCATCGACTTCGAGGGATCGACGGACCTGCTCACCTCCGCGGGCGTGTCCTTCCCGTTTGTCGGCAACGATCAGAACGACGGCATCACCGTCGGGGTGCACGATGTCGTGTTCCCACAGGCGGGAGGTGCCGTCATCTTGACGACTGGCGCTCGAAGCTCCGGCGCATTGCCGTTGGTGGACGGAGTGTCCGGAGGCCGCGTCAGTCAGATTCATGCCTCCGCCAACGAACTGACTGCCGACGCCTTCTTCGAGATGAGTCGCACCTTTGTCGGGCTCGACAACGGGCCCGGTCCCGGCGAGTTGAGCCTCGGCTATGCAAATGCCCTCACGCTCGCACCCGACGGCAAGCCGCTGGTCGGCGGCACGCTTGCCAGCTTCACGACCCAGACGGCGGGCGTCGCGACCGATCCTGACACCTTCGACACACCCGCCGCCGTCTGGAAATACACCGTCGGCAGTGTCACCACGCCCGACGCCTTTGAGGAGGTATCTGGCGTTGTGACGATTGAGGCGGCGGAGTTCAGCGATGTGGCGTCTGGCGTCGGCGGGACGTGGGTGGAGCAGTCACGCGGCGGTGCGATCAACGGCCGGATCGTGACGGTGCCGGGCAGCGGGACCAACACGGGCAACAACCTGAGCGGGCCCAGGCTCGACTACGACATCAACTTCGCTTCAAGCGGCACCTACTACGTCTGGGTCCGCATGACCGGCGACGGCGGTGCCAACGACTCGATCCACGTGGGCCTCAACGGCAACGCCGCGACGCTGGGCGGGTTCGGGCTCAGCTCGGGCGACGACAACGTCTTGCGTTGGACCAACGGCCAGACCTCGCTGAACCGGCGGATCACGGTCAACGTGCCGGCGGCGGGCGTTCAGACGCTCAACGTCTGGATGCGTGAGGACGGCGTGCAGGTCGACGACATCCGCGTCGCCAAGAGCATCAGCTACGACCCGCGGACGGTCGCGCCGCCGACGAACGTGGCGCCGGTGATCGCGAGCCTGACGGCAACGCCCAACCCGATCGTGGTGGGGGACGACGTGACGCTGACGGCGACCGGTGTGCAGGACCCTGACGGGACGGTGGCGAGCGTGACGTTCGGCTACGTCGACGGCACGTTCGGGGATCAGGTGATCTTCGTGGACACGAGCGGCGCTAACGGCTGGAGCTTCACGGACAACACCTTCGACATCGGCGGCGGCCGGACGTACTTCGCCTTTGCGACGGACAACGCGGGCCTGGTGGGCAACCGTGTGGAGGTCCGGCTGGACACGACGCCGGCCCCGACGGGCGTGTTCCAGGAGGTGGGCGGCGTGGTGACGATCGAAGCGTCGGACGCGACGCGTCGCACGGCCGGTTCGGGCCGGTCGTGGGTGGATGCCAGCCGTGCCGACGCGATCAACGGCGAGTTCGTGACGGTTCCTGGGACGGGCGTCAACGCCGGCAACACGCTGTCGGGTCCGAAGCTGGACTACGACATCAACTTCGCTTCGAGCGGCACGTACTACGTGTGGGTTCGGATGACGGGTCCTGACGTGGGTTCCGACTCGATCCACGTGGGTCTCAACGGCCAGGCGTCGACGCTGGGCAGCTTCGGCTTGTCGACGAACCCGACGGACACGTTCGCATGGACCAACGGCCAGAGCTCTTTGGGTCGGCGTGTGACGATCACCGTCCCCGCGGCCGGCGTTCAGACGTTGAACGTGTGGATGCGAGAGGACGGCGTGAAGGTCGACGACATCCGCGTCGCCAAGAGCATCAACTACGACCCAAGGGTCGGGCAGCCGCCGGTCAACCAAGCACCGACCATCGGCTCACTCACGGACTCGCCCGACCCGTGCCCGATTGATGGCCAGATCCTGCTGACCGCGAACAACGTCAATGACAGCGATGGCACCGTGCCGCGGGTCCGCTTCTACCGCGAGGTCTTGGGCGGCAACGACGTGCTGCTCTTCACGGACAACAACCCGTCCAACGGCTTTGCCGGCTTCGTCAGCATCGCGGGTCTCGTCCCCGGTGCCACGTACTCCTACTACGCCGTCGCCGAGGACAACGACGGTGCCTTGAGCACCCGTGCCACGACGACCAACACGATTGCTACACCCGCCACCGGCGGTGCCTTCGAGGAGGTATCTGGCGTTGTGACGATTGAGGCGGCGGAGTTCAGCGATGTGGCGTCTGGCGTCGGCGGGACGTGGGTGGAGCAGTCACGCGGCGGTGCGATCAACGGCCGGATCGTGACGGTGCCGGGCAGCGGGACCAACACGGGCAACAACCTGAGCGGGCCCAGGCTCGACTACGACATCAACTTCGCTTCAAGCGGCACCTACTACGTCTGGGTCCGCATGACCGGCGACGGCGGTGCCAACGACTCGATCCACGTGGGCCTCAACGGCAACGCCGCGACGCTGGGCGGGTTCGGGCTCAGCTCGGGCGACGACAACGTGCTTGCGTTGGACCAACGGCCAGACCTCGCTGAACCGGCGGATCACGGTCAACGTGCCGGCGGCGGGCGTTCAGACGCTCAACGTCTGGATGCGTGAGGACGGGGTGCAGGTCGACGACATCCGCGTCGCCAAGAGCATCAGCTACGACCCGCGGACGGTCGCGCCGCCGACGAACGTGGCGCCGGTGATCGCGAGCCTGACGGCAACGCCCAACCCGATCGTGGTGGGGGACGACGTGACGCTGACGGCGACCGGTGTGCAGGACCCTGACGGGACGGTGGCGAGCGTGACGTTCGGCTACGTCGACGGCACGTTCGGGGATCAGGTGATCTTCGTGGACACGAGCGGCGCTAACGGCTGGAGCTTCACGGACAACACCTTCGACATCGGCGGCGGCCGGACGTACTTCGCCTTTGCGACGGACAACGCGGGCCTGGTGGGCAACCGTGTGGAGGTCCGGCTGGACACGACGCCGGCCCCGACGGGCGTGTTCCAGGAGGTGGGCGGCGTGGTGACGATCGAGGCGTCGGACGCGACGCGTCGCACGGCCGGTTCGGGCCGGTCGTGGGTGGATGCCAGCCGTGCCGACGCGATCAACGGCGAGTTCGTGACGGTTCCTGGGACGGGCGTCAACGCCGGCAACACGCTGTCGGGTCCGAAGCTGGACTACGACATCAACTTCGCTTCGAGCGGCACGTACTACGTGTGGGTTCGGATGACGGGTCCTGACGTGGGTTCCGACTCGATCCACGTGGGTCTCAACGGCCAGGCGTCGACGCTGGGCAGCTTCGGCTTGTCGACGAACCCGACGGACACGTTCGCATGGACCAACGGCCAGAGCTCTTTGGGTCGGCGTGTGACGATCACCGTCCCCGCGGCCGGCGTTCAGACGTTGAACGTGTGGATGCGAGAGGACGGCGTGAAGGTCGACGACATCCGAGTCGCCAAGAGCATCAACTACGATCCAAGGGTCGTCGCCGCACCTGTGTTGGTTGATTTCGGTGACGCACCGTCTGGCAACTTTTCGAGCTACACGCAGGACGGGTTGACGTTCAGCGTGATCGAGAGCAGCGACACGTTCACGCTGAACGGTGACTGGGACGCTGTCACCAATCGTGGTCCCAGCATTGCGGCGTCATCCGACTTTGACGGTCGCATCCTTATTACCGCGGAGAACCCGGACGAGAGCTTCTCGATTCGCGGCATGATGCTGCAGTCGAGCATTAGGAGTGACTACTTCAACCCCACTGCGGTTGGTACAACCTTCGAGGCAACCTTTGCCGACGGCAGTTCCCTGTTCACTGGGGTCTCTCTTCCGCAACCGGACTCTCCCGAGTTCAGGCTCGATCTTGCCGATCTCAGGAGCCTTGCCATCTTCATACCAGATGATGGTCTCGCGGTGAGCGAGGTGTTCTATCGAGCCGGGTTCAGAACTCCCGCCGCTGGTCGAGCCGAGTCCGGAGCGGTGCGTGTCGACTTCGACGCGTTCGACACCGGCGACTACGACCGGATCGAGTTCGACGTCGACGGCACCCGTATGCGATTGAGAACAATCGAACTTCGAGCAGCTAAGTGTTGTTGAGGGTCGAGGAGGCCTTAAATACCTTTCCCAGGGCACGTCCGAAGACTCCCTGCGTCTGTTCCGCCCGGACGGCGGGGCGTTCACGGTCGCTTCTTATGTCGAGTCGCTAGGCGCGCCTGTATACGTTTGACGGCTCGGACGGACCGGTAACGGAGTACTCCTTCCTGACCTTCGACTACAGCTTCAGGCGGCCCCCGCTTGTCGAGGTGGTGCTCTTCAACGGCTGATCGTTGCCGCCAGATCCTGCCTACACTCCCCGCCCGGCCGCTCACCACGGTCGGGCGTTTCTCTCGAATCGACGCACAAGCCCCACGCGTCGGCCGCCGGTGAACGGCCTGACGACGGGCTGGCGGGTCAGAACCCGCTCGCGAAAAGGACACCATGGCTGATACTGATACCGCTACCGCAGAAGCCCCCGCAACCACGCCCGCCAGCAACGGCGAAGCCCCCGCCAAGCCCAAGACCCCGGCAGAGCTCGTCAAGAAGCTCATCGACGCCGGCATCCACTTCGGTCACCCCGCCTCGCGCTGGAACCCGAAGATGAAGCCGTACATCTACGGCAAGCGTGGCAACATCCACATCATCGACGTCAAAGAGACCCTCAAGGGCCTCATCCGGGCCAAGCGGCTCGTCCAGAACAGCGTCGCCAAGGGGCAGGACATCCTCTTCGTCGGCACCAAGCGGCAGGCACGCGACATCGTCGCCGAGCACGCCGAGCGGGCCGGCATGCACTACGTCTCCGAGCGTTGGCTCGGCGGGACGCTGACCAACTTCCGCACCATCCGCGCACGCCTCAGTCGCCTCGACGAGCTCGACGAGCTCTGGAGCAGCGGCGAGATCGAGACGTACTCGAAGAAGATGAAGTCGACGCTCAGCCGCGAGCGGACGAAGATCAAGACGAACCTCGAGGGCATTCGTCGGATGGAGAAGATGCCGTCGATCATGTTCATCGTCGACACGCGTCGCGAGAAGATCGCCGTCAAGGAAGCCCAGAAGCTCGGCCTGACGACGATCGCCCTGATCGACACCGACAGCGACCCGGATCTGGTCGACCTGCCGATTCCCGGCAACGACGACGCGATGAAGGCCATCGAGGTCATCATTGAAGAGCTCGCCGACGCCGCCGAAGAAGGCCGCAAGGGCCGGGCCGTCCAGCCGGAGAAGGGCGATCGTGGCGGCAAGGGCGAGCGTCCCAAGGGTCGCAGCACGCGGGCCCGGTTCAAGGTTGACGACCAGGACAAGGAGCGCACCGTCGCTGCCCCGGTCGATCGCGAAGAGTCGACCCGCAGCGTCAAGATCGATCCGACCACCGAGCCGGCCGGCGAGAAATCGGCCACCGTCGGCCTGCCGATGGAAGGCGTGTCGGCCTGAGTCGCCGACGCGTCTGAACCCAACCCTCAAACAGCCGGTCCGACGCTGAACCTACGGTTCGGCGCGGGCCTGCTTCCCGAAACACCTACGACACCGACCCACCCACGACATGGCGATCACCGCAGCACAGGTCAACGAACTCCGCAAGCGCACCGGCCTTGCGATGATGCAGTGCAAGAAGAAGCTCGAGGAAACACTCGGCGACGTCGAGGCGGCCATCGAGTCGTTCCGCAAGGAAGGCGTCAAGACCAAGGTCGCCGAGCGTGAAGCCGGCGAAGGTCGCGTCGCGGCCTACCTGAACGCCGACCAGACCCGCGGCGTCGTCATCGAGGTCCGCTGCAACACCGACTTCACCGCCCGCAACGAGATCGTTGGCGAAATCTGCGACCTCGCCGGCAAGAAGCTTCTTGCCGACCCGTCGGCCGATGCGGCCAGCGACGAGGAGATCAAGGGCAAGCTCACCGAGGTCTCGCAGCAGACCGGCGAGAACGTCCAACTTGGCCGCGTCGTCACGCTCGACGGCACCAAGGTGGGCCGATTCAACTACACGGTCACCAACAAGGTCACGGCCCTGATCGCCGTCGACTCGAAGGACGTCGCCGACGAAGTGCTGACCGATGTCGGCCTGCACCTGGTCGCCTTCAAGCCCGTCGCCGATGGCCTGAATCGTGATGACGTCGACCCGGCGCTCGTGGCAAAGGAAAAGGACCTGGCCGTCGAGCAGGCCAAGGCCACCGGCAAGCCGCAGGAGATCGCCGAGAAGATCGCCAGCGGCAAGATGAACGCGTTCTACAAGGAGCGCGTCCTGGTCGAGCAGGACTTCATCAACCCCGACAAGCACAAGGGCTCGGTCGGCGACTACGTGAAGAAGGCCGGCGGCTCGCTGACCGGCTTCAAGCGCGTCGAAGTCGGCGGCTAAATCCGAAGCTTGCCCCCTCCGTCATCCTGAGGGAGCGAAGCGAGTCGAAGGACCTCGCCTGCGAACACGCTGTTGCGGGCGAGGTCCTTCGGCTGCGCTCAGGATGACGGAGGGAGAGGAAGGTGCCTTGGCCTTGGGTGCTGACGGCACTGAGGTCGCACAAGTAGGTCGTCCTGAACATTGCCGGCACGATGCCGCCCGCCGGTGTCCGATCGGTCATCCTGAGGGAGCGGAGCGAGTCGAAGGACCTCGCCTGCGAACGCGCTGTTCCGGGCGAGGTCCTTCGGCTGCGCTCAGGATGACGGAGGGAGAGGACGGTGCCTTGGCCTTGGGTGCTGACGGCGTCGAGGTCGCACAAGTAGGTCGTCCAGAACATCGCCGGCACGATGCCGCCCGCCGGTTCCGATCCGTCATCCTGAGGGAGCGAAGCGAGTCGAAGGACCTCGTCTGCAAACACGCGTTGCGGGCGAGGTCCTTCGGCTGCGCTCAGGATGACGTAGAGGGGGGGGGCCGAATGTGGTGCTGGGCGCCTCGGGACGTTTCAGTTCGCCCGAAGGTCGATGTACCAGCTCCAGATGTCCCGGTCGCTGGCATCGTCAAACTTGGCGGCACGGAGAACCGCCCGGTCGTCGGCGACGCGTTCGTAGACGAACGGGGTGTCGGTCATCGGGTCCTTCGGGACGAACAGCGACATCTCGTCCAGCGAGGCCGGCAGGTTCCCGTGCTTCGCGGCGTGGTCGCGGAGGGCCTCGATGATCATGGAAGCACTCTGTCGTTGGACGACGACGACGAACGACCTTTGTGCGCGGGCCGTTGATGGCCACAGGAGCGAGACCATCATGCTGCCCCATTCCTCGTCGTCGATGAGCGTGTCCAACTCGCGGTGCAACGGGATGGCGACGTGCGGCGGCAGGGCGGCGATCTTCAGTGATTCGCGGAAGGCTCGGTCGTAGCTCTCGATGAAGTAGTGGGCGACCACCTGGTAGGGCGGCATGGCCGCGAGCTGTTGCTGGGTGAAGTAGTCGCTCGTTCATGAGCCAGGCGCTGGCACGCGGCAACAGGAGCACGCCGGCGGAGGTGACTTGAACGGCGTCGGCGATGGATTCGGAACTGGCCAGGTCGGTCTCGGCATAGCCGTTGAGCCGTCGCATGAGCGTGGCGAACCCCTCGGCGGTCAAGCGGTTGGGGTCGAGCAGCTCTGGGAACGTGACCTCCATGAACAGCCGCTCGGCCTGCATCGCCTGGAAGAAGTCGATCTCGAGCGACCCTGCGGTCGCGACGGGCCAGTAGAGATTCGGTCGCTGATCGAGCGTGTGTGTCTCCAGAAGTGTGTCGAGCACGAGCCCCGAGATGCCGCTGCTGATGAGCGACTCGATGAGCGTCGCCTCGTCATGAACACAGACCTGCTCGGCCATCCGCAGTGCCGTCCGGGCATCGGCAAGTGCGTCCTCCCATCGCCCCTCGATGGCGGCAAGGCGCATGCTCCCGACCAAAAGGTTGGCCACGAGCCGTGTGTCGTTGAGGTGGGGAAGCAGCGCCTCGATGCCGGCATCTCGAAGACTGGTCGACATGCGGGCGTCTTGTCGCTTTGCGGCTAAACGGACCAGTCCGAGCGAGCCGTCGAAGTAGTCGAGTGTCTCCTTCGCCACCGCGACATCCATGTCCGTCACGGTCATGTCATGGAAGACGTTGAGCTTCGAGATGACGCCCTTGAGTTCGTCCTCGCCGAATCTGCTGAACAACCCGATGAACGCCTGGTGGTAGAGCGGCACGGCATCGCCCGGTTTGGCCTCCTGGAGCGTGACGACGAGCGACAGCGGGTCGATCGCCTCCGCCGGAGAGGCGGCATCGACGGCGGCGGGGGTGATGGAGACGACGCGGTCGTACAAGCCTTCGAGCCGCGGGTCTTTTGCCGGCTCCTCGGCCACTGCCGGGGCGGCGAGCAGCAGGAACGACAGGGTGATGGATCTAAGCTTCATGGTGCGGTTGCGAACGGTTTTGGGGGGGGGGTGAAGGCAGGTTCAGCCGGCACGTCGTGACAAGCCGAAGACGCGGGTGTCGACATAGCCACGGCCGACGCTCGGCATCGGCAGGCGGTCGAGCCGGATGTCGCCCTCATCGAGAACGAGGGCACGAAGTGCAAAGACCGACTCCGGCTCCGCGTCCACTCGAACGGGACCGTCCGAAGCCGACGTCTCCACAACGGGCTCGGCCGTGGTGACGTGTGGCACGACCTTCGCCACCGGCCCGACGGGTGGTTCGTCGCCGGGCAGAACCGCCAGCCCGACCGTCGTCGCCAGAAGCAGGCCGGCGGCGATGCGCCATCGGGTGAGGCTGGTGCTGCGTTCGGCCGTCGCGTCGCGGCGACCAGCCTCATAAGCAGCGGCGACGGCGGAGCCCGTGGCCTGGGGCGAGGCGGCGGAGAGTCGTTGTTCGAGGTCGGTCATCGGTCGCTCGCTGGGTCGAAGTCGCTGAGTTCATCGCCGCAGGTCGTCAAGACCGCGGCGGTAGAGGTCGTGGGCGGTGCTGGCGGCGCAGCCGAGCAGGTCGGCCGCTTCTTGAAAGCCGACGCCGCACCAGAGCCGCAGGACGATCGCCTGCCGCGACCGCTCGTCGATCCGCCACAACGCCGCCACGACGGCCGGGTCTTGGCCACGCTGTTCGCGATCGACCGGCGCCGCAAACGCCTCCCGACGCCTTCGCCGGATGGACATGCGGCCTTCGTCAATCGCACACGACCGCACGGCCGTCAGGAGCCATGCACGTGGGTGCGTCGGCATCGCGTCGCCGGACGTCAGCCGCCGGGCCAGCCGCACGAACGCTTCGTGCGTCGCGTCGTCCGGATCGCCCGGCAACACGGCCGCGTAGGACCGGCAGGCCGAGGCATGATCGGCATAAGCCTGTTCGAGTTGTCGGGCGGCGTCGGTGTCCACATTCACCTGGGTAGACGACGCCCGCGGCGGGTCATTCGGCGGCGGTCTGGTTTTTCTCGTCCGGCTCGAAGTAGATTGCGTCGACGCCGAAGTAGTCCGCCTCCTCGCCCTCCGCCGCGGCCGGGCCGTGGCCGAGTTGCTCGGCACCGGCGTAATGAGCGTCGCGCAGCTTCCGCGGCACCGGCAGCGATTGGTTCTCGTTGACGTCACGAATCGCCCGGCCGATGGCGGTGGTCGCGGCACGGCTCTTGGGCGCGACGGCCATCTGCAGCGTGGCGTGGGCGAGCGTGAGCTTCCCCTCCGGCATGCCGAGCTTGGCGACGAGGTTCCAGGCCGTGTCGGCGACTTGAATTGCCTGCGGATCGGCCAGGCCGATGTCCTCGCTGGCGAAGATTGCGATGCGGCGTGCGATGAACCGCGGATCCTCGCCCGCTTCCAGCATGCGGGCCAGCCAGTAGAGCGACGCGTCGGGATCGCTCGCCCGCATCGACTTGATGAAGGCCGACGCGTGGTCGTAATGCTGGTCGCCCAGCTTGTCGTAACGCAGAGCCTTCCGCTGAATCGACTGCTCCGCGACGGCCAGGTCGATGACGATTCGGCCGGCGCTCTCGGTCTCGCTCAGCACGGCGATTTCTAAAGCCGACAACGCACGCCTGGCGTCGCCGTCGCAGACGTCGATCCAGTGCCGGACGGCATCGCCGGACAGCTCGATGGTCTTGCCCGCAAAGGCACGCTCGTCCGTCGCTGCCGACCGAAGTACGGCGGCAATGTCGTCGTCGCCCAACGGCTCGAACTGGAAGATCTGGCTCCGGCTGACCAAGGCGGAGTTGACGCTGAAGAACGGATTTTCGGTCGTCGCCCCGATGAGCACGATGACGCCGTCCTCCACGTCGCCGAGCAGGACGTCTTGCTGGCTCTTGTTGAAGCGGTGGATTTCGTCGAGGAAGAGCAGCGTCCGCGGACCGCCGTCTTCGAGGCGGGCGCGGGCTTCGTCGAGGAGCGACCGGACTTCTTTGACACCCGCGGCGGCGGCGTTGAGTTGTCGGAAGGCGGCGTCGGTGGTGTCGGCGATGATGCGGCCGAGGGTTGTTTTACCGGTACCGGGCGGGCCGTAGAAGAGCAGGCTGCCGAGTCGGTCGGCCTCGATGAGGCGTCGCAGGAGCATGCCCCGGGCGAGCAGATGCTGTTGGCCGGCGAACTCGTCGAGAGTGCGTGGGCGAACCCGCGCCGCCAGCGGCATCGCCCGCCGAACGTTCTGCCGGCGTTGGTCGGCGAAGAGGTCCACGCCTCAAGCGTACGCGAACAGGCATAGAACATCATCGTGTCGCTCGTGGACGATCTGTTCGAATGGTCTGACGGACTGAAGCTCGCCGGGCTCGACTGGCACCTCGACTCGCGTCAGCCGCGGGCCAAGTGCCTCGTCAGCCACGCCCACAGCGATCACCTGCCGTACGGCGATCGGGATGATCCGCCCGATCCGGCGAAGCTGCACGGCCGAGTCGTCTGCACGCCGGAGACCGAGGCGATCGGCCGATACCGCTGCGGGCTCGGCCGCGATGTGGTCGTCAAGAAGTACGGAGAAGTTGCTGAACTGGAGGACGGTGTCACCTGCAAGCTCCTGCCGGCGGGGCACGTTCTGGGCAGTGCGATGCCGCTCGTCACGACGCCGCGAGGCAGCCTGCTCTACACGGGCGACTTCAAGCTGCGGCACAGCCGAACGGTCCCGCACGCAGAGCCGGAGCACGCCGACGTGCTCGTCATGGAGAGCACCTACGGCAGCCCGTTCTTCCGCTTTCCGCCTGCCGCCCAGACGGAGGCGATGCTCGTCGACATGGTCCGCGACGCCTTTGCACGCGGGCATCAGCCGGTGGTGCACGGCTACTCGCTCGGCAAGAGTCAGGAGAACATCCGCATCCTCACCGATGCCGGCTTCAATGTCACCATGCACGGCGCGATCTGGAGAATCAGCCAGTTTTACCGCGACTTCGGCGTGCACCTCGGCACCGACGACCAACTACGCCAGTACCAGAAGGCGGACTTCGCGGGCGACAAGCAGCTCGATCTTGAAGAACGCGGAGTCCTGGTCTGCCCGCCGCGGGACGCACGCGGGGCGATGACGGCTCAGTTCGGCGAGAAGGTCTGCCGCATCATGATGAGCGGCTGGGCCCTGTCGCCGAACGCCAAGTTCCGCTACGGCGTCGAGCACGCGCTGCCGCTCTCGGACCACGCGGACTTCGATGAACTGATCGAGACGATCGAGCGGGTTCGACCCAAGCACGTGGTGAGCCACCACGGCTTCGCCGAGTTCCCGCAGCATTTGCACAAGCTCGGCCTGCCCGAGCGGCTCGGCTTCGACGTCCGCCTCGCCAAGCCGCCGGCGCAGTTGGAGTTGTTCTGAGCCAACCCTTCGTCAGGCGTCTGCTTGGAATGGGAGATTACCGCCGCGTGAGAATGATGTAGAGCGCGTGGATGAAGCCGCCGATCCAAGGCAGGAGGATCGTGAGCACGACGTTGATCCAGAAGTGCTTGGTGATGCCAACTTCGAAGAAAACACCCAGCGGCGGAATGAAAAAGGCGGCGATCGCCTTGATCGGATCGCCAAGCGTGACGGACGAGCCTTGCGACGAAGCGGATTGATCGATTGCAGTAGACATAGCAATCTCCACATGGCAATGCGTGTGCCAAACCCGCTGGCGATGAAGTTGGCCTCAGTCGGTCCGGAGGCCCACCTCCACTCAGGATGACGGAAGGGCGTGGGCGATGCCGGGGAAGAAGCCGAAGAACGTCAAGACGACGTCGATGCCCAGGTGCTCGTCAATGCCGTCTTCGAGGTAAACGCCGACCGGCGGGACGAAGACGGCGGCGGCGAATTTGACGGGTTCACTAAAGGTCACGGCAGGGCCGCGTTGGAGGGTGGTAGCCATGCTGAACCACGCGGCAGAACGTTGTCGACTGCGCCACTGACTCGAATGTTTCACCGAAGGCGACGCGTGTCGCCACCGCTTTGCAACTGAGCCGGTCGACTGTGGAAGTCACGTCGGCTTGGTGGCCCGCGATGAAACACGGTCATCGCTCGGGCCGATCTAGTCGACGTACTCCGTCGTGTAGATGTACCAGCCATCAGAAATCGGCTTGAACGACGGGCCGCCATGATTGCCAATTGGGTCGAATCCAGGCTTCGGGCTGCGAACAACGCCGTCGTAGTGGGAGCCAAACAATCGGTTCGATGGGCGACTGCGGGTTTGCAGCCAGACACCTCCGGCGGGATCGATACGGACGTTGTCGACGGTCACGCCGTCGATGATGCGAGCCTTCCACTTCAGCGACTTGTGGTCTTGCGCAAGTTTGTCCGCGGCGGCGTTCCACGCGTCCACGTTGGCGGCGATGGCGGTCGCTCCGGGGGGTGGCTCTCGCTTCGGGATCGCAACGCCCAGTTGGAACAAAAGTGCCATCAACCCGAGCAGTGGCGGAACAGTGGCGAGCCGGAGAGCCCGATGTCGCTTCTTGGGCCAGTCGCTCCACGACCTCCTCAAGTGCACCAAGGCGTGAACCCAGCTTGCCACAGCACCCACCAGGCACGGCAACACGATGAGCATCGAGACGCCGAGCAGCATGCTGCGTCCCAAGCCTGGCCACTCTCTCACGTACTGCGCTGGCATAGGACGCGAGCAGGACAGGCACGCTGAGGCCGATCGCGAGCGTCAGCGACCGCGTCCACAGCGGCCCGACGCGTGTCGTCGGCTGATGCACCGGCCGATAACCGAGCACGGCAACGTCGGGCGAATCGACCTCGTCGACCATCGTTTCAGCTTACAGCTCCGCCAGGCGTTGCTGGCGGTCGAGTTCGGTCAAGGCGTCGGCCAAGGGGTCGATGTCGCCGTTCATGACCTTTTCGAGGGGGAAGTTCTTGGCACCGGCCTCGTCGCCGTCGCCGCCGCCGAGGCGGTGGTCGGTGCAGCGGTTTTGGGGGAAGTTGTACGTGCGGACGCGTTGGCTGCGGTCGCCGGAGCCCATCATGGCCTTGCGGCTGGCGGACTGTTCGGCGAGCTGGACGCTGCGTTCGCGCTCGTACAACGCGGCCCGGAGGAGGGCCCAGGCGCGTTCCTTGTTTTGGGTTTGCGACTTCTGCTCGGTGATCTTGAACTGCAGGCCGCTGGGCTTGTGGGTGATGCGCCAGCCGGTTTCGACCTTGTTGACGTTCTGCCCGCCGGGCCCGCCGCCGCGGCAGCCGCCTTCTTCGACGTCTTTGGCCTCGATCGTCACCTCGACGTCGTCCAGCTCCGGCAGCACGGCCACGGTTGCGGCACTTGTGTGGATGCGGCCCTGGGTCTCGGTTTCGGGCACGCGTTGCACGCGATGGCCTCCGCCTTCGTAGCGGAGTCGCTTGTACGCCTCGTCGCCGATGAGGCTGACGACGACTTCCTTGAAGCCGCCGCGTTCGGACTCGCTGAAGTCGTCGACGCTGAACTTGAAGCCCTTGATCTCGGCGAATTTTCGGTACATCTCGAACAGATCGCGTGCAAACAGCGCCGCCTCCTCGCCGCCGGTGCCGGCACGAATTTCCATGAAGAACCTGCCCACTGCCGGCTCTTCGGCCTCGACGAAGGCGGCTTTGGCCTGCTCCATGAGGTCGTCGAGCCTCGCCTCGACGCGCGGCAGGTCGGCCTGGGCCATCTCGGCCATCTCGGGGTCCGACTCCATCTCACGCAGATCCGCCAGTTCCCTGGCGGCGTCGGCGTAGCTGGTAAACGTCTGCGTCGGCCCGGCGAGCTGGCCCGACTCGCGACTGACCTTCATGAGCTTGTCCGGGTCGTTCAACACGGCCGGGTCGTTCATCTGTTCTTGCAGCTCGGCATGCCTGTCGGCGGTGCGGGCGAGCTTGGCGAGCAGGGGCTTCCAGTTGCCGTGCCGCTCCGGCGGGTCGAAGTCGAAGGTCTGCGGTTCGTCGGCGGTCGCGGGCATGGGTGAGGCAAGGATAGTGACGTTCTTTCGAGCAACGCCTTCACGGCCTAGCCGCTTGCCGGCGCGTTGCTGCAATACTGGAGGATGAAGGTCACGATCGTCGGTACAGGACAGATGGCGGTCATGTGTGCGCGGCTGTTGTGCGACAACGGCCATGCCGTGACGCTCGTCGGCCGGGGCGAGACGATCGACGAGATGCAACAGACGCGGCGAAGCCGGCAGATGCCGGACGTCGACCTGCCGGCGGTGGAGCTGGCGACGCAGATGGGCGAAGCGGACGTCGTCGTGATGGCGGTGCCGACGCAGCGGACGGGCGACGTGTTTGCCGAGTGGGTCGAGCCGCACGTCGGCAAGACGCCGATCGTCTCGACGGCCAAAGGGATCGAGTTGGCGTCGAGTCGTCGGCCGAGCGAGGCGATCACGGGTTCGGCGTCCGGTCGAGACGTGGCGGTGCTGAGCGGGCCGAACATTGCGTCGGAGGTCGCCGGGCGACAAGCCTGCGGCGGCGATTGTGGCGTGCGCGAACGCCGGCGTCGCGGAGCAGGTCCGAGACCTCTTCGCGACCGACTACTTCCGCGTCTACACGAGTGACGACGTTGCCGGCGTGGAGCTTGCGGGGGCGACCAAGAACATCATCGCCGTCGCGGCGGGCATCGTGGACGGGCTGGGCCTCGGCAACAACGCCAAGGCCTCGCTGATCACGCGCGGCCTGGTCGAGATGACGCGGCTGGGCGAGGCGCTGGGCGCGAGGGCCGAGACGTTTGCGGGTCTGGCGGGGATGGGCGATTTGATGACGACGTGTTTCAGTCCCGAGGGCCGAAATCGTCGGCTGGGCGAGCGGATCGGCCGGGGCGATTCGTTAGACGAAGCTTTGGCTTCCCTCGGCAGCACGGCCGAGGGTGTGCCGACGACGAAGGCGGTGCTCACGCTGGCGGCGGAGCATGGCGTCGAGATGCCGATCACGCAGTCGGTTGCGGGCGTTCTATTCGACCAGACCGATCCGAAGTCGGCACTCGCGCGGCTTATGAGCCGGGATCCCAAAGCAGAGTGAACCCGCCCGGCGGTGCAGAAGCCCGTGTCGGACGGCATCTCGCACACCTCTTCT
The DNA here is from genome assembly GCA_963740195.1 of uncultured Planctomycetota bacterium. Taxonomy (GTDB): domain Bacteria; phylum Planctomycetota; class Phycisphaerae; order Tepidisphaerales; family Tepidisphaeraceae; genus JBCDKH01. The sequence goes on along the minus strand of CAVUDF010000001.1, from coordinate 1,576,893 downwards.
TGTGCAATGCATCGGCTGCGGGTAGAACCATCGGTCCGCCTCGGCCGACGTGAGGTCGGCGGGGCGTCAACTACCTTCGGAGGATTCGCTCATGGATTGGCTGCTGTATCTCGTCCCTTTGGCAGGCGTTGCCGCCTTGGTGTTTGCCTTCATCAAGGCCAAGTGGGTTAGCGAGCAAGATCCCGGCGACGAGACCATGCGCGAGATCGCCGGCAACATTGCCGATGGCGCACGGGCGTTTCTTAGGGCCGAGTACTCGCGACTGGCCGTCTTCGTGGCGGTGGTGGCGGTGGTGCTGACGATCTTCTACGCCGTGGCAGACACGGGGACGCACTGGCTCATCGGGCTCAGCTTCGTCGTCGGTGCGGGCTTCAGCGGACTGGCGGGCTTCTTCGGCATGAAGGTGGCGACCGAGGCCAACGTTCGTACCGCCAACGCCGCCCGGACCGGCTTGAGCGGGGCCTTGCAGGTCGCCTTCAGCGGCGGGCTGGTGATGGGGCTGACGGTAGTCGGCCTGGGTCTCATCGGGCTGAGCGTCCTTTACATCCTTTACGACCTGCTGTTCGTCGCGGGCCTCGATGCCGCACCGACTGCGGCGGCGGAGCTCGCCTTCCGACTCGAAACCAAGACGGCCATCGCCACGCTCTCAGGCTTCAGCCTGGGGGCAAGCTCCATCGCGCTGTTCGCCCGCGTCGGGGGCGGCATCTACACCAAGGCGGCCGACGTCGGGGCGGACCTGGCCGGCAAGGTGTACGCGGGCATTCCCGAGGACGATCCCCGCAACCCGGCGACCATCGCCGACAACGTCGGCGACAACGTGGGCGACGTCGCAGGCATGGGGGCCGACCTCTTCGAGAGCTACGTCGGCTCGATCCTCGGCACGATGCTGCTTGGTGCCGCGTTCATTCCGGCGATGCTCGTGGCCGATGCGGCGCCGCTGTCGGCAGTCATTCTGCCGCTGGTCCTGGCCGCGGTCGGAGCCATCGTCGCCATCGGCGGGAGCTTCCTGGTCAAGACCAAAGACGGCGGCAACCCGCAGCACGCTTTGAACCTGGGCGAGTTCGTCTCGGCAGGCGTGATGATGCTGCTGTCGGTGCTCATCATCTTCCTCATGCTCCCGGGCGAGTGGACCATGGTCGACCCGCTGGGCGGGACCGAACGCGTCTACACGTGGTGGGGCGTCTTGCTGGCCGTCGTCATCGGACTCGTGTCGGGTCTGGCGATCGGCTTGATCACCGAGTACTACTGCTCGACGACCAAAAAGCCGACGCTCGAGATCGCCAGGCAAAGCACGACCGGATCGGCCACGAACATCATCAGCGGCCTGGCGGTCGGCATGATGAGCACGGGCGGGCCGATCATCGTGCTGGCACTGGGCATCATGGGTGCGGCCTACTTTGCCGGTCTGTACGGCATCGCGATCGCGGCCGTCGGGTTGCTGTCGGTGCTGGGCATCCAGCTCGCCGTCGACGCTTACGGGCCGATCAGCGACAACGCGGGCGGCATCGCCGAGATGGCGGGCCTGCCGCCGGAGGTTCGCGAGCGGACCGACCTGCTCGACGCCGTCGGCAACACGACCGCGGCCATCGGCAAGGGCTTCGCCATCGGCTCGGCGGCCTTGACGGCTTTGGCTTTGTTCGCCGCCTACCTGGGCGTCATCAACCTGGGGCAAATGCCGGGTTCCGCGGCCTACGTGACGCTCGACATCAGCAACCCGGTCGTCATGGCCGGCCTGTTCATCGGGGCGATGTTGCCTTACGTCTTCAGTGCGCTGGCCATGAACGCCGTAGGCCGGGCGGCCCGCGACATGATCGACGAGGTCGGCAGGCAATTCAACGAGATCGACGGCCTGCGTGAAGGTCGGCCGGGCGTTAAGGCGGAATATGCCAAGTGCGTCGAGATCAGCACGAAGGCGAGCCTGCGCGAGATGATCCTGCCGGGCGTGCTGGCGGTGCTGGCACCGGTAGTCGTCGGCCTGATCAGTCCGACCATGCTGGGCGGGCTGCTGGCCGGCGTGACGGTGAGCGGCGTCTTGATGGCCCTGTTCCAGGCGAACGCAGGCGGTGCCTGGGACAACGCCAAGAAGCGCATCGAGCAGGGCGTCACCCTGCCGGACGGCACCGTCCTGAAGAAGGGCGACGACGCGCACAAGGCGGCGGTCGTTGGTGACACCGTGGGCGACCCGCTCAAGGACACCAGCGGCCCGAGCATCAACATTTTGATGAAGCTCATTGCCGTCGTCGCCCTCGTCATCGCGCCGCTGATCGCACCGGACGTTCCATCGGTGGACCTTCAGGAGCTTGAGGTGAACCCTCAGGTCCTGAATGTCGACGAGTGATGGCCGAAGCTGATTGCTGACGATTCGGTCATGGTCCGGCTTGGTTCTGCGTCGTAGACTTGCACTTGATGATTGCAGAGACGCGGAGCGAGGACATTGAGTCAGAGTCGACATCTGAGAATCCGCCGCAGGAAGAACTCCAGCAGATTGTGGCCGAGCGAGTCGGGCGTGCCCGCACCTTTGGTGCCGAGGCCGCTCGTTTGTGCGCGGATCTGAAGTGCCGTGACGTTGTGGTGCTGGACGTGTCCAGGGTCTCTCCCGTGTGCGACGTCTTGGTGTTGGCGACAGGCGCCAGCCCTCGTCAGATGCGGGCCGTGGCGGAGCAGATTGTCGAGGCGGGTGAGCCGCACGATTTGAAGCCGATGACTTCTTTCAAGCGTTCCGAGGCGGACGATCGCTGGATCGCACTGGACATGATCGACGTCGTAGTGCACCTGCTGGATGAAGAGTCGCGGGCGTTCTACGACCTCGACAGCCTCTGGGGCGACGCCCCGCAGGTGAAGTGGTTCGACGAGTCGCGGTAGCGAACGCAATGCGTTTCGCTCCTCCTTCTGTCATCCTGAGCGCAGCCGAAGGACCTCGGGCGCAACACGCGTTCGCAGGCGAGGTCCTTCGGCTGCGCTCAGGATGACGGAGGGAGAGGACGGCACGTCGGCACCGCGTGCTCTGGTCGTCGAGGTCGCCCGGGGCGTGTCCAGCACGATGAATGTCGCCAGGTTCCAATCCCGTCATCCTGAGCGAGCGAAGCGAGTCGAAGGACCTCGTCTGCAAACGCGTGTTGCGCCCGAGGTCCTTCGGCTGCGGTCGAGATGACGCAGAGGCGTCGCCGGGGCTATGCTGGCGGTCCATGGCCAAGGCACGGCAGATCCTCAAGCGTCGCAAAGCGGTTAAAAACATCCGCAAGATCACCAAGACGATGCAGATGATCGCGACGGCGAAGTTCCAGAAGTCGCTCAAGCGGGCGATCGGGACCAAGCCCTACACCGCCAAAATTCGCGAGCTTGTCGAAGAACTCGCCGGCAGCGTCGGCAACGTCGATCACCCGCTGCTGCGTCGCGTCACGCCGGAGAACAAGGTCGGACGCATCGCCTTGGTCGTCCTGACGAGCGATCGCGGGCTCGCCGGGGCGTACAACGGCAGTGTCCTTCGCGCCGCCGACCGCTTCCTCAAGGGCATGGACGTCGCGGGCAACAGCGTCGACCTGCACGTCGCGGGTAAGAAGGGCGTGAGCTACTTTAAATTCCAGGGCCGGGAGATGACCGACAAGGTCGTCATCGGCGACGAGCCGTCGAGCTCGAAGGTCAACCCGCTGGCCGAGCGGCTGATCGCCGACTTCTGCGAGGGGCGTGTGGATGCCGTGTACGTCGCGTACATGAACTTCATCAGCACCGGCGTCCAGCGGGCCGAGGTGTCGGCGTTGCTGCCGTTGTCGGGCGTGAAGGAACTGGTCGACGACCTCGCCCAGCAGGCGGCGGAACGTGATGCCCAGGCAGCTCACGGCATGCTCGACGCGACGACGACCACCGACGACGCGGTTGTCGCCGATGAGTCGAAGCCCGCGGCCGAGGTGGAGTACGACTTCAGTCCGTCGGCCGAGGAACTGCTGGGCGAGCTGTTGCCGTTGACGGTCAAAAGCGCGTTCTTGCAGTGTTTCCTCGACGCCACGACCAGCGAGCACGTGGCCCGCATGGTGGCGATGAAGAGCGCGACCGACAATGCGGACAAGATGGGCAAGGAGCTGCAACTCCAGTACAACCGCGCGCGTCAGAGCCAGATCACGACCGAGCTGTCCGAGATCATGGGCGGCGTTGAGGCGATGGGGTAGCGGTCATTGAGGAACGAAAGCTGGAGGCTCTGGCCCTGTGGTTCCAGGGTGGTGCAAGCAACGAGGCGACTTCAGAAGCAGCAATCGTGAAGGAACGCTGATCGCGTCTCGTGGGCTGTTTCGAGACGCACGTCGGTTGCTACACCCGATCGTGCGGGGTTTGTGACCTGCTGATCGTTTTGCTGATATGAGCGATTTTTACTGCTATGTGACCTGCGGGCTGTAAGCCCGCGGCTGCTTGGGATCTACTTCTCGTGGGTTGCTAGTTTATCGTCGAAAGACGAGCGAGTGGTTACTGCTTCTGAAACCGAACCAGGTATCGCCACTTCGTCCGTAGGACGACTCCGACGGCTGCTGTACAGTGCGGCTGTCAATGGCCGTACGCAGTGAGGATGAGCCCGACGACGTTCCATCGCCGTCTGAAGAACCGGCCAATCGAAAGGGTGCGATTGGGACCTCGGGCACGCTCGGGGACGTGACGTGGGTGTTCAAGCTGCTGGGCGTGATCCTGGTCGGCATCATCTTGGTCGTCGGCAAGCCGGTGTTGCTGCCGTTGGCGTTGGCGGCGTTGCTGGCGTTTTTGCTGTCGCCGACGTGCGAGTGGCTGGAGCGACGCCACGTGCCGCGGGCTGTGTCGACGACCTTTGTCGTGACATTGGCGGCGGGGTTGCTCTTCGGCATCGGCTATGCCATTTATCGCGGGGTCGTCTTGATCGACGACCACTTGCCGGCGTACGAGACGCGACTCCAGACGAAGTTCGCCGGCGTCCTCGGCACCGGCGAAGGCGAGGGCGAAGGCGAGGACGGCGGAAGCGTGGCGACGGCGATCAGCAACATCGGCGAGACGCTCGGCAAGGTCGCCGAGGCGGCGACGGGCAACGAAGAGGAGCCCGACAAGGAGGAAACGCCGACCACGCTCCCCGCCAGTCGGCCCGCCGAGCAGACGCCACCCGATCCGTCCGGCGTTCTCACACGGACCGCTGACGCATTGAACAGAAGTCTCCGCGACCGCGAAGAAGCCGTCGTCGCCGCGATCGACGCGATGACGGGCCGCCTGGAGACGGCCTTGGCTGCCTTGCAGGCGCGTCTCTATGACCAGGAGGAGCCTCCGTTGCCGACGCAGGATCTTCCGATGAAGGACAACGCCCTCGAACGGGCCGGGCGCATTGCGGCGATGGCGGCGGGTCCGGTCGGCACGCTGGGCCTGGTGGCAGTCTTCCTGCTGTTCATTCTGCTGCAGCGCGACGACCTGCGCGACCGCGTCATCAAGCTCGCCGCGGGTCGCCGGATCAACCTGGCGACGCAGGCGCTGGACGACGCGTCCAGGCGCATCAGCCGATACCTGCGGGCCCAGGCGCTGATCAACGGTACTTACGGCCTGGGCGTCGGCATCGGACTGACGGTGGTGAGCTACAGCGTCACCGGCAGCGGATTTCCGGGGGCCATTCTGTGGGGGACGCTCTGTGCAGTGCTGCGGTTCATCCCGTATCTGGGGCCTTGGCTTGCGGCGGCTTTCCCGCTCTTCATCAGCCTCGGGCACTACGACGGATTCACCGTCTTCGCCATCGTGGCGATCATGATCCTGGTTCTGGAGATCGCGACGAACAACGTCATGGAGCCGATCATGTACGGCTCGGCCGTCGGCATGAGCGACTTTGCCGTCGTCATCGCGGTGACCATCTGGACGTTCCTCTGGGGCCCCATCGGCCTGCTCGTCGCGACGCCCATCACGACGTGCCTGGTCGTGCTGGGCAAGTACGTCCCGGCCCTTCGCCCCATCGACACGCTGCTTGGCAACGAGCCGGTGCTCGCGCCGCACTCCCGGCTCTACCAGCGGCTGCTCGCGCTCGACAAGGAAGATGCCAAGCAAGAGCTGGAGTCATTCCGCAGGGACCACACGCTGACGGAGACCTTCGACATTCTGCTATTGCCGACGCTGGCCTTGAGCGAGCGCGATCGTGAGGCCGGGAACTTGACGGACAACCGGGCAAGCTTTATTCGCGACACCATGCGGGCGTTCGTCGAGGAGCTTGCCGAGCAGGAAGACCCGAGCCCGGCAGACAGCGTGGATCTGTCGGATCCGACGCTTCCGGTGAAGCTCGAGCCGGCCGTCGCGAGCGACGAGGCGGTGGTCGTGGCCATCCTGCCCGCCAAAGACGATGCCGACGAGACGGCGGGGCTCATGCTTTCTGCCCTGCTTCGGCGACGCGGGTACGTCACGCACCTGCTCGATGACGGCCAGCTCGCCAGCGAGAAGCTGGAGGCGGTGCGCAACGACGAGGCGGCGGTGGTGGTCATCAGTGCCGTCCCGCCCAAGGCGGCGACACAGTCGCGGTACCTGGTCAAGCGGCTCGACGCCTGCGGCGGGTCGGCCGCGTCGGCGGAGACCGTCGTCGGCATCTGGAGCCCGAAATCCGACACGGAGAAACTTCGTCGCCGCATCTGCGGCCGCGACAGCAACAGCAAGGTTCGGATCGCGACCACGCTCGAAAAAGCCGTCGAAGCCGTTCGCCAACGGGCCGAAGTCGTCGTGGCGGCGAGGCGTCAGTCGGGCAAGACGAGTCCGTCGGGCCCGAGCACCACCACGTGATCCCGGATCGGCCCCGTCGTCCCCGGCTCGGCCGCGACCGTCCACCAGGCTTCGGACGGTTCTTCTACCTCTGCCGGGCCGGAGGTCAGCCAGCCGATAGCGACGACCGGCAGAAGAAGCCAGCCGACAAGCGTCCACCAGCCGCGCCGCCGGACGCGGGTCGGGGCAAGTCGCAGCACGATCCATTCGATCGGGCCGAGCAGCAGGGCGATCGGAAGCAGACGCGTCGCAAGCGATCCGGTCCGTGGCGCGGGTGCGACGACGACATCGGCATCGTCGGGCCGGATCTGGATGGTCGGCAGGTCGCTGGCGATGGGCCTGCGATGGAAGAAGACGACTTCGCCGTCGTCGGCAGTGGCACGCGTGACACCGGCCAGCGGGTCGATGCCGTCCAGCAACCATCGGCCGGCACCGTTGTCGTCGGCGACGCGCTGCGTCGGCAGCGCGGGCAGCAGGGACAGGACCGCCCCGCGTGACGGCACCGGGCTGCCGTCGAGCCAGATCCAAAGCGTCCCGCCGCCGCGAACCCAGGCGGCGATGGCGGCGTCGACTTCTGGTTCGAGCGACGCCAGATCGAGGCCCGCCAGGACCAGCACGTCGAGCGCCTCGTACGCTACAGCGGTTCGGGGCAGCAGGGTGAGCGGGACTCGGGTCGCGTCGATGCCGTCGAACGACTCGCCCGCCAAGGCCACCAGCGGCGTGCCGTCATCCCCAAGAAGCGCCGCCAAATCCACCGGCGACCGAGGCGTCGTGGGCCAGTGGGCCAGCGTCTGGTCGGTCTCGGCATCGGCGATCCGCAGATGAATCGCCCACGGATCCGGACCGACCGGCAGCGTCGCCAAAAACGTCTGCTTGCCCGGATTTAGCGTCGCCGGCTGACGCAACACCATCGCCTGTCGGCCGTGCTGCGGGACGTACCACTCGAGCACCGCATCGTGCCGACGGTTCGCCTCAAGCGTCGCCGTCGCAGGGTGCCACCGTCCGGGGCGGACCAGGTCGTTCCAGCCGACCGAGGCGTCGATGCGGGTCACCTCCGCCTGTGCCGGCATCGCCAGCAGTCCGAGAAGAAGTGCCAGCAGGAATCGCACCGACGACGGTAGATCGCGACGGCACGACAAGACGAGGCCGTGGCGTGGCTTGTCCGGCGATCCGTTGTACTTCCGACACGTCCGTGAGAACCGGCTTGATTCGGGCCGTCGCACAACGAACACTGACAGCACGTGCGGCAAGGCCGCTCTTGTTCCATGAACTCGCACCCGCCACTGCCCAAGACGTTGCTGCTGGCGGTGGTGTTGTTGACGATTTGCGCCGACGGCGGCTTGTCTCGGGATGCCGGGACGCTGCGGGCGACCGCGACGGTCACTGCCGACGGGCTTGTCCGCGTCGCGGCAAGGCCCGTACGTGTCATTCGGCGGGTGCCGACGCTGGTCATCGACCGACGCCCGACAGCCACGCCTCCCGCGCCGTTGGAAGTGGCCGGTACGGTCACGCAGGGCTGGTCGGCGGGTCCGCGGCTGTCGTTTGCGGAGTCACGTTTGCCGCCGCCGGGATTGTTGTAGCGGAATCGGCTTCTTCTGACGGCCCGCCTGGTGCAGGGGGGCGTCGCCCATCCATCTGTTTCTGTCGCGCAGTTTGCTGCGCGTCCGCTCGCTCTCCGTGCCCGGCCTGATGCCGGCACCCGCCCCTCTTGTCATGAATCTCGTCGGCAACACCCTGACCAAAGTCTTCGGCTCGCGCAACGACCGCCTGCTCAAGAAGTACCGCAAGATCGTCCAGCAGATCAACGACGCCGAGCCGGAGGCGCAGAAGAAGACCGATGCCGAGCTTCGCCTGCGCACCCAGGAGCTGCGTCGCCAGATCATCGCCGGCGACACGACCATCGACGCCGTCCTGCCCGAGGCGATGGCCATCATCCGCGAGGCGATGGACCGGCACATCGGCATCCGCGAAATCTTCAACCCGGAGCAGAACTTCGACCCGGACAAGCTCAACGACGAGATGCTTCAGGCATACGACCTCGTCCAGCAGCAGATGATCGCCACCGGCATCGACTTCCGGCAGGTCGAGATCCCTCGCGAGCTCTACGACGCGGTCCGCGAGCTCTACCCCGTCAGCCGCCCGCCGTTCCGGGCACGCTGCTTCGACGTGCAGCTCATCGGCGGCATCGTGCTGGCCGAGGGGAAGATCGCGGAGATGAAGACCGGCGAAGGCAAGACCTTCGTCGCGCCACTGGCGGCGTTCCTGCGGGCGCTGCGGGGCCAACACACGCACGTCGTCACCGTCAACGACTACCTCGTCAAACGCGACGCCAGCTGGACGCGACCGGCCTTCGATCAGCTCGGCTTCAGCGTCGGCTACCTCCAGCAGACCCTCATGCCCGGCGGGCAGGGCCGCAAGGAGGCGTACGCCTGTGACGTCACCTATGGCACCAACAGCGAGTTCGGCTTCGACTACCTGCGCGACAACATGAAGGAGCGGGCGAACCTGCAGGTGCAGGGGCCGCTGGACTTTGCGATCATCGACGAGGTCGACAGCATCCTCATCGACGAGGCACGCACGCCTTTGATCATTTCCGGCGAGGCCAACACCGGCGCTCCCAAGTACCGCGAGGCCGACGAAGTCGCCCGGCACATCATGGAGCTGGCCCGCCCGTGGCAGCAGGCTCAGGACGCGATCGACGACGCCAAGAAGATCATCAAAGCCGCCGAGGGCGATCTCGACAAGGCCGGGTCGAAGGACCAGAAGAAGCGGGCTGACGAGAAGCTCCGCACGGCCCAGGAGAAGCTCGAAAAGGCCCAGGACAAGCAGGGCGAGACGACGCAGTACTACGAGGTCGAGATGGACAAGAAGTCTGTCCACCTCACGCACGAAGGCATCGCCGCCGCCCAGGACAAGGCGGGCGTCGGCAGCTTCTACGTCGGCGACAACATGGATTGGCCGCACCTGATGGAGCAGTCGATGCGGGCCCACGTCGTCTACGAGCGAGACAAGGACTACGTCGTCGAGCCGAACCAGCGGACGAATCAGATGGACGTCGTGATCGTCGACGAATACACCGGCCGCAAGATGGTCGGCCGGCAGTGGTCGGACGGCCTGCACCAGGCGGTCGAGGCCAAGGAGGGCGTCCCGATCAAGAAGGAGACGCAGACGATGGCGACCATCACGCTGCAGAACTTCTTCAAGCTCTACAAGGCCCTGGCCGGCATGACCGGCACCGCCCAAACCGAGGCGGAGGAGTTCGCCAAGATCTACAAGCTCGAAGTCGTCTCCATCCCGACGAACCGTCCGGTCGTTCGTGAGGACTTCACCGACCTCGTCTACCGCACGGAGCCGGAAAAGTGGGACTCCATCCTCGACGACATCAAAAAGAACTCCGACGCGGGTCGGCCGGTGCTCGTCGGGACAACGAGCGTGGAAAAGAGCGAGTTTCTCAGTCGCCTTCTAGCAAAGAAGTACGGCATCCAACACGATGTGTTGAACGCCAAGCAGCACGAGCGAGAGGCGAGCATTGTCGAGAATGCCGGCAAACAGCATAAGAACAAGCAGGGCCAGCTCGTCGGCAACGTGACGATCGCCACCAACATGGCCGGTCGTGGAACGGACATCAAACCGGCACCGAGCACGTTCTACGAAGTCAAGAATCGCGAAGGCGACGTTGAACTGGAGCAACGCGAGACCGGCACGAAGGTCGTCATCCCGAAGGACGACTTGCAACTACGCGAGGCGTTCCAGATCGACACCGGCCATGACATCGTCGGCGGGTTGCACGTCGTGGCGACGGAGCGGCACACCTCGCGACGCATCGACGACCAGCTCCGCGGCCGATCCGGGCGGCAGGGGGATGCGGGTTCTTCAAGGTTTTACGTTAGTCTGGGCGACCCGCTCATGAAGATGTTCATGCCCGAGTGGGCGACGAACGTCTTGAAGAAGGCGGGCCTTGAGTACGGCGAACCGATTGAATCTCGACTCGTCACGCGGCAGATCGCCGGGGCACAGAAGAAGGTCGAGGAGCGCAACTTCCTCAGCCGCAAGAGCCTGCTCGAGTACGACGAGGTGATGGATCACCAGCGACTGCAGTTCTATGGCCTCCGTCAGAAGGTGCTCGAAGGTCGAGACATCGACAGCGTGATCTGGGACATGATCGGCGAAAGCATCACGGATGCCGTCGACAAGTACATCGGCCAGGACTACAGGGCCGGCGTGTTAGCGGAGTGGGGGAGAAATACGTTCCAGACGCAGCTCGATACGGAAGACCTGATCGGCCTTCGTCGGCACGAAGATGTCGACGACTTGTATAAGCAGAAGGCCAAGAACGACGTGCGTGACACCATCCGGTCCACGCTCGGCGAGTTCATGGGTGAAGACCGTGCAGACCACGAGATGTGGGATACTCGCGGGCTGCGCTCGTGGGCCAAGAGCCGTTACGGCGTCGAGCTGACGACCAGCGAAATCGACAACGCCGCTGCCGATGAGCTGGAAGAGCGTCTGGCGGAGTCGGCGTACGAGCGGATCGATCAGGTCGACACGTCGGCCGTGAAGCCGTTCCTGGAAGGGCTGTACCCGGCCAACGAGTTGTGCCGTTGGGCCAACGAGAAGTTCTCGATCGGGCTATCGGCTTCGGAGCTGATGCTCGATGAGGAGCGGAGCGTTTCTCGTCCACCGGCGGAGATCATCGAGGTCGTCGAGCAGCGGGCTCGCGAGGCGTACTCGAAGCGCGAGGTCACCTTCCCGGTGGATCACGTCATCGGCCTCGTCAGCGGCGGGTCGGCCGAGATCGCCGACGAGCAGGCGGCGGCTTATGTCGTCGGCTGGGCGAAGTTCAAGTTCGACCTGGACCTGACACTCGACCAGGTTCGTTCCGACGGAACGGGCCCGATCCGCGACCGGCTGTTGGCCGAGCAGGAGGCGTTTCTTCAGGAGCCGGCGAAGCTCGAGGCGGTGGTCGACAAGCTGCTGGCCGAGGGCGGTACGGATCCGAAAAAGCTCGCCGCCGCTTATCAGAAGCGATTCGGCCTGCCGCTCGAGGAGATCGAGCTCGACCCGGCACGGCTCGGCGAAAGCCCCAAGGGCACCCGCGAAGAAGACCGCGACGGCGACGGGCGGATCGACCAGCGCGACATCCTGCTGCGTCGCGGTCGGTATGCGATTCGTAAGGAGTTGACGGACCTGGAGCAGTACGTGCTCATCAACATCTTCGATCAGGCTTGGAAGGACCACCTGTACGCGATGGACGTCCTCAAGGGCGGCATCGGCATGCAGGCCTTTGCCGAGCGTGATCCGCGAATCGCGTACAAGCGTGAGGGGTATCGCTACTTCCGCCAGATGATGGAAGAGGTGCGTGACCGGGTGACGGACCTGATCTTCCGTGTCCAGGTGCAAGGTGCGGCCGCGCCGGAAGCCAAGGACCAGTATGGCCAGACCGAGGCCGTCCACGCCGAGGTCGACGACAACGCCGCCGCCTTCGGCGAGGCGGAGCCAACGGAGGTTGAGACCAACCAACCCGAAGCTTCGGAAGAGGCGACTGACGACAAGGGTGCCGGCAAGCGTCAACCGAAGAAGGATCGGAATAAGAAGCCAAAGCGAAAATAAGTTTCATGCGTCGTAAACAGTAATTGACGCGCGTTCCACCTTTGTGAAACGCGCGTCATTTTGCTCGTTCATCAATTGACCCCTCCGTCATCCTGAGCGAGCGAAGCGAGTCGAAGGACCTCGCCCCGAACGACACCGTCGCTCGGAACCTCATCGCTCTCCCTCTCGGGTAGCCGCGGGCTTACAGCCCGCCGGTCACGTGGTAGATCGAGCCGTTCCCGAGACCAAGCAGCTGCTACCACCCACGCTCCCTGCGGGCTGTAAGCCCGCGGCTATCGCAGATGGGTCAGAAACAGCGCCTCCCTCTCGGCACAAAGGTCGGGCCCCACAGTCCGACCGCCTCCATGGCTCGCGCGACCGCTCCACAGTCATCGATCAACCCCTCGGTCATCCTGAGCGAGCCAAGCGAATCGAAGGACCTCGCCCCGAACGGACCCGTCGCTCGCAATCGCATCGCTCCCCCCTACGGGGTTAGCCGCGGGCTTACAGCCCGCCGGTCACGTGGTAGATCGAGCCGTGCCCGACACCAAGCAGTTTCTACCACTCACGCTCCCTGCGGGCTGTAAGCCCGCGGCTATCGCAGATGGGTCAGAAACAGCGCCTCCCGCGTCGGCAAAAGCGTCGGGCCCCACAGTCCGACCGCCTCCGTTGCTCACTCGACCGCTCCACAGACTGACTCCGAACCTCACTTGTCGCTCCACACCTCGGTTCGGGATCCGGCCCGCACCCGGCGGCGTCCGGACGACGCCGGGCCTTACGCGCTCCACGTGGGCCGTTATCTCGCGTGGCCGAGGGTCAGGGCGAGACGAACTCGATCGACGGGCCCTTCGGCACGAAGCCGGCGTCGGCGCCTTCGGTCAGGAACCGCGTGATCGCCTCCCGGCCACGGTCGCCGTAGTCGAGCGTCCAGTCGTTGACGTACATCCCCACGAACTTGTCGGCCGTCGCGACGTCGAGGTCGCGGCCGTACTTCATGCTGTACCGCACGGCAGCGTCGCGGTGGTCGAGGCTGTACTGGATGCTGTCCTTGCAGAACCCGCGTCGCCTCCTTCATGGAGCCTTGGCCGTAGAGATCGTCGAGGTCGCGACGGACGCAGTTGCAACCCAGCGGCAGGGGAAGGCCCGTCCGGTCGCCCCACCAGATGCCGAGGTCGACGATGAGGTGCAGGCCCATCTTGCTGTAGGTCAGCTGCCCCTCGTGGATGAGCAGGCCGACGTCGGCTCGTCCTTCGAGCACGGCCTGGGGGATTTCGTCGAACATGACGACCTCGTAATCGAACGCCTCGCCCGCCTTGCCGAGGCAGAGCTGGCAGCTGAGGAAGGCGCTGGTGAGGGTGCCCGGCACGGCGATCTTGAGCTTTTTCGCTCTTGAGATCGTCGAGGGTCATCGGCTCGCGTGCGACGAGCATCGGGCCGTAGCCGTCACCCATGCTGGCGCCGCAGGAGGTGATGGCGTACTTGTCGGCGACGAGCGGGTAGGTCGCGACGCTGATGGCGGTGAACTCGAGGTCGCCCGTCTTGGCACGGTGGGACAGGGTTTGGATGTCCTGCATCACGTGGTCGAACCGCCAACGGCCCGCGTCGACGAGCGGCGGGTCCTGGGCCAATGCGTAGAACATGAACGCGTCGTCCGGATCGGGCGAGTGCCCTAGCTGTAGAGAAATGGTGTCCGCCATCGCCTGAGCCTACGAGGCGGTGATGGCGGGTCGTTCAAGAGTCGTGCAGCGTTGTCGTCGCGGCCGCACCTTTGCGGGCCTGGGGGCGTACCAGTTTGCAGACGCAATAAGCCCGTTGCTGCGGCGTTGTGGTGGTAACGGCCGATGTCGCATCGGCAGTCCGAGAGCGACAGGCCCTACAGGAGTCGATGATGCCGATCGCAGGCCAAGCAGTTTCCGAAGCCGACCCCCTCGCTCCGTTTCGTCCGGGAGAGGACGGAGCGTTCGATCGATTGCGGGCCGGGCACCTGCTCAACCGGGCGGGCTTCGGCGGGACGACGGACGAGATTGCGCTGATGCAAGAGCTCGGCATCGACGCGGCGGTCGATCTGCTGCTCGACTTTCCTGACGCCTCGGCTTCGGAGATGTCGCAGACGGACGTGCCGGACGCGTCGATGCTGGATGGGATCCCGCGTCGCGACGTCGACCGTCGCGAGGCGATGATGGCGATCGAGCAGGGGCTCCAAGGCGAAGAGGTTCGCACGCAGCGACAGCTCCTGCATCAGCGCTGGACGCGGGCGAGTCTGCAGCACGTGGGATCGTGCCAGGCCTGGTGGGTCCGGCGCATGGCCGACGGGCCTTATCCGCTGCAGGAGAAGCTGACGCTCTTCTGGGCCGGTCACTTCACGAGCAGCGTGCGTGACGACCGTGAAGGGTCGTGGCGACTCTGGAACCAGAACGAGACGCTTCGGCGATACGCGGCGGGGAACTTCGTCGAGCTGGTCGGCCACATCAGCCGCGACCCGGCGATGTTGAAGTACCTCAACAACGACCGCAACGTCGCACGAAGCCCCAACGAGAACTTACGCCCGCGAGCTCATGGAGCTGTTCACGCTGGGCGTCGGCAACTACAGCGAAAACGACATCAAGAACGTCGCCCGCTGCTTTACCGGGTGGAACCACGACGGGGAACGCTTCGCCTTCCGCGGCAACCAGCACGACAACGGCAACAAAACCGTCTTCGGCAGAACCGGCAACTTCGGCGGCGACGAAGTCGTTCGTCTCCTCGCCATGCACCCGGCCTGTGGGCCGTACATCGCTGGCCGGCTCTACCAGTACTTCGTGGGCAGTGAGCCGTCAGACGATCTTAAGCTGCGTCTAGGCCGGGGGCTGGCGGACTCGAACTTCGAGCTTCGGCCTCTCTTGCGGACGATCCTGCGTAGCCGGGCGTTCTTCTTGTCTGAGCACATCGGCAACAAGATCAAGAGCCCGGTGCAACTGCTCGCCGGGTCCGTATCGCCTGCTCGGCGTCGACGTGCCCAACGCCCGGCAGATCACCCGCAACCTCGAGAAGCTGGGACAGATCCCGTTCGCCCCGCCGAACGTGAAAGGCTGGCCTGGTCAGTATGACGGCAGGCGTTGGATCAACACGGCGACGCTGCTGGCGCGGTACAACCTTGCCAGCGACATCGCCGCCAAGGCTCGTCCGCAGCCCGAGTCGGACGACCCTGCCACCGTCGTTGAGACGTGGCTGAATCGTCTGATCCCGCGGGATATCGAGCCTGTGAAGCGTCGCCGCCTCGTCGCCACCATCGGCAGCCCGGCGAGCACGTCCGGCACGCTGGATGCCGTCAAGCTGATCGTGTCGATGCCGGAGTACCAGCTCTGCTGAAGACGCCCGAACGTGCGCCCAGTTCCTGAACCTCGCCGACCGCACGATTTCCTGCCATGTCCTTGCCGACCCACCACACGCCGTGCCTTTCTGACCAAGGGCCTGACGATGCTCGCCGCCGGAGCGTCCGTGCCGTCGTTCATCTCGCCGGACGGCCTTTGCCGTCGGTGACCCGTTCGACCAGAAGGGCGTCCAGGCAGACAGCGGGGCGGACGGCAAGATCCTTGTCGTCATCCAGCTCTCCGGCGGAAACGACGGGCTCAACACCGTTGTCCCCTTCGCCGACGACGCCTACCACGCCGCTCGGCCCATGCTGCGGCTCGGGGCGGACCAGGTGCTTCGCATCGACGACTACGTCGGGCTCCACCCGTCACTCGCCCCGCTCAAGGCGCTGTTCGACGACGGGCGGATGTCGGTCATTCAGGGCGTCGGGTACCCGAACCCGAACCGGTCGCACTTCCGGTCGATGGACATCTGGCACACCGCCAACCCCACTGAGGAAGCAGCACGGTCCGGCTGGCTCGGTCGATACTTCGACAGCCAGTGTGCCGGTAGCGGTCCGAACAACCAGGCGGTCGGCATCGAGGGAACGCCTGCCGATCCGCAGATCGGCGTGAGCCTGGGCGAGAGCAATCGCCTCGCCATGCAGGGCGAGCAGGTCACGGCCCTCAGCTTCGAAGACCCCAGCGACTACCAGTACAAAGGCCCCGATGCAGACGCGATGGCGGCGCTGCAGCTCGGCCAGGAGCAGGGCGACGAGCTCGGCTTCCTCACCCGCACGGCGATGGACGCGCGGGTGTCGAGCGACAAGGTGCTCCGCGCCATCGACGGCCATGCGCCGCCCAAGGATTACCCGCGTGGCAAGTTCGGCGACGGCCTGCGAACGACGGCCGCCATGATCCGCGGGAAGCTGCCGACGCGCGTCTACTACGTCTCGCTGGGCGGGTTCGACACCCACGCGGGTCAGCTCAACAAGCACAACCAGTTGATGCAGCAGTTCGCCCAGGGCGTCGACGCCTTCATGGCCGACATGCGGCAGCAGGGCAACAGCGAGCGCGTCGCCGTCATGACCTTCAGCGAGTTCGGTCGTCGCGTTTCACAGAACGCGTCCGGCGGCACGGACCACGGCGCGGCGGCTCCGATGTTCTTCTTCGGCGACCGCGTCCAGCCCGGCGTCCTGGGCCGACACCCGTCGCTGACCGATCTGGACAACGGCGACCTGAAATACACCGTCGACTTCCGCCAGTGCTACGCGGCCGTGCTGCAGCAGTGGCTCGACACATCCCCCGAAGTCACCGCCGCGATCTTGGGCGGGCGTTGGGACGTGCCGACGCTGCTACGCGGGTGATGCTTCCGCGCCGGTGCACTCAAGCGAGAGGTAGACGTCAGTCTTTTGCGACCACCGCGTCGAGGATGACGTTGGTTCGCATCGCAGACGCACCGGTGCTGGGGCAGGTTCCGGTCCCGAGGAGGTGGGCGATGACGTCGGTCATCAGGTATTGCTGAACGTGTTGATCGTGAGGGCGATCAAGGTTCGTGACGTCGTCACCGCGGGTCAGGCGAAGCGGCTCGTTGCCGAAGCAGCTCATGGCGAGCGTGGCCTCGGTGCCTTCGATGGTGATGACGTCGGTCATCCGGCTACCGGCGAAGTTCCAGCGGGCGGTGCCGGCGACGTGGCCGGGGTGCGTGAAGGACATCGCGACGCGTTCGTCGCCAGGTGATCCCTGACTCGTCCCGGCGACGTTCCCGAGCGGGCCGAGGAGATGATCGAGCAGATCCAGCAGGTGGCTGCCCAGGTCGTGAAAGAGCCCGCCACCGCTGACATCGGCCCGGGTGCGCCAGCCATGGTCGCGGCCGGGCTGGTGGAGACGGCTCATCTCGTAGTGGACGCCCGTGATCGTGCCGAGGCTTGAGGCAATGATCTGTTTGGCCTCGACGAACCGCGGAAGCCGGCGGCGGTAGTAGGCGACGAGCAGCGGCAGGCCGGCAGCGTCGAAGGCATCGACCATCTCTTTCGCTTCCCCCGCGGTGCGGCCGAACGGCTTCTCGACGTAACACGCTTTGCCCGCAGCCGCAGCCTGAAGTGCGAGCTCGCGATGCGACCCTGGCGGCGTCGCGATGTAGACGGCGTTCACCTCGTCATCGGCCAGCAAGGTGTCGGCGTTGTCGTACCACCGCGGCACACCGTGACGCTTGGCATAGTCCGCCGCTTTGGCCGGGTCGCGTCGCATGCAGGCGACGACGCGACTCTCTTCGCCGCGATTCATGACACTCGGCCCGCTCTTGATTTCGGTCACGTCGCCGCAGCCGAGGATGCCCCATCGCACGTCGTTCATGCGGCAAGCCTACTGCAACCGTCCCCTTATGAACGAGAACCGCCGCCCGGCCCTGGTGGGCCGAGCGGCGGTGGGTCGCTGAACAGGGCTCAACTGTTACTTCTTGACGGCGCCGGCTTCGATCTTCTCGACGTCGACTTCGGTCTTGCGTGCCTTTTCGGTGACGACCTGCTCCTTTTCCTCGACGGTCTTGCCGACACGGACTTCGCCTGTCACGCGTGCTTCCTTAGAGACGACGGCTCGCTCGTCGGTTTCGGTCAGCGTGACCTCGCCCTCCTTGAAGGCGTCGAGGTCGGCCGATGTGGCAGCGCGGTCGACGTTCTGGCGGTCGACATGAATGGTTTCGTCACGGAGCGTGACGTGCTTCTCGACGGGGACTTCGACCATGCGGGCAAACACCCGCACGCCGCCACGCTCGACCTTCTCCTTGCCGATGTGGATCTTCTCCTCCATCTCCTGGAGGACCTGCTCGCCGGCATGATCGTGCTTGGCGTACTCGCTCCGCTCGGCGGCGACCTTGTCGGCGGCGTAGGTTTCGGCGTTCTCGTCGTACTTCGTGAAACCCTGCTTCTTGAGGTACGAGGCCCGCTTGTTGATGTCGACGGCACCGTGGTTCCGCATCAGCTCGACGGCGGCGGCGTACTTGGAGTCGTCGGCGAAGAGCGTCACGAGGGTGCCGTGACGCCGGACGCCCTCTGCGTAGAAGTCGGCGTGCGTCTGCGGAACGCCGTGCTTCTGCAGGTAGCTCGTCAGCCCGCTGCGGCTGTTGCTGTCGATGGTGTTGATGTGGTCGGAGCTGAAGTGGTGTGCTTCGAGCTGCTTGACGACGGTTTGAGCTTCGGAAGCCTCATCGAAGAGGCCGACGACGAATCGATCGGAGTCGTTGGACATGATATTGTGTTGGTGAAAAGGGGGTGAAAGGTTCAGGACGTCGGTTCGTCACGGACGACATCGACGTGTTCTTTGCGGAGCGAAACGTGCTCCTGTTTGGTGGTGACTTCTCGGCGTCGGGTCAGCCGCAGCTCTTCCTTCAGGACAAGCCGCTTCTCCACGACAAGCACTTCTTCAAGGACGGGAACGACAAACACGTCGCCCTCCTGACGAGCGGTCGGCGGTGGTTCGCCTTCAGGAATGGTGCGGCCGACCGGTACTCGCTCGACATCGACATGCTCGTGTGTCACCGGCTGTTCGACCGTCTCGTCGCGACTTTCGACCCGTTTGACGACTCGAACCCGGCCGGCCTCGAACTTCTCGACGCCGACATGAACGATCTCTTCAAGGATCGGAATCACCAGATCATCGCCGGCTGATCGGACCTGCGACTTGGCCTTAACAAGTGCGGTGGGCGTCAGCTGGACCCGCACCACGCCATCGTCAGGCGTGAGCGTGTCTTGACGCAGCAGGGCGCGGTGTCCGCTGTCGAACCGGACGATGAGCTTCTCGCGATCAACGATTTGCTCGATCTCGCCTTCGAGTCCTTCATGACCGATGACGCGGGTTCCGACGGCGAAGGTACTCACTCGCCGAACTCCTCGGCACCGGCGTCGGGGACAGGGCTGTCGTCGGTCGTCGTTGTCGTGTCGCGCTCGAGGGTGTCGACCGACTCGACCTCATCGTCGCCGCCCAGAAGACTGAAGAGCAAGATTGCCAGGATCAGGACCGCAAGCAGTCCCAGCACGATGTAGAGCCAGTTGGGGCCCCCGGACTTGTTCTCGTACGCGCCGACTGCTTCGGTAGGTTTGGTCATTGATGATCTCTGGAGGTGGAGGTCCGGGACGTTCAACGGGGTTGCACTGCACCGCCCGCTTCACAGACTCATCTAGCAACGTTGATGCCGTTGGTTTGATTGTGCGGATTGTTCCGCCGAGCCACGGAACGGGGCAGTCGACTTGCGGGACGATGGTGCGACCCGTAGAACCCACGGATGAGCGACAACGGCACCCTCCCGAACAGCGACGCCACCCAGCAGTCGCCGCCCCGCACGTTCCTGGCGGATCTCGGCCCAGGGCAACGGGTCAACGACCCGTTCGTCATCTCCAACGTCCAGCTCAAAACCAACAAGAAGGGCGACCCCTACCTGACCATGCAGGTCGGCGACAAGAGCCGCACCGTCATCGGCAACTGGTGGGATCAGGGCGAGGCGATGTTCCGCAGGCTTCCGAATCCGGGCGTCGTGCGGGTCAAGGCCGTCGTCGAGGAGTTCGCCGGTCGGCCGCAACTCAAGATCGAGAAGATTCTCCAGATTCGAGACGAGTCGGCCATCGACTATGCCGACCTCCTGCCGTCGACCGACAAGGACATCGACGCCATGTTCGGCGAGATGAAAGCGATGCTCCAAAACATGCAGTCACCGACGTTGCGTGGCCTGGCCAAGGCGTATCTGGCGGATGAGCAGCTCATGACCAACCTGCGTCGCGCACCGGCGGCGATGGGCTTCCACCACGCCTACCTCGGCGGCTTGCTGGAGCACACGCTCAACGCGATGAAGGCCGCGGACGTGCTGGCGGGCTTGCATCCGACGCTCAACCGCGAGTTGTGCGTCTTCGGCGTCTTCGTCCACGATCTGGCCAAAACCTGGGAACTTCAGTACGAAACCGGCTTCGACTACACCGACGGCGGACGGCTCGTGGGCCACATCGTCAAGGCGGCCCTCTGGCTCGAAGAGAAAGCCCAGCAGGCCGACGTCGATGTGCCGCGCGACTTGCTCGACGTTCTGCAGCACATCGTTCTGAGCCACCACGGCGACCTCGAACTCGGCTTCGGCAGTGCCAAGTCACCCGCAACGCCCGAGGCCCTCTTCGTCCACCACGTGGAGAACCTCGACGCCAAGATGACCATGGCCCTCGATGCCACCCGCCGCGGCGAAGCGGCGAACGATCCGAGCCGCTGGACCGGCTACCTCAAGAACCTCAGCGGCCGAATGCTCAAGCCGGACGTCCTGGCCGAAGCGGACGCAAGTCAAGGCGATGAGCCCGCGCCGTCGGGTGGTGCACTCTTTGACGGGAACTAGGGGCTGGTTGGCGGAAGGTGTTGCGACCAAAGAGTTGGATTCCTAGCGGACCGTTGTGCCGTCAGTTGACGGTGTGGGTGCTTCCGATTTGCACACGGATTGTTATCCTGCCAGCGATGAAACTGCGTCAACAGCTCGCTCCGGTCCTCGCCTGCGCCCTCATGATCGGCGGCTTCGCCGTCGCTCAGGAGGCGACGAAGGAAGCTCCCGCCACTCGGCCCGCGCGGGAGCCGCGGATCGTGTTGCCGTATTCGCTTCTGGAGGACATGACCGACGAGCAGCGGTCGGAGATCGTTGAGATCCGCAAGGAGATCGCCGTGAAGCTCCGGGCGATCCGGGCCGAGGAGAAGGAGCGGACGATGGCCGTCTTAACACCTGAGCAGCGGGAGCGGCTGCCGGGGCTCTACCGCGAGTACCGCCGGCAGTGGCGGCGAGCGCGAGGCCGACCGCGAGGCCGAAGCGGCAGAGTGACGCGACGTCGCCCGCGGCTGGCGTCTATTCTCGGCCGATGAAGCACCGCCTCTACACGCCGGGTCCGACGAGCGTTCCGCCGGAGACTCTGCTTGAACTCGCCAAGCCGATCGTCCACCACCGGACGCCGGAGTTTCGACAGGCCTTTGCCGACGTGCAGGAAGGGCTCAAAGCGGTCTACCGCACGAAGCAAGACGTCTACATCGTCACCGGCTCCGGCACCGCCGCCTTCGAGGCCGGGCTCGTCACGTGCGTCGGGCAGGGCAAGAAGGTCCTGAACATCAACTGCGGCAAGTTCGGCGAACGCTGGGGCAAGCAGTGCAAGAAGTTCGGCATCGATGTCACCGATCGCGAACTCGAATACGGCACCCACGTCACGCCCGAGATGATGGCCGACGAGCTGTCGAAGCAGACCTACGACGCCGTCATCGTCACGCACTCGGAAACGAGCACCGCGACCGCCTGCGACATGCAGGGCGTCGCCAAGGTCGTCCGTGACAAGGCACCCGGACGCGTTGCTCATCGTCGACGGCATCACGAGCATCGGCGCGATTGCCGTTCGAGATGGACGCGTGGGATATCGACATCGCCGTCTGCGGCAGCCAGAAGGCGCTGATGCTTCCGCCGGGCCTCGGGCTTCGTCGCGCTGAGCGACCGAGCCTGGAAGGCGGCCGAGTCGGTCGAGGGGCATCGGCCTTTCTACCTGGACCTCAAGGCCTACAAGAAGTCCGCCGCGGACAACGACACGCCGTACACCCCGGCCAACACGCTCATCCACGCGCTGGCCGTGTCGCTCAAGATGATCACGGACGAAGGCCTCGAGAACGTCTGGAAGCGGACCACCGCCCACGCCCAGGCCGTGCGGCAAGGGCATGACCGCGATGGGCCTGACGCTCTTCTCCAAGATGCCCGCCGACAGCGTGACGGCGATCAACTACCCGGAAGGGCTCAACGACGACTTCCGAAAGCACATGAAGATCCGGCCACGGCATGAACGTCGCCGCCGGTCAGGCGCACATGAAGGGCAACCTCTTCCGCGTCAATCACATGGGCTACACCGACGTCTACGACGCGCTGGCCGTCGTCGCCGCGACGGAGCGCGTGATGAAGCAGATGGGCGTCTCGATCGACATCGGCACCGGCGTCACCGCAGCCCAGAAGGCCCTGGCGGCGTCGCTGGACTGATTCCGGAAACCGAAAAGTCTCTAAAGAACAAAGCCGCGGGCTTACAGCCCGCAGGCAGCGTTGGACCACCAAGCATCGCTCGCATTTCGCATCTCGCATCTCGCATCGTCGCTCGCGTCGTCGCGTCGTCGCGTCGTGGCGTCGTGGCGTCGTGGCGCATTGCGTAGTCGCAAGCTACCTGCGGGCTGTAAGCCCGCGGCTTTTGCTTCCCGAGTTGCACCGTCCCGCGAAGCGCCGCCTAGCCGCCGCGGCCGGCTTTGAGGTGCTTGGTGACGGTGACGATCCGCCGGGCGTAGATGCGGCCGGTCTCGAGGTCGCCCTCGCCGGGGCCGGCTTCGCTGTCGTTGGCGCTCTTGGCCATGACACCGATGAAGCTGCCGATGCGGTTCACCTGGTCGGCACCGGGGGCTTCGACGGGCGACTGTGCCGGCATCTCTGCCTGGCCGACCCAGATCATGGCGTGCTGCATCGCGTTGACGTGCAGCGCCTGAAGCGTTCCCTGCTTGTCGCCCGACATGCTGCCGGAGTTGGTGAACCCGCCGGCGACCTTGTCCTTCCATGCCTGCTTCATCCATCGGCCGCTGGCGGCGTCGATGAAGCCTTTGAACTTCGCGGCGGGTCCGCCCATGTAGGTCGGCGTGCCGAAGATGATCGCGTCGCAGTCGTCCAGTGGAGTCAACGCGTCGCCGTCCTGCAGGTTCTCCGCATCGAGAAGGATGGCCTCGACCTCACTCTCACCCGCCGCGGCCTCGTGGATCGCCTCGGCGAGCTTCTTCGTGTGCCCGTAGCCGGACCAGTACACCGTGGCGATCTTGATGCTCATGCCGGCACGCTAGTCGGCAATGCCTGTTGCGACAATGATCGATCCTTCGTCTGCTACTGCTCGTCCAAGCTTGGCCAGACTTCTTCAAGTCGTTCAAGATCGCTCAGAAACAAGTCGTTGTACGTGTTGCTGAAGTCGTCCGGGTCGACATCGAGCCACCGCTGCCCGTCGACCTCGACGGCTTCCAGGATGGCCACGTCGATGAACTGGGCCCCGCCGTGACCCCAGACGGCGTTGATGCCGTCGCCGTGCCGCTCGGCGACTTGCGTCGGCTTGTGGAACAGGTCCGCCAGCACGACGTCGTTGTTGTGCCGCTGCAGCTTGGGCATCGCGACGTCCGGCATGTCGGTGTCCGGATTGGCATCCGGGCCGGCGGGTTCTGGCCAGTCGATCAGAGGCCTTGTGCCATAGCCGAAACGGGTGCGAAAGCTCGAAGGGTCGCCGGGCGGCCAACGGTTGCTGGCCGTGTTGAAGCGGATTTGCTCGTCGCGCTCCTCCGGGCAGTACCACGCTTCGGGCGACGGAACGAACCCGGCGACCCAAAGCTGCCCCAGCCATCGCGGCCCGGCCTTTCCCGTCGCCGGGCTCGCGGCCGGGAAGCCTTCACGATTCCGGCTGACAACGTAGTTGAACTGCTTCCACCCGTTCGTGTAGCCCAGCGGCACCTGGTACCTGTGGTCGTTGGCGTAGCCGATGAGCGTCGTGTGCCCTTGCCGCAGGTTGCTGAGGCAGACGACCTTTCGGGCCGACTCACGCGCACGGCCGAGCGTCGGCAGCAGGATGCCGATGAGCAGGGCGATGATGCCGATGACCACCAGCAGCTCGACCAACGTAAATCCAGGGCGCGGGCGATAGACATTCACAGCCCCTCATCATTGCGCGGCCGCGGTCACCGGGCCGGTGCCAATCGACCGATCGCCGGCGGGACGAACAGGTCGGCGGCATCTGCTTCCATGCCTTCCTTCAGCGGCACGAGCAATTCGATGATCCGCTTCGAGCACGCGAATCTGGCTCTGCGTCGCGTCAATCTCCGCGACCAGGTCGTCGTCGTAGTGGTCGAGCAACGGGCGCGTCTGCTCTTCATAGACCACCATCCTGCGGCGGATGACGTCGTCTTTGGCGTCGTCGACGCGGTTTTCCTTGAAGGCGCGGCGCTTGAGGCGTTCGACCATCTTCTCGAAGTCCGCCTTGAGGTGGATGATGCGGACGACCTCGATGGTGTCCTGCAGCAACTTGGCCTGCCGGACGCTGCGCGGAACGCCGTCGAGGATGAGCAGCTCGGTCTCCGGGTGGAACTGGTTGATCATCTCCATGCCGCGGATGAACTGTCGCCAGACGTCGATGGTGAATTCGTCCGGCACGAGCTCGCCGTGGCTGGCGTATTCCCAGAAGACGCGGCCCGCGTGCGACTGCAGGTCCAGGCTGCGGAAGATGTCGCCCGTCGCCGAATGGAAGAAGCCCGGAATGGCCGAGAGAATTCGGCCCTGCGTGCCCTTGCCTGATCCGGGAGGCCCGAAGAGCAGAATCGCCTTGTACGGCTTTGCCGGCGGAGGCACGGCGTCTTCGAGCAGGTGCGGTTTCGTTTGCCCGTTGCGCATCGCGACGAAGATACCACGTCAGCCGCCAGAGGCCACCGCTTTCGAGCCGGCATCCTTCGAAGCCGCTCGTTGAGCGTCGGTGTGTCGCACGTCGGCCCATGGAGGTCGTAGCCAAAGGTCTCGGCGTCACCGCCGATAAGGCTGTCGGCCAGCCGGAGCGTCTGGGGATCGGCAAAGGCGTCATCGAACGGCTTGGCCGGTCGCTCCTCGGCGGGAAGCGTCGCATCGATCTCGATGCGGCGGCAGACGGTGGCAAAGTCGTCCGCCAGCGTCTCGAACCGGCCGACGAAGTCGACAAGGCATCGCCCGCGGGAGTCCAGCAAGGCTGACCCCTGAGTCCGCTTGCCCCGGCGAGCTTCCCAGGCGACGTAGGCATCAAAGCTGCCGAGCTTCTGGACGGTCGTCGTGATGATGGTGCCGCGTCTCGCGCAGCATGAAGTGGTACTGGCTCAGCAGTCGCGCGTAGGGGTTGCGGACGAACGCGAACTTGAACAGCCCGTCCCAGACGGCGCGTCGGCAGGTGCCGCCTGGCCGTCGCGGCCGTGGCGTGGATGCGGAAGCGTCGCCAGCGGTGCGGGCCCAGGTAGTTGACGTGGATGCCGACCTTGTCGAGCCACCGTGCCGGCGTGTCGATCTCGGGGCGATGCGCGTACGGCTCGAGCGCCCGCGCGACGTTGGTCCCGGCGGTCTTGCCGACGTGGATGAAGAGGAACTGCTTGTCGTACGACAGAATCATGACGCGGCCGGGACGGTACGCGTCAGTGGCTCGACACTTCAGCCGCATGCACGTCTTCGCGTTCTTCGGAGGACTCCATCGGAAGCAGCAACAGCAACGCGGCGAACGCGGCAGCGCCGAATGCAAAGGCTCCGTAGCGGCTCTCGTTCTCCGCAGGCAGCTCTTCTTTCATGATGTTGAGAATGGTCGCCCCGCAGAGGAAGCCGAACAGGACAGCCGTCACGGTCTGCGGCAGTGGAAGGACGGCGCCGACGACCCAACCCGCCACCGCCGCCCCGGCGAGGAGCCATCGGCCGATGTCGTGATACAGCCGCTTGTGATGCTCCCGCAGGCCGACGTCGTTGACGAGGAAGTGCGTCCCCATCGCCAGCGCGTACACGCACCAGTTCTTCGATGCCGTAGTTCGACTCGCGGACGAGCAGGTACGTGATCAGCACGTTGTATAAGGCGAATGCGCTGATGTGCGTCCAGAAGACTCCTGCCGGCGGGCTGTGCTCATCATCGTCACCGTCATCGCCCCGGCCGGCGGTGTCGCGAGCGCCGCGTAGCAGGGCGTACCGCTCCACGCCGTAGAAGGTCACGAGTCCGACGAGCGCGAGCAGGTAGACCGGCTGCCCGACCCACTCGGGACCGTTGATCCTGTCGGCGAAGTGCTCGGCCTCGGGCAGCAGGTGGACGAAGACGTAGGCCACGCTCGTCCCGCCTGCGAAGCTGAGCCATCGCGACCGCGGCCTGGTCCGAAGCATCGTCAACTTCCCGCCGAAGACGTGGATGAGGGCGAACAGCACTGTCACCGCAAGCGCAAGCCAAACCATGGTCCGACGCTACCCGGCAGGTGCGGGATCGGGCGAGAGGGCTTCTTGGAGACGGGCCAGAATGTCGTCGGCCGAGACGTGGCGTGGCCAATCGATGCCGTCGTCGCGCACGGTCGGCCGGGTCGCGTGCATCGGGTAGAGCGTCCGCGGCGACCACGGCGTGCCGCCGACGTCGCGGGGCGTGACGACGAGGTGTCGGTTGCCGACCGGGGCGACGCGATCCGGGTCGGCGGCGGTGAAGACGGAGACCGTCGGCACGCCGACTGCCGCCGCGACGTGGGCCAGCCCCGAGTCGACGGCGACGAAGGCGGCGGCTTGTTCGATGGTCGCCGCGGATTCGCCGAGCTTCCCAGCGAACACGATGACCTCTGGCCGCGGGTTGCATTGCGTGGCGATGCGTTCACCGACGCCGCGCTCGTCAGGGCCCTCGACGATCACCGGCGTCATGCCGAGATCTGTGACGCGGTGGATGACGTCGACCCACGTGGCATCCGGCAGCCGCTTCGATCGCCCGATGACGGTGTTGCCGCAGCCGGGTTGTAGAAGAATGGCTTTGAGTGGGAGAGAACGAGCGTCGTCGCGCTCCTCAATGTTCAGGGGAAACAGCGTTGTGTTTGTCGGGGGCGACCTGCGGGCTGTAAGCCCGCGGCTACCTGACACGTCCAACACGTGCGTCGCGAGGTGCAGGTTCTGGTCGACGTCGTGGAGGCCCTCGCGTGCGGGGAGGCAATGCAACCCGCGGACGAACCGTCGCCCGGTACGCCACGTGCCGACGGGGTAGTCGTGCATGACGACGCGTCGGCAAGGCGTCGTTGCGGCGAGCAACATGTACTGCCAACGATTGCTCGGGAACGGCACGACGTAGAGGTCGCCGCCGAGCGTCCGGTGTCGCCTGAGGCTCGACGTGAGCCCGCCGTTCAGAACGACGACACGATCGACCTCCGGCAGCCTGCCGAAGACGTCGCCGATGGCGGCGGAGCCGGCTTCGATCGTGACGTCGAACGTCTCGCCCAGCCGCCGGACCATCGGCACCGTCATGACGGCGTTGCCGATGCCGGCCATCACCGGAACGACGACGCGGCCACGGCTCATTCGGCGGAGATGCGGAAGATCTGGCTCGTCACGTTGCTCGAAAAGAGCACGCTGCCGTCCGGCGCGACGACGCAATCGACGGGCCTGGCGACGTAGCCCTGCCGGCCACCTTCGCCCGTGTGCGTGTCGACGATCTTCAACTCCCCGATCGGCCGACCGGTGGCCTCGTCGAACATCAGTCGCACGACGGCATAGCCGACGGGCACCGTGCTGTTCCAACTGCCGTGCTGGGCCTGGAAGACGTCGCCCACGTGGTCGTCGCCAAAGACCTCGCCGGCCTTGCCGTCGAGGAAGCAGAAGCCGTTGACGGCCGTGTGGGCACCGAACGACCACATGGCCGGGATGGTCTTGCCGGCGAGTTCGAGCAGGTCGTCGCGGTCTTCAAACTCCTTGCCGCGGCCGACGGTCGGCCATGAGGTACGGGTGGCCGTAGAAGCCGCCGTCGTCGATGCGGTTGAACTCGTCGGGCGGGCCCAGGTCGGTGATGGCCTGGTTGCCGGCGCTTTCGCCGTACTGGCTTGCCGATCCAGTCGCTGCCGTGGTCGGCCCCCCAGACCTCGTCGGTCAGCGAGCCGTCGCCGGCGATGCGATGCCGGAGCTTCTCCGTGTTTCGCAATCCGCCGGCAAATTCGCGACGGTTTTTCCCGTCGAGGTCGAAGGCGTAGACCTTCTTGCGATCGCTGTCGAGCTCGATGGTCATGTTGCTCGGATCGGTCACCATGACGAGCACGCGGTCGTGCTCCGGCTGGACCAGGATGCCGCGGAACGGGTGCCCGCCCCCGCCCGGGATGCCGTCGGCCCGGCCCGCCTCAATGACGTCGACGACCTCGTCCGCCACGCCGTCGCCGTCGGTGTCTCGGGCCTTCTTGAGGTAGCCCGGGTTGCTGGCGGTGAACCAGAGGTGGCCGTCGTGGAAGTCCATCGAGTGCGGGTTGCTGTCGGGCACATCGACGAAGGTCTTGCGCCACTCGTACGAGCCGTCGCCGTCCTCGTCTCGAAGGGCCAGGATGCGTGACGGCTCCCGGCTGGCTGAGGTAGAGCGTGCCGTCGTCGCCGAAGACCATGAAGCGGGCCTCGCCGATGTCGGCCGCGGCGAGATCGACGCGATAGCCGGCGCGGACCCGCATGCCGTCCGGCACTCCTTCGCCGAGGGTGCCGAGGTGCTCATCGGCCAAGCCGTGCAAGTCCTGCTCGTACACCGACTGCGGCCCGGCCGCGAGCGAGGAGGCGGCGAAGATCCCAAGGAACGGCAGGGCGAGGCGACGCATGACGACGCAGTCTAAGCGGCCGGCGCGGCGCTCATTGAAAAGAGCCGACGAGCCTGACGACGGGTCTTGTTGAAGGCGATGGCGTAGCGGATCAGCAGGTAGATCGACCAGATCGCCGCAGTCAGGCCGAGGATCACGACGAGAAACGTGATCATGAACGCGCTGTCGCGACCGACCATGTCGGTCAACCTGTAGCCGACGATTGCTAGCAGAGTCGTGACGAGCCCGTACGCGATGCTGCCGCTCAAGACGAATCCGACAATCGGACTGTCCGCAGCCAGGAGCGGAGCGGGAGCCCGACGAGCCAAATTCTTCATCCACAGCGACATTGTCGCCGCGAGCACCATGAGTGCTACGGAGCCGCCGATGATCGTGGATCCGAAGAGCCACTCGCTAACGCCAAGATGCGACCACCCCGCGATGAGCAACCCGAGCAACGTCACGGCCGCAAAGACAACCACGGCCGTCACGCGAAGACCAACGACTGCCAAACGCCCTTGAGCAACCCACTTGGGCCTTGAGGTCAGAGCGACGACCCCGAGAAGCATCAGCAACGGCGCCGCCAGGATGACGACGATGCTCACACCCAGACGCAACCGCTGTACGACGGTGTCTGAAGTCATGATATCGCTCATCCAGCCGAAGCCACCGACGCTCCAGGACATGCGATCTTGTCGCTGTTCTGCAAGACTGACGATTCCGATAGGCGTGCCGATCCCGAGTACCATCGCCAGCAGCAGGAGCACTGAGCCGACAGTGAGCGTCCTGAGCCACTGCGGGTGATTCTTGCCGAGGTTGCTCTTGTCCATCCGACTCAGCCCGACGAGCAGGCCGCACTCCGGGCACGGTCGACGGTCGTCGAGGCCGGTGAGGTTGTAGCCGCACTGCAGGCACGAGCCGCCGGGCGAGAGGGCATCATCGGTCATCGCGAAACACCCTACTTCGGCCTGGCGTTACAATGAAGCCGTGAGGCACTTCCTGCCGAGTCTGGTCGCCGCGTGTCTGTTGCTGGTCTTGGTCGTCAGGCCGACACCGGGACACGCACAGGCACCGGCGTCGCGACCCGCCGCGACGATTGGGCCGATCTCGTACTTCAATGCCAACTGCTCGTCGTGCCACGGCAACTACGGATCGTTCTGGGGCGACGGCTTTGCCGATGCCCGCGACCGGCAGGCGTTGCGGACGGTCGTTCACGAGATGGCGGCGGGGCCGGGGTTCTGCGCCGTTGGAGGGAGAGGCGTTGGAAGTGCAGACATCGTACAACGCGTCTCTGTCGAAGACCGGCAAAGAGAAGGGGCCGTTCCTCTACGTTGCCACGGCGGCGGGCCGCATGACGGGCGAAGTGACGCCGAAGTCAACGGTCGTGGTGCGGACGCAAGCGGGCGAGGTTGCTGCCGTCGTCGAAGGGCACGAGTGGCACGCCGATGCGGATGATGTCGTCGAAGTTCGCGCGACGCTGGACGGCCGAACCACGGTCATCGCCGACATCGCGGCGGGCGCATCGTCGCATCGTCAGTCGTTGCAGGCTCCCGTAAACTAACGGCATGTCCGACACCACCCCGGCAACGCTCCGCTTCACGACGCTTGAAGAGGCGGTCGTGCGGGCTCGGCATCTGCATGCCACCGGCTACGAGCGAGGCGGTCAGTGGTCGCTCGGGCAGGCGTGTTGGCACCTGACGGAGTTCATGACCTTCTCGCTCGACGGCTTCCCGATGATGAAAATGCCCTGGCCGATCACGGCGATCGCGCGGGCGTTGTTTCTCAACGAAAAGAAGCTCAGCCGGCCGATGCCTAAGGGCATGCCGACGGTCAAGCAACTCAAGCCCGCGGAAGCCGTCGATGACGCCGCCGCCGTTGACGCGTTTGCCAAGGCGTGCGCACGAGTCAGCGATCGCGTCCGCGACGGCGGTCAGTTCGCCACAAGCCCATTGTTCGGCCAAATGCCGCCTGAGAAGTGGCACCGCGTGCACCTGTCGCACGCGCAGCATCACCTGGGCCTGCTTCGAGAGAAGGTGTCGGCATGAGGGCGATGTTGCTCCTCGCCATCGTGTTCGGCTTCGGTTGCGAATCGACGGCTGAGGAAGCTCCGGCGACGCGAGGCGTGCCGGCGCGGCAGGTCTCGGTCGACCCGACGCCGGCGGTGCAGGGGCGACGGGTGGTGCGTGTCCATCGCCTGCCCGTGGCGGCAGAGTCGGGCGGCGTCGCGATGAAGTACGTCGATGATCAGGCGCTGCCGGCCGACGTGCGAGATCGGCTCTACGCCAACGGTCTGGTCGTCGGCATCGGACGGGTGAGTGACTTGCCCGCGCTGATCAATCTGGCTGGGGCAGAGATGATGACGACGCGTGCCGTCATCTCGGCCGGGCCGGGGCCGCAGTCGGTGGCGTTGGACATGCCCAACGATTACGAGGAGCCTCGGCCTGAATTGACGATGTTCTGGCACACGCGGTCGGGCCTGAGCGGGCGCAGCTTCGGACCCGCGTTGCCGCGGCTCGGCGTCTCGTATGCCGAGGCCCCGGCCGGTGGCGGTCGGGTGACGCGGCTGACGTTCGTGCCCAAGGTGGAGTCGCAGATCGGGCGGACGGTCTTCTTGCCCAACGGGATGGACCGGACGACGCGGACGGTCGTCGACGAATCTTTGGCGTCGGCGGGGTTCACGATCGACGTGCCGGACGACAGCTTTGCGTTGTTCGCGGCGTCGCCCGAGGCGCAGCAGTCGACGACGCTCGGCCATCACCTGCTGCGCTTGCCGAACGCCGATGCGGCGATGATGCTCCTATTTGTACCGTCACGCGTGACGCTGGAGCCGACGCAGGGCCGGTGAGTCGTCACGCGTGCAGGCGTTCAGTCATCCTGAGCGAGCGCAGCGAGTCGAAGGATTTCGGCTTGCCACGCGTGCTCGCGTGAGGTCCTTCGGCTGCGCTCAGGATGACGGAATGGGGTCCCGACGGGCGGCTCAGCGGGTCTCGGCGTAGCGGGGGTCGGTCCGCTTGATGATGTCGGTGACGCCGGTCTGGTTGAAGCCCTTGAAGCCGTCGTTGCGTTCGAGATTTTCGAGGTGGCTACCGATTGCGCCGTTCTTTCGGAACTCCTTGGCCTGGTGCTCCGTGATGAGCTTCTTGTCGAGCAGGGCGTCGATGCGTTTCGGGTCGACCTGCCAGCGTTCGCCCTTGGTGAAGGCCTGCTTGAGGTGCGGGAAGTCGGTGAACTTCGGCATCGTCTCGATGCCGGCCTCGGTCTTCATCTGCTCTTCCAAGGCGGCGAAGTCGAAGGTGCATTCGAGGTGGTGCATGCCGGCCTGCAGGACGGACTCGCCGTGCAGGCCGCACCAGAGCCCGACCGTCGCCAGACCGCCGTTGTCGGCGGTGCGGTCTTCCATCGGCTCGTGAGCGAAGTCGGTGAGCATCTCGTCCTCGGAGATGTCGACGTCGTTGAACGTGACGATGCCGCAGACGGGCTGCTCCATCACCTGCGCACCCCAGCCGGCCTCGGGGCCGGGATAGAACCGCTCGCGACACTCGAAGCCGAGCTTCTCCCACAGGCCGACGAGCTTGTGGAAGTGCCGGCGTGACGAGCGGTAGGTGTGGTGATCGTGGTTCGCCCAGCCGATGCCGAGCTTGTCCTGCCGAGCCTTCTGGAACTGGGCGGCGGTGTTGCGGCGTTGCCAGTACTCGCGCTCGGCGGCGAAGAAGAGGTCGCAGGCGACGTCGCGGCCAACGGCGCGAATGGCCTCATCGATGAGCGCACTCAGGCCGGTGAAGAGCGTGTCCGACTGGTCGACCGCGTCGTTCCGAAGGCGCAGACGGAACGACTCGAGCACCGTTGCCCGCGTCGCAAGATCCACGTGCTTTGGCGACTGATTGAATGGCAGCCCGCCGCACGACTCGAAGACGGTCAGGCTCGAGTGGCCTTCATCGATGACTTGAGCGTCGCGATAGATGCATTCGCCGACGTCCGCCAACGGTGCATAGACGGCAGGACTGATGTCGTTGGCAGTGATGAAGTCGACGACATTCTCCGCCTCGATACGAATGTCGAGATATCCCACGTTCGGATAGAGCACGGGGAACATGCCGGTGGTGCTGACAAGGTGTTGGCCATCGCTTGCCGGTCGCCAGCCCAGCGCTTGGAGTTCACTTGCATCCGAGAGATGGTCGGGCAGTGAGATCTCCTTCACGAGGTCGATGAACCGATTCCCCGTCTCCCGATACAGCCGATCCGCGAACGCCTTCGCCTCCGGCAGCTTCTCCAGGAACTCGTCGACCACCTTCTGCACGAACGCCGCCGCCTTCGGCTGCGGTTCCCACTGGTAGGCGGTCAGGGCGTCCGTGGCATCGGCGGTCGTGGTCATGCCGACAGTCTACCGAACATCGGGTAGAATGCAGCCATGGTCACGCAGGACTTTCGCAACCTTCTCTCGGCTCAACCGTTCCGCTCGTTCGCGTTGGTCCTATCCAGCGGCGAAAAGGTGGCGGTTCGACATCCCGAACTTGCAGCAGTTGCCGGGACGACCATTCACATCACCGAGGTCAAGTCGAACGGGCGACTCGCATCAACAGCTTCGATGTACTCGCTCCTGCACGTCACCAGGATCGAGTTTCTCGATCAGGAGTCGATGCAGGCGGAAGAAGCTGCCTAGGCGCTACTCTGCCCCATGCACAACGTTCTGCTCGTCGGTGCCGGCAAGATCGGTCGCGCCATCGCCAAGCTGCTCGTCGATACCGGCGACTACCACGTTCGCGTCGCCGACGTCTCGGCGAGGCTCTCAGCCGGCTGCCCGAAGGTGTCGAGCCGATGGAGATGCCCGTCACCGATGCGGCCAAGCTGGCCGAGGCGACCAAGGGTCGCGCACAGCGTCATGTCGGCCGTCAGCTTCGACGCCAACCCCGCCATCGCCCAGGCCGCACTCGATGCCGGGGCCAATTACCTCGACCTCACCGAAGACGTCGAGACGACCAAAAAGGTCCGCGACATCGCCAGACAAGGCCAAGGACGGCCAACGCTTCATCCCGCAGTGCGGCCTGGCGCCCGGGCTTCGTCTCCATCGCCGCCAACGACCTGCCGCCAGATTCGATCGGCTCGATCGGCTTCACCTTCGCGTCGGAGCGCTGCCGATCTTTCCGACGAACGAGCTCAAGTACAACCTGACCTGGTCGACCGACGGCCTGATCAACGAGTACGGCAACCCGTGCGATGCCGTCGTCGAAGGCAAGCAGATCGACGTCCTGCCGCTCGAGGGCTACGAGCAGTTCAGCCTGGACGGCGTGATGTACGAGGCGTTCAACACGTCCGGCGGCGTCGGCACGCTGGCCGAGACGCTGGCCGGCGAGTGCCGACGACTCGACTACAAGACCATCCGCTACCGCGGCCACCGCGACCTCGTGAAGTTCCTCATGTTCGACCTCCGCATGAACGAGCATCGCGGCGAGCTCAAGACGATGCTCGAGCGTGCGATTCCGATGACGCCGCAAGACGTCGTGCTGATCTTCTGCACCGCCGTCGGCGAGGTGAACGGACAGCTCATGCAGATGACCGACGCCCGCAAGGTCTACCACGGCGACTTCCGCGGCCTCGACCTCTCGCGGCATCCAAATCACGACCGCGTCAGCCATCTGTGCCGTGCTCGACCTGATCCGTGAGGACAAGCTGACGACCAAGATCCGGCTTCGTGAAGCAGGAGGAGATCACGCTCGCCGACTTCCTGGCCAACCGGTTCGGCATGTGCTACGCGACCAGCCGTGAGAACGTCGAGAGCATCGAAGAGCCGTACGTGCCGAGTGCCGTCTGAGGCGACGCGGCGGAGATGACTTCGTCAATCAGCACCGCTTCGCGTGCCTGTCAGATGACCGCGTGCCTTTCCGTCATCCTGAGTGAGCGAAGCGAGCCGAAGGACCTCGCCCGGGAACACGTTGTTCGGGACGAGGTCCTTTGACTCGCGTCGCTCACTGAGGATGACGCGAAAGCGAGTTGATGCCTTGAAGCACATCATCCATCACGAACGCGATTGGCAGGATGCTCTAGACGCCGCCGTCCGGCTTGGCACCGGCGGCCATGAGGTCGCGGATTTCGGTCAGCAGACGCTCTTCGGTCGACAACTCCGGCTGTTGTACCGGACCAGGTTGCTCGGCTGCGGCGTCCTTCTCACGCTGGATCCTGTTCATCGCCTTGATGACCATGAAGACGGCAAAGGCCTGAATGACGAACTTAATCACGTCGTTGAGGAACTTGCCATACATGATGCGGACCACTTTGTCGGCCCCTTCGCCGACCGTTCCGGTGACCGGATCGGTGCCTTTGATGGTCTCCGCGCTTTCATCATCGGGCGCGAGGACCTGATCCTCATCGGTCGCGACATCGACGTCTTCTTCGGGCACGCCATCGTCATCCGAACGCGCGATACCGCCGACGGCCGCACCGACTTTGCCGACGGGGATATCGATCGACAGTTCTTCGAAGTCGACGCCGCTGACCAGGTAACCCAGCGGGGGCATCATGACGTTGGCGACGAACGATGACACGACGGCGCCGAACGCGGCACCGATGATGACGCCGACCGCCAGGTCGACGACGTTGCCCTTCATCGCGAACTCGCGGAACTCTTGCAGCAGCTTCATCCCGGTCTTGTAGCCGGGCCGAACGCCGCACGCAACGCGTGGCGGCGGCTACGACTCGCCGGCCATGAAGCCTTCGAGCTTCCGGCTGCGGACCGGGTGCTGCAACTTGCGAATCGCCTTGGCCTCGACCTGGCGGACGCGTTCGCGTGTCACCTTGAAGATGCGGCCGACTTCTTCGAGCGTGTAGGTGTAGCCGTCACCGATGCCGTAGCGAAGCTTGATGATCTCACGTTCGCGGTAGGTGAGGGTCTTGAAGACCTGCTCGATCTTGTCCTTGAGCATCTCGCTCGTGGCGGAATCGACGGGATTGTCCGCCTTTTCGTCTTCGATGAAGTCGCCGAAGTAGCTGTCTTCGGACTCGCCGACGGGGCGGTCGAGGCTGATCGGGTGCCGGCTGATCTTCATGACGCGCCGCGTCTCGGCGACGGTCATCTCGGCGACTTCGGCGATCTCCTCCATCGTCGGCTCGCGGCCGTGCTCTTGGAGAAGCGCCTTCTGGATGTTCCGCAGCCGGGACATCGTCTCGATCATGTGGACCGGAATGCGAATCGTCCGGGCATGGTCGGCGATGGCACGCGTGATCGCCTGGCGGATCCACCAGGTGGCGTACGTGCTGAACTTGAAGCCGCGGCGGTACTCGTACTTGTCGACGGCCCGCATCAGGCCGGTGTTGCCTTCCTGGATGATGTCGAGGAACGACAGCCCGCGATTGCGGTACTTCTTGGCGATCGAGACGACCAGCCGCAGGTTGCCGCCGGAGAGCTTGCGCTTGGCCTCTTCGTAGCGGTCGTGGATCTTGCGGATGTCGACGAGCCGACCGTAGAGGTCGTCGCTCGATTCGAGGACGAGGTCTTCGAGGCCTTCGAGCTCCTGGCGGCAGACGTCCAGGTCTTCGGCCTCGGCGGGCGTTCTTGGCGGCCTTGCCCTTCTTGGCGGCGACCTGCTCGTCGAGTTCGAGCATCTTGCTGCTGATGCTCGACAGCTTCTTCATCAGCGGGGCGATCCGGCTGGTGCGAAGCGTGGCCTCTTCGATCAGTCGCACCCCACGCCGGCGACGACGACGGATGCGTTGCTCGATCAGCTCCTTGTCCTTCTTGGTCGTGGCCTCGCGGAGGCGTGCCCAGTCGTCGCGGTTGCGGCGAAGCATCTAGCGGACCGTGTTGAGGTGGACCGGAATGCGGTCGCCGACCGTCTGCTTGTCCGCCATCTCCTCGGCGGTGGTGATCTTCATCGTGCGGTCGAACGGCAGCTGGCCCTCGCGGACCTGCTCGAGCATCTCGCACGCCTGCTGCTGGCAGTAGTCGCTGTCGAGCACGCGACTACGGAAGATCTTCCGCGTGATCTCGATCTTCTTGGCGAGGCTGATTTCCTGCTCGCGGGTCAGCAGCGGGATCTCGCCCATCTGCGTCAGGTACATGCGGACCGGGTCGTCGATCCGCTTGCCCGTCGCCTCGGCCATGTCGCGTTCGAGCTGCTGCGATGTCCAGTTCGCCCTCGACCTCTGCGGTGACGGTTCCGGCTGGTCGTCGGTGCCATCAACGTCTGCGGCTTCGGCGTGTTGCGGCGTGGTCTGCGTGATGTCGTCGTCGTCGGCGGGGCGGCCGTCGTCGTCCTCCGAGGTCGCGCATGTTGCGGCGACGGGTATCGCCCAGCACCTTCTTGATGAAGTCGTTCTTGCTCTTTTCCTGCTGGGTGCGTTCGGTCTGGCTGACATTGTCGACTGCCCACCGGCTCTGCCACGTCGGCGGCGATGCCGACGCGGGTGCCCGGGGCGGTCTTGGAAATGACGGAAACCTCCAGCTTCGTTGCGGCTTTTTCCGTGTGGCCGAGGCTTTGAACTTCGCCGACGTCGCTGTCGTCGATGAGCCGGACGCCCATCTCGTCGAGGCTCATGAGCAGCTGCTCGAGCCGGTCCGGGCCGACGACTTCGTCGGGGAGTCGGGCGTTGAGTTCGTCGTAGGTCAGGAAGCCGCGCTCGGTGCCGAGGTCGACGAGGGCGTCGACGCGGCGTTGGACTTCTTCAAGGCTGCCTGCCCCGATGAGCGGGTCGGTGGGCGGACGTGGGCCAGAGCCGATAGGGCCGTGATCGCTGGTTTCCTCTTCGGCGAGGTCGGTGTCGACGCTGGTGTCTGCCTCGGCGTCTTCCACGTTGGTTGCTGGTGCGGTGTCTTCGGTCGTGGTGCTGGGCACGGAGGTTTCCTTGAACTTTGCCTTGGAAGTGTTGCTGCTCATGGATGCCGTGTCGCGATGGAAGGGTCCGGACGAGAAGTCGTTCGGTGGAGTCGTCGGAATGCTAAGCAGGCTGAGACCGGTCCGGGGAGTGGTTCGTCATTGGCGGGTGCAATGTTCGCCCCGGCCTTAGCCGGCCAGGCGGCGGCGGGTTCAACATGCACCGCCGCGACGCCGAATCAAACCGAGTTCTCGGACCGTCGTCATGCCCCGTCCGGCGGGCGACGCCCTGTGCCGCGGGTACGGGATGTGCCGTCTAGGGAACCCGTCGACCCGCCGCGACCGCTTTCTCTGAGCTTTTGCTCCAAACGACGCAATAAATCCGCATCATCCGCAGGCGACGTTCCCACCGTCCGGCGAACGTCGCTCTGGACGGCATCGAACGTCGCTTCTTCCTTAAGAAGCAGCAAACTCTTCACCGCCTCGGCCGCGACCGCTTTGGCCTCGCCTAAGTCGGCGGCGTCTTCGTGCCAGCGGATGCACGCCTCACGGGCACGAGAGGCCGCGCCTTCATTACCAGAACCGTCTGACGCACAACGGCTTATAACGTCCAGCCACTCGGCGAAACGTCGGCTCGCCTTCGTGGCGAAGGTGCTCCCAAAAGTGCTCTGCCACCCAACGCTGCTTCCGATCGTGCAAATCCTCAGGGCCCACGTGCTCTTGAACCTGCTCCCACAGCGACGGCTCGCGAAACAAACTCCCGAGCAAATGCCACCCCGGAACAACCGCCCGCCCTAATGCAGGTCGTTCCTGTTCAACAGGTTGCACCTGACGTGGCTCCGCCCTCGCCGAACGCCTCGGCGGCTCCAGGCGGCGGTGCAGGACCTCCATCGACAGCCCCGTCAGACGCTCGATCCGACGCAGCACCCCGCCCCAGCGGGCTTCATCCACCCGACCGGTGACGCCGTCGCGGGCGGAGCCGATGAGGCGGAGGTATTCGTCGACGGCCCGCTGCCGGCCGGTCAGGTCGTCCTGGTCCTTGATCCGGACCATCAGGCGGCGCCACCCGTACCCGAGGGCGTCCGTCGCAGCGTCGAGTCGGTCCCGAAAAGCGTCGACGCCTTCCGTGCGCAGGTACTCGTCCGGGTCGAGTCCGGCCGGAAGCTCGGCGATGCGGAGATCGACGTCTTCGCCGAGGAACAACTCCACGCTCCGCTGCGTCGCCGCCTCGCCGGCGGCGTCGGCGTCGAAGAGCAAGATCACGCGGTCTGCAAACCGACGCAAAATCGAAACATGTTTCGCCGTCAGTGCCGTGCCGAGCACCGCGACGCCGTTGGTCACGCCGAACTGCCATGCCGCGGCGACGTCGGCGTAGCCCTCGAAGACAATCACCTCCCGCGACTTGGCCACCTCCGCCTTGGCGACGTCGAGGCCGAACAGCGTCGCCGACTTGTCGAACAACGGCGTCTCCGGGCTGTTGAGATACTTCGCCGGCGAGTCGTTGCCCGGCACCACGCGACCCCCGAACGCGATCGGCCGGCCTTGCTCGTCGCGGATGGGAAAGACCACCCGGTCGCGCAGCACGTCGTACCGATGGCTCTGGTTCTTCTCGCTTGTCCTTAGAAGTCCCGCTTCTTCGAGCAGGTCGCCGCCGAACTTGTTGACGAGGCCTGCCCGGTCGAGGGAGTCGAAGGCGTCCGGGGCGTAGCCGATGCCGAAGGCGTCGATGGTTCGCTGCTCAAAATCTCTTGTTTCCAGGTACTTTCTGGCGTTCTCGCCGTCGTCGCCGGCAAGCTTCTGCTTGTACAAGGTGGCCGCGGCGCTGCAGGCGTCGCGGAGCCGTTGCAGCTTGTCCGAAGGCGGTCCGCTGCGACCGAAGCTCGGCAGCTCCACGCCCGCAAAATCCGCCAGCGTCTGCAGGGCCGTCTTGAAGTCGCAGCGGTCTCGTTCGATGACGAAGTCGATCGCGTTGCCTCCCTTTTTGCACCCGAAGCAGTAGAAAAACTGCTTTTCGCCGTCGACGGAGAAGCTGGGGCTCTTCTCTTCGTGGAAGGGGCACAACCCCGTCATGCGTCGGCCGGCCCGCTTGAGGGAGACGGTGTCGCTGACGAGCTTGACGATGTCGACGGCCTCGAGGACCAGGCTCCGCCCGTCGACGCCGTCGGACGGGCCGCGGCGGGAAAAGGATGTGCGATCGGTCGGCACCGCCTCGACGGTACGTCACCAAGAGCGGGGTTCGGACCGCAGACGATCACGCTGCAACATGGTCTTCCCCTTCCGTCATCCTGAGCGCAGCCGAAGGATCTCGGCTGGAACGACGTGTTCGCTGGCAAGGTCCTTCGACTCGCTTCGCTCCCTCAGGATGACGGAGTGCGCTGGTTCGTCCAACTCCGTCATCCTGAGCGCAGCCGAAGGATCTCGGCTGGAACGACGCGTTCGCGAACGAGGTCCTTCGACTCGCTTCGCTCCCTCAGGATGACGGAGTGCGCTGGTTCGTCCAACTCCGTCATCGTGAGCGCAGCCGAAGGGTC
The DNA here is from genome assembly GCA_963740195.1 of uncultured Planctomycetota bacterium. Lineage (GTDB taxonomy): Bacteria > Planctomycetota > Phycisphaerae > Tepidisphaerales > Tepidisphaeraceae > JBCDKH01. The sequence goes on along the minus strand of CAVUDF010000001.1, from coordinate 1,536,576 downwards.
TCGGCTGAACACGTGTTCGCAGGCGAGGTCCTTCGACTCGCTTCGCTCCCTCAGATGACGATGCGCTGGTTCGTCCCGTCCGTCATCCTGAGCGCAGCCGAAGGATCTCGGCTGGAACGACGTGTTCGCGGGCGAAGTCCTTCGACTTGCTTCGCTCCCTCAGGATGACGGGCGGGGGATTGCGATCTACTAGGGAAAGCGAAGGCGAAGGTGCGGCTACGGCTTCTGTCGTGGACCCTTTCGTTGTCGCGTCGCACAGATCAACGAGCCCCAATCGCGGAGCGGCTGCTAGGCTGTCGCCCCTCGCGTACGTCATGCCGGATAACGATCTCGAGCCCGCCGCCCCCACGACGACGCCGATGGCGTTGCGGACGCCTGATGCCGTCGAGATCGTCGGCGGTAACGGGGACTCCGAGGCGATGACCGGCGTTCACCCGTACCTCCGCGCCACCACCGCCGCAAGACCCGCCAAGACGGTCAGCATCGTCATTCCCGTCTACAACGAAGAGCGAACCGTCGCGACGCTCGTCGATCTCGTCGTCCGTGCCCCCATTCCCGGCGGGCTTAAGCGGCAGATCGTCTGCGTCAACGATGCCTCCACCGACGGCTCGGCCGCGGTGCTCGACGCCCTCAAACAGCACTACCACGGCCAGCAGGGCCTGTCGTTTCTCGTCCACCATCAGACGGAAAACCAAGGCAAAGGTGCCGCTCTACGCACCGGGTTCGGCATTGCGACGGGCGACATCATCCTGGTGCAAGACGCTGATCTGGAGTACGACCCGGCCGACTACGTGAAGCTGCTCGATCCGATCGCACGGGACGTGGCCGATGTGGTCTTCGGCAGTCGGTTCATCGGTGAGCCGCACCGCGTGCTGTACTTCTGGCACTCGGTCGGCAACCGGTTTCTCACGCTTCTGTCGAACATGTTCACCAACCTGAACCTGACCGACATGGAGGTCTGCTACAAGGTCTTCCGCAAGGAAGTGCTCGACCGCATCGAGATCAAGTGCGACCGCTTCGGCTTCGAGCCGGAGGTGACGGCCAAGATCGCCAAGATGCGTCCGCGGCTTCGCATCTACGAAGTCGGCATCGCCTACTACGGCAGGTCGTACGAAGAGGGCAAGAAGATCACCTGGAAGGACGGCATCAAGGCCATCCTGGCGATCGTTCGGTTCCGCTTCACCGACTGAAGCTTGCGTCGTGAGCCCAGGTTGACGCGATCGGCTTTAAAACGTCCGACAATGTCTGGCCCGGGCACGTGCCGCACTAGCGGTCGCGGATCGCGCCGAATAGGGTGAAGTCGACACCTCATTTGGGCGGCCCTTACCACGATCATGCACATTCTCATCTCCGGCGCTGCCGGCTTTCTCGGTTCACACCTCACCGACCTCCTTCTGTCGCAAGGACACGAGGTCATCGGCGTCGACAACTTCGCGACCGGCCGGGCCGGGAACATCGCGCACCTTGAAGGCAACGACGCCTATTCGTTCGTCGAGCACAACGTCATCGAGCCGATTCCGGACGGCCTGCTGCCGGACGGCAAGATTGACCGCTTCTACCACATGGCGAGCCCCGCCTCGCCCATCGGGTACGTCAAGCAGCAGGTCATGACCCTCAAGGTCAACAGCGCCGGCTGCTGGAACATGCTCGAACTCGCCGAGAAGCACGGCGGCCGGGTCCTGATGGCCTCCACCAGCGAGTGCTACGGCGACCCGCAGGTCAACCCGCAGCCCGAGACCTACTGGGGCAACGTCAACCCGATCGGCCTGCGATCGATGTACGACGAGGCCAAGCGGTTCAGCGAGGCCTGCATGATGGCCTACCACCGCGAGCGGAAGGTCGACACGCGGATCGTCCGCATCTTCAACACGTACGGCCCGACGGATGGACCCGCACGACGGGCGCGTCGTCATCAGCTTCATTCGCCAGGCCCTGCACAACGAGCCGCTGACCGTCTTCGGCGACGGCAAGCAGACGCGGTCGCTCTGCTACGTCTCCGACCTCGTCAACGGCATCAACAAGACGATGGAGGGCGACTTCCACGAGCCGATCAACCTGGGCAACCCGCACGAGTTGACGATCCTGGACATCGCCAAGGAGATCAAGGCGCTCATCCCGGAGAGCACGAGCGACATCACCTTCCACCCGATGCCGCCGGACGACCCGAAGGTGCGTCAGCCCGACATCACGCGGGCCAAGAACATCCTCGGCTGGGAGCCGGTCGTTTCGCGCAGCGAGGGCTTGGCGAAGATGATCGAGTTCTATCGCGACGAGTTGCTCGGCAATTAGGGCAGAGCACGTTCAGTAGACGGGCGTGTCCAGCAGGACCTCCGCTGTTCAATGAACACGACTGGCCGTGACGGTGCACCGCGATTCGATGCGCGTGTCCTCAGGACGTTCCGAGTCACGACGAGCCGCGGGAGCAATCCCCGCGGCGTGTGCCTTCATTGTTTTCACAGACGTTGAAACACGCGAAGCCTCACGGCTCGTACGTTCAGTCCAGACTGAAAGGACAGGAGGCACACATGGCAGACACCGCAACCACCGGCACAACGACGGAGCACTTCATCCAACAACGGCGCGATCTCAGGATCCGCCGCACACAAACCCCTCCGGCAGGTCGGCACCACGTTGCCGGCCGCCCGGAAGCAGACCGTCGAAGAAAAGCTTCGCGACGTCCAGGACACCTTCATCCGACGATGGGGCGAGATGGGTGCCACCTGGGGCATCAACCGCACCCAGGCCGAGATCCACGCCTTCCTCTTCATCACCGCCAGGCCGCAGTGCACGGACGACGTGATGGAGCGGCTCAACATCTCTCGCGGCAACGCGATCAATGTCCCTGCGGGCCCTGTGCGACTGGGGCATCATCCGTCGCTTCCATCGACGGGGCGAGAGGCGTGAGTACTTCGAGAGCCTGGGCGACGTCTGGGAGCTCTTCAGCATCATCGCCGCAGAACGCAAGCGTCGGGAGATGGACCCGGTGCTCGAGACGATCCGCCAGTGCGAAGAGATGCTCGGCGAAGCCCACCTCGGCAAGGCCGCGGCGCGGGACGAGTCGGTCAAGCTCACCCGCAAACGCCTGGCCGACATGGGCGAGTTCATGACCGTCACCAACAAGATCTTCCAGCAGTTCGTCACCAACGCCCACAGCGGCCTCAACCGCGTGGCCAAGGTGCTGCTCAAAACCCTCGGCTAACCTACCCGCCAAAGCGACCCCCTCCGTCAACTTGAGCGCAGCCGAAGGACCTCGCTCGCAAACACGCTGTTCAGCCGAGGTCCTTCGAATCGCTTCGCTCCCTCAGGATGACGGATGAGACCTTGAGGTGCGTGCGAGAGTGTTGCTCGACACGCTCGCCTGACCAATCCGCCCGCCTCTGCCTCCGTCATCCTGAGCGCAGCCGAAGGACCTCGCTCGCGAACACTGTGTTCAGCCGAGGTCCTTCCAATCGCTTCGCTCCCTCAGGATGACGGATGAGGCCTCAAGGTGCGTGCGAGGGTGTTGCTCGACACGCTCGCCCGACCAACCCGCCCGCGCTCTGCCTCCGTCATCCTGAGCGCAGCCGAAGGACCTCGCTCGCGAGCACTGTGTTCAGCCGAGGTCCTTCGAATCGCTTCGCTCCCTCAGGATGACGGATGAGACCTCGAGGTGCGTGCGAGGGTGTTGCTCGACACGCTCGCCTGACCAATCCGCCCGCCTCTGCCTCCGTCATCCTGAGCGCAGCCGAAGGACCTCGCTCGCGAACACGGTGTTCAGCCGAGGTCCTTCGAATCGCTTTGCTCCCTCAGGATGACGGAGGCCGCGACCGGCCTGGCTCCGGCTACAGTGCCGCGCTTGTGACGAGGGAGGCCGACACAACCGAACCCGAAGCCGAAGCCGGCAAGACGTCCGCGCCAACGCTAGGTTACTCGTCCGAAGGCTGGGCGACGCGTGTCGCCCGCAACTACTTCTGGATCGTTCTCAAGAACGTCATCGGCTGGCTCGCGATCATCGCCAGCCCCATCCTGGGCGTCCTGCTGCCGGGGCCGGGGGGCGTGCCGCTGTTCATCGTTGGCTTTGCGCCTGGTGACGCTTCCCGGCAAGCGGAAGATCACGACGCACGTCTTCCGCGGCAGGCGTCTGCCGATCGAGTCGCCTTGGTTCACGGGCGTCATCACGTTCTTCAGCGTCGCCGTCACCGCCTTGCTGATGTGGGGGGTCGGGCACTACTACGAGCGGATCGTGCGACGCGTGCCGTTGCAGGAGTACGGGCTCGACAACGTCGCCCGGCTGATCGGCATTTGCGCCCTGGCCGCACCGGTGACGATGGGCATGACCTGGCTGGGCCTGAGGTCGCTCAACTACATCCTGCTCCGCTGGGTCCCGCCGCTGCGACGGTTCTTGCGTCGCACACTTCGCAAGTGGGGCGTCGACCTCTTGCCGACCCGCAGGCGTCGCATCGGCGGACGGACGCAGATGATCGACGACGAGATCATCGGCCTCGACGACCGCCAACGCCGGCGGATCGTGCGGACCATCAAGCGGCTCGTCCCGTGGCTCACGCGACTGGTCATCGTCACGCTGACGATCGCGACGCTCTACTTCGTGGTCGAGCCGGTCGTCAAGGAATGGGCTGCCGTGGCCGATCGGCTGGGCGAACTCGATCTGCTGCCGATCGGGCTCGGCACGGCAATGTTTGCCGTGGGCCTGCTGGCTTTTCCGAGTGGCTTCGTGGCGACAGGTGCTGGCCGGCCTCGGCCACAAGCTACCGGCCGCGGCGGCGGCGCGGATCTGGTCGCTGGGGCACGTCGCCCGCAACGTGCCGGGACGCTCCTTCGTCGTCCTTCGGATGGAACTGGCACGCTCCTACGGCGCGAGCGGACCACAAGCGAACGCCGCCGGGCGAACCGAGGGCGGCTTGGCCGTCTTCGCCGCGGTGCTGGTCGGCGTGATCGCCTGCTGGTGGGCCGCCTGGGTGCGCTGCCGACGTGGCGACCCCTTTGGCTCGCGGCGATCGCACTTCTGCCGGCCGCGTTCGTGCTGGTCTCCCGGCCGTGGTTCTACCGCCTCGTTCCCGTCGCCGGTCGGGCAGGAAGAACGAAGCTGCCGACGGCCAGGCTCTTGCCGCTGTCCGTTTGGCAAATCTTCGGCATCGCCTTCCAGGGCCTGGCCGTGTGGATGCTCATCTCCGACCCCCTGGCGCCCGATGCCACGGGCCGCATCCTCCCGGCGACGATCGGAGCCTGGGCCATCGCCTTCGCCGCCGGCCGCCTGGCGACGATCGTGCCGGCAGGGCTGGGCGTCCGCGAACTCGTCTTTGTCGCCGCCTTGCGACTGCTCATCCCGGCCGACATCCAGGCGTCGCGCTCGACGCTTTCCAGGCCGCGGCCCGCGAACGCCTCGACGCCGTCCACGAGGGCCTCGTCGCCGGTGAGCGATCGACCAGCGACCTTGCCTCGATCATTCGTCTGCTCGACCCGACTGCGTGGCGTGATGCGTGGTGGGCGTTCCTTCTCTTCGTCGCGATTCTGCTCCGCATCGCGACCACCGCCGCCGAGGTGCTGCTCGCCACCGCCGCGACGGCCGCGGACTGGCGAGCACTCGTCAGCTTCGTCCGCGGCGAGCCGCCGATCCGACGCGATGCGCGTCCGACACCATCGCAGCCGAGCGACGCCGGCTGAACGACGACCCTTTGCCCAAGCCGCTACCGGCCGTCGATCATCGTCTCGTGGAGAATTTGACCGCCCTGTCGGTAGAAACGTGTCGAGTAGGCCCGTCCGTCGCCGGGGCGCGTCACGAATCGTGGCATCTCGCCTCGGACGTCGAGGTCGAACCGCATGCGGTCGACGCCGAGCAGCCTGCCGCGATCGTCTCGGAAGTACGTGCCGACGTCGGCGTCGCTGACACGCGTAACGCCGTCCTGCTCCCGGTGCAGACGCAGGCCGTGACGGACGGCGTGCTCGCGGAAGTCGGAAAGCCTTGAAAAACGGTGTCCTCGGTCGGCGAGCTGAGCGATCATGCTGGCGAGCAGGTCGTGTCGATCGAGCTCTCGTGTACACGGGCGTCGGGGTGACCTGATCGACCCAGGCCATGAAGCGGGTACGGAAGCCGTCGAGGTTCGTCCCGAACTGCTCGCGAAAGGCGGCCAGCGCCGGCTTGCCGTCTGCGACGGCCTGGAGGAACGTGTTGAACCGCTGCCGGTAAAGCGGCTCGCCCGAAGCGTCGCCCGCGTAGACGAGGAAGTGCACCATCGCCCACGACTGGGCGTAGAGCAGGGCACCTTGCTCGCGGTCGTCCATGGTCGCAAACCACTCGCGCTGGTTCATCCGCAGGAGCCTGCCGAAGTCGAACAGTCGCCGGTCGCGCGCGCCGGTCGGACGATTTGTAAGGGAACAACGGGCAATTCGCCGAGCAGAAGATGGTCGTCGACGCGGACGCCGTGCTCGAAGAGCTGGGCCAGGCCCTCGTTGACCCACAGCGGCAGACCCGGGCCGATGGCTTCGTAGGCGTACTGGTGGAATGCTTCGTGTCGGAGGGTCTTCTTGAGGCCACCACGTCCGCCGTCGCCGAGGAAGGCCAGAGCAGGCGTCCCGCGGGTCGTACATGCCGCCGCTGTTGCGGGCCCCGCCGGAGTCGATCTCGTTGTGTCCAGGTAATCGGCCTGGTTCGCATAGAGACGGACTTCGTGGCGTTCGCGTTCGGCGTCTTTCTTTGGGTGCCAGCGAGCTGAGCCGCTCGGCGTAAGAGCGTAGCACCATTCGAGTTCCTCGGCCATCTCGCGGACGAGGCTCGCGGCCAGATCCGACGGCACGCGGTAGTGCTGCGTCTCCACGGCATCGCTCCCGACCGGATCGGCCCCGGCGGCCTGGCGGGCAGACGGCAAAGAGCAGCACGAAGGTCGCGAAGATCGACTGCCCGGCCCGTCCCTTGATGCGATTCCAGCCGAAGGTGCCCGCACGAACCAGCGCACGGCCAGCGCGCTACAGTCGCCGCCGCGACGTCGATACGGCCTTCCACCCTTCGTTATCGGCCTGGCCGGGCCACGCACTTTCACCGGCGCCCCCTGCCCCCAATGCCCGACGAACCGGCCGACGATCATCGCCAGCGAGTACGAGCGGACACGCCGCAAACGCGACACCCTCGTCGAGGCCGGGCCGGACGTGTACGGCCGTCGGACGCAAGGCATCACGACCGTCGGCGACCGCCGCACGCCCGCCGCAGCCGGAGGAAGGCCCCGTCGTCAAGGTGGCGGGCCGAATCGTGCTGAAGCGCGACATGGGCAAGCTGTCGTTCCTGACCATCCGCGACGACTCGGGCGACGTGCAGATCGGCCTTGCAGAAGAACCGCCTGAGCGACGACGGCTGGCTCGTCCGCCAGAACCTGGACCTGGGCGACCTCATCGTCGTCGAGGGCCCACTCGGCCTGACCAAGACCGGCCAGCCGACCGTCTGGGCGGACGCGGTGAGCATGGCCAGCCAAGAGCCTCGTCGTTCCGCCGGACAAGCACAAGGGGCTGACCGATCCGGAGCTTCGTTATCGGCAGCGGTACGTCGACTTGTGGGCGAATCCGGAGTCGATGGACGTGATGAAGAAGCGGTTCGCGATCATCGACGCGATGCGGAACTACCTGAAGAAGCGGGTTTCGTCGAGGTCGAGACGCCGATGCTCCAGCCGATGCACGGCGGCGCCGCGGCCAGGCCGTTCGAGACGCACCACAACGCGTACGACATGCCGCTGTTCCTGCGGATCGCCCCGGAGCTGTACCTCAAGCGGCTGCTCGTCGGCGGCATGCCGAAGGTGTTCGAGATCAACCGCAACTTCCGCAACGAAGGCGTGAGCCCGCGGCACAACCCGGAATTCACCATGCTCGAGGCCTACGAGGCCTACGGCAACTGGGAGACGATGGCGGACCTGGTGGAGGACATGATCTGCACGGTGGCGATGGAGGTGAACGGAACGACGAAAATCACCATCGGAGGCAAAACCCTGCGAGCCCCGACCGTAAGGAAGGGGTTCCGAAAGACGACGCAGAACCAGAACCCCTCCCTGACGGTCAGGGCTCGCAAGGTGAAACCACAGGTCACATGGTTGACCTCGGCAAGCGACCTTGGCGCCGGGTGTCGATGGCTGATCTCGTTGAGGAAGCAATCGGCTGGACACTTCGATCGAGCAGACCGATTCAGACGAGGCTGACCCGAGCTGACGCGCTCGCGTCTCGCTACCGTCACTGCGGAGACTGGACGAGCCTGGATTCCGAATCAGCTGAGGAAGCGAACGACGTCGAGTCGCCGATGCGTGAGTCGACAGCCTGAGCGATTTCTGAACGAGTGACGGGATTGAAGTCGACTGCAGCCCAACGTTCGAACAACAAGCATGGTCAGAGTCTTCAAGACCTGCTACCGCCGAACAACTTGTACGAGTCTTCGAGAAGCTCGTCGAACCGGACCTCGCCGAGCCCACTTTCGTCACCCGCGTCCCCTCCGTCATCATCCCCCTCGCCCGCCCCTGCGAGGACGATCCGTACTTCGCCGACGTCTACGAGCTCGCCATCGGCGGGCAGGAGATTTCGCCGGGGTACACGGAGCTCAACGACCCCGACGTGCAGGCCCAGCTCTTCAAGGACCAGGCCGTCGAGGACGAGGGCGAACGGCAGAAGGTCGACCACGACTTCCTCAACGCCCTCAAGGTTGGCATGCCCCCGGCCGGCGGGATGGGGCTGGGCGTCGATCGCCTCGTCATGCTCCTCCTGGGCCAGCCGTCGATCCGCGATGTGCTCGCGTTCCCATTGATGAAGCCGCGGGAGGGAAGCTAGAAGTCAGAAGTTGGCCAGGCTCTGACTCTGGCATTCCGACTTCCAACTGTCTCCGACCCTCATGTACATTCCCCTCCTCATCTCCAAGTACCTCGCCAAGCGGCGGATCGCTTGGGTGAGTGTGATCGCGGTGATGGCCTGCACGGCGCTCGTGCTGGTCGTCATCAGCGTCATGAGCGGCTGGCTCGACATGTTCCGCGGCACCTTCAAAGGGCTCAGCGGCGACGTCGTCATCCGCAGCCGGGGCTGGCCGGGTTCGAGAACTACGAGCAACTCGCCAGACGGATCGAGCAAATCCCCGGCGTCCGGGCGGCGGTGCCGACGATCGAGTCGTACGGCGTCGTGAGCATCAACAACAGCTTCCAGGAGGCCGTCAAGGTGGTCGGGCTGCCGATCGACCGCATCGGCGAAGTCAACGGCTTCACGGAGTCGCTTTACCTCAATCATCCCGAAAAAGCGCCCGCCGAGCCCCTGGCCGACTGGCCGGACGACGGCGGCGTTGCGGGCGGAGGTCACGGTCCGACGCGGCCTGATCGACGCGGATCAGGAGGGCATCTATCGCGACGCTTTGATTGCCCGCGTGCAGCAGTGGGCCGACGAGAAAACGGGTCCGACGTTCGACTTGCCGTGGTCGGACGAGCTGTATCAGTCGGCCGTGGCGACGGGTCGGCGGAGCGATCGCGGGCCGGACGCGGCGACGTATCCGGGGGCGATCGTCGGCTCACGCATCCTGGGCATCGGCAAGCTCGACGACCGCTGGTCCGGCCTCTGGCCCGACCAGGCGGTGCCGATCAAGTTCCTCCTGCTCGCCCCCGACCCCGAAGGCGCCGCCGTCGACGTCGAGCGGCAAAAGGCCGAGTTCTCCGCGTGGATCGTCGACAACAGCAGCACCGGCATCTTCGAAGCGGACAAGAACACCGTCTACGTCGACTTCGGACTCCTCCAGCGGCAACTCCGCATGGACGAGACCGTCACCTACCCCGGCGGCATCGACGACGACACGGGTGAGTTCATCGGTGAACCCGTTCCCGTCTCTGCCCGCACGACCAAGCTGCAGATCAGCCTGAAGGAGGGTGCGGACCTCTACCCGATGCGCGAACGCCATCGACGCCGCGGCCGAGGAGCTTTATCAAACCCTTCCCGACGGTGTTCAACAGTACTTGTTGCTCGATATCGATACGTGGGACCGCCAGCCCTCCGTCGGCCAGTTCCTGGCCGCTGTCGAGAAGGAGCGGGCTTTGGTCGTCACGCTCTTCGCCTTCATCAGCATGGTGACGGTCGGGCTGATTTTGTGCGTCTTCTACATGATCGTGAAGGAGAAGACGCGCGACATCGGCATCCTCAAGAGCGTCGGCGCGACCAACACCGGCATCGCGGGCGTCTTCCTCGGCTACGGCTTCGTCATCGGCCTCGTCGGCGGGGGGCTTGGCATCTTCATCGGCTGGCTCATCGTCCGCTACATCAACGAGATTCACGACCTGATGGGCACGGTGCTCAACGTCCAGGTCTGGTCGGCCGAGACGTACATGTTCGACAAGATTCCCAACACGCTTCGGCCCTTCGAGGCCGGGGCGATCTTCGTCGCGGCGGTGATCAGCAGCGTCGTCGGGGCGACGATTCCTGCAATTTTGGCCGCAAGGCAACATCCGGTGGAATCGCTGCGATTTGAGTAACGCCTTCTTATGCTTCTTCAAGCGTCCAACCTCAAAAAGACCTTTCGCATGGGCGGACAGGTCGTGCGCGTGTTGGACGAGCTCGATCTCGAAGTCGATGAGGGCGAGTTTCTCGCCATCGAAGGCCGGAGCGGCGAGGGCAAGTCGACGCTTCTGCACCTGCTCGGCGCTCGACGAACCCGACGGAGGCACGATCGCCTTCGACGGCCGAGACATCGTGACCCTCGGGCGACGTGGCAAGGCCCGGCTACGCAATCGCGACTTCGGCTTCGTCTTCCAGTTCTACCACCTGCTGCCGGAGCTGAACGTCCGCGAGAACACGCTCCTCGCCGCCAGTGTCGACCGCAGCCTGCTGGGCCGACACGATGCCGAAACCAAACGCCGGGCCCACGCGCTCCTCGAAGCCTTCGGCCTGTCGGACCGCCTCACGCACCGCCCCAATCAACTCTCCGGCGGCGAACGTCAGCGCGTCGCCATCGCGCGGGCCTTGATGAATCGCCCGCGAATCCTGTTCGCCGACGAGCCGACCGGCAACCTCGACGCCCAAACCGGCCGGCAGATCATGGACGTCGTCGCCGAACTCCACCGCGACCGCGGCCAGACCATCGTCATGGTCACCCACGACCGCACCCTGGCCAAGACCGCCGACCGAGCGTTGCTACTCCGCGACGGCAAACTCATCGACGCCTGATTGCTTCTAGTCGTACTGCGGCGGGTCGAGGTGGGCGGCGTCGACCCGCTCGTAGTAGGCGTCGAGACGCGCCATCCTGCCGCTGTTGACGACGTCGTTCTGAGAGGCGGACCGTCTGACGACTGCCGTTGCGGCTTAGTATGGCCAGGCCGACGACGGCGACGGTCCCGAGGGCCAGCCCGCCAACGGTCGCGACGGAGGTCACGACCACTTCGCCCGCCACCCGTAGCGGCCGATCAGCAAAGCCCAGGCGGTTCTCCCGCGTCGCCCACGCCACGTACCTGACTTCTGGCGGCGGCGTACCGAGGTGCTGGCGCGTCGTCGGATAGGTCGCCCAGAGCGAGCCGTCGTCGTCCTGCTCGAAGCCGAGGCGGTCGCCACGCCGCGCCAGAACCGTCACGTCCCGCCACGCACGCAGTCGACCGTCCATTTGCTGCACCGCCACGAAGTGCTCACCGCCGCGTAGCACTTTTCGACTGACGGCCTGGCCGTCGTGCTCCTGCGGATACCACCGCACCGGCTTGTCGTGACTCGCGTAGCTGCACCCGATCGGCCCGCCGAAGACGATGGTTGCCAGCAGTGTCGGCACGATCATGAGCGACAGCGTCCGCATCACGGCCTCACCATAACACGTCTGCGACCCGCGTAGCCTTCGCCATGGCCAAGAAGATCTGGATCGACGGCGACCTGGTGGATCAAGCAGACGCCAACGTCAGCGTGTTCGACCACGGCCTGCTCTACGGCGACGGCGTCTTCGAGGGCATCCGCGCGTACGACGGCAAGAGTCTTCGAAGAGAAGGCTCACCTCGATCGCTTTTACGATTCGGCCAAGAGTCATTCGGCTGGAGATTCCGTATGCCCGCGACGTGCTCGCCAAGGTCATGGCGGACCTGATGCAGACGAACGGGCTGACGGACGCGTACATCCGCCTCGTGGCGACGCGGGGCGTCGGCGATCTGGGGCTCGATCCGCGGAAGTGCCCGAAGGCCACCGTCTTCTGCATTGCCGACACCATCACGCTGTACCCGGCGGAGATGTACGACCGGGGCCTGAAGGTCATCGTCGCGAGCCATTGCAAGAACCACCCCAACGCGACGCCGCCGCGGGTGAAGTCGCTGAACTATCTCAACAGCGTGCTCGGCAAGATCGAAGCCAACGACGCCGGCTGCCCCGAGGCGATCATGTTGAACCACATCGGCTTCGTCGCCGAATGCACGGCGGACAACGTGTTCCTCGTCAAGGACGGCATCGTCACGACACCGCCCAGCGAGGCGGGCATCTTGGAGGGCATCACGCGGGGCGTCGTCATGAAGCTCTGCGGCGAGCTCGGCATCGAGTGTCGCGAGGCGGAACCTGGTTCGGCACGACCTGTACGTGGCCGACGAGTGCTTCTTGACGGGCACCGCCGCGGAGGTGATCGGCGTGTCGACATCGACGGCCGGCCGATGGGCGACGGGTCGAGCCGGGGTCGTGACGAAGCGACTGAAAGAGGCGTTTCACGCCTTTGCGAGGCGTGGTCGGGCGGGTTGAACATCGCGGAACCTGGGGCCGAGCGGTTGAACCGGACGTCGAGTCCGGCTAGAACGAACGCGATGGCTATCGGCCGCCCTACCTGGCGGCCTCCCGTTCCCGGTCGTGGTGCGGGGCTGAGAACCCGAACGAAAGAGAAGACTGATGAGCCTGAGCGACTTCCTACGAGAAGCTCCGCGACTTGGTCACTGAAGCCGAAGACGATGTCCGCAAGGCCGACGGTGGCAACAAGGCGGCCGGCACGCGTGTCCGCAAGCGTCTCCAGGACGTCAAGAACCACGCTCACGACATGCGAAGGCTCGTCTTGGAGCCCGCAGCGAGGAGTAGTCGCTTTCGCCCGTAAGACTCGGACCCGCCTCTCCGCAAGGGAGGCGGGTCCTTTGATTCGGCGCGTGGATCTCCTGTTCTGTCGCTTCCCGTTCATCCCCGCCTCCGCCGATGCCGCCCACCGCACTCTTCGACCTATCGCAAATCGACCTGTCGCTGTCGCCTTCGACCTCGAGGCGGTTCGCCGCGTACAACCCGCAACGCGGGGCCATGGAACACCTCGACGCCATCGTCTGGCAAGACGGCGGCAAGATCCTCGGCCGAAAAGACGTCACCGCCGACGAGTTCTGGGTCGAAGGGCATATCCCCGGCCGGCCTCTGCTGCCCGGCGTCATCATGCTCGAAGCCGCGGCCCAGGTCAGCAGCTTCCACACCGCCACCTACGTCGGATGGGACGGCTTCATCGGCTTCGGCGGACTCGAAGACGTCAAGTTCCGCATCGCCGTCGAGCCCGGGCAGACGCTCTACATCCTGTGCGAACTCACCGACCACCGACACCGACGAGTCAAGGCAAAGTCCAGGGCATGGTCGACGGCAACATCGCCTTCGAAGCGACGATCATCGGCACCCGGATGTGCCGAGTTCCGACAGCGCCACCATTTCGTCCGTCCGCACTTGCTCAGGATGACGGGGTCAGAGCAACTCCAGCGCCTTCGCCGCTCCAAGCCTTGGACATGCGGTTCGAGCTATTCGACCGCGGGCAACGAGTCGAGAACGTCGCCAGCCCGTCGTCGGCATTCCTGCCGATCATCCGATCCGCCGCGGTCTTGACCGCCGGCTTGGCGTTTCCCATGGCGATGCCTAGGCCCGCGCTCTTCGATCATCGTGCAGGTCGTTCATGTCGTCGCCGATCGCGATGACGTCCGCCGCGTCAATGTCGAACTCGCTGGCCAGTCGCGAGACGCCCGCCCACTTGTTCACGTGCGGGTCGAAACACCTCCAGCAGCTCGACGCCGTAGGTCGCCAGGTCGATCTGGTACGTGACGACGCGGTCGCTGTGCGTCGCGGTCAAGCTCCGCCTCGGCCGCGGCATCGGTCAGGCGGGACGGGCCGAGCGTGCCGACACGCATCGTGTGCGTGGTCGATGCGCAGGTCTGCCAGGTTCGTCGATCGGCGCGTCTTCATGTCGTTGCGATGCGTGCCAGTCGGACCGCCGGCGGTACGGGCGTGGGCCCAAGACGTAGTCGACGCCCGCGGCTTCACGATCTTGCAGGACGAGCGGCGTGAGGTCGTGTGCCTCGAAGAACCTCGGCAGATGTCGGCCGCGAGCCGGATCCATGCGGGTGGCGAGTGGACGACTTCTCTGCCGCCGACGTCCGACCGTCACCGCACCGCCGACGAAGACGCCGTGGCCACGATGGTCGACGGCTTCGAGCGCGCTCGTGCTCTCGTACCACGTCCGGCCGGTCGCGATGACGACCACGTGGCCCGCCTCTGCACGCGTCGATGGCTTGCTTCGTGCGTCCGCTGATCACTGCCGGTCCGGGCCGAGCAGGGTGCCGTCGAGGTCGATCGCGATGAGTCGGCGGCGGACGACGACATCGCCGCAGGCTAGGGCCCGGCTCATGAACTGACCGTGACGACGCCCTTGGTCCCGCCGCGGACGGCGAAGTCGCCCTCGACCGTCAGCCGTCTGCGGGGCAGAGCGTCTCGAGCAGGTCGTCGAAGATCTGGTTCGTCACCGCCTCGTAGAACATGCCCTTGTCGCGGAACGCGAGGAAGTAGAGCTTGAGCGACTTCATCTCGACGCACCGCTCGTCGGGCGTGTACGTGATGGTGAACGTCGCAAAGTCCGGCTGTCCGGTGACGGGGCAGATGCTGGTGAACTCCGGGAAGACGAATCGGATCGTCGAAGTCGCGTCCCGGCCTGGGGTTGTCGAAGGTGTCGAGGATCGTCCACGGCCGTCTCGATCTGCTCGGCCGTGAGCGCCGCGGGTCGGCTTGCCGAGTTCTCTGGGTGCGAAACCGTCGCTGGTGCGCAGGTTACCGCTGAGTCATGGCCCACGGTAGCGACGGGCGTATGCAGTGACCTATGGTCGCGGCCCCGGAGAGATGCCCGAGTGGCTGAAGGGGCAGCGACTGGAAATGCTGTGTGCGGTTTTCCGTACCGGGGGTTCGAATCCCCCTCTCTCCGCTGGTTGCCGCTATTCTGGTGTCTGACCGGAAACGCGGGGTGCGAGGCCGAGCGGGCGGGTCGATGCTTGACGCACTTTGCACGGGCGTGTAGTACTAGAGGCTGCGCGAGAAGGGGCCCCGTCGGGGTCAGCGTGCCTTTGGTGCCGTTCGATGTTCCACACTCTGCCTCTCGAGCGGCCACTTTGCTGAGACACTCATGATCAAGGTTGGCATCATCGGGGCTGGCAACAACGCCGCCGGACACGCTCGCTACTACCACAAGTCGCTGCGAGCGGAGGTTTCGGGCATCTTTGACCCGGCCCAAGAGACCGCCAACGCGGTGGCCAAGGAAGTGGAGTCGGTGGCGATGGAGCGTGTTGATGACGTCATCGAATCTGCAGACGTCGTGGTGGTGGCATCGCCCAATCGTTTTCACCGCGAACAGGTCATCGCGTGCTGCAAGGCGGGCAAGCCGGTTTACTGCGAGAAGCCGATCGGGCTGACCGGCGATGATGCGCAGGCCATGGCCGACGCCGCCCGCGATGCCGGCGTGTCATCGGCAGTGGGCTTCAGCGTCCGTCTGCACCCCACGATTCAGACGATGCTGCGTCTTCGAGATGAAGGTGCCTTTGGAGACCTCGTCTCCGTCTCGTCACGCCGGATGATGGCGATGTCTCCTGACGAGTTCACCGGCTGGCGAGGCAACTCGGCAGAGACCGGTGGCCTGCTCCTGGAGATCAACATCCACGAGATCGACTGGATGATGATGCTCGGCGGCCCGGTCCGCAGCGTGTTTGCCCGCTCCAGGACGACCATCACCAGCGGTCCGAAGGCCAACGACCACATCTGGGTCCAGCTGGACTTCGAAAACGAAGCCTGCGGCACGCACGACGGAAGCTGGGACTCGCCGGTCAGCAGCTTCCAGCGATCCATCTATGGAACCGCCGGTGGTGCCAGCACAGACCGGTGGGGCGTCTCCCTTGACACCACGTTTGCAGGCGAGACTGCCGAGAAGGTCGACCTGGACAACCCTTTGGACCTGCGTGCCCACTTCCTCGATGCCGTGGAGCTTGGAACGCCCTCCACCTGTGATCTTGCGTGGGGCGTTCAGGTCATGCGGACCTGCGACGCCATCTTCGCCTCGGCCGAGTCGGGCATGCCGGTCAAGGTGAAGGCGTGACCGGGTCGACGCACGGCATCATCACGCGTGCGGACGACGCAGGCCTCACGCGATCCACCAACGACGCCATCGTCGACGTTCATCGGAACGGATATCTGCGGAATGTGTCTGTTCAAGCTGTCGCCCCTCAACTGACCCATGCCGCGGCCGTTCTTGCGGGGTTGCCGAATGTGTGCGTCGGGCTTCACGTGACGCTGACGTGTGAGTGGCGGTCGATTCGTTGGAAGCCGCTGTCCGAGGCGGGTCGTGTTCCGGCATTGCTTGCCGACGACGGCACCATGCTGCCGAGCCTGCCCGCGTTGCAGGCCCGCAACGTTCCGCCGGAGCAAGCGGTATGCGAGGCCGAGACGCAGTTGCAGCGGCTTCGTGACGTGGGGCTCAAGCCGGCGTACATCGACTTCCACATGGGCGTGAGCCAGATCTCGCCGACGTTTGATGAGGCGATGGCGGACTGGATCGCGAGCACCGGCCTCATCCATGGTGACGCGGTCGAGCATTTGCCCCTGGCAGAGGGCTCCGGCAAGGGGCTTGTCGCCGACACGCTGGATGCAGTCGCGACCATGCCTGCCGGGAGATATCGGATCGTTCGCCACCCGATACTGCCGACGCAAGCGTCGAACGCAATGCGACTCATGGACGACCCCGACCACGATGTGGTTCAGCGACGGGTGGAAGAGGGCGATAGCTTGAAGGATGAAGCCATCGCTCGTCTCGCAGAACGGCGTGGCATCAAGTGGCTCCGCTACGACGACTAAATGAAAACCGTCCGGACCGCCTGGCGATCCGGACGGAAGATGAATGTGTAGGAAGGTTCACTGAGTCGGAATGTCGACCGAGACGTCTCGGGCGAGCACCGTGCCGACTTCACGTGCTTCGACGTGGCCGTCGACGAACATCATGTTGGTCTTCGTGTTCGCGGCGTGGCGGAAGCGGATGATCCCGACGCTGTAGAAGCCGGTCGACAAGTTGGTGTCGGTGTTGAACCGCATTTGGCCTTCGCGGCTGCGGTTGGCGGGCAGGCTGCTGGACGTGGTGCTGACGGGCAGGCCGTAGTTGGCGGTGTCCCAGCCGTTGAGGCTGCCGCCCGTGTCGTAGCTCATGCCGTACCACTGGAAGTAGCCCATGCGCCACCCGTCCATGTGATCAGACCGTGGCCGAGGCGCTGCCGCCTTTCCAGTCCTGAACGATCGGCCCGTCCCAGATCATGGCCGAGTCGGAGCTGTCGCGGACCGTCGACATGCGGGCGGGCTTTGCCGGGCCGCCCGACGGGGCCGCCGTCGAGTTGGCCGGGGTAGCGATATCCGCGAACGGCATGAGCCGGGAGTTGGCGGTGTAGTGAGCAACGCCACCATCAGCTTCGTATATCGGGGCGTCGGTGCACTGCAGAACCTCACTCAGTTCCACCGCCGACGCACTGGGCGTCCGCAGGTTGGTACGCTCCTCGTCCACGCCAAGATAAACCGAGACGGGCGAGCCACCAGATCCGTTCGCTCATGTAGTCCGCGGGGAAGGCCGGGAGCGTGTTGAGCTGGTCGATCCAGCTGTACGGCAGCACGCCATCGCTGTCGTTGGTGTACATGGCGATCGCCTGTCCGACGGATCGCAGGTTCGACTGACAAGCGACCTGATTGGCCTGCTGTCGAGCCCGCCCGAGAGTCGGCAGGAGGATGGAGATCAGCAGGGCGATGATGCCGATGACGACCAGCAACTCGACCAGCGTAAAACCGCTGGTCGTGCTGCGACGCGACGTCGGCAGACTGGGTGTGGTGTGGTTCATGGAGACCTCCTCAGGAAAGTGAACAAGAGTGCTATGGAACTTGCGGGTGCGGCTTCGTCGACTACGGGAAGACAGGTCTTGCCGGGCCCGACCCGTCTGGACATTTGATATCGACGACTTGCGCGAAGGCTTGATAATCGGTATTGGAAACCCACTGCGATTCCCCCGGCCGCTTGGCCTCGAGGCCGGACATCTCGATCGTCATCTGAAGACCGGGTGGAATGGGCGAGCCTTCGGGCACGGCCGCGACCTGCTCTCGCACCTCGGGCGTGTATCGCAGGAGGTAGCCGACGAAATTCTCGCCGTCACACTCAAAGACCGCCGCATGGACGGCGGTGCCGGTCGAGTGTTCGTAAGGCGAAGCCTTGCTCCTGGCATCGCGGAACCACGTTGCGCCGTCATCGGATGAGTAGAACTCTTCCGTCGGCGGCTCTGTCGGGTCCGACGAGCCAGATCCGAGCAATAGAAAGACGATCGCGACGGCGATCAAGACCCCCGCCGCCCCGTAGGCGACGGCAGGCTTCTCCGCCAACGTTTGCCTGATGCCCATAGACAGCTCCTCCGCTGCTCGAACATTCCCCCGGAAAGCCACCTTGGCTCAATTGCCCACTGCAAGAGAACAGATAGCCACCCGACGAAGTTACTCTCAAGTGCAATAGGTGTCAACGACAACCGCATCCTGGTACGCGCAGGACCACGATTCTCCCGAGAAAACGCGATTTGCGACGCGCCAGCCCTGCCTGCCAGTAGACCGATAACGTGACGTGTCGCTCGGAGCCAGCAGTTCCGGTCTCGAAGAATCGGCACGCCGGCGGTCTAGCTGAAGGCAAGAACGCGTATCCTGCACCCATGTGCAACGATCGTGCAAAGCCCTTCCTGGAGTTCGTCGCCGGCCACACCGCCTGGCCGATCACGAGCGAGTGGGGCCGGTATCGAAGCTTTGACGGGCATGCTCTAGCACACTTCACACTCGGCCGTGCCGAGCCGCACGGCTTTCGGCTGTTGGAGGAGACGCTCGACATGATCGAGCAGAACATGGCCGACGAGTCGGTGAACCCGGACGACAAGTGGCACCTGGCCGATTTCTCACTTCACCCGGTGATGGCCATTGCGTGGCGTCACCGCGAAGAGATCCCGAATCATCCGTGCTGGAAGCGTCTCGATTCGGTTCTCGAACACTTCATCTTCCACTTGGATGACCTGACAGAGAACCACAACATGCTCCACCACGCGTTGCTCTACCTGCTGGCCCAGAGGTCGCCGGAGATGACTCTGCGCGACGGCTGCGCGAGCGGCCGACCACTTGGCGGGTCGCCAGAAGGAAATCGTCGACTGGGCCACGGCCTGGATGCGGGAGGGCAGCCACGAGTTTGGTGCCGAGCTCTATTACGGCGTCAACCTGCTCGCGTGGATCAACCTTGCGGACTTCGCACAAGACCAGGCCATGCAGTCGCTGGCGACCAAGGTGATCGACCTCTTCCTGCTCGACGCGGCGGGCACCTGCTTTGCCGGAGCCATCAACGGTGCGGCGCAGACGGCACTACGGCTGCTATCGCCTCGATGCGGCCCGTAGCCCGAGTCGGCCGTTGCTGTGGCTCGCCTTCGGCACTGGTGGGGACCCGGTCGACAACGAGCCGTTTAATCTCAAGTTCATCGGCGGTGCCATCCTGCTCGCCGCAAGCCGTACGTCTGCCCGGATGCCATCCGCGCGATCGCGACGAAGCCGCTGACGATGCAGAACGACCACCGGCGCGGACGAGAAGGGCAGACACCCCTTCGTCAGATCACACATCGCACGGAACACGCGATGCTTTCCGTCCTGGAGGATCAAGGCGGCACGCACAACATTGCCGAAAGGCCGTTTCAGGCGACGCTGTCGAAGACCGCGGTGGTGCTGGCGAGCAACCCGAGTCTCAAGACGGTCAAGGGGCTTTCAGCGAAGGTGGTGCAGGACATGTACGCGTTCGGCGATCATGGCATTTCGCATCCCCTTTGGGTCGCCGGGAACAGTCCTCCCGGCGACGGCTCGGCGGACATCCGTCCGGGCTGGTGGCAGGGCGACGGCATTCGCCCCACGACGGCGAGGTCGGCGACGCCGTCGTCAGCTTGTACGACACGCCTTCCGATGCACCTTGCGACTTCGTCCACGTCTACTTTCCAAAGCCAGCCTTCGACGATGTCCAGGAGCAAGACGGCTGGGTCCTTGGTCGATGTGGCCGGGGTTGCGTCGGCATCTGGATGGCCGAGCCGTACCAGTGGACGACAACTGGCACGTGGAAAGATCGAGAAATGAAGAGCGACGGCGTTAACGCCCTCGTCTGCAGGGTCGGCAGCGACGACTATGAAGCCTTCAAGCGGGAGTGCTTAAACCTCAACCTGGTTTGGTCACGAAATCAACGGCAGTTGACACTCGACGGCAAGGCGGTTGGTTTTGATGACGAACTGCCGGACGACCCTGCTCGGCACCGCTTCCACCTTCCCTTCGGCTCGGCCAAGCTTGGCGAGCTTCGATTGGAGCTTGCCGTAGACGACCTTCGGCATGAGATCGATCTTCAGCCCGATCTGGACGCCCTGCGGGTGTAACAACTCGCGGCCCGTCAACCTCGCGATCGCGGCGGGGCCAGCGTCTCGTTGCCTTCGAAGGCGATGGGCAGCACCAGAGCCGGTAACGCGCGGTCCGGATTCGCGACCTTCTCGGCAGCGAGCTGGATGGCCCGGCGACCGACTTCGGCTTCGGGGAGGACGCCCCTGGCGAAGCGGATGCCCACTCCGTTGGTGACCGTCGCACCGAAGGTGATGATCGAAAGGTCGCGAGGCACCGACAAGCGTCGACGAAGTGCCTCGACATAGACGAAGCCGGCGACACTCTTTGCCATCGCCACGACGGCCGTCACGCGATCGGCCCCACGGAGCAGCGGCGCGATCGCCTTGGCGGGCGAGGGCTCGTGGTTGAACATGACGTCGAAGGAAATTTCGCAGACGCGTGCCTCAAGGCCTGCGGCTTTCATGGCATCGGTGTAGCCGTCGCGGCGGTCGTCGACGCTGTAATGCGATTTTGGCGTGCTCTGCGAACAGACGAAGGCGATCTTCCGGTGACCGAGTCGGATGAGGGCGTTCGTCGCATCACGACCCGCGGCCTCGTCGGCTAGGGAGATGGAGTCGGTCTCACGCTTTGCGTTGATCCAGAGCACCGGCAGGCGAAATTGCTGCACGAGCTGCTCGAGCCGTTCGGGAAGCGGGCCGATGGCGTGGAACAAGATGACGTCACACGACGATCGTCGCAGCACCTGCGGCACCACGTCCGGCTCCGAAAGGTCGACTGCTGCAAGACGCTCAAGCACAAGATGCTGACGAGCTTCTGCGGCAGCGGTCTGAAGCCCAGACAGCAACGGCCCGCTCAAGTAGGCGGGATCGTCCGCGTTCGACAGCAGGGCGATCGTGTCGAACCGACCTCTGCCCACCGCCTGGGCGGCAGCGTTGGGGCGGTAACCCAGCCGCTCTGCGACTTCGCGAATTCGATGCGCCCGCTCGGCTGCATGGGGCCGGACGTAATCGACTTCTCCGCGTAGGACGCGGCTGACCGTCCAGCGGGAAACTCCCGCTTCTTTGGCGATCTTGTTCAGGGCGAGAAGGGACATCAGGTGATCGACACAGCGGACGATGGTACGGGCGAACCTACCACGCTTCCGATCCGGATGTCACGCCAGTTGCACCGGCGTGTGATTGCACAACACTTCCAGCGCGTGCTACTCGACCGAGACGGAGTGGCAATCGCGCCACGCCTGTCGTCGGCCCCTGATTTCGCCGCAGCAGCCCTTACCAACGAACCCGCCATGCCCCTGATCGATCTGCCGCTTGAACAGCTCAAGACCTACACCGGCCGCACGCCTCGGCCCGAGACGTTCGACGCGTATTGGCAAGAAGCGATGGCGGAACTGCGGGCGGTCGATCCCGCCATATCGCTCCAACCGGCAGCCTTCGATACCGATGCTGCCGACTGCTTCGACTTGACGTTCACCGGCGTCGGCGGGTCACGTATCTACGCAAAGTACCTCCGGCCCAAGGCTCGCCCGCCGCGCGGTTCAGCCGTGCTGAAGTTCCACGGCTACACGCAGCAGTCGGGTGACTGGAGCCGGCATCTGGATCTGGTCGCGGCCGGACACTGCGTCGCCGCCCTCGACTGCCGCGGCCAAGGTGGTCGGTCCCAAGATCTCGGCGGCGTCGGCGGGACCACGCAGAACGGCCACATCATCCGCGGCCTCGAAGTTGGTGCCGAGTCGTTGCTGTATCGCCGGATCTTCCTCGACACGGCTCAGCTGGCCGACATCGTCATGAACTTCGACGAGGTCGATGCCGACCGCGTCGGAACCCACGGCGGCTCGCAGGGCGGAGCCTTAGCCCTGGTTTGCGCCGCGCTCGAACCACGCATTAAGCAGGTGACGGCCTGGTCGCCATTCCTATGCGACTATCGGCGGGTTTGGGAGATGGATCGTGACCTGCATGCGTACGCGGAGCTGCGGACGTTCTTTCGCCATCGCGACCCGACACATTCGCGCCAGGCCGAGTGGTTCGACCGGCTGGGCCACATCGACGTGCAGCATTTGGCCGACCGCATCCGCGGCAGGGTGCTGATGGGCGTCGGCTTGATGGACGACATCTGCCCGCCTTCGACGCAGTTTGCCGCGTTCAACAAGCTGACGTGCCCGAAGGAGCTGGCCGTCTATCCGGACTTCGCCCACGAAGACTTTCCCGGTTTTGCCGACCAGGCTTACGGACGGTTGGCCCAGATGTGACCGGCCCTCGCATTTCTGCACCTCTGTGCATTGACGGGGAATCGGCCCCGTGGTAAAACTCCGGCCGTCGGGCATTCGCGTCTGGCGCACGCCCAAGAGGAGGGCTCTTTCCATGGCCTTGGAGAAGGCGATTGCAGCCGGCGACGTTGCCGGCTTCATTGAAAGACCGATCAAATCGACCGCACGCCTCGCCGGCCTTTCTTCCTGCGTGGTCAGTCACTGTGACAGACGACGTCAGGACGAGCGCAGGCATGTCGACGTCGCTGTGCCGTTTGGTCATGGCCTCCGCCATCACGCACTGTGGCGATGCGGCACATCGATCGGCGGCAGACAAAGGCTCTCGGTTTGGCCGAGACCTACACATACGAGGAGCTAGTCGTCATGTTGAATGAATTGAACTTTGTCCGTCACCTTGGTGGCGGCCGACGCGCCTGCTTGGCCGTCATGATCGCCGCCGCCGTAACCATTCCGGCAGGTTCGGCCTGGGCCGACGGAACATATCCGACCATTGCCGACACGGCCGACGGCTGGGAGACACAGATGCAGTCCGGCGAGGTCAAGCTCGCCGTCGACTCTGACAACTTCGCCAGCGGCCCCCGGTCGTTGCGGATTGACACCGGGCCCGATGGTGCCGAAGGGCAGGCGCTGTTCAGAGTCGAGGTGACGCCCGGCGAGAAGATCGGCATCCGTGGCAAGCTCAACAGCGAGGGCGACATTGATTACGCCGCGGTCGCTTTTCTCTCGGCCGCTTCGAAGACGCCGTGGCAGGAGATCGCCCGCGCCGACGGCCTCATGAGCTGGGAGTCGTTCGCCGGCGAGGCCACGGCCCCCGAAGACACCGAGATCTTCTTCGTCGTCGTCTCGATCAACGGCACCGGCACGGTCTGGTTCGATGACCTCGAGATCATCTCGCCTGACGACATCGAGGGGCCCAAGCTCCTGACTGAGTTCAACAAGAAGCCGAACGTCACGTTCGGCGACTTTGAAGACAAGGCCGATGTCGAAGACGGCGTGCTGCACCTGAACACCAACGGCGGACAGGGCGGTGCAATCTACTTCATCAACGGCGACTACTCGGGCTTCGCCGGGAAGGTGCCGGTCCTTCATGCGAAGGTCGGCGACGCCAACGCGGCCGACAAGATTCGCCTTCAGCTGGTCGACTCAGACAAGAAGATCCTCGCTTTCTCGTACGATCTTGGCGGCGTTAGCTCGGACGAGTTCCAAATGCTTGAGCCGACGGGTACCGAGACGCTCGGCGACGGTGACTTCAACCCGGCCAAGCTTTCGACCGTCCAATTGCAGGGCAACTGGAAGCCTGAGACGACGGACCTGTATCTCGATCAGATTTCGTTTGCGGGTCGCGGCGAGGCCAGGGCGAAGAGCACACCCGAAGACGCCACCGCCCGCGCCGCCCGCAACCAGAAGGCAGCCGCGGCCAGAGACGCGAAGGTGAAGGAGGCGATGGCCAACATCACCCGCGGCGAAGGCAGCCCGGAGGTCGTCAGCATCATGGCCGCGACGCCGAACACGTTGGCAGTCACGATCGATGCCCGCGAGGTGAAGCTGTTCGATCAGGAGCCATACGAAGCCATGCCCGGCGACGAGATCCGCACGGCCGGCGCGGACATCCTTGTCTGGAAGGACGGCGAGGTCGTCACGGCGAGCCGCGAACGCAGGTTCTTCACCGGAAGAACGAGCAGGGCCGTCTCGT
Source organism: uncultured Planctomycetota bacterium (assembly GCA_963740195.1). Lineage (GTDB taxonomy): Bacteria > Planctomycetota > Phycisphaerae > Tepidisphaerales > Tepidisphaeraceae > JBCDKH01. Next base: position 1,511,986 of record CAVUDF010000001.1, on the reverse strand, counting down.
CCCCTACGGCGAGTACGGCGAGGCGTATGGCGACTGGACGCCGTTCCTCGTCCGATTCGAAACCACAGGCGATCCGTTGACGGTCGTTACCGCGGCGTCTCCCGAGGCCTATCGGATCTCGGGCGGAAGCTGGTCAGAGCCGACCAAGCCCGCGTCGGTGGCGATCAAGTCGAAGCCGACGGACCAGAACACGCTCGACTCGAGCAAGTCGGCGCAGCACATCGTCTACCTCAACTTCGAGGAAGCGCTGGAAGTGGGTGCGACGTACACCGTCGCCTTTCCCGGCGTGAACACGAAGGCGGAGCAGGTCACGTTCACCTTCTCCCCGCGTGATCAGCGGAGCGACTCCGTCCACGCCAACCAGATCGGCTACCGGCCGAGCGACCCGTACAAGCGTGCCTACCTCTCGCTGTGGCAGGGCACGGGCGGGGCGACCAAGTTCGAGGCGTCATCGTTCGAACTCATTGACAACGCGACCGACGAGACCGTGTTTACCGGCTCTATCGAACTGGGCTTTGCTGCGGACAAGGACGAGCAGTTTCGTACCGTAAAGAACCACGTCGGCACCAACGTCTACTACCTCGACTTCTCCGACTTCAACACGCCCGGCGAGTATCGCGTGTACGTCCCGGGCATCGGCTGCTCGTTCCCGGTCAACATCGCAGACAACGCCTACGTCGACGCGTTCAAGACGTCGATGCACGGCTACCTGGCTCACCGCAGTGGCGTGGCACTGTCGCCCCCGCTGAGCGACTACGTTCGCCCTCGCCCGATGCATCCGGACGACGGGGTAAAGGTCTACAAAATCAACGCAACGCGCCTGGCCGGTTACACCGCGCCCGTCCAGAACGAACTCGCCCAGATCTTTGAAGAGGGCGGCATGGAAGCGTTAGAGGCCGTCGAGACGGATCAAGCCTGGGGCGGCTACATGGATGCCGGCGACTGGGACCGTCGCTCACAACACCTGGCCTCGACGTACGACCACCTCGAGTTGCTCGACATGTACCCGGAGTACTTCGAGAACCTCGAACTGAAGCTGCCCGAAGGCGAGTCGACCGACGCGCTTCCGGACGTCTTGAACGAGGCTCTGTGGAACCTGGACTGCTACCGCCGAATGCAGGAAGCCGACGGCGGCGTCCGCGGGGGCATCGAGTCGACAGAGCACCCGCGTTCTGCCGAGGCGAGTTGGCAGGAGACGCTGCTCATCGCTGCCCTCGGCCCGGACCCGGTCAGCAGCTACCAGTACGCCGCCAATGCGGCCAAAGCAGGTCGCCTCATCCAGAAGTACGACGCGGCCATGGGTAAGAAGTACATCGAAACCGCGGTCCGCGCGTTCGACTGGGCCGGAGCCAACGCGGAGCGCATCTTCGAGCAAGAGCGTGTTCATGGGAAGATGTTCAACGAGTCAAGTGCCAGAACGGAGATGGCCGAGTGGGCACCCGTCGCGGCGGTCGAGCTCTATCACGCCACCGGCGACGAGCAGCTTCAACGAGGCCGCCCTCGCGACGGAACCGTTTCAAGAACATCCAGCCCGGCAATCCCACGCAAGGGTGGCTTGCCAGATACGCCTACGCCTCCTTGCCTGACGACCTGGGTGACAGCGACATTCGGACCAAGTGCGTCGAGGCCGTCGAAGGGTCCGCTCGCGTCGCGATGGATTTTGCCGCGGGCAACGCCTTTGGCATCACGACGGTCGCGCCGGGCATCCCGATGATGGGCTACTTGGCCTACTACTCGGTGCCCGAGACGGCGGTGGGGAGCGTGCTACCGCGGGCTTATGCCCTGACCGGCGACGAGCAATATCTTCACGCGGCCCTGGTTGCAGCAAACTACGCGTGGGGTGCCAACCCGTTGAACATGACGTTCACGACCGGCATGGGCTACCAGTACCCGCAGGCACCGCTGCACATCGACAGCCGCATGACCAATCAGGATCCGCCGGTCGGTACGACCGTCTACGGCCCCTACGACGCCAACGGCGGATTCGCCTTCGACGGCTGGGTCCACCAGTGGCACCTGGGCGACATGGAGCCGGCCAGCCGGACGTGGCCGTCGGCGGAGTGGTATGTCGACATTTACCTCTTCCCTTCCATGAACGAGTACACCGTTCATCAGACCTTCCGTCCAGTGAACTTCTACCTCGGCTTTTTGGCGGCGCGTGAGGCCGAATGAGCGGAGTGCGAACGACTACCGACGGCCGCCAAGGCGCGGACGGCGACGCGGGGATCCACGGCCTCCTGTTCTCGCAGGTCGGTTATGAGCCGGGTCGACCCGTCCGCGTCATCGTCCGCTCCACGTCTTCAACATTCGTCGCCGACAACGCCCGGTGCCGTCTTACCGCGGGCGACGGCCAACAGCACCAGTGTGGCCTTCGCTACTGGGGAACGATCTGGGGCAGTCACTGGTGGATTGCCGACTTCGATTCGGATTTGCCTGAAGCGATATACGACGTTTCTCTCGTCGACGGCGACCGGGAACTGCTGAACGACGTCGGCCTGTGCATCAAGCAGAACGTGCTCTGGAACGCGACGCTCATCCCGATGACGATCGGCATGCTGGAGTCCCGGCAAACCATGGCCAAGGCCAAGTGCGGCTGGATGGACGCCGGCGCCATGTGGCAGGAGAGCAACGCCCAATCCTCCATGATTCTGGGCCTGCTCGACGTGCTCGAACGTGCGTCTCTAGACGACTCCGTGCGAGACCAGATCGAGGCGCAAGTGATCAACGGCTGCGACTACCTGGTTGCCACGCAAGAAGTGGCCTCGCAGCGGGGCGAGGCAGACGGTGCATTGTGCCACGACATCATCGGCCACGAGAAAGAGATTCTACCGAACGATGCGAACAAGGCCGTCGTCGCTTGGCGTCGCGCGGGCCGGCTTCTTTCCGATGCCAATGCGGACAAGCGTCAGCTTTATCAGAAAGCCGCTGACAGAACCTGGCGATGGTTGATGGAAGATGCCCGCCCGCTGGGCGATCACGGCTTCTCCCGCTTCCAACGTGGATTGGCAGAGAACACACCCGTGCCCAAGGACGAATGGCCTACGCGGGATCTGGTGATGCTGTGCTGGGGGGCCTTTGAGGCTCATCTGGCGGGGCACCCCGGTGCTCAGGCCGAGTGCGTCGGCTTCGCTCGGCAGATTGTCGACCGACAAGTCTCGGCCGATGAGCCGGAGGCGGGCTTTTACGGGCACTTCCGTGAATTTGCGTCGAGCAAGTTCACAGAAAACTCGTGGACGCACTCCATCATGGACGGCGTCTTCGGCGTTGATGCCGGCGGGTCGTTTCCGCACTATCTGATCGTCTTCGCAGAGATGATCCACGCGTGGCCGGACCACCCTGAAGCCGACAACTGGCGACAGTGTCTCGAGCAGTTCGCCGACGGTTTCCTCATTCCCGGCTGTGCGGCCAACCCGTTCGGAATCGTCCCGCAAGGCATCTTCGGCGACGACGGGCCCCTGTGGTTTCCGGGACCTTTTCATGGCATGAACGCCATCTACGGGCTTACGGCGGCGCTGGCGATGACCTTGTTCGAGATAACGCGAAATCATGCATTACTGGACATCGCTCATGGCAACCTCCAATGGATTGCCGGCCTGAACGCCGGGTTGACCGCGGATGCCATTAAGACCGGCTGCATAGTGCACCGCGCCGACATCGACCCTGATCGTGCAGCTTCCCGTCAGCATGATCCACGGCATCGGAGCACGAACGGCCGGGACGTGGTTCGCGACACGGGGCGTGATCTGCAACGGATTCTCCGTGGGTCGCCAGTTCAAGTTTGACGCAGCCCCGACTCCGGATAATGACGCTCCGTCGTCGTTTACGGATGAAGACTGGATTCCACACTCTGCCGGCTGGCTGTCTGGCCTGGTTCGCTTCATCAACGCCTGATTTCGGCGTTTCACCGATTGGATCTCTCCGTGACCACCTTTTGCTACCTGCTTTCATGTGCTGCTTTGGCCGGCGTGGGCATCTCTGTAGCTTCGGCGACGGACTACGGCCCCAACGGCTATTGGCCTGGAGACTTTGAAGCCTCATTCATCGGTGGCATGTACAGCACCGACCTCAAGTGCAAGATCTCAAGGGCTGTCAATCACACAGAGGGCGGATCTGGTTCATGGGAGATCGGCAATGGCTATCAGCACCTAGAGCTTCTGCTTCCGGCAAAGCGAAAGGCGAAAGTCAGCTTCTGGGCCATGTCTGCCCTTCCGCAGACGCTGGACATCAACGTCATCACGCCGACAGAATCGGCGGAGGATGATCCGAAGACGACCCGGAAAATCATCCACACAATCAAGATCGAGCCAAGTGAGGAGTGGACCTACTACGAACGTGAGTTCGACATGGTGGAACCATACCCGTATCTGCGGGCGAGTGAGGTTCTCCTTTCGAGCTACAACGGAGAAAAGCAATCATGGTTCATCGACGACCTCGCCATTCAGTGGGAGGAGAAGCATGACGACCGTTGGACGAACGCTGACATTGTTGTGAATGGCGACTTCGAGGCAGGCGACTCTAGTTGGAGCGGCGCAGTTCTCGGCGTGTCGCCGAATGGGGGTCATGCCCTCGTCGCAGGTTCCCCGAAATCAGAGACGGCGGCGACGGCGTCCGCTGTCCAGACTTTGGATGCGTCGGCCGTTGCAGGCAAGAGAGTTCGAATCTCCGCAGATATCGCTTACCAATCGTTCGATGATGTCGAGGCAAATTGGCCTGCGGTCGTCATCGGCATCAGCGGCGACGGAACGCCGATTCTCGCCACGGATGCCTGGCCTCTGTGGACGCCGCTCGGCCTGGCCGGGCCTGTCGGAGAGTTCAAGAACATCGCCGCAGAGTTCGACATCCCGGAGGATGTCGAGTCGATGCACTTGAGGTCATCGCTCAGCCCGGCCTCGGTTCCAACACGGCCCTTGTAGATAATATCCGGGTCGAGATCCTGAAAGAGAATCAGTGGCAAGGAACCTGATCATTCTCTGCACCGACGAGATGCGGGGCGACTGCCTCGCGGCCAACGGTCTGAACCGTGACATCCAGACGCCGAACATGGACGCTCTGGCGGCGGACGGCGTGAACCTCTCGCAACACTTCACCAACTTCCCCAAGTGCGTGCCGGCCCGTGTCAGCCTCATGACGGGCAGGTATTCGCACACGGATGGCTTTCGCAACATCTTCCAGCACCTCCCGGTAGATCAGCCTGACGTCCTGTCGCTTCTTAAGAAGAAGGGCTTCCAGTCTGCCTTGTTCGGCAAGAACCACTGCTGGGAGAACCTGCTCGACGCGAGCCACAAGTCGTCAGAACTTGCGCCCGGAGAGGAGGGGCTCCAGGTAGATCATCATTCGTGGACGACCGAGTTTCGCGACTTGTACGACGAAGCGCGATCGTCGAGCGGCATCACCGATGAGCAGCGACGCAATGCCGATCTCGATCGCCCGCTGACCAAGGATGTCGATTACATCGGCGACATCGACGGGCATTTTGCAGATGAGGCCTACACGCAGCAGGCGATCCGCTATCTGACGAAGGTGAGAGATCCTGATCGACCGTTCTTTCTACAGATCAACCTCGAAGCGCCGCACCCGCCTTACATGGCCCCGGAGCCATGGTTTTCAAAGTATCACCCGGACGATATAGAAGCGTTCCCGCATGAACTCCCGAAGAATCCGTCGATCTCCCTCGAACATCAGAGGTTGCACCGGACCGGCACAACGCCAGATCCCGGGCTGTTACGCCAGATGCAGGCGGTCTACTACGGCATGATCGCCCGCATCGATGATCAGGTCGGCCGACTCGTCGCGACCATCAAGGAGCAGGGTCTCTTCGACGAGACGATCATCCTCCTATGGTCCGACCACGGCGACTTCGCCGGGCAGTATGGGTTGCCGGAGAAGTGGGATACAACCTTCGCCGACTGCCTCACCCATGTCCCGTGCGTCCTAGCGGGCGCCGGCTTGCCCGCAGGTCGAACCGTCTCATCGCTCACGAGCACGATCGACCTCGCACCAACGCTCCTGAGCCTTCTGGGCTTCGAGCCGACTTGGGGCATCCACGGCCACGACCTCACGCCGTTGCTCCGTGGCGAGGTCGACCAGCTCCGCGACGCCGTCTTCGCCGAGGGCGGCCACGAAGCTGAGATGCGGAGTCGCATGACCTACGACGGCACCAACGGCAAGCAGCTCACGTACGCGAAATGCCCATCGTCGATGGCGCAGGGCCAGGATGGTCCGCACCGACACGCACAAGCTAGTCATCCGTGAGACCGACGACCACGAGCTGTACGAAGTCGCGACGGATCGCTGGGAGTTGCACAACCGATTCGACGATCCCGCCTTGGCCGAGGTGCAGCAGGGCCTGATGTTGAAACTCCTGAAGTGGTGCCTGCAGACGGACACCGATCGACCATATCAGCCGAACGTCGGCGCTTAGCAGCGAGTTGAGATCGCTTCACATAACGTACATTATCGGCCCAAGGTCCGGCGAAGCTACCGGCACGATCTTTGGCCCCCAATGATGCAATGCGTTGAAGGTCGACCGGCTCAAACCTGTTGAGATCCTGACCTCGCACGGCGTGATGCTCGAGATTGCCGCAGACGAGGTTCTCTCGGAAGCGGCCGGCTTTACCGGAAAGTCCATGCACCGTGTCAGGTGCTGGACGAACGGCCGATGCCGGCAGCACCGAAGCCGGTGCGGATACAGGCGGCCGAGCCGCCGCCGTGGCTGCGTGTGGCCGAACGCGTCGGTCTTTACTGCTGATCGACGAGCGAGACGGGATGAGCGGCGCCGCCGATCAGTTCCGGCTGAGCATCATCGGCCGGATTGATCCGCCTCCCGGACTTGTTTGCCCTCCTGCAAAGGACGAACTTCCGAGTGTGAAAGCTCCTTTACGGACAGCTTTTGGTCGCCGCTCAAGCGAAAGCGGACGGATGCGAACTTGTGTAACGAACACTGGTATTCTGCTGGCGTTCTGCCCGTCGTGCTGACCAGCATCTTTTCGAAACGAGCGACGCAACATCGTGTAGGAACATTCTCCGCCGGCAAGTGTGCCTGCTGAGCCGGCATCGCTGTTGAACCGACGGCCACTCTTGTCGCTTCGGCCCCCGCAACGCTCATCATCCTGTTCGGCAGAATCTTTGTCCGCTTCGGCAGCCGTTCGCGTGGTCGCTGGTGGGGCCGCCCCTTCGTGGTGTGCGGGCGCCCGCCTTCTGACCCTAACGGAGAGACCTCGTGTTCCACATCCGCACCCACTGCCGCCGCGTTGCCGTTGCCGCCGTTTGCCTGCTCGTCGCCGCCGCCCTGCCGGCGTCGGCGGCAACCATCCTGCTCGAAGTCGATGTCGGCGATCCCAACGAAGTGACCCTCACCAGCACCGGCGAACGTTCGCTCATCGATGACGACTCGGCCCGCATCGGAGACGGCATTACGCTGAAGGGCTTCTTCGCCTCCGACTTCGATGCGGACGTGGTTGCCTTCCAAGGCGTATACACCCAGGGACCCGAGCCGCTCATACCGGCCGGAGCGGGGACGAACTACAACGCGTTCGACAACGGGTTCACCGGCGTCGGACTTCGAGACGTCAATCTCTATCAGCAAGGCTCCGGTAGGGGCCCGCGTCAACGCTTCAAGAAGACGCAAGCCGCCTTCACGGGCGAGGGATATCTCACCTTCGAAGACTTCTTCGGCGACGGCTTCACGCCGCCCGAGTTCACCAACGGCTTCATCGGCGACATCCTCGTCGGCTACGGCAACAACGGCTCCGGTAGGGTCGTCGGCCAGTTCCAGATCGTCGGTGGCACGCCGATCCCCGAACCCGTCGCCGCCCTCGGTGGAATGACGCTGCTCGGCACCATCGTCCTCCGTCGCCGTCGAGCTGCCGTGTAGATCCGCGGAACGCTCTCTTTTCCCTGCATTGACCTTGGTCGTCGTGGGGCTTTTGTCGTTCTCAACACAGAATATCTGGCCGCATCTGCCGCCGTTCGCGTGGTTCGTGATGAGGCCGCTCCATCCGCGTGTGCGTGCCCGCTTCTCAACACCTTCACGGAGAGACTTCATGTTCCACCTTCTCACCCGCTGCCGCCGCTACGCCCTTGCCGCCGTCTGTCTGCTCGCTGCCGTCCTGCCGGCATCGGCGGGGACGATCCTTCTCGAGATCGACGTCAGTGATCCATCCGCCGTCACGCTTACGCCAACGGGGGCGAGCTCAATCACTGACGACTCCACATCGGACATGTTCGATGGCGTCACACTGATCGGGTTCTTTGCAGAGGACTTCCGCGCATCAAACGTCTTCGGCTCATTCACGGGTTTGGAGCCACGTTCTGCCGCCTTCTTCAACAGGGAATATACCAACTACGACAACGATTTCGGCGGCGTCGGTCTACGCGACTTAAATCTCTATTCGGACGACACTGGCTGGACGCAGCGATTTGCAACGAACCAGCCCGCGTTCACCGGGGTCGGTGTCATCGACTTCATCGACTCGGGCAGCGAGCCGGCACCCGTCTTTCAACCTGGCACGATCGGCCACATCATCGCCGGCGACACTGACTTCGGCTCCGGTGACGTCATCGGCCAGTTCCAGATCGTCGGCGGCACGCCGATCCCCGAACCCGTCGCCGCCCTCGGTGGAATGGCGCTGCTCGGCACCATCGTCCTCCGTCGTCGGCACAGTGCATGAGCCGACTTCGTCAAGTCGGCCCAGGACCACCACGCCCACCGTCCGGCGACCGAGCATGAGGCCTGGCGCTAATGATGACGCCCAGCCTCGTCCATTATTCTTTCATCTTCCGCGGAACGGTGGGCCGGGGAGCACCCTACGGCGGAGGCTCGAATATTGTAGGAATGTCTAACTGTTGTATAGAGACATGGCGGAACCTGACAGAGATGCGAAGCATCCTTAGAACGTCTCCACGCGTCGCTGCAAAGATGCACCGCATCTCTATAGGTGAACGGCTTATATATAGAAGGATAGGTCCCGCCTCTGGAGACACGGGACCTACTCGTTACGGTGAAGGTCATCGTCGAAACGAGACCGCCCGCCGGCTTCGCGAGGCGAGGCCGGCGGGCGAGGGATGGAAAAGCGGGCCGCGTGGGCCAGGCACTGCGTGTTCCGGCCGTGTTTTCGTCGAACGAATGTTGCCGAGGGATCGCCTGCGTCAGGCGACGGCCGACTGGCGACGACGGAGGCCGATGAGGCTCAGGAGCGACATGCCGCCCAGGGCGGCGACCGGCTCGGGGACGACGGTGACGGCGAAGTTGGAGACGGTCGTGAAGCTGCCTTCGGGCGTGCCGGTCGATTGGCCGAACGACAGCATCACGCCGTCGAGCTCCCAGCCGCTGTCGAAGCCAGGCGCTCTGATCGGCCCAGGCGGCCCAGTTCGAGAACTGGTAGGACGAGTCGGTCTGGCTCGTTGCATCGCCATTCAGCGTGTCAGGAAGCTCCGTGCCCGGCCGGGACGAAATGATGAAGTCCTTGACGTCATCGAACTCCGCGGAGCCAGAGCCTGTCGGACCGGTCCAGCCGGCCTCGGCCTCGAAGACGGAGAAGTCGTTGCGGGCCGGCAGTGCCGTCGCGGGAGAAGCCGCTCGAAGTGTCGCTGAGGTAACGAGGTGCGAGAATGGCCCTTGCCCCGCCCGCGTCCTCGATCATGATGTTGAAGTAGACGTCGTCGCGGTTGTCAGAAGGCCCAGAGACCGCGTAGTCGATGCTGAGGATGTCGCTGACCGGGCGACCGTTCAACTCGGCGGTGCTGTAGAACGCCTTGCGGCCGTTGCGACCGGTCCAGTCCGACTTGTTCCAGTGGTACTTGGGCGTGTCCAACTCGCTGTCACCGTGGTTGCCGGTGATGGAGCCGTCTGGGTTGACGGTGACGCTGCCGCCGTGGACGCCCCAGCCGTTGAAACCGGTGACTTCGCCGGCGAAGGCGGCGGAGGAGCAAGCGACCGTGGCGGCCGCTGCAATGATGATGTCGCATTCTGTCTGTCTCTCTACGTGTGTGGCCCCCAACCCCTTCGGAACTTCCAAAGCATCGTTCAGCGGCCCTCGGCAAGATTATGAGGGATCGCTTCAGTATCGCAAATCTGCTGATGCGTCAATGCGACCGGCGGGAAACCACCGGACGCGGCGGCGGAGCGTGGCGAATCCGAGCAGCGTCAGGCCAGCGGTGGGTTCGAGCACGTGGACGGCGGTGATGGTGATGGAGCCGTTGCCAAGGTTGCCGCCGCGGACGAGACGGTGGCGGCGAGCGCGAGTGCGGCGAGAGAGCACATGGGTTGACCTTAAAGTGCGAGCGGCCGCTCAAGGCGTACCACCCAGAAGCAACGCACGGCGGCCAAGATGGAATCGGCGGCGAGAGAGGCTCGTCCCTCGCAGCTCCGGCACGACGCTGAGGCTCGACGAGGGCACGCTCACCCTGATCGCCAACAATGCTCCGACCGATCCGTCGGCGAACCCGGTGAACCTGGTGCTGGGTTCGGGCAGCATGGCCAGCTTCGCCGCAAATGATCTCGGCGACGGGCTGACCTTGTTCACGCTCGGCGGGCCGCTGATCTTCAACGGCAGCCTGGGCGAGAACCCGGAGATCGATCTCATCGTCGGCGGGAACCTGCTGGCGAGTGTCGTCGTGCCGGAGCCGGGCGCGGCATTGGCGAGCCGGACGATGCTTGGCTTGGCCACGCTGCGTCGGCGTCGGACAACGTGAGGCGGAATGGGAGACAATGGACACGGGCCGTGCGTGGGCACGACCCGCTTCTGTTGCGCTAGTCAGGAATCGGCCGCGTCGTCGCGCGGGCGGCGGTGATGTCGGCGGCGAGACCGTCGAGCACGCGGATGGCGTTGGGGATGCGTTCTTCATCGGGCGTGCCGCGGCGGGCGTCGACGAGGATGCGGCGGGACTCGGCAAGGTACGCGTCTGCCTTGTCGAGATGTCCTTGCACAAGGGCGAGCCGGGCCGCACGCAGCAGGCTGTTGCCGAGCGTGGGGTCGTCGGGCGCAATGCGTTTCCGCTGGAGGGCGATGAGGTCGGCCGCAACTTGCGCCGCCTCCTCGGCGCGGCCGGCACGCTGGAGCAGTTGGGACAACGTGTTACCGGCGAACATGGATTGGCTGTGTTCGCTGCCGTGGTGGCCGATGATCGGTTCCAGGTTGTGCAGCAGAAGGTCGATGCCCCGCTGCACGGCCGCCGCTTCGGCTGCGGCGTCGCCTTCGGCGGCCGCGGCGATGGCGGCGCTCAGCTCCAGAAAGGCCAGGCGACTCGTGAAATTCAGGACGCGCGGGTGGTGCTCGGCGGTCGCGGCACGGAGGCCCTCGACGGTCGCGGCCATGTGCTCGCGGCCTTCGTCGAAGCGGCCCAGCACGCCCAGCAACTCGCCTAGCTCGCCGCGGGTCTCGAGCGTCATCACGCTGTCTGGCCCGCTTGTCCGCAACCGGAGGGCGAGCAGCTCCTCGTACAGCGGGACGGCCGCGTCGTAGTCGCCCTCTACCACAGCGATGCTGGCGAGGTTGCTTCGGATGCGAACCGCGCGGTCGTCGTCAGCGCCGAAGACGGCTTCGGAGCGGGTCAAGAGCGGGACGAAACGCCGGCGGGCCTCGTCATACTGCCTGAGCGCGTACCGCGCGTAGGCGGCCCAGTATTCGGCTTCAAGCAATTCGGGATCGTCGGCGGGCAGTTCTGGTTCCAAGAGCTCAACCGCGGCATCAAGGTGCTCAAGCCCCTTGACGAAAGCTTCCAGCTGGAGATAGCTGCGGCCGATCGCGATGCGGATGGCGGCCTCGCTGCGAGGTCGGTCGAACTGGCCGGCAATGCTGGCTGAGGCGGCATCGAGCACTTGGCGCAGCGTCATCTTCGGTCCGGCCGCGACTACGCCGGCACCGGCGGCGGTCCCGAGAACTTCGTTCGTGAGGTAGTCGTTGACCGCGCGGGCGATCTCGGCTTGCTCCGTCGCCTCCGCCTCGGCGGCAACGGCGACCTGGCGTTCCCGCTCAGTTTCGGCTCGTGCTTCGCGGGCGACGCCGAGCAGAACGGCCAGCGTGATCGTCACGCCGAACGTGGCCACGGCGACCGCGGCGGTCAGACCGACACCGAGGCGGTGGCGGCGGACGAACTTGCCAACCTTGTACCGCGCCGTCGGCGGGCCGGCGTCGACGGGCTCGTTCTTGAGGTATCGGCCGACGTCGCGGGCCAGCTCCTGCGGCGAGCCGTAGCGACGGCTCCGCTCCTTTTCCAGGCACCGCATCACGATCCAGTCGAGGTCGCCGCGAAGCCGGCGGGCGACGGTCTTGCCGGCGTCCTCGCTTGAGGGCATATGGATCGCCCGGCTCGGCCGAGGTGGTTCGACCTCGCGGATGATGCGGTGGATCTCGTCGAGTGCGGCGGTCTTGAAGTCCTCGTCCGCGAACGGCAGCCGACCCGCGAGCATTTCATAGAGAATCACGCCCAGCGAATAGACGTCGGCCCGCGTGTCGGCGTGTTGCTCGATCTTCGTCTGCTCCGGAGCCATGTACCCGGGCGTGCCGATCATCAGACCGTGCTGCGTGTGGAGCGTCAGGTCGGTCAGTTTCTCGCCGACGGCTTTGGCGATGCCGAAGTCGATCACCTTCGGCACCGGCTTACCGTCGACTTCTGTCACGAGCACGTTCCCCGGCTTGAGATCGCGGTGGATGACGCCCTTCTGGTGCGCGTGCTGGACGGCGTCGCAGACCTGCGAGAAAAGCTTCAGCCTCGCCGCGAGGTCCAATCGCTTGTCGCGGCAGTAGCGGGTGATTGAGACGCCGTCGACGAACTCCATCGCGAACCACGGCCGCCCGCGATCCGTGACGCCGGCGTCGTAGACGCGGGCGATGCCCCCGTGCTCCATGCGTGCCAGCGCCTGCCGCTCGGCCTCAAACCGTGCGACGACGGCCCGCGAGTCCATGCCGAGGCGGATGACCTTGAGAGCTACGCGACGCTTGAGCGGCTCTTCCTGCTCGGCCTCGTAGACGACGCCCATCCCGCCCTCGCCGAGGGTGCCGACGATGCGGTACGGGCCGACCTGTTCGACGATTTCCTCCTTCCAGCCGAGGGTTGGCTGAACGTCCATCAACGGCACGTCGGCCGCGTCGGCGGCGAGCAACGATCGCAGATCGGCCAGGAGTTCCTCGTCGCCTTCACACGCTTCGACGGCAAACGCGTCCCGCCGCTCGGCCGGCAGTTCGCTCACTTCGGCGAACAGCGCGGCCAGTTGCTCGTGTCGTTGCTGTTCACTCATGAATCTGCTCGCAAGACCCTGCCCTTTCCCCCTTCTAACGCGAACGAGCGTCGGGATGGACAAAGTATGTAAGAGAATCCGTCGGGCCATGCCCGCCGCAGCACTCGGTTGGGAACGGCTTCAACGTTTCTTGGCCATGACGGCGTTGCTTCACATGGAGGCGTCCGGCGGGCTGGCGCATGCCAACTTCAGAAACAACTTCAGCAACACGCGTATGCATGACCTGAACCTGGTCCGCATCGGCTTTCCGGCGCCGACCCACACCTCCACGACCGACGCAGCGGCCTGCAACAAATCTGTCATGGCACCGGTGATCGGCCAGTACGAGATCATCGCGACGCCGATCCCCGAGACGGCCGCGGCCACAGGGGGCGTCCTTTGCGGGCGGCTCGCGCTCAGGCGGCGGAGGATTGAGACTACTTCGACAGTTCCCGCTTGAGCCAGGCGCGGGCAAAGGCCCACTCGTTCTTGACCGTCGAAGCCGACACGTCCAATACGATTGTGATTGCGGCAATGTCGAGGCCGCCATACAGCCGCAGCTCGGCCACGCGGGCCTGACGCGTGTTCAACTCGGCGAGCCGTGTCAGCGCATCGTCGAGGTCGATCGGTTCGACGCCGCCCTTGCGCATGCCGGCGACGGCGGCGTCGAGCGTCACGCGTTGACGATCGACATCGCCGCCCCGCTTGTCCGCATTCTTGCCACGTGCGTGACTGACCAGCACCTGTCGCATTGCCGTCGCGGCGAGGGCGCAGAAGTGGCTGCGATCGTAGAAGCGAGCATCGTCGGCTCCGGCAATCTTAAGATAAGCCTCGTGCACGAGGGCCGTCGGCTGAAGCGTGTGGTCCGAGTTCTGGCGTTGCATGTATCTGCCCGCCAGCCGACGCAGCTCACCGTAAACCTGCTCGAAGAGAGCGGCATGATCGGACTCGCCGTCACTAGCTGGAGAAGGTTGAGGCTCTCGCACAGAGGAGCTATACCATAGAAAGTCCGTCGGTCGACCAATGATCCGGCGTCACTTGTGATGCACGCGGGCGCTCGGGCTCGGCCGAGCCCGCTGCGGTCGGGCAGACCCAGGTCGCTGACAATCATGTCAATCGGCTCGGCCGTGGCGGTGCGGAGGCCGGCGGCAACGGTGTAGGCCGTCCTGACCGTCGTGTCCCGCGACCGCAGCAGGCGAGCCATCATCTTTGCCGTGTTGAGGTGGTTCTTGATGAGCGGCGCCCGCAGCTTTACCCGCGGCGTGCGTCCGACACGGTCGGCCGACCCCGCCGGCGGCGACCATCTCGACGACCCGCGTGATCATCTCGTGCACGTCGACGGTGCCCAGGTTGAGCTCCAGCTTCCCCTGGCTCACCCGCGTCAGGTCGAGCAGGTCCTCCATCAGCCGGCCCTCCGACTCGACGTTGCGGCGGATCATCGCCGCCGGCGGGCGATTGACCTCGTCGTTGGTGCGGCCGTTGATTTTGTCGGGCTGAAGGCCGGTCGCATTGACGACCGCCTCGTTGACAGACAGGTGCCGCAGGGCGCGGTCGAACCGCGCGAGGATGTCGGGCGTGTCATCGGTGATCGCCCGCACGTCACGCTCACTGCGTTGTAGGGCCTGCTCGTTCGCGTGCCGCTCAGTCACGTCGCGGGTGACGCTCGACACCGTCGTCACATGGCCGTCGCCGTCCCGCTCGGGGACGAGGTCGCCGTTGTCACCCGCCCCAAATACGGCCCGGCCGGCCGCCCGCACCCAGGCCGCCTCACCGCCGGGCATGACCCGGTACTCGACGTCGTACCTGCCGTCGCCCGTCAGGTCGGTCGCTTCGGCAACTGCCCGCTCCACGAGCGGCCGGTCTTCCGGGTGAATCTGCTCGACCCCATCGTGACGTCTCGACGGTCGGCGAGGCCAAACGGTTCGCGGCACCGCGGGTCCCACCTCAGCGTCTCGCGTGGCCAGATCGACTTCTCAAATTTCCATGTCTGCCGATTCGCCGGCAACCGTCCGCTGCCGCTGCATCGAGAACCGCTCGATGGCGTTCTCCAGCACCCGCCTAAGGAACGGCGGGCTCAGCCACTGCTTGGCGATGCGGTCCTGCACCGAGCCCGAAGACCGCCTCGACCCGCGTCGCCCTCGCTGCCGTCGCTGCCGTTGAGCACGATCACCGGGCACGGCAGCTCGCCGCCGCACCGTTCGGCGATCCGGTGCAGCGACTCGGGCACCTGGACGCCGGCCGGTGAAGTCGCAGTTGAGCAGGACGCAGACGAGTATCGGCTCGCAGCCATCTACATAGCGCAGCTCGATCAAGCTGATTGATATTTCAAGTCGCCGCTCTCGGCGGATTCGACGTGGCTGCGATGCGCTAGCTTGAGCAACCCGCGTGTCGCAACCCGACCGCCGTCGTCGGCATCGATCAGCAACACCCGCCGGGCTTCGTGGGCGTCCGGCAAAGGTTTAAGCCGCGCCGTGGAGCTCTATTGCCGGGCCATGGCGTTGTTCGTACGCACTAGGGAGCGCGGACATTCATCTCATGCCGTGACGCCCGCTGCCAGCCAGACGAAGCTGGCGAAGTTGGTGGCCTTCTTCTCGTACCGCGTCGCCACCCGCCGACACTCCTTGATCCGGCGGAAGAACCGCTCGATCACGTTCCGACGCCTGTACGCCTCCTCGTCGAAGGGCCACTTCCGCTTCCGCGTCGGGGTGGGCTTGATGCAGGTGACGCCGCCGAAGGCCGCCACGTGATCGTGAGAGTTCGTTGGCGTCGTAGGCACCGTCGGCGAGGACGAGCGACGGCCTCAGGCCGTCGAGCAGCTCCGGCCCTGCGGCGCAGTCGCCGCGGTGGCCGGGTGTCAGCACCAGGTTCAGGAGCCGCCCGGTCACGCCGCACAGGGCGGCGTGGAGCTTGGTGCAGGCTCCACCTCGGCTGCGGCCCAGGCACCGGCGGTCGTCGGCCTCTTTTATGACTCGCCCGCCAGGCGGCGGCCGGTGGACGCCGTCGGGTGCGCCTTGACCGTGGTGCTGTCGAGCTGCACTTGCTGGCCTTCCGCCGCAACGCGTCAGGTCCTCGCCCAGCGTGCGGCCGACCTGCTCCCACACGCCTGCGGCCGACCAGCGGTCGTAGCGCTTCCAGATCGCTGTTGTACTTGCCGAACCGCTCCGGGCAGGTCCGCCCAGGCCGCTCCGGTCTTGAGCACCCACAGGCAGGCGTTGACGAAGGTGCGGTTGTCGGCGGCGGTGCGGCCCGGGTCGCTCTTCTTGCCGGGTAAAAGGTGCTCGATCCGCTCCCACTGGGCGTCGGTCAGCTCGTGGCGTCGTCTCATGTGGCCATGCTGCTGGCATCCGCACGATCGCGCTGCGCCTGAATGTCGGTACCACCTAGAGCGGCCCGCTTTCAGGCGTAGCGGCTGACGTGTAGCCGCACGAGGCGAAGAAGCCGGCGGCGTCACTCGCCGTAATGCGGTTGGCGACGTCGCCCGCCGCCTGCCACAACGTCCCGACCGTCCGCGCCTCGGCTCCCGCCACCAGTTGCTTGAGCTTGGCGAACGCCTTCTCGATCGGGTTGAGGTCATGCCCGTATGGGGGCAGGAACGCCACGCGGCAGCCGGCGCCGCGGATGAGCTGGCGGGTCCGGCGGCCCTTGTGGCTCGAGAGGTTGTCGAGCACCACGATCTGCCCGGGACACAGCTTGGGCACCAGCACCTGCTCGACGAACAGCTCGAAGCTCTGGCGGTTCATTGCCCCCTCCATCGCCATCGAGCAGCTCATGCCATTGGCGTCAAGGGCGGCAACCAGCGTGCTCGTCCGCCAGCGGGAACACGGGACCGCCCCTGGCAGACGCTCGCCTTTGGGTGCTCGGCCGCGGGCGCGGGTCATGTCGGTCCTGAGCCCAGTCTCGTCGAGGAACACAAGGCGCCAAGGGTCGAGCTTCTCCTGCCATCGCTTCCACCACCTTCGACGGCGGGCCACGTCCGGGCGGTCACGTTCTATGGGAACGAGGCTCTTTTCTTGTAGCGGAGTCCGAGCTTGATGAGCCAGCGGCTCACCGCTTGGCCCGAGACGTGCGTGCCGACCCTGGCCAGGGCGGCGACGTACTCGTCGAGCGTGCGGTCCTTCTTGGTCGCCCACAGCACCACCAGCCTCAGCGGCTCGATCTTGCCGAAGCGTCGGCCGCCGGCGGGGCGGGGGACGACCTCGCCGGTCTCTGCGCGGCGCTGCTTGAGGCGTCGAACCCACGCCGGGCTGACGCAGAAGCGGTCGGCAACCTGCTTCGTCGGCTGCCCGGCATCGCAGGCCAGCAGCACCCGGTCACGCAACTCCTGCGGATAGGCCCTCATGCCGCCGATGATGCCGGTGAACGGCTGAAAGCGCTAGACCTGAATCTGGGCCGCTCTAAATGGCAGCCTTTGCCGTGATCGCTCACCCGCCTTCGGCCTTGCGATCAGAGGGTCGAGACAGAGCCGGACATCGTTCATTCCGCCGGGGTCCGGGTGCCACTACACGACGTGTACTAATCAGATCACAAGTGCGGCGATGCCGTTCTTACTACACGTGTGTCCTGGCACCCGACCCTTTAGGCCGCGTCGAATCGTACGGTCGAAGCCAACTGCTGAGGGCGCAGACGGCGTACTCCAGGTGCAGGGCGCGGCGGTGGCGGTGGGTGCTCGTCGCTGGCTAGGAGGAGTGCAGGACGAGCGGACGCATCAGCACCGCGTCGCCGCGGCGGCAGGTCAGGGCGGGCTCGGACGGGGTGGCGGCGATCGAGGGGGTTGCGTGGGTGGTGGCGGCGGTGACTTCGCCGACGGACCAGGTGTTCTACCGGGCACTCGTTGCGGCGGCGGGTGACGGAGTGCTCGTGTGGGGGCAGGTGGCGATAGATCGGATCGTGCGGTTCCCAGGCGGCCCGAAGACGCCGGGGCGGGGTGGGGAGCGACGTGGGTGAACAAGACGGTGCGGCGGTTGGTCGACTTCGTACCCGTCGACGCGCGGACGCTGCGGCCGAAGGTGGTGGTGGGCGATGCCAGGGCGCATGACGACATTCTGCTCCAGGGTAGATTGCTCTCAGGCTTTCGCAGTTGAAATCTGTCAGAACCTCATCTTTCGGAACTAGTAGTTAAGGTCTCAACACATCGTCTATTCTTCTCAGCCATCCTTCGCGTCACTGCTGTCGCTCGCCCGCAGCCGGGGCGTGCTGCGACGATGCGATGACAATGAACATGGCGTTTATCCCGAGCAGGTCCGCCGACTCGTCGAGGCCGGCAATATCGTGAAGGTCGGACGTGGTTGTCATGCTCCTTGCGGACCATAATCCCTCCGAACACGTCGACCTGGCTTAGGCATCGGCGCGGGTCCCGCGGGGCGTGATCTGTCTGCTTTTGGCGTTCAGCTACCACGCCATCAACACTCAGCTTCCGCACGAGGTGTGGATGATGATCGACCGCCGTGCGCACCGCCCCACCGTGGGCCAGCCGCCGCTGCGAATTGTTCTCGGTTCCAGCCACGCCCTGATCGCCAAGATGGAGCGGGTAGAGACATCAATGGTCGGGAGGTGCCGGTCGTCGGCCCGGCCAATACGGTCGTCGACTGCTTCCGCTACCGCCTGCCACGTCGGCCTCAATGTGTCGATCGAGGTGCTGCGCGAGACACTCGCCGGACGCCACGCCACGCCGTCAGAGATCGGCGAGATGGCCCGGCTCTGCCGCGTCGAAACAGTCGAATAGGCCCTGTCTGGAAGCAACGGCTTGAGTGCTGAGATGACACTTGATCCAGACTCCATCGATGCCGCCCTGATTCGCGAGAAGAACGCCTGCGGCGGTCTGCGTGTCCGGCTGCTGGCGTTGCTGGACACGGCGCGGGTGCCGCTTCAGGTCACGTCGGCCTCGGCAATGCGATCACGCCCGCGCCGGCACCACCCTTGGCAAACACGACGCGACCGTCCGCGAGCTCCATCCGACTCGCAATTGCAATGCAGCCGCCCCCGAGACGTTCGTGCGACAAGACCCGCTCGCCAAGAGCCGCCTCGACACTTTGCTTCAGGTCGGCCGCATCGCTCACGCGCTCCCTTGCCTTTGACTCGCGCTTCCAACTCGTCCATCAGGGCCGGCATGGCCGATTCCAGGAGATCGAGCACGCGCTCGAAGCCGTCGTCGCCGCCGTAGTACGGGTCGGGCACTTCCAGGGCCTCGTCACCGGGGACGAAGTCGCCGAGGAGTCGCGCCCTCGTCCAGCCCCGACGATCGAGGTTCGCCAGGTTCTCCCGGTCCATCGCGAGGATCAGGTCGAAAGTCCGCCCGTCCTCGTCCCGCACGGCCCGTGCGATGCTCGGCAAGTCGTAGCCCCGCCGCCCCGCCGCCTCCAGCATGCGGGTGTCGGCCGGATCGCCGACGTGACACGCGCTCGTGCCAGCCGAGTCGACCGACACGACGCCGGCCAGCCCCCGCCGTTCCAGGTGCGCCAGCAGCACCCCTTCCGCCGCGGGCGAGCGGCAGATGTTGCCAAGGCAGACCATGAGCACTCGGAACATGACTGAGATTAGCCGATCGCGTTGTGCCCAAGAGCAGCAGGCCGGCGATGGCGGTTCAGCAATTCATTGAACCCGCTCCACCGCCGATTGGAACATGCGCAGGCCTGCCGTCGGGACGGTCATGTTCATGCCCTTTGCACGGTTGGCCGTGAAGGCCGGATGCATGAGATGCTCCAGATAGCGCTCCGGGTGTGGCATCAGGCCCAGGACCAGGCCCGTCGTATCGGTCAGACCGGCGATCGCGTCGAGGCTGCCGTTGGGGTTCGGCGGAAGGTCGGCCGCAAGCGGCGTCGACGGATCGCGGTAGCTCAACGCCTGATGCCCGGCGACGGCGGCGGGATCGGAAACGAGTCGGCCCTCGGCATGGGCCAGCGGAAGCTCGAACGGCTCGTCGGGACTGAAGCACGACGTCCAGACGCACGACGCCTCGGCTCGTTGCATCGTGACCCAGCGGCACGTGAATTGGCCGGCGGCGTTGGTTGCCAGGGCCGATCTGCCGTCGCCTCCCGGCAGGATGCCGGCGGAGACGAGCACCTGAAAGCCGTTGCAGATCCCGATGATCGGATGCCCTCGGTCGACGAACGCCCGCAGCGCGTCGCCGAAGTCGCGGACGAGTCGATCGCCCAGGATTCGACCGGCCGCGACGTCATCGCCGTAGCTGAAGCCGCCGGGAATGGCTAGCAGTTGGAAGTCGTCGAACGGCTTCTTGGCATCGAGCGTGTTCACGTGCTTCGTCTCGACCTCGGCCCCGGCAAGCTCGAAGGCTCGCGCGGTCTCACGATCGCAGTTGATTCCCGCCGCCTGAAGCACGAGGGCACGTGGCATGGTCGCACGCTACGGCGGCGACTGACGGGATCGACCTGCCGCGGCCGATAACGACTCGGGAGGCTCGGCCACGGATGGCCGGGCGTCGCTCGACCCGCTCATCTTTCAACGACCTCGGCTCGCATGGACTTTGGAACAATCATCGGCTACAGCGTCGCCTGGGGCTCTCTGGGCTTCGGCATGTGGCACGTCACCCACGGCGCCATCGGCCCGTACATCAAGCCCACGGAAGTCATCCTCGTCGGTGGCTGCGCCGTCGGCGCGGCCATCGCGGGAACGCCCTTGAGTGCCGTCGTGGTCAGCATGAAGGGCTTTATGAAGATGCTCTTCGCCAAGCATCACAACGCGGAGCACGTCGTCAAAGAGATCGTCGAGTATGCCGAAACCGCCCGGCGGGACGGCGTGCTGTCGCTTGAAGAACCGAGCAAGTCTCACCCCGACCCGTTCATGCGTCGCGGCCTGCAGCTGACCATCGACGGCACGGATGCCGAGGTGGTCGAACGGATCCTGCGGGTCGAGATCGATGCCATGCTTGAGCGGCACAAGCACGGCAAACACTTCTGGGCGGCCGTCGCCAAGTTCGGTCCGGGTTGTGGCCTGCTGGCGTGTCTCGTCGCTCAGATTGCCCTATTCAAAAATCTAGACGGCGACCCAGCCGCCATCGGCGGTGCGTTGGCAGTCGCACTGACGGGAACGCTCTACGGGGCCATGATCCAGAACGTTATCGCAGGCCCCATCGCCGAGAAGCTGGCCATGCTTTCAAAGGAAGAAGCGTTTGTCAAAGAGGTCATGATGCAAGGCCTGCTCAGCATCCAGGCCGGCAACAACCCACGTGTGGTTGAAATGCAGTTGCTCAGCTTTATGACAACGGCGAAGCAGGCTTCTATGGCTCGCGAGGACTAGAAGCATCGCCTTCGCTCCGAGTGATACGGCCCAGCTTCTGACTTCTAGCTTCTCAGCTTCACACCACCATCATGGCCTGCGATCCCGAAGAAATCTGTGAAGAGTGCCCCGAGTGGATCTTCACGCTGGCCGACTTGCTCATGTGCATGATGGGTCTGTTCGTCATCTTGTGGGTGCTCAAGCCAGATGCGACGAGCAACCCCGAGCAGGCGGCTCGGGAGGAGATTCGGCAGCAGGAGATCATCCGCGACATCCAGATCGCGTTCGGTGCGTCCATGGCCGATAATGCAGATCGGCAGACGCGGATCGAGGAGCTCTATCGCCTGCTGGAACAAATGAAGCGAAAAGGCGAAGGCGGAGCCGGCCATGCCGAGGCGGCGGCGAAGGGAGCCGAGGGAACTGATCCGGAGGTCATGAACATCCGCGACGGCGACTTTGCTGGACTGGGCGGACGCGTCCACTTCGACGCAACCAGCGACGCCCTGTCGCAGGACTCGGCCGTCGCACTACGTCAGGTTGCCGCAAAGATTCGCGGGTTTCGGAACATCGTCCTCGTCAAGGGACACACGTCGCCCGACGACCTGCCGTCTGACGTGTCGCGTTCGAGCACCGAGGGTCGCCGGATGGAGATCGAGCTGTCGCTGCAGCGTGCCAACGCGGTGGCGGACGCACTGATTGCCAGTGGTGTCAGCCCGGACATCCTCCGCGTCCAGGCCGCCGCGGGTTATGAGCCGCTACGTCGGCGTGCCTACGACGAGGGCGACCGGCGGATGAACCGTCGGGTCGAAGTACAAGCCACTGACCAGCTCATCGCCGAACGTGCGGCGCAGAACGCCCCTGCCAGCAACTAGCACAAAAACAACCCCGGTCGACACATTGTTCGTGGCGACCGAGGTAGTTCCGGGATGATCTCTCAGCGGAGAAGTTGTTACGCGTGCGTCGCGTGCAGGCCCTTCATGTGGGCGACGGCCTGGCTGACTTCGCCGTGCTGCTTCGTCAAGACGGCTTGCGCATCCTGCGGAACCGTCGACCCGGCCAAGGCCTCCTCGTACTGCTTCACGGCGTGCTCTTCACCGCGGACGCACTCGGCGAGGACGGGCTTGTCTCCGCCGGTCAGGGCATCCTTGAGGCCGATCCAGCCGCGGTGGAAGGCGGCGGCGACGCTGCCTTCGTCCGTCGGCGTGCCGCCGTGGGCGGTGACGAGAGCCTGGAGCTCGCTGGCGTATGCCTGCCGCTCAGCCGCGTAGCCGGTGAAGAGCGACTTCAGGTTGGCATCCGTCGCATGGTCGGCTGCCTGCTTGTAGCCGTGGACGCCGTCGAGACAGGTGGTGATCAGGTCGTTGAGCTTGTCAGTCATGACCAGGCAGATGCACACGGCATGCCAGACCTGGCGGGCGACCCGCCGCGTAAGGTCACTCATGCAACCCCGTTCCTTCGGAGACACAGACGTCCAGGTGAGCCCCGTCAGCCTCGGGTGCTGGATCTTCGGCGTCGATTGGTGGGGGCATCGAGAGCAAGACGACTGCAACCGCCTCTGCAGCCACGCCTTCGACCGCGGCGTCACCTTCTTCGACAACGGTGACGCGTACGGCAACGGACGGGCAGAGACGCTGTTCGGCCAATGGCTCAAGACACTCGACGAGAACACCCGCGACCGAATCCAGGTCGGCGGCAAGTTCGGGTACGACTTCTACTCCGATCCGGGAACGCCTGGAAGCCACAAGGAGCGACGACAAGACTTCTCGCCCCAATTCATGCGGAAGGCCCTCGAGCATTCCTTAAAACGACTTGGTGTCGACTGCATCGACGTCTATGTGGCGCACAATATCAAACTGCCGCAGTTCCGTGATGATCTCTTTGCCGAACTCGATAAGGTTCAAGCCGAGGGCAAGATCAAGAGCTGGGGTGTTTCGCTAGGCCCGGCCATCGGTTGGCGTGAGGAGGGCTTCGAGGCGATGGAGAAGCACGGGGCCAAGGCCGTGCAGACGGTTTACAACTACCTCGAGCAGCACCCCGCTCGAGAACTCGGCGAGATGGCCGTCTCGACGCGTGCAGGGTTGATGGCACGCGTGCAAGACAACAGCGGCGTGCTCAAGGGCGTCATCAAGAAGGACACCAAGCTCAAGCAGAACGACCACCGCAAGTTCCGCGATGCCGCGTGGCGCGTCTTCGGCCCGCAGAAGGTCGATGCGATTCGGCCGATCTTCGAGTCGCACGACATGACGGTCCATCAATTCGCCTGCAAATGGCTGCTCCAACAGCCGGCACTGACGACGATTACCGCGACGCTTCTCGACGAGAAGGAAATTGACGAAGTCGTCGCCGCCGCGGAGATGCCCGACCTGTCGGCCGACGAATTGACGACGTTGCACGATCTATACGAGCGGGACTTTGACCTACCGGCCGAGAGTCACGCTTGCGACCTCAAGAGCAGTGTCAACGGCGGCGAGACGGTCCGCAGCGAGTACATCGCCCCTCCGGTGCTGATCGCCGGCGGAGCTTAGTTGCCCCTGGCCATGCCTCGTTACGTCGTCCTCCACCACACCGGCTACGGCGAGCCGCACTACGACCTCATGGTCGAGCGAGACGACGTCGGACCACTCGCGACGTGGCGACTGACCCGATGGCCTGTGCAGGGCCGTATCGAAGCGGTCCCGCTGCCGGATCATCGCCGGGTTTATCTCGAGTTTGAGGGTCCGATCAGCGGCGGGCGTGGCGAGGTTTGCCGCATTGCTTCGGGCCATTGCACGTGGAAGCGCGACGAGCTTGTTCTCGCAGATGGCGTACGGCTGATCCTGCGACAAGGTGGCGCCGACGATGCAGGTCCGTCTCGAATCGGTGGCTGACTGCAGCTATCCTGAGGCCGGTTTAAGCCGTGCTCATCGGCTGCTTGACACCCTTCTGGAGAGAAAATGCAACGCACGATCATCACCCTCGCCGCCCTTTCCGCAGTCGCGTCAACGGTTTCCGCTCAAGAAGTTCTGCTCGGGGTGGAGTTCCGCGACGGCTCTTTTAGCGGGAACAACGCTCGCCTGTTGGACGTCGACCCGGCCACAGGGGTAACCAGCAACGTGCGTTTCACCGGTGCCGACGTCCTCTCCGACATCGCACAGACGCCCGACGGCACGCTGTACGCCATCAACGATGACTTCGGCGTCGTCAACGGCTCCTCGGCCGGCTCAAGCCTGCTCACGATCGACCCCGCGACCGGCGCGACGACCGTCGTCGGCGCGGCGGGCGTTCAACTGTTGGAGGGTGATCTCGCCGTCGGACTCGACGGCACCCTCTTCGGCACCACGTCCGTGAACGGGACGACAAGCCTGTTGACCTTCGACACCACGACCGGCGAAGCGACGACTGTCGGCACCCTTGAAGGAACGGCGACGGATGCCAGCGGACTCGCCTTCTCGCCGTCGGGTGACCTGTGGCTCCTCGATACCACCTTTGCCTTCCCGTCGACGCAGGCATTCCTTCGCCGCATCGATCCGTCCGACGCGTCCGTGCTGCAGACGGTTCCCCTTGATCGTGCCCTCGGAACCGTGGCGGGCCTGGTCTTCGACGACAACGACGGCACGCTCTACCTGGCCGATGGCGACTTCGGCGGGACGGACATGCTTTACACCGTTGATCTCGCGACGGGAGCGTTGACGCCGCAGGGCACGACCGTCTCGCGTCCGCCGCTGTTCGGCGGGCTGTCGGGGCTCGACTTCGTCGTCATCCCAGAGCCGGCGACGGCGACGCTGCTCGTCGGCATCGCCGGGTGCCTTCTGGCCCGGCGGAAGTGACCTGTGACGCGGGCACTAGACTGGCCCGCTCATGAGTCAGCAGGACCAAGATCGGCCGACACGCATCCTCGTGATCGATGACGAAGTCGATCATGCCGAGGTCATGTGTGAGGCACTTGAACGGCAACAGGCGGACTGCGACATCGGCCACTCGCTCGATGACGCCAAGAAAGCGCTTCGCCGCAAGCGGTACGACGTGATCGTCACCGATCTCCGCATGGACGGCGATCGTGACGGGCTGGAGGTCTTGAAGCTCGCCAAGGCGCTCGAAGAGCCGCCGCCGGTAATTTTGGTAACGGCCGTCAACGACGTGCCGACGAGCAAGGAGGCCCTGCGCGAGGGCGTCTACGACTACATCACCAAGCCGCTGGATCTCGAAGATTTTCGCGCTCAGGTCGCCCGCGCTGCCGAGAAGTCGAAGCTGCGTCGGCGGAACAAGACGCTCGAGGCAGAAATTGCCGAAGTCACCGTCGAAGATGGCGGCTTCGAAGGGATCGTGGGTAACTCTGTCGCGATGAAGCGGGTCATCGACACCGCCAAGCAAGTCGCACGCAGCCAGATTCCCGTCCTCATCCTCGGCGAGAGCGGCACGGGCAAAGAGCTGGTCGCCAAGGCGATCCACCAGCACTCGGATCGTCGCAAGCAGCGGCTCGTCACGCTCAACTGCGCAGGCCTCAGCGAGAGCATTCTGGAGGACGAGCTCTTCGGCCACGTCAAGGGGGCGTTCACCGGTGCTCAGACCGACCGGCCCGGTCGGTTCGAGCATGCCGACGGCGGGACGTTGTTCCTCGACGAGATCGGCGACATGCCCGCGACGATGCAGGCGAAGCTGCTGCGTGTTCTGGAGAACGGCGAAGTCGTCCGGCTCGGCAGCAACGAGCCGCGGCAGGTCGACGTGCGGATCGTCAGCGCCACGAATCGCGACATCGAGCAGATGGTGCAGGACCGGGACTTTCGCGAAGACCTCTACTTCCGCATCAAGGGCGTGACGCTGCGACTGCCGCCCCTGCGGGAGCGTCGCGAGGACATCCCGCTGCTGTTGCACTTCTTCGTTCGACGGGCGGCAGAGCAGTACGGGCGTGAGATCGACAAGATCGCGTCCGGAAGTGCAACAGGCCTTCATGGCCAACGCCTGGCCGGGCAATGTGCGTCAGCTCAAGAGCACGGTCGACAATCTGGTCGTCATGTCGTCCGGGGACACGATCAATCAAAGTGACCTGCCTCCCGAACTGTCGGGCGGCGTGGAGGACGTCGCCGGTGCCGGTGGCATCGACGGGCTCGTCGGCATCAGCATCGAGCAGGCGGAGGTCGAGCTCATCCGCAACACCCTCAAGCTCACCGACGGCAACCGCGAACGGGCCGCCAAGATCCTGAAGATCGGCGAGCGCACGCTCTATCGAAAGATCAAGGAATACGACCTTTAGCAACGACCGGCCTCGCTACGGTCGGGCCAGGTGGTGCATCCTGTCGAAGCTCGACAACACGCCGTTGCAGGAATGCTTGCAGCGGTCGGGGCCAACGTGATCTGGGGCCTCCTGCCGCTGTACTACCAGCCGCTGTCGCATGTGCCGGCAATGCAGACGGTGGTCTTCCGCGCCTTGCTGTCGGTGCCGATGCTGCTGATCGTCGCACGCTTTGTTGCCGGCAAGGCCGACGCGGGCCGACGATGGCCCTGGAGCATCTCGGTGCAGTGCGCTTTGCTGATCGGCTTGAACTGGCTGTTGTTCGTCTACCTCACGACGTCGGGCCGGACGTTGGAGGCGGCGTTGGCGTACTTCCTGACGCCGCTGGCGATGGTCTTGGTCGGCGTTGCGTTCTTTGGCGAGCGGCTCACGCGTCGGCAGGCCTTGGCCGTTGCGATCGCGGCAACAGGTTGCGTCTGCTTCGCCGCAGACTCCCTGCGTTCGTCCGACGGCCTCGTGTCGCTGCTGCTGGCCATCGTCATGGCATGTGCCGTTGCGATCTATGCGAGTCTGCGACGCAAGCACGACGTTCCGAGCGTGCCCGGATTGCTGCGGGAGGTGCTCGTCCTGTTGCCGCTGTCGGTTGCCGGCTTCGCCTGGTTCGGCATGCCCGAAGCCGCGGCCGACGGACCCGGGGCTGGCGCGACCACCCTGCTTCTGGTGGGTGCGGCGGCATTGACGGTCGCGCCGCTGTCGCTCTTCGGATTCGCCACCCGTCGCTTGCCGATGCGGGTACTTGGCTTCATCCACTACCTCGGCCCGTGCATGCAGTTGATCTGCGGACTGCTGCTCGGCCAGCGCCTCACGCCGACGCGGATGGTCGGCTTCGGCCTCATCTGGTTGGCCCTGGTCGTCTACACGGTCGCCTCATCGACGTCGACTCGCGGCGAAACGGGCCAGCAGGCGTAGGCCGTCGGCACCGGCATCGAAGGACGCGAGCGCTTCGGTCGCCGCGTCGACGCCCTCTGCCGCCAGCTGCCGAGAAACATCGATGCCGAAAAGTGCCGGATAAGTGTTTTTGCCGGCGCCGGCGTCTTTGTTGGTCGCCTTACCGACGTCGGCCGTGCTGGCGGTGATGTCGAGCAAGTCGTCGGCGATCTGGAAGACGAGCCCGACTTGAGAGCCAAATTCGCCCAGCGCCTCGACCTGCTCGTCCGTCGCCCCGCCGCTTCGTGCGCCCATGACGCAGCTGGCCGTGATGAGTGCACCCGTCTTGCGGGCGTGGAGTTGCCGGAGTGCGTCTTGTGTGACCGCCTTGCCTTGGGCGGCAATGTCGGTCGCCTGCCCGCCGATCATGCCGACGACGCCTGTCGCTCTGGCGAGATCCGCGACGAGCTTCACGATTGTGTCAGAGGCCAGGCCGCTTGTGGTGAGCACCTCGAATGCCATGACGCTGAGGGCGTCGCCGGCCAGAATGGCTTGAGCTTCGTCGAATGCCTTGTGAACCGTCGGCCTGCCTCGACGAAGGTCGTCGTCATCCATCGCCGGCAGGTCGTCGTGGACGAGGCTGAAGGTGTGAATCAATTCCACCGCCACGGCCGCCGGAATGGCGTCGTCGGCCGTTCCGCCCACCGCGCGGCAGGCTTCGAGCACCAGCGCCGGGCGAAGCCGCTTTCCTGCACCGGCCAACGCATACCGCACCGGCTCGGCCGCCTCCGGCGGTGCTTCCGACAGCGAGACGCGTTCGGGCAGCTCGGCGATGAGCCAGGCGTCGAGCGTCTTCGCGTGCCGGCGCAGCAACTCGGATGCGTCGGTGAGGGTGGACGTAGAAGCGACGCCGCTCATTCGTCCATCGGCTTCGAGGTCAGCGAGCCGTCCTCCGCTTTGCCGAGTTCTTCGATGCGTCGCTCGGCCTGATCGAGTCGCTCCTGGCACATGCGGACGAGCTTGGTTCCCCGCTCGTACTGCTCGAGCGACGCATCGAGCGACAGCTCGCCTCGCTCCATTTTGGCCGTGATTTGCTCGAGTTCGGCCAGCGCCTCCTCGAACGTCGAGTTTTTGCCGTCTTGTGCGACGCGTTTGGCCATGTCAAATCATTAGGCAAGCAGCAGATCGTGCAGCGTCAGAAGCGGCCGCACGTGGTAGACTTTGTGTTTTCCGTCGGCACTCATGCCTGTCGTCAACGGGCAAGATCCGACGCTCGCCGCTGTTTTACCCGCGCCGTCATGACCATCGCCGAGCTACAGACCGTCCACCGTCAGCACACCGAGTACATCGAGCCGCGTCGCTCCACCGCCGCCACGCCGGCGGCCAACGACGATCTCGTCATTCTCTATCGCAACGTCCGCCAGGCCACCGAAGCCATGGCCGCCCCGCTGGCCCGGGAAGACACCGTCATCCAGACCATGCCCGACGTCTCGCCGACGAAGTGGCACCTGGGCCACACGAGCTGGTTCTTCGAGCAGTTCCTCCTCGTCGACGGCCCCGCCGCTGACGAGGCCTACGAGCCGTTTCACGACCGCTTCGCCTACATCTTCAACAGCTATTACGTCACCGTCGGCGACCGGCACTGCCGCATCAAGCGAGGGACGCTGAGTCGCCCGACGCTCCACGAGGTGATGGATTACCGCAGGCACGTCGATCGCCACGTCATCGACCAACTTCGCCGACTCGATGCCACTTCCCGAGCCGCCGTCGAGCCCCTGCTGACCATCGGCCTGAACCACGAGCAACAGCACATCGAGCTGGCATACACGGACATCAAGCACGTCTTCAGCTGCAACCCGCTCTACCCGACCTACGCCCGTCGATCCGACGACAGCGGCGAGCCGGGGGACCTGCGCTTCCTGGGCGTCGAAGAAGGCGTGCACGAGATCGGCCACGAGGGCGACGGCTTCTCGTACGACAATGAAAGGCCACGCCACCGCGTCTACCTCCGCCCATTTGAGATCGGCGACCGCCTCGTCACCAACGGCGAGTTCATCGAGTTCATGAAAGACGGGGGATACGACAGGGCCCCGCTGTGGCTCAGTGAAGGTTGGGGCACCGTCAATGCGGACCGCACCAACTGGTCCGCGCCCTTTTACTGGCACCGCGTCGGCGACGAGTGGTTCGAGTTCACGCTTGGCGGTCTGGTTCCACTCGATCTGGCTGCGCCGGCATGCCACTTGAGCTACTTCGAGGCAGACGCATATGCGAAGTGGAAGGGTTGCCGGCTGCCGACCGAGGCGGAGTGGGAGGTCGCCGTCGCCCGCCACGCGACTGGTGACGGAAGCTTTCTGGAAGACGGAAGGCTGCATCCGCGTCGCGACACCGGGGGCAGCGGCCTGCGGCAAGCCTCCGGAGAGGTCTGGCAGTGGACCGCCAGCCAGTACACGGGCTACCCCGGCTACCAGCCGCCCGCCGGGGCCTTGGGCGAGTACAACGGCAAGTTCATGTGCAACCAGTTTGTCTTGCGCGGCGCGTCCTGCGTGACCCCCAGATCGCACGCCCGGCCGACGTACCGCAACTTCTTCCCGCCCGACGCCCGGTGGCAGTTCACGGGACTGCGACTGGCACGGGACGTGTAGCTTTTGCGAGATGTGAAAGTCGGTCGCAGCGACTCTGCCGCTAAAGTGCCGGGTCCGCCGCGAACTTCACCCTGAGTCATCACTCCCGACACTGATATACTGGATCTGCACCCGCCGGCCTCTGACATACGTGCGGAGGTGCTCGAAGGTCTGGCTGCCGAACAATCGTGGTTGCCGAGCAAGCTCTTCTACGACGACCAAGGCAGCAAGCTCTTCGAGGCCATCTGCGACCTCGACGAGTACTACCCGACGCGTACCGAGCTCTCGATTCTCGAAACCTGCCGGGCCGATGTCGCCGAGCTGACGGGCGGCAAGCTGACGCTGGTCGAGTACGGCAGCGGAAGCACCCGGAAGGTCCGCCTCCTTCTCGACGGACTCGACATCGCCGCGTACGTGCCGATCGATATCAGCCGTTGGTATCTCGAAGAGGCCGCCAAGGATCTTCACGGGTCGCATCCAGACCTACTCGTCCGGCCGGTGTTGGCGGACTTCAACCAGGACATTCGCCTGCCCGACGGTCTGCCGGACGGGTCGCGTGTGGCGTTTTTTCCAGGTGGGACCATCGGCAACCTGCGTCCCGACGATGCCGTCGCCTTCCTGCGCAGAGCCAGAAAGACGCTTGGCAGCGGTGGCTATCTGCTGGTCGGCTACGACTTGCGGAAAGATCCGGTACGCCTTCACGCCGCTTACAACGACCGCGACGGCGTCACTGCCGCATTCAACCGCAACGTGCTTTTGCGGATCAACCGCGAGCTCGACGGCGACTTCGACCCCTCTACCTGGCATCACTATGCCCCGTACGTCCCTGCACGCGGGCGAATTGAGATGCACCTGGTGTCCGGACGCGACCAGAAGGTCACCGTGGCTGGAGAGACCTTCGAGTTCACCCGCGGCGACTCGATTCGTACCGAGCTGAGCCACAAGTACAGCCGCGCCGGCTTCGATGCCATCGCCAACGACGGCGGGTACGAGCCGGTGCACCATTGGACCGACGAGGAATCGTTGTTCTGTGTCTCGCTGCTGCGGGTGCTTGAGTGAGCGCCACGTTCTCGGACGTGACATTCTCGGCGGTCCTTCTTGCGGAGCGTCCTGGTTTAGCTGTAGAAGGCCTGTGTCTGGGCGGCGTCCCGTGTCAGGACGCCGGTGTCAGGCCGTACGCCGAACGAGGATCATGACCAACAGCAGCACCATCGCGTTTACACGTTTTCGCCGCCTCGCCGTTCCGGCGGTGGCTTGCGTTTCGTTCCCCGCCTTCGCCGTCGCCCAAGACGCGCCTGTGGAAGTGGAAGTCGACAACGACGTCGTTGCCACCGATACCGCCGAAGTGCAGCGTCTGCCGGCCGAGAATGGCGCTGGCCTCATCGCCCGCAACGATATCTTCAAGTTTGGCGAAGACACGACCGGCGCCTTCAACCTTGTTCCGTCTGAAATTGGTGAGGGTCCTCTGTCCGAAGTGACCGCCCGGGCCGGCCTGCTTGTGCAGGCCCGGGGCGTCTTCAGCTACTATGAAGATGTCTCAGGCGATAACGAAATCGACGGCGGCTTCGAGCAAAGCCGCGTCAAGCCGTACCTCTTCGGCACCATCGGCCCGGACGACGGTGCAGGATTCACCAGCGGACCCATCGAGTACCGCGTGCAGGGCACGTTCATTCCGAACGGGGGCGACTTCACCCTCGAAGACGCCTTCATCGTCGTGCCAATCAGCGACGACTTCGCCATCCGCGGCGGGCAGTTCCTCAACCCGGTCTCGTCCGAACGCACGACCTTCGGCGGGTTCAATTTGGCCGTCGACCGGTCGCTCGCTTCCGATGTCCTGGGTGCCGGCGGTTACGTGCAGGGCGTGACTGCCGTGATCACGCCAGCCGACATGCCGAACATCCGGGGCGAGTTCGGCATCACCGACGGCCTTGGAAGTGGCAACACGCCGTTCACGGACGTGGTCGGTGAAATCGGTGCTGCCGGCCGGGTCGAGTTCCTGCTCGCCGGTGACTGGCGTCACCTGACCGACTACTCCGCCGCCACGACAACGACCGAGACGATGGCCGCGGGTGCGGGTGCGGACATCACTTTTGACGGCGACACCACGCTGCTCACCGGCACGGGCGACTTTCGCTTTGAAAGTGCCGAGGGCCTTGGCGCGTACGGCGCCGTCTTCGTCAACCTCGGCCAGTTCGAAGGTGACAGCACCTTCAATCTTGGCGGCGTGGGTCAGGCTTCGATGCTTCTCGAAGACGGCCTCGAGCCTTTCGGCCGGGTCAGCGCCTTGATCCTCGACGACGACATCCTTCCCGTCGACGACAGTTTCTTCCTCGAGTTCACCGCGGGCGTGAACTACTACCTCGAGCCGAGCACCCTGCCCCACCGCGTGAAGCTGACGGCCGACGTCGGCCTGCTGCCTTTGGGGACGCCTGGTGCACCTCAGCTCGACTACATCGCCAGTGACGACGTCCAGTTCGTCGTTCGCGGGCAGCTGCAGATTCTGCTATAGAGGTTGAAGTCGACCCGCACCCGCTTGGGGACCATCATGATCAACACCGCATCTGACGCTGGAATCTTTCAGCTAGAACACCTCGAATCCCGTCGTCTGCTCTCCACCTCGTTCGACTTCGGACTTGGCCCGGCGACAAGCGCTGTCTACTGCGACTACTTCGGGAACAACCCCAGGGCCGTCCGTGTCAGCGTTGATCGCGCTGTCGACTACTGGCTCGATTGGGCGGATGACTGGACGGAAGCTATCGCCGATGACGTCGAGGACGGCTTCTTCGGCAGCAACTTTGGCATAGGCGGCACGACCTATGCCAACTTCCTCCGGGACTTCTTACCGGAGAACAACGAGTTGCTTGCCGATGTCTATCGCGCCTCGTTCAGAGAATTTGGCGCGTTCATCATCACCAGCGGAGGCGGCGCATCACGAGGTGCCATTGCACGTTTTGGTGGTGCCGAGAGCAATGTCGATACGCCAAGCCGCGAGAAGGCCGCTCGGTACGAGGGCGGCCTGTTCAACGACTCGGCATCGGCAGGCTCACTCGACGGTGAAGGCGCTGAGGCTCTGACTAGCTTCGGCGGCGGCGTCGGCGGTGCGGATGTTCCCGCGGCAGAGTTCAGCGATACCAGCACGTCCGCCGCCGGAGGGTTCTACGGCGGCGGGTACGGCTGATTCAGTCGACAGCCCGGACGGACTTCAGGCGGCCTTGCTCAATGCAGGGCCGTCTTCTTCGTCAGGTGTCCAAAGCTCGGGCTCGGGCACGTTCGGCAGGTTGACCTCACGCAGGGCGCACTTGCGGTAGCCGAGCTGCTCCATGACTTCGAGCACTTCCGTCCAGGTCGGAAAGAGCTTGTTGTTGACCTTCTTGTAGGCCTCGATCGCACGGATGAATTCGAACTGGTACTCGGTCATTTCGCCTTCTTCTGCGCTACGGCGGTCTTCATCACGGCGAATGCCTGCCCCGCGACGGCGTTCGAGGCCGCAACGGCGTTCGTCGTTGGCTTTACGTCGATCGGGTCCGGTGTAGCCGGACTCCTCGGCCGATTGTCGGCGTCGGTCGTGGCCCAGGCGACGGTCGATGACCTCGCGCTTGAAGTCTTCCTCGGGGGCGACGGTGGTTTCTTGCTGGTCGGACATGGTGCGTCGGGTCGAAGGCAGCGCGGGCATCGCGCGGCTCATGGTCTTCATCGGCCGATGCCGCGGGACACTTGCGACTCCGTGAACTTTGATTCGTCGCCCGGAACCGTCTAGCCTGTAGGCCCCACCCGGAGAGGTGGCAGAGTGGTTGAATGCGCTAGTCTCGAAAACTAGTAGACCGTTCGCGGTCTCGGGAGTTCGAATCTCCCCCTCTCCGCTTGTTTTTCCCCACTTCACGCGGCACAGCGTCGCGTGCCTGGAGCCGGGCCTGGCTCTCGGTTGACGGCGTCTGCGCAGCCTAACTTTGATCATGTCGACCACGATCCGGCCGGGCGTCCTCCTGTTGCTGATCCTCCTGACCGCTTCCCAAGCGTGTGCCGAGGTGCTGCTGCCGAACATCTTCGGCGACCACATGGTCTTGCAGCGCGATCACGCCAATCCGGTCTGGGGTAAGGCGACACCCGACGCGGAAGTGACGGTCGCCATTGCGGATCAGGAGCATCGAACCAACGCCGATGCCGAGGGGTACTGGCGTCTTGAGCTCGACCCGATGCAGGCCGGCGGGCCACACGAGTTGATCGTCACGGCCAGCAACACCGTCACGTTTGTCGACGTCCTCGTCGGCGAGGTCTGGGTCAGCTCCGGGCAGTCGAACATGGAGTGGAGTGTCAACAACTCCAATCACCAAGAAGTCGAGGTAGCCACGGCCAAGTTCCCGCAGATTCGCCTGATGAACGTCCCGCGGATCTCCGCGAAAGAGCCGCAGTTCAACTTTGGGGCAACCTGGCAAATCTGTTCGCCTGAGACCGTCGGCAACTTCTCTGCTACGGCCTACTTCTTCGGGCGGAGCATCCACCAGGCGGTGCAGGTTCCTGTCGGCATCATTGACACGTCTTGGGGCGGTGCGTGCATTGAGGCTTTCGTTCTGCGCGAACGGCTTGAAGGCGATTACGCGGAGATGCTCGAAGGGTGGGAAGCTTACGCCAACGTGTACACGGACGAGGTGCATGCCGAACTCGTCGCCGCTTACGAGGCCGCCAAGGAGGCGAATGATCCCGATGTTCGCCCGCAGTATCCGTACGATCGCCGAGAACGTGACCTCCCAGGCGTTATCTACAACGGCCGCGTGCATCCGTTCGTCGGATACGGCATCAGGGGCGTTATCTGGTGTCAGGGTGAAAGCAATGTTCCGCGTGCTCACCAGTATCGCCGCCTCTTCCCGACGCTGATCACGACGTGGCGTGAGCTATGGGGTCAGGGCGATTTTCCGTTTTACTGGGTTCAACTCGCCAACTTCCACCAGAAGTCGCCGGAGCCTCAGGATTCGCCGTGGGCCGAGCTTCGCGAAGCACAGACGCTCGCTCTGGAGCTTCCCAACACCGGTGAGGCCATCGTCCTGGACATCGGGCAGGCCAACGACGTCCACCCGGGCGACAAGCAAACCGCCGCCGCCCGGTTGGTTCGTCACGCCCTCGCCAAGGACTACGACTACGACATCACCAGCGAAAGTCCACGATTCGCATCCATGACCATCAAGGACGGCCAAGCGATCATCACCTTTGATCACGTTTCGCGGGAACTCTTCGCTTTCAACGTCAACACGGTTCAAGGCTTCGCCATCGCGGGCGAAGACAAGAAGTTCGTCTGGGCCCAGGCCGAAATTGTCGACGGGAAGACGGTGAAGGTCTGGTCGGAAGAGGTGCCCGAGCCGGTCGCCGTGCGGTACGCGTTCGAGATCAACCCGACGGCCAACCTCTACGACCGCACCGGCCTGCCGGTGACGCCGTTCCGGACGGACGACTGGCCCGGCTATGTCTATGGCCGTGAGCGGGTGAACCTTCCTTAGGGTAAGGCGACCACGGGACGTCCTCGTCACGCGCCGCCTCGACCACCTCGCGACTTCGGCATGAAGGACCACACCAATACGTCGGCCGTCACCGTCTTCTGCGGCAGCGGTCGGGTCGACCCCATCTACCACGAAGCCGCCAGAGCACTAGGCGACGCGATCGGTCGGCGTGGCATGACGCTCGTCTACGGCGGCAACCACACGGGCCTCATGGCCGACGTCAGCGACGCCGCCCGAGACGCGGGTGGCCGGGTCGTGGGCGTCTCCCCTCCGCTGTTCGGCGACCTGAACGACGGCAAATGCGACGAGTTCATCGTCTCGGGCAACATGCGCGATCGCAAGGCGGAGATGGAGCGTCGCGGCGACGCCTTTGTCATCCTGCCGGGTGGCATCGGGACGCTTGAAGAGTTCTTCGAGATCCTCGTCGGCCGGCAGCTTCGCGTGCACGGCAAGCCGGTCATCCTGCTCAATATCGCCGGCTTCTACGACCCCCTGCTCGCCTGGCTCCGTCAGGCGACGGAGCTGGGTTTCATCCGTGCCGTGACATGGGACGAGTTGCAGATCGCCGCCTCCGCCGAAGAGGCTCTCGACCTGATCGCTCAGCCGACCAGCAACATCAACCCGGTTTGAACGCCGTTGAAGCCGGCATGGACCATGATCGGCAGCCAGAGGTTCCCACGCCGCTCGTACAGCCAGCCGAGGAACAGGCTCAGCACGAAGATCGCCGGCCATGAGAACGGCTCGTGCACGGCGGCGAAGAGCAGGCTGGTCGCGACGATTCCTAGCCTCCGCCCGGAGGTCGTGCCGGCAACCTTCACGCCGACGGTCACGAGGCCCGTCTGCAGGAACCCTCGGAAGATCAACTCTTCCGCCAACGGTGCCGCAACGACCGCCTGGAGGATGAACAAGACCAGCAGCCCGGTATCCGTAGTCGCCTTCATCTGCTCGAGCAGCGGATGAATCTCGTCCGGCATCTGGCCGAGCATCATCCGGACGACTTGCGTGCCCAGCATGGCCACCCAGGCCCATGGCAGAATGAGTCCGAGCCAGGACAGACCCATGATCGCCTGCGGCAACCGACGCGCTCCCAGGCCGACCTTGAAGCCCCGCTGCTTTCGAAGTTTCAGCCACGCCGCGAAGACGGTGAAGAAGCCGACGTACAGCAGCAAGCCGTAGGTCGCATCGTCGCGCACATTGCCGTCGCCCACCTCAAGCCCGCTGAAGGCGATGACGCCGCTGACCAGGAACATCCACAGGGTCAGCAGCAAGAACCCGGTGCCTAGGCCCACCCAACCAGCGAAACCGTCGAGCCGTGGTCGCCACGGCTCGGGCCGACTCAGAAGCCCCAGAGACTTGGCGACCGCCGTCGCTACACCGGCGACGACCAGTGCAGTCCCAAAGGCGATCGCAGTCGTGGCCAGTGTCGGCTCGTCCGAGGCCACGACGCCGCCGGCAGACGGCGCCTGGGCGAGCGGCTTTGACAGGATAAAGGCCGCTTCTAGCATCGCCGCCCCACGGTACGCCTGCACGACGCGGCGACCGATCGTCGGGAAAGGCCACCCATGTCTCGCCCGATCCTTCAGCGAATTCTCGAAACGAAGCGACAGGAGATTGCCGAGCGCTCGGCAGAGTTTTCGCTGGACGACATGAAGCGGATGGCCGGCGACGCCGATCGGCCGCGGAACTTCTTCCAGGCCGTCACCGTCGATCGCGGCAAGCCGCTGAACCTGATCGCCGAGATCAAGAAGGCGTCACCCTCGGCAGGCATCATCCGCGACGATTTCGACCCCGCCGCCCTCGCACAGGCATATGCCGCTGGTGGGGCCGATGCGCTGTCGGTCTTGACGGACGAGTCCTACTTCCGCGGGAGCCTCGATTATCTCAAGCAAGCCCGCGCCGTGGTCGAGTTGCCGGTGTTGCGCAAGGACTTTATCATCGACCCGTACCAGGTGTACGAAGCCCGCGCCGCCGGTGCCGACGCGATTCTGCTGATCGCCGAAGCTCTGCAGGTCAACGAGATGATCGACCTTCAAATCCTCGCGACGGAGCTACGGATGACGACGCTCATTGAAGTGCATTCGATGGAGAACCTCATCCGGGTTCGCGACACCGTCATCGGGTTCCCGCACAAGTCGTATTCGCTCATTGGTATCAACAATCGCGATCTCGACACCTTCCATACGAGCCTGTCGACGACACTTCGCTTGGCCGACCTGATTGAGGACAAGAGCGTGCTCGTCAGCGAGAGCGGCATCTCTACCCGCGACCACGTCGCCAAGCTTGCCGACGCGGGTGTTCGTGCGATGCTCGTCGGCGAATCCTTGATGCGCGAAGACAATGTCGAGCAGGCGACGCGACTGCTGCTCGCATAAAGTGCCGGATGGTCGCCACCGTTACGCCTGACGAGCTCGACAAGTTGATGCACGAGCAGGACATCGTGCTGTTCGATGTTCGCGAGCCCTTCGAAAGGGCCGTGGAACACGTCGGCGGCTCGAGATCCGCGCCTCTGTCTCGGTTTGACGCAGGTGCGGTGAAGGGTGAGGCGGGTGGTGTCGGAGACGACGCGATCATCTTCCACTGCCGCAGCGGTCATCGCTCGGCAGAGGCGGTGGCGCAACTTCGGCGGTGGGCGAAGTCTTGAGGGCGGCATCCTGGCTTGGAAGGCGGCGGGCCACCCAACCGTCAAGCGTTCCGGTGGGCCGCTGATCGACGTGATGCGGCAGGTTCAGATCACTGCCGGCTCGCTGGTTGTCGGCGGCATTCTGCTGGGCCTGTTCGTCGACCAGTGGTTCCTCGGGCTGAGCCTCTTTGTCGGCAGCGGCCTGATCTTCGCCGGCGTCAGCGGATGGTGCGGCATGGCCAAGTTGCTGGCCGTGATGCCGTGGAATCGAGTCGCTGAACCGTCTCAGCCCGCGGCGAAGGTCGCAACGATTTAACCTGATATGGCCGGTGGGTGTCGTCTTCGCGACGACGGATGCGGATGAATCTCGTGGTACCTCGGCTGACCGGACCGGGCGTGCTTGCGTCGTGGGCTTCGCATTGCACGGATAAAAGAGCGGCGTTGTGGCCCCGGCGGCGAAGGCATGACGCATGGTGGGATGTTCAGCCAATTGTTGCGATCCCCTGCCCCCAGCCATCATGAAAACGCCACTTCCTCTGCAGGCCTGTCTTCTTGCCTCTGCCCTTGCAGCGACATCCGCCTCCGCCGAAATCTTCGGAGGCATCGACTTTCCGGGAGGCGCCGCCAGCTTCGCCGACGAAGTTCTTCACTACGACTGTGACTTCTCGGGTGGCGTCTGCCCCGCACCGCAGTGGCAGGACACGGTCCGGGCACTGGGCGTTCCGGACGAAGCCATCCTGTCTCTCGGCACGGGCGGCCTCGTCGAGGTTCTTTTTGCGGACAATCGGCTGACCAACAGCGGCGACGCTAGCGACGATCTCTACATCTTCGAACGCGGGGCTGATGTCGAGGACACGCTGGTCGCCGTCCGGCCAACGCCCGCCACCGCCGCACGCCTGGGCAGCAGCTTCGACGCCAACGCCGACGGGTACTACGAAATCGGTAACGTTGCCGGCGGTGTGGCATCAATCGACATCGACGCCGTCTTTGGCAGCTTCACCGCCGGTGTCCTCATTTTCGATGCCGTCCAGCTCATAGACAATGATTTCGAGCTCGGCACCAGCCAAGGCACGCACGGTGCGGACATCGACGCCGTCGGCGCGCTCGCCTCGCGACTCGCAGGCGACGCCAACTTTGACGGAACCGTTGATCTTGCAGATTTCGGCATCCTGCGGGCTAATTTTGGCCAATCGAACGCCACCTTCGACACCGCCGACTTCAACGACGACGGCAAGGTCGATTTGGCCGACTTCGGCATCTTGCGTGCCAACTTCGGTTTGAACTCGGCCTCCGATATCGCGTCCATCGCTGCCTGGTATGCGGCAGTCGTTCCAGAACCGACGACCGCCACCTGTGCTATCGCATTGATGGGAGCACTCCTACGCCGCCGCGCGTAACAGACGGACGGCCGCGGGGATCAACCCGCGGCCGCCACGTCGGTCATTGGCTACGAGACAGACAATCTCTACTTGGTCGCCTTTCCGACCTTCTCTTGGACCTTGCCGACGACCTTGTCCTTCTTGCCATCGGCCTGCTTGGACTTGTCGTCCGTCGCGGCGCCGACGACGTCCTTGATCTTGCCCTTGACTTGCTTGACTTTGCCGGCTGCTTGATCTTCGTTGCTCATGGTGCGTTCCTTCGGGTAGAAATGGGGTACAGAGAGACGAAGTTCCCACAGCAAAGCGCGGGCCGTCACATGAAACTTGACGGCAATTGCCGAGCATGAACGTTGGGCCAGCGGCGGCTCTATGAAAGCAGATCCAGCGTTTCGAACTCGCCCTTCTCTAGAAACTCCAGACTTGCCCCGCCGCCGGTGCTGACGTGAGAGACCTGTTCGCTCAGGCCCAACATCTCGACGGCCGCGGCGCTGTCGCCGCCGCCGATGATGGTGATGGCGCCGCTGTCACGCGTTGCTGCCGCACAGGCGTCGGCGACGGCTTGGGTGCCGGCGGCGAACGGCTTCTTCTCGAAGACGCCCATCGGGCCGTTCCAGATGACGGTTTTTGCGTTCTTGATCTCGCTGACGTACAGGTCGCGCGTCTTGGGACCGATGTCGAAGCCTTCGAGGTCGTCGGGGATGTTTCCCTCGACGATGCTGGTCTTGGCGTCGTCGGTCATTTCGCTGGCGACGACGGTGTCGACCGGCAACTTGATCTTGCCGTCGGCCTTCTCAAGCAGGCTCTTGGCAAGGTCAACTTTGTCCTTCTCGACCAGGCTCTGGCCGACGTTTTTGCCCTGGGCCAGGAAGAACGTGTAGGCCATCGCCCCGCCGATGAGGAGCGTGTCCGCCTTGGTCAGCAGTTGCTCGATGACGTTGATCTTGTCGCTGACCTTCGCCCCGCCGAGGATGGCGACGAAGGGGCGTTCGGGCTTCGTGACGGCTTCGCCGAGGAACTTCAGCTCCTTCTCGATGAGGAAGCCGGCGGTCATCGGCTTGCCTTGCTCCTTCAGCTTGGTTGGAACGCCGAAGGTCGAGGCGTGGTTGCGGTGGGCGGTGCCGAAGGCGTCGTTGACGAAGGCGTCGGGCGATGTCGCGTCGATGAGGGAATCGACGAAGGCGGCGTCGTTTTTCTCTTCGCCGCTGTGGTAGCGAAGGTTTTCCAGGAGCAGGACGTCGCCGTCGGTCAGCTTGCCGGCGAGTTCTTTGACGTCGTTGCCGATGCAGTCGCTGGCAAAGTGGACTTCCGGCGTCTTCTTCAAGGTGTTGTCGTCGGTGCCGACATCCTGCTTCTTGCCGAGGCCGTCGGCCGGGTCGGCGACGCAGGTGACCAGGAGCTTCTTGAGGTGACCGGCGACGGGCTTGAGGCTGTACTTCGGGTTGGCCTCGCCTTTGGGCCGACCGAGGTGGCTCATGAGGATCAAGCGTCCGCCGCGGCTGATGATCGACTTGATGGTCGGCATCGCTTGCGTGATCCGGCGGTCGTCGGTGATCGTGCTGCCATCGAGCGGCACGTTGAAGTCGGCCCGCATCAGAACTGTCTTGCTGGCGACGTCGAGGTCTTGAAGGTGCATGACCGCAGGTTACGGCCCCAGCGTCCGACGACGCCAGCGACGAAGCAGCCGAACGCCCGTCACGCACAAAGCGATGCCGCCCGCGGTCATCATGGCGGCGGCGGGTGTGTCGCTGACGCGCCAGCGCGGCCACGCCAGGAGCAAGGCGTAGAGGCCACAGAGAAACAAGGTCAGGCCGAAGGCGGCGAGACGGCTCGTCGTCCTGTTGGCTTCGAGTCGGCGGATGCTTTGGCGTTTCTGCCGGACCTGACGGAGTCGGCGTTCCTCGTCCGGCTCTTCACGCTCGATGTCGACGATGTCCCAGGAATCGGGCACGGGCCGAGGGTATTCAAGCGTTGGAGGCGGTGGGTCGCGTTGTCGCTCTGTTGGCCGGTGGTTCGTCCTAGATTCTGGCATGCATCTCAAGCCCCGCGTGATCGTCACCCGACTCGCCCTTGCCGCCTGCATGGTGGGCGTTGCGGGGTGTGACATGAAGGGTTGCCGGAGCGACAACTCCAGCGGCCTGGAAGCCAAGCTCGTTCTGCCCGCCCCCGTGCTGGGCGAGGCGTCCGTCACCGGCACTGTCACCTACGACGGCCCGGCACCGGAGCGGAAGGTCGTCGGCGAGAGCGACGGTTGTGGTGAGGTCGTCGATGAGACGATCGTCGTCGCGACCAGTGGCGGGTTGGCGAACGTCCTCGTCTACCTCAACGGAAACGCTATCGCGGCATCGACGGGGCAAGCCAACGTGCCGGCGGAGCTGGATCAGTCCGGCTGCCGGTTCGTGCCGCGGGTGCAGGGCGTGCAGGTGGATCAGACAATTCGTCGTCACCAACGGCGACCCGATGCGGCACAACGTCCGCTTCGCCCCGTCGGAAAACGAGCGACAGAACCTCATCTTCGCAACAGGCGGCACGTCGGAAACCGTCTCCTTCGATCGGCCCGAGGACGAGCCGTTCGTCATCA
Source organism: uncultured Planctomycetota bacterium (assembly GCA_963740195.1). Lineage (GTDB taxonomy): Bacteria > Planctomycetota > Phycisphaerae > Tepidisphaerales > Tepidisphaeraceae > JBCDKH01. The sequence continues at coordinate 1,469,715 of CAVUDF010000001.1, read as the reverse complement.
AGTGCGACATCCACCCGTGGATGGCCGCGTACGTACGCGTCTTCGACCACCCGTTCTTCGCAACGACCGATGACGCAGGCCAGTTCGAGATCGCCAGCGTGCCGGCGGGTGAGTACGACGTGATCGCCTGGCACGAGTTGCTTGGCACCCGCAGTGGCCGGGTGACGGTCGCGGACGCGGGTTCGGTCGAGTTGCCGTTGGAGTTTGCACGGAACTGACGTGCTAGGGTGCGGCGATATGGCCAATCGCACGCCCTTCGTTGCCGGAAACTGGAAGATGAACCTTGACCGCGCCGCCGGCATCGAGCTGGCGAAGCTCTTGGCCGAGGAGGAGCACCCGGGGGTCGACGAGGGGTGTGCCCCGCCGTTCGTCTATCTTGATGCCGTCAAGCAGCACCTGGGCGACAAGGTGATGCTCGGCGCTCAGGATTGCTACTTCGAGAGCAAGGGTGCCTTCACCGGCGAAGTTTCCGCGGAGATGCTCGTCGACATCGGATGCAAGTTCTGCCTCGTCGGCCACAGCGAGCGACGGCACGTCCTCGGCGAGCCGACCGAGCTCCTCGCCAAGAAGGCCTCGGCCGTCTTCAACGCGGGTCTGACGCTGATCCACTGCGTCGGCGAGCTTCTGGAACAGCGCGAGGCGGATCAGACCTTCGGCATCATCGACGGCCAACTCAGCGAGCTGTCGCCCAAGATCGACGAACCGTCACGGCTCGTCATCGCGTATGAACCGGTCTGGGCGATCGGGACGGGCAAGGTCGCCTCGCCGCAGCAGGCCCAGGAGGTGCATGCGTACATCCGCGAGCAGATTGCCGAAGACTTCGGTCGAGACTTCGCCGACCAGGTCCGCATCATTTATGGCGGAAGCGTCAAGGCGGACAATGCGGCGGAGTTGCTCGCCAATCCGGACGTCGACGGTGCCCTCGTCGGTGGGGCCAGTTTGAAGGCGGACCAGTTCCGGCCGATCCTCGAGGCGGCACGCCAGGCCATCTGAAGCTGACGGCACGGCGAGTCACTGCCTAGCCTTCGCGTCGCGACACGCGAACCAGCTATGGCCGACGTCCTTTACAACATTCTTGCCCCGATCTTCGGGATCGTCTGCGTCTTCATGATCTTGCTGATCCTGATCCAAAAGGGTCGGGGCGGCGGGCTCAGCAGTGCCTTCGGCGGGGCTGGTGGGAACACCGCATTCGGCTCAAAGACGGGCGACGTCCTGACCTGGGTGACTGCCAGTGTGTTCGTCCTCTTCTTGCTTCTGAGCATGGTCCTCATTTGGACCGGCGATGCCGTCGCTGCGGAGAACGCTCGCATCTTGACGGACGAAGAAGTCCTTGCCGGCGAGGCTGACGACGTGGTGATCGAGGCCGATGACGAGGATGACAGCGTGATCTTGGATTCGTCCGAAGACGCGACGGACGACAGCGAGTAGGGTCGGCAGCAGCTTTCTGACGAACGAACTCGATGAGGAGCACAGCCCCGGGGGCGGCGGCTGCTCGGATTCCTCAACCACTCTGCAACGGGGACCGGTCACGTGCCGGAGCAACGATGATTCAAAGCATGACCGGCTTCGGTGACGCTCGCGGCGACGTGGGATCTCTCTCGCTCGCCATCGAAATCAAGAGCCTGAACAACCGGTTCTTCAAGCCCGTCATCCGCCTGCCGGACGCCCTGTCGGCGGCCGAGCCTGAGGTTGAGTCGCTACTGCGGCGTCGGGTGGGCCGGGGCAGCGTGTATGTCACGGTCAAGCTGGTCGACGACGAGTCGGCCTCGTCCACGCCTCGGATCGAGATCGACGAGGCCCTTGTGCGCCATCTGGCTGAAAAGTTCAGGGTGTTGGGCCTGCCGATCGACACCCACGCGGTGCTGAGCGTTCCGGGCGTCATCCGGTCGGCAGATCCGGGCGAGGAGGCGGACGGCGGGCTGCTTTCGACGGATGATCGACAGACGCTCGTCCGCCTGGTCGACGCCGCGATCGACCGCCTGATCGAAGGGCGTCGCGTTGAAGGCGACGGCGCTGGAGCGTGATCTTGTCGGGCATCTCGTCGTGATGCAGAGCCACCTCGACGCCAGTCGCTAAACGTGCAGGGGGCGTGATTGAGCAGTACCACGAGAGGATCCAGACCCGCGTCAACGAGCTGCTGGCGAAGGCGAATCTGACGGTCGAGCGGTCGGAGCTTCTCCGGGAAGTCGCCATCTTCGCCGAGCGGAGCGACATCAGCGAGGAGCTTCAACGCCTGGCCCACCACATCGGTCAGTTTCGTCAGGCCCTGGAAGATCCGGCGCAAGAGCACGTGGGCCGCAAGCTCGACTTCGTGGCTCAGGAGATGCTCCGCGAGGCCAACACCATTGGCAGCAAAGCCAACGACGCCGACATCGCCGGCCGGGTCATCGAGATCAAGGGACTCATCGATCGCCTCAAGGAGCAAGTCCAGAACGTGGAGTAGCTTCTAAGCGTCTCCTATTTCGCATCCGGCAACCCCGCTTCTTACGCTCCCACCATGCACGGCCAGCTCATCGTCCTCTGTGGCCCGAGCGGCGTAGGGAAAAGCACGCTTTCCAGCCGCTTGGCCGATGACCTCGGCGTTGCGTACGTCCCGGCCGTCACCACCCGTGAGCCGCGCCCCGGTGACAATCGCGGCAAGTCGTACGAACACGTGGGCGAAGACGATTTCTTCAAACGCCTCGACCAGGGCGAGTTCCTCGAGTACGCACAGAACTACGACGACTACTACGCGACCCCCAAGCACCCCGCCCTCGATCTGCTGTCCGACGGACGCGACGTGCTGCTGGAGATCGATGTTCAGGGCGCTCTGCAAGTGCGGTATCACTACCCGCGGGCGTTGCTGGTCTTCATCCTCCCGCCAAGCGAGAAGACGCTGCACGATCGCCTCGTCGAACGTGGCCGGGAGGACGCGTCTCAGATTGCCAAGCGTTACCGCGCCGCCCGACGCGAGATTCACATGTCCAAGGGGAGTCGGGCGTTCGACCACATGGTGGTCAACGACGATCTCGAAGAAGCCTGTGCCGAGCTGAAGAAGATCGTCCGCCACCGCGAGAGCGAGACGCACGACGACGGCGAAGGCTGAACTGCTCGTGCTTCGGTGCGACAGCCCGCCTATCGTGCCCGTCCCCATGATCGAGGCACTCAAGAGCGACGAGATCGTCAAGAAGGTCGGCGGCCGGTTCCGGCTGACTTCTCTTATCCAAAAGCGCCGCGTCGAACTGATGCGCGGTGCACGCCCGCTCGTCGAGCGGACGCCCGGCATGACGGACATGGAAGTCGTCATCGAAGAGATCTTGCAGGACAAGATCGAGGCGGAAGTGCTCGAACAGCCCGAGCAATAACCCTCGGCCGCGCACATTCTGAACCAGGCCAACCTGAACGAACGAAGCAAGTCGAAAGACGTCGCTTTTCGTCATGCGCCTCGCGTCGCCCTACTCGCTGAGGTGCTGACGCTTGAGCTCCGCGAACTCGTCCTGCCACTTCGTCCCGCCGACGGCGTCGCCGTTGAGAGCGACCAGCCGGCGGAGCAGCTTGACCGCATCCTCCTCATCGCCCGAACCGCGTAGGCCGGTTTGGATGTAGCGAAGCTGTGCCTCCCAGTAGTTGTCGTTCGGCACGATCCGGGTGACGCCCGACGACATTTCGCTGCGGGTCGGCTCGCCGAGCGTGCGGTCGTTCAACAGCCGCCCCAGCCGTTGCCGGGCGTCTGCGTACTCGCCCAGCTCGAAGAAAATGCGGGCCTGGTTGAGCAAGACTTCTGGGTCGTAAGCGACCTGCGACCGCTGGTCGTCGGTCAGGCCGATGATGAGTTGGCGGAAGCGGTCGACATTTTCGGCTTCGCCGAGCTTCTCGTAACGCTCCAGGGCCGTGCGTAGACGACGCTCGCGGGCGTCGGCGTCGGGTTCTTCAAGGGCAGCTTGGTACTGCGTCTCGGCGTCGAGGGTGCGAAACGTGTAGGCGTACTTGCGGTACTCGGCGTCGGGGCTGCGCTCGATCCACTCGACCAGCCGGGGCGTTACGGCTGCGCGGGTGAGGATCAAACGCCTGCGTGCCTCGTCATCACCCCGAGCTTCGGCCCGGTCGTACGCGTCCGCGAGCGTGGTGCGGAACTGCTCGATGTAACGGAACCCCCGGAGCGGCTCGCTGTCATCGAGGAGCTTCAGCAGGTCGGCCGTGGCACCGTCGACGTCGCCGGCCGCGGCCTGCGCCTGAAAGCGAAGCGGCAAGGCGTCGTCCAAGATGACGCGGGCGTCGGGCAGGCCTTCGACGCGCTGCTCCAGGTCGGCCAGGAGGTCGATGGCGGCTTGCGCTTCGTCACGCTCGTTGAGGCGAAGCCGGGCGAGTGCAATTCGGGTGTCGGCGGCGCGGGTCCGGTAGACCTCGGCCAACTTCGCGGAGGCCTCGGCGGCGGCGGCGTCCATGGTCGTCAGCGCCTGCTCGCCCTGGCTGATCGCACGGGCAACCAGATCGCCGTACAGCGGATCGTCGCCCGCCGTCTGCGAGACTTGCTCGGCGACGGCGAGGAACTGGTTCTGCCGGGCGGTCGGCAGGCGCGGGTCGGCATCTGGCACCTTGCCGTAGTAGGTGATGGCACCTTCGAGATCGCCCTGCTTTTGAAGGCGAACCGCGAGATCGAAAGCCCGCTCCACGTCGCCGAACTCGTCGATGAGAATCGGCAGCAACTTCGCCTCGCGCTCATCCGCGGCCAGCTCGGTTCTCTCGTTAGTGTCTGACGAGGATCGCACCTCTTCAATCAGGCCCAGGGCCCGGCGATAGGCACCGCGCCGCTGGTCCGGGTCGGCGGCGGGCATCTCGCCGTACTCGAGGAAGAGGTCGACGGCTTCCATCTGCTCGCCCAACGTCTGCCGCATGAGCGCTGCCAGGAAGACCGCGCGGGCGGTGGCGGTGGCATCGACGTCGGCACCGTCGGCAAGCCGCGTCTGAAGCTCTTCGGCCGCGGCGATGGCCCGGCGGATCGTCTCTTCGTCGTACGTGGCCTCTGCGTCTTCCGTCGCCGCGGCTGCGGCCTTGGCGGCTTCCTGCCTGCCGCGGTCGACGATGGCATCGAGCAACAGAGGCGACAGCGACTCGAGCTCGTCGTTGCCCTTCAGGCGAGCCAGAAGCTGACCGGTGACGACGGGTCGATACCCCTCGTACTCCTCGACGAGCGTCATCAGCAGCCGTGTGGATTCCTCCTCGGCCTCGGCACGATCGTCGGCGGACTCCGCGTTCACCGCGTTGGCTTCGGCGACGCGATAGCCGGCGACCAGGAGCAGCGGCTGACGTCCCGGCACGCTTTCCGGCGGCTGATCCGAGAGCCAACTCCCAAACCGCTCATACTCGGTGCGGGCCTCTATCGCGTTGCCGTCCAGCGCTTCGACGACGGTTCGGCCGAAGTAGGCGTCGAAGAGGCGAACCGGGTTGTCCGTTCCGGCAATCGCGCGCTCGTAGTAGTCGCGGGCTTTGGTTCGCCCTTCCTTGCCACCGCGGGCCAGGTAGATCTTGCCGAGCATCAGCTCGACGAACGACCGATTCGGGTTCCGCGCCACGTCCAGCGGTGCCAGTGCCGAGGCGACGTCTTCGGCCAAGTTGATGCGGGCAGGCGTGTCGGGATCGGTGCCCAGGACGCGGTAGTAGTCGGCGAACGGGATGAGCGACCGCGCCTGCCGGGAGGCGTTTTGAGCCTCGACCGCGAGTTGCACTTCACGTTGCTCGGCCGTAACGATCTTGTCTTCCAGCGCCGCCTGCTCGGATTCATAGAGCTCGGCGGAGCGTTCGAGCAGAGCCCGGACGGCGGTCGCGACGGTGCCGACGTAGCGGCGTCTTTCCGGGTTGTCGCCGAAGTATTCGAGCAGCCTCACCTCTTCGCCGATGCCGCGGTCGATGAGGATGGAAGCCTGTCGGATCATCTGACCGGCCATGCCGGGGCTCGCGCTCTGAAGGCTCGATGGCAACGGCTTCATCGACGCCGGCGACAATCTCGAGGACGAGCTTCTGTCGCTCTTCGCTGGAGATCGGCTGGCCGCTGGTCAGACGCGAGAGCGCGATATTCGCCAGGTAAGCGTCGGCCTGATCTTCGGCGACGCCCTGCTGTTCAAGGGTGTGGCGAAGCAACGATTCCAGGCCCAGCTCGGTGACGATGCCGAGGGTTCGGGCCTCGTCCAGGGCGTCCAGGCCGGTGGCCGGCTGGTCCTCTTGTGCGAAGGCCAGCGGCGCCGCCAGAAAGACGGCCGCGGTCGCTTGGAGCAGGGTGCGGCGACGGAACGACAGGACGTGGCGACGCATATTCGATCGTATGGGTGCCCGGCCGACTATCGGCCTGGCGTGAAGGTGATGCTGCTGAAACCCGCCCGCTGGGCGGACTCGTAGACCGTGATCAGGTGCTGCCAGATCACCGCCGACTGCGGGCTGATCTCGACCTGCGTCTCGGCCAACAGTTCAGGCGTACCGCCCAGGGCTTGGGCCCGGCGTTGGAAGATGGCGACGAGTTCATCGGCGGACGTGCCGGTGTCGCCGCCGACGGTGGCGCGATACTGGCTCGGCGACGAGGGCTCGACATCGACCAGCACGCGTAGCGGCTCGTCGGCGGCGGTGTATTCGGATGCGCCCCCTTGCTCCAGCAGGGCGACTTTGCTCTGCATGTACGGCTGAGGCTCGATGAAGCTGGCGGTCAGCATGAAGACTACCAGAACGACCATCGCCACATTGACCACCGGTGTGAGGTTCGGCGGCTCGGGGTTCTGCTGCGTCTGACGTCGGCGTGGCATGAGTCGATTCCTGTGGAGGACCTAGTTCGGCTGGGCGAACGCGTATTGAACGCCCGCCACACCCGCCCGGCTGACGGCACGCAGCACGGCCTCAGTATCGAAGTAGGGCGTCTCACGGCCGGCGTGGATGTAGACCTCGAAGTCGTCGCGTTCGTTCTTGAAGTCGTCGATGAACCGCTGCAGCACCGGCGAGTCGTCGCGCGGGTCGTCGACGTTGAAGGACCACTCCTCGCCGCTGACGAGGTACTTGCCGTAGACGCGCGGATTGCCCGAGATGGAGCTGGATTCGACGTTGACGACAAGGAAGCTCGACGCGGCACGCTCTTCTTCGAACTGGTCTTCCGTGACGCCGAGGGTGGCGACAGGAAGCTGAAGCTCGTTGTCGGCCCCGGTGTCGATGCCGGCCTTGCTGACGAGCATGAAGAAGATCAGCAGCGACAGCATGATGTCGCTGAGGGGCGTGATGTTGACCGCTTGTCCGGCCGGAGGTTGACGGCGACGCTTCATGATGGTGCGGCGAGGTCGCGGCTATTCGGCCGTGGGCGTGGCCGGTGTCGGCGAGGCCTGACGGGCCGGGGCCTTGGCGGGTGTGGGCGTCGGGCGGGATCGTGACGAGCTACGTGTTGCCGACGAGCCACCGGCAGCCTTGTCCTTGTCGGGCCGGATCATGAGCAGAAACTCTTCGGCGGCGAGCGCGCCTTCGGTTGTCAGGCGATCGACCTTGCCGCGGAGCAGGCCGTACGCGACGAGTGACGGGATGGCCAGGACGAGGCCGAGCATGGTCGTGCCGAGCGCGGTCGAGATACCGCCGGCCAAAGCACCGACGTCTGCCGATCCGCCCGCCTTTTGCATCTCGAGAAACGCCGCCATGATGCCGACGACCGTGCCGAGCAGACCCAGCAGCGGGCCCACGTTGGCCAGGATGTTGATGTACTCGAGCCGGCGAAACTCTTCGGCCGTCTCATCGGCGACACCCGCTTCGAGGGCCTCGCGCATCTCGGTGAAGCTCGGTGCCCGCTTGAGTGCGGGGTTCAGGCTTCGGCTCACGAAGCTGTCGTCCTCGTCGGTGAACTCGACGAGCTCACGGAAGTTTCGTTCGCGGATCAGCTCTTCGATCTGGGCGTCGCTCTCGTCCGGCAGCAGGACCGATCGACGAGCACGCAGGGAGGCTTGAACGATGAGCGTGACCGCGACGACGCTGCAAAGCAGGATGACGATTGTCACCGGCTCAAAGTCGGCCAGCGACTCGAACGGCAGGAGCCATGGCGAGGCGGCGACGCTTTCGGCACCGTCGGCCGGGGCGGCATCAGCGTCTTGGGCCATCGCCCGTCCGCCGAAGACCAGCACGCTCACGAGCAGCGCCGACAAAAGCAGTGCCCGCTGACGCCACAGGGGTTGGCCGTGCGGCGGCTTGGCTTGAACGGCGGCGGCCTGGGCGGCGGTGCGGAGTGCGGGTCGAGGGCTACGCATCGGGTTCGTGCAGATAAGTGGGTCTGGGCGTCACCCGAGCAGGCGACGCGGGCCGACGTCGGACGACGTGCGGCAGAGGCGGGTGAACGATTGTGCCGTCACCAGGCGGCAGCGTCAAAACGTCGGCTATCCACCGAAGAAGTCACGCCCGACGAAGCGGTACTCACCGCCGGTCATCGAGGCGATCTCCTTGAGGACTTCCTCCGCCCGCTCGTCGCGGTTGATGAATTGGATCGTGTTGATCATCGGCGGCGTGGCGGAGCCGTCGCTGAGTCGGCGGATCGTGCTGATGACGTCTTCGTAGCTCACCAGACCGTCGAACCGGCCGTCGGTGAGGAAGAAGATGAGCTGGGGTTGCTGCTTGAAGTCGAAGGCGGCGCGGATGGCCGGGACGGGGTTGGTTTCACCCGACATCTCGACTTTGAGCAGCCATTCACTGGCCTGGGTCTTGAATCGGCTCGTGGCCGGCTTCAGTTCGCCGGGGAAGGAAGACGTGAAGTCGTCGTTGCTGAAGAAGACCACGTTGAACGACTGCCGGGTTTCGAGCGACTCGACCGCGGCTCGCAGCTCATCGAACAGCAGGAACTGCGGTTCGCCGGACATGGAGCCGCTGGAGTCGCAGACGAAGGCGATGCGGAAGACGTCTCCGCCGTCGCCGAGGGTGCCGGTATCCATGCCCATGAACCCGCCGCTACCGCCGGCTTCGCCGAAGAGGGGCGACCCGTCGCCACCCCCGCCGCCGAGGAACTCGCTGACTTCGCCCATGCCGGTGATGCCGGTCATGCTGCTGGACGTCGACCCGCCCGCGGCGGCGTTGAGCATGTCCGCGGCCGATTCACCTTCGCCGCGGCTTCGGAAGTCCTGGCTCTGCTCGACCGGATTCAGGCTCGCGTTCTGCCGCGTGACGTCTTCGGTGTTGCCGACGTTCGGCGTCGCGCCGACGTTCTCGGTCGCCAGCTTCGTCGAGGCGACGGTCGCCTGCTCAAGAACGGGCCCCGTGTCCAAGACCTCGCGCACGGTGAACAGCAACGCCAACGCGACGCCCACCAGGCCGATGTGGACGACGAGGCTGGTCAGCCACGGCACCGCGGTCTGGACCCAGTTCTGTCGCCAGACGTTCTTGCGGTAGTTGCCGGTGTAGAAGCCGTCGTCATCCGGTGCCTCCGGGACGGCACGCGAGGTCGTAGAGAGGGCGTCGTTACTCATGGCTCCTCCGAATGGGTGACGGGTTAGTTTGCGGGCTGACGCTTGCCGACTTCGGCGGCGGCGTCGGTGCCGGGGTAGGTCGCGGTGAGGTGGCGATAGATCTTGTCGGCGTCGTCGGACAGGCCGAGCTTGGCGTGGATGTCACCCGCGGCAAGCAACGCAGACGCCGAGGCGGGCTCGACGTCAGACGCCTGCGCCGGCACCCGCAGGTAGGCGTAGGCCGCATCCAGGAGTTTCGATTTGTCGTCGCCCGCCTGCTGTTCTTTGGCCTTGGCCAGTTTGAGCAAGGCGTCGGCGACGAGCGCGGGCTCGATGAAGACGCGGCCGGCGTCGTTGATCAACGTCTCGGCCTCGGCAGGCTTGCCGGTGGACAACGCAAGCTCTGCGCGAGACAGCATGATCCGGGCGTAGGTGGGCCAATCACGTTGATCCGCAGGCACCGTCTCGCCGACGAGGGGCGTGAGGAGCTTCACCGTGTTGCTCGCCGCCTCCGCATCGCCGGCAGCGGTGTCGAGGCGAAGCAGGAACGACAGCAGCGTCTTGCGGGTCGTGTCTTCAGAGGCCGACGACAGGCCGGTGCGTACCCGCTGATGCGCGTCCTGCACTTGTTCGGGCGTAACGCCCGTGCGGGCCGGATCCGGCTGACGCGTCGCGGCCGCTTCGGCGTCTAGTGCAACGAGTGCGACGTAGCCGTCGACGGCTTCGCGAAACAGGTTCGCCCGCGCGGCCGCGTCGACGAGCCGGAATGTCGCTCGCCGCTGCACCCAGGCGTCGGCACCACGTCGCCCCAGCACGTCGCTGTATTGCGCCGCGGCTTTGTTCCAGTCGCCGCCCTGATAAGCCTCTTCGGCAGCGTTGAACCGTGGTTCGTCGTCGAGCTCGATCCGGACGATCTCGTCGAGCGACGTCCGCCGCTCCCGGCTCCCGGCGATGTAGATGAGTTCGTCACCGACCACCTCGCGGACTTGGACGTCCTGCGCAGCAAGTCGGCCGATCCAGACGCGGTCCGCACTGGCCAGGGAGGCGGTAGCGAGCCAAACGCCGACCGTCATGGCGGCCACGGCAGGACGGGATAAGCAAAATCGTCGCAACATGGTCAAACAGCGGCACGCGACGCCCGGCAGGCTGCCGAGGGGGCCGACGCCAACTCTACGCGATGCCGCCCGTTTCTGCGACCCAAAGGCTCGGCCGATATGCTCACGCCCATGTCCGAGCACATCTGCCACCTCGCCTGCGCCTTTGACACCCGCAACCTCTGCAGGGCATTAGGGCCGGATCACGGTATTGAGGCGGCTTTCAACGAGGTCTGGAACGACCCGGCGAACGACCTGATCAGCCAGTTCGGCAGCGTGACGCGACGCGCCGACAACTTCTCAGCCGACCTAATCGCCTACTGCCGGCAAGAGTCCAACAAGGGCGGACCCGATGCCGATCCGAACTGGCGTAAGAAGCTCTCCTTTGTTCTGGGGGCCCTGTCGCACCGGTCGATCGATCGGCACATGAAGCCCGTCTTCCAGCACTTCAAGACGCAGGACGATTTTCCCGGATTCAACGAGTGCACGATCTACTGCGACGTGCTGATGCTGCAAAAGCGCTTCGGCCGTGGCACCGTCATGGAAGGCGACTTCCTTGACCCCAAGAAGACTGTCGCGACTGCCGACCTGGATCAACTGGCCCGCGAGGTGATGCGTCGCGAATTGATCCGCATCCACACGCTGAATCCGGACGACGATCACATCCACAAATGGATGGACCAGCTCATCGAGCGGAGCCAGACCTTCAACATTCGGCTGGAGGAGTACGAGCGAATCTTCACCAACCCTGACCGCCAGAAGTGGAACCGATACGTCGTCGAAACCAACTTCTATGACGAGGCCGCCCCGCTGATCCAGATCACGCAGAAGCTGGTACGCGGCGAAACGGTAACAGGCAAAGAGATCGTTGCAGCGTCGGCCAACACGGGCCCCGCCGACGGCCGGTATGCCGTGACGCTGAAGCGAGCTGTCGAGTACATTCAGGCGGCCGGTCGGTTGTGGCGTGGCGAGCTGTCCGTCGACGAGACGAAACCCCTGTTCGACATTGGCGACGCGGAGCTGAAGCTCGTTTACCCCGAGCCGGGCGAGAAGGCTTATAAAGGTTGAGCAGCCGCAAAAAGCGCCCGCACGGTCGGCGGATCGAGGTCGCCTGCACGCTCGGAGCCGTTGAGACCGGCGGCTTGTAGAGCGGCCTCAGCCCCGCCGCCAATGCCGGCCTTGAGAGGATGTCGGATCGACTTGCGACGCTGCCCGAAGAGCGTCTGCACGAAACGGCCGAAGGCGGCGAGGTCGCCCTCCACACGGACGTTGCGGCAGAGGCGAACCAGGGCCGAATCGATCTTGGGCCTCGGGAAGAACGCGGTCGGCGGGATCGTGCGAAGCACCTCGACGTCCGCCAGAGACTGCGCGACGACCGACAGCGGCCCGTACGCCTTGCCGTCGGCAGGCGTCGCCCGGAGGCGATCGGCGACTTCCTTCTGCACCGTGAAGGCCAGCAGCGGCGAGCCGGCGATGAGCAGCTCGATCACCAGCGGCGACGCGATGTTGTAAGGGAGATTCGCCACCAGCTTCGCCCCGTGCGCCGCGGCTTCGAGGAGTTGCGGGTGCAACGCATGCTTGCCGGCCATGGCGTCGGCTTCGATGATCTCGACGCGACCGTCGTACCGCTCCCGTGCCGCTGCCGCGAGGTCGCGGTCGATCTCGACGGCGAGAACGTGTGCCCCGCGCTCGAGCAGTTCGTCCGTCAACGTGCCGGTGCCCGGCCCGACTTCGATGACGTGCTCGCCCGTCTTGATGTCGCCGGCATCGGCGATGATGCGGACGAGGCTCGGCTCGACCATGAAGTTTTGCCCGAACCGATGCCGCGGCCGCATGTCGGCGGCGTTGAGGATGGCATCGATCTCGCGCTTCGTCTGGGGCAAACCGGGTCGACGCTACGGTGACGTGTGGATCGGCAGGCGTTGGAAAAGGCGTATCTGGAGCTGACGCGTCAGACGCTGCCGGCTCTGGCGGCGGCGGCGGGCGATTGGCCGATTCGGTTCGACCACTGTTTCATGCGGGTCTGCCTCGATCATGCCGTGGGCGGGTGCTGGTATGACGTGATCGATCGAAAGAAGGGGCCGGCATACAAGTCGGCGAGCGACGAGGTGCTGCGGAAGGCGATGGAGATCGGCAGAACGATCGAAACTGGGGGGCGAAAGGTGTTGGAGCCGCTGAATCGGCAATCGCTGGTTTGGCGTGGCAAAATTCCGGCTGTGGAAGCCGGGCCCGAAGGTCGCTAGAGTGCCGGCCCCACTGAAGGAGCACGCCGAATGAGCCTACACACCAGCCTAAAAGCCGCCGGAGGCCTCTCACGGCACCGCAACGTCCTGACCAAGAGCGAGCGACTCGCCAAGCTCCTGGCCAACGGCAAGATCGAAAAGGACGAGCTCTTTGTCCTGGGCCTGCCCAAGACGGGCAACCGCAAACTCGTCGTCGGCAAGAAGACGGCCAAGAAGCCGGAAGCCGAAGACGACAAGAAGGCCAAGAAGAAGAAGTAAACCTTCTCCAGCACGAACCACCCCGACGGGCCGCGACGTTGTCGCGGCCCGTCGTGTCGTTACCGCCTCGCCCTCCTAGCTTCTGGCGTGACGCCCGACCTCTCCGTCGACCTCGCCGGTCTTCAGACTCGACAACCCGACCATGACCTGCAGCGGCACCTGCGGCTACGGGCCCGAGTACGCCGACTTCACCGACCTGGCCAAGCTCGGGTGCTTCGTCACGAAGTCCGTCACCCGGCACGAACGTCCCGGCAACGCACCGGCCCGCATCGTCGAAACCCGCGGCGGCATGATGAACGCCATCGGCCTGGCCAACGTCGGGCTGGACCGCTTTCTCGTCGGAGAAACTCCCGCAGATCGAGCAAATGCCCTGCCCGGTCGTCGTCAACGTCGCCGGGCATGCGACCGACGACTACGTCGAGGTCGTCGGTGCCATGAACGCCCTGCCGGCGGTTCGGGGCGTCGAGCTGAATGTCAGTTGCCCGAACGTCAAAGACGGCCTGACCTTCGGCACGGACGCCGACCTGCTTCGCGACCTGACGAAAGCGTGCAAGGCGGTGCTGCCGGACAAGCCGTTGATGGTCAAGCTCTCGCCGAACGTGCCCGACATCTGCGTGACCGCCCAAGCCGCGTGCGACGGTGGGGCCGACGTGTTGACGCTCGTCAACACGTTCACCGCGATGACGGTCGACGTGAACACGCAAGAAGCCACGCCTCGCCAACGTCACCGGCGGGCTCAGCGGGCCCGCGATCAAGCCGATCGCGTTGCACCTCGTCAGCCGGGTCTACCGCAACGTCACCCGGCACAACGGCGTCCCGATCGTCGGCATGGGGGGTGTGCAGACGTGGCAGGATGCGGCCGAGTTCATCCTCGCCGGCGCCTCGGCCGTCGCCATCGGGACGGCGCTGTTTGTCGACCCGTCGACGCCCGAACAAGTCGCCGCAGGCCTGGTAGACTGGTGCAGGCGACAGGGCGTGGATCGTCTGGCAGATCTTGTGGGTGCTCTGGAGTTACCGGACGATCAGCCGCAGGAGCCGCGGAAGACGCCTTACGTCTGAGTGGCGTCCGTCGCATCTGAATGCGATGTCAGGGCATGCCGACGCCCCACCGCAAGCAGACGCCAACCCCCTCCGCCTCGCGCGATCAGCCGATTCGCTTCCCGCCGGCCAAGGTCGGTTACGACGAGGACGACTACGGCGAACGCGGCGCGACGCTCCTGTTCACCGGCCTGTTCGGCACCATCCCTGGGACGCAGACCGAGCCGATTCCGCTTCAAGCTCGGCAGTGACAAATTCCGTCATTCTGAGCGAGCGCAGCGAGCCGAAGGACCTCGGCTGAACGACGTGTTCCCGGGCGAGGTCCTTCGACTCTGCTGCGCTGCCAGGATGATGGAGGAGGACCTACAGAGATCGCCTCGTCAGTCGTTTGCCATCGTCGCATCGAAATCTGCGTAGACGGGCCGGTGGTCGCTGATGCGACGGCGGAGCTTGTTGTCGTCTTGGCCTTCGTCGAAGAAGACCACACCCGCCGGGCCGAGGGATTCGGTGGTTTCGAGCGGGTCGATGAGGATGTTGTCGAGCACCGCGGAGTCGCCCAGGTTCGTCGGCGTCTCGTTCAGCACACGCCAACCGCGTTCCTCGAATGGCGACAGCGAGTTCTCTGATACGCGGGTCGTGTTGAAGTCGCCAAGCAGCACGACGTCGCCGTCGCCAAGGTTCGCAGACGCGATGACCTCGGCCTCTGCAAGCCGGGCTTCAAGGTCGGTGGCCCGCAGGTGGACCTGGACGATTGCGACATTGAATGCCCCGCCGCGGAAGCTGCCGACGAAGGGTGTGCGGTAGACGCCGTTGACGTCGAGAAACTCTCCGCCTTCGTAGCGGATTCGCCGGGCGTTCCAGAGGAATCCGAACCGTTTGCCGTCGCCTGTCGGCTCGCTGACGTCGAAACGCCACTGCCTGCCGATGGCGGTCGCGAGCTTGCCAAAAACCGCCGGCTCGCCCTGCACCTCCTGCACGGCCACGACGTCGAACCGGCCTTGGCGAATGATGTCGGCAATGCCGTCCAGATCGATCGTCTCGCGATCCGCGTTGAACTGACGCAGGTTCCACGTCGCGATGCGAACGACCTCCGGATCGACGCGTCGCTTGTCCCACTGCGACGCGACAAGTCCGGCAAACAGCAACGCAAGTCCGAAGATCGCCAGCACGTCACGCACGACACGACCGTACCGTCTAGCGTGGCCAAAGCCGCACGATCACGCTCGCCAGCACCGGCCACGCTGCGCAGGCGACGCGACCGCGTGTCGGCCATCTTGCCGATCCTCAAGACCGAGCATCCGGATGCCAAGTGCAGTCTCGATTTCGAGACGCCGCTGCAGTTGCTGGTGGCGACGATCTTGTCCGCCCAATGCACCGACGCCCGCGTGAACCTGACGACGCCGGCGCTGTTCGCGCGGTACGAGAATGCCCGGGCCTTCGCCGATGCCGACCCGGCCGAGCTCGAGTCGATGATCGCGAGTTGCGGCTTTTTCCGCCAGAAAGGCAAAGCGATTCGTTCCATGGCCGCGGATCTTGTCGAGCACCACGGCGGCGATGTGCCGACGACGATGGAGGCGATGACGAAGCTCGCCGGCGTCGGGCGCAAGACGGCCAACGTCGTCCTCGGCAACGCGCTGGGCATCCACCTCGGCATCGCCGTCGACACCCACGTGGGCCGGCTGTCACGACGGCTGAGCCTTTCGACGCACGACGACGCCGTCAAGGTGGAAGCCGACCTGATGAAGATCGTGCCGCAGGAGGAGTGGACGGACTTCAGCCACCTGCTGATCCATCACGGCCGCCGCGTTTGCGACAGCCGCAAGCCCAAGTGCGAGGTCTGCGAGCTATTCGAGCACTGCCCGACAGGGCCGAAGGTGCTGACTCAGCGTGAGCGCAAGACCAAGCCGTCGTCGAAGCGGCGGACCTCGTCGACCGTCAAGTAGCGACGAACGTCGTCGGCCGACATGAAGTGTTGCCGGTCGACGTCGTCGAAGTAGACGAACGTCATGCCTTGGCCGCGGAGTTGTGCAGTTGGTCGTACCGCTGCGTATTGGGCCGATCGACGGTGACGAAGCGTGCGACCGGCGGGAAGCTGGCAGGTCGGCGAAGCAGCACGTGGATCGCGTCGGCTGCGTTGCTGACGACGGGGCTGGTGGCGTCGAGCGTCGCGACGTGTGCAAGCGTCGGCGAGGCGTGCCACCGCGGCGAGGTGTAGCCGGAACCATGGCGGAAGCGTTCGGCAGCGAGCGTCGCCACGGCGACCAAATTGAGTCGCGACGATGCCCGCGACGACAAGAACCCAGGCAGCCGCGGGCTTACAGCCCGCCGGTCCTACGGATTCTGGTAGCGATCGCGGCTCTGACTTCAGGTGCGACCTGCGGGCTGTAAGCCCGCGGCTACCGGAAAGGACGAGAGCCGCCACCACCAGCAACAACAGCGGCGTCCACATCCGTCCGCCCATCGGAATTGCGGCGTCGACGAACGTCCGCGCCAGCAGCACCGTGAGCGTGTAGCTGGCCGCGACCGCGAGCAGGACCCGCTGTCGGCGAAGCAGCACGACGACCGCGATGGCGATGACGACGCCGATCCAGGTCGCTGTTGATCCCGCGGCCTGCGGCACCGCCCATCGGCCGAAGGTGTCGAAGACGTCGACCCAGTCCCACCGCGTGGGCGGGTGCCAGCGAATCTCGCGATCGGGCAAGGCATCGGTCGCTGCCAACCATGCCCGCCACAGCAGGTACGGCCCCACGGCGGCGACGGTCGCGGCCAGGCCGACCTTCCACCGCGGCAGACCGGCGGCGAGCATTGGCAAGACGAGCAACGCGACGCCGACATGCCGCGTTAGTAACGCGGCCGCGACAAGAACCGCGACCAACCACGTCCGCCTGGTGAGTGTGGCGGCAACCGCTCCGAGCATCAGGGGCAGGAACAAGCTTTCACTCGAGACGGCGGCGAACACCCGCAGCACGTCCGGGTGCAGCATGAGCACCGCCGCGACGAGCATCTCAAAGCATCGACCGTCGGTAGCACTCGCAACTCTGGCAGCCGCGGGCTTACAGCCCGCAGGTAGCGCCCGAAGCCCAGATCGCAACCGCAACCGCAACCGCAACCGCAACCCAGATCCGAAAGACCTGCGGGCTGTAAGCCCGCGGCTACCGGAGCTGAGCATCAATAGAACGACTAGAGACGCCGTCAGCAGATAGAGCAACAAGTTGGCCCAACGGCTCGTGCCGACGACCGCAAGCCACGCCGGGTACAGCGGCGGGAAGTGGGCAGAGGCCACCGGCTCCGTTGCTCCGAAGCCGGTCAACGTCGGGCCATTGCCGAGGCGGATGGACCTGGCGAGGTCGAGGTAGGTCGCCGCATCGCCATCGAGCGACAGGCCGTGGCGAGTGGTGATGACGAAGACGATGCTCACTGCCACCGCAGCCATGCCGGCAGCGCCCCTGGCTTGGTGCTGCCTCAAGAACCTGGCAGCAACGTCAGGCATGCGTCTGTGAGCGTACCGGCGTTGCCTCTTCCGTCATCCCGAGCGGAGCCGAAGGACCTCGGCGGGAACAGGCTGTTCAGCCGAGATCCTTCGACTCGCTCCGCTCGCTCACGATGACGGAGAGTGAGCGGCGTGCTGGCACAAACGCTTCCGGTCATCCTGGCAGCCGAAGGACCTCGGCGGACGCTTTCAGCCGAGATCCTTCGACTCGCTTCGCTCGCTCACGATGACGGAGAGTAGCCGGCGTGCCGGCGCTACGCTTCCGGTCACCCTGGCGCAGCCGAAGGACCTCGGCGGGAACAGGCTGTTGAGCCGAGGTCCTTCGGCTGCTTCGCTCGCTCAGGATGATGGAGGAGTGAGCGGGCGTGCTGGCACAAACGCTTCCGGTCATCCTGAGCGGAGCCGAAGGACCTCGGCGGAAACACGCTATTCAGCCGAGGTCCTTCGACTCGCTCCGCTCGCTCAGGATGACGCAGGAGTGCGCCGGCGTGCTGGCGCTAACGCTTCCGGTCATCCTGAGCGGAGCCGAAGGATCTCGGCCGGGAACACGCTGTTCAGCCGAGGTCCTTCGGCTCGCTCCGCTCGCTCACGATGACGGAGGAGAGGCGACGATCATGGCACCGGCAGGTCGTTCAGGTGGTTAATGAGCTGCCGAAGTCGGCCATGATCGCGGCGGTTGAAGGGGAAGACCAGGCGGTGCAGATGCCGGAGCTTGCGCTCGTTGCGCTCGACCTTTAGCGGGCCGCAACTGCGCCAGGCACGGTCGCCGAGCCGCTCGGCCAAGGCCGGGTCGGCGATGTCGCTGAATTGCTCGACGATCTCGGCGAGTTGGCCGTCGGTGAGTTTGTGCTCCAGCCGCAGGATGATCAGGTCGCGGCTGTATCGCAGTGAGTGGTAGTTCCTGTAGAACTTCTGGCAGATTTCCGCGGCCTCGTCAATGTCCTGCGTCAGGTCGTAAAGCGACAGGTCCTGCTCGCTGATGAGCTTGTCGCGGAGCAGGTGGTCCTTGACGTAGGCGTGCCAGGCGGACCAGTAGTCGCTGCCGTCGTGATCGACCATCACCAGCGGCATGGGCGGGCACTTGCCGGTCTGGATGAGGGTCATGACCTCGAAGCCTTCGTCCATCGTCCCGAAGCCGCCGGGGAAGAGTGCGACGGCATGGCTGCTTCGCACGAACATGAGCTTGCGTGTGAAGAAGTACTTGAAATCGACGAGTTTCGGGTCGCCGTGGATGAACTCGTTGGCGGATTGCTCGAACGGGAGACTGATGTTCAGGCCGAACGAACCCTTGGCCCCGGCCCCGCCATGACCGGCGGCCATGATGCCGCCACCGGCACCGGTGATGACCATCCAGCCCGACTGCTCCATGTCGCGCCGAACCGCTCGGCCGCCTTGTAGTCCGGGTCGTTGGGCGGCGTTCGGGCGTGCCGAAGACACTGATTTTCCGAGTGTCTCTGTAGGGCGCGAAGACCTTGAGGGCGTAGCGGAGTTCGCTGAAGGCGTTGTCGATGAGCTTGACGTCGCCGCGGTTGGTCTCGTCGCGGAGCAGCTTGACGGCGGTCGAGACGATGTGGGCCGTCAGGTCGCCGTTGGGCAGGTTGTGGAGTTCGTCCTTGAGCTCTTCGACCAGGCGATTGACGTCTCGAAGGTCGCGTCGACGCACACTGGTCTTGGGTTCCGCGGATTCGACGGCCTGCTCGAGGTCGCGGACGGGCGTCACCCGGTTGCCGACGCGGCGGAGCTGATCCCCCTCGACGGGCGGGCGCGGCTTTCCGGGTTCATCTGGTCGCGGTTGTTCCATGGGCTGACAGGATACGGGACTGGTCACGCGGCGGTCATGACGGTCGTCCCCGCGACGCCGATGCCGATGGCGGCGAACAGGACGAGCCCCGCGAGCGCACCGAGTTCGAGCAGGAGCATCGACGACGCCTCCGCCTGGTCGCGATTGAACTGCTCCGCCGATTCCTCCGCCGCCTCGGGCTCGTCCGCTACTTCGACGTACCTCGCTCGATGCTTTTCCGCTCTCGCTCGGAGCACCTTGTTCCCGTAAACAGCCGCCGCCGAGGCAACGACGAGAAGCAGCGCCCGCACCATCGGCAGCAGCGTGTTGCCGTCGTCGCGGAGCACCAGAAGCCACTCACCGACCGTCGCCAGCGCCAGCATGACGATGGCGACGACTTCGATGGTCCACAGCTTGCCGAGCAAGTCGCCGACAATCCTCCCGCCCAGCAGCGCGGCATGGCGACCCTCCAGGTTCACGCTCAACACCGTCGGCAGCGTCGGATCCGCCTCCTCGACCACCCGATGCACCGTCGCGGCTGAAGCGACGACGAACAGCACCGAACCGAACCAACCCGCAAGCGCCAGCCAGTACACGATTGCGATGACCGTCAGCCCGTCCGGATTCATCCGCGACGCTACGGCCTAGGGCGTTTCGTCCTGCCGCCCGACGATGCAGATCCCCGCCTCTTCCGCAGCGGCAATCACCTTGTCCCGCTCCAGAAGCATCACGTGCCCAGCTTCGAGGCAGATGCACGTCGCCCCGCCGGCCTTGAGCGATGCGATGGTCGTGAGCCCGATCGTCGGCACGTCCATCCGCGGGTCGCGACGCGTATTGGCCCGCTTGACCAGCACCCAGTTCCCGCCGCGACACACCTCACCCGCCCTGCGGATCATCGCGTCCGTCCCCTCGACCGCCTCGACGGCGATCACGTCCCGATCCCGCACTGCGATGCTTTGACCCACGTCGTTTCTGCGTAAGAAAGCCACCGATTTCCCAGCCGCGGGCAATGGCCCGTTGTTCGGTCTCGTTCGGCGCACGAGTCGTCATCACGCCCACGCTCGGCGAGTTGGTCACGGTTGAAGGTGGTCGAATCGATGAGCGTCACGCCACGCTTCTCCAGTTCGAGGGCCGTGCGAAGCAAGACCGTCTCGCTGCGCCTGTCGCGGCGAAACTCGGTCAGCCACGCCCAGAAGGTGACGAAGTCGGGCACTTGCCGCAAGGCCCAGAGCATCTCGTTCTTGACGTGCAGGTTCTGCTTGGCCACGCGGCCGACCATGATCGCCTCGGCCACGTCGTGCTTCCGCAGAAACCTGGCCCACGAGCCGAGTCGCACAAAACTGACCGGCCTGAACTCGTCGACCTCGTCGGCCAGCGTCGGGTCGGCGATGCCGTCGAACGCCGCACACACCACCCGCCGCCCCGCCGCCCTGGCTCCGCGGGCCACGAGAAACGGGAACACGCCCTCGCCCGCAATGAGTCCCAGCGGCTTGTCCGTCACGTGCCGGCACTCTATCGGAACATCGCCCGGCGTCGCAGACCGCTTATTGTCCCGCATGCCGGCAGGTTTTGATGACGACGACGACGCCTTCGACGGCCCCAAGCCGCGGGACGAGACCGCTTCCGATCCCGAAGTGCGGGCACGCGAGCTCGTCGAGCAGATCCGCATCCACGGCGAACTCGCCGCCGTCTTCGAAGGGCCTCGCAAGTTCGACGCGGCCATCGTCGGGCTCGATGCGGACCTGGCCCGTGAGGTGCAGACGACGATCGGCAAGCTGGAGAAGCTCAAGAAGGCCGACACCGGGCCCATCCTTCCGCCCGACGGTGCCGACACCGCACGCGGGCTTCTCGACCTGCCGAGCACACGCCCCCGGCTGACCACCGGCGACTACCACATCCTTCGTCGGCCCAACGAGGCGATGCTCGTCCGCTGGCTCGCCGGCGACGAGGTCGAAGCCTTCTACGACCGCTACCGCGCCCACGTCACCGTCGCCCTCGATCAACGCCTCGAAGACGAACGCCAGGAACTCGCCTGGCGAAGCGACGAGAACGATCAGAAGTATCTCGAAGCCCTCGACGCCATCGAGCCGGACCCGGCCCAGTGGTACCTCCGCGACACCATCCAAAAGCACGGCCTGTTCCTGCTCTCGACGCTGGCCGTCGACGAGATGGACATCTTGCACCTCTGCGACACGCTGATGGGCCTGCCCGCCGCGGACGTCATGGGCGAGATCTCGACGCCCGACCCGGACGACGACAACCCGCCGGATTCGGAGCGGGCCTGGTACTTCAAGCTCTTCAGCCTCCGCGGCACGGTCGGCAAGACGTGAGCGGATGTGCTTCTTCGCCTACTTGCAGCGAATCGAAGAGGACGGGTGGTAGTGCGTTCCATGCAAACGGATCCGACCTGCCGTCGAGTGCACACCTCGGTCATCCCGAGCGCAGCCGAGGGACCTCGCCTGGAGGACGTCTCAGCGGCAAACACGCTCCGGCTGCGAGATCCCTCGGCTGCGCTCGGGATGACGGACGGCAGACGATGGTGCACTACTCGCCTTGCCCGAGGGCGTAGCCGGCTTGCCGTCGAAGCGGTAGAGGTGCTCGGTCTTGATGAAGATCAGGCCGGCGGCGTCGATGCTGGCGAGCAGGTCGATGACGTCGCTCGGCTCGATCGCGTTGCCGTCGGCGCTGGTGAAGCGGCAACGCCAGTGGTCGGTGCAGAACGTCTCGGGCAGGCCGTCGGGCCAGACTTTGACGCCGCGGTTGCTGACGCATCTTGAGCGTCAGCGGCAGTTCCTTCCGCCGCCCGAGTGCAGCGCGTCGCGCGACGGCGTCGGGCGAGCGGCCGGCTTCGTCCCAGCGGAGGAAGACGTCGACGCCGACGAGTTCCTTCGTCGAGGCGTGTGCTGCTTCAGCTCGCCGATATCGACGGGCTTGGCGTTGCCGGCGTCGACGGTCGGCAGGCGATTGGGCGTGCGGCCGAGACGTTCGATGACGGCGTCGGTGAAGTCGGCCGTGCCCGAGGGCTGGCGAGCCCTCGTGCTCCGGCTTCATGTCGCCGGTGCGGACGCCTTCTTCGACGGCGGTGAGCCAGGCGTTGTGCACCTTGGCCGCCGCCTCGCCCTGGCCGAGGTGGCGGAGCATCATGACGCCCGCCAGCAACAGGCCGCTCGGGTTGGCGATGCCCTTGCCGGCGATGTCGGGAGCGCTGCCGTGGATGGCCTCGAACATCGCGCAGCTCTTGCCGATGTTGCTCGACGGTGCCAGTCCGACGCTGCCGGCGACCTGGGCGGCGACGTCGCTGATGATGTCGCCGTACAGGTTGGGCGTGACGACGACGTCGAACATCTCCGGCGAGTCGGCCATGCGGGCGGTGCCGATGTCGATGATGAGGTGGTCCGTCTCGATCTGCGGGTATTCCTCGGCAATCTCCTCGAAGACGCGACGGAACAGGCCGTCGGTGATCTTCATGATGTTGTCCTTGGTCATGCACGTCACCTTGCGACGGCCGTTGGCGACGGCGTAGTCGAAGGCGTACCGCACGATCCGCTCGCTGCCGGGACGGGTGATGAGCTTGAGGCACTGGGCGACCTCGTCGGTCTGCTGGTGCTCGATGCCGGCGTAGGTGTCTTCCTCGTTCTCGCGGACGATGACGAGGTCCATGCCCGGGTGCTTGCGAGCGGACGAAGGGCGCGTAGCTGGCGCACGGGTCGGACGTTGGCGAAGAGGCCGAGCGTCTTGCGGGTGGTGACGTTGAGCGACTTGTACCCGCCGCCCTGGGGCGTGGTGATGGGGGCCTTGAGGAAGCAGCCGGTGCGGCGCAGCGACTCCCAGACTTCCGGCCCGATGCCGCTGGTGACGCCACTCTCGTAGACGGCCTGGCCGATCTTGACCTTCTTCGAGCTCGAGCTTGGCCCCTGCCGCCTCGAGCACGCGGAGGGTGGCCTTCATGATCTCAGGGCCGACGCCGTCGCCGTGAGCGACCGTGACCGCAGCGGTGTCTGTCATGCCTGCATGGTTCGCGGTCTCAGACGGTTGTCTTGCGAGAATTCGAAAAATGGCCCGGCGAGCGGTCGCCGGGCCAAGAGGTTGCGGAACCAGCGACGCTTCTAACGACGGCGACGCAGGAAGAGACCCGCCGCGGCCATCAGGGGCCAGGAGCGTCGGCTCCGGGATGCTGCTGACGCTGATGATCAACTCGTACGTCTGCGGGAAGAAGACGCCCGGTGCGAACGTGTTGTTGAAGCCGTCGTCGTCGGGCCGACCGGCGAAGCCGCCGAGGTCGGAACTGACGCCGATGATGTAGTCGCCCGCGTCGAGTGCCCGCTCGAAAAGCGGCTCGTTCCCGGTGGACCCGCCGGTGCGGTTGGCGTTCAAGAATGGCTCGAAGGCACCGTTGTCGGGCGATCCGGACGGGTTGTCGTTGAAGACGACAAGGTCGAAACCGCCGCCGGGCAGCACTTCCCAGAGGGCCAGTCGTGCGCTCAGCGAACCGACGCCGGCGTTTCCGGGAGTACCAGCGCCGCCATCGATGTCGAAGATCGCCCGGCTGCCGTCTGCGGGCACGCTGAAGCTGAAGTAGTCCGGTCCGGTGGGATCGGCCGGGTTGGTGCCTTCGATGCGGACGTACGGGACGGTCTCGCTGGTGTTTTCCAAGGCCAGGCCGACGTTGGCGTCGAAGCCGAGGCCGAAGTCGCCTGCCACGAGCGTCTGGGCGGTAGCGAGGGTGGAGTTGCCGGCGACGTCTACGACGGCGGCAGATGCGAGGGAGGAAGCGACGGCCAAGGCCGCGGCGGCTGTGATGATCTTGTTCATGGGTCGAGTGGGTCGAGCGTGATGCGTCGCAGCGTGCGACTGCCGGAGCATCCCGATCTGCCGATGACACGTGCTAAGTCTCCGTAAAGCCTGTGAAAAGATCGCGTACGGCGTTCATGAACGGCTGGTTTAGACAGCCCGGTGACCCCGGCCGCAGGCGTCTCAAGTGCGACATGGGCGGAGCGTTGGGGCCCTACGCTCGGCCCGTGCCGGACGTCATTGACTACGACGCCGATAGTCGACGGCGGGACGAGCATCGACGCCTGATGAAGCTCTTCTGGGGCCTCATCATCGCCAAGACGGTCATGGTCCTCCTGAACACGTTCGGGGCGTTCAGCGACGTGCCGAACCTCGTGAAGTACGTCGGCGTGGGCGTGCAGATCACGTTGACCGTCTGCTTCCTGCTTCTTTTGCTCAAGCTGTCGGCCCGTCGATAGATTCGAACATGAGCACGACCGGCGACCCTGATTCCACTGCGTCCGGCGACGTCGCGACGCCCACCGACATGCCGCCGATCGTGCGGACGGGCGTCGCGGGCGGGCTCATGGGCCTGGCCAACCTCGTGCCGGGCGTCAGCGGCGGGACGATGGTGCTCGTCATGGGCGTCTACGACCGCTTCGTCGATGCCGCGGCGGGCGTGAGTCGGGGGAAGTTGACGAAGCCGAGACGTGGTCTTTCTGGCGATCTTGGTCGCAGCCGCGGCGGTGATGGTCGTTTCGCTGGCGGGCTTCATGAGCGGACTCGTGCAGAGCTACCGCTCGACGATGTACGCCCTGTTCATCGGCATGACGCTCGCCGGCACCGGGCCTCTGTGGAAGATGGCCAAGCCGCTGGTTCGCCCGATCAAGCCGGCGATCGTCGTCGCCTTTCTCGCCGGGCTGGCCGTGATGATCGTCGTCGCCGCGACGCAGGATGCCGAGGCCAAGGAACAGGCCAGTGCTCTCCGGGAATCGGACGAGTTTCAACCGGTGCCCAACGTCCCTCGCGATGTCATCGGCGGCACGCTGGCCATGAGTGCGATGGTTCTGCCGGGCATCAGCGGGGCCCACATGCTGCTGGTGCTGGGGCGATACGAGCACGTGACCGGCGCGATCAGCCTCCTGAAGACGGGCCTGCTCGATGGCGACGGCGACGCCCTCAAAACGGCGATGGCGATTCTCGTTCCCGTCGGCATTGCCGCAGTGCTGTCGCTGGTCGTCCTGTCGAACGCGCTCAAGTGGTGCCTGGCCCACCATCCGCGAATCATGGGCGGAGGCCTGTTGGGCGTTCTGTGGGGCAGCACGCTGGCGATTTGGCCCTTTGACACCACCTCGACGTCCGGCGACTACACGATCGGTTTCGTCGCCTTCCTGGCCGGCTTCGGCGTCGTCTACGCCCTGACACTGCTCACGCCCGACGAGGCCGCTTGAGGAGCCGTCAGACGAAGGCACCCTCATAATGCCGGACCAACGGTTCCTCGGCCTGGCAGCAACACGACGGCCACGACGTCGAAACGAACCAGCGGCTCCTCTTGAAGCTGCGTCAGGTAGACGGCCGCGACCCGGCGGACCTGTCGGCGTTTGGCTTCGTCGACACGGTCCTCAGGATCGCTCGCCAGATCCGCACGCGTCTTGACTTCGATGAAGATCAAGCTGTCGCGATCTTGTGCGATGAGGTCGATTTCACCCGCCCGGCATCGCCAGTTGCGGGCGACGATCGTCAGACCCTTTCGCTGAAGCGTGGTCGCAGCCAATGCTTCGCCGCGTCGGCCCAGGTCGTGGCGCGGGTCGGTGCGCGGGGCGCGGGTGGCGAGGCGTCGCATGAGCCATCCGAAGAACATCCGCCCGCACCTTAAGCCCCGCCCTTGCCCGCGGGACCGACCGGTCTATAGTGCCGGCCCGACCGGCCGAAGCCGACTCGGATGACCACGCCCCGCCGCCCCCCGCACCAACCGCCCGCTTCTTCCGATGGCTGTCAAGATTCGTCTCAAGCGCATGGGCCGCATTCACCGCCCGTTCTACCGGGTTCAGGCGATGAGCAGCCGCGACAAGCGCGACGGCCGCGCCCTGGAGCAGCTGGGCCACTACGACCCGATCGAGAAGGATCAGGGCAAGCAGTTCGTTTGCGACCTCGAAGCCACCAAGAAGTGGCTCGACACCGGGGCGATCCCGAGCGAAACGGTCAGCACCCTCCTCAAGAAGGCCGGCCTGGAGCACAAGATGCTTCGCCTGCCCAAGCCGGGCAAGAAGAAGGAAGAGCCCGCCGCCGAGGGTGATGCCGCAAAGGCTGAATAGTTAATCCGCCTCCGCGTGTTCCATGCGGATGTGCGAAGACAGAATGCGGTCTGAGCCGGGAGGTTGCCTCCGGTTCCGACCGCGTTTCGCGTTCCCGCTCCACCGATTCTGCACCGTGCGCATCGACATCGTCAGCCTCTTCCCCGAGCTCTACGCCACGGTCCTCGGCACGAGCATCCCGAAGCGGGCGGCGGACAAGGGGCTCGCGTCGTACCACGTCACGGACATCCGGCCGTTCGGTGAGGGGAACTATCAGAAGATCGACGACCGCCCCTTCGGTGGCGGGCCCGGCATGGTCATGATGCCGCAGGTCTTGGGGGCGGCGATCGACCAGGCCGAAGCACTCGATCCGAGACCGGCCAGGCGACTGCTGTTCACGCCTGTCGGCAAGGTCTTCGACCACGAGATGGCGCAGTCGCTGGCGGACGAGGAGCGTCTTCTGCTGCTCGCCGCGCACTATGAGGGCTATGACGAGCGTGTCGTCGAGGAGTACGACTTCGAGGAAATCAGCATCGGCGACTTCGTGCTGTCGCGGCGGTGAATTGCCTGCTCTGGTCGTGATCGACAGCGTCGTCCGTCTCCTGCCCGGCGTGCTGGGCCACGACGACGGGCCCCGGCAGGACAGCTTCGCGGATGACGCGGCCGGGTTGCTCGAGGGGCCTCAGTACACGCGGCCGCGGGTTTGGCGGGACCGTGCCGTGCCGGAGGTGTTGGTGGGCGGGGATCACGCCCGCATCAAGCAGTGGCAGCACGAGCAACGGCTCGCCCGAACCCGCACGCGTCGGCCCGACCTGCTGCCGGAGTGAGGTCTTCGGATGACCTCGGCCACCGACCCGCCTATCGTGCCGGCCCGCCACCCCGAACGCCATGATCCACCCCCTCATTCAAGCCGCAGAAACGGGCTCGCTCAAGGCGTCCGACACCGTTGCCAGCTTCAACGTCGGCGACGACGTTGATGTGTTCTACAAGATCATCGAAGGCAAGAAGGAACGCGTCCAGCGTTTCACCGGCACCGTGATTCAGATCAAGGGCCGGGGCACGACCAAGACCTTCACGGTCCGCCGGCTTGTCGCCGGTCAGGGTGTCGAGCGGATTTTCCCGTTCCACTCGCCGAACGTTTCCGAGGTGAATGTGAAGCGTTCGGGTCGTATCCGTCGTGCTCGGTTGTACTACCTGCGTGACCGCGTTGGTAAGGCGACGCGTCTCGTGGAGAAGAAGGACGGCCGAATCACCAAGAAGCAGGCGGCCGCGATGGCCAAGGCCGAGGCCGCCAAGGCTCAAGCCGCGACTGCTTAGGCGGTTGTTGTTCGCAGTTCGTTCGGGTACGCTCCGGCGGTGCCGGAGTATGTCGATTCGCTTCCGGACGGACCTGCCCATCGTCGTGGGGCCGGCATCAACCCCGGCAACCGGTTCGAGCAGAATCGTTTCCATCTCGACGGCGACTTTCGTGACTGGCTCGATGCCGAACGCGACGACGACGGTCGTCTGCGGAAGGTGCCGTTGCAGGTGTTGGCGGACGACACCCGGCGGATGATCAACCGAGTCGCCCGCGCCAGCGACATGCCGTTCGACTGGACGCTCAACCCGTATCGCGGCTGCGAGCACGGCTGCGTCTACTGCTACGCCCGGCCCTACCACGAATTCCTCGGCTACTCCTGCGGGCTCGATTTCGAGACGAAGATCGTTGCGAAGCACGACGCGGCGGAGCTGCTTCAACGCGAGCTGGCCCATGCGTCCTGGCTCCCGGAGCCGATCGTCATGTCGGCTATCACGGACGTCTACCAGCCGATCGAGGCGAAGCTCCGGCTGACGCGACGATGCCTGGAGGTCATGGTCGAGGCCAGGCAGCCGGTGAGCACGATGACCAAGGGCTCGCTGGTCTTGCGGGACCTGGATTTGTGGGCGGAGCTTGCCACCTTCGGTGCGGCAGCGGTGACAGTGACCATCGTGACGCTGGACGACACGCTTGCGAAGCAACTCGAGCCCCGGGCGGCTTCGCCGAAGCAGCGGCTTCGGATGATCCGCGAGCTGTCCCAAGCCGGCGTGCCGGTGAGCGTGAACGTCGCCCCCGTCATCCCAGGCCTGACCGATTCGGGCGTGCCTGAACTGCTTGAAGCCGTCGCCGAGGCGGGTGCCCGGCAGGTGCGCTGGGTCATGCTTCGGCTGCCGTATCAGCTCAAGGAGGTGTTTCTCGACTGGCTCAAGCGGACGGTGCACGAGGACCGGGCCAAGAAGGTCGAGAGCAAACTCCGCCAACTCCATGGAGGCCGGCTGTACAAGGCGAGCCAGCGTCGCGGCCGGGGCCAAGGGCCGTTGTCGGAGAGCATGTCGGCGACGTTCGACGTCTTTACTCGACGCTTCGGCCTGAACCGCGACATCCGCCCCCTCTCCGGCCGCCACTTCCGCCGGCCGGATGTGGGCGGGCAGATGTCGCTGTTTTAAATCTTGAAGAGGTGGTCTTTCCGCTTTGTCATCCCGAGCGCAGCCGAGGTCCTTCGACTCCCTTCGGTCGCTCAGGATGACGGAATCCCGTCTAGTTGATCTGGCTCTGCGGCCGCAGGTATGAGAGGCAACGACTGCGACCTATACGTGCGGAAGCAAGCGCCTTCCTTGCATCATGGGCCATCTCGAACGCCTCTGCGAGGGATTTGGCCTGCGTGTGTAGCTCAGGGTCGAGCGGCGAGGTTACGGCGAACCAGCCGTCGCCTGCGTCGCGAAGAAAGAGCGTGAGCTTGCCGTCGGAGACGGTGTACGTGGCCGGTCGTGCCATGGTGAAACATTACCCGCTATCGGTCGTCATCGCACGGACCGATCATGACGGTGGTGTGCGGCGTATGGTCAGGTTGGACCGACACTAAATGCGGCGGCCGGCCACTTCGGTCGGGCTCGCCGCCTTCAAACCCTCAGAAGGGCAACGACACCATGTTCGAGCGATTCACCGACCGCGCCCGCAAGGTCATGGCCTTGGCCAACCAGGAAGCGCAGCGTTTCAACCACGAATACATCGGGACCGAGCACATCCTGCTCGGCCTCGTCAAAGAAGGCTCCGGCGTCGGCGCCAACGTCCTGAAGAACCTCGACGTCGACCTCCGCAAGGTCCGCGTCGAGGTCGAAAAGCTCGTCAAGAGCGGCCCCGAGATGGTCACGATGGGCAAACTCCCGCAAACCCCGCGGGCCAAGAAGGTCATCGAGTACGCCATCGAAGAAGCACGAAACCTCAACCACAACTACGTCGGCACCGAGCACCTCCTGCTCGGCCTGCTGCGTGAGCACGACGGCGTTGCGGCGCAGGTGCTCATGAACCTCGGCCTCAAGCTCGAAGAGGTTCGCGAGGAAGTCCTGAACCTGCTCGGTGCAGGCGTCGAGGGCGAAGAGGAAGAGACCGTCACCGCGGCGGCGGTGGCGGGAGCGACGGCAAGCGGAAGGGCAAGAGCAAGAGCCAGCACGCCCGCCCTCGACTCCTTCGGCCGCGACCTGACGGAGCTGGCCAAGGAGAATCAGCTCGACCCGGTCATCGGCCGGAGCGAAGAGATCGAGCGGGTCATCCAGATCCTCTGCCGTCGTCAGAAGAACAACCCGGTCCTGCTCGGCGAGGCCGGCGTCGGCAAGACGGCGATCGTCGAGGGCCTGGCCCAGATGATCATCAGCCACAACGTCCCGGAGATCCTCACGACCGTCGGCTGATCGTGCTGGACCTGGCCATGATGGTCGCCGGCACGAAGTACCGCGGCCAGTTCGAAGAGCGGATCAAGGCCGTCATGAACGAGGTCCGCCGGGCCAAGAACATCATCCTGTTCATCGACGAGCTGCACACGCTCGTCGGTGCCGGCGGTGCCGAGGGTGCGATCGACGCCAGCAACGTGCTCAAGCCCGCCCTGTCGCGTGGCGAGATCCAGTGCGTCGGTGCGACGACCTTCGACGAGTACCGCAAGTACATCGAGAAGGACGCCGCCCTGGCCCGTCGGTTCCAGCCGATCACGGTCGAGCAGCCGAGCAAGGCCGACGCCGTCAAGATCCTCGCCGGCCTTCGCGAGAAGTACGAAGAGCACCACCGCGTCCGCATCACGGACGAGGCGCTCGGAGCAGGCCGTCGAGATGTCCGATCGCTACATCAGCGGCCGCGAGCTTGCCGGACAAGGCGATCGACGTCCTCGACGAAGCCGGTGCCCGGATTCGGCTCAGAGACGATGACCAAGCCGCCGAATCTGGCGGAGCTCGAAGAGCAGATCGAGCGGCTCTCGCATCTCGAAGGACGAGGCGGTCAAGAACGCCGAGTACGAGGAGGCGGCCAAGCTCCGCGACGAGGCCGAGCGGCTTCGCAGCAAGAAGGAAGAGCTCCAGCGGCAGTGGCGTGAGAAGGCCAAGGAAGTCGACGGCGTCGTCGATGAAGAGGTCATCGCCGAGGTCATCAGCAAGATGACGGGCGTTCCGCTGACGCGTCTGGAGAAGGAAGAGGCCCAGCGTCTGCTCGAGCTCGAGAACGAGCTGCACAAGCGGGTCGTCAGCCAGCACGAGGCGATCGAGGCGATCAGCCAAGACGATCCGTCGCGCACGCAGCGGCCTCAAGGACCCGAACCGGCCGATGGGCTCGTTCCTGTTCCTGGGCCCGTCGGGCGTCGGCAAGACGCTGCTCTCCAAGGCGCTTGCCGAGTTCATGTTCGGCGACGAGGACGCGCTGATCTCGATCGACATGAGCGAGTACATGGAGAAGCACAACGTCAGCCGCCTGATCGGTGCGCCTCCCGGCTACGTCGGCTACGAAGAAGGCGGCCAGCTCACCGAGCGGATCCGCCGTCGGCCGTACAGCGGTGCGTCCTGCTCGACGAAGTCGAGAAGGGTCACCCGGACGTCTTCAACATGCTGCTGCAGATCATGGAAGAAGGCCGCCTCACCGACTCGTTCGGCCGGCACGTCGACT
Organism: uncultured Planctomycetota bacterium; assembly: GCA_963740195.1. Classification (GTDB taxonomy): domain Bacteria; phylum Planctomycetota; class Phycisphaerae; order Tepidisphaerales; family Tepidisphaeraceae; genus JBCDKH01. Next base: position 1,438,384 of record CAVUDF010000001.1, on the reverse strand, counting down.
TCCGCAACGTCGTCATGATCATGACGAGCAACATCGGAGCCGACCTGATCAAGGGCGGCGTCACGCCGTTCGGCCTGCGTGGCAAGGGGTCGGCACGGACGACGAGCAGTCCTACAGCAAGATGAAGGACACGCTCATGAAGGAGATCGAGCGTTTCTTCCGCCCCGAGTTCATCGGCCGACTCGACGACGTCATCGTCTTCCGCCCGCTCAACAAGGAGCACCTGACCGAGATCGTCGAGCTGGAGCTCGCCAAGGTCACCAAGCGGCTCGTCGATCGCGGCATCGAGCTGGAGCTTGCCGACGATGCCAAGGAGTTCCTCATCGACAAGGGCACGAGCACCGACTTCGGTGCCCGTCCGCTGCGTCGAGCGATCGAGCAGTACATCGAAGATCCGCTGTCCGAGGACATCCTCCGCGGGCACTACGAGGACAAGGCGCAAGGTCCTCATCACGCGTGCCAAGGACGACGAAGACAAGCCGCTGGATCACCTCTTCTTCGACCCGCACAAGGTCGAAGAAGAGCCGACGACCGAAGAGGAAGCCGCCGTCGCCGCGACGGGCGACGCGACCTGATCGCGGTCGTTTGCTCGGCCGATCAACCTGTTCAACCCTCACGCCCCGGCCGTTTCGGCCGGGGCGTCTTTTCATGTCCGCTTGAAGCTGCCGATGCAGAAACTGTGGACGTGATCAGCAGAGCCCTGTCGATTCGCCAGCCGTACGCCGAGCAGATCCTTCGAGGCGTCAAGACCTCGGAGTTCCGCAGTCGGCCGACGAAGGTCCTGGGCGAAGCCTTCCTGATCTACGCCGCCCGAACACCGGGGCCGACGGAAGAGTTTGCACGACTGGGCGTCAGCGTCGGCAGCCTCCCGACGGGTGTCATCGTGGGCGTCGCGACGGTCACGCACTGCACACAGACGCCTGAAGGCTGGGCGTGGCACCTGGCGGACGTGCGCCGATTGAGCCAGACGCTCCTGCCGACGCGACATCCTCAGCCGACGTGGTGGCGACCCTTCGACAAGCCGGTGCGTGTCCGCGAGCCGCTGGCGGCGTGACATGCTCTTACCGCACGGGCGCGGGATCTGGATCGATCGAGTCGTCCTCGTGCCCAATCTCGTCGTGCATCGGCCCGGAGGTGAACCGGCCGATGTAGTCGTGGTAGGCCCGCATCGCGCTCATGCCGAAGAGCCACATCAGCGGAATGTTGACGACGAGCATGACGCCCAGGCCGAGCGTGGTCCACATGTCGAGGTTCGCGTCGGTATCCAGCCAACCGTCCGCCTCGATACAGGTGACGACGATGATGCCGCAGTAGACGAGCTTGTAGATGAGGATGGCCGTCTTCGAGCCGCCCTCGCTGAGCCAGCCGGTCAGGAAGACCATGCCCTGCTCGCCGTAGTAGCTCCAGGAGATAATCGTGCTGATCGCAAAGAGCCAGACGGCCAGCGTGATGAGGTACTTGCCGAACTCCGGGTGCACGCGGTCGAAAGCGTGAGCGGTGAGCGTCGAGCCCTTGTAGTTGCCGTAGAGACCGGCGACGACGCCCTCTTCGCCTTCTGGAACGATGAGCGTCGGCTTCTTCTCACTGGCCAATGTGCTCCACTGGGGCGTGCCGAAGGAGGTCGTACCGCCCGCGGCAGCAATCGCAGGTCCGGTTGTGGGCAGTGTGGTCGCGGCAACGCTGTTGTCCGGGCGTGTGATGCCCGCGTCGCGCCCGGCGGCCTCGAGCGTCGCTCGCTCATCCTTCTTGATCTTCGGAAGCGAGCCCTCGATGCGACGGAAGGAACGGCCGGTGTCCGCGTCGTCATCGGCATCGACGACGACGAAGAAGTTCTCGCCGGGGCGATAGTCGTACGCGTTGTCGGCGATGGCGTCGGTGTGGCGAGCTTCGTCGCTCTTGGCGGGCAGGCCGTTGGGCGTCGACAGGGTCCAGATGGGCGTGCCGCCATCGGTGGTGTCCTGCACGCCGTCCGGCTGGTCCTTGTTCGCACCGCCGCCGACCTTGTCCACGGCGACGACTTCGATGTCGCCGGAGGAGGCGAAGCTGGCCTCGGGACCACGATTCCAAGCACCGGTCGCGAGAATGACCAAGGCCGTGATCGTGCAGACGACGAGCGTGTCGATCAGCGGCTCGAGCCCGGCGACGATGCCTTCGCGGACCGGCTCGTCCGTCTTGGCAGCGGCGTGGGCGATGGGGGCACTGCCCTGGCCCGATTCACTGCTGAAGAGCGCCCGCTTCACGCCGAACATGAGGGCGTAGCCGAAGGTTCCGCCCAGGAACGCACCGCTCGGGTCCGCCGTCTGGTCGATGCCGATGCCGAGCTTGACGATGAGCCAGAGCATTCCCGGCACGTCCATGATGTTGACGGCCAGGACGTACAGCGCCGCGATCAGGTAGACCACGCACATGAACGGGACGATGATGCTGGCCACCTTGCCGATCCACCGGATGCCGCCGATGATCACGATGCCCGTGATGACGGCCAGAGCGATGCCGACGTTGATCCGCGTGACGTACTCGACGCTGCCGAAGTAGGTCGTGGTCGTCTCGGCGACGTTCCAGGCTTGGAACATGTTCCCGCCGGTGATGGCGCTGACCAGGAGCGTGATGACGAAGAGCCCGCCGACGATGCTGCCGACCATGGGCAGGCCGGCCTTTTCGAAGCCGTACTTGGCGACGAACATCGGTCCGCCGTGAGGGTTTTTGGGGTCGGTGGTGTTGCGGAACAACATCGACTGCGTGACCTCGGTCATCTTGATGGCCATCCCGAGGATGCCGATGACCCACATCCAGAAGACGGCACCGGGCCCGCCCAGGGCGACGGCCAAGCCGACGCCGGCGATGTTGCCGAGCCCGACCGTGGCAGAGAGCGCGGTCGAACAGCGCCTGGAAGTGGCTGATGGCACCCGGGTCGTCCTTCTCGTCGTACTTGCCGCGGACGACGTCGATGCCGTGCGTGACGGCCCGACGTTGTCCGAAGAGGGTCAGGATGGTGAAGACGACGCCCGTGATGAGCAGGACGTAGATGACCGTCGTGCTGAACAGAAAACCGTTGAGCTCGTTGATGAAGTTGTTGAGGGTGTCCATATCGCGTCGCTGCGTTTCGGGTGACGGCTCCTGCGGCTGATTGCGGGCATCATCGCGGACAAGGCCGACGTTGCAAATGCCGTGTCGATCGGCGTCCCGATGCCGCGACGGCCTGACGTTGCCGTGTCCGCCGCCCGTGCTACCGTGGACGCGTGATGCCGGCGTTCGAGCAGCTTGTACCGACGACCCTCTTCGACCACCTGGCCGTCGGCGGGGGTGACCCACGCATGGGGTGGCTGCCCGTGGCCCTGCTGCTGGTTATCGCCATCGGCTTTGCCGTGACGAACCTGGCCGTCAGCCTCATCATCGGGCCCAGCCGGACCGGACCGGGCAAAGAGACGACCTACGAGAGCGGCATGGCCCCGGTGGGCAACACCCGCCGGCGCTTCAACGTCCGCTTCTACCTCGTCGCCATCTTGTTCGTGGCCTTCGACGTCGAAATCGTCATCCTTTACCCGTGGGCCAGCAGCTTTGCCGCCGCTGTCGCTGATAATGCCGACAACGGCGGGCTCGGCACGATCATGCTGGGCGGGATGTTGGTCTTCACGCTGCTGATCGTCGTCGGCTACGCCTACGACGTGGGCAAGGGCGTGCTGAAGTTCGAGTAGGGTCGCTCGTGGGCTGATCGCCCGCCGACCTACGCTTGCCGCCGCGAATGGATGCCGCCGCCGCCGAGTCTCGCTTGTCTCCCGCCGACGACGCGCCGCCGATGCGTGTCGCCGAGGCAGCCCGACAGGCCGAACGGCTTTGCCAGGCGATCGAGAGCGTGTTTCTGGGCCAGCGTGATGCGGTGAACCTGCTGGTCGTCGCCCTGCTGGCCGGTGGGCATGCGCTGGTCGAGGACGTGCCGGGCGTCGGTAAGACGACTCTGGCCAAGGCTTTGGCCCGTTGCATCGACGGCGTCTTTAGCCGCGTTCAACTCACGCCCGACCTCCTGCCGGCCGACCTGCTGGGCGTCAGCATCTACAACGCCTCCACCGGCGAGTTCGACTTTAAGCCGGGCCCCATTTTCGCCAACATCGTCGTCGCCGACGAGGTGAACCGGACGACGCCGCGAACGCAAAGTGCGTTGCTCGAAGCGATGGCCGAGGGTCAGGTGAGTGTGGAGAACGCGACCCGCCCCCTGCCGCCGCCGTTCATGGTGATCGCGACGCAGAACCCGTTCGAGTTCGAAGGCACGTACGTCCTGCCGGAGAACCAGTTGGACCGCTTTCTGGTGAAGGTCGCGGTGGGTTACCCGGACCGTGAGGTCGAGCGGCGCATCCTGCTCGAACGCCCGGGCGAGGCGGCGCTGGCGTCGCTGGAGCCGGTGCTGAACACCGATGAGATTGTCGCTATGCAGGAGACGGTGGCCCGCGTCCGAATCGATCAGGCGGTGATGGACTATTTGCTCGACCTGGTCGCCCGAACCCGTCAGGACGAGCGGTTCCATCTCGGCGTCAGCCCGCGAGGCTCGTTGGCGTTGCTTGGCGCAGCGAGGGCCAACGCGTTGATCGACGGCCGGGACTATGTGATTCCGGACGACGTGAAGTACATGTTCCTGCCGACGGCCGGGCACCGCGTGATCACGCGGACGTACCTGAGCAACGGCGACTCCGACGCGGGTCGGCAGGTGTTGCAGGAGATCTTGGACAGCACGAACACGCCCGGCTAGCCGCCGATGAGCACGGTCGGGCACCCCGCGACGATGACGCCGCCGTGGGCGGTCATGTCGCCGATGCGTGCCGCGGGCATGTTGCAGACCAGGACGGTGGAGCTTCCTTGAGCGATGGTGTCGGGCGGGCCGACGCAGACGCACATGTCCCCCACCGTCGCCGCCGGCATCATGCCGATGAGCACCGTCGGCTTCGCCGGCGGCATGACGGGTCCTCCGACGTGCGGGACGGTGCCCGTGACCATCGGGCAGACATGCATATCACCAAGTCGTGCGGCGGGTTTCATGGGATCGGGATCGTGTGTCTTGGCAAGGGTTGAATCAGATCACGGCGTCGGCTGACTGAGCATGTAGCGAATCCATCGCTTCGTCAGATTTTGGACATCGGCATCCTCGAATGCGGGTTCGTGCGACACGCCGGTCGCCTCGAACTGGCGATGACGGGTCCAGTCGATGGAGTGGTGCCCCAGTGGCACCGTCTCAGATTGGCTAAAGAGATGGCTCCCACTGAACGCCGGGACCGTTTCGTCGCCGTGCCCAGGGTGGTTGTCGCGTCGGACGGGTCGACCGACGAGTGAGTCGCTGGTCTCCGGGACAAAGCCTCTCCACTCGAAGGTCCTGCCTCCGGACCCGCACTTCTTGGCCGTTGCGTTCGCCGTAGTAGTACGGAACCGAATGGTGCCCGTAGCCGTCGTAGCCTCGCCTCACGTTTCTCGGCGGGAGGTCGAAGTGGATCGTCGAGTCGGTCACTCGGCCCGTGCTGTAGATGGACCACGTGCGGTCTTGAAGTTTCCAGTCACTGAGCCAGCCGTGATAGCCTCGGAGCTCGCTGATCCGTCGACGAAGTTCTCGCCGGACGACGCGGGTGACGTCCCCCCGCACGATGCCGGGAGGCTCGGACTTCTCGTCGCGTCCATAAACGTCATAAACCGACTCCTCGCTGTTGTAGGAGCGAGCGTGATTCTCTTCGAAGCGGGTGAACGTGATCCATGAGTGGCCGGCTCTTGAAGACGGCGTCGCGATACTGGTTGCTCGGCAGCAGTTGCATCGGTCCGGCCATGCCGCTGGCGACGGTCGCCAGTGATTCGCCGTCCGCGCCGAGAATGTTGGCAAACGCCCAGCCCTCCACACCGCCGCCGACGTAGTCGGAGATTGTGCCGGTGATGAAGCGTCGGTAGAGCACTGGGCCTCCCGTAACTGGTTGCACCACGTGCATAACGCCGGCAACCTTTTCACGTAAGGCGGGGCACGCCTTAAGGGCGGCGCGGGTGACCAGGCCGCCCATGCTGTGCGTGACGATGACGACGCGTTCGACACCTTCACGTGTGAAGACGCCCGCACCGCCGTAGCGAGATGGCCTTCTGCCCGCGACGGTCGTGCCCAGCAGATCCGCGGCCATCTGCTCGCCCAGCGATCGGATCCCTTGCCGCCAATCATAACCGTACGCATAAAGCGGGCATTCATTGACGCCCCACCGTGCGTTGTGCAAGTACATGAGGTACTCGCCGTAACTGCGCCACGCGACCGTGCCCCAGCCACGCCGAACCGCTTCGGCCGCCTGGGCTTCGTCGAGACCGTGGTCGTCGAGGTCTTCCTCAGGCTCCTCGATGATGTTGGCCGTCTCGTCGATGTGCAGACGACGACGGGCGGTTTCTGCACCCGTCAAAGCCCATCGAAGCATGGCAGTCTTGGGACGATCGGGATCCCAATTTCGGTCGATCTCCCAGTTGATTGAAAAGTTGAGCCGTGTCCCCATGACTCCGGGCACGAAGATGACCGGCAGTTTAATGCGAGCAACGGAATTGGCACCGCCACGGCGAACGGCTGCGTTCGGAAGTGTCATGCTGCCCCCTGGGCATGGCTGAACTGCAAACTCGACAACAGGGCGCGGGTCCGTTCCATCGCTTGCGACTCTCGCCCGGCGACACACCGGGTCACGAGCTTCCAACGGTCGTCGGTCTCGGAAGTCACCGTCGCTACCGCAATCTCTCGAAGCTCTCCCGCGTCTTCGTCCACATCAGCTGCTTGCGGGGTTGCCTGTAACTGTGGAAAACGCACCAAGGTTGAAGAGCCGCCGACGCATCTAATTTCTTCTCGTTCTGCCTCGGGTGCGTACTCGCCCGTGAAACCCGGTCGACAACGCTTTGCTGCTCGACCACGTCGCTTGCGGATGCAAGGCAATGACCTCTTCCTCATCGAGATCCATGAACTCGATTCGCTCGGCGTGTCGGAGCTCCGTCGGCACTTCGAAAAGGACTGTTCCCGCTGCCGCGAGTCGCCAGCCGGCCGGCGTGGCAGTGTCTTCCGTTACGACAGATGCCGGCCGAGTCGTGGACAGCACGTGCGCATGCCCGCTCCCGCCGAACCGGCGAGTCGTCGGCGGTGTACCGGAGGATGCTGTAGTCGCCCGCCCCGACCTTTACTGCGGCAAGGGCCACCAGCACCGCATCACCGTCGATGACCATCGCGAACGCCATGGTCGCCTCGAACGCTTCCGCACGATCGAGATCCAGGGCGACCTCCTCTGGCGGAGACTCTGCTAACAGAGCACTTCGTTGCCGAAGAGAATCCAGGTGCTCCGCCGCACTCACACCGTCGCGCAGACGGGTCGGCTCGGCGGCGACTTCCTCGAAGCCCCGCTTGGCCGAGAACTGATACGCGCCGGCGTCCACCAGCGGGTGAGGCAGCTCAAGAGTGAAATGGCGGGTCCGAAGTAGCATGACTATGGCGTGACGAACAACGGGTGTGCAATGGCGGGTTCTCTATCGACAGGCGCAGGTGTCATTTCGGCCGACTAGCCGTCGTGCACCTTCTTTAGTTCGGCGGCTGTGGCCGCATCGAGCTCCCCCGTCATCGCGAGATCTTTCGACTTCTGGAACGACTTGAGTGCCTCGACGGCTTCTTCATCGAGCTCTGGTCCCAGATCGCCTTGGAAGAGACCGAGATTGGAAAGTCGCTGCTTCGCACCGACCGTCGTGTCGGGAGGGTCGAGATGTCCGAGGTCGAACGAGTAACGCTCTTCGGGTGCATCTTCCGGGAGAAGCACGACTTCCACGGCCGTTGCGTCAGGCGTGACACGCTCCTTCACCCAGCCGTCGGCGTCGGTGCAGCCGTCGTGAAACCGCTTGTCGATCGTGATGCGGTACGGAATGTCGGACCGAGGCTTGCCGTTGACGACGAGCCGGACATGAAAGTCGACCAGCGTGCCGCTGATGACGAACTTCTTCGGCTGGCTTGTCGAAAGCGGGTTATCCTTTTGCCGCTTCGCCGGTATGACGAGCTGGTCGCCCGGCTGCAGGACCGTCGGATCCTTCCGCCTCGCCACAAGATCGGCGTTTGCGGGATCCAACCAAATGAGATCCGCAGGCACTTTGTAGCGGGCGGCGAGACTTGAGAGGCATTCGCCGGCAGAGATCGTGTGGACGTTCATGCTCAGCCTTCCTTCCAGGCTTTTTCGTCTCGCTCGGGGAACGTGATCTTGCCGGCACCCGGTTCCACACCCTCTATTCGAGCCGAACCATCTCCGCCCGTCGTGCCGCTAGCGACGCGGCCGTCTGGCATCTCGATCTGGAACCTTTCACCGGCCAGGGGTTTGCCGTCGTCATCGACCAGATTGATCTCATAGAACTCGACGGGCGCGTCGGGCGCAGGTGCCGCCGGATCCGGCGGCACGTAGGCCGGTGCCGGGTTCGAGCCGTACTTGCCACTCTTGATCTTGCGCTGTTCCGCCTTGGCCGACTCGACCTCGCCCGGGATCGGCTTCGTCCGCGGCGTCGGGCATCTCGGGCGGGGCGGGACGAACGAGTTTGCCTGGCTCCACAAATGCCGGCGGGCTGCCGGGGCCGGAGTTGATGCGGGTCATCGAGCCGTCGATCACCACCATCGTGCCCTTGATCGTCACGCCCGTCGGGTCGAGCACGACGCTGTTGCCGCCGCACTTGAGCGTGATGCCCATGGGGGCCTCGATGACAGCAGTCTGCCCCGCCTTGACGAGCCACGACTTGCCGACCTGTTCCGTGTGACTGTCGCCGACTTCTTCGGTCAGCTCACTGCCGATGTTGATGCTCACGCCGCCCATCACATCCTCGGCCTTCTTGCCGCCGATGGTCGTGTGACGGTCCCGGCCGAGACGCTCCTGGTGATCACGCTTGACCGTCTGGTGCAGATCGACCCCGATTTCCTCACGGCGGTCGGTGCCGATGATCGCGTGTTGGTTTCTTCCGACAGTTGGTGAAGTCGTCGTTGCCGACGCGATTGTCCTGATTCTTCTCGGCGTGAATGAAGACTTGTTCCTCCCCCTTCTTGTCTTCAAATCGAAACTCGTTGAACCCCCCGCCGCCTTGGCTTGAGTTCGACTTGAGGCCGCTGATCGTCTTAAACGTCGGCAGCTCGTAAGGCGGCATGTTGTCGCCGTTGTAGAGTGATCCCGGTCACCAGCGGTCGATCCGGATCACCCTCCAAAAACTCGACGACGACCTCCTGCCCGATGCGACGGCCAGCCGACGAAGCCCCAACCGCGGCCCGCCATCGGCTTGGCAACGCGGACGAACAGCGAACTGTTCTCGTCGGCCGTGCCGTAGCGGTCCCAGCGGAACTGGACCTTGATCCGACCGTACGGGTCGACGTAAATCTCCTCGCCGGCAGGTCCGACAACGGTCGCCGTCTGCGGCCCTTGAACGATCGGCTTGGGCGTTGTTCGCGGCGGCCGATACGCGACGTCCGCACGCACGGCCGTGAACTGGCAGTCCGATTGGCCTGCGGCATGGCCTGTCTCACCGGCGAAACGCGTCGTGACGCTGGTCGTGACGAAGCCGCCGTTGAAGTCCGGCCTCGGGTGCTCATCGAGTTGGAAGATCCGGCCGACGGTCAAGCTCGTGCAGTCACTTCGGCCGCGAAACGTAGCGGAACGGCTTCGCGATTCTTCGAGCCGCACCTTCGCCAGCTTCTGTCCATGGTCCGGCTCCGTGAACTCGCCGGGATAGTCGAAGACCGACTGCATGTGGTCCGTGTGCCCCGGCGGAACGGAACGCTCGCTCATGAGCTTCTTCCGAGGGAGCAACGGGTCGTAGTCGTCCAACGCAAAGTCGTGTGGCTCGACGCTTCGCCGCTCCACGAAGTTGAAAACTCTCTGGCCTGCAAAATCTTCGTCTTCTGACGAATCATCAGGCCGATACACGAGTTCAGAAAGCGCTGCTTCTTTAAAGGAGCTAGCGTCGTCGAGAAGCACCATCTTGTGCGAACCATCTTCATGTTTGAAGAAGGCCGTGATGCCTGCTTCTTCGAGAAGACGATAGATGAAGTTCAGCGTCGTCTCGCGATACTGGACCGTGTACGGCCTGGGCGGGTACGTCTCGAGCAACTGCGGCTCGACCTCGCCGAAGCCCAGTTCTCCGACGATCGCCTGGACGATGTCGACCACCGATTGATCCTGAAAGATCCGGCAGTCGGCCCCGCGGCTCAGAAGCCAGACGAAGGGCACGACCGTCATCGTGTAGCGAGACAAATTCTCCCCGGCTTCGGCCGAGGGAGCGAGCGGACCTGCTGAAATCTGGCTGAAACTAGCAACGTGACCATTCAGGTAGCGATCCTCTTCGCCGGCAGCGCCGGTGATCCGGAGCGTGACGTTCTCGCTCAGAAGCTTGTCCGCATCGATCTCGGCGTCGTGCGAGACGAGTTCGAGTTCCGCAGAGAACAAGCCGCCGAGCCGTTCCGTGACGACAGCCGACGCGACGAGAAGCGCGTCGTCCCCCAGCGGCGTGCCGATGGCAATACGGCGATGATCTTGCGAGTAAAGAGTCATTGCGGCCCCTTTGGCTTACGGGCCGGAGTCGGGACACTGACAGGCTTCTTCCCAGGCAACGGTGGCACCGACTCTGGTGCCGGCGGACCAAAAATGTTCAGGTGTCGGCGGGCCGAACGGCTCCGGGGTGGCGGTGGGCGTCGCCGCTTTCGAAGGCGTCGGTGCGCGGTGCGGGTGGGTGTGGGTGTGGGTGTGCGGGTGCGGGTCGCGTCGGAGGTGGATCCGGCTCGGCCGGGGCGGCTTGAAGGATGCGAACTTCGCGGAGAATGAGGTCGCGAGCTCTTCCGATGACATCGCTCTCCACTGCAGACCCGATGCTGAACGCGTCCAGAAACCCCTGTACAAGATTCGCCCGCTTCTGCTTCGAGATGACGCCGGTGACATGTGGTAGCGCCCGCCGGACCGCGCGATTAGACAGCTTGCCGACACTCCGCTTGCCCGCTTTGAAGATGACGCCCTCCTGTTTGATCGCGTGCTTGAACAAGTCGTTGAAGTACGTCATGTCCTCCTCGGCCTTCTGAAGCCGAGTGAGCATCTTGATCATTCGACTCTTCTGAGTCTGGCTCAGCGTCACGACTGCACCTTCGGCCAATTGAATCCGCTTCGTTGACTGCACGAGTTTGAAGGCGGAACCAACGCTGCCTCCCAGCGAGATCAGGTCCGCTCCAATCTCGACGTACGAGAGCCACCTTCCGTCCTCGGATTGGACAAACTGTTCAAACTCAATCGAACTTCCCCGCTTGAGTGCTAGGCCGCACGACGTCGCACTTGCGGTCGTCATCACGTAAAAGCCTGCCGTCAGTGGTGTCGCAGCTCCCGCAGTGCCGACGCTCGCACCGGCCGAGAGTCCCGTCGCCACCGCTGAGACCGCGACGCCCGAACACGAGAGGATCGCACCGCCCCACCGCTGCCAAAAGCCGCGGTCATCAACAACGACCTGCGACGCCTCGACTGCTACCTCTGGAAGTGCCAGTGTGCACTCGACGTACGTTTCCAGACCCGACGCGTGCGTCGATGAACGAAGCGTGTACTGCGCCGTCGGCAGGTTGAGAAGGACGCCCGCTCCCACCAACTCTTCACACTGATCGACCGTTTGCACAGGCGTGCGATGAGCCGTTCCGCCTCGCCGCCGGATTGGAGCGGACGAAGCTGACAGGCGTTGATTTGCGGACCCATGGCGTCCGGGGCGACCGACATCAGACCCGTCGTCTGAAGCGGGTCCGTCCAAGGCGCAAGCGACATCGCCACCTCGTCGTGAAGTCCGACCGAGCCCGGTATCCGGCAAACACCTGCCATCATGCACCTCCTGACGCGTCGCCGAAGTCGTACGTGAAGGAGCCGTCTTCTGCGACGCCAACCGCCACCCTCGTCGCCGGCCGTCCCGACAGCATGCGGTCGAGCAGCTCACGGCTGATCGTCGGAAGCATGTTCTGTGTCAAGATCGCGTCGACGGCGCGGGCACCGCTCTGCGTCTCCGTACACCGCGCGGCAACGGCTTCGACGACGTCGTCTCCGACTTCCAGCGGAAGGTCATGGGCTTCTTGCAGCCGTCGGCTGATCTTGTCGAGCTGCAGCCGGATGATCTGCCGCAACGCATCGTCGGCGATCGGCAGATACGGCACCGTCACCATGCGACCCAGCAGCGCCGCCGGGAACGTCTCGAGCAACTGAGGCCGCAAAGCTTTGGCCAGTTCGTCCGGCGGCGGAGCCAATTCCGGGTCGGCCAGCAGGTTCATCGTCAGATCGCTGCCGACGTTGCTCGTCAGCAAGATCAGCGTGTTCTTGAAATCGATGCGCCGACCTTCGCCGTCTTCCATGATGCCTTTGTCGAAGACCTGGAAGAACAGCTCGTGCACGTCCGGGTGCGCCTTTTCAACTTCGTCGAGCAGCACCACGCTGTAAGGCCTGCGGCGAACGGCTTCGGTCAGCACGCCACCCTCGCCGTAGCCCACGTAGCCGGGGGGCGATCCCTTGAGCGTCGACACCGTGTGTGCCTCCTGGAACTCGCTCATGTTGATGGTGACGAGGTTCTGCTCGCCCCCGTAAAGCGACTCGGCTAGCGCCAGCGCCGTCTCCGTCTTGCCGACACCGCTCGGGCCGACGAGCAGAAAAACACCCACCGGTCGGCCCGGGTTGTCGAGGCCCGCCCGGCTGGTCCGCACGCGACTCGCAATGGCTTCAAGGGCGTGGCCTTGCCCGATCACCCGCTCGGCCAAGCGATCCGACAATGTCAGCACCGCCGCCAGCTCGTCCTTGACCATCCGCCCGACCGGGATGCCCGTCCAGTCGGCAACGACCGCCGCGACCGCCTGCTCATCGACGGCCGGCAGGATCAGCGGCGACTCTCCCTGAAGCGTGCCGAGCTTCGCCTGATCCTCGGCGAGTTGCTTCAACGTCGCGTCGCGCTCGTCACCCTCGGCGGCGGGCGTCTCTTCGTCGCCGCGAAGCTTCTGGCGGTTGTCGAGGATCGACTGAACCAAAAGACGCTCGGCCGACCAAGAAGCCTCCGTCGTCTCGAGCTTCGACTTCAACTCGTTCACTTCGTTGGCCAGTGCCTCAAGACGCTTCGACCGGTCGAATCCAACCGCCGCCTCTCGGCCGATGATGCCGGACTCGACGTCGAGCATCTCGATCCGACGCCGCAAATCTTCCACTTCTGCAGGCGTCGCATGAAGGCCTACGGCGACGCGGGCACATGCGGTGTCCAGCAAACTGACCGCCTTGTCGGGCAGCTGCCGGCTCGGGATGTAGCGATGGCTAAGCGACACCGCCGCCTCGACGGCATCGTCGAGCACCTGGACCTGGTGATGCTTTTCGAGCGACGCCGCAACGCCTCGCATCATGGCGATGCCGCGTTCTTCGTCCGGCTCGTCGACCTGAACGGGCTGGAAGCGCCGGGTCAGTGCCGGATCCTTCTCGATGTGCTTCTTGTACTCCGCGAAGGTCGTTGCGGCGATGGTGCGAAGCTTGCCGCGGGCCAGCGCCGGCTTGAGCAGGTTGGCCGCGTCGCCCGTCCCCGCCTCGCCTCCGGCACCGACGAGCGTGTGGGCCTCGTCGATGAACAGGATGATGGGCGTCTCGCTCTGCTGCACCTCGTCGATGACGTCGCGCAGCCGTTGCTCGAACTCACCCTTCATGCTCGCGCAGCTTTAAGCAGTCCGACGTCGAGCGACAGAAGTCGCACGTCCTTCATGGACGGCGGAACGTCGCCGAAGGCGATGCGGTTGGCAAAACCCTCGACAACGGCGGTCTTGCCCACGCCCGCTTCTCCGATGAGGATCGGGTTGTTTTGACGTCGTCGCATGAGGACGTCGACGAGCTGGCGCACCTCCGCCTCCCGGCCGACGACCGGATCGATCTCGCCGTCTCTGGCCTGGCGGGTTAGGTCTTGCGTGAAGCGATCCAGCGCCTCCTGTTTGCCCATCGAAGCAGGCGCAACCGCCCCGCTTTCTTCGCCCGGCACGACGCCGCCCCCCTGTCTGCCCGCCGCCGAAGCCGCGGCCTCGTCGCTATCGGAAAGGATCTCGTCGAACCGGCTTTCGAAGTCGTCGCGCTTGAGCTTCTTGAACTCGGCAGAGAGTGCAAAGAGCTGCGGGCGAAGCCGACCATCGTTGAGCATCGCCAGAAGGATGTCACCTGTTCGCAGCTTCGAGCGATCGTGCCGAAGCGAGGCGAAGAGCCAGCCGCGCTCGACGGCATCTTGGAAAGTCACTGACAACGCCGCCGATCCGCCGCCGCGTTGGAGGCGATCGAGGTACGTCGTTAGGTCGGTGACGAGCCGCGTCGCATCGAGATCAAACGCGCGGACGGCGACGAGCAGATCGTTGGCGTCGGCGTTGCCCGACCCCGCCGCCGAGATAAGGGCCTCGAACATGTGGCCGAGGTCCAGGTATGGGTTGCCCCGCATCTTGCACGTCAACGCCGCCGCCTGGATCGCCTTGAAAGCGACGGTGTTGAGCTTCGAAAACAGTGCGGAGCGATCGTCGGCCATGGAGAGTTTCTCAGGATCGAGTTTCAGATTGGCGGCGGCGGCGTGTCAGCCGGAACGCGTCGCGATGGAACCGCGACCGGCCGGCCCAGGCCGAGCTGCCGAGCTGGCCGCGACGACCAAGCCGGGCCGCGCGTGCGGACGCATCGGAGGCAATCAGGACGACGCCGTAGCTCATGCCCGGCTCGACGTACTCCTCAAGCCACGCAAGAACATCTTGCGACAGTCGGCCGCGTGTCGGGCGGCGCGATGAACGCGGACGGGCCGGGCAGGCTTCCGGATAAAGCTCAGGCGAGATCGGCCCGACGCGAAGTTCGAAGCCGGAAGAGGGCGTGAGCACGCCGCGCCCCAGGATCGCCCCGCCCCCGAGTGACGTAACGGCCCGGCTGCGTCGTCGTGCGCCGAGGCGTGTGCGGTCCGCCTTGGCCACGGGAAGGTGCCGGCCGGTCATCTCGATAACCTTCGCCGGCACACCCAACTCGGCGTGGATGATCTTCTCGAGTCCGTCGGGCGACTTGGCGACGGGTGCGAGTCGTCCCGCCTGCCTCAGAGCCCCCCGCGGCAACTTGCTTCGGCCGATCCCACCGAACGCCGCAGCGGTGGCGAGCTTCGCCGGCCGAGCGTTGACGGCCGGCCGCCCCACCGCCCAGCAGCGGTAGAACAGACTGACGGACCGGTGATGGAAGGTGTCGAGGAATGCCTTCAACGCCACGTCGCGCCATTGCCGTTGCCGCTCGCGGACGTAGTCGGTGAACGCCAACGGCATCGGACCCGAGGGCCCGGTCGTGCCGAAGATTCGCTGCTCGATGGCCCACCCGACGCGGATGCGACGGATGTCCGTGATCTGCGACGTGGCGAACGAAGATTCGACGGCCTGCCCGATGCGAACGACATCGTCCGATGCGCAGTCCGCTGTCGCCGAAGCGAGTACCGGTCGCGGCCTCGATGCGTCGAAGGAGCGATACCAAAGACTGCGTCTCCGGCGACGTCGCGGCCGACTCCATCAGGTTGTCGAGGGCCGTCTGCGTCATAGCAGGTGCCTCCGCCCGGGCTGCGGTTGCCATCGCACGATGTGACCGGTGCGGTGCGACGTGAGCGTCGTCTCGACAAACGCATTGATGGCGGCGGCGCGGGTGAGGACGCGTTCGAGCACGGCCCCCAGCAGTACCAGGCCGCCTCGCGGGTCGCTGCGATCGTCGAGGACCAAGTCGACGCCCACGCCGCGGACGAAGCCGACGCCCTGGTCGCGCAGCAATCGCCGGGTGATGGGCCGGCTCCGCGTCGCGTGAATCGCGAGGCCCGCACGCCGTCCGTTCTCGCCGCCGAGGATGCGTAGCAGCATCGCCAGAGCCGGCGCGGCCGCGGTGCCGTCGCCGCCGAGGGGCAGGTGGTTGATCGCCAGCGCGTTGACCAACTGCCACGCGGCCGACGCTTCGGCCCCGGGGTTGGCGGCGAACGTTGCCGGACCCGCACGCGGCGGCGTCGGGTTGCCGGCGATGCCTCGGACGAAGGCGACGGGTTCGCCTCGAAGCAGCTCGAGTTCGCCGTGCCCACCGGTCAGGCTGACGGTCAGCGGCAGGTCGCGATTCGTGCACCAGACCGTGGCCGACACCTGCTTGGGAGAAGGCGCATCCCCCTCGTGATCCGACAGCGTGATCAGGGTTTCGCTTCCGACGTAGCCGCTGCGTTCGCGACCGTCTCGTCGCTCGTCGACCGTCGGGTTTCGTTCGATGCGTCGCGTGGTGAAGACCCCGCCCGACCTTGTGGCCGCCGCGTCGGCATCGCTCGCAAAGGCCGGGGTGTACCGCTCCGTCGCCGGCTTGTCTTTCGAATCGGTGTAGCCGGTGACGGATTCGACAGACCAGACTTCGTAGCTGTGGGCCCGCGTCTGGTCGACGATGACCGGGATGTCTTCGGTTCGACCTTCGACCTTTTGACGATCCGTCTCGCGACGAAAGAGGTTGACGATCGGCGTGCAGTGCGGCCGAAGGCTGTCGGCATTGATGGCGTTTTCGAGCTGATCGTCTTCGGCAGAAAGCAGGAGGGCCAGCGTGACGTCGGTAGCATCGGGCGCGGCGACGTTCCGGATGAGACGACGAAGGCCACGCAGCTTCACGAAGCGGAAACGCTCGGGAAGCATCAGGTACTCGAGCACCAGCCGGTGCGGCTCGGACAACCTGGGACCGGGCGGGAGCATCGATTCCGACGCGTCGAACCCGTCGCGTACGACGGCACGGTGGGCGACGGCTGAGCGCCTGGTCCTTCCGCTTCCGCCGACCGCCAAGATGCTTCCGGCGTGGCGGAGCAGGTTCTCGTGCAGCCGACGTGCACCGGCGGGATCGTCGGTTCCGTGGAGGAACAGCGACCAGTCGTCGAACCCGGCCTCGGCGAGTTCTCGCAGAGGTGGGCCGGCCGAGGTAAGCGTCACCTGCACCGCCGCCGCGGCAGGAACGGCTTGGCCGGTGTCGTCGGAGATGCGGAGCTGATCGGGCAATGCCAGCGTCGCCAGATCGCGTGCGGCGACGTACTTGGCGTCGCTGATCGAGATCGGCCAGAGGTGGACGTCGCGGGCGACGCGCCACGTGCACGCCGTCTCGCCAGGCCGCTGGCGCGAGTGCATCAATCGACCGGCGGGCAGTAAAAACCCGTCGGCGGCGAGGGTCGGATCGACCCCGATCTCGGCGATGGTTGCGCTAGGGACGGGGCCAAGGCATGCCGGGCAAAGCGACTCGAGCACCCCTTGGGCAAAGGCCGGGAAGGAGCCCGACAGCTCCGCCTGGACACGCGCGTTGAGGTACGCGAACGACTCGACGAGTCGCTCGACGTACGGGTCGTCGCAAGCCTCGCCGACGACGCCCAGCGACTTACCCGCGGCTTCGTGGTCGCGTGCAAAGTCGGCCCGCATGCCGCGGGCGTGCCGCAGTTCGCGCTCGAAGTGGTTGGCGAGGATCGGGTGCATGACTCCGTTGCGTCGGACAGTGTTCAGGCGTCGGCAATCTCGCACTGACCGCTGGCGAGGTCGATTTCCGTACGAACGAGCAGCGGCTGATTCATCGGCCGGCAGAACAGCTCGCCCTCGATCGTCATCTTGATTCTCCCCAGGACAGGCCGAAATCGACCGGCGGCCGCGGGCTCGTCGGAGGAGAGCCGGACGCGACACTTGCGAATCCTGGGCTCGTAGGTGTTGATCGCGTGCTCGATGAGCTTCTTGACCTCCACACCTACGGAGCGGGCGCTTTTCTCGTCGGCAGAAAAGGCGCTGATGTCCGCGACGCCGAAGTTGAGCACGCTGGTCTTGGCGATGTCGCTCAGCTCTTTGCCCCGGCCGGGAACCCAGACCTCGCGCAGCCTCGTGTTCAAGAGCCACGACAAGTCTCGCAAGACGCGACGTCGCAGCTCTTGCAGATCACTTGATTGACCGAGGCCGGCTTCGCGTTCTTCGGTGGAGCGGAACGTGAGCCGATCGAGGAGGTACGGCTGCAACCTGTCGTGGCGGCTGACTTCTGCGACAGAGTCGCTGCCTGCGGCGGACTCGCGGCCGAGCCGACGCCCGGTCCCGAACGATCGGGGCCGGGAGAGTGAGGTGGAGTTGGGAGCGTCAGGCATTGCTTGCCCCTGTGCCGACGAAGGTGAGCTTGCGGACCTGCAGCACGCCGCACTCGCCGACGCTGCCGTCGGGTCGTTCGTAAAGGAAGACGCGTTGCCCGCTCAAGACGTCCAGCCCTTCGGCGGGACTCACGGTCGTCGTCAGTCGCGCCTGCAACAGGTCGGCGGCATTGTCTTGCGCGGGATCGGGAAGCGGCTGATATCGAACCGGCAGAAGCGCCCCGGCCGTCCCGCCGTTCGTCCAACGAACGCCGGCCGGCTGCCAGACGAGGTCGCGCAACGTCTCCGGTCGCTGAAGTCGCAGCTCGGCCACTCGGCCAGGGGGAAGCCAGGAGTAGCGGCCATCGACGAACAGCTCGAGGATCGGGCCCAGGCGTCCGTCGGCATCGGCGAAGTCGGTGAAGGCTTCTGTGGTCTCTTCGTCCGGGCCGGTGTCGAAGGTGATGGTTCCCCGGATGTCGCCGCCGGCCGATTCACGAGCGTCGGCCAAAACACCCGACGCCGCGTCGGCATCGCCGCGGGCAAGTGCTTCAACGCCGGCGACGGCTTTGCAGGTTGCGTCGTCCGGCTCGCCCAAGATGAGCGGCGAAGCTTTACCGGCGTAGACGTCAGCACGCCGATTCTCGCAGCCGCAACCGGCCAGCCAGCCGGCGGCTTCCATCTTTCGCTTCGGGTCGAGTTGCCCGACGGTTTCGGCATGCTTGGCCGCGGCGGTGAAGTCGCCGGTGAGAAGACAGAGGTTCATCAGTCGCTCGCGAGCGACGGCCGAGGTGGCATGTTCACGAACGCCCTGCTTGGCCGCGGCAAGTGCGGCAGGAAGGTCACCGGCGGCGAGGGCCGAGGTGACGGCCTGTTCGACCGGGTCCGGGCCGACGGTGATGTGTGCACCGAGCGTCATGCGGTCTCGTGAAGAAGAAGCCCGCGTCGACGATGTCTCGTCGCCGCGGGTGGTTGGTGGCGGCTATCAGACCGTCTTGTTGAGTGCCCGATCCCAGCCGGCGCGGACGGGGTTGCCGCTCTTGCCGGTGTTGTCGTACGGGGTGTATTCCCACTCGATCTTTTCGAACTTGAGCATGAGCGTCTCTTCCGGACGCGAGCCCTCGCCGCTGCCACCGGTGGTGACGGTGCTGACGATCACCTTGCTCAGCTTGTACTTCATGAAGGTGTGCTTGGCGCCGGTGGCACTGCACAGCTCGATCTCAGCGGTCGGGATGTGCTTACCGGTGCAGGCGGCTTCGATGAGCTTGGGCGTGCTCTTGTCGAGCATCTTGGCGAAGACCATTTCACCGATGTCGACGCGGCCGCTGGTGTGTCCGCCGGTGCTGCTGCCGTCGGCGGATCCGCTTTGGGAGACGTTGTGGTTGAACGAGAGAATATCGATCCAGTTCGAGTGCTTTTCGTCGGTGCTTTCACCGTCGATGCCCTCGATCTTCAGAAACATGTCGGAAGCCATTGTCGTTCCTTGTGTCGCAGTCACTCGTCACCGCCGGGGAGCGGGACGTGAAAGTTGGTCGCCGGTCGAGACGTGACACGCCTGCCGCGATAACGAAGGCCGCTCCCCGTCGCGGCCGGTGCTGGTTGGCGACGTCCGCCGCCATCTTCCCTACGCCGCCGACGGCAGCTTGCTGACAAGCGAGAGCGAAAAGCTGATGCCCTCGAGCTGGAAGTGCGGCAGCATGTTGAACGTCGACTTGTAGTACCCGGGAGCGCCTTCGACGTCTTCGACGATGATCTCCGCGTCACGCAGCGGGTGCTTGGCCTTGCGATCTGCAGGCGCCATCGGATCTTCTTCGACGTACTGCTTGATCCACGAATTGAGTTCGCTCTCCATCTGCTCACGACTCTTGAACGTGCCGATCTGGTCACGAACCATGCACTTCAAGTAGTGAGCGAAACGACAGACGGCGAACTGGTAAGGCAGGTTCGCGGCGAGCCTCGCGTTGGCCGTGGCGTCGGCGGAGTCGTACTCCGTCGGATTCTGCACGCTCTGGGCACCGAAGAATACCGCGTATGCCTCGTTCCTGTAGTGACACAGAGGCATGAGGCCCAGGTCGCTTAGTTCCTTCTCCCGACGATCGCCGATGGCAATTTCGGTCGGGCACTTCATGTCGAGCCCGCCGTCGCTGGTGGGGAAGGTGTGGACGGGAAGATTCTCTACAATGCCGTCTTGGCTCCCGCGGATCGCGGCGCACCAGCCATAGTTGTCGAAGGCACGATTGATGTTGACGCCCATCGCGTAGGCGGCGTTCATCCAGGCGTACTTCGACGGGTCGGGCCCGTCTGAGTCCTCAGTGAAAGCGAACTCCTCGACCGGATTTTCGATCGGGTGATACGGCTGTCGGGCCAAGACCCGCGGCATCGCCAAAGCGACGTACTTCGCGTCGTCGCTCTTGCGGAAGTTGCGCCACGCGGCGAACTCTGGCTTGGCATGGATCTGGCCGAGGCTGCTCGGGTTGTTCAAGTCCTGCCACGTTTCCATGTTCAACAGGGCAGGATCACCGCCGGCAATGAACGGGCAGTGTGCCGCGGAGCCGATCTTGCTCATTCCCGCCAGTAGGTCGACGTCCGGGCGGGCGTGGCTGAAGGCGTAGTCACCAATGATGCAGCCGTACGGCTTTCCGCCGGGCATGTCGAACTCGGCGCCGTAGACCTGTTTGAAGATCGGGCTCTGATCCCAACTCGCACCTTCGTACTTCTTGAGCGTCTTCCCGAGGTCCTTCTTGCTGATATTGAAGACTCGGACTTCGATGTTCTCTCGTGCGGGCGTGTTGCGAACGAGGTGGTCAAGCCCGCGCCACGTTCCTTCGAGAGACTGAAACTCTTCTGCGTGCAGAATCTCGTTGACCTGCTTGGAGATGCGTTCGTCGAGCTCCGCGATGATGCCGCGGACGGTCGACAGAACGTTGTCGGGTACGACCGTCGCGGTCTTGTCGAGGATCTGCCGGGCCAGGTCGGCCACGGCGAACTTGACCTCGTTGCGAGACTCGCCGACGGGCGTGTTGCCGAGGATTTCGGCAAGGGCGTCCTGAGACGTCTCCTCGACGCCCGCGGAAGTGGATGCTGCTTTAGAAGTGGCCATTGGAAGTGTGACGGTGGAACTACGCCATCAAGGGCGTGGAGAAATCTCAGAATCAGGCGTCGGAACCGGCGGCGTCGAGCAGTTGCTTCAGCTTGGCCTCGTCGCCGATCGCGGCAGCCAGGGCCTCTTCGGCCTCGTCGTTGCCGTCGATGGTCGCGAGCAAATTGCTGAGCCGTTCACGAATCTGCAGCAACTCCGCCACGGGCCCGACCTGTTTCGCGACGGCGGCGGGGCTGAAGTCGTCCATGCTCTGGAAGGAGAGCTCGACCTTCATCTCGCCCTCTTCGCCCTCGCCGGCGAGCTTGTTGGCGACGTTGAACTTCAACTTCGGTGCAGCCTTCTTGAGCTGGCCGTCGAAGTTCTCGGCGCTGATCTTGGCGAACGACCGTTTGCCCACCGCTTCCAAGCCCTCCGCCGCATTGCCTGAAAGGTCGGCCATGACGCCCATCACCCAAGGCAGTTCAGTCTTCTTCGTCGCACCGCCGGTACGCACGTCGTACTCGAGCTGAACCCGCGGAGAGTTGTTGCGGCCGATGTCTTTGGAGCCGGAAAGAGCCATGCTTATCTCAGTTAGGTAACGCTTCGTTAACAGTACAGACCACCGACGCATTCGTCGGTGACATCCACCCACGTACATGCGATTCGATGGCCGCGACAGATCCGTCTTCACGCGCCCCGCCGCGTTGTAACCGATGGCAAGGGACAGTCAAGTCAGGCGTGACGGCAGTGGCAAAAGGCGTCACGCGCCCTCCTCAGCCGGGCCGGCACGAAGATCTTTGAGCTTTTGGAACAACTCCGAATTGCCGCCGAGTTCTGCGTGCCAATCGTAGAAATTCATGTCCAGCAACTGCTCGCTGTAGATCAGCAGTTCGCGGACGGGGCTGCTCGGGTCGTTGCGATCAAACCAGGTGACCAGCTCGCGAAGTCGTGAGCCGACGTCACGACGACTGTTCAATGCACCGGCAACGACGGCCCCGGCAACTACGGCCTTAGTACCGGGAGCAGGCATATCGGGTCCCTCCTCGGAAGTGTTGCTTGATGCGTCTACGGAATCAGATGCGACCGGCTGCGGGACGTAGCGGGCGGCGTGTTTGAGCATTCGCTCCAGACCAGAGACGTCGGGTCGAACGTCCGCCTTCTCAGCGATGGCGTCAGCTAGCCCCGGCACCAACGCCTGGCAGTCGGCGATGTCAGATGCGAGCTGCGCACACGACGCCGGATCATCGCCGGCGGCGGCTTCGAGCATCGCACGCATGGCTTCTTGCGTGGGCGGCTCTTGATCTGCGGGAAGCGTCAAATGCCCCTCCGAGGCCATCGCTTCGCGAAGTGCTAATTGGCCCAGAGCACGCGACGACACCAGCGGTGCGTACAGCAGCGCACGCGGAACATATTCCGGCACGCTCAGCCCCGAAAAGCGATTGATCCGCGCTACGGCGTCCGGCGGATCGCCGGGCTCTTCCTCTTCGAGTGGCGGAAGGAGGTTGGTCTGTCCCTCTTCCGACAAGCCGTCACCAGAGGGCCCGCCGTGCCAGTAGTTGGCCACGAGGCCGGACAACAGCGAGAGCCCGTCTCGCAATCCGGGGAAGCCGTCGAGGTACGTCGCGGCCTCGACCAGATAACACGCAGCCAGCACGTCTTTCTCCGCCCGAAGCCTTGCGGTCGCCTCGTCGGCAACGCGGCGCATCACACCTTCCAGCGGCTGCTTCGCCTCGATGTTCGCCCGGGCTGCGTCGTACGCCTCGGCCAAGCTCCGCGCCGCCATCACCACCATCGCCAGGGGCCAGAAGAGTGTCGACGTCGATTACGCTCATGAACGAAGGATCCGAGTTTCTGCCGAAGATTCAAGGGTGAACCAGCTCACCCGACCGTACCGGCCGCGTCGGCCGATACTGACAGATCGTCGAGCGCTTCGACTGCCGCCCGCACTTCGGCGGGCGTTGCGCCGTCGATCTGCAGGCCACGCAGCACCGACTCGCGGAAGGCGTTCGCTTCTGCCGGGCTGAACCCGCCGATGCCGCTGACGCGGTCGAGCACCTCGCGAAGCTCCGCCAAGGCGACCAGCGCCTCCCGTGCCGCGGCCGCGTCGGTGTCGCCGGCTTGCACCGTCTGGCGAAGCACCCGGGGCAGCTCCGCCGCGGCCTCTTCGCGCGTCACGCCAATGCCCCCGGCGACGCTCGGATCGGCCCGCACTGCTTCCCGGAACAGGTCAAAGCCGGCGGCGATCGGACGGCTGATCGACTCCGTCGCTTGTCGCTCTTCGGCCCGCCTGAAGCTCGCGACGGCCGCACCGGCGGCTTCGCGGGTGATCCGGGCGTCGGTCACGATGAAGTCGCGTGCTTCCGGTCGCCTGCCGACCGCCGGAAGATCGTCGATGACGATGGCGTCCGTCGCCCGCTGACGCCGTTGCGTGACGGAGAGCGGCCGGACGTTGATGCCCATGCGATCGAGTTCACGTCGCAACGCCTCCTCCACCGCCGGCGGCCGATCCGGCTCGGGCGGCGCCTGCGTCGGCGTCGCCCCGGCGATGGCCTCGGCGACGCTGAGTGGCTCGGAGGCAAAAGTGATGTCGAGGACGGGAAGCTGTTGCGTGTTGAGGAACTCGAGCACTTCGACGAAGCCGCCGCGAACATCCGGCAACCCCGATCGGTCGGACGAGCTAAGCGACAGGTCGACGTCTCGAAGATCTAATCCATCGAAGCGACGCAACGCTGGCGACAGACGCCCGAGATCGCGATCCGGCACCGCGACGATGACCGCCTCCGTAGGAGAGTCGGAAAGATCGGGTGTCGAAGACAGTGAGATCGAGCGGTTGCTTGCGAGCACCGGCCGCTGACTTACTATCGTGAGCTTAGGTGCGTAAACATCTATAGTATCGACTGCGAGGACAGAGTTGATCCGTGCAGATGTAGCCGCGTTCAGATTCACGGAGTTGGGTGCCGACGGCTCCACATCTTTCCTGAAGCCTGATGGGGATGCTGGGGGTTGTTTCACGCCGATGGGTCCCGTAAGTTCAAGAACATCAGCGAACAGTGACAGATTCCCGGCACGGCCGGTAATTGAGCCTGAGACGCGAAGCGTCTTCGAAGCGTTGAAAGCCGGATCAAAAAGCGGATCTATGAGTACGTTACCGCTCAGAATTAGATCTCCAGCTGCATCAAGATCGTATCGATCGCCTTTGCCGCTTCTCCCACCAACGAATCGTGAAGGCAATCTCGGGACTCCGAGATTCTGTTCCGCAGGATAGTATCTTGTCTGAACAACACTACCGTCACGAGTGAAGATCGACTCCTCAATCATCAGCGCAAACTCTTGCAGGTTTGGGTCGCTTGCATTAACAATCACAGACACCTCGTTCAGAGCAGGATCTTCAAATCGCGGGCCAAAAACGGGAGTTGTCTCACCCTCCTGAATCGGCGTCAAAACACGTCCCTCGTAAGTGTCAAAGAAGAAGTCAGTTCCGGCCTTATCAAGCTTCAAGAGACCAATTGATGGAAAAGTCTCAAACCCTGAACGTGAGACCGCTTGGTAGATCTCGTCGTCACCCTCTGGCGCACGTGAAAGTACTCGGATGTCCTTGAATGAATCTGCTGCCTCAGGCAGAAGGCCGGCGGCAGCACGTCCGAAGAACTCGCCGAGTGGGTTTGTGATGAAGATGACGCGATTCGCTGCGTCGGCGGCTTCAACAGATAGTTCAACTTGTCCACCCTCCATGCCTCGACCTGAGAGAAAGATCGTGCCTGCACGGATGCTGATGTTGCCCGATTCGCCAGATGTTGTCGATCGTGTAGTGATTCGTGTGCTTCTCTGTTGATAAAAGTCATCGAGACCCCGACGTCGTGTTCCAAGTGTGATGGTAAGATTGCCGCCCCCAGTGTCGATGTTTCCTACTGACACGGCCGCTCCATTAAAGGGCACAGATCCCGGAGTCTCTATGAGTACGCTTCCGCCCTCCGTCGTTATAGCACTATCGAAGAAAACCTTTCCAAAGAAGTTGGCTCGTCGATCGAACGGTTGTGGCTCTGACAACCTTTCGGGATCGACGGGATTATCGGGATCGAGATTCGGGCTGTTGTCACCGACACCTTCTCCTGGTGCAATTCCGCCATAGACAAAGTCTGGATCGGACGCCTCTGAGAAATTTGTGAAGGAGTAGCCGCGGATTGTGAGGTCACCGCCGTTCGTTGAGATGAACTGACTGCCTCCCACGCCGAAGTCGCCGATTCGCACCTCCGGAAACTGACCGACTGGTGCGAGGTCCGCGCTAGTCAGGTACTCGCCTCCGGCTGCGCACCGCTTCCAGCACGAGATCAACCCGGGTATCAGGCGTCGAATTGACAACTGCAAAGCCACCTTGGAGAAAGCGGACGTGGCGGTTGGCGCGGAGCGTCAACGTGACGTCTGCCATTGGATTATCGACGATAATGCTGTCTCGCACTTCGATGTCGCCGGTCGTCGGATCGAGCGGGTCGATCTCCGTCGTGATCGTCACGTTCGACCCCATCCGCAACGCCTCGGCGATGTCGGTAGCCTGAACCGCGCCCGCTGGCTCGCCATCGAAGACGATGTCGTCCCCCAAAGGAAGCGGTGATGAGAGCACGACGCGAGGTGCGATCTGGATGCTCCTGGGATCGAGCAGCCACTCGCCGGCGGTGCCGCGAGCGGCACTCGCGTCGACGACACCTGTGGATCGCAGCGCACCGCCCGAGGTTTCGACGAACCCGCCGTCGCCGCCGAGGGTGCCGCCGCGGGCGGTGGCGTTCCCGTTGAAACTGGTCAGGACGTCGCCCCACAGAACGATTCGCCCGCCGTTGCCGTCGAGGGCTGTGCTGGCGAGCAGTTGGGCTTCGGGTGAGACGACAGTCGTTGTAGCGCGGGGTCGCTCGCCCCGGCCACCTTCGCCGCCGCCGAGGTAAATCGAGCCGCCGCCGGATGTGCCGCGGGCGTCGATGATGCCATCCACGTTCACCTCGGCCGCGAAGACCTCCGCCAGCCCGCCAAGCCGGCCGACGCCTTCGCCCGACACGTCGACAACGCCACCAATGTCCGCCCTGCCAGATGCCGTCTCGCCGATGCGGACGGCAGCACCCTTGGTCATGCCGCTGTGACGGACGGCCAGCGAGTACAGGTCGCCGACGCCGATGCGCACCTCCGCCGATTCCACGTGCCCCGCCTGCACCACGCCGGCACGGTCACCCGCCACGCCCCCACCGGCGCCGACGAGGATCTTGCCGTTCCGCTCGCCGATGAAGACGTCGTCGCCGGCGGCCATGACGACAAGGTCCGTCGCCAGAATCGTGCCGTGGTTCTCGACGTGGCGCCCGACGAGTTGGATGGTGTCGCCGGTCAGTTGACCGAAGTTGACCACTTCGCCGATGCCACTCGTAAACCGGTCTCGGCCGGCGAGGAAGTCGGCGTCGCTCATGTGCGCCGCGGCGGCGGTGAAGCCGCGTGTCCTGACTTGTGCATTGTGACCGAAGACGATGCCGCTCGGGTTCAGCAGATAGACGTGACCGTTGGCGTGGATGGCGCCGTCGATGTGGCTCGGCACCGCCGAGTTGACGCGGCCGAGCAGTCGCGACGAGGCGGAGGGCTGCCGGAAGCGCACGCTCTCGCCGCGATCGACATCAAACTGATGAAACTGCAGGATCGCGTTGTCGCCCGCGCGGATGAGGGTTTGGCCCGCATGACCGGAGATGCTTGCGGAGCCGTGGACGACTCGGTCGAGCTTGACGTCGGCCCAGCCGGGCACGCTGCAAAAGAGCGTCGCCGTGACCGCCGAAGCCAGGAGTTGTCGTTGTTGCGCGGTGTGCGTCATGGCTTGGTGCGTTAGAAGGAGACCGTCACGGAGAAGTGCACTTCGGCGTCGCCGCTCTCGACTTCCGGGTTGCCGGCGGCGTCGTCGATGTCGAGCAGCGCGACGCCGGCGTCGACGCGGGCGACGAGGAACGAGCGGATCTGGAGTTCGAGCCCTCCACCGACGCCGAGCAGCTCGTCGTCGGTTTCGAAGGCAAATGCGTCGCTGTTTCGTGTGATTCCACCGTCGGCGAAGAGGCGGACGATGAGGTCCCAGTCGGCCCTGCCGTAAGGCGACGTGGGCCGATAGGCAAAGCGTTGTCCGAAGAGCGTCTGCTGCCGGACACGATCGAGTTCCGCCGGATCGCTCGGGGCCGGGAGGCCTTGCGGGACGTGCCAGCGATACTCGACGGTTCCAACGACGGCCGAGTCGCCGACGGCGGCGCTTTCGGCATATCCGCGAACGCTGTAGAAGCCGCCGGCGGTCTGCTCGTTCTGCGGGATGAGCCGATTCCCGAACGCCGCCTGCCCGCGGACGCTGAGGGCGAATTCGTGGGCGAGGGTCGTGAGTTCGCCGTCTCGAAAGGCACCGGGACGAAGGAGCGGTTCGAGGTAGAGGCTGGTGAACGCGTCGCCCTGCAACAGGACGTAGTTGTCGTCGGCACCTAGACGCAGGCCGTCGAGGTCTGACTGCTCGTCGTCGCTGATGCCGTAGGAGACGTTGAGGTTGCCGATGAGGCTCGCCGCTTGCGTCAGTCGTTGCAGACGAAGGCCTAGGTACGGGGCGACAAAGGTGGCATCGCCGCTGCTGACGGTCACGCCCGTGATGTTGTTGTCGACCTCGGCCTGTTGCCATCGGGCACCGGCGACGACATCGAGGAAGAGCGGCCCGTCCTGATACACGTTGGCTGCGACTTCCCCGCCGGCGTTGATCTCTTGTCCTTCAAAGGCTTGGCCCGGGAAGCCGACGTCGCTGGCTTCGAAGTCGCTGTAGAGGCCGAAGACACGTAGTCGCAGGCGCGACGGAAAGACGATCGGCAACTCGTAGCTGGCCTGGACGGCGTTGCTTTCGAAGCTGGCGGTGGAGTAGTCGAGACTCAGGATGTCGTCGTTACCGGTGAGCTGGTTGTGGACGATGCCCACGCGCTGCGCAGCTCGTCGGTGCTCTCCGTGCCGGTGTTGGAGACTTGGCCGAAGATGGTCCACGGCTTGGCTTCTGCGACGAGGTAGTCCAGCACCACGCCGCCCTCGGTCTCGCCGGCACTGAGCGCGACGTCGACCCGCCTGCCCGGATGCCTGCCGAGCGCGTTCGTGTAGCGATCGATTGCTTCGCGATCGAGCAATCCTTCGCCGGGTCGCGTCGACGGACGGACCGGGCTGTTTCGGCGGATGCGTGCGTGGGCCGGGTTGTCGACGAGGTTGTTGTCGATGCGGCTACCTGTGGCGACGGTTCGAACCTCCTCGGCCTGGCCGATGAAGAGAATGAGGTCGAGCTGCGTCGTGTCGGCCGGTCGGATGTCTTGCCATGACGTCGGGTCGGTGCCGCCCACCACGTCGTCCGGGTCGGGTGCGATGAAGACGCCGATGAGGCCCAGGTCGTCGTTGACGCGACGTACCAACTGCCCGGCCACGGCGTGAAGCCCTGCGGCGGTGAGGATTCGTGACTCTTGCGACTGAAGCGAAAACGCGTCGTCCGTCGAGCCCGCGGTGCCGAAGGCGCCTGCTTCTGACTCGGCAAGCTGGACCGGATCAGAGACGAGTCGAGCGACCTGTTCGTCTGACAAGGCGCTTCCGGAACGACCTGAAGCTGAAGCGAAGAGACGGCGAACTCGGTCCCTTGATCAATGCGAACTGACGGATCGACGGTGCCGCCCGAGGAGCAGCCGCTTCCGACAAGAAGAAGCACCGCGACGTACGCGGACCACGATCGTTGAACGCAAAGTACCTGCAACTGGCACCCCCGTGCCAAAGTAAGAAAGGGCGACAGACCATCTTGCGAGGACCCCGAAGAAGCTGCCGCAAGATCAAACTAATTGCTTCAAACGTTCTGTCAAGGCAACGGACGCTTGCGCCACTTTATCCGCAGGCGGAGGTGAGTCGTGAACGCGCACGAACGAGGAAGCTCTCGTCGAAGCGGAACGGGATGGCATCGACGCGCAGTCACGCGGGCGGGCGGCGAAAGCAGGCACAAGCCTGTCGGTCCGTCGCCGTGCCCCAGGATGACATCGACCCAGCCGCCCTCATCGGCACTCGCGTCTGGCGACATGTCTTGCGGGTCGGCCGGGGCGATGAGCAGGAGCTCGACGTCACGCCGAACTTCGCCGGCTAGGAAGGTCGACCAGAGCCGCAAGATCTCCGAAGCGATGATGTCGCCCGCGGGCAGACGCACGTGGGCCGCGGTGGCAGGAGGTGGCGCTTTCGCCGCAGCAGCGACACGACCGAAGGGGCGAAGGCGATTGGCGAACTCGTAAAGCACCGGCAACAGTCGCTCTTCTCCGAGGTGCTTGCAAAGGTGGCCCAGCGACGCCTCGCCACCGGCGGCGCGGATCAAGGCTGTCGCGGGCGACGCGTCGTCGGCCGCCCAGCCGGACGACCCGTCTCCGGACCGCCACGCCTCGGCAAGCTCGTCAAGCTTGAACAGGATGCCTTCACGATCGGTCGCGTCGGCGACGGCGGGAAGTGTCTCGTGCAGGCCGATCGTCGCGGCATCTGCGGCGAGGGCGAAGCGGCGTCGCTCTTCGGCGTCGATGTCGCCCCGCTCACGCGCCTCCGGAGCACACCGGCCGGCGAGAATCAGCGGGTACTTGGTCCGCCCTCGTCCGTCGCGACTCTCGACGATGCGGAAGGCGCTGATCGGTGCAGGGCGCAGGGTCTTCGGAGTCACGCGCGGGCCGGTAGAGGCCAAGGTGATTGAAGCCGCTCAGCCGTGGCGGCGTCTCGGGTCCGGCGTCTTCGGGCCAGGCGTTGGCGTCGATGTTGGGGCCGATGAGACCGTTCAAAAGCGCATGTCGAAGGCCCGACAACGTCGGCCCCATCGACCGTGACGGTGCGCTGGCCAGATCGGGCATGAAGTCGTCGAACGCCGGATGCTTGCCGAAGGCGGCGACGGCGTACGTGGCGTCCTCGACGGCTGCGGTCGAAACCGAGGCCGCTTGAGTGCTGCCGACCACGCGATCCTTGAGGCGCGACCACCAGGCCTTGCCTCTCGTCTCGCCGGGTTGGTCGTGCGACGCCATGGGTTGCAGGCTACCGCCCCTCACGCTTGGCCGCGGCTGCCCGGGCGCGATCGATCAACATCGCGGGCAGCGGCTTGTTGAACTCCAGCTCGACGATCAGTGGTCGTTCTTCAGGTCCGGGAACGTCCTCTCGAAGGATGAACGGAATGTGCAAGGTGATGACGCGTCCTTCCGCATCCGCACGGTCGAAGTAACGGTCGATGAACTCGATCGCGTGCCAGCTCCTGGCCGTGGGAGATACTTCGCTGGAAACATCGCCGTTGCGGAACCGTTTGACACCCAGCAGAAGATCTTGCTCGAAGACCGGCGTCATGGGGGCGATCTCATCGCCGCCGATTCTGCCGAAGTCGATGTCGCGACCGTTCAGGACGAGAAGGCGATACGTGAGCGACGCCCGGGCATCGCCCAGCGCCTCTTGCGCGTCCTCGTCGGGCACGCGAAGCGCCACGCTCGGTTCCGGGTTACGCGCGATGAACCACTCGACGGCGTCGCGGAGCTGCTCGAGGTCGTCGGACGGCAGAAGGAACAGCCGCGTGAAATCTTGGGCCGCCTTGTCGCCGTGCCGGCTTCGGATCGGCTTCGCGGCGACATCGACGTCGCTGGCGAAGTCGGCGAGTTTGTTGAACAGCGGGCTGTCGCGAAGCGCCCGCATGTCGTCGGGCGTGAGCGAAAAGACCTGATCGCCTTCGGGTACTTCACGAAGCGGGAAATGGATGTCGCCCCGAAGCCGCTCCATGTCGTCCAGCCGCGACGCAGACGACGCTGCGCCGACCTTGTTCGCCAACGCGAGCGACATGAGCAAACGCTTGGTGACGGCTTTGCGATAGTTGCGAACCGGATCGTCCGACTGCACGAGCACCAGGTACTCGCTGGCCATGTCGCCGGGACCGTTCTTGCCCGCGAGCAGTGCGGCTTGTTCGGGATCGGCACCGAGTTGCTGCCAGGCTTTGAGTTCGTCGAGATCGTCCCGTCGCACGTCGGCTGCGAGTTGCTCGAACTGTTCGACCGCCCGCTTGATCGGCTGGTGGTTCGGCAGCTCGTCATCGAGATCGAGCAGCCGCTTAGAGGACTCGGCAGATTCGTCGACCTTGCCGTACCAGGAGGCGGTGTCGCGTAGCGGGTTGGCGATGCGTTCGGGCTTGCTGATCAGAGCGAAGTCCGTAGACCAGGGCCCGGGTGTTTCATCGACCACAAGCTCTTGCTCGACCTGACCGGCCCAATAGGCCAAGTAGTCTGCAAGATAAGGCGTGACCGACTCCTCGAGACGACGGTTCGCATCGGCGAGCAAGAGTGCCCGCGGCGGCAAAGCCGTGCTCTGGCCGACGTCGGCATCGATGGCAGAGCGGGTCGCGTCCATCGTGACGAGCATCCGCCCCAGCGACGTCGGGTCGTAGGTCGGCGCATAGGCGTCTCCCGGCTTGACGAACGGCGGCCGGGTCGGCTCGACACGCGCCGCGCCAGCCGCGATGCGCTGCGTCAACTCGTTGGCGTCGGCCGGCAGCCGATCCACCGCGACGCGGAGCATCGCGTATCGCCTCGCCGCTGAGTCAACCGACGCGACCGGGCTCTGTTCGTCAGCCGGCTGCGCAAAAGTTGCGAGCCCCTCTTGCAAATCTGCGCCTTCGAATGCGGTGCCGGCCGAGGCAAGCAGCTCGTCCATCGGCAGAAGCGCTTCGGAAAGACGCTTGGCGTTGGCCAGGCGATCAAGCCAGGCGTCTTCGCCATCGACGCCCGCATCTTGCCGAAGTCGTTGCAGGCGTGCCATCTGTTCGCCTCGCCAGGTTTCGAGGTCGTTCTCGTGATTCACGACCGCGCGGCTGATCTCTTCCCTGAGCGTCCCGGCGACGGGCGTGCCGGTCGGCAGATCCAGGAAAGGCCGAAGCGTGTCGGTCAACTCTGCGAGCAGTTGGCCGTGGGCGGCCTCGATCTGGTTCTCGGCAGTGGCTCCGTCGAAGCCGTTGAAGGCAGCGACCGCCTCCTCGCGGACGCTGCCTAGCTGCCGATGCGCCGCAACGACGGCCTCGTATCGGCTCGTCAGGTCGTCGCGAAGCCGCTTGTACTGACGAACGTCTTGCGGGCGTGCCTCGGCAAGCTTCAAAAGCTCGTCATAAGCCTCGGCCAAAGCGCTGCTGGCCCCTGTCGCAGTGTCGAGGTTGATCGTCGGAAGCGTGCTCCGCGTGGCGACGCTGTCGATCAGGAAGGTGGCGCACTCGCTCGCAAAGGCTTCGTCGGTCAGGCGTTGTCGCGCGTCGCCCGTGTCGCTCGGGCCGAAGAGGGTTCGTCTTGCTTCGAGCCGCAAGTCGATGGAAGTCGTTGCGTCCGACTCAAGATCATGAGCGGCCCGGAAGGCGTCGTCGTAGACCGCGACGTCGTTCGCCCAGTTCCGCTGGCCCTCGCCCGAGGCGGGAAGCAGCGACCAGAACGGCTCGAGCGACACGTCCGCCAGTGGCATCGATGCGACCGTATTTCCACCTTCGACAAAGGTCGCCGCGTCGACGAGCGCCCACTGCCGGATGACGGGCGCAGATAACGGACGGCCTCTTGTCGTTCCTCGGGAGATGCGTTGCCGGACCGTTCTTCGTCATTCCACAGTTCGATCTCGTTGCCGAGCGAGCGGGCGACTTGTTGCATCAGCGGCGTCGCGACGCTCTTGCGGAAGAACGCCAGATACACGCCTCTCTGCGCCGCGGCGGCACCATCGGAGTCGCCCATGTTGTCGCCGCGGACCAGCGACGCGATCTTGAAGATGCCCGGCGCGGTGACCGTGGTCTCCAGGTAGTCCGGGGCCTGGCCGTGCAGTTGGACGAGGTCTTCATCCGCGACGTACCGAGCACCTTTGACGACTTCGATGTCCGGCTCTTCGGTGTCGAGCTCTTGGCGCATGTCGCGCCAGAAGTCGCTTCGGCTGACGACGGCGCCGTCGAGGCGACTGATGCCGAGCCAGAAAAAGATGCCGACCAGCGCGACCGCGGCCAAGCTCGTGCCGAGCACCGCCAGGCGATTGCCCCGGCGAATGTCGCACCTTCTTCCCGCCGCCGGCAACCAGTCCTTTCTCCTGAAAGACCTTGTCGACGAAGACGTCGCGGATGAAGTACGACCGCTCGATCACCTTGTTCCCGCCCGGGTCGAGTTGCTCCGGCGGAACGCCCAGGATCTCGATCAGCGTCTGGTCGAGCGCGTCGTTCTCGCGCAGTGCCGTCGTGAAGTAGATGCCGCGGAGGAACAGCGGCTGGCTCCACTCGCCGCCGGCGAAGGCGACGTTCAAGTAGCGGAGCAGGCGGCGGTTCTTGGCGTAGAGCTCGCCGGGCAGGCCGTAAAGGCGATCGACGCCGTCGAGCTGGCGCTTGTCGGCCGCGAAGCCGTCCTGAAACCGCTTGGCCGTCTGGGCCAACACGGTCGGCCGACGACGCGACAGGCGGTGGTAGAGCTGGTCGAGCCCGCGGGCGACGTGGTCCAACTTGAACGGCTCGTCGAGCGACTGGTCGTTGCTCCAGCCGAGCATCTGGTGGCTGAGCTGCCGATCCTCGATCGTGTCGAAGTACTCGGAGAATCCGAAGATCTTGTCCGACTTGCTGACGATGACAAAGACAGGAAAACGCGTGCCCAGCCGCTTCTGGATGACGTCCAGGTTCTGCTGGATGACACCCGCTTTGCGGTCGATCTCGGCATCCGAATCCTCGACCAGGCTCGTCGCCGGGATGAAGAGCAGAAGTCCGTTGATCGGCTGACGCGGCCGACTTTTGCGGAGCTCGTCGAGGAAGCGGTGCCACGTCGCGCGGAAGCCTTGCGACAGCGGCCCGTCCCGGTTGTCGCCGAACATCATGCGTCCGGCGGTGTCGAGCAGGACGGCGTGGTTGGTGAACCACCAGTTCATCGTGTACGTGCCGCCGGCGCCTTGGGTCGGGTCTTGCAGGCCGGGCGGGAAGCCGATTTCGCTCTCGGCGATGGCTTTGGTTTTGCCGGAGCCCGGTTCGCCGACGACGAGGTACCACGGCAGGTCGTAGACGCTTTTGCCGGCGTTGCGGAACTTCTCCAGGCCGCCGTTGAACTCGGCGACGCAGGCGTCTTGAGCCGCGGCGTCGACGGCGGAGGCGTCGCCGGGGCGGGCGGTCGCGTTCTCCTGAATGCCCGCGGCCATGCGCTTGGCGTGCCGGCGTCGTGCGGCGTTGCGGAGCATCCGCAACAACAAGATCACCGTGATAATCCCGACCAACCCTGCCACAAGAATGACGGGAATCACCCAGTCACGCGTCGTCCAATACAGGAACCCGGCAGCGGCGAGCGTCACGACGACCGTCGCCCCGGCCGCTGCGTAGGCGAACGCTTTGAGCCCGCCACCCGAAGGCGAAGGCGGCAGCGCAGCCGAAGCCTGGCCGAAATCCGGTTCCAAAGGCATCGGCGGCACGTCCATGTGCGGAGGCGTCGGAAGCTGTGGCGGGCTGGGCGGTTGCATCGAAGTCGACAGAAGAAAGTTCAGGCTACAGGCGAGGCTTCAGGGGGCCGTGTCCTGGGCCGAGGTGTCGTTCTTCCAAGTCGTCAGCCAATCCAGATCGCTCACGATCTGCCCGGCCCGGCTGTCCCAGACGTAGAAGCTCAACGCGATCAAGACCAACGTCACGCCGATTGCGATGGTCACGATGACGCCGATGATCCGGTTGCGGTCGCCGGTCGGCAGGACGGTGACGTCGGTGTGTGCGTACGCCTGCGGCGAGACGTGGCCGTGCGGATCTTCGAAGGAACTGATGCCTCGACGCGCAGCTCCGCCCGCGTCGCCGCCATGAGGTCGCCGACGCGTTGCGGCTCGTACTGGTACGCCCCGGAGAAGCCCAGGGCCATGCACTCGTGGTAGAGGCG
Organism: uncultured Planctomycetota bacterium; assembly: GCA_963740195.1. Lineage (GTDB taxonomy): Bacteria > Planctomycetota > Phycisphaerae > Tepidisphaerales > Tepidisphaeraceae > JBCDKH01. The sequence continues at coordinate 1,403,287 of CAVUDF010000001.1, read as the reverse complement.
CAGGAGCTCTGTGGCGAGTGCATCGTCGGTCTGCATCTCGCGTTGGTGCTCTTCGAAGAAGACGTCGTCCCCCGCCATCTCGCCGTAGCGGGCGTGGGCCAGGGGGCGTGCGTGCCAGTCGAAGGCGCACGTCAGTGCGCTGTTGCGAATGATGAAGTCGGCGAAGAAATTGAGCGGTCGACGGAAGCGGTCGAGCTTCTGCTCGTCTAGGCCGTTGCGGCCGTCGGTGAAGCGGGTCTCGCACTCCTCGAGCGTCAGTGCGATCTGTTCGCGAACGACGGATTCAGGGGGCGACAGGTTGCTTCGGCCGGCACGGTTGAACCGGCAGACGAGATGGAACAACGGCTCGGCGGCCTCGATGATTCCGTAGCGAGGGCCTGCGGGCCTGGACGGTGTCGCCTGCCCGCCGGACGTCGGCAGCGGCTGCCCGATGGTCGAGGGGACGGCCGCGGGTTTGGGAGCGGCTGCCGGTTCGGACTTCTGCTCCAGGGCAGACCAAGGCCCCTCTTCCATCGGTGGCGGTGCTTCGGCCTTCTCCTTGGCACGTGCAGAAAGTGCGTCGGCGAGCGGGTCGACCGGGGCAGCGGGTGTGTCGTCGTCGCGGTTCATACGTCACCTCCGGAAGGCGGTGGTGGCGAGGAGACTTTGCCCCATCCCCCGGTCTTGGCGCCTTCCGTGGGCTTGGCGGGCGTGACCGGAGCGGCGCAGGGGTCGCCGACGGACTCTTGCCCCAGTTCGCGGGAGGTGCAGGTGGCGTCGGCGGCACGGGCGGCACTGACCTGGGCACCCCGGCGGGTGGTCGTGTCGGCGTGGGTGGCGTGACGGCGCCGCTTGCTGTCGAAGCTTCGTCATCGGCACCGAGCAGGAAGAGTCGCATCTTCAACGGCTTGGCCGCCATCTCCGGGAACCGGACGGCCAGCAACCCTTCGGCGGCGATCTCCTGCCACATCTCGACCGGCTGCTGGTTGCTGTCGCGCACCTGCAACTCGAAGAAGATCCAATCCCGATCCGGCGGCAGTTCGACGGGCGGACGACGGTCTTCCTTACACCGCACGCCGTACCGCGCCGTGTGTCGCTGTCGGCCGCTCATGACCTTGAACCGCATGGCATCGGTGACGAGCCGAACGACCTGCTCGGGTGCCGGGGCGTTGGGACCCGTCGGACGCCGAATCCCCAGGTAGTACGTGTCGGCCGTCATGTCCGCCGGTGCGAGCCGCGTGGCCAGGACGCCGTCGTCTTCGAAGAAGTCGAGGGCGCGGTACGCGATCTTCACCTCGTGGCCGAGCAACGGCCGGAGCAACTCGTCGAGCGATCGGAACGACGCGGCCGGGTCGTCGTGGTCGTACGCGGGGACGTCGAACAGCTCTTCATCCTTCGCCGGGAATCGCGCGGCCATCTCGGCAAGCAGGTCGCGAAGCTCCATCCAAACCTGCAGCGGTGGCAGCGTCGGGAGCGTGACGAGCGTCTTGAGCCGTGCCGAAGACCGGTTCAGCGTGCGGAGGCGAACCTGTTGCTCGAATTGCTGCCCCTGGATCGTGTCGAAGCTGAACGACTCGCGAGCCATCTGCCGGACCAACTTGCGACGATTGCCCTCCACTAAGTCCGCAAGCTGCGCGACCAGCCTGCCGATCTGCGGACTGCCGCTGATGGTGAGGCAAGGCGGCGCGAAGTCGGGATCGAGCGAGGGCGTGCGTCCGGCCGAGTGGACGCGAAACAGGGGCAACGTCTCGAGGCCCGCGTCGTCGTCGTCGGGCAAGAGCAGCCGGGCGTTGAGGCGACGCAACAGGATCGGCCGCTCGTCATCGCCGGTGTTTTCGTCGGCGAGCGACGCTTCCGTCACGCCGAAGAGTCGTCGTGCATCGGAGGCGTCTTCTGTCACCCATCTGCGTTCGGGCGGGTTCTCGCTGTCGACTTCGAACTCGGTGAACCCGTCGGCCGAGCTGGCGTCGGCTTCCGACTCGTCGACGAGCGCGCCGGCGGTGTTGGAACGCCCTTCTGCAAAGAGCGGCAATGCAAGCCGTACGACCACCGGGCCTTTGTCGAGGTCGAGCCTGTCGGAAGCGTCAATCTCGGCCATCGAAGCAGCGTCCGGCACCGACACGACTCGGCCCGACCGCATAACCGCGCGAAGGCGACGCACCTGAAGCCGACCCGCGGCCAGGGCATCGGTCGAGACGTCCAACTCGATCAGGCCGTACGGATAAGGCAGGACGAGCCGGCGAAGGTCGTCGAGTGCCGCCCGGTGCCCGCTGTCGGCGGCTTGAAAGTGGTGCGGCTCGAGGAACTGACCCTCGTGCCAATGCACGCCCGCGTGCCGTGCCGCGGCAGGACGGGCGGTGTCGAAGTTGCGCGGGAAGAGGTGGACACGGATCAGATCGCGGCGGAGGAGGCGGCTTGGGTTGACGGGGTCGTGGTTCCGGCGGACTGCCTTTGAAAGAGCGTCCGGACGAAGTCGTAGATCGCCCCAACGGCAGCGTTGTCGGTGCTGTCGAGGACGGCATCAGCTTGGTCGCAGTAGCGGTCCCAGCACGCGGCTTTGAACGCCTTGCTGCCGCGAAGCTTCGAAGACTTGGTGCCGCCGATCTGCTCGGTAGCGGCCTCTATGACTTCCGGCCTGATCTGCCGCGCCATGTCGGCGCGGATCTGACGGTCGAGCCCGGAGAGGCTGGCAACAAAGGCGGCCAGCAACCGCTCTTGCCGACGCAGCGACGACTGCAGCACGGTTGCGTCGTCGTTCTCGTCATCGTCCTGATGAAAAGTGGCTCTCAAGAAGGCAGTCGCTTCGACACCGGCGGCGTCGCGGGAGGTGAGATCGACCTCGTCGCCCCGGGCACGTCGGCCGCTGTCGACGAGTCGACGGACAAGCTCATCAAGCCGGACCGCGTGGTCGGCCAAGGCCTTGACGAGCTGGGCGGCGGCTTTGGGGTTGAAGTCGCCGACGTCGGGCAGATTCCACTCGCGGCGCAACTCGGCCGAGAGGGCATCGGGGGCGTCTGGTTGGCTCACGTCGTCGTTCGGCACGCTTGGCTGTTGTCGGACACCATCGGCGAAGGTCCCATCCCCTGGGGCTCCGGCGACCCCCGCCGAAGCGGTCGCAAGCTAACCGCCGGCATGAACCTGCTCAAGCGCTGATTGCTCCATATCTTCCGTCCCTACGGCACCGCGTGCCGACTCATGACACCGCCGGTGCGACTTGTGAGGGTTTCGAGACCTTCGACGGGTGCGTCATCGGCAGAGTCCAGGCTGATGCCATAGATCGGCAGCGACAAACCAAGGGCCAGGTCCACCGTCACACCGCTGCCGTAGCCGTTGAACGGCGGGCACTTACCGGACGCGACGAAGACAACCGCGTCTGGCATGGCCCCGCTCGTGGGATCATCGCGACGGGCGACAAGGCCGTTCAGGACGATCTGAGGCTTGGGCATCCCCTGGCCCGGCTCGGCCAGCGCTTCGGCGAGCTTGGCCACCGCGGCATCAACGCCGTCGATGTTCCGCGTCGCAGGGTTGCGGGCACGCGAGACGAAACGGACTTCGTTGTTTCGAAACAGCACCAGCTCGGCTTCGGTCGTGGCAGGCATCCGGCGAAGGAACGACGCCACCTCGCCACGAACGGCATCCCGCTTGGCCGGCGTCGCGGCTTTCGAGGCGTCGATCGCAACGTAGACCCGGCGACTCGGCTCACCCGTGGGGCCGACCAGCTCGACGCCGAAGAGTCGCGGGCTCAGGTCATCCGCCTGTGCCGACGGGTCGCGGCCGAGCAGTTCGTCCGACCTCGCGTCGCCCCGCTTGATGGCATTGCGAACGAGCCTGTGCGGCGACATGGGTTCTTCGAAAACGAGCCGGAACCCGACATCGGCAACACCCGTGGTAAATCGGAAGTCGTCCGAGAGGGATCGGCTTTCGTGAGACAGCTTCGTCGGGTCTGAAAGTGCAGATCCGCCGATGACTCGAAGATCGACCTTCTCACTCGCGATCCAGGAACCGACGACGCGTCTGGTTTGTGCGTCTAAGGGTGCGTTGGGTCGTGTCTCGGGAACGTTGGTCATCACCCATTCGGCGACGTTGCCTCGAAGGTCGATGAAGTCTGTGCTTTCGGGAGCGGTTTCACGGAACCAGAGGGTGCCGTCATCGGAGCCGGCGGCGACCGGCACCCGCATGTCTTCACTTATCCGCTTGCCGTCAATGCCGCGGACGGGACTGATCTGATCGATGGTCCCTTTGTTGATCTTTCCTTGACGGAAGTCACGATCGATGCTTTCGAAGTAGCGTCTCCAGGTGAGGTCGCGCACGTTGTCCGGCCGGTTCGGATCGACGGTCATGCCCTCCACGGCGGCGGCCCACTCGTCGGCCGTGGGCAGTCGACACGCCAGTTGATCTGCCACGAAGATTGCCGTGATCCGCGAGATGGATTGGGCGGGAGATCGTTCTGTGACATCTTCTTTAAAATTGGCAAACTGTTCGAACTGACTCAGGTCGACCCAACCTCGCCGTTCGGCCACGATCATGGTAGAGCCTGACTGCAGCCATGACGACGGACCTTCTTCTGCATCCGCAAACAGCTCGGACGCGTCTGGATCGCGAACAACGGTCCGGCTGCCGTCTGTCGTAAAGAGCCCGAGCACGGTGCCGATGGGCATCTCGTGCGTCGTCATAAAGGCGGAGACGCCGCGTTCGGAGCCGGCGTTGTCGACTCGTCGGAAGGTCATCACGTCACCCACAGACCCGCCGCTGGTGGAACGGAACTGGCGAATGTCGGCATCTGCGTGAGCGACCCGCTCCCATGCGGCATCAGGACCCGGGAAGAGGCTTTCGTCAGGCAGGCGGTCGAGCAGGTCATCGAGCACCTTCCCAGAACGCCCGCCGGCACTGGCGAGAGTTTTGAAGCTCGCACCATCGGCCTCATCGAGCACAAGGCTCAGCAGCCGAGCACGCTGGAGACCTTCCGCACCCAAAGCGGCAATGACCTGCTGCGCCGCATCCGGCTTCCAGTTGCGCACGGTCGTCATCACCGACAACGTCTCGGATGCAGGGACGGTCGCCAAAGCTCGATCGACCACCGCCGGCCATGCTTGCGCCCGCGAACGTACCGCCGGCGAGGCGGCGTCGATGTCGAACCGCTCGTGCAACGCGAGCTCTGCCTCGACGTCTTCGGGCACGATGCCCCACGACTCGACCTCGGCAAGCGCGACGTAGGCCGAGGCTCGAACGCCCGGCCAGCCGGCGTGGGCGCCGCCTTGGCCTCGGGCGAAGTCGGCGATCTCGCGTGCGGCCTCGCGACCTTCTGCAGGCGATGCGAACTTCGTCAGCGTCGCCCGAACCTCGGCCAGCGGAAACGGCAACGCCTCGTACTGCCGGTCGGCTGCGGCGAGTCGCTCGGCGATCGACGGACCGTCATCGAGCGGCTCATTCGCGTCACGAAACGCCTGCAACGCCTCGGCCGTCCGCTCGAGGTCGGCCAGCCAACTGGAGTGCACTTTGCCCTGCTCGACTCGGTCTGCCACTTCCCTCGCCGTCGCGACAACGGCAGCCGTGTCTTCAAGCTGTGCGGGAGACGACGTCCAAGAACTGAGCCGCTCATCCAGCTGCGCCTCAAGTTCTGATCGGCCTGCGCCAGGGCATCAAGATGCTCGGCGAGCCCGTTGAACTGCGCCAACAGCGGAAAGCTCGCGGCTTCGGTAGAGGCGGGCAAGGGTTGCGCGATGCCGGGAACGGATGCCGCCGCTTCTAGCAGGCGCACCGCCCGCCTGGGCTTGCGAAAGTCGTCCACCGGCAGTCCGTCGACGTACGTTTTGACCGCGGCCTCCAGGGCGACAACTCGATCGTCCCGCGTCGGCAGAACGGCCACGCTTTGATACTCCTGCCAGTTCGCCGCGAACTCCGCCAGCAACGCGTCGGCCGACGTCTGCAACCCGGCGACTTCTGTCGGTACGAGCCCCTTGAAGTCGAGGGCGATCGCATCGTCACGACCGGCGGCTTCGAGCAGTCGTCGTTCCGTCTTGATGGCCGAGGCGACATCGCTGGTCAGCCGATCGAAGCGTGCGTCGCCGTCTGCCTCGATGGACGACGTGCGGTCCTGCAGGTCTTGCAACTGCTTCAGCCGCTTTGCCGTCTCGTCCTTCGCCGACTCCGGCGGGCGGCTGTAGTCGGCGATCTGCTCCAGCCAGGCGGACGGGGTCACCGGGACGCGGTCGGCTCCGACCTCTGTAAGACGGCTCGCGACCAGTTCCGCGTCTGGATCGATCCGGCCCGCCGCACGGATCCACGGCTCAAGAGTCAGAAGCGCCGACTGCACTTCGGGCAAGGCCGTGGCGAGGGTCGAGCCGTGCCTCTTGCCCTGCTCCAAGGCCGAGGCGAGATCGGGTGCGGCCCCCGACGCCGGATCGTCCAACTCGGCCGCCATGGAAGCGAGCACTTGTACGGTGTGTTGACGCAGCCGCGGATCGACGTCCGCCGCCCTCGACAGATCGTCGAGTGCGTCAGGCCGCATCGCCATCGCGTCGAAGTCCGTATCGGCCTGCACGGGCGACTCCCGCAACGCCAGCACCATCGAGGCGGCCTCGGCGAGGGCCAGGGCGAGGGTTGCTCCCTCGTCATCTTCCCGCTCGTCCGCTTGCGTCTTGACGAACTCGGCGTTGATGAGGGACATAAGCCGCTGAAACCGGCGGCCGACGTCGGAGGCGGGTTCTGTGGTCTCGGCGTCGCTGAAGCCTTGCAACCGGGCGGTAAGGAGAAGGCGTCGGACGTCCGGATCCTGACCCCGCCAGGCGTTGAAGAGCGTGTTCAGTCGCTGCCGGCCCAGGGCGAGGTTGGTCTTTCGTGTAAAGGCACCGGGCGCGCTGTAGCCGTCGTTGAACGCCTTGTTGACATCGGCGATGGTGATCGAGTCCGCTCCCGCGCCGGCCCGGGCGGTGCCCAATGCGCCGGCGAGCAGGGGCGAGCCGATGAGTGCTCGGAAGGTCTGGCCGTCCAGGGTTGGTGGCTGTTCTTCTTCGTCCTCCAGCATCGCGGTCACCATTCCGCGGACACCCGCTGACGCGGCGTATCCACCGGCCGTGATGCCGACGACGAGCAGCGCGATCGCCCCCCGCCGCACCGCCGGGGTGACACGCGAGCGTGTCGGGCGAAGGGCGTCGAGCCGACTTCTTGCACTCTGAGGCCTCCAGCGGTCCGACGCCTCGGACGACATCAGGTCGCCGACGAGCGAACGCCAATTTCGACCACGTCGGCCCAGCGGTTGCCACTCGACCGACTCCTCGATGCCGCGGGTCCGCTCCGTGACCGTCGGCCAGCGACCGGTCACGGCCGCGTACAGGATGGCACCGACGGCTCGAGCGTCCGTGGCGAAGCCGGCCTCGCGGCGGGCGGCGTCTTCGGCGGGGTTGACCGATGCCGACAAGCGCGTGCCGCCGGACGACGTCGACCCGCCCGTCGGCAGGGCCGGCTCGGACAGTTGCACCCGCAGTCGTTCTCTGCCCCGGGACAGGTCGACGCCGACGGCCGCTTCGGACATCGCTCCGTGCGGCCGATCCGCTGCCTTGACGAGGGCTTCCAGCCCGCCGATGAGCCCGTCCGCCAGCCGCCACAAGGTGATGGCGTCGTGGCGAAAGCCATGAACGCGAACGGCCTCGGCGTCGAGGGCGGGGTGGTGCGTCGCGATGAACGGCCGCGGCTTGCTTCGGGTGGCGTGGCGGTTGTCGTCGGTATGGGCAAGGCCGACTTGTCCGACCCGCGCCCAGTGCCGGGACTGCGAGGCCAGATCGTCACGCAGGTAGGCATCGGCGGTGAAGGCGGCGTCGAGTTGCCGCTCCTCTTCGTGGTCGAGCGGGACGGCCGGACTGAGCAGGCGAATGCGGACGGACCCTTCGCCGTCGCGGACGCTGTAGGTGGTGGTCAGCGCGTCACGTCGGACGATCCGGTTCGCCTGATAGTCGCCGAGCCGGGGCATGCGTCACTTGCGTTGTAAGAGGTGGTGCGTCTGCGACTACTTCGCCGGCACACGTGCGATGGGGGCGGCGATGGGTCGAGAAACGGTGACCTTCTCCGGGCCTATCAGGAACGTGACCGAGGCGATGTTCTTGAGGGCGTTGTTGCGATGCCAGTCGCGGGCGTCGAGGCTGATCGACCGCAGCTCGCCCTCGCGATCGTCCGGCGGCCAGATGGCGTAGATGACGACGCCCCAGACGTTGCGTTCCTTCCATCGCTGCATCATCGGGCTGTTTACCGCCAGGACCTCCTCGGGCGACTTGACCGGGCGGAAGTCGACGGTCCAGACCGCGCCTTCGCGTTCTAGTTTGGGCTTGAGCGTCTCGATGGTCTTGCGAACGTCGCTGCTCTGCTCGATTTCGCGGAGTTCGTCGTCGTTCATGCCCATCACGTAGACCTCCGTCCACCGCTCATCGAGGGCGGACGAGCGGTCGATGACGATCGACAGGGGCTGGCGTTCGGTGCGTGGTTTGATGCCACAGCCCGAGACGAGGGACAGCAGGGTGACGACGAGGATCAGCAGGCGAAGGCGGGACATAGCCGGCGGCAGTTTAAGGCCAACCCCGTCCGCCGCAAGAAGGCAGAAGATTCAGGCGATCGGCAACCGCACGCCCCCCGCCGGCGGCGCGGCGGGCTTGCCCTTGACCAGCGGCTTGCCCAGGACCTCGTCGGCATGACGGCGAAGCTGCTCGGCGCTGGTGAACAGGTGCTCGTACTCGTACTCGCCGCCGTGCCACTCGCAGCCGTCGGTCGTGTACTTCCGGCAGATCCGCGGACGCGTCTCGTAGATGCCGCAACGGTTGTCCGGCTGGAGGTGTTTGCACTTGCTGGCAAAGGCCAGATACCACTGCTCGTCTTCGACAAAGATGTGCACGCCCTCGTGCATGAGGTACCACCGGATGTTGTCGTAGTCCTCGGCAGACTCCGGGTTGTCGATGGGTAGCGCGACCTGGCGACAGCACAGGGCCGCACACGACGCGCACAGGGGCGTGACGACCTTGGTCATCTCAGACTGCTTGCGGGCACGGTCAGTCGGCTTCGCCATGCGACGACGTTACCGCGCTTGCGTCGCCTGTCGTGCGAAAGATGGGTCATGCGCATCATTGCCGGCGAGTTTCGGGGCCGGCGACTGTTGCCACCCGTCGACGACGCGACGCGGCCCGTGACGGACCGAGTCAAGACGAGTCTGTTCGACGTCGTCACGCCGTGGCTCGATGGCGGCGTGGTGTACGACGTTTTCGCCGGGACGGGCAGCTTCGGCATCGAGGCGGTGAGCCGGGGCATGTCGGCCGGCGTCTTCTTCGAACGCCACCGCCCCGCCTTGGCCCGCCTGCGACGAAACCTGGAGACCGTCGGAATCGAGCAAGCCTGCCGACTTCGCACAGGCGACATTTATAAGGAAGACTTTGCGGATCTGGAGTCGCCGTCGGTCGTCTTCTTTGATTCGCCGTATGCCCATGTGCACGACCGGCAGGACGACGTCGTCGCAACCATCGGCCGTCTTGTTAAAAAGCTGTCGCCCGACGGCATCCTTGTGTTTCGTCACGACGCGAAGGATAACGACGTTGCGGTGCCAACGGCGACTGAGGTCGATCGACGAAAATGGGGCCAGATGACGGCCAGGCTTATGCGTCAGTCTTGAAGAGCTATCGGATGCGGGACGCCCTCGTTGTTGAACACAGTGCCCGTGTCTCAATGGAAGGCGTGGTTACGAACCATGAACGAACTTAGCGACGGCGAGACTGCCCCTCGTACTGTGATTCGATGGCAACCGCCTACCTCGGCCTCGGATCGAACTTGGGTGACCGGGCCGCCACGATCCTGGGGGGAGTGAAGGCGTTGCGGCAGTCGCCCGGCGTGGTTGTGAGGCGGGTTAGCGGCCTGTACGAGTCGGCGGCGGTGGATTCGCCGATGAACGCGCCGCGGTTCTACAACGCGGTGGCGGAGGTCGAGACGACGCTGTCGCCGCACGAGTTGCTGACGACGTGTCAGGCAATTGAAGAAGACTTCGGTCGTGTCCGTCCTGCAAATGTAGTCAACGCGCCGCGTTCGCTCGATATTGATGTCGTTGCTATAGGTCAACTACAGTCGAAAGACGATGTGTTGACGCTTCCGCATCCGCGGATGACGCAGCGCGACTTTGTCCTTCGGCCGCTGGCGGAGATCGCCCCGGAGTGGCGACATCCGGTGCTGAATCTGACGGCCGGTCAGCTCGCGGGCCGAAGCTCGATGGGTCGTGCCCGGCGCATGGGCGATGAGACGGCGGCGAAGAGTCGGGCCAGTCGGTAAGGGGTGGATCTGTCGCGCTTGATGGAGCGGGTGGCGGCGGTTCTTGGCGGGCTGCTGTCGCTCGGGACGGCGGGCTTGCTGGCGACGTTCGGCACGTTCCGGATGTTTATGGTGCTCCGGCAGATCGGTTCCGGAGCCGGCCTGGGCCCTTTTGGTGAGAACACGGAGCGGCCCGGGTTCCGGCCCGTACCTTTGCCGATCGGAGGGGTAGGCTCGCGCGATGAAGGTGCTTCGGACGATCGCGGAGGTTCGGCAGACGCGGCAGCAGTCGACGGGTCGGCTGGGCTTCGTCCCGACGATGGCGGCGCTCCACGTGGGCCATCGGTCGCTGGTGGAGCGGGCTAAGGACGTGGCCGACGTGGTGGCGGTGAGCTTGTTCGTCAACCCGACGCAGTTCGACGACCCGGCGGACTTCGAGAAGTACCCGCGGACCGAGGCGGACGATTTGGAGCAGTTGGAGCAGGCCGGCGTGGATTGGGTGTGGGTGCCCGACGCGGCCGAGGTTTATCCGCCGGGTGTGGCGGAGGTGACGGTGGACGTGCCGGCGCTGACGCGGCGGCTTGAAGGTGCCCATCGGCCCGGGCATTTCGCCGGGGTCTGCCGGGTCGTCTTGAAGCTGTTCAACGTCGTTCGGCCGGACGTGGCGGTGTTTGGAGAGAAAGACTTTCAGCAGCTTCGTGTCATCGAGGCGATGGTCGAGGGATTGGACCTGCCGATCGAGATCGAACGTGGGCCGACGGTCAGGGAGCCGGACGGCTTGGCGATGAGCAGTCGGAACAGGCGTCTTTCCACAGAAGATCGTGAGAAGGCGTTGGCGATCTCAAGGGCGTTGAGCGGGGCCTCGGGCGAGCCGCGAGAGGTCGAGCGGGAGGTGCGACGGCGATTGGTCGAGGCGGGGCTCGAGGTCGAGTACGTGGAGGCGGTGGACGAGGCGACGCTCGAGCCTGCCGAGCGGCTTCCGGCACGGGTGCTGGTCGCGGTGCGGGTTGGATCGGTCCGATTGATCGACAACGTGCGGCTGAACCGGCCATAGGGTCGGCAGGCGTGTTCCGAGAACTCTTTACGATCCCTCTGCTCAATCTGCCCGTCTACGGGTACGGCCTGATGCTCGTCCTGGGCGTCTGGGCGTCCGCTGAGCTGTCGAAGTACCTGGCCAACCGGCTCGGCATGAACGGCGACGACTTTGTCACGCTGTGCCTGGTGGCGCTGGTGTCGGGCGTCGTTGGGGCACGGGTGAGCCACATCCTTGAGAATCTCGGGACGTACACCGACCCGGGCCGAAGTGCGTGGGACAACTTCACCGCGGCGATCAACATCACGTCCGGCGGGCTGACCTTCTATGGCGGGTTCATCATGGCGACATTCGTGGCCATCGGCTTTGGAAAGCTCAAGGGCATTCCGATCCGGCTGGGTATGGACGTCATAGCCCCGTGCCTGATGTTCGGCCTGGCGTTCGGGCGGATCGGGTGTCTGCTCAACGGCTGCTGCTGGGGCCAGGTGTGCGACCGGGACGAGGTGCCGTGGGCGATCACGTTCCCTTACGCGAGTCCTCCTTATCAAGAGCATTTCGAGGACGGCGACCTGCCGATCGGCGAAGACGGCGTGCCGCAGGATCTGATCCGGTTCATTGAGACGAAACAGGGCGACATCGTGCCGGTGCTGGCGGACGAGAAGACCGTCGCTGCCGATGAGCGGCTGACCGCTCTGGCCGGCACAACGCGATCGCTACCCGTCCACCCGACGCAGCTCTACAGCGTCCTCAACGCCCTGCTGCTGTCAGGCCTGTGCCTGACCTACCTGACGACCCGACCCGCACCCGGCCGGGTGTTCGGCCTGATGCTGATGACCTATGGCCCGGCCCGTTTCGTGATCGAGTCGCTCCGCGTCAATACCCGTCTTGCGGGTGATCTGACCTATTCGATGTGGGTGTCTGTCATCGTGACGACGGCTGGCGTGCTGCTCTTTGCCTTGGCCGGTCGGATGGCGTCGAAAAAGGCGTCGGCACGGTCGATCACAAGCTCCTGACGCGCCACAGCGATGGGAACATCCTTTGGCCAGTGATGACGAAGCTTCGTCCAGTCTTTGCCCGTGACGATCGCCGACCCACCTGACGGCACGGCCGCGGCGATGGTGCGGGCGTCGTCGGCATCGAACGGGTGGTGATCGCCGAAGGGCATCGTCTTGACCAGATCGACGCCGATGGCTCGTAAGCCTTGAAAAAAGGCTTCTGGATTACCGATGCCGCACGCCGCGATCGCCCGACCGCTCGTGTCGACATCGAGCCGGAAGTGCGACCGATGCACGGGCCCATCGAAGTGCCGGCGAACGAGCGTCTCGGCCGCGTCGGCGTCGCCGTGGTCGCAACGGGTCAGGAGCACCGCCGTCGCTCTGCTGATGCCGTCGAACGGCTCGCGAAGGTAGCCTCGCGGCAGGACGTGGCTCAGCCCGTCCGGCTGGGTCGCGTCAACGAGGACCAGGTCGACCTCCCGTGCCACCCGACGGTGCTGAAAACCGTCATCTAGAAGGAGGACCGACACGTCATGGCGCCGCGTCAGTACCGCTTGGGCTCCGGCAACGCGATCAGGATTGGCTTCGACAGGGACTGCATCGCCCAGAAGATCGACAAGCAACTGCTCCTCGTCGCCCCGTTGACCGGGCTCTGCCTTGTACCCGCGAAGCAGCACCGCCGGCCGCTCGCCGGCATCGAGCAGCCGGCGGGCCAGCCACGCGACGGTCGGCGTCTTGCCGGTCCCGCCGGCGGTGAGGTTGCCGATGGAGATCGTCGGGCAAGCCAACTTCGTCGGCTGACGGCGGTCCCACATGCGGTTCCGCACTCGCATCGCGGCCGCGTACGGCGTCGAAACCAAACCGAGCATGCCGCGAGCCAAGGTTGCAGGTGCACCCAGATCACGCTCCGAGATGATCGCACGGTGCCACTGCTCCAAGCTCCGGCGACGCATCGAGATCACGGTAGTGAATCAGAACGACAACCCATGGGCAGCTGGATCGAAAACCGCAGACTCCGGTGGAATTGCAGGCATATGCAACCTTTCGACCCAATCCTGTGACGACATTGGCTCACCCGAGGTCGCAATGCCGGTCCAGGTTCCACATAGGCCGCGGACGCGGTCGGGTGTCCAGCCGGCTTCCCGTAGATGCGACAGCCGCGTGTCGCCATGGCGCTTTGCCAGCTTCCGGCCGTCGGGTCCGACGATTAGAGGAAGATGCCAGTGCGTCAGCGGCTGCAAACCTGGCCACAACTGCTGACGGAGGTAAGTCTGGCGGGCAGAACTGACCGTCAGGTCGTTGCCGCGGATGACGTGGGTGATGCCGAAGTCATGATCGTCGATGGTCGAGGTCCACTGATAGGAGGGCTCACCCCCGGTGCGACGAATCACGAATGGTCCGAAAGTAGACGCCGACATGGATGAAGGCGAACCTATCAAAACCCTATCAGTGTCAATCGTGTTGCCGATGATTCGCAGGCAGTCGCTGGTCTGATCCGACACCGGTCTCCCGATGCAGTTGCCGCCATAGACAGGGGATCCGTCCGGTGCGCGTCCGGGCGAAGCTGCCTCCACATCAGACCTTGAACAAGAGCAAATGAAGACATCGGCATGCCGAAGCTGCTCCATGGCTTGGCCATATCGGACGATCCTCGTGCTCGGGAGAGGAAGTTCCTCGTCCCAGTCGATCCCTAGCCAACGCAGGTCTCGCAGGGCCGCATCAGTCGCCCAAGGTTTCACACGTGGCCCGTCTAAATCATCGATCCTTAGGGCGATGTGCCAGCCGTTCTGTCGCCCAAGAGCCCAGTTGACGAGGAAGGTGCGTGCATTTCCCAAGTGCAGTGCGCCTGTCGGTGAAGGGGCCAGGCGAGTCTTCATGGTCGAGGGTAAGGTCGGTCGATGGCGCCGTCGCGGTGCTCGGAACCGATCGAAGAAGCGCTGCCGGGCGGACTATGACGCAATGCAAGGCGCGGTGTCTCGGCGTGAGATGTTGTTCAAACGTCTAGAAGTTGTACACGGGACACCCGACGGCCTATTGTGGCTTTCAGACGCCGCAGACTGTTCCGCGATTGCGTCACTTGAATAGATCAACTTCCAGCAACAACCCCACCCACCATGCCCCGAGGCCGACCTAAATCGCAGCCCAGCATCGCCGACCTTCAGGCGATGATCAAATCCCGTCGCTCCGATCGCAACAAGCTCGTCGCGGAGCGGAAAAAGCTCCAGATGCGCTTGGACAAGATCGATCGTCAGATCACCAATTTCGATGGCGGCGGCAACGGCAGCTCGGGCGGTACACGCCCGCGTAACGACAAGCCGCTTCCCGAAGTTATCCACGAAGTGCTCAAGAAGAACGGCAAGGCCATGCGCGTCGGCGACATCGCCGAAGGCGTCGAGTCCGCCGGGTACCAGAGCAGCTCTGCCAACTTCCGCAGCATCGTCAACCAGGCGTTGATCAAAGACAGCCGCTTCAAGCAAGAAGGCCGCGGCCTGTACAAGACGGGCCGCTAAGTCGGCTTTTTGTCTACAACCTTTCGGCGACGGCGTGCGGGCTTAGTACTGCGTGCCGTCGCCGAACGTTTTGTTCCACTGGTTGATGCCGCCCGCCAAGCTCGAAGCGTCCTTGACGCCATGGGCACGCAGTAATCGCGCGAACTCCAACGAGTGCTTGCCACTTCTGCAGTAGACGATCGTGCGGGTCTCTTTCAGCTCGCGAAACTCGTCGTCAAATCGATCGGCAAATTGTTGTAACGGCACCAGCCGCGACGGTTCGATCTTCGTGATCTCCCGCTCGTCGGCGCCGCGGCAATCGACTAGATCGAATCGTTCGTCGCCCTTCAGCAGCTCCGACAGATCCGCGGGAGTCACTTCCCAGTCCGGATCAAAGTCGTAGCCGGGGGCGAGTCCTTCATGAGTTGCATCAGCCATGGCCGAGCGTAGTTCTTTGTGAAGAGCGACGCGGCAGGCGACTAGTCTTCAAGGTTGAGTGCCTTCGTAGAGAACCTTGTCGAGTCGGTCGAAGATGCCGCGCGTGCGACCGCAAAGCAGCAACGCGATCAGCCATCCTCGAATGCCCTGCTCAAGGCATTGGCTGGTGCAGAACGCGTGCTCATCACGGCACACCGCAACCCAGATCCCGACGCACTGGGCGCTTCGGAGGCCCTGCGGGTCCTTCTGAACGAGCGGCTTCCCAAGTTGCCGGGCAACGCGGGTCGGCCGCAGGTGGTCGTCTCGCACGCCGGCGAAACCGTCGGCGGCATCAATGCGGCATTTTCCACGAACGCGTCGCTCGACCTCGTTCCGTGGGATGAAGGCCGCTTGTTCAAAGATGATCAGCCTGACGCCTACGACGCGATCGTTCTGTGCGACGCGCAACCTTCGTTTCCCGGCTCACCGCTGCCTGCCGGTGTCACGCCGACGGCCATTGTCGATCACCACAACGCCCGCGGACGTCGACCAAGTGCCAAGTTCGTCGATATTCGTCCAGAGCTCGGCGCGACGACGAGCATCATCTTCGGCTATCTGATGGAGCAGGACATCGAGCCGAGCCCGACGCTGGCGGCGACGATGTTGCACGCAATCGAGACCGATCTCGCCGGTGCCGCCGGTCAGCCCGACGGTCTCGACAACGCCGCTCTGGCCGCGCTGACGGTTCGAGCCGACACGCGTCTGCTCTATCGCATGCGGCATGTCGAGCTCCCGCAGGACTACTTCGTCAGCTACGCCAACGCCCTGTCCGACGCGCAGCTCTATGGCCGGGTGCTGGTGACCAACCTGGGCGTCATCAGAAACCTCGAGAAACCCGCCGTCATTGCAGACTTCCTCCTTCGGCTACGCGACGCCGACTATTCGATGGTGACAGGCCTGTGGGGGCAGAATCGCGAGGGACGGCCCGAGCGGTTGATGGTGAGCCTTCGCGCCGGGCGGCTCGACCTGTCGGCCGGTGAGGTCCTGCGACGAGCCATGGAGGGGCTGGGCGAAGGGGGCGGGCACCGCACCAAGGCGGGCGGGTTCATTCCGCTCTCCAACGGCAGCAAGACCGAGATCGAGCGGGTGCGGCGTGACCTTCGCCGACGCGTGCTGGCCTCGCTGCGGGTCGACCCGAAGCTCCGCGGGCGTCGGCTGCTCGATCTTGAGCAGGATGATGACGGCTGCGTCTCCGTACCCGTCAGGTTCGCCGCCGGGTAACATGGCGGCCATGACCTGGAAGCGAAGCCGAACAGGAAGCGACCTGCCGAAGTTGGCCATCGTGGCGGCCACGGCGGTGGCGATGACGTGGCTCGTCACGCGAGGCCCTTCCCTTCCCGCCGCCTCGGCACAGCTACCCGCCCTGGCCGGCGGTGGTGGCGTTTATTTAATGCCGGGACAGCTGGCGACCAACGCCTGGGGCGTTTACGTCTTGGACACGGATGCCGGGTCGCTTTTGGCCTACCGCTACGACGCGGGCGGCAATCGGCTGATGCTCCTGGCCGCCCGTGACATCAGTGCGGATCGCGGGCTCAAAGACTTCAACACCGTCCCGCCACCTGCCGAGATCCGCCGCCAGCTCGACCTGGAACGTGCGACGAGGCGAAGCGGCCGGGACGACGAGGCCGACGACGCCGTCGCCCCATAATGTCGAGCGGGTCCGTATGTGCAGTAAGACCTTTGACACCTGCGCGAGGTTCTGCGACGATCCCAGACCCGCCACGGGCCGTTCAGGCCCCAACAACCTGAGGCGACGCATCCCTTCGCGTCGCCCGCCGGCCGAGTCGCCCTGACCGGTCGGAGTCACCACGACCCACTGCCCGCCGCCCCCATGGCCAAAGCGTTCTACACCCAGGAAGAGGCCATCGAAGCCCTCGCGACCGACGACGACGGCCTTAAGGACCTTGTCGAAAACGGTCGGCTCACCGAGTACCGCGACGGCAACAGCCTGATGTACAAGGGCAGCCAGATCGAAAAGCTCCAGGGCGAGGGTGCCGGTGGATTCGGCCCCCTCTGACTCCGGCGGCCCGATCAGCCTCGCCGACAGCAGCGACGGCATCGATCTTTCGGACGAATCCATGGGTGACTCGGTCGGCGGATCCGTCGCGGCCAGCATCTCCGACGACAGCGGCCTCGGCGACGCCGGTGCGTCGTTCGGCGACAGCAGCATCGACCTGGCCGACACCGGTTCTCCGGCATCGTCCGCGGCCGGGGCGTCTGCCGCCGGTGCCTCCGCAGCGGGCGCATCGGCCGGAGCCTCCCGCGTCCCCGGAAGCAGCGGAGCGCCCCTCGTCGCCAACGACGACACCGGCGAGTTCGCCATGACCGACACCAGCTTCGGTGCCGACGCCCTAGGCGGCACCGCCGCAGGTGCCAGCCAGAGCGGCATCACCATCTTCGAGGACGACGACGTCGACCCCTCGGCCCAAACGGATATGGGCGGCACGGGCGACCAGATCGCTCTCGAAGGCATCGGATCGGGCAGCGGGCTGCTCGACCTGACCCAGGAGGCGGACGACACCAGCTTCGGTGCCGAAACCTTCGACGAAATCATGCCCGAGTCGAGTGTCGCCGGCGGCACCGTCGCCGGCACGAGCGGCATCGACACCGCCGCCGCCCCCGTCGGCACCCGGCAGGCTGGCATCGCTTACGAGGTCAACGACCCGACCGCCCCCATCTTCGGCGGCCTCGCCGGCGGAGCCGCCGCGGTGGTGCTTGTCGGCATCGTCGCCCTCGCACTCAGCGTCGTCGGTGGCAGCGCCGGCTTCCTGTCGTTCCTCGTGACCGACGAAGGCGTCGCGGTCGGGCCCGCACTCGGACTGCTCGTCGGCCTCCCGATCCTCGGCCTGATCATCGGCCTCGTCGGCGGGAAGATGGCCTCCAACGCCTGAATCTGCCGCACCACGCACGCCCTACCGAACTGCCATGCCCGTTCCCGTCGGCAACGTCGTTCGCCTCGGCCTGAACGCCGGCCTCGCCCTCTTCCTCGTGGGCGGCTGCGACCGTCGTGTCGAGCCGAGCCTCCCGGAATCGCGGTACGACATCCTCGAGCAGGATGCGAAGTTGCCCGACTTCCTTCGCGGCAGCGTGCTCGAACACGTCGTGATCTACGGCACCGAAGCGCAGGTCATCAGCGGCTACGGCATGGTCGTCAATCTCGACAACACCGGCCGCGACGACGGCATCCCGGGTCGTGTGCGCGAGCGAATCCTCGAAGATGCCTCCCGACTGGGCGTCTCCATGCCCCGAACCGACGGCAGCCTCGGCGAGCTCTCGTCGACGGCCCTGCTGAGCGATCCCGCGCACGACCGTCGTACGCGTCGACGGCATCGTGCCGCCGGGTGCCCGCCCGGGTGATCGGATCGACGTCTCGGTCAGTGCCCTCGACTCCAATACCACGCCGAGCCTGGCCCGCGGGCTCCTGTGGCTCACCGAACTCCACCGCGGCGGCGTCAACGCCGGCAACCCGGGTGAACAGGTCAATCAGGTGGGTGTCGCCCGCGGGCCTCTGATGTTGAACCCCGTGGCCGCACTCGGCGGAGCAGACGCCGCAAATCGGCCCAGCGGAAGAAACGACGACCTTCGTCGTGCCGTCGTGCCGGACGGCGGCGTCAGCGAACTTGATCGCCCGCTGCTGCTCCGCATGCGTCGGCCCGACCCCCGGCTGGCACGACTCATCGAAGACCGCATCAACTTCTACTTCGGCCGGGTTGGAGGCGTGGCAACCGCACGCGATGAAGCCGTCGTCGAACTTCGCCTGCCACGCAGCGGACCCTTCGCCGCACGCGGACCCGATTCGTGGGAAGCCTTCCTCGGCGTCGCGACGCACCTGTACCTCCGTGGAGGCAACAGCCAGTTCGCCCTGGCCAAGGCACGCGAGCTCGAAGACGTCGCGCGTCAGGCAGACGGCGACGGTGAGGTGCTTCGACACGTGAGCCTCGGCTGGCAGGGCCTTGGACCGGACGCCCTTCCGGTCATCGCTCCGCTCATTGCCGACAGCGACCCGCACCTCCGCTACCACGCCGCCAAAGCCGCCGCCCACCTGCAACAGCGGGCGGCCATCGAGGTCCTCGGCCAGATCGCCGGCGACGCGGTCGATCCGTACAACGTCGCCGCGGCCAAAGCGCTGGGCACGCTTCCGCCGACAGTCGCCGTCCGTCGCATGGCTCGGGACCTCCTCAGCGAGGACCGGGCCGGTAACGAGCAAGTCCGCATCGCCGCCTACGAGTCGCTGCTGCGGCTCGGACTGTCTCAGACGGGAGTCGTCGAGAAGGTCGTCGGTGATCGGTTCGTCCTGCACCTGACGCCCGGCGATGGCCGACCGATCGTCTACGCCAAGCGGTCCGGCCGGCCGACGATCGCGATCATCGGCGCGTTGCGCCCGATGGCAGAGGTGCCACGGATTCGGCCCGACACCCTGATGACGGCCTTCGGCGATCGGCTCAGCCTCGTCCGTCGCAACGACGAAGACGCCGTCATGCTCTTCCAGCGTGAACTGGCCCCCGGCGAGTCGGACGCGCGACCGGACGGCTTCTCCCAGGTCATCAGCCTGCCCGACCTTCGCGAAGTGCTCCTCCGCCTCGGCGGCGAACACCTGCCGCGGGAACGGCCTATCCGGCTGAACTACGGCGACATCGTCGCAGTGCTCAAGGGTCTGGGCGATGCCGGCGATCTGATCGCCGGCGCGGGCAAAGGCGTTCCCGTCGCCGTGCGGCTCGAAGAGCCCAGGATGCAGAACGTCGAAGAGGATGTCGTCCCGCTCGTGCCCGGCCTCACACCACAGCCGGCGGCGATCTCCGCCTCCGTCGAGGACGTCTCGCTGCCGTCGCGTTGAGTGACAATCCCGACACCACCGCCGCCCCTGTTCCTGGCAAGCTGAGGCTCCGTCGGCTGAGCCTGCACGGCTTCAAGAGCTTCGCCGACGAAACCCACTTCGACTTCGACCAGCCCGTCACCGCCGTCATCGGGCCCAACGGGTGCGGGAAGTCAAACGTCGTCGACGCGGTCAAGTGGGTCCTGGGTGAGCAGTCGGCCAAGACGCTCCGCGGCGGCACGATGGCGGATGTCATCTTCAACGGCAGCGACAGTCGCCCCGCCGGCGCGTCGGCCGAGGTCACGCTCCTCTTCAACAACCCAGAAGGCTCCGACGGCCGACGCCCGCTGCCCGTCGATCAAGACGACGTCGCCGTCGGTCGCGTGCTGCTTCGCGACGGGACGAGCCACTACAAGCTTGCCGGCCGCAAGTGTCGGCTCAAAGACGTCCGGGACTGCTTCGTCGACACCGGCGTCGGCGGCGGGAGCTATTGCGTCATCGAGCAAGGCCGCGTCGCCAAGATGCTCGAGGCCGACCCCGCCGAACGTCGGCTCCTTTTTGAAGAAGCCGCGGGCGTGGGACGCTTTCGCGAGCAGCGCAAGGAGGCGGACCGGCGTTTGGGTCGGGCGACGGAGAACCTGGCGCGGCTGGAAGACGTCGACGGCCGAGGTTGAACGGCAACTCCGCTCCGCCCGCGCCGCCGCCGGCCGGGCACGGACGTATGCCGATCTGACGCGTCGTCTCGACGAGGTTCGTCTGCGGCTGGCCCGGCACCGCTACCGCACCCTCGCCGATGCCAAGGCCACCGCCGACGGGCATCGGCAGGTCGCTTCCGAAGACCAAGCTTCGGCAGATGTTGCGTTCAAAGACGCCCGCACCCACGCCGCCGAGGTGGTCACCGAAGCCGACTCCGCGGCCTCGACGCTGCGGGAGATCGAGCTGCAGTTCGTCCGCGTCCAGGCCGAACGGGCGCAGGTCGAGCAGCGTGCGACCTTCGCCCGGCAACGGCACGAGGACGCCGCCACGCGTCTCGCTGCAGCCGAGTCGGAGATCGAGCGACTTCGCGTCGAACAAACGTCTCCGACGGCGGACCATGGTGCGGCCGACGGAGACGATGCCGCCGGTCTTGCAGAAGCGCGTGCGGAGAAGGCCCGCACACGAGAAGCCGCCGACGAGTCGCGTCGGCAGGTCGAAGAGGCGACGGCGACGCTGCAGCAGATCCGTCAGGAGCTTTCCGAGGTCCGCGACCGCCACGCCCGCCAGGTCCGCGCCGCCGACTCGGCGGCGGCGAAGCAGGCGATGCTCCGCGAGCGACTTGCCGATGCCGAAAGTGTGCTGGCCGAACGCGACGCCGAGGCCGCCCGCGTTGAGGCCGAGCGTGACGAGCTTCAGGCCGAGATCGAGAAGCAGGGGCAAGTCGCCACCGCCGCCGAGTCGAAGAAGGCGTCCGCCGAAGAACGACTTGCCGCGACGGAGCCGACTTCCGCAGCGGCACGTCAGGCGTCGGATGAACGACGCGACGCCCTTTCCTCGCTTCGGGCCAAGCGGGACGCGCTGGCGGACCTGGTCGCCGCACGCGAAGGCGTCGACGATGCCGCCAAGCAGCTGCTCGATGACCCGGCGTCGCCCGTCGATCGCCTCGTCGGCGACTGCCTCGTGGTTCCGTCCGAATGGGCGTCGGCCATCGAGGCGGTGGCTGGCGAGAAGATCGCGTGGCTCGTCGCCCGCGACGCCGTCGGCCCGAATGTGCTCGATGCCCTGCGGGCGCTTGCCGGTCAGGTGACGATCTTGCCCGCAGACGTCCGGCCGGCGTCGTCTAGTGCGTCGCATTCGCTGCTTCGTGCGACGGAGGTCGTCGAGCCGGTCGAAGGCGATGCTCATGTTCGTGACTGGCTGCTCGGCGACGTTCTTTTGGCCGATACGCTGCCGGCGCAGCCCGTGGCCGGCTGGACCGTCGCAACGCGGGACGGCGAGGTGCTGTTTCCGGACGGCGTTCTGCGCGTCGGCAAGCGTGCGGGCGGCACGATCTCGCGTCGGGCGGAGCTTGATCGTCTGTCGCAGGACGTGACCGCGGCAGAAGCGTCCGCCGACGAGGCACGTCAGCAGGCGGAAGCTGCGGCGAACGAGGCGACGACCGCACGTGATGACCTCGCCGCGGCCGTCGAACATGCGCGACAACGAAAGCAAGACCTTCGCGAGGTGAATCAGCGGCTCGGCAGCGTCGAGGCGTCGCTGGTCCGGCTGCGTCAGGCGGCGGCGGCGACGCGGGAGCGTGCCGACGCCTTGCGTGCGGAGCAGACACCGACGTCGGAGGCGTTGGTCGATGCTGACCTTCCGGCGAAGGAGGCCGAGCTTCAAGATCGGCATGATCACCTGGCCGGCGACGCGGCACGTGTGGCCGATGCTGCTCGCGAGGCCGAGGCGGATGCCCAAGCCGCGGCCGTTCGGCATGCGGAGTTGCATGCACGGCAGGCCGCCTTACAAGAGGCCGCCGATCGTGCCGCGGCCCGCCGTTCGGCGGCGCGTGAGCGGTTGCATGGGTTGTCCGCCTCGCTGGATGAATTGGTCGCCGAGGTCGCCCGGCTCGCCGCGGAGTCGGAAGACGCCGACGCCGCCCTGCAAGCAGTGTCGACGGGCGAAGGTGACCCGCCGGAGCTGGTGGCGGCCCGGGAGCGAAACGCGTCCGCCGTCACCGCCCGCGACGCCGCGTCCGTCGCGGTGACCGAGGCGGAGCAACGCCTGCTTGCTGCCCGCGAGGCCGTCGCCACCGCGGATCATGACGCGACCGCCGCAGTCATCCGGCTCGAAACGCACCTCGACCGTTGCCGAAACGAATTGCAGCTTTCTCAAGAAGTTCTCGAAGAATCTGGCGACGAGTTGCTCGTCGACGAACGCGGGGCCGAGGCGGAGCTGGCCGATCTGCAGGGCCGGCTTTCGCGGCTCGGCGGGGTCAATCCGGACGCAGAGGCGGAGCTGGAAGCGATCGAGAAGCGACAGGTCGACGTCGCCGATCAGGCCAAGGACGTGCGGACGGCCGTTGCGGATCTGCGGTCGCTCATCGGCGACCTGGACGAGGAGCGCGACGTCCGCTTCCGCGAAACCTTCGAGGCCGTCCGCGGACACTTCAACGGCCTGTTCCGCAAGCTCTTCGGCGGTGGCCGGGCGGATCTGGCCTTGCAAGAGGTCGAGGGCGACGCGCAGCCGCCGGGCGTTGAAGTCGTCGCCCGTCCACCCGGCAAACGGCCCGTTCGGATGAGTCAGCTCTCGGGCGGTGAGAAGTCGATGGCGAGCGTCGCCCTGCTGATGAGCCTCTTCCGCGCCAGGCCCGGGCCGTTCTGCATCTTGGACGAAGTCGACGCGGCACTCGACGAAGCCAACACGCGTCGCTTCTGCGCGTTGCTCGACGACTTCCTGGGCGAGACGCAGTTCATCATCGTCACGCACAGCAAGCCGACGATGCGATCGGCCGACGTGCTCTTTGGCGTCACGATGCCGGAGCGCGGCGTGAGCAGGCGCGTCGAAGTTCGCTTCGGTGCGACGGGCGACGTCCTCGTCGACGGCGGCGTGCTTCGGATGACGCAAGGTTGACGGCTCGTAACGTCGGCCATGTCTGACCTGCCGACGACGATGAAGGCGCTGGTGAAGGCCGAGCCGGCAGAGGGGCTTTGGTTGCAGGACGTGCCCGTGCCGACCATCGGCATCAACGACGTGCTCATTCGCGTCGACCGCACCGGCATCTGCGGGACCGACGTGCACATCTGGAACTGGGACGCCTGGGCCAAGAAGACGATCCCGGTGCCGATGGTCGTCGGGCACGAGTTCGTGGGCGAGGTGGTGGCCGTCGGGTCGAACGTGGTCGACTTCGCGGTCGGCATGGTCGTGGGCGGCGAGGGGCACGTCGTCTGCGGGCGATGCCGCAACTGCCTGGCCGGCAGGCGTCACCTGTGCGCGTTCACGAAGGGCGTCGGCGTGAATCGGCCGGGTGCCTTTGCCGAGTACGTCAGCCTGCCGATGACCAACGTCTGGCACCACGCCGACGACATCAACCGCGACGTCGCCGCCATCTTCGATCCGCTCGGCAACGCCGTGCACACCGCCCTGCACTTCGACGTGCTGGGCGAAGACGTGCTCGTCACCGGCGCGGGCCCCATCGGCTGCATGGCGGCGGCGGTGGTTCGACACGCGGGGGCCAGGCACGTCGTCGTGACCGATCTCAACCCGGATCGCCTGGCACTGGCCCAGAAGCTCGGCGCGACGCGCACCGTCGACGTGCGGCACGAGACGCTGGCTGACGTCCAGAAAGAGCTCGGCATGGTCGAGGGGTTCGACGTCTGCTGCGAAATGTCCGGCAGCCCGGCCGCGCTCAACGACGCCATCGCCAGCATGGCCCACGGCGGCAAAATCAGCATGCTCGGCATTCCTTCCAACGACACGGCCATCGACTGGAACGCGGTCGTCTTCAACATGCTCACGCTCCAAGGCATCTACGGCCGGGAGATGTACGAGACGTGGTACAAGATGACGACGATGCTCCAAAGCGGGCTCACCGTCTCGCCCGTCGTCACGCACAAGACGCACTACACCGACTTCCGCGACGCGTTCGAGCGCATGCGTCGCGGCGAAGGGGGCAAAGTGTTGCTCGATTGGTCGTAGTTGACGAAGCGACTTCGGTGGCTCTGCAAATCGTCGAGGCTCGATACCATCCTCCCATGCGGAACGACGTCAAGCCCGTGATCCCGCCCCAACGCCCGCGTGCAGAGAGCGTGGACACCTACGAAGTCGCCGAAGGTGATGCCGCGTTCGATGACGAGAACGCCTCCGGCGTCCGTCGAGAGCGAGGGGACGCAACCGACCCTGCCGGGCCCAAGCGATCGGCCATGGTCGGCGGCGCGGGGACGGCCGTCACGGACAACAGCGGCACGACGGCCGATGTCAGCCGGAGCAACGATCGCCTCTCCACCACCACCGGCAAGCTGCGTGACCGCGACATGGAGCGGTCCGCCCGCATGTCCGCAATGCCGGATACCGACGTCTTGCCGACGGCACGCGAAGCGACATCGCTTTGGGTGCCGGCCTTGGCGGCGGTGCTGTTGATCGTGCTAGGCCTGTGCTTACTCTGGGTCTTCGGCGTCTTTGCCACCGCCGACCCCACGACCTCGGGCGAGCCGACGTTGGGCGAGCTTCGCCGGCAGGAACTCAAGCAGGACGATTGACCGGGCGGGCGACCTCAAAAGCCGCGTCCCGTGCCTTGCCGTCCTGCAGTTCGACGTCGAGCAGCTTGTCGTTCGACAGCTTCCAGACCATCCGGTCCTCCGCTTCGGCAGTGGGCTGACCGAGCAGATTGGCCAATTGTTTCGCATCAAGCCCGCGTACCGCATCGGCCAGGTAGCCGGTGAGCGTGTGCTTCTTGGACGGCAGACGTAACGACCGGGCCGGTTGGCGTCGGCCGCTTGCCGCCCTTGGCCATGCGGTACCCGAGAAAGGCCCCGCCCAGCAGCAGTGCCGCCTTGAGGCCGTGCTGCTTGGCGAGCCGGGTCAGGTCGGCTGAAGTCGGCGGAGCGTTCATGTCGATGCACGATACGGCCGGTCGTTATCGGACATGGCCGCCGCTTCGCCATGTCATCGGAATCCTCCTCAATCGACGTCTCGGCCACGCCCGTCTCGGCAGGTCGGATCGGGCTCGTTCTCGGGCTGATCGCCGCCTGCATGCTCGGGCTCATCGGGCGGGTGGCGTATCTGCAGACGCGGTTTGCTTCGGAAATGGGCGACCGGGTGGAACGGCAACACCGCTCCGTCAGCGGCCTGGCCGCGCGTCGCGGGTCGATCTTCGATCGCAACGGCCTGATGCTCGCCGGGACGACGCTGGAGCGCAACGTCTTTGCCGACCCGAAGTTCCTGCACGACGAGTTCGACAAGACCGGTCGGCCTCTGACAGAGCTTGATGCCTCGTTGGAACGCGTCGCCGAACGCCTCGCCGCGGACCCGGACGACGTCGCCATGGCCGTCACCGGCCGGCCCAATCGCCGCTACGTGCCGCTGGCGCGGGAGATGGATGCCGACGACGCCGAAGCCGCGGTCGCCTACGGCCGATCTCTGGGCCTTCGTGGTATCGCGACGCAGCCCGAGCCGCGACGGTCGTACCCCATGGCTCGCCTCGCATCCCACGTGCTCGGCACCGTCGGCCGCGACGGGAACGGGCTCGAGGGCATCGAAGCCAAACAGGACGCCGTCCTCGCCGGTAGCGACGGCGGTGTCGTGACGATCCGCGACAAGCGACGTCGAGCCATCGAGAGCTTTTCGGACGGCATCCGGCCGCCCGTCCACGGCCAAGGTCTTGTCCTGACACTCGACGCCCGCATTCAGCACGTTGTCGAACAAGAGTTGGCTGCGACGGTCGAGGCCTTCCAGGCGGTCGGCGCCAGCTGCGTGGTGCTTGATCCGTACACGGGTGACATCCTCGCGTTGGCCAACGTGCCGGAGTACGACCCTCGCTTCCCCGGCGACTTCGCCATCGCCGACCGTCGCAACCGGGCAATCGTCGACCCGTACGAGCCGGGCAGCGTCATCAAGCCGTTCCTGATGGCCGGCGATGCTCGAAGCCGGCGTCACGTCGGCCGAAGAGGTGCTCGTCACCGGAAAGACCACGCGGCTGGCGAACGGCCGACGTGTGACGGACGACTACGGCTACGAGAAGCTCGCGTCGTGGGACGTCGTCGTGAAAAGCTCCAGACATCGCGATGGCCAAGCTGGTCGAGCGGATGACTACGGCCAGACCCATCAAAGCCTGGTCGATTTCGGCTTCGGCAGCAAAACCAAGGTCGGCCTCGACGGCGAGCACGGTGGCCTGCTCTACAGAAGCCGCCGGACAAGTACACGCAGTTCAGCATGGCGTTCGGCTACGCGATGCTCGCGACGCCGGTGCAACTCGCCCGAGGCACGGCCGCCTTTGCGAACGGCGGACGGTTGGTCACGCCGCGACTCGTCGCCGGCTATCGATCGACGGTCGACGGCACCGTCGAATCGGCGCCGTCCGGCATCGGCGACGTCGCGTCCGTCGCCTCGCACCGCCGACCAGATGCGGCGAATCCTGGCCGACGTCTTC
The DNA here is from genome assembly GCA_963740195.1 of uncultured Planctomycetota bacterium. Lineage (GTDB taxonomy): Bacteria > Planctomycetota > Phycisphaerae > Tepidisphaerales > Tepidisphaeraceae > JBCDKH01. The sequence goes on along the minus strand of CAVUDF010000001.1, from coordinate 1,376,127 downwards.
GTCCGCGGCACCGCCCGGCATGCCCGCAGCGATCGGTACAACCTGTTCGGCAAGACCGGAACCGCCCACCAAAGCGAGAACGGCCGACAGAGCGAGACGAAGTACTTCGCCAGCTTCGTCGGCGGTGGTCCGTACGAATCGCCGCGGCTGGTCCTGTGCGTCACGGTCAACGAGCCCAAGAAGGAGCTCGGCTACCACGGCGGCCAGGTTGCCGGCGGGACCTCGGCGAGGATCCTGGAAAAGTCGTTGCAGATTCTGGCCGTGCCGCCGAGCCCGGTACTCGAAGAGCCTTCGGAGACGCTCAGGCCTTTGCTGCACAACTACGCAACGCGCTGGTACGAGCCGAAGCGGACGCTCAGGGACTCGCCCGAAGAGGAGACGACGCCGGCACTCGAAGCCGAGGCCGACTGAATCGACTTTACAAAGCAGCCGTCGCCATTATCTTGCCATCGGGTATGGCTTCACCATCACGAGGGAGACGGGGACGACCCGCAGATGTCGAGCATCCGGAGGGCTGGGACGAACCGACGTCTCCGCCCCGCCGACGACGCGCGGGCAAGTCCAAAGCGGGTTCCAGGTCGAGCGGATCGGGCAACACCCTTCGGCTGCTCATCGTCACGCTTCCGATGACGCTGCTGGTGTTCGGGTTCTTGGTCTACGCGATCAGGACCAAGCCGGCGTGGCTGACGGGTGCCCCACCGGCAGAGACGGTTGCCGAGGCGGAGTCGACGGACGAGGCCAAAAACACGCCGGTCGTGGTGGTCGTCGTCAATGAGGACGGTGTCGTGGTCAATGGCGACACCGTCGCCCGCACCCGGACCAGGAACACGCCCGCACAACCTCCGGCCCCGTCGGCACCTGCCGTCTCCGACGCGAACGAGCCACCCGCCGAAGAGTCCGAGCAGAGGCCCCTGTTCGACGTGACGCCGGCAAGGCCGCGAGGCGGATCAACGCCATCCGAGACGATAACGCCCGTCGCGCGTCCAGCTGAGCCTGAGCCTGAGCCTCGTATCGAGCCCGAGCCCGAGCCCGAGCCCGAGCCCGAGCCCGAGCCCGAGCCCGAGCCCGAGCCCGAACCCGTGCCGGAGCCGGAGCCGACCCTCGTGGTGCTTCTGGGTAACGCGTCGCGGTTGGAGATTCCCGAAGAGTTCGACGCGGATGCCGACTACCCGGAGACGCTTCAACGCCTCATAGAGGGCGATGACGTCGCAGACGTCGCACGGTCGGCCGAGATGCTGTTCCGGGCCGACCCGCAGAATGTGGACCACGCCCATCTCGCGACCGTTGCGTACGCATTGGCGGGCGACCGCACCGGCGTGGAGCGGTTCGACAGCCTGCTGCTGAACGCGTCGCGACGACACCTCGACGCGTTGCCGGAGGCGATCGTCATTAACTACGCCGCCGCCTCACTGCAGGTGAATCCGTCGGCGGGCGTTGTGCTGCTGTCGGACGAGCTGCAACGGCTCGTTTCGGCACGTCGAGATCTCGATCGGGCCGACCGTTACTCGATGGCCCTTGGCACCTGTCTCCAGGCCGCCCGTGAGAACGGCCAGTGGGGTGCCAAGCAGGATGCCGCACTCGCGGTCATGCGAAATGCGAACGAGATCATTCACGCGTCTACAGGCCAGTCCCGATTCGGCGAAGAGCTTCTGCCCGTCGAGGAGGCTCGGATGATGTGGAACGAGATGGAGTCGGCAGATGCGGACCTGAAGCAGGCCGAGAAGGCCTACAAAGACGCGTTGGACTGGCAGGAACGCCGTTGGGATCAACTCGGCACCGTCAACCGAACCAAGAACGACATTCGAGGTCGCGGCTGGAAGGTGCGACACAAGCAGGCGGTGCGAGACTTAAACAAGGCAAAGGAAGCGGCCAGGAAAGCGGGGCAACATCTAGAACGGTGCATCGATCGCCACAACGTTACCGCGAGGCCGGAATGGCCGGAATCCTTTTCCATGATTCTGCCCTTGCCCGTCATGCCGCCATCTGATTCGGACGGTAAATGAGCCAGAGGTTGCGGGCGTAGATCGCAAAGCCCGTGCACTGCCCCAGGATGCCGACGATGTCGACACGCCAGACGAAGTAGCCCAGCAGCAACGCCGCCCCGCCGAAGCTCATCCACCAAAAGGCGGGCGGCACGACGCTCTTCTTCTCCTTCTCGCTGACGAGCCACTGCACGATCATTCGGCCGGTGAAAAGCACCTGGCCGAGCAGGCCGAGCCCCACCATAGCCACGCCCAGCGGCCCGGTGATGTCCAAGGCGCGGTAGACCGTGCCGCGGGTGCTCCGGTTCCCTTGAAGCTCGCTCACGCGTCGCACAAACTCCGCCGGCTCCAGCACCTCGCCGCCGATGACGACGCCGCCGTCGACGACCTCGACATCGGCAAGCCGGTCGCTCAACTCCAGCTCTGCCGCACCGGCGGGTAGAGAGAACAGGAGCATCACCAAAAGAAAGCGACCGATCAGACGCGGCATAATCTGCCAGTCTGATCGGCCGCTCGTGTTCGTGCCAGTCGCGTGCCGGCCCGCGTCGTGCTGACGATGACGATCAGGCGTCGTCGTCGGCAAAGAGCGATCCCGACGGGGCGGCGAGGGTCGCCCCGAAGCTTGCCCGGAGCAGCCCGAAGTCGGCAAGGTTGACGTCCCCGTCGTAGTTGAAGTCGCCTTGACTGAAGAGCGACCCTGTGCTGCTGCCGAAGTTGGCTCGAAGGATGCCGAAGTCGGCAAGATTCACCACCCGGTCACGGTTTGCATCACCTGACAGCACGAAGAACTCGATCGAGACGTCCTCGGTCAGCGACTCCCCGCTTGCCCCGAAGACGCTAGCGGCTGGCAGCGTCGCCAGGTAGTTGCCGTCGGGTAGCTGCCCGAAGCCGAGATCACGTGCAAAGGAAACGCCGTTGCCCGATGATGTCTCGCTGACGACAAGGGTCGACGTGTCGATCATCTGCCCGGTGGTCTCGTTGAACAGCGAGATTTCGTCGAAGCTGAAGCCTGACGGCTGCAGCGCGGCATCAAAGATGAAGTTGATCGCCTGTCGTTCTTCGAACTCGAAGTCGGTTTCGATGACGTTGAGCGGCAGAGCGGGCGTGATGTTGATGCCGGCGTTGTTGATCGCGAAGAAGACGTTGTCGACCGCCTTCACCTTGATGCGGGCGCCGAAGGCAATGCCCGCGTCTGCCGGAACGATCACGGCCGCGGAGCCGTCGTTGGGTGTCGAGGCGACCAGCTCCGTCCAGGTCTGCCCGAAGTCGGTGCTCAGCGAAACGTTGACGGCCTCGGCGTTGATGCCGTTGCCGTCGGTGCCGGCGACGTCCCAGGTGACGGTCTGGCGACTCCCCGCCGACCAATTCGTCGGTGAGGCTTGGCTGGTGACGGCGAACGGCGCCCCCGTGTCGATGACCGTCAGGTCCACGTCGTCCCAATTCACGCCCCCCTGCCCGTCCCGGCCAAGAAGGCGAAACGTCAGCGGGTCGCTCGTCCGAGACACCTCGGGCAACGTCTCGTCGGCATCACTCCGACCTGCCAGGATGTCGGAAATCTCCGGGAAAACCCGCTTCGACTCCGTCACTGGAGCCCGGCTGCGGAACAGCGGCCCGTTGCCGTCATCGACGCCGATGATGTCGTCGTCGCCGAGATCGTACTGATCCCAGTTGTACAGAAGGCTTTCGGCGTCGTTGGCCTGGTCATCCAGCTCGAAGGGCGTGCTTGCTGGAATGACGCGGTCGGGCCCGGCATCGACCGCCGGCAGCGTGTTGCCCGTCGCGACGCGGTCACCGGTCTGGCTGCCCCAGATGTCGTTCTCCATGTAGCCGGTGATCAGTTCGATCGTCCGGGCATGGAAGTAGCCGTCACGCTGGTTGACGAAGTCACCCGTGAAGTTGAAGCCGCCGTAGCTGAGGATCGTCGAACCCGGGCCCGGCTCGTACGCACTGGATGCGGACCGTTGACCGTCGAAGGCCGCGTTGTTGATGGAGTTCCAGGTGTGGGGGCTGCTGAACTGGTGTCCCATCTCGTGCCAGAACGTCAGGAGGAAGGAGCTTCCGTTGGGGTTGTTCCCACTGACGCCGCGGGCTTTTGAGTTCGGCTGGCCGACCACCCCGAGGCTCGCAACGCCGCCCCCACTGCGGGTCATGACGTGGCCGATGTCGTAGTTGTCGCTGCCGATCTCGGCATCGATGACCGCCTGGTTCTGGCTGAGCATGGCCGCGCCGCTGCTGTTGTTGTACGGGTCGGTCGTGCTGTCGGTGTAAACCAGCGACTGGCCCGAGACCAGCGTGAAGCTGATGTTGAACTCGCGCTCGTACAAGAGGTCGGCCGCGTTGACGGCACTGACGATGCGGTTGAAGCCGGTCGACGTGGTCCCGCCCGTCGCAGCCGTCCACTCGCCGTTGGCCGCGACGGCGATTCGCAACTCGTAACGCGTCGGGCCGACCGGGTCTTGAACGAAATCGGCGTCCGGGCCGAACAGACCCAGGGGATCGCCGTCGTCGTGATGATCGTCTTCATCATGATCATGGTCGTGCGGAGCCCCCGGCCCCTCGGTGCCGGGAGTGGCCTGGGCGAGCGAGTAGCTGAGGTACGTCCCGGGTTCGGCAGCCAGGGGCGTGACGAACCACATGCCGCGGTCGGCCGACATGACGGTCGCGTTCAGGCCGCTGCTGGTGAGGTCGATCGCGACCGCCGTCCGGCCGTCGGCGGTGCTGACGCCCCTGTACGTGGCGATGTCCGGATTGGCCGCGGCAACTTCAGGCGAGAGCAGCGAGGTCTGCTCGATCGTGAACTCCTCGAACCCGCCATCGGGCAGAGGCAGACTGACCGACCCGTCGACCGCCTCGGCTTCGAAAGCGGGTCGATCCAAAGCGTGCACCTGCCCGGCCGTGGCAAGGAGGTTCTCGTCAGTCAGTGGCCCGACGAGATTCCATTCCCCGCTGAGAAGCTTGCGTTGTTCCAAAACCTCTACCGATTGACGTTGCACTGGCATGACGAGCATTTCCTTAAGCTGTGACCGCTTTCCCACACATTGCGGGAAGTGCATGAACGTACAGCAGAGCCTGCTGCCACTCAAGAAGAAGCCACGGCAGTCATGGAGATCAAGCGGCACCTTCCTTCTGGAGCTAAAGCAAAAGCGGCAGCTATGACGTCGTCAATGTCAAAGCTGCCGCAGCTTTCCAAAGGGCGTTCAGAGAGAACGGCTAGGCGTTCTTCGCCTTCTCGATCGCCTCATCCAGGCCCCCGACATAGCGGAAGTACTGCTCGCCCACATTGTCGGCCTCGCCGTTGAGGATCCGCTCGAAGCTGTTGACCGTCTCTCCCAAGCTCGTGTAGTTGCCCGGGAAGCCCGTGAACACCTCGGCCACGAAGAACGGCTGGCTGAAGAAGAGCTGGATCTTGCGGGCGCGGTTGACGATCAGCTTGTCCTCTTCAGACAGCTCATCGACACCAAGAATGCTGATGATGTCCTGCAGGTCGCGATACCGCTGGAGCATCGTCTGCACGCCGCGGGCGACGTCATAGTGCCTCTCACCGACGATCTGCGGGTCGAGGGCACGGCTGTTGGACGCCAGCGGGTCGACAGCCGGGTAGATGCCCTTCGAGGCGATCGATCGCTCGAGGTAGATAAAGGAGTCGAGGTGGGCAAACGCGTTGGCCGGGGCCGGGTCAGTCGCGTCATCGGCCGGCACGTAAACGGCCTGCACGGAGGTGATGGCACCGTTCTTGGTCGACGTGATTCGCTCCTGCAACTCGCCCATTTCGGTGGCGAGCGTCGGCTGGTAACCCACGGCCGACGGCATGCGGCCCAGGAGGGCCGACACCTCCGAACCCGCCTGCGTGAAGCGGAAGATGTTGTCGATGAAGAGCAGCGTGTCCGCACCGGACTCATCGCGGAAGTACTCGGCCATGGTCAGGGCCGAGAGGGCGACGCGGAGGCGGGCACCTGGGGGCTCGTTCATCTGACCGAAGACCATGACGGTCTGGTCGATGACCTTCTTGCCGGTGTCGCCGATGGCGGCTTCCTGCATTTCGAGCCAAAGATCGGTGCCTTCACGCGTCCGCTCACCCACGCCGGCGAAGACGGAGTACCCGCCGTGTTCGCGAGCGATGCGGGCGATGAGTTCCTGAATGATGACGGTCTTGCCGAGGCCCGCACCGCCGAAGAGACCGGCCTTGCCGCCGCGAATAAACGGGGTGAGCAGGTCGACCACCTTGATGCCGGTCTCGAAGACCTCGGCCTTGGGTGTCAAGTCGCTGAACTCCGGCGGCTCGCGGTGGATCGGGCGTCGACCTTCGGCCTCGACGGGGCCCCGCTCGTCGATCGGCTCGCCAAGAACGTTGAAGACGCGGCCGAGCGTCTCTTTGCCGACCGGGACGGTCAGCGGGCTGCCGGTGTCGGTGACGGCCATGCCGCGCTTGAGACCGTCGGTGCCGCCGAGGGCGACCGCACGGACTTTGCCACCGCCTAGGTGCTGTTGGATCTCACCGGTCAGGGACGCAGCCTGGCCGTCCAGCTCATAGCTGACGGTGACCGCGTTGTAGATGGACGGGAGGTGGTTCTCGGCGAACTCGGCATCAAAGGTCGAGCCGATGACCTGAACGATCGTTCCGGTGCCGGCAGAGGCGACGTGGTTGGAGAGGTCGGGCGTAGCGGTGGCGGTCATGGTGCGTGGTCCGGTGCGGGTTCCGCGGGTGCCAGGAGTCAAAGCGGGCCTTTGAGCGGATCGGGGCGGCGAGTCTAGCCCTCAGCGTCGCCGACTCCAACTTCCCGCCTCTGCCGACGGGACATGCCAAGACGCGACGATCTGCCACAGGTCAACCGCATGGCGACGGTCCTGTTCGTGCCCTCAAGCTACCTAAACGGGTGGTTCTGCAGTTTTTGACGTGTGTGCCAAATAGTGGGACAAGTATGATGCAGATGCGTTAGTCTGTTTGCACAACTTTTTGTCCTCTGTGGATACGACCAGCTGAATGCGACCAGTCGTGCCTGCCCCCGACGCGACTGGTTTGCCAGGGCCCTCGCCACCATGGCGAGGGCCCGATTCGTTGTGCCTTCAAACTCAGGCATCAGACGGTGCGACTGCAACCGCCCGAGCTGCCGCCAGGAAGCTGTCATAGTTCTGCCGCAGCTCGCCGACGCTGTCGCCCCCGAACTTGTCGACGAAGGCCGCAGCGACTTCAAACGCGACGACGTTCTCCAGCACCACCCCGGCCGCGCTGATCGCGCTGACGTCGCTCCGCTCCCAACCGGCCTCGCTGGACTCCTTCGTGTTCAGGTCGATGCTCCGCAACGGCTTACCGAGCGTGCTGATCGGCTTCATCGCCGCCCGCACAACGATCGGCTGGCCGTTGGTCATTCCACCCTCCAAGCCCCCGGCGTTGTTGCTGCCGCGGGTGTAGCCGAGCGTCGGCGTCTCCCGTTGCTGCTCGTCAAAAAAGATCTCGTCGTGCACCTGGCTGCCGGGGCGACGGGCCGTCTCAAAACCGAGGCCGATCTCGACGCCCTTGAAGGCCTGGATCCCCATCACCGCCCCGGCGATCTTGCTGTCGAGCTTGTCGAACCAGTTCATGCTGCTGCCCAGTCCGACGGGGCAGCCGAAGACGTGGCACTCGATGATGCCGCCCGCCGTGTCCTTGGCCATCTTCTGGTCGCGGATGAACGACCGCATCTGCTCGGCCGCGGCTTCGTCGGGGCAGTACAAGTCGTTGGCGTCCCGGCGATCGAGCATCTCGCGCCAGTTGTCGACCGTCACCTCGAAGTCCCCCGTCGCCGGGCCGACGGCGCGGACGAAGCCAAACGCCTCGATGCCGAAGGGCTTGAGCAGGCACCGGCTCAGCGCCCCCGCCGCGACGCGTGCGGCCGTCTCGCGGGCGCTGGCACGTTCGAGGGTCTCCCGGCAGTCGGTCGTCAGCCACTTGGCCGCCCCGGCGAGGTCGGCGTGGCCGGGGCGTGGCTTGTAGAGGGGCGGCGTGCGTTCGAGGTCGTCGAGCCGGCTGTCCTTGTTCTTGACGTGCAGAACGATGGGGGCGCCGGTCGCCTTACCCAGCCGCACACCCGACAGGTACTCGGCCTTGTCGGTCTCAATCTTCTGCCTGCCCCCCCGGCCGTAGCCGCCCTGTCGGCGACGCAGTTCGTTGTCGATGAGGTCCCGGTCGATCTCGACGCCCGCAGGCATGCCATCGACCAAGGCGAAGAGGCCTGGCCCGTGTGATTCTCCGGCGGTGCGATACGAGAGCGTCGGCATGCGGCGGCATCGTAGTGGTCACAGGTGCCGTCGAAGCCGATCGAGATCATCCGGGTGCGTCACCTTCAGGTTGGCCGCATTGCCGGCGACGACATGGACCGGGTAGCCGGCAGCTTCGAGGACCGACGCGTCGTCCGTTACGGAGGCATCAGCCGGAAGACGGGCCAGGGCGTCGATGTACCATTCGAGGCGCATCGCCTGAGGGGTCTGCACGGCGACGAGTTCGTCCCGCGGCAGCGTTTCGGCAATGGTTCCACCAGATACACGCTTGATGGTGTCCGTCACCGGGACGCCCGGCACGGCGGCACCATGAGCAAGCGCGGCGGCGAAGACGCGGTCAATCAGATCCTGCGTCACTCCCGGCCTAGCAGCGTCGTGGATGGCGATGAACCGCGGCGGGTTGGGCATCTCACGGGCGACGTCGACGCCAAGCCGCACGCTCTCGGCCCGCGTCGCACCGCCCGCACAGCTCTTCACGCCCGGCACCTCGACGGTCCGACCGACGACAATCAGCACAACGACATCGGCTCGATGCACGAAAGCGTCGCTCGAATGCTCCAGCACCGTTCGCCCCGCAATTGATTCGCTTAGCTTGTCGCCCCCATACCTCGAACCAGAACCTGCCGCAGGAATGACGACCGCAAAGGATGCCGAAGCGGAAGCTTCGGATCGCGAAGTGGCGTGCTTCCGTTTCTCCGCTTGAGCGGAATCCGAAGCTTCCGCTTCGCCGTCTGTTGGCAACGGGGGCATCTTCGTCGGTTTTAGAACAACGACTTCAGGATCTCCTGCGGCTCCGACCGCACGCAGGTGAACATCGGCGTGTCCCGCAGGGTGTACTTCGAGGCCTCCGTCTCACGCAACTCTTGCACGAGGTCCAGGAAGTCCTGGGCCACGTCCGTCTCGAAGGCGACGACGAACTCCTGGTCGTCGAGGCCGAAGCTGTAGGTCGTGTTGAGCTTAACACTCGGGTACTTCGTGCCGACGCGGATGTGTTCGCTCATCGCCTCTTGCCGCTCTTCGAGACTCATCAGGTACCAGGGCCGCGTCTTGACGAAGGGATAGACGAACAGGTACTTGCGTCGGCCCGGCACGATCTTGGCCCGGCTGTTCTCGTCGTGGAACGGGTCGACGGGGTCGATGTACTGGCTTCGCTTGGTCATCGCCAGGAAGCGATGGCTGATCTGGAGGTAGCCGGCGAGGCGGGTCTGGTTCATCGCCGCTTCACGTCGCTGGAGCACGTCGCTGTCGAAGGCGATTCGCCAGAGGATGAAGTCGGTGTCGGTCTTCAGGCCCACCGTGGAATAGGTGAGCTGGATGTACTCGTCGTCCTTCTTGGCAAGTGCCTCGGCGAACTCGCTCCGCATCGCGGCCTTGGTCTCGGCATCCAGCCGCCTGACGGCCGGGTCGAGCTTGTACATGGTCCACGTCACGAACTGCCGGCGGACGTCGGTCGGGGTGCTCATGAAGCAGACTAGACGCGACGGGCCAGGACGATCTGCCGCTCGCTGTCGTCGTCCAGCTCGCCGCCGTCGTGGTCGCCGAACATCTGGACGAGCTCGAAGCCGCAGAGCCGCAGCAGTCGCTCCATCTCCCGCGGCATGATCCAGGCCATGTCGAAGGCCCGGCTGTGCTCGTGCCGCTCGTCGCCCGTGAGCCAGGTGTAGTTGAAGGTCACGTGCTGAATCTGCCGGCTGACATCGGCGTAGAGCGACGTCGTTCGGAGAATGCTTCTGCCGTCGGGCGTGGCGAACAGTCCGGGCTCCAACTCGTCAACGCCGCCGACGGCACCGGTGATGAGGTCGAGGTTCGGGTGAAACACGTCCAACCACAGCACGCCGCCCGGCTTCAGGGCGGCGTGGCAGCCGCGGAGGCACGACTCCTGCTCCTCGGGCTCGGCGAAGGCGAGAAACGTGTTGAAGAAGCAGCACGCCGCATCGAACCCGGTGCCGACGGCATCCGGCCAGCCTTCATCCGTCGCGTCGGCCTCGACATACGTCGGCCCGCCCGCCTTCTGCCGGGCGATGTCGAGCAGCACCGGGTCGATGTCGAACCCGACGACCTCTCGCCCCGCCGCAGCGATCGGACGCGTGGCTCGACCTGTTCCGCAGCCGATTTCGACGATCCGCCGCGCGTCGATCCGGCTCAAAAAGAAGTCGACGTCCGGGCCGAGGTAATCGACGTCCGGGTACTCGAAGTCGTAGAGCTCGGCGATCTCGCGGTAGTCGGTGGCCATCAAGCGAGCCTACCGCGGCCGGGCCATGCCGAAGAGGAGCGAGTCCTCGACGCGTCCGTTGATCCGGAAGTCGCTGCGAAGCCTGCCCTCGCTCGTGAACCCGCCGGCCTCGGCCAGCCGCTCGCTTCGCTCGTTGCCCGGCAGCACGCGAAGCTCCAGCCGAACCAGCTTCGGGTAGACCGACCAGACATGTTCGACGAACGCACGAAGTGCCGAGGACATAATGCCCTGCCCCTCGTGTTGCTTGGCGATCCAGTATCCGATCGAGCCGCGATGCAGCACGGTGTCCATGCCGTACACGTGGATGCCGCCGATGATGGTGCCGTCGCGGACGATCATGCAGACCTCGCCCGTTCTCGTCGGCCAGCATGTTCCACGAGTCGCGGATCATCTTCCGCGTCGCCTTGAGCGACGTCTGCCGGTGCACGAAACGCATGAGCTCGCCGAGCCGCGCTCGCTCCTGATTGACGAGCGCAAGCAGTTCCTTCGCGTGGTGATGCTGCTGGAGGACGATCTGAACGTCCGGCCGAGACGTCGGGATGGCGAAGTCGATGGCCTGGCCTTGGCAGTCTTCGTCGATGTGGCTGTAGACGACCTGATCCGTCACCTCGCCGTCCGGCAGCGGATCACCGGCAACGAGCGTCGCCTCGTGCGTGCACCCGATCCGCTGCATGACGTTGCTGCTTTTGGGGTTCTTCGTGCTGGCACACAAGAAGACCCGCGGAAGCCGCATCGCCCCATGCCCGTGGTCGAGCATCGCTTTGGCACAACGCGTCATCACACCGGCCCCTTCGTGGCCCTCCGCCAGCCAGTAGCCGATCTCGCCGACGCGGTCGCGGCGGCTCTGCACCGTCATGCCGACGCCGCCCGCCAAGGTTCCAGACCGCTCGACCAAGTTCGAAAAGCCGCGCCGATGCCCCACGTCACGCGAGCACTTCCGCAGGTACTCCGTGACGTCTGAAACGGCGTTCGTCTCGTCTACCCAGTTGAGCCAGGGGCGTATGCGGGCACGTGACACATCGACGGCTTCGAAGTACGCACCGGCATGCCTCGGCAACGGCGGCAGCAACGCGATGTTGTCACCCAGGTTGTGTTTGAAGTCGTTCATTGGACCACTACCACCAAACCGTCGATCGCAAACTCAACGCCGGCCGGCAGCTTCGACATGTCGCGGGCGTGCAGCACGTCGTGGCTCATGTGCGTGAACAGCGTTCGATTTGGTGCAACGTCCGCGACGACCTCCAGCGCCTCATCGACCGTCAGGTGCGTCGGGTGCTTGCGGAACTGCAAGGCGTCGATCACGAGCAAGTCGAGCCCGCGAAGCTGCTCCCGCGCCGCGGCCGGCATCGCGTTGCAGTCGGTGCAGTAAGCGACACTCCGGCCGCCCGCGTCGATGCGAAAGCCGAGGGCGTCGACGTTGCTGTGCGGGTAGCTGATGGGCGTCCACGTCATGCCCGCAATGCCGAACGGGCCGTCGATGGTGCGGGCGACGAGGGACGGTCGGAACAGCTTCGGGCTCCCTTGGCCGGGCTTGAGGAAGGCGTACGGAAACATCCGGCCGAGCGTCTCGTGCGTCGCAACGTCGGCCCACACATCGAGCGATGCACCGGACAGCGCGTTGAACCGACGAAGATCGTCCAGGCCTGAGACGTGATCCGCATGGCCGTGGGTCATGACGACGGCATCGATGTGCTCGATGCCGTTGGCCACGCACTGCAGGCGAAGCTCGGGCGTCGTGTCGACGAGAACGCTTGTCTCGCCATGACGGACGACGATGCTGCAACGGGTTCGCTTGTCGCGCGGATCGTCGCTTCGGCACGTCTCGCACCGACAGCCGATCATCGGGACGCCGGCGCTGGTACCGGTGCCGAGGAAGGTGATCGACAGGCCGCTAGTCATCGATGGCCGGTCGCGTGGCGGGTGCAATCTCGCCGCGCCTGGCTCGCGCCATGTCGCTGAGTTGTCCCTTACGGATCAGCGGCGCTGCGTCGACGTCCTTCTGCTCCGCCGGACCGAAGGGGCGCTGCGAGGGTGGTGACGGCTCGACGCCGGGAGGCGGCCTGACGATCGTGAAGCCGAGCGCCACGGTCACGACGCTCAGGAGGAAGAGGCCGGGCACGACGTACTTGCCGGGGATGGAATAGGGGTCTTCGCCCGCCACCCTCGATCGTACGCCGCGCCGTCCGAGCGGATCACGACGGGTCGGCAACCTTCTTGGCCGACTTCTTCGTCGCCTTCTTGGCGACCTTCTTCTTCGGTGCCTTCTCGGGCTCCGGCTCCAGGTGATCGACCGGCAACGGGCCGAAGCTGTCGGCCGGCTTGCCGGTCATCTTGGCGACCAGGTGATGGCTCTCCTCGATCCGCTTTCGCAGCTCCGGCAGTAGCGTGTTCAGGTAGTCGAGCTGATCCTTGGGCAGCTTGCGTGCCATCTTCGTGCTTCGGCACTTCGGGAACGCTGCCGCATCCGAGGAAGGGCCCGCGTTTGGAGTCGCGGAGGACCATGGTCTTGCCGCACTTCTCGCACGGGATGGTCGTCTCGATCGGCTCGATCTTGGGCGGCAACGGCTCGTCGTTCTTGTCCATCGGGACGATGAGCTGACACTCGGGATAGCCGCTGCAACCCAAAAACGTGCCGAATCGGCCCTTCCGCTTGATCATGGGGTCGCCGGACTTCGGGCAGTCGAACTCGCTCTCCTCGCGAAGCGTCGGCTTGCCGAACGCATCGACCGGCTTGGTGACCTTGATCTCGCGATCCTCCGCCGCCAGGAAGAAGCCGTTCTTGCCGATGCGGTAGACGAGCTTGGCCCCCGTCTCCTCGTCGACGTACGGCGACGCCATGCCGCCGGCGTGTTCGAGGTTTTCCAGCGCCTCGCCGATGCCGGCGTGGAAGGGGCCGTAGAAGTCTTTGAGGAGCGCGATCCAGTCGGTCTTGTGGTCCTCGATGCCGTCGAGCTTGTCCTCCATGCCGGCGGTGAAGCCGACGTCCATGATCTCCGGAAACGCCTGAATCAGCTTGTCGGTGACGACCTTGCCGAGCAGCGTCGCGAAGAACGACCGGTTCTGGTTGATGACGTATTCGCGCTTCTGAATCGTGTCGATGATCGACGCGTACGTCGAAGGCCTGCCGATGCCGAGGCTCTCGAGTTCCTTGACGAGCGAGGCCTCGGTAAACCGCGCCGGCGGCGACGTGAAATGCTGTTGCGGGCGAATGTCCGCCGGGAACATCGGCATGTTCTCGGCGAGTTCCGGCAGAAGCTGGTCGTCGCTCGTCACGCCGCTGACACGCATGAAGCCGTCGAAGACGAGCTTGCGTCCGCCGGCGCGGAAGATCGCGGTGCCGGCGGGCGTGTCGCTCTTGATGCGGACGGTCGTCTGATCGAACTCGGCGGGCGTCATCTGGCAGGCGAGGTACCGCTCGTAGATGAGGCGATACACCTTGGCCTCGTCCGGGCCGAGCTTGCCTTCGAGGTTCTTGGGCGACGCGACGACGTCCGTCGGGCGGATCGCCTCGTGGGCCTCCTGGGCGTTCTTGTTTCGGCTCGCGAAGTGGTTGGGCTTCTCCGGCAGGTAGCGGTCGCCGAAGTGCTTGGCGACGAACGTTCGGGCCATCTCGATCGCCTGCGGCGACAGGTTCGCTGAGTCGGTTCGCATGTACGTGATGTGCCCCGCCTCGTACAGCGACTGGGCGACGCGCATCGTCCGGCTCGCCCCGAAGCTGAGCCGGCTCGACGCCGCCTGCTGGAGCGTGCTCGTGATGAACGGGCCGGGCGGCTTGGAGCGGGTTCGCTTCGTCTCGATCGACTCGACGCTGAACGCCGGCGTCGGGCCGAGGCGGCCGACGATCTGCTTGAGCGACGCCGCCGGACCCTTGCCGTCCGGGTTCTCCGTCACGGCGACCGTCTCTACCGCAAGGCCGAGGGCTTCGGCGACTTCACGTGCTTGCTCGGCGTTGTCGACCTCGAACTTCGAGCCCTTCCACTCGACGAGATCTGCCGCAAACGCACCCTGTTCGCCCGAGCCAGGCCTGCTGAGCCTTCTTCGCCGGCTCGGCACCCTCTTCGCCGCTCTTGAGGAAGTCACGCCACTGATCCGCCAGGGCCGGCTTTTCCTCGGTCGTGAAGATGCCGCCGATTTTCCAGTACTCGTCGGGCGTGAACGCTTCGATCTCTCGCTCGCGATCGACCACCAGCCGGACGGCCACGCTCTGGACGCCGCCCGGCACTGAGGCCGCGGGCGACCTTGCGCCACAGCACCGGAGAAATCTCGAAACCGACGACGCGATCCAGAATCCGCCTCGCCTGCTGGGCGTTGACGCGGTCGATGTTGAGCGTGCCGGGGTTGGCGAACGCCTTGTCGACGTCGGCCTTGGTGATGGCGTTGAAGACGACGCGTTTGACGCGGTCGTCCTTGAGTTTGAGCGCCTCCTTGATGTGCCAGGCGATCGCTTCGCCTTCGCGGTCGAGGTCGGTTGCGAGCCAGACGGTCTCGGCGTCCTTGGCGAGCTTCTTCAGCTCGGTGACGACTTTGCCCTTGCCTTCGATGATTTCGTACTCGGGAACGAACGTCTCCAGGTCCACGCCCATCCCCTTGCGGGGCAGGTCGCGCACGTGGCCGACGCTGGCTCGGACGACGAAGTTCGGGCCGAGATACTGGTTGATCGTCTTGGCCTTGGCGGGGCTTTCGACGATGACCAGATCCTTCTTGGTCTTGCCGGTGGAGGGGGCGGCGGTGCCGTTTTCGGCGGTTGGGGGCATCAATTGGGTATAGGCAAGCCGTCCGGATCGCAGCGACACGTCCTCACCGAAAGAGGTCGCCGAGGCCCTTCTTCAACCCCTTGCGAAGGAGGTCCGTTCCGGCGTTATCCAGCAGCGCCTGCACCGCGCGTTCAGCAACGCCGTCGAGTTCTTCGGTCGCGTCGACTCGTGGCGCGGGCGTCGTGCCGTCGAACCGGAGCGTCAGCCCCTCGCCCAGCAGCGTGCGGAACGGTCGATCCCCGAACAGGTCGACCAGATCGCCCGGATTCTCCCCGGCCCACTTTTCGATCAGGTTCCGCGGCACCGTCGCTGTCATGCCGAGCGCCAGCGTCTCGACATCGACCGTGCCGGTGAACGTCAACGGGTAGCGGGCGTCGTCGTCCGCCTTGCCCTGCCGCGGGTCGGCCAGGCTCATGGTCAGCGTCGTGCGGGCCACCCCGTCGGCCAGGACCAGGCTCGAGTCGACGACGTCACCGCTGATTCCGGCGAGCTGGCCGCGGACGGCGTCGTCGAGGCGAAGCTTGTCGCGGATGAAGCCGTCAACGTCCAGCCCCGGCACACGCCGAAGTCGCCCCGCCTTCGACAGCACCGCCGACTCCGCCTGTTTCGTCAGCGACTCCGCCATCGCCGCCAGCACGTCGTTCTCCACGGCCAGATCTTCAATGGAAAAATCGAGCCGCAGCGAAGCCTGCTCCGGTGCTTCCAGGTCGATGGTCGCCGCGTCGGTCAGCGTGACGTTCAACAAGCCCGTCGCCGACTGCGGGTTCGTCAGGATCGGGTTGGCAAACTGCCCGATCGCGTCGGCGAGCACACGGTTGAGCTTCACGTCCGTCAGCAACTGTCCGGCCGGCACCTCGAGCGTGCCGGATTCTGCGTCGTACGCGATGCCGGCGAGGGCGACGGCACCTTCGTTGAGCGTGGCCGTCGCGTCGTCGGAAATGACGAAACGCGTATCGTCGGCAGCGATGGACATCGTCGCGTTCGAACTTGCCTGCTTCCGAATCGGCAATCAGGCGAAGATCCGTCACATTCCCGACCTCATCCACCGTCGCGGCATCGGCGGTCACATCTACGACGTCCGGCAGGCTCAGCCGGAGGCCGACGTCGTAGAAAGCCGTCGTGTCCGTCGGGTCGAGCGTCGCGTATCCCGCGAACGTGGCCTCGGCGATCTCAGTCGGTTCGGCATCCGGCTCGGCCTCGGGTGACGTGTCTTCGTAGAAGACGTCTTTGGCAACGCCCTCGAGCCGCACCGCCAGCCGGCCGTCGCGGTTGATGGTGCGCAGTCGTCCTTGCTCGATGCGGCCGGCGTAGCGGGCGTCTTCGAGCTTGACGAGGTCGCCGAAGATGCGTTGAAGCTCCGTCGCGTCCGCCTCCATCGACAGATCGAGCCCGACCACAGACACCCCGCCGCCTTGGAGCCGCAAGTACGGCAGGTCGACGTCCACGAGGATGTCCCGGACGGCCGTCGGATCTTGTGCTTCGAGCTTGGCCGGGTCGACCGTCGCCGTGAACGTGCCGGTGCCTTCGGGCATCTCGAATGCGACGACGCACGTCGTGGCGTCGCCTTCCGCGGCAGTTCCCGACAGACTCAGCGTCAGCGTCTCCGCCGCGTACCCCTTTCCTTCGGGCGGGTCGACCTGAAGGCCCGCGACGTCGATCGCACCGTCGAACGTGCCGTCGGCCAGATCGACTTGCACGGTGCCGTCACCGGTGCCGGCGAGGCGAACCGGCACCTCGCTGCCGAAGGCCTCGGCGATCAGCGACAGGGCCGCGAGATTGAGTTTGTCGAGCACGATCGTCTGCGTCAGCTCATCGCCTTCGACGGTGAGATCACCCTCCAACAGCAGCTTGCCCGCCGGGCGATTCATGGCGGTCAGCTCGATCGGCAGCTTGTTGACGATGCCGTCGCCGGTGAGCGTGAGGGTGGCATCGGCCACGATGACGCCCGCAAATGGCACGGCATCGCCTTCGACGTCGCGAAGCGGGTCGCCCTCTTCGTCGACGCGTTGGACGGTGGCGTCGAGCCGTTCGATCGTCACGTCGCCACGGATGGCGGGGCCGGGCTCGTCGGAGGGTTTTTCATCCGAGTCGACCAAGCGGTCGAGGTTGGTCGTGCCGTCGGGATAGACGCGGACGCTCGGCAGGTTGGCGGCGAGGGTTGTCTGGCCCAGGTCGATGTCGCCGCCCATGGCGATGCCGATGAGGGCTCCGACGGTCAGGTCCGTGTGAAGCTTTGCGACTTCCGCCACGCGGACACCGGCCTCGTCTTCGACGACGACGCGATCGAGCTTCAGCCCGTCGGTCCAGCCGACGGAGAGGTTGCCGATGTCGACGTTGCCGTTGATCTGCCCGGTGGCGATGCGGGCCGCGAGGCGGTTGCCGGGGCCTGTCGAGAGGAGCGTCGGAAGCAGGCCGATCAGGAGGGCGAGCAGGACCATCAGCACGACGGCGGTGACGGCGAGTCGGCGTGGCCACTTTCGGCGTGTGGGCGGCGTCTTGTCCGGCTCGGGCCCGGCCTGGGTCGTTTCGGCGGGTTGCTCCGGCATGCCGACAGCGTATCGGCATGTCTCAAGAGTCGTGAAGGCCGGGCGCGTCCTTTGACCGGACGCCCTCGTCGTTCATAATGCTCGACCACCACCCCCCGGCCCCTGCCGGACCTTCGAACTGCCGATCCACGAGACGATGCCCGAAACCACCGACCACCAGCCCGCCAAGAGCGACCTCATCCTCGTCTGCGGCGCCGGCGGCTTCATCGGGGGACACCTCGTGGCCGACCTGCGCAGCAAGGGGTACACGAACCTTCGGGCCGTCGATCGCAAGCCGTTCGAGGGCTGGTATCAGAAGTTCGACGATGTCGACAACCACGTCCTGGATCTGCAGGAGCTGCCCGCTTGTCAGAAGGCGGCCGACGGGGCGCACACGATCTTCCAGCTCGCCGCGGACATGGGCGGGATGGGCTTCATCGAGAACAACAAGGCCCTGTGCATGCTGAGCGTGCTGACGAACACGCACATGCTCATGGCCGCGAAGGACGCAGGAACGACCAACTTCTTCTACAGCTCCTCCGCCTGCGTCTACAACGCGACGAAGCAGACCAATGCCGACGTCACGGCTCTCAAGGAAGAAGACGCCTACCCCGCCGACGCCGAGGACGGCTACGGCTGGGAGAAGCTCTTCAGCGAGCGGATGAGCCGCCACTTCCGCGAAGACTTCGGCCTTCGGGCCCGTGTCGCCCGGTTCCACAACGTCTACGGCCCGCACGGCACGTACGACGGCGGCCGCGAGAAGGCACCGGCGGCGATGTGCCGCAAGGTCATCAAGGCGAAGATGTCCGGCGAGCACGACATGGAGATCTGGGGCGACGGCGAGCAGACCCGCTCCTTCATGTACATCACCGACTGCGTCGAGGGCGTGCTCAAGATCACCCACAGCGACATCCTCGAGCCGATCAACCTCGGCTCCAGCGAACTGGTCAGCATCAATCAGCTCGTCGACATCGTCGAAGACCTGGCGGGCATCAAGCTCAATCGCAAGTACAAGCTGGACGCGCCCAAGGGCGTCCGTGGGCGAAACAGCGACAACACGATGATCCTCGACCGCCTCGGCTGGGAGCCGAGCGTCGCCCTCCGTGACGGCATGGAGAAGACGTACAAGTGGATCTACGACGAGATGACCAGCGGCCGAGAGAGCGTCGTCAACGTCGCATGAGCCGGGCGAAGGACCGGGCCGCGCATCGCCGGGCTCGCATCCTGCGTTGCGTCGCAGAGATTCCCAAGGGCCGGGTCACGACCTACGGATGTATTGGTGCGGCGTGTGGCACCGGTCCGCGTCAGGCAGCGGCGGTGCTGGCAATCGATCCGGGGACCTCGGACGTGCCGTGGCATCGGGTCGTCGGAGCGGGTGGCTTGCTACGGATTGTTCATCCCGTCGGCCACAAGGAGCAACGCGAACGGCTGATCAGCGAGGGCCTCGAACTTACAGAACGCAAGGTCAAGTCGTTCGACGACGTCTTCATCGACATGAGCGACTTGGAGTAACGGCCCACTCCTTCACCCCGTAGGCTGCCGCCGCCGATGCCTGACCAGAAGACCTTCCTCATCCTCAGCCAGGTCTACGTGCCGGATCCGGCCAGCGTCGGGCAGCACATTCACGACGTCGCGGCCGAGATGGTCAGGCGTGGCCATCGCGTGATCGTCTACGCCAGCGGCCGGGGGTACGAAGACCCGACGACGAAGTACCCCGCCAACGAAACCCGGGACGGCGTCGAGATACGCCGCATCCCGCTCGCGAGTTTTGGCAAGAAGAGCATCCCACGCCGGATCGCCGGCACCGCGAGCTTCATGGGTCAGGTCATGACCCGCGCGATGACGTGTGAGAAGCCCGACGCGATGCTCGTCAGCACCAGCCCGCCCATGATCGGCAGCGTCGGCAGGCTCGTGAAGAAGCTTCGCGGCGTGCCGATGACGTACTGGGCGATGGACCTCAACCCGGACCAGCTCATCGCCCTGGGCAAGATCAAGGCGGACGACCGCAAGGCCAGGTTCCTCGAGAAGAACAATCGCAAGATTCTCGATGCCAGCGACCTGATCGTCGCGCTCGACCGGTTCATGGCCGACCGGCTTCGGCCGAGGACGACGACCTCGACAGCCGCTTGCTGACCATCCCGCCCTGGCCTCACGAGTCGCACGCGGAGCCGGTCGCACATGACGAGAACCCGTTCCGCAAGGAGCACGGGCTCGATGGCAAGTTCGTCGTCATGTACAGCGGCAACCACTCGCCGAGCAACCCGCTCGACACGCTCCTCGCCGTCGGCGGATCGGCTGCGCGAGGACGACCGCTTCCGCTTCCTCTTCGTCGGCGGCGGGCTCGGCAAGAAGGACGTCGAGGCGTTCATCAAGGAAAAGTCGCTGACGAACACGATCAGCCTGCCGTACCAGCCGATCGAGTCGCTGCGGTACTCGCTCTCGGCCGCGGACGTGCACGCGGTGACGCTGGGCGACGGCATGGTCGGGATCATCCACCCCTGCAAGGTCTACGGCAGCATGGCCGTTGCGAGGCCCATCCTGTTCAACGGGCCTCGGCCGAGCCATGTGAGCGACCTGCTCGACGAGCACGGCTTCGGCCGACACGCGGCCCACGGCGACGTGGATGGCACGGTGGCGGCGCTGCGCGAATTTGGCAGATCTTCCGGAGGCCGAACGTGATGCAGATGGGCCAGACCGCCCGTCGGGTGTTGACGGAACAACTCAGCCAGCAGCGGCTGTGCGGCATGATGTGTGACCGCATCGAGGCGACGATGGCGAATTAGATTGTTGACGAGTCGAGGCAGCGACGTAGTCTGCGTCTCGCCACAGGTGCCGGCGGCCGCAGGGTCGTCGGCGAAGAGGGAAGCGGGTGCAATTCCCGCGCGGACGCGCCGCCGTAACGGGTGAGGGCTGATCCAGATGCCACTGTCGATTCTGAAGTCGATGGGAAGGCGGATCAGGCTGACGACCCCGGAGCCGGAAGACCTGCCTGTCGGCCTTTGCGCGTAGTCGCAAAGGCAATGCCCCGTGTCGTGAGGCACGACGGTTGGCGACCTGTCGGGTCCTCGCGTGCCAGGACATCCGGCGGACGATCTGTGTCGTCTGCGCGGGTTCCTCCGACGCGCAACGTCCGTCGTCTGCCGCCTGATCACGCCGCGAAAGACCCTCCTGATTTGGGAGGATGTGCCCCGCGCGATCGGGGCAGAAAGCGTGTTCTGTGAACCACCATCTCATCCTGCCGGCCGTCTTGGCCGTGCCTGCCGTCGCTGTCGCCGGACCGTTCAGCGGCCCGACCGACGGCATTCCGTCCGACAGCCCCGCCTTCGTCGCATGGGCGGACGACATCATCGAATCTGGGACGAGCTTCGCCCCGCGTGGCAGCACCTCGATCGATGAGACGGGCGGCTTCAACAGCCTGGGCGACCTCGCTGCCGGTGAGATCGCCGACGGCGTCGAGCCGGGTCAGCTGACCGTCAGCTTCCCGTTCAACCTCGCCGACGGCCCGGGCGACGACTTCGCCGTCTTCGAGAACGGGTTCGTCTTCCCGAACGATCCGTTCCTGGTCGCAGAGCTCGCTTACGTCGAAGTCTCCAGCAACGGCACCGACTTCGCCCGATTCGACAGCGTCTCGACCAACGTCGACTTCGAAGGCACCTTCGGCCAGTCGTTCGGCGGGTTCGATGCGACCAACATCGACGGCCTCGCCGGCAAGCACGTGGAGGGTTTCGGGACGCCCTTCGATCTTGCGGCCTTGGAGAACGACCCGCTCGTCCTCGCGGGCGACCTCGATCTCGACGACGTCGCCTTCGTCCGACTGGTCGACATTCCGGGCAACGGGGCCTTCACCGACTCGCTCGGCAACCCGATCCTCGACGCCTGGCTCACCGAAGGCTCCGGCGGGTTCGACTTTCGGCTCGGCGAGGGCGTCGGCATCGGCGCGATCAACGTCGTTCCGGAGCCGGCGTTGGCGTCGGTCGGACTTCTCGCCGCGGGCATCGTGGCCAGGAGGCGTCGATGACGCGACGTGGCTTCACACTCGTGGAACTGCTCGTCGTCGTCGGCATCATCGCGCTGCTCGTCGGCCTCCTGCTGCCGGTGCTCGGCTCGGCCCGCCGATCCGGCGAGGCGGCGGTCTGCGGGTCGAACCTCAGACAGCTCCACGCGGCGGTCGTGCTCTATGCCAACGACCACGGCGGCAGGGCGCCGGCGGGCGCGGCGATCTTCTTCGACGGGTCTCGCCCCGCCGAGTCCAACCTCCGCCGATGGCACGGCCATCGGGACGACGACGACAGCCCCTTCGACGCGACCCGCGGGCCGCTCTGGAGCTACCTCCAGACCGACGAGATCAAGCGTTGTCCGTCGTTCCTGCACGACGAACTCGATGACAACCCGGGCCAGGCCGGCGCTTCGAAGCGAGCACCGGCGGGTACGGCTACAACAACGAGTACGTCGGCCGAGACGTGCGTGGCGACACGACGAGCGAAGTCGGCAACCGTCTTGCCCGCTTTCGAGACTCGAGCCGCACGGTGCTATTTTCGGACACGGCCTTCCTTCGGCCGCGGTTGATTGAGTACGGCTTTGTCGAGCCGCCCATGTTCGCTGCTCCACCCTTCGGGACGTTCGCCAGCGACCCGTCGATCCACTTCCGCCACGGCAGCGACGCCTCCCGCGTTGCCAACGTGGTATGGCTCGACGGCCACGTTGCGGCGGAGGCGATGACGTTCTCGCGCGGCAACGTCTACTCGGCGTCGCTGGAGCAGCACGAAGCCGCCGGTATCGGCTGGTTCGGCGACGACGACAACACGCTGTTTGATCTTGAGTGATCCGTCGGCCGTTCATTACCTTGTGAGGCATGCTCCGACATGCCATGACACTGGCCGCCTTTGCTTGGCTGGCGACCGGGACGACAGCCTTCGCAGACTCTGACTCTGCGGTCGCGGGTTCCCCGGTGGTCAGCGAGGCGAAGGCGGCGTTTTTAGATGCGCGACAGCGTCTGGCGGACGCGGGGATTCCGCTGACGTTGCAGGAGGCGCAGGACGCCGAGCCTGTCGTGCCGGATGAAGAGAACGTCGCGCTGATCATCCGCGAGGCGGGTGCCGCCTTGGATGAAGAGGCTGCGGCGTGGGACGGTGGCGAAGCGGTTGGAGCTTCCGCCGTTTGAGGATGAAACGCCGCTGGACCCTGAGGATCACATGACGTGGGAGCAGGTTCGGGACGCTGTCGATTCGCAGCGGGCGGCGTTGGGTGTTCTGGTCGAGCTCGACCCGATGGTCAGGCCCGCCGTTGCCGAGACGCGGGCGAACTTCGGCGTCGATTACTTGAACGTCGAGGACCACGTCGCGCTCAAAGTTCTGTTGCCGTGGGTGAGCGAGATTTATCTCTTGTCCGACTTGCTGCAACTTGAGGCGGTGCTCGCCGCCCACGAAAGCCGATCGGGCGACGCGGTTTTGGCGCTGCAGCGTGTGATGGGACTCGCCGACGCGCTGGATGCCGACCCGAATTGCCTCGTCACGCATCTCGTCGCGGTCAACGTGAGAAATCGGTGCAGCGAAGCGGCTACTCGGGTCGCAAGGCACCTGGATGTCGACGCACTGCCTCGCGAATCGGCTCGAGATCTGCAATCGCTCTTCGTCGATCAGCGGCCGAACATCGACGGGTACCGCAACGGGGTGCGCCGGGAGCTGTTTGTACAGCAGAACAGCATCGACCACCTCATTAAGACGGGCGACATGTCGTTCGATGGTGAATCTTCGGCGTGGAAGTTGTCGAGACTTTTCCTTCTTCCGTCCTTCTATCGCTCCGGGGCCGTCATGGTGGACGTGATGATGCCGTACGTCGACGCGACGGATCGGGCTCGTCTTGAAGAGCCGGGACTGCCGGACCTGGACCAACTGCAGCAGAATCTGGAGAGGGTCTTCAAGGACGAACGTCGCTACCCGATGGCCTCGATCCTTCTGCCGAGCATGGATCGGGCGATGTACGCGACCTTCAAAAACCGGAACCACATGGCCCGGGCGGCCGTGGCCTTGGCCATTGCTCGCTATGCGGGCGACCACGACGGGCAACTGCCCGAGGCGTTGGCGACGCTCGTGCCGGATTATCTGGGTGAGATCCCCGTCGATGCCCGGACGACGGACGGCTTCGTTCGCTACGACGCCGACCGACGGATCATCTGGACCGTCGGCGACGACCTCGTCGACCATGGCGGCGTTAGCAGTGACGACAGGACGCGGGAGAATCCGCTCATCACCGCTCGCCAGATGAGGGAGCTGGGCGTCGACGAAGTCACGCCTGTCGGGCTTGTTCGCGGCGACTGATCACTCGGCCGGGGTGGCGTCGGTGGTGGCGTAGCGGGAGTCGATGGCGGCGGCGGCTCGCATTTCGCGGGCGGCGTCGTCGGGGCGATCCTTGCGGCGAAGGGCCTGGGCGATGTGGAAGTGCACGTCCGCCGGCGGCATGGCCATGGAGAGCTCTGTGCGGGCCTCGGCGAGGCGGTTCTCGCGGGCCAGCAGCATGCCGAGGTTGATGCGGGCGACCTCGTCTTCTCCGTCGGAGGCGAGCGTCTGCCGGTAGGCCTCTTCGGCCTTCTGCGTCTCGCCGAGGAGGTCCATGCTGATGGCCAGGTTTCGCCAGCCGGCCGGGGCGTTGTTCGTCGCCTTCACGTAGCGACGCCAAAAGTCTTCGGCCCGCTCGACGTCCTGGTCTTCCGTCGCCAGCGCCGCCAGCCGGAAGAGCGTCGGGGCATGGTTCGGATCGAGCTCGAGGCCCTTCTCGTACTGTTTGACGGCCTGCTTACGCGCGTCTCGGAGTTGCTTTTCGACGTCCTTGTCGGGGTCGCGAACGATCGCGTTCTCGTGGAACTGCCCTGCTGCGAAGTGGCTGGCGGCGGTGACCGTCGGCTTGGACATCTTCTCGGGCTGCATGTCCTGCGGCGACACCTGGCTCGTCGTGCATCCGCCGACCAGCAGGGTGGCGGCGATGAGGGCGCTGGCGGCGAGACGCAATCGGGGCGAGGTCATGGCCTGCTTATCGACCGCCGGCGGTCGGGCCGCCGGCAGGTTCGGCGGCGGGAGGATTATCGGTCAGTGCTTTCGGGCTTTTGGAGGCAAGCGCCGCGGTTCCCGGATGACGACAACATGATCGGCCGCGATAGGCGGTGGGGGTTTTGCCGAACGTCTCGACGAAAAGACGTGCCAGGTGGTTCTGCGACGCGAAGCCGCACGCGGCGGCGACTTCTTTAACGCTCATCAGAGTGTGCCGAAGCAGTCGGGCAGCCTCCTCGAGCCGGATTTGCCGGACCCGCTGCGGCCGGCCCGCAACTCCAGCTCGTGGCGGCCAGGCGTGACAGCTGCGACCGGCTTAAGCCGACGGTGCGGGCGAGGTCGTCGACGACCAGCGGCCTGTCGAGATGCTGGCGAACGTGGTGCTCTACGGCGACGATGCGGCGATCCAGCGAGGCATCCGGAAGCCGAAGACGACGGCACCAGCGTCCCCCACACCCAGGCGGCGACCTCGGCGTCGGAGACGACCCGTCGCCGACCCGCGATGCCGCGCCAGAGCTGACCGGACGTGGCCGAGGCGTTGTAGACCCGGCCGACGGTGAGGCCGGTCGATCGCCAGGCGGTCGGCAGGAGTCGAACGTCCATCAGGCTCGTCGGTGAATCGATCGCCTCGACGACGTGATCGATCTCTGCCGGCACGATGAAGGCGTGGGCGTGTCGCAGGATGTGGCGCGTGTTGTCGAGCCGGATGTCGAGGGCGCCGTGACGGACGACCAGGCACTGCACGTCTGGATGCCGGTGCGGATGAGGCGAGCGTCGGTGAAGCTCAACGTCTCCGACAAAGGAGACGCCTGCCCGGTGGCGGCACCCCAAGACTGCAGGCGATAGATGTTGTTGCTCGTCGGCGGATGCGACATCTGGATAGATTATGCGTCGCCCGTTCGGTTGCCCCGCTTGATGAAAAAGGAGACGATTGTGCCGTATGTCTTCACCAAGCAAGGCCGATGCGGCCGCCGGCCGCCTCATCATCGACTGCGACATCCATCCCAAGGCGAGCGATCGCGTACCCGCTCGAGCCGTTCATCCCGAACGGCGATTCCGCGAAGCGCTACGGCAGAACCTCGGCGGTAAGCCGAGCAACGGCTACGGCAACCCCGCCGGTACCGCCGACCGTGCCGATGCCGTCTGCCAAGATCCGCATCGACGTCGGCTCGCGATCACCTCGACGTCTACGGCATCACCTACGGCATCTTGCAGAGCCCGGGGATGGTCGCGTCCGTCATCAACCAGGTCGACGTCGGCAACGGCATCGCGCCGGCGTGGAACGAGTGGCAGGTTCCCTGGCTCGACGCCGATTCCCGCTTCCGCGGCAGCATCACGGTGAACATGAACGACCCGAGTCGCGGCCGTAGCGGAGATCCGCCGTCTGCGGCCGATGACGGCGTTACGCCCAGGTGTCTGATCAGCGGCGAACAGCACGACCTCCTGGGGCATCGTCGGTACTGGCCGGTGTACGAGGCGATCGCCGAGGCGGGCTTGCCGCTGTGCCTGCACCCGGGCCAGGAGGGCTCGTTTGACTAGCACCACGCCCGTCGGCCAGCCGTCGACGTACTTCGAATGGCACACCGTCATCCCGCTGGTCTATCAGGGGCACCTGGTCAGCTTCGTGCGTCGAAGGGGTATTCGAGAAGTTCCCCGGACATGAAGGTCGTCATGTGTGAAGGCGGCATCTTCTGGGCGATCCACACGACGCTGCGGATGGATAAGAACTTCAAAGGCCTGCGGGCCATCGGCCCCGTGGCTCAAGCGGACGCCCAGCGAATACGTTTGGGAGCACGTCCGCTTCACTACGCAGCCGATCGAAGAACCCGACACGGCCGACCAGTTGCTGTCGCTGCTCGACATGGTGCACGGCAAACAAGACCGTCATGTTCGCCACCGACTTCCCGCACTGGGACTTTGACGACCCGAACCGCGTCTTCCCGCGGACGATGTCGCAGGACGTTGAAGGACCGCATTTTCTACGACAGTGCCGCCGAGCTGTACGGGCTGCCGTCGCGAGCATTCACTGACTAATTCGGCCGTCGCCGGGGTGGCGGCATGAGGCAGGTCTCACTTCCCACGGAGCCGGGCGACAACGACTTGACGGAGCGGTCGCTGGCCGACCTGAACACCTTCGGCAACGAGGGGAACCCTTACGCCTGTGTGCCCCGGGAGCCGGGTGTGGTCGAGCAGGCTTTTGCCGTCGCTGAAGCTGCTGCCGAGCCAAATTCCAGGGGTCGCGGCCGAATCGTCGTCGGGCCCGCGGCGGACATCCCGATCGGCGGACGGGTGATCGTCGACGACGGCAAGGTCGGCATCGGCGTCTTCAACATCGGCGGGACGTTCCGGGCGATCAAGAACAGCTGCCCGCACCAAGGGGCCGAACTGTGTCGCGGGCCCGTCGGTAGTACCCTCGGCCCCAGCGACGCCCAGCAGTTCCGCCAGGCGTTGGACGGCCGGGTGCTGCAAGTGTCCGTGGCACGGGTGGGAGTTCGACCTTGTCACCGGTAAGGGTCTCTACGACGCAAAGGGCCGGGTCGCGACTTACGTGTGCGAGATTGATAGAGACGGGGACGTCGTCATTCTTCTCTGAAGGCAGGTGGGCCGAGGCGCACTTCAACGGCGATGGCGAAGACGTTGCTCAAAGGAGGAGCATCCTGATGTCGAGATGCCGCGTTCACGGGCACGGGCACTGCATTTGCCTCAGTGCCGCGTCGTCTCGACGAGGCGGAAACAGGTGATGCCGGACGTGCTGACGGCGGTTGCGGACGTGATGGCCGGTGGCGTCGGGATGGTCGTCCCATCGCTCGAGTGCAACGGGTTTACCGGACCCCAAAGTGCCTGAAGATAGGGCGAGAATCGTATTCGTCGATGGCGGACGATCAACGCCCATGACGCCTGCGAGCGGCGGCCATCGTCCGGTGCAAGTGGTGCGATCGTTACAGGTGTTCGTTCGCCGATAGTCGGGTTGCGATCGGAGCTTGAGGGGGGTGGGTAACAACCTTGGCAACCTTCTACGCGGCTCCTACGTTGGCACGTTCGTTGCTTCCTGCTTCTCCAGTGAGGGGATAGCGGGACGACCAGAGACAGATGCATCACACGACCTTGAACCCCCTCGCTCCGACAGATCCGCCGCGCTCGTCTCGCCGAGTGGCGGTGGCAGTCGCTTTGTTGACGTCGTTGGTCGCAGTTCCGGCCGGGTTTGCCGGTTCGGTGGCGTGGCAGCAGCCCTTCGAGGTTCGCAAGATCGGGCTCGTCACGCCCCGTCAAGCGGTTGTGGTTCCGGAAGGTGCACGGTCGGGAACACCCGCCCGCGTCGTGCGGGTTTCTGAGGAAGCGACGCCCGAGCCGGAGGTTGCCGTGTCGCCCATGAGCGTCGACAAGGAGCCCGCGCGGGCGTCGACCACGGTCGAGAGGGACAAGCCGGCAGCGTTGGCCGGGGGCTTCTTGGCCCTGCTGCTTGTCGGGTACCGGTCGCGTCACTAGTCACTGGATTCTCAGCCGGCACTAGACGGGCAGATTTGCGGTTGCCGCTTGTGCCGGTCTGCCGTCTACACTGTCGATGATTCAGCAATGGCCGCGGTGTCGGCGTTGCGGGGTTGTCACGAGTTTGAGGATCGAAGCCCATGAGCCAAGCCGAGTCTGCCGCGGTGTCTGATGTCGACGCTTCCGCCGATTCCGGCCCACCCAAGCTGGTGCCGATCGACGCCGCCTCGGGAGAGAACGCGGTCTACATCTCCGACCTCTTCGACCAGTACACCGCCGATCCGGAGTCGGTTCCGGCGGACTGGCAGGCGTTCTTCGCCGGCTTCACGCTCGGTACCGGCGGCTCGGGCACCGCCCCTGCTTCCGGCACGCCCTCCAATCCAGGCACGCGCGCCCCGACTGCGACTCAGGACGAGAAGCCGGTCGGCGTTTACGACCTGGTCCACTCCTATCGCGAATACGGCCACTACCAGGCACACCTCGATCCCCTGACGCCTCGCGACAAGCCGCGCGACCCGCACCCGATGTTGTCCCTCGACAACTTCGGCCTGGCGGATGTCGCGCTGTCGGACAAGGTCGGCCTCGGCGGGTTCCTCGGCCATACCGACGGCACGCTCGGCGACCTCATCGACAAGCTGCGTCAGACCTACTGCGGCACCGTCGGCATCGAGTTGGCGGGCGTGGCGGATCGGGATCAGCGGTCGTGGCTTCAGCAGCAGATCGAGCCCGGATACAACGAGCCCGACCTCACGGCCGATCAGCAGAAAGACGTGCATCGTCAACTCGTCGCTGCCGAGGAGTTCGAGCAGTTCCTGCACAAGGCGTTCGTCGGATCGAAGCGGTTCAGCCTCGAAGGTGGCGAATCGCTCGTGCCGCTGCTGAATGCCATCGTCGAAGGGGCCGGGGCACTGAACGGCGAGCAGGTCATCTGCGCCATGGCTCACCGCGGCCGACTGAACGTGCTGGCCCACGTCCTGGAGAAGCCGCTCGAGACCATCATCGCCGAGTTCGCCGGGACGATCACCCGCAAAGGCACCAGTGCCGACTACGGCGACGGTGACGTCAAGTACCACCTCGGCTACGCCAAGAGCCGCACCCTCTGCCCCGACGGCGGCGACGGGTGCGAGGTGAAAGTCAGCCTTCTGCCCAACCCGAGCCACCTGGAGCTCATCAACCCGATTCAACAGGGCATCATCCGCTGCAAGCAGCAATGGATGCTCGACGGCAACCGGTCCAAGGTCGTGCCGGTCTGCCTGCACGGCGATGCCGCGTTCTGTGGACAGGGCATCGTCTTCGAGACGCTCAACCTGTCGGAACTCATCGGCTACCGCACGGGCGGGACGATCCACGTCATCGTCAACAACCAGGTCGGCTTCACCACCCCGCCACGGCAGGGCCGATTTACGCCCTACCCGACCGATGTTGCCAAGGCGATTGCCGCGCCGGTCTTCCACGTGAACGGCGACGATCCGGAAGCCGTCTACCGCATGGCCCGGCTCGCGGTTGCGTTCCGGCAGAAGTTCAAGCAGGACGTGCTGATCGACCTCTGGTGCTACCGCAAGTACGGCCACAACGAGGCGGACGAGCCGGCCTTCACGCAGCCGTTGATGTACAAGGCGATCGCCAAGCACCCGGGCGTCCGCAAGCAGTACGAGCAAGAGCTCATCGCCGCGGGAGGTCATCGACGAGGCCAAGGCCAAAGCGTTGTCCGAGCAGATCGTCGCGGGTCTCAAGGAAGCGCGTGAGGCGGCTCGCGTGGAGAAGCCTCGCGGCAAGATCCCCAGCTTCAGCGGCGTCTGGAACGGCATGGGCCGGGCGCCGGACGACTACCAGAAGTGGCAAGGCGACACCGCAGTCGACGAGGATCAGCTCGGCCGAGTGATCGACGTCTACGACCGCAAGCCGGAAGGCTTCAATGTCCACCGGAAGCTCCAAAAGCTCCACGACAGCCGCATCAAGGCCGTTCGGTCGGGCAAGGGCATCGACTGGGGCACTGGCGAGATGCTGGCGATCGGGGCGTTGCTTCTTGAGGGCGTCAGCGTGCGGTTCACCGGTCAGGATGTCGAGCGTGGCACGTTCAGCCACCGCCACGCGGTCTTGCACGACACGGAGACGGGCGACCGCTGGCGTCCGCTTCAGCACGTCGGCGGTGGTAAGCGGCACGAAAACCAGGGCCGCTTCGAGATCGTCAACACGATGCTCAGCGAAGAGGCCGTCGTCGGCTTCGAGTGGGGCTTCGCCTCGGCCGACCCGCGGAACCTGGTCGTCTGGGAGGCTCAGTTCGGCGACTTCGTCAACGGAGCGCAAGCCGTGATCGACCAGATCGTCGCCGCTGCCGAGAGCAAGTGGGGGTACATGAACGGCATCGTCTTCAACCTGCCCCACGGCTACGAGGGCCAGGGTCCCGAGCACTCCAATGCCTACCTCGAGCGATGGCTGTCGCTGTGTGCCGAGATGAACATGCAGGTCGCCGTCCCGACGACGCCGGCCCAGTACTTCCACCTGCTTCGTCGTCAGATCCATCGGCCGTTCAGGAAGCCGCTGGTCGTGATGTCGCCCAAGAGCCTGCTGCGCAAGCCCGAGGCGACGAGCCGGCTCAGCGAGCTGTCGACCGGCAAGCTGGAACTGGTGCTGCCCGACCCCGAGCAGCCGCGGACCGAGGGCGTGCGACGGGTAATTCTCTGCTCCGGCAAGGTCTTCTACGCCCTGGACGCCGCCCGTCGTGAGAAGAAGTCGACGCGACGTCGCGGTCGTTCGGGTCGAGCAGCTCTACCCGTTCCCCGAGCACGAGCTGACGGCCGAGGTCGAGCAGTATCGCAAGGCGGGCGAGGTCGTCTGGTGCCAGGAAGAGCCTGCCAACCGCGGGGCCTGGTCGTTCGTCAGGCCCCGGCTTCGGGACATGTTCCCGGACCGCCTCATCAGCTACGTGGGCCGAGATGCAAGTGCCAGTCCGGCGGTCGGCAACGCGTCGGCACACGGCGAGGAAGAGGCCGAGTTCTTATCGGACGCGTTGCACATCAACGGTTCCCTGGCTCCATCCGAGCGGTCCGACAAGACGCCGCAGACGGCGTGACAGTGGGCAACATGTTGACGCAGTTGCAGGGGCCGATCGCCGATTCAGGGCTTTCAGGGCCGATGCACCGACATTTGCGTTGAAAGGTCGCAACGTGGCACGGCACACCGCCGGGCCCAAAGAACAACCACCAAAGGAACCAAAATCATGGGTAATCTTCTCTACGTCGGCATCGTCCTTCTCATTGTCTCGATCGTCCTTTACGCGCTGGGTGCGAAGGGCGTTGCCGGAATGACGGCAGGCGTCGGTAAGCTCATCCTGATCGTCGGGCTGGTGCTGGCAGTCATTGCAATTATCGCCAGCTTCCTCGGCGGGGCCTCGTAACCTTCTGACATGGCTTCACCCGACCTCGAACACGGCCGGGACTCGGGCGACAAGCCCAAGAAGAAGAAAGTCACCCGCGAACGCTCGGCCGGCGTCGTCGTCTATCGCGACGTCGCCGGCCGACGTGAGTTTCTGCTTCTCGACTACGGCCGACACTGGGATTACGCCAAAGGCCACCTCGAAGGTGACGAAGACGACCGTGCCGCTGCTTTGCGGGAGTTGCGGGAAGAAACGGGGCTGTCCGAAGGTGTCGAGCTGCTCGACGGCTTCGAAAAGATGATCCTGTACCACTTCACGAGCAGCCGGAAGGGGTTGGTGCGGAAGGAGGTCAACTTCTTCGTCGGCAAGCTCGATCCCGAGATGGCCGGCGAGGTCATGCTGAGCGAAGAGCACGTCGGCTACGAGTGGCTCGAACGCGAGCCGGCGCTGGATCGGCTGACCTTCGACAACGCCAAAGGCGTCCTCGCCGCGGCAGCGAACTATGCGGCGGAACACGATCCGGCCACGTCGTAGGTCGTAGCCGGCACTTCTGAACGCAGCGCTTGTGAAGGTCAGCTATGGTGCCCGCCGCCCGACGGTCGGGCCATCTCGTCTCGTGCAACTGCTTTCGCCCGACCTTCAGGACGCCCTACTTGGCCACCTCGGCAGGCGGACGTCGGACGTGCTGTCGACCCGGCAGCCCGGGGAGTCTGACCCGCTTCGCGCGATCGTGCGCGACTACGTCCTCGACGACGCGGGCAAACGCATCCGGCCCCAGCTCGTCGTCTGGACCGCACTCGCCGCCGGTCGGTCGGAGGCAGACGCCGTCGTGCTGGACGTCGCGAGCGGCTGGGAGCTGTTCCACGCGTTTCTGCTGGCCCACGACGACATCATCGACCATGCCGGCGTTCGTCGATCGCGGCCGAGCTTGCACCGACGGCTCGCCCAGCTCGAGGGCCAGTCGGCCGGCACGGGTGAGCATTTGGGCATCGTTGCGGGCGACATGTTGTTTGCGGCGTCGATGAGGCTCTGGCTGTCGGTGACAAGCGGAGCGACCGACGCGACCACCGCCTCGCGTCTCCTGGCGACGACCGGACGGATCGCGATGGAGACGGGGGTCGGGCAGGCGACCGACATCGTGACGGCGAGCATGCCGCTGTGCCGGGTGACGCCCGAGCATGTGCTGGAGGGGTATCGCGACAAGACCGCGGCCTACACGTTCGAGGGGCCGATCTTGTCCGGGGCGATTCTTGCGGGCGTCGACGACGCGGCCTGTGCGTGCCTTTCGCGTTTCGCCGTGGCTGTCGGGCAGGCGTACCAGGTGCACAACGACCTGCTCGATCTGACGGCTGAACCGCATGAGGGGTGCGACCTGATGCAAGGCAAACGGACGTTGCCGCTGGTGCTCGGATATCGCGAGGCGGACGAGTCGACGAAGGCGGCGATGGCCAGGCTTCTCGCCGACGCGGCCCCTGGGCAAGCGGGCGTCGCGGAGCGTCTGGCGGCTGC
Organism: uncultured Planctomycetota bacterium; assembly: GCA_963740195.1. Taxonomy (GTDB): domain Bacteria; phylum Planctomycetota; class Phycisphaerae; order Tepidisphaerales; family Tepidisphaeraceae; genus JBCDKH01. The sequence goes on along the minus strand of CAVUDF010000001.1, from coordinate 1,342,964 downwards.
GGGTCGGCTTCGTTCGATGCTGTCGGAGATCGGGGCAGTGGCCGCGTCACACGCACAGTGCGTCGCCCTGCTCGATGCCGCCGCCGAAGCGGCGACGGCGTGCGAGGTGCCGCGGAACCTGCAAGAAGCCTTGCGATTCCTGCTCGGTCGGTTGCGTGACGGCTACTTCCGGTAGTCCTCGCTCTTTGTCGAAGCGGGCTGCCCAGTCGTCGCCGAGGACGGCAGGCGGGAGCGGGCGAAAGATCGATGTCATGGGCATCCAGGTCGCGTTCTCGACCCTTGCCAGCGCTCCGACGGACGCTCTGCCGCGGACGCGAAGCGGGACCACGTTCGTGCCGTCGCCGGAACAGTGCTGCGGCTCGCTCCGGACGAGCTTGAGCCGACATGCCAGCGGCCGATCGTGGTAGATCGAGCAGGACTGGTCCTCATTGAGAAACGGGCAAGCCACCTTTGCCTCGGCCCACTCTCGTGCGAGGTCGTGGACCAACTCGGCTGGTGCGGCGTGGTGGGTGCCGTCGAGGTCGTCGAGCAGATCGAGCAGGCCCATGTCGTCGAGCTGGTTCCTGGTGCGGGCGACGCGTTGGCGTACATCGGGCAATTTGCCGGCGACCCGGCGCAGCCGGCGGGCCTCGGCCGGTGCGAGTGGCACGAGCTGCCGGCAGCAGGCCGAGCATCCGGTGCGGCAGGTGGCCTGTTGTCGTAGCGGTTCGAGTTCGTCCTCGATGCGGCTGACGAGTTCCGGCAGTGCGTCGTCACTCGATGTCGGCCGGGTGTTGCTTGGCAAGTCGGGCCAGCGTAGGTGGACGGTGAATGAAGAAGCCGCGGGCTTACAGCCCGCAGGCAGCGTCAGAAGGTCGGGCCGCGTGTCGAAGTCAATGCTAACGCGATGACGACGGAACGCGCTTCCTGCGGGCTGTAAGCCCGCGGCTCTGGGGTTGAGGTCGGTCACGCCCGATAACGCAGAAGGTGCGATCAGCCCCGATAACCGCTCAAGACGCCCTGCCGACGGGCCGACGAAAAGGATGGACCATTTGCGGTCCGGATCACCATGGGCACCATCACCAGCAGCATCGGACTTGTCAGCGGCATCGATACCGGATCGATCATCCAGCAGCTCGTCGACCTCGAAAGGCGGCCGATTCAGACGCTGCAGGGTCGGATCGCCCAGACGAGTGAGGTGCAGATTGCGTTGACCTCGTTCTCGACGCGACTCAACGCGCTCAAGAACAGCGGCACCGACCTGCGGAAGCCCAGCACCTTTCAGGCCGTCGCTGCGACGAGCAGCGATCCTGCGGCGCTTGGGGTGACGGCCAAGGTCGGCGCACCTCAGGGTCGGTATGGCGTGACGGTGCGGTCGCTCGTCCAGTCGCAGCAGGCGGTGTCGAGCGGATTTGCCACCAAGGACGCGGAGCTGGAACCGGGCACGCTCTCCATCGAAGTCGGCGGCGGGAGTCTGGAGCGGAAGACGTCGCTTGCCCTTCTCAATGGCGGCGACGGCGTGGCGGCGGGCAAGTTCCGCCTCACCGATGCGGCCGGTCGTGACACGGTCATCGACACCTCCGGTTTGCAGACGCTCGAAGAGGTCGTGGACGCGATCAACTTCAACCCGGATGCCGACGTCTCGGCAGCCATCGAGGACAACCGCCTGGTCCTACGCGACGAGAGCGGCGGTGCGGGCTCGCTCGTCGTTCGCGACCTTGCGGGCGGCACGTCTGCCGACAGCCTGGGCATCAGCACCGATACACGCGACGCGACCACGTCGACCAAGATCACCGGCGGCAACCTGGCCGCTTTGACCACCGACACCCTTCTGGCGGATCTGGGCGTCACCTTCGAAGCCGGCAACGACATTCGCGTGACCGACCGACGCAACGACCGGTACAACATCGACCTTTCCGCCGCCGTCACCGTCGGCGACCTCATCACGACGTTCAACGACGCCACGGGTGGCGAGGTCACGCTCTCCTTCAACGCCGACCGCAGCGGCTTCAACATCACCAACAACGCCGGCGGCAACAAGGACATGGTGGTCGAGAGCCGCAATGGGGCCAACGTCGCCGAAGCACTCGGCATCGCCATCGATGTCGATGACGATGACGGCTTCGGCCAGGAGATCGCAAGTCTCCCGGGCAGCATCCGCGTCGATGAACTTCGCGGCGGACAGGGGCTCGACGGAAGCAGCTTCACCATCACCGACCGTGCCGGCAACGAGCGGACGATCTTCACGAGCACCCGCTACCTCGAAGACATCATCGACGACGTCAACGAGAGCGGCCTTGGTGTCGTCGCTCGCATCAACGATGCCGGCAACGGCATCGCACTTGAAGACGTCTCGGGCGGCACCGGTGATCTCGTCATCGAAAGCGACGGCGGCGGAAGCTCGGCCGAGCAGCTCGGCATCGCGGGCACCTTCGGTCTCGCCACCGAAGTCGTCGACGGCGGGAGTCTCCAACGCGCGTTTATCAATCGCGAGACGCGGCTCGACAGCTATGACCTGGGCCGGGAAGTCGGCCAGGGCACGTTCAGCATCACCGACTCTGCCGGACAGACGGCTGAGATCGATTTGTCTGTCGGGTCGTACGACACGCTGGGCGACGTCATCGATTCCATCAACGCCTTGACGCTCGACGTCACCGCCCGCGTCAACGACGCCGGCGACGGCTTGGTCATCGAAGACAACGCCGGCGGGATCGGCAGCCTCATTATCGAAGACGTCACCGGCGGCTCGGCCGAGGCGCTGCGGATCGAGGGTGCCTTCGACGACGGCGTGGCGGACGGATCGTTCGAGGCGAAGATCGAAGTCGAAGCGGGCGACACGCTCGAGGACGTCCGCGACAAGATCAATCAGCTCGGCTACGGCGTTCGGGCGGAACTGCTCAACGACGGCACGCCCGGCGAGCCTTGGCGCTTGTCGCTCAGCGCTCGCAACAGCGGGACGGCCGGGGCTTTCACCTTCGATGCGGGCACCACCGGGCTGGCGACGCGGACGATCGCAGAGGCACGCGACGCGGTCGTCTTCATCGGCGGCGACCAAGGGCTGGCACCGCTGACCGTCACCTCGACGACCAACACCATCGAAAACGCCCTGCCGGGCGTCACGCTGGACCTCAACGCGACCACCGTCGGCCGAACGATCGAAGTCTCGGTGACGGCCGACCAGGAAGGGGTGCTTGAAGACGTCAAGACGATGATCGAGGCGTTCAACGCGTTCCGCGACACGATCGATGACAACTCTGGCTACAACGAGGAGACCGACCGTCGCGGCGTGCTGCTGGGCGAGCCGAGCGTGAGCCGGGCCGAGTCGGTGGTCTACGGCCTCGTGAACCGAATTTACGGCGAGGGGTCTTCCACGTATCGCATCTTGGCGGACATCGGCATTCAGATCGGCGAAGGCGCCAAGCTGGAGTTTGACGAGGAACGCTTCGCGGCCGCGTTGGCCGACGATCCGGACGCGGTGATGGAGATGTTCACCGCGACCGACTCCGACGGCGAAGGCATCGGCTTCGGTCACCAGCTTCAGAACGTCATCGGCGACCTGACCGACCCGGTGGACGGTGTCGTGACTCGTGCCTCCCAGGTCCTCGACGAGCGGACAGCTGCTTACGAGGAGCAGATCGAGCGCATCGAGGAACAGGTCTTGGTTAAGGAAGCTCGGTTGCAGAAGCAGTTCCTCGACATGGAACTGGCGCTCTCGCAGCTTCAATTTCAGCAGCAACAGCTCGGGTCGATTCCGACGTTCCAAAAGCGTAATGACTCGGATAACTAGTGCGGCGGGTTGTCGGATGCGGGATTGAAGACTGGGGAGCCGCGGAGCTTGCTCAGCGATTTGATCGTCCCGAAGCCGCGGGCTTACAGCCCGCAGGTAGCACCGGAACGTCGAACAAGCGTCCCGCTTGCGAGTGCCCAACTCGGAAGCGCAAATGCTCCTGTACCCGCGAATGTTCTTTAGACGGAGGACGCTGCCTGCGGGCTGTAAGCCCGCGGCTCTGAGGCTGTTCTTGTGCTGAGCGAAGCGGCTCTACCCTCGGCGGCTGTGCGTGCCCGACTCGAGCCGGAATGGATGGACGCACCCGATGCCGATGCGGCCGACCTGGAGCGGTCACTGCGGTTCATCCGCCGGATCAACCACGCCCTCGGCTACAACCGGGCAACGGCTCGGGCGATTCGAGAGATTGCGGGGGAGCCGAATTCTGTACTGGATGTCTGCTGCGGATCGAACGACTTCGCCGGTGCCACCGGCTGGCCGACAGTCGGGCTCGACTTTCATGCAGGGACGCTCGCCTGTGCTACCGGCACGCTGGTGCGGGGCGACGCGTTGCGGCTGCCCTTTGCCGACGGTGCGTTCGATGTCGGCGTGTGTCAGATGGCCTTGCACCACTTCGATGCCGACGACGCCGCGACCATTCTGCGGGAAATGACGCGGGTCTGTCGACGCGGGTGGGTGGCGGCGGACCTGCTTCGGCGCCGGCGTGCAGCCCTTTGGATTCGGCTGTTCACCCTGACCGCCGGCCCCATGGTTCGGCACGACGCGCGGCTCAGCGTCCGCCAAGCCTGGTCACCGGCAGAGGCCAGGCAACTCGGTGAGTCGGTCGGTGCGACGTACCGCGAGGCGTTCGGCCATCGGTTCCTGCTGACGCGAATTCATCTTCACGAACAAGTCCAACAGGCAACCCCGGCCACTGGACCGTCATCCTGAGCGCAACCGAAGGACCTCGCCCGGATGGCGCTATTGGCCAGGTCGAGGTCCTGCGACTGGATGCGATTGCCCAGAATGACGCAGGTTCGGGAAGAGCTGTTCGGCCTACCGGGCCACTTCGTAGGCCGCCGTCGGGGGATTGGCGAAGGGAATGGGTTTGCCGGCCGGGTCGACGGAGACCATCGTGAGGGTGGCCGTCGTGACGCCGATGCTTTCGCCGCTGTCGAATCGTTCGGCCTCGACGTCGACGCGGACGTCGATGCTCGAGTTGCCCTTGCGGATGGTGCGGGTCCAGAAGGTCGCGACGTCGCCGAGGCGGACGGGGGCGTCGAAGCTGACTTGCGTCATGGCGGCGGTGACCCAGCGGTGGCAGCCCAGGGCGCGTGCTTCGACGAAGCCTGCCTGGTCGATGTGAGAAAGGATGACGCCCCCAAAGACTGTGCCGTACGGGTTGGTGTCTTTGGGCATCGTCATGATGCGTAGCGCCAGCCGGCGAGTTTCGGCAGCTTTCTTGGTCACGACATCAATGTACCCGCCGATCGCCTTGCCGGCGGGGCCTGAACATCGGACGATGCCCTTTGCCGCATGATCGATCCGCTCGGACGGGCTCGCCCTCATTTTCCTGTTTGCACTCGGTGCCTGTTGCGGCTCGTTCCTCAACGTGATCGTGTATCGCTTGCCGGAGGTCGAGCCGGAGGAGGGGGATTCGTGGTGGCGGTTCGGGCTGCGTCAGATGCGGTCGCTGAGCCATCCGCCGAGCCGGTGTCCACGGTGCGGGGTTCGGCTCAAGATTTACGACAACGTGCCGATCCTGGGCTGGATGTGGCTTCGTGGCCGGTGTCGGAACTGCCGGCTGCCGATCAGCGTGCGGTACCCGATCGTCGAGGCGGCGACGGCACTGCTGTTTGTCGGGCTGTACGCGAGTTTTTTCTTCGCCGGCCCCCAGCTCGGCCCGCCGACGCCGGCGGTGGAGCGGTCGAGGCCCGAGGTGACGCAGCGGACTCGCGAGTGGCGGTCGCTGGAACGGGTGGAAGTCCCCGGGCCTGTCGCGGTGTCAGCCGGCGATGACTTTGGTGCGGGTCGATACGCGGGCACGGGTGGATTGGCCGATGCTGGCGATCGTGTTGACGCTGGTGTTCTGCCTGTTGGCGGCGTCGATGATCGACGCGGAGCACTACATCATCCCGCGGTCGCTCAGCTACCTGCCTGCGGTGGTGGGTGTGGTATTGCACGCGATCTTCGGGAAGATTGCGGGGCCTTTGGACGTGTCGGTGGGCCCGGTCGGGCTCGGGTGGGCGTTGGGCGGACTGGCCGGCTGGGTGCTGGCGTTGGTCTTGTTGCGGGTGGGCGTGCTTCGGCAGAGTTTTGCAGACGGCATGCCGGAGCTGGAGCGTGACGGCGGGGAGATGCTTCCGCCGGGCAAGGTTCGCCTGGAGATGCTGTGGGAGGTTGCGTTTCTTGCCCTGCCGATCGGGCTGGGCCTGCTCGGGGCGTGGCTGGCACTGGGGCCGTTGGCGGCCGAAGCGGCGTCGCTGGCCGACATTCGTCCGGTCGCCTCTGCCGCGGGTGCGGTCTTGGGCGGGTTGATCGGGGCGGGCGTGATTTGGTTGATTCGTGTGGCCGGGTCGCTGGCGTTTGGTCGTGAGGCGATGGGGCTGGGCGATGTCGATCTGATGTTCGGGGTCGGTTGCTGCATCGGTGCGGGGCCGGCGTCGATTGCTGTCTTTCCGGCGGCGCTGGTGGGATTGGCTTTTGCGGTGGTTCGGCTGGTGCGACAAGGTGGACGTGAGATGCCGTTCGGGCCTTACTTGGCGATTGGTTCGGTGTTGTTGGTGTTGTTCTTCAACCCGCTGATGGATTACCTGAGGCCCGGTCTGCTGGGCTTGGGGGTGTTGCTGGACGGGCTTGGGCCTTACGTGGGGTTGTGACGAAACGGGCGCATGTTGCGGGGCTTCGGGAGCGGCTCTATGCTCGCCGCCCGTCGGCAGCTTCGCCGCCGGAAGCCGCCCCGTCGCGACGCCGTCCATGTCCTTCGCCCCTGTCGTTCAATCCCTCGCCGCCCTGGTCGCCCCGTTGCCGGACGAGGCGTTTCGGACGGAAGCCGGCGTGATGACGCCCTTGGTCGTGATGGCGCTGAGCGTTGTCGCGGCGATCTCGACGATTTTGCTGCTGCCGGGCAAGAAGGCGATCGGCTGGCGTCGGCTCGGCGGGTCGCTTTTGGCGGCGGCGCTGGTGTCGTTCGGCATCGTCGCGCTGATCAAGGCCGGGTACTACAACGTCTACTTCTGGGCCTTCGCCGCCATCGCCATCGGCGGAAGCGTGCGGGTCATCACGCACCCCCAGCCGGTCTACTCGGCCCTGTACTTCGTCCTGACCGTCTTCGCCTCGGCCGGCTTGTTCGTGCTGGCGTACGCGGAGTTCATCGCGGTGGCGTTGATCACGATCTATGCCGGGGCCATTTTGGTGACGTACACGTTCGTCATCATGCTCGCCGCCGATGCCGCGCCTGAAGAGACGGGCGTCGCCGGTCGCGAAGCGGCTGCCAAAACCTTCATCGCCGCCCACGACGCCAATGCCCGCGCTCCCGTCGCGGCGAGCATCATCGGCTTCGTCACGGCAGGCATGCTGCTGTTCGTCATCTTCGAGCGGGCGCCGATGCAGCTCGACAAGCGGCTGAGCGTCATCGACTCTCAGTACCTGGTCACGAGCGACCGCGAACTGAGCGAGAGCGAAGTCGACGCCGAAACGGTTTCCGTGCAGGTGGCCGTCCGCGACGACAACGTTGTGCCGGCTCCGCGTGGCGACCTGTACACCTACGACAATCGACTCGCGTTCGCCCAAGAGGCGGATCGCGGCGGGATCCAGGTGTTGGGCGTCTACCTGTTTACCCGCCAGGCGGTGGCGTTGCAGGTGGCGGGCCTGATTCTGACCGTGGCGATGATCGGGGCGATCGTGATCGCCCGCCGACGCATCCTGCCCGGCAGTGCCGACGAGCAAGCGGGCGGCGATGACACGCTGACGATGCCGTTCACCCCGGTCAACGACAACCCCCACAGCCTGCCGGTCCACGGCACGGCTTCGCCCAGGCAGAAGGCGTATCCGCAGAACTGATGCGATCGACGCGGGACCCCTGAACTTCCGATTCCCTCCGCCCCATGGACCTCCTTGCCCTCCAACACTTTCTCGCCGTCGGCGGCCTGATGTTCGCGTTGGGGATGATCGGGTTCATGACCAGGCGAAACCTGATCGTGATGTTCCTCTGCACGGAACTCATGTTCCAGGGCGTGGCCATCAGCCTGGTGGCCTTTGCGGCTTACCACAACAACGTTGCCGGTCAGGCGTTCGTGATCTTCCTCCTCGTCATCGCCGCTGCCGAGGCGACGCTTGCCCTGGGCATCGTCGTGCTGCTGTTCCGTCAAAAGGGAACCGTCGACAGCGAGGCTTGGAAAGAGCTTCGCGAGTAACTGTTGCTGACGTCTGCCGACTCCGACCTTCCGCTCTTCGCCCTTCTACTTCTCCTTTTCCCGTCGCGCTTCATGGACACCCTGGCGAAGATCTCCTGGCTCATCCCCCTGCTGCCCCTGATCGCGGCGGCCGTGGCGGGCTTTGCCGGGAAGCGCGTGCTCGGCGGGCGAAGCCATTGGCCCATCTGGATCGGCGTGGGCGGGTCGGCCGTGCTGTCGCTGGCGATCCTCGTCGCGATGCTCGGGGCCAAGACCAACGCCAGCTTCGCCTTCAGCGACACCTACAACGAACGAATCGCCGGCAAGCCGGAGATTCTCGACCCGTCGGGCGGCCATGAAGGCGATTACGACGACGTCGCCCTCGACGACGCCCACGCCGACGACGCTCACGCCGACGACGACCATCACGGCGGCCATCTGCCCGACGGCGAGGTGAAGCTGTTCACGTCGAACTGGTTCACCTGGATCGCCGCCGGCGACCCCGCGTCACGTGGCGTCCCGCCGTCGCTCGACGAGGAGCAGGTCGTGGCCCTGGCCCTCTCCCGCGTGAGGGCGGGCGTCGATGTCGCTCATCGACCCAGCGTCGCGAACCTCGGCGTCGACGGCGCCACCGGCGGCTACTTCGAGGTCATCGCCGGGGCCCTGCTCGACCCGCTCTCGGCGGTCATGCTCAGCGTCGTCTGCGGCATCGGCTTCCTGATCACCGTCTTTGCCGCGGGATACATGAAGGGTGAGTCCGGGTACTGGCGCTTCTTTGCCTACCTGGGCCTGTTCCTGTTCTCGATGACGTGCCTGGTGATGGGGGAAAACCTCATCATGCTCTACCTCGGCTGGGAGGGCGTGGGCCTGTGTAGCTACCTGCTGATCGGCTACTACTACGAAAAACCCGCCGCCCGCGAGGCGGCCAAGAAGGCGTTCCTCGTCAACCGCGTCGGTGACTTCGGCTTCGCCATCGGCATCATGCTCATCTGGTGGTGCTACGGCACCGTCAGCTACTTCGGCGAGGGTGGCATCCTGGGCGACGGCTTCGTCGAGATGGCCGTCAACCCCGAGGCCTACGTCCCGGCGGAGCGGCAGTGGGCGTTGAAATACATCCCGTTCGCCCTCATGCTCGGAGCCTTCGGCAAGAGCGCCCAGTTCCCGCTCTACGTCTGGCTGCCCGACGCCATGGAAGGACCGACCCCGGTCTCGGCCCTCATCCACGCGGCAACCATGGTCACCGCGGGCGTCTACATGATCGCACGGCTCGGCCCGGTCTTCGCCGGCAGCCCGGCGGCGCTGGTGACCATCACCGTCGTCGGCACGTTCACCGCCCTCTTCGCCGCGACCATCGCCCTGCGGCAGTTCGACCTCAAGAAGGTCTTCGCCTACTCGACGGTCAGCCAGCTCGGCTACATGTTCGTGGCCGTCGGCGTTCTGGCTCCGATGGCGGGCGTGTTCCACCTCGTCACGCACGCCTTCTTCAAGGCACTGCTCTTCCTCTCGAGCGGCGTCGTGATGCACGCGATGATGGGGCACCTCGACATGCGGAAGATGTCGGGCCTCAAGACCGTCCTGCCCAAGACCCGCATCTTGTGCCTTGTCGGCTGCCTGTGCCTGGCCGGCTTCCCGCTGACCAGCGGCTTCTTCTCGAAGGACGAGATCATCCACTTCGCCCACCTGCATGCCGCGGGCGACTGGGTCGGGTACCTGCTCTGGTTCACCCTGCTGCTGACGGCGTTCATGACGGCGTACTACACGTTCCGCCTCTACTTCCGGGTCTTCGAAGGCCCGACGGTCGTGCCGACGGAGCCCGCGCCGGACCATCACCACGACGACACCCACGCGACCAGCAGCCACAGCGCTCTGGCCGCCGGTGATGCGGGCGAGTCGGGTGTCGACGCTCCTCACGGCGAAACCGTCACCGACACGCACGACCACGCCCACGACGACCACGGGCATCACGACCACGCCCATCACGACCACGAGCCGATGGTCATGATGCTGCCGCTGACGGTGCTGGCCGTCGGAGCACTCATCGCGGGTTTCTTCCAGTTCCCGTTCCACTGGCTCGGCAGCTTTCTGGGCGACTCGGCGAGCTTCGTCTACGCCTGGGACATGGCCGTTCAGCAGTTCGGCCTCAACGATGTGACCCCGATCCCGGGTGCCTTCGGCTACGAGGTGCAGTCGTTCGGCGGCTACCTGCTGTCGGTCTTGCCGGGGCTCATCATCGGCTCGATCATCGCCATCGCCGGCATCGGGCTGGCTTACTTGCTTCACCTCAAGGACCGCGACAAGGCGGCAAGCCTGGCCCATACGTTCCGCCCCTTCGCGCGGTTGTTCGACGGCAAGTACTTCGTCGACGAGATCTACAACGTCCTTGTCGTCGGGTCGCTCCGTACCCTCGGCAAGATCCTCAACGTCCTCGACGACCTCCTCGATGCCACCGTCAACGGCTTTGGGCATCTGGCGGGCGGGGCAGGTCGAGTGACCAGCCTGCTGACGCAACGCGGCGCACTTCAGGGCTACGCCGTCGGCATGCTGCTGGGCGTCGCGGTGATTGTCGCGGTGGTCGCGATTCTGTAGCCCGCCGAGAGATTCGACTCGTTTTCACGGAACTTCAAGACTTTCTACCCGATGCTGCTCGCGACGCTCATCCTCTTGCCGACGCTGGCGGCCCTGCTCATCCTCGTCGTACCGGCGGGGATGGCGCGGACGATCGCCCTGGCGACGAGCTTCATCGAGCTTGCCCTGGCACTCCTGCTCCTCGGTGCCGGCCTCGGCGGAACCACGGACGCCTACGCGCCCGACTGGCTCCAGATCGAAGCCCTTGGCCTGGGCGTTCGGCTCGGCATCGGGCCCGTCAGCTACTGGCTGGTGCTGCTCACGGCCGCGCTCATGCCGTTGGTGTTCCTGAGCAGTTTCGGGTCGACGCAGAAGTCTGAGAAGGGGTACTACTTCTGGCTGACCCTGCTCGTCACGCCGATGATCGGGACGTTTCTGGCCCGGGACGCGATCCTGTTCTACGTCTTCTTCGAGCTGACGCTCGTGCCGATGTTCTTCCTGATCGGCATCTGGGGCGGCCTCGATCGCGAGTACGCCGCCAAGAAGTTCTTCCTCTACACGTTCGTGGGCGGCGTCTTCACGCTGGCCGCCCTGCTGTTCATCGGCGTCAACGCCGGCAGCTTCCGCCTCGAAACGATGTCGGCCTGGGCTCAGCTCAACGTGACCGACCCGACGTCGAAGGTGCTGCTGTTCGTCGCCCTGTTCGCCGGCTTTGCGGTGAAGGTGCCGCTCTTCCCGGTCCACACCTGGTTGCCGCTGGCCCACACGGTCGCGCCGACGGCGGGTTCCGTCATCCTGGCGGGCGTGCTGCTCAAGCTCGGCACCTACGGCCTGCTCGTCGTCGTCATTCCGCTCGGCCTCATCAGTGCCCCGTCGGTCTCCGCGACCGGCCTGCTGCCGGTCATGGCCGAGTCGGTCATTCCGATCGTCGCCATCCTGGCCATCATCGGCGTCATCTATGGAGCCCTCATCGCATGGGTTCAGAAGGACGTCAAAAAGCTGGTCGCTTATTCATCCGTCAGCCACTTAGGTTTCTGTGTCCTTGGTCTGATCGCTCTGAATGATCATGGAATGCAGGGGAGCGTGTTCTACATGATCAACCACGGCATCAGCACCGGGGCCTTGTTCCTGCTGATCGGAATGATCTACGACCGCTTCCACACCCGAATGTTCGCCGACTACAGCGGCCTCGGAAAGGTGATGCCGGTCTTTAGCTTCTTCCTGGTGCTGTTCACGATGAGCAGCATCGGCCTGCCGGGCACGAACGGTTTCGTGAGTGAATTCCTGACGATCCTCGGTGCGTTCACCAGTCCGCACCTCGGCCCGATCTACGGAGCGTTCGCCGCCCTGGGTGTGGTGCTGGGTGCGATCTACATGCTGCACATGGTGGCCAAGCTGGTCTTCGGGCCGCTGAAGCTTCCGTCGACGGACCACACGAGCCACGAGGGTCAGAGCCCGACTCGGTCGCTTGACTTGAACCCGCGCGAGGTCGCCATCCTGACGCCGCTGGCGGTGTTGGTGATCGTGCTGGGCGTGTTCCCGTCGCCGATTTTGCAGAGCGTGACCGGCGACGTTCAGAATGCCCGGCTTCCGGTGGAGTCGGCGGCGATCGTCGCCGTTCCGGAAGTTTCCGACGTCGGCCTGTCGCTGGCCCCGCTGAACCTGGCCGCGGCCGACACGCCGTCGGGTACGCTTCCGACCCCGTAAACGACCGAGCCGACGCCCGACCCTGCCGCGAGACGCGAGCCAACTGCTGATGGAACTTTTCTCGTTATTGCTCCCGGAGATCGTGGTCGTGTCGACCGCGCTGGTCCTGTTCCTCTTCGGCGTCTCGGGGCCCGGCGTCCGCCGACTCGTGCCGTGGGTCGCCATCGGCGGGCTCGTGGCCGCCGGCTTGCTTGCCGTCGTCCGCACCCCGGGCGGAGCAGACTTCACCGGCGCCGTAACAGCAGACGGCCTAGCGGCTTACGTGCGGGTGCTCGTCGTGGTGGTCGCCATTCCGCTGGTGCTGCTCTCCTGGCCGACAAACAAGGACCAGACCGGCAACAGGCGCGCTCCACGTGGGCCTTGACTCTGCAGAGTACTTCGGGCTGCTTCTGCTCAGTCTTGCGGGAATTATGCTCGTCGGGGCGTCGAACGACACGATGCTCCTGTTCATGGGCATCGAGCTGGCGAGCATCCCGACCTACGTCCTGGTCGTCATGGGGAGGCCCCTGCCCAGCGCCCAGGAGGCAGGCGTCAAGTACTTCTACCTCGGGGCCATGTCCGCAGCCATCTTGCTGCTGGGCTTTGCCTACCTCTACGGGGTCACCGGGACGACCAACCTGACCGAGATCACGGTCGCACTGAAGAACCCTGCCAACGGCGTCTGGGCGACGATGGCCCTCGTGTTGGTGCTGCTGGGTCTGTCGTTCAAACTGGCAGCTTTTCCCTTACATTTCTACGCCGGCGACGTCTACACGGGTGCCGCGACGCCGGTGACGGCACTGCTGAGTTTCGTTCCCAAGGCCGTGGGCGTGGTGGCGCTGGTGAAGATTTTGGTCGCCGGCGGTGCGGGCGAGTCTGCGATGTCGGGCAGCATTCTGTCCGAGATGGTCTGGCAGATCCTGTTGGTCGTCAGCATCGTGACGATGACCGTCGGCAACACGATGGCGTTGCTGACGAAGAACCTCAAGCGGGTCATGGCCTACAGCAGCATCGCCCACAGCGGCTACATGCTCGTCGCCCTCACCGCCATGGCCGCGGCTGGGACCGTCGCCGGCGGGGACCACGACGTGGTCCGGACCGCTGCCGCGGGCGTCCTGTTCTACCTCGTGGCCTACGGCGTCATGAACGCCGGCGTCTTCGGCGTGCTGATGATGCTGCCGACCCGAGAGCGAATCACCGACAGCGACGGCAACGTCTTCCGTCCGCCCGCGACCTCGGCCGAGACGTACGACGAGATCCGCGGCGTCGGGAGGCAACATCCGCTGCTGACCGCTGCCATGGCCGTCTGCTGCATCAGCCTCATCGGCATCCCGCTGACCGTCGGGTTCCTCGGTAAGTTCTACGTGTTCCGGCCGGCTCTGGAGCTGGCTCAGGACGCCGAGCGGGTCCGTGCGGACGGCCATGTGGGTGCTCGTCATCGCCACCGCCATCAACGCCGCCATCGCCGCCGGGTACTACCTGAAGATCCTCAGCGCGATGATCCTGAGCCCGTCTGACGACGACCACGCCGCCGCGACTCGAAGGGGAGCCGGCCGTCGCGTACAAGGCGCCGATGCAACCCTGGCCGCTCATCGCCGCCGTCGCCATTTCGGCGGGTGGCGCGTTGCTTCTTGGCCTCGTCCCGCCGGTCATCAACGGGCTCTCGAACGCCGCTAATGATGCTGCCGACGTGGCTACGCGGTCGTGTCTTCCAACTCGGCGACGGGACGATCATCACGGCATCTGCCGATCCCGCGGAGCTTCCGTAGTTCGTTCAAAGATGCGGGTAGCCCTTGTCATTCTCCACGGCGACCCGGCTCGCGGCGGGGCCGAGCGGTACACGCGCGACCTTGCCGATGCCCTGCCGTCATCGGGCGTCGAGCCGATCGTCATCGCCTCGAGCAACCCGGCGGATGTTCTCGTGCCGCAGTCTGGCCGACTTCGGACGTCTCGCTATCAGCACTTCGCCGTCGCCGTCGCACAGGAGCTGCAACGGCTTAAGCCGGACCTCGTCCACGTCATGTTGCCCGTGGTCGGGCTTGTGCCAGATATCTACCACCCGCACGCCGGCGTCGCGGCCGATGTGGGAAGCCGGTTGTCCTGGTGGAGCAACCCGCGCCGTCGTCGCTACGCGCGGGTCGAGCGGGCGTATGCCGGGCACGACAAGACGACGTTCATCGCCCTGAGCGAGCGAAACGAGCGTGATCTTCGCCGGTTCCACAAGACGCTTCCCGACACCCGGATCGCCAGGATTCCCAACGGTGTCAGTCTCGATCGCTACACGCCCGACGGTGCCAAGGCCGACGACCGCATCTTCAAGTCGCCCGGGCCGGTCGCCCTCTTCGTCGGCAACGACTGGAAGCGTAAGGGGCTGGATCTGGTCCTCGATGCCGTCAAAGCCATTCCAGACCTGCGGCTGGCCGTCGTGGGTGAAGATCGCAAAGACGTCGAACGGTTTATGCGGCAGCGGGCCGTCCTCGCTTGGCGACCGCGTCGCGTGGCTCGGCCTGCGTCGCGACATGGCCGAGCTGTACCGGGCGTCGACGGTTTTCGTGCACGCGTCGAGGAACGACCCGTCGTCGCTGGTAACGCTGGAAGCGCTCGCGTGCGGGGTGCCGGTGGTCGGCACGCCGCAGGCGGGCGCGATGGAGACGATCACCGACGGCCGGCACGGCCGGGTGGTCGTCGCGGGTGATTTGATGCCCGCCTTGCGGGATGCGGTCGCTCCCGAGGCGAACCAGAAGATGCGGTCGCACCTGTCGGAACTGAGAGAGGTGTTGTCCTTCGATCGCCACGTCGCGTCGATCGTGCGGCTTTACAAGGAGAAGCTGTCGTCGCGAGACTGACCCGCCGATGCGGGCGGCGTGGGGTTGCGGCTGTTTCTGTCGCAGCTTGGACGTAGCCGGCCAGGTGATTATGCTTCGGGCCTGCCCGCCCCCGTACCCCGCCGCCGATCGTGCGGCCTTGACCGAATTTGCTGATGTCCTCGATGTTTCTGCTCCCGCCGGCCGACCTGATCGACACCGTCTGGACGTACGTCGCGGCGTATCACTGGGTGATCCTGGCTTTCACGTTCCACCTCGTCGTGCTCGGCGCGGTGGCGTACCTGATTCTGCTGGAGCGCAAGACCGCTTCGTGGGTGCAGGACCGCATCGGCCCGAACCGCGTCGGCTTCAACTTCGGGCTGTCGTTCATGCCCAAGTTCCACTTCTGGGGCCTGGGCCAGCCGTTGGCGGACGGGCTCAAGTTCCTGGTGAAGGAGGATTACGGCCGCAAGGGGGTCGACCGCATCCTCTTCAGCCTGGCCCCGATCGTGATGATCATCGTGGTCATCATCTCGATCGCGGTCATTCCTTGGGGCGGCATCAAGGAGACGCAGACGACCATCACCGTCGATGCGAGTCGGTTGAACGACGTGGCCTTTGCCGAGACCGCAGGCCTGGACGGCCGACTGGGGCAAGAGGCCGAGGCAGCGATCCGGCACTACCTCCCGTATGACGCAGAGTTCGTCACGCCGGTCGACCTGGCGGATGCGGCCGAGGTGTACGACGACGGCCTTGTCAGCGGCTACCGCGTGCCGGTGCACTACCGATACCACTTCCAGATCGCGAACCTGAACATCGGCATCCTGTTCGTTCTGGCCGTGCTGAGCTTGGCGGTGTACGGCGTGGTCATCGGCGGGTGGGCCAGCGACAACAAGTACAGCTTCCTGGGCGGTCTGCGGGCGACGGCCAACATGATTTCGTACGAGATTCCGCTCGGCATGAGCGCGCTGATCGTCGTCATCATGTTCGGCACGCTGGACCTGGCGCTCATCGTCGACAAGCAGGTCGACTACTGGTTCGGCTTCATCCCGGCCTGGAACATGTTCGCCCATCCGCTGGCGTTCATGCTGTTCCTGATCTGCATCCATGCCGAGGCCAACCGGGCGCCGTTCGACATGGCCGAGGCGGAGCAGGAGCTGGTGGGCGGATACCACACCGAGTACAGCTCGATGCGGTTCGCCCTCTTCTTCCTGGCCGAGTACGCGGGCATGGTAACGACGTCGCTGGTGCTGGTCGCGCTCTTCTGGGGCGGGTGGCACGTTCCTTACCTGGACTGGGTGATCCAGGCTCTCTTCGAGACGCGTCCCGAAGGTGCCCCGGCGAGCGTGACGACGAGCATCATCGAGTGCATCTTCCGGGCGATGGTGATCTTCGGTAAGGCCGTGCTGGTGCTGTTTGTCTTCATGTGGGTCCGTTGGAGCCTGCCACGGTTCCGGTTCGATCAGCTCATGCAGATCGCCTGGAAGGGTCTGATTCCGATCATGCTCGTGCTGATCGTGGCGACGACGTTGTTGGTTTACGCCTTCGGCATCGGCGGGAATCCGACCATCGACGGCCTCGACGGCTGGCAGGCGCTGGCCTTTCTGGGGCTGAACGTGGTGGTGCTGGCGGTCATCGTCATCGGCAGCTTCGTCATTCCGGCGGGTGAGAACCAGAACGCCCGGGTCAACGTTCCCGGCAGCCGGTACCGCCGAACGCCGATGCCCAAGGGCGTCTCGCGTCGCAAGATGCGGAACGAGCAGGACGGCCAGTCACTGCTCGGCGCCGGTGGCGCGGGCAGCAACACGTCGCTGGCCGGCGGTCACGGCGGGCTCGTCAGCTACGACGCCGACGCCCCGAAGTAGCGGCCTGATCTTTCATGGCGTGATCTTTCACGTCGATTGGTTCCCGGCGTCGCCGCACATCGACACGCGACGCACTATGCTCATCAGCCATGCCCGAGACCGTCAAGCACGACAAGGTTCGAACCAATCTTTCCGAGGGCCCGACCCAGGAGACGGCCCCGGAGGTCATGACTCGGCCGATCGGTACGACGACCGAAGATGACGGCACGTACTTCACGATTCGCGAGCCGAAGATGACGCTCAGCGATCAGTTCTACCTGCCGCAGGTCTTCAAGGGCTTGGGCACGACAATGCGGCACCTGTTCCAGGTCGTCGTCAAAGACGAGCACCGCGTCATCCAGTACCCCGAAGAGCGTCGCGAGGACAAGACGGTCGAAGAAGGCGGCATCTTCCGCAGCAGCTATCGGGGCGTGCACCGGCTCAACAAGGACGAGGAAGGCCGCGTCAAGTGCGTCGCCTGCTTCATGTGCTCGACCGCCTGCCCGGCGAATTGCATTCACATCGAGGCCGGCGAAAGCCCTTGGGAGGATCGGGAGAAGTATCCGATCAAGTTCGATATCGATGAGCTTCGTTGCATCTACTGCGGCATGTGCGAAGAGGCCTGCCCGGTCGATGCGATCGAGCTGACCAGCGTCTACGACTTGGTCGGCCTGACGAGGCAGGAGATGATCTTCGACAAATCGAAGCTGCTCGAGGTCTACGACCGGACGATCGAGCACGAACCGATGTGACGAGGTTAGCCGTGTTGCTTGGTGGCCACGGGACGGTCTATCGCTTTCCGCGACCTGCTGAGTGGTCCGCCTCGGATGGAAGTGGCGCACCCTAGATGATCGATGGAGGCGGCGATACCTGTCGATGTATCCTAAGTGCGGCAAAGGGGTTAGGAATAATCTTGACCTGAGGCATCCGTTCCGTGATGCTGCTGGACCGGCTGCCGAAAGTACGGCAATCGGACCCTTGTGGTATGTCACCGGAGGCCAGAATATGACCCGTCAATCCCTCACGTCCGCTGTCGCGGGCGTCGCTCGTCGTCTGTTCCAACACCCATCTGTCCCGCAGCGTGTCGGCCTCGTGCCGATCGAATCGTTGGAGACGCGTCGGCTGCTCGCGACCATCAACTGGGCCAACGAGTTCGCCGACAATTTCGCGTCTTACGGGTCGAACGAGAACGTCGCTCGCAACATTGTCCGTCGTGCCATTTCGGATTGGGAAGCGGTCATCGTCGACTTCAACTACGACGACACCGGCTCCAACCAGAACGACACCTACCAGCTCACCGTCAACGCCGCGGACATCGGCGGGCGTGGGTCGGCGGGCAGCTTCAGCCGTGACGATTCGACCGACCGCAAGCCCGATGCGGCGACCGTGACCATGGACAACCTCGGGACGACCTGGTACTTCGACCCGTTGGTCGACGCGGGCGGCATCCCGGACGACAGCGAGTTCACGTCGCTCGAGAACCTCTTCACCGCAGAGGCCGTCGGCGGTGCGGCGGACGCAGGCAACGACTTCTATCGCACGATCGTCCACGAGATCGGGCATGCGATGGGCATTCTCGACAGCACCGGCTTCCTCAAGGTCAGCGACTTTCCTCGTCGATTCGGGCGTCAACGACCCCTTCGACAGCTCTGCCGACTTGAAGACCGTCCGCATCGGCGGGACCGACCTCTACACCATCACGGAGAACGGCGGCGGGCACCTCTTCGAGGGTGGAGGCGGCTACTCCGGTCCGACGCACCCGGACGACCTCATGAACTCGGGCCGCACCAGCGGGTTCGGTCGTCGCTCGCTGATCACGGACGACAACGCAACCTTCCTCCGCGATGTGTACGGCTACACGATCAACCTGCCGAGTCAGATCAACACGTTCCACGCGAACCTCAACGCGGCTACGAACACCGTCGTCATCAACGGCGACATCGACGGCGTGCTGGTCGACAACGTCGACCTGGAGCGTTCCGGTACCAATGCACAATTCGAGTACCAGAACGGCTCAACGATCTCTGGCGCACGCGAACTTATCCCCGAGTCCGAGTTCACATCGGTCATCATCAACACGGGTGCCGGTGGTGACGATGTCGACATCGATCGGCTTGCCAGCGGCAAGACCGTGGTCGTCAACCTCGGATCCGGTAACGACTTCGTCGACATCGCTCCAGATGACGATGACATCGACTACGTTCGTCTTGTCGAACGTGACGATCAACGGCGGTACTGGTACCGACCTTGTCAGGTACTCCGACAGTGCCGACGGTGCAGGCGGCGACACGTGGACTCTCACGGCCTCGAGCACCGCCAAAAGCACCCGCGTGTTCTCGCTCAACAGCATCGAGACGCAAACCATCACCGGTGCCGATGTCTCGACAGTTTACAACGTCGACGGTCTCGGCAGTGACACCACCATCAACGCCGGCACCGCCGACGACACCTTCAACGTCGGCGGTGGTGACTTCGACTCGAACTTCATCAGCGACGAGCTGTTCATCAACGCCGGTGCGGGGACGAACGCACTGAGCATCGATGACTCGATCGATAGCTTCGACGACAGCTACCTCTTCAACAGCGTCGCCGGCACCTTCCCGTACGTGTTCACGAAGAGCAGTGAACCAGGTTCGTCGATCAACTGGAACGCCAACATCCTCGATGTCGACCTGACGGCCAACACCGGCTCGAACGTCATCGAATTCGGGGCCCCTGGCGCATTCCTGGTCTCCCAGGACTTCGACGTCTTCGGTGGCGACGGCAACGACACGCTGCGCATCGGCAACGGCTCCAACGGCATCGCCAACATGGACGCCAATGTCCTCTTCGACGGGCAAGCCGGCAACGACACGTTCGACTATCTCGCTCAGAACGTGGGTGCGATCGCGATCAGAACGTTCAACAACTCGACCCTGACCGGGGGCACGGGCGGCGTCTTTACCGCGGGCTTGGGTACGGAGGTGTTCAACCTGGTGCTGGGTAGCGGCAATGACATCGTCGATGCCAACAGCGTCCGGTCGAGCTTGACACTTGCCGTGGTCGGCAACGGCGGGGACGACACACTCAACGTCGCCGCAGCCAGCAACGACTTTGACACCTTCATCAGCGGCGTCCTGACCTTCTCGGGCGGCGTTGGTGGCTTCGACCGCATCCTGCTCGACGACACCGGCGACGGTGGCGATGACCCGTACGACATCACAAGCGTCGCGCCCGATCTGTTCACCCCCGCGTCAAGCCACGACTTCACCAAAGAGATCGGCGGAACACTTCGCTTCTTCAACGATGTCGAACTCTTCGATCTCGACGCCAATGCCGGTAACAACACCATCAGCCTGCTGGGCAACGGCGGCCTGCCTGCGAACCTCGATCTGAACGTCAATGGTGGCGGCGGTGACGACGACTTCGTTCTTGGCGACGGCTCGACGGGCATCGCCTTCTACGACGCCGACCTGATCTTCAACGGCGGTGCGGGCAATGACAGCGCGATCGTCCAGGGACAGGGTCTTGTCGGCTCGACGTACACCGTCACCACCAACCTGCTCACCAACCAGCTGCTCATCAACGGCATCTCGTACAGCCTGGTTGAAGACGTGGTCGTCAACGCCGGAAACAGCAACGACACCGTCAACGTTCAGTCGCTGACCTTCTCAACGGACGCGACGATCAATACCGGGAACGGTAACGACACCGTCAACGTCGGCAACGCCAACACGGTCGAGCTCGTCGATGGCACCGTCGACGTCAACATGCTCGGCGGGAACGACACGCTGAACTACAACGATGCGGCCAACGGCTTCGGCGACACGTACATACTGGACGGCTTCAACATCAGCCGAAACTCCAGCGGGACGGTGACGTGGGACTCGAACGCAAACACCGTCAACGTCTTCGGCGGTAGCGTGGCGAACACGTTCAACATCAACGTCTCCACCTTCGTCGACTACAACGTCTTCGGTGGTGGTGGTGATGACATCGTCAACGTCAACAATGCGCTCGGCTTCGGTATCGATCTCGACACGCAGGCGGGCAACGACGACGTCTTCATCAACACGGACAACAGCAGCTTGGCCCGTGTCACCTTCGCGGCAAGCGACTCCCTGGATGTACTTCAGATCGGTGACGGCGGCGAAGTCGACATCGCCGGCGGTGGTGACAAGGTGCTTCAGCGTCAACAGCCTCTCCATCAACAACGCGGGTGCTGCCGATGGATTCCTTGACATCCGTGACAACGGCGTCATCGTCGACTTTGCAGGAGCCAGCCCGTTGAACACCATCGCCGGGCTCATCCAAGACGGCTACGCCGGCGGCGCGTTCAACGGCGACGGCATCCGTTCCAGCAACGCCGGCGGCAACTTTGCCATCGGTTACGGCCTGTCCTCGACCCTCGGCGTCGCCAACTTCCTAGGCCAAGCGGTCGATGCGACAAGCGTCCTGATCCGCTACACCGTCGCCGGCGATGCCAACCTCGACGGAACCGTCAACCTCGCCGACTTCGGTCTGCTTCGGGCCGGCTTCGGCTCGGGCACCGGCCTGTGGACCAGCGGCGACTTCAACTACGACGGCAACACCAACCTTGCCGACTTCGGAATCCTCCGCTCCACGTTCGGGCTCTCCGTCTGACACCCGATGCGACAGCAAGGCTCAGCCGCCGCCCCGCGTGTCACGCGGGGCGGCTTTTCGTTGCCGCGCTCACTCGTCACGAAGCCGCGAGACCAGCCCGTCGAGCGAGGCCGGCCCCGCAGTGACAAACGGCACCTTGGCCCCGTGGTAGCTGGAGACGTCGTACGGAAACAGCGGCGACCCGTCGACCTTGGTCACCACTCCGCCCGCCGCCAGCGTGAAGGCGGCGGGGGCGACGCAGTCCCACAATTTGCCGTTGATGGTCACCGCCCCATGTGCGATGCCGGCGCCGACCATGACTGATTCGATCGCGGCGCTGCCGAGCATGCGGACTTTCCAGTTCGTCTGGCTCAAGAAGGCCGACGACCAGCCTGGGGCATTGCCAGCCGGGTCGAGCAGGTTGCTGGTCAGCATCAGCACGCTGGCGTCGGACCAGTCGTCGTCCAAGGCGAGCGTCGGCCGATCGTTGATGGTGGCGTTGATGCCTTTGCCGCCTGCATACAGCAGGTTTCGGGTCACGTCATAGACGACGCCCGCCACCGGGTGCCCGTCGTCGAGCAGACCGATGCAGATGGCCCAGTTGCCCAGGCCGGCGATGAAGTTGTTGGTTCCGTCGATCGGATCGATGACCCAGTTTCGGCCGTGCGGCTGAAGGTTGTCGGCCGTGATGGCTTGGCCGTCGTCACTTTCTTCGCCGATGACGCCGTCGTCAGGATGCGCCGCACGGATGCCCTTGACGATGACGGCCTGTGCCGCCCGGTCGGCGACGGTGACGGCTTCGTCGGTTGTGGCGGCGTGGGTTTTGGTGAGCCGATCCACCGTGCCGTAGTGCCCCAGTGCGATCTCGCCCGCCTCCTTGGCCAGGCGGATGGCGAGGTGCAAATCGGCGGAGTAGTCGGGCACACCTCACTATACCGCCCACGCTTGGAGCAAGAGCCACATTGAAGCGTGTGAGACGGGCGTGAACCGATCGTCTCCCAAAGCCTGCCTTATGCCTTCGGCAGAAGCCGCGACCGCGTGCGTCGCGTCGTGCTCTTGCGGATCCAGCCGTTTTGCCACGACCGTCGAGGGCAAAGGCGTGCGTGCGTGGAGCACGACCTCCGGGTGACGAAGGTCGACATCCTCGACCAGCCCCGCCACCACGAGCGACGGCACGTCGCTGTCACTTAGCGACAATTCCTCGGCCAGCTCTCGACGGCACTCGGCGAAGACGTCGATCGAGTCGCCCCACATCAGGCTGCCCGCAAATGGGTGCAGCCGGTTCGGGTAGTACGCGACGCCGATCGCCCCGCCGACCGAAGAGGAGCATGTCGTCGCCGCACCAGAGCGTCGCCGAGACGCCGATAGGGTTGCAGCAGCACGACCTCGGCAGATCCGCCGGCCCGAAGAGGTTCGTGTTGACGAAGACCTTGTAGCTCGTCCGGCTGACGTTCAAGACCAGGCGGCCGTCGCTCACATTGTGCGACTCGTAGCGACACATCGGGCCGTCGAACAGCCGGTCGCCCAGGCGCTGCTTTTCCCGTAGCCACGGCCCGTCGATGGCTTCGTCCCGAGACGCATCACGCGACGAAACTGCCGTCTGACAGATCACCTCGCCCTGCCGAAAATGGCCAGTCAGGAGGATGCGAAAGCGGTCGCCCGACATCAGATGTCGAAGTACTTGGCCTGCGGGTGGTGAACCACCAGGGCGTCGGTCGACTGCTCCGGATCGAGCATGAACTCTTCGGTGAGCGTCACGCCCAAGGCCTCTGGATCGAGAAGCGACAAGACCTTCTGACGATCTTCGAGATTCGGGCACGCGGGATAGCCGAAACTGTAGCGACTTCCACGGTACTTCTGCTGGAAGAGCTTGCGGGTTTCACTCGCATCTTCGTCGGCGAAGCCAAGCTCGGCACGCATCCGCTTATGCCACATCTCTGCCAAGGCTTCGGCACACTCGACGCCGAAGCCATGGAGGTAGAGATACTCCTGGTAGCGATCGGCTGCGCGTTCCTTTTCCGCCACGTCGCTGATCGGCTGACCCATCGTGACAAGCTGCAGGCCCAGGACGTCATACTCCTTCGACGCGGTGCTGCGGAAATAGTCGCTGATGCAGAGATTTCGCCGCCCGTTCTGGCGTGGCAGCGTGAATCGACAGACCTCGCGTGCCGCCGGAAGCGGTTCGTCAGGCTTGACCGCGCCCTCGTCTCGATGGGCCGCGTCGTACTCGGCGAAGTCGGTTGGGTCGTAGACGATCAGGTCGTCCCCCTCGCTCTGGACCGGGAAGTAGCCGTAGGTGACCTTCGGCTCAAGCACGCCGCCCGAAAGTGCCTGACGCTTCAGCCGTTCAAAAGCGGGACGGGCGGAGTCGGCAAGAGAAGCCTCGAAGGCTTCGGCGGAAAGACCCTTCTTCTTGAATCCCCACTGACCGTTGAAGAGCGCAACTTCATTGACGTATCCAAAGATGTTCTGAAGCGGAATATCGCTCACGACGCGACTTCCCCAGAACGGCGGCTTGGGCACCGGGTTGTTCTTAGCGACCTCCGGAATCTCGCCCGCCGTCATGCTCTTCGGCTTGACCGCCCCGGCCTTGAGCTCGCGACGCTTCTTGGCACTCGCGGCCTGCTCGTCGACGACCGATTGCACCGCGCCCTCCCGCACGCGATCCATCACCCGAAGCCCGTCGAACGCGTCTCGGCAGTAAAGAACAGGGCCTTCGTAAAGATCCGTGAGGTCTTCCTCGACGTACTCGCGGGTCAATGCCGCCCCGCCGAGCAGGACGGGCGGGTTCACGCCCCGGACGTTCATCTCGGCCAGGTTGTCCTTCATGACCGCCACGCTCTTGACGAGCAGGCCGCTCATGCCGATCGCGTCGGCCTTGTGCTCGATGTACTTGTCGAGGATCTCGTTGATCGGCTGCTTGATGCCGATGTTGTGGACGGTGTAGCCGTTGTTGGTCAGGAGAATGTCGACAAGGTTCTTGCCGATATCGTGCACGTCACCCTTAACCGTGGCCAGCACGAGGACGCCTTTGCTGGAACTTCCATCGATCTTGTCCATATGCGGCTCGAGGTGCGCCACCGCTGCTTTCATCGTCTCGGCACTCTGCAGAACGAACGGCAACTGCATTTCACCCCGACCGAAGAGATCACCGACGACTTTCATGCCCTTCAGCAGAATCTCGTTGATGATGGAAAGCGGCTTGATGCCGTTGCTCATCGCTTCGTCGAGGCGATCGGTCAGGTTCCGTTTCTCACCATCGATGATGTGCTTTTCAAGCTTCTCTTCGAGAGTCAGATTCTCGTCCTCGACTTCGTCCCCTGCGACTGCTTCGCCGTCCGGAAAGAGCTCGATGAACGCCGTGAGCGGGTCGAAGTCCTCCCGGCGACGGTCATAAACCAAGTCGAGCGCCGCCTGCCAACGCTCGTCATCGATCTTGTTCTTCGGCAAAATCTTCGATGCGTGGACGATCGCACTCGTCAGGCCCGCCTCGCGAAGTTCGTGCAGGAAAACGCTGTTCAGAACCTGCCTGGCCGCGGGACGCAGCCCGAAGCTGATGTTCGACAGCCCCACCACGGTGTGACATGCCGGCAGTTCTTGTGCAATCCGACGCGTGCCGGCAATCGTGGCCGCGGCATTGAATCGATCGTCCTCCAGGCCGGTCGAGATCGGCAACACCAACGGGTCGAACATCAGATCGCAGTCGCGCAGACCGTGCTTCTCGACGGCCAGGTCGCGGATTCGCTTTGCAATCTCGATCTTCCGTTCCTCCGTCCGACCCATCGCATGTTCAGGGTCTTCATCAATCGTGCCGCAGACGAGCAGCGCTCCGTATCGGCGAGCAAGGTCGCACATCATGGCGAACCGCTCTTCGCCCTCTTCAAGGTTCGTCGAATTCAACGCGCACCGACCGCCGGCCAGCTTCAGGCCCGCCTCCAGGACGTCCGCGTTGGTCGAGTCGAGCATCAACGGCACGCCGACTTGCTGCACGTAACGACTGACCACCTCGTGCATGTCCCGCACGCCGTCTCTTCCGACGAAGTCGACGCAGACGTCGAGCACCATCGACCCGCCGCGAACCTCGTCGCGGGCCATGCTGACCAGGCCGTCCCAGTCTTCTTCCTGGAGCAACCGCTTGAACTGCCGGCTGCCGTTGGTGTTCGTCCGTTCGCCGACGATGAGGTACGAATTGTCCTGCCGCAGATCCACGGCCTGCGTGAGGCTGGTCAGGCGGTCCTTGGTTTCGCTTCCGGGGCGACGAAGACGCGGGCGGTCGTTGCTACTCATACGGCGACACCTTAGTTGCCGCGTCGGGCGAATCATGGAGAAAGATCGAGCCCGGGTAACGCCAGCCTGTCAGCTGATCGGGCACCGTCGAGGAACCGGCGACGACACCTGCTCACCCCGCTTGACGCCGCCGACGAGCCGCGTAGCCTCCAGACCCCGCCGATTCGTCGGCCTGAGGGCGATTAGCTCAGTTGGCTAGAGCGCATCCCCGACACGGATGAGGTCACAGGTTCGAGCCCTGTATCGCCCATTTCCCCGCAAGTACTGTCGGTACCTTAAGTCTGGGATCCGCCCGTCGTTTTGGCGTGCGACCCACAGAAGCTTGCCAGGATTCAGGCTGGTGGCCTGGCTCCTGTCGTCCGCTTGGAGATCGTTGCGGCCAAGCTGAAGAACCGGCTCCCAAAGTAGTGGCCTGAGTCACACGGCCGCATCTGCGTCCGTCCTTGATAGCCACGGCATCGGCCACGGTTGCTACGACTCAGCTGGCGGCGGTGAGGCCGGCTCGACGCAGACTCCACGGCTGAAGCTGCCGCACGCTAGAGAGGTGGTGCTTCGCCGCCTCGAGAACCAGCAGGTCCTTAGAGTTGGCGACTGTCTGCGGGCATATCGACCGTCCTTTGGAGGAATCTCATGAAACCATCACATCTCAAGCCGCTGCAGGCTGCGATTGCAGCCACGTTCGTCATCGGCTCACTCACCTCTCAAGTTGCTTGCGCCGACCGAATGGCCGAACCGGCGACGCAGCCGGCCGAGCTGACGACGCAGGCGGCCGTCACGGTTAGAGCGATCGAATGGAACGGCTGGGACGCGTTCGAGCTACGAAGCCCGGCCACCAACGCCGTCGTCGTTCCTGCCATTGGTCGCGTCATGCACTTCGGGAAAAATGACGCCGGAGCCGACGGCAATGTGCTTTGGCGTGATCCCGCGCTCGACGGCGTGATGCCGGACCCGTCGGCGAACTGGCAGAACTTCGGCGGTGACAAGGCGTGGCCTTGGCCGCAGCCGGGCGAGGAGGGCTGGGTGCGACTTCAGGAGTCTGGCGACTGGCCGCCGCCGATCCCGTTCCGCGGGACGCAGTGGAAGGCAGATGTGGAAGGTCAGTCTGTTGAGCTTCGGCTTGCGGACGTTGTCGACAAGCTTGATGTCCGGGTGCTTCGCCGAATCGAGATGCTCGATGACGGGTCGTTGCTGGTTGAGACGAGCTTCAAACAGGCCAACACGATTGCCGCGCCGTTGCCGTTTGGCGTGTGGCACGTGACGCAGATTCCGCTTCGACAGGCGACGGTCGTTGCGATGGGCGACCCGAAGATGTCGCTCGAGCCGAAGTGGATGGCCGACGAAGAGTTTGCGACGTCGCTCGGCGAGTTCGTCACGCCTCTGCCGGACTTGATGGAGCGGCAGGTAGTGGCCGTGACGCCACTAGAGCACGCGGGTAAGACCGGCATGGTTGCCACTGTCCTGGCCGCCGGGATGTCGATGCCGTCGGGCGACGTGCTGTTCATCCAGCAGGTCGTCGCGGCCGACGGCGACCGCGATCTCTCTCCGTCCGACCGGGCGCAGGTTTTCACCATGCCGATGGGTGACGGAACCGGCGACCTGGGACCGTGGACCGAGCTTGAGTTCGCCGCACCGATCGGCAAGGGCTCGCGTCTGGCCGTGCGGTGGCGTCTTGAGGATCTGGACGGGCGGGCGGCCGATGATCCAGTCGCGGTCGCGGAGCGGGTGGCCGAGCTCGTGCCCTGACATCTTCGGCAGGTACACAGAAAGACGCCCCGGCCAATAGTGGCCGGGGCGTCGCTTTTGAGAGGGTTGAAGCTGCGATTCGCCTTAGAACAGGCGGGTCGGCTCGGCTTCCGTGATCTGACCATCGGTGGCGTCGCTGTTCATCTTGACGTTGAACTTCTGACCACCGGCGGCTTCGGTCACTTCGACGGTGACGTACCAGGTGACGCTATCGCCAGCCGCGAGCGTGTCGACCGGGGCAAACGTGACGGTCATGCCTTCGTTCGTGATCTCGGTGCTGCCTTCGCCACTGACGAACTTGGTGCCCTTCGGCAACTCGGCCATGACTTCAAGGTTGTTGTCGTCGCCCGAGCCCTCGTTGATGACAGTGACTTCGTAGACGGTCTGGTCACCGACCTTGACCGGGTCGTTCTTGTCGACAACCTCGAGCTGCAGAGCGCTGATGGTGCGAACATCGATGCTGGCGAGGCCCTCGGCCCGGGCCAGCTCGGTGCCGCTGTCGGCACAGACGGCCTGGGCGACGGCACCCAGCTCGATGTTCGCGGCTTCGTCCGGAAGGTCGACGTCAACGAACAGCGTGCGGCTTTGGCCGGGGTTCAGCGTGCCGATGAAGATGCGGTCCTGACCGTCGACGCGGGCGTTGCCATCGGCATCCTTCTCGCTGCCGTAGACGGCGAGAATCTCGCCACCTTGGCCGGCTGCCGTGGCGAGCACGACCTGGTTCGCAGCGACTTCGCCGCTGTTAGTCAGGTTGATGCGGAAGCGGGCATCCTCTCCGACGTAGGTGAAGGGGCGTTCGGCAGTCGCCTGGATTTGAAGCGTCGGCTCGGAGAACTCTGCGTCGACGATCGTGCTCTTGACCTCTGCGAGGTCGCTCCTAGCGATTGCATAGCTGCCAAAGGTGTCGGGGCGGGAAGCCTTCACCATGACGCGCTTTTCGATCGACTTGCCGGGCTGCAGGTCACCAAGTTCCATGTCGAGGGTGTCGCCACCCTCGGCGAGCATCATGCCCTCAGGAAGCTTGTCGTAGAGCAGCACGTCGTCAATCGCATCCTCGCCTTCATTGGCGACGGTGTAGACGAGCTCAATCGGAGTGCAGACGCTGAAGGGGCCTTCACCGGCAAGAGCCTTGGTCAGGCGAAGCTGCGGGTTGACCACGGTGAGCATCGTGCAGATGCCGCGATCAAACTCATAACTCGTGCAGGCGGCGAGGTCGCCGACGGTCTGCGGCGTGCCGTTGATCGTAATCTGGCCGCCGTCGCCTTCACGCATGTTGTTCATGCGGAAGGTCAGGACCTGGCCCTTGACGCTCGTGGGCTCCGGCTGGGCGGACTCGAACTGGAAGCCCTCGGGGAGCTCTTCGGTGATGATCAGCCCGTTCAGCGGTGCGCCCGAGTTGTTGGCGAAGTTGATCGTGTAGCTGGTCGACTCGCCGAGACGAATCTCGCCGGGTGACGACTTCTCGATGGCAATGTCGCCGTCGATCGAAACCGGCTCCGCCGACTGCAGGACCGGAATGATTCGCGCGGTGGTGTCAATCTCAAGCTCGGCATCGTCGTCATCGCAGCCGATCGAGGTGCCCATGAGGGAGAGGCCGGCAACAGCCGCAGCAGCGGCGAAGGCGATGCGGCGGGCGGGCGAGAGAAGGTCAGTAAAGTCGTTCATAAAGATATTGTGCTGTTGGCAGGTGTCGGTGGGATCAGCCGATCCGATCCCTCGGCAGCCGCCAGATGGCGACCGACGCGTCCCCAACCGTCTATGCAACTAGCTTGCCATGCCCCCCACACCGCGGAAATTGCCCTCTCCGCCGGCTTGGCCGGCACACCTCGACCCAGCGTGCGTCAACGTGACGTACATCGGTCGGCACCCGGACAAGGTGCAAGAGCTGTCGCCCTGGTTCGCCTCATGACACAGCCGGACCCAATCGCGTCGCTCCGCCGGTCCATGCTCTCGTGGTATGGCGACGTCGCGCGTGACCTGCCGTGGCGTGGAATCGGTCGAACGCCCTACCGCGTGATGGTCAGCGAGTTCATGCTCCAGCAGACGCAGGTAATGACGGTCGTCCCGTACTTCGAGCGGTTCGTCGATGCACTTCCCGACTTCAACGCACTCGCCTCGGCCGACGAAGCACAGGTGCTGCGGCTGTGGCAAGGACTCGGCTACTACAGCCGCGCCCGCCGACTTCAGGCGGCGGCGCGGGTGGTCGTCGATGAGCACGACGGCAAGCTGCCGCGGGACGTCGAGTCGCTGCTCACGCTACCAGGCGTCGGCAGGTACACGGCCGGCGCGATCGCGAGCATCGCCTTCGGCCTTGCGGCTCCCATTGTCGACGGCAACGTCAGTCGTGTCATCGTCCGGCTCGATGCCATCCGAGACGACCCCGCAACGCCCGCCGTCCTTCGGCAACTTTGGGACCGGGCTGCTGAGATGGTCGATCCAGAACGTCCGGGCGACTTTAACTCTGCGATGATGGAGCTGGGCGCAACGGTGTGCGTGCCGCAGAACCCGCGATGCTTGCTTTGCCCGGTGTCACACCTGTGTCAAGCCAAGGCGGCGGGAATCGAGCATCAGATTCCGCCGGTCAAGAGACGAAAGCCCGTGCCGACGGAGCAGCGAATTGTCTGGCGTGTCACGGATAAGAAGGGTCGCCGGCTCGTCGAGCAACGCCCGACGAGCGGACGTTGGGCGGGGCTGTGGCAGTTCCCGACGCGGCTACAAAACGAACCGCCGCCGGTGCAGGCCACGTGGCACGACCTCGGCCGCGTCACTCATCGACTGACGCACCGCCTCTACGAGTTCGACATCCAGGATGCCGTTGATTGCCGACGTCGCCGCCCCGCCGGGGATGGCTTGGAAGACGGCAGATGAGCTTGCAGAGTTGGCCATGTCGAAGCCGCAACTCAAGATCGCCGGCCTCACGCGGTGACGGTCGCCTCTTGCTCGGCCAGCATCGACCAGAGCTTCTCGTTCAACTCGTCCAGCCCGTGCCGTGTCGCCCCGCTGATCGGCAGGATCGTCTCGCCCGGTAGTGCTTCCCGCAGCTCCTCGACGGCAGAGAAATCGTCCATCAGCAGGTCTGTCTTGTTGGCCGCAATCAGCGTCGGCTTTGCGGCCAGCGCGGGGCTGAACGACTGCAGCTCCTTCCGTACCACCGCGAAGTCTGCCGCCGGGTCAGACGACTCGCCGCCGACATCGACCACGTGCAACACGACCCGGCATCGTTCGATGTGTTTCAAGAATGCGTGTCCCAATCCCGCCCCGTCGCTGGCACCTTCGATCAGTCCGGGAATGTCCGCGTAGACAATCCGCCGCTCGTAGTCGAGCTCCGCGATGCCGAGCTGCGGCTCGAGCGTTGTGAACGGATAGTCCGCCACCTTCGGCCGGGCGGCGCTGAGGGCGCCGAGCAGGGTCGACTTCCCCGCGTTCGGCAGACCCGCGAGACCGACGTCGGCAATCAGGCGAAGCTGAAGCCGCAGGTGTCGCTTTTGACCGGGCGTGCCGGGTGTGTGTTGCCGCGGGGCCTGGTTGGTGCTGCTGCGGAACTTGAAGTTGCCCGAGCCCCCCTTGCCACCCTCGGCAATCGTGACCTGCTGGCCCGCCTTCGTCAGATCTGCGATGTGCAACGGCTGTGGCGGTCCGGCTTCCTCGCCCTGTTCGCCAAGGTGCTCGTCGCGCAGGCCCAGGTCGTAGACGCTCGTGCCGGGCGGAACCTTGACGACGAGGTCCTCCCCGCTCCGACCGTACTTCTTCGCCCCGCTGCCGGCCCGGCCGTCCGTCGCCCGCCAGTGGTGCTTGCCGGAGAAGTCGAGCAGCGTGTTCTTTTCTGCATCGACTTCGAAGATGACACTCCCGCCATCGCCCCCGTCGCCGCCATCAGGCCCGCCCTTGGGGATGTACTTTTCACGACGAAAGCTGACGCAGCCGTTTCCGCCGTCGCCCGCCTTCACAAAGATTTCTGCAGTGTCGACGAACATCGGACGACGACAGTAGTCTGACCGCTGGCCGTGCTGTTTTCGATGCTCCGTCTTCTCGCCATCCTGATCCTCACGAGCTCGCTGACAGCAGGATGTTCCTCCGGCCCCGCATACAGGCCGTTCGACGGCAACATCGGCTACAGCGAGGCGGAGATTCGACCTGGAGTCTTCATCGTCAGCTACGACGGCTTCGTCGACATGTCCGACGGCCAAGCCATCGAGACCGCGAAGATCAGGGCGGCCGAGCTGGCGATGTCGCGCGGCAAGACCCACTTCCGCATCCGCGACAACACCATCAGAAGCAAGACGGAGACGGACGTCAGTCGCGACTGGATCACGGTCGACCGGTTCAACGACGACGGCCGACGCTTCTACTCTGATCGACACGCCATCGTGACCGACGTCCGGGTCAACGCCCGGCCGAGCGTGCTGCTGACGGTCGAACTCCTCGATGAGTCGGCAGACGGCGCGTTCGAAGCCGCGGCCGTCTACAACGAAGCTGCGGTCACCGGCCTCATCGCGCCGGAGCTTGCGTTGCCGACGTCACGTCCGGCGGACGATTGAGCCTCAGTGCCCGTTGCCTCCGGCATCGGCAAGACGAACGACAAACACCTTCCGCACCGCCGGCAGGCAGCGGGTGTCGTCGCAAGCCTGATAAGACAGCGACAACTCAATCTCGCCGCCCGGGGCGATCGGGCGAATGAGGTGCGCGCTCAGGCGAACAGTCTCGCGGTAGACGCCCTTCTCGTCGGCCGGGTAGTCGACATGAGCGAGCGCCGACTCGTCCGTCGCGGCGAGGTCGACCTTGTGCTCGTCCCCCTTGTGCCGCGGGCTGTAAAGGCGAAAGCCGTCGGCGATCGTGAGGACGACGTCGATCTGCTGCTCGTCGATCCACTCGCCTGCGAGCGACACGACCTCACCCGCCTCGGCCGGGGGCGACGTCATCTCAGGAACGTCGGCAGTGCCCGCGGGCACGGTCCACGTGCCGTCTTGAATGACGGCCAAAGCCGCGAGTGCAAGCGTCGACGTGCCGCCAGGCTGATCGACGATCGGGCCGGCGAAACTGGTCACGACGTCACGCGCCGCCTCCGTCCGGCCGAGGCCGTGAAGCAGCCTTGCCGCGCAGCCGTTGCCGGAGGCCAGCGGCGAGTCGCCCGAGGTCATGCGTCGGATCCCGCCGAGCAGTGCGGCGTCCGGGTCTCCTTCCGCGGTCGCGGCAAAGGCGCCGTCGAGCGAGAACAAGGTCTGCATCGGGTCCGCGAGTTGCTCCGCCGGCTTTCGCCAAGCGTCGTCCGTCGTCGAGAGCGCGAGCAGGCCCAGGCCGAGGTGCGCGTAGTCGTCAAGCACGCCTGCCGCGGTGCCGATCTTGCCGTCACGGCTGGATCGCGTCAGACGGCCGTCGACAAGGTGATGATCGAGCAGCCACGTCGCCGCCTTCGCCGCGGCTTCGGTGTAGCGCGGCTCGTCGAGCAGCCGGCCGCAGTCGGCCAATGCTTCGATCATCAGGCCGTTCCAACTCGTGATGATCTTCGTGTCGAGCATCGGCTGCTTCCGGTCGGCCCGCGCAGCCAGCAGCTTCGCCCGCATGTCGGCCGCCTCGGCTTCGGCATCGGGCTCCGCGAGGAACAGCACGTTCTTGTCCGGCGAATGCGGGTTTAGTCCGTGTGGGTCGGCAAAGTTGAAGCCGCCGTCGAGGCCATAGATCTGCTTGAAGCGATCCGCATCATCGCCCAGCACCTCGCGAACCTCGGCCGGGGTCCAGAGGTAGTTCAGGCCTTCGCTGCCATCGACTTCGGCATCGAGTGCCGTGAAAAACGCCCCGCCGTCGCTCGTCATGTCGCGCAGGACGAAGTCGAGGCATCGCCAGGCGACTTCGGCATAGCGCGGGACGTTCAGCACGTCCGCCGCCTTGGCGTAGATGGGGGCGAGCATCGCCTGGTCGTAGAGCATGATCTCGAAGTGCGGCACGAGCCACTTCGTGTCGGTGCTGTAGCGGTGAAACCCGCCGCCAAGCTGGTCGCGGATGCCGCCGTCGGCCATGGCGTCGAGCGTGTGGCGAAGCTCCTTCTCGTGACCGCCGGCTTCGAGCAGGAAGCGGAGCAACGTTTGCCGCGGGAACTTCGGTGCTCGGCCGAAGCCGCCGTGGGCGGGTTCGTAGTCGCTGGCACCCTCGGCGGCGAGTTGGCTGACGAGCAACGGGTCGAACGTGACGTCGCTCGTCGGCGGCCTGGGCTTGGCGAGCCGGGCGAGCACGTCCGCGACGCCGTCGACCGTGCCGGTCAGTTCCTCCTGACGCTGCCTCCAAGCGTCGGACATGGCCTCCATCACCCTCCCGAAGCCGGGCCGGCCTTGGATGTCGCTGGGCGGGAAGTACGTACCGGCGAAGAACGGCTTGCCGTCGGGCGTGAGGAAGACGCTCATCGGCCAGCCGCCCTGGCCGCTGAGGACTTGCGTCGCGGTCATGTAGTGCTCGTCGACGTCGGGCCGCTCTTCGCGATCAACTTTGACGCAGACAAAGCCGTCGTTCATCTGGCGTGCGAGTGCGTCGTTCTCGAAGACCTCGCGTTCCATGACGTGGCACCAGTAGCACGTCGAGTAGCCGACGCTGAGGAAGACCGGCACGTCGCGTCGGCGTGCCTCTTCAAAGGCTTCGGGCCCCCACGGTCGCCAGTCGACGGGGTTGTCCTTGTGCTGGAGCAGGTAGGGCGACGTCTCACCGGCCAAGGCATTGGGCATGGCCGAGGCTACGGAGCGACCCGTCGCAGGTCGGCCCAAACCGGACGATGGTCGCTGCCGATAGACGGCCCGATGCCCGCGTCGGTTGCCACGATGCCCGGCGTGTAGAAGATGTTGTCGATGCGAACGCCCAACCGCGTCTGCAAGATGCGCCGGGTCCACGGGTGTCGCGGGTGGACGCTGGGCCAGGTCTGACCGAACGCCGAGCCGCGACTCGTCGTGTGCCTCCTTCAAGCCTGCCGACCGCAGCGACTGCAGTTGCGGCGTCCACGTGCTTGCGTTGAAGTCGCCCAGGAACAGGGCTTCATGCTCAAGTGTCGGCAGCGTGTCGATGAGCACCCTGGTCTGCCGGAGGTTGCGAAGGACGGTCGGCACGTCGCCCGGCGACCGATGGTGCACGGCCGAGACGAGCAACGGCTCACCCGCGAAGTCGATCGACGCCCGACGCCGGCCTTCTTCGAAGGTTTCGTGGCGGATTGGCGTTTTCGATAGAAGCCCGCTGCCGCCGCGAATCTCGACCCTCGGCAGGAGCTGGTGCGGATACAGGTCGCGCAGCCGGTCCGCCAAAGGTGTGTGGGCACGGCTGAACTCGCTGATGGCGATGACGTCCGCGTCGAGCTTTCGCGTGTACGCCTCGATCTCGTCGAGGTCGTCGTTGAAGTAGTAGAAGTTCATCGCGGCGACGCGCAGCGTCGGGCCGGTGGCTTCGGGTCGAAGTCCGTTGGGCAGGACGCGCCAAAGCTCAGCACCGCCGAGCACGCAGCACAGCAACGCCGAAACGACCGCCAGCTTGTGCCGTCGAAAGAGCATGGCGAGCAGGACCAGCGGGAGCGATGCGATGAAGAAGTGCGTCTGGAAGACGCGGATGCCGACGATCGAGACGTCGACAAGCTGCCGAATCCGCCCCGCTTCGTCGCCGCCGATCGGGATGATCCATGCGGCCCCAAGAGCGGTTGCAAGACCCAGCACCGTCGTCCAGAGCGGCACACCCACGACGAGACGCAGCAGGCGACGAAGCCGCGACGAGACGCGATGCGTCGGCAGTGCGAGCGTCGTATCGGCAGAAGCTTCAGGCACGGCTAATTGACGCTCGGGTCCGGAGGAATCAGTCGCGGCTCGATCAGCCGGGTCAGGTTGGCCCTGGTCCGCAAGCGCACCCACTGCCGGATGCCCGGCGCAAGACTCGCCGCCGGCTCGATGCCCTCTTCGCCCAGCATTCCAAGCAAGCCGATCGCCCCGTTGGGCAAGGCCGAGTCGGGTGGCGGTGTCGGGTGACGTGGGTCGCCTCCGGCATAGACGTCGACGTCAGAAGCTTCGAGCAACTGCCACGAGCCTTCGCGAACTTCCTCTTCCAACTGGCCCGATGTCCAGCCGGCGTAGCCGGCGACGAACTTGACGGCCGTGCCGGAGAGATCGCGATCGTCGGCATCATGACCTAGGTGACGCATGAGTGCCTCGAGTGCTTCACGACGCGAGCAGAAGTAGACGCCGCTAACGACCTGATCGGCTGCGGAGGCGGCGTGGTCTTCTTCCTCGTCATCCTCATCATCCGCCGACCCCAGCTCCGCCTCTGCCTCGGCCAGACTCCGCAGGTTGTGCACAGCCACCAGTGGCCCCGTGCAAGGCCCGCCGTGAAATAGCGGCAGACGCACGCCCTGCGCGGCTTCCACTTCTTCAGAGCACGCTTCTTCCAGCGTCACACCCAGCGGGCGATTGACGACCAGGCCCAAAGCACCGTTGAGGTCGTGGCGAACGATCAAGATGACCGCACGCGCGAAATTTGGGTCGGCAAGGGTCGCGCTGGCAAGCAGAAACTTCCCGCGTAGCGACGGGAACCCGCCGGTCTGTTCCTGCTCGTCATCAGGTGCCATACCCGCGCAGATTAGGCCAAGTCAGGCCGCGTTGCCGGCCATCTTCAAGACATCCCGCGCGACCAGCTCCGCCGCATCACGACGGGCCACGGTCTCGGCAGCTTCGGACATCACCTTCCTGCGGCTGGCTTCATAAAGCAGCTTCTCCAGCAGAGGAAGCAATGCCGACGCGTTGGCCGACGCGTCCTTCTGGTCATCGACCACCTCGGCAGCGCCGGCATCGACCAGCACTTGCGCATTGGCGGCCTGGTGCATGTCCTTGTGGAACGGGTAAGGCATCAAGATCGAAGGCACATTCATCGACGCCAACTCCGCACACGTGCCCGCACCCGACCGGCAGACGGCCAGGTCGGCCACGGACCACACGTCCTGCATGTCGGGCGTAAAGTCGATCACCGCGCCCGGCCGTTGACCGTCGTCGTGCGCCAACCAACACGCACTTCCTCAGCCAGTTCTCGCCCTGCGAGATGAAGAACCTGCCAGCCTTGGAAGGGCGTGCCCCCGGCAGATGCCATCCGTTTGGCGACTTCGACGACCGCCTCGTTGATCGTGCGGGCACCTTGGCTGGCACCGGTGACCACCAGCGTGTTCAGACGCGGGTCGAGCCCTAGCCGTTCGCAGGCGGCCTCGCGGTCGCCCCGCTTGGTCAGCCCCTGCCGGAGCGGAACGCCGGTCGTGACGCACTTCCCAAGATGCTCCGTCGGCACGTGGGCTCTTGCCCTGTCGTCGCCCAGGTATACCCGTCGGCACGACGGCATGAGGTAGACGTTGGCCTTGCCGGGGATGACGTCCGGGTTCAGAATGCCGGTCGCGACGGCGGGTCGGCGTCCGGCGAGCTTCACGGCGACTCCCGCCGCATAACCGCCCAGCCCCAAGACGGCCGCGGGTTGGTGCTCGTCGAGCAGCTTTCGCACCAGATCGTTCGTCGCCCGCCACTTCTGCCAGAACCTCAGCAGGCCACCGATACTCCGGGTCGGCGGGACGACGGGCTGAGGCACAAAATTCTCGCCAGTTGGTTCCAGGATGACACGGTCGATCTCTTTTTCGGTGCACAGAAAGATCGGCCGAACGCTCGGTTCGATCGCCCGCATCGCCGCCGCGACGGCCAAGCCCGTGTACAAGTGCCCGCCGCTGCCACCGCCGGCAAAGAAGATGCAACGTCCTTCCACAGGCTCACCAGAAAGTTCGACAGTCTCCTCCACGCCCGCCAGCGAAGCAGGCCGAGGCGTCGGCGTCAATGTGAAGTCGACTCTGCCGCACTATCGGCCGGTGCCGGTTCGGCATCCGTGCCGCGCATCATCCGCTCCCAATCGCCGTCCGCCGCGGGCTCGTTCTTGTCACGGCTGACGCTGTAGACCAGTCCCAGCATGAAGGCCGTGCAGACGAGGCCCGTGCCGCCGGCGCTGACGAGGGGCAACGCGATGCCTTTCGTCGGAACGCTGGCCGTCGCGACGGCGACGTTGATCGTGGCCTGAAGACCCAACGTGGCGACGGTGCCGAAGGCGAGCAGCCGGCCGAAGGGATCTGCGCATCGCCTTGCGACGCACCAGCCGGCCGCGAGGAGCGTCAGGTACGCCCCGGCCACGACGCAAGCACCGAAGATGCCGAGTTCTTCACAGATCACGGCGAAGATGAAGTCGGTCGTGTCCTCGGGAAGATAGCCGAGC
Organism: uncultured Planctomycetota bacterium; assembly: GCA_963740195.1. GTDB lineage: Bacteria > Planctomycetota > Phycisphaerae > Tepidisphaerales > Tepidisphaeraceae > JBCDKH01. The sequence goes on along the minus strand of CAVUDF010000001.1, from coordinate 1,305,046 downwards.
TTCTGCACGCCGTTGCCGAGTCCGCGTCCCATCCAGCCCCCGCCGGCGAAGCTGTAAAGGCTCTGGATGACGTGGTAGCCGTCCGTCTCCGGCGACGCCCACGGATCTAAAAAGGCGGACAGCCGACGCATGCGATACGGCTCGCTCCAGACGAACCAAAACGCCGCCCCGCCCGCCGGAAGCGCACCGGCGGCAAGCCATCGAAGTTTCACCGGACCCGCAAGGAACATCACACCCGCCGCCGAAGCGACAAGGGCTGCGGTTCCAAAGTCCTGAATCACGACCAGCAGACACATGACGCCGACGAGGCCCGCCGTCGGCAAAAAGCCGCGGACAAGGTTGAACGGTCCGGGCCGGCTCAAGCGCCAGGCCAGGAGGAGAACGACGGCCCATTTGATCAACTCGCTCGGCTGTACCGTCGCCGGGCCAAACTTGAGCCAGCGACGGGCGCCGTTGACCTCGGCACCGACGCCGGGGATGAGCACCGCAATTGATGCCGCGACAGCGAGGACCACGAACCAGACGACGGGCGATCTCTTGGCCGATGACCCGGCAAGGGTTCTGACGTGCAGACGCGACGCCGTCATGAAAGTCACGATGGCCAAGGCGACGTAGAGCGGCATGCCGAACGCCTCGGCCGCTCCAATCGAGCAGCGCGACCTGCGTCCCGCCCGTCTGGGCGACGACGGCGGCGGATTGGACCATGAGCAGGCCGACACCCAGCAGTGCCAGCACCGCCAGGGCCAGCAAGTCGCGGTCTCTGAGGCCGTAGACGGAGTCGGGCACTTGCAAGCGTTATCGGCCCTTCTGCAAGCCGGCCGTTAACGCAGCTTGATCGTCGCCAGCGATGCGATGGCAAGCATCGCCCCGACGAGCCAGAAGCGGACGACCGTCTGCGTCTCGGTCCAACCCTTCTTCTGGAAGTGATGATGCAGGGGCGACATCAGGAAGATGCGTCGCCCATCGCCGAATCGACGCCGGCTGTACTTGAAGTAGCCGACCTGCAGCATGACGCTCAGCGCCTCGGCCACGAAAACGCCGCCCGCGATCACCAGCAACAACTCCTGGCGGATCGAAACGGCCACGAAGGCCAGGATGCCGCCCAGGGCCAGGCTGCCGGTGTCGCCCATGAAGACCCGCGCCGGGTGGCAGTTGAACCACAAGAAGCCGAGCGACGCACCGACAGTCGCGCCGCAGACCACGGCCAGGGGGGCGACGGGCGCGATGTGGTGGAACAGCAGAAAGTCGCTCAGCCGCGGGTCGCCGATGAGCAGCGTCATGACCAACAGCACCAGGGCGACCATCGTCACGCACCCCGCGGCCAGGCCGTCGAGGCCGTCTGTGAGATTGACCGCGTTGCTGCTGCCGACAATCACACTCACGGTCAACGGGACGAACACCCAGCCCGTCAGCGGGATCGCCACGTTCTTGAAGAACGGCACGTAAAGCTGAGACGCCGCGTCAAGCCGACCCGAGTAGTGCCACAAGAAGTACGGCCAGCACCGCCGCCAGGCCCGTCTGAAGCAGTAGCTTCTCCCGCGACAACAGCCCCTGCCGACCGGTCTGTCGACGGGCGGCGTTCAGTTTGAGCCAGTCATCGATCGCCCCGACGCCGCCCAGCCAAAGCAGGCAGACAACTGCCATCTGCACGTAGAAGTTGGCGACGTCAGCCACCAGCAGCGTGGCAAAAACGATGGCTCCGACCACTAGGAGCCCGCCCATCGTGGGCGTGTTCTTCTTATTCTTCGACGCTTCGTTCAGCTGCTCGTCATCGAAGTCGGCCGCGTCGCCGATCTTGCGACGCAGGAGCCATCGAATCATCCGGCCGCCGAGGAGCGTCACGAGACTGAACGCGATGAGGGCAGCCGACAGCGCGGCGAACTCCGGGAACGTGACGACCCGGACGAACTCCAGCGGCCCTCCCTGGAGACGGTCGCGAAGCGCAATGTAAAGCTGGTAAAGCACGATCGTGGCCGGTCAAGCTAAGCGGCGACTGCCGCCTCCTGTCGTGTCGATTCCGTGTCGAGACGCTCCGCGACGGCCTCGAGACCGATGCCGCGGCTCGCCTTCAAGAGGACCAGGTCGCCGGGCGAAACGCGGTCGATCGCCCACGCCGCAGCGGCGTCGGCGTCGGCGAAGGTGGGCATCGAAGCACCGGCGGCCGAGGTCATCTTCGGGCCGACGCAGGCGACGAGGTCCGCCGACATGGCCGCATGCTCCGCCGCATCCACGTGCAAGGCGGCGGACGTCGGGCCCAGCTCCAGCATGTCACCCAGGATGGCCACCCGACGGCCGGCCGTCGGCAGCGAGGCGAGAAGGTCGAGCGCCGCCCGCATGCTCTCGGGGTTCGCGTTGTAGCAGTCGTCAAGCACCACCACGCCCCGCGGCAGTCGGCGGATGTTGAGCCGCATGGCAGGAACGTCGGCCGTCGCAAGGCCGTCGGCAATGGCATCGTCTCCAATGCCAAACAAGCGCCCCACGGCAACGGCGGCCAACGCGTTGCTGGCGGCGTGACGGCCGAGCTGCGGCACCGACCAGCGACGCGTTCCACACCGGAACGTCGTACCAGTCACGTCAATTTCGATCTCTTGCGCGACCAGATCGTTCGTGATCGTGGTGCCGAAGGTGGTCAGCGAAGGTGCTTTCCGCATAGCGAGCCGAACGAATGGCAGGTCGTCGCCGCAGACGATCGCGTCGATCGGGTGGTCGAAGCCGTTGAAGACGTTTGCATTCTCACGCCGAACGCCGTTCAGATCGCCGAGGCCTTCGAGGTGCTCGTGGCCGATGCTGGTGACCACCACCACATTCGGCTGAGCGATCTCTGCCAGCCGTGCAATTTCGCCCGGGTGGTTCGTGCCGCACTCGACGATGACGTAATCCTGATCGGCATCCGCATCGAGGAGGGTCAACGGAACCCCGATGTCGTTGTTGAAGCTCTTCGGGCTGGCCGATCCGTGGAGCGTGGTGCGGAGAACGCCATCGATGAGCAGTTTGGTCCCCGTCTTCCCGTTGCTACCGGCCACGGCGATGACGCGACCTTGGAGTGTCTGGCGGTGCCAGCGGGCAAGGTCGCCCAGTGCCCGACGGGTGTCTTGCACGACGAGCAGGGGCAGGCCGGGCGGTGCGTTTGCCGGGACACGCTCGACCACGGCAACAGCGGCATCCGTGGCCTGGTCGAGGAAGTCGTGAGCGTCGAACCGGTCGCCTGCCAGGGCGATGAAGACGTCGCCCGGTCGAATGTTTCGCGTGTCGGTGGAGACGCGAGACACCTTGTCATGCGGAAGCTGGGGGCCAGAGGCTTCGAGAATCCGCGCCAGCTCGTGCAGGGCGATGGGCGTCATCGCGGCCCCGCCACGAGAAGGCCCGCGGCTTCGAGTGCCTGTCGGCAGACGTCGCGATCATCAAACGAAAGCCGCGTCGTGCCGACGATCTGATAATCCTCGTGACCCTTCCCGGCAACGAGTATGCAGTCGCCCGGCTGGGCCTCGCGGATGCAGCCTTCGATGGCGTGGCGACGGTCCGGCTCGACAGGCAGCACGGCGAGTCAGGCCGGCCTTGATGTCGGAGATGATCGCCAGTGGGTCTTCGTTCCGCGGGTTGTCGCTGGTGATGACGATGTCGTCGGCGAGCCGCTCGGCGACCTTGGCCATGCGTGGTCGCTTGGTCTTGTCGCGATCGCCGCCGCAACCGAAGACGACGCGGAGTCGGCCGCGGGTCAGAGGCCGGAGGGCGAGCAAGACGTTCTCCAGCGCGTCGTCCGTGTGGGCGTAGTCGACGAAGACGGCGACGGGCCCGCCGGCGTGGACGGGCTCGAGACGGCCGGGCGCCGCCGGGGCGTCGGCCAGACCCGCGGCAAGTTGGTCCGCGGTCAAGCCGAAGACCTCGCCCGCAAGCGCCGCGGCCGCGAGGGCGTTCTCGACGTTGTGCCTGCCGACGAGGCGCATCGCGACATCGGCCGAACCTCGCGGTGTCGAGAGCACGAACCGGGTGCCGTCGGCATCCGTCATCAGGTCCGTCGCGGCATAGTCGCCTTCACCATTGACCGCGAACCGCACCGGGCTGCCTGCGGTGTTCTGGAGCATGCGATCCGAGGCGGGGTCGCGACCGTTGACGACGGCCGGCGCACCGGCGGGCAACAGCTCGAAGAGCCGTGCCTTGGCGGCGGCGTAGTTGTCGAGCGTGCCGTGGTAGTCGAGGTGATCGCCCGTCAGATTCGTAAAGGCGGCACCGGCGAAGGTGATTCCGGCGACGCGGCCTTGATCGAGGGCATGGCTGCTGACCTCCATGGCTGCCGCACCGCACCCTTTATCGCGCATGGACGTCAAAAGCTCCGCGGCATCGACCGGCCCGGGGGTGGTCATCGAGGCGGTGGCCTGACGGGTGCCGTCGTCGGTGACGCACGTGCCGATGAGGCCACAGGCGGGGCCGGCCTGTGCGACGAGGTGGCGAAGCAGGAACGTGGTGGTCGTCTTGCCGTTGGTGCCGGTGACGCCCAGAACCTTCATCGCTCGAGGACGGATCGCCCTGCAGCCGATGAGCCAGAAGGCCCGCGGCGGAGTCGATGTGCCCGGTGACGATCGTCGGCAGGATCGGGTCGTCAGAAGCTTCGCCCACGATCACCGCCACCGCGCCGCGGCGGTGGGCGTCGCGGATGAAAGTCGTTGCGTCAACGGTCGTGCCGCGACGGGCGACGAAGAGGTCGCCGGTGGAGACGCGTCGGCTGTCGTCTTGAACGCCAACGACGTCCAGATCCGGCACGTCGGCCGGATCGACGTCGGGCAACACCGAGCAAAGTTTGCGGAGTTTCATGTGCCTCCTGCACGAGTACCGATGGGCATCGGCATCCGTGCCGAAGCGTCGCCCGAAGGTATCAGGCGTGCCCGCCGGCGTCCACGGCGGGCGTCGGGTGGGCGACGTCGCCGTAGCCGTCGGGTGAGTTGCTGTCGACGTAGCTCTGGCGGAGCTGGACGGGCTTGCCGCGGTTCTTGAGCTTCTTCAGACGGATGTTGAGCATCTCGACCAGCAACGCGAAGGCGAGCGAGAAGTAGATGTACCCCTTCGGGATCTCTTGCTCGAAGCCTTCGGCCACCAGCAGCACGCCGATGAGAATCAGGAAGGACAGCGCCAAGATCTTGGTGGTCGGGTGCTTCTCGACGAACCGGCTGATCGGCCCGGCGAACGTGATCATCACGATCACGGCGACCAGAACCGCGACGCACATGATCGACAGGTACTTGGCGATGCCGACGGCCGTGATGACCGAGTCGATGGAGAAGACGAGGTCCAGCAGGAGAATCTGAACGATGATCACGCCGAAGCTCGCCGTGGCCTTTGTGGCACCGCCGTGATGATCGTTGCCTTCGAGCTTGTCGTGAATCTCGTAGGTCGCCTTGCCGAGCAGGAAGAGTCCGCCGAGCAGGATGATGAGGTCCTTAATCGTGATGATGCCCGGCACGTGCTCGCCGCCTGCCTCGTGAGCGTCGGCTTCGGCCGTCTCGGTCGTCAGTTCCCCGGCGGCGGCGGTGGCGTGTTCGGCATCGGGCAAGGCAGGAGCGACCTGCTGCGCCTCGTCGCCGCCGATCCAGCCGGTGACATCGACCAGCGTGTAGTGGTCCGGATCGTCGAGCGTGAGCACCCAAGCGGCACCGAAGAGCATCAGGACCCGCATGGCGGCTGCAAGGCCGAGGCCGATCTTCTGGGCCTTGGGTCGCTGCTCTTTCGGGAGCTTGCCGGTGAGGATGGCGATGAAGACGACGTTGTCGATGCCGAGAATGACCTCCAGCAGCGTCAGCGTCAGCAGCGACCCGAGGGCCGCGGCAGTCCAAACGCCCTCGTCGTAGAAGACGACACCCAGCGGCAAAACAATGTCCGGCAGCAGCATGGGCGGCATCTTGCCGGCTGCTGCTGCAGATGGGAAGGCTCAGAACTGTTCGGCAACAAGTTGTGGCATTCGGTACAATGTGCGGCATGACGGCCGCGATCAGCATCCCCCGCGAGCCGTTGCGGCCCAGGTCGATGGAAGCCCTCGTCGCAGAGGGTGTCGCTCTCAGCGTCTACTACGGCATGACGATCACCCCCGCCGACGTCGTCCGCGTGCTGAATGCCGCGGGTGTGGTCTATGTGCTCGCCGGAGCGCATGCGATCAACGCGTACACGGGTCGGCCACGGGCGACGCGTGACGTCGACATCCTGACGAACAGCCCCAAGAAGGCCGCCGACGCCCTGGCGGCCGCGTTTCCGCAGTTGGAGGTTCGCGACACGCCGGTGGTGACGCGGCTGCTGCTCGACGGCGACGAGGCGATCGACGTCATGAAGGCCGGGACGTCGAAGCTGTTTCGCCGGGTCGTGCGGACGTCGCACCAGGTCGACTTCGACGGCGAAGTCGGGATCGTGCCGAGCGTGGAGGGGGTGCTGGCGATGAAGTTTTCGTCGATGATCTCGGTGGGCAGGCAGCACGAGGACCGACTCGTCGACGCATCCGACTTCATCAAAGTGGTCAAGGCCGCGGATCGACTGAATGTGCCGGTCGACCTCGATCGCCTTCGTGAGTTTGGCGACCTGGTCTACGACAACGGCGGCAACGAGATCGTCCGACATGCCGAGGACGTTCGTGCCGGTCGCCCGTTGAGCATCTGACGCAAAAAGCCCGGCGCTCCGAAGAGCGGCCGGGCCTTTGGCTTGTTTCCTCAGAATGTTGAGGAGACTACTCGCCGGTCACGGTGGTCGTGAAGGTCGAGTAGACGCCGAGCAGGTTGGACACCTTGTGGTCGACGGTCATGACCTCCGAGATGCCACCGTTCTGGGCGGCGGTGCGGATGCTGGCGTCGCCGGTGGAGACGAGGCCGAGGATGCTGACCACCTCGGCGGAGCCGGACTTGCTGCCCGACTGGCCGGTGCTGCCGGAGTTGGAGTAGGTGTAGTCGGCGTAGAGGAGCCCTGGGGAGACACCCAGGCCTGCACCGGCGTAGCAGCCGGTGCCGGCGAACGTGAGGCTGCCGAGAGCGGCAACGGCCAGGAACTTGCTAGCGATCTTGCGCATCGATCTTATCCTTCGAAGGAAAATGGTGGTTCATCGTTCGGCCGCCGACCCAGGAACCTCCCGGAGACGCCGAACCCCCAGTGGGGTTGGTCAGGCAACGTAGTGCAACCACGCCGAGCCCGCAACATTCGGTCCGGCAGCGAGTAACCTGAATCTAGCGGACGCCCAGAAGCACCTCCGCGGTGAGCTGATCCAGCCGCTCGTACGGAAGATCGGCCTCGCCCAGCGCGTCCCGGTCAAAGTCCGTCGCCAGCAGCGACTTCATGTTCGCTTTGCTGAATTTGCTCGTGAGCTTTGAAAGCTTGCCATCCGTGACGTTGAAGCCCTTGCAGAGCACCGTGATCTCCGGATCGGCGTTCCAGCGCTTCACCTTCTCGGCAAGGATCATGTACGTCCGCATGCTTCCCTTGGCGAACTCAAGCACGTCCGCGTAGCCGCTCTGCCGAAATGCGTGGCTGTCGAAGTGTCGAGGCCCCTTGTAGTTGTTGTCCTCGAGCAGCTTGACCAGGAAGAACGCGTTCTTGTAGTTGACGCTGCCAAACCGGAAGTCCTGGTCGTATCGCCCGAACTCCTGGTCGTTGAGGTCGATGTGGAAGAGCTTGCCCGCCTCGATGGCTTGGCCGACGTGGTGGACGAAGTTGAGTCCGGCCATGCTCTCGTGGGCGTACTCCGGGTTCACGCCGCACATCTCCGGGTGGTCGAGCGTCGGGATGAAAGCCAGATAGCTTCCGGTGACGGCAAAGTAGATGTGCCCGCGAGGCTCATTCGGCTTGGCCTCGAAGGCGAATTTGTAGCCGTAGCCCTGCTCGATGTTGTACTCGCAGAGGAAGTTGATGGCTTCGCGGAACCGCTTGATGCTGTCGACGGGTGACTTGGTCGCGTCGCTCTCGACGCCCTCGCGCCCGCCCCAGAAGACGTACGTCTTGGCACCGAACTCGGCCCCAAGATCCATCGCCCGCATCGTCTTTTGGATGGCGTAGCTGCGGACGCGGGCGTCGTTGCTCGTGAAGGCACCGTCCTTGAAGGCCGGGTGACCGAAGAGGTTGGTCGTCGCCATCGGCACCTTCAGGCCGTTGGCTTTGAGTGCCTTCTTGAATTCCTTCTTGATCTCATCGGCTTCAGACGCGCTGGCGTCGATCGGAATGAGGTCGTTGTCATGGAAGTTGACGCCGTACGCGCCTGCTTCGCCGAGAAGGTCGCACAGCTCCGTAACGCTTTTCTTGTGCCGGGTGGCACTGCCGAAGGGATCGCCCCCGACGTGGCCGACGGTCCAGAGGCCGAAGGTGAATTTCATCTTCGGGTCGGGGGCGTACGGGTCGTTCGATCGCTTCGCAGACTTCTTGGCCATGGCACAAGTGTGGCGACATCCGCGGCAACGGGCAACCATTCGACCTGTTCGCGGTAGTGTTGCGGCTCATGCGGTACCTCATCACCGGCGGGGCCGGGTTCATCGGCAGTCACCTCGCCGAGCACCTGCTCGCCGGCGGGCACTCGCGTCGTCGCACTCGACGACTTCTCGACCGGCCGGCTCGACAACATCCGGCACCTGCTCGACCACCCCGAGCGGCGCGACCGCTTCTAGCCTCATTCGCGGCAGCGTCGAGGACGCCCAGACCGTCAACCTCGCCACCAGCGACTGCGACGCCGTCTTCCACCTCGCCGCGGCGGTCGGCGTGCAGCTCATCGCCGACGAGCCCGTCCGCACCATCCGCTCGCATCGTTCACGGCACCGAGGTCGTTCTCGAAGCCTGCAACCGCTGGCGACGCCCGGTGCTGGTGACGAGTTCCAGCGAGGTCTACGGCAAAGGGACCCGCGTTCCGTTCAGCGAAGACGACGACATCGCCATCGGCCCGACGCTTCACGCCCGCTGGTGCTACGCCTATGCCAAGGGCATCGACGAGTTCCTGGCCCTGGCGTACCACAAACAGTTCGGGCTGCCGGCGTCGTCGCTGCGGCTCTTCAACACCGTCGGCCCGCGGCAGGTCGGGCGGTACGGCATGGTCCTGCCGCGCTTCGTCGAGACGCGCTCGGCCGGTGCAGCCTGCAGGTCACCGGCGACGGCAGGCAGACGCGGTGCTTCTGTCACGTCGACGACGTCGTCCGGCTGTCTCGTCGGCCTGCTCGCCGAGCCGAAGCCGTCGGCCGCGTCTTCAACGTCGGCAGCGACGAAGAAGTCTCGATCGGCGACCTCGCTCAGAAGGTCGTCGAGCAGGTCGGCTGCGGCAGCGTCGAGACCGTCCGCTACGAAGAGATCTACGGGCAGAGCTTCGAGGACGTGCCCCGCCGGGTGCCGGATCTGTCGCGGCGTGAACGAGGTGGTCGGCTTCGAGCCGACGCACGACCTGACGCGATCATCGCGAGCGTTCTGGCGGACGGCGTCTGAGGCCGGCGAGCTAGAGCGACGTCGACATGATGGGTTCGATAGGAGCTGGCGATACGTGCAGGACGAAGTGCGAGACCAACGCCGACGATCCTGTCGCTCGGATGATGGCCTGCCGACCTTCGGACGGGCGGGCATCGACCTCGAGGCGCTGCATGCAGACGCCGCCACCCGAGCCGACAGGTGGCCACGCCGCTGACGTACGACGACGTGCTCGGGCCGTACGTGCTGGTGTTTTGCCTCGCGTTCGTCTATCGCCTACGTCTGTCACGCCGTTGATGCGGCGGTCGTGGCCATTCGTCGAACATCGTCGATCAACCCGACGGCGACGCGGAAGCTCCACCGCACGACCCGTCGCCTACCTCGGCGGCGTCGCGATCTTCGTCGGCATCGATCGTCGTCGCTGGTCGCTCGGGCGAAGTCTTTGCCGAACGTTCACCTGGGCGCGACCAACCTCCGCGTTCCCGGCCCCGATCTTCGCGCGGCCTGTTCGTCATCACGGTGCTCGGACTGCTCGACGACGTCCGCGGCATCACGCCGCAGCTCGAAGATCCTCGGCCAGGTCTCGCGCCGCGGTGTGTCTCTCGTCTCTTCGGCGTCGGGAGACGACGTGTTGAGCGAGCCGCTGGCCTTCTTCTTCGACTGGCTCACGATCAACCTGAACGTGCCGCGTTCCGCCGTGGTCGTCGGCGAACGTCGATGGCCATCGCAGCGAGCTGGTTCTTCGTGATCGGCCTGGTCGTCTTCTGCTGCAACGCCAGCAACCTCATGGACGGCCTCGACGGCCTCTGCGGCGGCGTGACGGCGATCATCGCCGCCGGGCTTCGTCTTCGTCGACCGCCAGCGTCGCCCTCGGCGGCGACCTCGATCGCGCCGCGGCGACGCGGTCCGAGATCGCCGTGGCGCTGGCGCTCTTCGGCGCGGTGCTGGGCTTCCTGCCGTTCAATTTCAACCCGGCCAGCATCTTCATGGGCGACGCCGGAAGCCTGCTGATGGGCTTCGTCGATCGCGACGTCGATCATCCTGCTGCGGCGAAGACGGCTCGAAGTGGATGCTGGGCGGCATCGTCATGTTCAGCCTGCCGGTGCTCGACACGGCCCTGGCCTTTGCCCGTCGCTGGACGGCCGGGCGGCCGCTGTTCAGCGCGGACAAGCACCACTTCCACCACCAGCTCATCAACCGCAACCTCAGCGTCCGGCAGGCGGTCGTCGTGAGCTACGGGCTGACGATCTTCTTCGTGCTATCGGGAGCGATGCTCGTCTTCGTCCGAACGCGCTACGCGGTCGCGTTCTACCTCGTCGCTCTTCGGCAGCATCATCGTCGCGGCGTACAAGATGGGCATGGTGCACGAGCGGATTCGGGTCGGGCCCGATGCCGAGCCGGAGCAGGAGGAAGACCTGGACGACCGTAGCCCCTGCCTCCCGCCCGTCATGCGAGCCGAGACGGTCAAGCCGACGCAGCAGTCGGTGGGCGTCGTGCCGGCTTCTGCATGATCTGCCGGTCGTCGGTGGCGACAACGGGCGCCGTTCCGCCCGATAACCTGCTTCCCGCACCTTTGCGGGCCTGTCATGGCTCACACGTCCTGCTGACCCGCGCCGATGACCGGTGCACCACGGCCGACTACGTCGGCCCCTCTCTGACAGACTCATCGGTCCACAGTACCAACGCCAGGAATCATTTATGAACGTCACCGTCATCGGTTGTGGTTACGTCGGCCTCTGCACCGGCACTTGCCTGGCCTCCATCGGCCACACCGTCCGAGGCGTCGAAAAGATGCCCAAGAAGCTCGAGAAGCTACTCGCGGGCGAATGCCCCATCTTCGAGCCCGGCCTCGCCGAGCGGATGACGGAGAACCTGCGCGAAGGTCGCCTGAGCTTCACCGGCGACGTCGAAGAGGCCGTCGAGGACGCACAGGTCGTCTTCCTCGCCGTCGGCACCCCGCCCAAGGACGACGGCACGGTCGACATGACCTTCCTCGAGACCGCCGGCCGCGAGGTCTGCGAAGCCCTCGAGAAGCGCACCGAGCGAGTCGCGCCGGCGACATGGTGACGATCATCGTCAAGTCGACCGTCCCGGCCGGCACGAACCGCAAGCTCAGCGAGTACCTCGCAGAGCACACCAACGCCAACGTTCGCGTCGTCGTCGAACCCGGAGTTCCTCAAAGAAGGCACCGCCGTCGACGACTTCCTCCGGCCCGACCGCGTCGTCATCGGCTGCGAGAGCGGCGAGCCCGAAGCCCCCGAGGCCCAGCAGGTCCACCAGCTCTACGACCCGATCCTGCGTGAGCAGGTCAAGGCCGGCAACCCCAACTGCTGGTTCGTCATGAACTGGGAGTCGGCCGAGCTGACCAAGTACGCCGCCAACACGATGCTGGCGGCCCGCATCAGCTTCATGAACGAGCTGACCATCCTCTGCGAGCACTACGACGCGGACATCGAAGCCATCCGTCGCGGCATGGGCAGCGACAAGCGGATCGGCCCGGCCTTCCTGCGTGCCGGTTGCGGCTACGGCGGGTCGTGCTTCCCGAAAGACGTCGCCGCCATGGAGCACATCTCCCGCCAGGCCGGCTACGAGAACAAGTTCGTCAGCGCGATCATCGACACGAACAACTACCAGAAGGAACGGTTCGCCAAGAAGATCACCGACAAGCTCGGCCGCGATCCCAAGGGTGCGACCGTCGCCGTCTGGGGCCTGGCCTTCAAGGCCGACACGGACGACATCCGCGAGTCGACGGCGATCGACGTCATCAAGCACCTGCTCGCCAGTGGCGTCAAGGTCAAGGCGTACGACCCCAAGGCCGTCGACAACATGCGTGAGCTCTTCCCCGAAGGCGTCGAGTGGTGTGTCGATCCGGTCCGTTGTGCCGACGGGTGCCGACGCGGTCGCGATCTGCACGGACTGGCTGCTCTTCGAGACGCTCGACTATGGCAAGATCAAGGGCGTGATGAACGCACCGCTGATCTTCGACGGCCGCAACTGCCTGCACCGGTCGCGACATGAAGCGTCACGGCATCGAGTACTACCCGATGGGCCGACCCGACGTGCAGCCCGGCGGCAAGCCGAGCAGCGTCAAGACCGCCGCGGGCGCCGCCCCGAGCGAGTCCGAAGCCGCCTGAGCAAGGCCAGCACTTTCCAACATCAAAATGCCCGGCTGCCATCGGCAGGCCGGGCGTTTCTTCATCTAAATCGCACGGCAGCCGGTGGCGTCGAAGCGCACCTCGATCGGGTCGCTCAGCGTCCCGCCGTCGTCATGAAGCGTGCCGAGCAGGTAGTCGCGGCCCTGGTGTTCCACGACCTGACACGCGTACGGCTGATTCGGCCTGTCGATCGGCAGGATCGGCCCGGTCGAGGCGAACCGGAACGGGCCGAGCGGGCTGTCCGCGATCATGCAGTACGTCGCCGATACTGCGGCGACCTCGGGTAGCCGAGACCTGACATCTTCCGGGAAGAACTGCGGCTGAGACGAGAAGAGGAGGTAGCACATTTCGCCTCGTCGAACGAGCTGCGGGCATTCGAGCTCCTCGCAGAACACTTCGACGTCTGGCGGCGGAAGAACCGTCCAATGCCGCAGGTCGGAGGTCCGGGCAAGGCCCAATGTGCCACGTCGATCGGCCGGCCCGGCGTCGCGGCTGGCGCAGACGTAGTGGTAGACGTACCCCTCGTGCTCAAAGAGACACGGGTCGCGCCAGTGGATCATGGGCCTGTGTCCGCTGCCGACGGATTCGTAGAAGCGGCGGTCGAGCGACGTCACCGGGTTGCCGTCGCATCGCTGCCAGTGGTGCAAGTCGTCTGACGAGGCCATTCCGATCTGCGCGTTGCTGTGCCCGGTGTAGGCCATCCAGTAGCGCCCGCCGCGACGCAGGATGGAGCCGGTCGCAAGGTTGTGGTCCCAGTCGTCCGTACCGCCTTTGGCGAGGGCGATGCCGAGGTCGCTCCAGGTGACCAGGTCGCGGCTCACGGCGTGGCCGATGTCCCAATGTTCGTGCCGTTCGAGGTGGTCGTCGCAGGTCAGGAAGAAGGCGTGGACGACGTCACCTTCCGGGTAGAACCAGGCGTCGCCGATGAGTTTTCCTGGCAGGTGGAGCACGTCTGGACGCTAGTTGCAAATGCGGTCGCGACGCCGCTTAGCTACCGGCAAGTTTCTTGTTCCGCCGATCGCGTGCCTTCATTTTCGATTTCCGCTCTTTGGCTTGCCGCTTGGGTGTGACGTGGAACGTGATCTCCGCCCGGCCGACGCGTTTCTCGCGGTCGCCGGCTTTCATGCTCAATTGGCGAACGTCGACATCGAGACTCGTGTTGAACTCGCCACCGGCGGCGACTTGGGCCTTTAGGTCTTCCTTGGGCGTCATCCGGTAGACGGCGGGCCCGAGGCAGGGTCGGAGAAACGTGTAGTTCAGGTTCTTGCAGACGACGGTGTAGTCGCCGCCCGCTTCGCCGAAGACGTACATGCCGGCCGCGATTTCAGTGTTGGCCAGGAGACTTGCTCCGGCCATGGCGTTGTACCAGTTCTTGTTGAACTTCTTGAACGGCAGCACGGCGGCAAAGCTGCTGGATTCGTCTTCGCTGACCTGGCTGCCCTCACGCTTCATGCGGATGCCGGACCAGAATGCCAGCGGCAAGAAGAGCAGGCTGAAGACGCGATGCCAGAAGTTGTCGCGGGTCGAGAGCCGGCTGAGAAATGCCTCGACCTTGTCGACCCATGTGACGCGAGGCGGCTTCGCAGCGACGGGATTGCCCTCTGCCGAGAGCACGATCTCGGCCGGGTCATCGACCTGCGGCTCGGCTTCATGTTGCTCAGGATCGGCCACCGCGGCGGTCATTGCCGAGAGTCTACGGCATCGGGCTGGTGCTAGGGTCGCAGCATGAGTCAGCCAACGCCTCCCGATCCGAAGGTGGTCCCCCAAGCCGTTGCCACGGCAGCCGCAGAGCGTCGCTTCGTCGCGAAGGACTTCGTGGCAGACGCCTGGGCATCGATCGAGCCGTACGTCAAGCAACTCAAGGATCGCGAGTTGGGTTCGACGAAGGAACTCGAGGCGTGGCTTCTCGACCTGTCCGAGCTGACGAGCGTCATCGACGAGTACGGCAGCCGGCGCGTACATCGACAAGAGCTGCTTCACGAACAACGACCCGATCAAGGCGGCGTACCTGGATTTCGTCGAGAACGTCGAGCCGAAGCTCAAGCCGGAGATGTCGGCCCTTCAGAAGAAGTTCCTGGCATCGTCCCCATGCCGACGGTCTGACCGAACCGAAGTACGAAGTCCTGAAGAAGCACTGGGCGGCCGACGTCGAGCTGTTCCGGGACGAGAACGTGCCGCTGGAGACGGACGTCACGAAGATCGTCACGCAGTACGACGAGATCAGCGGCGAGATGAGCGTCACCTTCGACGGCAAGGACTACACGATGCAGCAGATGGCGCGGTTCCAGGAGGAGACCGACCGCAACGTCCGCGAGCAAGCTTGGCAGCGCGTCGACAGAGCGTCGACTTCAAGACCGTGAGGCGATCAACGATCTGTTTGACCAGGTCTTGCCGCTTCGTCAGAAGATCGCCGAGAACGCAGGCTTCTCAAACTTCCGAGACTACCAGTTCAAGCGGCTCAAACGCTTCGACTACACGCCCGCCGACTGCGACGCCTACGCCGCCGCCGTCGAGAAGCACGTCGGTGCCTTTGGTGCGTGATCTCGATCAGGAGCGACGTGAAACGTTGGGCGTCGACAAGCTTCGGCCGTGGGATTTGGCGGTCGATCCCAAAGGTCGTGCCCCGCTTCGGCCGTTCGACGAGGACAACATCGACCAGTTCGTCGAGACGACCCGCAAGGTCTTCGAGAAGATGTCGCCCGCGTTGGCGGCGGAGTTCGACGAGCTACGCCAGGCCGGGAATCTCGATCTCGCAAGTCGTCCGGGCAAGCAGCCGGGCGGGTACCAGTGCAATCTGGAAGAGACGAAGGTGCCGTTCATCTTCATGAACGCCGCCGGTCTGCAGCGGGACGTCGAGACGCTTCTACACGAGGGCGGACACGCGTTTCACACGTTGGCCATCCGCGACGAGCCGCTGACGTTCGTGAAGCACGCACCGATGGAGTTCTGCGAGGTCGCGAGCATGAGCATGGAGCTGCTCGCCCTGCCGCACATCGGCGACGTACTTCGACGATCCCGCCAACGCCGACCGTGCCCGCCGGCACCAGCTCGAAGGCATCAGCGTGCTTGACCTGGATCGCCGATCATCGACCAGTTCCAGCACTGGGTCTACACCAACCCCGGTCACAGCCGCGACGACCGCACCGCCACCTGGAACGGTCTGCTCGACCGTTTCTACCACGACATCGACTGGACGGGCATCGAAGACGCACGCGACGCGATGTGGCAACGGCAACTGCACCTGTTCCACGTGCCGTTCTACTACATTGAGTACGGCATCGCTCAGCTCGGGGCGCTGCAGATCTACAACAATGCCAAGCAGGACACGCAGAAGGCCATCGACGCCTACCGCCGGGGCCTGGCCCTGGGCGGCACGCGACCTTTGCCGGAGCTCTTCGAGGCGGCGGACATCAAGTTCGACTTCGGCGACAAGCACGATCGCCCCGCTGATCCAGACGATCCGCGACGACCTGGCGAAGCTGCCGTCGTGAGCCGGACCCGGGTCAAGATCTGCGGGGTCCGTACGCCCGACGATGCCGTCCTGGCAGCAGACGCCGGGGCAGACGCGGTCGGGTTCGTGCTGTACGCACCGGGTGCCAAGCGGCTGATCGACGTGGAGATGGCGCTCGAGATCGTCAAAGCGTTGCCGCCGTACGTGACGGCGGTGGCGGTGATGGTCGATCCGCCGCCGTTCATCCTCCGGCAGCTTTTGTCGGCGGTCCCGGTAGACGTGGTGCAGTTTCATGGCAACGAAGGCCCTGACCTGGTTCGCCAGGCAACGACGAACCGGGCGACAAAGGTGCTCCGCGCCGATGCCAATCTCGCGGCATCTGTCGAGCATTGGACGCGTAAGCCGACCCGCAACCTGGCGGGTTTGCACGTCGATTCTGCCTCGGGCGGTGGCAGCGGGACGTCATCGGACTGGGAGACGGTCGCCGCGCTGCCTGAAGATGTAGTTCGCCGTCTTGTGCTTGCCGGCGGGCTGACGCCAGACAATGTCTGCGACGTGGTACGACGGTTCCGCCCGTTCGCCGTCGACGTGAGCAGCGGCGTCGAAAGCAACGACGGCCGGAAGTCTTTTGAGCTTGTGACGCGATTTGTCAACGCCGTACGCGAGGCCGACGCGGCGCCCGGCTGACGAGCGACCGTACATTCTGACCATGCTCACCTCGCATGCCGACGTCCTGGAAAGCCTCGCGATCTCCAGCCCACAGGGAGTGCACGTCGGCGACGGGTCTCGGGCAGGTACAGGTCCGTCGCTTGACGTCACGTCACCCATCGACGGCTCCACCGTCG
This sequence comes from uncultured Planctomycetota bacterium, assembly GCA_963740195.1. Lineage (GTDB taxonomy): Bacteria > Planctomycetota > Phycisphaerae > Tepidisphaerales > Tepidisphaeraceae > JBCDKH01. Next base: position 1,288,193 of record CAVUDF010000001.1, on the reverse strand, counting down.
CGACCTTCACCCAAGGGACGCCCAAGGATGTCCACGACGCCGCCGCGGCAGCGGCGGATGCGTTCCTTCGATGGCGAACCGTCCCGGCACCGCACCGTGGCGAGTTCGTTCGCCGCATCGGTAACAAGCTCCGCCAGAAGAAGGCCGACCTCGGCAAGCTCGTCACGCTCGAGGCCGGCAAGATCATCGCCGAAGCGGAGGGCGAAGTGCAGGAGATGATCGACATCTGCGACTTCGCCGTCGGGCAAAGCCGCATGCTCTACGGCAAGACGATCGTCACCGAACGGTTCGAGCACCGCATGATGGAACAGTGGCACCCGCTGGGCCCGATCGGGGTCATCAGTGCCTTCAACTTCCCCGTCGCGGTCTGGGCGTGGAACGCGATGCTCGCCTTCATCTGCGGCGACCCGGTCGTTTGGAAGCCGAGCGAAAAGACACCCCTGACGGGCCTTGCCTGTCAGCAGATCGTGCAAGACGTCGTCGCAGAGAGTGACGACCTGAACGTTCCCCGGCAATCAGCAGCGTCATCATCGGCGGCCGAGATGTCGGTGAAGCACTGGCGGCGGACGAGCGGTTCCCGCTTATCTCCGCCACCGGCAGCACGCGGATGGGTAAGGAAGTGAACAAGGTCGTCGCCGGCCGGCTCGGGCGGTGTCTGCTCGAACTCGGCGGGAACAACGCGATGATCGTCACGCCCTCTGCAGACCTGGAGCTTTGCACACGTGCCATCACCTTCAGCGCGTTCGGCACGGCCGGCCAGCGATGCACGACGCTCCGGCGGCTCATCGTGCACGAGTCGATCAAGGATCAGGTCGTCGCCAAGCTCAAGCCGATCCTCGACCAGGTCAAGATCGGCGACCCGCGTGAGAGCGGCACGCTCATCGGCCCGCTGGTCGACGAGGCGGCGTTGGAAGGGATGGACAAAGCCCTCGCCGCAGCCAAAGAGCAAGGCGGCACCGTCGCCGGCGGCGGTCGCGTCGAGACGGTCGCGGGCGGCGTGTACGTCAAGCCCGCACTCGTCGAGATCGATCGTGCCGCTCCGATCACGTGCACCGAGACGTTCGCACCGATCCTCTACGTCATGGGTTACGACAAGCTCGAAGACGCCATCGCCCTGCAGAACGACGTGCCGCAAGGATTGTCGTCGGCGATCTTCACCGGAGACGTGCGCGAGGCGGAGCGCTTCGTCTCGCCCGCCGGTTCCGACTGTGGTATTGCCAACGTCAACATCGGCACGAGCGGTGCCGAGATCGGCGGAGCGTTCGGCGGTGAGAAAGAAACCGGCGGCGGACGCGAATCGGGAAGCGACTCCTGGAAGGCCTACATGCGACGTACGACCAACACCATCAACTACGGCAGCGACCTGCCGCTGGCCCAGGGCATCGACTTCGGCGTTGCGGGGAGTCAGGTCGTGGAGTAGGTCGTCACGAGGGGTAGGTCGTCGGATGTCGCTGCTGCCTTGCACATCCAGAGCCATGGTCCTGCATGAGTTGCGTTGTATCGCTCGCCGAGAGCGGGATTTTTCGTAAGGGGCTGGCACTTGACCGATCTGGCGCGTCTTCTGCTTTGTCGCTCCCTGCGGGCTGTAAGCCCGCGGCTTGTGCAACTTGCGGTGCTGGTTGGGCGTATGAACGGGCATGAAGCGCTTCTCGCGATCGCTCTGTTCACGGCCGTGGCTGCCGGGTGCCTCGGCACCGTCGTCGCCAACACGCAGCCGGCCACGACGCAGCCGGCGTCGGACATCGTCCAAGTGGGATAAGGCCAAAGCGGACAAGGTCGCCCGCGAGACGCTGAGCGAGATCGGCTACAACGTGACCCGCAACGACGGCACCGAACGTGCCTTCACCAGTGAGCTTCTGAAGGAAAAGCGACCAGGCACATTCGTCTGCGCCGTCTGCAAGCTGCCGCTCTACTCGTCAGAGACGAAGTACGACAGCGGCACGGGTTGGCCCAGCTTCTGGAAGGAGATTCGCCAGGGCCACGTGATCGAGAAGCGTGACCTCAGCTACGGCATGGTCCGCATCGAAGTCGAGTGCGCCCGCTGCAACAGCCACCTCGGCCACGTCTTCGACGACGGCCCCGAGCCGACGGGACGCCGACACTGCATCAACGGCGTCTCGCTCGCCTTCGTTCCCGAGGAAGCAAAGTCGTAGCCGTCCAATCCGTCATCCTGAGCGCAGCCGAAGGATCCATGCGGAACAGCGCGTTCGACCAAGGTCCTCCGACTCGCCGCGCTGGTCGGCGGACGATCAGAACGGCAGCGACTGGTCCATCCAGTCATCGCTCTTGAGCACCTGCTTGCGGTTGAACCGGGCGAGCTTCTCCGCCCGCTTCTGGGCGATGCGGATGAGCGCGACTACCGCCCAGGGCACGCCACTTGCCGCGGAGCTTGTCGACGTGTCGCTTGAGCAGGTCGTCCTCGGCAGAGGCGAACATCTGGGCGGTGCCGGGGTCGCCCTGGCGACCGGCGCGGCCGAAGAGCTGGCGGTCGACGCGGCCGCTGACGTGGGGTTCCGTCGCGATCGACGTTCAGTCCGCCGTTGTCCTGCACGCCTCGGCCGAGCAGGATGTCGGTGCCACGGCCGGCCATGTTGGTCGCGACGGTGATCGCCCCCGGCTGGCCGGCTTGTGCGATGACCTCGGCCTCGCCCTTGTCCTGCCGGGCGTTGAGCACGCGGTGCGGCAGGCTGCGGCTTCGTCAGTCGTCGGGCGACTTCTTCACTCGACCAGACGCTCCGCGTGCCGATGAGCACCGGCTTGTTGTCGCGTGTGCAGCTCCGCGACCCGATCGATGACGGCCTGCCACTTTTCGTCGGCGGTGCCGAAGAAGCGCAGCGGCATCTGCTTGCGGATGCAGCGGCTTGTTCGTCGGAATGCGGACGACCGGCCTTGTTGAAGATCTGCCACAGCTCGCCGCGGGCCTCCCAGGCGGTGCCGGTCATGCCGGCCAGATGCGGGTACTGGCGGAAGAACCGCTGGAAGCTCAGGCGGGCGAGGTTCTCCTTGTCGCTGGTGACCTCGACGTCTTCCTTGACCTCGATCGCCTGGTGCAACCCGCCGCGCCACGAGCGGTCGGCCATCGTTCGGCCGGTGGATTCGTCGATGATGACGATCTTGCCGTCGTCGTCGATGAGGTACTGCTCGTCGTTCAAGAAGCAGTACTCGCCGACGAGGGCCTGCGTGACGAGCTCCTCGCGACGACGCCGGCCGACCCAGAAGCCGGCGTCTTCATCGCTTGGGCAGTAGCTCGGCGAGCTTGTGCAAGCTGCTCTTTGCCTCGGCCTGTCAGATCGACTTTGCGTTCCGTGCTGGTCGACCGTGTAGTCGCGGCCGCTGTCGAGCTGGAGGGCCAGATCGCGGGCTTCGCGGTAGAGCGGCTCGTTGGCGTTGCCGTCGGGCGAGTTGCTGATGATCAGCGGCGTGACGGCTTCGTCGATCAGCAGACTGTCGGCTTCGTCGACGATGCAGCGGAACAGGCCCGGCACCAGGCACGGCCGATTCTGACGGCCGGCCATCATGCCGATGGCGGTGCTGGAGCTGGACCGCTGCTCGCCGAGCATGATCTGGTCGCGCAGGAAGTCGGCGACGAGCTCCTTGCTCGTGCAGTACACGACGCCCGAGCGATAGAGCCTGGTAGCGGTCCTGCGGCGTCATTTCGTGCGTGACTGCCGCGACGCTCACGCCGAGCATCTCGAAGAGCGGCCGGTTCAGCTCCGCGTCGCGGGCGACGAGGTAATCGTTGACGGTGACGACGTGCACCGGCCGACCCTGCCAGGCGAGCAGGGCGGCAGCCGACGGCGGCGCGTCAGGGTCTTGCCTTCGCCGGTCGCCATCTCGGCGACGTAGCCGAGCGAGATCGCGCGGGCACCGGCCACCTGCACGGTGAACGGCCGCTTCTCGACCGTCCGCAGCGACGCCTCACGCACGATGGCAAAAGCCCTGGCCAGATCGTCAGCACTGCTTCTCGAGCCGGCCGCGGCGGGCAAGGTCACGCAGGCGCGACGACTTCCTCGCGGAAGGCCGTGGCACCGAGCTTCTGGACGGCCGGCTCGTGCTTGTCGACCTGCCGCACGAAGGCCATGACCGACCGCAGGACCGGCTGCTTGTGCTTGACCCAACCGACCGCCGCGTTGGCGGCCGTGTCGAGGCCCTTGATCTCCGGGCGCCTTGACGCGGCGTGCGTCGAAGATGTGGAACAGCTCGCCGGCTGGTGACGCGAGGACATGGTCGGCTCCGTTGCTAGCCCTGACGGGCGGTGGCGGTCGGTCGTCTGGATGAGCTGCAGACGCACGCGGTAGGCCTGCTTGACGATCGACTCGTCCTCCAGCTTGATGCGCACGTATGCCCGCTGGCCCGGCAGGTACGATCGGGCGTTCGCCCATGCCGTCGTTCATCAAGGTCAGGCGCAGCTCGAACAGGTCGGTACCGGCCTTGGTCGGATCCGACGGGTCCGGGAGCGATCGAGCCGCCGCCTGCGTAGGTGAGGGCGGCGCTGCGGAGTTTGTTCGTCGCGGCAGGCAAGAGCCGCACGTCGATCAGGCCGAGCTCGTCGCCCTGAATGCTCCGCGAGGGATCGCTGGCCACGCGAACTTGCACGTCGCGGCGTTGCGTTCCAACGCGTCGCGGACACGCTGGTGCGCGGTCTGGTCGACACTGACGAAGAACTCGAGCTGCCGGGCGTCCTGAACGATGCCGATCGGGTCGCCGGTCTTGAGCCACGTGCCCGTGCGGTCTTCGATACGCGGGCGCGACGAAGGTGCCCGCGGTCGGGTGCGCGAATGACGAGCTCATCGACTTCCCGCTCGGCGGAGCGGACGCGGTCTTCGTACTGCAGCGACCTGCTTCCGCTGCACGCTGGCCGAGTCCGCGGTCGTCGAACCGGTACCCGGCCAGGAGTGATCTCCGGCTCGTGCCAGTTCGAGCCTCGGCGACTTGCAAGGTCGCCGACGAGCTGCGGGTTCTCCAGCCTCGCCAGAATCGCTGACCTTCCTCGACGTGCTCGCCGTCTTCGACCTGTATGACTCGATCAGCCGCCCGGGCGACATGACGGTCGCATCGGCACGTTCCAGCGGCTCGCTGACTCCCTCAGCCCGCACGGCCGACGGCACCGGAACGAACGCCGAGCAGGAACACCAGGCCGGCCGTCGACGGCACCGCGTCAAGGCCCAGGCGCGGGTCCGCTTGCGGTGCAGCTCGGAGTCGGTGGTGAGGTACTTGAAGAGCTTGAAGATCGGGACGATGAAGAACGTCGTCACCGCACCGGCCGCCAGGAAGTAGCCGACGATCTGCACCGGCTCCGGCAGCGAGTAGATCACCATGAACAGGATGGCGAACCCGATGAAGATGCGGTAGATGCCGCTCGCCGCCCAGTAGAAGGCGAGCCAGGCCTTCTGTCGAAGCGTCGGCGGCAGGGGCTGGCTTCGTGCGGACACGCAGGATGTACCGCTTGATCAGGCCGAGGCTGTATTCGCGAGACTTCTGCTGAAGGTTGGGAATTTCCAGCCAGTCGGACAGGATGTAGTACCCGTCGTAGCGCAGCAGCGGGTTGGCGTTGAAGAGCAGCGTGCTGACCGACGCGATGAGCATCGTGTAGTACGCGACCTGGTTGACGGCAGAGCCCTGGTTGCCCGAGCGTCACGTACCAGATGATCGCCGCGAGGGCGGCGATGAACACCTCGGCGATCATGCCGCCGGCACCGACGAAGATGCGTCGCCACTTGCTGGGGAAGCCCCAGGCCGTCGACGCGTCGACGTACGGGCAGGGCATGAGCACCAGGAACATGATGCCGACCTCGTGACACTCGCCGCCGAACCGTCGGACGGCGAACGCGTGGCCCATCTCGTGAAGAAACTTGGTGACGAGGAACGTCACCCCGAGTAGCAGCCACATTTCGACCGCACCGCTCGACAGGAAGTTCTGCGTCTGCGACGCGAACGCGCCGGAGTTCGGCAGGACGAAGAAGAGCGCCAGCCCGACCGCAAGCAGCCAGAGAATCATGCCGCCCTTGCTGATGAGCGGACCGACGAGTGGCATCCAGATCTTGAGAAACTTGTCCGGGTCCCACAGCGGAATGCGCGGGAAGAGCAGGTTCATCAGCCGGCCCTGGAACTTGCGTTCGCGTTGCTTCTTCTGTCGGCGGAGCAGGACCTGGGCGTCGGGCGCGATGTTCGTCTCGATCAGGTTCGCGCCGTAGAGCTGCGACAGGATCTGAATGACCTCCGGCTGCGTCGGGGCGTCGTCGGCGAGCTGTCCGCCGACGAGCTCCCAGGCTTCGCCGACGGTTCGTGTGCCGTCGAGCAGGCCGACGAACTGGTAGGCGACGTCGCTGAGCCGGTGGAACTGGTTGCCGGCCGGGTCACGGACGATGTACCACCGCTCGCCGCGGTAGAACTGTCGCGAAATCTGGGCGGCGGCGCGGAGCCGCGGCTTGAGGTCTTTGACCCGGTACCACGATTCGCTGAAGGTCGGACGGAGCTGAAGAGTCATGGCGAGAGAGGCGTGGTCGAAGCGAGCATCAGAAGCCGGAGCGAACGATCGAAGCCTCTCGGCCAACAGCGATTCTCCGTCCGCCTTCAGAGCCACAGCTTGAGCTCGACCCAGTCGACGAGGCGGTGCGTCCACTGCCAGGCGAGGCTGCGGGGTTCGACGTCGATGCGAACTTCGCCCGTGCCGGCAGGGCGCCAGGTCGGATCGACGTCGCCTTCCTCCACGCACGGCGATGACCGTGAAGCTGTTGGCTGCTGCGACGCGGATCGGCGGCGGCGGCGGGGATGATGCGGGTGATCCTGATCGGCACCTTGATGCCCGGGCGGCTGCTGGTGGCCAGCGAACGCCGTGCCGGCCTCGTGCACGTCAGCGATGTCGCGATCGGCCACGCGGGCTTCGATCATCGAGCTTCGACGTGTCGCCGATGACCGCGAGCGGCGTACCCGATCTGGACGACGTCGCCGACACGCTCCTTGAGCGTCGGCCTGGCCCGGCACCTGCAGGATCACGCCCGATACCGGTGCCCGCAGAGTCGCCTTCTCGATCGCGGTCGATCTGGGCGATGCGAGCTTGTGCCACCTCGGCCTCGATCTCCTTGGCACGCTCTTGCGCACGCATGGCCGGGCCTTCGTCCTTTCGACGTCCGCAGGGCGAGCGCTTCCTGCAGTGCTTGGCCCCTCACCTTCTGCTGGACGACGTCGCTCGTCCTCGAGCTCCCGCGTGTCGAGCCGGGCGATGACGTCGCCGTCCGTGACGGAGTCGCCTTCGTCGACGAGCACTTCACGATCTGGCCGTCGAACGGGTGCGTCGACGACGCGTCGTTCCTCCGGGACGAACTCGAACGGTGCCGAGACGCGGTACATCGGCTTGTACAGCACGAGGAACAGCAGCAGGCCGACGACGCTCAGGATGATGCACCTTCGCCAGCGTGTGCTGACGCAGGCCGACGATCTTCTTCGTGTTGTCGCGGACGCTCAGGCCCGCCTTGGTGACGAGGTAGCGGTCGTTCTGGAAGCGGTCGTAGAGCTGCGGCGCGAGCAACTCCGCGGCGACGGCGAGGCGCGGTCGATTCGGCGGCGCTGGTGGGCTTTTCCGGCGGGAACTCGAGCGTCATCACGCCGATGAGCTTGTCCTGCGCGGCGGAGCGGCACGCTGACGACGCGGTTGCCGCCTTCCATCTGCGAGAGCTTCATCGCCTCACGCGTGACGTTGTCCGTCGAGTCGCCGTTGCGGGTCGAACTGGCAGAACTCGTCCTGATCGAGGCATTCCTCCATCACCGCGACGAGCTGGACGCGAAAGCTCCTGCTTCTTGTCGAACTCTTCGGTGTGGCTGATCGCCTTGAGCTGCACCTTGTCGCCGCCGAGGCTCTTGACCCAGCCGAGTCGCGACGCGGGCCGCACCGGTGCGGGCGGCCAACTCGTTGCAGAGCGGACGCTCGACGCGTGAAAGTCTTCCGCCGTCGCGACGACGACTGGCGAACTGAAGCACGTCCTGGTGCGTCTTGGCGACCTGCTTGTTCTGCTCGCCCTGGCGGCTGAGCAGGAAGAGGTCGAAGTAGCCGGCGACGAGTTGCATCGTGCTCAGCCGCTGCAACGCCCGGCCTTCGTCACGGCACCGCGTGATGACGGCCGTCGCGGCGACGGGACGGTCGTCCTGCCGCAGAAGCGTCACGAGGCAGAACTGCGGCTCGGCCTCGTCGCCGCCGCGCGGAGACGCGCAAGGGCACCGTCCTTGTCTTGCTTGACGCACTGCAGCGACGATCTCGCGGAAGGCCATGATCGCCTGCCGCTTGACGCCGTCCTCGACGTTGTCGGGCCGAACGTGCTTGAGCGTCCGCAGCTCCGGCTTGCCCTCGGCGTCGGGGCCTTCGATCATGAACGCCGCGGCCTCGGTGCCGGCCACGACGCTGGCCTGCGTGTGGATCAGGTCCTCCATGAAGTCCGGCAGGTTGCCGGAGTTTTCGACGAGGCGCTGGACGAGTCGCGACCGCGCGAGCCGCTTCTCCTGCTTGTCGCGGTCCTTCTGCTCGGCCTGCTGGCGCTGCTCTTGCTCGGACTGCGGAGCGTGGGGCTGGGCGGCGATGGCCATGGCGCGGGTCGGTCGGGCGGGTATCGCGCGTGAAAGAGCCGGGCGGACAGAGTGGCACGTGCGTGGCTACGGCCGACGCTGCTTCACGGAGACGTTACTCGGCCGACGGGACAAGTTACCGTCGTTCAACCTCGACCTCGCGGCCGGCGGCTCGGCAGTCTGGGTTGGGCAGTTCCAGCTCGATCACGCTGCTCGTCCATCTCGCCGAGGCGATCGGGTCGATGAAGCTTCACGATCGCACGCTGCCAGGCGTCGCCGTCCGCGTATCGGACCTCGGCCGCGTCGCCGCGACGCAGCCCGACGGCAACGCTCGGTCGGCATGTTGATGACTTCGACCTTCAGCGGGTCGAGCACGACCAGCTCGATCGCCGGCGTCTGCGGGCCGTGCATTTCGCCGACCTGTGCCTCGACCGCGTGCGGATCACGCCCGCGGCCGGGGCGCCGAGGCGCTTTCTGATCGATGCTGGACCTGCAACTGCTGCACGCGAGCCTCTGCGGCAAGCGCCTTGCCGGATCTCCTCGTCGATCTGCAGCTCGGCGACGACGCGGTCGAGTCGGGCCTCTTCGAGCTCGAGCTGGTTGCCGCACCCTTGGTCGCTGAGCGTCTCCTGCCGCTTCTCCCGCACGCGCGGCAAGGTCGGCCCGCTGGCGGGCCGTCTCGACGCGGCCGGCGACGTCGGCCTCGACCTTGCAGCTCGCTCAAGGCGGGCCTGCTCCGATCGTGTCGTCCTGACGCATCAGCAGGTCGCCCTCGCTCGACCGCGTCGCCCGGCTTCACGGCGACTTCCGACCACCTTGCCGAGGTTGCTGAAGGCCAGCTCGAAGGACTTGCTCGGCCTCGTGATGCCGATGTAGGTGGTCGATTCGTCGTCAGCCGCGGCGACGGGTCCTGGGCGGACCGGGCATGACCGCTGAATGCCGCCAGCCCGATCGCGACGGCAGCAGGGCGGGAACGAGGACGAGTCGCGAGGTTCGGTGGTTTCATCGTCGCGTCCTTGGCTCGGCAGGACCGGGCGGGTGGATGAGGCGTCGCCGATCCGTTGTCGGTAAGTTCGCGACGTAAACGGCTGTCGCCGAGGTTCCGGTAATCCGCCCGCGTCGCATGCCTCCGACACCCGTCGACCGGGCTTCGTTAGGCGTAGCCCATCGCCGAGCCAGATCGTCTTCGTCCAGGCCGAAGTAGTGGCCCAGCTCGTGCAGGAGCGTGATCGCGGACCTGTTCGACGAGGTCGTGCCGCGTCGTCGCTGGCGTCTTCGACGTCGTGCCGAAAGAGCCAGATCCGCGGCGGCAGCGCCGGCATGCCCTCGGCGTGCGATGTCCGGCAAGCGCGTGCCCTCGAAAAGGCCGAGCAGCAACTCGTCCTCGGTCCATCTCCCGAAGCAATCGAGGGTCTCGTACGGCCGATCGATCACGCTGCACGGGCACGTCGTCGCGCAGCGTCGTGCCGCCAGCGGTCCGGCAGAACGGCGATGGCCCGCTCGACGAGGCGGCGAACCCGGCTTCATCGGTGTCGAAGCGGCATACCACGTTGCAGGACGCCGGCTACGCTAGGCCGTGCGTGTCGCCTCCTTCGCTCCGTACCGCGTCATGTACCGTCGCCTCTGATCTGACGTGTTGCTCCGCAGTGGCCGGGTGCAGCGTGCCGACGGTGCTGATTCAGCCGGTCAGTCGAGCAGCCCGGAACTTCAGGAGACGGTCGTCGCGAGCAACGGCAAGACGAAGCAGGCGAAGGTCGCAATCATCGAAGTCGAAGGCCTGCTCGCCAACGCCACGACCGGCGGCGGGTTTCTGGGCACGCGAGGAGAACGCGGTCAGCCTGCTTCCGACAGCAATTGGCCGTGGCGGCCGCGGATGATCGCGGTGAAGGCGGTCGTCCTACGCATCAACAGCCCCGGCGGCACCGTCGCGGCGAGCGAGGCCATGTACAGCGACGTGCATGCGGTTCAAACGTAAGCAACCGGCAAAGCCCGTCGTCGCCGCGTGCCCAGGACGTCGCCGCCAGCGGCGGCGTACTACGTCGCCGCCGCGGCCGACGAGATCCACGCGGCTCCCAGCGGCATCGTCGGGAGCATCGGCGTGATCTTTCAGACCGATCGACGCCAGCCGCCTGATGGACAAGATCGGCGTCGGCTTCGACCCGATCACCAGCGGACCGCTCGAAAGACCTGGGCAGCCCGTTCGATGGCCTTTCGATGAGCCGAAGCGAGCCGTCTTCGCGGCATCGTCGACGAGTTCTACCGAGTCCTTCGTGGACGTCGTGACGGCCGACCGCGAGGTGAGCGATCCGACGACCGCCTTCGACGGCCGCGTCTTCACGGCCCGACAGGCGCAGGCGATCGGCCTGATCGACGAGGTCTGCGACCTCGACGCCAGCTTGACCCGTGCGGCGGAGCTGGCCGATGCTGAAGGGGCGACGGTGGTGCAATACAAGCGGCCCTTACGGCTACCGCGGCAGCATCTACGCCAGCGAGCGCGCTCCCATGACGCCTGCTGCCCGTCGCCCTGGTGCTGAACGAGGCTGCCGCTACCTTCGGATGCTCGAACCTGGCGCGTACTACCTGTGGATGCCGTAAAACCACTTCCCGACACGGCATCATGATCCGACTGCGTCTGCGGCAACTGTGACGAGATGCTTGAGGTCGACGACGCCTTTGCCGGCGGCGTCTGCCGATGCCGGCACTGCGGGACGATCCAGACCGTCCCGAGCGATGCCGGAGATCGCGACGATGCGGTGGGCGACCCGTCCGCCGATGCCGCCGCGTCGAAGTCGACGCCCCTCTATCGCCGCGAGGAGCAGACCGGAAACACCAGTGGGCTTGATGAACTGGCCGACGTCGTAGCAAGCAGCAGTGGGCTGACGAGCGGCCTTAATCGTGCGGCCGGACGCTCTGCAAGGTCGGGCAAGTCCTCCGCACGGTCAGGTGCCTCGCAAGGCGTTCAAGTCCCCGCGTCCAAACCCGCCGCCTCCGCCTCGCCGGACCGCAGAGTTACAGATCGCCATCGCCGCCGCCGCCCTGCTGGCGGTGGCGGTGGTGGCTCTTGCAGTGAGCCTGCTGGGCGGTGACGACGAGCAGGGTGAGGCCGTCGATCGCTCGCTCGGCGGGATCGTCCTGCCGGACTCCGTCGCGTACGTCATGGACACCGGGACGGCATCGGAGAGGCTCTTCAGGCCTGCGATGCTGCTCTTGATCGACTCCGCCCGGACTTTGCCGCCGGGCGGCAGGTATCAATTCGTCTTCTGGCCCGCGAACCAGCTTGGCCGCGACGCTCTGTCTGCTTCTGCTTTTCCTGCGAGGACGCTTCGACCCGCGACGGCAGCGAGCCTGGATTCCGTCCGCGATCGTCTCGACGAGATTGATGTCGGCGGGAGCACCGAGGCCGTGCCTGCGCTGCGCGTCGCCTTCGACGCCCGCCCCGCTGCGATCGTGCTGGTCACCGGCAACGCGGCCTTTTTGCCGCGGACCTTTGCTCAGGACGTCCTCGATGCCAGGAAGGCGTCGCTGCCCGACGTGGTCATCCACACGATCACGCTCGGCCAAGAGATGCCGGCCGACGGCATGTTCGAGGTGGCGGACGAGACCGGGGGCAAGGCCATCTCGCTGACGGTCCCGGAGATTCGCCAGCTTCGTCGGCAACTCACCGCACGACCGGGAGGATCGTGAGACTGTCGCGAGGATCGATCATCTTGTCGGCTGCGGGGGCGGGACTCCTTTTCGTGAGCCTCGTGCTCGGCGTTTTGTCGCCTCGACCGTTATCGGACGGCGCGGTGCCGACGCTTTCTGCCGTCGGCGCGGAGCGAACGGTTTGGAGTGACGTTGAGGTCGAACCCCAGGCTTGGCAGCGGGTCGAAACCTTCGCCGCCGGGACGCAGATTCTCAGCGGCGATGCGCTGGCGGATTTGTACGATGGCGACTCGCCGGCGCACTTTTTCATTCATGTCGACGGCACCGTGCGAGTCTTGCCGCGGTGGCTTACACAGCAACCAGCCGCGGGGGCGTACGGGGGCTCCGGCAGTGTGAGCGTGGTTTTCGCGGGCGATGCCCTGTCGGTCAGCGAGCCGCAGAAGGTATCGGCCAGGCGATTGATGGAGTCGCTCGGTCTCAGGGGCTGAGGTGCGACAAGACGGGGCGAATCCAGGATGTTGAAGCATTGACCTTGAGTGACGCGTCGCACCGACCGATGCCGCGGGTGTCGGTTCGTTGGTCGAGGCGTTGTGCGTTACAGCGTGTCGAGAGGCGGGCGATTCGAGTTTCGTGGCGCTGCCGCACGATGACAAGGAAGTTGCGATGCCTAGGACAGGATTCCAGAATCACACGCCTGCCTTGGCCGCGTCGGCCTCACCTGCTGCCGATGTAGCGGCGACAGTCGGATCATCCGGCTATCGTGAGGCCCCCAACGCCGGCGGTCGGCGGCGTCACCGAACACGCAACGAGCGAACGAGCCGATCGTCCATGCCGGAGAAGCTTCTCAACTACGACCTCCTCGGCACGCTCGGACAGGGCGCGGGCAGCACCATCTACCGCGCCCGCGACGTCGACACGGGCCGAATGGTCGCCGTCAAGCACGTCCAGCGTGTCAAGCCCAAGGACTTGCGGTTTGTCGAGCAGATGGAGACCGAGCACGAGGTCTCCCGCAACTTCACGCATCCGAACCTGCGGCGAAGCTATTCGCTCAAGGTCATGCGGACCATGCTCGTCAAGGTGACCGAGGCGGTTCTGGTCATGGAGTACGTCGATGCCAAGCCGCTGGAGAAGGGTCTGCCGCCGGATCTGAGCGAGGTCATCAAGACGTTCATCGACGCTGCCGCGGGGCTGGCGGCGATGCATCGGATGGGCTGGGCCCACTGCGACATCAAGCCGAACAACATCCTTCGCGCCAGCGACGGGCAGGTGAAGGTCATCGACTTCGGCCAAAGCTGCCGCATCGGGACCGTCAAAGAACGCATCCAGGGCACACCCGACTACATCGCGCCGGAGCAGGTGGAGCGTCTGCCGATCAGCGAAGCGACCGACGTGTTCAACCTCGGGGCGACGCTCTACTGGGCGCTCACCGGCAAACACGTGCCGACCACCTACCACGCCAAGCGTGCCGGCGAGAACAGCTTCGTGCTCGACGCCCTGTTCAAGAGCCCCCACGAGCTGAACCGCGAAGTGCCGCAGATCGTCAGCGATGTGGTCATGCAGAGCGTCCTGACGAATCCGAAGAAGCGGCCGCAGACGATGGAAGAGCTCATCCGCAAGCTCGAGGTCGGGCATCACATCCTGGCCCGCAAAGACACAGCCGTCTCTTCAGATCTCGAAGGTGACGAAGTGTTTGACGACACGAACTTCTGATCGGCCCGCGCAGACGATTCGTCAGGTCCTGTCCTACGTTCGGGCTTGGCCACCAACTCATCGTCCCACCCGAAGAAGATCGTCCTCGCCTACTCCGGTGGCCTGGATACCAGCGTCATCCTGCCCTGGCTCAAGAACCGGCACCCCGGGTGCGAGGTCGTCGCTTTCGCGGCAGAGCTGGGGCAGGGGTCTGAGCTGGAGGGAGTCGAGAAGAAAGCGCGGGAAAGCGGTGCGGACGACGTCGTCGTCGCCGACCTTCGGCGAGAGTTCGCCGAGGAGTACTGCTTTCCGATGCTCCGGGCCCACGCGACGTACGAGCGAGACTACCTGCTCGGCACCAGCATCGCCCGGCCTCTGATCGCGGCAAAGCAGGTCGAGGCCGCCCGCCAGGTGGGTGCCGATGCCGTTGCGCACGGTGCGACCGGTAAGGGTAACGACCAGGTTCGCTTCGAACTGACGTATCAGGCGCTGGCCCCGGATCTGCAGATCATCAGCCCCTGGAAGGACCCGTCCTTCGAGCTTCGCGACCGCGAAAGTGCGATTGAATACGCGAAGGAGCACAACGTTCCGGTCACGCAGTCGAAGGAGAAGATCTATAGCCAAGACCGAAATCTCTGGCACATCAGCCACGAAGGTGCCGAAATCGAGGACCCGGCCGCGGAGCCGAAGTGGGAGCGGTGCCTGACCATGACACGCCCCATCGAAGAAACGCCCGACGAGCCCCAGCACGTCACGATCGACTTCGAGCACGGCGACCCCGTCGCCGTCGACGGCGATCGTCTGCGGGGTGAGGAACTCATCGCCCGGATGAACGAAGTCGCCGGTGCTCACGGCGTTGGCGTGAAGCTTCTCGTCGAGAATCGCCTCGTCGGCATGAAGAGCCGTGGCGTCTACGAGACCCCAGGCGGCACCGCCCTGTACCGGGCGCACAACGCGCTGGAACAGCTCACGCTCGAGCGAGACCTCTTCCACCACAAAGAAAAGCTGGCCTTGGACTACGCGCGTCTGGTCTACAACGGGCAGTGGTTCCACCCGCTCAGGCGTGCGATGCAGGCGTTCGTCGACGAGGCGAGCCGGTGCGTGACCGGCTCGGTGACGCTGTCGCTGTACAAGGGCACGGTCGACGCGGTGGCCGTGACGTCGCCGCAGTCGCTGTACGACCCGGAGATGGCGAGCTTCAGCATGGAGGGATACGACGTCACCGCCGCGCGGGGCTTCATCGATTGCTTCGGCCTGCCCATGAAGGCGTCCGGCATGCGTGACCGCCGCTCCTAGCCTCCCGCCGATGACGATGTCGGTGCTGGAACAACGACTGAAGCAGCCACCGCTCGGACCGGTGCACCTGGTGCCGTTCTTCCCGGCCGGGTTCATCTCGGACGAGGCAACGGTTGGCGCGTTGTCGGCCATGGCGAGTGCCGTGCACGTCCGCCTTGGAGGTGGGCATTCCGTTCAGCGACCCCATCGCCGACGGGCCGACAATTCAGGCGGCGTATCACGAGACGTTACAGCGGGGCATGCGGGTGCCCGCGGCTTTGACACTCGCAAGCCCCACCGCCGAGACGGCCGACGTGCCGCGACTCGTCATGGCCAGCTACAGCTTGGTGGCTACGGCGTGGGACGAGGGCCTTTTTGAACGACCTCGTCGTCGCCGGCTACAGCGGCGTTCTCTGCCCGGATCTTCCCACGGATGAGGCTCACGCATTTTGTACGGAGGCTCGACGTGTGCAGGTTGATCCCATTCTGCTGGTCGCTCCGACGACGCCGCCCGCACGGCGTGACGTGATCGGGAAGATGGCTGGCGGGTTCATTTACTACCTCTCGGTAGCCGGAACGACCGGCGAGCGGGACGATCTTCCAGACGACCTTGCCGACGGCGTCGGCGATATGAAGGATCGGACAGATCTCCCGATATGTGTCGGTTTTGGCGTGTCGCAGCACAGGCACCTGCAGTCGCTGAACGGTGTCGCCGACGGTGCGATCGTCGGGAGCGCGATCGTCCGAGCGGCGAGCGACGCTCGGTCCGAGGGCGCCGACGCGGTCGCCCGAGCATGTGGAGATTTGACCCGTCGCCTGCTCGGCCAAGAGACTTCCGGGGTTGACGGATTGGCAAAAGGCGGCACCGTTACGGTACGCTCTCCTGGCACCGCTGCCCGATAAGAGACGGGTCGACAGGAAACTTGTAGGGATCTCCAACCTTTGGCATTCGCTCGTGTCCAATCCGACGCCGCCCCGGCAGATGACGATGTGTCGTCTGACTTACCGGCGCCGTCGATGGGCACTTTGGTGTCCGTCGCATCGGCGGAGCAAGATGAAGTGCAACTCGAAAGAGAAGCGCTTGCGGCGGAAGACGGCGAATGTGTCCGGCGCGTCCTTGATGGCGATGCCGACCACTTCGAGCGTCTGGTTCGCCGGTACAGCAAACGGGCGATCGTCGCGAGCTACCGCCTCCTGGGCAACCAGGACGATGCCCGCGACGTCGTGCAGGACGCCTTTTTGAAGGCTTTCCGCTCTCTCGAAACGCTTGAACGCCCCGACGCTTTTGGCGGGTGGTTCATGCGGATCGTGACGAACCTGTCGCTGAACTTTCGGCGTGGCAGACGACTTCGAATCGCCCAGCCGATCGACAACACCTTTGGTGAACAGCGGGGCCCGACGAAGCCTGACCTTCCCGTGCGGGGGCATGGATGCGAAGACTTTGCCAGGCCGCAAAATCCGGAACGACAGGCGGTGGCCCGCGAGATGGGCGATCGACTTCGCGAGGAGATTGCGGGTCTACCCGACAAACAGCGTCAGGCGCTGCTCCTCTTCACGGTCGAGCAACTGCCCCAGCGCGAGGTGGCGGAGAAGCTGCAATGCAGCGTCGAAGCGGTCAAGTGGCACGTCTTCCAGGCACGGAAGAAACTTCGCGAGACGCTCGACCTCACGGCCTAGCTATTGCAGAGTCTTTCTCGTCGGTCGAGTGTTTTCAGTATCCAGGTTGTTCTGATGAGTCCCTACTCCTCCCATACAGCTGCCGATTCATCGGTCGACACGGCTGTCGACGAGCTCCTCGAACGGAGTTTGTCAGACGATCTGGTCGATCAGCTTGCAGACGATGTCTGCAGCCGCGTCATGCACGTGGTCCGGTCGGAATCCGCGGATGTCGGCACCTCGATGGTTCTTGCTCCCACGCCTGCCGCACCGGTCAGGCGTTCGTACGCGGCTTCACTGGCAATGGCCGCGGGCCTGTCGGCAGGGGTGACCCTGCTCGTCGCCTGGTCTGCCGGCGTTACGGCGAAGTCGAATATTGCGTCCGAAGAACCCGTCGAAGCCATCCCGCAGATTGCGGTCATGGGCCCGGGGGATCTTCGCGACCAAGCTGCAGGACAGCCCGAAGGCGTGCTCGTGGTCGGGCTTCCCGTGGCCGTCGTACGTCACGCGCCGTCTTCCTCTCCTGTCGGACGCGACGCAGAGGGTGTCATCGCCTTCTCCGGCATCGAGACCAACAACTCCCCGGCAAGCGAAGCTAAAGCAGCGGCTGGCGTTCAATCAGAGGCTTCGCCCTTCTCGACCTACGCCTCGACGTTGGTGACCGAGGTGAAGGAAGCCCCACGCCGTCACGTCGTCGCTGCGACGGACGTCTCCGAGACGCTGCCGGTTGATCTCGGTGCCACCGCACCGGCTGCGAACTGATCTGCTCCTTGCCATCGGCCTCGATTCCTCGCCAGGCCTCCGGCTAAAGCACTTCGCTGGCTCGCGGGTAGCTGCCGAGCACGGTCATCTGAAGGCAATGCTGCCTGGCGGCGGCAATCGCATCGCGAAGCGTCTCGTCCGACTCGTGCCCCTCGGCATCGACGAAGAAGACGTACTCCCAGTTGGATCTGCCGCTGGGCCGCTTCTCGATGTCCGTCAGGTTCACGCCCTTCTCGCGGAAGCTGTCGAGCACCGCGACCAGCGCACCCGGCTTGTTGGCCGTCGTGAAGAGAATGCCGGTCTTGTCCTCGCCCGTCGGCTTGGCGGCCTCCTTGCCGATGACCCAGAACCGCGTGACGTTGTCAGGATCGTCCTCGATGTTGTCGAACAGACGCGGCACGTCGTAGATCTCACCCGCCAGACGACTCGCAATGGCGGCGACTGTCGGATCTCCCGCCGCCCGCTCGGCGGCGGCGCTCGTGCTCGACGCGGGCTCCACCGCCCTGCCGCCGGCAACGTCCGACAACCATGTCCGGCACTGCGCGAGCACCTCCGGCTTGGTCGTCACCGTCTCCACCTGCTCCCAAGGTCCGCGGCACAGGACGCAGTGGTGGATCGTGATCAAGACCTCGGCACAAACTTTGGCCGAGTGATCCAGAAAGGCGTCAAGCGTGTCGATCACGCCGCCATGACTCGAGTTCTCGACCGGCACCAGCCCGCAATCCGCATGGTCGCGGGCGACGCTGCCGAACACGGCGTCAATGTCCGCGGCCGGAACGTAATCGACGCTGCTCCCGAACTTCCCCGTGGCGGCAGCATGGCTGAAGGAGCCGACGGGGCCCGAGAAAGGCCACCCGAAGCGGCTTTTGAAGCCCGATGCTCCCGGACATGATCTCACGCCACACCGCATCGAGCGTGCGGTCCGGCAAAGGCCCTTGCATTGAGCCCGCGGATCTTCTCGAAAACCGCCCGCTCCCGGCTCGGGACGTAGAAGCTGGCCGTCCCGCCGCTTCCACCGGCGGCGTCGCGTTTCGTCCGGCCGATGTCGACGGCGACACGTGCCCGCTCGTTCAACAGGCGAACGAGCTCGTCGTCGAGGCTGTCGATCCGCTCCCGCAGGGGGCGAAGTTGTTGCTCCAGGTCGTCCGTCGAGTCGTCTGCCACATCGGATGTTGTGCCCTCTGAACCCGTCGGTGGCAAGCGGCTCAAGCGACATAAATGCGTTGTGAAGGGTCTGCCGGTTGCCGCGGGCGGGGAATCGGGCCGATGAACGAGGTGTCGAGATGACTGATTCGCCGACGCTCGCGACGCCGGATATGCCGGCCCTACCGCCCACTGAGTGGCGGGAATTGACCGCTGCGCCGTCGTCGCACGACGTGCCTCCCGCCCTCTCGGACCTCCAAATCCCGTGGCCGATGCAGGAGGATGTGCTTCGAGCTCGTCCGCAGCACGGATGCCACGCTGGCCGTCGTGTTGCTCGCTTGCGGCATCGTCTGGTGGCTCTTTTGCGGTCGAGGTTGGCGTGCGTTGTCCGCGATCAACATCGCTGCCCTGGGTGCCTGGGGCGGCTGGATGGCCGGTGCGTCCGTTCGCCGGGCCCGTCGGCGGGACGTCTGGCGTGGTCATCGGTGCGCTGGTGGCGGGTGTGGTGGGGTGGTCGCTGCCACGATCGGCAATTTCTTTCGGCGGCACCCTGATCGGCTTCGTCCTCGGATGTGCCGGCTGGCGAATGCTCGGCCTCGACGAGGGCCACGTCATCGCCGGCGGGCTCATTGGGGCCACTTTCCTGGGCATGGTGCCGCTGAGCTTCCCCAAGGTCGGTCCGACGGTCGTGCTGTCGGCCGAGGCGACCATTCTTACGGCGGCGAGCATCGGTGCCTTTGCCCTCAGGTTCGCCGCGTCACGATCGATCATCGAAGAGGTTGCTTTGGCCTACCCAGTCGTCGCGCCGGCGACGCTTCTGGCGTCCATCGCTGCCGCCATCTTCCTGCATGCCGGGAGCGACGACGAGGCGACGACTTAGTCGAAGGTCCGCTGCATAACCATGACGTCGGTCGCTTCTTCAACGTTCTCGAGCGTGTGGACGTGGACGAAGCCACCCTTCTGCGAGAGCCACGCCCGCAAGATGACGTCGGGCTGATTGACGAGCACAATCAGCCGACGCAGTGGCAGGCCGACCAGACGGGCGTGACGGGCCATCTGGTCGGTCGCTGCCTCCAGCAAAGCCGTCCCGCGACCTTCCCGGCGATCCTGCTCGCGCACGTGCACGTGGCACAGTTGGTAAACCCCGACATGCGCCGGCAGATGAGCCCACGTCAGTGCCGCGACGGCCGTTCTGCCCTCAGGTGCCTGGAGCGTCTGCGTGAAGGCGGCGGGTAGGGCTTTGGCGCTCCTGGGTAGCCGGGGCTCGATTCCGATCTCGGTGGGGTCGCGGGTCAAGGCGTCAGTCCTAGGAGGGCCAGCGACTCACGCTCGACGATCCCCCGCAGCGCGGCCCTGGGCACCGTCGGCAGGTTCGTGCCCTGGGCGACGTAGTTGATGGAGAACAGTGCCTCGATCGTGTCCGCCGCCCGGCCGTAGGGGAAGTCGCTGCCGAAAAGCAGCTTCCCGAGCACGCCATGCTCGTGGGCGTGGACCAGCGCGTTGTACGCGTGCCACGGGCGGCGCACGAGTCCGCCGACGTCGGCAAAGACGCGGGAGTGCCGGGCCAGCAGCAAGCACGTTTCGCCCGTCCACGGATGGCCGAGCTGAGAGACGACGATGGCTAGGTCCGGGAAGGCCCTGGCGACCTCGTCCAGGAGAATCGGCCGGGCGAACTCGGGCTGTGCCGCGTCGGAGAGATGCCCGCCGCCGTGAAAGACGATCGGCAGGCCCAGCTTTTCGGCGTGTTCGTAGATCGCCATCGCCCGGCTGTCCGCCGGGTGGATGCCCTGGTTGCCGGGGCTGACCATGACGCCCTTGAGGTGCAGATCGGTCGCGCATCGTTGCAACTCGTCTTGCGCGTCTTCTGCCGTCGGGTCGATCCCGGCAAAGCCGATGAGTTTGCCGGGGTGCCGGCGGACGTAGTCGCTGACGAAGTCGTTGGGCACGTCCGCCCGGAGCAGGCGACTCTGGAAGCCCAGGACGATGCTGTGATCGGCCGACTTGCCGGCCTGCCAGTGCAGTTCAGGATCGCCGGGAGGGATCCGTTTGAAGATGGTTTTTCGCCCGCCCGCGCGACGTGCCGAGTCGGCCGTGGGATCGCCCAGGTCCGCCTGACCCAGTTGGTCGGGCGTTTGCCAGACATGCGTGTGGACGTCGACAATCACGTGACGCGACCGTAGCGGGCCCTTCAGCTTCCGGTGAAGACGCCAAAGTGAATCAGGCCTTCAACAACTCCCGCGGCGACCGGCTGCGTCGCCAGGAAGACGTCCGCCGCCCGCTCGGGGGCCTGTCGTCGCAGCTCTTCGTGTCCGTTGCCGACGACGATGCCTCGAAACGGCTTGTCGAACATGTCGAGGTCGTTGGCACTGTCGCCGCTGACGATGACGCTCTCACCTGCGATGCCCTGCCGCGAGACGAGCCATCGGATCGCCGACGCCTTGCCGGCCGCGGGAGGCAGGACGTCGAGGTCTTTGCCGCTGCTGACGACGATCTTGCACGCCACGCCCCGGCTCTGCAGACTCGCCCTCGATGGCCGCGGCCATGGTGGGGTCGGGCAGGTCGAAGCTCGCCTTGTAAGGCGTCTGCATCTCGTCGGCATGCGGCAACAGCTTGAACGTCTCGACGCAGACGTTCATCACGGTCTCGCGTGGCCAATCGCCGAACTGCTCGCGGCCGTAGTCGGCGATGATCTGGCCGTTCGTGTCCGCGACCTGCGTGCCCATCGCCCCGATGTGGAACGCCGGACGCGGCAACCCTTTGACGAGGTTGAGCGACTCCAACTGGCTCGCCACCGGCCTGGACGAGTTGAACCAGAGCTTGAGCCGCTCCCCCGCTCCGTCGAGTCGCCGGGCGAAGGCTTCGAGCTTCGGGTCGGCTTCGGTGCTGCGGATGCCGTGGTCGATCAGCGTGCCGTCGAGGTCACTGGCCAGGACGAACTTCTCGATGTCGGCAGTAGGCGTCGGCAGGCATGTCCTGCCAACTTACGCGGCCCCGACGTTCTTCGCCTATTTCTCGAAGTTCTCCGGCAGCATGCGGAAGTTCAGGTCCATCTCGTCCAACGGCTGCTTCACCCACGCGCTGAACCGCAAGGCGTCATTCTCTGTGTGATCCTTCGTCACTCGAACCGGCAGCATCTGATACTCCAGCTCGCCAGCCTCGTTCTTCGCCTCGTAGACCACGATGGCCTGGTGGAAGCTTTTGTCGACGAAGTACCACGCGTCCACGAACCACTCCCAACGCGTGTTGCGGTCCCACTCGATGTCGCCCATGAGCACCTTGACGATCTTGTCGTCCGGGTAATCGCCTGCGAACGCTTCGCGAGCACCTGCAAGACCTGCTTCGCGATCGCCGCCGCGGTAGCCGTCGCCGTAGCCCTTGTTCTCGGCGATGATCTCCTTCTTGAGCGAGTTTCGAACCTTCGCCGCCCGGGCCTTGAGTTCGCCGTAGCTCTCGACGAGCGGCTTGCTCTTTTCAGCATCGACATGCGTTGCGAGCCCGATCCGTAGCTCGGCCTCCTCCATTTGCCGGGTCACGTTGCCGTCGCGGCCAAATGCGACGGGGTTTCGCGTCGCCTCCGCTTCCTTAATGAGCGTGTCCGACATGAAGATCTGCTCGTTGCCGTACTGCAGAATCTCGCCGAACTGCTGGCGGAGCGTCGGGACGACCTGCCCGAGGTTCTGAGCCGCCTCGGTCATCTGAGCCTTCAGGCCGTTGGTGTCGGCGTTGTCGGCTTGAAGGAACGTCTCGTACCGCTCCTGCGCGGCCTTGAACGTCGCACTCGCCTGCGGGAAGAGTTGGATCAGCTCGATCGCCTGCTTCGGATCGTTCAGCGGCAGCGTCGGGAAATCGCTGTAGCGGTACGCAATCCCGTCAAGCCACTGGATGTCCTTGTTGATCTGCTCGTACCCGCCCACGGCGGCGAGGGCTTCCTGGGCGGCCTGGAGGTTCGTGGTCGCGCTCGTTGATCGACGCGTGATACGTCGTCGCTGCCGCGTTGAGGCGATTGATGAGGTCGGCCACGACCGGGTCGCTGCCGTCCATCGTGCCGGCCATCTCACGGGCCTTCAGAAACGACGCGTCAAAGCCGGCGACGCTCTCGTTGAAGTTCTTGATGCGGTCGTCGCCCACCTGCGCACCGCGCAGCTTCCACTCCTTCGCGTAGTGCTCGAGACGGCCGGCGTGCATCTCGACGTCGATCGTCAGATTGCGAAGTCGGCCGACGTCCCGGGATGGCCTCGGCAGTGTTCGACAGGAAGAAGAAGGCCGACGAGCAGCAGAACGATCGACAGCGACAGACGGTGATGCATGATCTTCACGGCAAGGGCAACAGCCGCCTGACGCACAAGTCAGCGGCCAAAGGATGCCCGTCACCTTAACACAAGCTCCGCCCGCTACCCGCCCTCACTCGGCCGGACGTTCGAATAATGCTTCGACAAACCGCTTCGGATCGAACGTTTCGACGTCCTGGGGCGTTTCGCCGAGCCCGATGAACTTCACGGGGATGTCGAGTTCGTCGCGAATCGCCACCACGACCCCGCCCTTGGCGCGTGCCGTCGAGCTTGCGAGAGGAACAGGCCTGTGACTTGCACTTCCTTGTTGAAGTGCTTGGCCTGGCTGATCGCGTTCTGGCCGGTCGTGGCATCGAGGACGAGGATCGTCTCGTGCGGGGCGTCCGGAATCTTCTTGGCGATGACGTTGCGAATCTTGCCGAGCTCACGCATCAGGCCCTGCTGCGTGTGCAACCGGCCGGCGGTGTCGACGATGAGGACGTCGACGCCTCTGGCGACGGCGGCCTCGCAGGCGTCGTAGGCGACGGCGGCGGGGTCGACGCCCTGCTTCTGCTTGATGATCTCGATCCCGAGCCGGTCCGCCCAGGTGGTCAATTGCTCAACCGCGGCCGCACGGAACGTGTCGCCGGCGGCGAGCATGACGCGCTTGCCCTCCTGCTCCTTGAGCAGCCAGGCGAGCTTGGCAATGCTCGTGGTCTTTCCGGCACCATTGACGCCGCACACCATGATGACGGTCGGGCCAGACTCGGCGTACTTCAGCTCGCGTGCAGACGCTTCGCGCCAGCCGGCGAGCATCTCTTCCTTGACGACCTCCGCGGCCTGCTCGGCGTTCTTGATCTTGCCCAGACGCCACCGGTCCTGCACCGCCTCGCGGATCGCCATCGCCCGCTTCACGCCGGTGTCGGCGATGATGAGCTTGTCCTCCAGCTCGTCGAGAAAGGCGTGGTCGATCTGCCGGCCGGGGACGAAGAGCGTCCGCACGTCCGTGTTCAGAACGGCGGCCGTCTTGTTGAGCGCGCCTTTGAGGCGATCGAGGGTCTTGGCGAAGAAGGCCACGGGCGACCTTAGCGGCGACGACGCAGCAGGAAGAGACCCGCTCCGCCTAGAGCCAAGAGCGACGTCGGCTCCGGGATCGGCGTCCCGGTTGCCCTCACGAGGTTGTTCCCCGCCAGCGTCGGAAAGACCGCCGGGTTCCCGACCTCCTGGAATGCTAGAAAGGCGGACAGATCGGTTAGATCCGACGCGCCCTCGGGTCCGAAGAAGCTGAAACCCTGGTTCGTCGGGCTATCAAAGTCACGACGGGCCGGCCGTTCCTGACCGACGACACCGTCGACGCCCGAGATGAAGGCCGCGACGAAGAAGCCGCCGTCGACGATTGGTGCTTCGTCGGACGGGAAGCTGTAGCTCGTGAAGGTGTCGTTTTCCGGGTTGTTTGCGTTTTCGAAGCCCGAGAGGCCGTCGACGCTGCCGATCAAGGACGGCGTCACGCGGATCGCCGTCGTTGGTCGGGTCGTTGTAGACGAGCAGCGAGACCGGCGTGCCGACGGCGATGCGGCCGAAGGCGACGGAGACCTCGTTGATGGCCGTCACCTCCTCTGCGGTGAAGTAGTTGCCCCAGAGGTAGTCTGTGCCGTCGAAGCTCGGGCCGGTGGTCGTGTTGGCGTCGCCGTCGTCTGCGATGAAATCGACGGCGGCAGCTTGTGTGGCAACGGCCAGAAGGCAAGCGGACACTGCGCACAGTCGACGTTGATGCATGTTCTTTCGCAAGCGGCAGCTTAGGTAGAAGCTACCGCTGGGAGACCGACCGTAGCGTAAAATTGACCTCTGGCGCGGCATTGACGGCCTGCACGTCCTGCGGCAAATCGAACACCAGCTGACGCGTAATCGGTTGATTCACCAGATTGCGATCCTCCTTGGTCAGCGGGAGTCTGGCCCGCACGGTCTCGCGAAGGTCTCCCTCGGTGAGCCTGCGAATCGTTTCTGCCGGACCGCGAATCTCGACGTTGTTGATGAGCGGGCTTGGCAGGTCGAGTTCGATCCGCATCAGCCCCTCCATCGCGGCCGGCTTATCGACCCAGATCGGAACGGCAGGCAGTCTGCCAGTTGCAAGGAGACGATCTTTACGCTCGAACGTGGCCTCTACCACGGCGGGCGATATGCGAAGGCGACGTACTGCGGGCGACCCGAACCGCTGCGTGAGCTGGGTCACGAGGTTCTGCGTCAACCTCGGACGGACCTCCATCGTCTGCTGGCCGAAGTCGCTGTCGGCCGAGATGGGAGCAACGGCCTGCACCCCGATGCGGATCGCCTCCGCCACGACCGTGGCCGGGCCCTCCAGACGAAGCACGGGCGGGTCGAAGGAGACGTCGCCGACGATTTCACTGGCGGGCAACGGTCCGCCGACGGCGACGTCCAGCGGTGCATCCGTGATCGCATCGACGGCCAGGTCGATGGTTGCAGGAACGATCTCGGTCAACCGGACACCCGTCCCGCGTAGCAGCCGCAGGTCGGCAAGCTCACGTTTGAGGTCGATCGTCACCCGCTCGGCCGGATCAAGCGCCAGGTCGAGCGTCGGGCCACCTGCTTCGATGTCGCGGATCCGCCTGGCCACCTCTTGAAGGGCGGCGCGTGGTCCGGAGAGTGTCATTGCGACGACCACCCGCTGCGCGTCTTCGCCGCTGCGGTTAGGTCGTCGAACGAACAGGCGTTGATCGTCGACCGAAAACGCGACGCTCACGCCCGGAACCGTTCGTGACTCGATCTGCTGCTCTTGTGCCCACACCCAGAGAATCAGCGTCAACGGCAACGTCCAGGCCAGCGTCTGCCCGAAGGCGATCAGGTTGCGCCTCGAAAAGAGCGGGCCGAGCCAACCGCGGCGGAGACGAAGCCACCACGACGACGAGGCGTCGGTGGATGTGCTCGAGCGATGGGACGTGGACGAGGCCATGGATGAAGTTGCTACCCCGCCTTCTTCTGAGGCTGGTCATCGGATTTGGAAGGAGTCGTCTTCCCGCCGACGGGCTTGGTCTCGCGAATCTCTCCAGGCGCGACGCTCGGCGGAGCGGCCTTGGGTGGACGCGGGGCCTTGAGGTTCAACGTCTGCGGCTTGGCCGCAGGTACGGCCGCGGGTCTTCGGGTGCTACCGGACGAGGGACGCTTGGCGTTGAGGCTGTCGAGCCGTGCGGCCGCGGGCGTGCTGTCCTCATCCGCCGCTGCACGCTTCGAGCGATCGGCGTCGCTCAAGGCGACGCTGCGGTTCAGTAGTTCGTGCAGCATCTCTTGAAGCCGATCCGCCCCGAGCCGCCGATGCAGTCGACCGCCCTCGGCGATGCTGATGTCGCCGGTCTCTTCCGAAACCACGACCACCACAGCATCGACGTTCATGCTGAGCCCGACGGCGGCACGGTGGCGACTGCCCAGCTCCTTGTCCAGGTCGCCGCTCTCGGCGAGTGGGAACTGCACGCCCGCATACGCGATCCGTGCATCGCGAATCACGACGCCCAAATCATGAAGCGACGTGTTCGGGTAGAAGATCGTCGTCAGAAGCTGGCTCGAGACTTCCGCGTCGATCCGCGTGGCATCTTCGGCATACCCGGCGAGGCCTTCGTCTCTTTCGAAGGCGAGCAACGCGCCGATCCGTCGCCGGCTCAATGTGTTGCACGCGTCGACAACGGCAGCGATCTCATCGGTTCCGCCGGCGGCGCCGCGAAGCAGACGCGTTTCGCCAAGTCGCATGAGGGCCCGCCGAAGCTCCGGCTGGAAGACGACGATGGCGGCGAAGCTGGCGTAGAAGAGGAACTGCTTGAACAAGACGTCCAGGCGCGTCAGATCGAAGACGCCGCCGAGAACTTTAACCGCTAGATAGAGCGTGATCAGCAGGACCACGATCCCCTTGAGAACGCGGACGCCGCGCGTGCCCTGCAGGAATCGGATGACGCTGAAGACGACCGCACCGATGACGATCATCTCGACCGCAATCTGCCACGGCTCCACGCCTTGAAAGGCTCGAAGGAAGCTGGTGATACTGGGCAGCATGGCGCGGTGCGGAACCGGCTAATGCCGTCCGTTGCGTTAGCGTAGCGGCGGGTCGACGTCGCGTCGGGACGGGCTCGACGTGGCGACAGAGCACGGCAGGCGTCCGAGGCCTCAGCGGCGGCGTCTTGATCGGCCGGAACTCGGTGCCGGTCGACGCGTCGGCGTCGTCGCGACCTGCCGTTGAACGAATCGCATGAGAAGGAAGGCACCCGCCGCTGCGATGAACCCGACGAGCAGCATCAACCAACTCAACGACGCCGGCCCGATCGACCAGCCGGAGTCATCGGGGGAGACCGCCCGCAGCAAAGCCATCAACGGCAACATGACGGCCAGGACCAGGCACGTCGGGATGGTCGCCCGAGCCGCCTGCAGTCCCGGCTTGGACTTGACCGGCGTCCCCGCCGGTCGGCCTGTGCGGGTCGTCGGGGCGGCCGGCCGTTGCGGGCGGGCGGGTTGACGATCTTCGAGGTCCTCCGACACGTCTTGAAGATAGCAGCCGCGTTTCCAAGTTCCGACTTCAGGCCCCGCTGCCGTTGCCTTGGGGCAACATCCGGCACGGCCGACGCCCCTGCGGCGACGCTGGCACGCTTCGGACCCGTCGGCACCGGCGTTGAAGGTGTCCTGGCATGCAAGAGCGAACCCCCACCGCGGGCACCACCGAGTACGCCCGCACCCTCGACCGACTGCTCCGTGAGATCGACGACTTGCCGGGCCCGGAACGCGCCCGTCTTCAGACCGCGGCCGCGGAGGCTCGACAGCGGCACGAACGCCTCGTCACCACCATCGGTAAGCTGCAGGAGACGCTCGACTTTCTCCGGCTGGGCGTCAAGTACCTCGCCTTCGACATCGAGGCGACCAAGCGGGAGAACGCGTACCTTCGCAAGCTCCTCGACGAAGCCGACGGCGTCGATTGAGGCGAGGCGTCGTACTGAAACACCTAATCGAGCTTCGCCGTCACGATCGTCTGGTCGTCCTCCGGCGGACGCCCGCCGGTGTAGGCGGCGAGCTTGCGGATCAGGTCGTCGATCAGCGTCTTGGGCCCGCATCGGCACGTGGATAGCGCGGCGTCGAGACCCTGCGTGCCCCACATATCGCGGCCGTCTTTTGCCCGGGCTTCGGTGATGCCGTCCGTGTAGGCGACGAGCACGTCGCCGGATTCGAGCTGGACTTCACCTTCGGGAAAGACCTCGTGTGGGTCGATGCCGAGCGGCAGGCTCCGTGCCCGGCCCGGTGACGAGCGGTCCGGGCATGCCGGCCTGGTCGTCGTCGCGGGTGTTGTCGTGCTTGAGTCGCGGGGCCGGGTGCCCGGCGTTGGCGAATCGAAGGATCCGCGTCGCCGGATCGAGGATGCCGTACCAGGCGGTGACGAACGTGCCGCCGCGTTTGGTGTAGCGCTCGCAGAGATGGCGATTCAGGTGCAGTCAGCAGACGTCCGGGTGGATCCGGATGTGGCGGATCTTCGATCGCATGGGCGATCGCGTGCACGACCGCCATCAGCACCGCGGCAGGCGTGCCGTGACCGCTCACGTCTGCCATCAAGATCCCGAGCTTCTGGCCCGGCACCTCGAAGAAGTCGTAGTAGTCGCCTCCCGCCTGCTCGCTCGAGTCGTAGAACGTCCCGAGCCGGACGCCCGGCACCTCCGGAAGCCGCTCAGGAAGTAGTGTGCGTTGAATCTTGCCCACCGCGTCCATCGCTTCGCGAAGCTTGCGGTTCGTCTCGTTGACCTGCTTTCGAAGGACAAGTGTGTTCGTCGCCCTGCCGAAGAGGTTGCTGACCCAGACCTGGTCCGGCAAGCGGTCGCGATCGAAAGCGTGCGACTCCTTGCGCATGAAGATGACCATGTTGATCGACTCGCCGTCGTCGAACATCGGCACGGCCAGAAGCGACTTCATCCCGGCAAAGAAGCCGGCGGCCGGGTCGTCCGCCTCGTAGCTGGAGCTGACGTCGTCGATGATGACGCGGCTGGCCGTCGTAGATCAGCTTGCCGAGCAGGCCCTTGTCGAAGGTCGGCTTCTCCGCCCCGGCGAGCCAGGGGTTGAAGTCGATGCCCCAGGCGCTGCTGCGGGTGATCTGGTAGTACGGCGCGTGGAGCCCGCGGCGGCTGAGCGAGAGGTAGCCGTCCGTGGGAAACGCCTCGTACATCCGCCGGTAGTAGTCGGCGACGAGCTCCTGCGGGTCGCGGTGCCGGCTGATCGCCCGCATCGTGTCGGTGAAGAAGGCCAGACGCTTCTCCGCCGGCCCCGTGAAGAGCCACGGCCGCGGTCTCGCCTCGTCTGTCTCCTCGGGAGGTGCCGCTGAATCGGTCATGCGATGAAGTCTAACGACACATCGCAAGTAGCCGGATGCTCACGACCCACCAGTCTGGGCACCGAGTGCTTGTTGTGCAGATCGCCAGTACCTGCTGAACCGCTTGAGATCGATCACGCCGTCCAGCTCTACAAAGGGATCACCCTCGACGACCATTGCTCCGACAGTCGACACAATCTCACGGCGAGTGGACGACGGGCTCGCCCCCGTCACCACCGGCCGACCATCCGCAAAGGCACGAACAGCCGATGCGATGCCGTCGCCTGAAGACCTCAAAACCGTCACGTTCGGCAGCTCCGCCAGGCACTCGGCGATGAACGCGATCGGCTTTAACGAACGCTGCGACGCCTCTTGTTGGTCGAAGACGAAGACGCCCCGCCTGCCGCCGACGAGTGCGGGATGCTCCGGGTTCAGCATATCTTCATGCACCCAGGCCACGGCATCGTCCGTCGGCTGATGAAGCGACGCAGGCTCCGCCTCGATCCGCCGGAGGTCGATCGACTGCCCTTGGCCGGCATCCTGCGTCGCCTCGGGACCGTCTGCGAACAGCTCCTCCTGGAGCAGGTGATAAGGCTTGTCGAGCGGGTCGTTCTTCGCCACCCGCGGAAACCGGCCGCCCGAGAACTTGACGACATTCTCGCGGTTCATGAAGTACGGCTTGGCCGAGAAGGTGCTGGCGACCCACTGCCACGAGAGGTTGTTGCTCGCCACGTCGCCGTCGACCAGGTGCCTCAAAAACCACGCCGCCCCGGCCTGCCAGCGGACCTGCCGGACATGCACGACGTAGCAAGCCAGCCACATGCGAGCGTGGTTGTGCAGCCAACCTTCTTCGGACAACTGCCGGGCGAAGTGGTCGACCCAGTCGATGCCCGTTTCGCCGGCTTCGACGTCTGAGGGAAGGTCACTCGCGTAGTCGCTCGGGCCCAGGCCGGTCTTCCACGGCTCGAGGTCGCGCCACATGCCGGCGTCACCTACGGCCGCGTAGACCCGTTGGAAGTAGTCGTGCCAGGCCAGCTCCTGGATCAGCTTGAACGCCTCAGATGGCTGGCCCACCTTCTGCAAGGCGGCGTCGCGGACCTCGGCCAGGCTCAACACGCGGTGCCGGATGAACGGCGACAGCTGCGTCACGGCACCGTCGAGACTGTTCCGCGTCTTGGCGTACTTTGCAGGCTTGACGGCCTCCAGACGCCGAAGCGCCTCGCGTCGGCCGCCGATGTGCGGGCTGAGCGTGCTGTCCGAGTCGCCATGGTTCGGGAACGCGTCTTGAAGGCGCGCCTTGAGTTGCTCGCGAGAAGAGGTTTGGAGTCGCAGGCGGTTGTCCACTGAGGCGAAGCGTCGGCAGAATCGGGCCATCCGGGAACCGCTGCGCCGGGTTTCGCACCTTTTGACGCGACACGCCTGATCAGGACGCCAATTGGCCGTTGTCGATCGGCAAGCGACGCGCAACACTTGCGTCATGGAATCCGGCCGTACCGCTGTCAAATTTGTCCAACGCCTCACCGATGGCGAGGCCGACGAGCGCGAGGTCGATTTTGCCCGCAAGGTGCTGGCCCCCAGCGTCGCGGCCGTCGCGGCGACGGCGATCGGCTTCGGCATCGCTCAGGCTTGCTGCGGCGTCAAGGTCCGTAAGGCCGACCCGCGAGGCGTGCTGCCGATCGCCATGGCGGCGGTCACGTCCCTGATCGCGATCTGGAGCTACGCCAACCCGCAGCCGTCGAAGAAGTAGTCCATGGCCGACGTGCCGAGCGATCCCGTTTCCGACCTCTACGCCACCCTCGGCGAAGCGGGCATCGCGGCCATGGTTCGCCGCTTCTACGAGCGGGTTCGCACGGACGACATCCTGGGGCCGATGTATCCGCCGGATGACTGGGAGGAGGCCGAACGGCGGCTGCGAATGTTCCTCGTCCAACGCTTCGGCGGCCCGGCGACGTACGGGCAGGAGCGTGGTCACCCGAGGCTCCGGATGCGGCACGCCCCCTTCGCCATCGATGAAGCCGCGGCCGAGCGATGGCTCGTGTTGATGCGGCAAGCCATCGCAGCCGCGACCGAAGCCGGTGAGGTGCCGGCGACGGTCGCGGAGCAGACGATGCCGTTCTTCCGGCAGGTGGCTCTCTTCATGATCAATCGGCCGTCGTCTACTGCCTGACCGGCACCGGCGTGACCTTGAGTTGGTCATTCAGTTCCCGCACCGCATTGGTGGACGTGGACCAGGAGCCGCTGGCGGTCGTGGGCCGGACGCCGCTGCGATCGACGATGAACGCCGTTCGTTCCTGACGGACAAGGCGCGGCTGACCCGTGCCGGACCCGTCGACGTTCTCCCAAGCCTGCAGCAGGACGTACACGGTGTACGAATCGCTTCGCCGCGTGGTGAGGTTGCTCAGTCGCGTGACATCTGCGTACCCGACGTCGATCGAGCTGCCGAGCGAGCCGAGCGAGCCGTCGTAGTCGAAGTAGCCGGTGATGGCTCCGTCGAGGCCGGTCGGATCACTCAAGGTGTCGGCGCCGGTCACATTCACGAGGCCTTCATCAGGGGCAGTTCCGACGCGGGTAACGCAAGAGTCGACTGCCAAGCTCTCATCAATGCCGAACGGGTCGTACGGATGGTCGGATCCACCAGAACGAGGGTCGGCCGCGGCTTCCGTGTCGACCTCGTCGGTAAAGCCGCTGCCTTCGATGACGAGCGGCAGCAGTTGGAGGACGCCCTCCGGTGCCGTGCCGAGGTTGATGCGACCCGCGACGCCGGCGTAGGACTCGGCGTCGTTCGTGTACGGGTTAGACCCGATGACGGTCGGGGCGTCAGCGAGCAGGTCGCTGTCGAGCACGTAGACCGGCCCCAGGTCGCCGCCGCGGTCATAGTCGTCGAACACCTGGCAGTCCGTGATGGCGACGGCTTCCAACGTCGGTCATGACCGGTTTCATGTTCTGACCAGTAGCCGGTAGTCGACCATCGGGAACAAATCGGCACCGGGCGCGTGAAAAGCCGTCACGTAGTCGGTGACATCCGACGCCCATCCCTTGCCCGTTATGGGCCCACCTGTGGGCGTCTGCCCGACGAACTTGCCGACGCTGTAATCGTCGCCAGATCCACCCTCCTTGACGAGCTGCGCATCGATGCTGACGGGGTTGCTCGCGACGATCCCGGTACCGGCTGTCGGCCCGGGGTCACCGCGGGATCGACGATGTGGTACCCGCCGATGTACGGGATCTCCATCGCGTCGCCATCACGGGCAAACCCGCCGTAGGGATAGAACGATCGGCCCCCCGCCGTATCCGACGCCCCCGGCCCCGACAGTGCCGGCCCGACCGGGATCGGCAGGCTACTAGGAAAGGTCCGCGCACCCGTGCCAGTCACGGTGCCGAGGCTGACATCGATCGCGTTTGCACCGACCACAACGACCGCCGAACCGTTGCTGAAGGGGCCGTGGGCCACATAGTTCCAGCTACGCAGAGAATCGTCGAAGCTTCGGTCGTAGTGAACGAGTTGGTCGCCGGCGGGCGATCGGCCTGCAAGGTTGACCGTGTCCAGCGGGACCATCAACTGCCACGCAACGCTGTCAGGGTTTGCGTTCAACTCAGAGTTAAGTGCGGAAATGAGATCGGCACCCTCGGTAGTGTGACTGCCGAGGACGGGCCGCATCAGCATGATCTCGCGAAGCGTGCCGCCGTCGAGCGCCTTGGTGAGGTCGACGCCCGTCGACACCACTGTCGTGGCCTCTCGGTTGATACCGGCCGGCACCGTCGACGACGCCTCGACGCCCTCAAGCACCGCAATTCCGAGTGCCCCGGCGGCGGCGGGAAGTGTGGCCGGGAGGTCGACCAACACCTCGAACGCCAGTGACGCCCCGGTGTCATCGACGGCCACCAGCTTCCAGCCACGGGTGTCAAGGGCATACGGGTATGGGTTGATCAACTCCACGCCGACGTAGCTTGCACCCATTGTCGGATCAGCCAGCATCTTGACCAGGATCTCGCCAATGAACGGCTGGGCCTCCGTGCCGAAGACACGGGCTTCGAGATTTGCCGGAGCAGTGGCACCGGGATCATTCAACGGAACAGACGCCATCGTCACATCCGTTTCGTCCCGATTGCCGGCCCGCTCGACGTCGCGAATGTCCATCACATTGACCGCCGCGATGGCCGCACGGAGACGGTGCACCTGCTCCCGGCTCGCTGCTGTGGTGAACCCGACGGCACTTCGTCCGTCTGCCAACGGGTCAGCGAATGCTTCGCTGACCGTGTCAGGGCGCGGCGAACCCACGGCGGCTGTCTCCACATCGTCGACCATGACGTTCCAGAAGGCACGCCACAGCTCGCCGAACGCGCCGGTGTTCAAAGACGCCCGCACCGGGGGCATGACTTCTAAATCGCCGTAGCGGGTGTCGCCGCCGCTGTCGTCGGTGTACGTCGGCATGCCGGTAGGCACCTGAAGCGTGCCAGAGCCGACGAAGCTGCCGATGTCGGCATTCGGATCGAGCGTGTGCGGGCGATAGGTGGTCGAGACGAGCCCACTGGCGTTGACGGCCGTACGCGGCGACCGCGGGAACTGACCGTTGCCGACGCCCGGCCCCGCCCGGCCGACGATGAGGTCGCCGTCGTAGGTGTAGACCGTCGCGTCCAATCTGTTTTGGCCGTTGGGCGTGGTGCCGTGGAACGACTCGTACCAGTACAGGCGACGGGCGGCGGCGGATTCGAGAAGGTTGGCCGCGTCGTATCCGAGCGGGAAGTCGTCCCAAATCAGATCGATCTGCGGCACGAAGTTGCCGGTGCTCACGAGCATGCTGCCCGGCATGAGGTTCTCGAACCGATTGCGATTCTCGGGCCGACGCGGGTTGAGCCAGCCGCCGCCGTTGTAAAGCAGGTCGCCCTGATCCGACGGCCCCGACGCGACAGGTCCGAAGCGGGCGTCGATGCCACCCGGCACCCCTTGGTCTCGGCCGGAGATGGTAAGTCCTGGGACGATGCCGAGCCGCTGTGCCATGCCCAGTCCGTAGGCCTCGCCGACGGTGGCGAATTGCACGTCGGTCCGATCGGGCGACACGTTGAACAGCTCGACGCCCTCCACACGCTGGTCCGGCCGATTCGGCCGCACCGCCAGGGATCCGCGGGGCCAGCACCGCCCGCGCGGGCCGTCAGCAGCGTGACGAAGTCCGTCGGCCCGTTCGTGTTGTCGGGCATGCGGGTGTAGCCGTCGTCGTCGTCGAACAGGTCGTTCAGCCCGATGTTGGCCGGGAAGAAGCCGCGGTTCGGGTAGTTCGCCGCGGGCGTTGTGTTGGGTGCCTCCCAAAGATCGCTCGTGTCGACCACGTTCCCCGCAAACCCACGGTCACCGGTCCGGCTCAGTGCCGTGTCGATGTGCGGCAACGCAGAGTTGTCGATGATGCGGACCGCGTAGAAGTACCAGTACCCGTCGCGATGCTGATAGCGGAGCGGGTCGCCGATGGTCCGGCCGATGGCCGCGGTGAAGAACGGTATCGCCAGGCCTGCGGTTCGGGAAGAATCGGCACCAAGCCTGCATCGGCCACGCCGTCACCATCGGCATCGGCGGCGAAGAAGGCTTGCTCGTCCTGCTCGCCGTCCTGATTGAAGTCTTCGAAGAGGCCTAGGAACTGACGGTTTCGATCGTTGTAGAAGTCGGTCGTTGCTCCCGGAAACGTGCCGTTGGGCGGCGACGGCGCGTCATAGTTCAAGCCCGCCCCGTCGGCGTAGAGACCGGGGGACCTGTTCGAGCGGAGGACATCGGCTCCAGTCCCTGTGAAGTCATACGTATTCGCCCCGGGGCCGGTGGTCCTGGCGATGATGTTCCCGGTGCCGTTGAGGATGCCGAACGGGTCGGCGAAGACGGCATCAATCCGGAACCCAGGGATGCCGACGAGCGGCGCGCTAATCCAAGGCCACTCGATGCGGTCAACGGTCGGGCCGGCTACACGAGCGGGCTTCGTCGCGGCCAGGTGCGGGTCGGTGCCGCCGAGCTGGTCGATGTTGAAGTGCGGGAAGTCGATGAGCCCAGCGGTGGCCGCTGAGCCCGTCGTACCCGCAAACGCGGCCATCGGGTCATAGACGTCGCTGTTGAAGCCACCCGCGAACTGCTGTGCGACAGTCGCACGCCACAGGAGGTCACCGCTGAGATCGCGGGTGGCGCTGAGCGTGGCCCCTGCTCCGGTTTCGTCAGACGACGGAACGCCTTCACGCGCGAACAGATCCAGCCCGATCGCCAGCTTCGCCGCCGACTCGGCAGAGGCGAGGTTGCTCTCGAAGAACTGCAACGGCGCCCGGCCCGTGTCGGAGAACTCGGCGTCGCCGCGGGCGCTGGGCGGTACCTGACCGGCGGCGAGTCGTGTGCTGACCAGGAACGCGCTGCCCAGCACGGCCAGCAGGGTCAACAGCACCACCACGAACAGAAGCACCAAGCCACGCCTACGCCGGGCAGAACCCCGGCCGGCGGCGGACGGTGAAGGACGCGTTGTCATGGGACCAGGCACATCCACAGTATTCGCAACGTCCCGCGCCAGGCGGAAGCCGCGACGCCTTATGGCGTGATGTGCGGGAGACGGAAGACCACTTCCTGCCGAATCGTCGTCTCCAGCCGCCCCTGCGGGTCGGCAGCGTCGACGACGATGCGGAACAACTGCG
The DNA here is from genome assembly GCA_963740195.1 of uncultured Planctomycetota bacterium. Taxonomy (GTDB): domain Bacteria; phylum Planctomycetota; class Phycisphaerae; order Tepidisphaerales; family Tepidisphaeraceae; genus JBCDKH01. The sequence continues at coordinate 1,252,205 of CAVUDF010000001.1, read as the reverse complement.
GTGCCAAGGGCTGAGGCGTCGCGTTGTAGACGTTCCACGGGCTGACGTAGTTGCGGTCTGCGTTGCCGTTGTACGGAAGCTCCCTGAGATACCCGACGGCCGGAGTCGGCACAGTCGCCGGCATCGACGCCGTCTCCATCGGGCCCCAGACGCACAGGTATTGCGACCACTGACGCTCGTACAGGCCGGTGTTCCCCGGCTCGCTGAGCCCGGCCGAGTCGCCGTCGCCGTCACGGGCCAGGGCGATGTAGTCGACGATCGCATCGCGGTCGCGGGCGTCGCCGTTGCCGTCACGCGGGCCGGGCAGCAGCTTCTCGAACGGGTACCCCGTGTTGGGCGTTGCCATGTAGTCGGCCAGGGGACGGACATCGACATCCTGGGCGGTTGAAGCCGGATTCGCCGCGATGAACGCCGGCCCGGCGATGAAGCCGTCGCCATTGACGTCCCGCGGCAGCCCGTAGAAGCGGGTCTGACGATCCCGGATGCCGCCGATGGTCACGACGCTGAAGTCGATGATGCCGTCCGGAACATCGGCTGTGATCTGCTCCGATATCGCCGAAACTGGTCGGGATCGTTGTCCTGGGTGAGGAAGTCTCCCGCGTACTCGACGATGAACTGTGCCGCCCCGTCCAACGCGAGGTTGGCCCGCTGGGCCAGGATGTTCTCGTCGATCGGCGTGTCGGTGAACGGGTTGATCCAGAACCGATCGGCAACTTCCGTCGTCGCCGCACCTGCCGTGGGCAGAGACATCATGGAGTCGAACCAGGGCTGGGCGTTCGCACCGAAAGTGCCCACCCGACGATGCCAGCAGCGGCAGATGCACGTCCGGCTCAAGAATCGCCATCGACAGCAGGTAATCATGGAACTGCGTCGCGGAAGCTCCGATGACATCGACGCGGCTTTCTTGGAGCCGATACGCGTTTGCCGGGAAGGTCTGCGACACGTCACCGGGAGGAACGAGCCACTCGTGGTCCGGGTTTGGCGGGTTCTGCGGCTCGAGGTAGCGAACCACGGAGTCCGTCGAGAACGGCACCGTCCTGGGTCCGGACGGCCCAAACCAGAACGTACTCGGGTAGTCCATGGTAGAGGGCGTTCCCGCAGCGAAGTCTCCCCAGACGGTCGGGTCGTCGATGCCGCTAGGCGGGAAGCTTAGTTCCTCACGCGACCAGTCTTCTGAACCATTGTCCGGCACGCCGACGTGAAGAACCGGGAAGTTGTTGCTGTCCGCCACCGTGTTGGGTGACGCCACGTCATTGTCGTGGTCGAAGGGTGCGGACAACATGAAGCCGGCACGAAGCAGCGCAAACTCGTTGGCAAACCGATTGTTCGGATTGATTGGACCGATTCCAACCGCGGTCGCACCCGACGCCTGATCAAACCCGGGCAACGTGTAATACTGGGCGTTGTTGGCGGGTCCCGCCCCGTTGTAGAGCCGGCCGTGGCCCCACCAGACCCAGGCCTGTTCCGACTCGAAAGCAGCGGCCGCCTGGGGTCCCGGGATGAGGTCGGTCTGGCTGACGGTGCCGCCGCTGGTGAAGAAGCTGAGGGTGTCGGTGCGGAAGCTGCGTAGGCCGTAGTCGAAGCGGCTCAACGTCTCGTTCTCCCGCGGATCAACCGTGTCGCCGTCGCCGTTGAGGTCGATGAGCTGTCCCTCGATGCCGTTCTCGTTGAAGTCGACGGTGTAGATGCCCGAACCCGGGCCGTAGTCACCCGCGGCGGACGTCGGGTCGCTGGCGATTTTGAAGTCGAAGTCGAGATCCGTCTCGGCAGTCTGCTCGTTGAGGAAGGTGCCGACGCGGCTCGAGTAGAGGATGATCGCCGGCTGCGGTCGCACAGAGGGCAGGCCTGCGAACTCGCCGACGGTCGCCCCGACGCCCGCGACGGGCAGGATGCCGCTGACGTCGTTCGTTCCGCCGAACGAGATGTCGTCGGTGCCGGTGAAGTCGATCTGCAGGCTCGTCCTCACGCCGTCCAGCCCGGAGGAGAGCCGCACGATCGCCTCGCTTCGGCCGATGGTGTTGCTGGTCGTGTTGAAGATCCGCGCGATGGCGGCGACGAGCAGAAGCACCAGCACGACGCTGATGAGCAGCTCCGTGATCGTAAATCCGAGGCGATGGGGGTTGCGACGATCCATGCGGGGTTTGTCCTCCTAAGGCACTGTTGGCAAGTCGATGGACACGCCGGACAGCGTCTGAATCACCTGCGACGGGCCGACGTACGGGTTGTCGGTGGCGTCGAACGGCGCCAGCGGATCACGCAGCGCCCGGCCGACGAGGTACCCGGCGACCTGATCGACGTTCTCGACGAAGAACTCGCCCGATATCGGGTTGTAGTCCGCGGTCATGTCGCCGCCAGGAATCAGCTCGAAGTAGATCGCGCCCGTCGGCACGCCGGTGGGAATGCCGGGGTCTCCCGCCTCGAGCCGCTCGCCGAGCCGGTAGACCGTCAGGGCCTCGCCGGGTGAGACGGCCGTAAGGGACGCAGGCGGAGCCGGGTCGCCGGCAAGAATGTTTCGGTAGAGGACGATCGCCCCACCTTCCACCGCCGCCTGGTTGATCGCCGCGTTCAGCACTGAGCTGACGGACGCCGGCAGGATGCCCCCTACGGCAGGCTCGATGACCGCCACGTCTGGCAGATCGTCCTGAATCTCACCGGAGATGAGTCGGCTGCCTTCGCGAAGCGTGATCCGCACCGGCAGCGGGTTGTTCCAGAGGTGCACGACGGGCGTGGCAGGTGCGTCATGTCCGGCCCCTTGAAGTGGCCGATGTTAATCGCGTCGACGTTGCGGGCGGCGATGGCGACCATCGCAATCTCCGCAGGCGGCGGGGTCCCGGTCGCTGGCACAACGTCCCGTCGGTAGAACGGAATCCACGCGAAGTTTCCACCGGCGAACGGCGCCGCGGAGCCTGTCGGACCATCAAGGTCGACCTGTGCGTCAGGCTCAAGAAGCACCCGGCTGCCGAGGGTGGCTTCAAAGGCTGGAATGCCCAGGCTCTCGTTGGGACCAGAGGTGCCCTCATCGGGCCCCACGAACGGCTGGCCGAGACTGTTTCGGGCTTCGAGCGTCGGGTACGTGTAGACGCGATCCGTCACCATGCCGACCGTGGGGAATACTTCTTCTCGCGCCGGTCCTGCACCGCCGTAGAGGGTGAGCGGACCCCTGGCCGCGGTCTGTGCCGCGGCCTCGACCGCGTGGAAGCCGGCCTCGATCGCCGCCGTGCCACCGGCGGCTTCGCGGAGGTCCTTGGTCTGCCGAACCGCCGCCGGGAGCATCACGGCGATCATCGCGACGCCCGCTCCCATGACGAGCACCGCGAACATCACCTCGATGAAGGTGAAGCCGGGGCGATGTTGTGCGGGCGAACAGTGCATGGGTAAAGGTCGACGGATTATTCGGCGTCGCTGAGCTGTCCGGTGACGCGGTTGACGAGCAGAGGCGTGGTGTTGGCGTCGATCCATCGTTCCTCGGCGTACTCGTTGTCCGGGCTCGTCGGCCGATCCGCCGGGGGGAAGGCAAAGTTGCCGTCGCCCTGAGACGTCGCAAAGGCCGCAATGACTTCGTCACCGACGACGCTGGACCCGACGTTGCCCAACCAGTGCCGGGCGGTGCCGTCGCTTTGTGCCTTCTTGAAGGCTTCGCTGTCGAAGAGCGAGACGCCGACGAGGCTCCGCAGCACCAGGGCCGTGCCCGTGTCGATGGTTCCGCCCAGGTCGCTGTTGGGGAGCACGAGGTAGTCTTTGCGCGACAGCCGACCCGACGGGCTGAAGAGGATCGCCCCGGCCTGAACGTACCGCTCGTAGAACCCGCCGCCCGTGTTAGCCAGAGCAGAGAGCACACGGCTGTCGCCGTCGAGCCCGGTGCCGGTGATCAATTGGAGATCAATGCCGGCCGGCAGCTCGACGACTTCGATCTTGCGGATCCGATCGAGGGTCGGCTCGCGATAGAGCACCCATGCCTCGTCGGTTGGCCCGAACCCGTCCTCGAAACGATCGGTCAGCTCGGCATTGACGCGAGGGTTGGGGAACGCGATGGCGTACGCACCGTTGCCCGAACCGTCCGGTCGACTTCCGGCGGTGCCGCCCATCACACCGGCGAAGGTGTCCACATTTTCACCGGGTGGCGGTCCGCCGCCGGTGACGATGCTCTTGGTGACATCCAGCGTGGTCCGCTGCCACGTCAGAACGATCGGCCGATTGTCGAACGCATTCGAGTAGTCGGCACCGAGCAGGGCCGTGTCGTCATAACCCCCAACGCCACCGGTGGAGAGGTTCGTGTCGTCGGCGAAACCGATGACGCGGTCGCCGAACATATCCGGCTCGCCACGGACGTCAGGCCCGAGCGGATCAGGGTTCGAACCCTGGTAGTCGTAAGCAGGCCCGTCGAGATAGGCCTTGTACTCGTCGTATCGGTTCGGGTCGGTCTCGTCCTCGTCGAGGACGACGATAGCCATCTTTGACCGTTCTGAGACCGGGTCTTTCCAGAAGAAGACGCCCGCCGGTTGCTCGAGCTTGATGGCCTCGGCACGGGCACGCGACAGCGCGGCAGAGACGAGGTTGCGGGCAGCGCTCTCCTTGCGACCGCTGGTGACGGCCTTGAAGGCGGGCACGGCGATGACCAGGACGATCGCAATGACGCCCATGACGACGAGCAACTCGATCAGCGTGAACCCGCGTATGCCGCGGGCACGCGTCGTCCGGGTCGCACGGGAGGTTGTCGGGTGGAGTCGGCTCACGGGCGGAAGGCGCGGACGGTGGTGGAGTAGAGGTTGTCGTCGGCAGCGGTAAACAAGCCGTCACTGCCGGCGGACATGAAGAACGCGGTGCCGTCTTCGGAAACAAGGATGTCCGTCGCCGGATTCCAGGAGGTGTCCCCCTCGAACGTCAGGCCGCGGACGCCCGTCGGGGGCACGTAGAGGATCACGCCACTCGAACCGTCGAGCAGCAGCGGCGGGTCCATGAACGTCGTCGATGCGCCCGCCGAGAAGTAAATGCGCGGCTGCTCGATCTCGCCGAACACCGTCGACGCGGCCCGGGCGGAGGCCGGCAGGTCGAGGAAGATGTCGCTGTTCTGCTTGACGTCCAGCAGTCGCCTCAGCACCGCCTGCGTGCGTGCTCCGGCGATAGATCGGCCGACGGACTGGATTTCGGACTGGTTGAGCGTAAAGGCCGTGCCGCTGGCGTCTTGTTCGTTGGTGAGGTCGATGGGCGCGTCGACGTCAGCACCCGAGGCGGGCGTCGGCGTGTCGCTGCCCGCGTTGCCATAGCTCGCGTCGCTGACCGAGTACCAAACACCCGCCCCGCCGTTGTAAGCCGTGCCGCCGGAAGGGACGATGCGTGGGGGTAACCCCCTGCCCGACCGACTTCCGGCGTCGCCGGTGTTGGCGTATCCGTCGAGCATTGACTCCAGAATCTGCAGTCGGTTCTCGGTGTCTCGGTCCTGCTGACGACCCAAAACGCCGCTGAGGCCGACGGTGACGATCGCGGCGAGCAGGACCAGGATGCCGATGACCACGAGCAACTCGACCAGCGAGAAGCCGCCCCGGCCATAGTGGTGTTTGCTGGTCATCGTGCGTCGCCTCACGGCAAAGCTTACGGGCTGTCCACCGGCTGGCGGTCGGATTCGTCTGGCTCTTGGAGCCTGCTCGACGCGCCGACATGCTCATAGCTGTACAGGTTGTCGCCACGCGTCCGATAGTCGCGGTCCGGTCCGGCAGAAAGAAAGAAGGGGCTGTCGTTGCGGGCGGTGCCCAAAAGACCCGTCCCGCCGGCGTCGTAGACGATGGGTTGCCCCCACGGGTCCAGCAGCCGTTGGCCATCGAATCGAAGCGTCGGCAGACGCCTGAGCGGGTCGAGATCGACCACGTAAGGCAGAAGTCGCTCGACGGCGACGACGTTGTTGCGGACCGATCGTGCCGTCATCACCTCCAGGCCCAGCTCTTCTTCGGACAACTGTTCCGTTCCGGGCGGCAAGAAGGCGGGAATGTCGGGATTGGCGCCGAAGGCGTCGGCGTAGCCGAGCCGTGCGGCTTCGAGGGTCCTGAAGACGTCGATGACGCGGCCGTGTCGAACGTCCTCGCGGGCCTGTCGGGCGAGGCTGGTCGCTACGCCCAGAAGCAGGCCGATGATCGCGACGACGACCAGCACATCAGCCGATGCAAGCCCGCGACGGCTAACCCGGCAAGACGAGTTCGACATTGGAGACCAGATCGTCGAAGACGGTGCCGTCGGCCGGATCCACGAACTCGTCACTAGGCCCGGGCGTCAGCAGAATGAAGTCGGCGTTGATCGCCTGCTCGCCCGCCTGATCGATGGCCCCGTTCGGCATCAGCATCGCCGAGGAGATTGGCGAACTGCCCCGCCGTAGGCAGTACGAGACTCAGCGTCGCGTCCTGCTTGTTATCGCCGTAGTTGTACCGACTGACGACGCGTTCGGTCGCAAGGTAGTTGCCGATGTACGACCCCGGCTGGGAGATGTCTGCGGTCGACCGGCTTCTCGGGAAGTAGAGGATCGGCCGCTGGTTCGGGTTGAGGATGACGGACGACGGGTCGGTCTGGTCGAGCGCGTTGCGCGTGACTTGGTATTTCTCCGGGCTGAGGTACGGCTCGTAGACCTTGCCGGGGTAGCCGTCGTCGCTGGTTCTGGTGTCCAGCGGGTTGAGGTCGCCGCCGGAATTGTAGTTGACGCGTTCGATGCGGAAGCCGAACGGGTCGTTGAGCGTGCCTTCGCCGTCTTGGAAGAGGAAGTTGGTCCCGCCGATGCCGACGTTGCCGCCGGAGAGCGCTTCGTCGCTGGCCGGTGCGACGCCCATCAGCGCGCGGGCCAGGAGCCGGGCCCCACGGTCGGGGGCACTGTTCAACGGATCCGGCACGCGTTGCGGGTCGCTGTAGGCTGGGGTCGGATCAGGGCGAAACCGCGGGATGTCGCCGAAGTCGGAGGCGTAGGCCTCGAGCGCCTGCTCGATGCCCTGCAGCGACCCCTGGATGGAGGCACGTTCGCCCGACCGCAGCACACGGACCAGGCCCGGCAGCAGGACGCCGATGAGCACGGCAATGATGCCGATGACGACAATCAGCTCCACAAGCGTGAAGCCCGGCTGCTTGCAATGTCGCGTCCAGACGGCCCTCATGGGACGACGCTCCCGAAGCTGGTGATGTCGTCCTTCGTTCCGTAAACACGATCACGACCGGCGGAAATCAGCACATAGCTGTCCCGGCCACGGGGCGTGGTTCCATCGACGCCGGCGGTCGGATCGAGGAGGTAGGGGATCGCGTCATACGGGGCATCGGCGGCCATCGAGTTGGAGCCGTTCTCCGGCAGCGCGTCCTCGCCGACCTGCAGCCCGTGGAACTGTCCGTTGGCGGCGTGGACGGGGCTTAGCTCCTCACGCCCTTCGCCGATGTAGGTGTTGGGAGCGACCGGGGTCACGTAGGCCGCGATGTGGTTCAGGTTGAACGTCTCGGCACCGCTGTATCCGGCGATGCGGCGAAGTCGCTCGTCCGGGTCGTTGGAGTACGCAGTTGCACCGGCTCTCAAGTAGAGCATCGGCAGCGGGCTGGGAAATGAGTCGACGATTTCGGGGATGATCGAGTCCCGCGCGTCGGCAGAGCTGTCCTTGAAGTCGCCAGTCGTCAGACCCGCCTCGTTTGCTCGGAAGCCGATGCGGTCGTTGTCGAGGTTCAGGTAGGCGTCTCGTGAGCCCGGGAGGTTGCCAAGGGACACGGGCCCCGAGCCGACACGGGCCGGGTCGTAGACGACGGTGGTGCCGTCAAGACGTAGCCCCCCGAGCAGCCCGAGGACGAGGTTCTCAGTACCCGTGATGCCGATGTCCGTCCGGCCGTTCAAGACGCTGGCGCCCGGAAGGTCAAATGAAGTCGACGCCGTACCGGCGGCGAGATCGTCGCCGCCGATTGCTAGGCCGTTGTCCGGCAGCGGGCCCGGGTATGCCTGGAAGTCGTTGTAGTACGCCTGGATCGCGTCACTGACCGCCCGGACGACGGCAGACGAGTCGGTCGCAAAGGCCGCCTGTCGCACGCGGGCGACGGTGGGGACCAAAATGCCGACGAGCAGAGCGATGATGCCGATGACGACAAGCAGCTCGACGAGTGTGAAGCCGACGCGGGCGTGATTTCGAACGGGGGCCATCGTGACTTCCTGCAGTAGTTCGGCGGATCAGAGCGACTGGACGAGCGAGATCATCGGCATGAAGAGTGCGACGACGATGAAGCCGACGATACCACCCAACACCACCACCATCACCGGCTCGAGGATGCTCACCAGGCTGCTGACGAGCACGTCGACGTCGTTGTCGTAGTTGTCGGCGACCTTGACGAGCATTTTGTCGAGGTCACCGGTCTCTTCGCCGACGTCGATCATGTTGACGACGATGGTGTCGACGATGCGGGTCGCCCGCATCGGGTCGGCCATCGATTCACCTTCACGGATGGCGTCGTGGACTTTGACGAGGGCACGCTCGTAGACCTCGTTGCCGCAGGTCTCTTTGGTGATATTGATCGCATCGAGGATCGGCACGCCGGCACTGATGAGGGTGCCGAGGGTTCGGGTGAATCGGGCGACGGTGCCCTTCTTCACGATTTGGCCCAGGATCGGAATCTTCATCTTGACCAGATCAGTTCCGTACCGGCCGCCCTTGGAAAGCCGGATGAGCTTCCAAAGGACAATGAAGACGATCGGGCTGAACATCACGTACATCCAGCCGTTTCGTGGCGGTGCCATGAAGTTGGCCGTGTCGATGAGGAACTGCGTCGGCGGGGGCAGCTCAACGCCGAAGTCGGAGAAGATCTCCTCGAACGACGGGATGACGAAGATCATGATGCCCGTCACGATCGTCACCGCGATGGTGATGACTGCCGCGGGGTAGATCATGGCACCGATGATCTTCTTCTTGAGCTTCGCGGCCTTCTCCATGAAGTCGGCCAGGCGGCTCAGGATGATGTCGAGCACACCGCCGGCCTCGCCGGCGTTGATCATGTTGACGTACAGCTTGTCGAACGCCTTCGGGTAGCTGGCCATCGCTTCGGAAAGCGACGAGCCGGATTCGACCTCTTCAGCGACGCCACCCACGACGGCCTTGAGCAGGCCGGGCTTTTCCTGTTGCTCCAGGATCTGCAGGCTCCGCAGGATCGGAAGTCCGGCATCCTGGAGGGTTGAGAGGTTGCGGGTGAAGTTGACGAGCTTCTTCCGCGAGACGCCGCCGATGGCGAAGGGCAGCTTCTTCTTGGGCGAAAGCTGCGTGGCTTCTGCCTGCTTGCCGCTCTTCTTGACGGACTTCTTTTGCTGCTTTTCCTTGATCTTCGTCGGGAAGTAGCCCTTGGCCCGGATCTTGGCGATGGCTTCGGCGTTGCTAGCTGCCTCGAGCTCTTCCTTGACTTCGGAGCCGCTGGGGCTCATCGCTTCGTAGACGTAAGTCGGCATCGGTGGTTCCCGCAGTGAGGTGTCGGCGGCGCGGCAGGAGGGAAGAGCCGGTCGGAGGATGATACGGCATGTCCACCGCCACCCGGCCGACTGCGGCGACACGGGCGTGCAGGCGGTGGGCCGGTGCCAGACAAGAAGATGACTGGCCCGCCGAAACAGTTACTTGACGGATCGTCGCACTCGCGGTAAGCTCGTGACTTCGACGTAACTGTTTCATTTCGTCCGCCTGAGGAGGCCACCGACGATGGGAAGTGTCCGGGAAATCGCCAAGCGGGCGTCCGTCAGCATCGCGACCGTCAGCCGTGTGCTGAACGACGTCGACGGTGTCGGCGGAGACACACGCCGACGTGTCCTCGAGCAGGTCAACGCCGTCGGCTACGTCCGACGTGTTGGCAAGCGGGCCGTCGCCGAAGGCATCGCCCTCGCCTACGCCGGACCGGCCACGGTCGCGACGCCCTTCGACCACTGCCTCCTGTCCGGCATCGGCAAGGCTGTCGCGGATAACGAGGCGGGCGAGTTCTTCGGCAACGACCTTCTGATCGTCAACCTGAAACAGGCGCTGCGACCGGGCGAGTCGCCGTCGTCGCTGTTTCGTCGCAAGGGCATCAAAGGTGCGATCGTCCGCACGACCGACGAGGGTCACGACATCTGCCGGCTACTGGCTGAAGAACAGTTCCCATCGGTCGTTGCCGGTGGGCGGGTCGAGGGTGGTGATCCGGGCGTGAGCTGGGTCGACGCCGCCAGCCGCGACGCGAGTCGCCAGGCCGTCGAGCACCTCATTTCACTTGGGCCATACCCGCATCTCGGTCGTCGCCAACGAGCGGGACGACACGGACCACCTCGACCGCATCGACGGCTGGCGCGACGCCGTGTCTGCTGCCGGGCTGCCGGTGTTTGAAGGCGAGGGCGAATTCCCGTCGGTCCTTCGCCTCCCGGCCGTCTACGACACGGGCAAATCGATCATGGAACGCTGGCTGAACACCCCGGCCGACCGTCGACCTACGGCTTTCTACGTGGCGGATCCGCTTCCGTCGCTCGGATTGCTGCGTGCGGCTTACGACATGGGGATTGACGTCCCCGGGCAGCTCAGCGTCGTCGGTTTTGATGACGGCGATTCGCAGCGGTTGACCCTGCCGCCGATGTCGGCGGTGTGCCAGGACGCGGCCGAGCTGGGCGAGGTGGCCGTCGACGTGCTTCGGATTCAGATGGCCGCGGCGGTGCGTCGGCGTGACGACCAGCCTTCTGCCCTACCGCCTGCGACCTGTCGCAGCGTCCCCACGACTTTTCGGCCCGGCGCGACCGTCGGGCATGTCACTTCTTGATCACTGCTTCGGAGGAAGAATGAAGCTCACTACCACGATGGCTGCCCTTGCAGCAGCCGCCATACCGATCTCGGCGTCTGCCAACCTGCTCGTCAACCCGGGCTTCGAGCTCGACAGCACCATGGGTGAATCCATGGGTGCGACCGGCTGGGATTCCTTTGGTGCCGCCTTTGTCAATCAGGCGCTGGCCAACAGCGGCAGCAACGGATTCAAAACCTTCGGCATCGGCGGCATCAGTCAGACCTTCCCGGTCATGGTCGGCGACACCGTCAATGGTGAGGCCTTCGTCGCCAACGCGAGCTTCGATCCGCTCCTCAACGACCAGGTCGCGGCGATCAATCTCGAGTTCCTCGACCTCGGCGGGAACATCGTCGGTGACATCATCAGCAACCGCATCCTGACCTCGGCTTCGCCGGCAGACAGCGAATTCGTCTTCGGCACCGTCAGTGCCCCGGCCCCGGCCGGATCGGTAGCTGTCCGCTTCGTGCTGGTCACCGGTGCCTTTGACGATGTCGACATGAGCGGCGGCGTTTCGGGTGGCGGTGCTCCGTTCTACGACGACGCGGCCCTGACGATCCAGGCCGTTCCCGAGCCTGCCACGCTCTCGCTGCTTGCCGTCGGTGGCCTTGCCGCCCTTCGCCGCCGTCGTAGCTGAGTCCTCCGTATTCCAACCTTTCACGGAGATACCACCATGAAGACCACCACCACAATTGCTCTGGCGACCGCCGGCCTGCTTGCCGCGTCGGGTGCACACGCGAATCTGTTGACGAACCCCGGCTTCGAGTCGGGGGGCGTTGGTTCCCTTGCAGGCTGGGGCACGTTCGGCAACTCGTTTGCCGACGAGACTGTCTCCCAATCCGCTCCCGGATCCCTCAAGATGTTCGGCACCTTCCCCGGTGCCGGCAGCGAAGGCGTTTCCGGCGTCTTCCAGGAGTTCTCGGCAACGCCCGGCGACACATTCGTCATGGACGCGTTCAGCCAGAACTTCTCCGGCGACGCCATGCAGGCCGAGAACTTCGTCCTGATGCGGATCGCGTTCTTCGACGCGGCGGCGGAGATCGCCGACAGCGGGCAAAACGGTGAGATCCTGACCGCGTCGAGCCCGTTCGACACGTGGATCGACAACGACCAGATCATGGCCACCGCGCCTTTGGGCACGACGCGCGTTCAGGCGCTGTTCCTCTTCATCCAGCCGGACGGCATCTCGGGCGGTGCGGGCTTCGTCGATGACGCTTTCTTCGATTTGGCGAATGACCCGGTTCTTCCCGGCGACGCCAACGGCGACGGCGTGGTCAACCTCGCCGACTTCGGCATCTTGCGAGCCAACTTCGGCAGCACGATGGGCACGTTTGCTACCGGCGACTTCAACGGCGACATGCTGGTGAACCTGGCCGACTTCGGCATCCTGCGTGCCAACTTCGGCAGCTCCAACGCGAGTGATGTAGCGGCCCTAGACGCGTGGTACGCCACCGTCGTTCCGGAACCGGCCTCGCTGGCTCTTGCCGGTATGTCGGGGCTGGCGCTCCTCCGACGACGACGCTGAGGCGTCGTCTCGATCGGCCGACGCGTCGAGAGACGTGTCGGCTGCTTTTCCTATCCCACATTCGGATGAAGGACGTTCCATGATGTCGCTACGCAACCTCTTCTGCACCCTCGTCGGCCTGACGCTCGTCCACGTCGGACAGGTGTCCGCCGATGAGGTCGAGCTCGAATCGACCGAGGCCGGCTGGCAACTGCTGGTCGACGGTCAGCCTTACCGCATCAAGGGTGCCGGCGGGCAGGATCAGTTCGAGCTCCTCGCCAAAGCGGGTGGAAACACCGTCCGCACCTGGGGCGTCGGCGACGACACGCAGGACCTGCTCGATCGAGCACAGGCCAACGGCATTCGTGTGGTGCTGGGCGTGTGGCTCCGTCACGAGCGGCACGAGCATGGAGTACAACGACGTCGATCAGGTCGCCGACCAGCTCGACGAGGTTCGCCAGGCGGTCCTGAAGTACAAGGACCACCCGGCCTTGCTGGCCTGGGGTCTGGGCAACGAGATGGAGGGCTTCGAAAATGGCGACGACGCGGCCATCTGGTCGCACGTCGGTGCGGCCGCGTCGCTGGTCAAGCAGCTCGACCCGGACCACCCGACGATGACGACGGTTGCCGAGGTGGGCGGGGCGCGGATCAAGAGCATCCACCGGCTGTGCCCGGACATCGACATCGTCGGCATCAACAGCTACGGCGGTGCGACGTCGCTGCCGGGCAGGTATCTCGCGGCAGTTCCTGAGGGGTACGAGGCAAAGCCCTTCGTCGTGACCGAGTTCGGCCCGCCGGGAACTTGGGAGGTCGAGATGAACAGCTTCGGCGTCCCCGAAGAGCTGACCAGCACGCAGAAGGCGGAGTTCTACGCCCGCAGCTATGAGGCGCTCGAGGCGTCGCCGGAGACGTGCCTGGGCTCATTCGCCTTCCTCTGGGGGTCCAAGCGAGAGGCAACCAGCACGTGGTTCGGCATGTTCTTGGCCGACGGCAGCAAGGTGGCCGCGGTCGACACGATGGCGGACCTCTGGGGCGGGTCGATCGACAGCCGTTGCCCGGTGATCGAGCCGCTGTCGGTCGATCGTCAGGTCGGCAAGCCCGGTGACGTGATCAACGTGTCGACGGACGTGAGTGATCCCGATGGCGACTCCATCGAGATGACCTGGACGCTCGAGGGCGAGCAGGCCACGTACTTCACGGGCGGCGACACGCAGCCGCAGATGCAACGATTCCCTGAAGCCGTCAAGGAGAAGAGCAAGAACGGCTGCAAGGTTGTGCTGCCGGAGACGCCGGGCGTCTACCGGCTCTACGCGGTCGCCAAAGACGGCCAAGGCTCCGCCGCGACCGCCACGGTGCCGCTGCTGGTCGAGGTCGAGGCCGCGGTCGAAGGTGCGGAGGCGGCGAAGCTGCCGCTACGCATCATCGGCGACGACGCGGAGTCGCCTTACGTGCCGAGCGGCTGGATGGGCTCGACCGAGTCGATTCAGTATGAGCCGGGCGACACGTCCAACCCGCACACCGGCAAGACGGCATCGCGCATCAACTTCACGGCCGACAGCGGCTGGGGCGGAATCGTCTGGCAAAGCCCCGCCAACGACTGGGGCGACGTCGACGGCGGTCTCGACCTGACCGGGGCGACGACGCTGACGGTCTGGGCCCGAGGCGCCCAAGGTGGCGAGAAGGTGATCTTCGGCTTCGGAGGCATCGGCCGTGACAAGCCCTTCTTCGACACGGCCCAGGGGCAGATCGATGTCGTGTTGACCAAGGATTGGAAGCAGTACACCATTCCTTTGAAGGGGCATGACCTGAGTCGCATCAAGAGCGGTTTCCGCTGGTCCGCGGCAGCGGTCGGGGCACCGTTCACGTTTTATCTCGACGACGTTCGGTACGAGTAGTGCCGTCGCCGTCATCTGTTCGAATTCCATAGGAGGAACCCATGAACCGTCTGCTTCAACCACCCGCCGCGCTAGCGGCTTCACGCTCGTCGAGTTGCTGGTCGTCATCGGCATCATCGCCCTGCTCATCAGTATTCTGTTGCCGACTTTGTCGAGTGCGAGGCGATCTGCGAACAACGTTGCTTGTCTGAGCAACCTGCGTCAGATCGGCACCGGTCTCGTGATGTACGCTAACGACAGCGAGGGTAACCGGCTGCCCTACGGGTATTGGGATGGAACGCCTACCGGCAACTCCACGATTGATGGCGATAAAGAGACGTCTTGGGCACTTCTGACGCTCAACTATCTCGACGAGTCTGGTGCAGAGACATTCTTGGAGTCTAAAGACGGCACGGCGACGCTGACGCGGGACGCATTTAGTTGCGCTTCGGCGGCAGCACCCGTGAACGGCATTGCTCAGTACGCGGTACATCCCAGGATCATGCCGGCGGTCGACTACTCCGTTGATGAGACGCCGAGCCCGGACGACTATCGCGAGCCGTACAAGCTTGCTCAGATCGACGATCCGGCTGGCACTCTTCTCGTGGCCGATAGCACTCTCGCTCTTGAGAACAATGGTGCTCAGAACGTCGCGTCGGGCACGCTCTACGCTTTGGACTGGACAGAGCCGAGTTTCTACGGGCTCTTCCAGGCTGGCGGCCCCTACTTGCTCGAGCCGATCGCGGATCAAACGCCCGGGTTCTTCGACCGGAACCTTGCAGGCAGCACCAACACGGATGTCGCCGCGGCACCGGGCTTCGACTGGGGCAACCTCCGCTTCCGTCACGGCAGCGGCGGTGCACGAGGCGACTTTAAGGGTTCGGCCTGCAACATCCTCTGGGTCGACGGCCACGCGACCACGCAGAAGGCCGCCGGTGAATTGGTCGGCTTCCCCGACTACATCGACACCGGTATGAGCCGTCGGACCGTGTACCTCGGTCGCTAGTTCAGCCGCATAACCTCAGGCCATGCACGGCCGCGGACGATGGAACCTCATCGCCGCGGCCGTTTTGCTTTGGGTGGCACTGGTCGTCCCCAAGCTGTTCCAACACGCCTCGGCCAACACGGCCGACCTCGACACGGGCAACTACCACCACCTCGCCTGGGGCATCGGCGCTCTCGGCCCGGCGGACGGATTCGCGAGCAGTGTCCTGACCCGGCATCACCTCGGCGAGCACTGTTCGCCGGTGATGATGCTCGTCGCGCTGCCTTATCTGGTCTGGCCCAGTGCATACGTCCTCATGCTGCTTCAGGCGACGGCGGTGTGGGTGACGATTGTCGTGACGCTGTCGCTGGCCCGCGACGGACTGCGGGACGCGGGTGTCGAGCCGGTGGCGGCGCGGGTGGCGGGGTTGACGGTGTTACTCGTGATGCTGCTCGTCTGGCCACCGTTGACGGCGACGCTGGCGACGCAGTTTCAGCCGATCGAACTGGGTGCCCCGCTCATCGCCGCATCGTTGTGGCTGATCCACCGAGGCCGCGTCGGCTGGCTTTGGCTGACGGTGCCGTTGCTGCTGTCGACGCGTGAAAGTGCGACGCTGGCGGTCGTCGGGCTGGGTCTGTTTGCCGGGATTGGACACGGCCGATGGCGACTGGCGGGGGTGCTGGTCGTCGCGGGCGTGGGGTGGGCGATCATCGCGATGAAGGTGCTGATGCCCTACTTCCGTGCGGGGGCCGAGTGGGGGCACACATCGTACATCGATCCGCTGGCGGCGTGGGACGAGAAGGGGCAGTACCTCGCTGTCCTGCTGCTGGGCTTGGGCCTGTTCCCGTGGATCGGCCGAATCGCTGTCGCGGCGGCGGTCGGGGCGTTGCCGGGGATCTTGCTCAACATCTCGGTCGACCGCGCACCGCAATACGGCTTCGCCGGACACTACGACGCCAAGACCGTCCCCTTCCTCATGATCGCCGCGGCCGTCGGTATCGGCACCTTCGCCAAATGGTGCGACGCCAAGGGCCAGCCCAAGGGTGAGCGTTTCAGCCAAGGCATCTACGCGGCGTCGCTCACGCTTTCGCTGGTCCTCTTCGGCATCGCAGGGACGAAGACGGTCTGGCAACGGCTTGACGACTGGTGGCCCTCGGCCGACAGGCGTGCGACCATCGCCGAGGCCAAGGCGATGGCGGAGCGGTATCGCGACGCTCCCGGCATGACCGCCCACCACCGCATCGGCCCGCACGTCGCGCATCGGCCCAACTACATCGCCGAACGTGCCGGCAGGACCAAGGAGAAGTGGGTCTGGTTCATCTCCACCCGCATCGGCCCGGGGCACGTCTTCCTGATTCCGCGGGAAGACAACGTCTTCGTCAAGAGCGGGTTCCCGGGGCAGGTCCGCCGCAGCGGGTCGAGCGTTCTGCTGGAGCGAGGCGACTACGTCGAAATGTGGCAATGGCCCCTCGACGCCCCGCCGCCGAACAACGACGCAGCCTCGCGGGCGTACGCGGCCTGGCTGCACGAAGGGGACGATGTCGAGCGGTCGGATTACGACCCGTAGGGCGCGGCGCGATTTTCGTCATCCCGGGTGAAGCCGAGGGATTTCGCCTTGGAGCGAGCGATGTTCGCACGGGCGAGGTCCTTCGGCTGCGCTCAGGATGACGGACGAGAGACGCTTTCACACCTCGGCTTCGAGGTATGCGTAGAGCGAGCCGTGGCGGGCCTGGGTTGGGAAGCGGATGACGCGGGCGTCCGGGAAGACGTGTTTGAAGACGGCGATGATCTCGTCGGCGTTGGAGAGGTGCTCGTGCCGCATCAGGGTCTTGTAGCTGTGCCCGGTCCGCAGGCGATACGCCAGGCCGGTGGTTGCTCGCCAGCCGAGGCCCCAGAGGAAGCCACCTTCGCTGGGGATGCCGTGCTGCATCAGGCCGCCGGGGGCGAGAAGGTCGCGGCAGCGTTCGAGCAGGGCCGGCAGGTCGCTGACGTGCTCCAGCACGGCCACGCTCACGATTCGCTGATAGCCGCGGTCCGCGGGCACGTCGGAGATGTCGGTAAAGACGTCGCGAACTTTCTCACGGTGCGGGCTGTCCTCATACAGGTGTCGCTGCGGCTCGACGATGTCGAAGCCCCACGTCGACAAGTGCGGCGACTCGTGCGGCACGTGGTTGAGCGTGCCGGCACCAAGCTCCAAGACCGGCCCCGCGACGCCGCCGGCAGCGACCTTCTCGTGCATCCAAGCCTCAGCCCTCTGGGCCAGGCGACTCATCAAGCCCTTGCCCTGACGGTTGTTCTTGTACTCCGTGGCATAGATAGCCGCCTGCTTCGGCGGGAGCGGCGGACGCGGACGCGGGTAGCTTGCCAGCAGCGACTCGATGCTCACCGGCTGATCCTGTACTTCATCTTTTCGTGGCGAAGCTGGGCGATCTCACGTTCACGGGCGAGAATGTCGCCCGGCGACATCTGACCCGCTCTGCCTCCCGGCACGTTGCCGCCCTGGCGGAGCATGTTGCTCGTCGCCTGCAGCAGAACCAGATACTTGCCGCCGTAGACGAGGAACGCCCCGAGCAGAAGCAGGCCACCGCAGCCGAAGAGCGCGGCGGCTCCGAAACCACCGCCGCCGCCCGCATACGCCGTCACGAAGAGCAAGGCGACGAAAGCCGTTGCAAGCCCGAGCAGAACGAACAACACGATGCTGACCGATTCAGCCATGTCCTGCACTTCCGGATCCCGGCCGCGTTGGCCCAGGTGCTTCAGGTAGATCGCCGAGATCGGCAGGACGAGGTAGGCGGACAGCTCGAAGATCGCCGACACGACCAGGACGGCCGTCGGAACCATGCTCCCACCGCCGGGCACGGCGGCGGGGCTGCCGACGCTCATCACGACTTCGAGCAACTGCAACCCTGCCGAGGCGAAGCCGGCGAACGTGAGGATTCGGACCGCCAGTCGCAGATTGCGTCGAAGGTCGATCCCCGACGGATCGGGCGTGCTCATGAACCAGTACCCGATCGCCAGCGCCGCGAAGTAGAGACCGGTCAGTGCCGCATTGGCCAACAACGGCACTGGTGCGAAGGCGGTGATAATGCCCAGGAGGAACGACACGATCACCGACCACATCACGACCCGACACCCCAGCGCAACACGAGACAGCCAGTCCGAGTCTGCATTGGCGAGCGAATCGGCCTGCTTGGCCTTGGTCTTGGACAGGATCGGCGTGCCGCACTCGGGGCAACGCCCGGTTCGGTCTAGGCCCAGCAGGTTGTAGCCGCACTTACGACACCGCTCCTCGGCCTCGACCGTCGCCATCACCGCGACGGGTTTGGGCTTCTTGACCGGCTCGGGTTCCGGCTCGTCCGTCAGGTCGTAACTGCCGTCATCGGCAAGCTTGGTGGGTCGCTCGGCTTCACGCGGCTTGGAAGGCGAAGCGGGTTGGCGGACAGGCATGAAGATGCCGTCGTCATCATCGTCGTGCTTCTTGCGGTCGAGCGAGTCGACGCCGAAACCGTCGTGGTCGAGCGTGTCGCGGGGATCGGGCGTCTCGTCCCCCAGGAGAGGCACGAGTTCGTCGTCGTCGTACGTCTTGCTCGTCTGGCGATCACCCACGGCCTCCAATATACCTGGAACGGTGGCGGGTCGCAGGGGTGTACTGTTGCTCGTGACGCGGGAGTCGCGAACCAACCTCATTTTCCTGGTGATCCTGCTCGCGCTGTCGGTGCCGGGGATGGTCCTTTTGGTGGGCAAGGCTTGGCGTGGCGAGGGTGGTCTCAATGCGTCGCCCCCGGCGGCAAAGATCAAGACGCCCTACCTGAACCCGGTAGGCACCGCGTCGGGTGTGGTGCGTGTGGTCCCGCCGGAGACGGGGGATTTCGTCGAGAGCCTCGCTCAGCGTTTCCTCGGTAGTTCGGTGCTTCGCCGGCTCGGTGCCGGCGGCAGGCCCAGGCCGGTAATGAGCCAGGGGCTCAACCTGGAGCTGATCGGTCGGGACGACGACGGGCTCACGCTGTTGCTCTGGCTTCATGCCGATGGCGTTGATGCGTCGTCGATCACCTTGGGTGGCGTTGAGGCTCGCGTGCTTGACGTGGTTGACGTGCCCAAGGCCGTCCGGACCGAGCTCCAGAAGGGGCCGCTGACGGCGTCGGGTTCGGGGTTCTCCGGGTACGCGGCCCCGCCGAGGCAGGTCGTGGTGTTTCACGTGGCGACGCGGGACGACGTCGATATTGCCAACATCACGTGGCGTCGGGGGGATCGAGAAGAAGCCGACATCATCGACCTGACGGATCTGCCGGCCTCGACGTTGCCCGATGCAGAGCCTGCCGATATACGTTAAGGAGGGCGAGCCGTCTCGTCCGCATGCCCGTGTGCATGCATGCCCGCTTAGCCACGAACTGCCATGACTCTTGCCAGTGATTCCGAAGGTGCCGTCTCGATGGGGTTGCAGCCCGGTGCCGATCGCCCTGACGCTTCTCCGGCCACACGGCCGATGGAGACGGTCGCTCTGGACGAGGCCGGTCTTGCCTTGCGGCTCGCATGGCTGACGTACATCGGCCTGGCCCTGATACCCCCGGCAGCGATGATCGCGTCGATCTTCGTCTTGCTCTTTACAGGAAACGACCTGGTCAGCACGAGCACGCGAGGCTCTGACAACTTCTGGGGTATGACCTGGCTGGTGCTCGGCATGACCTTCATCGGAATCGCCCTGCCGGCGGCGTTTTACGTGAGGCGGATGCTCTGGATCGAGTTCTACAACGGCAGCGTCGTCAAGCCGTCCAACTACCTCAAGGGGTGGCTGGTGATCTGGTTGCCGTTGGTCTTTGCAGGCGTCCTCGGGTTTGTGGCGCTGGCGTTGACGAAGGATTTCGGCACGGTTTTCATCAGCATGATGGCCTTCATCGTCTTTCTGGCGATGGCCCCGAACGGCCACGCGATGACGCGGCCGGTGGGTGATGACGACGATCCGGGCACCTACGAAGAGCCGAAGTAGGACCCCGTTGCCCCTCGTTGCCCCCTGGTTGTTCCTCGGCCTGGCCGGTCTGGCGGTGGCGGGCGTGTGGGTGTGGCATCGGGTGTCGAGCGGTCGCAGGCGTCGGCTGCTGGATGCGGTGGCCCGGGATCATGAGTATCGCTTGGTTCAAAAGCTGCCCGCGTGGCTAGAGCCGGCCGCGATCCGGGCGTTGCCGCACGTCGGTGCGGCGGCGGTCGAAGCATCGGACGTCTACGAAGGCGGCATGGCGTCCGGGCCCGTCAGGCACGTGGCGACGATCTCTTACGTGCTGGGCGGTGCGGCACGTCGGCGGGCGTTCAGACGGGTCGTCGCGGTCGAATTGCGCGAGGGTGGCGATGTGGTCGCCGTCGCGCACCCGGATCGGGAAGATGTTGCCGGTGCGTATGCCGGGCTGATGCGGCGAGAGGTGTTGCAGAGCGACTGATTTTGACGCGGCACCTGCGAGATGTGGCAGGCTGCCGCAGCACAAGGTGCCGCGGCAGTTGCCGATGCTGAAGCAACCGGCTCTAATGCCTGAGCCGATTTCTCGCCGCACCCTGCGCGAGGGCAGACCCAAGCGACGACCGCGACCGCCCGACGTACCCATGAGCGACCAGCCGAGTCATCCCGAGGCGCACGACGATTCCGGTGCTTCTTCCGCTGTGGCGTATGCCTCGGCCGGATCGGGTCGGTTCGTTTTCCCTCGCTGGGCGAACTTTCTCCTGCCTGTGTTGATCGTGGCCGTGGGTGGCGGCGCGCTTTACGCGCCGACTTTCGCGGGTCTGGCGATGCACCCGGACACGCTCAACGTCGGCTACCAGCCAGAGCAACCCGTCGCCTACAGCCATGCGCTCCACGTGGGCCAACTTGGGATGGACTGCAAGTATTGCCACACCTCGGTCGAAAAAGCCGCTTTCGCCGCAGTGCCGTCGACCCAAACGTGCATGAACTGCCACAGCAACGTGGCGACGAACGAGCCGACGCTCATCAAGGTGCGTGATTCCTGGGAGTCGGGCGAGCCGATCGAGTGGATCAAGATCCACGATCTGGCGGATTACAGCTACTTCAACCACTCGGCCCACGTGAACGCCGGTGTCGGTTGCTACTCGTGCCACGGCCGGGTCGACCAGATGGAAGTCGTGTACCAGGCCCAGCCGCTGAACATGGGCTGGTGCCTGCAATGCCACCGCGAGCCGGAAAAGCACCTCCGCCCGCGGGATCAGGCGACGAACATGGAGTACCACCTCGGCAAGGGGCCCAACGACCTTCAACTCGAGCCCGAAGACGAAGGCTCGCTCGAGAAGGCTCAGCTCCGCGTCGGCCTGGAGCTCAAGGAGCAGTACAACATCAAGGACGAGGCATACATGCAGTCCTGCAGTACCTGCCACCGCTAGATCTCTTTTCTCTCGACTTTCTCGACCAGCGACTACTCGGCAGACCGGCTTTACCTGATGAGCGACCGCAAACACGCCAAGCCGACCGGCCGGACCTACTGGCAGTCCTTCGAGCACCTGGCCGAGTCTCCCGACATCGCCGAAGCCGTCGATAAGGAGTTCGCCGCGTACAACCCGGACGACGTTCGCCAGGCGCCGTCGCGACGCAAGTTCCTCAAGTACGCCGCCGCCAGCATGAGCCTGTCCGGCATCGGCCTGAGTGGTTGCCGGCGTTGGCCGACGGAAGTCATCGCGCCTTACGCGCACGCTCCCAATGACCACATCCCGGGTGTTCCGGACTACTTCGCCTCCAGCTGGGAGCTGGGTGGCGTTGGTCAGGGCGTCGTCGTTGAAAGCTTCGACAACCGTCCGATCAAGATCGAAGGCAACCCCTTCCATCCCGGCAGCCGGACTCGCAGCTTCGACCCGGCCAAGCCCAAGCAGGGCTGGGGCGCGACCAACATCTTCGCCCAGGCGCAGACGCTGTCGCTCTACGACCCGGAACGCAGCCGCGGGATCGTCAACTTCAGCGGCCGGGCACCCGTCGCCGAGACGTCGGACGTTTTTGACCGAAGCGTCCTGCCACGCCTGGCCGAGGCGCTCGCCGGCAATCGTCTGGCGGTACTCGCCGAAGCCACGGCCTCGCCGACGATGCTTCGCCTGCTCGAGCAGTTGCCCGCCGGGTCGTGGTACACGTGGGACCCGCTCGTCCCCGAAGCCGCCACTCAAGCCGCCCGGCCGACCTACAAGCTGGATCAGGCCAAGGTCTTGGTCAGCCTCGACGACGACTACCTCGGCAACCACCCGGCCCAGACGCGGCACGCTTCCGACTGGGCCGCCGCCCGGGCGGCTGCCGACAACGAGTCGTCGCCGCGGATGCTTAAGACGTACCAAATCGAGTGTCGTCACTCGCTCACCGGCACGAACGCCGACCGTCGACTGCCCTGCCGCCCCAGCGATCTCGCGGTCATCAGTGAGGCCCTGCTTGCCGCGGTATCTGGACAGAGCGTTGAGCTTGTCGATGACCGTGCCCGCGAGTTCGTCGAAGCCGCCGCGGCAGACCTGCTTGCGGCCAAGGGTGACGCACTTGTCGTCGCCGGAAGCCACGCCCCCGCCGCCGTCCGTGCCGTCGCGGCCAAGCTGAACGACACCCTCGGCAGCGTCGGCCGAACGATCGAGTACATCGAGAACCCGATGCGCGTCGGCAAGGGCATCGCCGAACTCGCCTCGGCCGTGAAGGGCGGGCAGGTCGAGGGCCTGATCATCCTCGGCGGCAACCCGGTCTACGACGCCCCGGCGGACGTCGACTTCGTCAGCCTGCTGGGCAACATCGCGACGAGCGTTCACCTCTCGCCTTACATCGACGAGACGAGCCGACTCTGCAGCGTGCACGTCCCGCGGGCACACTTCCTTGAATGCTGGGGCGACACCCGCGGCTGGGACGGCACCTACGCCCCGCAACAGCCGCTCATTCTCCCGCTGTTCGACGGCGTCTCGCCGATCGAAATGCTCGCCAAGGTGCTCGGCCTGGAGACGACCGACGGCTACGCCCTGGTCGTCGAAACCTTCAACAGCCTCGCAGGTGACGGTGGCGACTTCCGCAAGTTCCTTCACGACGGCGTGCTGGCGGAGTCCGCGGCAAAGGCCGTCGCCGCCCCCGCAGTCGATGCCGGTAGCGAGGCGTTGCTCGCGGTCGACGGCCTGGAGGTCGTCTTCCAAGGCGACTCGACGCTCTACGACGGCCGATTTGCCAACAGCGGCTGGCTTCAGGAAGTGCCCGACCCGCTGACCAAGCTCACCTGGGACAACGCGGCCATGATGAGCGTCAAGGACGCCAATGACCGTGACCTGCGGACGGGCGACATGATCACGCTCGCCGTCGGCGGGCGTTCGGTCGACATCGCCGTCTACGTCCTGCCGGGTCAGCCCAACGGCGTCATCGGCCTGCCGCTGGGCTACGGCCGGACGGCAGGCGGAAGCCTCGCCAACGCCAACCTCGGCGACGGTGGCGGCTTCGACACCTATCGCCTTCGCACCAGCGACGGCCTGTACTACGCCACCGGCGCCACCGTCAAGAAGATGGGCGAGCGGTACGTCCTGGCGATGACGCAGAACCACCACCTCATCGACGACACCGGCTACGAGGGCCGGGTGAAGCGTGTTGGTGAAAAGGGTGGCGACGGCAAGATCATCCGCGAAACGACCTTCGACGATCACGCGGCCTACCTCGACAAGGTCGCCCACGGCAAGAAGGCCACGCACCCGACGAAGAAGTATTACGACTACGCGGGGATCACCCTGCAGATCTTCCAGCCGCCGAGCGAGTTCAACTACCCGCACGCGTGGGGCATGACCGTCGACATGTCGGCCTGCATCGGCTGCAGCGCTTGCGTCGTCGCGTGTCAGAGCGAGAACAACATTCCGGTCGTCGGCAAAGAGTCGGTGCTGAACAACCGCGAGATGCACTGGCTGCGGATCGACCGGTACTTCAAGGCGCAGGCGAAACCGTCGCCGAGATGAAGGCGGACGAGAACCCGGACGTCGTCTACCAGCCGATGATGTGCGTGCAGTGCGAGAACGCACCGTGCGAACAGGTCTGCCCCGTCGCTGCCACCGTGCACGACACCCAGGGCCTGAACGTCATGGTCTACAACCGCTGCATCGGCACGCGGTACTGCAGCAACAACTGCCCGTACAAAGTACGGCGTTTCAACTACCTCGACTACCACTACAAGGGCCCCCGCGGCAGCACGCTCGACGCGGCATACGTCGGGATCCCTGATCAGCAGCAGTCGGAGATCGACGTCGTCAAGCAGATGGTCTTTAATCCTGACGTCACCGTTCGCATGCGGGGCGTCATGGAGAAGTGCACCTACTGCAGCCAGCGGATCCAGGTGCAGACCATCTACGCGAAAAATGAGGGCCAGCCGATCGAAGACGGCGACATCAAGACCGCCTGCCAACAGGTCTGCCCGACCGAGGCCATCGTCTTCGGCAACCTCAACGACGCCACGGCACGCGTGACCAAGCAACAGCAACTGCCACGTGCCTACGGCGTGCTCGACGACTTGAACACCCGTCCCCGCACGCGGTACCTCGCCAAGCTACGCAACCGCCCGGCCGAGCATCACGACGACGATCACGGCACGACCCACGAAAACCACGACGCCGAGACGCAGACCGAGGAGGCCTCCGCCTAAGCGCGG
This sequence comes from uncultured Planctomycetota bacterium, assembly GCA_963740195.1. Classification (GTDB taxonomy): domain Bacteria; phylum Planctomycetota; class Phycisphaerae; order Tepidisphaerales; family Tepidisphaeraceae; genus JBCDKH01. The sequence continues at coordinate 1,227,446 of CAVUDF010000001.1, read as the reverse complement.
CAGGACGTACCCATGGCCACCATCGACACGAGCCAAGACCTCTCACGCCTCGGGCGTCGCGACCGCTTCGAAGGACGCGATCGTCGTGACGACGAGGTCACCCTTCCGGCCGAGCCGGACAAGCAGTCGTTCCGCGAGCGGAACGTCGAGGTCGACAACACGGGCGACGTGCCTGGGCGTCGCGAGCCGTTGGTCTTGAACCACAAGACCTTCCGCGACGTCACCGACACGGTCGTCGACTTCAACCTGAAGGGCCCGGACATCCCGTGGCTCATCCTGTTCCTGACGGCGGGCGGCGTCACGACGCTCTTTTTGGGCGGCAGCGTGCTGTACCTGTTGCTGACGGGGCCGGGCGTCTGGGGGAACAACAACACGGTGGCCTGGGGTTGGCCGATCGTGAACTTCGTCTTCTGGGTCGGCATCGGTCACGCGGGGACGCTGATCTCGGCGATTCTGTTCCTGCTCCGGCAGAACTGGCGGACGAGCATCAACCGCTTCGCCGAGGCGATGACGATCTTCGCCGTCGGGTGTGCCGGCATCTATCCGGGCCTGCACGTGGGTCGCCCTTGGCTGGCGTACTGGCTCTTTCCGTACCCGAACCAGATGGCCATGTGGCCTCAGTTCCGGTCGCCGCTGATGTGGGACGTCTTTGCCGTCTCGACCTACGCGAGCGTGTCGGCGCTGTTCTGGTACGTCGGCATGGTGCCGGACCTGGCGACGCTGCGGGATCGCTCGAAGAACAAGATCGGCCAAGCGATCTACGGAGCCCTCAGCCTCGGCTGGACCGGCTCGAGCCGTCACTGGTGGCGTTTTGAGAAGATGTACCTGTTGCTCGCCGCCCTGGCGACGCCGTTGGTGCTGAGCGTGCACTCGGTCGTGTCGTTCGACTTTGCCGTCAGCCAGTTGCCCGGCTGGCACACGACGATCTTCCCGCCCTACTTCGTCGCCGGTGCCGTCTTCGGCGGCTTCGCGATGGTGCTGACGCTCGCAATCCCGGCCCGCGAGTGGTTCGGGCTCAAGGGCCTGATCACGCTTCGGCACATCGACAACATGTGCAAGATCATGCTGGCGACGGGCCTGATCGTCAGCTACGCGTACACGGTCGAGTTCTTCATCGCCTGGTACTCGGGTGTCGCTTACGAGCAGTTCGCGTTCTTCAACCGGCCGTTCGGCAACTACAGCTGGGCGTTCTGGACCATGTTCAGCTGCAACGTCTTCTTCCCGAACCTCTTCTGGTTCCCGAAGCTGCGAAAGAATCTTGTGGTGGTGATGTTCTGTGCCATGTGTGCCAACATCGGCATGTGGTTCGAGCGGTTCGTCATCATCATCACGTCGCTGACGCGAGACTTCCTGCCCAGCAGCTGGGCCGACTTCAGCCCGACGTACGTCGACATGGCGATGTTCTTCGGGACGTTCGGGTTCTTCCTGAGCAACATGCTCTTGTTCATCAAGTTCGGCCCGATCATCGCGATGGCCGAGGTCAAGACCGTCATGCCCCAGGCCCACGTCGGTCACGGCAAGCACGACGACGGCGAGCAGCTCAAAGTCGAAGCCAACGACTACCGCCCCGCCCGCACCGAAGCGACCACCGACGTCGGCTGATCTCTCACGTCCGGCCCTTCTCTTTCAGCCCCTCTCCCTCCGCCTTTTCGCCACCGTGTCCATCGCCGACTACACCACGCTGCCCAATGACCTGCGGGTCCCCGACCTTGCCGTCGAGGACGATCGGCCGGTCTTGGCGGGTGTGCTTGCGGAGTATGAGGACGTCGACAGCGTCTACGCCGCGGCCGAGAAGGTGCGTGACGCCGGCTACACGCGGTGGGATGTTCACTCTCCCTTCCCGATCCACGGCATCGAGAAGGCGATGAACCTTCGCCCGACGATCCTCCCTTGGATCTGCCTCGGCGGCGGGTTGGCGGGCTTGTTCGGCGGGCTGTTCTTGACCGTCTGGACGATGTCGACCAGCTTCGACTTCGCCGGCGGCTTGCAGGGGTACACCTACCTGATCAGCGGCAAGCCGTTGTGGTCGTTGCCGCAGTTCATCCCGGTCATCTTCGAGACGACGATCCTCCTGGCCGCGTTCAGCGCGGGCATCGGGATGATCGCACTCAACGCGTTGCCGATGCTGTACAACCCGCTGTTCCGCAGCGAGCGTTTTCGTCGTGCGACGGACGACCGTTTCTTCGTCGTGATCGACGCCTCTGACCCGCAGTACGACGCGAGCCAGACCGAGCAACTCCTCCGTGATTCCGGTGCCGCCGCCGTCGAGCGGATCGTCGACTAGTCCCGCAAGCAGTACCCGATGCCCCTAGCCGATCAGCTACAAAAACAGGCCAACGACGCCGTCGCTGCGAACAGTCCGGCGACGCTCATGGCCGTCCGCGGGTTGGCCCGCTTCAACAACGTGCCGACGTGGCTGGTCTACATCGTCGTGATCATGGTCGTGGCGAGCTGGATTCCGCTGGCCTTTGCCGTGCGGACGAAGTTCACCAAGAGCAGCCTGCCGCGGATTCACATTTTCCAGGACATGGACAACCAGGCGAAGTTCAAGGCCCAGAGCCGGAACGCCTTCTTCTCCAACGAGATGTCCATGCGTCCGCCGGTGCCGGGGACCGTCAAACGCGGCAATCTAGATGCCGACCGCATGCTCGTCAGCGGCTTCGAGCAACAAGAGGGCGAGATCATCTGGGCGGACGAGATTCCGGTCGATGTCACGCCTGAACTCTTGGCCAAAGGCAAAGAGCTTTGGGCCCGGTACTGCTACCTCTGCCACGGCTACGACGGGTACGGCAACGGGCCGATCCACGTGAAGGCGGCGAGCAACACGGGCAAGAATCCTCGCTGGGTCCAGCCCTCGAGTTTGCACGACGAGGTCCGCCGCGATCGGCCGGACGGGCACCTTTACAACACGATCAACATCGGCATCCGCAACATGGCCGGCTACGGGCATGCGATCCCGGATCCGGTCGATCGCTGGGCGATCGTGGCGTACGTGCGGGCGTTGCAGCTGAGCCAGGACGCTCCGCAAGAGCTTTGGCCGCAAGACACGGCTGGCGTGCCGGTCCAGCCGACGCTGCTCAGCAGCCGGGCGATGTTGAACATCGTCCAGGCCGAAGAAGGCGACTCCGGCGAGGCCGATCCCGACGGCGAACCGGCCGGCGAGTAGGCGTTCATTCGATCCGACGACTTTCAACGAGGACCTCCGCCACGTGGCCACGCTCGATTACGATTCTCACCCGGCCCACAACGAGGCTTTGACCATCCCGTCCGCCAAGGCGGACAAGCTCTTCGGCATCGCCACCGCGGTGGCCGTGGCGGGGCTGGTGCTGGCGATCCTCTTCAGCTTCTTCTTCGGCGGCCTGCGTCGGCTGATGCTGTCGTACCTCGTCAGCTACATGTTCGTGCTGACGATCGCCCTGGGCGCGCTCTTCTTCGTCCTGCTCCAACACGCGACCAAGGCCGGCTGGAGCGTCAACGTTCGCCGGGTGCCGGAGTTGCTGACGCGGCTTTTCCCGCTGCTGGCGGTGATGGTTATCCCGATCCTGGTGAGCTTCGTCATTCCAGGGCCGGAAGGTCACCCGACGCTTTACCCGTGGGCGGTTCACGTCGGGCATCACGACGAGGCCGAGGCTGATGAAGGGGATGTTTCGGCCGTTCAGGAGAACGAAGCACCCGGCATGGTTGCGATGACGACGGGCGTCGCGAATCCCGCATTCGACGATGAAGCCGCTGACGACCACATGCTGACGGACGAGCGTCAGGTGCTGACGGTCGAGCGGGCAGAGCATCATGCGTACCACTACGACAAGCTCACGAAGGCGAAGGCCGATCTACCTGAACAGGCCGTTCTTCCTGGGCCGGATCGTCATCTACTTCGCCGCCTGGATCGCTCTGGCCGGGTACTACTACCGCCGAAGCGTTCGACAGGATGCCGACGGGAACCCGGCGCTAACGAAGCAGATGACCGCCGCCAGCTACGGCGGGCTCGTGCTCTACGCGCTGACGCTCACCTTCGCGAGCTTCGACCTCGTGATGAGCCTCGACCCGCACTTCTTCAGCACCATCTTCGGCGGCTACATCTTCGCGGGCGGCGTCGTGGGGTTCTTCGCGGTGACCATCCTCGCCTACCAGTTCCTTCGCATGGGGGGCATGCTCAAGGAGAGCGTGACGGTCGAGCACTACCACGACCTGGGCAAGTTCCTCTTCGCCTTCACGTTCTTCTGGGGCTACGTCGCCTTCAGCCAGTTCATGCTGATCTGGTACGCGAACATCCCTGAAACCACCTACTGGTTCGGCGTCCGGGGTGCCACCAGCATTCCAGAGAACCTGGGCTTCGGTGCCTGGGGCGACAACCCGGAAGCTCCGGCACAAGTCGGCTGGTGGACGGTCGTCGCGATGACGCTGCTCTTTGGTCACCTGCTGATTCCCTTCGCGGGCCTGCTCAGCCGGCACGTGAAGCGGAACCTGACGCTTCTCGGCTTCTGGGCCGGCTGGCTGCTGGTGATGCACTGGGTGGATCTCTACTGGCTGATCATGCCCGAGATGCTCCACGGCGGTTGGCAGCTCCTGCCGTTGGTCGAGATCTCGTGTGCGATGCTCGTCATCGGTGCCAGCGTCGCCTGGGTGGCCCGCGAGATGAAGGTCGTCAAGCTTCGCCCCGCCGCCGACCCGCGGCGCGGGAGAGCCTGGTGTTCCACAACATCTGATGCGGAATGCTGGGGTTCGAAAGCCCCAGCCTGAACACGAACGACCGCCGACTTCTGCCGACCTCTTCAGCTTTTCCACCCCGCACCCATGTCCTCCACCCGCCAAGACGTCAACGTCGGCCTCGTCGCCTTCACGGGCGTCGTCGGCACGATGGTGCTCTTCATCATCGTCCTCGGCGTCCAGGCGTGGTTCGCCTACGAGACCGACCTCATCATCAACGCCCGCTACAGCGCCGATGACAACGTCGACTGGCGCCGGCTCAAGAGCGAGCAGTACGCCAACATCGGCGACACGGTCGGCAACGACACCATCTACGCCGGCCAGACGGCCGGCCCGACGCGATTTGCGGTCGACCTCGGCAACAACCAGAGCGAGCGACGCGACTACGTCGCCGGCAGCGATGCCGCGCTCGGCTATCGCTTCACCGGTGAAGAGCGGGATCAACTGGTCGTGCCGATCCACCTGGCGATGGCTGCGTTCATCAAGCAGCGTGGCGGCGGGGAGATCTCTGCCCAAGAGATGGCCGCGCTGGACCAAGGCAAGAACTACTACGTCCACCTGACCAACAACACGTATCGCGACCCGTCCACCTACGTCGATCTGGCCCCGTCGCCGACCACGCGGCCTGCCGATGCGGGACAGACTGCCACAGGCGCGGACGGATCTGAAACGTCTACCGGCCCGGCGTCGTAAGTTGTAAGTGCACGTGACTCGTCCCCTTCGTCTGCTTCTCGCTAGCTGCTTCGTCCTCGCCGGGACGATGCCTGCCGTTGCGCAGTATCAGCGACGCGACACCAGCGACCTCGACGGTGCGTTCCAGAACGAGATCCTGGAGCGGTCTCGTCAAGAAGCGGGCATCGATGAGAAGCTCGGCGATCTGATTCCGCACGACTTGGTCTTCACCAACGCGGCCGGCACGCAGGTGTCGATCGGCGACATCTTCGCTGAGGGCAAGCCGGTCGTCATTCAGATGGCGTACTACCGCTGCCCGCAGCTCTGCGGCGAGGTCATGAACGGCATGGTCAAGTCGATGCTCGATCTGGCCGGCGACTTAGAGATCGGCGACGACTTCGAGGTCATCACCGTCAGCTTCGATAGCCGCGAGGACGTCTCGCTGGCGGCGGACAATAAGAAGGCGACGGTCGAGGTGATGGGCCGGGAGTTCGACCAGGCCGACGTCGAGGCCGGTTGGTCGTTCTGGGTCGGCGACGACCGGAACATCCAACGGCTTGCCGACGCGATCGGGTTCCGCTTCGCCTACATCCCCGAAGCTCAGGAATTCAGCCACACGGGCACGATCGTCCTCGCGACGCCGGACGGCCGGGTGAGTCGATACCTGCACGGGCCGCGGTTTGAGGCACAGACGCTGCGTCTGAGCCTCGTCAACGCCAGCGACGGCCGCCTTCAGCCGAGCTTGAAGGACGCGTTCATCGCCTACTGCTTCAGCTTCGACCCCTCGACCGGCAAGTACACGGCGACGGCCATGACGGTCATGAAGATCGGCGGGGCCACGACTGCGTTGGCCTTGGGTGGTGTCATCATGTTCCTCGTCTGGGCGGAGAAGCGTGGCAAGCTTCGCCGTCACCCGAATGCCGGGACGCCGGAGTCGGACGGACCTGATTCCTCCGCCGGCAAGCCCCACGCCTTTGCCTGAACCTTTCGATGGACCTGTTGTCGCAGGTTCCTCTTCCGGTCGACTGATCCACCTGCTTCTGCCATGATCCCCTCGGTGCCGGCACTTCGAAATACTCTGTCCGTCCTGTTCGCGGCCGCCTTGCTGCTGGCGCCGGCGGGCGTTCATGCCGCTGACGAACCGGCGGCGGACAAGCCGCTGGTCACGCAGGGTCAGGAGCAGGACGTCGCCGTCGCCGAGGCCAAGCTCGCAGAGCCGGCCGCGGAGGGCGAGTCGGCGGTCAACGACCGTGCGTCACGCTTGGCAAAGACCCAGGAGTACGTCGAGACGATTCAGACGCTCGTGCCGACGCTGCCGGACCAGATGGATACCGGCACCCTCGACGGGTTAGGCCTGTCGGCGATGCCGCAGGAAGCCAGCGCTCAGGCGGACGAGGTCGACTTCCTCTACGACTTCATCCTCTACGTCTGCTACATCTTCGGCGGCATCGTCATCATCTTGATGTTCGCCTTCCTGATCCGCTACAGGGCCAAGAGCGACGACGAGCCGGACCCTGTGGGCGGCGTGAGCCACTCGACGACGTTGGAGATCACCTGGACCGTCATCCCGACGTGCATCGTCCTGGTGATGTTCGCCCTCGGGTTCAAGGCCTACCTCAACGACACGATCGCCCCGCCCAACGCGTACAAAATCAACGTCATCGGGGCCTCCTGGTACTGGAGCTTTGAGTACCCCAACGGTGCCATCCTCGAGCACCTGCATCTGCCCAAGGACCGGCCGGTGGAGTTCACGCTCAAGAGCCAGGACGTGATCCACTCGTTCTACGTCCCGGCCTTCCGGATGAAGAAGGACGTGGTGCCGGGCCGGTTCAACAAGACCTGGACGACGCCGACGGAAACCGGTGTCTACGAGCTGTTCTGCACGGAGTATTGCGGCACGTACCACTCGCAAATGGGGGCCAAGGTCTTCGTCTACGAGCCGGAGGACTTCGAGGTCATCCTCGAGAAGTTCAGCGATCTTCGGATCGACCCGGTGACCGGCGAAGAACGCCCGCCGGCCGAGGTCGGGGCGAAGCTTCACGCCGCTCGCGGCTGCATCGGTTGCCACTCCGTCAGCGGAGCCGTCGGCACGGGCCCGACTTGGAAGAACCTTTGGAATGCTCCAGATCACGCCATGGCGGACGGATCGATCGTGGCGGTCGATGAGGAGTACATTCGCGAATCGATCTACTACCCGTCCCGCAAGATCGTCAACGGCTACGGCAACGCCATGGCCAGCTATCTCGGCGTGCTGAGCGAGCGAGACGTCACCGACATCATCGCCTACATGAAGACCATCAGCGACTACACCGTCGCCGAGTCGGCGTCGGAGCCGACGCCCACCGGCGACGAGGTCGAAGCCGACGAGTCGACCTCCATCGAGGCAGGCGACGCCGAGTGATGCGTTCCGTGTCCACCCTTTTTAGATCCCCAGCTTCAAGACGTTCATGAGCACGATCAACGCACCCATGGTGGCCGGCATCCCGGAAGCAAACCGGGCAGAGGTCCATGGGGACAACTACCTGACGCACACGCGCGGCTTCCTCTCGTGGGCCCTGACGCTCGACCACAAGCGCATCGCGCTCATGTACATGGTCGGCATCCTCGGCTCCTTCCTGCTCGGCGGGCTCTTCGCCCTGGCCCTGCGGCTTGAACTGATCGGGCCCGGAGCGCTCTTCAACAGCAACGAGAAGGCGGCTTGGGATTTCTACAACCACATGTTCACCATTCACGGTGCCGTGATGGTGTTCCTGTTCATCATCCCTGGCATCCCGGCGATCATCGGCAACTTCGTCCTGCCGATCATGCTGGGGGCCAAAGACGTCGCTTTCCCGCGGCTGAACCTGGCGAGCTTGTACGTCTGGGGTGCGGGCGGCTTGTTCTTTGTCTACGTGCTCATCAGCGGCGTGCTTGAGGCGGCTTTCGGGTGGCACCTGCCGGGCGGCTTCGGGCTCGACACGGGCTGGACCTTCTACACGCCCTACTCCACGACCAGAAGCGAGTCGGGTGTCATCCCGGCGACGATCGGTGCGTTCATCCTCGGGTTCTCCAGCATCCTGACGGCCGTCAACTTCCTGGCGAGCATTCACATGCTTCGGCCCAAGGGGATGACGTGGTTCCGCATGCCGCTGATGCTCTGGGCGCTGTACTCGACGGCGATCATCCAGATCCTGGCCACGCCGGTCTTGGCCATCACGCTGCTGCTCCTGGCGGCGGAGAAGGTGTTGGGCCTGGGCATCTTCGACCCGCTCAACGGCGGTGATCCGGTGCTGTACCAGCACTTCTTCTGGTTCTACAGCCACCCGGCGGTCTACATCATGATCCTGCCGGCCTTGGGAGTGATCAGCGAAGTCATCGGCATCTTCTGTCGGAAGCACATCTTCGGCTACAACTTCATCGCCCTGTCGAGCCTGGCGATCGCCCTGTTCAGCTTCGTGGTCTGGGGCCACCACATGTTCACCAGTGGCCAGTCGGCCCTGGCGAGCGCGTTGTTCAGCCTGCTGACGTTCAGCGTCTCCATCCCGTCGGCCGTCAAGGTCTTCAACTGGCTGGCGACGATGTACAAGGGCTCGATCCGCATGAAGGCCCCGATGTGGTACGTGGTCGGGGCCATCTGGGTCTTCACCATCGGCGGCCTGACGGGGCTCTTCCTCGGCACGCTCAACGTCGACATCCACCTCCACGACACGTATTTCGTCGTGGCCCACTTCCACTACGTGATGATGGGCACCGTGCTCTTCGCCCTCGTCGGCGGGATCTACTACTGGTTCCCGAAGATGTTCGGCAAGATGTACGACGAGAAGTGGGCCGGCATCTGGGCCGTCACGACGCTCGTGGGCTTCAACGTCCTGTTCTTCCCGCTCTTTATCGCCGGCAGCCAAGGCATGCCAAGGCGTTACGCGAGCTACGAGGACCAGTACATCCCGTACCACGTCATCGCGACGGTCGGCTCGTGGATCCTGGCCGTCGGGCTCTTCGGCGTGCTGCACAACTGGATCCAGGGCATGCGGAAGGGCAAGAAGGCCCCGCCGAACCCGTGGGGTGCCAACACGCTCGAGTGGCAGACCAGCAGCCCGCCGCCGCACGACAACTTCAAGGTGACACCCGCCGCGGGTGACCCGTACGCGATCTACCGCTGGCAGTACGTCCGCAGCAACGACCCGGAAGTGGCCGATGGATGGGAACTGAAGCCGGAGTATCGTGAGCAGGTCGCTGCCGCGGGCCCCGGCCACCGCGTGGTCGACGCCGACCGTGAGGACTACGACGAGGGCAAGCACTGATGACCGCGTTCAACCCCAAGCACGCTCCGCCCGCAGATCACGATGCCGACCACGGCCATCATGACGAGCATCCGCCGCACCTGGCGCACCACTTCGATACGCCTGAACAGCAGTTCGACTCGGCCAAGGTCGGCATGTGGGCCTTCCTGGCGACTGAGATCCTGATGTTCGGCGGCCTGTTCTGCGCATACGCCGCCTACCGGTACAACAACCCCGAGGTGTTCCGGTACTCGGCCGAGCACCTGAAGTGGTCGCTCGGGGCGACGAACACGATCATCCTGCTCGCCTCATCACTGACGATGGCGCTTGCGGTTCGGGCGGCACAACTCGGGCAGCAGACCTACCTGAAGCTCATGCTCGCCATGACGCTGCTGGGCGGGGTCGGCTTCATGGTCGTCAAGACCGTCGAGTACGCCGACAAGTTCAGCCACGGCCTCTTCCCCGGCCGTTGGAACGTCTATGACCGCGCTGTTGAGAACGGAGAAGCGCGGTTCCAGGAGTATCGCACGCACCAGACCGGCGCGGCAGACCATAGCGAGTTGCCTACAAGCGGATCGGTGGCACCCGTTGATGCCGGCCATTCATCGGCCGTCGAAGCACGAGTCGGAACCGACGCCCACGACCACGGCGACACCCATGAGAACAAGGCAGATCCAGCCGACAATCTCGAGGGGTCACAAGGGGAGTCAGCGACGCCAGAGCCCACCGCTGCCGAAGGCTCGGTGCCGGAAGTTCCCAGCAACGCGACCTTCGCCTTGCTCGGCCCGGAGTACATCGACCCCAATGCGGGCACCGGCGATGCGGCGATTCACCGGCCCTCCGTCGACGCGAACCACACGGCCGATGCTCACCACGGCCACGCCGGCGGCGGGCATCATGGGCCGCTTTATGAAGATCTCACATCGAAGGAACAGGCCAATCTCAAGGCGTTCTTCGGAATCTACTACATGATGACGGGCCTGCACGGCGTGCACGTGGTCATCGGCATGGGCCTCATCGGCTGGACGCTCATCAAGAGCTTCGCGGGCACCTTCGGCCCGTCCTACTTCACGCCGGTCGACCTCGTCGGGCTTTACTGGCACATCGTCGACCTGATCTGGATCTTCCTATTCCCGTTGCTGTATCTCATCCACTGACGAGCGTTCGCGACGTCGGAAGCTTGTAGCTGATCCCGACTCCCAGACGACGCTCGCCGCCTCCGGCTCAGCTTCCGACTTCTAGCGCCTCAGCTTCTACACCAAGAATGGCCATCACCAACGACAGCGGCGTCCGCGGCACCTCGACGATTTCACTCGCCGAATTGACGGATGAGGATCAGCAGCTCGCAGCCTCTCGCGAGCTCGGCCGATCTCATGGCCTGCGTGGTGTGGACGTGCCCCTCAACGCCCCGCCGCATGACGAGCCGCACGTAGCGCCGCTCTGGATCATGTACGCGACCTTCGCGGCACTGGTCATGCTGACCGTTGCGACGGTCGGTGCACGCTTCGTCGATCTGGGCCCGCTGAACATCTGGATCGCCCTGGGGCTGGCCTTCGTCAAGGCCGTTTTAGTGGCATTGTTCTTCATGCACCTGCTGTGGGACAGCAAGCTGAACCAGCTGATCTTGATCAGCACGCTGCTTTTCCTAACGATCTTCATCGGCATGGCGATCATCGACAGCGACCAGTATCAGCCGATCATCGAGCCAAACGCGGCCTACGCCGGCGGTGCCGAAGGCGCAGCGACCGATTAGGTCACTTGACGTGAAGCATGAATGCGGGTGCTGGCACGTGTCGGCATCGTGCTTCCGCTTGGAATGCTGATCGCCATCCCGATCCCTCCGACACCATCATCTCGTCATCCTGAGCGAGCGGAGCGAGTCGAAGGATCTCGCCCTGGACACGTCGTTCAGACGAGGTCCTTCGACTCGCTCCGCTCGCTCAGGATGACGGGTGAGCGAGTGCGTTTGAAGCAGATGTTCTTAGAAGTCGGTGCTACAGCTGCAAAAAATAGCTTCGATCCGCATCGCGGCTGACTCGCCGCTAAGCCACCGGCCGGAATCGAACCGGCAACCTTCGCTTTACAAAAGCGGTGCTCTGCCAATTGAGCTACGGGGGCGTCTTGAGATTCTAGAGGCTTCGTCTCTGCCGCCGTCAAGTCGGATCAGACGATCTCGACGACTTCTAGCGTCGTCGAGCCGCGTGGGGCTTTGACCGAAACCTTGTCGCCGATGCGCGACTTCATCAGCGCGTCGCCCATCGGGCTGGTGGCGGAGACGTCCTGCACGTCGCCTTCGGCATCCGGTGCACCGGCCTCGCCGACGAGGCGGACAAGCATCTCTTCGCCGTCGCTGGTGTCCCGCACCTTGACCGTGCTGCCGAGGAAGACCATGTCGTCCGGCACGTCGTCGGCATCAGCGACGACAACGTCTCGAAGCTTCTTCGTCAGCTCCGCAAGCTCCGACTCAATCTTGCGGTTCTCTTCCTTGGCGAAGTGATACTCGGCGTTCTCCGAGAGATCACCCAGTGCCGCGGCCGCGGTGATGCGGCCTTGCACCTCGACCTTGGTCTTTCGCAGTTCTTCGAGCCGGGAATCGAGCTTGGCCTTCTCTTCAGCGCTGAGATATTGCATTGGTCGGTGCTTTCTGCTCGTCCTGAGCGTCGCCGCGCGAAGCCTGTCCCGACCCTCCGGGTGCTTCGACGGCGGCTTGGTGAAACAACAAGCCACCGCGTCCGGCCCTGGCCGGTTCCGCGGTGGCATGAATGTTTTAGGAGTCGTACCGACGTCCGGCAAGCCCGAAGGCGTCTACGCGGGCTATCGTCCGCCGTGGCCTTCCAGTGTGACATCGTGACGCCCGACAGCGAAGCTTTCAGCGAGCAGGTCAAAGGCGTGGTCTTGCCCGCCCATGACGGCCTCGTCGGCATCTTGACCGGCCGGGCACCGATGCTCGTGAAGCTAGGGCAAGGCAACCTTCGGGCCGATGTGGTCACCGGCGGCAGCCGAAGCTTTACCATCTCGGGTGGCGTTGCTCAGATGAAGGACAACAAGCTTGTCGTCCTCACCGAGCAGCTCGAAGAGCCCGCCGCCGCGACTGCGTAGCAGAAGCTACTTCGCCGCCTCGGCCCAGTTGAACAGCGTCCTGACGCCGAAGCCCGTCGCACCCTTGACGTGCGGCGAGTCGTCCTTCTCGACATCAGCCGTCGGGGCGATGTCCAGGTGGCACCAGGGCACCTCGTCGCCACCCGTCACGTTGCCCGGCACGAAATGGTGCAGGAACTCCGCGGCCGTGTCGCAGCCGCCCCATCGGCCCGGTGAGTTGACCAGGTCGGCGACGTTGCTCTTGAGCTCGCTCGCGGTAGTCGTCGCCCAGCGGCATCCGCCACAGCATCTCGCCGGTCGATTTACTCGCCTCGTCGAGCTGGGCGAACAGGCCGTCGTCGTTGGACCAGGCTCCGGCGCGGGTCGTGCCCAGGGCCACGACGGCGGCGCCGGTAAGCGTGGCGAGGTCGACGCAGGCGGCCGGCTGGTAGGTCTCGATGCCCCAGCTCAGCGCGTCGGCCAGAACAAGGCGTCCCTCGGCATCGGTGTTGGTGATCTCGACCGTCACGCCGTTGTGCATGTCGAGGATGTCGCCCGGCCGATACGCCCGGCCGCCGGGCATGTTTTCGGCGGCGGCGAGGATGCCGATGACGGGTCGATCGAGGTCGAGCATGGCACAGGCGGCCATGAAGCCGAGCACGGCCATGCCGCCACACTTGTCGAAGACCATCGACTGCATGCCACTCGACGGCTTGATGCTGATGCCGCCCGTGTCGAAGGTGATCGCCTTGCCGACGGCCAGCAGCGGAGCCTGCTTCGGCTTCTTGGCCTTCTTCTTGCCGGTGCCGACGTCGTAGCTGTGCCCGAGAACGATCATCTTCGGCGGCGACTCGCTGCCTTGGCCGACGGCGACGAGGCCGCCCATGCCGAGCTTCTGGGCTTCCTTGTGGTCGAGGATGCGGCACGACAGGCCGAGCTCCTTGGCCATGAGCTGTGCCTCCTTGGCGAGCGACGGCGGGTTGATGTCGTTGCCGGGACGGGTGGCGATGGTGCGGGCGTAGTTGGTCGCGAGTCCGAGCTTCGAGCCGCGATCGACGGAGGCCTTGTCCTTGGTCAGGACGGTGAGCTTGGTCTGCGGGAACGGCTTGCTCTTGGTGGCAGTGCCCTTGTGTTCACGGAAGTCGAAGCACGCCAGGACGTAGCCGGTTGCCGTCGCTTCGACATGCTCGTCCGCCGGTGGCAGGACGGCGACGCGGTCGGCCTTGCTCGCTCGGGCCGCGCGTGCGGCGTTGCCGGCGAAGGTTTGGACTGCGCGTGGCGTGGTCGGTGCCTTGCCGACGCCCACGACGAGCAAGCGAAGCTTTCCGACGACGGCCGAAGCGACGTTGCCGGTTTCGCCGGTGGCGGAGCCGTCTTCGACGAGTTGCGTCAGCGCGTCGCTGACGTCTTCAGGAAGCGAGTCCACGTCGCCGCAGATGGAGACGACGTCGTCATCACGGCAGGCCGCGACGGCCAGTGCTCCTTGCTTGGGAAGCTTCGTCGCGGCGGCGGTATCGACATTCGTGCTGGTGGCAGGCATGGGGCGACGTTAAGGCCTCGCAGAGGGCGAGGCGACACGTCGTGGTCATGCGGCGTTCACCGGCATGTCTTTGCCGTCGGCGAACCACAGGTGCGCCAGCGCCTGTCGCGGCTTGGGCGGGACGAACAGGCGGACGATGAACCGCGCGATCGGCCGGCCGATGAGAAGACCGAGGATCCAGAAGACGACGACCGAGCCCTGAACCGTGAGCAGCGATTCGATCCAGACGACTGCAAAGGTGCCGTCGCTGTAGTCGGACGTCGTGCTCGTCAGAAAGAGGAAGTAGAGGCCGATCGAGAAGACGAGGAACGTCAGCGGCAGGATGAGCTTTGCGGGCCATCGGAGGTGCCACAACGCAGCCGCCTGCAGGATTCCAAGGACGAGCCCGGCCGCGCCCGATCCACCGGCAGATCCGACGACGGATCGCCACGTGGGAGGCGGGCCTTGCCATCCCCATTGCCCCCCGGCGTAGTCGGCAGGAAGCGATCTTGCCGGCACCGTGCGGGTCGGATAGTCGCGCGCGCCGTCAGGAGACACAGCGACCATCTTGTTTAACTCCGGGCTGATTTCGCGCGGGAGCGGGACCCTTTCGCCCGTGTCGTGGTACGTGTAGACGAAGCGGTACTGCGCCGTTCCGGCGGGGCTCCCCGTCGGATCGTAATCGTAATCCGTCAAAATGAGCCTGTCGGTGCCTGGCTCAAAGACGGCTGTTTTGCTGAACTCGTGCGTGTGCGCCATCGCGAACCCGGTGGCGGCGAAAGTGACGGCGACAAAGATGCCGAGCAGGAACAGGACCCAGCAGAGCAGGATGAAGGCAGCGAACCGCCGAAGCCAGACGTAGTTGGCGGTCGACTTCTGATTGGCCGGGTGCCACTTGCCGCATTCAGGGCACCGGACGGTGACGAAGCCGAGGCGGTCGTCGAGGCCGGTGCGTTGGCCGTGGAGGTTGTACCCGCAATCGCAGAACAGGTCCGTCTCGATGACGGCGTGCTTCTGGGTCTCGGGCAATGCGTGCTCGCTGGGTATGACGTCCGCGGCCATGCCGACGATCGTGCCGATCGCGGCGGCAGATGCAACGGGTGAGGAGCTCGAAGCAGTAGTTGCCAAGCCGCGGGCTTACAGCCCGCAGGTAGTTCAGGGACACATTCAACCGTGTTCACGCAACCTGCGGGCTTCACACTACCTGCGGGCTTCACGCTACCTGCGGGCTGTAAGCCCGCGGCTACTCCGTTTTCAACGCAGCGTGCTTCAGGCGGACGCGGTGAGTTGATCGCGCAGCTGTCGCTTGAGCACCTTGCCGGTGGGCGATCGAGGGAGTTCCTCGACGAGTAGAACCTCTTTCGGAATCTTCAGCGACGCCAGGCCGTTGTCGCGGCAGAAGTCCTTGACCGCCTGCGAATCGACCGACTCGCCCTCCTCCGCCAGGACGAAGGCGACGACCACCTCGCCGCGGGACTTGTCCGGCTTGCCGACGACCGCCGCCTCGGCGACGTTGGGCATGGTGGCGATGAGCTCTTCGATCTCGCGCGGATAGACGTTCTCCCCGCCGACGATGATCATGTCCTTCTTGCGGCCCGTGACCCACAAGTACCCGTCGGCGTCGACGTGGCCCAGGTCACCGGTGCGGAAGTAGCCGTCGTCAGTCTTGGCCTTCTTCGTGTCGTCCGGCAGGCCTCGGTACTCGCCGAAGACCATGGGGCCCTTGATCTGAATCTCGCCCGTCTCTTCCCCGGCGAGCGGGGTGTCGGTCTCGCCGGCGATGCGGATGTCGACGTTGTCGAGGCATCGGCCCACGGAGCCGGGGCGGTGCATGTGCGGCATGTTCACGGTGACCGGGCCGCACGTCTCGGTGAGGCCGTAGCCCTCCATGATGTCGGCGTCGAACTTCTGTCGAAACGCTTCGCGGACCCGCGCCGGCAACGGCTCGCCGCCGCTGAGGGCGACGTACATGCTCGCAAAATCGGCGGGCCCGGCGTCTTTGACGCGGGCGATGGCGGCGTACATGCTCGGCACCGCGGCCATGACGGTGGCGCTGTGCTCCCGGATCTTCTTGATCGTGTCTGCCGGGTTGAAGCGGGCGGTGTAGACGGTCTTGGCCCCGAGGAAGATGGGCGCGACCATCGTCGCCAGCAGCCCGGTCGAGTGGAAGAGCGGGACGATGCCGAGGAAGACGTGCTTCTCGCCTTCGCGGTCGAGCCGGGCGTGCGTGATGCAGGCCTTGGCGTCGCTGGCGAGATTGCCGTGCGTGAGCGGCACGCCTTTGGGTAAGCCGCTGGTGCCGCTGGTGTAGAGCAAGGTGGCAAGATCGCCCTCCTTGCGATCTGGCGACGGAAGGGGCCAGAGCTGGGCGAGGATGCTCGACAGCGTCGGCTTGAGCTTCAGCAGATCGATCGTCGTGACGCCGCCCACGTCGGCGACCTTCTTGATGGCCTTGCCGGCGTCGAGTTTCTTGAGCATCAGGCCGACCGTCAGGACCAGATCACAGCCGCTGTCGTCGAGAACGTGCTTGGCCTCTTTCTCGCCCAGAAGAAAGTTGATCGGCACCGCGGTCTTGCCGGCCAGAAGGATGGCGTAGAAGGCGGTGACGAACCCGCCGCCGGCGGGCAGGAGGATGGCGACCTTGTCGTGCTTCGTCTTCGAGCGGATGAGCTTGGCCAGCCGCTGACACTTCTTGAGCAGCTCTGCCCAGGTCGTGGTGCCGCGGTCGTCGATGACCGCGGTCGCGTCGGGCCGGCTGGCCGCGTGGTCCAAGAGCGGGCGAATGAGCATGCGGCGACGGTAGACGTCTCTGAAAGACTCGTTCAGGGAGTTGCTGCGTACGATTCCTTCTAGAGGCCCTCAACGAATTCGCGGAGACGGTCGAGGCCTTTGTCGATTTGCGACATGCTAGTGGCGAAGCTCAGCCGCACGTGCGTGTCGTAGCCGGAGTCGTTGCCCGGGACGACAGCGACGTGACGTTCTTCGAGCAACTTGGCGGCGAAGCCGACGGCATCATCGACGCCGGCTCTGGCAAAGAAGGAACTGACATCCGGGAAGCAGTAGAACGCGCCGCGCGGGCGGATGCAGGTGATCCCGTCGATCGCGGTCAGCCGATCGTGCATGTGCTTGCCGCGACGCTCGAACTCCTGCCGCATCGTCTCGACGGCCGCGCCGGCCCGCTCGTCTGTCAGAGCCAACGCCGCGGCGGGCTGGCAGAAGCTGGTGACGTGGCTGTTGATCTGGCCCTGTAGCTTGTTCATCGCCTTGATGACCTCCGTCGGCCCGCCTGCGTAGCCGAGACGCCAGCCGGTCATCGAAAAGCTCTTGCTGTGGCAGTTGAACGTGATCGTGCGGTCCTTGAGCGACGGATGCAGCGCCGCAATGCTGGCCGTCTTCTGTCCGTCGTACAGCAGGTGCTCGTAGATCTCGTCGGAGAAGACGACGACGTGCTCGTGCTTGGCGAGCACGTCGGCCAGGCCTTGCAGCTCGGCGGGCGTGTAGCAGTTGCCGGCGGGGTTGCTCGGACTGTTGAGGACGACGACACGCGTCTTGGGCGTAATGGCCGCGTCGAGGTCTTCGGGCGTGAGCTTGAAGTCATCTTCCTGCCGGGTCTTGACGAACTTCGGCACCCCGCCGCAGATCTTGGCCTGTTCGGGATAGCTGACCCAGTAGGGCGCGGGGATGAGCACCTCGTCGCCGTCGTTGAGCAGCGCGAGGAACGCGAAGTAGAGGACGCCCTTGCCACCCGGGCCGACGCAGATCTGGTCGGGCGTGTAGTCGAGGCCGTTGTCGCGCTGGAACTTCGTGACGACGGCCGCCTTGAGTTCCGGGATGCACGGGTTGGGCGTGTACTTCGTCAGGCCGTCGTCGATGGACTGCTTGGCGGCATCTTTGATGAAGCCGGGCGTGTCGAAGTCGGGCTCGCCCGCACCGAAGCTGACGACGTCGATGCCGGCGGCTTTAAGTGCTTTGGCCTTGGATGTCACCGCCATCGTGATGGAGGGGGCGACGCTGTTGGCACGATCGGAGAGCTGCAATCCCGGCATGGCGGCGGGAGGGTACGCCGCTTTGTGGTCGCAACACGCCGGCAGTATCCTCGGACGGTGCATTTTCGAAGCGTTCTGTGCCTTTTCGTCGGTTCGGCTTTGTGGCCCGGAGGTAGCAAGAATGTCCCGCGGCCGATGCTGGCGGAGATCTACTACCAGCTTCTGCCTCGGTCCCGGCACGAGCCGGTGATCGACGAAGCCGGCAACGTCTTGCCGATTCACGACGCTGATTTCTGGATCGACAACAAGCTGGGGCTGGCGAATTCCGAAGAGTTGGACGAGCTGGCTTGTTGCTCGGCGACGACGTTTCGAAGGCGGAGCGGAGAGAGATTGCCCATGACCATCTGCGGAAGTGTTTGGCACGAGCAGAGCACTTCCACCGTGCGTTGGATGTCCCCGCCACCCGGCCGGCGGGTCTGAACCTTCACCTCTTTGCCGGAGATGCGGAAGAAACCGCCTTGCAGCTCGTGCTGAAGCGAGACGGTGATGTCGAAACCGTCACCGAAGCGGCGGGCGACGGCACGGTCTTGCGGAGCAGCGTCCGTTGATTGGACGAGCATCAGTCTCGTTCTGTTTCAAGACCATATTGGCATTACTAAGAGCCCTGAGTTCACGGACAACGTGTTGTTTTTGTTGCTCGAGGCCGTGAACGCAACAGTCCTTGTGTTAATGATCTGCACCTGTCGAAGATCGTCGGCAACGAAAGAGGCAGAGCCACCGAAGTGGCTCTGCCTGCAAAACTAGAACGGGATTGATGGCCTTTACTCGTCGTCAGAGAAATCAACTCCGAAGCTGGCCCGCAGAATCCCGAAGTCGGTGAGGTCGATGAAGCCGCTGGCGTTGAAGTCCGCAAAGACGCTGTAGCTCGGATCGACAGGGGTGCTGCCGAACGAGCTTCGCAGGGCGCCGAAGTCGGCCAGCGACACCTTCCCGTCGCCGTTGGCATCACCTGCAAGGACGTTCAAGGAGAACGGCGAGGTCACGCTGATGGTGTTGCCTGCAAAGTCGCTGATGCCACTATCGAAGCCCACAGCCAGCTTCGCGGAAGAAAGCCCGCTGCTGAGACGCCACGTGCCGATGTTGGTGATCGGGTCATAGGAGAAGTTGGCGTCGTTCAGCGACAAGCTGTTGCCACCGACGGAGACGAAGAGGTCGTCGCTTCCGATCTGGACCCGCTCGCTGAACCGGACCGAGACCGTATCGATGTTGCTGAACCCGACCGACGTGCCGGTCTCTTCACCGTCAGAGACGACCAAGACGCCCATGCCCGAAGAAGACACGCTGTTCAGGAAGTTGGAGCTCCAAGTGCTGCTGGAGAGGAAGATCTCGTCAACTTCCGGACTGACGTCATCAAAGCCGGCCGCGTCGACGGTGAGCGTGTACTGGCCGATCGACGCATACTCGGTGTAGCCCGTCGGGTTGACGGCCATCGGATCACCCGTCCCAACGCCGTCGACTCGAACGACATAGTCACCAGGGGCAAAGTCGCCGATGATGACGGCATCAAGCAGATTCGCAGGGTTGGCCGAGGCGACGAGGGTGAAGGTTCCGTCTCCGTTATCAGCGTACAGCTCCGCAAGGAGGTCGAGGTTCGGCCCAATGTCGACCGTTCGGGCCACGATTGCCATCGACCCGCCACCGTGCGACAGCTTGAACGCGTCGGAATCGTTGGAGGTGGTGATGGTGCCGACCACGTTGGCATCCGCATCGGCGTCTTGGGGCAGCACCTGGGCCGACGACGAAACGGCACCGTCGAAATCGTCTGCCTTGAAGCCGAAGCCGTTGACGCCGCTCGAGATGATCTGCAGGTCGTTCTGGAAGTTGTTCGCGTTGCGGTACTCACCGGCAGACCACTGCGTTACGTTCGTAAAGTACCCCAAGCCCATGATGGGTGCCCAACTGGTGATGTTGTTCTGATGCCCATTATAATATTCGCCGTCGCCGGGGCTTTGCCCGTCGTGGTTCAGCCCGAGTGAATGACCGACCTCGTGCGAAGCAGCCTCGGCGATGCCCTTGTCACCGTTGCCGGTGCCGTTGGTAAAGACGAACACGGGTTCGTCGACAGCGTCACGGAAGCTGTTCAGATACGCCACACCACCGGCCGGGCCGAACCAATTGTCCGGGCCGATCGCAACGCGAACGCCCCACTCCTGGTCGCCGCCGCCCGACCGACGCAAGAAGTCCTGGTCGGGTTCTTCGGTGGTCACGTTGACGCGGAACGGCGCGTAATCCTCGGCAACCCGGGACCAAATCTCCTGGATGTTGGTCAGCTCCGTCGTGTTGAACGAAGTGCGGTCGGCATCGGTCGAGTAGGCGGGCGTCGTGATGCTCGACAGGCCGTTCTGGAAGTTCCAGGTCGTGCCGGTGGTCACGTGGCCGTTGAAGTCCAGGTAGATGACGTGGTCGGCACCCGGCAGGCTGTGCAGCTTGAAGGTCTCTGAAAGGTCGTAGGGCGCGTTCACCGCGGGGAAGGTCTCCTCGCCGATCAACGTGCCGCCGATCTCTTCGTGATACTTCAAGGGCGTGGCAGGCCGCACGTGCAGACCATCTTCGCCATGATCATGGTCATGATCTTCGTCGCCGGGAACCCAATCGCTGAATCGATCCCATTGATCCGTATCGCCGCCAAAGCCGTCTTCGACGACCGCGCCCACTTCCAAACCTGACCCGCCGAGCGACAGGTCGACCTGCGGGTTGGTTCCCGTGCCGCAGCAGCCGGGGCACGGGCAGCCGGCACCGTGACTTGCACCCGTGCCCTCGACACCGTCCGGCGAGGCCGACAGCAGGCGACGTTGTTCGACCTGTTCGAAGAGGACGACGGGACGAGCAGTGGCTTGACGCAGGCGTCGGCGAGTGGTGTTGTTCAGCATCATCTGGTTTCGGTTTCGTCGGTCGGAACGTTCGGGCTCATGCGGCCACGCCGCCAAGTGGGCGTGGAAACGCATCATTGTCGAAACATGTAGCACCACGTCGCCTGCCAGGTTCGATGCTGGCACATAAAAAACCGCCGCAACCGGAATTTTATCATCCTGGATGCTCGCCCAGATGGCAGAGACGCACCCTTCCGCCTCGTGGCCGCCTGTTCAGGGCAGAACGACCGATGTAACGATGACCACCCACGCCGCCGACGGCGACCCGGCCGCCAAAGAACCCCGGCCTCCTCAAGCCGAACCAGTCACCACCCGAAGCGCCATCGAGATGACCACTGACCTGCCGCGACGCCACCCGCAGACGATCGGCCGAGGCGTCCTCGCGCTCGTCCTCGTGGCCGTCCTCATCGCGATCATCGGGCGGTTCTCCATGCTCGGTGCCCCGTTCGGCAACGATTCTGGCCTCTACGTGGGGATGGGCAAAGTCTGGGTAGACGGCGGACAGGTCTACGAGGATCTGTGGGACACCAAGCTGCCGGGCGTCGTCCTCCTGGGAGGCGTGCCATACGCCTTGTTCGGCTCCGCGTGGCCACTGTATCTGTTGAGCCAGTTCCTCCTCGGCACAGCGGCGGCACTACTCGTCGCCGCGACTGTGGGACGACTGACCGGCGACCGAAACCTTCGCGGGCTGACGTTCGCCGTTGCGATGGTCTTGCTGAACCATCCGCGGTACCTCGGCTGCGGGTTCCAGATCGAGACGCCGCAGGTCTTCTTCGCCGCCGTCTGCGGCTGGGCGGCGGCGCGGGTCATTGCCGAGCCGAAGGCGGGATTTGGCTGGTCCCTCGTCGCAGGTCTGGCCGCGGGCCTGGCGGCGATGGCGAAGCCGACAGGCCTCAGCGTTGCCGGGGCGTATGCGGTGGCCTTGACTGTGGTCACCTTCGTCCAGGGTCGCGGCAGTGCCGGCCGGTGGTTGCTCCACGGGCTGGCAACGTTGGCCGGGACGCTGCTCGTCTTCGGTGCCGTCGCCTGGTGGACATGGTCATCGGGCATGATGCAGTACATGCCGCGGACGTGGCACGAGATCAGCCTGTACGGCAGCGGGACGCCCTGGGCGCAGGTGCTTGTTCCCAAGGTGCCCGTGCTGATCGCATTGCCACTTCTGCCGGCTTTGGGTGCGTTGGCAGGTCGGGTTTTCGCACGCTCCGGCGGCGGCTCTGCGGTGTCGGGTGCGTGGGTCTTCGCCTTGACGTGGTTCGCTTTGGAGACCGTGGGCGTCGTCCTTCAGAAGCGGGCGTACAGCTACCAGTTCCTGCCGCTGCTCGCTCCCGCGGCCGTCGTGGCGGGACTCGCGGCCTCAGTTGCCACCGGCAAGCTCGGTCGCCTCGGACTGCTCGGAGCCACCGCGGTGCTTGCCCTACTCGGCCTGGCGATGACGTGGGCCCCCTACCAACGCTGGTTCGCCGGTGAGGGTGACTCGCAAGTCGCCGCCTATCTGCAAGAGCATTCGACACCCGACGACGCCCTCTTCGCCGACAACGTCGGCCGCTACGCCGTCCTGGCCGATCGCCCGGTTGGTGCCCGGCTCGGCATGATGATCCACCTCATCAACCACGACGACGCGCCGAAGCAATTCATGGACGAACTGCTGATCGACCTCGAAGATCGGCAACCGACGTACATCCTGCTGCCCGCCGGCGGTCGTCAGGAGGAAGAGATCGCCCGCTGGGAACGTCAGCCGATCCTGCAAAAGAACCCGGGTCGGCAGCGCGACTACCGCGATGCCTGGAACCGCTACCTGAGCTACGTCGATCGGCACTATGTCGAGGAGACACAGCTTGAGGGGCTGTCCGTACTCCGCCGCGTCGGCAAGTAAGTCGGCTCTACGCTCAGGAGTGGACGACCCTGGCTACGCGTGGTTCTCGTCGCTCACCCGAACCCTCAACAGCGGCGCGAGTCGATCGGTGCTGCTCCACGGGGCGACGCACGACTTGTTCTTTGACGGCGAGTCGTACGTGCCGCTGGTGCCGTTCCTGGTCGGGCGTTGCGGCGTGCCGGGCGTGACGCAACTGGTCTGCGAACTCAACGGCCCCATCCGCATCTCGCCACCCGACCGGCTCGAAGCACTACGCGATGCCTGGATCGCGTGGCGCAGCGGCGTCGATCTGGGCGACTTCGCCCTGCGTGCGTTGGTGGATCGGCAGGCCTCGCGTGAACGGGCGGCACACGAGCGGGAGTTCGATCGACTCGTCCAAGACGCCGCCGGTGCACCGACCTTGGGCATGGAATTTCTTCGGCAACTGTGCCTGATGCGACGGGCCAAGCTCTCAGGAGGCAGGCCGACCTTCGGCGACACGCTGCTCATCTGGATCGAGGCCGCCGACTTGCTCGTCCCAAATGCAGGCGATGACGTCGGACGCCTCTCGCCAAGTGACCGGCACCGCGTCTCGATCCTTCGCGATTGGTTCGGCGACGCGGCCTTCCAAGACGGCGACGACTCGGTCATTCTCATCTCCGAATCCCGCGGCGGGCGTCAGCCGATTGGTGACGACGTTGCCGCAGGTGGTCGACGTCGAAGTCGAAGCACCTGACGAGGTTCGCCGGCGGCATTACCTCACAGATGCCGAGCTGCCGGCCGAGAAGATCGAGCCACTTTCGCTGTCGACAGCAGGTCTCGGCATCCAGTCGTTGCGGCAACTTCTTCGCCAGACCCGCCACGCCGACGTCACGCCCGAGCCGGCAGACGTGGTCGAGGCCGTGGAGCGGCACGTGTCATCGGAGCTGGGCGAAGACGTCGTCGAATTTCAACGGCCCACGCACACGCTCGGCGACGTCATCGGCAACACGCAGCTCAAGCAGTTCTTGCGAGACGAGTTCGTGCCGCGTGTGCAGAGCAGCGGCGACGACGCTCTGTCCGGTGCCGCGGTCGCAGGACCGATCGGAGCCGGCAAGACGTTCATTTTCGAGGCCGTCGCAGGCGAGCTGGGGCTGCCGGTGTTGACGCTCAAGAACCTCCGCAGCCAGTGGTACGGCCAGACCGACGTGCTCTTCGAACGGCTGCGTCGCGTGCTCGGCAGCCTGGGTCGTGTCGTCATCTTCGTCGACGAAGCCGACACCGCCTTTGGCGGCGTCGGGGCGGGGCAGCACGAGACGGAGCGCCGCCTCACCGGCAAAGTGCAACAGATGATGAGCGACCCGGCCCTGAAGGGCCGAGTCACGTGGCTGCTCATGACGGCCCGCATTCACCTGCTCAGCCCCGACATCCGCAGGCCCGGCCGGGCGGGTGATCTGATTTTGCCGGTGCTCGATCCTGAGGGCGATGATCGCCTTGCTTTCATCCGCTGGATGCTTAAGGACCGAGTCGTCGGCGACGTCGCCGAGGCGGCGGCGACGCTCGAGCCGGAGTTGGCTGCGACCAGCGCCGCGGCCTTCGCTTCTCTTCGTTCACAGCTCAAGGCCCGCGCGCGTCGGGACGGACCCTTGGCCGTTGAAGACGTTCGCACCGTCGTCGCCGACTACCTGCCTCCCGCGATCGGCCAAACGCGTCGCTATCAGACGTTGCAGGCACTCATCAACACAACGCGTCGCAGTCTGCTCCCCGACGGGGAAGTCGACCGCGACGCGTGGATGTCTGAGATTCGACTGCTCGAGGCGGCAGGTGTCGCTTAGCGGCGACGCCGACCCAGGAGCAGGCCGCCGGTCATGGCGAGGACGGTGGCCGTGGCGGGCTCGGGAACGACGCGAGTCGCCACGATCTGGCCGGTGACGTCGACTTGGCTGTCGTCGGGCAGCAGGCCGGTGAAGAGGAGCGAGAGGTCGACCGGGATGGTCAGTGTCTGGACGTTGCCGACGGTCGTCAGCATGCCTGCCGAGGCGAGGTTGAGGGCGGATTCACCGACGAGGCTTTCGACGCCCGAGGCCAGGCCCGCGTCGTAGGCGAGCTCGCCGCCGAGGACGGAGACCGTGCTGCCACTGCTATCGAAGTTGCCGGACCCGTCGAGGGCCTGGCTGGCCGCATTGAGGTCAAACTCAAAGTCATAGCCGGCGACGGGGACGATCCCGAGCAGGAAGACGTTGAAGTCCAGTCCGAAGTCGCCGAGGCCCGTCGTCAGCGGCAACGCGGTCGGGCCCGGTGCAACCGGCGAAGTCTGGGGAAGAGCGTCGATCGAGCTGCCGCCAGGGAAGCTGATGGAGCTTGCATCGACGTCGGCGACGAGCGTCCCACTGAGGGCGGTCGAGTCGCTGCCGGGGAACTGGGCCATACCCGTGTCGCCGGCGAACAAGCCGGTGACGGTGATGGAACTCAGGGACGAATCGATCGTGAAGTCGACGACATCCGCTGAAACGACGGCGGAAGCGGACCCGAAGGCCGCGGCGGCAATGAGCGTGATTTTGAGCATGAACAACTGGTTTGCAAATTCTCCAAGGCGACCCGCTGGCCACCATTGAGCCAAAGCTAACCCACAAAGGCGGTTGCGACCAACGGGCAATGCGTGAGAGCGGCAAAGCTGCCTATCGGACGAGATTGAGAAAGTTCCCGATGAGCTGCTCGCCGTACTCAGTCATGAAGCTTTCCGGGTGAAACTGCACCCCCTCCAGCGGCAGCCGGAGATGACGCACGGCCATGATCGTGCCATCGTCGGTGGTCGCGCTGACTTCGAAAGTATCCGTTGGCAGGCTGCCTGGGCGGATGACCAGCGAGTGGTATCGCGCTGCGATGAAGGGTGAAGGAATGCCCTGGAAGATGGTTTTGCCGTCATGCGTCACGCGGTCCGTCTTGCCGTGCATGAGCCGGCCCGCCCGCTCCACGACGCCGCCGAAGCGGTCACCGATGCATTGGTGACCGAGGCAGACACCCAGCGTCGGCACGCCGGCTTGCGACAGGGTCTCGATGACGTCAGACGAGATTCCCGCCTCGGCAGGCGTGCAGGGGCCAGGGCTGACGAGCAGGTGCGACACGTTCATCTGCTTGGCCTCGTCGAGGCTGATTTGGTCGTTGCGAACGACCACGACCTCCAGATCCGGCAGCCGCGTTCTGGCGGCGACTTCCACCAGTTGCACCAGGTTGTAGGTGAAACTGTCGTAATTATCGATCAACAGCAGCATGAGCGGCGGGCGTGTCGGCAAGGGTAGACGCGGCGCGGTTTTGGTGACGCAACGTCGGTGGACGAAGCGCATAATGCGCTACGGAACGGGCGCATCCGCCTGCGAACGACCCGCGTATGCCGACCACGGACGAGACATCTCCGACAGCCACGCGCGAGTCGCGGGATTCGCTGCTCATCGTCGCGATCTCAGGCATGCACAGCCATGCTTGTGAGGAGGCGGTCGTCTCCGGCCTCGAGGCCGTGGGCGGGGTGCGTGAGGCGGAGGTCGACTTTCCCAGCGGCCAGGCGTCGGTCATCTACGACGCCCGCACCGTCGCCGCGCACACGTTGATGGAAGCGGTCGAAGAAGCGGGCTATCGCTGCGGCGAGTACCACCTGGGCGGAAGCGTCGCAGGTGTGGACGGGCATCGAGCCCAATCGTCTGACAGCGCTTGAAGCAGCGTTCCTTTGGCAACGGTCTCGTCCGCGGGTGCCGGACATGCCCGATGCCGCTGGCGTTGATACAGTGCGGACGCCATGGCCGAAGCCCCGCAACACCTGCTCGAAGACGACGAAGCTGCCGCCCTAGAGGCCGCCCGGCATGAGCCGGGTGACACGATGCACATCGAGCCGGATGCGCATGCCAAAGAAGGTCGACCCAATCCGGAAGTCGCCGCCGCGAGTCGCAACGGGGCCGCCTCGAAGGTTCCGAGCCTTCGACAGTTTCTCAAGTCCGTCGTCCAGGTCGGCGGTAGTGATCTTCACCTCCAGGCGGACTCGACGCCCGTCATTCGCGTCGACGGCAAGCTCCGCTTCCTCGACTGCGGCCAGCCGGACAACGAGATGATGATGGGCTTCGTCAAGGAGCTCGCGGGTGACGAGGACAAGTGGCAGGAGTTCCTTGAAAAGGGCTCGGCCGACACGAGTTACGCCCTGTACAAGAGTGGCTCGCGTGAAAAGGCGGATGGTTCGGACGAGCTGCTGGCCCGCTTCCGTGTCGCCAGCTTCCATAGCCGGGGCAAGGCGGCGGTGGTGCTGCGGAAGATCAACACGGTCATCCCGAAATTCGATGATCTGGCCCTGCCGCCTCAGATCCAGAAGTTGGCTGACCTGTATCGCGGATTGGTCATCGTCAGCGGCACGACCGGCTCGGGCAAATCGACCACGCTCGCTGCCATCATCGGTAAGATCAACCGGTCGCGTTCCGAGCGAATCATCACCGTCGAAGACCCGATCGAGTTCGAGCACCAGGACAACAAGAGCCTCGTCAGCCAGGTTGAAGTCGGTACGGACACCAGCAGCTACGACCATGCCCTCCGCGCTGCCATGCGGCAGGACCCGGACACGATGCTCATCGGTGAGATTCGTGACGGCTTCAGCCTGCAGACCGCCCTGCGTGCGGCCGACACGGGCCACTTGGTCTTTTCGACCGTCCACGCGACCAATGCGGCCATGACGATCGAGCGTGTCGTCGCGCTGTTCGATAGCCAGCAAGCGGACCTGATGAACACGCAGTTGGCCACGAACTTGGCATGTGTGTTCTGTCAGCGGCTTGCTAAGAAGCGCAACAGCAAAGGCCGGGTGCCTGTGGTCGAAGTGATGTACATGACGCCGCTTGCGAGGCGGTACATCATGGAAAAGGAATACGAGAAGCTGAAGTCGATCGTCGGCAACAAAGAGGCCGGCAACCAGAGCTTCGACCAGCACCTGACGGAACTGTTCAACAAGCAGATCATCGACGTCAACGAGGCCAAGCGACTCGCGACGAACGTCGACGCGTTGAACCTCGCACTGCGTGGCATCGGCAACAGCGACAACCGCCTGACCTGATCGCCGTTCCGGGTCGCTTCTCAACCCGATGCATAAGAGTCCCAATAGCCGCGGGCTTACAGCCCGCTGGCAGTTTCCGCAGTAAAAGAAGCGAAGACTTCAAGTAGACTATGGCTTTTCGCAAACGTCGTTCAACAAGTCAACGGAGTCGCTGTTAGCAGCATTAAGATCTTCGTGCATCAACGTGGTGATGATGAGCCTTCTGCCGAAACCACCGGAATGCGGCTACCACAGACTCAGAGCACTTGCGTGGACGCTCTCACCGCGCCATGACGTGCCGGCCAAAGCTTGAACTGCCTTCTCCCACGTCACTTCCGACGCAACGCGGTCAGCACCCCGCTGCCCCATCTCACGAAGTTCATTGGTCGTCGTCGACATCGCTTGTCGCAGCGACTGTTGAACAGCAACCTCCGTCGGCTCGACGCACCACCCGGCTCGTTCTTCGTCGAGCCAGTGCCACGGCGTGTTCGTCGTCGTCAGCACCGGCACGCCGGCGGACAAGGCTTCGCCAACGACGACGCCGAAGTTCTCCCAATCCGTCGGCAGGACGAACAACTCCA
Source organism: uncultured Planctomycetota bacterium (assembly GCA_963740195.1). Lineage (GTDB taxonomy): Bacteria > Planctomycetota > Phycisphaerae > Tepidisphaerales > Tepidisphaeraceae > JBCDKH01. The sequence continues at coordinate 1,198,821 of CAVUDF010000001.1, read as the reverse complement.
TCGCCGCCAGGAAGTCTGACTTCGCCTGCCCGACCTGCGGGCCGAGAACCGTGACGCGATCGGCAAGATGAAGACGAGCGATCTCCGCTTCGACTTCCGCCTGATGCCCACGCTGGTCGTGCCCGGCAATGACGAGGTGCCAATCCGTCGGCGGCAGCGCGGCCAACGCCTGAACCAGACGAAGCAGGCCCTTCTTTCTATCGAAGTAACCGAGAAATCCGCAGAGTCTCTTGCCGGCGAGGGTCGGATGGCCCGCGAGCCAGCGTGACGCGTCTCCCGGCGGTAGCGGTCGGACGCCCGGCGGCACGATGATCGCCGGCTGCATCAGGCCGTAGTCGCGGCAATAGCCCAGCTCTTGTTCGCACGTCGCGTGAAGGACGTCGACACCCGCCAGGTTGCGACGGTCGATGGCGTGGTAGAGGAGTCGCTTCTTGAGCTTTCCGCGGTCTAGCAGCCACGGATACAGGCCGCCGTGAGGGGCGAAGAGCAGCCTCTTGCCGTGCTTCTTCGCCGCAGCTCGCACGGGCGACAGCGTCCACATCCGAAGTCCGCCGTGGGCGTGGACGTAGGTCGACTGCGACGCCAGACGATCGACACGCTTCGCAAAATCCGGGCTGTAGCCGAGTGCCGGCAGCGGCGTCCATGCCTCGCGGGCGGCTTCGAGATGGACGCGCTCGTGACGTTCGAGGGCGACCGCGTCTTCCTCTAGATCGGGGCAGTCGAGGCCGAGGACCGCAACCCTCTGGCCGGCCTCGGCTTGGGCCAGGGCGAGATCGTGGACGAACTGCCAGACCCCGCCACCACATCGCCCGAGCCTGGGCGTGACGTGGAGCACGTCGTACGTGGCGTCGGCGTGCATCGGCCTGAGCTTACCGGGCTGACCGCAGCTCGTCCGCCCGCACTATCGTCCTGTGTGGCGACTCCAGATGTTGATTGGCAGTCGGTGCACGGCAAGGCCTTCGCCGGCCGGCGATGCCTTGTCACCGGTGGCCTCGGATTCATCGGGGGGCACCTGACCGAAGCCCTCTCGGCACTTGGTGCGGATGTCGTCATCTTCGACAACGTCACCGGTGGCAACGACCGGCCCTACGTCGATGCCGTGCGCTCCACGTGGGCCATCTCGAAGAAGCCGACGCTTGCCGAGAAGCCGTGGCCGGGTGTGACCTGGTCTTTCACTGCGCTGCCAAAGTGAGCGTTCCGGCGAGTGTGGAAGACCCGCGGGTGTATCACAACGTCGACGCAACCGGCACCTTGAACGTGCTTGAGGCGGCGCGGGACGCAGGCGTTGGGCGAGTCGTCTATTCGGCGAGCAGCAGTGCCTACGGCGACCAGCCGACGCTGCCGAAGGTCGAGACGATGCCCCCGACGCCGATGAGTCCCTACGCCGCTGCAAAGCTCGCCGGGGAGCACTATCTCCGGGCTTACTCCGCGTGTTACGACATCGATTCCGTTGCCCTTCGATACTTCAACGTGTTCGGGCCGAGACAGAACGCCAACAGCGCGTACGCCGGTGTCATCGCTGCCTTTGCACGCGACTTGCTCCTTGGCGAGCGTCCGACAATCTTCGGAGACGGTTCGGCGAGTCGCGACTTCACGCACGTCGCAAACATCGTCCACGCCAACCTCCTCGCCGCGAGTCATGCATCGCCGCTGTCGGGCGACGTCTTCAACGTCGGGATCGGCAAGAGCGTGACGGTGCTCGACCTAGCGACGATGATGGCCCATGCCGCGGGTCGGCCGGACCTTGTCCCGCAGCTCCTTCCGCCAAGGGCTGGCGACGTCCTGCATTCGCTCGCCGGTCTGACGAAGGTATCGAAGGTGCTCGGCTACCGGCCGATCATCGATTTCGAGGTCGGCCTGGGTCAGACGGTCGACTGGTACGCGGGTCAATCTTGACCGCTTCCTTTAGAAGATCGAGACGTTCACGCCCTCTTCTTCGAACTGCTCGATCAATCGCCGGGCACCCTTGAGAAGCTCGCCGAGAATCCGCAGGTCGTCTTCGAGGATGCGATAGACCGACGGGTCGTTGAGCATCAGAGCGAGCGTTCCTTCGCCGTTGTTCAGCTTCGCAGCGACGCCTTCACCGGTGACGAGCAGGCGATCGACGCGGTCGAGCCGTGCGAGCACGCTGTCGGTGACGAGCGTCAGGTCGTCCTGCGCCTTGGCAACGGCATCATTGGCCGTAGCGGTCGTGCTGCGGGCAGAGGCGGAGATTGCTTTGATGTCTTCGAGAACGACCCGAGCTTCTACTTGAAGATCGTTCAATCCTGTGCCGAGCCGTTGGTACTCCTCTGCGGCAGTGGTGGCGACTTCTGTCGCGTGTTGGGCACTGGTGATGGCCTGACGCAGCTCGCCGATCAATTCGTCGTCACCGGCGATGGCGTTGACGGAAGTGATCAATTCTCCGAGGCTTTCGACCTGTTTCACCAGCAACGGGACAAGGCGCTCTTGCCGAACCTCGGCAAGCAGGGCGGATAAATCGCCGGCCAGTTTCGGCACCTCGGGCGGCAAGAGCCCTCCGCCTTCTGAGATTCCGGGAATGACAGCAACCTCGAAAAGGCTGCCTTGCGCCGCATCGCCTTCGAGGTCGAGCTCGATGATCGCCCCGCCGCTGATGGGGTTCGTGGCCCGAACGACGCCGATGACATTGGCGGGCACTTGCTCGTTGTTGATGAGCAAGCCGACGTCGAAGGCCGTCCGCTCTTCGGACAGGCTGATGCCCGAGACGCGGCCGACGCTTCTGCCGCGATAGACGACGCGTGCGCCTTCGCTCAATCCGTCGACGCGCGGGAGCACGAGGTTGATCGGGTGTCCGCCCCCCGCGGCGAGACCTCCGAGGGTGCCGCCGAACTTGATGATCATCCAACCCAGGGCGACGAGCGCGCCGAGTACGGTCAGTGCCACGAAAACGTTCTGTCGGCCGCCGGACATGCTCGACAGTAGCGACCGAAACGGGCGTGCCGTTTGTCCTGAAACATCAACTCCGCGCATGGCCGGTTGGCGTATGGTCTCGTAGAGTGCCAGCGGCGCAACCGCGGCCTCCGGGTTTGGCCTTTGTGGCCGGACCGATGGATGCCCTTGATGGCGCCGGGCCGCCGACTTCGGGCAAGCCCGCGCGGCTCATAACGAGCCAAGACGGGACGTGCGAGGTGGGACATTCAGAGGCCGACGGGTCATCCCGTCCGCCGACGAACGGGTCCGGGCCACCCTTCATGCTCAAGGGTTCGTCCGCAACGCCTTACCCGCGTCGCCGGTTGCCGCCTTTCAATCTTCTTTGTCTGCCGACGCCTTTGCGACCAATCGTTCAGTCGCCGAACCGGCAGAACATCACGACGTACGATGCATCGTGCCGAAACGCAGACACACGTTGCTCCTCGCCGGTGCCGTCTCGGCATTCGGCGTCGGCTTGGCGGGTTGCAACGGTGACTCGATCAACCGACTCGAGACCGGGTACCGCTACCAGTCTCTGAACGACACTGAGTTTGACCGGATGGCGTACTACGTTGACCGATTCTCAGATGAGGCACGTGTTGCCGAAGCCGCCGCCGAAGCTGGCGGTCTGAACAATCCTGCCGGGCCTCGCGGAGGCCGGTAAGTCCACGAGCTTTGCCCATGACGCCGTCGCCCAAAGCCGTCGAGAAGTCGCATCCACCGATGGCCTCGAGCTCGAGCTCGAAGCCGCTGTCGCTCGGTGCGCAGGCGAACCGACTCGTTGCCGTCGTCGGGCCGATGCTGCAAGAGGATGACTCGCAGGCCTTAGCAAACTGGCTTCGGCAGCATGTGAATCCGAGGACGCTGTGTCTCTTCCTCGGTCATGAGCGGGCAGACGTCCGCCAGGTAGCCGCCTTCTCTTTGGCCGCGACTGGCTGTCGCAAATGTGTCGGCCGACTCGTGCCGTTGCTCAAAGATCCAGAGCCAGGCGTCCGATCGATGGCAGAGCACGGCCTATGCGGCATCTGGTGTCGACTCGGCACCCCCATCGCCAACGAATGGCTTCGTCGAGGGTCCGACGCACTCGGCAGGAACTCCATCGAAGAAGCGATCACCTGTTTTGATGCGGCAATCGTCGCGAGCCCGACCTTCGCCGACGCGTACAACCAGCGTGGCCTGTCCCACTTCGTCGACGGTCGGCCCGAGTTGACGCTGCTGGATTGCCAGACCTGCGTCCGGCTCGAACCCGATCACTTCGTCGCCTGGGCCGGTATCGGCCACGCTCATGCCGCTCTCAATGACGCCGGCCGCGCCGCTGAGGCTTATCGCGAGGCGCTTGCGGTCAACCCGGGCCTGCACTGCGTGTCGGAGATGCTGGCAGAACTCGAGGGTGTGTCGAACATCGGCCGAGACACGGGATTGTAATGTCCACGACTTCGGCCGAGATGTTGGCCGCGGTCGACCGCCTTCGTTGGCGTCAGTATCGGGACCGTCTCGCCGCCCGCTCGATCGCCGCCGTTGTATTTGCCGTGGCGCTGCCTTGGCCGAACTGGTCCCTGGCGATCGCCTGTGGGGCCGCACTGATGTTTACGGTGGTGGTCGCGACGCGACGCGTCAGCCTCGCCGAAGCGGCCGATCAGGTTGATCGTGACCAGGACCTGCCGCAGTCGCTGGGAACGCTGGTGCGTCACCCATCGATGCCGATGCCAACGTTGCCGCCCGTCTCGCAGATCGCGGCATCACGGTTGCTGACGCCTCACCTGTGGACGCCACTGATTGTCGTGGCAGTCCTCGCCGTGGTCGGCCTTGTACTGACAGACCTGGTACGCCCGGCGGTCGAGCCCGCTCAGCATTCGACAAAGGCAGCGGAGATGCAGCCCGACGAGCGACGCCGTCATTCGCTCCTGCCATCTCCATCGGGAGCAGAGGCGTCACCTGAGGACGGGCGACCGACGCAGCCAGTCGTCGATCGCCTGGCGTCGGACACCGACTCAGCCGCCCGGGCGGGGCCACAAGGTGCGGGTGATTCCCCATCGCCTGGCATCGGTGGCGGAAACATGATGGCAGAAGTAGCACCCGCCCTTCTGCCGTCAGTGCAGCCACGTTCTGCAGATACCGCAGCGTCGAAGCGTGCCCCTGCAATGGATTCGTCCAATGGCGGTCCAACGGCCGGCGACGACGGCGTCACTCCTTCTAACGGAATCGTCAGATCAGACATCGGTCCGCGAGACGACGATTCAGCGGCGACCGCTCAACCCGTCGCACCTGACGATGAAGGCGCGATGACGCTTCTTCCCGCCCGATACCACGACATCGCGCGTCGGTACTTTCGCCAGGCCGACTAGATTGGATTGGCCCTATGCGGTGACCCAGCCGGGTGCTTTCGGTGAGCCGACGACACTTTGGGCCGGCTTGCCGTCGAGCGTTGCAAGGATCGCCTTCATAAAGGAGCCGAGGTCGTCCGGGTGCCTTGCCGTGATGATCGGACCGTCGACAACGGTCTCTTCGTCGACCCAATTGGCTCCGGCATGGCGGCAGTCATCGATGATGCTGAAAAAGCTGGTGCATCGTCGGCCTCGCAGTGCGTTGGCGGTGCAGAGCATCCAGGGTCCGTGGCAAATCGCGGCCATAGGCGTCTTCGAGCTTTGCGGCTTCTTTAACCAGACGCACCATGTGCTCGTCGCGACGCATGTGATCCGGGCTGGATCCGCCTGGGATGACGATGAGGTCGAAGTCGCTGGCCGAGACGTCGGCTGAGGATGTGTCGGGAGCTTGCGTCGTCCCATACTTCCCGCTGTAGCTGCCCTTGGGCTCTGGTGCGACGACGGTCACCTCGTGACCAGCCTCGAGCAGTGCAGCCGCGGGTAGTGCAACTCGTTGTCTTCGAACAGTTTCTCCAGAAGAATCGCAGTTTTTGCCATGGGCGTTCGAGCCTACCGGATAGCGGCAGTTCCAGCAGGATCAAATCTCTGACCCATTGCAACCCGAAAATCAAATTTTGCGCATTGGCAGCTTGGCATCTGCCGAGAATACTCCAGAGGTCGAGATGCAGACTGCACTCTGACCGCCTTGGCTGCCGGGTGGCGTGAGGTGAAGAGCTTAACGAAATCGCAACTGGAAAGAAGGGTTCTCGAGAATGCACAAATTTTTGATAGGAACGGCGGCTGTGGCTGCCCTTGGTATCTTGAGCCCCAGCTCCGAGGCTGCGGAGCTCGAGATTCAAATCACCGGCTTCGACATTTTCTTCGGCTTCGACGGCAAGTTCAACATCCAAACCGGCCCCTCGGCCGGTATGGCAGACGAGCTTGAGGCGGCCACCTTCTTTGTCGACGGTGAGTCGATCGGCACCCTCGTCGGCGACATGAAGGCCAATATCGGGCTTCCTGGCTTCCTCATCCCGGCCGCGGGTGGCGTGACGAGTAACGATCAAGAGCTCGGCTACTTCAACGTCGACTTCGACACCCCCGTCGCCGGCGAAGGGTTTCTTAACCTTAACGTAGGAAGTGCGACGTCGGTCACTGCGTTCTACACCGGCAACGAGATCGGCCTGAGCTTCATCGGGGAAGCCGACTTCATTGCAGGTCAGGAGCCCCTGAGCCGGCTTCCCGCCTGGCCTGGCTTCGACGCGTTCGACCTCGTCACCTTTAGCTTCGTCAGCACGGATCTCGACGACGTCGAGACCGACGGCAGTGTCCTGACCAAGTTCCGCGCTAGCGGAAGTGGCACCATCAACGGTGAGGCCATCCCAGAGCCGGGCACCGCCGCCCTGCTCGCCTCGGCCGGCCTCATCGCCCTGCGCCGTCGGCGCGCTTGAGCGAGCTTTGAACATCTCTCTCCCTAGGCCAAGGCCCCGATCGCTCTGCGATCGGGGCCTTGACCTTGTGCCGTTGCGATTAAAACGCCGCGTCGCTTGCACCCGCCATCCGCCACCCGCGTCTAGTGGCGATCGCCCTTGATCCGTTGCCTTCATGATCAGGCTGCTCAACGCATCCGCGACCGCGTGCGGATTTTCGATGGGAGCCATGTGCCCACACCCGCTGAGCACGTTCAGCCGGCAATCCGCCGCTTGGCTCACCATGGCATCAGTCTCTGCCATAGGAACCAGTTGATCTTCGAACCCCGCGACCACGGCGACCGGGCCGCGGAAGCTGCGTAAGACGGGTGCGTAGTCCTGGCGATCCCGCATCGCACGCGACGCGCGTGCAATAGTCGTCGCAGGCGTGTCGAGCATCACCCGCATCAACGCCTCGACAGCCGCCGGGTTCGCGGCCTGCGTGCTGAGGCCAAGCATTTTCGGCAGCATCTCAGCAACGAGCGGAGGCGTTCCACGTCGCTCCGCCGCCGACGCAACTTGATCTCGGGCCCTCCCCGCCCCCGGTGAATCCGCGGACGTTTTCGTGTTGATCAGTCCAAGCCCGATCACATCCTCCCCCCACTTCTGGATGTACTCCATTGCGACGTAGCCACCCATCGACAGCCCGACCATGACGAACGGCGGGAGCGAAAGATGCAGGGCGAGCGAATGGATGTCGCCAGCTAAGGCCTGCATATCAAAGTCTTCCTCCGTCGTCAGCGTGCCGAATCCGCGGAGGTTCGGCCGGATCACCCGTGCCTTACTGGCCAGGAGGTCGGCCACTTCCGCCCAAACCGCCGAGTGCAGCGGGAAGCCGTGGATCAGCAGAATCGTGGGCAGGTGTCCGGGCTGCCCCTCGCCTCCACTGACCGTGGTCGGCCGGCTATCGTGGTACGTGAGAGTTCTTCCATCCGTCGTAAACTTGTGCATGTAGAAATCCACCCGATTCGGGTGAGGCCTTCGCCTTGCAAAGCTGATGCCCGGCGATCGCATTGCCAGAATCCCCGTGGAAGCGGGGTTCTGGTAGTCTGCGGCCGTGGATCATCCCGACGACAACGAGGCCGTTCCGTCTGACAGGACACCTCGTGTCGTATGGAGCCTCTTCATTGCCGCACTAGCCATGATCGTCCTCCGCAGCGGCACGGCCGGATCGGGGGCCGTCACGCCTTCAGAAGCTGATTTCGTCAGAACGCTCCTTGAGGTCAAAGGCAGGGTCGAGGGGCAGTACGTTCGCGAGTTGGACCCGGAGATCATGCGGCTCGCCGCCGTCGAGGGCATGCTTCGCCTGACGACGGATCCGAACACGGTTTATGTTCCACCTGAGCGCGCTGAGCAATTTGCAGATCGCTTGGACGGTGTTTTCGTCGGCATCGGCGTCAACATTGAGGCTGTTGATCGCGATGTCGTCGCCGCGTCGCCCGATGCCCCGTCCGATGGCATCCTCGTAACCCGTGTTCTTCCCGGGAGCCCGGCACTCGCGTCGGGCGTCCAGGTGGACGACATCCTCGTCTCAGCCGACGGCGTCGACCTTCGGCCGCTTAACCTGCGCGAGGCTCAGCAACTCATTACCGGCCCCGCCGGCACCACGGTGGATGTCGGCATCGCCCGCGGAGATGAAGCGGTCTCGCTGACGATCGAGCGCGCAAGGGTCATCTCGCCCATCATCGAAGGCATCGCACGCGCGCAAGACGGCTCGCCGCGGTTTGTCATTGAACCTCAAGATCTACCCGTCGACCTGACCGTCGGATCAGGCGAGCTGCCGCGGGTCGTCTTCGTTCGGCTGACGGACTTCGCTCCCGAGGCGACGCAGCGCTTGCTGAACGCAATTGCCAACGTCTCGGATCCCGAGGCATTCATCCTCGACCTTCGGCAGAACCCCGGCGGGCAACTTCGACAGGCCGTGGAACTTGCAAGCCTGTTCCTCCCAGAAGGTGCGCTCGTCACTTTTGAGGACGGCCGAAGCAGCGCCCGAACCCTGCACCGCGTCGCGGCCCGGCCAGACGATGCCCCCTGGCTCAAGACGGTGCCGCTCGTCGTGCTCGTCGACGGCAACAGCGCCAGTGCTAGCGAGGTGGTATCCGGCGCCCTCTCGCACCACGGCCGGGCGACGCTCGTCGGCACTTCGACCTTCGGCAAAGGCAGCGTTCAGGACATCATGGGCGTCGGCGGGGGCCGGCTCGGCACGCTGAAGCTCACGACGGCCTACTACCACCTGCCCGACGGGCGAATCGTCGACCGTTCGGCGGATGGCGTCAGCGCGGGCGTCCTTGTCGATGTCGACGTGCCGCTCGACGAAGCATCGTCGTTCCGCCCGTCGCCCGATGGCCCGATGTGGCCGACGCAGGTGTGGGCGGCTTACGAAGTGCTGCTCGCGAATCTTCTCGAGGTCGACGCGATCCCGATGTCACCCGTCGCTCCGCCCGATGTCGTCGAAGTCTTGCAGCAATGAGCAAGCTGGTTCTCGGCATCGAATCTACTTGCGACGAGACCGCCGCCGCGGTGGCGGTCGGGAACGTCGTGCGTGCCGATGTGGTCGCGTCGCAGGTAGAGAAGCACGCCCACTTCGGCGGCGTCGTGCCGGAGGTCGCCGGTCGGGCACACGTCGAGGCGGTGGTTGCGGTCGTCAAAAAGGTGTTGGCCGCTTCCGACTGTGAACTCGACGACGTTGATGCCATTGCCGTTGCGAACCGTCCGGGCTTGATCGGCAGTCTCGTCATCGGCACGACCGCGGCCAAGACGCTCTCGATGATCACGCGTCGGCCGATCGTCGCGGTCGATCACGTCAAGGCTCATCTGCACAGCGTGTTGTTGCACAAGCCGGATGAGCGAGCGATCGACGTTCCGCTGCCGGCGGTCGGGCTCGTCGTCAGCGGCGGACACACGTCGCTGTACGAAGTTCGTGACTGGCACGACGTCCGCCGCATCGGCAGGACCATCGATGATGCCGTCGGCGAGGCATACGACAAGGCGGCGGCGATGCTCGGGCTCGGCTATCCGGGCGGGCCGCTCATCGACAAGCTGGCCGAGACGGGCGACGCGACGCGGTTCCGTCTGCCCCGCCCGATGCTCGGCCGGGAGTCGCTCGACTTCAGTTTCAGCGGCCTGAAGACGGCCCTGCTCTACGCGGTCTTCGGCGACAAGGGTCGCGAGCGGACGAAGGACGATCTCTCGCCGAAAGACGTCGCCGATGCCGCCGCATCCTTCCAAGCAGCTTGCGTAGAGACGATGATCCGCAAGCTCGATCGTGCCGTCGCGGCGACCGGCGCACGCTCCGTCGTCATCGGTGGCGGCGTGTCGGCCAATCGCGGGCTACGGGATGCCGTCATGACGAAGCTCCCGGTTCCCGCCTTCGTTCCCGCATGGGCGTACTGCACCGACAACGCCGCAATGATCGCCGGCCTGGGAGCCCGACAGTTCGCCCGAGACGACACGGCAGGGCTGGATCTTCTTGCAGAGTCGACGGTCAGAACCTGAGCAGGCGACCTGGCCTATCGCCTTCGCGCCAACCACTGAAACGGCCGGAACGGCATCGTCGTGTGCCGACCGACCTTGAGGCCGAGTCCGACGAGGTCGAGCCGTCTTCTGTGGATGCCGGCACCAGGCATTGCGTCGCCCAGTCGAAGTGCCAGCGGATTCCAGAACGTGTTGCCGTCGACCAGTGTGAAGCCCGCCCGCTCGTACAGCCGCGTGCTGCCGGCGTGGCGACGGCTGGTTCGCAGGTGCGTCGGGTAGGCCGGGTGGATGAGGTAGAACGGCGCGTGCGACAACAGCAGCCCGCCGTCCGCAAGTAGCGACGCGTAGCGGCTCACCGTCTCTCGCGGCTCGGGAACGTGTTCGAGCACGTCGAAGCTGGTCAGCACGTCGAAGCCGTTGCCAAGTTCCGACTCGTCCGTCACGACCTCGATGTTCAGCCGGGCCTCGTCAAACGTCCGCCGGGCGAACCGTTCGCTCGCCCCCGGAAACTCGAAGTACGTCACGTCGTGACCATCTTCGGCAAAGGCCGCGGCATCGAGGCCGAGGCCGTCGCCGTGACACAACACCCGGAGCCGGCGACCTAACCGATCGGCTTCGGCGAGCAATGTTTGCCGCGACCACGCCCGCATCGACTTCTTGAAGCCGGCCTCGTTCCAGACCAGCAACTCGAAGACGAACGCGTCGCTCTCCTTGTAGAAGTCGACGAGTGCTTCGGACCAAACGTGCGGCTCAAGCCCACGCCTCGCCACCTCAGCCGAGACGGTCGAACCTGGCGACGTCCGCTCGGCGGTTACGAGTTGCCGAACTTGATCGACAGGCCGACCCGTCGCCTCGGCGGCGCGGGCGATCAGAACGTCGCTCAGGCCGTCAGCCATGCCGCGATGAGGCCGATGGCGCTGTCGAGGTCGTCCTTGTGGACCATCTCGGTCACCGTGTGAATGTTTCGCGTCGGGACGGCCAGCGTGACCGTCTTAACGCCCGCCTTGCTCCGCTGGATGGCACCCGCGTCCGTTCCGCCGCGGGGCAGGACGCTGTATTGGAACTTGACGCCCTTAGCCTCCGCGGCGGCGGCCATCTCATCGACGAAGGCGCGGTTGCTGATGGAGCTGCCGTCGAGCATCTTGATCGCGACGCCGTCACCCTGTTTGGTCACTCGCTCTTCGTCCGGCACGCCGGGCGTGTCGACGCAGAGGGTCGTATCGAGCGCGATGGCCAGGTCCGGCTCCGTCGCATACGCCGCCGGGCCGGCACCACGCAGGCCGACTTCTTCTTGCACCGTTGCCGCGAGGATGACCTCGTAGTTCAGGCTTTTCGCCCGCTTGAGCGCCTCGAGCACGACCCAGGCGGCGACGCGGTTGTCCATGCACTTGCCGACGATCGTGTCACCGATCTCCGCCGCCTCTTGGACGAGCGCGACCGGATCGCCGATCTTGACGCGTTCCTTGACGGTTTCTGCCGGCAGGCCCAGGTCGACGATGAACTCGCCGATCTCCGGGATCTTCTTTTTATCTTCTTCCTTAGCGATGTGGATCGGCCGCCCGCCCGGGTTCATGACGCCCATCATGTCCCCGCCCGCCGTCATGACGGCGACGCGGCGTGCCAGCAGGTTCCGGGTGTCGAACCCGCCGACGTTCTGAACGCGAAGGAAGCCGCGGTCATCGACGTGACGGACGTAGAAGCCAATTTCGTCGATGTGACAGGCGATGAGAACCCGTGGCTTGCCCGGGTTCTTCTTCACGCCGATCATGGTGCCCATGACGTCGACGGAGACGTCGTCAAAGACTTCGTCGAACTTGGGCTTAAGCAGGTCTCGCACCCGCTCTTCCCGGCCCGGAACGCCGAAGACGTTCGAGAGTTGCTTGAGGAAATCGAGGTCCATGTCGCCGCGGGTGTCGCTCATATCGGCAGCGTAGCCGGGTGAAACTGTGGCGAGTTGCAACTCGTCGGGCCTTGGCGTGTCCTTTGCACCGGAGCCTGCCATGCCACAACGCCTGAACTTCGTCGTCGCTGCCGTTGCCGCTGTTGGTCTTGTCGCTTCGGCGAACGGGCAAGACGGCCAGCCGGGTCAGGCTGGTCAGGCTGGTCAGGCTGCCAGCCCCTTCTGGGACGCCGGCCAAGAGCAGGAGCAGGCGAGGGGCTTCCCGACGAGGCTTGCGTCGGAGGTCGCTCCTTCACAATCCGAGGCCGTCCGGCTTCGACTCTCAGCCAACGCAGCCCGCACGGAAGCTGCCTCCCGCGAGTCGTTGGTCCGCGAGCGAAACCAGCCCGCACTTCGCCAGGCCAAGGCTCGTCTCAGCGAGGCGACGGAAGCACTCGCCGCCGCCAAAGCGGAGGCTTTAGAACCGCTCCTCGACGATGCCGAGTACGTTGCCGCGGGAGCGCTGTCGTCGAAGATCGACGATCGCCTGCGTCGTGGCCGAAGTGACGGGCTAGAGGCGTCGGAAATGACGCGTGCGATGGCTGCGGAGGCCTTGCGTTACGACTTGCTGCAAGCTTCTAAGGAGCAAGCCGCGTACGAGGCGTCTTCTGCTGTAGAAGCGGCCAGGGAACAGGTCGCCGCCGCTCGTGACGAGGTGCTGGCGGCGATGCAGGTCTGTCGAGGAGGCCGTCTCGACCGACGGCGAACTCGCCGCACTCCGTGCCGAGGCAAGCCGCCTGCGGATCGAAGCCGCCGCGGCCGACGCCTACGCGGATGCCGCCCGACGTTCCGCCAATCTCGCTCTCGATTTCGCCCGCCGGGAAACCTTCAACGTCGATCGTCGCCGCTACAACGGCCGCGACGACTACCTGTACGGCTACGGCTACGACTACGGCTACGGGTACTCGCCCTTCATCGGACATTCCCGCTTCATCGGCGGGCGCGGCTTTCAGACGCGTGGGTTCGTCGGACACGAGTTCCGCCGTGCGACGCCGACAATCACCAATGTGGTCAGCAACCCGTAGCGCCTTGTGCCCGCGGGTCGCGGCGTCATGATGACCGCGTGTATGTCGTGCGCCCGGCCACCCTTGAAGACGCGGACGAACTGTTCGACTTGCTGGCCCTGACGGGCGGCGCCATCACGACGCTGTCCGGCGATCGAGAGCAGCTACAGAAACGCCTGCAGCGAAGCCTGCAGGCGTTCGACTTCCCGCCGGACAAGCCCGCCGGCGAGACGTACGTCTTCGTGATGCAGCACGATGACGGCGGGACGTCTCGCATCGTCGGCACGTCCAGCGTGCAGAGCAAGACAGGCGGTTTCGAACCGTTCTACGGCTACAAGATCGAAGACGAGCACTATGTCTCCACCGCTCTGGGCGTGGACAAGGTGGTGCAAAGCCTTCATCTCGCCGAAGACCACAGCGGCCCGGCGGAGGTGGGCGGGCTCTTCCTCCACCCCGACCACCGCGGCGGCGGACGTGGGCGACTGCTGAGCCTGTCAAGATTCCTCTTCATGGCGATGCGGCCGACGGCCTTTGACGCCCATGTCGTCGCGGAGCTTCGCGGCGTCATCGACAGCAACGGTCAAAGCCCCTTCTGGAACGCCGTCGGCCGACACTTCTTCGAGGTGCCCTTCGCCGTCGCCGATCGCCTGAGCTTTGCCGAGCGACGCATCATCGCCGATTTGATGCCGGATCACCCGATCTACATCGAGATGCTGCCGCAGGCGGCACGAGACGTCATCGGCGTCGAGCATCCCGAATCCTCGGCGGCTCGGCACGTCCTGGAGGCGGAAGGCTTTGCGTTTTGCAGCCGGGTCGACATCTTCGACGCCGGGCCGACGCTGGAGACGGCGTTGCAGGAGATTCGCGTGGTGCGAGACTGCCGCCCGGCCGAGGTGAAGGTCGCTTCCGGCGGTGGCAGCGAGCTCATGGCCGGCACAGGCTCGGATCGCCCGGTCTTCTTCCTTGCGTCTGAGACGGACCAAGGCGTCGCAGTCCCCCAGGATCTCGCCGCGGCGACCGGGCTGCGAGACGGTGCAAAGGCGTTGGTGGTGCCGTTGAAGCTGACGTGATAGGTTTCTCGTCTGATGGCGACGTCGTTTGAGTTGTCTCCCGAAGCACCGCAGGACGCGTACGAGTTCGAGACCTACGGCGAGCTCCGCCCGGCCGTGCATCGTGAGTGGCTTTTGACCAACGGCCTGGGCGGTTACGCCTGCGGCACCGTGGCGGACGTCGCAACGCGTCGATATCACGCGACCCTGATCGCCGCCAGCAGCCCTCCCGCCGGCCGGGTGTCGACGGTGTCACGTTGGTCGTGCCGACTGACGTTCGACGGCAGATCACACGACCTGTGGGGCGGCTTCTTCCGCTACGGGCTCAACGGCGACGGCCCGGCGCGGCTGCGCCGTTTTCGCCTCATCAACGACGTGGCCGAGTGGGAGTTCGACGTCGAAGGCGTGAAGGTCTTCAAGCAGGTGTTCGTCTGCTGGCACCGGAACGTGACGGGCGTCCGTTACCTCGTTCGCCCGCCGGGGGATCGAGCGGACCTGAAGTTTTCGCTGGAACTGTCGCCCTTCCTCGCCCTTCGCAGCATGCACGGGCTGCAGAGGAGCGGGCAGACGCAGGTGGAGGTGACCGAGCCGAAGCCGGGCGACGTTTCAGTCAATGGTGACGAAGTGTCGGTCGGGATTCGCGTGCACGATGCCGAGGACCAGCCGCTCGCCTTCGAGCCCGGGCCCGACTGGTGGTACGGACACACCTACCCGGCCGAGGCCAAGCGTGGTAAGGATGATCGCGAAGACCTCTTCACGCCCGGCTGCTTCTCTGCCGAGGCCGAAGGTGAGGCGGCGTTCACGATGTGGTCGGGCCTTGGGGAGTTGCCCTCGCTCGATTGGTCGGCCGAGCAGCAGCGCCGGGCCGAGGGGTTGGCCGCACGTCCGATGCCGACGCCGACACAGCGTCGGCTCCACCGCGCCGCCGCCGACTTCGCCGTGCGGCGTCGCCGTCCCGACGGCATGCCCGGCACGACGATCATCGCCGGATATCCGTGGTCCGGTGACTGGGGCCGCGACACCTTCATCGCCCTGCCGGGCCTGCTCCTGTCGACGCATCGTCACCACTTGGCCGGGCAGGTGTTGAGCACGTTCGCGCTCTATGTGAGCGACGGCATGATTCCCAGCGGCTTCGAAGAACCGGCCAGCACGCCCGCCTACAACGCGGTCGACACCAGCCTCTGGTTCATCAACGCCGCCTTCGCCTACCTCCGAGAAACCGGCGACCGTGACACCTTCGACGCCGTCTTCAGGCCCGCCTGCGAGGAGATCGTCGACGGCTACACCCGCGGCACCCGACACGACATCCGCGTCGACCCGGCAGACGGCCTCGTCAGCGCAGGAGACGCGTCGACACGCCTCACCTGGATGGATGGTCACGAGAATGGTCGCCCCTTCACCTCGCGTCACGGCAAGGCGGTCGAGATCAACGCCCTCTGGTTCAACGCACTCTCGCTGCTGGAAGATGAGCGGGTCGATGACGTCGCCGCCTCGTTCCGCGAAGCGTTCATCCTGAGCGACGGCCGCGGCCTGGCCGATGTGGTGCTGGGCGGGCCTGGGCAGTACGACCGCGATGTGACGCTGAGGCCCAACCAGATCTTCGCCGTCAGCCTGCGTCATTCGCCGCTGGCGATGGAACAGCAACGTGTCGTTATCGACGTCGTCCGACGAAACTTGCTGACGCCCTTTGGCCTTCGCACGCTGGCGACCAACGACCCGCGCTACCGCGCCCGCTTCACGGGGCCGGAACTCGAGCGGCAAGAGGCCGCGCACAACGGATCGGTCTGGCCCTGGTTGATCGGGCCGTTCCTGGATGCGCACCTCAAAACCAACGGCCGAAGTGCGGCAAGCATCCGCCGGGCACGGACGTGGCTTCGCCCGTTGATCGACCATCTCGGCAACAACGGCTGCCTGGGAAGCCTTCCGGAAGTGGTCGACGCGGAGCACCCGTACCGTCCCGGTGCATGTTTTGCCCAGGCCTGGAGCGTCGCCGAAGTGTTACGGCTTGCCGTCGACCTGGAGCTCTAGCCACGCTGTTGCTCCTCGCTGTCGCCCCGGCGGTTGGCGGCGTGACGGTGGAACTGGACGACCGCCGGGTGGTGCCCGGCCGATATGCCGCCGTCGCCTTCGAGGGGCCGCCGATGAAGGGTGCAATCACGACGCGCGACGGCTTTGCCGTCCGCTGGCCCCACCGTGGCGGGCGGGTGGTGCTGCCGGTGCTCGTGCCGGACGGGCTCGGGCAGACTTGGACGATCGACGTCAACGGTGAGGCGATCGATCTGGCAGTGGAGCCCGTCGCCGAGCAATTGCCGCTTCGTCCGATTCTGCCGCGGGCCTACGACGCCGTCGCTGCGTGGGAGCCGACGCGGCCGCGAGCCCATCGGATGACGCTTTTCCTGGTATTCGCAGCGGCGATCGTCGGCATCACCGTGGGTCGGCAGCGTCGCGTCAAGATGATCGCTGCCGTCGTCGCGGCCAGTTTGCTTGCGCTGCTGGTCCTGTTTCGGCCGAGCCACGCGACGCGATTCGCTCAGGTTGAAGGAGCCTCGACCGTCGAATGGACATTCTTCAAGAGCTTCGGCACCTCCAATGAGGCGGCCGTCGCCATCGACGGCCTGACGTTGCCGGTCGCGTTCTCGCCGAACCACCTGCAACGCCTACGGCCCACCCTGCAATGCGCAGCCGACGGAACACCGTTGAGCATGACGGTTCAACTGGAACCCGGCGGCACCGCCGCCCTCGCACGGCAGGTCGATCGGCCGGCGACGCAAGACATGCCCACGTGGGCAACGCCGCTGCGTCGCTACTCGCGATAGTGAGGCTCCGACTCACGCCACGATCTCGATCTTCGGCCCTCCGATGCCGTGGCCTTCGACCGGGACGGCACTGAGCCAGCACGACCCCGCGAAGATGCCGCCCGCCGCGGCATCGCCGTCGAGCTGTTCGTCCGCGGCGACGACGTCGAGCGTCATCCCCACCGTCCGCACCAGCATCGCCCAAAACCGTCGGCCCGTCGCGTCGTTGACACGTTGCTCGCTCTCCATGATCCGGCCACTGACGCGGGCGGTCGCCGGTGGCAGTTCGCCGTCGCTCAATAGGCCGATCGGCAGGAACGAGTCGACGGCGAAGGCGAGGTTGGGGTTGTCTTTGGCGTCGAGGGCGACGTGGCGGGCGTAGTCGTCGTCGTCCATGAAGATGCTTCCGCCGTGACAGAACGCGGCGATCTGCACCTCCGCGTTGCCGTCAAGGTCGCAGCCCATGTCGTAGAAGCGGGCGAAGGCCGGAAGGTCGAGACCGGCTCGTGTCTCTTCGACCGTACCTGCGGCAACCCACGCATAAACGCCCCCGGCCGGCGGGGCCTGTTCGTAGTCGTAGCTGCGCTCGAGGGTGATCCGCGCCCTGCCCCGGCCGGCGAAGTGGGGGTCGACGGACTTGATCTCGTTGGCTTCGTTGATCCCGAGCCAGAGCTGCGCACCGCCGCCGGCGTCCCAGCAGATGTAGCGCCCGCCCCAGCCGGGGTCGGCACCGAGGACTTCGTACTGATCGCCTTCTGCCCTGGCCCGGCGGATGTGCAGGGCCAGCTCGTCCTGGTCGTCGGCGGGGAAGCCGATGCTGTCGAAGTGGCCAGGCATGGCCGCTAGTTCTCGGGAAGGCGAACCGGGTCAGGCGACTCGGTGGTGACCGGACCCTTGTCGGCGGTCTCGGCGAGGCCGATGAGGCGGTCGAATTCGCTGGCCGATGCGGTCTTGGTCGCGTACTCCAGAAACTCTTCTTCCTGAACCTCCGTGTCCGTGCCGGCCATCTCGCGGCTGACGCGGGCACCGGCCTTGGCCTGCTGTCGCAGCTCGCGAAGCTCTTCGAGCTCGCGACCCGTCCGGTCCTGGCTCACGCCGGCCAGCATGTCGTTGATCTGCTGTTCTTCGCGTGCCGTGATGACATCGGCGACGGTGGCGCTGCTTTCCTGCTTGATCTTGTCGATCTCGCGAAGCAGCGACTGGAGCTGCACCTTGTGATGGCTGATGGTGCTGCCGATGTCGTTGACGTCGCTCTCGAGTTCAGCGACGTGGCCTTCTTTCTCCTTGAGCGAGCTCGTGAAGTCGTTGTACGCGGCCAGGCACTTCTGGTAGTCCGGGTTGGTCTTGATTTCCTCCATCGACTTGCCCTCGCCTTGGAGCCAGCCGACGACGCTCTTGGCCTTGGCGGCGGCGCCGTCTTTGAGCTGTTCGAGTCGCTCGATCTCAGAGGTCAGGTCCTTGATGCGGGCGAGCTTGTTCTCCTCCTGGGCGATCATCCGGGCGACCGCGTCTTTGTACTGACCGATGCGGGCCTTCTTTTCCTCGATGATGCGGTCGAAGTTGGCGCGGATGACCTGCGGGTTCTTTGACAGGCCGCTGCCGGCGTCATCGATCTTGCCGGTGAGCAGGTAGCCGACTTTACGAAAGAGGTTGGCGATGGCGCGGAACATGCGCCCGCACGATAGCGGCAACCGGGCCGATCTGCCTAGCCAGGACGTCGCGGGCGCAGAGCGCGTCATCAAAGTATCGACGGTTGCTGGCCACTTCGCCGGGCCGGGTCGTCGAACCCGTCCTTGCCTCGTAGATGGCTTCGAGCAGATAGGTCCGCTCCGCCCGCAACCCCTCGATGTCGATGCCGACGAAGTACGTTCGGCTCACGCGTCGCCAGAGTCGGCGTTGGGAGCCCGGGTCGGACAGATTGAACTGCCGGGGGCTCATGACCTGTCGGCCGCGGATCGACGGGACCCGCGGCTCGAACTCGTAGAGGCGAAGCGTGAGGACGCCCGAGCCCTTGACGGAGTCGCCGAAGCCGTCCAGCAGCTCAACGTCGACTTCCAGGCGATCGTCTTCGACGCGGCTGAAGACCGGGCTGAGCCGGATGGACGCGGGACCAAAGGCGGGCCGGCCGCGGGTGGCGGACGCACAGCCGAACTGCATGAGGAGCAGCATCGTCATCGCCAGGATCAGCGCCGTCGGCCGTCTCATGGCGACACCTTGCCAGATGAGGCCGCACGAGGCCAGTTTCCGCTACGAGCCGAAGCTGAAGGCTTCGCGGCTGAGCAGGATGGGCCGATGCTGGCCGACGTTGAGCAGGATGCCGATCGCCATGAAGCTGGCGATCAAGCTGCTACCGCCGGCGCTGACGAAGGGAAGCGTGACGCCGGTCACCGGCATGAGCTTGGTCGCGACGGCCAGGTTGACGAACGCCTGCCCCGCCAGTGCCGCCGTAACGCCGACGGCGACGAGTCTGCCGAACGGTTCCTTCGTGTGCGTCGACACCTCGATGGCCGCGACGAAGAGCACGCAGTAGGCGGCGATGACGACGAAGCTGCCGACGAAGCCGAACTGCTCGCCGACGACGACGAAGATCATGTCGTTCTGGCTTTCGGGAACTTTCTGACCGATCGGCGTGACGCCGATCCCCTTGCCGCCCAGCCCGCCCGATCCCATCGCGGCCAGGCCGTAGAACTGCTGATAGCCGGTGCCTTGCAGCGTCGACTCGTCGTTCTTGAACATCGCGACGACGCGGTCACGCTGATAGCTCTTGACGAGGTCGGGCCCGTGCTTCAGCAGGGGCACGTGGGACTGTCCGCTGAGCCAGAGCACCGGCAACACGATCATGCCAACGCCGAAGAGCGAGACGAAGTGGCGAATCTTGGCCCCGGCGACGAAGAGCATCGCCAGCGTCGTCGGCACGAAGACAAGGCACGTGCCGAGGTCGGGCTGCTTGAGGATGAGCGCCATCGGCATCGCCGCCAGCAGCAACGGCACGGCCAGGCCGCGGATGGTGCGTTGCGTCTCGCGATACCGCAGATGTCGCGCCAGCAGCATGATGAAGCTGACCTTCATCAGCTCGGCCGGCTGGATGCTCATCGGGCCGATGCGGATCCAGTTGCAGGCTCCGTTGATCCGCGGCACGAAGGGCAGCGGCACGACGGAACCGGCCACCGTGACGCCGACGAGGCACAGGCTGACGATGTAGAACGGCAACGCCAACCGGCCGAGCTTCGCGTAGTTGACCGCCTGAAACGCCAGCATCGCCACAACACCGATGGCCAGATAAACCGCCTGCGTCTTGGCGACACCGGGTTCGACGCTGCCGATGGTCAGCAAGCCGACGCCGGCCAAGACCGCGACGGCGATCAGGAGTGGCCAGTTGTTGAAGAGCGCAAGCTGCCGCCACGCGCGGGCGGCGTGCTGGCGGAGGGCGTTGCTGGGCGTTGCGGCTTCCATGCCTGCGACGGTCGTACGTTCGCCGCAGCGCGTTCGTTTTGCAAGAAGTTGAAGTCGCTAGACGCTGACGAGTTTCGCCTTCGTCTCGGCGGCACCGTCGGAGCTGCCTTGGAGGAGCTGCGGCTCGTGATCCGTCGCTTGGGCGTAGGCGGTGCAGATGGCGTTGAGGGCTTCGCTCGCGGCATCGGTGTCGTCGCACAGGATGCCGACCGTGCCCCCCGCGCCGCCGCCCGTGATCCGGGCTCCGTATAGGCCGGCCTGTTCGTGCTCTTTGACGAGGCGGACGATCTCGTCGGCCTCTGCGCACCCGAGACCAGCGTTGTCGCCGTAGCTCTTGTGGCTGGCGTACATCAGGTGTCCGGCCGACCGCAGCGCCTTCTCGCGGCCGATCTCGTCGATCCGCTCGAAGAAGTCGACGAACCGCTGGACCCGCCGATGGTCGAGCACGTGGTGATCGCAAGCGGCTTGGACGGCGTAGTCGATTTCGGGTTCGACAGTCGTCGCTGGATCGCCGTGCGTGTCGAAGCGAGCGAGAAAGTCGCGGCCCGACATGGCCTCGGGCAGGTCCGGGCGGAACATGGCCTTGTAATCCTCCGACTCCAGGTTCGCCAGGTATCCGCGGAACGGGTCGCCGACGAGGTTCTTGTTGGCCGCGTCTGCTTGAGCTTGCAGGGCCGACCGCATGAGGGTCTGCCCCATGAAGGCGGCGGTTCTGGTTCGGCCGTATGCCCCGCCGCCGACGCTGTGCTTGACGTTCGTGTTGATGCCGACGCCTCGGATGCCTTCTGGAAAAGGCAGCGGTTCGAGCAGATCGTGCGGCTGGCACTGCATCCGCAGGAGCTTGCCCGCTCGGCCGAGGTGGCTGGCGATTTGGTCCATCAGGCCGCACGGCGCGCCGACGATCTCGTTCTCGACGCGCTGGCAGAGCCGGGCGAGCGCGACGCCGTCGTCGCGCAGGGTCTCAACGCCGATTTCGTCGACGAAGGCGTTCATGCAAGCGACTTCGAGCGCCGCCGACGAGCTAACGCCGCCGCCGCCGGGGACCGTCGAGTAAATTGCGATGTCGAACCCGCGATCGAGCGAGGCCAAATCCACCTCGTTCGTCTCGTGAAGCAGCGAAAGGCACCCGACGACGTAGCCGGCCCAGTCGCGTCCGGGTTGTGCGAGTTCCCGTCGCAACGCCGCGACATCGGCAAGGCCGTCGAGCGGTATCTGGAACTGGAACGGCTTGTGCTCGTCGATCCAGTTGAGACTGACGACCTGGACCTGCCGATCGTCGCGTCGCGTCAGCACGACGCCTGCCGCGACCTCCAGCGGCATCTCGAGCACGAGCCCGCCGGTGTAGTCGGTGATGCCCCCCATCAAGTCGAGCCGGCCCGGTGCACGGGCGATGCGGAGCGGCTTGCGCGCGAAGGTTGCAGCGAGCTCCGTCCGCGTACGTTGCAGAAGCTGCGGCATCGGCTCCAGTTCTTCGAGTGGCATCGGGCGACCTTAGAGCGGCTCCCGCGACGCAATCTCTGCCCTCCGTCATCCCGGGCGCAGCCGAAGGACCTCGGCCGGGCACCCGCGTTCAGGCCGAGGTCCTTCGGCTGCGCTCAGGATGACGGAACTAGGCAAGCGAATTAATCCTGCGCGAGCTTCACGATCCGCTCGACCACCTCGGCCTCGCTCAGGCCGGTGGAGTCGATCTGGGTCGCGTCATCCGCGGGGGCCAGCGGTGCGATCGTGCGGGCCGAGTCACGTTGGTCGCGGTCGAGCATGTCGCGGCGAATGGCCTCCTCATCAACGAGTTCACCGCGGGCGCGCAGTTGCGCGACGCGTCGGCGGATTCGCTCTTCGGGGTCTGCGAACAGGAAGATCTTCACAGCCGCGGCGGGAAAGACGATCGTTCCCTGATCCCGCCCTTCCGTCACCAGGCCTCGGCGAGAGAAGGTGGCACCGATCTTTCGTTGCTGCTCGACGAGCCGGTCGCGAATGGCCGGGACCGTTGCGACGTGACTGGCGGCGCGGGTCGCTTCGCCGCCGCGAAGCAGGTGCGTGACCGGCTCCCCGTTCAGCAGCACGGCCGGCGGGTCCTGCGACCAGTCGAACTCGACTCGGGCCTGCTTAGCGGCGAAGGCAAGTTCTTGGGCGTCGTCGAGATCGACCTCTCGCCTAACGGCGGCCAGGCCCACGGCGCGGTACATGGCACCGGTGTCGAGGAAGTCGAAGCCGAGACGGTCGGCGACCTCACGGGCGACGGTGCTCTTGCCCGTCCCGGCCGGACCGTCGATGGTCACGATGATGCCGCCCGACGCCATGATCGGACCTTATCGCATCGACCAGCGGAAGCCGCGACTTCATGAACTCGGCGGCATTGGGAGCGTCGTCGAAGACCGAATCCACGTGCCCGAGTGCGTTGTAGAAAACGCGACCCTTGCCCCAGAGCTTCGTCCAAACCTGCGGCATCGTCACCGGGCCGTTGGGCGAATGACGTCCCTCGGCGACGGGGAATGTCGTGGTCGCCCAAACCTTTACGGCCGGGTCGACGTGCAGGTAGTACTGCTCGCTCTTGACCGCAAAGGCCGAGAGGCCGGCGTTGAGCTCGCCCTGCTCCGGGCCGATGTCGACGGTGTAGTCGAGCCCGTCGTCGCCGGGGTGAGCGACCCACTGTCCGCCGGTCATGAATTGCCAGCCGACGTCGTTGCGGAACGCGTCGCACATGCCGCCGTGACAGCCGGCCAGTCCCGTGCCCTCGGCGACGGCGTCTTGAACGTTCTGCGACTGCGATTCCGAAATCTCGGACATGGTCCAGATCGGGACGATGAGGTCCATCGACTTCACCGTGTCGGCATCATCGAAGGCGGCGAGGCTGTCGCTCACCTCGACATCGACGCCTTCATCGGCCAAGTAGCCGCGAAAACGCTCGGCCACCTTGTCCGGCTCGTGACCGGACCACCCGCCTTGAACGATGAGCGCCTTCTTTGCCATGCGGGCAGCGTAGACGGCGTCGGCTTAGCCGTAGCGGTTGCCGTTGTGTTCGATCCAGCCGTCCTCGTGCCACTGCTTTGGATCGTGGTGCGTCCAGTGCAGCGTGCCGCCCTTGTCGGTCCACTCGTACTCGCCCTTGAAGCGGATGCGGTTGTTGCGACGCAGCGGCACCCGTTCCGCCAGGTCGATGTTGTGGGCGATCAAGATCGTGGTGTCGGTGCCGTCGACATCGACCAGGAAACGCTGATGCCGGCTGCCCACGTTGTCGTCCGGAAGGAGCTTGATGACGCGACCCTGGTCTTCCAGAACCACGTCGCTCTGCCGATTGGCAAAAGCCTTTCCCACCGGCGACATGATGGCGGTGGGCTTGGAAGCGGCGGGCGGCGTGTTTGCCAGCTTCGCGCTCGCGCCGCGACGGTGGAGCACCGCACCCGCCAGCTTTCCGACCGCCGCAACGACCGGAAGCCACCGCCGCAAGTTCCGTCCCCTCAAGCCGTCGCCCCTTCGTTCGTCAGCCAGGCGGCGAGTTTCCGCACCTTCGGCAGGCCCACCGCACAGACGTACGGCTGGGCGGGATTGTGCTGCATGAAGTCCTGGTGGTACGGCTCGGCCTCGATGAATCGACCGAGAGGTTCGATCGTCGTCACGATCGGCGACGGGAAGACCCCGCTTGCATCAATCGCCTGGATGTAGAGACGGATAAAACGCGCCTCGTCCTCGTTGGCCGGGAAGGCGGCGGAGCGGTATTGGGTGCCGACGTCGTTGCCCTGGCGGTTGAGCTGCGTCGGGTCATGGGCGACGGCGAAGAAGATCCGCAGGATCTGGCCGAGCGAAGTGACGCCGGCGTCATAGGTGATGCGAATGGCCTCGGCATGCCCGGTCTTGCCTGAGCAGACCGCTTCGTAGTTCGCGGTGGTCTCATCGCCGCCGATGTAGCCGCTGGTGACGTCGACGACGCCGGGCATTTTCTCGAAGACGCCTTCGGTGCACCAGAAGCAACCGCCGGCGAGGGTGATCTGCTGCTCGCCGGCCTGATCGAAATCTTCGGGCGGTTTCGGGAACGTTGCAGGATCAAGCGGCGGCATCACGCACTTTAGGAAGATCGAGGAGACAGCGCCTTCAGAAGCCGCGGGCTTACAGCCCGCAGGGAGCGTGGGAGCGAAAGGTTGTTGTCGCGGCGCTTGTGACAGCAGTCGCAGGGGTTGTTCCCAAAGTTGCTCTCAATCGCGATGTTTCACGATCGGACGCTGCCTGCGGGCTGTAAGCCCGCGGCTACTTCGGTTTCCATACGTGGCAACTCTCAAGACATTATGGGTCAGACGGAGGCTGGCTCGCGGTACTCGCACCAGGTCTTTGGGGTCTCCCAGACTGTCACGGCATCAAGCTCGGCCCGCTCGGCCGACAGGGCGTCGGCGAGGCGTCGGTAGATGACTTGGGCGATGTACTCCACGCTCGGGTTGACGCGGTCCGGGTTACCGTCCTGAAACTCGCGAACTTCGACGTTCAGGTGCTTGTGATCCAGCGGCTCGATGACGGCCTCGTCGACGATTCGTTCGAGCACGTAGAAGTCGATGAGGAAGCCGTCGTCGTCCGGCTCGCCGCGGAGGGTAACTTCGAACTGGTAGTTGTGTCCGTGGCCGTGGGGGTTGTTGCACTTGCCGAAGACCTCGCGGTTCTCTTCATCGGTGCGATTCGGGTTGTGCAGGCGATGGCTGGCGGCGAAGTCGAAGGTGTGCTTGAGGAACGTCATGGGCTTGCTCTGCGGGCGGGCCTGGGCGATGAGGCGAGTCAGCGGCGACAGCTTCAGCTCGACCGTCTCCAGCTCGTGCGGATGGAAGGCGAGGCGAAGGGTGTCGAAGACGTTGCCGACGAGGTGAGCCCCGCCGACCTGCCTCGCTTTGCCCTCACATCCGTCGCGACACATCCGCCGGACAACGGTCTTGATCATCGGCAGCGCCTTGTCCCGGACGGCGTGGTCGACGTCCTTGATGTTGACGAGGTACCCGTCGCCTGCCGATGGTTCGCCGCGGACGGTCACGACCAGCGCGTAGTAGATTTGTCCGATCCCGGTGATCGGCGGCTTGCCCGCGTAGCCGTTGCGACCCGAGATGGGTCGGTCGTCGGGCGTCGTCAGGTCGATTGCAAATCGAACTTCGCGGCTCAGGCGGTACATCGCGACGACGCTAGGTACAATGCGAGGGAACCACTTCTGACATGCCAATCAAGATCGCCTTCATCGGTGCCGGCTCATTCGGCTTCACGCGGACACTTGTCCGCGACATTCTTCTCGTCCCGGAGCTGCGTGACACGCACTTCGCGCTACACGACATCGACCCGCAGGCGATGGATCGGATGCAGTCGATCCTTGACCGCGACATTTCGAGCAACGGCCTTCAGGCGACGACGTCGATCGAGCCGGACCGCCGCGACGGCTCTTAAGGATGCCAACTACATCATCAGTGCCGTCCGTATCGGCGGGCTCGACGCGTTCAAGACGGATGTCGAAATCCCGCTGAAGTACGGCGTGGACCAATGCGTCGGCGACACACTCTGCATCGGCGGCATTATGTACGGCCAGCGGAACATCGCCCAGATGCTCGCCTTCCAGAAGGACGCGAAAGAGGTCGCCGCAGAGGGATGCCTGTTCCTCAACTACGCCAACCCGATGGCGATGAACACGTGGGCGGCGGCGGATGCCTGCGACCGCGGTGAAGGCGTTGACACGGTCGGCCTGTGCCACGGGGTCGAGGGTGGATGGTGGGCGATCGACAAAGCCCTGGCCAACCATCACGGCGACGAGGCCATCGGCTGGGGTGAGAACTATGGGGACCGCACGCAGATCGTCTGTGCCGGCATCAACCACCAGACGTGGTACACGAAGATTCTTTACAAAGGTCGCGAGGTTGGAAGCGACGAGCTGCTCGAGGCCTTCGAGAAGCACGAAAGCCTCGTCGCCCAGGAGCCGGTTCGCATCGATGTCCTTCGTCGGTTCGGCTACTTCAGCACCGAGAGCAACGGCCACCTCAGCGAGTACGTGCCGTGGTACCGCCGGGACTTCCAGAAGAAGCCGGAGCTGGCCGATCGTTGGGTCGGCGAAGGCTCATGGATTAACGGGGAAACGGGTGGCTACCTGCGGGTCACCACCGAAGCCCGGCAGCTCTTCGACGCCGACTTCCAGAAGTTCCTCGACGAGGCCGGGAAGCCGATGGATGAGTGGAAGCGATCGAGCGAGCACGGCTCGTTCATCATCGAATCCCGCGAGACCAACCGCCCCTACCGCGGCCACTTCAACGTTCGCAACAACGGCGTGGTCAACAACCTGGCGGATGACTGCATCATCGAGGCCCCGGGCTACGTCGACCGAACCGGCATCCAGATGATGGCCGGAATCGACCTGCCGTTGGCTTGTGCGGCGACGTGTTCGGCGAGCGTGAACGTTCAGCGGATGGCGGTGCAGGCGGCGGTGACGGGTGACGTGACCCTGCTCAAGCAGGCGGTCTTGCACGACCCGCTGACCGCGGCGATTTGCGACACGGAATCGATCTGGCAGATGGTCGACGAGATGCTCGTGGCCCAGCGCGAGTGGTTGCCGAACTACAAGACGTCCGACATCGACGCCGCCGCCGAGCGGCTTAAGGCGCACGAGTCGGCGGGCACCCGTGTGAAGCTGACGGATTGGCAAGGCAGCACCCGCAAGCCGGTCCGGACGGTCGAGCAGATGCACGCCGAGAACGACAGCAGCGTCCTTGCCGCAGACAAGGCCGCGGCGGAACGCAGTGCCGCCTGAGCGGCACAACTTGCTTGGATGATGAGAAACCCACCCGTCGCGTCCCGCAACGGGTGGGTCTCCTCCTGCACATGTTGAGCCTTTGTCAACTCAAGTATCAGGCGCGACGGCGACGCACCAGGGCCAGCGCACCGACCGCCAAGAGCGACGCGGTGGCCGGCTCGGGAACAACCGTGAGGCTTCGGAGGGTCACGTCCAGCGGCCCGTCGGCGGTGTTGAAGGTGGTGACACCCGAGATGTTGATCGTTGCGGACGAGCCGGTCTCACCGATGGTCGTGAACTGGAGGCCGACGACGGCCAGATCCTGCAGGTTGCTCAGAAGGAACGGAGCGTCAGGCACAAAGTCGGCCGAAATCGAGTTGCCGTCGGCAGAGATGTCGATGTTCGTGAAGCTTGTTCCTGCCAGCAGCGGCGGGTTGGCATTGGTGAAGGAGACGAAGTCAAAGACATCGTCGCCATCGATGTCGAGATCGAGGCCGAGGGTGAAGTCGGTGATGAGTGGCTCGTCGCCGTCGATGTCCGACTCGATGATGAGGCCGAGGGTCTGCGTGTCGTCAGTTACGTCGAGCAGCGTGATGCCACTGAGGCCGAAGTCGACCTGTGCGTTGGCGGTGGCGGCGAGAAGAATG
This sequence comes from uncultured Planctomycetota bacterium, assembly GCA_963740195.1. Lineage (GTDB taxonomy): Bacteria > Planctomycetota > Phycisphaerae > Tepidisphaerales > Tepidisphaeraceae > JBCDKH01. The sequence continues at coordinate 1,170,958 of CAVUDF010000001.1, read as the reverse complement.
GGGGCAGCGAGGGCTGCGGCAGCAAATTTGTGCATTATCTAGGGTGCAAGTGGTAGCGGAGGGCGGCGGATGCCGCCCCGACTGGCACGTCGCGTCACAGACGAATAGCTTTCACAAAAAGCCTAAGTTGTCTCGTTAACCCTGTGCGTGTGTGACCGGCGACACCGGTGATGGTGACGGGCGGTGAAGTGGCAAATCCACGGGATTTTGCCTAGGATGATCCCCTTGCGCCGGCCGTATCTGCGGCTGGTCACCGGGTTGTAAACGAAGCATCTGATGGACGACCACACCGCCGCCGACCCTGTTGCCGCCCCCGATGCTCCCGTTGCGGAGGCCACCGCCAAGCGGCAGGCACCCGTGGCCGAATCGAACGAGTACGGCGAGGATCAGATCCGCGTCCTGGAGGGTGTCGAGCACGTCCGCACCCGCCCGGGCATGTACATCGGCGACACGACCGCCCGTGGCCTGCACCACCTGGTCTACGAGATCGCCGACAACTCCATCGACGAGGCCGGGGCCGGGCACTGCGACTCGATTCACGTCAAAATCAACGCCGACGGGTCGTGCAGCATCACCGACAACGGCCGGGGCATTCCGGTCGGCATCCACCCGACCGAAGGCATCCCGACGGTCGAGGTCGTCTTCGCCAAACTCGGGGCAGGCGGCAAGTTCGAGAACCAGAGCGGCAAGGGGGCTTACAAGACCTCCGGAGGTTTGCACGGTGTGGGGGCGTCAGTCGTGAACGCGCTGGCCGAGTTCCTGGAGGTTGAAGTCAGTCGCGGGGGCGAGGTCCACCACATGGGCTTTGAGCGTGGTCACAAAACTCAAGACCTCAAGGTCATCGGCAGCCGGGAGAAGACCGGCACGAAGGTGACCTTCAAGCCCGATCCGCAGATCTTCCCGGACGTCAACTTCACCTACGACGTGCTGGCTAAGCGCTTCCGCGAGCTGGCCTACCTGAACGAAGGCCTGCACATCGCGCTCGAAGACGAGCGTGAGAAGGTCGAGGGCAAGAACAAGCGTGACGACTTCAAGTACGACGACGGGCTCGTCGAGTACGTCCAGTACCTCAACGACGCCAAGACCACGCTGACGCCCGTCGTCCGCTTCGCCCAGGAGCCCGCCGAGGCCGGTCACTCGTTGGAGGTCGCGTTGCAGTGGAACGACTCGTTCAACGAGTCGGTTGTCACATTCGCCAACAACATCAACACGGCCGAGGGTGGCACGCACCTGTCTGGCTTCAAGAGTGCCCTCACCGGCACCGTTAATCGCTACGCCAAGTCGGCGGGCCTGGTGAAAAATGTCACGCCGTCCGGCGATGACCTGCGTGAGGGGCTGACGGTCGTCATCAGCGTCAAGGTCAGCAATCCGCAGTTCGAAGGCCAGACCAAAACGAAGCTCGGCAACAGCGAAGTCGAAGGCTTTGTCCAGCAGGCGGTCAACGAGGAGCTGGGTCGCTTCTTCGAGGAGAATCCGAAGATTGCCAAGATGGTCTTCGAGAAAGGCGTCTCCGCAGCGGAGGCTCGCGAGGCGGCACGGAAGGCGCGGGACCTGACGCGTCGCAAGAACGCCCTCGACGGCTCAGCCCTGCCGGGCAAGCTGACGGACTGCCGATCGAAGAGCAACGAGATTACGGAGCTGTTCCTGGTGGAAGGCGACTCCGCTGCCGGCACCGCCAAGGGCGGGCGCGACAGCGAGGTTCAGGCCATCCTCGGGCTTCGTGGCAAGCTGCTGAACGTCGAGAAGGCGACCATCGTCAAGATGCTCGGGCACAACGAAATTCGCACCCTCATCACCGCCATCGGTGCCGGCCTGCGGGACGATTACGACGACTCGAAGCGTCGCTACGGCAAGGTCGTCATCATGACCGACGCCGACGTTGACGGGAGTCACATCCGGACGTTGCTGCTGACCTTCCTGTTCCGGCACATGCCCGAACTCATCCGCGACGGCCGCGTCTACGTCGCCCAGCCGCCGCTGTATCAGGTGAAGCAGAAGCGTCGCAAGACGGGCGAGTACGTTCTGAACGAGAAGCGGATGCAGGAGATCTACGTCGACCTCGGCATCGACGGCACCAGCCTGGTCGTCCGAGACGACGAGGGCGATGAAGTGAACCGCATCGAGGGCGACGACCTTCGCCAAGTCATCGGCAAGCTGCAACGGCTCGACGACCTGGCCGATATGATCGAGCGTCGCGGCATCGACTTCGGTGACTTCCTCGCATTCCGCGAGCAGAACGACGGCAAACTCCCCCACGCCAAGGCAGAACTGCACGGCCGAACCGTGCTGTTCCGCGACCTTGAAGCTGCCACCGCGGCGATGCCCAAGGCCGAAGCGGAAGTTGAAGGCGAGTCGCCGGTCGAGCAGATGACGCCCGACGACCTGCACGAGGTCAAGGAGCTTGAAACGCTGGTTGCCTGGCTTGCCGAGCGCGACCTTCGAATCGACGATTACCTGCTCACGCAAGAAGAAAGCGTGACCGGCGAGCTTCTGGCGACCCGCTACGCGTTCCTCAGAGACACGGACGAGATGGAGGTCGCCGGCGTTGCGGGGTTGCTGCCGGCGCTATTCCGTCTCGCCAAGAGCGGCCTCGAAGTCCAACGTTACAAGGGCCTGGGCGAGATGAACGCCGATCAGTTGTGGGAGACGACGCTCGACCCGGAGCGTCGCAAGCTGCTCCGCGTGACGCTCGAGCAGGCCGAAGAGGCCGAGCGGCTGTTTAGCGTGCTGATGGGTGACGACGTCGAGAGCCGTCGCAAGTACATCGAGGAGCATGCCCTCGAGGTGAAGAACCTCGACGTGTAGCGCGGTCAGCTAGGCGTTGATCTGGTAGCTCGACTCCGTCCAAATGTGGGGTGCTTGGTGCTTCGCGCCTTGGCTACCGGAGACCTGACTTGCTCACAGGGCAAAGCAGGAGCAACGGAAGCGGAGCAACCGGCTCAGACCGCCAAAGCCAGACGTGCTTCGGGCGAAGCCCCTTGACTGCAATCGCAGAACATCGGCTTCGCCCGTACCACATCAACGCGGAGAACCCGCCTCGTTTAGCACCGATTACATCACGCCGTCGCCGGCAAGCTGCATCCGAAGGAGCAGCATTGCGGCAGACAGTTGAGCGTCGTTCTCCAGCAAGACCTCAAGGGCGTCCTGCTCTTCACCGTCTTCGACTTCGACGGTCGCAGGGAGGTCGTCGTCGCGTAGCACGTCCAAGGCCTGCCGTGCGAGGATGGCGTCCCGGGCCTGCCGGTGGGTCATCTGGACGACGACGTCGGGATCGACGCCCCACTCGGTGTCCAGCTCTTCCTTGTGGATGTTTCGACCGCTGGGCAGGTAGTAGTGGCTGGTGGTGAGCTTGAGCCAAGCGTCGCCGCCGCGTCGGCCGAGGTTGAAGAGCATCTGCACGCTCCCCTTGCCGAAGGTCCGCTCGCCGACGACCAGGGCCCGGCCGTTGTCACGGAGGGCACCGCTGACGATCTCGCTGGCGGAGGCGCTGTAGCCGTTGACCAGCACGACCATCGGCACCATGACGTCGGATCGGCTTCGGCTCGCGCGGAAGCTTTGGCGTCGCACGGCATCGCGGTCGCCGCGGGTGGTGACGATCTCGCCGTTGCCCTCGCGGCCGGTCAGGAACTGGTCCGACACGGCGACGGCACTCTGCAGGAGCCCGCCGGGGTTGTAGCGAAGGTCCAGGACGATGCCGCGAACGTCTTGAGCTTCCAGCTCGGACAATGCGGCCGACAGCTCGTCGGCGGTGGTCTTCTGGAAGTTGGTCAGGCGGAGATAGCCGATGTTCGACTGCTCGTCGGCAAGCCAGTCCCAGCCGCCACCTGATTGCTGCCGCCAGCCGGTGATGCTGCGGACTTCGATCTGCCGGCGTGCCAGGACGTGGTCGCTGATGTCGCCGTCGATCGTGCGGACGGTGAGGGTGACGTCAGTTCCGGGTTCACCGGTGATGACCTTGACGGCATCGGTGTCCGTGATGCCGTGGGCACTTTTGCCGTCGATGTGGGTGATGACGTCGCCGTAGCGGATGCCGCTCTCGATGGCCGGGCCACCCGGGAGTGGGCTGACGACCCGGAGGTCGCCCGACACTTCGGCCCTGATCTTGATCCCGACGCCCACGAACTGCCCCTGCGTGCTCTTCCTGAACTCCGCGACCTGGCTCGGCCAGATGACGGCGGTGAACGGGTCGAGCTGCGAGAGCGAGCCGTCGGCGAACTCGGAGACGAGGACCTCGTCAGGCAGCTGGATGGTGCGATTATTGAGGGCGGTGACGGTGCGGAGGAGGGTCGACATCTGGCCCTCGTCGGGCTCGCGGTCGCCTTCGAGCGCTTGACGTTGCTCGGCCAGGCCGTCGAGGAAGCGCCGGGTCGCCTGCTCGTCCTGGAGCGACGGGAAGGTCGCTTCAAGGCCCCGCGTGGTGGCGATGGCATCGAGTGCGTCGAGCCCACCTAGGAGCATTTCCCGCATGGAAGCCTCACGGACGTGGTACTGCCGGGCGTCCTTGAGGGCGTCGCGGAGCATGGTCATCGTGATCCCCTTGACGGAGTCGCGCCAGTCGCGCTTGAACTCCTCGGCCAGCAGCTCGACGTCGTCTTCTGCCGGTTGGGTGGAGGGGCCGTCGGTCGCGTCGCCGGCTTCGCCGTCGGTGAGGTCCGGGTCGTCGACCGGGTCGCCTGCGTCTTCGTTGTCGAGCGCTCGGGCGTCGGCAAGGACCTTGTCGACGGCGGCGAGTTCGTCCTGAGCTTCGTCGCGAAGCTCCGTCAGGTGTTCAGGGACATACGTGGCGAGCAGGCGTACGCGACGCTGGGTCGTCTTGAGGGCTTCGGACCACTTGGGCTCCTGCTGCTCCACACCGGCCAGATCTGCCCAAACCCGCATGGCCTTAAGCCATTGCCCATTGTCCTGATAGGCCAGGCCAAGCTGCTCGCTCTCGGCGATCAGCTCTTGCACCCAGGCCTCGTTCTTGAACGCCTGCTCGTCCTCCGCGAGCGATGCCGCCCCGTTTGCGGCGCGGATGGCGTGCGAACGGAAGCCGTTGTCAATCAACACATGAACGTCCTTCACCTGCCGATCGAAGGCTTTCCTGCGGTCCGCGGCGAAGGCTTCTCGTTGCTCCTGGAAATCCGCGACCCACGCGTCCATCTGCCGAAGGGCCGGATCGTCGGGCCGAAGCTGGAGGGCCTGGGCGAGGAGGTCGCGCGTCTCGTCGAGATGGCCGACCTTGGCCGCGTCGATGGCTCGTCGCTTAAGCGTCGTCGCGTTAACGAGTTCCGGCGCGGAAGCCAACATCATGGCCTCGCCTACGGAAGAGCCCGAACCGTCGACCAGCATCGGACCATTCGGCGGTGCGACTTCGTCCGCCCCGGCGGTGCCGACGCAGGCCAGGCCACCCACCACGACCACGCCGGCTAAGGCCGCCAGGAGCCGACTGGCGGCGTGGCGGGAGATGCCGGAACGTCGCGTCGGTGCCTGTTCTTCCATGGGTGCCATCTCTACGGGTATGTCGGCCTACAGAACCTCCGCCCGCAGCCGGGCGAGTCCTGACCTTTAGCCTATACGATCGGCGACGCCCTTAGTTTCAACCCGAATGCCTCGACGGTCACACCACCCATCGCTCGCATCACGATCTTGCTCATGAGCCTTCAAACACCCGCCTCCGCCCTCCACGCCCTCGTCGCCCGGGCGTTCTCGGACGTGACCGGCTACGACTCGATCGACCCTTTGGTGGCTGCGTGTCAGGACCCGGCCAAGGGGGATTATCAGTCGAACGCGGCGATGTCTGTGTCGGGCCGACTCAAGAAAGAGCGGGGCCGGTCCGTGAATCCGCGGCAGTTGGCGACCGACGTCGTCGCCCGCATCGCCGACAACGCCCTGCTCGCCGAGACCCCCCAAGTCGCCGGCCCCGGCTTCATCAACTTTCGTCTTGCCCCGACCTGGGTCGCCGAGCAAGCCACCGCGGCCCTCTGCGACGACCGCCTCGGCATCCCCGCCGCTGCCGACCCGGAGACGGTCGTCGTCGAGTACTCGTCTCCCAACATTGCCAAGCAGATGCACGTCGGGCACATCCGCTCGACCATCCTGGGCGATTGTGCCGCCCGCGTGCTCGACTTCCTGGGGCACGACGTCATCCGTCAGAACCATGTCGGCGACTGGGGGACGCAGTTCGGCATGCTCATCGCCCGCCTCGACGAAGCCGGCGGGGCAGCGGACGCTTCCATCGGCGATCTGGAAGCTTTTTACCGAGAATCCAAACGACGCTTCGACGACGACGACGACTTCAAGCAGAAGGCTCGCGAGGCGGTCGTTCGCCTGCAAAGCGGCGAGTCGGCCGAACGTGACGCCTGGCAACGGCTTGTTGACGAAACCCGCAAAGACTACCTCCCCATCTACGGCCGGCTCAACGTCGGGCTGACCGTCGACGACGAGCGCGGTGAATCGTTCTACAACCCAAAACTTGCAGAAATTGCAGAAGAACTCGAGAAATCCGGTGTTGCAGAGGTGAGCGACGGGGCGCTCGTCAGCTTCGCCGGCGACTTCAAGTCGCCGCTGATGATTCGCAAGTCAGACGGCGGCTACTGCTACGGCACGACCGACCTTGCGGCCGTCCGGTTCCGTGCGACGGAGCTCGATGCCGACCGCGTGCTCTACTTCGTCGATGCCCGGCAAGGCCAGCACTTCGCGCAGATCTTCGCCACCGCCAAAGTCGCTGCCGAGAAGCTCGATGACTGGCGCGACGTCGGCCGTGTCTCGTACGAGCACGCCAGCTTCGGCAGCGTCCTGGGCGAAGGCGGTCGCCCCCTCAAGACCCGTGACGGCGGCACGATCAAACTCGCGGATTTGCTCGATGAGGCCGAGCAGCGGGCACGCGTGGTGGTCGACGAGTCGACGCCGAACCTGCAATGACAAGGCCAAGGCGGATCTCGCCCGCGCCGTCGGCATCGGGGCCGTGAAGTACGCGGACCTGTCGAAAGATCGGGCCAGCGACTACGTCTTCAGCTTCGATGAAATGCTCCGCCTCGACGGCAACAGCGGGCCGTACATGCAGTACGCCCACGCCCGCGTGCAGAGCGTCCTCGACAAGGCCGATCGATGCCGGCCTCGATATCGGCGACGAGGTGAAACAGCTCGATTCTCCCGAAGAACTGGCACTTGCCAAGCAGCTCATCACCTTCGGCGACGTCGTCCAACAGGTCGCCCGCGACCTTCGCCCGCACGTCCTGTGCTCGTACCTGTACGACCTGGCCCGGGCGTTCAGCCGTTTCTACGACGCGTGCCCGATCCTCAAGAGCGAGGGCGACGTCCGCACGAGTCGATTGGCTTTGGCGAAGCTGGCAGGCCGGACGTTGGCGAAGGGGCTTGATCTTCTCGGGATCGAGCACCCGAACCGGATGTGAGGGGGCGGATCACCGTTCTCGTTCCGACCGTAGTGAGCGTTCCCGTCATCCTGAGCGAGCGAAGCGAGCCGAAGGACCTCGTGCCAACACGCGTGTCCAGCCGAGATCCTTCGGCTCGCTTCGCTCACTCAGGATGACGGGTTGATTCTGATAACGCACATACTGGCCGAGCGACTTGGCTGGCGACGTCGAACGAACTCGAGCGTTCGTCCAGACAGGTGCAGGGTTGGGTTGTCCGAGGTAGCTGCGGCACAAGCCCCGCTGCAATCCCAGACTCGAAGTGTTCGCCATCTTTCGACTCGACACGTGTGCGTCGACATCAACTCTTTCACAAGTTCGCCCCACGATCCCCTACGCCGCTTCCGCCTGACGCGTGCCTACGGCAAGTTGCGTCGCCAGCTCTTGAAAACGGGTGTCGTCCAGATCCAACAACGGCATCTCGAGCCGCATGCCGTCGAGCGTGTGGCCGTGGCGAAGCAACTCCTCGGCAGTCTGTTGCCACTCGACCGCCTGGCTGATCATCGACGATCCCCGACCGCAGCGGAGTGGCAGGAAGGCGATGCGACCGCCGCTGGACTTGGCGGCCGATGCGACCTGCGCCAGCACCGCCGTCGCGGCCAGCAGATCGCTCATGGTCGAGTCCGCCAGATCGACTTCAATAACCTCGTGCTTTGTTTTCGCCACCGCCAGCAAGACCTCACTCTCGCGGGTTCCGTCACACACGACGATGGCGGTTGGCTTGTTCTGCTGTGTCATGATGATGCCCCTGGTGCGACGCCCGCCCGTCACGGTAGACCGGCAAGCGCCCGTTCCTTCACATCGTCAGCAAGACCTTCAACACGCCAGACGCGTCGGCGACCCGCATCGCCTCGACGGCGTCTTCGACACGCATCCGACGACTCACGAGCGACGTCACGTCGACCCGCCCCTCCGCCAAAGCCCTGATCGCCGGCGGAAACGGCCCGCATCGGCTGCCAAGGAGCGTGATTTCGTCAATCACCAGCGGTGCCAGATCCAGCGGCTGACCCGATGGCGAGGGCGCGACCGTGCTTTTAAGGACCAGCGTCCCCCGCGGCCTGCACATCGCCGCGGCGATGCCGAGTCCCGCCGCGTTGCCCGTGCAATCGACGACGACGGCTTGATCGTGTCGCGGCTCGACTTCTCGAAGGTGCCGGGCGCGGATGCCCCACCGCTCGCAGAGCGCCAGCTTCGACGCGTTGCGTCCGACGACCCGCACCGCAGCACCGGTCAGGTGAAGCACCTGCGCCACGAGCAGCCCCAGACGACCGCCGCCCAGGACGGTCACGTAGGTGCCCTTGGCCAAGGCGGGTCCGAGTTGCCGTTGAACCTGAAAGGCGGCCGCAAGCGGTTCGACGAAGACGGCCTCTTCGTCCGAAACATCGTCGGGCAAAACGTGAAGATTGTCCTCAGGAAGCGTGCAGAAGTCGGCGAAGCACCCGTCGCGGCCGACGATGCCCAGGACGGTTCGGTTCCGGCAGTGGGTGGACAGTCCGCCGGTGCAGAGGTCGCAGGTTCCGCAGGTGCAGTTGATCTCGCCGACGACGCGTTTGCCGACGAGCGTCGCGTCGTCCGCTTCTTCGACCGTCGCGACGAACTCGTGCCCGAGGATGCCGGTGAAGCCCATGTAGCCGCGGGCGATCTCGAGATCGGTCGCACAGACGCCCGCCTGTCGGACCCGCAGCAGCGCCTCGCCCGGCGGACGTGCGGGGACAGGCGTCGCGGTCTCGAACCGCACCTTGCCGTCGAACCGGACGGCCCTCACGAGGGGGCCACCTCGTCGCTCAACGGCAGGTCGGACCAGCGGTCGGGCTCGTAACCGCGATCGGTGCCGAAGATGGCGACGAGCGACATCCGGGCCTGGAACGCCAACGCGAACGGATCGGCTTCCAGCGAGGCGGTGAGTCGTTCGACGACTTCCGGCATCGGGTAGTGCCGCAACGCCGCGACGGCGGCGATACGGACGTCCTGGTCTTCCTGCTCGTCACCGGCCCGGGCGAGCAGCGTGGGCACCGCGTCGCGGTTCGGCACGTAGATCAACGCCTTGGCCGCTTCGAGTCGGACCCAAGCGGAGGGATCGTCGAGAAGTTCGACGAGCTGGGCGGCCTGATCGTCTGCCTCGGATTTGCCGAGGGCTCGGACGGCGGAGGAGCGTACGAGGTCGTTTTCGCTGTCATCCCCGGCGATGGCGGCGTAGAGGGAGGTGTAGGCCTCGGTGCGTCCGCCCCGCCTTTTGACCAGCCCATCAATCGCCTGCCGTTGCATATCCGGCTCCGCATCAGGGTCGGCCAGGGTCTTGGCGTAATCGCGTGGCGTGGGTCCGGTCTCGATGCCGAGTACGTTCATGCCCGTGCCGATGACGCCTGCCGTCGCGACAACGGCGACCATGAGCGACGGCTGGACCTTGATGTTGCGGTCCGGATCGAACGGATCGCCCGCCGGTTCGATGTTGCACCCGCTACCAACGAGCGCCGCCGACACGCAGGTGCAGAGGGTCAGACGTCGGGCGGCTTTCTGGTGCATGGCGGCTTCAGATTACGCGACCATGAGGCGGTCGCGCGTCTCGGGTAGTGGCGTGTCGTCGACGGTGAGCAGTTCAGGCTCCGCAACGGCCTCGCCGAGGAAGCGGGTCGCGAGCTTGCCGAACCGTGCCGGGACGTCGGTCACGAGCAGTCGAGGCGTCGACGTCGGCTGCCCGGGGTGACGGAGAAGATCGTGCTTCTTGAGCCGCTGGAGGAGGTCGCGTGCACACGACTCTGCCGAGTCGACGACCGTCGTCTCTGGGGCCCACGACGTCGCGTATGGCGTTGGCCAGCAGCGGGTAGTGCGTGCAGGCCAGCACCAGGGCGTCCAGTCGGTCGGCGAGCTTTTCCGCCCGTTGGATCATCGGTAGCAGATACTGCCGGAGCGACAGTCGAACGAGCGGGTCGTCCTCCTTTCGCCCTTCCTCGACCATCGGCACCAACAGAGGCGTGGCCCGGAGCAGCACATGCGACCGCGGCCGACGGTGAATGATCGCGGTGTCGTACGCCCGGCTTCGGATGGTCGCGTCCGTGGCGATGACCCCGATGGCGGGCCTAGGCCGGGTCCCGCCGGCGACGCAGGCCGCGCGAACACCCGGCTGGATCATGCCCGTCACGCCGATGCCCAGGGGCGTCGCGATGTCGCGAAGTGCCTGCTTGGCAACGGCAGACGCGCTGTTGCACGCGATGACAACGTGCTTCGGCAGCTCGTTCGTCGTCGCAAGGCGCTCAAAAGTCGCCCGCAGCAATTGTGTCGAGGCGGCGCGGATGGCGTTGTCGCTCTTCGATCCATAGGGCACGCGGGCGGTGTCGCCGACGTAGATGATCTTCTCGTCCGGCATGAGCCGGCGACAGGCGGAGGCGACCGTCAGGCCGCCCAGACCGCTATCGAAGAACAAGATGGGCCGATCGCGGGCATCGTCAGGAAGACGATGATCGAGGCTCGGAAACCGGATGTGGCTGGCGATGTGCATGCACGCGTCCCTGCGTGAACTGCCCGGACCCTCAACCGCGACCGCCATCCATGGCGGGCTGCAAACGTCGAAAGGTCGGTGCGGACATGTTGTAGCTTGACTTCCTATCGGTTGCACGCGGACAATCGACCACGATGCCTGTTGAGGAACTCGAGTCCGATGTCGTAGACGAAGCCGATGAACCCTCGAGCCCGGAGCCCGAACCGACCCCAGACGGCCCTCTCGTCGGCAAGAGCGTGTTGATCGTTGATGACGACCCTGACGTTGTTCAAACGCTGGAAGCAGCCTTCGAGCCGACCGGGTGCAAGCTCTTCACCAGCCGCAACGGCAACAAGGCAGTCGAGATCGCCGAGCGAGAGGAGATCGACCTGATCGTCCTCGACATGATGTTGCCGGGTCGGAGTGGGTTCCTGGTGCTCGAAAAGCTCAAGAACGACCGCCTGCCCAGCGAGAAGCCGTTCATCATCATGCTCACCGGCAACGACGGCGTTCGTCACCAGCAGTACGCCGAAGCTCGAGGCGTTAACGACTACTTCCACAAGCCGGCCTCGCTCGAAAAGTTGCTCAAGCGATCGATCGAGCTGATCCAGACCGGCCAATGACGCCGAACAGGCTCACGCAGTTCCAGATCGAAAAGATCGCCGCCAGCAGCGACACCATCGCCAGGCCCAGGCCCTTCGCGTAGAAGCCGACGACGACGCCCGCGTTCATCAGGCCGGCCAACGCCATCAGGCCGAACGCGACGCTCAACATCGGCCGCGTCGGCTTTGCGAGTAAGACTGCCCCAAAAGCAAGGCTCGCGATCGCGAAGCCCGTCAGCCCCAAGTCCGACCAGAACGCCGCCGTCTGCGTGTACGGCACCACGCTCCCGTCCGGTGCCAGGAAAGGCGACGACAACTCCCCGCCTCTCAGCACGAACATCACCAGGCGGGGCGACATCAGCAGCACGAGAAGGCCCGCGATCATCGCGATGGCCGCTGAGGCCTTGTCTGTCTGAACGGTCACCGGTTGCTCCTGCATGCCCGGCAGCATAACGCCCGTCGCCCCGGCTAACCTGCCTTATGTCCAGTGAAGAGGCACCGGCCGACATCGTCGCCCGCCTGACGTCCCAAGCACAAGCCGCCCTCGATGCCGCCGGCGACAGTGAGGCCGTCGAGGCGTTCCGCATCCGCTATCTCGGAGCCAAGGGGGAAGTCAAAGCCCTGATGAAGCTCCTCGGCCGCGTCGCCAAGGAAGAACGCCCCGCCCTAGGCCAGGCCGTCAACGCCTTGCAGAACCAGTTGACCGCCGCATTCGAGGAGAAAGTCGCCGGCTTGGCTCCCAAAGTCGCCGGGCCGCTCATCGATGTCACCGAGCCCGGAACCCGCCCCGACGTCGGCAAACGGCACCCGGTGATGCGGGTCGTCGACGAACTCGTCGAGCTCTTCGGCCGCATGGGCTTCGACGTCGGCCAAGGGCCGGAGCTGGAAGACGAGTTTCACAACTTCGTCGCACTCAACATCCCGGAAAGCCACCCCGCCCGGGATCCGCTCGACAACTTCTACCTGCAAACCGACGGCGAATCGTCCTCCGGCGACCGCGAACTGCTGCGCACACAGACGAGCACGGTGCAGATCCGCATCATGCAGACGACGCCCCCACCCATTCGCGTCGTCATCCCGGGCCGCGTCTACAGGCCCGACACGCACGACGACACGCACCTGTCGATGTTCCACCAGCTCGAGGCCCTGGTCGTCGGCAAAAACGTCACGATGATCGACCTCAAGAGCACCATCTTGCAGTTCGTGCAGGCATACTTCGGCGAAGACGCCAAGGTGAGGCTCAGGCCCAGCTTCTTCCCCTTCACCGAGCCGTCGGCCGAATGCGACGTCTGGTTCCCCGACCGCCAGCAGTGGATCGAGCTGGGCGGTTGCGGCATGGTGCACCCGAATGTGCTGACGACATGCGGAATCGACCCGGAAGAATTTTCCGGCTGGGCCTTTGGCTTCGGCGTTGAGCGGATCGCGATGCGCAAATACGGCGTGAGAAACATCAGGCAGTTCGTCGAGAACGATGTGCGTTTCCTTGCAAATCTCTGACACTTCCAGCGACGACGGCAGGAAAATCACCCGCAGAACTTGCCGTCTGCCAACACCCGCCTACTCTTGCCGCCCGCCGAAACGACGACCTTCGGGTCGACAAGAAAGCGGGACGGAAGGCAAGACAGAGGCGAAAGCCGACGCTTGACCAACCACTCGGGCGGCATACGCTACCCGACGCCGACCACGTGTCGGCAACCCGCCGACTTCGGTCGGCAGACCCGGTGCAAGCCGGTGCTCTTTGACAATCGAGTAGGAAGGTTCAACACGATGTGAATCACGCTGCAGTGTTACCAGACACTGTAGGACGTGGAATGGTGCGGGCCCCGACGAGGTCGTCGGAGGCTCAATTGATCGAGCACCTTTTCGGCGACCACCGTCCCGATCGGCCTAGGCCGGATCGAGATAAGTGTGGTCAAGCTACTAAGGGTGTACGGTGGATGCCTCGGCACTGAGAAGCGAAGAAGGACGTTGAAGCCTGCGATAAGTCACGGTTAGCCGGCAATCAGGCGCATGACCCGTGAATCTCCGAATGGGGAAACCCGGCGGACTAACATCCGTCATCCGACGTTGAACGCATAGGCGTCGGAAGCGAACCCAGGGAACTGAAACATCTAAGTACCTGGAGGAAAGGAAAGTAACAACGACTCCGCAAGTAGCGGCGAGCGAACGCGGACCTAGCCCAAACCGGAATTCGTTCCGGGGTTGCGGGCGTCTCAAAGGATCGGAACAGTCAGCAGAACTGCTTGAATGGCAGGCCAAAGAGGGTGACAGCCCCGTATGTAAAGACCGAGACCGACAGGAGACGTACCAGAGTAGTACGGAGCTCGTGGAACTCCGTATGAAACAGGGTGGACCACCATCCAAGGCTAAGTATTCCTCAGTGACCGATAGTTTATCAGTAGAGCGATTGAAAGGTGAAAAGCACGGCGTAAGCCGAGTTAACAGTACCTGAAACCGTACACTTACAAGCGGTCGGAGCCCTTTATGGGTGACGGCGTACCTTTTGCATAATGGGCCGGCGAGTGCAGGCGTGTGGCGAGGCTAAGGAGGTCAACCTCCGGAGCCGAAGCGAAAGCGAGTCTTAAAATGGCGTACAGTCGCACGTTTGCCGCCCGAAACCCGGTGATCTACCCGTGGGCAGGTTGCACGCACCGTAACAGGTGCGGAAAGACCGAAGCCTTAAACGTTGAAAAGTTTTGGCATGACCTGCGGGGAGGAGTGAAAGTCTAATCAAACCGGGAAATATCTGGTTCTCGCCGAAATGCCTCTAGGGGCAGCGTCAGGCAACTATCCGTAGGGGGTAGAGCTACTGAAAGGGAATGGGGCCCTACCCGGGTACCCATCCCTACCAAACTCCGAATACCTACGGAACTATCCTGGCAGTGAGTCCGTCGGGGATAATCTTGACGGTCAAAAGGGAAACAACCCTGATCGCCTGCTAAGGTCCCTAAATTTTGCTTAGTTCGTGAGGAAGTCTTTCTGCTATGACAACCAGGATGTTGGCTTAGAAGCAGCCACCATTTAAAAAGTGCGTAATAGCTTACTGGTCGAGCAGGAGGGCGCCGTAAATGATCGGGAATAAGCAGAATACCGAAGCAGCGGACGCGTAAGCGTGGTAGGCGAGCGTTGCACTCAGCTTTGAAGCGGTACCGGAAGGATCCGTGGAGCGTGTGCAAGTGAGAATGCCGGCATAAGTAACGATAAGGCAGGTGAGAATCCTGCCCGCCGAAAACCTAAGGTTTCCTGGGGAAGGTAATTCCGCCCAGGGTTAGTCGGAAGCTAAGTCGAGGCCGAAAGGCGTAGACGATGCACAGCAGGTTAATATTCCTGCACCGGCCATGGAGGTTGATCTTTCGCGTGTGTCGCACCGGATTGCGTCGCCCCTCTAGTTGTGGGCGTGCCGCAAGGCCGAGGACGTTTTGATTCCGAAGCGTACGAAGGTGCGGCCGAGAAAAGCGCGGGAGTGACGAAATGGTTGACCGTACTAAAACTGACACAGGTAGGTGAGGTGAGTAACCTCAGGCGCTCGAGAGAACCGTGGTTAAGGAACTAGGCAAATTCACCCCGTAACTTCGGGATAAGGGGTCCCTCGCAAGAGGGCGCAGAAACCGGCGCTGGCGACTGTTTATCAAAAACACAGCTCTGTGCAAACACGCAAGTGGACGTATACAGAGTGACGCCTGCTCGGTGCCGGAATGTTAAGGGAGTCGGTGAGAGCTGACGACTGAAGCACCGGTAAACGGCGGCCGTAACTATGACGGTCCTAAGGTAGCGAAGTTCCTTGTCAGGTAAGTTCTGACGTGCATGAACGGCGTAACGACTGGCGCGCTGTCTCAACTACGGACTCGGTGAAATTGAAGTCGCGGTGAAGATGCCGCGTACCCGCAGCAAGACGGAAAGACCCCGTGGACCTTTACTATAGACTGGTACTGATGACGGTTTTGTACTGCGTAGCATAGGTGGGAGGCATGGAAACGGCCCTTGCGGGGGCCGTGGAGCCAAAGGTGAAATACCACCCTGTGCATGATCGGCATCTCACCCCAAGCCATGAAACTGGATGGGGAACCGTGCTAGTTGGTTAGTTTGACTGGGGCGGTCTCCTCCTAAAGAGTAACGGAGGACCGCAAAGGCATGCTCAGGACGGTTGGCAATCGTCCGAAGAGCGCAAAGGTAGAAGCATGCTTGACTGCGACACGGACATGTGGAGCAGAGCCGAAAGGCGGCCTTAGTGATCCGGTAGTTCTGTGTGGAAGGGCTATCGCTCAAGGGATAAAAGGTACCCCGGGGATAACAGGCTGATCGCACCCGAGCGCCCATAGCGGCGGTGCGGTTTGGCACCTCGATGTCGGCTCGTCGCATCCTGGGGCTGAAGGCGGTCCCAAGGGTTTGGCTGTTCGCCACTTAAAGCGGCACGCGAGCTGGGTTCAGACCGGCGTGAGCCAGGTCGGTCCCTATCTGCTGTGGGCGTAGGAATCTTGAAGGCAATTCTTCCCTAGTACGAGAGGATTGGGAAGGACGCACCCCTGGTGTACCTGTTGTCTCGCTAGAGGCACGGCAGGATAGCTAAGTGCGGAACGGATAAACGCTGAAAGCATCTAAGCGTGAAGCCCGTGTCAAGATCATGATTCCCTGCCCTTTGGGCGTGAGACCCCCGATAGACCATCGGGTCGATAGGCCGGACCTATAAGTGTGGTAACACATTCAGGTCACCGGTACTAATGGTCGAACGCTTGACCGCTCTTATCACCATCCGTCCGACTCCCGTCGACGGACGATGAGAGCTAGAATTGGTGCTAGATCAAAGCACCCACATCACGAATCTCCTACTCGATCAACGTCTGGAATACGCCTAACCGCGTGTTCCAGGCTTCGCCGGTGGCCATACCGTCGGGGTCACACCCGTTCCCATCCCGAACACGGCCGTTAAGCCCGACGGGCCGATGATACTGCTTCAGCGGGAAAGTAGGTCACTGCCGGCGTAACTCTCAGCCCCGGATGCTTCACAGCATCCGGGGCTGCTTTCGTTGGCTCCCGACCTTTTGCCGCGGGTTCAATACTGCCGAACCGTCGTGGTTGACGCTACATTGCTCCCGTGACCGAGATCCTCATCGTCATCGTCGGCCTCATCGTTCTGGCGCTGATCGTCGCGAGCGTCCTCGGTATCGTCTTCTACAACCGGCTCGTCAGCCTCCGCGAGCGGTTCCGTAACGCCTTCAGCCAGATCGACGTCCAGCTCAAGCGGCGGTACGACCTCATTCCTAACCTCGTCGAGGCCGTCAAGGGGTACATGACGCACGAGAAGGAGACGCTCGACCGCGTCATGCAGGCCCGCAGCCAGGCCTACGCCGCCAGCAACGCCGCCGCCGCCGATCCTTCGAACGCCTCGGCTGTCCGGCAGCTCGCGCAGAACGAAGGCGAGATGACCGCCCTGCTGTCTCGGCTGATGGTCGTGCAGGAGGACTATCCCGAGCTCAAGGCTGACACCCAGACCAGCCGCCTCATGGAGGAGCTGACGAGCACCGAGAACCGCATCGCCTTCGCCCGCCAGCACTACAACGACAGCGTCATGACCTACAACGCGACCCGCCAATCCTTCCCGGCCGTCCTGATCGCCGGCCTCATGGGCTTCACCGACGCCGCGCTGTTTGAGATCAATGACGCGGTTGAACGCGAGGCCGTTCAGGTCAAGTTGGGATCAGACGCACCTGCCTGACCCACGTCGGCTCCGCCTGACATCAGCTTTCGTGCAGGTCCGACACGAGGTGCGATCGGCTACGGGACGATGTAGAAGTCGATCGCCCGGAGGGCGGAGCGTTGGGCGACTCTTGCCGCATCGTCGGCCCCTTCCATGAGGCGACGGGTGAACGCGCCCTGCAACAGCTGAACGAGCTCGTCGGTCAATCCGTCGGCGTCGTGTGCTCCGGCAAGTACAGCCCACCGACGGAAGGCAGAACGGGCATCGCTCCAGTGCTGAACAGCCGCCTGGTGAACCGGATCATGCTTTGATGGGAACTCCGCAACGGCATGGATGAAGAGGCAGCCGATGTAGTTCGGATCGGTGAACCAGCTGTCTACGGTGTCGAAGATCGCAACAAGCGATGCTCGCGGGTCGTCGCCGGCCCGCTGTTGAATGCCATTCAGCAATGAGTCGAGTTCGCGCTTGTCACGGAGCTTTACCGCCGCGACGGCGAGCTCGTCCTTGCTTTCGAAGTGGTTGTAAAACGTCTGCTTCGCTACGCCTGCATACTGCAGCAATTGATCCACGCCAGTTGCGTGAAAGCCCTGACTGTAGAACAGGTCCAGCGCCGCCTCGATGAGTCGGCTCCGGGTCGTCGCAGGCGGTTCTCCGTCGCCGAGCAACTCGTAGCTGGGCTTCGTTCTGTGTTGCATCGCCCCTCGGTGTCAGATCAATTTCTTCTTGACCAGGAGTCTACTTCGGCTGGACCTCCAGTCAATCGACTTTCGCTCCCGCTCGCTTAGGTTTGCCGCGAGCAACATGACTCCGCGAGGTGCTCCACTCGGCCGACCCTGTCTGCGTCCGCCGACCACGGCGTACCTCCGCCCAGTCAGTTGATCTTCCTGTCACGCCTCCCGCGCGTGCATCACGTTCCAACTTCAACTCATCTGATTATGCAACTCAAGCATCGCTTCACCTCAGTCTCCGCATTAGGTCTCTTCGTCTCGATCGCGATGACCGGTTCAGCCACGGGGCAGCTTACCCCGACCAGCCCCCTCTCCTTTGTTGCGGAAGACGTTGCTGGCCTCTATGACCAAACGCTCGACGAAGCATTTTCGACGAGCGAATCGCTGGAAGACGGTTACAGCTTCAATCTGCAGGGACATGCCTCGATGACCTATCAAGTTGGCCAAAGTCTCACAATCGCGGATGGCTTGTTCGAAGAGATTCTCCTCGCGCGGCAGTTTGAGGTAGGGGAGATTCCTGTCGAAGTCGCACCGGTCATTCACCTTAACGGCAAGATCGTCAACTCCGGCGACCCATTTGCCGATGTAGTTGGCGATTTCCAGGTACGAGTCCGTATTCGAGAGTCAGGAACGGTCGATCTCAACGAGAGCGACTTTCGTTTCAGCGACTTCGCCAACCTTGGAGCTCCACTCGTCGATGACAGTCAAGCTCGCAGGTTGACCGGCAACGGTTTCCGCATCCTGGATGAAGAGATTCCAGCCGACCCTGTCGTTTTGACGCCAGGCGTCGAATTACACCTTGGTCGCTAACCTGACGACCATCGTGTTAGACGGCACCACGTTGAGCGCAAACTCTGCCATCAGCAAGTTTACCTACGAGTTTGGCGGCGATCTCAGTAACTTCGACGGCTTCACCGTCGCGTTGAATGCCCGGACGGTACCCGAGCCGGGCACGCTGTCGATGCTTGTTGCTTCCTCCGTTTTGGCGCTGCGGCGTAGGCGGTCTTGAACAGTCGCCGAGCCTTGTGACTGGGCCGCCGCCTCTTGGCCGGTACAGTGAGAGTCGATGGACTTCTTCGAGGCACAGGAACAGGCACGCAAAGGAACGACGCGGCTGATCGTTCTCTTCACCGTCGCCGTCATCGGCATCGTGCTGGCGCTGAACGTGGTCGCCCTGTTCGCAACCAGCGCCGCAGCAACTCAGCAGAACGATGCTGCCGAGCCAGTGACGTTCAACCCGGTCGTCCATCTGGTCGTCACCGGTGGTGCCCTGATAGTCATCCTCGGCTCCAGCCTGGTGAAGTCGGCCCAGCTCAACGGCGACGGCGGCAAGGTCGCCCGCATGCTCGGCGGCAGAATTGTGACTGGCGAGACGGCCGACGCCGACGAGCGGAAACTGCTCAACATCGTCGAGGAGATGAGCCTCGCCAGCGGCATGCCGGTGCCGGATGTCTACGTCCTCGACGACGCCGGCATCAACGCCTTTGCCGCCGGTACAGATATCGATTCCGCGGCCGTCGGCGTCACGCGTGGGTGCATCGAGACGCTCAGCCGCGACGAGCTGCAGGGCGTCATCGCCCACGAGTTCAGCCACATCCTCAACGGCGACATGAAGCTCAACATCCGCCTCATCGGCGTGGTGTTCGGCATCCTCGTCATCGGCCTCATCGGATACACGGCCTTCCGGTACGCCCCGTACCTGATGCACTCGAACCGACGGAGCAGCAACGACAAGGGTGGTGGTCCGGCGATCGGGCTCGGAATCCTCATCGTCGGCGGGCTGATCTGGCTCGTCGGAAGTATCGGCGTCTTCTGCGGCCGGCTCATTCAGGCGGGTGTCAGCCGGAAGCGCGAGTACCTGGCAGATGCCAGTGCCGTGCAGTTCACGCGTAACCCGCACGGCATTCGCGACGCCCTTCGCAAGATCGGCGGCAACGCCGCCGGAGCGACCGTTTCGAACCGGCATGCCGGCGAGTGCGCCCACATGTTCTTTGCCAGTGCGTTCAACGCGATGTTCGCGACGCACCCCCCGCTGCCGGAGCGGATCCAGGCCATCGACCCGCAGTGGGACGGCTCGATGCTCGCGGCCGCACCGTCAGAAGCACCCGAACGGCAGCCCCGTCAGAAGCCTGTTCGGGAGACGAAGCCGCGTGGGTTCGGCATGCCGATCGGCTTCCCCGTTGCCGGACTTGCCTCGAGAGGCGGTTGCACGCGTCGGGCAGGTGACGGAAGACGCCCCGGCGGTTGGTGCGGCGCTGGCGGCGTCGCTGCCGGACGAGTTGCGTCAGGCGACGCGTCGGCCAGACTTAGTTGCGGGGCTGGTCCTGTCGCTCTTCCTTGCCGACGGTGGTGAGGCGCGGGTGATGCAGGACGACCTGCTCGCGCAGCAGGATCCGCGGGCGGCCGCACTGGCCGAGGCGATGTGGCCGGCGGTTCGGCAGGCGGGTCGATCGGCACGGCTGCCGCTGATCGAGCTGTCGGCCCCGGCGTTGCGAGCGATGCCGGCACAGGAGGGCAAGCGTCTGCTCAACGGCGTTCGTCGGTTGATCGAAGCGGACGGCAGGATCGAGCCGTTCGAGTACGCGTTGTTCAAGCTGCTCGACCGCATCATCAACAAGCGGCCGATGCGTGAGAAGCAAGGGAGCGTTGACCCGGTGTCCGGCGACGTTCGCACGATGCTCTCCGCCCTCGCCGCCGCCGGGGCAGATTCGCCCGCCGAGGCGGCCGAGGCGTACGACGCGGGCCGGCTCGCGATGAAGGCCCCGCTGCCGGACTACAAGCCGGACTTCTCGCTGGCCGAGTTGGACACGGCACTGGAGCGGTTGTCGGCCTGTCAGATGCCGATCAAGCAGCGTCTCGTCACCGCCGCGGCGGCGACGACGATGGCTGATGAGAAGGTGACGGTCGAAGAGCTGGAACTGCTCCGCGCGACATCCGCCGTCCTCGGCTGCCCGATGCCGCCGATGAGCGTCGGGCAGAGCACCTGAACCACTATTGTTCGATTGCAGAACCTTCGCTACGATCAGCAGCATGGTAAGAAGAGGTATCGCCGGAGCTGCTTTCTCAGCGACTCTTCTGCTGAACTCGCCAGCGACTTTGGCTAGCGGTAATGAACTCGTCATTGACGTTGCAGACTTCGACGTCGGCAATTGGCCGCTGGTGGTCCCGCCGACGATTCTGCAGGACAATGTCACGATTAGAACCGTCGGCTTCGGCCCATTCGATCCTGAGGCGCGGAATGGAATCGTGCCACAGTTCGTCGAGGCCTTGCTGGTTGGCCAGTTGACGATCGACGGCAACGTGCAGTTCGTGAATCTCGATGGCGGCGGCTCGATCGCCGTGACGGAGGGCAGTGCGCTTCACGGCCCGGAGAGCGGCGACCTGCTCCTTACGAGCATGCAGCTAGATGGCACTCTTACCGGTGGCTCGTTCAACCTGGGTGGCACCGGAGTTCTCGATGCGACAAATGGTCTGCTTGCCCTCGGATCATCCGTCAACACCTTGGGCGTCGCATTCTCCGGCGACCTGGAGGTGGATGGTGACTTGATCCTTGGAGATTGGGCCAACGGTGGTGCTGAAGGGTTGCCACCGGTCAATGGAGCAAATCCTTATGAGCGGATCGACGTCACAGGGACGCTCGATCTGACGAAGGCTTCGCTATTGTATGATGAGGTCTTTGTATCTTATGACCCTCTTGTTTCGCCGAATCTGCCGAACGTGGTTCAAAGCTCTTACGTCATAGCGACCTACGGCAATAGGATCGGCGCGTTCGATCAGGAACATCTCGACCTGATCTTCGGCTACACGCAACTCGACGGCAGGCGAATCTCGGGTAAGATCGTCTACACCAGCGGCGAGAACGACGGGCCGGGCGAGGTGCGGGTCGTGCTGCCGGAGCCAGCCTCGGCAGGACTCGCGATGCTCTTCAGCGGGATCGCCCTGCGATGGCGTCGCTAAGCTGTCGCGATGCCAGCCGGCTCCACGTTTGAGACTTTCGAGCGGTACAAGAAGCAGGGGCTCGAGGCCCGCCGCAAGGGGCAGTGGCCGGCGGCGCGGAGCTATCTGTTGAACGCCGCCCGGCTCATGGCGGAGCTGGCCCGGCAGGCCAAGGGGGACGATCTGCGTATCGCCCGGCAGAACACCGCCGAGAAGCTGCTCGATCTAGCCCGCGATAGCGGCCAGGCGGCGGAGGACGGTCGGTCGGCGGGGAAGGCGTCGAAGAAGGTAGACGGCTCGAAGCGGGAACACCTGGGCCGGGAGGGTGCGGACGAAGACGCGCCGGATGCGTCCGGCTGGATGGTCCGCGAGCGGCCGGACATTCGCTTCGATGACATTGCCGGCCTCGAGGCGGTGAAGGACGAGATTCGTCTGAAGATGCTCTACCCGTTTCGGCACCCGGATCTGGCCGAGCGATTCGGCATCAAGGCGGGTGGCGGCGTGTTGCTGTACGGGCCCCCCGGAACCGGTAAGACGATGCTGGCCAAGGCGACCGCGGGTGAGCTGGAGGCAAGCTTCTTCACGGTTTCCGCGGCGGACCTGCTCAGCAAGTGGGTGGGCGAGGCGGAGCAGAACGTCAAGGCCTTGTTCGATGCGGCGACGTCGGCGGATCGGGCGATCATCTTCATCGACGAGATCGAGAGTCTGGTTCCCGCCCGCCGTGATGACGCGGGAAGTGGCGTGATGCAGCGAGTCGTGCCGCAGTTGCTGCAAGGCATGGAGGGCTTCGGCAAGAAGTCGGGTCAGTCGGTGCTGTTTATGGGGGCGACCAACGTGCCGTGGCAGCTCGATCCGGCGGTGCTTCGGCCTGGGCGTTTCGACGAGAAGATCTACGTGGGCCTGCCGGATTTGCCGGCGCGTCGCAAGCTCCTGGAAATCCATCTCGGCAGTCGGCCGGTCGCAGATGATGTGAATCTCGATGGCATCGCGGGCAAGCTCGAGGGCTACAGCGGCGCGGACATCAAGTATCTTTGCGACCGTGCCGCGACGATTCCGTTCCTCGCCGCCGTCGGTTCGGGCGACGACGGCGCGTCGGTGACGATCGGCAGCGACGTGCTGAAGCAGGTGCTCACGGCTACGCCGCCCAGCGTGCGGCCCGAGGCGGTCGAGCGCTTCAAGGAGTGGCGCGAGCGGCACGCGTGATGTGGTAAAGTCGCACCATGGCGAGCCTGACCGTCGAGATGCCTGATGACTACCGCGCGGCCTTGGACGAGCGGGTGCAGGCTTTGGAGTTGAAGGACGCTGAGGCGTACATCCGCAAGTTGATTCGTGAGGACGTAAATGCTGCTCGGCAGAAGCGGTTGGCCGCCCTGATTAACGAGGGGTTGGCCAGTGGTGACAGTGGGATGACGAGCGACGAGGTCAAGCAGCATCTCCTTGACCGGATCGAGACAGCTCGCGGTGGGCAAGGTTCGGTAGAATCGAGCGGGACGTATCGGGAGAGCGCTTGAAGCGCGTCCGCTACGACAGGCAGGCGACGGCTGACTTAGAAGCCATTTCTGATTATCTCTTGCTGCAAGATCCGGAGGTTGCCATTCGTTTCGCTCTTGCTGCGATCGAAACGGTCGACTGGCTTGCCTCTATGCCCGTGACGGCTCCACGCTTCGAAATCGACGGCGTCCCGGTCGTGTGGCGGAAGTTCGCCGTTCGGGGGTTCAGTGCGTACTTGATCGTGCACGTCACGCGGAAGGACGAGCTTGAAGTGGTCAGAATCCTCGACGGTCGACGAGATCTTGACGATTTGCTGCAGACGCCGGTGGAGTAACGAGTAGAGCGGCTGTTCTGCTAAGGTATCGAAATGCGCGAGCTTCTCCTGATTGCTGTAGTCCTGTCGCTCGGCGGCTGTGCTTCCTACGAGTTGGATGGCGTTGCAGCTTTGTCGAGCGTGCAGTCTGAGACCCCGTCCGACGTGACGCCGTTCTTCGATGACGAGGCCGGGGTTCGGCTGGCGGTGAATGCGAGTCGGTCGCTGGTGACGCCCGGCTTCGTCCGCGGCGACGGGGGCAACGGGTTGCGGGGCAACATCTCGCTCAGCGGAAGCACCTATCAAGGCAACGGCGACAGCGAACTGACGATCATTTCGCCGCAGATCGGGCCCTCTTTTCGCCTTTCGGCAGCGGGGCTCTTTGCCGAGGCGGGCGCGACGGGCGGTGCGGCGATCGCGACGCTCGATACTGAAGTCGGCGACGACGACGAATTCTCCTGGGCAGCCCGGCCGTACTTGCGAGCGGGTTTCGTCGGCGAGTGGTTCCTCGTCGGCCTGGAAGGTGGGTACGAGGTCACCGGCCTGGACTTCGGCTTCGGAGGTGCGGGCGAGGATTACGAAAATTGGTACGTCGGCGTGCTCGTCGGCTTCCGCCTGTCGAACTGACGCCGCTTAGTCTCCGGCATGGCCGACGGTCCGTTTCCGAACCTCCGCACGTTCCTCTCGCACCTCGACAGCAAGGGCGAGCTCGCACGCGTGTCGGCAGTTGTGGATCCGGTGCTGGAGGTCGCCGCCGTGGCAGATCGCGTGATGAAGTCGCCCGCACCGCGCGGCCATCGCGAGCGAGATCGGCACGTCCACGCAGACAAAGGCGGCAAGGCGCTCATCTTCGAGAAGCCGACGGGCGGCGACATGCCGGTCTGCATCAACGCGTTCGGCAGCTACGCCCGCATCTGTGACGCCCTGGGCACTGACTCGCTCGATGACCTTGCGGATCGCGTAGGCAAGTTCGTCAAGCCGCAGCTCCCGGCGACGCTGTACGAGAAGTTCAAGCTCGGCAAGGAGGTCATCGGCGACCTCTCCGCCCTGCTGCCCAAGAAGGTCAAAGACGCCGCTTGTCAAGAGATCGTGCGCACCGGCAGCCAGATCGATCTGACCCGGCTGCCGATTCTGCAGTGCTGGCCGCACGACGGCGACATCGACAGCGGGCAGGTCTTCTCCCACCTCGCCCCTGATCTCGACGCCGCGCGACAGAAGCCGCGAACCGGTCGCTACATCACGCTCGGCGGCATCTACACGACCCATCCGGAGACGGGCGACAAGAACATCGGCATGTACCGCGTGCAGCTCTTCGACAAGAAGACCTGCGCGATGCACTGGCACCTGCACCACGACGGTGCCCGGCACTTCCGCGCGTGGCAGAAGCGTGGCGAACCGATGCCGGTCGCAGTGGTTCTGGGCGGGCCGAGCGTGATGCCGTACGCCGCGACCGCCCCGCTGCCGCCCGGGATTCCGGAGATCGCGTTCGCCTCCTTCTTGAACCGCTCGCGGATCGAGATGGTGCAGTGCAAGACGGTCGACCTGCAGGTGCCTGCCGAGGCGGAGGTGGTTATCGAGGGGTTCGTCCACCCGACGGAGACCGTCATCGAAGGCCCCTTTGGCGACCACACGGGCTTCTACTCGCTTGCCGACCGTTACCCACGCTTGGACGTGACGGCCGTGACGCAGCGGAGCGACGCGATCTATCCGACGACCATCGTCGGCAAGCCGCCGATGGAGGACTACTTCATGGGCAAGGCGACGGAGCGTGTCTTCCTGCCGCTGCTCAAGACGATCGTGCCCGACATCATCGATTACGCCCTGCCGATGGCCGGGTGCTTCCACAACTGCGTCTACGTCAAGATCGCCAAGGAGTACGCGTACCAGGCGAGGCGGGTCATGCACGCGATTTGGGGTGCCGGGCAGATGTCATTCACGAAGTTCGTCGTCGTCGTTGATGAAGACGTCGACGTCCACGACGAGCAGGCCGTGCTGTTTCATCTGTTCGCGAATTGCGATCCGGCGCGGGACACGGAGATGGTCCGCGGGCCGGTCGACATTCTGGATCATGCGTCGCCCGGCCTGGGGGTCGGGAGCAAGATGGGCTTCGACGCGACGCGGAAGCTTCCCGCCGAGGCGGGCGAGAGTGTCGTTCGCGACTGGCCCGAAGAGCTACGGTTCGACGAAGCGACGGAACAGCTCGTCGATCGTCGATGGGCGGATTACGGGCTGTAGAACAACAGCGGCTTGCATGGCGGAATCATCTGCAGAACACTGACACACCCAATGAGCAACGACATGAGCGAAGTGCGACTCGGCATCATCGGCACCGGAGGCATGGGCTCGACCCACCTGGCGATGCTCACCGGCGGCAACCCCGTCCCGCGCCTTCGCGTCACGGCCGTGGCCGATACCGACGCGAAGAAGCTGGATACGGCGATCAACAAGACCGCCCAGCATCCGGTCAAAGGCTTCGCCTCTGCCGAAGAGATGATGAAGAGCGGCGAGATCGACGCGATCCTGATCGCCACGCCCCACTACTTCCACCCGCCGCTGGCGATGATGGGCTTCGAGCACGGCCTGCACGTCCTGAGCGAGAAACCCGCGGGCGTCTACACGAAGCAGGTCAAGGAAATGAACGCCGCCGCGGAGAAGGCGACCGCCGACAAGGGCCTGGTCTTCGGCATCATGTTCAACCAGCGGACGCGCAAGAGCCATCAGCAAATGCGCAAGCTCGTGCAGTCCGGCGAGATTGGCGAGATCAAGCGGACCATGTACGTGCTGACGGACTGGTTCCGCACGCAGTACTACTACGACACCGCCGGCTGGAAGGGAACCTGGGAAGGCGAAGGCGGGGCCGTGCTGCTCAACCAGTCGCCGCACAACCTCGACCTTTTCCAGTGGATCTGCGGCATGCCCAAGCGTCGTCCGCGCCTTCTGCAAGATGGGGCATCATCACCACATCGAGACCGAAGACGAAGTCACCTGCTACGTCGAATACGAGAACGGCGGTACCGGGACGTTCGTCACCAGCACCGGCGAAGCGCCCGGCACGCAGTTCCTCGAGATCGCAAGTGACCGCGGCAAAGTCCTCATGCAAGGCGAGAACATCACGTTCTGGCGAACGCCGGTCGGCGTGAAGCAGTTCCTCGACGAGACCGACGAAGCCTTCATCAAGCCCGAAACCTGGGAGACCAAAGTCCCCGGCGGCCACGGCCCGGAACATCGCGGCATCCTGATCAACTTCACCGAGGCCATCCTCGACAAGACGCCGCTGCTTGCCCCCGGCACCGAAGGCCTTAACGGCGTCATGCTCGCCAACGCCATGCTCCTCTCTGCCTGGACCGACGACTGGGTCGACCTGCCCTTCGACGACGCGACAGACGACCGCTACGAGCAGATGCTCCAGGACAAGGCCAAGAAGAGCACGTTCGTCAAGAACGTTCGCGAGGCAGAGGTCAAGGCAGTGACGAGCTTCTGATCGTCTCCACGACCTGTGACAACGTCTGCGCCAGTTCGATGATCCCGGTCCAGCCGGGCGTCATGACGAGGCGCTTCGTGACGATCGTCGCCGACGTCCAGGCGTCGCCGCCGGCCTGGGCGTAGCGGTCCAGCTTCGCCCGTGCCCGTCGCAACACCGCGTCGTTGGCCGACGGCAACAGAAGGACGACGGCATCGGGCTTCGTCGCCACGAGCGCCTCCTGATCCAACGTCGGCCACGGGAGGCTCTCCGCCGATACCGCATTGTCCGCACCGGCGGCCTGGAGCACGTCATCGATGTAGTTGCCTCGCCCTGCCACAAAGGTCAGGTCGGCATTGAGCAGGACCAGCACCCGCGGACGCTCGTCTTCCGCAGGCTCCGTCGCCAGGGCTTCAGCAAGCTCGTCTTCGAAGGCGGAAGCCGCCGCGAGTGAGAGTCCAGCGGCCTGAGCCAGCCGGTCGAGCGTCGGCCGCACATCGTCCAGTCGACGCACGATGGCCGGCACGATCTGGATGCCCAGCTCCGCCGCCGCGCTGCGGTCGGCAGGTGTGAGTAGTCGCTCGTCCGTCCCGATCACCAGGATGTCCGGTCGCACCTTGGCCAGTCGTTCCCAGTCGATCTGCCGCGCGTCGCCGGCGATCGGCAGGAGGGTCAGCTTCGGGTCGTCGTCAAAGGCACTCCGGGCGACGAGGCGGTCGCCGATGTCCATGCGAAGGAGCATGTCTGTCGCTGAAGGCGTAGCCGAGGCGACGCGGATCTGCTTCTCGGTCGACTGTTCGTCTGGCCGCGACGCCTGCAGCATCAACCCGGCCGCAACAACCGCCGCGACAAGCAGAATGGCGGCCGCAAGCTTCCACATTGGTCGCAGCGTGTTCACGGGGTATGTTACCGGCCGTCGTGGCACCTACAGGAAACAGATCGGGCAAGCGAAAGAGTCGCGAGCAGCGGCTTCGCGAGCGTCGCACCGCCCGGGTCGTTCGGGCTGAAGTGGTTCGGCACGACGACGTCGACGACGAAGCGCCTGAGCCGAACGACGTCGAGCCAACCGAGGAGCCGAAAGCTCAAGTGCCCCAAGAAGCAGCCGAATCCGAAACCGCCATCCAGCAGGTCGAAGCCGCCCCGGCCGAGTCGGAGGGCCTGGTCGATCGCCTCGTCGGCAGCGGCCGACCTGAGGTGGACGGCGACACGGGCCTCGTCCACTACAACAAGAAGCCTGGCCTGCTTCGCCCCTTCGCCAGGCGTGCCTACCAGCGTGACGCGACGCTTGCGAGCATCAAGAACGGGTTCGACAACCTCTCGGACCTGATGGGCGACATCCGCGACGGACTCGACGACAGCGTCGAGCGTCAGGGCGAGTTGCTGGAACAGCTCCAGTGGCTCCCGACCGTCGCTCGCCAGAACGCAGAGTCTGCCAAGGACCTCAAGAACCAGTTCGACAAGACCAACGAGATCGCCGGCCAACAGTTGCGCCTCCAGGCCGACTCGCTCAAGACGCAGGCGGACAGCGTCAAGGCACTCCGCGACCAAATCCTGGGCCAGCGTGAGCAAAGCGACAAGCTCAATGACGTGCTCGGCAAGATGGGTCGCGAGTCGCGTGACCAGAAGCGAGAAGTCGACGACCTGCAAGTTCGCCTCGACAAGATGCGCGAGAGCGATCAGAGCATCGCCGACAACCTCGGCGGCGTCGCTGGGGCGCTCAGGCACGTCAGCGAACGCACCGCCGCGCAGGGTGACATCATTGTCAGGATGCAGCAGACGATCGATGAGCGGACGCGCCGCCTCGAAGCCGAGACGGCCAAGCGGTCGAAGACGCAAGGCCTCTTGATGCTTCTGTCGCTGCTGCTGGCGGTTCTGGCCCTGGGTGCCGTCGCGGCCGTGGGATTCCTGTACCTGCGCGAGTCCGGCGCCCTCGGCTGAACGGCACGCGTCTCGTAGTCGAACTCGTGACGCCGCGAGTCGGTTAAGGTGACATCGCCGTGCCGCATCGAGTCGCTCAATCTTCGCCTCGCCAGAAGGACACGCTGGCCTACGCGGCCTTCCCGGTCACACGCGCCGGCCTGCTGAGCCGTGCTCATCGCGGCGAGACGGTTGTGCGTCGTCAAGCGCTAGGCGAGTGGTTCGAGCTCTACCACGACGCCATCCGCACCCGGTTGCTCCTTCGCCACGGCCTGCGTGCCGAAGACGCCAAGGACGTCGCCGCCAACTTCGTTGCCAAGGCCGTCGAGGATGGTCGGGTCCTCACCTCCTATGACCGCGATGGCGGGAGTCAGTTTCGCAGCTATCTGATCGCGTCGGTCGACAACTTCGTCCGCGACTGGCTGGCCGCCGGGCGACGGCTCAAGCGCGGAGGCGACGCGGAGGCATTGTCGCTGTCTGCCAAGGACGCACCGGACGCGCGTCGGCACGTCGACGGCCGCGGCGACTCCGTAGGGGCGGATGTCCTCTTCCATCGTCAGTGCGTGCGGGCCGGAATCGACGCCGTCCTGCACAAGATGAAGCTTCGCTACGAGTCAGCAGGCGAGCCGTTCCGGTGGTTCGTCTTCGACCGCCTGGTGCTGGGCCCGGAGCTTCGCAGCGAGGCCAAGCCGTCGTACGCGGAGGTCGCCGCCGAGACCGGCATTGCATCGCCGTCGAAGGTGGCAGGCATCTGCACGAACGCCAAGCGGCTCTTCGACAAGCTGCTACTGGAAGCCGAAGGCATGGCAGACCGTGACGAGACGGCCCGGCAGTCGGTCCGGCGTGCGCTCGTCGCCGAAGCAGCCTCCCCGGCCGGCACCGACTTGGGGGAGCCATGACCACCGGCTTTCTCACCGCCGACACATCGGATGCCGACGCTTTGCTTGATGAAGACGCCAGCGACGTCCTTGACGCGCTGTGGGACGCCCCCGCTGCCGACGAACTCGCCGCCGCATATGGCGAGTCGTCCGGCATCGACCGCGCGACCGCCGTCACGACGCACCTGGCGACCCTGCCTGCGGGTCGTGCGGCCATTGGCGATTTGATCAGCCGTTCAGATGGACTCGACGGTGCGGACCGCGTGCTTCGCGAACTTCGGCAATGGTTCAAGCAGCAGATCGCATCGCCCACCGAACGATTGCTCCCGCGACGCGTCTGTTGGGTCATGTACCTGGGCGTCGTGGCCTCGGCACTCCGCTCGAACATCCTCGACCCGGTGAGGCAGGCACCGATGACGAAGACGCCGCGGGGCGAGATCGCGCGTCAGCTCGATCAGGTCGCGCGAGAGCCTTGGCTGCCTGACCGAGTCCAAGCCGTTCTGCAAGAACACGCGTCGGCCCTTAAAGCCGCAGGCTGACAGTCGCCGACGCGGCAACCGCCGGATCGGCCTCGACGTCGAAAAGCTCCCGGCCGTCGTCGTCCAGAACCTCGTACTCGCCCCAAAGGTCGGCACCGACGCGGCCGCTGATGGTGACATTGTCCGAGGGCGTCCAGTCCACGCCGATGTCCGCTCGCACGTTCTGTTGCATGAGGAGCCGATCACCGTCCGCCAGGAGAAAGTCCGTCCCGTTGAAGTTGATGCCGGTGCTTAGGGCGATGCCTTCTTCGAATCGGTAGCCGACCCGTGTCCCCAGGCCCTGTGAGGCGAGGTAGAAGGCATCCTCGCCGTAGTCGATGTCAATCGTTATAAGCGGCAGAAGGACCAAGTCGTCGTCGATCTCATAGAACGCCGCAACGCCGAAAAGCACCGTGACGGCCTCGTCCAGCTCGCGCCGGTACCCGATGAAACCGCCCGGCGTGAACGAGTCGCCGATATCGGCCCCGTCCTCGAAGTTGAAGCTAAGAAAGGCCCCCACCGCCAGGCTCGAGGCCTTGTCAAGCGCGAGCGACACCCGCGGGTTGAAGCCGAACGAATAGGCGTCTTCGAGCAGATCGTCGCTCAAACCGATGGCTGCGCCTTGCGGACCGAGTTGCTCGAGGTCCCAGGAGTGGTAGGCGAAGTTGATGCCGAGCGACAGGCCGACCAGCGGCCCTGTGACGTCTGCGGGCGATGCGGGCCGCGTGCCGTCGAGGCTGAGGAAGCCGCTATCGAGGTTGAGCCCGATGCCGGTCGTGAACCGGTCGGTCGTGCCGCCGCCTTTGAGGTCAGCGTCGAACACTCCATCGGCGAACGTCGACACCGAGGCTGACGGTCCTGGGATGACAAAAGGCGGTGCCTCGGACGAGTCCGGCACGTTCGGCGTGTCCGTGACCAGATCGTCGACGTCGGTGGGTTGGTCAGCCGTCACCTGTGCCGATGCCACGCCGGCTGCCGTCGACATGAACGCGAGGGCAAAACGGATGCGCATGGCCGGTTCTAGCGTGCACCGGCTTGTCGAGCAAGCCGATCGGCCTGTTTGCAAGACGGGCGTTTCAAGGCCCCGACGTCGGCGACGGTGCAACTGCGATGAGCCAAGACCTTGTCATTCGATGGATCGCCTCGCTCGTCTTCGACGGCTTGCCCGTGCTGTTGTTGCTTGCCGTGCCAACCGTGGGCATTGCGGGCATGCTGGGGCGACGGATGCCCGGCACTCCGGCGTCGCTGGTCTGGTCGACCGCCTTCGGCCTCTTCATCACGTGGCTCGTGACGGCCGCACATCTGTTGGGCCTTGTCGGGTTGCTCAACGGCTGGACCTCCTTCGCCTTGCTCGTCCTGCCGGCTCTCGGGCTGTTGACGGGCCTGCCGTGGTTGAGGCAGCAGCGAATGCCACGGTTCGCGACTGCCGGCTCATTGCTCTGGCTCCTGCCCCTGGCCGCGCTGCTGACGGCACTCGTTGCCGCCACCGTTCCGCCCGGCCTGCTGTGGGGCGGCGAGCCCAACGCATACGACGTGTTGAGCTACCACCTCCAGATTCCTCGGGAGTGGCATGATCTCGGTGCGATTGCGCCGTTGCACCACAACGTCTTCAGCAGGATGCCGCTGGGCAACGAGGTGCTGTTCCTCGTCGCGATGCACCTCAAGGGAGGCGCTGGCGTGGCGACGCTGGCGTGCCACTTCGTCAACGTTGCACTCGCCGTCGGAACCGTCGCCGCGACATTCGCCGCCGTCCGCGGCGGTGGCGGTTCGTCCCGCTCGGCACAGGTTGCGGCCTTGCTGGTCGCGTGCGTGCCGTGGACGCTGATGCTCGCGACCATCGCCTACAACGAGCCGCTCTACCTCCTGGCTGCGTCGCTGACGGCGGCGTGGCTGGTGCGCCTCCTCGCAGCGGGCGAGCAACGGGCGCTCTACTGGATCGGCCTCTTCATCGGTCTCGGCCTCACTGCCAAGTACCCGGCGGTGCTGATGCTGCTGGTGCCATCGGCCATTGCAGTTGGGGCACTCAGGCGTAGCTGGAAGGAACCGCTGCTGGTAATGGGCATCTCGATCGCAGTCGCCGGGCCCTGGTTCGTGCGGAACCTCCTCTGGTTCGGCAACCCGATTTCGCCGCTCGTCTTCGGCGTCGACGGCTGGGAGGCGACACGCGTCGCAAGATTTGCCGACGCCCACGACGCCCCACTATCGACAGCGCCGACCGCCCTCTGGCACGACGTGCTCGCCAACGGCCGATTCGGCTACGGGTTGTGGCCGCTGGGCATCATCGGGCTCATCATCCTTTTCACACACAGGCCAAGCCGTCGCGTCGCGACGTGTCTGTGCGTCATCGTCGTGCTGCCGATGGTCGTCTGGCTGTTGCTGACGCACCAGATCGGCCGGTTCCTGGTGCCGATGATCCCGGTCCTTGCGATTGCGGCCGGACTGGCAGCGGAGCGGCTGAAACAGATCATTCGGGTGGCGACGCTCGCCGCGGCTTATGGCGTCGTGCACACGTTGTTCTTGCACAATCCCGCGCTGCCGGGCGTTGGGCGTGGGCTCATCGGCATCCTGTCGGACGGCCGGAGCGTGCTCGTCGGGCAGTCGGGCCATCCGACGTACCAGAGCCCGTTCGATGAAGACCCCAGACGCCCGGTTTACCTCGTCGGCGACGCCAAGGCGTTCAACTACGACGTGTCGCAGCTGCACTACAAGGTCGTGTTCGACGTTCCGCCGGCTCAAGATGCCTGGCGAGCGTGGCTTGGCCAAGCACTCGATCATGCACCCGACGAAGCGTTGGTTGTCGTTGATCCGGGCGAGGTGGCTCGGCTCGCACGAACCTACGGAACGCCTCCGCTCGATCCCGCAGCACCAACACGCGTGATGACGATGGGCCAGGTTCGGCAATTGCTAGGCATAACAGCCGAAGCCTCCAACGAGTGAGCCGGCCGTGCCTAAGCTATCCGCCCGATGTCGCGAAGAACCGAGCGCCTCGGAAGCGCGATCAAACAAGAAGTGATGCACGTCATCCAGCGTGATCTGACCGACCCTCGCCTGGCCGGCACGCTGCCGAGCGTTAATCGCGTGAAAGTGTCCGACGATCTGGCCTACGCGGACGTCTACATGGTGCTGATGGGCACGCCCGGCAAGCAGTCTGCCGCGATGGCCGCTTTGGAGAGTGCGACAGGCCTCATGCGTTCCAAGCTCGGCAAGGCATTGCACGTGCGGACCGTGCCGCTTCTGCGCATCCATCTCGACGAGGCGTACCGTCGCGAAGTGGAGGTTCTGAATCTCATAGCCAAGGCCAACAGCGAGTACGCCGACGGCGAAGCTCCGTCCGACGCCGATCCTGCCGAGGCACCACCTTCGGGGGCGGACGACCAATGAAGAATGCGGCGAAACTCGCGCCCGTCCTGAAGGCGCTTCCCAAGAAGCTGTCCAAGCGGTTCCCGCCCGCCAAGTTCTTTGGTGACGATCCGCAGCCGCAGACTCACCAATGGTCCACAGTGCTCGGAGCGCTGCGGTGTGACGTTTCGGAAGCCGACGCCAGCCGATCCCTCGAACTGCTAGAGGCCGGATTCGTCGACGCGAACGACCTGCGGGTCGCGACAGAGCTGGAAGTCGCCGACGTGCTGGGCGAAGTCTTCCCCGAGAATCTGGCCCATCGCAAGGCCGTTCTGATTCGGTTGCTGTTGAGCAGCATCTTTGACGTCGTCGGCCGATTGAGCCTTGATCCCGTTGCGGGCCTGAGCCGACGAGAAATCCGGCCCGCGCTCGCAAGGCGCTCGGCATCCGCGACGGCGAACCGGGTGACGTGCACAGCATTCTGCGCGACGAGGCCGCGTATGCGGAGGCGCACGTCGCCCTGCTGTCGTTCGACTTCGGCGTGCTGCCGATCGATCAGGCGACGCACGCGTTGCTCGCATCGAACAAGGCGATCGATCCCGAAGCCACCCTGGCGGAGGTCGCCAAGTTCTGCGAGCAGAACCTGAAGGTCGAAGACGCCAAAGCGATTTTCGCCGCTGCCCGGCTGTCTGCCAAGACGTAGCGGGATCTCAACGACATGTCTGTTCTTCCAACCGATACGCTTCGCCTCGGCCTGCCGTCGGGCTCCATGCAGTCCTCGACCTACGAGCTGTTCGACCGCGCCGGCTACCACATCCGCGCCCGCGATCGCAGTGTCTTCCCTGCGATCGATGACGAGAAGATCTCGTGCGTGCTCTTCCGCGCCCAGGAGATGAGCCGCTATGTCGTCGACGACCTCGTCGACTGCGGCCTGACCGGTCACGACTGGATCGTCGAGAACGGCAACGCCGACGATGTCATTGAAGTCTGCGAGCTCACTTACAGCCGGGCCACGCGTCAGCCGGCCCGATGGGTGCTGGCGGTGCCGAACGAGTCGCCGATTCAGAAGCCCGAAGACCTCGCCGGCAAGCTTGTCGCCACCGAGATCGTCAACACGACCCGCCGCTACTTCGAGAGCAAGGGCATCGACCCGCTGCCCCGCACGGAGTTTTCCTGGGGCACGACTGAAATCAAGGCCCGCATCTGCGACGCGATCGTCGACCTGACGGAGACCGGCAGCTCCATCCGGGCCAACAACCTGCGGATCATCGACACGCTGCTGACGAGCACGATCCGCTTCATCTCCAGCAAGTCGGCCTGGGAGATCGACTGGAAGCGCGAGAAGATGGAGAACATCGCGATGCTCCTCACCGGTGCGATCGCCGCCCGCGGCAAGGTGGGTTTGAAGCTCAATGTCTCCAAGGCCAACCTGCAACAGATCGTCGACATGCTCCCTGCCCTCAAGAGCCCGACGGTCAACGAAACGCACGACGGCGACTACGCCGTCGAGGTCATCATCGACGAGCACCTCGAGCGCGACATCATCCCACAGCTCAAACGCAACGGTGCGACGGAGATCTTCAGCTACCCGCTGAACAAGGTGATTCCCTGACGTGATACAGTGCATCGCATGCCGGTTCTCGGATTCACCCGCGGACTCGAAGACGCAGCGCCGCCCTTCGCTGCCTGACTACATCCCGCCGTTGCAGAACGGTGACCACCTGTCGCACGACGAGTTCATGCGGCGGTACGAAGCCATGCCCGGCGTCACGGCCGAACTGATCAACGGAACCGTCTACATGGCCAGCCCCGTCCGACTCACGACACCACGGCAAGCCGCACGCCCACCTCATCACGTGGCTCGGCACCTATTGCAGCCGCCACCCCGACCTTGAGATCGGCGACAATGTCACCGTCATCCTCGGTCAAGACACCGATCCGCAGCCCGACGCCTGTTTGTTGCTCCCCGAGTCCCGCGGCGGCAGGGCCAAGCTCGTCGACGGCTACATCCACGGCCCGCCGGAGTTGATCATCGAAGTTGCCGCCAGCACCGCCAGTCTGGATGCCAACGCCAAGGCCGAGGCCTACCACGCCGCCGGCGTCCGCGAGTACCTGCTCTGGCGGACGGAAGAAGAACGCATCGACTGGTACGAACACACGAGCGATCGCTACCTCGCCATGCTGCCCGACGAAGACGGCCTGGTCGAAAGCAAGCTTTTCCCCGGCCTGATCCTCGACCCCGCCGCCCTGCTCCGCGGCGACCTGGCGACGGTGCTTAACCAACTCTCCGGGCGATCTGGGCCTTTCGGCTCAGCCCCATGAGATCCCGGTGCCACTGCAAGACTGCAGTGGCACCAGACCGCTTCGACGGTACATGCAGACCGTCCGGCGGCGGCCGGGCGCTGTTGGGAGTCAGTCGGCCAACGAGAAGGGGTCAGGAGTCGCTGGCGACTTCTGACCCCTGTCTTGCCTGAAGATCTTGCCCTGCCTTAGCGGCGGCGGAGCATGACGGTGCCGGCGGCGAGGCCGGCTAGGGCGAGCGTCGGCTCGGGGACGGGCGTCGTCGTGAACTGCGTCACGAGGCCGGTGCTGACGGCCCCGAATTCGCCGGTCTTGCTGGCGATGCCGTCGAGGTCGGGCTGGTCGACGACGGCGTCGAAGCTCTCCAGGGCGCCGAAGCCGGTGCCGAGGGTGACGCTGGCACCGGTCGGGACGCTGACGTCGAGCAGGAGGTTGCCCATCGACGGGTCGAAGACGAACGGCGTTTCGAGGACGAAGCCGTACTCGAACGGCTGCGAGCCGCTGGCGTTCGAGCCGCCGCGGTCGAGGGTGATCGGGCCGTCGAAGACGGTCTGGACGTCGCTGCCGACGTTGAGGTCGTAGGCCGCGGCTATGCCGGCGGCATTGGCGGCGCTGCCGGTCGTCGAGAGCTGGATCAGGACGTCGCTGGCCGTGATGGAGTTGGGCCGGAACGCGTTCTCCGAGTTGGCGGCGCGGAACTGGATCTCGGTGATCGTGACCGGCTCGCTGAAGAACGAGCCGCTGTAGACCTGTTGGAAGCGATCGCCCGGATCATCGATCGGGCCGTCCGCGATGGCGGAGCCGTCGGTGGTCGCAAAGCCCGCAGGGGCGACGACGGTGGACTGGGCGAAGGCTGACGCTGAGATGGCGACGGCCGAACAGGCGGCGATGAGGGCTGATTTGATATGCAAAATTCTCCTGGGTGGTTGGGGTGCGGGTACGGGACCCGCTTGTGTTTACGCTCGTCGGGCCCCTGCGGATGCGCCTGGACGCGCGGCAAGGGCCGAGATGACCTACCTTCGTATCACAATGGCTGGTCACTCCAAATGGGCAAATATCAAGCACAAGAAGGCCGCGATCGACAAGAAGCGGGCGAAGGTCTGGGGCAAGATCGCGAAAAAGATGATGGTCGCCGCCAAAGCGGGAAGTGACCCGAGAGACAACCTCAGCCTGCGATACGTCATCGATGAGGCCAAAGCGGCCAACATGCCCAAGCACACGATCGAGAACGCGATCGCCAAAGGCAGCGGCGAGGCCGGCACCGAGAACTATGAGGAAGTCGTCTACGAGGGCTATGGACCGGCGGGCGTTGCGGTGCTCGTCGAAACCTTGACCGACAACCGCGCAGCGGACTGCGCCGGAACTTCGCAACATCTTCGGCAAGTCCGGCGGAAGCCTCGGCACCAGCGGCAGCGTCGCGTACCAGTTCGAGAAGCAAGGCGTCTTCGCCATTCCCGCTGATGGCGTCGAGGAAGAGAAGCTGATGGAAGTCGCGCTCGAGGCCGGGGCAAGCGACGTCTCGAGTGAGGGCGAGGGCTTCATCATCTACTCGGCCGCTACCGATTATGCGACCGTTAAAGATGCACTCGAAGCCGCCGGGCTCACGATCGATTCGAGCGAACTGGCCAGCATCCCGCAGAACACGATCGCTCTCGACTCCGAGCAAGGCCGAAAGGTCGTCAACCTCATCGAGGCGCTCGAAGACAACGACGACGTACAGACGGTGAGTCACAACGGCGATCTGCCGGACGACGTTTTCGAGGGCTGAAGCTTTGCAAAATCAGGCCTCTGCAGTCTCTGATTGGCGAGGTTGAATATGTTGTTTATGTGATCGGTTGGCGTGCCCCCCTCAAGTCGTATGAGCGGTTGTCTATCCATAGGGTGCTGGTCGTGCTCCGATGGGGCATCGGCGACGTCGTCATGTCGACGCCCGCTTTGAGAGCTTTACGGCAGGCCATGCCGGGTGCGCGGTTTGAAGCCGTCGGTGCGGAGCCGGCCGTCGAGATGTTTGCCGGTGACGACCTGTTCGACTCGGTGACGTCCGTGCAGTCATTTGGCATCAGGCATCTCGGTCATGAGCCGGCCGGAGCGTCGCATGCCGCCGGCGCGTGGTTCGAGGGGCGAAGGCCCTACGACCTGGCAGTGGATGCACTTCACGGGCCGGAGGTCTTTCGGCAAGAGCTTTGGAAGCGATTGCCGAGCGTCGAAGGAGATCAGGCCGAGCAACATCGTCGGACCCAAGCCGGTGAGACCTTGACGGCCGCCGTGACGGCGGCGGCTGGGGCTGGGTGGGGCGTTCCTGTCGATCCGACGGCGGTGCCCGGCTTGCATACGAGGCCGGAGGACGAGCAGTGGGCGGATCGGCGGCTTGACCGGCTCAGGCGACCTGCGACGGCCGTCGTGCCGATCGCCTCGACCTCGCTCAAGCAATGGCCGGTAGACCGCTACGCGGCTGCTTGCGACGAGGTGACACGCATTGGCGGGAGCGTCCTGCTGTTCGTCGGGCCAAAGAAAGGGGTGGGTGACGACGTCCTCGGGCGAGTCCTTCATCCGCACCGTGTGGACGTCGTTGGCGAGGAGCACCTCCTTAGACAAGCGGCACTACTTCGTCGGTGCGGGCTGTACGTTGGGAACGACACGGGCCTCATGCACATTGCGATGGCGATGGGCGTGCCTTCGGTCGCCATCTTCGGGCCGAGCAGCCGGCGTGTGATCCTGCCGCAACACGTCCCGGCGATCGGTTTGGCGAGGCGCGGGATTGCCCACATCGCAGCGATGACGTGCTGAAGATGCCTGCATGCTGGGGCGACGGCGTTTGTCTCCACGTCGACGCACGCAGTTGCATCGATCGTGTGCGGACCGCGGATGTCACGCGTGCCATGCGTCGCCTGCTGCCCGCCCCGCTTCGCAAGGCAGATGTTGACGAGCCGTCCGTTGTCGCGGGGTCGATGACGGCATAGCGTGCCCCGCCGCGTGCCGCCGATGGCGGCTCGGGTGTCTCGTCGACCCCCGGCCTGTCCCACGACCGCCACCTACCGCATGCGACTGACCGACATCCTTAAGCCGGAGAACGTCAGGCTTCCCGTCGTCGCGACGGAGAAGACAGACGTCATCAACGAAATGATCGACCACCTGAACGCCAACGGCGATCTTCAGGATGTCGAGAAGGTCCGTAAAAGTGTGCTGGAGCGAGAAAAGACCCGCACCACCGGCATCGGTGACGGCCTTGCGATTCCGCACGGAAAGACGGGCGGCGTGACGTCGCTCGTCACCGTCTTTGGCCGGTGCGACACGCCCGTCGACTTCGACGCGATCGACGGCAGGCCCGTGTCGCTGATCTGGCTGCTGGCGAGCCCGACGGACAAGACGGTGCCGCACATCAACGCCCTGGCCCGCATCAGCAAGATCATCGCCAAGGCCGAGATCAGGCGCAAGCTTCTTCGGCGGAAACGTCCCGAGAGATCTACGACATCGTCGCCGAAGAAGACGAACGCTTGTAGCGGGCGTCGCGTCGGACGGTAAAGGTCGTAGGGTCCCACCGCATGTACTCTGACGTCGGCTTCGAACCACGCAACGTCGGCGACGTCGACGTCGTCTATCACGAGGGAAAGTTCCACCTCTTCCACCTGGTTCTGCCGAACCACGACTACATCGCCCATGCCGTCAGCGATGACGGCCTGAACTGGCGACGCATCGACAACGCCCTCTTCATCGGCAACCCCGGCGCCTGGGACGACGACGCGCTGTGGACCATGAACGTCAGCGGCGACCCAGACAAGGAGGGGTCGTGGCGCATGTTCTACACCGGCCTGTCACGCCGCGAGCGGGGACGTGTTCAACGCATCGGCCTGGCGACGAGCGACGACCTCATCAACTGGACCAAGGTCAACGACGGCGTTTACCCGATCGACGTCGCGCGAGGCGGCGAGACGTTCTACGAGTCGTCGCTCAACGAAGGTCGGAAGTGGGTGAGCTTCAGAGACCCTCTCTTCTTCTGTGACGGTGACAAGCGGTTTCTGCTCGTCAGTGGCCGCGTGAAGCACGGGCCTGTGATTCGCCGCGGCTGTGTTGCGATGATCGAGGAAGTGGAGCGCGACAAGTGGGAGTTCCGTCCGCCGCTGTATCACCCCAGGCGGTACGACGACGTCGAGGTGCCGGCGCTCTTCAAGCTGGGCGGGACGTACTTCCTGGTCGGCTCGATCCGCGAGGACGTCAAAGTTCGCTACTGGTACAGCGACACGCTCGAGCGGCCCGTGGCGCAACTACTTTGACAACGTGCTGCTTCCGCAGGGAAACTACGCGGCGCAGAACGTGTGTTTATCCGGTCGAAGCCCAGGAACTCGACGACGACGGCCGACTGCAAGGCGAAACGCCATCCAGCAACGACGTCTGCGACCTCGACGGCATGGGTCGGCTTGTCTTCAATTTCTACTTCACGGGTTCCAGCCCCGCCGCGAGCAAGTGGGGACAGGCCCGAAACCTGATGCCGCCGCCGAAGCGGCTCGTGGTGCACGAGGACGGACGCCTGCTCCTCAAGAGCTTCGACGGCTTCGACCGGGCCGTCCGTCGGCAGCTTCACGCCAGCGACCTCGCTCCGCTTCGCCCGATCGCCGGCAACCCGGACTCGAGCGTCGGCAGCAACGACCTCGACTGCTGGTTCGGCAGCGACGCCGGCTTTGAGACCTTCCTGCTACAGGGAGCCCACCGCGACTTCCGTTTACGCGGCACGCTCAGCCTCGAAGGCCGGGGCAAGTGCGGTTTTGTCTTCCGCTTCGACGAGCCGACGACCAGCGGCTACTACCTGTCGCTCGATCTTCAAAAGGGTCTGGCGCAGCTTCGTGCTTGGAAGAGCAACTACCACGACTCTCCCGGCATGACCGATGCCGGCCCGGGCACCGAACCCGGTCGTCGGGCATGCGGGCCCCGCCGTTTCCGCCGGACGACGGTGTGGGCGAAAACGCTTTCAACTTCCGGGCGATACAGAACGCCAACTTCCTGTCAGCGATCGGCACGGCCCGTGGGAATTCGAGCTGCTGGCGTACGGTCGGTACATCGAGTTCAGCATTGACGGGTACGTCCGGCTGAGCCTCGTCGACGACACCTTCCGCGACGGCAGGCTCGGCTTCTACGCCGAGACGGCCAAGATTCGGATCGACGGCATCGAGTTGGATCACTTGTACCCGCCCCACGACGAGGCCAGCGCCTTGACGCCGTAGCCGCCTATCGTTGTGGCCCGGGATGTAGCTCAGCTTGGTAGAGTGCCTGCTTTGGGAGCAGGATGTCGCAGGTTCGAATCCTGTCATCCCGATCGAGTTGGGTAGCTGCTGCGATGCGTTGGCCATTGAGCGAGGTTCGGTCATCGGCATGTGGTGTTGACGCACAGAGGCCTGGCCGCTCCGCACGATCAGTCGTAGCGGGCATCCAATTTTGACCGTGTTACTCTGAGGCGGGCGGGATGCTTACCAGCACATGGCATGTCGCTGAACGTTCTTCACCAGATCGCAGACGAGATCGGGGTTTCTCGATGGACGGTCAGTCGCGTGCTTCGCGGGGAGGTCGTGTACACCCAGCCGAAGGCGGCGGCACGGGCTGAGCGGATCCGGGAGCTTGCCGCCGTGCTCGGCTACCGGCCCAATGCGGCGGCTCAAGCCGTGGGTCGGGGGCGTTTCGACACGATCGCGCTGCTGTCAGAGTGCGCAGGAAGCCGAACACATCGGCCGGCAACTGCTCTTCGGTTTACAGAACGAGGTGCAGAAACAGGGGCAGCACCTTGTTCTCGAGCGTCTGCCCGAATCGTTGGAGAAGGTGGCCCCTCAGCTGCCCAAAGTCCTCGAGCGGGCCTCGTGCGATGCGGTTATGTTCCACTCGATCAGTGCGTTGCCGGAGAAACTCGCTCAGCTCGTTGCGTCAACGAAGCTGCCGTTCCTTTGGCTCAATATGCGGCTGCCGACGGACTGCGTCTATTTTGACGACTACGGCGGCGCGCAGACGGTGACGCGTGAGCTGCTCGCTCGAGGCCATAAGCGAGTGGCGTTGCTGCGGACGGTGGGACTGGCGGGAAGGCCGCACCCGAGTGGTCCCGAGCGGCTTGCCGGCTACGAGAACGTCATGCGGGAGGCGGGGCATTCCACGCGTGTGATCGACCTGATTCCGGACGCAGCGTACGGACATGAGACGGATCCTGCTGAAGTCCTGGGTCCGGTGCTTCGATCAAAGTCACGACCGACCGCGGTCATCGCGTTGGACCATGGTCTTGCCGGCATCATGTTGCTCCAAGCCGCGCGGAACAATGTGCGGGTGCCCGAGCAGATGTCACTGGTGACATTCGGCCCAACTGTCACAAATCAGACAGGCGTGCGAATTGCCTTGGCCATGACACCCGAGACGGAAATGGGACGCAGTGCCGTCAGGATGGCGATCGAAAAGGTCGCTCATCCTGAAGTCGCTGCGCCGCGATCGAGCTGCCGCTTCAATTTCTTCCGCTGGCCACGGTGGGCCCGCCACCCAAGAGGTAGCTTTGCGGACTTACTGCTGCTCGGCAGCTTGCGCTGCGAGATAGCCCCACGTGTACGCCGCCGGTCCGATGGTTTGGTGGATGGTGTACTCGTTCATCTCAGGCCACATGAAGGCGTCCACGTAGGACTCCTGCGGCGGCCAGGTTCTGCTCGGGGGCGTCATTTGCTCGGCCAAGAAATAGGTGTGCATCCACTCGCTCATCGCGAATCCGCTGCCAGGATCGCCAACGCCATATAGCGTGATTCCGGCCGGTGCGGCTTGTCCTGTGCGGCGTGAGTCGATGTGAAGCGGATACTGCGGCGACTTCCAGCCGAGTCCGGTCGTGTAGCTCATGTTGTCCGGATTCGCACCGGCCGAGAAGTTCGTCGAGCGAATGGTGCCCGCGAGATACTTGCTGTCGCCGGTCAGAGCGTGAGCACGTGGTAGTGCACGGCTGATCGTGCCGGGTGTCGAGAAGTAACCGACGAAGCCCATCATCGGCAGATCCCAGTATGGGGTGCTGATGCCGAAGGCGTTGCCGTCGCCGAACGCGAACGACCGGTCGGCCAGTTCCACGACGGCTTCTTTGGCTTTTTGCTTCACAGCCTCGTCGCCAAGTCCATCGGGCAGACGGGCATAGGCGAAGGCGGCGACCTCACGCAGATCACCCTTATTGCCGGCGGTGACGCTGATGCTCTTGAAAACATCGTCGTACTTCGCCTCACCCGTGAGATGCAACATCTCGACGGCGGCCAGTTCACGCTGCTCATCGATCATGCCCGCCTTCTTGGGAAGCCGCTGCTTGAACTCCTCGGCGTGATCTTCGGCCCAGTCCCACGCCTTGACGGCTGCATCGGAATAGCCGGCACTTCGGGACTCATCGAAGGGTTTAATGAGCCGCGACACCTTCGCGGCGTTGGCGGCGAACGAGTAGCTGGCGTACGGATCGGGACCAAAGGCGCCGACTACGAGAGACTCCATCCAGCTCGGCTCGGCGTCGCGCGGGTGGGCGCTCGCCTCGATGCCGCCGCTGACTCCGCCATCTTCACGCTGCAGGCGAGCGAATAAGTCGATGGTCCAAAGTGCTTCATCGATCAGGTCAGGCAGGCCGTTGTTCGCCTCGGATTGAGGAACGGTCAGCGGGTGCTCGGCGAAGTATGTCGGGAAAAGCTCGTAGAGCTCCAGAAGCAAATGCGCCATCGGCAAGTGGCGACCGTTGCGATCCCAGTCGCCGGCATCCATGTGGCCGCCCCAGGCATCGTCGAGCGTCGCCGGCTCGGCATCAGCTGTCATGATCTCCTTGGCTTCGGCATTCACCACGGCCGACTCGCCGTCGAGGCTGGTCACCTCAAGCTCGTACACCACAACGCCATCCGCCGGGTGATACGACCTCGGCCGCTCGTAACTTGTGAGCGGCTCACCGAGCTTGATGCCACTCCGGTGGTGGAGCAGACCCATCATGCTCGTCTCGAAGGCGTGACTCCAGGCCGTGTCGCTGATCGGCACGGGGCCGCTCGTTCCGACGCCTGGCACGAAGACTCTGTAGGTCCCGGGGGCGTCGAACTCTGAGAAGTCGAGCGCGTACACGGCAGTCTGCGTGTAGTCCTTCTCGATGAGCAGTCGCTCGGGAGCGCCCTTGCCCTTGATCTCTTCGACCTTTCCGGTGAAGACGGTTTCACCCGATTCGTCGAGCAGCTCGAAGTCTTTGGCGTCGTGCGTCATCCCGCCGCCCGTTCCGAGCCAGGTGGAGAGGGTTGCGACCTTGTAGGGATCACTCGGCGCGTAACCGATGTGCGACGCGTGGACGCTGTCGCTTCGCGTCGTGCGCGGGCTGTGCGTGTAGTCGATCGACTCGCGCTTCGTGTTGATGCCATCGAGGTGAACCGTGTACTTCACGCCTTCACTCAACGGCTCAGCCAACTCCAGGATGACGCGATGCTCCATCGCGGCCTTGCGGTCCGGGTGGGTCATGTTGAACGGCTTGCTCTTGCGGTGGACCTCGACCGGCGCGACGGGTTCAGAGTCCGTTGAGCTGATGCCGTAGCTGCTGGGGCGGTCGACGAGAAGCGGATCCAGCGGATCGCCGACGACACGCTCCACTGGGAGCATGTACTTCCCGTCGCCGGTGATGAAACCGACGTGTTGGCGTTGGCCGTCTACCTTGCGGAAGAGGCGAAGCTGTTCGGCCGCGGCTTCAAGCTCGCCTTTGCCTTGTCCGTTCGACCAAACAATTGCTTCGTACTGCGGGTTGGCGTTGATTTCGTCGCCCTCCTGAGGCTCATAAGGCATCACTATGACCGTCGGAATCGTCCCGGCGCGGATGGTCAGTTGAAGCATCGTCGGCGATAAAGGCGCGACGGCAACGACTTCCGGGGCATCT
Source organism: uncultured Planctomycetota bacterium (assembly GCA_963740195.1). GTDB lineage: Bacteria > Planctomycetota > Phycisphaerae > Tepidisphaerales > Tepidisphaeraceae > JBCDKH01. The sequence continues at coordinate 1,126,018 of CAVUDF010000001.1, read as the reverse complement.
TCGCCGCGGGTGATGTTCTGCAGCGCAACCTGCATCTGCTGCTCAAGGTCTCTGCGGGCCTCCTCGTCCTTCTGCTGCCTCACGTCACGAGCCTCGACGTCCATCGCATCGGGAGCGAAAAGCTCAACGCCGAGCACCTTCAACGCGAGGGGCGGATCTCGCCAATCACCCAAAATCTGAACTTGCGACACGGTGCTCACGTCAAGGCTTCCGTCGTCGCCGTCATCGTCGATGACATTGGGCATGCTGATCGACACGGAGTCGGTGGGCCGAAGGTCCACCTTCCCGCTTTCGCTCGGCAACACGTAGACGAATCGCCCCGAAGTCCCGTCTGCATCGCGTAGCAGCACGCGAAGTTGCTTCGCCTGGTTGCCGCTCCCGACGTCGACGAGAAGGCGGATCGAGTCGTCCGATCGTTCCGTCAGGTCGAGCGACACGTTGTATCCGTAGCCGCCCTTCCCGTTGACGCCGCGAAGCTCAATCGGTCCGCTCGACTGAGCCATCACCGTCTTCTCCCAGCTCCCGAAAGCGAACAGCGGCTTGGCGGTCGGGTCGTATAGCGGCTCACCTGCATCTGCCGCATCGGCAGACCCCGCGAACATGCTCAACAGCAGCGTCGCAGCCGCTACGCCGAGTCGGCGTGATCTATGAAAATACTTCATGGTGGTTATTATCAAAGAGCAGGTTGAGCAGACGAGTCCTGAGACTCGCAAATGCATGCTTAAGCAGCGATCACTTTCGAGACACTGGAACGGCAATGTCACGGGGCGTGAGTTCACCCAATGCCCGGGCCGATACATGGCCGTCGACGAAGAGCATGTTCAGCACCTCATTCTGCCGATGACGGAATCGGAACGCTGTGGGAAAATTATAATCTGTCCAGTCGAAGTTGTACCGCGCTTGACCGGCCTTGCTGCGGGCGGCAGGGCTGCCGTCGCTACCGATGGCGAGCGGGAGGTCGTAGTTGGTCACGCTCCAGCCACCAAAGGTGTTCTCGGTCGACATTCCCCACCAATCGAAATAGCCCACGCGGTACCCATCGGCATGATCACTCCTCGGCCAGGTCGAACCGCGGCCAAAGATGAAACTGTCGTTGAGGAACTGGGGCCCGTCCCAGGCAAGGCCGACGGTGCTGGAGGAAGCGATTGAAGACACTCGCCTCGGCTCGGCCGCGACGCCTGACTTGAACGCCTCGTCAGTAAAGTTCGTCCCGTCAGCGTTAATGTACGGGCTAATGCGTGAATTTATCACGTAGTGAGCTTGAGCAGGGCCAGAACCCGGCTCAGTATCCGTATCGGCGAATACCGGGCTCAGTTCCTGGTAACCCTGCACGCCATTGACACTGACGTAGGTGTTAGCGGCATCCTCATCAACGCCCAACTCGATAGAGACCGGCACCCACCATGCGGTGTCCGGGTGATAGCCAGTTTCCCGCTCAGCGGCGAACGGGCCGAGTCGCTGGATCCAGCTGTACGGCATGATGCCGTTGTTGCTGTTGTTGTAGAATGTGAGCCCGACTCCGACCTGTCGAAGATTAGACTGGCAAGTGACCGCATTGGCCGACTGGCGGGCACTGCTAAGGGTCGGAAGCAGAATCGAGATCAGCAGCGCGATGATGCCGATGACGACGAGTAGCTCAACCAGGGTAAACCCGGTCGTGTTCCTTCGAAATGTGTTGTTATTCATGGCTCCTCCTACAGATAAATGAAGACGGTCGTGCTGCCTCTACGGAAACACGGGTTCTGCTCTCTTCTTCCCGTCAGGGCACATCACCTCAACGATGCTGATATAGGCCGCAGAATTCGCGGTATTGGTCCACGTCTCATCGCCAGGACGCTTCACCTCCATGCCACCGTTGGCCGCCCACTGACTCATTTCGGCTCCGAGCGGGTCGCCGTTCATGGCGACGACGCTCTTGTGCATCTCAGGGGTGTAACGCTCTAGATACCCGACAAATCGATCCCCGTCGCACTCGAACACAGCCGCCCGGACGGCCGTCTTGCCCCCGTGATCGAAGGGCGGCACATTGGCTAGATCGGCAGCGAAAAAGCTCGCGCCGTCGTCGCTGCTGAAGAAGTCCGACTCGGGCGGTTCGACAGGTCCCTCGCCGACGAGCTGCGTGAGCAAAAGAATCACCGCACACAGAACGCCCACGCCCGCTACTGCGTACGCGAGGATCGGCTTCTCGTTGAGGGTTTCTCGAATGCTCACCAATGCTCCTCGGTCCGCCATCACCTGGCCGGAGTTGCCTCTCTCGGGTCGAGATGAGCAAGCAACGGCCGGGCTACCTTCGCAAATTTACACTTGGGTGCAAATTTCGTCAAGGCGTGACGCGGCCAGCGTCGCAAGCCGATGGATCCCGATCGGTCGATCAGCCGGTTCCAACGAGGCGCTCGATATCGTCCCGTTGTGGAATGCTCGGCTGTGCCCCGAGCTTCGTCACGCAAAGTGCCGCCGCCGCCTGGCCGAAGCGAACGGCGTCTTCGACTGACTTGCCTTCCGAAAGCGCCGTCGAATACGCCCCGCAAAACGTGTCACCCGCGGCCGTCGCGTCGACCGGTTCGACCTTAAACGCCTGCTTGACGAAACAGTCGCCGCCGTCGCAGACAAGCACGCCCTGCCCGCCGAGCGTGATGATGACCACGGCCGGCCCGAGGTCCCGTAAAGCGACGGCCAGCGATTCGGGCGGCTCGTCACGACCGAAGAGTTGTCGCGCCTCGGTCTCGTTGACGATGAGGGTGTCGATGCGACTGTCGACTGCGACTGCTTCTTCCGTGGCCGGGGCGTAGTTGAGCACGACGCGGACACCTGCCGACGATGCGAGATCGATCGCCCGATCGACAGCCGCGGCCGGCACTTCCATCTGGGTCAGCAGCACGTTCGACGCGGTGATGTCGGAGGTCGCCGCGTCGACGTGTTCCGGCGTCATCCGGGCGTTGCTGCCGGGGGCGACACTGAGATAGTTGTCGCCGTCCGCACCGATCATCACCAAGGCCGTACCACTCGGAGTGTCAGCATCGACGTTCACGTGCTCGACCACCATTCCGTCGCGACGGAAGTTCTCGATCATCGTGTCGGCGTAGACGTCTGCACCAAGCCGAGCGACAAAGGTCACCATGCCGTTGCCCTTCGCCGATCGAGCGGCCGCTACCGCGCGATCTGCGCCTTTTCCGCCGAAGACCTGGCGAAACTCGCCGCTGCTCACCGTCTCGCCGCGGCTCGGCAAGTGAGGCAGCCGCATGATGAAGTCCACGTTCGCACTCCCGACGACCGTCACTCGCGCATCGCTAAGAGTCATGACGCGACAATAGTCTCACGTGCTACACGCAGGAACGTTCACCCGGCGACGCGGATCATCAGGTCGGCAACATCGACGGTGTCCTGCGAGTGATACATCTGGTGCGGGCCAGGGCTCGTTCAGGGCGGCGAGAAGCTCGTCCTCGACGGATGTCGTGGTCGAAGGTTTGATGCTCTCGGAGGTGCCTTCGCCGCTCAATGTGCAGACGCCGTCGCGGATTTCCACGATGCCAGTTTCACCGGCGACGCGAAGCTGGTCGTCGCCATGGCCCGCTGCGCCATTCGGCCTGAGATAGTCCGCGTGACAGACGGCGCTGCCCGCCTCGCCGATCGCCAATAGTGCGGCGGCGTGATCTTCCATGCCAGACCTCAGACGCGCCAGCGGCTCGCCGATCCGTGTCGCAATGGGCGTCGGGTGCAGACCCGTGACGTGCCGGACGAGGTCGACGGCATGCGATAGCACCCAGGGCACGATGCCCGCTACTGCCGCCGGATCGGAGTAGAAGGCCGCCCGGTTTCCCATCTTGTAGCTCTTGCGTGCCGTCGCCAGGAGCGGCTTGCCGATCCGCCCCGCCGCGACGGCTTGTTGAGCTGCGCGAACCGCCGGCTGGCAACGCATGTCGAACTCCGTCAGCAAAACGCCCGGCCGCTCGCCCGCCAGCGCATTTCGAAGTCGTCGCAACTGCGCCTCCGTCACAGCGGCGGGTTTATCGGTCACGACACGGCAACCCCGCTCCAATGCCTCCGCCGCCTCGTCGCCGTTCTTCGCGTAGACGACGCCGATGCTCGCGACGTGCGGACCCCACGCCATCGCGTCTTTCCAGCTCTTGAAGCGAAGCGAGAGGTTGAGTTGATCCGCCAGGCCGGTTGCGGCCGCGGGATCTTGACGATCGACGAGAACCGCTGCCTCAACCAGACCAGGGCGATCGAGCAGGCGGCGGAGGTAGTGGTGGCCGTGGCCGCCGACGAACAAGAGGCGGAACGGGCGAGGCAGCGACAAAAGCTCAGACACGTCGAAGTCTTAGGAAACGAGATTCGGCGGTATGCTTTCCGCATGCCCGATCTTGATCAGCCATTCGAAGCCGCCATCGCCGCGGTCGCCGACGCGTGCAAGGTCTGCGAAAAGGTTCGGCGAAATTTGGTCCAAGCGGACGAGCACGGCAAAGCCGACCGCTCCCCCGTCACCATCGCCGACTTCGCGAGCCAGGCGGTCATCATCAAAGCGTTGTCCTCACTAAGGCTTCCGACCGTCGCTGAGGAGTCGGTCGATGACTTCGACGCTGCGAGCCAAGACATGCAGGCCAAGGCGGCCGAGGCGGCGGGCATGAGCGTCAGCGAGCTTCGCGAGCACATCGCCGGCGGAAGTGGCGAGCCGAGTGGGCGGTATTGGGTCCTCGATCCGATCGACGGCACCAAGGGCTACCTCCGCGGCGGCCACTACGCCGTGGCATTGGCGATGATCGACAACGGGCGACCGGTTCTCGGCGTCCTCGGGTGTCCCCGCTGGGACATCGGCAGAATCTTCGGCGGGTCGAGCGACGGCGCCTGGACCGCGACCATCGAGCGCCCCGATCTTCGGCAACCCGTCACGGCCGTCGGCACGAACGACGTCGTTCGCTTGACTGAAAGTGTCGAGAGCGGGCACGCGGATCACGCGACGGGATCCCGCGTCGCCGATGCCATCGGAGCAACCGAGGAGCCGCTTCGGATGGACAGCCAAGCCAAATACGCCGCCGTCGCCAGCGGCGAGGCGGACGTTTACTTCCGCCTCTCGCCCGGCGCGTCGTACGTCGAAAAGGTCTGGGACCACGCGGCCGGCGTGGCGGTGGTGGAAGCGGCGGGTGGTCGCGTAACGGACACGACTGGGAAGCCGCTCGATTTCACCCAAGGCCGAACGCTGGTGAACAACCGCGGCATCATCGCGACGGGCGGCCCGGAGTCGCTGCACGAGCGGGTGTTGGAGGCGGTCCGCTCATCGACATGACGCGGCGGTAGAGTCGCCGCATGAGCCAAACGAGCCAGAGGCGTGCCGTCGTCACCGGTGCCAGTGCCGGTATCGGCATGGCGACCGCCGAAGCCTTGGCGGCTGCGGGATTTGCGGTAGCGGTCGTCGCCCGTCGTGAAGCGGCGCTGGATCAGCTTGTCTCGAAGATTTCCGACGCCGGTGGCAAAGCCGTCGCGGTCGCTGGTGATTTGTCTGACGAAGATGCCGTGCGTCGTGCGTGGCAGGCGTGCGGCGACCGCCTCCAAGGACCTGTCGACTGCCTCATCGCCAACGCCGGCCGGGGCCTGCAGGGCGGCGTGACGACGAGCGACACGACGCAGTGGCAGCAGATGATCGACGTCAACCTGACCGGCACGATGCACTTGATGAAGCTTGCTTCCGAAGCCATGGCAGAGCAGGTAGGCCCGCGTGACATCGTCGTGCTCGGGTCTGTCGTCGGCGTGAATGTGTCACCCTTCTCTGCCGTCTACGGGGCGACCAAGTTCGCCATCGGTGCCGCGGCGGAAAGCCTGCGTCGCGACGTCGGCAGCAAGGGCGTTCGCGTGACCGTCATCAAGCCCGGCATCGTGGCGACTGAGTTCCAAGGCGTCGCCGGCTACGACGAAGAGAACTTCGGCAAAGTCGTCGCCAAGTTCGGCCAGCCGCTGGTCGCGGAGGATGTCGCCCGAAGCATCCGATTTGTCGTCGAACAGCCTGAGGGCGTGCACATCAACGACCTCATGATTCGGCCGACCGGGCAGGATTATCCGTGACGTTCTTGCCGGTGAGGCTCGCCCGTGCAAGATGACCTCATGCCCGATGCCGCGGACAACCTGACGTTCCACCAATCGGCGGTCTCGCGGTCAGACCGTGCCGAGGCGACGGCGGGTCCCGGCTGCACGGTGTGGATGACCGGCCTGTCCGGCAGCGGTAAGAGCACGGTCGCCGTCGCCGTCGAAGCGGAGCTGATCCGACGCGGCAAGCCGGCGTACCGACTCGACGGCGACAACATCCGCCTCGGTCTCAATGCCGGGCTCGGGTTCGGCGAGGACGACCGCGTCGAGAACATTCGGCGTGTCGGCGAAGTGGCCAAACTGTTCGCCGACGCCGGACTGATCTGCATCGTGTCGTTCATCAGTCCCTTTGCCGCGGACCGAGCCCGTGCGCGAGCTCTGCATGATGCCGCCGGACTGTCATTCCTGGAGGTTTATGTCGATTGTCCGCTGGATGAGGCGGAACGACGCGATCCCAAGGGGTTGTACAAGAAGGCCCGCGCCGGCGAAATCGCGAGCTTCACGGGCGTCAGCGATCCGTACGAGCCGCCGGCGTCGCCGGAGTTGCATTTACAGACGGCCGAGATGGAATTGCCTCAAGAAGTGTCCGCCGTGCTGGACATGCTGAACCGATGTGGAATCCTGTCACCATGAGCAGCAGTGTCGCCGAGTCGCCTGTAGGCAATGCCGTGCGCCGTCGGGGGCACCTTGACCAGCTCGAGGCCGAGAGCATCCACATCATCCGCGAGGCCGTCGCCGGCTGCGAGAAACCGGTGATGCTCTTCAGCGTCGGCAAGGACTCGGCCGTGATGCTGCATCTGGCGAAGAAGGCGTTTGCACCCGGCAAGCCGCCCTTTCCGCTCATGCACGTCGACACGAGCTTCAAGTTCCCGGAGATGTACGACTACCGCGACCGCATGGCCCAGGACGCGGGGATGGAGCTCATCGTTTGGCGAAACGAGGCAGCGTTGGCGGAGAAGACGGAGGAAGCAGCCTGCTGGAGCTGCGGCGAGTGTGCCGATCGTCTCAAGCGACAAGCCCTCGTCGAGGGCCTGACGCATCACGGCTTCGACTGTGCCTTCGGCGGCGCACGTCGCGATGAAGAACGCAGCCGGGCGAAGGAACGCGTGCTGAGCTTCCGCGACAGCTTCCAGCAATGGGACCCCAAGAACCAGCGGCCCGAGCTCTGGGACCTGTACAACGCCCGGCACGCACCCGGCGAGAGCTTCCGGTGCTTCCCGATCAGCAACTGGACCGAGCTCGACATCTGGGCCTACATCGCCCGGGAGAACATCGAGATCGTCCCGCTCTACTTCGCCGCCGATCGACCCGTGATCAAGCGCAGCGGCATGTACGTCTACGCCGGCGACAAGATCAAGCCGGCCGATGGGCGAAGTGGTGGAGACGGCGCGGGTTCGTTTCCGCACCCTGGGTTGCCAAATCTGCACCGGGGCCGTTGAAAGCAGCGCGGCCAACCTCGATGAGGTCGTCGCCGAAGTTGCCGCGGCCCGGAACAGCGAGCGACAGAACCGTGCCGTCGACAAGGACAAGGACGGCGGGATGGAAGAGAAGAAGAAGGATGGCTATTTCTGATCCGTTGCCGTCACCTTGATCGCATCCCGCCGACCATGCCGCTCCGCCCAGACAATGCTCGCCGCCGTGCCGGTCAGCCAGGTCACGCCGATGACGCCGCCCGCCAGCACGTCGCTCGGCCAGTGCGCGCCAAACGAAGCCGTGCCAATCCGACGACGGCGGCAAAGGCGAGCAGCAGCAACCCGATCAACACGCGTTCGACGTAGCTGCCACTGGCCCGCATCCAGAGCCAGGCAACCAGGCCGTAGGTCGTCAGCGACAGGATGACGTGTCCGCTCGGGAACGAGTGCGCCGCAAGCGCTGCCGCCCCGCCTTCGATCAGGTCGGGCCGACTGCGATCCCACAGCCCCCAGCCGAGGAAGATCAACCCGCGGGCCGCGACGTAACACAGCGGCACCGCAATCGCGACAACGACTCGTCCCCGCCACGCCGCCCAGCCCGCAGCGAGCAGCGTCGTCGGGATGAGGATGAACAAGTTGCCGGGGCTTTCGAGAATGATGCCGTCGGTGAACTTGAGCTTCCAGAAGCCCGCCCAACTCGTGCCGTCGCGGACATGCAGCAGGTGCGTGCGGTCCCAATCGGCCAGCCCGTCGTCGGCGACTTCTTTGGCCGTCGTCGTCAGAGCGACCGTCAGACCGGCAGCGACAATCCACGCGACGGCCATGCCCAGAAGCAATCGCGGCAACGTCCCGCTTCGGTGTTCGCACCAGCCGGCCCTGGCTCGCGACCACCACGCCCTCAGACCTCGCTTCGTTATCCATCGATCCGCCGAGTCCATCGGGGACGATAGCCGGCACCCGATTCGCCTACCGACGCTCCTACCCGCCGGCCGCACATGACTTACGTTCCAGACATCGTGGACGAACAAACCACCTATCCCGAGGCAGACGCCGGATTTGCCGAGCGCTTGCTCGACGAGACCGAGCGAAAGGATCTTCTCCGTTTCGTCACCTGCGGCAGCGTCGACGACGGCAAGTCGACGCTGATCGGTCGGCTGCTCTACGAGTCGAAGGGCATCTACGAAGATCAACTCGCAGCCGTCGAAAAGGCGTCCAAAACCGTCGGCACGACCGGCGGCGAGATCGACCTGGCGCTCGTGACCGACGGCCTTAAGGCGGAGCGGGAGCAGGGCATCACGATCGACGTCGCCTACCGCTACTTCAGCACCCCGCGGCGAAAGTTCATCATCGCCGACTGCCCGGGACACGAGCAGTACACGCGGAACATGGCCACCGGGGCCAGCACGGCCAACCTCGCGATCTTGCTCGTCGACGCGACGAAGGGCGTCATCGTCCAGACCCGGCGGCACGCGTTCATCGCGTCACTGCTCGGCATCAAGCACATCGTCGTCGCGGTCAACAAGATGGACCTGGCGAAGTACGCCGAAGACGCGTTCCGTCAGGTGCGACGTGACTTCACCGACTTCTCGGCGCGGCTCGGTTTCGCCGACGTGGCGTTCATTCCGATGAGCGCGTTGACCGGCGACAACGTCGTCGAGCCGTCCGCAAAGATGCCGTGGTACGGCGGCCTGCCGTTGTTGCGTCACCTCGAAGAAGTCCACACCGCCGGCGACCGCAACCTCGTCGACATGCGTCTGCCGGTGCAGTACGTCAGCCGGCCCGACCGCACGTTCCGCGGCTACATGGGCACGGTTGCTGGCGGCGTGATTCGGCCGGGCGAAGAAGTCGTCGTCCTGCCGGCAGGCACGCGGACGACCATCAAGAGCGTGCTCGGTCCCGGTGCCCAGGAGGTCGCCGAAGCATCGGCCGGTGAGGCCGTGTGCGTCACGACGACGGAAGAAATCGACGCCTCCCGCGGCGACGTCATCGCACCGGTCAACAACGTGCCGCGCGTCGGCAACCGGTTCGACGCGATGCTCGTCTGGATGGACGCCAAGCCCATGCAGCCGGGCTCGGCCTACGTCATCAAGCACACCTCGCGCGACGTCCCCGCCCGCTTCGCGACGCTTCGGTATCGCACCGATGTCAACACGCTGCGCCAGCACCCGGCCGACAAGCTCGAGCTGAACGAGGTGGGCCGCGTCGAGGTCGAACTGGCCCGGCCGGTCGCCTACGACGCGTATACCAAGAATCGGAACACGGGCGGCTTCATCGTCATCGACCGGCAGACGCACTCGACGGTTGCCGCCGGAATGATCCTTGATCGCGAGACGGTCGAGTCGCAAGGCGGGCGACCGAGCGGTGAGGCGACCGGTCCGAAGCCGACGACGCACCGGCACCTGTCGCACGTCACGAGCGAGGAGCGGGCGACGCGGCTGGGCCACAAGCCCTTCTGCGTCTGGCTGACCGGGCTCAAGGGCAGCGGCAAGACGACGGTTGCTTACCAGCTCGAGCGTGAGCTTTTCGACCTCGGCCTCTTCGGCACCGTGCTCGACGGCGGCAACTTGCGTGGCACCCTCGGCAGCGACCTCGGCTACGCAGGCCGCGATCGACGGGAGCACTCCCGCCGCGCCGCCGCGACGGCCGTCATGCTCGCCGACGCCGGGTTGTTCAGCGTCGTCAGCTTGATCGCTCCGTTCGCTGACGATCGTGAGAACGCACGCAAGCAGCTGGCCGACCTCGTCGGCAACGATGGCGTGATCCAGGTGTTCCTCGACGCCCCGATCGACGTCTGCCGCCGACGCGCCGGCGGCACGTACGAGCAGGCGGACAGCGGTGATTTCGAGTCCTTCACAGGGGTCGACGCGCCCTACGAGACGCCGTCGTCACCCGACTTGCACCTCCGGACGGACGAGGTCGCCGCCGAGGCATGCGTCCGGCAGATCGTCCAATTGCTCCGCGACCGCCGCCTTCTCCCGGACAGCAAGTGACGACATCTACCCTTCCGCCAGCGACCCCGGCCGTCCCACTCGTGGAGTCGGCGAGGCGGTCGCTCTTGAAAACGATCTCCTGGCGCACGATCGCCTCGATCACGACGGCGATCATCGGCTTTGGCGTCATGTTCTCGATGAAGCCCGAGGGTGCCGCGGAAATCGCCAAAGCCAGCGGCGTCATCGGCGCGTTCGAGGTGCCGAGCAAGCTGTTGCTCTACTACTTCCACGAACGCCTTTGGGCGCGGCTTCGATTTGGCTTGGTAAGGACTACCTAGATCGAAGCGAAGTCCTCGGGCTGCCCCAGACTCGGGGAAGCTCAAGACGTGCGGGACACTCCGCCACACCGAGAGCCGTAACGGCGTCGCTCTAGAACTCGATCTGACCCCCGATGGAGTAGCCGCGGACGTTTTCGCCGAAGGCGTAGGACGCCCGCAGGCTGATGCCCTCAATGCCGCGGATGATCCCGCGGTCGACGAGCTCGATGCCGGTGCCGATTTCGAAGAGCGAGTCGAAACCGAGGGCGTCGCCCGCGATGCCGGTGAAGGTCGAGCTGCCCGCAAAGCCGATCCAGCGAAGTTGCCGGCCGAGCGGGTACAGGTCGGTCGGGCCGTCAATTGCGCGAAGGCGGTGAGGACGCCGAAATTGCTTGACCCTTCGAGCGAGTCGTCGCTGGCGTCGATGGTCTCGCCGAAGAGGTGGTTGTATCGCAGGGTCGTCGTGAACTCGACGTTGCGCCCTACGCCTGTCCCAGACTGCGCTTGCAAGGCCCCGCCGAACAGAAGCTCCTGCGTGTGGAAGTTGAGGAGGATGCCGCGAGTCGCCTGCCGGAAGATCTCGCCATCCGGCCCGCTGAGCGAGGCGTCATCGTCGACGTACCCGTAGCCAACGAGCACGATCGGCGTCAGCGTCCATTTTGACCCGACGTCGAAAGCTAGGCCGAGGCCGGCGGTCGCGCTCCACGATTGGATGTCGTTGTCGATCTTCAACGGGCCGGTAAAGCCGGCCACGGTGTCGGTCTGTTGGAAGTCCGCCCGACCCAGCGTCAGCTCCACACGCGGCCGACCGCCTGCGAGCACTTCTTGATCGAAGACATGGCTCAGCGGGAAGCTCGTCCGGCGCGAGTCGATGTCGCTGCCGGAATCGGAATCGATCGAGAGCCCGGCCGACGAGACCCCTGGTACGGCAGAGAATGAGCTGAGCCCTTGCAGCTGATCCGCTATACCGGCGGCGCGGGCCTCGTCTCGAAACGCATCGCGGATCGGACCGACATCTTGTGCGACGCAAGGCGAAGCAAAGCAGGCCACCACGAAGCCGGCAAGGCAGGTGAAGTGCTTCGTTTGCATCGGCGGCATCATGACATCTTCGGCCGCTGCTTTCACCGGCTGCTGTTGCTCGTACCGTGCGGCCCGATGGGCAGGCCGAGCGACCGCATGTTCCTGTTCCTTTTGCTCGGGCCGGGCATCTTCGCGCTGTCGACAGCGGTCATCTTCGTGAAGCTCAGCGAGATGCCGCCGGGCCTTCTGGCGGTGGCCCGGCTGGCGGGTGGCGCGGCACTCCTGACGCCGCTGATGATCGCCGAGCGACGACGCGGGCCGACGCGGTCGCTCGTCGAGCTGTTCCGACCGACGCTCGTGCCGGGCCTGCTGCTCGGCCTGCACTTTGTCACCTGGTTCATCGGCATCCGCATGACCACCGCCGCGAACGCGACGCTGATCGTCAATCTTTCCCCCGTCATCATGCCATTCGCACTGCTTGCCCTTGTCGGCGAGCGGGTCACGCGTCGGGAGATCGCGGGCAGTCTCCTGGCCGTGATGGGAGTGGCCGTCTTGGCGATCGGGTCTGCCAAGTTCGACCGGCAGGGGCTCATCGGCGACGCCATCTGCCTCGGCAGCATGACGATGGCCGTGCTTTACCTGACGATGGCGAGGCGCAACGGCGCGAGTCGGCACGGCATCGGCTCGTACCTCGTGCCGCTCTACGTCGTCGCCGGGATCGCGACCTTGGCCTACTCGCTCGCAAGAGGCGAGTGGGCGACGCTGCCGGAGCTGGGGCTCGATTGGCCGCGGGAGATCATCTTGTTGGCGCTGCTCGCCCTGCTGCCAACAGCCTTCGGCCACGGCCTGCTCAACTACGCGATGACCCGCATCCGTGGGCAAATCGTCGCAATCGGCGGGCTGGGCCAGATCCCGTGGGCTGCATTGCTGGCGGTGCCGTTGCTCGGCGAGTACCCGGCCCTGTCGTTCTACCCGGCGTGCCTCTTCATTGCCCTCGGGGCCGTCGTCGCCATCACCAAGCGGCGACCAAAACCGACGGCTGAAGTCATTCCGTGACGCGAATGACCACCTTGCCGACGTGCTTCTGCGAAGCGAAGTAGGCATACGCCTCCTGTGCCTCTGCAAAGTCGAAGACGCGATCGACGACCGGCTTGATCTTGTGGGCGATGATGGCCCGGTTCATCGTCTCGAAGCGGTGGACGCTGCCGACGTAGATGCCGCGGATGATCTGGGCGTTGAGCAGAGCGGGCAGAATGCTCGGCTGTTCGTCGGGATTCGTCAGCAGACCGATGAGCGAGATCGTGCCGCCGACACGCGTCGCCTGCAGCGATCGGGCCAGCGTGCCCGCCCCGCCGACTTCGAGAACGTTGTCGACACCTCGGCCGCCGGTGATTTGCTGCACTTGCTCGTGCCACTCCGGGTGCGTCGCGTAGTTCACGATGTGATCGGCTCCGAGCGACTTGGCCTTGGCGAGCTTGTCGTCGCTGCTGCTCGTCATGATGGCCGTCGCGCCGAGGGCCTTGGCGAACTGGAGACCGAAGATGCTGACGCCGCCCGTGCCCAGAAGCAGGACGGTGTCACCCGCCTTGGTGCCGGCAGACTCGAGCCGCGTTCCAGGCCGTCACCGCGGCACAGGGCAGCGTCGCCGCCTCCTCGAAACTCAGGTGATCCGGCACCGCGACGAGCGCGTCGGCAGGAAGCGCGACCTGATGCGTGAGCATCCCGTCGACACCGCCGCCTAGGCCGGAACGCAATGCGGTCTCGGTCTCTGGCCCGGCGATGAAGTCCCGCATGAAGTTCGCAGCCACACGATCGCCGATGGTCCACTTCGTCACGCCTTCGCCGACGGAGATGACCTCGCCTGCACCGTCCGACAGCGGAACCACCGGCCGCGTGTCGTTCCGCGGATAGCCGCCCTTCGGGATGATCGTGTCGCGAAAGTTGAAGCTACACGCTTTCACCGCGACGACGACCTCGCCCCGGCGGGCGGTGGGCGTTGGAATGTCGGTAAGTCGGAGCGCGTCGGGCAGGCCGGCGTCGGAGACGATGCGATAGGCAAGGATGGTGCTCATTGGATAGTTCGAGTATATGCGAACAATGACGTGTCGGACAAGGTCTAATCTTGTTCGTGCCTCGGCCGCTGTCTCATCCTGATGTGAACGACGTTGAATTGGTCGACGTCCTGGCCGCGTTGAGCGACCCGGTTCGGCTCGAGATCGTCCGGACCGCCGACGCGTCGTCCGGGCCGATGCCGTGCAACGCGTTCTTTGAAGCGATCCCGCGGAGCACGCTCAGCCATCACTGGCGAATCTTGAGAGACAGTGGCCTGATTCGCCAGGAAACCCGCGGCACGACGAGGCTCAACAGCGTTCGACGCAAGGAGCTCGACAAACGGTTCCCGGGCCTGCTCGATGCTGTTCTGCAAGCGGCAGGCGGTTCGGCATGACGGCATGGCCGAGGCCAATGAGGTCTCAGATGCCGGCGCCGTGGAGGCCGCACTCCGTTTTGGCGGTGCCGGTCCAGCGGCCCTGCCGGCTGTAGTCGCTGGGGCGACTTCCGGGCACCGCGCGCGTGCAGTGCGTGCAGCCGATCGTCGGAAACTCCCGCTCGTGCAGGACGTTGAACGGCACGTCGTGATCGATCACGTACTGCCACACCTGCGGCCTCGACCACGTCAGCAGCGGGCACACCTTCCACACGTCGTGCTTGGCGTCTCGGCCGACGACGGGCAGGCTCGCACGCTCTGGCGACTGCCCCCGCCGGACGGCGGCGAGCCAGACGTCGACGTCCTTCATCGCCCGCTGCATCGGGATGACCTTGCGTAGCCCGCAGCAACGGTCGGGATCCCGCTCCCAGAGACGCGGGCCGAAGGCGAGTTGCTGTTCGTCGGGCGTGACGTCGATGGCGTGGCGGACGAAGTTGAGCCGCGGGTACTTCGTCTCCAGCTGCCGACGAAGGTCGTGGGTCTCGTCGAAGAGGAAGCCGGTGTCCAGCCAGATCACGTCGATCGCGAGGCCGGCGCGGGTGATGAGGTCGAGCAGGACGCAGCCCTCCATGCCGAAGCCGGTGGTCGCGGCGACGGTTTCGTCATGAACGTGTCGGCAACCCAGGCGAGGACCTCTTCTGCAGTCGCGTCATCGGTCGGCGTGCCCTCGTGCCACAGCGGCAGGTCGCTGGGCAGGACGTTCAAGAGCGACATGACCGACGCTTCGCCGATGATCGAAGAACGTCAAGCAGCATCTTGACTATTTCCTACCGGCGACTAGGTTGATCGGAAGATGAGCCGCCTTTCCGCCCCAGAGCCGTACCTGAAGACGCCCGAAGCCGACTGGAACGGCAACGAGCGGATCAAGCTCGAGGTCGGGCCTGCTCGACGGGCTGCCCGACGCGGTCGCCGACGATGCCGAGGCCTCGCTCTCGCACGAGGCGGAGACGATCGCCAAGAGCCACGGCATCTACCTCGAGTACAACCGGGCCAAGACGGGCAAGGAGAAGGACTGGATGTACATGGTCCGCATCAGCGTGCCCGGCGGCGGGGCGTTTCTGCCGCACCAGTGGAAGGTCATCGACGAGATCAGCCGGCGGTACACGACGTCGCCCGGAGGGCCGGCAGAGCATCCGTCTGACGACGCGGCAGAACATCCAGTTCCATTGGATCAAGAAGGCCGACCTGGCGGCCGTCGTTCGCGACATTGCCAAGAGCGGCTTCTTCGCCCTCAACGGCTGCGGCGACAACGTGCGGAACGTCATGGGCTGCCCGCTGTCGAAGTTCTCGACGCTCGTCAACGTCCATGAGCTTGCCCATCGATACGGCACCTACTTCCAACTCCCGGAGCAGGCGCACATCCAAATCTTCGGCGTCGACACCGCCTACGACCGCGTCGCCCACGAGCAACGCGTCGGCAGCAAGGGTCGATTCGAGTACGGGCCGATGTTGCTCAACCGGAAGTTCAAGGTCGCCTTCTCCGTCCGCCCATCGCACCGAGGACGGCATCGAGATGGACAACTGTGTCGAGCTTCGCACCAACGACCTCGGCGTCGCGCCGGTCATCGAGAACGACAAGCTCGTCGCCTTCCAGATGTACGTCGGCGGCGGTCAGGGCGAGAAGAACGGCAAGTCGAGCTTCTCCACGCTCGGCGAGCCGCTGGGCGTCTTCACGCCCGACGAACTGCACGCCGGTATGGACGCGGTGGTGAAGGTCCACCAGGAATGGGGCGACCGCAAGAACCGCCACTGGGCCCGGCTGAAGTACGTCGTCCACAGCCAGGGCATCGAGTGGTACCGCGAGCAAGTGCGGGCGGCCGGGGCATCCTTCGGCGAACCCATCGGGGGCTTCGACGTCGGGCCTCGCCGCCTGCACCATGGTTGGCAGACGCAAGAGAGCAACGGCACGCTCGCCTACGGCCTGTGGGTCGAGAACGGCCGGCTCATCGACCGCGGTGAAGACGACGGCGCCAAGGCCGACGGCATGGGCTCGGCCAGCGGTGCCGGTGAGCAACTCCAATCGCTGACGGCGGCCCTGGTCGAGCGGTTCGACGCAGAGGTCATGGTCACGCCGAACCAGGATCTGCTCCTGACGAACCTCGACCCGGCGGCCAAAGGACGACTTCGACGCCACCCTCGCCGAATTCGGCATGACCAAGCGCAAGCCGTCGACGCTGCGGACCAAAAGCGGCGCCTGCGTCGGCCTGCCGACCTGCCGGTTGAGCTACACCGACAGCGAACAATTCGAACCAGAACTACTGACGAAGCTGGAGGCCATGGGCTACGGCGACATCGCCGAGTCGATCGGCATCACCGGATGCGAGCGGCAATGCTTCCGCCCCGGCACGAAGTCGATCGGCTGGGTCGGCCAGGGGCCGGGGATGTACATGCTCAAGATCGGCGGCGACGAGGGTGGCCGGCACCAGGGGACGCCGATCGATCTTGATGAGAAGCGTTACCTCCGGCAGGTCAAGCGCGATGACGTGCCGGTCGTGACCGCCGCCCTGTTCGACTTCTGGCAGCAGAACCGCCTTGACGATGAAGACCTCGGCACCTTCCATCGCCGCATCGGCCACGTGGCGGTGCTCGATCACCTCCGACAGAATCCCGAAACTGGCCACGTCACCGAGAAAGCCGCCCCCGCGAGCTATCAGCCGGTGGCATGACCAGTTTGTCAGGCCTTGGACCACTTCCAGATGCCGTAGCAGCCGGTGGTGATCCACGCCTCGCCCGTCTCGGGATGCACGCGCACCCGCATTGCCTCCCGGCCGCCGTCGAGTTGGGCCGGATCACGGCGGTCGGTCGGCAACGCGTCGCTTCGGGTGATGGACGTCCAGGTCTTGCCGGCGTCGGTGCTGCGTAGCACGGCGTCGGGGTGGGAGAAGACATTGGAATGCCGGCAGACGAAGACGATCTCGGGCCGTCGCGGGTCGACGGCGACACTCTTCATCTCGTTCGTGTGCAACCCGGCGGAGACATCTGGCAGCTCCATCTCGACCGGCTCGACCTGCTCGCCGGCAGCCACGGCTGCTGCGATGCCTTCGAGGACGAACAGCGTTTTCGCCGCCGTCACGTAGAGGCGATCACGCTTCTCGTCGTAGGCAAAGTCGTCCGGAGCGTGCATACGTGCCAGGCGATGCCATGACTTGCCGTGGTCTCGGCTGACGAGGGCGTACGCCTCTTTAACGAATTTCTCGATGCCGAAGAGCATCCCGGCCGCGCCGGTCCAGACGCCGTGGCATCCGGTCATGGGCGACCACGTCTTGCCCGCATCGTCGCTCCTGTAGGGCCCGGCGAAGCGGATGGCCGGGTCTTCCGGATCGACAAGGCAGTTGTCGATGCCCGTGTTCTCGCCCTTTCCTTGCCAGGTGTGCCCGGTCTTGTTCCACGTCTCGCCGCCGTCGCGGGTCGTCACGAGTTGACGCTCTCCGCCCCAGGATTCGGACAAGCCCATCCAGATTTCCTTGGCGTTGGCGGTTGCGGCGCCATAGGTGAAGCCGCCCCATTCAAACCCGCTGACGTTGACGTAGCGCCACGTGTCGCCAGCGTCCGTGGTCAGGCCGCCGTTGTAGTCTTGGCTGGAGAGGGCCAGGATGTTCGGGTTGCTCGGGCAGAACTGGAAGGCGGTCGCACAGTAGATGTTGTTCACGCCTCCTCCCGACCAGCGGAAGGTCTTGCCGCCATCGTCGCTCCGGCAAGGCCAGTCGCCGCCGCTGGCGAGCACGATGTCGGGATCAGTCGCATGCCACGCAAACTGCGGCTGACGCACGTTTCGCGGCAGGAAGTTGAGAGAGTCGTCGAACGAACTTGTGACGAACGACTTCCCGCCGTCGTGCGTGACGATGCGAGTCCAGTTGTAGTCGGGCCGCTGGTGGTACAGGCCGAAGCGATCGCCGTCGGCCGGGCTCACGCGGACTCGGCGGAAGGTCGTGTCGGATTCGACGACCGACGAGGTACCCGGCAGGTCCTGCCACGTTCGGCCGCCGTCAGTGCTGGAAACGACCCGCTGCTCCGTCGTCGCGATGAGTCGACCAGGCATGGCCGGTGACACGTCCAGGCCGGTGACGACCAGATCGCTCACCCGCTCCGCCTTCGCCCCGCCTTCGCGAACTTCATAGAAGCCATCGAGGCCACCGACGTAAAGGACGGGCTTGGTCGGGTGGTGTGCCAGGAACGCACCGCCGAGCTTCTCGCTGTCGGGAAGTTCGTCCCACGTCTCGCCACGGTCTTCACTGACGTAGAGCGCCGGCTCGTTGACGCCTTCGCCCCAACTCGCTTTGTCCTTGGCGGTGCGGGACCAGTAGACGCGGTCGCTCGTCGGATCGAATGCGACGGCCGGCCGCTCGTCGAAGACGCCGGCGTAGGTGGCGGGCAGCGTGTTGCGCCAGCTCGCCCCACGGTCGGTCGAGAGGTAGATGCCGTGACGGTCGAACGTGATGGTGTTCGCACCGACGGCGATGATGCGGTTGGCGTCGCGGGGGTCGAAGGCAACGCAGTTGGTACCCCGCGGGACGTAGCCGATGTTCGCCGGCTCCCAGGTGATTCCACCGTCGAGCGAGCGATAGAGCCCGCCGACATCGGTACCCCAGATGGCGGTCTGGCCGTCAGGGCCGAAGGCGACGTCGCGGATCCACTGACCGCCCTCGCCACCGAGATCGGGCAAGCCGCGGCTCTTGAGCTCGGCCCGAGTCTCGGCGGAGATGAGGGGCACTGGCGACCAGAATCCGTCGGCACGAGCAGTCGCCGCGGGTGCGGCGGCCGCGGTTCGCAGAATGCCCGGCACCATCGGCATGATGGCCCCGGCCGCTGCTGTGGCGAGGAAACTCCGGCGCGTTGTCTCGATGCTCGATGTGCTCATGTTGATTCGCTGGTTGTCTGGCTACGAAGACATCCGCCCCGCGAGGGGCGGATGTCGAGTGTTTCGGTAAAGCTGTCCTCGAACTGCTTAGTCGCGGTAGATCATGACGTTCTTCTGCTGAAGCTCGCCACCATCAGGCTCGCCAGGCCAGTTCGTCGAGACCTCGTTGAGCCGGCGCGAGTCGACGTGACCGTCGACGAAAAGCGCGTTGACCTTGGTGTCGTCAAAGTGACGGAACCGGGGGCCGCACGAGTTGAAGGGAAGCGACTCGAGGTTCGGCGTGCCGCTCTGGAACTTCACGGGCGTCTCCGGACCTGGAGCCACACCGTCAAAGTTGGTGTAGAGCCCCAGCGGGACGAATCCGTCACCGACGTCGGTGAACTGGTTCCAGAAAATGCTCGACGAGTTCAACCGAAGCATGGCCGGGTAGGCGTTGCCGATGTTCGAGTTGAACCAAGGCTGTGAGACTTCACCACGGTACTGAGACGCGTCGGCGGCGAGCATCAACTCCGTCGGACGAGGAATCTGCGCCAGCTTATACGGTTGCATCGTCAGCTTGGTGGAGCCGGAATCAAGCGTCACAAGCTGCCATGGCTGTTCCTTGGCATCATTCACCCAACCAGCCTGGGGCGGGATGAGACGGGGGTGGACCGAGTAGTGCATCCAGCCGCCGGGGATCTTTGCGTCGGGGCAGGTGAAGGCCTCGCCGTACTTGCTTTGGTCGAAGCCGCTGGTTGCATCGCCGTCACCCTTGACGCCGATGTAAGCGGCTACGTGGTCGGACCAGTACGGACGCTGTTCCGCATTTCCTGTCGCGAGATTGCGTTCGTCCGCACGCGGGAGGGACTGCTTGTTTCCGTCCGCGTAGAGCAGGAGACCCAAGCCAACCTGGCGAAGATTGCTCTGGCAGGCGATCGAGTTGGCGGAGCTGCGGGCTCGGCCAAGCGTCGGGAGCAAGATCGAGATCAGCAGCGCGATGATGCCGATGACGACCAGAAGCTCCACAAGCGTGAAACCACGCGTCGACTGGCGTGAGGGACGATTGGAAAGATCGAGGTTCATAGGGGTCCTCCTGTGCGTAACGAATGCTGAGCCGCTCATTCTGAAGTTGCCCGTCCGATGACAAATTCATCAACGGCTACTTCAAGTGTGTTGAAACCGGGGTTAAACCGCAAGCCGAAGCTCTTACCGACAGGAATGCCGGAGCGGGCAATCTCGGCATTAATGGGTGCGACGAGATCCTCTCCATCTTCGAGCAGGCGAGCGACAACGCTCAACCCGTCATTCGACGATGTTGCGGCTAAAGAGATGCTGAAATTCGGGCTGCCGTCGGTCAGGTCGAACTCGTTGCTGGCACCCAGCTCGACGATCTCTCCGTCGATGCCGGTGACCACAGCGAAGCGGAACCGGTTGCCGCTCGTGTCGAGTTCCTGAACGTAAGCGTATAGGCCGGTAAAGCCATCGCCGTAGCTGCCGGGGCCTTGCGCGAGGGCGAAGAGGCCGAGCTTGGACTGCGTGAAGTTGATTGTTCGGACGTCGAAATCGGCCGACATCGTGAAGCCGGTGTCAGCATTGACCTCATCCACGTCCATCCGAGCCACGCCGACGTCCCCAAAGTTGGAGTTGTCAAAGAACACAAGCTTCCCATCGACCACGCTTCAGGCCTGGCTCGGTGCCAAAGGCAGGTCCGGTGCCGGTGGCCTTGTCGGGCAGATCGGTGAACTCGAGTGCCAGGGCCGACGTCTCCTGGTCGAACGGCTCCGACACCACGACTCCGGCGTCAACGGCCGGGGCGGCGAGAAGTAAACTGAGTGCGATGGTGATCATGCGACTGTCGAGTCTGAAAGCCCGGAGGACTCGGTAGAGCCCGCCGGACGAAGGGGGTGGAAGAGATCAGTGACGACGGCGACGGGCGGCCAACAGGCCGAGACCCAGCATGCCGACGGCGGCGGTGGTCGGCTCGGGAACAACCACGGACGCGGCAAGATTGTCAACGCCCACTTCAAGGGTGTTGAAGCCCGGATTGGTCCGAACACCGAACTGGTTTCCGATCAGGGCCGTGGCGGCGATGGTGTCTGTCAGGACGACGGGAAGATCACCGTCCTGAAGCAGCGTGGCAGTCACGTTGAACCCGCCGAGCCCGTCAGCCACGGCCGCAAGGTCGATGCTGAAGTCTGGCGACCCGTCGGTCAGGTCAAACTCGGCGCTCGTCTGCAGCACGCTCGACGATCCGCCAGCGCCAGGAGGAGGTTGAAGTCGTAGCTGCCACCTGACGTGTCGTTCTCCTGCACGTAGGCGTAGAGACCGACGAAGTTCTCGGTGAAGTCGAGCGGCCCTTGGGCGAACGAGAAGACGCCGAGCTTGCTCGTGGTGAAGTCAATTGACGTGACGTCGAAATCAGCACTCGTGCTGAACGACACGGCGTCTGTGGCAACCTCGTCGATCATCACACTCGCGACACCGACGTCGCCGAAGTTCGAGTTGTCGTAGAAGATCGCCTGACCGCCTTGCACGGTCCAGCCCGGGCCGGTGCCGTTGGAACCGGTGCCAGTCGCTTGGGTTTGGAAGTCGTTGAAGCCGAAGGTGACGTCGGTCGTCGCATCGTCGAACGTTTCAAGGAACGGCGACGTGACGACGGCCGCCGAGGCGGCGACGGGCATGGCCGCGAGGGCGACTGCGGTGGTGAATAGTGCGTTTTTCATCCTGGGTCCTCCTGAGAACATCAGTGTCTGGGATCGTGCCGTGCCGGGCGCTTCACACGTGTGAAGCGTCGTCGGTGGCAGTGGTCGTGGTGGACGACGAGGTCGCGGGGCTTTGAAGCTCCGCGATGCTCTCGCCGTGGGAAAGTCGGAAGGGAACGAGCGTGATGTCCGGCAGCTGCGCGCCGTCGTGCAAAGGCCTTGCCCGACGGGCGGCTTCGCGTCCGAGCTCGCGAAGCGGAAGCTTCACGAGCGTCGGCTTCACGCCCAGCCATTGCTTGGCCATTGGGTGCGGGTCGAGCGCGATGACGGACAGGTCCTGCGGTATCCGCAAGCCGAGTCGCCGAGCGGCCAGGCCGATCGCTTCAATGCCGATGTAGCTGCCCGCAACGACGGCCGTCGGTCGGTAGTGATCGAGCCAATCGGCGACTTCTTCGACGATTCCGGCGAACGGGTCGCGTTCCGGCACCGTCTCGCCGGAGACCCTGACCGTGCGTAGCGGTGCCCCGCCGACGTGCAGGCGTTGATCGTGAAACCCCGGGTGATCGCTGGTGCCGATCCAGCACGTCCCGGGTGAACGGAAATCCAGGCCATCGGTCTTGAGCGCCTCAGCAAAGCCTTCATGCCGCTGAAAGACCCAGGCTCCGGGCCAGCGGTTGAGCGTCAACCCGATTCGCTCGTGGCCGGCCTTCCTTAAGGTGCGGACGGCGAGCGTGGTCGCTTGACGGTTGTCTTCGACCACGGCGGGGATGCCGAGGTATTGGTGCGCGGTGCCGACGACGATCGTCGGAATGCCAAGGCTCATGGCGTCCCGAAGCAACAGGGCATCCCGCGGCTGGGCGGCGAGCGAGATCAGCACGTCCGGCCGTGTTCGCTCGAGCCGGCGACGCAGGGAGTCGGCATCTTTTTCACGAAGGCCAAGCACTTCGATTGCGGCACCGACGGCCTCGGCCTCCTCATCGATGCCCGCCAAGACGGCCGGGGTGAGCCAGTCGTTGCTGAGCGACGAGATGTCGAAGATGACGACGCCCAACCGAAGCGAGGCCGACGTCCTCATCGGCAAGCCCTCGCCGGGGACACGGGCCGTCTGCGATACTTCCAGTCCGACGCGTGGGCCGACAAACGTGCCCCGCCCCGCCTCGCGAGAGAGCCAGCCCTCGCGCTGAAGCTCCGTCAGCGCACGCCGAACCGTCGAACGGCTCAGCCCAGAACGCTGAACGATCTGTTTGTCCGTCGGGAACCGCTCGCCTGGCGTTGGTTGTTGATGCTGGAGATGCTGAACGACGCGCTGCCTCAATGTCCCAACGGCACCGCGTGCCGGGAATGGCTGACGCAGGAAGTCAGAACCCGAACCACCACTGCCTACTTCATGAGCAGGCGCCTCCGTGCCTCCAGGTTTCCTGTGAGCCATATCCACGATCTGACCAGTATCCGCCTGAGGAGTGCCGTTGTCAAGACGATTCTGTGACAACGTCAAGAAAACTGCCCGCCGGACGGGGTCCAGCGTGTGGTCTGTTCGCAGCATTCGCGGGCATCTTCAGTCCGCCTGAAGGTGCGGCGATCGAGACCTTGCACGGAAGGTCCGCGTTTCGGCTACAGGCGGTGAAAATTGTGGCAAAGGGCCTAGGCGGCTCATCTGCTACGGCTCGACCAAGCCCGCTAATCGGCACAGGCGGGAGTCGAGTCAGTTTGTCGGCCGCGACACGAAATTGTCAGAGCCCCTTCAGCGACTGCTACAGGCAGAAACCGTGACCTGCGGCTGCTTTGGATGATTTTCTTGGACCTGCTCCGACAGCCGTGATGCAGTTGAAGCGGGACCTGATCGCACGATGTTCAAGGACCAACGCTGTCTCAGGTCCGGGGGGTCCGGACGAGACGGTGAAGGGGATACAGAGAAAGTCACTTATCATTATGCATGAAACGACAACGCTTGTGGGGACACCTGACACCAACCGCAGCCGGCGACGCACGTCGACGGATCGGGCGGCCGCGGAGCGGCTGACGCGTCGGGTACGGGCGGACCTAGATCTGACGCGGGCCTTGCTGCCTGCCGGGGGAATCAGACTCGCAATCGATGAATCACCTGAAGCCTCAGCCCGACGCACGCAGGATGCCGTGCTCGACGTCGTCGCCGACAGGATCCTTCGGGTCCTCGACGCAGACGCCGGTGAGGAACTGCCCTTCTCGCTCTCTGCCGAAAGCAACGCAGAAGCGACGGAGCAGGCGGCCTTCAAGATGCGGCTCGTCCGCGACGACGACTAATCACCTTCAACAACTTCCACTTTCCCGACGCCCGGCCTGTGCCGGGCGTCGTTTCTTTGGTCCGTGCGGCACCTACGCTGCCCGTCCCTTGCAGAGCAAGCACGATCTGATCATCGAACCCGTCGCCCTTCCGGAAGACGGACTGCCCAAGCCGCTCGACTTCGCTGCCGTATTCGGCAACGACCGGCCGACCGAAGTCGAGATCGGCAGCGGCAAGGCGACCTTCCTCGTCCGCGAGGCGCAGGCCCGGCCCGACGTCAACTTCCTCGGCATCGAGTGGGCACGCTTCTACTGGCGCTACTGCTCCGACCGCCTGCGTCGCAACGGCCTGGCGGACCGGACACGGATGATGCGTGCGGACGCGGGGTTATTTGTTCAAGACTACCTGGCGGATGAATCGGTTGCGGCCTTCCACGTCTACTTCCCGGACCCATGGCCCAAAGCCCGGCACAACAAGCGCCGGCTCATCCAGCCCCCGTTCCTCGAGCACGTCCGTCGCTGCCTGCCTGTCGGCGGGACGATTCGCGTTGTCACTGACCACCCGGATTACGCGGAGCAGATCGAAGCCGTGTTCAAAGCTGGGCCGCTGCGGATCGACCGGTGTCAGCGTGGCCAGGAGCCGGTCGTGCAGACCAACTTCGAGAACAAGTACGTGGTTGAAGGGCGGACCTTTCTGGATGTGATCGCGACGAAGGTGTCGTAAGGTCTGGGCGTGCGGTGGCTTGTCCTGGTTCTATTGACGATGGTCGGCTGTGCGGGCCCGGTGGCGGTTGATGATGCGCCTGCAACGCGTCCGTCGACCGAGCCGCCGGTTCTTGTCATCGGTGGCTGGGGCGACCCGGGCATGGCGACTTCCGTCGCGACGTCGAAGCTTCGCCGGAAGCTGCCGGGGTGGGCGTTCGTGAAGACGAACCCCGGATTTGCTTCCGACATGAATCGTGCCGCCCGCGTGGTGGTCGAGGCGATCGAGAAGGTGTCGCCTTCTGACGACGAGGCGGAGACGGTCGAAGTCGATGTCGTCGCCGTCAGCATGGGCGGTCTGGCGGCGCGGCTCGCGGCGACATCGGGCGACGGCCGAAAGCGGCTCAAGATTCGTCGCCTCTACACGATCGTCTCCCCCCACTCCGGAGCCATTCTGGCCGATCGTGCCGGGTTCTTCGGCTCCGGCAGGCAGATGCGGTCCGGCAGCGTCTTCCTGCAAGAGCTGGCGGAGCGGGAACTCGATTCGGACGAGACGTTCCCGATCGTCGCCTACGCCCGCGACGGCGATGTCACAATCGGCGACCGTGGGGCGAAGCTGCCCGACCACCTGACCGCGCGCGGCACGCTGATCTGGTTGCCGATCCGGTTCTGGCAGACCGGGCACACGGGCGCCTTCGCCGACGAGCGGATCTTGAGCGACATCGCGCGCCGGCTCGCCGACCCGCCGCCGTAGCGTGCCGGCGTGTCCGAGCATGACATCTACCAATCGCCGCTGGTCGCCCGAAACGCGTCGCCGGAAATGCTTCGGCTCTTCGGTCAGTCGCACAAGATCGGCCTGTGGCGTCGGCTTTGGCTCAAGCTTGCCGAGGGTGAACGCCAGCTCGGCATCAACCGCATCTCCGGCGACGCGTTGGACCAGATGAAGGCGAAGCTCGACGATATCGATTTCAACCTCGCCGCAAGCTGGGAGAAGCGATTGCGGCACGACGTGATGGCCCACGTGCACACGTTCGAGGAGGTCGCACCGGCAGCCAAGGGAATCATCCACTTGGGGGCGACGAGCCAATACGTCGTCGACAACGCGGAGCTGATCACGATGCGCGACGCGCTTCGGCTGCTGGCGACGAAGCTCGCGCGGGGCGTCGACGCGCTCGGCACCTTCGCCATGGAATGGAAGGACCTGCCGACGCTCGGCTATACGCACTTCCAGCCGGCGCAGCTCACCACCGTCGGCAAGCGTGCGACCCTGTGGGCCCAGGACCTCGCCGACGATGTCGTCGAACTTGAGCGGCTTGCAGACACGCTTCGCTTCCGCGGCGTCAAGGGGACCACCGGCACGCAGGCCTCCTTCCTCACGCTCTTCGACGGCGACGGAGACAAGGTCGATCAACTCGATGACTTCGTTCGCGATGCCTTCGAGTTCGAGACGACGTACGCGGTGACCGGGCAAACCTATCCGAGAAAGCTCGATGCGACCATCGCCGGCGTTTTGGCGGGCGTGGCGGCGAGCATCCACAAGTTCGCCAACGACGTGCGCATCCTGGCCGGGCTCAAGCAACTCGAAGAGCCGTTCGAGAAGGAGCAAGTCGGCAGTTCGGCGATGGCGTACAAGCGGAACCCGATGCGGTGCGAGCGGGCGACAGGGCTGTGCCGTTTCGTGATTTCACTGGCCAACTCGCCGGTCATGACCGCGGCCGAACAATGGCTGGAGCGGACACTCGACGACTCGTCCAACAAGCGGCTTGCCTTGCCCGAGATGTTCCTGGCCCTCGACGGAGCGGCTGACATCGTCACGAACGTCGCCCGCGGGCTCGTGGTCTACCCGGCGGTGGTGGCCAAGACCGTCGCGGCCGAGCTGCCGTTCATGGCGACGGAGGAGATCTTGATGGCGGGCGTGACGTCGGGCGGAGATCGGCAGGCACTGCACGAGGCTGTCCGCACCCACAGCATGGCGGCGGCTGCGAACGTCAAGCAGGAAGGTGGCGACAACGACCTCATCGCCCGTCTTCGTGGCGACCCGATGTTCGCGAACGTCGATCTGGATGCCTCACTCGATCCCGCCCGCTTCACCGGCCGGGCGGCGGTGCAGACGGAGCGATTCGTCAAGCAGATCGTCGAGCCGATTCGCGAGCGGTACCGCACGGCACTGGCCGCGTCGGCTGACCTGAAGGTTTAGGCCCTCCGGCGAAGCGTCGCTTCGCGGACTTGGCCCTTCTCCACGGCATCGACGGTGACGTCCACGCCGTCGAGCGGCACGGTGTCGCCCACGCTCGGCCAGCGGCCCAGTTCCCGTGTGACGTAACCGCCCAGCGTCGTGACATCGCCGCCCTCGGCCTTGTCCATCGCGTCGCTCGACAGCAGGAGCTTCTGGAAAATCTCGCGAAGCGGCACCTCGCCGTCGGCACGCCAGAGGTCCGCGATCTTGTCGCCGGCCGGCATGGTTCCGTCGACGTCGCAGCTCATCGGCTCGAGCTTCCAAACCCGCTCGCCGGCATCGAACTCGTCCTCGATGTCGCCGACAACTTCTTCGAGCACATCTTCAAGCGTGATCACGCCCTGCGTGCTGCCGTACTCGTCGACCACGATGGCCATGTGGCTCTCGAGTCGGCTGCCGTCGGATTCGTGAAAGCCTTGCTGGAACCGGCCGAGCAGCATGCCCAGGTTCTGCGTCTCCGGCACGAACGGCACCGGCCTGACGAGTGACGCAAGGTCAATCTCGCCGCTGCCGATGACGTGCAGTTCGCCGCCCGGCAAGTCAGGGAGAACCGCGGTCACCTCGTCCGGCTTGTCCGGGTTGCTCGCAACGTGCAGCCGACCAGGCACGAGCGACAGCGCGTTGAACACGTCGCGCAGGTGAACGATGCCGCGGACATCGTCAACGCCGTCACCCAGGACGGGCAGCCGCGTGTAGGGCGTGTTCCGCAGCGTTTTCAGCACTTCGGCGAAGGCGTCGTCGACGTGCAGGACGTGCATGTCCTTGCGCGGCGTCATGACCTGCCGGGCCTTGATCTCCTGCAGCCGACCCGCCGCGGCGATCATCTGCTCCTGGTGCTCGTTGATGACCTGCGTGTTGCGAGCCATCGCCGCGAGCGTCGCGATCTCGTCCGTCCCGACGACCTTGTGATGCCCGCCGGCGGTATCGAAAGGCTTGTTGATGAACTTCACCGCGGCCAGCACGGGCTTCATCACGCGGACGATCAGAAGCATCGGCCGAGCCGTCCAGGCGGCGACGGTGGTGTTGTACCGGACGCCCAGGCTTTTGGGCAGAATCTCGGTGAACTGCAGCATCAGCACGGTGAACACCGCACCGAAGACGAAGACGCTCCACCCGCCCGCCTGACCGTTGGTGGCTTCTTCGATCCACTTCTCGAACTCAGCACCGGCCACGGTGGCACCGATGGTGTGGGCGGCCGTGTTGCAGATCAGGATGACGCTGATCGGCCGGTCGACGTCGTTCTTGAAGGCTTCCCAAATCTCACCGGCGACGGGCCGACGACGCTTGAGCCCGGCGACGTCGCCGGGGGTGAGGCTGAGGAGCGTCGCTTCCATCAGCGAGCAGATCGCACTGATAGAGAGCGCGACGCTGACGGCGAGAAGTAGGACGATGAGGCTCATGCTTGTAGTTCGATCGTAGCGGCCGGAACGTGTTCCACCGGCAGCTCTCGGTGCCGGACCCACTGCAGGCAAAGGCCGTGCGGCGGAGCCGTCGGTCCGGCGGCCTGCCGGTCGCGTGCGGCCAGGATCTGCGGCATCGCGTCCCGCTCTACTTTGCCGATGCCAACGCGAATTAGCGTGCCGGTGAAGATGCGAACCTGGTGCCACAGGAACCCGGTGCCGGCGACGTCGAAATGGATCGCGTCCCCTTCGCGTCGCACGCTCGCGCGCGGTGACGGTGCGGGTCGTGGTCTCACGCCCGTGGCCCGGCTTGGCGAAGCTGGCGAAGTCGTGCTCGCCGACGAACTGCACGGCTGCGGCGTGCATGGCCTCGGCATCCAAAGCCCGCGGCTTCGGTGGCAGGTGCAGGGCGAGGTCGCCGGCGAAGACATCTTTATCCGACGGCCGTTGTAAATCGTGTAGCGGTATGCCTTCTCGACGGTGTCGGTGATGACGTCGAACGACCCCGGCACCGGCACCACCTCGCGGACCGCCACGTCCGCCGGCAGCCGGGCGTTGACGGCCAGGTGCAGCTTGTCGGGCGTGATCTGGTGGCGGAACGTCTCGAAGCTCGCCGCCTGCCCAACGGCGTGGACGCCGGCGTCGGTTCGACTCGCGCCGGTTACCGTCACCGGATGCCCCACGGTCCGCTGGAGCGCGAGCCGAAGCGTGTTCTGCACCGTCGGCAGTTCGGCGACGCTGGTGTCGTCCCCAGGAAGCAGTTGCCGCTGCCAGCCGTGGTAGACGGTGCCGCGGTAGGCGACGGTCAGCTTGTAACGCAGGGGCGCGTCGATCACTCGGGCGTGTCCTGCTTCAGGTCAAGCCATGCGTGCTCGGCATCGGTGAGCTGAATCGTCAACGCCGGCAGCGTCGTGCTCAGCTCGTGGATCGTTCGCGGACCGATGAGGGCGAAGCTTGGGAACGCCTGCTTGAACACCCAGGCCGCGGCAATCCCGACCGGCTCGACGCCCTTCTTCTGGGCCAGCTCGAAGCAGCGCTGGCGACGCTTCATGTTGTCGTCGCTGATCCAGCAACGCTTGAGCTCTTCTTCGCCCAGGTCACGGTCCGGCACGAAGAACCCGCGGGCCTGGCTGCTCCAGGCGAAGTTCGGCATGTTGTTCTCGCCGAGGAACGACAGCCAATCCGACGCGTGAGCGCTTTCGCACCCGCCCCACACGGGCGAGACCATCTCTGCCAAGGACAAGTTCTGGCTCACGCCCGCGAAGCCACGGACACCCTTCTTCTCTGCGTAGGCCTGAGCCTCTCGAACGCGGTCGAGTGTCCAATTGCTCCCGCCGAAGCCACCGCGAATGAGGCCTGCGTCGATGCACTCGTTGCACGCATCGACGAACTCGCCGGCCGGCACGTCCGGGTTGTCGCGGTGCATGAAGTAGAGGTCGCAGTAGTCGGTGCCGAGCCAGTCGAGCTGGTCTTCAAGCTCTCTGCGGACGTAGTCCGGGAAGTTCTTCGGGGTGTGCATGCCCTTGCAGATGACCATCACCTGATCCCGCACGCCGCGATGGGCGATCCATTGGCCGAGGATTTCGCTGCATCGCTTGCCGTAGACGTGGGCCGTGTCGAACCCGTTGCCACCGGCTTGGAAGAAGGCGTCGTAGAGCACGGCCGCACGTTCGAAGCGGCGTTGGTTGTCACACCCCATGACGAGCTTCGAGACCGGGAACGCGACGTCCCCCGCTTGCGTCCTCGGCATCACGGCATCGCTTGCCGAGGCGAGTTGCTCGCCGGCGACGGTCGTCGTGCGATAGCCGGCGGGCGTCTCGAGCGGGTAAGTCAGCTTGATCGCCTCACGCCACGCGTCGAGCATCTTCAAATTGCCCAAGGTGTCCGATCGTGTCATCACCGGGAAGCTGGCAGCTCCCGTCTCGACGGCCTTCGCAAACGCGTCGGCCTCGTGGGCGTACAGCGGCTTGTCACTCGACACCTCGATCTCCTGCGGGTCGCCCTTGCCCGGGTGCGACGTGGATCGTCACCGTGCCGCCGTCGCGGGCGGGGATGAAGGTCTGGGGGATGACGATCTTGCCTTCGGTGCCGTAGATGACGAGATCGTTGCTGGCGTTGAGCCGGACGCCGGTCCGCAGATTGGCCAGGATGCCGCCGGGAAACTTCGCCGTCGCAGACGCCCACTCATCAACGCCTGTCTGGCCGATGTGACCAACGCCCTGCATTTCAATCGGCTCCGCCACGTCCCCGCCGGTCGCGACACCGGCGACGAGCCGTGCGATGCTCGTCGCGTAACAGCCGACGTCCAAGATGCCCCCGCCGCCCAGATCGGGGTTCATCAGTCGACTCTGCGGATCATCGCCACCACGAAACGAGAAGGCGGCGTCGATGAACTGGACGTCGCCGATGACCTTGTCGCGGAGCAATTCCACAAGCTTGGCCGTCTGCGGGTGGCAGCGGTACATGAAGGCCTCGACCAGCACACGGCCGGCCTTGTCCGCCGCCTCGAACATGGCCTCGGCATCGGCCCAGTTGAGTGCTAGCGGCTTCTCGCAGAGCACGTGCTTGCCGGCACGCAGCAGCTTGATCGTCCACTCGGCGTGTTGCGGGTGCGGGGTCGCGACGTAGACCGCGTCGACATCGGCGTCTTTGAGCAGCGCCTCGTAGGAGCCGTGGGCGCGGGCGTCCTTCGCGTGCTTGTCTGCAAAGGCCTGGGCCTTGTCCTGGCTGCGGCTGGCGACGGCGACGAGCGTTCCGGTGTCGCTCTTGGGCAGGTGGGAAGCGAACGCCCCGGCGATGTTGCCGGCGCCGAGAATGCCCCAACGCAGCTTGGTCCCGATCTTCATGCCGACTTTCTAGGCGAAGTCCCAGGACAAACTATCCGCCCAAACCGCCGCGACGAATTTGATCCATCATCTCTTCGCTGATGCCGGCATCTTCCGCGGCCTTCTGCATCGCGGCCTGCGTCACCTCCGACGCCTTGACCTGTGCCTTCTGCTGTGCGACCGCCACGGCCGACACGATGTGACGCTGGAGCTGCTCGACGTCCGCCACCTCGGCGGCCGGGTTGATTTGGAGCGACACGAGCTCCAGTTTGCCGTTGCACGTCGCCTCGACGGCACCGTCACCACCGGTGCCGACAACCCGCAAGCCGCCGAGTTGGCCGACGAGCTCCGCCTGCACGTCGGCCATCTTCTCCTGCATCGCCTTCATCTTGGCGAGCATCTGCGGAAGTTGCGTCAGATCCTTGAAGCTGTCGAACATGCCGTGATTCTACACGGCCATCAGCTCCGCCGACGTCGCCAGCTGCGCCAAAGCATCTGCGGCATACCGGACGTCCTGCTTGCTCGTAAACGGCCCGAAGCTGAGCCGCGTCGTCCCGCCGACGTCGAGCGTCTCGAGGGCACGGTGGACCCACGGGGCACAGTGGATGCCGCTGCGCGTCAGGACGCCGAAGCCGCTTTCCATCGCCGCCGACAGCTCGTGCGGGTCGAGGCCCTCGGTCCGCACGCTGAAGACGCCGATGCGATCGGCAACGCCTTGCGGCCCGAAAAGCGACAGGCCGTCGATGCCGCCGATCGCGCCGAGGAACGTCGATACCAGGCCCTGCTCGTGTCGGCGAACTTCGTCGATGCCCCGGCCGCGGAGCCAGCGGACGCCTGCAAGCAGCCCCGCGATGCCGATGGCGTTGTGGCTGCCGGGCTCGTACTTGTCCGGCATCCACATCGGCTGCGTCGGAAGATCGCTCCGACTGCCCGTGCCGCCCTCCCGAAGCGGACGGACGAGCTTCTCCATGCCGGGCCGAAGGTAGAGGAACCCCGTCCCCAGCGGCCCCATCAGCGCCTTGTGCCCCGGCGCGGCCAGCAGGTCGATCGCGTCCGCCTGCACGTCGATCGGCAGGTGCCCGATCGACTGCGCCGCATCAACCACCAACGGCACCGCCATCTCCCGGCAAATTCTTCCGATCTCCGCAATCGGCTGGACGACGCCGGTGACGTTGCTCGCGTGCGTGATCGCGACGAACTTCGTGTCCCGACGGATCGGCCTTGCGAATGTCTTCGGGATCGACAAGCGTCGTCTGCGGATCGCACGACACGGCGGTGAACTCGAGCTTCCACTGCTCCGCCATCGCGTGCACCGGCCGGAGGATCGAGTTGTGATCCGCCTCGCTGATGACGACGTGGCCGGGCGAGAACGGGTCGATCAAACCGCGCAGGGCGATGTTGAGCGCGTCGGTGCAATTGAGCGTGAAGGCCACGTGCTCGTGGGACGCCCCGCCGATGAAGTCGTTGATCTCGCGTCGGCAGGCTTCGAGCAGCCGACCCGTTTCGACGGCCTCCTCGTACGCCCCGCGGCCGGCGCTGGCGCCGAGGCGGTTCGCGTAGTCAACCATCGCCGCCATCACCTCGGGAGGCTTCGGGTAGCTGGTCGCTGCGTTATCGAGATACAGCCGTCGCGGCGCTCCTTCGGACATCGTGTGACTCTACGCGCAGGCCAACGCCCATCTGTCAGACATGGCGGGCCGCCAGATGGTAATGTGCGCCTTATGGGCGTGAGGCAACTGTCGGCGCGGCGTATCTTGTTAATGCCGTGCCTCGATCGCGGCGGAGCACGACTGCAACTACAGCCTCTGGCCAGATCCGGCAGTCGCCTTCGGCGGCTTGGCGTGGAGTTTCTGAGCAAAGACGCCGCCGTTGCGGATGCAGACGTCGTCGCCGTCCAGTTCGATTGGCTCATGGGTGCGTCGGGTGTGCTGGCCCACCTGGAAAACCTTCGGCTGAGCATGCGTGCCGACGCGCGGCTGGCTCTGCTGGATTATCAGGACTCTGCCACGTCTCACTGGGCGCATGCTGTGGGTGCCTGCGACATCTATGTCAAGGCGCAGCTGCCACGGGACGTGTCGGAGGTGTTCGCTGTCGAGGGCACGGCCGGCGTTCATCAGCGGCGGGTTTGTGAGGCGGTCGGGCTTCCAGTGCCAAAGATGCCGACCGTTGATGCCGCGACGATGAGTTTCGCCGCAGAACGCATGAAGCTCGGGTGGAGCTTCGGGGCAGGCGACTTCGTCGTGCCGCTGCTCTTCACGAGGATCAGCCGACGTCGCCGTCCGAGGCGGGTGACGCTGCCGTCCTCATCGAAGCGGCACATCGACGTTCACTTCGTCTGCAACGTCGGCAAGTTCGGCAACGACGACTGGTACCACCGCCACCGCATGCAAGCCGTCGATGCCATCGCCCAACTGCCTGCCGACACTCGGCGGCTGTGCGTCGCAATCGCCTCCGATGCCCCGGTCGGGCACGGCTCGGTCACGCAGCGTGGCCTCAAGCCCTCGGCCTACCGCCGGTCGTTCAAGCAATCCAAGATGGTCGTCAGCCCGCTCGGTTATGGCGAGATCTGCTACCGCGACTTCGAAGCCATCGCCGCCGGTTGCGTGCTGGTCAAGCCAGAGATGGGAGGCGTCGTCTCTGAGCCGGACTTGTACGTGGCCGACGAGACGTACCTGCCCTGCCGTGTCGACTTTGCGGATCTGGACGATGTCGTTGCCAAAGCCTTGGCAGAGCCGCAGCGCCTCGACCACATCGCCACAACGGCGCGGCAGCGTCTCATCGACTACCACCTTCGGCAGCCATGGGTCGAACGGTTTGCGTCCCTCGTCGCCTGAACGCCAGGCACTTCCGGTCAACACGCTTTGCCTCACAATGGCCTATGGCACGACGCCTAGGCGAAGATGACAGTCCGAGTTCCGGCGACGATGACGCGATCCTCCAGATGCGCCCGCACGGCCGCGGCGAGGACCTGCCGTTCCAGGTCTCGCCCCTTGCGAATCAGGTCGTCTGCCGTGTCGCGATGCCCCACAGGCTCGACCGCCTGCGCCAGAATCGGGCCGGCGTCGAGTTCGCGGGTGACGTAGTGGCTGGTCGCGCCGATGAGCTTGACGCCGCGGTCGTATGCCTGGTGGTACGGGCGGCTTCCTTTGAAGGCGGGCAGCAGGCCGTGGTGGATGTTGATGCACCGACCGGCCCAGGCGTCGCACAGGTCGGGCGACAGCACCTGCATGTACCGGGCCAGGATGATCACATCGGCATCGCCCACGGCGTCGATGAGTTGCCGTTCCTGATCAGATTTTGTCTCCGGCGTGACGGGCAGGTGCACGAACGGCAGGCCTCGACGGTCGACGGGCTGCCGGGCGTCTTCGTGGTTCGAGATCACCACCGCCACCTCCGCCGGCAGTTCGCCGATGTCGTGGCGGTAGAGGAGGTCGCGAAGGCAATGGTCCTGCCGACTGACCAGAATGGCGATGGTTGGTCGATGGTCGTCCCAGCCGAGACGGATGACCAGTTGCTCCCGATCCGCCAGCGCGGCCACCTCGGCGGCAAACTTGCCTCGTTTGCCCGCGTCGGCCAACGTGAAGGCCAGCCGCATGAAGAACCGGCCGCCCTCGCCGTGTTGATCGGCGTCAGTGATGTTCCCATCGTGCGACGCGAGAAAGGCGGCGACGGTTGCGACGAGCCCGGGGCGGTCAGGGCCGTGCACGAGGAGGCGTCCGGAGCGGTCAGGCACGACGTGACGGTAGAAGCCCAGCTAGTTTGACGCGGCCGACTGCTCGGCGGCATAAGCCTTCAACAGCAGGTTCCGCAGCGTCAGCAACAACGGCTCCGGCTCGATGAAGACCGCCGGCGGGCGGAAGTAGATCGTCTTGGCATCGACGACGCGCAGCGTGCCGGGTGCACCGGTCAGCGCCTGCTGCGCACGCGAGGCATCACGTACGCCCAGCACAACGTCCGGCTTCTGACGGACGACTCGGTCGATGCCGAAGTGGCTGGCGAGGAGGCGAAGCTCGGTCAGTGCGTAGACGACGTCCATCTGCCGGGGCGTTTCGCCGAAGGCATCGGCGACGTCTTGCTTCAGTGCCGCAATTTCTTCGATGCTCGTGCACCGCGTCATCCGGCGGTACAGGTCCATCCGCTGGCGATCGTTTTGGACGTACGTCTTTGGAATGAAGGCGGCAACGTCGATCTCGACGTGGGCCTCGGGCTTGCGTCGGTGACGGTTCGTCCTTGAGCTGCCGGGTCGCTTCTTCGAGGAGCTGGCAGTACATCTCGTACCCGACCGCGGCGATGTGGCCCGACTGCTCGGGACCCAGGATGTTGCCGGCACCGCGCAGTTCCAAGTCACGCATGGCGATCTTGAAGCCCGCCCCGAGGTGGCTGAACTCTTCGATTGCCTTGAGCCGCTTGGCCGCGACTTCCGTCAGCGTCCTGTCCGGCGGCAGGAGCAGGTAGCAGTACGCCCGGTGCTTGAACCGGCCGACGCGTCCGCGGAGCTGGTGCAACTCGCTCAGGCCGAAGCGGTCGGCACCGTTGATCAACATCGTGTTCGCATTCGGGAATGTCCAGGCCCGACTCGATGATGGTCGTGCTGACCAGGATGTCCGCCTCGTGCCGGATGAACTTGAGCATTACGCTCTCCAGCGTGTCGCCGTCCATCTGCCCGTGACCGATGACGATCTTGGCATCCGGCACGAGCGCCTGCACCTTGGCGGCTTGCTCTTCGATGTCGTAGACCTTGTTGTGCACGAAGTAGATCTGCCCGCCCCGCTGGAGTTCGCGGACGAGTGCGAGCTTGATCCGCTGCTCGTCGTAGCTCATGACCTCGGTCACGATCGCCCGCCTGTCCTGCGGCGGCGTGGTGAGGCTGCTGATGTCGCGTAGGCCGACCATGCCCATGTGCAGCGTTCGCGGAATCGGTGTGGCGGACATCGTCAGGACGTCGACCTGCGTACGCAACTGCTTGAGCTTTTCCTTGTGCGTCACGCCGAAACGTTGCTCTTCGTCGACGACGATGAGGCCGAGGTCTTTGAACTTGATGTCCTTGCCGAGCAGCTTGTGGGTGCCGATGACGATGTCGACGTCGCCGCTGTCCATCCAGCCGAGAATCTCTTTCGTTCGCTTGGCCGTCTTGAAGCGCGAGAGCGACTCGATGGCGAACGGGAAGTCGGCCATCCGCTCCTTGAACGACCGCTCGTGCTGCTCGGCCAGCACCGTCGTCGGCACGAGCACCGCGACCTGCTTGCCCGACTCGACCGCCTTGAACGCGGCCCGCATGGCCAGCTCCGTCTTGCCGTAGCCGACGTCGCCGCAGAGCAGGCGGTCCATCGGCTTGGGCTGGATCATGTCGCCCTTGATCTCTTCGGCAGCGGTGAGCTGATCGTCGGTCGGCGTGTACGGGAACTCCGCCTCGAACTCGTTTTGCCAATCGCTGTCGGCAGGGAACGGGTGCCCCGTCTGGGCGGCGCGCTTGGCCTGAACTTCCAGCAGCTCCGCCGCCATGTCCATGACGGCTTCGGCGACCTTCTCCTTCTGCTTGTCCCAGAGGTTGCCGCCCAAGCGCGAGAGCGTCGGGTGCCCGCTGAAGCCGCCGACGTACTTCTGAATGAGGTTGATCCGCGACGCCGGGACGTACAGCGCCGCCTGCTCGGCGAAGCGGAGCGTGAGGAACTCTTCGGTCCGCCCCTCCTTCTCCATCGTCTGCATGCCGGTGAACTTGGCGATGCCGTGGGCGACGTGCACGACGTAGTCGCCGACATTGAGGTCGAGGAACGAGTCGATCTGCTTGGTCGCGACGCCCTTGTTCTTGACGCGCCGCCGAAGCTCGTACCGGTGGAACAGCTCGTTGTGGCCGAGAATCGCGATCGGCTCCTTCGTGCCCCAGACGAAGCCGCGGTGCAGGTAGCCGACGGTGGTTTCGACCCGCTCGCTCGCCCCCGTCTCGAGGCCGTCGAGCATGTCGATCAGCCGCTTCTTTTCGCCGTCGTTCTGGCAAAAGACGGCGGTTTGCTGCGTCTTGGAGAGCTCCACCAACTCCGCCAGCGCCGCCTTGGGTTCCGTCTCGAACTTCTGCAGGCTCTTGACGGGCAGCTTGATTCGCGTCGGGTCGCTCTTCTCGCGAACGAGGCTGACGCCCCCTTCGAACTGGCTCGCCTCGACCGTCGGGCGATCGCCGATGAGGTTGAGCACGCTGGCCAACGGATAAAGCCCGCGGGCGTCCGGCGCCCGGGTCAGGTAGCTCTTGGCCTGCTCGGCAATCTCGAGCGGCGCCCACAGGAACACGGCCGCGTCGTCGGCGATGTACTTGAGCGGGCTCGTCGTCGACGTCTCATCGAGCCGGCCCTTCAGGTCTGCGATCTCGAGCAGGTCGAGCGTCCCCTCGCTGCCGAGGGTGTCGATGTTGAACCGCTTGATGGTGTCGACTTGATCGCCGAAGAAGTCGACGCGGACGGGCAGGCCGATCTGCATCAGGCCGCTGTCGTCGGCGGCATCGTATTTGCCGGGCAGGTAGACGTCGATGATGCCGCCGCGAACCGCGAAGTCGCCGGGGACTTCGACCTGGTCGAGCCGGTTGTAGCCGTGGTCGCTGAGCCAGACGATCAGCTTCTCCGGCTCGATCTCCTGGCCCGCGCGGAGCGTGAAGATGAGGTGCTTCAGCTCCGACACCTCCGGCACGGCCTGCATCAACGCCTGAATCGGCGCGACGAGGAACCGCGGCGAGTTCTTCTTCGACGCAAGTCGGCCCAGCAGACGCATGCGGTCGGCGACGAGCTCTTCCGAAGCGTTGCCGAGACCGCCGGCGGTCTCGAGCGCGACGAGCACTTCGGGTCGATCGCCGGCGAAAAGCTCGACGTCGTCGGCAAGGTCGTCGGCTTCATCGACGTGTCCGCAGACGAGCAGGACGGGCCGATCGGCGTGGCGCTCGACGGCCGCGGCGGTGAGGGCGACGCTGCTGCCCCAGAGGCCGCTGACGAGGGTGGTTGTCTTGTCTTTGACCGACGCGGCGAGTTTGGCGAGGTCGTCGTCTTCGAGCAGGTGCCGGACGGCGTCCGACGGCACGGGCGAGGCGCCGGCGGGCTTGCCGCGTTTCTTGACCTTGGCGGACGTGGCTGCGGCAGGCACGGGGGCAGGTTAGGAGCTTTGTCGGGCGGGCTTGTACGAAAAGAACGATGCCCGGCTTGAGAGCCGGGCATCGCGAGTTGTGTTTGAAATGTGGCGGGTGTCTGCGTGATGCGGAGTCGTCGAAGCGGCATCCGCCGGATGCTGAGACCCGTTGGAGTGGTCGAAGGCTTAGTAGCGGTCGCCGCCACCGCCGCCGCCACCACCGTAGCCACCGCCGCCGCCACCGCTGCGACGGCCACCGCCGCCACCGCCGTAGCCGCCGCCACCACCGCCGCGGTTTCCACCGCCGCCGCCGTAGCCGCCACCACCGCCGCCGCGGTTGCCACCGCCGCCGCCGCCGCCGTAGCCACCACCGCCGCCGCCGCGGTTTCCACCGCCGCCGCCGCCGCCGTAGCCACCACCACCACCGCCGCCGCCACGCGGGCGCTCTTCACGGGGAGCGGCCTCATTGACTTTGAGGTTGCGGCCGTCCATCGGCTTGCCGTCGGTGCCTTCGATGGCAGCCTTGGCTTCTTCGTCATTGTTCATGGTGACAAACGCAAAGCCCCGGCTGCGGCCGGTTTCGCGGTCACGCGCAAGGAAAACGTCGTCAACGGTGCCGAACTCGCCGAAAAGGCTCATGAGTTCAGGCTCTTCAGATCGGTAGGGGAGGTTCCCAACAAACAGTCGCATCAGTGTCTCACAGTCAAGGTCAGGCCGAAGTGTCGGCCGGTGTGTCTTGCCGGGCAATCGGAAGGGCCCGATGATCGCATGAAGAAGAAGCTAGCCACGGGGACGATCCGACGCGACGTGATCCACCCAAGAGGTGGCGTCGGGACGGAAACAGACGTAGCAGCAAGTCGTGGCGACGGTTCGTCAAGGTGACGATGGACCGAAGCCGGGCGAATCCTCTGGCAAGCGAACGATCGGGCTCAGGCAATTCGCCGGGCAGATCTCGAACATCCCGACGGGCACCGTGCCCGGGGGCCCGCATGCTAGCAGGTCCGGCAGATAAAGTCGCCTCGCTTCACTCATCCGAATCAACCGACGTCCTGCACCTGTTGGGGCGATGCCCACCGTCGGGTCGACGGGTATGGGCTCGGCTTTGCACCGCGCGGCTAGATGGCTAGCGTCGGGGCATGCCCCTGATGACCACCAAGCCGATGTTCGACCTCGCCTACGAAGGCGGCTTTGCCGTCGGCGCGTTCAACGTCAACAACATGGAACTCGCGCAGTCGATCATCGACGCCTGCGTGGCCGAGAGCTCGCCTTGCATCTTGCAGATCAGCAAAGGTGCCCGCGCGTACGCGAACATCAAGTACCTCAAGCACATCATCGACGCCGCCGTCGAGGACAATCCGGAAGTGCCGATCGCCATCCACTGCGACCACGGCGACACGGTCAAGCTCATCGAGGAGTGCATCAACGACGGCTACACGTCCGTCATGATCGACGGCAGCCACCACGACTACGACGAGAACGTTCGGCTGACCAAGGAAGCGGTGGACGTCGCTCACAAGAGCGGCGTCGTCGTCGAGGCGGAACTCGGCATGTTGGGCGGCATTGAGGAAGACGTCGTCGGTCTTGATGCTGCGGAGTATGAGAAGAACATCGAGAAGTTCTTGACTGATCCCGAAGAGGCCAAGGACTTCTACGAGAAGACCGGCATCGACAGCCTGGCCGTGGCGATCGGCACGAGCCACGGCGCGTTCAAGTTCACGCACGAGGCGAAGCTGGCCTTTGATCGCGTCGAACAGATCATGAAGACCTGCCCCGGCCTGCCGTTGGTCATGCACGGCAGCAGCAGCGTGCCGGAAGAGTTTGTCGCCCTCGTCAACAAGTACGGCGGCAAGATGCCCAACGCCAAGGGCGTGCCGGAAGATCAGATTTCGATGGCGGTTCGCAACTACGGCGTCTGCAAGGTCAACATCGACACCGACCTGCGCCTGGCCATGACGGCGAAGATTCGCGAGGTCTTCCACACGAAGCCCGAAGAGTTCGACCCCCGCAAGTACCTCGGCCCGGCCCGCGAGGCCATCACCGACATGGTGAAGCGCAAGCTCCACATGCTCAACAGCGCCGGCAAGAGTGCCGACGTCGTCAAGCAGTGGGAAAGCCTCGGCAAGCCGATGCCCGGCTTCTACGGGAACTAGCAGCAGGCTCGTCGCCCCGCACTTACATCGACCCGGCGGTTCTTGTCAGGACTGCCGGGTCTTTGCAACATGGGCCTCAGCAACGCTGACGGAGCACGTCGCCTCGTCGCTCACCTGGGGATGGATCATGGCCTTGAACAGCGGATTGACGTTTGCGACGCTCGACGAAGGGTTTCAGAAGACCTTCGCTAAGTACCCGACGCCGATGGCGCAAAAGATTCCCGTCGGCTGGCAGCTCTACAAGCTGACGAGCGGGCCGCTCGAGAAAAAGCACAGGCCCGGCTATGCCACCGAGTACTGGAGCAGCGTGCATTCTTTCGGCAGGGGCGACGAAGGGCTAGCGGTGCTTCGGGAGCGATCGGGCAAGGTGCCGTGGAAGGAACCGACTCGGCCGGCAAAGGAGAACTTTCGCGACTTCACCCGCGCCCGATCGGCCGTGAGCCATGAGTGGAACGGGCTTGGGCAAGAGCTGATCGTCGAGACACTCGTGCCGCTCATCGGCATCCTCGGACGGGTGGGGCCGCAGTTCATGCACGCCTCCTTGCGGCCGGACGGCACGACCAACCCGCTGCACCAGCAGACGAAGAACGTCGTCTTCATCGGCGGGAACTGGCAACTCGTAATTCCGGACCTGAAGCTGGCCCACGTGCGCGCAGGTGTCGCGGAGCTGACAGCGATGGCGCGGCCTACTCGCATTGCGGGTGCGACGCGGGTACAGCAGTGGGATGTTAGATCACGACGGCGAATCCCTCGGCAGCGTGATGTCTCTGAAGCCGGGCAACGCAGGATGGCAGCGAACGCTGTTTCAGGTCATTTTCGGGCACAAGTCCGCTGCCGGCCGGTGGTTCGATGTCGTCCTGCTCGTCGCGGTGCTCGCCAGCACAACGGCCGTGATGTTCGAGACGGTCGAGAGCGTCGACGCCCGCTACCGAACGGTGCTGGTCGGAATCGAGTGGTTTTTCACGATCGTCTTCACGATCGAATACGTCCTGCGGCTAGCCAGCCTGCGGAACAAGCGGAGCTACGCGCTCAGCTTCTTCGGCATCGTCGACCTCCTGGCCATCCTGCCGACATACCTGAGCCTGTTCATTCCCGGCACTCAGGCGTTGGCGACGGTTCGCGCACTTCGACTGCTTCGCGTCTTTCGAATCTTGAAGCTCGTGCCCCTGGTGAAGGAGGCGACGGTCCTGAAGGATGGGCTTTGGGAAAGTCGTGCAAAGTTGGCCGTCTTTCTGTTGGCCGTCGTGGTCGCGGTGACGATCATGGGGTCGCTGATGTACGTGGTGGAAGGCGAGCCGCAGTTCAGCAGCATCCCGACCGGCATCTACTGGGCGGTGATCACGATGACGACGGTCGGCTATGGCGACGTTGTCCCGACGACGCCGACCGGCAAGTTCTTATCCGCCTTGCTGATCATCTTCGGCTACTCGCTGATCGTCGTGCCCACCGGCATTGTCTCGTCAAGCCTGAGGCCGACCGAACTTCGAGCCAAGGCGGGCGAAGCCGGAACCTGCCCGACCTGCGGCCGACCGTTGAAGGAGTGAGGACAAAACAAGCAACCCCCGCCGAGAGGCGGGGGTCGCGATAGATCTGACTCGATACGCTAAGTTGTGATGTTCCTACTAGAACTGACCTCGGCCGATACTGATGCCGCTACCCGGGAATTTGATCCGGTAGAACGCTCGCTTGAACTCCGTCTGGGCCCAGGCGGCACCCGCTTCGTGGTGTTGCCGTGGGGCTCCACTTAAGTCCGCTGACGCTGCCGTCCATGAAGGCGACGTTGCATGAGGAGTCGCGCTGGTGGCGGAAGCGGCAGGTTGCCTGCCGGATAGATGTAGTAGCTGTAGCTGCTAGAGGTCGGATTAATCGCCACCGCTTCACCGTTAGCCAGATCATAACCGGCGGGATTGCTGACAATGCCGTTGCCCGGCTTCAAGAAGAAACGCTAAAGCCATCAGCGTACTCAAAGTACGCGTTACCATTGGCCGGTGTCACATTCAACAGAATCACGATATCTGGAAAGCTGTCCAAGAGCGAAACACCATAGCTCGAGTAGATATCATCGCCCGCGCGAACCACCGTCGTTGTCGATGAAGCTCACCTGGTACGAGGGGATCATCGTCGTACGGCCCAAACTGGCGAGGTTACTGAAGGTCGGCGTGTCCCAGAACAGTGCGTTGTCCGAGAAGAGCTGCGACACCTTCGCCGCTCTTTGGATTCCCGTCGGGAGCGTACCCGGGGGGTTCGGATTGCCATTCGGGTTATTGAAGCCGGCAGCTCGGAAGCACACCGGACGTCGTTCCTCCGCCACTTGCGTTGATTCCACGGAGCTCCAAGAAGAAATTCGGCATCGCCGTCGCGTTGACACCGTAATCTACAAGGCTCGACCCCTCGGCGTCGATGACCTCAGGGCAGTCGAAATACCCCGCTGATCTATTTCGCCGTGCGTCGTTGAAGGTAAACGGATTCGAGATGCCGAAAAGCTCAGGACCAAGATCCTGATCGCCATCCATCAGGTCGCTGAGCAACGTGATCCAGGTGACGTAGGCCTGGCCCGTCCGCCCCCGCTGGGGACGGGACAGAACGGTGCAACGCTGTACAGCAGTGGACCCTGGAACGCGTAACCCCATGGGAGACCTGCTGATTCTCGGCAACATACAGGTTCGCAGCCGTTGCGATCGACCGCAGATTCGCTCCGCACTTCACCGATCGTGAAGAGGCTTGGGCACGCGAGAGCGTCGGGAGAAGGATCCCGATCAGAAGGGCAATGATTCCAATGACGACGAGGAGCTCGACCAAGGTGAACCCTCGATTCCGAGCTTGATGGGGATTGGTGAAGGGCATGATCATGCAAGGTGGCGGGAGGCTTGCTTGCGATTGAGACGCTTACGGGTGCATCCGGAGCTCTTCCCGCAGGTTGCCGGCCGGATCAGTCTCGCTCTGACGTTCGTCGGCGGAAGCCGACGGGTATCAGGTTCATCGGAGCAGAAAATGTGGATGCTCTGGACGAAACTTTTCTAAGCGAAGGGCGTCGCAGGTTCAACTAGACGGTCATCAGCTGACGTCGTCGGTTGCGACGGCGATGGCGGTTCCAGGTACGCTCGTGTACTGGAACCCCGCACCGAACCACCCCTCATTCCCAATCCAATGAAGAAGATTTTCCTGATTTCTGCAATCGTTCCAGCTGTCGCAGCCGCCTCAGTC
This sequence comes from uncultured Planctomycetota bacterium, assembly GCA_963740195.1. Classification (GTDB taxonomy): domain Bacteria; phylum Planctomycetota; class Phycisphaerae; order Tepidisphaerales; family Tepidisphaeraceae; genus JBCDKH01. The sequence continues at coordinate 1,082,360 of CAVUDF010000001.1, read as the reverse complement.
GCCGCTGTAGCCTTTTCGACACCACCGGCCATCGCGGCCGGTAGCGTCGAGCAGAGCGAGAAGGGTTCGCTCAAGGGCACGGTCGTGGCCGTCGACGGCACTCCGGCTAAGAAGGTGCCGGTCAAGGTCTATAAGCAGCAGCTTGCGGGCGGAATGGTCGTCGACGAAGACATCATGGCTAAGAAGCCAACGAAGCAGGTGACGACAGACGACTCCGGTCGCTTCAACATCACCGGTCTTGACGCCGCTCTCTACAGCTGGAGGGCGGGCTCGAAGGATCCGAAGGTTGGCGAGAACACCGGCGTCATCCGCGTGAACGAGGGCCAGGTTTCCGAGATCGAGATCAAGCTCGCAAAGCCGCTCTAGGGCCGCTGCTTATCATAGGGAATTGCATCTGTCCGAGACAGATCATCTCACCCCTCTCCCGACGCGGGTCGCGTTGGGGAGGGTGTCGTCACGGCCGGACGATACAGACACGCCGGTGCCGCCGCCTGTCATGGCAGCGCCGCCGACCGTGCCGAGGGGGCGGACCGGAGCACCGGTCGGCTCAGCACCGGCCGGACCGGCGGTCGTCTGACGGTGGCGGAAATAGGCGGCGACGGCTTCGTAGCCGACGTAGGTCAGCACGGCCGCGGCGAGAAGTTGAAGGGTCCTGTTCATCCCGTCAATCTATCCGCCCGACGGCATCTACCGGGATGGCTGAAATCCAACGGGGTCGACCCGCTTAGCCTGCTCCATGGCGATCTCCCTGCGGCCTGCCGAGATTCGCGATGCGGTCGCGATCGCGGGACTTCGTAACCATTTCGTCAAAACCAGCACCGCGATCTACACGGAACGCACCTGGTCCGACGAGCAGGCTTTGGCTTGGGTCACCGGGCGCGACGCGTCGCTACACCCTTTGATCGTGGCCATTGATGACGATGACGATCGCGTCGTCGGCTACGCATCGCTGGGGCCTTTCGATGAGAAGTGCGGGTACGCCACCACCGTCGAGAACAGCCTGTACATCGAAGAGTCCCACCATCGGCGAGGCATCGGCAGCCGGCTGCTCGGCAATCTTCTCACCGCGGCCGAGGTGGCGGGACATCGGACGGTCATCGCACGCATCGATGCCGGTAGCGAGGCGAGCCTGACACTTCACGAGAAGTTCGGCTTCACCCGTGCGGGCATCCTTCGCCAGGCCGGCTTCAAGTTCGGCCGATGGCTCGACGTCGTCTACATGCAGAAAATGCTCGCCTGCGACTAAGCCTTCAGCAGCTCCGCCGCCCCACGCAGCTTGTCCAAAGCGGCGGCTTCGACCTGACGGAGTCGGCGAGCGCTCAAGTCGAGCGACGTCTCCAACTCGTCGGCCGGCACGGAGGCGTCTGTCAGATGCCAGCGTGACGCGACAACCGTCCGCTCACGCGGATCGAGCGTGTCGAACAACGTTTCCAGTTCCTCGAGATCCGCCACGTGGTCCTCGCCGCGGTCGCGGTGCGACTGTTCGGGCAGGTCGCGACCGGGTGCGCGGTCGCCCTGCATCGCCGGCACGCTGCGGGCAAAGCCCTTGACCAGGGCCATCATCGCGTAGGTGCTGAACTTGAACCCTCTGCCGACGTTGAAGCCCTCGACAGCGCGCATCAGCGTGATGTTGCCGTCGCTGACCAGGTCCATCAGCTCAATGCCGGGCCGCTGGTGCTTGCGGGCGACGTGGACGACAAGCCGCAGGTTCGACTCGAGCAGGTGGTTGCGCGCCTCTCGTGCGAGTCGGAGGTGGCGCTCCATGGTCGACAGGTCACGTCGACGGCACAGGTGCGGGTCGAGCCGCCGCCGAAGCGTGGCGAAGCGGTACTTGTGGAAGTTGTAGAGCAAAAAGCCCGCCCGCTCTGCCGCAGGCTTGAGCAGCGGCGTGTCGTACAACGCTGCCAGGTACGGCGGAAGATCTCGAGGCCGCTTGATCAGACCGTCTGCCTCTGCCCGCTCTTGACGCAGAGCATCCGTTGCAGTCTTGACGAGCGCCCGCACGCGAAGCTCCGCCTCGACGGGCTCGCCCTCGAAGAGGTCGTCCGCGTGATACTTCACCGTCGCCGCCGCCAGCCTTTCGGCGCGGACGGAGAGTGCGGCGCGATAGACGGATGATCGCCGACGACCGAGTCGCAGCGCGATCCGGCTCAGCGACTCACCAGACTCCAGTTGGTCGACGACATCACAAGCCGCCTGCTCGGACAACGACTTGTCGGCCGACGCGAATCGCGAGGCATCCGTGGCCTGAAGTGCCGAGCGAACTTCCAACGTCGAACGGCCGGAGCGACGCGCCAGGCGATAAACGATCTCGCCCTGATCCACCCCACGCTCGACCAGCGTGCGGCAACGCCCGGCGAGCGCCACGCGTTCGTCCTGCAGGATCGCCGCCCCGCCGGCGTCGGCATCACTGCGACCCGCATCGTGACGGGCGAGGAACCGCTCCGCACACGACAGTCGAAATCCGACCCGCTGCTTGCCGTCGTCGAATACGAGCCGACGGCCCGGCAGCCCCTTGCGTCGCCAGCGTTGGAGCGTTTTTCCGGTAACGCCGAAGCGTTCTGCGGCTTCGACCAGACCGAGAACCGGCTCACCCGCAAGGCTGTCGTCGTCGACGGCTAGCGACATCGCACCACTAACGGTCTCGATGAGCAGGCCCAGGTCGTGCTGGAGCGCGACGCCCGTCATCTGGTGCCCGCCACGGACGAGCTTCAGGTCGGCGTCCTTGGCCCGGTAGCCGGTGATGGCGTGCTTGACGTAGCCCGGCGGGTAGGCCTTGCCCGGGTCGATTCCGAGCAACAGCTCTTCGGCCGCGCGGAGTTGCTCCAGCCGCTTGGCCCGTGGGGCGTAGCGCATCTGCCGACACAGCTCTTCGAGGTTCTTGAGCTTGAAGCCCATGGGTTCCTCCGACGCCCACGCGTGATGGGGCGGGTAAGCACCGACGCGGGCGCGTCGAGCAGGCGGGACGGCCGTGCGGATGCGGGCCGATGTGGCATTATGACCCATCGGCGGCACAGGGGTCAACCCGTGACGCCGATAGAGGCGATCGGGCAGCGATCTGCTTCCTCAGGATGACGGAGGCGACAGCGTGCACCGACGGAATCGTGCCTAATGTGGGAGCTTCGCGGGTGTAGCTTAGTGGTAAAGCACCGGCTTCCCATGCCGACGATGAGGGTTCGATTCCCTTCACCCGCTTCAGATCGAGGCCACGAAGTTGACGCCTTCTTTCACGTCGGCGACGCGCGACGTCGCCGGCTTCGCGCTCGAGAACCAGATCGCCGTCATACCCGGCATTGTCGAGCACCTTGAAGAACGCCGGCCAATCGACCTCGCCTCGGCCGACGGGCACTTCGTCGCCCCATTCCTGACCCGGCTGATCGGAAGCAGTCGCGTCCTTGAGGTGAACCTGCCGGACGAACGGCATGAGCTGGCGCAGGGCGTCGATCGGGTCGCCGCTGCCGTACAAGGATCATGTTCGCCGGGTCGAAGTTCACGCCGAGATCGTCGCGATCGAGCCGGCGTAGGAGATCGACCAGCATCGCCGGCGGACTCCTGACCGGTCTCTAGAGCCACCCGGCAGTTGGCTTTGGCGAAGATGTCCGCGACGTCGATCAGCCGCCCGGTGACGGTGGCGTACGTCGGATCGTTCGTGTCGTGCGGGATGAAGCCGGCATGGAAGGTCACGAGCTTCAGGCCCAGCGCCTCGGCCACATCGGCGGCGGCGACCATCCCGTCGCGGGTCGCCTGCCACGTCGCGTCCGGCACGATGCCGCCCGTCCGCGTGATGGCGGCGATGGTCGAGTAGTCCTCGCCGACGCACTCGACCATGCCGCTGACGACTTCGATGCCAGCGTCTTTCAGCTTCGCCGGCGTGTCACGCCAGGCGTCGTCGGTCGACAGCGGGTTCAGGTGCAGTTGAACCCGCGACAGGCCCGTCTGCGCGGACCTTGTCGATCAGATCGTCGCAGCCCGTCGGCTGCAGAGACCACGAACAGACCGCGAGTCGTTTGAAGTCAGTCATCAATGTCATTGTTGCAAGTTCGTGTCGTCGTACCCGTCATCCTGAGCGAGAGGCAAGGCGTCAGACCTGGTCCGCGCGGCTGCGACGCGACCGAGGTCGAGCATCGTCCGCAAGCCCGGCCGGGCGTGCGGAAGGACGCGGGCCGTGTTGACCAACGCGGCGACGGTGGCGGAGTCGCCGGGCGTGCCGCCGTCGAGCTTCAGGTGGAGCGGGACGGGGCCGTCGATCTCGACCGCGTCGTGCGGATCGTGCCAGCCGACGCTCATGATCAGGTCGAGCTCGACGATCCAGGCCCTCGCCCTGCCACCGGCCGACGTTGTGGATGCCGGCGACGTCGCCCGGTTGAATCTCACCCAAGGCCGAGTCGGTCGTGACTGACTCTGCGACGACCGGTTCCAGCGTCTCGTCGATGGAGCCCGCTTCGACCGTGTGCCGAGGCTTGCCGCGACGAGTGCGACGCTTTCGGCCATCCCGCGATGGCCGATCGTGCCGGCGCGGCCTTGCGTTCATCGAAGGCGTCAACCGTCATCGTCGCGCCGACCTTCGCCTGCAAAGGCCGACGTCTGGTGCCGGCATCGACCCGCCGACGCGCCCGGACGGCGGTGACTTCCAACACCATCGAGCTGAGCGTCGCCGGCAACACGTCGAGCACGAACCCGGGGTTGACGCCCGTCCCGAGCAACGCGACCCCGGCCTCCTTGGCAATGGCATCCACCTCGGCGGCGGCATCGGCGTGGCGGTAGGTCGGCCAGAGCATTTCCTCGCACGAGCTGACCACGTGCGTCTTCTGACCCGCCGCCGTGCGGAGCAGCGGCACCATCTTGTCGAAGTCGCTGGTCGTGCAGACGATCGCAACGTCGGCCGGCGCGCTAGCTGATCGGTGACGGCTGGGCCGTCGTCGACGGGCGTGGTGCCGACGAGGTCCGGCGAGACGTCGACGAGGCCGGCGAGCGTCATGTGCGGGTCGGCCATAACGGCCTTGGCGCAGGCGAGGCCGATGGGACCGAGGCCGACGACAGCGATCTTGAGCGGTTGGTTCATAAGTGAGGGTTCAGCCTTTGACGGCACCGGCGAGGATGCCGCGGGTCAGCCAGCGTTGCATGAGGAGGTAGACGATCACCATCGGCACCAGCGCCAGAACACTGGCGGCGTAGGCGAATCGAATCTCGGTGGCGAAGACGCTCAGCAGGCGATTGATTGCGACGGGAAGCGTCAGGTTCGTCTCACGTTGCAGCACGATCAGCGGCCAGAGCAAATTGCTCCAGGCGGCGATGATGCTGAAGACGGCCAGCGTCGCCAGTGTCGGGCCGCGCCAGCGGGAGCATGACGTGCCACCAGACCCGCAGGCTGTCGGCCCCGTCGATGCGGGCGGCTTCTTCGAGCGCGACGGGAACGCCCAGAAATGCCTGGCGACAGAGATAGATGCCAAAGGCCGTCACGCTGAACGGCAGGAAGACCGCGGCGAGCGTGTCGTACAGGCCCAGGTCGCTGATCGTGACGAACAGCGGCACGACGATCACCTGCTCGGGCACCATCAGCGTCGCCAGCACCAGCACGAAACAGCGTCTGCCTCCCGCGGAACCGCATGCGCGCCAGCGGATAAGCGGCCAGTGCGGCGAGGATGACGTTGAGCGCCGTCTGGCAGACCGTGACGATGACGCTGTTGAGCATCGGCCGCCAGAGTGCCGCCGACGCGGGCGGCGCCGCTGAAGTTGTCCGTCGTCCAGACGCTCGGCGGCGTGACGTCCGCCAGGCCGAGGCCGGCATCGCCCGGCTGCAACGCGACGTTCAACAACCACAACGCCGGCCCCACTGCCAGCACGACCAAGAGGCCGGCCAGCGTGTAGTACGCGATCTTGAGCCACATCGGGCGGGCGGTGCATCACGCGTCCTCCTCCTTACGCCAGGCGAAGGTTGACCATCGAAAAGGCCAGCAGGACCAGGAACAGGCAAACGCCCGATCGCGCAGGCCGCGCCAAAGCTGCCGCCGTCGAAGGCGGTCTCGTAGATCAACGGCACGACCGTCTTCGAGTCCGCCGGCACGCCGCGGGCGACGACCCACAGCTCGTCGAACACCTTGAGCGCGCGATCGAGCTGATGAGCAAGACCAGCACGAGCACCGGCTTCAGGCTCGGCAGCGTCACGTGGCGAAAGATGCCCCACCGGCTCGGCACCATCAATGCCGGCGGCTTCTTCGAGCTCCCGCGGCACCGCCATCAGGCCCGCGAGGAAGATCATCATGTAGTAGCCAAAGCCCTTCCAAAGCGTCACGACCATCGCCGTCAGCAAAACCCACGGCCAGCCGGTCAGCCACGGGATCGGGCCGATGCCGACGAGGGCGAAGGCGTTGTTCAGCACGCCGCCCTCCTCCTTGAACAGCACGCGCCACGCGACGGCGGCGACGATTGTCGGCGTGACGACGGGCAGGAAGAGCAACGCCCGAAGCCAAGGCCCCGTCCCGCGCAGGCCCGCGTGCACCGTCATCGCCGCGGCCAGTGAGACGAGCATGATCGCCGGCGTGACGACCAGGTAGAGGATGCTGTTGAGCAGCGTCCACCAGAACCGCCCGCCGCCGAGGACGCGGCGGTAGTTCTCGAGGCCCGACCCACTCGGCCCGCGACATCAGCGAGCCGTCGCCGAAGAGGTCGACGCGCGTGAACGACAGGTACGCGACCTGCACGAACGCCCAGATCGACGAAGACGCCCAAGATGACCATGCGCCGGGACGAGGAACGCGTACGGCGTCCACGGCTCGTGCGGGCGTAGGGCCGCGACTGGTGGCGAGGCGGGTCATTTGTAAGGCATCCCCGCCGCGTCGGCACGAAGGATGCGGTTCCACTCCGGCATCGACGGACGCGAGCGTCTCGGCGACGTCGGCATCGCTCGATGAGGATCGCCTTCATCGCCTTCGTCGAAGATGCGACGCAGGTCCGGCCACGTCGCGGTCGGCGCGGCGAAGGCGCGGGCGGTGGCAAGCTGCTGCGACGCTCAGAGCCGTCGCGTCTTCCTGAGGATCGTCGCCGATTCGGCGAAGACCTGGTCGGACAGACTCTCGATCGTGCTCGGCACGCGCCCCGCCAGGACGGCCAGCTCCGTCTGCCACTTCGGCGACGTGATGTGCCACGCCAGCTCCGCCGCGAGCTTCGGATGACGCGTCTGTCGAGACACGGCCACGTGGGTGACCGCGATGCCCGGAGCATTCAGTCGGCCCACGACGCTGGGGCCGATGACGAGCTTCTCGTAGACCGGCTCGGACTTCTGCCGGATGCCGTCGGATGGCGTTGGCGTTGATCATCGCGACGGACTCGTCGGTCATGCCGTTGACCAGGCCTTCGTACGCGTCCGTCGCCGCGTCGCGCGGGATGCAGGCCGGCTCGAAAGGCGTCGACGAACAGCGTGACGAACTCGAAGACCTCATCCGTGTCGAGGTTCGAGTGATACCCGCCATCGGCGTGCGGGCGAACGATCTCGATGCCGTCGGCGAGCATCATCGGCGGCAGGTCGCTGCGGTCGCCCAGCGGCAGCGAGAAAAGGTACATCGTCCGGTCGCCTCCTTGAACGGCCCGGCCTGGTCGAGCAGCGTCCGCCAATCGCTGCCGAGCGTGTCGGGCGACAGGCCGCCCGCCGCCAGCAGCTCGCCGTTCATGACGCGGATCGTCGTCGACAGGTACCACGGCAAGCCGACGAGGCGGCCGTCGACGACGTTGGCTTCTAGAGCACCGGCGACGTAGCGGTGTGCCGGATCGCCCGGCAGGTCGGCCGTCGATGCGGCCGAAGGGCGTCGAGGCCGGCGAACTGGGCGAAGTGCTGGTCGGAGAAGTTGACGACGTCCGGCATCTTCCCGGCCGCCCCGGCGGCGAATACCTTGCGTCGCATCGCATCGGCGGCGACGTCGGTCCACCGGACGCGCACGCCCGGATGCTCCAGTTCGAAGGCGGCGACGAGGCGAGCGATGTAGTCGTCAAACGTCGGCCGAAGGGCCCACGTCCAGAGGTCGAGAGTGGTTTCTTCCGCATCATTGTCGACCGCACCCGGAAGGCCAGGCCGGCTAACGGTGCGGCCAGGCCGTGGCGGATAAACGAACGCCTCGACAGGGATGCTGTCGAGGCGTCCGAACATGTGCGTTGTGCGGTCAATGCTGAGAAAGTTCTTGCATACGGAACTTCGATCAGCGGCTGGCCTCGTACTCGATCAGCCGGTCGTCTAGCGGCGACCACTTGGCTTTGCCGGTGCTGATCCAGGTGTCGGGATCCGCCCGGATCACCGACGTTGCCGACGACGCGGCTATCGAGCTTCTCGACGTGGCCATCGGCGAAGGCGAAGTTGGCGGTAGCGCCCGGATCTGCGGCTCCGTTGCCGCGGGCGTGTCGCGGCCGTGACGCGAGTAGTCGATGTCGCTTGCCATGCGCGGGAAGCCCAACGCATTGGGGTAGGGAGCGACCTGCACCTGAATGAACTTTGCCGCCGGTGTAACGCCATGCTCGCCGCCGATGACCGGCGCGAATAGGTTCCGGCGTCATCTTCCGTGATCTGCCAGGTTTCACCGAAGAGGATCATGCTCGTCGAATCGCTCACCGTCGCGTTCCATTGCTCGCCGCGTGGGAGTCCCGTGGATGTCGCCGGATTTCGGACAAGTCGATCCAGAGCACTGCTATCAACACCTGGGTTTAGGTTTACATCCGGCCCAACAGCACCAACGTGCAGATCGCTACTGGCGCACGTGTTCATCGCGTACGAGCGAAGCGCTTCGACCTCGTCAGAGGGACACTGGAAAGCCCCACCGAGAAGGTTTTCAGTGCCCGCAGCCAATGTCATCCGGGGGAAGATACCTCCCGATGCGATCGACGCTGAGCCATGTCAAGCATGCTTCGTTCCGGCCAGTTGGTTCCCGGGAACGATGAGTACCGAGGTATAAGTTTGGCGAATACCTGGAATTATAGTCGATGGAGTAGGTTGTCAGCGACGTGACGAGCTGACGCATGTTGCTTGCGCACTTGCACGTCGTTGGCCGAGCTGCCGGGCTCGGCTGAGCGTCGGCAACAGGATGCCGACGAGCAACGCGATGATGCCGATGACGACGAGCAACTCGACGAGCGTGAAGCCGGGGCGTGGACGCGTTGCGGTGCAGTCATGAGGTTCCTCCGTACGCGTACGGGTTCGTGGTGAAGTTGTTTCTCCCGACCGCTGAGACCTTTACCGAAGTGTCGGCAAAGGTCGCGGCGGTTACTGCCTGCTCGGCGGAGCAGGCAAAGGTCAGCGGCGACGACGCAGAAGCGCCATGGCCGCCGAGGCCGGCGAGGGCCAGCGAGGTTGGCTCGGGTACAACCGTGGCGTACCAGGCATCACGGGCGGCGAGCTCGTCGGTGCTGAGCTCGCGCCGAAGTTGGCTCGCAGGATGCCGAAGTCGGCCAGGTTGACGAGCCCGTCGCCGTTGAAGTCGCCGTCATGAACGTGGCCATGCTCGAACCGAAGTTGGCCCGCAGGATGCCGAAGTCGGCCAGGTTCGACGACGCCGTCGCCGTTGGCATCGCCGGGCAGCAGGCGTGTCTTCGTTGGCGAAGCAGGCTGTCCAAGTCGTAGGCGCAGCGGGGCTCGTCGTAGAAGAAGTTGCGTCCCCAGCCGGTCGGTCAGGACGTTCAGCCGGTCGACGTCGCCGGGCGTGTTGAAGGCGAAGGTGTCGAGCGTGCCGGTCGAAGGCGGCACTCGACGTCAAGGCGGCTTCGCTGGTCGTGGTCGCGTCGGATCGACCCAGAACGTCACTTCGTCTGCCGCGGCGGTGGGCGTGACCTTCAGGACGACGAGGCTCGTCGCGTTGGCGATGCCGGTGCCAGAGGCTGAAGTCGGCCAAGTCACCCGACGAGTCGCGGGCGCGGACGATGAGCGTCGAAGTCGTCGTCGCCGCCGCTGCCGTCGCCCTTGTAGCCGACTTGCAGGCCGAAGACGTTGGCGCTGTCCGGGGCGTTGACGAAGGCGTTGCTGTCGAAGAAGTTCGTGAAGCCGATGGTCGCGTAGCCGATAGTCGTCAGCGCGGTTTGGAAGTTGCCGCCGGGGTTGACGAGGAAGCTCATGAAGTAGTCGTCGCCGTTGGCCGGGGCGTGTAGGCGTCGAGTGGGCGGAAGCCGCGACGGAAGAGGCCGTTGCTGGCGGCGGCGATGTATCGACCTTTGCCGCCGTCGGCGTAGTTGTCGGTCGCCGGCGGCTCGTGCCAGCGTGCCGTCGCTGCCCTGCAGGTTGGCGGAGCCGACGGTCCAGGCAGTGCTGAAGCCGACGACGCCCTCGGTCGGGTTCTGGCACCGTTGTAGCCGCCGTTGTTGTTGTACGTGTCGGGCCCGGGGCCGGTCACGAAGGAGTCGGCGGCGATTAACTGCGCGTCTGCCTGGACGGCGAAGGCGAGAACGATGGGGGCCACGGCGGCGAGGGTGTGCTTTTTCATTCCAACTCCGGAAGGGGGACTGTCAGGAAAGGTGGCCGGCCGCAATTAAGCGACCGACCACCGGGGGGTGGGGAATTCTAGGCGACGGCGGCGACGCATCGCCAGGCCGGCCACGGCGAGCAGGCCACCGCGGCGGTCGTGGGCTCCGGAACGACCAGACCGCTCGGCGTAGGCCGCAATCGTCGGCTCGTCGAAGAACGACGTTGCCGTTCCATAGAACGGCGTCGTAGTTGAGGCGATCGAGGTCCGCGTCGCCGAACGCGAAGCTGTTGAACACGCCGGTCGCCGCGGACGAGCGGTCGAGGCTGGCGTCGTCGCGTGAAGTCGGTCGGGTTCGACCCAGTAGTCGTCGACGTGCCAGCCGGCGTTGACCGTCAGCCTTGTAGACGACGTTGTAGGTCATGGCTTGCGGTGTCGACGGCGTCGCCGTCGACGAGGACGACGTCCTCGGCCGACTGCCGCCGCGGTGCGTACGGAGCGAAGGACGAGGCTGCCCTCGTCGGTCGGTGCTCTTCTGAGCCAAGCCGACGAAGACGCCGTCGAGGAAGCCGCTGGTCGCGCCGAAGGTCGGCGCGACGAAGTTGCCGAAGCCCGTCAGGGCGTAGCCGTCGGTGTCGCCGGTCGGGGCGAAGTTGCCGCCGGTTGACGAGGTGGCTGACGTAGAAGGTGCTCGCCGCCGGGGAGCGTGCCGTGCGAGGTTGCGGGCGACCGAGCGAGTGAAGCCGTCGATCGGGGCGGCACGTAGGTGACCTTGCCGCTGTCGGCACCGTCGACGCCGAGCGGCGGCGTAGCTGAGGCCGCTGGTCGGTAGGCAGGATACTGCCCGGTGCCGGTGCCCTCGCTGTAGCCGGCCGGTGACGAAGCCGAGGTCTCGAGGTCGGCCGGCTGATGTCTGAGCGGGTCGACGATGGTACTCGCCGGCGGCGGCGTCGGTGCCGACGACGTAAGAGTCGGCGGCGAGGACCTGTGCCGAGGCGGCAGCCGGCAGGCGACGGATGCGACGGCGGTGATCGCCGTGGTGATCGGGTGCATATTCACCTTCTCCTTGGAAACGTGAGAGCGGCCGGTGCTGGCGCTCGAACATTCGGCCGCCACCGGCTCGCCGGATTCTTATATAAGCCCCAAGCTACCACATGCCGGGCTGTGTCAACGAGATATCGCGACGTCCAGTCGTCCCACTCGGCCATGCCAGCTCGACCCGTTCGGCGTAGGTGCGATGCGGACCTCGGCCAATGCCGCCTGTGTCCTCACGAATTTCGTGAGGCGTCCGCTTCGTCGCCAAAGCACCGGCCGCGACGTGCCCGCGGCTTCGCCGACGGTCCATTCGACCGGATGCAGCCGCGTGCAACCGTTGGCGACGTGGCTCACGCCGATGCCCTTGCCGGCCGCGATCAGGTTTCCGGCAGCCGGCCTGCCCGTGCTTGCGGCAGCAGCGCGCCGAGCGGAATCTGGAACGGTGCGGCCTCCACGTAGACGCTGTTCCGCCCCGCCGCCGTCGGGTGCAAGTCGATCATGTAGTGCCCGATGCCGATCGAGTCGCGAACGGCTCGCCGAGCCTCGGCGGCTTCAGGCCCTCGGCCCGGCGTTGATCCACGCCGACGTGCTGCTCCGTCAGACGAATCGTCTCGGCCACAAGTCGGCGAGGCTCGCGGACGTAAACGGCCATCGCCAGACCGTCGCTCGTGCCCAGCTACGTCGCCGACGAGCCGCAGGCCGGGATAGCCGTGGCCGTCGTCGTGCCGTGGGGCGTCGGTCTGCAACCAGTAGACGAAGCACGCGGCCTGCTCCTGCGCCGCCGAAGCGCCGCGTCGCGGCCGGCGTAAGGATCGTCGCCCGGCACGATCGCCGGCTTCAGGAAGTAGTCGGTTTGCACCGTGTTCCACAGAGCAGACGTCCGGCCGCCGCGGTCCGTGTGCTGGCAGCGTCGAACGATGCGTCGATACCGCCAGAGTTCCAGCTCGTCCTCCGCGGGTTCGTCTGGTGGCGGGACCATCGGCAGCGTTCGCGGGTCGGTCGCGTCGTCGATCTGCCACGAGAACAGCCTGCCCGGGCCACGGCGGCGTCAGGTCGGGCACGAAGTCTCGCCACGCGCTCGTAGGCCGCCGGCTTCGTCGCCGATGTGATCTTCGCCGGGTCGATGCTCGAGCGCGAAGCACCACGTCAGGGCCTGCTGGTCGAGCGGATCGCGTCGTGTCGCCGAGATCATCGCGGCCGTGCAGTTCGCCGAAGACGTCGGGGCCTTCGGCGCCGAGCATGAAGCCGCAGCCGACGAGCGGGTAGAGGTCGCCGAATTCGGTGGCGTCGAGCACGTAGCTCGCCTGCGATCGTCCCGGCATCGCCGTCGAAGGTGACGGCCCGCACGACGTTCGCCGTCGCACGTCTGCGGCCGATCGGACTCGGCTGCCGTAGGATCAGCGACCGGACGGACGGCCGGCGAGCATCGTCATCGATGACGGCGACGCCGACGCGCGGGTCGAAGCAGAGCCGGCTGACCCAACCGCCGCCGGGGTTGAGCGTGCACATCCGCCGCGGCGTGCGTCGTGAGGTGGCGCGTGGGTCGCGATACCACGTCCGGACGCGTCGCGGAAGTCGGCGTAGCGACGGGTCAGCCGCGCAAAGCCCCTGATGACCTTCGATCCATCGGTGCTCGTCCGGCGGAACGGCCTTGGCTCGTGAGCTGCCCGCCGAGCCAGTCGGTCGGCTCGACGATCGATGCAGCGAGCGCCCGCGATCGGCGACCGCCAGTGCCGCCGCGACGCCACCGCGTGCCGCCGCCGACGACGAGCACGTCGCGATTCTTTCATCGGCGACGCGGTGCTGCCGGCGGACGACGAGCTCGCGCTCAAGCGGTCGCTCCGGCGGGCTGTCGCGGCTGCCGCGAGTTGGCTGACAGCAGCAGTCGACGGCGTTCTGGCCCGAGGTCGACCAGCGGCTGCCGCATCGTCGTCAGCGGCGGCGACAGGTGAGCGGCCGACGGCGGATCATCGACGCCGACGACGCTCAGGTCGCTCGGGACAGCGCCAGGCCCGACCTTGCGTCGCGGCGGCATAGACGATCAAGCGAGGTAGTAGCCGGCGGCGAAAACCGCTGTCGGCCGATGTTCGCGGACGGAGCATCGCGACGAGCCGTGTCGCGCTCGACGTCGTCGAGCCGCCAGCCCGCGGCGTTGCGATGACGTGATCGTCATCCAGAGTCCACGCCGCGAGCCAGGCAGGCGTCGCGGAAGCCGACGCGACGGTCGCGGGCGTTGCTCGTCGCTGCCGGTCCGTCCCGCCGCCGACGTAGCCGAGTCGGCGGTGGCCCAGGTCGAGCAGGTGCCTGGCGGCTTCTGCCGCAAGTGCCGACGTTGTCGACGTCGATCGCCGGCACGGTCTCCGCGTCGCCCCGACGCCGGCCCCGGCGACGACGCAGGGCCGCTTTGCCGATTGCTCGCAGCGATTGTCGCGACCTCGCCGGGCAGCGGGTTGACCCAGAGAAACCCGTCGCACTCGCCCGCGAAGGTCGTCGCCGAAGCGGAGCAGCACCAGGTCGAGGTGCGCCGCCCGTGCCGCCTGGCGGACGCCTTCGAGGACGCTGCCCGTGGAAGTGGTCGGCCGAGGAGCTCTCGCGGTGGACGACCAGGCCGACGCGGCCGGTCGCGCGCTTGGTCGCGTCGCCCGACAGCTGCGACGGACGAACGTGCCGCGGCCCTGCTTGCGGTTGAGCACGCCGTCGCCGACGAGTTCGCCGAGGGCGCGGTGCGCGGTGACGAGCGAGACTTTCATCTGCCGACTGATCTGCTGCGGTCGACGGCATCCGCTCGCCCGGCTCGAAGCGGCCGGAGTCGATCGCATGTCGAATCGCGTCACGGGCGACCAGATACAGAGGCCGACCCGCCTCGGCCCGGACGGGCGGGAGGGTTTCGGATGAAGATCGAGGACCGCTTGTCTCGTCATGGCCGGTCATCCGACTTTACACGATGCACGCGCACGCCGACGTGATTTGGTACAGGTCGATGCTCACCTTCGCTCGGACGGTTGCCCTGCCAGGTGTTTTGAACGTCTCGATAGAACGATGGCCGACGAACCGCCGCCGTCGAGGTTCACCGCGTCGAAAGCACCGATCTCCTTAGCATCATCGCCGCAAGTTCCGACAGCGTCACGCCGACGCTGTGGCCCGGCTGGCGACCATCGACGACCATCAGCAGCAGAACCGTTCCCGACGCGTCGACGCCTATGGCCGTCCGCGGATGGCGCTTTGAGGCCTCGACCCGTGCTGCGTCACCCGTATTCCGGCCTGCCTGAAGGATCGCCGTGCCGAAGGGCTTGGTCGGGCTCGCCCCGACGCCAGCGACGGCATGACGGACCTCCGTCAGATCCGGACGCTGACCAGCCGAAACAGCTGCTTTGTCCTTGTAAGATCAGCAGAACGGGATCCTCGCCGCGCGGCTCGCTGACGAGCTTGCCGTCACTGATGCACAGCCCGACGATGTCTCTGCCGCCGAAGTAGTTGGCGTTGATCGCCAGATCGCACGCCAGCGTCTTCGCCCATGCGTCGGTCGGCAATCTTCTGCGGAACGCCCTCCTCGTTGCGGGTGTCGCTCACGAAGATCTTCGAGTCGCGGGTCGCTCAGATCGACCGAGCCGCCAGCCGCGGGCGATTCCGGCGGGTGTCTCGAGCGACACCTGCCAGATCGGAAGCGCGTCCGTCGGCCGGGTCGTCGGCTCGGCCCACAGCGGACTCGCAACAGCAAGAAACGCGAGCGTGCAGAGGAGAACGACCTGTTTCACAGTCGAATCCTCCCGTCGCGAATCGCGGCGAAGGCTTGGGCGATCGTCGACTGCATGCCTCGGCGTGCGCGATCAAGCTCCGCCTCGTGGTCGGCCTCGCTGTCGCCTTGCCAGTAGAAGCCGACGAGGTAATGACGGTCGGTCTGCTCGTCGTAGACGTACGCCGCGTCGCAGAACGCCCCGTCGCCGGGCCACCAGCCGGGCTTGTTCCACTGTTGGAAGCCGCCGACCTCATCAAGACCCGGCCGATGAACGGCTCGTTCGTGTGCTTCATTGCGTCTGCCAAGACACCGAAGCCGTCGACGTCTCGGGCATCCGTCAAGAACGTCGCCGCGACCAGGCGGACGAAGTCGTCCGTGCTCGACCAGTTCGACTCGCCGCCGGCACGGTTCAGCGGGAAGTCCGGCCCAGGCCGGGCGGGAATGTCGATGGTCGTCTCGCCCGCGACGAAAGTCGCCGGACGGCTGTGGTTCCAGTGCGGCCTGGTGAAGTGCCGGCGGATGACGAGCGATTCGCACCCGATCTCCTTGAAGAATGCCTGTGTTTCGGCAAAACCTGCCACTTCCTGCAGCGTATTGAACGCGTCGTTGTCACTGTCGACGATCATGTCCCGCAGCAACGTCTCGACGGCTGCCGGCTCGCGATCCGTCCAGCGACACGCTCCAGTCGGAGAACGTCGCCTCGCCGTCGAGCCCGGCCACCTGGCGAAGCGTCATCAAGGCGGTCGCTAGCTTGACGGTGCTCGCCGGGTAGAAGCCGACGTCGCCCGAGTCACGCCAGCGGATCGCCCGGATGCCGCCGACCCTGTCGATGCTCGCGATGGTCAACGCACTGCCGCTCGGCATCTCGATCGCATCCAGCACCGCCTGCGACTCCGCCGTCGCGCCACCTTCGAGCAGCACGATCGGCGTCGACGCGGTCGGCAGTGACTTCATCAACGCGTCATCCTTCCAGGCAGGACGCGTAGCGGCCATTGGCTCCTCGGCGGCTCGGTCGGATTCCTCTCCAGATGTGAACATGAGGCGCCCGTAGATGTTGCGGTTTTTGAAGACGTTCTCGTGATAAACGCGGACCTCGTGCGGTAACTCCGGCGGGCGGCGGTAGCGCGCGGTCACCGTTCGCGTCGAGGCGTCGTACTCATGCGGCGCCCGCTTTCCGTCGACCGTCACGCTGATCGAATCTGCCACCGGCCCGCGAAACTCGTCGCCCCACCAGCCGGGTAGCCCAGTGTCGAGCACGAAGCTCACCACGACCTCGTCCTCTTCAAATGTCCAATTCACCGTTTGCGTCGGGAGGCCGCGCATGAGCCCAGTCACACAGGCCTTCGTAGATCGCATAGGCCTCACGCAGGTTGTGCCCGGCGTCGGAAAGTCGCTGTTCTTCGTCAGGATTCGAGTGAAAGCTCGATTCCAGCAGCATCGCCGGCACCTTCGACGCCCGTAGAACGCCGAAGCCCGACTGGTACATCTGCCGGTCGCTCATCAGAGGCGACGTGTACCCGACGTCCGTCCGCAGGTGCTTGCCGAGGCTGCGTGCGATGTGACGTGCCGCGTCGACTTCCGGCCCTCCCGTGGCGAGGTCGCCGTGGAGCCAGACGCTCGTGTAGTTGATCGCCGGCCTGTCGCTCGCGTTGTGATGCAGCGACAAAAAGAGATCCGCCCGCGCGTCGTTGGCCACCTTCGCCCGGTCCGCCAGCGACAGGTCGCGATCGACGTCTCGCGTCAGCACGACGTTCGCCCCGGCGTCTGTCAGCAGTCGCTCGAGCAACTTGGCGACCCGCAGATTGATGTCCGCCTCCCGCACGCCCGTCGGGCCACGCTTGTAGCCGGGGAGATGCGCGTCGCCGCCGTGGCCGGGGTCGAGGACGAAGGTCATGCCTTGCAAGGCTTCCTGGGCCGGGTGCCGGGGCAGGTCGCGGGCATCGAGTGGCGGAAGCTCGCCCCAGGCAGGACGGTCATCCAGCAGACGCATCGCCTCGTCCAGCGACATCGCCGGCCGCGTCGTCTGCGCGAAAGCGGCAGGCGACATCAACAAGACGATGAGGGCGATGACTTGTTTCACTCGATGACCTCGACATCCACCCATTGGCCGTCCGCAGCTTGCGAGCGGTTGCCCGCTTCCATAACGGCGACGTTCTCGACGATGTCGCGAAGCTCCACCGGGGCCGGGCCACCTTCGAAGAAACGCGTCATGCCCGCGACAAGGCGTGCGTAGACCGGCTCGAAGTCGACCACGAACGAGCGGGCGTCCTTCTCCCCGTGAACCGTCGCACCGAAGGCGTAGCCGCCCTTTCGCTCCAGGCGAATCGAGGCGAATCGGCCGTCGTTGTACTCGAGGCGGACAAGGTCGCGGTCCTCGCCGGTGACGGCGCTGACGCGTGCGACACCCGGGCCGAGGATCGCGTCGACGAGCTCGATGGCATGAACTCCATAGAAGAACAAGCCGGCCATCGAGTCGTTCAGTTCGCCCGGCCCGAAGGCGTCGACGGCGACGAGCTTGCCGAGGACATCACGATCAATCGACTCGAGTTCGCTGACGAACCGCAAGCTGCTCGCCGAGTAGCAACGGGCGTTGCCGGCCCGGCTCAGGGCGAGCAACTCCTTGGCTTCGTCGAGCGAGCACGTCAGCGGCTTGTCGACGTACGTCGGCAGGCCTCGTTCCAGAGCGGGACGTGCCAGCTCCAGGTGCCGGTTGCCGTTGACTGCCAGAACGAGCACGCCGTCGACGGCATCGAGCATGGCATCGAGATCTTCGCTCGCCTCGACACCGAGTTCTCGCGCCTGCTCCTGCCACCCGGCGACGTCGCTTGCCGGCATGTCGTGCCGGCCGTCGGTCCACATGTGCGTGATCTGGCACCGGCTTTTGCCCGCTTTACGAAGGTCGTCGATGCGCGTGGCGAAAGCGGGCAGGTGGGAAGAATCGACGCCGATGACGCCCAGGCGGATCGTGTCGCTACTTGAAGCAGTTCGGGTCATGGATCACCTTACAGACTGACCCGACGGCCAGTTTCGAGACTCGTGCGTTCGGCGTCCATGACCTCGTGCGTCAACACCGCATCCGACAGCGACAACGAGGGCTTGCCACCCGTTGCGATGGCATCGACGAGGTGGCGAATCTCGGCGTCGTACCCGCTCTCGCTGGGTAGCGCAACAGCCTTCGCTTCGCCGTCGCGGCACAAGAGCAGTGGTGTCTCTCGAGCGAGGTCGAAGTCGGCCGTCGCGTGCTCGAAATCGGCGACGAAACGCATGCGGAAGTCGCTTCCAGGATGATGCCAACCACCCTCGGCGACGATGCGTTGGCCGCCTGCAACGTGGTAGATCGTCGTCATCGCGTCGAGGCTGCCGACGGTCGTGACGGCGTCGGGTCGGCCGACGATGGCGGTGACGAAGTCGGTATCGTGGATGTGCAAGTCGAGCAACGCCCCGCCGCTGCGGGCGACATCGGCGTAGAAGGCGTTCCAGGCGGGCTTTGCACCGAGCCGAGTCAACGACAGCGATTGCAATTGCCCGAGCGACTGATCGTCGACCCGGTCGCGAAGCCAGGTCCATCCGGGCCAAAACCGCATGCACATGGCGGGCATGCAGTGCTTGCCCATACGGGCGGCAACGTCGGCGAGCCGGCGAACGGCGGCCGTTTCGACAGAGACTGGCTTCTCGAGCAAGACGTGCTTGCCGGCTTCAAGTGCCTTCGTCGCAAGCTCCACGTGCGTGTCCGTCGGCGTGCAGATGCTGACGAGCTCGACGGCGTCGTCGGCGAGCAACTCATCTGCGGTCGCGTACGCGGCGACGACGGACGGATCGAACACCGAAGTCTCGCCGTCAGTCACTTCCAGGTTTCCGCCTGCCGGCATCTTGCCGGATCGTTTTTCTGCATCGCCGTCAGCGACGGCAGCGAGCCGGCACGCGTGGCCGTCGGTAGAAGCGGATTGATAAGCGGCGACATGCACCCGGCCCATGAAGCCGAGGCCGACGACACCCACACCTGTCGGCTGACTCGTGCTCAAGCGTTGCTGCCTTTCCATCGGACAAACCCTTCGATCGCCTCGTACTCGGCGAGACCCATCGCGTCGTAACGCTTGGCAGTTTCTCGTGTGCGATCTTCGGCCCGCTCCCAGAACTCGCGTTCATCGGTGCCCGGAAAGAGAGCCTTGTCCTTCTGACTCTCGTGCTTGAAGATCGCCCGGCGTTTCCGCTCGACCTCGCCCGGGCTCAACGGCACCGCCATCTCGAGATCACTGACGTCCCACTCCTGCCAGGCTCCGCGGTAGAGCCAGACCTCGCACTCGCCGAACCAGGCTTCGTCCTTCACCTCCTCGATCGCCTGCTCGATGGCGGCCAGACACGTGCGGTGCGTGCCGTGCGGATCGGACAGGTCGCCGGCGGCGTAGATCTGGTGCGGCTTGATCTGACGAAGCAGGTCGGCGGTGATGCGGACATCCTCGTCGCCCAGCGGCTTCTTTCGAACCCGACCGGTCTCGTAGAACGGCAGGTCGAGGAAGTGGATGTTGTCGCTCTTGACGCCCGAGTGCCGAGCCGCGTTGCGGGCTTCGGTCCGTCGGATCATGCCCTTGATCGCCTGAAGGCGCGGGTGGTCGACGTCGCCCGGCTCCTTCTCCTCGGTAAAACGAAGCAGCTCCGCACGGAGCGACTGGGCCGTCTCGATCGCCTCGGCGTCGAAGCCGATCGCCTCCGCCGCCTCGGCGACGAAGTCGGCATGCCGCAGGGCTGCGTCATCGAACACCGCAATATTGCCGCTGGTTTGATACGCGACGCTCACGTCGTGCCCCTGGTCGCACAGGCGAATGAGGGTGCCGCCCATGGAGATGACATCGTCGTCGGGGTGCGGGCTGAAAATGAGGCACCGTTTGGGGAATTCCGGGCTCGCACGCTCGATGCCGCTGTAGTCGGGTCGCCCCGCCGGCTTGCCGCCGGGCCAGCCGGTGATGGTCCGTTGAAGACTCTTGAAGACCTCGACGTTGATGTCGTAGGCCCCCGCAAACGGCTCGCCGCCCTCGCCCCCGCGAAGGGCGACGAGCTCTTGCAGGCCGTGCTCGTTGAAGTCTTCGTCCGTGAGTTTCAGTAGCGGCTTATCGACGTGTTGGGCCAGCCAGATTGCGGCCTTTCGCGTGGTGGTGTCGTCCCAGGACAGGCCGAACTGCTCCATCGTGCCGAGCAGCCACGGACTTCGGAACCGCGTCAGCGAATCGGCCGCGGCGGTGTCGAGGACGACGCGGGCATTGGGATGATCCTGCAGATAACTCGCCGCCACGATCGGACTGATCGGCCCCTCGACCGCCTCGCGAACCACCGGCGCCTTGTTCTCACCCCAGGCCATCATGATCACTCGACGGGCGGACAAGATGGTCGCGACGCCCATCGTGATGGCGCGTCGCGGAACGTTGTTCTCACCGAAGAAGTCGCTGGCCGCATCGAGGCGCGTCGTGCGGTCGAGCGTGATCAGTCGCGTTCGGCTGTCCCGCCCGCTGCCGGGTTCGTTGAAGCCGATGTGCCCCGTTCTGCCGATGCCGAGCAGCTGCACATCAATGCCGCCGGCCTCTTCGATCTTCTGCTCGTACTCCGCGCAGTAGGTGGCAATGTCGCTTCGACCGATGGTGCCGTCTGGCACGTGGGCGTTGTCCGGGTCGATGTCGACGTGGTCGAAGAGGTGTTCCTTCATGAACCGCACGTAGCTCTGCAGCTCGTCCGGGGCCATCGGGTAGTACTCGTCGAGGTTGAAGGTCACGACGTTCGCGAACGACAGGCCTTCTTCCTGATGCAGGCGAATCAGCTCGTCGTAGACGCTGGTCGGCGTTGAGCCGGTGGCCAGGCCGAGGACCGCGTGTTCACCGCTATCCGCCTTCTCACGAATCAGCGACGCGATTTCGGCCGCAACGGCGCGACTCGCAAGCTTCGAGTCCGAGAAGACGCTCGTCGGCACACGCTCAACGGGCGTCACCAGCAGGTCGAGCGCCGTGTCCACGTCCAGCGAGTTGACAACGCGGCGATCATCGGCTTTTGGTAGAGCTGCTTGAGTTGTAGTCATCGGCAGGGTCCAGGCCGTCGTGGCGGAAGGCTTATATAAGACTACGGCGACTGTACCGAGCTTGGCCCGAGATGCCAAGCAGAATCAGGAGTCGCCCGCCATGGCCTGATCGACCAGCCGCGCGACCTCCGCCGCCTCGGCAAAAGTGCAGAGGTGCTGATCCCCTTCTTCAGCCGCTTCGCCGCGACTTCGGCGTGCAAAGGCTTCGAGTTGACGCGCGAAGCGGACGTCGTGGGACATCACCGGCAGGTCCTCGGACGGGCCAAAGGCGGGGTCGCTGGTCTGCAAACGGAGCACGTCTGGAACCATGTAGTCGTAGCTGAGCAGCGCGTGCGTGCCGACGAGCGTGACGATGAAACGCTCCGGTTCCTGCCAGCCGCTCTGGATGACGCCCGCAATCCCTTTGCCGCCTCGGAGCAGGACGGTTGCGTCGCTGTCACCCCGGCCAGGCCACTCGTGATGCAGCGTCGAGCCGACCACGTTCCCGCCGCCGGCCTTCTCGTCCGTGACGAAGCGAAACAGGTCGAGCGAGTGACAGCCGGTGTCGAGAAAGCTTCCGCCACCACTGACGGCACGGTCGCTCATCCAGCCGGCTTTCATGGTCGGGTGCCAGCAGGCGAAAGTGTTTTCAAGGCGAATCGGCGTCCCCAGGTCGCCGGCGAGCAATCTTCGACGCATCTCCAGGACGGCAGGCGTGAATCGATGGCAATAGCCGACGAAGGCCCGATCGGCGGCGTCGTGCTTGGCGACAACGTGGAGCAGCGACTGCGCCTCGTCGTGCGTTCGAGCAACCGGCTTCTCGCACAAGATGGCCAGCCCCGACTCCAGCGCGGGTGCGATGACGGCCTCGCGGACGCTGGGCGGCGTGCAGAGGATGATGCCGTCCGGCCGGTGCTCCGAAGCAAGCAGTGATTCGACATCCGCGTACATCGGCAACCCGGCCGCGGCGGGCGCGTCTTGTCGGGTGTCGACGGCTGCGACGACGCGGACCCTGCCCTGCGTCGAGTCGGCGGCTTGACGATGGGCTCCGGCGATTCCGCCTGCACCGACGAGGGCGACGTTGTACTGTGAGGGCATAATGGTTATATAAGACACCGTCGCGGTCGCCGATGGGTCGGCACTTTGTCATCTCAGAGGAGTCATGTTGTATCTACGCCCGTTCCTGACCGCACTTCTAGCCGTTCCAGCCGTCGCTTTGGCCCAGCCCAGGGCGGAAGTGCGGGCGACCTGGCTCACCACAACCGCCAGCGACGCCCTCGATGCGGATCAGATCGACACCACAATGTCTCGCCTGCGCAACGCGGGGCTGAACACCGTCTACGTCGAATCCTTCAAGAACGGCTACACCAACTTCCGCTCGCCGACGCTTGACAATCTGCTCGGCTTCGAAGGTGCCGGCCTGAACCCGACGCTC
This sequence comes from uncultured Planctomycetota bacterium, assembly GCA_963740195.1. Lineage (GTDB taxonomy): Bacteria > Planctomycetota > Phycisphaerae > Tepidisphaerales > Tepidisphaeraceae > JBCDKH01. Next base: position 1,059,681 of record CAVUDF010000001.1, on the reverse strand, counting down.
GGCGGACGCGATCTTCTGCAAGAGACCTCCGCCGCCGCGCGAGAGAACGATCTGGTCCATGTCGCCTGGATGGAGTACGGCCTGGCGACGCAGTTCGGCTTCCCCAGCAACCCGCTCTCACAGCACGCACGAGACAACGGCTGGCTCCTGACGGACACGAACGGCAACTTCACGAACAGCTCCAACGCCTTCACCTGGATGAACCCGCTCGTGCCGGAGGTGCGCGAGCTGATCACCGGCATGGCTATCGATGCCGTCCGCATCTATGGCTTGGACGGCGTGCAGTTCGACGATCGCCTCGCCTGGCCCGTCGAGTTCGGCTACGACGACGTGACCCGCGCGGCCTACCTGGACGAGACCGGTCGCAACCTGCCGACAAACCCACGCGACGCCGACTTCACCCGCTGGCGTGCGGACAAGGTGACGGCATTCGCTACAGAGTTGGTCGCCGACATTCGTGCAGCCGAGCCGGACGTTTTTGTCTCTGCGACGCCGGCCATTTTCCCGTTCAGCCTGAACAACTACGCGGTCGACTGGGGCGACTGGGCCGATCTGGAGCTGTTCGACGAGTACATGCCGCAGGTGTACCGGGACAACTTCAACAGTTTCGCCCTGAACTGGGCCAACCAGCGCATCACGGCGGGTGATGAGGTGGATGTCACCGGTGCCGGGCTTCGCATCATCGGCACGGGTGCCGGGACGCCCTGGAACGAGCTTCGCAAGATGCTCCAGCGGCTTAAGGACGACGACGCCTACGGCCACAGCTTCTGGTACAGCGACGGCCTGCTCGATCCCGGGGGCTTCCTTGATCTGGTCGAAGACTTCTACAACACCGACGCGTTCGGGCGCGGGCATCCACCCGCTAACGGCTCCCGGCCGGGCCGCGGATGCGAATCGGGACGATCTGGTCAACCTCCAGGACTTCGGAATTCTTCGTGCCAACTTCGGCAGAAGTGACCCGCTCGTCGGCTTCCGCGACGGCGACTTCAATTCGGACGGCGTCGTGAACCTCGCCGACTTCGGCCTGCTGCGGGTTCAGTTCGGCGTGTCGGGTTTCAGCACCGCCCCGCTCGATGCTTGGCTGCTGACCGTGATTCCCGAGCCGACTTCCGTCGGCCTGCTGGCTTTGGGCGGGTGTGTCCTGCTGCGAAGGAGAACCTCATGAATTGGATCCAACTTGCCTTGGCTGCCTGTGTCACGTCCGCCGGCTGCGCGGGCGCTGCCTCTGCGGAGCCGAGCGAAGTGCGCGGCACGTGGATGACCACCACCGCCAACACCGCCCTCTCGTCGCCCGAGGCCACGGCAGCGTCGATGAAACAGCTCAAGGAGCTCGGCCTCAACACCGTCTACGTCGAGTGTTGGAAGAACGGCTACACGGAGTTCCCGAGCAAGACGATGGAGGATCTTGTCGGCGTACCGATGAAGATCAATGGAGCGCCACCTGAGCTTCAACGCAACCTCTTGGCCGAGGCCATCGAGGAGGCGCACGCGAACGAGCTGACGGTCATCGGCTGGCTCGAGTACGGCTTCATGGCCGCTTACAAGGACACGGACAACGAGCTACGCGCCGTCGCCAAGGAGAAGGGGTGGCTCACCCACACGAAGGAAGGCGACTTCGTCGGGAAGCAGAACCCGTTCGTCTGGATGAACCCGCTTCATCCCGGTCCGCAGCAGTTGCTCATCGACATCACCCTCGAAGTGCTCGACCAGCACGATCTTGATGGCGTGCAGCTCGACGATCGCATCGCGATGCCGGTCGAGATGGGCTACGACGACTACACGAAACAGCTCTATGCGAGCGAACACGACGGCGCGATGCCGCCCGACGATCATCGTGACGCGGCCTGGGTGCAGTGGCGTGCGGATAAGGTGACCGAGTACGCGAAGCGCTATGCCGAGGCCATCAAGGCCAAGCACCCGGACGTCATCGTCAGCGTGAGCCCGGCCCCCTTCCCGTGGTCGCTCGACAACTATGCGTGCGACTGGCCCAAGTGGACACACTGGGAGACCGACGACGGCAAGCCGCTGTGGGACGAGTTCCTGCCACAGTGCTATCGCATGGACGGCCCGGCGACGATCAAGAGCATCGACGAGCAGATCGTCGCGATGAACGAGTTGGGCGACGGCGACCTCGCGAGCCTGCTTCCGGGAATCCGCATTGTCGGCGACGGCCCAGACATTCCCGAAGGTGACTTGGCGAAGGTCGTCGATTACATCCGCGACCAGAATCTTGGCGGCCACGTCTTCTGGTTCAGCCGGGGCGTTCTGGAAGTCATTCCCAATCAGGTGGCGGAGCTCTACGAGGACGATCAGTGATCCGTCGCCTCACGGCCCTGATCGCGCTCCCAGCCGCGGCCTTACAGGCCGCCGGTCAGCCGGTAGCAGAGACCCCCACAACTCGCCCCACAGACGTCGCCACCCGGGCCGACGGTGATGCCTTCCGAATCGTCGTCCTGCCCGACACGCAGGTCTACTCGTGGGGCTTTCCAGAAGTCTTCGCCACGCAAACGCACTGGATCGCTGAGAACGCGGACGAGCTCAACATCGTGTTCGTGTCTCACGTGGGCGACGTCGTCGACGGCGGCGGGAGCGAGCAGCAGTGGAAAAACGCCGACGATGCCATGATGGTGCTCGACCGGGCGAGCATTCCCTACGGCATCCTGCCCGGCAACCACGACTGGGCCAAGACCGGCGACCGGACGACGAATCTTGACGCCTACCTCGCCCACTTCGGACCGCAGCGATTCACCGGACGCGACTGGTTCGGCGGCCACATGCCGGATCGGCCCGGCAACTCGTTCCAGACCTTCCGAGGCGGCGACCGAACGTTTTTGCACCTCGCTCTCGAATGGCGGCACGACTTCAAGACCGAGCCGGATCTCGGCATCCTGGAATGGGCGCAGTCGGTCGTCGATGACCACCCCGGATTGCCGACGATCGTGACGACACACGAAGACCTTCGCGACGCAGACCCCGACGGCAACAACGGGGGCGAAACGGCGCCCGGTGCACTGCTGTTCAACGACCTGCTCAGCAACAACGACCAGATCTTCCTCGTCCTTTCCGGTCACAACCACTTCGGCCCCAACGAGGTCAACGGCGACGGTGAGTGGCGTTTGACGAGCACCAACAACGCCGGCAACGAGGTGTTTCGCCTCATGACGACGTTCCAGGACTGGCGTCCGCCGGAGCACCCGACGGGCGGCGAAGGGTTCTTGCGCATCCTGACATTCGACCCTGCGGGCAAGGTCATCTACGTCGAGACCTATTCGCCTTTGCGGAACGCAATGCTGTCGGACGACCAAGGCCCGACCGCGAGTCGATTCGCAATCGAGCTCGACTTTGACGAGCGCTTCCCGAAGCGCGACTAAGTTGCCGCGTGCAGATGTCGAGCGATGCGGCCGTGATCCTGCCTGATCCGGTGCCGATGTTCACCCGTCCGAACCACCCGGACGCCCACCACCGCGTGACCGCTCCCGGCGGGTACGAGTGGTGGTACTTCGACGCCGAGTCCGCCGACGGCCGCGATCGGATCGTGGCGATCTTGTTCGAGGGCTTCGTCTTCCACGCCGGGTATCTCCGCGCGCATGCAAGGTTCCTGCGAAGCCCGACCAAGACGCCGCCCGCGGTCGCGAACGACTACCCGGCCGCGTACCTCTGCCACTACCGCGACGGCAAGATCGCCCGACAGTTCATGACGCAAGTCCGACCCGGCGAATTCGAAGCATCGGCCGATGAGCCGCGGGTGCGTGTCGGCGACTGCACGCTCGATCCTGTCGACGGTCGGCTGGCGTTGAAGATGTCCGGCACGCCTTGGCGATTGACCGGGCGGGGGCCGAAGTTGATCGAGAGCGAGACCTTGACGTGCGACCTCAGCTTTCAGGCAGCCGCGGGCTTACAGCCCGCCGGTCGTGTAGCTGGCGACGCTGGTGAGCCACAAGACCGGCGGGCTGTAAGCCCGCGGCTACTTCGCGTGGAGGAACGCCAGTTTCTCTCGCGCGCGATGACGGGTCAGCACCACGGCTGGATCCCGGCCGCGCCGCGGTGCGACGTCACCGGCACGATCGACGGCGTCGCCTTCACCGGCCGGGGGTATCACGACCACAACTTCGGCACCGGCCCCCTCGGCGACGGCCTGAAGCGATGGATCTGGGGCCGAATCCTGACGGACGAGGGGACGACGAGCTTCCACGTGGCCGAGCCGCGCGACCGCACGCTGCCGATCGAGGAGCACCTATTCGGTGTCGATGCCGAAGGTCTGCACGATCTCTCGACCGACTTCGACATCGACTGGTCCCGTCGAAGCGGCACCGGTCTGGTATACCCGGCCTCCATCGCGTTCGACGGCTGGCGACTGAGTGAGCCGCGGGTGATCGACCCGAGTCCGTTCTACCTGCGGGTGATGTACACGGCGACGCATGCGGGCCGGGCGATGCCGGACGCGTTGTGTGAGGTCGGCTACCCGCACCGCCTTCGCTGGCCCGTGCTGGGGCGGATGATCGAGATGAGCATCGACAAGCGCCGCCTGCGTTCCTAGCGTGCCGGCCCGAACCGGCGAGTGCCGAAACCGGGATCGCCCAGGAGCCCACGTGAAGAAGAACACCCACCCCGTCTACCGCCCCGTCGTCTTTCAAGACACCGGTGCCGACACGCGTTACCTGACGCGCAGCACCGTGCCGTCGAATCAGACGATCGAGTTCGAGGGCAAGGAGTACCCGCTGGTCAAGGTCGACATCTCCTCGGCCTCGCACCCGTTCTTCACCGGCAAGCAGACCTTTATCGACACCGCGGGCCGGGTCGATCGCTTCCAGAAGAAGTTCGGCGGGAAGATGCAGTTCGGCAAGAAGAAGCCGGCGGGCGAGTAGAACCGGCCTTCATCAGATTCGGATGCCGCCCCGCAACATCTTGCGGGGCGGCTCTTGTATTGAGCTTTCAGTCTTGGCAGAATGCGCAAGATGAAGATTCTCCCGCTCGTCCTCGTGTTGCTCGTCTCGCCGCTCGCCTCTGCCGACATCAGTGAGCAAGGCAAGGAGATCTTCGAGCAGCTTCGAAGCCAGAAGACCGACCCGGCGGCGATGCAGGCGTGGATGAAGACCACGGAGATGGGCCTGCCCCACGAGTTCCTCGAAGATGCCTTCGTCGGCGAGTGGAAGACGACCACCAAGATGTACATGGACCCCGAAGGGGAACCGATGACCAGCACCGGCACGGCCATCGTCAAGCCAATCTTCGGCGGAAAGTTCATCGAAGAGACCTACCAAAGCACCATGATGGGCCAGCCCTACTCGGGTCGCTCGACCGTCGGCTACGACAACACCCGCAAGCTCTTCGTCTCCTCCTGGGTCGACTCCATGTCGACCGGCATCAGCCAGATGCACGGCTCCATCGGACCCGACGGCAAGACGATGACCTTCGTCGGTGACATGAACGAGCCGATGAGCGGCGAGATGGGCAAGGCGTTCAAGTTCGTCATCTCAATCGAGTCCGAAGATCGTCACGTGGCCAAGATGTACGAAGTGCTTTACGGCGACCCGTTCGTCGTGATGGAGATCACCTACGAACGCAAGCCCGCCGACGAATAAGTAGACGAAGCCGCCATGTAATCAGAGCGGCAGCTGCATGCCGGTGGTCTATCGAGCGATTCCACCCGTGGCCTGTCGCGCCGCGGGTTCTCCTACGCAGGCTTGTAACGCAAGCCGCGATCGATATGTTGGGGTCATCCCGCCGCAGCTACAGGCCGTCACCACCGGCCCTTGAGAGAGAATGCCATGAAGATGAACCACAAGATTGCCGTCGCCGCCGCTCTGGTCGTTGCGTCCCCAGCCTTTGGCCAGGTCCGAGCCCTCTACACCGGTTCCGCCGGACTGCCGACGAGCAACGTGCCCGGCCAGCCGGGCCTCGTGTTCAACGACGGAACCAGCACGCAAACCGCATTCGGCAGGCCCTTTGTCAGCCCCAGTGGCAACCTCGTCGGCTTCCGCGGCGACACGGAGACGTCCGGCCAGTTCTTTGACGAGGTCTACGTGGTGGCTCCCATCAACAACCCGATGGCCGGGTTTTCCCTACGCGAAGGCACTGCCGTCGGCGGTGCCGTCGACGGGCGGGTCATCGTCAACATCGATGAACGCGTCGGCCTGATCGACAGCGTCGATGGCGGCCAGTTCGCCTTTACCTCGCAGACCCGCGTCGGCAACACGTTCTCGAACAGTGACGGCGTGTTCTACTACGCAGCCCCAGACGTCATCACTGCCGCGGCACCTGGGCAGTCGATCCAGCAAGGTGGAGCGCTCGCCGAGGGCAACTTCGACTCCGCCTATGCCGCGCCCGAAGGGTTCGTCGGTTTCTCCGGCGGAACGACCGACTTCGATGATGCCGTCATCTACAACTCGAACGTCTTGGTCTCCGAAGGAACCGCACTCGCCGGTGCTCCGGCGGCCACGGCAACTTTCGAGTTCGGGCAGACCTACTTCGGCGAGAACGGCAGCAGCTACCTGACCGAAGCCCGCAGCTTTCCGTCGAGCCGAACCGTCGACACCGCCGTGGTCGACGGCAGCGTTGTTGCGGTGGGCGGGCAGATCATCCCCGACAGCGGCTTTGCCGCCCCGGCGGTCGACTCCCTCTTCGCACCGAACGGCAGCGGCATGAACGAGGCCGGCGTCTGGTGGGCGCGTGGCAGCAACGTGGACGGCGTGGAGTGGGCCTTGGTCGACGGTGACGTCGTCGCAGCCACCGGTGACAGCGTCGACGGCAGTCTCGAGACCTGGCTCGAGATCGACGGCGTCTCCGCGGACGCGGCCGGGAACTACATCGTCCTGGGCGTCACCTCCCTTGGCGAACAGGCCATCGCCTACAACGGCACGACCGTCCTGGCTCGTCAGGGCGACTCCATCGACCTCACCGGTCTGGAGATTCGCGACTTCAGCGTCAACGATATCGTCCTCAGTAACGCAGGCGATGCCGTCTTCGCGGCCCGGCTGCGAACCGACGCCGGCGCCAACGCCGGGCACAGCCTGTTGACCGTTGCGGTGCCGGAGCCGGCGACCGCCAGCCTCGTTGCTGTCGTCGGTGGCATTCTGCTTCGCCGTCGTCGCTAGGACACCGGCCTGCCGATCACGATGAAGCCGCCCGGGCACACCGGGCGGCTTTTTCGTACGGCAGGCACACGCAGAAGCGGAGTCGCCTGTTCACGTCCAATCCTGCGGCGGTCAGAGCGTGATAAAGAGGCCGAAACCGAGGATGGTCGTGTCGTCGCGCCAGAACTGGCCGTTGGGTTCTTTGCCGTTGTAGTACTCGAGCAGGAACTTGAGCGTTCGGCCGTGGACGGCCCTGTTCTCCGCCTGAATGCCGGCACGGATGTTGATGTCGGGCTTGAAGTCGTTGCCCTCTTGCTGTTGCACGTCGACGGCCGCGACGGGTCGCCAGTAGCCGCTCAGTTGAAACGGTGCCCGAAGTTCGATGCCGGATTGCAGATGCCAGTATCCCCAGTCCGGTGGCGACGGGCGACGCAGCGCCCGACCGAAGCCGCCGTAGACGCGAAAGAGGCCCGCCTCATCGACGTAGGGCTGGCCGGCGACGTCGTAGCTGAAGAGAAAGTCCAGGCGGTCGTAGCCGAAGTCTTCGCGGACGATGCCGCTGCCGTTGGTCAGATACTCGTCGCCGACGTGGCTGCTTTGGTGGTGGAAGCGAAAGACCGCACTGAAGCGATCCTTCCTGGCGTTGGCCATGACGGCGGCGATGTAGTCGTTGCTGAAGTTGTCGCGACTGAACCGGTCCTGGTCGAAGTCGCTCTGCACCGCCCCCTGCGCGGCGAACTCGATCCAGTCGAAGTACAGGTTGCGAGGGTTCTCCCAGCGATAGATCGGAATGGTCGCGCCGATGGTGACCGCCGCGACGTTCTCGAGGAAGTCGTCGTTCGCGTAGCGGTGGAACCCGACAGCCATCAATGGCCAAAGCGGGTCGGCCCACAGCGGCTCAAAGACGTCGCCGGAGGGCAAGAGCCCCGCCGTCAGCCGGCCACGATCGTACTCGTCGAGCGTGTCGAGCTCGGGCGACTCGAGCTGAGCCGAAGCCGAGGGACCTGTGAAGGCAACGCACAGAACAAACAGCAATCTCCACATGATGATTCGACAACGTACGGAGACGCCCACCGCCCCACAAGTCGGCCGGTCTTGCGGTCACGACAGCTAGAGGCTCAGCCGCAGCGTCACGCCGAAGGTTTCGATGTCGTCGATGAAGAGCTGGCCGTTCTGGTTTCGGCCGTTGTAGTAGAGGAACTGGATGTCCGCCTGCCCGCCCCGACGCAGGCCGTCGAGCCGAAGCCCTGCGACTGCCGCGATGTCGAGGTTGTAACCCCGGCCGTCCAGGTGCTGGATGTCGATCGCCGCCATCGGCCTGACACCCAAGCCGCCCGGCATCACGTAGCGAAGCCGCGTCGCGTCGAACTCTGCACCGTACTGAAAGACGAACTCGCCGTAGTCGTCGTCGCCGAAGGTCCTGAAGAGCCAGCCGGCACCGCCGTAGAGGCGGAGGTTGCCTTTTTCGAAGACGTTGCGGAAATCCTTCGAGAGGAAGCCCTCGATCGAGTCGAACGTTTGGTCGACACGGTCGATTTCGGGCCCGAAGAGAAGCAACTCGTCGCCCAGGTGGCTGCTCTCGTGGAAGAATCGGATGAACGTCGACCAGTCATTCTTGCGACCGGCAAAGTACAGGCCGCCGTTGTAGTCGGCGTTGAGGAGCGGCACGCTCTCCTCGGACAGGTCGAAGGTCGCAAAGAGAGCTGCGACGGCACCAAACTCGACGCTGTCGAAGACGTCGGTCATCGACTCGGGAGGCGGGCCCGCGTAGAAGGCGATGTTCTCGCCGAAGCTGACGAGCCACAGGTTGTTGTAAGGCCCGTCGTCGCCGAAGAAGTCGCCGTTGGACTCGATGACGCTGACGTATCCGATCTCGAATCGGGGCCAGCGGGGATCGGCCGCAATTGGCGAGAATGCCCGCCCCGGAACGAAGTAGCGAGCCTCGTCGTAAGGCGTCCGCGGCTCGTAGGGCTTGCCGGGATCGACCGGCTGAGTCGTGACGGCCAGGTCCGTCCCAAACTGTGCCGACGCAGACTGTGCCGCCACGAATAGGGTGGCAACGGTCGTGAGGATGGTGGCGACGACGGATGGCACGGCCGGAGTCTATCGGCCGCTGTCGAAGGTGGCAGAAGTCGATAAAGGTTTTTCAAACAGCTGTTTGAAGTCGCCCCTCATGCCGACGGCTCGGTCATGCTCCGCGGATCGAGGGCCGCATCGAGGGTCGCCTCATCGACGTCGCCCCGCTCGCGCATGACCTCGCGGATCGTCTTGTTTTCCGCGTGTGCCTTCTTGGCCACCTTGGCGGCTTCGTCGTAGCCGATGAGCGGGTTGAGGGCGGTCACGAGCATGAGGCTGCCGTCGATCAACTCCTTGCAGCGCTTCTCGTCGACCTCCAGGCCGACGAGGAGCTTGTCCGTGAAGACGTCGCAGACGTTGGCGAGCAGCGTGACGCTTTCGAGGAAGGCGTCGATCATGACGGGCATGGCGACGTTGAGTTCGAAGATCGACCCGACGCCGCCCATGCCGGCCATGGTGACGGTGGCGTCGTTGCCGACGACGCGGCAGGCGACCTGCATGACGCTCTCGCACATGACGGGGTTGACCTTGCCGGGCATGATCGAGCTGCCGGGCTGGATGGCCGGGAGGATGAGCTCGCCGATGCCGCAGCGTGGTCCGGAGCCGAGGTGGCGGATGTCGTTGGCGATCTTGGAGAGGGAGACGGCGATCGTCTTGAGATTGCCGTGTGCCCGAACGAACTCGTCCTTGGCTGCTTGAGCTGACGGATGATTCGTCAGCTTCACCAGCATCAAGCTCGTGATCGTCCGATTCGCTTGCGTCAGTTCTGCACAGACCTCGCCAGCCAAACTCGGGTGGGTGTTGATCCCTGTTCCGACTGCTGTTCCACCAATCGGCAGGTCGTCCGAGATCACGCTGCCTCGCAGCAGCACCCGCGAGGTCATAACACTGGCCGATCTGCGCCGCATAGCCGCCAAAGACCTGCCCGACACGAATCGGTGTCGCGTCCATGAGGTGCGTCCGGCCGATCTTGACGATCTCGATCCCACTTCTTCGCCTTATCGACGAGCTGACGCCTGCAGACGCTTCAAGAGCGAGTCGCTCAAGCTCGCTGAGCTGCCAGCCGCCGCCGCGATGTGCATCGCGGTCGGGAACGTGTCGTTGCTCGACTGCCCCATGTTGACGTGGTCGTTGGGGTGGACGCGGGGCTTCTGGTCGGAACCCTGCGAGCCCTGAGCGTGAGCGAGGGGTTCTGATCCGGAGGCAGAATCCGCTCCCTCACGCTCGCGGCTCGTCTTGGAATCACGCTCGAGCTTCTGGTTGGCGAGGTTGGCGATGACCTCGTTGGCGTTCATGTTCGTGCTCGTGCCAGAGCCGGTCTGGTAGACGTCGACCGGGAAGTGCTCGTCATGCTTTCCATCCGCCACTTCCGTGGCGGCGTTGATGATCGCGTCGGCGATCTCAGGGTCGAGCTTGCCGAGGTCCTTGTTGGCTTGCGCACACGCGGCCTTGAGGTGGCCAAACGCGTGAATCATCGCCGGCGGGAGCGGGCGCTTGGCGATGGGGAAGTTCTCAACAGCACGAGCCGTCGACGCCCCGTAGAGGGCCGTCGCCGGCACTTGCATCTCGCCCATGGAATCCCGCTCGGTCCGCGTCGCGTTGCTCATGACCGCACCTTAGTGCGGGTTCACCCACGGCCGAACATGCAGCGGCGTTGCTCTACGCCCGGCGACGACGGAGCATCGCCACACCACCTAAGGCGGCCAGCGACAGCGTGGTCGGCTCAGGGATGGTGATGCCGATGCCCGCCCGGCCCTGGTAGGTGACGCTGTTGATGCTGATCTGGCCACCGGCGTCGGGGGACACGGTGATCTCGGCGTAGCCGTAGTACGTGTCCGGCCCGTCGACGAAGGAGAAGCCGGTGAATCCGGTGATCTCATCCGTCGCGTCGTACCACTCGCCCGCTGCCAGGCCCTGGTCGGCGAAGACGGCCGAGAAGCTGTTGGGCCCGCCGAAGACGGTGGTCGAGTCGACCACGTCGCCGTCCCCCAGAAGCGCCGCCTCTGCTGATCCGTCGACGAAGTTCCCGGTCGTAATGACCGTGCTGCCGATGAAGGGCATGAAGATCGACTGCCGGGTGGTGTTGTCGCTGTTGAAGAAGTTGTTGATCACCAGATCCTGCGACCCGGGCGTACCCGGCGTGCCGATGATCGCGATGTTCTGAGAGAATCCCTGGCTGACCGAGATGTCCGGCTCGAAGTCAAGCACAATCTCCTGCGCAGCGGCAGGAAGAGCGGCGAGCGTGACGGCGAGGGCGGCGTGGAGTGCGTATTTCATGGCGTGCAAGTCTCGTCGAGACGGTAAGCAGTCATTCGTACCCAAGCATCAGCTTCCTCGCAAGAGTTTGGCAGACCTTCGTGCTGTTGCCGACCAGATTCGCCTTCTCCGGCTGCTGCATGACTGGTCTGACCGGCACGATCAGATCATTACGTCTGTTGTGACGGCCGTCGGTAGGCTTCTGCCATGCCCCACGACGCCGATGCCGCGCCAGTGACGATTGCCGCGTTTCAGCAGTCGATTCGCGACCGCTACTTCGAGGCCGATGCCGAACGCGGCATCGCCGGGACGTGGCTCTGGTTCAGTGAGGAGATCGGCGAACTCGCCCGCGCATTGGCCCGTGACGATGATCGAAGGAACAAGGAAGAAGAATTCGCCGACGTGCTGGCATGGCTCTGCACGTTGGCGAACGTGAGTGGCGTCGACCTTGAAGCTGCCGTTCGGTCGAAGCACCCGATCGACGGGCCGCTGCAGACGCCGAAGTGACTTTGCCGCTCGTACATGGCATCGATTGCCGACCGCGGTGCGTTGGTTTAGCGTGCCGACGCATGCTGGTGTCAAGGCGACCCTTCTTCGGCTGGATGTGGCGAGCCTTGATCGTTCTGGCTCTCGTCACGCCTGCTTTCGCGCAGGAGCCTGTAGGCCGGGTGACGTCGGTCGGGCTCGCCGGTTTCTATGACCCTTATGCGTGGCTGCCCTACCGCGTGTCGGTCCGGGCCCCCGAGGGACGCCCGGGGACGTACACGCTGCGAGCACTCACAACGGACCTGGACGGCGATCGCGTGCAGTTCGATCGCCCGATCAGCCTTGCCGGAGGCGACGAGCAATCGTTCTGGGGCTACCTGAAGTTGCCGCCCGGCACGGGCCAGCTGTCGCCGGCCGAAGATTTTGTCATCGCCCTCGCCGGAGAAGATGGCGAGGAGATCGACCGTCTCAAGATGGAGGCAAGGCCGCCGGACAACATCCAGGCGCTCGGCGGGCGGCAAAGCGGGCGACTGCTCCTCCTCGTCGGCGGCGAGGCGGGCGGCTTCTACCCGGGAGCCGGCGAACTCGTCTCCAACCTCGTCGGAACGACTGCGACCAACGTTCCTGCATCGGTTCGTCCAGGCGACCTGCCGGACGATGTGCTCGGCTACGACGCCGTCTTTGCCGTCGTCTGGCAGGACGCAGACCCGGCCCGCCTGCTGGATGGCGGGGGTGAGAAGATGCAGGCACTTCGGGCCTACATCCGAGCCGGCGGCCGGTTGATCGTGACGCACCGCAGCGACTGGGACACGCTTCAGCCGTTTTTCGACCTTCTGCCCGTCACGCCGATCGGCGCGGTCGACATGCCGAACGGCACCCCCCTGGCCACCGTGCCGTTGGAGGTGACGTCCGAACTGCTCGACGCGCTGGAGGCCGTCGAAGGCCCGGTGCGTCACGTCGTGGCCAGCGCGAACGAAGACGTCGTGGTCGAATCCTGGTATCTGCCACCTCCAGATGCGGATGTCGCCTCTGTGACGGTGGACGGCATGCTGCCGATGCTGGTCCGCGGCGGCTACGGCTTCGGCAGCGTGACGTGGCTTGCAACCGACCTGTCGAATCGTCGGCTCCTGGGCCGTCGCGAGAGCCCGATCGTCGGCTGGACCGAGATCTGGGGCCGGCTGCTCGATACGGGCGACGCGCCCGTTCTTGAGCCGGACGAACGCGAACAACAGCGGTATTCCACCTCGGCCTCGCGAGACTTCGCATCCGCCCCGCAGGCCGACGCACGTCTTGCGGCTCGCGGGGCTGCGCTGGTCACGCTGGCGGTCATCTTCTTCATCGGCTACTGGCTCATCGCGGGGCCCGGCGTCTTCTTCTTCCTCAAGCGTCGTGGCAAGCCGCAGCTGACGTGGTGGGCCTACGGGGCCATCGCCCTGGGTGCGGCGGGCGCGACGGTCCTGCTGACCGGACTCGTTTTACGTGGGCCTGCCGAGCTTCGGCACGTCAGTCTGATGCGGGCCGGCTCCGTCGCCGACCAGACCGTCGCCAGCGACTTCGGCCTGTATATTCCGCGTGACGGCTCCCAGGAGATCCGGTTCGGCGAGGAAGTCGCGGCCGACGGAATCATCTCGCCGTTGATCCCGCCCCGCGACCGACCCATCGTCGGCCGGACGAGCCCTGTCACGTACCGCGTTGATGTCGCGGGCGATGCCGAGGTGGCGGTGCCATACCGCAGCACGCTCAAGAAGTTCGAAGCACGCCTGTCGAGCAGCCCGTTCGTCGGCCTTGAGGGACGCCTTCGGCTCGATGCCGACAGCCGTTACCCGTCGGGTCAGCTAGTCAACGCGACCGAGTACAACCTGCAGAGCATTCACGTCGCGTACAAGTACCTTCGCGGCGGAAGGCCCGAGGTGATGGTGCTCTACGTGCCGGAGCTTCAGGCGGGCGGCACGCTGCCGTCGCTGCGGGAGCTCTTCGACGGCGAGCAGTCGCGGGTGATCAAGAAGTTCGTCTCGGCCGTCACCGGCCCGCGGACGGCGCCCGCACGGGAAGAACCCGTCGAAGGCCGGTTGGTCCAGGATTGGGCGTTGCGATACTGGTACGAGCAGCCGGGCGTTCGGCGGACGGTGGTGTCGACGACCGAGTTCGACGACTGGTCTCGCCGCTACCGGATCGCGCCGGCGGTGTTGTCGTTCTTTTCAATGCTCCCGCCGATGACGAACATCAACACCCAGGACGACGCGGTCGTTCTGCTGAATCGTGGGGCTGCGGAATGGGACGCGACGGCCGCGTTGTCGGCTGGCCACGTGGTGATTGTCGCCGAGGCCCGGGAACAGGACGTGCCGTTGCCGCTGGAGGTGGAGGGTCGTCGGGTGCCGGGAACCGGAACGGTGGTCACGCAGTTCGTGCTACCGCTATCACGACCCGTCGCGCGTCCGCCGGTCGATCTGCGAGCGACGCCCGAAGACGAGACGCAAGAGACTTCAGAGGACGCACAGCCATGAGCGAGCCAGTCATCAAGACGGTCAATCTGACCAAGCGTTACGGCGACCTCGTTGCGCTGTCGAACCTGAACCTGGAGATCCAGGAAGGCGACTGCTTCGGCTTCATCGGGCCCAACGGGGCCGGGAAGACGACGACGATCAAGATCTTGGCCACGCTCCTCCAGCCGACCTGGGGCGAGGCCCGCGTCTGCGGCAACGTCGTCGGCTACCAGTCGCGGCAGATCCGCCCGCTGCTCGGCTACGTGCCCGACTACTTCGGCGCGTACGAGGACATGGTCGTCCAGGAGTACCTCGAGTTCTTCGCAGCCGCTTACGACATCAACGGCAGCGACCGCGTGAAAGTGGTCGGCGACTGCCTGGAACTGACCGACCTGACCTACAAGCGCGACGCCCCGGTAGATGGCCTGTCCCGCGGCATGAAGCAGCGGCTCTCGATCGCCCGCGTCCTGCTACACGACCCGAAGGTCCTGCTCCTCGACGAACCGGCCGGTAACTTGGATCCACGTGCCCGCGTCGAGCTGCGCGAGCTGCTCAAGACCCTTCGCGGCATGGGCAAGACGATCATCATCAGCTCCCACATCCTGCCGGAGCTGCAAGACCTCTGTAACACCGTCGGCATCATCGAACGCGGCGAACTGCAGTACAGCGGCCCGTGGACCGACATCGTCAAAAAGGCACGCCGCGGCACCGTCGTCCAAGTCGGCCTGGCCAGCAACCACACGCCCGCGGCCACGATGCTGAGTCAGGATCCAAACGTCCAGACCGTCGAGAACAAGAACGGCATTCTGGAAGTGACCCTGAAGGACGGCCTCGAAGACTACAGCTTCCTCGCCGGCCGCCTCATCCAGGGCGGCTACAAGCTGACGCTGTTCCGAGAAGAAGAGGTCAATCTAGAGACCGCCTTCATGCGGCTCACTAAGGGTGTCGTTCAATAGTCGCATCCGAACCACCGCCATCGATGACTGGTTGATGCAAGTTCCTAGAAGACTTGAAGTCGTGCTTACGAAGTGCAGGCTCAGGCCGCCGGTCCTTCATTGCATGGAATCCCGCTTGCATCATCGACCCTGATGCTGTAGCGTCGGCCACTGTGCTAATGGGCCGGTGCGGCCTTCTCATTGTGTTCAACTTGACTATCAAGGAATCCTTATCCTCGAACTTCGTAATGAGCAGGCATGGCCGCTCTGCATCTTGCCGTGCAACACTCGATCGTCTAGAGCCAAGGCGGCTGCTTGCCCTTGCCGTTAGCGGCGTGGAGGTGACTACCGACATCGAGCCACGCGACGGTATCGAGGTCGCGTTCAACGGACCCTTCGAATCCGCATCTATCGGCAACGAGGATGTCCGCGTAGAGAACCTCACCACTGGAGGTGGGGCTTTGGCTGAATTGATTCCGTCGTCTGTCGCGACCAATCGCGTTCGGCTGACATTTGCCGACGCAGAGTACCTTGATCAAGGTGTCGGTCCAGTCCGCTTGCCTGACGGCTACTACGAGTTGAGTTTGCTGGCTGACGGGATCAAAGATCCTGCAGGCGGAAAGCTCATGGCCAGTGCCTCGGGAACAGAGTTCGCCGACGGCCGCTACACCTCTGGGAACGAGCTGTGGTTCCTGAACGGTGACTTCAACCGCGATGGCACCGTTGATTTGGCTGACTTTGGTATTCTTCGGGCCGGCATGGGCACCGGAACAACGTTCGGCCAAGGTGACGCCAACGGCGACGGCACCGTGAATCTTGCGGATTTCGGCATCCAACGTGCTCAGCACGGCCGCACGCTTGAAGCGCCTCCGACTGAAGCCGGCGAGGTGCTGGCAACCCTGTCAACAAGCAGCACAATTGAGCTGTCATGGGTGCTGCCAAGCAGCTCCGTCGACCGACCCAACGCGTGGCATCTATTCCGAGGTACTGGCAACGGAATCGACTACGGCAGCGAGCCGGTGGCGATTCTGAGCAACACAGACGCCGAACCGGCGAACGACTTCACGGAAGTCTTCGGCTCCGATGGTGTGCTCCGCGGCTACGTGACCGACGCCGGACTTATGGATGGGGCACAGTACCGCTACGACCTCCGAGCGTGGTCCGCGACGACCGGCTTGAGCCCCTCGACGGACACCGCCGAGGAGTGGACGCAACTTGTAGTTCCGAGCAACCTGACGGCCGGCTTTGACGAAGATGGTTCGGTCCTACTTGAGTGGACCCTCGACGGCTATGGCGCCTCGCACAACGTCATAAGATATCGCACCAGCCCAGCTGGTCCATGGCTTCCTGGTGCCGAGGTCCACGGCCTGGACTCACGCTGGGTCGTCGAAGGTTTGCCCGGCACGCTTGCCGAGATCGCCGATTACGAGTTTCAGGTTAAGAGCGAACTTCGCGACGATGGGATTGTTTTGCGGGACACGCTCTTTACAGACCCCATCGAAGCCGGACTTGCTACCCCACTGTACGCTGACGCGGCTGCTGTGAACCCCCACGTTAGCAACGATGTCGAGGTCACCTGGACCCGAGGAGGCAATGCACAATCGCTGCATCGCCTCGAGGTCAGCTCCGATGGTGTTGCGAACTGGCAGGCTCCACCGACAGGTGACACCGCATTGGCCTTCGGTGAAGATCGAACCCTTGCCGGCCTCGCCGACGACGCGACCTACTCGGTGCGTGTTAGAAGTAAACTGTTCGTCTACAGCCATCCCTACGACCAAGTCGGCACGCTCCTTGAGGCATCTGATTGGACTGTTATCCAAGACGTAGAGGTTCCAGTGCTCTCGCCGAGAGACATTAACGCCATCGCTGTCGGAGACGGTACGATTCGGGTGGAATGGAGCGACGTCAGCGTCGCTGAAACAGGCTACACTGTCGAACGACGTGAAACATCTGGAGTTGTTTGGACTCAGGTCGGAGCAACTGGCTCAGGCGCGACAAGTGTAATAGACACCACGCCTGGTTCTGACAACGAGTTCGTTTATCGCGTCACCACGGACACTCCGACGACTCAGCCTGGTGACCCCACGAGCGAGGATGAGAATACTGTTGCAAAAGCTGATGCAGATGAAGAGCACGTCGGCGACGGTGGCTGGGCAGGCCAAGTTATCGAGGCTCCGGACGGATTCGGAGGCTCCGTCACCGCTCGTGCCAACGAAATGAACGATCCGCACGGTTGGGTGCGGATTATCGCTGGTACGCAAACGACTGTCTTTCCGTACGAAGAGCTTCAGAATCCTAATCTTGACCAGAGATCAGAGCTTTTGACCTTCGCCAATGGGCTTGTTGGCCTAAGCATCAAGGAAGAAGTTCGCGTAGACGGTGAAGCTGCATGGACTAAGACAACGACAGTCTCGGGCACCGTGGTGAGTGTTGACACTCCTGAGGAATACAGGGTGGATCTAGTGCTTGAGCCTGCAACGGAGACGCCTCACGGCGATCCCGTTATGCTCCCGGACGGTCCGCTCAACCGTTTCATGCTCTTCGTTCCCCACTCCGGCGACAGTGCAAGCGTAACAGTAGAGGCTTCCGGATCGCTCGTAGAGGCCCTTGAGGATTACGAGGGTACAATTCCTTGGAGCAACGCGTCGAAGTTCTATGCGTTGGCCCGCGCGGGAATTTTCTCTATCCAGCCAGCTGAAGCGATACTATCTGCTGGTGATGCGGGCGTGTTTGTCAATGACAGTCGAGTTGACGTAGAAGACGAGGAAGTAGATATTCGTGTCAGAGTCAAAACGCCGAGCGGTGACGATGCATCTGGAGTTGCAGTATTTATTAGAGAGATTGTACTTCTTTACGACGAAGAAACTAAGACGCGTGCCTTCGTACGCTTTGACCAGCATAGTGTCACAACAAATCAGAACGGAATAGCGAAATTTACTGCGAAGAGTTTGATTGCAGGGCCGACTATGGTAACTTTTGCCACAGAGAAAGGCGGCGAGCGAACGATAAACATCAATGTCGAACCCTTGCATTCAAATAAGCAATGGGACGTGGCCCGTGTCGTGGACCAACTGGGCCGGTCGCTCGATACTGCGAAAGAAGGTGTATTGTCGCAGGTTCCAGTGATCTTCAGGCCGGCAGTCGACAAAGCTTACAGTGTTTTCAGGTCTGGCCTCGGCGCGACATTTTCTCTACGAGATGTTGTGTACAAGTACGGACTAGATGACGAGAGATTTCCGGATGCCCGTTTGCCAACGGTCCAGAACATTTTCGAGAATCTGCAAGGCGCAGGCGTCCTCTTCTATCTAGATGTGAGTGTCCGACAACCGAGCTTGAATATCCGACACACGAAGAA
Organism: uncultured Planctomycetota bacterium; assembly: GCA_963740195.1. GTDB lineage: Bacteria > Planctomycetota > Phycisphaerae > Tepidisphaerales > Tepidisphaeraceae > JBCDKH01. Next base: position 1,041,017 of record CAVUDF010000001.1, on the reverse strand, counting down.
GAATATGCTTTTTGATGTTGGAGTTGGTGTTACCATCGATGGAAGCATCATTGGTTTTGGCGGCTTGATTCAAGTCTACCTCCAAGTCCCGCGTGTTATCGAAGCCTCTATCCATGCTAACGATGGGGTCATTGAGCCAACCATTTCTGTATAGTTGCGCTTAAACTTCGCTCTGTTACCGCCATTGGGCTTTGACCAACAACCATGCTACATACTTCCTTCGCTTTGTTTCTGGCTATGTTCTCTCTGATACTTGACTCTTGCAACATGTCAAACCGCCACAGCCCTGTAGTGTTCGATCAGCCTGTTGCGGCTGCAAGTCGCCCATCCGAGAAGAGGGTGCCGCTGAAAGTCGAGGAAAGTGTTCTGCCGAACATGATCCCGAGCTATTTCTTCACCTGGGACGAGGACATGCTTGCTCGGCTGAAAGAGGCGTTAGGTGCCGATCCATCTCTTGAGGTTAAACCAGAGGTTGTGCTTTTTCGTTACGAACCCGGTGTGTTTGTTCTGCTCACGCGGCTTCGTCGGCCGTTGATTACCGTTCGCATCAACGATGAGGTTCCAACCGTTGAAGTTTCGCTCGTAGAGCCCGCTGACGTAAAGTTTCCCCGCGGGACCGAACCTCCTTACGAGTTCAAAGGAGCAATCCGAATAGACGGCGCGAACGGTCAAAGCTTCATCGTTCCTTACAAAGTCGTGGTGGACCTAGTTGGAGAGGCAACCGGCGGTATGTTTGGCGAGAGAATCAAGGGTTACGTCGTGTGGGGAGAACTCAAGCCTGTCCGAAGAGAAAGGGATCGTGTTGATCGCATCGAAGGCAGGTAGAATCAGCAGGGTGGTGGGCGGCAATGAAGCGTTAGATCGCTATACATTTCCACCGACCTGCGATTTTGACGGATTTGATCACTGTTTGCTGGCAGCAGGCTTTGGCAGCTTCTAGCCTCAGAATGTTCGGAGGAAGCCCCTACACCGTCCGCGACTTGTACGGACAGACGCTGGGTCACAAGCCTCCCGCTTGCGATGGCCAATGACACCGTCGATAATGGCCCGCGATGCTCGGCATCCCGCAATACCTCTGGCGACTCGTCCCGGCGAACCCGATCATGCTGCGCGTCGTGGGCGTCGGCGGGAAGCGGACGAAGGACCTCATCGCCCGCTGTGCATACCTCGGCCTGCTCATCGCCGTCGTGCTCGTCAGCCTCGTCGGCACCGATGCGGCCGGCGGCGACCTTGACGAGCTCACCGCCGCAAGTACGGAGCTGTTCGTCGGGATGAGCTATCTGCAGCTCGCGCTGGTCGCCCTGCTCGCACCCGTCTTCACGGCCGGTGCGATCACGCAGGAGAAGGACTCACAGACGTACGACATACTGCTCGCGACGCCGCTGACCAACGGACAGATCGTGCTCGGAACGCTGCTGAGCCGGCTGTTCTTCGTGTTCGCCCTGCTCCTCAGCGGCATTCCCGTCTTCGGCATCACCCAGATCTTCGGCGGCGTGGCGTTGGGGGACATCGTGGCGGTAACCGCGGTCGCGGCGACGACCGCCCTGCTGACCGGTGCCTTCGCCGTTGCCATCGCAACGTTCAAGGTCGGAACGCGGCGAACGATCTTCAGCTTCTACTTCGTCATCGCCGTCTACCTCGTCGGCGGGTGGCTGCTCGATGCCAGTGCCGACGGGATGCACCCGATGCTGTCCGATGACATCGGCCGCGCGCAGACCGGATGGCTCAGTGGCATCCACCCGTTCCTAGCTCTGCGAAGCATCCTGGATCCGGTCGGATACGCACCGCCGGCGTTGGCGGAATTGCCGTCCGGCTTGCGCGGCTGGCCGATCTCGTTTTACCTCACAAGCCCCGCCACGTTCTACGTCACCGCGGGCACGCTCATCTCGCTGATTCTGGTGATTCCGAGCGTCATCCTGCTGCGAAGGATGGCCCAGTCGACGCTGACTCCCGGCGGCTGGTTGACGAGCAAGCTCGCCTTTCTTCCCGGCGTCCGACCGCCCGGCGATCGGCCGGCACGGGTCGTCTGGAACAACCCCATCGCCTGGCGCGAGGCCAAGACCAAAGCCAGTGCCGCACGGGCGGGGCTGCTTCGTTACGCATTCATCGCGCTCGGCGTCGGGGGTGCGGGTGTAGCGGCGTGGCTTTATGCGAGCGAGGCGGCACCGCCAGAGACGTATGTCACGCGTGGTGCGATCAGCCAGGTGAGCCGCACGGTCTTCATCCAGGGCGTCGACGGCGGAACCTACGGAATCTCGCCAACCGTCCAGGTGACGATCAACGGCGACGAGGTCGACTCGCTCCGCGACGCTGACCGACGCCTGATGGTCAAAACGCCTTTGGCCATCGAAATGCGGTCCGGCGTGCCGACAGTCACCCGATTGGCCCTGGTCGATGTCGGCCGTCGGTTGGATGCAGACACTGCCCGCGACATCCTGCTGGGCCTGGTGCTTCTGGAAGTGGCGACGATCCTGCTCATCGTCACAAACGCCTCCGCCAGCACCGTCACGCGAGAGCGTGAAGACGGCTCCCTCGACCTGCTTCTGAGCACGCCGATCACGAGCCGCTACTACATCTGGGGAAAGCTCCGCGGGCTGGTCAGCTTCGCGTTGCCGCTGGTGTTGATACCGGTGGCGAGCATCGCGGTGTTTGTCTTGGCGGACCTCGTCGCTGGCGGTTCGAGGCCGCTGATTCTGGCGGAGTCGCTCATCACGGTGCCGGCGCTGCTGATCGTGATGGTCGCCTTTGCGTCGATCGTCGGCATGAACTTGTCGCTGCGAACAGGCTCAACGGTCAAGAGTGTGATGTCGTCGCTGGCCGTAGTGATGGGGCTCTTCGCCCTGCTCGGCTGGTGTGGGACGGCCATCGCTTCAAGCGGCCAGAGCATCGCACTGGCCTTTGCGGCCTTTAGCCCGCTGTCGGTGATGATGATCCAGATTGACCCCGCTGCTTTCGGCGGCGAGAGCATTATCGACCCGCAGGACGGCATCATGTCTCGGGCCGTCCTAACTGTGTTCGCACTAGCAGCTTGTGGTGCCTATGCGGCCGGCGTGTTCGCATTGTACAAGTCGATGGTCAAGAACTTTGATATGACCATTCGTCGGCAACAGCGATAGCGAGTAGCTTCCGGCATCCGCCGAGATTCGGCTGGTGCAACCATGCGTGCCAAGCTCGCCTCCATCTTCAAGAACCGCGCGATGACGACCGGCAAGGGTGCCGGCCTGTGGCGCAAGTTCACCTATCCGCAACCCGACGAGTGGGCCGAGTACCTCCGCCGACACGGCGGCTTTGCGGCCTTTGGCGACCGCTGCGCGATCGACCCGACAAGCTTCTTCTCTGACCCGTACCTCACTCGCATCGGCAACAACGTCCGAATCGCCGGCGGGCGCTTCTTCGGGCACGACGGCAGCATCAACATGATCAACGCCGCCTTCGGCAAGACCCTCGACAACGTCGGGCCGATCACCATCGGTGATGACGTCTTCGTCGGCATCGGGGCCATCGTGCTGCCGAACGTGACGATCGCATCCCGCGTCATCGTCGCCGCCGGTGCCGTGGTGACGCGTGACGTGCCGAGCAACAGCATCGTGGCAGGCGTTCCCGCGCGGGTGGTCGGGCGGTTGGACGACTACGTCGAGCGTGTGGAGCGGCGTGTGGAGCAGTGGCCGTGGATCGACATGGTCAAAAGCCGCGGTAGCTCGTTCGACCCGGCCGTCGAAGGGCAACTGCGTCAGATGAGAGTCGCCCATTTCTTCGGCGACGCGGCCGATGAAGTAGTCAGAAGGTGGCAAAAACGTCGCCGCGTGTTGTAATAGGCGGATGGTCGCCAACACCAACCTGCTTCGCCCCGCTGAAGAGACGCCGACCGCGTTCTGGAAGAACGCCCACCGCTACTTCGATCGCGTCTATACGCGGATGCATCTCGACGAGACGTGGCGACAGGTGCTGTCGAGCCCCAAACGCGTCACGACCGTCAGTTGCCCCGTCCGCATGGACGACGGCAGCATCCAAGTCTTCACGGGCTTCCGAGTGCAGCACTCCAACGTGCTCGGCCCCTACAAAGGCGGGCTCCGCATGAGCGCGAACGTCGCCCGCGACGAGGTCATGGCACTGGCCATGCTTCAGACCTGGAAAAACGCACTCGTCAACCTGCCCTACGGCGGTGCCAAGGGCGGCATCATTTGCGACCCCAAGAAACTCTCCGATGCCGAGCGAGAGAATCTCGTCCGGCGCTTCACGTACGAGATCCATGACGTCATCGGGCCGAATCGGGACATTCCGGCTCCAGACTTGGGGACGACCGGTCAGGAGATGGCCTGGATTGCCGACACCTATTCGAGCATCGTCGGCCATCAGGAGTTGGGCGTGGTCACCGGTAAACCCGTCAGCATCGGCGGCAGTTGTGGCCGAGAAGAGGCGACCGGGCGAGGCGTCATGAACGTGCTCCGTCGCTACATGCACACTGCAGAAGGACGAAGGCTCGACGGCCTTCGGGTCGCAGTTCAAGGCTTCGGACAAGTCGGCTCGGCGGCGGCGCGGCTTCTGCACGAACGCGGATGCTCGATCGTCGCCATCAGCGACCAGTTCGGCGGCTACTACAACGCCAACGGCATCGATATTCCCGCGGCAGAGGCGCATTATCGCGGACACCCGGCAGCTGACCGATTTGGCAGGTGCCGACAAGATGACAAACGACGAAGTCGTCACCTGCGACTGCGACATCCTCATCCCGGCAGCCATCGAGAACACCATCACGAGCAAGCTCGCGCCCGACGTCAAGGCTCGGATCGTCATCGAAGGTGCCAACGGCCCCACCACCCCCAACGCCGACGCCGCCATGCGTGACCGCGGCATCGTGGTCTTGCCCGACATCCTCGCGAATGCGGGTGGCGTCACGGTGAGCTACTTCGAGTGGGTCCAGGGCCTCGACGCCTACTTCTGGGACTTGAAGCGCGTGCAGGATGAGCTTCAAAAGATCATGGAATCTGCCTTCGATCGCGTGCACGCGTTCGCGCAGCAAGAGAAGTGCGACTACCGCACCGCCGCCTACACGTTGGCGATTCGACGCGTCTCCGACGCCTGCCGGCTCAAGGGGCTCTTCCCGTGAACAGCTGACTCAATACGTGAAGCTGATCCCACCGCCGCCCCAGATTTGGGTCGTCGCGGCGACGTCATTGTCGATGCCATCGGTGTAGTTGAGGTACCCGCCGATGGACCAGATTCCGTAGCGTCGGCTGATGTTCAACAGCGTGTTCAGCTCATAGCCCGCGCGAACGCCGAACTGGTAGTGCTGGAAGCCGTCGCCCCCAAAGAGCTCGTCGAGACGATCGACGTAGGCCACATGGACGTCGTAGCCGAGGGAGAGTTCCGACTCCTCCAATTGCTCGTATCGCCTCAAGCCGGCCTCCAGGTAGGTGCCTTCGAAGGCGTCGTAATCGTACGCGGCAACGACGTAAGGCCCCAGCAGCTTGCCGCTGCCGTCACCGAGCGCACCGTCGTAAAGATCCAGCTCGACGTAGATCTCCGCGGTGTCGAGTTCGTCGCGATCGGGGTAGGTGAAGCTCTGGTGTGCGATGGCCACTTCAAACCCGTCGGTCATCCAGTGCAGGCCGACCGTCGGGCGAATCACCTGGAAATTGCTCACGTCGTCTCCGCCGGCCGTGTTGGTCCGGACGTGAACGAACGGATCCGGCAGTCGGCCCAGGTCGAAAGTGAGCGTCGCCGAGAGCGCCAGGTTCGCGGCGTCTTCGTTGGTCATCGGCTCGACGATCTCGATGCCTCGGAAGATGTAGTCGGTCGAGTAGATGGCCGCCCCATCCAATCGAATTGCGCCGTCGTTGTAGCCGGAGCCGGGCGTCTGCAACGGCGGAGCCCCGTAGATCGTCTCAGGTACTTCAGACAACGGCCCCGACGACTCCTGAGCCCAGGCAGCAGACGCGATGACAAGACCGGCGGCAACCGTCGACAAGAGCTGGCTTGGCCGCATCACGGCTAAGGCTAAGCGGGCTGCGCATCGGCCGCAAACGAAACGAGCACGAGCGCCGCAAGCTGCGCCCGCTCCACGAGCGACGACGGGATCATGAACTCTTCATCGGTGTGCAATTTGCCGCCACGAACGCCCAGCGTGTCGACCGTCGGCAGCCCCGCCGCCTGAAGCTTGTTGCCGTCGCAAACGCCCCCCGTATCGGTCCAGGAGACGTCAATGCCAAGCTCGCTCCCGCACTGGCGGACGCGTTCGAAAACAGCTTGCGTTGCCGGCGTCATCGGTTTGGGCGGGCTGAGGAAGCCGCCGCGAAGCTCCGCCTGAATGCCGTCGCGTCGGCCCAGGACGAAGGTCAGCCGTCGCAAATCGTTCTCCATCGCCTCGCGCCGCTCGTCGTTCTGGACGCGGACGTTGAAACGGATGATGGCCAGGTCTGCGACACGATTCGTCGGCCCGCCGCCGTCAATTCGGCCCACGTTGACCGTGACGCCATCCGCCTTGTTGAAGTCCGCCAGAAGCGACACGACCTCACCCGCCACGTGCATCGCGCTTCGGCCGTCGGCGAACTGCCGGCCCACATGGGCGGATCGGCCGCGGATGATGAGGTCGAAGTTGCCGCTGCCCCCACGTGCACCGGCAAGGCGTCCGTCTTCCAACGCCGGCTCGAAAACGAGGCCGGCGACGTGCCCGCGTGCAGTCTGCTGAAGCAAGTCGGTGCTCGACGGCGAGCCGAGCTCCTCGTCCGTGTTGAAGACGGCGGTCCACCCGAGTCGCGAGGCCAGGGATGCGTCTCGAAGCCGCGTAACGCTTCACACAGAACGACCAGTCCGCCTTTGAGGTCCGCCACACCGGGGCCGACCCAGCGGTCGGGTTCGACCTCGTCGACCTTCTGGAACGGCGAATCGATGCCGAAGACGGTGTCGAGATGACCGTTGAGCAGGACCCGCGTCGACACGTCCGCCCGACGCCGAAGCACCGCCGCCTCCGCTACCGGATGCTGGTGCACGTCGCCCCGTTCATCCACAGTCGAGCGATCTGGCAGCGGAACGACCTCGACGTCGTCTGCAACGTCAGAGAGTGCTGCGACGGTCAACTCGCGCTGCCGACGAACGCCGTCGACATTCTCGCTTCCGCTGTTGGTGTTCGACCACTGCCGCAGATGATCGCGCATCGGCTCGGCACGCGAGGCGATGCCGTCGAGCATGTCACGCGTCGCGTGATCCAACGGCGGCAATCTAGACGTTGATGCCGGTCACCTTGACCTGCAGGTACTTCTGGCGATGGCCCGTTTCGACGTGCGAGCCCTTGCGACGCTTCACCTTGACGACGCGAAGCTTCTTGCCCTTGACCGCGCCCATGACGTCGGCCGTGACAGTTGCACCGGCGAGGACCGGGCCGCCGATCTGCGGCGAGTCGCCGCCACCGACGAACAGCACGCGGTCGAACGTGACCGTTTCGGGCAGGTTCGAGTCTTCTTCTTCGCCCGGCAGAACACGATCGATGCGGAGCACGTCGCCCTCAGAGACCTTGAACTGGCGACCACTATCTTCGATGACGGCGTACATGATGCGAAAGCTTTCCTAGGGGCAAACGGGCCGGGATGATTGGCTCCACAACGACGAAGTCAACCGCCGACGCTAGGGTCGGCCGTGCGGTTCCAGCTCATCGACCGGGTTACGGAAGTCACAGACGTTCTTCTACGGTCGACGAAGTCGGTGTCGCTGGCGGAAGAGTACCTTGCGGATCACTTCCCGACATTTCCGGTGCTTCCGGGCGTGCTGATGCTCGAGGCGGCTGTTCAGTCGGCCATGTGGCACGCCTTCTCCGCCGAAGGCATGTTCGACGACAACGCCTACGCCGGCCCGACGGTCGCGTTCCTGAAGTCTGCCCGCAACGTTCGCTACGGGCAATTTGTAGCGCCGGGACACATCTTGCGAATCGATGTCGAGGCAGTCGCAGGTAAGCCGGGCACGTATGCCGTCACCGGCCGCGTCGATGTTGGTGATGAAGAGCGGACGGCGATCAACGGCAAGCTCTCGCTGTCCATGAGCCGGGTCGGCGACGACGCGCTGGATCGAGCGCCTGGTCCAAACGCATCGGTCTCGCTGGGCCACGCTGTCGCCTGCCCGATTGGCAACATCGGCTGCCGCTTCCTAGGCTTTCCCCCAATCATGGCAACGATGACGCAGGATGACATATTTGCGAAGGTTCAGGAAGTTTTGGTCGAAGCGCTGAGTGTGGATGAGGAAGAAGTCACTCCAACGGCCGTGATTCGGGATGATCTGGGTGCCGAGAGCATCGACTTCCTCGACATTCAGTTCCGGCTCGAGAAGGCGTTCGACATCAAGATTCCCAAGGGGGACATGATGCCTGAGGACTTGCAGAACAATCCCGACTTCGTCCAGAACGGAAAGCTGACCGAGGCCGGGATCAACGAACTGAAGAGTCGGATGCCGCACGCAGACTTCTCCGCCCTCTCTGCGGGTGACGATCTGGAAGAGATCAGCAAGCTGTTTACGGTCCAGGCGGTCGTGAACTACGTGACGTTGAAGCTCGACGCCTGACCTGCTCGTGGCCGTATAGTCAGGCATGAACAAGGTTCTCCTCGCAACGTTGACGGTGGCAGGCGTTGGCGTGCTTTCGGCAGGTCACTGCCTGGCTCAGGAACGAATCGGCGGCCCCGTCGAGCCCGTGGCGTCCGCACCCGCGGCCGAGGGCTGGAAGGCGACGCCGGTGGTCGAGGGTCTTCAGAACCCCTGGTCGGTCGCGTTCCTGCCAGACGGCAAGACGATGCTCATCACCGAGAGGCCAGGTCGCCTGCGGGTCGTCGTTGATGGCAAGCTTCAGGAAGCACCCGTCAAGAACCTCCCGAGCATCTACGCCAAGGGGCAAGGCGGTCTCATGGACGTCAGCCTGCACCCGGAGTTCAAGGACAACCGCTGGGTCTACTTCACCTACTCCAGCGGAAGCCAGAAGCAGAACCACACGCAACTCGCCCGCGGCCGACTGAGCGAGGATCTTTCGAGTCTCGATGACGTTGAGATGATCTTCGAGGTCAACAAGCTCAAGCCCGGCAATCAGCACTTCGGCAGCCGAATCCAGTGGCTGGACGACGGCACGATGCTCCTCAGCGTCGGCGACGGCGGAAACCCGCCCGTTGAAGTTGAAGGCAAGCTCGCACGGTTCCACGCTCAAGACCTGACGAGCCACCTCGGCAAGATCCTTCGCCTGGACGAGAACGGCCGACCCGCGCCGGCCAATCCGTTCATGGGTGATCCGGAGAATGCCGGTGCCATCTTCACCTACGGGCATCGCAATGTTCAAGGCATTGCCGTGCATCCGGAGACGGGCGACATCTGGGCGACCGAGCACGGGGCCCGTGGCGGGGACGAACTGAACCTCATCGAGGCCGGCAACAACTACGGCTGGCCGATCGTCACGTACAGCTACGAGTACTGGGGCCCACGCATCAGCCAGGACACGTCGATGCCCGAGGCGGAAGACCCGAAGGTCGTCTGGACCCCATGCATCGCCCCGTGCGGCTTGGCCTTCTACACCGGCGACGCGATCAGCGACTGGACGGGCGACCTCTTTGCCGGCGGCCTCGTCTTGAAGCAGGTTCGCCGAATCAAGTTCGTCGACGGCATGCCAACGACGCAGGAAACGCTCCAGTTCCCCGACCGCATCCGCGACGTCGTCAACGGACCGGACGGCCACCTGTACCTGCTGACCGACGAGAAGAACGGCAAGTTGCTCCGGCTCGACCCGCAATAGACGACCTACAAAGCGGAATGCGTTGGATCTGGATCGACCGGTTCGAGAACTTCACCCCGGGAGAATCCGCGACGAGCATCAAAGCCGTCACGGCGGCTGAGGAACAGCTCCACGACCTGTTCCCGGGGCACCCGGTCTATCCGCAATCGCTCGTGATCGAGGGCTTCGCTCAGACCGCGGGCATTTTGGTCGGCGAGGCGGGCGGGTTTAAGGAGAAGGTCATCCTCGCGAAGATCGGCAAGGCAGACTTCGAACGCCTCGCCCTACCCGGTGACGTCTTGACCATCAGCGCGACGCTCGACACCTTCGGCACCGCCGGTGCCAGTTGCTCCGGCACCGTCACCGTGCAGGGCGAGCCATTGGCCACCATCTCGATGATGTTCAGTCACATCGATCAAAACATGAGCGGCCTGGGCTTTCCGGAGGAGAACTTCGTCTTCACCCCAGACTTCATGGCCCTGCTCGACGGTTTTCGTCGTGGATCCGAAGCGAGCAAGCTGCCGTAGGGTCTTTGCAGATGCGGCGAGTCGTTATCACCGGCATCGGCATGGTTACACCGCTCGGCCTGACTGCCGACACGTCGTGGAACCGACTGCTCGCCGGCGAAACAGGATTGGCCCCGATCCGCAGGTTCGACACAAGCCGGTTCCCGATCCAGGTCGGCGGCGAGGTGGACGACTTCAAGATCACGGACCACGTCCCGAAGTCGTACCGCAAGTCGACCAAGATCATGGCCCGCGACATCCAACTCGCGGTCGTCGCTGCCAAGGACGCGTTCCGGTCGGCCGGACTTGGGACCAAGGCCGACGACGGCGGGCCTGATTTCGAGCCGTCCCGCTTCGGCTGCAACATCGGGGCCGGGCTCATCTCTGCCGACCTCGACGAGCTTTCTGCCGCGTTTGACCATGCTCGATCGGATGACAACCCGACGACGATCGACTGGAAAAAGTGGGGCCAGGTGGGAATGGGCCAGCTCACGCCGCTCTGGTTGCTGAAGTACCTGCCGAACATGCTGGCGTGTCACGTCACGATCATCCACGGGTTGACCGGCCCGTCGAACAACATCACGTGCGCCGAGGCGAGCGGGCATCTCAGCGTCGGCGAGGCCGCGCGGTCGATCCGCCGGGGCAAGTGCGACCTCGCCATCGCCGGCGGGTGCGAAACGCTTATCAGCCCGATGGGCCTCATGCGGCAACAACTTCTAGGTCGTCTAACCACGGGCACCACCGTCCGCCCCTTCGACGACTCGGCAGACGGCTGTGTCGCGGCAGAGGGCGGAGGCGCTGTTGATCCTGGAAGAGCTCGAGCACGCCCGACAGCGTGACGCAAGGATCTTCGCGGAAGTTGCCGGATTCGGGAGCAGCCAGGATACGTTTGACCCCGCCCTTCCCGACCCTGAGGGCAAGGCGTACGCGGCCGCCTGCGGGGCCGCGCTTCGCGAAGCGAAGGCAGAGCCGGCCGACGTCGACGCGATCTTTCCGCACGCCTTGGGCATCCCGCACCACGACGCGAGCGAGCTGACGGGCATGCGCGTCGTCTTCGGTGACGATCTTCCAAACGTCGCACTTTGCCCCGTGAAGCACGCCACCGGTTGCACCGCTGCGGGCACCGCGATCGATCTCGCCGTCGGCGCCTTGTCGATTCATCACGGCGTCTTGCCGCCGGTGCCTGAGGGAGCGTCGGCGACGGTCCAGATGAGCCGCCGCCGCAGCGAGAACGTTGGCGTCGCCCTCGCTTCGACCTTCGGCATGGGCGGGCAAAACGCGGCCGTCGTTCTAAGAAAGATGGAAACATGACGCAGAGTCGAGGGCGCACACGCGTCGTCATCACCGGCATGGGCTGGGTCACGCCGATGGGACATGATCTGGATGTCGTTTGGCGTCGGCTGTTGGCTGGTGACAGCGGTGTGTCGCAGACGAGTCTTTTTGATGCGTCGACCTTTCCGACCACCTTCAGTGCGCAGGTTCGCGATTACAACCTGACGCCGTACGAGAACGTCGGACGAAATACGGCCTTCGCATTGGGTGCGGCCCGTCAGGCGCTGATGGCAAGTGGCATCATGGGTGCCGTCAAGAGCGAGCGGTTCGGCCTGTACCTTGGCAGTGGTGAAGGAAGCCTCGACTACGCCGCGTACACACAGGCGGCCCTCGCCGGGAAGTCGCCGGACGGGTTCGACACCAGCGCATGGTTTGAAGTCGCGGCTCGGATGATGGACGTGAAGCGCGAGCACGAGCAAGAGCCGAACATGCCGCTCTTCCACGTCGCCCGACTGGCAGACGCGCGAGGCCCCTCGGCAAACTGCCTGACCGCGTGTGCTGCAAGTTGCCAAGCCACCGGCGAGGCGGCGGAGATGATTCGCCAGGGCGAGGCCGACGCGATGCTCGTCGGCGGAGCGCACTCGATGATCCACCCGCTCGGCGTGACGGGCTTCAACCGCCTCACCGCTCTCTCCGAACTGAACGAGCAACCGACCAAGGCGTCGCGGCCTTTCGACAAGAACAGGGGCGGCTTTGTTCTTGGCGAAGGGGCCGGCATGCTCGTGATCGAGTCGGCCGACCATGCGGCACGACGAGGCGCGACCGTGCTAGCGGAGATCGCCGGTTACGGCAGCACGGCCGACGCTTTTCGCGTGACCGATCAACACCCGGAAGGCGAAGGGGCGATCCTCGCGATGCGCGAAGCCATGGCCGACGCCGACGTCCTGCCGGCAGATGTCGACTACGTCAACGCGCACGGCACCGGTACCAAGGAGAACGATTCGACTGAAACCGCAGCTATTAAAGCGGTACTCGGCGAGCACGCGGGCCATGTGCCGGTGAGCAGCATCAAGAGCATGATGGGCCACCTGATCGCTGCGAGCGGCGCGGTCGAACTCATCGCGTGCGTGTTGGCGATGCGCGACCGAATGCTTCCGCCGACGATCAACCTCGATGAAGCAGGCCCGGAGTGTGATCTTGACTACGTGCCGAATCGGTCGCGCTCTGTCGACCGGCTCGACGTCGCAATGACGAACAATTTCGGCTTCGGCGGTCAGAACGACACGCTGGTCATTCGACGCTTCTAGAGAATTGACTTCAGATAGTCGTAGCTCTTCTTCGCCGACGCGAGCGGATCGTTGTTCATCCAGCTGTTGTCCTGCTCGACAACAAGGCACTCGACGCCACAACCCTCGGCCGCGGCAACGATGTCCTTGACTGGCACCTTGCCGTCGCCGAGCTCGCAGAGCGTCTTCTTCTCGAAATCGCTGCAGTCTTTAACGTGAATCAGGTGAAGCCGGCCCTTGAGCTTCTCCATCTGAGCGATCGGGTCGTGCCCGGCGACGACCGTCCAGCAAGTGTCGAGTTCTGCACCGAGCTGCGTTTCGTTCATCAGTACGTCGTAGCCGGTCTTATCGCTCTCCACCTTGTCGTATTCCCAATCGTGGTTGTGGTACAGGACGACGACGCCGTCCTGCTTCAGGCCCATCAACTTATCTGCGATCTTCTTGTAGCCGGCCGTCGTGCGGTGCTGGCCGTCCAGGTAGGGTTGGATGGCGTGCTGGATGCCTAGGTCGGCGAGCATTTTGCAGGGTCGACTGCGCATCATCTGTAATGAGCGAGCCCTCGTGGCTACCGACGACGGTCATTCCGGCGTCGCGAGCTGCCTGGGTAACGTCGGCCGTCGAGTGCCCGGAGAAGGGGCCGACCTCGGCATGCGTGTAGCCGATGTCGGCCAGCTTCTTGCAGGTGTCGCCTAGTTGGTCGCCCGTCAGAAGATCGCGGACGGTGTAGAGCTGCAAACCGATGGGAAGTGCCATAGCCAAGGCTAGGACACTGCAGTCGACGTTCAACGACCTCTCGACTGCGTGCTCGGCAACTGGCCAAAGTGCTTGCGGTAGGCTCGCGAAAAGGCTTGATGCGTGGCGTACCCCGCCGCCTCGGCCGCCGCTTTCACTGTCTCGCCGCGACGCAGCCACTCGGCACCGCGTTGGAGGCGGTCTCGCCGCAAGACGGCACCGGGGGACTCATTCCATGTACGAGAAACCACCTCACTCAGGTGCGATCTCGAGTAGCCCAGCCGATCGGCCATCTCTTGCACGGTCTTCGGCGGAGCGTCGAGCACGCGTGACGCCAGAGGCAGCGGTGCCTTGACCGCGACTCGTCCCCGGGCCCGGGGAAGTTCTCCACGATCAGCCGCCGCTTCGATCAGGCCGGCGGCGTCGCGTGAACGTTCGGCGGCTTCATCCGCCTCTCGCCACCACGTCATCAGGAAGTCGTACGTCCTGCGGCTCCAGTCAAAGGCGTCCATGTCCCCAGGTGTTTTGCTGCGCTTTGCACGAGTCGCCGCATCGACTTTGCCGTGGGACCTGTAGGGGAGATGCTCTGGATGACCCCAAGATCTTCGATGATGTCGGACGCCAGAGAGACAGCCGGTTTCCCCATCACCTGGACCCACACAAAGTCGAGCGGGAGCTTGTGCGAGACCATGCGGGCGTCGCGGAGCGGAAGGATGACGGCGAAGAAGCTGCCGCGACCGAGACGATGATGTTGCTCCGGCGATGGTGAGATCAATCTCGCCGTTGAGCACCAGGTGCATTTGGACGTGGGACGTCATCGCCGCCCAGTCGAGGTGAAAGGCGGGCATCGGCTCGACCTGGTACGCCCCGTCCACACGCTTGCAGCCGCAGGTGCTGCTGCTTCCAATTGACGTTTTCGAGCTTGAGCGTCCCCGTGTCGACGTCGTTCCGCCGTCGCCTTGCCGCCTTTGTCACGATATGGGGACGCCGTTCGGTCATAAAGACACCCTTTCGGACGTCTGGAGACTTGTCAACCGGCGGTTTGGGACGGAAAGTAACCTGATCAATCAAACGGCTGTTTCAGCCCCGCCTAGAGGACGGCGGGCGAGACACCAGGCACCGAGGAGGCACTATGGAACGTACCACATGTCGCGGAACGCGTGGGTTCACGCTGGTCGAACTGCTTGTCGTCATCGGCATCATCGCCCTGCTGATCAGTATTCTTCTTCCGACGCTGAGCCGGGCACGACAGAGTGCCACGGACGTGCAGTGCCTCAGCCGCCTGCGTCAAGTGGCGACGGCGACCGAGTTCTACACGCAGGACAACGCCGGCCAGTTCCCGCTGACGTACATCAATCACAACGACGTCAACGCGCTCCAGAACAAGTCGATCGCCCCCGGCACCGACGAAGCCTACTTCTGGGAGCGGCCTTGGTCGCAACGCCTCGAGGAATACGTCGGCCAGGACCGCGAAGTTGTCGGCGGTGGCAACGGTGACAGCGGCTTTATCTTCGGCTGCCCCGCCGGGCCGGACAATCAGGACGAGTCGCAGGGGACCTACGGCCTCAACACCGCCGTCCGCTCCGTCGAGTGGAACGGCGTCAAGGCTCGCACGAGGGACTCGGCGAGCATGATCATCTACACGGACAAGCCGTTCGGGAACCTTCAGTATCCGATGGCCATGAACGTCGATGAGACGAATCCGCTCCGCGTCGACACGAGCGGCGGCTACTTCTGGGGCTGGGACGGCGCCCTGGCCAACGGTGCCGGCTGGCAGCGGGCCAAGATTCGCGGTCCGTTCCCTTGGCTCGGCGTCAACGAGTTGCGCCACGGTGACAGCAACAAGATCAACTCCGCGTTTGCTGACGGTCATGCGGAGGCGCAACTGGCATACGACCAGCGTCTATTCGGCGGCCACTGGGCTTGGTGGCTGCCGGTCTCGCAGGGCAACGATCCGGCAGCGCCGTCTGATTTGTCGGCCGCTCCCATCACGTACGGCGACGGCGCTCAGCCGTAAGGCAAGGACTGACCGTTCCACCGTGCGAGGCCTTGACTCAGCACTAGCTTCGCGTCGCTTAGCGGCGACCTGAAGCCCTACCTGTCGAAGCACGTCCTCGACTTCCTACGCCACACGCGTTTCCACCCGCCGTTACGACGGCACCAAAACCCCGCTCCTTAAGGAGGAGATTGCAGATGTTCAGCTACACCACCACCGCACTCGCTACCACCGCCGCCCTTGCCGTTACCGGCATCGCCTCGGCCAACCTCATTGTCAACGGTTCGTTCGAAGACGACGCGCTCAACTCCTTCGGCGCGCCCTCCGGCGGACTGGTCTTCAACAGCGGCGTCAAGCCGTTCGAGCTGCAGACCGGCGTCACTGCTGAGATCGTCAACACCAACGTCACCGACGGCTCTCAAGCTTTGCAGCTTTCGGCCACGCTCAACAATGGCGGGTTTTACAACGGCGTTACCGCGACCGTCCTGACCTTCGAAGCGCCGGGCACCTACGTGATTGGCGCGGAGTACCGCGTCACCGGCGACGTCACCTTCACCGGCGGGCCGACCGTGGGTGACGAGTTCTCCGTCTCGGACGCAAACCTGCAGCTTATCGAGTATGACGCGACCGGCTTCGGCTTCGGAAACGGCATGACCTACTCCGCAGGGGCGAACGACGAAAATCCGTTCAACTCGCTCGATGCAACGTTCGTCTACCGAGGCGGAGCCGTCTCGCTGCAGACACAGCTTCAGTCGTTTGGCAACGGCGACGACTTCGTCTCGGCCGTCTTCGACAACCTGTCGATCACCGTCGTCCCCGAGCCGACCTCGGCCGCAGCACTTGGCCTGATCGGCCTCGTCGGCCTGCGTCGTCGCCGCTGAGTTCCCATTCCTCCTCCCGGCCGTCGGACGCGAAAGCGTGCGGCGGCCGTTTGCTTCACCAGCCACCACTTCTGCCATGCCCCGCACGACCGCCTTCGCTTCGCTTCTCCTTGCCGTTTCGCCTGTCGCGGCCGAAGTCGCTCTTTCAGCCGATTTCGAAGACGGCAACCCGTTCAACGCAAACGCCTACGACGACAGCAGCGACGGCAACGTCACCTTCGAGCGTGGTACAGCGAACGGCATGGCGCAAGCTCGTCGCCACGATCGATGCCGACGGTCTCGGTGCCGACGAGAACAGCAACCAGTGGTTCAACGGCGCCAGCCAGTTCTGGGGGCCGCTGAAGCTGGACAAGGTCGAGCCGTCGCAGGTCAAGCTGACCGCGACGCTCAGACGCCGCCGGGATCGGCGACCGGGTACGGCGATCCTGACGCTCATGGACGACACGACCAACGCCAGCTGGACCTGGCAGCAGGTCATCGGTGACGAGCCCGTCAAAGTCGGCGGCACGCTCGACAAGGCGACGACGTCGACAAGCCCGCAGATGCTGACGCCCAGCGGCAACTACTCGATCTTCGTCGGCTTCTGGAACGCGCCACCCGGAGCGGCTGGTCTGGCGAGGCCAGGCGCAACCAACGCGATCTACTTCGACGATGTGGTGCTCGAACGCGTCGAAGGTGATGCCGGATGCGGTGCGGCGGCTGAGCCCGCTGATGTGGGACCGGTGACGGAGATCGCACCGATGAAGCCGATGCCGACCTACGGCGACTGGCACCAGTCGCGTCTCGGCGGCGGTGGGTACCTGATGGACGTGCTTCCCGACGAGGACGAGGACATCTTCTACACCTACAGCGATGTCGGCGGTGCGTGGCGATCGACGACGGTGGCAATGTCGTGGCGCAGCATCGAACGCCGACCTCGGCGACATCGACGCCGGCAGCTACGTGCGGTCGCTCAACGTCGACCCGCGCGACGCGGACGTCCTGCTCATGGCCAGCGGCAGCCAGTGGTACGCGGGTGGCGGGTTGTACCGCTCGACCGACGCCGGCAAGACGTGGATGCAGGTCGTCGAAGCTCCGGTGATGGGGAACGAGGAAGCCCGCTGGGGCGGCCTGACGATCGCCCGCTCGCCAGCAGATCCCGATCAACTTGTCTTCGCCCACGCGGGTGGCGTCTTGTCGAGCGACGACAACGGCAAGACGTGGAGCCAAAGGACCGGCGACGGCTTCGACGACCTGTTCCCGGCGTGCGTCGTCTTCGATCAGGCGAACCCGCAACGCGTCTTCGTCGGCGGACAGGACGGCGAGAACTTCGTCGGCGGCTGGTCGCCCGACGGCCCGACCAGTTCTTCGGCGGCCTCTGGCGCAGCGACGACGCCGGCGCGACGTGGACGAAGCTCAACGACGAGAACGTCAACGAAATCGCTCAGATCCCGGGCGACGACACGCTCTACGGCATCTTCGACTACAACAGCATCCGCCGGAGCACCGACGGCGGCGAGACGTGGAGCGACTTCAACCAGCGGCCTGCCGACCAACGGCACCGACACCAGCGTCATCGGCACCGGCCGCGTCCACACGCTCGAAGCCGGGCCAGACTTCCTGCTGACCGTCAACGGTCAGGGCGACGTGTTTCGCCTCGATGCCGGCGCTTCAGCGTGGACGCCGATCCGAGTGCGTCAATGTCACCGACGGCGACCGGTGGTACGGCCACGTGCCGAGCGAGAAGACGCAGCCTGGCAGCCATGCCGGCTGGGTTCATTTCGGCAAGAGCGCCGCGTCACTGACGGTCGACCCGACGAATGCGGACCGGTGGTTCATGACCGACTGGTATGCCGTCTGGCGCAGCGAAGACGCGGGCCGATCGTGGGCCTTGGCGATCGACGGCATCGAGAACACGGTCAGCCACGACATGGCCGGTCAGCCGGGCATGCCGAACGTCGTCCACTGGGCGATGGGCGACAACGGCTACCTCCGCAGCACCGACGGCGGCGCAGAGCTTCCACAAGATCGACTTCCCAGTCAGGCGGCGGCAACGTCAAGGACTTCGGCCAAACGCCGGCGGACGTGCAACGGCTCTACGCCACCACCAACCTCACTCCGGGTGAGTGGGAAGCTGCCCAGCTGGCTGTCAGCCGACGACGCAGGCGAGACGTGGCATCACCCTGCGATGAAGGGCCTGCCGAGCGACATGGGCGACCTGCGACGCATGAACAGCGTCACCGTCGACCCGAACGATGCCGACCGCATCCTCGTCGGCGTTACGATGAGTCGAAGCCGGCGGTGACGGCGGCGTCTTCGAGAGCACGCGACGCCGGCGAGAGCTTCAAGCCCTTCGGCAACCGGGCTGCCGAGCGGCATCTTCTTCCAGAAGAACGTCTGGGCCGTCGGCAACGAGATCGCTTTAAGCGGCGACGGCTCGGCCGTCGCGATGAGCCAGGAAGAGCGGCTCGTCTATCGCCTCGTCGATGATCAGTGGGCGAAGGTCGACAACAGCTTCGACGGCGGGCAGCCTTACGAGGTGGAGGCTGACCCGACCACGCCGGGCCGCTTCTACATGACCGTCACCGGCTCGCGGCCTGTGGCAAAGCGACGACGGCGGCGAGACGTGGAGCAAGATCTGGGACGGCAACGCGTACTACATCACCCTCGGCGACGGCATGATGGCCGTCGGTCACGAGACCGGCATCGTCGTCTCGTCCGACGGCGGCGAGACGTGGACCGAAAAGGCCCAAGACATCCCGGTCCGTCGGCGTCCGATCCCTGCATTTGCCGGTGACCGTTTGCATTCCGGCACCCACAACATGGGCACGTTCTGGCGGAAGCTGGACGACTAGAGACGGTTCACGGCTAAGACGTTGAAAGCACCGCGACAGGGCTCCGCTCCTAACGTGGCCCTGCCGTGGTTCTGGAGGAAGCCGTTCAAGTCGATGCCGTCCGCCAGGTGATCGGGCGAACGATGCTGAGCGATCGGCATCGTCTGGAGCGGCGCCTGCACGAACTTTCGCGCCGGGGGAAGCCGACGTCGGAGCAGTTGGTGAAGGTCCTGCAAGCGGCCGAGCGGTCGGCAGAGAAGGCGGAGCTTCGGGCGGCGAGCGTGCCGGCGGTGACGTATCCGGACGAGCTGCCGGTCAGCCAGAAGCGCGGCGACATCATCGAAGCCATCAAGCGGCATCGCGTCGTCGTCGTCTGCGGCGAGACGGGCTCCGGCAAGACGACGCAGCTCCCGAAAATCTGCCTCGAAGCCGGCCGTGGTGTCTACGGGACCATCGGGCACACGCAGCCGCGTCGTATCGCCGCCCGCACCGTCGCCGCCCGCGTGGCCGACGAGATCGGTTCGTCCCTGGGAGATACCGTCGGCTACAAGGTGCGTTTTCACGACGAGACGTCGCCGACGAGCCTCGTCAAGCTCATGACCGACGGCATCCTGCTGGCCGAGATGCAGGGCGATCGGTACCTCAATCAGTACGACACGATCATCGTCGACGAGGCCCACGAGCGGTCGCTGAACATCGACTTTCTCCTGGGCCATCTGCGGAATCTGCTGGAGAAACGGCCTGAGCTGAAGGTCGTCGTGACGTCCGCAACGATCGATCCGGAGCGATTTCAGGAGCACTTCGGTGGGCGAGACGTCTGCCCGATCATCATGGTGTCCGGTCGCACCTATCCGGTCGAGGTTCGTTACAAGCCACTGTTCGACGGAAGCGCGAGCCCCGATCCGTCAGGAAGGGGTTCTGGACGACAACCCGAAACGCCTCCCTCATGGTCGGGGCTCGCAAGCGGAGGACGTCAACGACGCGATCATCCAAGCGGTCGACGAACTCGGGCGCGACCCGACCGTCGCCAACGGCGACACGCTCGTCTTCCTGTCCGGCGAACGCGAGATCCGCGAAGCCGCCAAAGCCCTCGAAGATCACGTCGGCGGCCATCGCGGCACGTTCGGCGACTACGACGTGCTTCCGCTCTACGCCCGCCTCTCAAACGCCGAGCAGAACCGCGTCTTCAAGACCGGCGGCAAACGTCGCGTCGTTCTCGCGACCAATGTCGCCGAGACGTCGCTGACCGTTCCTGGCATCCGCAGCGTCGTCGACACCGGTCTTGCACGAATCTCCCGATACTCGGCACGGTCCAAGGTTCAGCGCCTGCCGATCGAAGCGATCTCGCGAGCTTCCGCCGACCAGCGGAAAGGTCGGTGCGGCCGGGTCGCGCCGGGCGTTTGCGTGCGTCTCTACGACGAGCCGGAGTTCGAGCAGCGCCCGGAGTTCACCGACCCGGAGATCCAGCGAACGAACCTCGCGGCCGTCATTCTGCAGATGTCCGCCTTCGGCCTCGGGGCGGTCGAGTCGTTCCCGTTCATCGATCCGCCCGACCCGCGGCAGGTTCGCGACGGCTACCAGACGCTCCAGGAAATCGGCGGCCTCGACGAGCACCGCCGCCTCACCGACGTCGGTCGCCTGCTCGCGCGCATGCCGGTCGACCCGAAGCTGGCCCGCATGATCCTCGCCGCGGCCGAGGAAGATTGCCTCGACGAGATGATCATCATCGCCGCGGGGCTGAGCATTCAGGACCCGCGCGAACGGCCGATGGAGAAGGCCAAGGAGGCCGACACCGCACACGCCGAGTGGAAAGCCGGCGGCAGCGATCTGCTCACCCTGGTCAACCTCTGGCGGTGGTACGTGAAGGAACGCCGCGAGCTGTCGCGCAACAAGCTCAAGCAAACGTGCAAGTCGCGGTACCTGAACTACCTCCGCATGATGGAATGGGGCGACGTCCAACGCCAACTGCGCGAAGCGGTGGCGAGTGTGGCGTCGCAGAATCGCCCCGCCGCCAAAGCAACTTCCGATGGTCGCGACTCAGGATCGGGCGCATTCAAGCTCAATCGTCAGCCCGCGTCGGCTGATCAAGTGCACCGGGCCATCCTGCCGGGGCTGCTGGGCAACGTCGGACACAAGGGCGACGCCAACGAGTACGACGGCGTTCGCGGGCGGAAGTTCTTCATCTTCCCGGGCAGCGGCGTCTTCGGATCCAAGCCACAGTGGATCGTCGCGGCGGAGGTCGTCGAGACGTCTCGCCTGTACGCCCGATTCGTCTGCAGCGTCAAGCCGGAGTGGGTCGAGGCGGCGGCGGGCGAGCTGGTCAAGAAGACCTACGGCGAGCCGTACTGGCAGATGAAGACGGGCCGGGTCATCGCGCCGATGAAGGTCACGCTCTGGGGCCTGCCGATCAGCAAACGGCCGGTCGACTACGGCAAGATCGACCCGAGGAAATCGCGTTCGCTCTTCATTCGATCCGCCCTGGTCGACGGCGACTTCGACAGCGGGGCCGCGTTCTTCAGACACAATCGCCAGCTCGTCCGCGACGTCGAACTGCTCGAAGCCAAGACGAGACGGCGAGACATACTCGTCGATCCGGCCACGCAGTTCGCCTTCTACGACGCCCGGCTGCCGGCGGATGTGGTCGATCAACGCTCCTTCGAGCAGTGGCGAGGCGACGCCGAGCGGAAAGACCGTCGGCTGCTGCACATGCGGCCCGAGGATCTCATGTCGCGCTCGCTCGCCGAGGCCGAGGGCGGACAGTTTCCCGACAGCATCGAGACCAACGGCATCGAGCTGCCGGTGAAGTACCGCTTCGACCCCGGCCACGTCGCCGACGGCGCGACGGCGACGGTCCACTTGGCCGACCTGCACGCCATTGACGCGGACCGCCTCGACTGGCTCGTGCCCGGGCTGATCGAGGAGAAGGTGACGGATCTGATTCGCACGCTGCCGAAGGCGCTACGGACGCAATTCGTGCCGGTGCCGGCGATGGCACATCGGGCGGTGATGAGCCTGCCGTTTGGTGAGGGGAATCTGGTCGAGAGGCTGGCAACCTTGCTCGCGGACTGCGCAGGATCGACGTGAAGCCGGATGACCTTCGGCCGGAGAATCTGGCGGACTATCTGCGGTTCAACCTCCGCGTCATTGATGAGAACGATCGCCCGGTCGGCTACGGGCGCGACATCCGGGAGCTGCGGAAGAAGCTCAAGATCCAGGCCCGCGAGAAGTTCGAGGCCCAGCCGGATCCGACGTGGCATCGCGATCATCTCGTCACGTGGGACCTAGGCGACCTGCCGGAACGCGTCGAGATCAAGCGAAAGGGTCGCGGCGTGCAGGGATTTCCCGCACTCGTCGATCGTGGCGACTCGGCGTCGCTTCGGCTGCTCGAGACGAAGGAAGCGGCACGTGCGGTTCATCGAGCCGGTGTGCGACGCTTGCTGCTTCTGGAGTACGCGGCCGAGATCAAGCACCAGGTGACGGACCTGCCGAACCTGGACAAGCTGCGACTTCTCTTCGCCCCGCTCGGCAATGCGGGGTCGTTCAAGGCGCACCTGATTGAAGCGGCGGGAGATCGGCTGTTTCTGGGGGAAGACGCGGCCATCATCCGCTCTGCGGCGGCGTTCGAAGAGCGGGTCAACGCGGCGTGGGGCAAGCTCAGCGGCACGGTCGCGGAGGTCGCACAAGTCGCAGGCGACGTGCTGCTCCGTCGACAGCAGGTGGCGCTGATGCTCGACAAGAAGGTGCCGGACATCCTGACTTCCAGCGTCAACGACATGCGTGAGCAGTTGGCGTTTCTCGTGCCGGCCGATTTCCTGGTTCGGTCGCCGCCGCAGTGGTTGCCGCAGATTCCGCGGTATCTGGCGGGCATTGCACAACGGCACAAGAAGCTCCTCGACGCCGGCCTGGAAAAGGACAGCAGGCTCGCGACCGCCGTCTTCCCTTACTGGAAGGCCTACGTCGATCGTGCGACCGACCCCGACGCCGACCCGCCCGGGCAGGCGTGGGTGACGTTCCGTTGGCTCATCGAGGAGTACCGCGTGAGCCTCTTCGCCCAGAACCTCGGCACCGCCACGAAGGTGAGCGACAAGATCCTCGCCGATCGTCTGGAGGCGCTTCATCGTGCGAGGTAGCGCAAGCGAGCCTGCTGAAGCTCTGCCGGGCCGGTGCCTCGAAGCGAACTTGCTCAGGTATGACGGCATGAACGAGTTGGTCACCATTATGGGGCATAGAACCGTCGGCATTGGGGATGTCATGCCGATGACTCGGTACGTAGGATGACCCCGCGGCCGCGTCGGCCGTCCCGCCAGCGTGATGCCGTCCGGCACGCGTTCCCCCGCCTTCAGAAGCCCGCCCGTGCGTTACCTCTTCCGAGGCCTCATCCGTGAAACCGGCCGATCGGTCGAAGGTGCGGTCGAGGCCGAGACGGCCGAAGACGCCCTGACCGCGTTGTCCAACAACGGGATCGTCACCGAGGATCTGACCCCGGCTCCCATTCCGATCGGCGGACTGGAGGCTTCAGCCCGCGCTTCGGTCGCACCCATGTCCGCAGGTCGCGCAGGTGCCCCGCCGATACCGCCGGGTGGCATCGTGGCCGACGACGGCGGCATTGTCGGCGGCGGTCGCCCGGTGAGCGGTGTGCAGATTCCGGCCCCTGTACACCCTGGATCAACGAGCAGCGACCCGATCGATCGGGCGTTCGCCGAGGCGAGCCAGGCAGTCAGCTTTGATGCCGTCGCTCAGCGATACAAGGGCAAGAGCGTCTGGGTCATTGATCGCGACAAGATTCGCCGGCAGGTGGCCGTGGTCGTCGACGGTGCGATCAAGACCGCGACTGCCAGCGTCGACCAGAAGGCGAGCGACGCCCAGGAGACAGGCGACCGCGTTCGCGAGAGCGTGGCCGAGGCGTTGAAGGAGTTGTTCAAGGACAACCGGAACATCGCCAGCCAGAAGGATGCCGAAGAGGCGAAGAAGGAACAAGCCGCTCAGCAAGCGGCAGCGGCCTCGGTGGCGTCGGCCGTGTCGTCGCCTCAGCTCGAACAGCTTGCCGGTCGACTCGAAGCCTTTCTTGGTAAAGCCGAGAACGTCCTGACGCAGCTGCAAGTTGCGGCACGTCGAGTCGGCTCGGGTGGCGGCGGAGCGGCGGGCTTTGCCCCGCGTCGTATCAGCCACATCCCCAAGCCGGCTACTGACGAGCAGAACTCGGTGCTCATGGAGATTTTCAAGAGCAACCTGAAGCTACGCGACAACCTCAAGGCCCCCGCCGCCGACAAAAATGAAGAACCCGCCGCCGCGTCGGCGGAATGACCTGCATCACTTGCGCGACGTGCTCTCATCGCCGTCCGCCCCGACACTCGACTCTTCCCCCACGACACTTCCGCAATGGCCACGAACAAGACGATCCTCGAATCCCAGGCCGATGACTCCGGCCGCGACGTGCAGGCAATGGTGATGGGCATCGACCTCGGCACCAGCCGGTCGTCCATCGCCGCCATGAACGGCGTCCGCAAAACCGTCGAGTCTTACGTCGGCTACGCCAAAGACGCAGTCTCGCGCAAGCACCTCGGTGCCGACATCCTCTACGGCCGCGACGCGCTGGACAACGCGATGAGCGTCAACCTCTACCGCCCGCTCGAAAAGGGTGTCATCAAGGGCACCCTCGGCGATGACGCTGGCGAGCTCGACAAGAACCTCGAAGCGGCCAAGCTGCTCGTGCATCGCCTCGTCGAGCTGACCAAGCCCTCCCGCGACGACAGCCTGTTCGGCGTCATCGGCGTCCCGTCGCAGGCCAGCGACAAGAACAAGGAAGGCATCCTCGCTAGTGCCAAGGACATCTTCGATGCCGTCATGATCGTCTCCGAGCCCTTCACCGTTGCCTACGGCATGGAGCGGCTTAGCGACGTGCTCGTCGTCGACATCGGTGCCGGCACGACCGACCTCAGCCGAATGCACGGCACCGTTCCGTCGGCAGAAGACGAACGCTCCTTCCCGATCGCCGGCGATGCGATCGACCGCGAGCTGCACCGAATCCTGACCGAGAAGTACCCCGAAGCTTCCATCACGGTCAACATGTGTAAGAAGTTCAAGGAGTCCTACGGCTACGTCAGCGACACCAAAGACAAGATCGAGGTCAACCTGCCCGTCAAGGGCAAGCCGACACCTTTCGACATCACCAGCGAGATGAAGCAGGCGTGCGAGATTCTCGTCGAGCCGATTCTTGAAGGTGTCGCTGACCTCATCGCGACGTTCGACCCCGAGTTCCAGGAAAAGCTTCGCAACAACGTCATCATCGCAGGCGGCGGCAGCCAGATGCGTGGCTTGAACAAGCGTGTCGAAGACGGCCTCGAGCGAGTCGGCGGTGGCAAAGTGACGATCGTCGACGAGCCGATCTACGCCGGTGCCAACGGTGCCCTCCAGCTGGCCCTAGACATGCCGGCCGACTACTGGCAGAAGCTACAGGACTAGTTGCCTCGGCACCGAGGAGACTCGCGGCCGTGACCTTCACCGGGTCGCGGCCGCTGTCGTTTTGCACCGCGTCTAGCGTCGCCCGGGCCTGTAGCTCAACGGTTAGAGCAGGGGACTCATAATCCCTTGGTTCCGGGTTCGAATCCCGGCGGGCCCATCTCATGGTTCGGCCGCTAAGGTCGGGTAATGCCGGGGATGTCTCAGGATCAGCCCAATGTTCCGGCGCACCGGCAGATCCGCAGGCGCTTCGGGAGCCGAGACCCAAGGCGAGCGCGGGTACGGCCCGGGCTCGACTTCTCGCTGACGGGTCTGGTCTTCTGCTCGATGATGATGTTTCTCGGGCTGGCCGCGATCAACTCGCAGGCGAGTCTGTTGTTCGGCGTCTTTGGACTCATGATCGGCGTGTTGCTGGTGAGCGGCGTCATCAGTCGGTGGGTACTTCGCGGCGTCACCATCGAACGACGGCCGCCGGAGACCGCGCAGGTGGGCCGGCTCACGCGTATTCGCTACCGCGTGGACAACCGTAAACGGTTTTGGCCGACGTTCAGTCTGACGATCGCGGAGCTTGACGTTGGGGGGCGTGGCAAGGTCTTTGACCGTCAGCCCCACGCATACGTGCTTCACGTCGCCGGCGGCATGGCGGCGGAGGTGGCGGCGGACATCGTGCCGGTGCATCGGGGTTGGATCGAACTTGATCGGCTACAGCTATCGACCAGCTTCCCGTTCGGCTTCATCAAGCGGGCAATCGTTCGACGAGTCAGCGACCGACTCCTGGTCGGCCCGCCGCGGACGCCGCTGGAGCCGACGGCCTTGAATCACTTCTTCTCTGCCGAAAGCACAGGCCTGAGCCAGCGGCCTCGCACGGGTGGCAATGACGAGCTGTTCGGGCTTCGGGAGTACCGCCCTGGCGATTCGCCTCGGGATGTGCACTGGCGACGCAGCGCGAGGCTGCTTGCCGTCCCGAAGGCGTCGCGGACGGCTGCGCCGTTGGTCGTTCGTCAGATGCACCGCGTCTCTCCCCCTCGGCTGGTCGTGATTCCGGTGATGCGGGCACGGGAGCAGACGAAGGAGTCGCTGGCCGAGGTGGAGAAGAATCTCGCCGTCGCTGCGAGCCTGATCGCCGGCGCTGCCGACCGCGGCATCTCGGTGGGTCTGCTCCTGCGTGCTCCCGATGCCGCCGTCGGCCGATGGCAGGAGTTCCGGCCGGAACGCGGCAAGCGTCAGCGACGCGAGCTTCTGAGCGTTTTGGCCGAAGCCGAGTCTCGGGTCGATCCGCTCGAGGTCACCGCCGACTACGTCTCGGCCGCCAGTCGACTCGTGACCGGCGAGGCGACTGGCGTGGTTATCGCCCACGACGATGTCGGCCAAGACGAAGGCGTGAGGCCGGTCGGCAACTTCATGTTCATCAATCCGGGCTCGCCGATGCTCGATCGGTACATGAAGTTTCCCGAGTCGTTCGACTGGGGCGCGTTGGTCCAGACGGATCTGCCAGAGGTTGCGTAGACTGGAAGGCCGTGTACCACCTCAGGCAGTTTCGGCCGGCATTTTACTTGCTGGTCTCTTTGGGCGTGGCAGGCTTTTGCCTCACTGCGGGTGCTTTGGGCTTGTTCGTCCTGGCTGGCACGCTGATCGTGCTGAACGCGTACTTGGTTCATCAGGGCCGGTTTCGCCCTGTGCCGCGGCTTTTGGCAAACCTCGCGACCATCACTGCCGGGGGATGGGCGGTCATGCGGGTCAGCGGCGGCGAGGTGCCGATCGAGCCGGTCGGGACGTTTCTGGTGGTGCTGCAGATCGTCAAGCTCTTCGAGCAGCGTGGCAATCGTGACTTCGGGCAGTTGATCGTCCTTTCGCTGCTGACGATGGTCGCCGCGGCGATGATGCCGGGCGGCACGTCGCTGCTCTTCGGCATGATGTTGCTGGTCTGGGTGATCCTGTCGCTCTACACCTGTCTCCTGTTCCACCTGAAGGTCGAAGCCGACGCCGCCCGCCGATACCTCGAAGCGGCCGGCCCCGCAATGACGACCGCCCGCGAGGCGGAAGAACCGCGGCTCCGGCAGGACGAACGGCGGCTTTCCAGCAGCCTGCGACGACTTACGGGCCTTGTCGCGGTCGCAGGAGTGGTATCGGCGGTGGTGGTGTTTCTCGCCTTTCCGCGGGGTGGTGGTGCTTCGTTTTTGCACGACTTGCCGCGGATGAAGCCGGAGGAGTCGGTCACCGGCTTCAGCGGGAACGTCGACTTCCAAGACATCGCGCGGATTCAGCAGAACAACGAGGTCGCAGCGCACGTCGAGTTTGCCCGGCAGACTGTCGGGCCGCTCTACTTTCGCGGGAACGCGCTCGACTTCTATCAGGCCGATGCCGACAAGCCGGATCGCTGGTCATGGAGCCGCACGCCGCGATTGGATGAGACGCGTGCCCCGGCCCGCTTGTCTCGCCAGGGAATGGTTGCTGTTGCCGAAGCTGTCTCTGAGAAGACTCGGCTGATCGAGTATGCCGTCGAGCTTCAGCCGACCGGCTCCAACACGCTGTTTGTGCTCGACGGCACCGTCGCGCTTCGGCTGCGCCCCGCCGGACCCAGCGGCATCGAGGTGCGATCATCAGCCGACGGGACGATCAGCGTCGCGGGCCAGAACCTGCTTCGTCCGCTCGAGTATGTGGCGATGAGCACCGGCCAGACGCCTGTGCTTGGCGTGCACGCGCAGGGTCGTCCCTTCGACAACGAGAACAACCCTTTCGCCGAATCGGCGGATCACGGCCCGCTTCTTCGGCCGCTGCTTGGAATCGGGCAGCGAGTCGCGGGTATGCGGCTCGCGACACTCGACTTCGTCCAAGGCGGTTCCGCGACACAGTTCCTCCGGGAGGCAGAGCCGCACGAGCGGGTCGCGTGGATGTGGCAACGGCTGGGCATCATGCCCGGCGACCTGCAGTACGACGAGGGTCAGGGCAATCGCCCTGTCCGGCCCGTCTCGATGCGTCACCAGGAGACCCGAGGTCCCCTGCCGGCCTCCGATGCAATTCTTGCGTACGTACTCGATCCCGCAGTAAGCGGGGTCGACGAGCAGAACGAGTCGCTTGCTCGGCAGCGGCTGGAGCTTGCGGGCGTGACCGAGCTTGATGCTCAGATTGCGGCCAACGTCGAGGCGGATCTTCGCAACGAGTTTGACTATTCGCTCGACGTCTCCTCCGACGCCCAGGCGGCCGTTCGGGCGGGACGGGATCCGCTGGACTGGTTCGTGACTGACGGTCGCCGGGGGCACTGCGAGCTTTTTGCAGGCACGATGGCACTGGCACTGCAGTCGCTCGGTATCGAGGCGCGGGTCGTCGTCGGCTATCGCGTCGATGAGTACAACGAACGGATCGGCCGGTGGACCATTCGACAAAGCAACGCGCATGCGTGGGTCGAGGCACTGACGACGACTGGCTGGCGCCGGTACGACCCGACGCCGGCCGGCTTCGGCACGGGTGGGGCCGACGAAGATCTTCTCGCCAGCATCGGCACCGGTATCCGGCAGCTTGGGGAGTATCTGACGTACACGTGGCAGCAGTCGGTCATCGGTTACGACCGTGGTGCGCAGGAAGGCGTGCGAGATTCGCTGTTCGCCAGCGTCGATGAGCGTGTCGGCAAGGCGCTCGATGAAGGACGTGCCGAGGGAGGCATCGCCCATCAGGTCAAGGCGGTCTTCGCCGCGATGAAGCAGTGGCTGGCCGATATCGGCTTGCGGTCAGGCCTGGCGGGAGCCGTCGTCGTGACTGCCACGGCGCTGCTCACGCTTCTGCTGCTTGCGGCAGGCGTTGCGGTGGTGCTCTTCATCTCCGAGCGATGGCGTCTTCGCCGGCGTGCCAGGCGGATCGGGCTCGATGAGCTACCGCCTGAAGAAGCTCGGCGACTGGCGAAGCAACTCGGGTTCTACGACGACATGGTGCAGTTGCTCGAAGGGCTCGGCTACCGCCGTCGGGCCGGGCTCACCCCGCGGGAATTCGCGGCAACTTTGGATCACCTTCCGCCGGCGGCTTTCGAACAGATCGGCGGGTTGACCGAGGTGTTCTACCGTGTGCGGTTCGGCGACGCGCGGGTGACGCCGATGAGACGAACCCTGTTGCGACGTGTGGTCGACCAGCTCGCAGAGCGGCTGACGCGATAGCCGCGGCCATCACTTCTTCTTGTCGAGCTTGCCACGATTCTTTCCTCGAGTGTCGCGGGCGCGGCTGCGGGCCGAACGCTTGTCGCCGCCGGTTCGGCCACGCGGCTGAAGGCCTCCCGCGGCGTCTTGTGATGCCTGTGCACCAGCCGCGCGTTCTTCGGCCTTGACCTTGCCCGTCCCGCCTGTTCCGCGACTGGTGACAGCGAGCACCACGATGTCGAGCTCGCGCTTCGGCACGTCGACGCGTGCAATCTTCGTCTCGACGACGTCGCCGATGCGGATGACCGTGTTGGACCGCTTGCCGCGAATGACGCCCGCCTTGGCGTCGACTTCCCACCAGTCATCCAAGAGGTCCTGATACCGCACAAGCCCTTCGGCCAGGTACGTCTCGAGCTGGACGAAGAGGCCGAAGTTGGTGATGCCGGTGACGACGCCCTTGAACTCGTCGCCGACGTGCTTGTCGGCCAGCAGTTGCAGCACCTTCACCTGCCGAAGCTCTCGCTCGGCCGACTCGCTGCGACGCTCCGTGTAGCTGATGTAGCTGCCGATGTCGACGAGCTCCTCATGACTCGGCATGTCGCTCATGGCCTTGCCCTTGGCGACCTTGGCGTCGCCTCGTGGCGGCGCGACGGGACCTTGGCTGAAGTCGGCGTTCATGACCTCGAAGTAGCGGTCGAGCAGACGGTGGATCGTCAGATCGGCGTACCGGCGGATCGGGCTGGTGAAGTGGGAATAGTGCTCGCTGGCCAACGCGAAGTGGCCGACCAGCTTCGGCGAATACTCCGCCCGGCTGATGCTGCGGAGCACCGCGAGGTTCACGGCAAACTCTTCCGGCTTGCCCCTGACGCTCGCGACCAGCGCCTGCAGCGCGTGGCGATCGATGACGTCCGGCACGCGATGCCCGGCACTCATGGCAAACGACTTGAGTCGAGCCTCACCCTCGCCGTCGGGGCCTGGGTGGATCCGGCGAATGTGCGGCACGTTCATCCCCGCAAAGAGCCTGGCGACGGCCTCGTTGGCCTCGACCATGAACATCTCGATCAACGTGTGCGTGAACGAGTCGTCCTCCTCGGAAGCGCCTGTCACCCGGCCCTGGCTATCGAGCTCCAGCTCGATGCTCGGGATGTTCAGCACGATCTGCCCGTCCGCCTGCCGTCGCTTTTGAATGGTCTTGGCACAGGCATTCATGTCCTGAAGCTGCTGGATGAGCTTCGGGTCGTAGTCGCTCCGCTTCTTCGGGCCATCGGTGTGGAAGATCTCTTCCTTGCCGTCGATGAGGTCTTGGGCCTCGACGTAGCGAAGCCGCTTGAACGAGTGGATGACGCTGTTGGCGAACGCCGTCCGCTTGGGCCTGCCGGTCTTGGCGTCGATCCAGATGAACGCACTTTTTACCAGTCGCGGCTCGGCCTCGACGAGGCTGCAGACGCCGTTGGAGAGCACCTCCGGCAGCATCGGGATGACGTGGCCCGGGGAAGTACGTTGAGTTGCCGCGGTGATACGCCTCTTCGTCGAGTCGGCTACCGCTTTCGACGAAGTGCGAGACGTCGGCGATGTGGACGCCCAGCTTCCAGGTGCCGTCGTCTTCGCGGGTGAGGCTGATGGCGTCGTCGTAGTCCTTGGCGTCGTCGGGGTCGATGGTGCAGATCAGCTCGCCGGTCAGGTCAAGCCGCTCGGCCTTCTCGCCCTCCGGATCGAAGGCTCGCGTCACTTCGCCCGCGGCATCGAGGACGTCTTGAGGGAACTTCTCCGACAGGCCGTGCTGGACGATGGCGCTGTGCAGGTCGACGTCCTTCTCGCCCGGATTGCCGAGCACCTCGGCGATGACGCCCTCGGGCCCGCGGCGGTCGTCGGCGAAGCGGGTGACCTCGACGATGACCTTCTGGCCCGGCTCGACGTACTTGCTGCCGGCATCAGGCACGGCAATCGGTTCCGGGCCACGCTTGCCGTCTGGGAAGACGAACCACTTGCCCTCGAGCTTCCCGACGGTGCCTGCGAATCGGGTCTCACGACGCTCGATGATGTCGAGGACCCGGCCTTCGTACATCTGCTTGCCGTCGCGCTTGCCCGCCGGGATGATCTTGGCCCGCACCACGTCGCCCGACATCGCACCCAGCTCATCGCCTGGCGGGATGAAGAGGTCTTCGTGACTTCCTGCCTCTTGTGGCAGCACAAAGCCAAAACCCTTCGGATTCGCTCGATAGGAGCCGATCAGCTCGTTGTCGCCGACTCGGCTCGGTGGCACCAGGATGGCGCCGGTGCTGCCGAGGATGACGTCGCCGTCATCCATCATGTCCTTGAGCGCGCCGCGGAACGTGCCGTAGTCGGCGATGCCCTGCCCGGGGTGACCCTGAGCCTGAGCAATGGCGGCGGCGAGTTGTCTGGGCCGCATCGGGGCGTACCCCTCGGAAGAGACGCGCTTGAGGATGTTCTCACGAAGGAGATCGACTTGGTCATCGCCGGGCATAGCGATGTTCTATACAAGTCTGGAAGTCAATAGCTTAATCTCGCAGCCCCACGACGGGTTCGTCGTCGTCGTCACCCCAATCCAGCTCGTCCGACGTCGGCTCGGCGGGGTTAGTCAATGCCGCCTCGGTGACGGCCGACGCACCGGCGGCTTCTTGCATCCGCTTCGCCAGCTCGCCGGGAACAAGCCCGACCACCCGCAACCGCTTCGCCGCCTTCGTCTGGCCGTGGACGAGCGACAACTGGTGCCGCTCTAGCCGCAACACGGTCGCAGCCAACGACATCGCCTTAGCATTCGCACGCCCTGATTCCGGATCGCAGTCGACGGCCAAAGCCACTGTGTCGCCCCGCACGCCGATGACACGATCAGCTGCTGCCGGACCTGTCAACTCCACATCGAACTCGGCAGGACCGGTCGCGACCGGCTCATGACCCGGCAAAGCTTCGTCACGATCGGCAGCGAAGAGCGCGTCGAGGTCGTCTTCGCTCAGATCCTGCTCGCCGGGCGTGACTTCTGCCTCCGCCTGCCGCTTGGGCGGGACGGGTTCGTAGTTGATCGGCAGCGGGTAGGCCTTGGGGTTCTTCATCGCACGCCAGAACGTGCGGTAGAAGATGACGAAGAAGTCCGTCGGATCGTTCTTGCCAAGGAAGTTCGCGATGACCCTGTAAAGGCCCATCGCGCCCAGCGTCACGAGTTCGAGCACCAACAGCCAAGCCAGCCCGCCGGGCCACCAGTCGAACCAGGTACCGGTCATACAGACTCCGCCCGAGCCTCGCGATAGCCGGCGACGAGTGCCTGGATGATCCGTCTGCCCAGAAAAAAGACCACCGCCGCGAGAAGGACATAGTACAACCCCGCCAAGATTGCCTCGCTGACCAAGAAGGTCTGCGCAAGCTGCTTGTCTTCAGGCGGCAGGGCCTCTGCATGCTCGAGAGCACGCTTGAACCCGTCAAGATCGAACACCGCCAACGGCACAAGATACAAAGCCCCACGCATAGGTCTTGTTCTACCCCTCACCGCCGGCTGCCGCAAGTGCCGCTGCGAGGCGAACATCTGGAGTCGGACTGACGGGCACGCCCGGCCGAAGGTGTTCACGCAGAACGTCATCGCCCAGCCGCACTTCCTGCGAGACAGGCCAATCGCACGAAGGTGCTTCCAGGCCGTCGTCGCCGATCTTGAAGCTGGTTGACGTCAGAACCCAGGCCGCATCGGCTAATCGATGATGCAAAAGGTCCGCCGCCAGCTTCGGCCCGGACTCGATCAGCAGATTGACGACGCCGCGACGGTGAAGATCCCTCAAGGCATCGCTCATAGAGAAACGTCTGCCGCCCCGCCCGTTGTCCACGGCGGGTAGCCGGACCACCTCGACGTTGTCCGGCAGGCTGTCACCCAACGTCTCATCGTTGGCATAGACAACCACCGGTGGCCCATCCTCCCAGAGCCTTCGCACCTCCGGCAGCTTGAGCGAGTTGCTGAAGACCACGCGAAGCGGACGACGCGGCGGAGTCTGCCCGCGGGCGGTGAGACGCGGGTCGTCGTTGATCAGGGTGTTGGTCCCGACGGCAATCGCATCGCATCGGCCGCGAAGTTCCTGGATCGCCCGGTCGGCGACGGCCCCAGTGATCCTCCTTGGCCTGCCTGCACGCCCCGCCACCATCCCGTCGCGGCTGACGGCCCACTTGAGCATGACGAACGGCCGCGACTCCTGAAGGCCGATGGTGAACGCGCGGATCAAGGTGTCGCAGGCGTCGCCAAGACAGCCGACGCTGACGTCAAGCCCCGCCTCCCGCAGCTGACGAACGCCTTCGCCTGCCACATGCGGATTCGGGTCGAGCGTACCGATGACGACGCGTCGGATGCCGGCCGCTGATCAACGTCGGAACGCAAGGCGGCGTCTTCTTTCCGTGGCCTGTGAAACAGCATGGTTCCAGGGTCACGTACGCCGTCGCGACTGTCCGCCTCGCCAGCGTCGGCGATGGCTGTCGGCTCCGCATGGGGGCCGCCGAAGCGGGCGTGAAAGCCTTGGCCGATGATCTTCTCGTCTCGGACGAGCACGCAGCCGACCATCGGGTTCGGCTCGACATGCCCGCGCCCGCGGATCGCGAGGTCGATCGCAATCGCCATGAACTGCTCATCACGGGAGCGGTTCAAGACTCTTCTTTCGTCTCCGGCTCGGGGGCGATCAGGCCGAGAACGAGGATGAGACCAACGCCGATGCAGAGGTAGGCGTCTGCGACATTAAAAACCCACGGGAAGACCTCGGCATCCGGTAGTGAACCGATCATGTCCGACCACCGCATGCCGGGCAGCATGTGGAACATGTCGCGGACGTAGCCGAAGACGATGCGGTCGTAAAGATTCCCCAAGACGCCGGCGAGCAGCATGGCGAGCGTGACGCGGTACAGCCGCGACCGCAATGCCACGCGCCCGCCGATGGCGCGATCGATCTTCAACGAGTGCATGAAGAATGCAGAAAGTGCGATGCACGCAACAACGCCGACCGCGAGAAAAAGCGGTCGTTTGCCTTGCCCGAGGCCCATCGCGGCACCTTGGTTCGCCACGGCCGTCAGGTCGAGCAAGCCGGGTACGGCGTTCACGTGACGCATCGGTTGCGGCTCGAGAAGCACCCGGCCGTCGATCCAACGTTCGCCGGAGACGAAGGCGTCCCAGGCCACGTGCTTGACCACCAGATCCACCGCCACGGCACCGAGTGCGACCGTCAGCGCAAAGAGAATCGAGTTGCGAACCAGTGGCGACACCATCGACATGAAGAGCGTACGCATGCACCGTGAGTAGACGGTTTCGTCGGTATGCGCACCGGGCGTGACGGCTTAGCTTGTCGGTATGAATGATTCGAATCAGTCGTCGCAGCCGAGCCGTCGGGACGTGTTGTCGAACCTGCCCCTAGGAGCCGCAGGCCTTGCCGCCGGTGCCGGTTTGTTCGGCCTTGCAGGGACCGCTGCCGCTCGACAGCCGGAAGGCGCGATGCCGACGAAGCTGATGAATGTTCTCCGAGGCATGCACGACGGCAGCGAGTACACGCTTCCGGCCTTGCCTTACGGGTATGACGCAGTCAGTGATGCCATCGACGAGCAGACAATGCGTTTGCATCACGACAAGCACCACCAAGGTTACGTCGACGGCCTCAACACTGTGATGAAGGAGCTAAGCCAGCCCAATGCCGGCGACGCTCATCATGCCGCAGGACTGGACCGGGCCCTCAGCTTTAACTATGCGGGCCACGTCCTTCACTCGATCTTCTGGGCGACGATGGGTCCGAATGAGGACGGTGCCTCGGGTGGCGAGCCGAAGGGACCGCTTGGCGAAGCCGTCATCGATAGTTTCGGCTCGTTCGACACGTTCAAGACCCGCTGGATGGACGTCGCCAAGACGGTCAAGGGCAGCGGCTGGGTGACTCTGTTGTTCGACCCGGTCAGCACCAAGCTCTGCATCAAGGGTGTTGCGGATCACGACCTGTTCTTCATGCCCGGCGCGTTTCCGCTGCTGCCGAACGACATCTGGGAACACGCCTTCTACCTGAAGTATCAGAACAAAAAGGCCGACTACGTGAAGGCACACTTGGAGGTGGTTGACTGGTCCACCGTCAACGCCCTGTACGAGATGGTGAGCAAGCCTTACAGAAGCGCGTAGTCGTTGATGCGGCTTGAAGTCGCGACTTCCTCACATATGAAGTAGCTATGAAGATCGGCCTTACAGGAGCGAGCGGTTTCATTGGTTCACGGACTGCCGAAGCACTCGTCAGCCGTGGGCATGTGGTGAAAGCGCTCGTTCGAGAGACGAGTCAGCGGAGTCACATCGAGTCATTTGTCGATGAGTTTGTGGTAGGCGATCTGGCGGATCGCGAGGCCATGGCGTCGCTGTGCAGTGGTGTGGACGCCGTGATCCACAACGGGGTCGACTGGTCGCCGGTGCGCGGCGGCGGGCAAGACGCGCACGGCCACTTTCGCACAAACGTGCTCGGGAGCCTCGACCTGCTCGAGACGGCGCGACAGCACGACGTCGGGCAGTTCCTGTTCGTCAGCAGCGGCGCGGTCAACCACCAGATCGTTACGACTCCCTCCATTACGGAAACGCACCCGGCCTGGTCCGGAAACCTCTACGGGGCGTACAAGGCAAGTGTCGAGCCGTTCCTGAAGGCGTACCACTTTCAGTACGGAATGAACACCAGCGCCTGGCGACCCGTGGCGGTCTACGGCATCGAGCCGAAACTCGAGAGCAGCCAGTGGTTCGACCTGATTCGCCGCGCCGCCGCGGGAGAGAAGGTAGACGCACCCGGCGGCGGCAAGATTACGCATGTGCAGGATGTCGCCGACGCCCTCGCCTGTGCCGTCGGGGACGCAGACACCGCGGGTGAGATCTACAACCTCGCCGAGCAGTATCTTCACAAGTCGGTGCCCGCCCAGCTTGCCGCCGAGTGCAGTGGCAGCGGGGCCGAGGTGGTGGACCATTCGGGCTCGGGGGGCCCGAAGAACCAGTACGACAAGACCAAGGCGATCGCCTTCTTCGACAAGCACGGCATCAATCAGGGCCTTCGACGCGGCGTGGGCGGGGTTCGGGCGTACGTGCAAGAGGTGGTCGAGCGGCTCCCCTGAAGCGGCCGAGCCCTTAACCAATTTCCTTGCAACCGTTTAGCGTGCGACGGCGCAGGGGTCTTGGAAGTGGCGACGAGATTCGACAGCCTGTCGCGAGCGGCGAGTCGGCTCTTGACTACCTTAAAGAAGCGACTATGGTCCGCCCCCCTTCGCCGCGACGCTGATTGTCGCGGATCCTGAGCCGGCCGCAACTTCCGGGGCTTTGACGGCTGTTTCGGCCTGCAGACGGGCCGACGCCGCCCGTTGTTCCCGGACCCTGACCCGAGGTGAGCGTGGCCAAGAGCGCTAAGAAGACTGCCGGCACCAAGGCTGGTAAGGCCGCAGCCAAGTCGCCCAAGAAGGCGGCCGCGCCCAAGGTGGCGAAGAAATCTGCCCCAGTCAAGGCTACCACGAAAGTAGCCCCAGCCAAGGTCAAAGCAGCTAAGACGACGACCAAGTCCGCCAAGCGTCCGGTCGCCACCAAGGCAGTGACTGCCAAGAAGTCCACGAAGGCCGCACCGGCTACCAAGGCCAAGACGATCCCGGCCAAGCCGAAGACCACGGTTTCCCGTAAACCGGCGACGTCCACCGCCGCCAAGGCACAAGCCAAGGCGGCTTCCAAGCCCTCTGCATCGAAAGCAGCCTCGGTCAAGAAGCCCGCCGCTAAGGCCGCAAAGAAGGCGTCGACCAAGAAGGTCGCAACGAAGAAGGCATCGGAAGCATCGGCCAAGGCCTCGGCACGAGTTGCCGAAGCGGTCGGCGACAACATCGAGATCAAGGCCGACGCCGCCACCAAGCCGTCCACTCCCGCGGTCGTCGGCAGCAGGCTCAGCTTCCTCGCCGGCAAGCCCGGTAGCGACGGCTCCGACGACGCTGCCTTCGAAGACAAGCCGCGTCTCGAGACGACCAAGCTCGCCACTAAAGATCTCGATAAGTTCCGGCACCTCTTGCTCATGCACCGCCGTCAACTTCTCGGCGACATCGAAGGCATGGAGAAGGAAGCCCTGCAACCTGAAGGCGGCAATCTTTCCACCCTGCCGGTCCACATGGCGGACGTGGGCACGGACAGCTACGAGCAGGAGTTCACGCTGGACCTTGCCGACCGCGGGCGACGCGTCATCGACGAGATCGACCATGCCCTGGGAAAGATCGATGATGCCACCTACGGCATCTGCGAAGGCACCGGGCAAATGATCAGTAAGACCCGGCTCGAAGCCCGCCCCTGGACCCGATACAGCATCGAATTCGCGCGGCAACGCGAGCGCCGCAGCGGTCGCCGATAGCGGCCGGACCATAAGCACTCAGCTCCGTAAGCGACTGCCATTTGATGCCACGGCGAGCGGCATGCCGCTTAGCTTGTAGCATTTCTGCCTGTCCTGCACGAGAATCTGGCCGCGACGTCTACGCCCGGCGACGCTGAAGCAGCGTCAACGTTCCGATGGCCATGACGCTCGCAAGCATCGGCTCCGGAACGGTCGCTACCCAGGCATCGAGAATCGCGATAGACGAGACAGAGCCCCCGAAGCCCGCGCGAAGGATGCCGAAGTCGGCCAGGTTCACGTTGCCGTCTCGGTTGAAGTCACCGGTCAGGTAGTCGCCGATGACGCTGCCGAAGTTCGCACGCAGGATGCCGAAGTCTGCGAGGTTCACGTTGCCGTCGCCGTTCGCGTCGCCGGGCAGCCGGACTTCGCCGATCAGGCTGAGCGTCAGTGACTCGCCACCGAACGTTCCTCGGCCGCCGGTGACGTCATCAGCATCGCTGGTCCCGATGAAGAACTCCGTGCTGAACGTACCGATCTGGTCATCGCTCAGAATCACGTCGACCTGCCCCGCCGCCCCGCCGGCGATGTCGGTTTCAGTTGCAATGGCACCCAGTCCGAAGAAGCTTCCGCCGTTGTAGATGGCACCGTCGAGGTCGAGCCCTGCCACCAGATTGAATCCGACGCCGAACTCGTCCAGGTTGTACACCGGCACGTCTGACTCGAAGTCACCCAGGCCAAGCCCGATGATGCCGAGGTCGATCGTCGCACTCTCGACGTCGCCGATCTGGGAGAACGACGGGTTGCTGGGCGTCACCACGGTCGCAGAGACCGAGTAGACGTCGTCCGCGTCGTTAGCACCCCGGCCGGTCCCGCCGCCGGTCGTGACGTCGAGGTTGTCGATGATGACGCTGCCAGCGTACTGCCCCGCGACGTTTCCGAAGCCGGACGGCAGGCCGACGTCGATGGTCGCGGTGCTGGCGGCGGCGGAACTGCCGATCGCGAACGCGTTGTATCGCCCGGCGGCAGACGAACTCGCGTCACCCTCCGTGCGGACTTCGTAATAGGTGCCGTCTTGCCCGTTCTTGTCGATCGTCAGCTCCACCGTGGGGCTGACGGCCGTGCCCAGAAGCACCTTGCCCATGGCCCCTTCACCGGCGGGCGTCGTGATGGCAAGCTGGGTGTCGTTGTCGTTGCCGCGGAAGACCGACCAGGCGTACTCCGGCCTGTCGATGTACGCGTTGCGGTTGTTGGTGTAGCTGTCGTAGATGACCTGGTTGCGGCGACGCTCGAAGGTGTCCGGCACGTCCAGGTAGTGCCACTCGAGCAGCGACGAGAGATCGCCCATCTCGCGGGAGCTGACGCTTCCAGTGCCCTCGACGAGCTTCAGGCCGTCGTCCTGCCAGCGGGTGGCGGCGTAGAAGGCGATGCGGGCGACGTCGCCGCGGTCGGCATCGCCGGCGTAGAAGTAGCTGCCTTCGCGTCGGGCAGCACCGGTCGTGTTGTCCAGGCCGAAGCTCAGGTTGCTGCGGGTCGTGTTGATCCCCTGCTCGGCCGGCTTGAGCATGTGGATGTCGCCGTATCGACCGGCGGTCGAGTTGCTGCCGCTTACGCCCTGTCGGCTTGCCGGCCAGACGTGCTCGCGCGACTCGTAGTTGCCGCTCTGCCACGTTCCGACGTTGCTCTCACGCGTGTAGACCAGCAGCATTCGACTCGAGTTGTTCGGATCGCGGTCCGTGTCAGGTAACGCGTACCGGACCTCGCCGTAGGTCGTCTGGTTGTGGCCGGACTTCAGGCGGGCTTCGAGCTGATTCATCAGCGACGTGCCGTTGCCGGTGATGCCGTCGTAGTAGTTGCCCGCGTCGTAGGGATCGACTTGGGCGGCGACGGGTGAGATGCTCGCGGAGACAACAGCGAGGGCGGCTAGGGCAAGGCGTCGGTTCATGGCGGAATGCAGCAGCAGCATAAACGCTCGAAACGCATCGGGCGTTCAGTCCAGACCTTCTGGAATCCGTCACCTCCCGAGATCAGGTGAGACATATGTCGGTTGTGCAGCTTCGACCCGAAGCGTCTCGCGGACGATTCGTATCGATTGAAAGAAGGCGATCGAGTGTCAGGCGGTCTCGCGTGTGACGATCGGGTAGTCCTCGCGTTCCCCGACGCCACGAAGCGGGTAATCCTTGCGGAGCGGTCGGGCGTTGAAGCCGTTCCAGGTCAGGAGGCGACGCAGGTCCGGGTGGCCCCGGAAGACGATCCCGAACATGTCGTATGCCTCCCGCTCGGGCCACTCCGCCCCGGCGAAGACGCCCGTCAGGCTGTCGATGAAGAGCCCCGGATCGCCCTGCTCGACCGCATCTTCGTCGCGATACTCGTTCTCGCCCGGGGCCGTCGTGCGCTCCGGGTCGAGAAAGACCTTGAGCCACAGACGGTGATTGCTGTTCGTGCTCGTCAGGCCGTAGGTGACTGCGAAGCGACCCGGAGCCCCGCCCGGGTACTTCAGGTAGTCCGTGGCGTGCAACTCGTGTAACAGGTCGTAGCGCAGCTCTTCGTCGTCGCGCA
Organism: uncultured Planctomycetota bacterium; assembly: GCA_963740195.1. Taxonomy (GTDB): domain Bacteria; phylum Planctomycetota; class Phycisphaerae; order Tepidisphaerales; family Tepidisphaeraceae; genus JBCDKH01. The sequence continues at coordinate 1,000,317 of CAVUDF010000001.1, read as the reverse complement.
GGAACGTAATAACCGACACAATGTGCTCACGCGGGACGCGGACGGTCACCATGTCACGAAACTCACCCGCGGCAAGGCCCGCGTCGGCAAACTCGGCCTTGAGCTTGTCCAGCGCCGGGTGCGTGATCCGGCGGTTGGCGGTCACGACGGTGTTGGTCTGACGATCTTGGGCCGAGGCGGACATGCGACCTGATCATTCAGGAACAGAGGCACCCGGTCAATGCTGACGCTTTTTGATGCGTGCCACGCGCGAGCCGAGGTCGCTACCGTCGGCGCGATGGCACGGAAGTCAGACGATCTCCGCATCATTGTCAACCCGTCGGCAGGCGGTGGCTCGGCGGCGGCGGCGTGGGCCGTCGTGTGCCAACGGCACAACCACGGCATGACCTGCGAGACGACGACCATCGCACAGGTGGCCGACGAAGCGGCCCAGGCGGCCAAGGACGGCGTGGGCGTGCTGGCAGTCGCGGGTGGCGACGGCACGATCAGCGTTGCCATCTCCGGCCTCATGCGAGCCCGTGACGCCGGCATCAAACGACTGCCCGATTTGCTCATCCTCCCCATCGGCACCGGCAACGATCTGGCTCGCGGACTCGATCTACCCGACGACCCCGAAGCCGCCTTCGGCCTGCTGTACATCGACCACGTCAGGCCACTCGACCTCATCCGGTGGAAGCTTCACTCCGAGAAGGGCATCGAAGGCGGCTACGCCGTCAACGTCTTGGCCGGTGGGTTCTCATCGAAGCTCCAGCACGCCCTGACGCCTGAACTCAAGAAGCGATGGGGCCCACTCGCCTACGCCCGGGCCGCCGTCGAGACGCGGGCGGAGCTCGAGCCGCACACGCTGCATTACCGCATCGATGACGGCGATCCTGCGACCGCAGAGATCCTGAACGTCGTCGTCGCCAACGCCCGCTACGCCGGCGGCGGCATCAGTGTCGCCCCGGCCGCCGACCCGTCGGACGGCCTGCTCAATCTCGTCCTGACCACCCCCGGCACCGCCTTCGACCTGGCGGCTCTATCCGCCCGGCTGATGTCGGGGAACGTGCTCAAGAGCGAGCTGGTTCATCAGTTGACTGGTAAAAAGTTCGAGCTGTGGGCCGAGCCGGCGCTGCCGTTCAACGTCGATGGCGACTGGACGGGTGCCGGCAAATTGGAAGCCGAAGTCATTCCTGCACCTCTGAACGTGTTTGCTCCGCCCACAACGGGCTAAGACGTGCGACTTCGGTGAGTCGACCGGGGCGACCCGAACCGCGTCGCGAAGCAGTACACCCGACAGGGATCGAACCTGTAACCTTCGGCTTCGGAAGCCGACGCTCTATCCAATTGAACTACGGGTGCTGGAGATGATGTGTGTCTACTGGTTCGGCAGGAAGAATCAGAATCTGCCGAAAGCGGATGATGAGATTCGAACTCACGACCCTCACGTTGGCAACGTGATGCTCTACCACTGAGCTACATCCGCGTCGAGTTGTCGCCGCCAGGCCGAAGCCTTGCAGGCGTGCCGACTTGCACCGGCGGGCCGCCACTTTAGCCGGCACGTTCGGGCGGTCAAGCGGCGGATCAGAGGCCGACGATGTTGAACCCGCTGTCGACGTACAGGTTCTGTCCCGTCGTGCCGCTGGAAAGGTCGCTCAGCAGGTACGCCGCCGCCTTGCCGACCTCCTCGGCCTCGATGTTTCGCTTGAGCGGTGCTTTCTGCGTCGTGTGGTCGAACATTTCATCAATGCCCCCGACCGCCATCGCGCTCAGCGTCCGGACAGGCCCGGCACTGATCGTGTTCACGCGAATCTGCCGGCTGCCAAGCTCGTACGCGAGGTAACGCGACGTTGATTCGAGCGCCGCCTTGGCGACGCCCATGACGTTGTACCCCGGCACGGCCCGGTCGCTGCCGAGGTAGGTCATCGCGATGATGCTGCCGCCGTCGTTCATGATCGGCTCGGCCCGGCGTGCGATCTCGATCAGGCTGTGACGCGCTGATGTCCAACGCCTGGGCAAAGACGTCCCGCGGCGTCTCGATGAACTTGCCGACCGCCAGATAATCCTTGTTCGCGAAGGCCAGCGAGTGGACGACGAAGTCGATCTTGCCGAACTCGCTCTTCACGCCGTCAAAGAAGGCGTCGAGGCTCTCGTCGCTGGCGACGTCGAGTTCGAAGAGCGGGTTATCGCCGAATCCGCCGTTGGTCATGGCCTTGCGGGCCCGGTTCTGCATCTTTTCACCCGGCAGGTTCGTGACGGCGAACTTCGCCGCCGTGGTCGTGTGCCACCTTGCCAATGGCGGCGGCGATGCTGCGGTCGTTGGCGATGCCGAGAATGAGGCCGGTCTTTCCTTCGAGAAGCGACATGATTGGCCACGTTAGCCCGCAGCATCGCCACTTGCGGCGCAACGGCGACTTGCCTGTCGCTAGCCTGCGGTCATGGAACTGGATCCGGCCGTCGAAGATCCCAAGCGGCTGTACAGCGAATTGGTCCGCATCGTCGTGCCGCGACCGATCGGCTGGATCAGCACGACCAGCAAGGCCGGGGTCGACAACCTCGCCCCGTACAGCTTCTTCAACGCAGTCTGCGCGAAGCCCCCGACGGTCTTCTTCAGCGGCTCACGCGACCGTGACGGCAGGCAGAAGGACAGCGTCCTCCACGCAATCGATACCGGCGTCTTCGTCGTCAACATCGTTTCCCGCAAGCTCGCCGAGGCGATGAACCAGACCAGCGCCACCCTCGGCCGCGACGAGAGCGAGTTCGACCACGCGGGCCTCACCCGAGAGCCCGCCAAGCGTGTCGCCGCTCCGCGGGTGGCCGAGGCGGACGTGCATTTGGAGTGTCGCGTCAGCCACACCCTCGATCTGGGTGACGGCGGGCCGATGTCGACGACGCTCGTCTTCGGCGAGGTCGTGTTGCTGCACGCCCGAGACGCCGTGACCAATGGCGATGGCGTCGTCGACACGGCAAAGCTCGACGCGATCGGCCGGCTCGGCGGATCGTCGTACGCAACCACGCGCGACCGGTTCGAGATCGACCGGGCCTAGCCGATTGACGCGACGAGGGGTCCGGCCGCACCAGGGCGATGTCAACGCGTAGCATTCCGCAAAGCTCCGTCCCCGCGCCAGGAGGTCTCGCCATGCCCATTACCGACACATTCACCGGCACCGTTCAACGGGTCGAGATTCTCGCAGCCGACGGATCGGTCGACGAGACGCTGGCCGACGAAGTGCGCGACGTGCTCGACGACGACGCCGTCGTCGGTGCTTATCGCGAGATGCTCGTCGCCCGCGAACTCGACGACGCCGCCTATCGCCTGCAGCGCAGCGGCCGGATGGGCACGTTCCCGCAGAACAAAGGTCAAGAAGCCGGTCCACTCGCAGCGGCGATGACGCTCATCGCCGGGCATGACCACGTTGTGCCGAGTTACCGGGAGAACATCGCCCTGTTTCACCTGGGCCTGCCGATGCACCAGATTCTGCTGCACTGGATGGGCGACGAGCGGGGCAACGACATCGACAAGAAGCTGGGCGTGTCGCCCATCTGCATCAGCATCGGGGCCCACCTCCCGCACGCGGCCGGCATCGGTTGGAAGTTCAAGATCGACAACGCCAAGCACGGCACCGATCGCACCTGCATGTGCTTCTTCGGTGACGGTGCGACGAGCGAAGGCGCGTTCCACGACGGGTTGAACTTTGCCGCGGTCGGCAACGCTCCGGTCGTCTTCGTCTGCCAGAACAACGGCTGGGCCATCAGCGTGCCGACCGAGAAGCAGACGCGCAGTCAGACCTTCGCGCAGAAGGCGTTCGCTTACGGCATCCCGGCATATCAGGCGGACGGCAACGACTTGTTCGCCAGCTTCAAGGTCTGCCGCGACGCCGTCCGGCACGCCCGTGCGGGCAACGGTCCGTCGCTCGTGGAGCTAACGACCTATCGCATCGCAGACCACACGACGGTCGATGACTCGTCGTCGCTATCGCAGCAAGGAAGAGCACGAGCGTGGCCTGGCCGCGGATCCGCTCATCCGCACGCGGCTCTACCTCGAAGCCCGCGGCAAGTGGGACGAGGATGCCGAGACCGAAGCACGCGAGCGGGCCAAGCGGATCGTCAAGGAAGTCGTCGCGACGGCGATGGAGATCGAGAAGCCGACGATCGCGGACGCCTTCAACCATGCCTTCGCCGAGCCGACTCGTGAGCTGATCCGCCAGCGTGAAACCAATCGCACCGGCGTCGATCGGGCAGTCGCCCAAGCAGCCGAAACTCAGCCGCATCGAGGCGGACGAAGCCGTCACCGTTTGAGCAACACCCATGGCCGAGCTGAACCTCGTCGAGTCGATCAACCTGGCCCTCCGTCAAGAGATGCGGCGGGACGAGGACGTCATTCTGCTCGGCGAAGACGTCGGCCTGAACGGCGGCGTCTTTCGTCTGACCGATGGCTTGCAGAAAGAGTTCGGTGAGGACCGCGTGCGCGATACGCCACTGTCGGAAGGCGGCATCATGGGCACCGCCGTCGGGCTCGCCCATGCGGGCATGAAGGCGGTTCCGGAGATCCAGTTCGAGGGCTTTCTCGGCCCGGCGTACGACCAACTCGTCAACCAGGCCGCCCGTTGCCGCAACCGCAACCGCGGCGGGCTGACGTGCCCGCTCACCGTCCGCGTCCCCGTCGGCGGCGGGATCCACGCTCCGGAATTGCACAGCGATTCGCCCGAGGCGGTCTACGTCCACACGCCGGGACTCAAGGTGGTGATGCCGAGCCGTCCCCGCGCCGCCAAGGGCCTGCTCGCCGCGGCTATTCGCGACCCGGATCCGGTCGTCTTCTTCGAGCCGAAACGCGTCTATCGCAGCTTCCGTGAAGAGGTTCCAGAAGACGATTACACGATCGAGATTGGTAAGGCGGAGGTGCTCGAAGAAGGTTCTGATGTCACGCTCATCACGTGGGGTGCCAGCGTCTTCCGTTGCCTTGAGGCCGCGGACAACCTGCCGGATCACGTCTCTGCCGAGCGTCATCGATCTGCAGTCGCTTTGGCCGATCGACGTGGAGACGATCGTTGCCAGCGTCAGCAGGACCGGCCGAGCGGTAGTGGTTCACGAAGCCCCGAAAACCTGCGGCCTCGGTGCCGAGATCAGCGCGCTGATCCAGGAGCACTGCTTCCTGAATCTTGAGGCCCCGGTTCAGCGTGTTGCGGGTTTCGATGTGACGATGCCGTACTACAAGTTGGAAAACGACTACCTCCCCGACTCGCCGCGGATCGGCCGGGCGCTTCGCGAGACCGTCGCGTACTGATCGCCTGACGCACTTCGGGAGCCGTTGGGGCTACTCTTGCCGGCCTGGTCCTTTCGTCTCAGCACGCAACCCATGTCTGTACGCCGCGTCGACCTCAACGATTACACGCTCGACCTCGCCGACGCGGCCCGCGAAGCCGCTGCCGCTTTGACGTCCGGCAGCATCGTCTGCTTGCCCACCGAGACCGTCTACGGCCTGGCGGCGAAGCCCGGGGTGTCGGAGGCGTTGACAAATCTTCGCGGCGAGTCGACGGCGCCCATGACGCCGCACCTGGCGTCGGCGGACGATGTCGAGGCGTTCGGGGTGAAGCGGACCGAGAAGATCAACCAACTTCTTCGCAAGCTTTGGCCGGGGCCTGTCGCAATCAGCTTCGCCGCGGACGCTTCCGCCGCCGAGAGATTGGGTGTCGCGGCGGGTGACCTTTTCAATGCCGACGGACGAGTGACGCTGCGTTGTCCTGATGACAGCTTCACGACGGCCGTTCTCGCCGCAGCCGGGCAGCCTTGCATCCTGACACGCATCGGCCTGCCTCGTGGTGGCGAAGCAAGCAAGGCACCCGACGTGCAGAGCCTGGACAAGCTAGGCGTCTCGACGCTCTACGACGGCGGCACTACCCGCTACGCCAGGCCCAGCACGGTCGTCAGCGTCGATGCAAACGGCGAGACTTGGAACGTCGTACGCGAGGGCATCTACGACAAGCGGATCATCGAGCGTCTGCTTCGCACGACGGTTCTATTTGTCTGCAGCGGCAACACATGCCGAAGCCCGATGGCGATGGCATTAGCGAAGAAGGTGCTGGCCAAGAAGCTCGACGTGACGCCGCAGACGCTCGGCGAGGCAGGCTACGAAGTCATCTCTGCCGGCACGGGCGCGATGCCCGGCATGCGAGCCACCCCCGCCGCGGCGGATGCGGTGCGATCGCTCGGCAGCGACCTGGCAGGTCACCGCAGCAGTCCGCTGGATGTGGCCATGATCAACCGCAGCGACCTCATCATCACCATGACCGGCGGACATCGGCAAGGCGTGCTGGGCCTCGTTCCGTCCGCGGCGGAGAAGGTGGTTCAGCTCGATCCGGCGGGAGACATCGAGGACCCGATCGGGTCGAATGCAGCTTCGTACATGCGACTGGCGACGAAGCTGGAGACGCTGGTCGAGAGCCGGCTCGAGAAGCTCCCGTGAGGAGCAAGAAGTAGCTGTATCGACGGAAGTCTGTCAATTTGACGCAGCTTCTGAGGCTGGGTGCGTTGCTGCTGCCACACAGTCGCCTACGCATGAGGTGGCTGGCGTGGTACATTGGGCGAGTACGTCGGGGCCGAAAGGCTCTGGCAGAAATCGGCCGCGGATTGGAACCGCTCGCCGAAACATCCGATGCCGAAGGAAGGACCTCTATGAGCGACGGCTACCCACGAAGTGCAACTGACGGACGCCCGACGCTCGACGCCCGACCCGCGCCCGTCTTGCCAGAGTCAGCCATCAGTTCGAAACGTCTCAAGTCGTCTCTAAGTGACCAAGCATTCCACCCACCGCGTCGCGTGGCCATCGCCAGCGATCACCGCGGGTTCGCCGCCAAGCACCGCCTGCTCGACCGCCTACGCAGCGACGGCGTCGTCGAGGGCATCGAAGAAATAGAAGACTTCGGCTGCGACGAAGGAACGCGAGGATGTGACTACCCGGACTACGCGCTGCCCGTAGCACGCCTCATCGCAGAGGGCGAGTTCGACGTGGCCATCCTTCTCGACGGCAGCGGCATCGGGATGGGCATCGCGGCCAACAAGGTCGCCGGTGCTCGCGCTGCGACCTGCCACGACGAGATCACCGCTCGCATTGCTCGCGAACACAATCACTGCAACATCCTCTGCGTCGGCACCGACCTCGTCGGTGAGCGAACGCTTTTTCGTGTCGCAGAAACGTTCCTGATGACGCCCTTCACCGGCGGCAGACATGTCAGGCGCGTCGCAAAGCTGATCGAGCACGAGAAGGCGGTTTTCGTCCCCGCACCTGGTGCGGTAGCCGCCCGACTGCTTTCGAGCTAGAGCAGCTTGCAGTCAGCCGCGGCGACACCAGAGCCCAGACGCTGCAAGGACGACGGGCAAGTGTCGCGGCGGCGTCAGGCGAACGACCATCTCCAAAGAACAAGAAAAGCCGCAGACCGTTGAGGGCTGCGGCTTCTTCATGTGATGGCGGTGACGAAACCCCGCTACGCCGACTCGGCCGCGGGTTGGGCTTTGTCGTCCGTCTCTGCTTCGGGTTCTGCAGGCTCCACCGGCGTCGGGATGACGGCATCGTCTGCATTCCGAGGCGGGAGGCCGAAGGTCGCCTTCTGCTTCGGAGCCGCTTCGCCGTCTTCGCCGGGCTGCGTCGGAGTACGGGTCGGGAAGAGCGTCTTCCGGGCCGGCTTCGTCACGGTCGCCGCGTCGGGATCGACTCGCGGAGCCGCCTCGGCCAGGGCAACACCCTTGGTGCCCACGGTGATGTGCTCGCCCGGATCCGGCGCACGCACCTTCTTGGCGTCCTTCTTGTCAGGAGCCAGCACCATGTTCCCACGTCGGCCCTGCATGCGGAAGTCCTGCTCGACCTTCGAGATCATGAACAGGTCGCGCTTGACGCTGTTCAGCAGGTTCTGACCGATGTCTTGGTGGGCCATCTCACGGCCGCGGTACTGGAGGGTGACCTGAACCTTGTAACCCTCTTCGAGGAACTTGCGAGCGCGTTCGGTCTTGATGTTCAGGTCGTGGGGATCGATCTTGGTCGTCTTGATCTTCACTTCCTTCAAGCCGGTGTGACGCTGGGTCGCACGCTGCTTGTCGCTCTTCTTCTGCTGCTCGTACTTCCACTTGCCGTAGTCGAGAATTCGGCAGACCGGCGGTCGGACGTTGGGCGCGATCTCGACAAGGTCGAGGCCCGCATCCTGGGCCATCCGCAGCGCCTGATCGGTGGGGACGACGCCTTGCATCTCCCCCTCGGCGTCGATCAGCCGGATCGGGCTGATGCGGATTTGTCTGTTGTGGCGAAAGAACGCGTCTTCGCGGGCGTTGTGGTTCCTCGGTCTGCGGCTTCTCATTCAGGAGGTCTCGGTCGAATCGTGTGGTAACCGCCGGGGGCCGTGGCTTTCGTCATTCGTCGGCCGGCGACGATCGTCCCCTCAGGGACAAGGCGCGTGTCAAAGCGCCGCTTGCTCAAAGGCAGGGCCGACCGACGGTCGGGCGACCAGGTGACACTAAGGTACCTTGAATCGTCCGTCACAGACAAGACGATTCTGTCAGATGCCAGATCATTCTTCCGTCTTGCCCGGCATGTCGATCGCAAAGCCGCGCTCAGAGTCGTCCGTCAGCCGAATCGTCTGCGTCGGGAAGGCAAAGCTCAGGCCCGCTTCGTCGAAAGCCTCCAACAGCCGACGGTTGACCAGATCATTGTGCTCCAGGAAGTCGTACCACCCGGCCTCGCTCGGCGGGATGCGGAACCAGTAGTACGCCCGAATCTGCAGGTGATCTGCCTCGAAGTTCTGGAACGTCACGTGCGGCTCCTTGCCGACCTCTTCGTACGACCCGTCCTCACGAACATCATCGCCGGTCAGCGTCTCTCGCACGATCTTGAGCGCCTTCTCCAACCGCTTCGGTGTCGTGTCGTACGGCAACGCCAAGTTCATCGTCCGCCGCAGGTAGTGCCGGCGGTTCGCGTTCAGGACGGTGCCGTCGATGAACTTCATGTTCGGCACGATCATCACTTCGCCGCGGACGGTCCGGATGTGCGTCGCGTTGAGCGAGACCCGCTCCACCTGGCCGAATAAGTTGTCGAAGATGATCCAGTCGTTCACCTCGAACGGCTTGGCCAGGAAGATCGTCATCGCCCCCAGCCAATTTCGCACCGACTCCTTCGCCGCCAACCCAAGGGCAAGGCCCACGGCACCGAAAGAGGTGAGCAGCGCCCCGACGCTCACGCCGAACAGGTTCTGCAACACGACCGCGACAAACACCAGCGCAACGACAAACCGCACCGCCTCGACGATGAACGGCACGATCGTCTTCGCGTACGACTCGTCGCCCGAGCTCGTTCGATTTGCCAGCACCGCCCCCGCGATGCCCGCGAGCTTGAAGACGGCGTAGCCGATGACGACGAGCGCCAGCAGCTGCGCCAGCGTCCATCGCCAAGCCGCCAGCGTCGGCCCGAACTCCATGAAGCCAGTTCCCGCGACCGTTGCGACGGCGAACACGGCAAGCCCCAGAACCGGCGCGGCTTCGCGGACCACCCGGGCGATGAGATCGAGATCCCGATCCGCCGCGACAGTGGCCACCTTCCTCCCCAACTTGCCAATGATCGTGCCGGCGACGAAACCGACCAATATACAGCCGCCCAGTGCAAACCAGCCCCACCACGGCGTCTCGCTCCAGGTTGGGCGCAAGATCGCGCGGATGCGCTGGAGCATCTCGTCGCCGTCCCTCGGGTAGCTGGGAGCGACATCTTTGACGCTCTCGAAAAGGTCCTCCGCTCCGGCAACCGTACCCGCTTCAAACTGCCAAAGGCCGTCCGTACCTTTGGAGATGACGATCTCGCCATCCGGTGCTTTGCCGAGTCTGCGGACCAAACCGTCTCATGATCGAGTTGCCGCGGGAAGACCTCGATCCGTCCGACGCCCGTGGCCTCGACGGCATCTTCACCGGGCAGCGTACTGGGCCGAACCTCGCCGAATCGATCGAAGACATGATCCAGCGCGACCGCCGCCCGACGAAGATCGTCGTCGGCAAAGTCGGCCGGCACCGCCAGCGTCTGACGCACCCGCGGCCAGGCGTCTTCACGCCCTTCGCGGAGATAGCCCATGTTCTCGCGAAAGGTCAGGATCGTCTTCCGCGGCGACTCGATGCTGTCGTGCTTCGGATCGCTGACCGACGGACTGCTCCCCGCGAATCGCCTGCACCGCCGCCTCGCCGACGGCCTCGACGGCGTCGACCACCTCGGAACTGCCAGCCCCTCCTGATGAAGACGAGCCGCCCGAAGAAGGCGACTGCGCCGACGCCGAGGCGACGAGCAACAGAACGTGTAGTGCAACGAGGAAGCGCAGCCACATGCCGTCGTCATCGTGGCAAAGCGGCTACCTGTCAACCGCCTTACCGACCGACCGGTGCCGGACGACGACCCTTGCGGTGCGGCTTGGGCTGACGTGTACCCGCCCCACCGCCACCCTGTGGCCGGTTCGCGCTCAGCGGATGATCGGCCCGCTTGCCCGGTGCAGCGCCGCGCTTGCCCCGCCCGTACCCGCCGGCAGCACGATCGTGTTGCGGACGCCCCGAAGGACCACGCGGTGCGGCCGCACGCTCTTGCTGGCGACCATCGGGGTACGGATGATCCGCGACGACTTCGATCTCACGATTGAGCAGCTTCTGAATGTCACGCAGGTACGCCCGCTCCTCGCCGTCGCAGAAGCTGAACGCCATACCCGCCGCCCCGGCCCGGCCGGTGCGGCCGATGCGGTGCACATACGTCTCCGGCTCGTGCGTCAGATCGTAGTTGATGACGTGCGTGATGCCATCGACATCGATGCCACGAGCGGCGACGTCGGTCGCAACCAGGATCGGCACTTTGCCCTTGCGGAAACCGTCGAGCGCCCGCTGACGCTGGTTCTGGCTCTTGTTGCCGTGGATGGCGACCGCGCGGATGCCGCGTTGATCGAGTTGCTTGACGACGCGGTCCGCACCGTGCTTCGTCCGGCTGAAGACAATGCCGCAGTCGACGCCATAACGATCGACCACATGGGCCAACAGGTCCGGCTTGTCGTTCTTCTTCACGAAGAAGACGTTCTGGTCGATCTTGTCTGCCGTGGCTTCCTTGGCCTTCACCTCAACCCGAACAGGGTTTGTCAGCAGCTCCTCGACCAGCTTTCGAATCGTCGGCGGGATCGTCGCGCTGAAGAGCAACGTCTGCCGCTTCTTCGGCAGCTCGAGTGCGATCTTCCGGACCGCCGGGATGAAGCCCATGTCCAGCATCCGGTCGGCCTCGTCGAGGACGAGGAACTCGACGCGCGACAGGTCGACTTCGCCCTGCTGCATCAGGTCCATCAATCGGCCGGGCGTCGCGATGATGACGTCGACGCCGCCCCGCAGGCCCTTGACCTGTCGGTACTGACTGACGCCGCCGAAGATGACGACGTGGCGGACGCCGGTACCCCGGCCGTAGGTCTCGAGGCTGTCGGCGATCTGCACCGCCAATTCGCGTGTCGGGGCGAGCACCAGGGCCTTGACCGCCCGCTTGCCGTCGCCCGGCTTGCGGGAGAGCTTGTGAAGCATCGGCAACGTGAAGGCCGCGGTCTTGCCGGTGCCGGTCGGAGCGCTGCCAAGCACGTCGCGTCCCTCCAGCACTGGCGGAATGCCTGCCGACTGAACGGGGGTCGCGTGCTCGTAACCCTCACGGGCCACATTGGCCAGCAGTTGCTTGTTGAGGTTCAGGTCGCTGAAAGAGATCTCGGTCGTCTGCGTTTCGGTGCTCAAGGAGGTTCTGGTCATTGGTTGAGGACGGACGAAGCGCCGCCCGCCGAAGCTGGCAGGCTTCCTACGCGACGTGCGTGACGACTGGCCTCAACGAAAGCGAACGAACCGTTCGGGCGTCGACAGAGCGGGGAGATCAGTCCGGCGGTACCCGCAAACCGGGCAAGCCGCAACAGAATAGCCGGCCGAGACGCGTTGTCTCGGCCGGCTAGAAGTTCCAGACAATCCTGGTTCAAGCCCGACGACGACGGGCCAGCAGGCCCAGGCCGGCGACGGCCATCAGGCCGGCCGTCGGCTCCGGAATCGAAGCGGCCCAGGCATCCAGGATCGCGAGGTCGGAAGCATTGGATGAGCCGAAGTTGGCCCGCAGGATCCCGAAGTCGGCCAAGTCGATGATGAGGTCGTTGTTGAAGTTGGCACTTGCAAACCCACCGGTCAAGCCGAAATTGGCACGAAGAATGCCGAAGTCGGCGAGGTTGACCGTCCCGTCACCATTCGCGTCGCCAAGCAACACCGAATCCGCCTCGGCCGTCAGCGAGTAGAGCACCATCGCATCGACGGCACCCGTGATCCGGGCGTAGTACGTGCCGGCGGAATCGAGGACGAAGTCCGACAGCGACTCGACGAATCCGCCCGCAAACGAGTCGATCTCGGCCAGAAGCGTGCGAACCGTCCGTGTCGAACAGGCTCAGAGTCAGGTCGTTGTCATCAGAGTTGTCGTCGACAGACTCATTGTTGGCGTTCTGAGCACCCTGGCTGTAGGTGCCGCCGAATGGGGTCAGGACGAGGTCGACCAGTGCCGAACTCGTGACGTCAAAGCTGAAGAAGTCGGTATCACTTGCACCGTCGATGCTGACGAAGTCGACGGCACTGGCCTCGACCCGCGTGTTGTTGCTGGCGTCGAGCCCGATGCCGCCGAAGCGTGTCGGTGACGTCGCCGAGGGCAGTCGCAAGAGCGACGGTGTCGTTGCCGCCATCCTTCTCCAGGCGGTCGCCGTAGCCGCGGTGCAGCGAGCGAAGATCATCGAGCTGCGGGCCGTCAAAGCTGGTGTTGATGAACGGCTCCATGAGGAAGGAGGCGTCGTTGCTCTCGACGTGGCTCATGCCCAGTCCGTGGCCGTGCTCGTGCATGAGCACGTTCCGCAGCGGGCGGAAATTGGCAGCGGAGTTGCCGTAGAAGTTCACGTCGCCTGTGTCGAGCGTCATGTCGCCGCCGGACGTCGGGAAGAAGTTGCTCGCCAAGACGCCGCTGTTGCCGTCGCGGAAGCTGCCACCGATGCGGACATCGGCCCGAGTGCCCAAGACACCGTTGAACTGCGAGTTGGAACGGCTAGATCCGTCGTCGTTCGCCTCGTAGACGTAGGTGATGCCGCTGAGCTCGCCCCAACGCGCGAACGACTGCTCGAAGCTGCCGAACCACGGTCGTTGCGTCAGATCGCTTCCGCCGGGGCCCGCGCCGATGGTGTCATCGAGGAAGTCGATGAGGTCACTGGTGCCATCGATCCAGCTGGTACCCTCCTGGACGAACCCCCAGGTGAGCGTCAATGCGTCGCCCCGCTGAATGCCGCTGCCGCTGATGGCGGTGCGGCTCCAAGTGGTATTCAGGATAAAGTCGGTGCTGCCACCGGTTGATCCACCTTCGCGGATGTCATGGGAACATCCGGGGAAGTGGGCATGACCCGGGCCATCGAGGGAAATGGCCGAGGCGGACACTACAAAGGTGCCGCTGGCAAGGGCGGCAAGGACGGTAGGGGCATCTCGAAACAGCATGTGAATCAGGAGCTTCGCGTTTGGTGCCCGGCGGCTTCAGCCAGCGGGTGTTTCAACAAGTGTGACACATCAAACGACCTCCGGCCGCATGAGGATCGCGCTAGGAGCACTTTCTGCACCTTTTGTTAGCGCCAGCGACGCCGACGCAGGAGGCCAACCGCGCCGGTCAGTGCACCACCGGCCAGCAGGCCCGTCGGTTCCGGCACCGTCGCGGCCCAGGCGTCCATCACCGCCAAGTCGCCTACCGTGCCGCCGAAGTTCGCCCTCAGGACGCCAAAGTCCGCCAAATCGACGTCTCGATCGCCGTCGAAGTCGCCGGTGGTGAGGTAGGCGAAGTCGTCGCCGAAGTTCGCCCGGAGCAGCCCGAAGTCCGCGAGGTTCACAACGCCGTCCAGGTTGGCATCGCCCGGCAGGATGTCGTCAATCTCCGGCGGCGTCCAGAGGGCCACGCCCGTCTGACCGTCGACGGTTTCGAACGCATAGGCGATCTGCCCGGACTGGTTGAAGGAGTCCGCGTTGTCTCCGCCACCGAGACCTCCAGTTTCTGTCGCGATCCACCGAATGGTTGAGCCGTTCCATTCCGCCCCCTCACGCTGCACGGAGATGAGGCCCAGCTGAGGGTCGTAGAACAAGATCTCCTCGAAGCTGCTTGCCGGCTCTGTACTTGCATCACGTAAATCGACCGGTGAACGCGACCTGTCCACGATCATTGATCGACGCGGACTCACTTTGCGATCCCTCGCAAAGAATCCCGACCGCCAAAGGCACCACGTCCGTCCGGCGCTGGCTCATCCGTCGACAAGATTCGTACGACCCCGTCACGCCCTGCGACGCTCAATGACTTGAAGTCCGTCATCGAGTCACCGGTCTCGAAGAAGACCACCTCGCCATGGTTGTTTCCGCTGAGCACGTCAGGCGTCATGAGCGGGTTCGATGGGTCACTCAACACGGTCGCACCTTCAGCCACCACTTGAACGGCCTGACCATCTTTCCTCGCGAAAATAGCCGTCTTGATCGAGCCTGAACCGTCGAGAAAGTTCCCACCGGCGTAGATCGTTCCAGACTGGGATGCCACTGAGGTGATGGTAGTGAACCGGCCTTCAAAGTTGGTTGCTCCAGTTGCGGTCACACCGCCGACCGCGTCAAAGTACTCGATCGTGTGCCCCCCGTCGCTGTCTGTCGCGATGACGGCAAGGTGTCCCAGACTCAGCCTGTCGCCAAAAACGACACGCCCTGCATCATCCACCAGATGCGTCGACTTTGGAGCAAAACCCCCAAAATTATGGCCCTGAGAAGCTGGCTCGCCCGACAAAGCAATTAAGCGTGACGCGGACACTCCGTCGCCCGCTACCACCGCAAGCTTGAAGCCGTCGGTAATGAATAAGACAGTCGTGGCAGTGAGTCCGTCTGAATTGATCGAGGTCTTCGCCGCGTGAGCCGTTCCTTCCGAATTCGATGAGGGGTAGTACCCTGGGGCCATGAACGCATAGACGTCGCCGAGGTCCAAGAACGGCTCGTGTTCCGCAACGACCCTGCCAGCAGCACCGTTGTTGTAGACGTAGATGCCCGTCGTCCCCCCGTTGCCAGCAGACTCTTCAACCGCATAAAATGCAGCTTCTCCGCTGTTGTTCAGAGAGACGCTCGCGCTGTTGAAGTTGACGAAGGCACCAAGTCCGTCAGAAGTAAGATCTCCAGCTTTGACCAACGCCGTCGGTGAGCCGTCTTCGTCGATCACATACACCCCCTGCCGATCGCTGTCTGATGCGTCCTTCCCCACCAAAGCAACCTGACCCAGGTCGTTGAGCGCCGGCAGCACGAGTCTGGTATGCACGGCGAAGCCAAGCTGTGAAGCTTGAACGTTGGCGGCACCATCGCCGACGACAACACGCGTGTCAGCCACACCTGCCGCAGAAGCTGCGGAAATCGGGAGCAGTAGCGATGCGGCGACACGGAGATGCATGGGCGACATGATGGTGCCGCACCAACCAAATGCAACAGCCAAATCTGTGCAGTCACAACGTAATGTCCGCATCAAGAGCTCAGCGCCCGCTGCAGGTTCCGCATCGCCTGACGCAGCCGTTGCTCGTTTTCGACCAATGCAATCCGCACAAACCCGCCACCCGCTTCGCCGAAGCCCGACGCCGGGGGCCAACGCCACCTCGGCCTCGTCCAGCATGCGGATGCTGAAGTCGATGTCGTCCTCGCCCGGCTTGAAGTGCTGCTCGGCGATCTTTGCCCACACAAACATGCTCGCACGCGGCTTCTCGTAGCTCCAGCCGAGACGATCGAGGCCGCGACAGACCTCGTCGCGACGGCTCTCGTACTTCTCCGCCTGTTCGCCCGGCGTCGCGGCACATTCACGCATAGCAATCACGCCCGCGATCTGGATCGGGTTGAAGCTGCCGTAGTCGTAGTAGCCCTTGATCGTCTTCAACGCGGCAACCATGTCCCGGTTGCCACAACAGAACCCGACGCGCCAGCCGGCCATGTTGTACCCCTTGCTCATCGTGGTGAACTCGACGCCCACCTTCTTGCCCCCCTTGGCCGCCAGAAAGCTCGGCGGCCTGTAGCCGTCGAAGCCGATGTCGCCGTACGCGAAGTCGCTCAAGCACATCACGCCGTAACGACCGCACAAGTCCGCGGCGGCCTGCATGAAGTCGGCGTCCACCGTCGCGGCCGTCGGGTTGTGCGGGTAGTTCAAAATCAACAACTTCGGCTTCGGGAACAGGTCCCGCAGCGTCTTCTCGACGTTGTCCAGGAACGCCTGATCCGTCCCCAGAGGCACGCGGATGACATTCGCTCCCGCCATCGCCGGGCCGTAGAGGTGGATCGGGAACGCCGGGTCCGGCACGACCGCCGTATCACCCGGGCCGAGCAACGCCAGGCACAGATGGCTGATGCCTTCCTTGCTGCCGATGGTGACGATGATCTCATCGTCCGGGTCGAGCCGCACGCCGTACTCACGCTCGTACTTGATCGCGACTTCCCGCTTGAGCCCGGCAATGCCCGCCGAGGCGGCCTGGTAGCGGTGGTTCTTCGGATCCCGCGCCGCCTCGGCCAGCTTCTCGACGACCGGCTCGGGCGTCGGGTCGGTCGGGTTGCCCATGCCCAGGTCGATGATGTCACGGCCCCCCTGCCGCATCTTCAGCTTGGCCGCGTTGATTCGGCCGAACAGATACGGCGGCAGTCGCTTGAGGCGCGGAGCCACGTCCACCGAGACGGGCGACATCTCGGCCGTCGGACCATCGGCCACGCCGATGTCTTCGACGGGTTCGGGATCGGTTTCAGACGGCTTCGGCAGGACGGCGTTCATGCGTTACCGCATGCTATCGCGAGTCGTGGGCCGCTCGGCCTCAAGACGCTGCTTCAATTCCTCCGGCTCCACCGGCACCGGACGCGTCGCCTCCAGACGCGCCTCCAGCTGATCCGCCAGCATCGGCACGTGAATCTCCAACGCGTCCCCCGTCAGCACCCCGGCCAGCACCCGGCGATACTGCTCGACCACCTGCTCCGTCAGAGATGCCACGAGTTCTGCCTTCAACTCGTCACGAACGTCTTCAAACTTCACCGCCCGCGGCTCACGCAGCTCTTCCAGCTTGATCAGCAGGTATCGGCCCTCGCTCTCCACCGGATCACTTACGTCACCCGGCTTTAGAGCAAATGAGGCGGTCTTGATGATCTCGGGGAAGTTCGACTGCCGCGTGAAGGGCTCGATCAGCCCACCGCGACCGGCGAGCCCGGGATCGTCATTCAGCGACGTCGCTAACTCGGCAAAATCCTCCCCCGCCTCGGCCCGATTCTTGGTGTCGGTGGCTTCTCGAATGGTCTCGAACGAGATGACGCGAATGACCGCCTGCTCGCCGTAGCGACGCTTGAACTCTTCGCGAAGCACGTCGTCCGTCAGACGCTGATCGATCTGCGGCCCGGCAGCGGCGCGGAGCATGGCGTTCGTCTCCATCACCACATCGAACTCCGCACGCGACAGCCCCTGCTCGGTCAACACCCGCTGAAGCGCCGCCTCGTAGTCGCCAATTTCCAGTACAGCTCCGTCCGGCCCGCGGAAGCCGGTGTTGAGGGTCCTGCGGATCTCCGCCTCGACATCCACCGTCGCCAGATCAATGTCGAGCTGCCGGGCCTGCTCCTTGGCCATCTCGAGCTGCATCAGATTCAAGACGGCATCGAGGCCACGCGTTTCTTCAAGAAACGTGAGGTACTGATCGCGACCCAAAGTGACCGTCGTCTCGCCCGCGCTGATGCTGGCGATGACCGGGTCGGCCCGCTGCGTCGTCGGCGGTGCGGCCACGACGTCCCGCTCCGGCGTCACGAGTTGTGGCGGCGCGTCGGCCTCGGTGGACGCGCAGCCGGCACACAGGATGATCGAGACGAGAAACTTCCGCATCGCGGCATCGTGGCCACGCGCTGCCGCGAATCAAGTCCACCGATTATCCGCCGGAAGCTTTGGCCTTGAAGCCGTCGTCTTGCAGTCGCTTGACGACGCGATCGCGGTGGTCGCCCTGCAATTCGAAGCCGTCCGGCGTGACGGTTCCGCCGACGCCAAGGTTTGTCTTGAGCGCCTTCACGTACGCAGTCAGATCGGTAGCGACCGGATCCATCTCCGTCACGACCGTCGTCCACTTCCCGCGACGCTTCTCCCTCCGAACCCGTGGCGACTGCGTGGTAGGCAGGCGCAAGTCGCCCGCCGCGTCGCGCGGGCATGTGCATTCGTCGACCGGCTTACCACAGTGGCCGCAGGTGACCGGTCGCTCGAGGCTGGTTCCGTCGAAGAGGCCCATCGCCAGCAGCCTACGGCCGAATGACCCACACGACGCCGCCCAGCCCTTGGTCGCCGTACGGGTCGCCGCTGGTCACGTAGACGTTGCCGGCGTTGTCGATCAGAAGGTTCTCGCTCTTCATCCGCGGGTTGCCCGTCGCCGCCGCGAGATCAATCCACGGCCGTCCCGTCGCGCGAAGTCGCGCACGTTCGCCGGATCGACGTCGAAGCGAAAGATTCGCGACGGCGTCGCCGAGAGGACGTGGAGCATGCCGTCAGGCCCGAAGGCGATGTCCGTCACGTTCGCGCTTCGGCCTGATGATGGATCGAAGGGCTCCAGCATCGCCAACAACTCCGCCTTTTGCTCGTCCAGCGTGCCGTCGCCGAGAATCGGGAGTCGGATGATCTCGCCTGAAGTACGGAACCCGACATAGAGCCAGCCGTCGCTAACGGCCACCGCACTGTGGCCGCGGACGGTGCGTCGCTCGTTGCCCCGGTTGCTTAAGACGACGTCGGTTTCGAGAAGAACCCTCGCCCCGGCACCCGGGCGGTCCTTGTCGAGATTCGCCGCGAGGTCGTAACCGACGAGCCGGTCGTTGTCCTTTGCCGCGACGATGAGCTGGCCGGCGGCAACGACCAAGTTGTTCGGGCCGCGCACCCAACCTGCGCTGTCGTGCGGGTAGTCGGTGCCGCGCTCGTGCCGATCGACGACGGACCAGTTTCCTTCATCGACGTCGTATCGGAGCACCGCGTCGCTCTCGTTCTTGCGGAAGTACCCGCTCTCCGCCGCCTGCGGATCGCCGGCCGGCAGATCGATCCCGCTGAAGGCGCAGATAAAGAAGCTTCGGGTCGATTCGTCCCACCGCAGCACGCAATAGGGCCGATCGGTCGTGACGTCGTCGTTGGCACTTGCCAGCGTCCGATCCAGCAGCCGAAACGGCGGCATCGTGGGGCGGGCGAAGACCGTCGCCGTACCGGTAGTCGGATCGACCTCCCAAAGCGTCCCGGCCTGGTCGTCGAGTCGCGTGTCCGCCCCGCCGTCGCCGCGAGATCGGCCGCGGGACAGCACGTACAGCGACTCTTGCCCGTCGCCGTCTGGATCTGCCATCGCCAGCCCGCGGGGAAACGGCACCGCCGTCGTCAGCTTCTCCAATTCGCCGGCATCCGCGACCGCCTGGCTCGCCACGACGAGAGCCAGCAGCGCCACCAGTGTCGCCCTAGTCATGAGTGTCTCGATGGACCAGGTTGAAGACAAACTGCTCGTAGTCGCTGACGAGCACGTTGAACCGCTTGCCGTACGCCCGCTCAAACGCCAGCCGCGGATCCGGCGATGCCGATCCGTCGGCATAAGCGGCCATCAGGTCGGGCGTCTTCTCGCGGTAGCCGTCGGCGGTGACCAGAAAGTACGCCAGCGCCCACGCCTGGGCGTAAAACGTGCCGACCTGCCGGTGGTCGTTGGCACCCACGACGTGGCCGGCGTGCATGGTCAGCAGACGATCGAGCGACCACGCCCGGCGTCGCTGCACAGCCTCACGCAGCTCGCGCAGCCGGCGGAAGTTGCTGCGCGGTTTGGTGATGTCGCCGTAGTCGAAACCCTCCTCGAAAAGAGTCGCCAGCCCCTCCTCCAAGAAGGCGGGCGGACGTTCCTTGAAGCCGAGCGCGATGTGCTGGTGAAACCCCTCGTGGCGGACCGTTGCCAGCATGGACGCCACGCTGCCGCTGAAGAAGGTGGAGAAGTTTTGGCTGTCGGCAAAACCGCCGCGGTCGATGTTCAGATACAGCGCCGCCCGGCTTCCCTGGGTCTGACGCGTGTGCTCTGCCCAGTCTTCCCGCAGGCCAAACACGAAGGCGGTGCGTCGCTCGACCTGCCTCGTCGGCAGCGGTGCGAGCTGCTCGTAGAGCACACGCGACCGCTCGAGCGTCGTCGCGACGGCCTCGCGCTGCTTGCTGTCCGTGAGCGTCGTGTGGGTCGCGTAGTGCTTCGTCAGGACGACGTCGCCACCCTCCGGGCCGTCAGGCCATTCCGCCTGTTGATATCGGCTTCCGCCGCCACAGCCGGCGACGGCACAGCACAACAACGCCAGCAAGGCGATCAACAAGAACGACGGCAGGCTACGGTGCGCTTCCATGGCAGTTCGCGTCGACATCGTCAGCATCGGCACCCTCGGACGCAACCGCATCTGGGGCGAAACCCAACCAGTCCGCACGCCGCACGCTACGACCACCCTCATTCGCACCAGCGTCGAAGGTTCCGCCATGAGCGGCAGAGAGCTTCGCATCCTCGTCGACCCGGGCCTGCCCGCCCAGGCGCTGGAGGCACGACTCTTCGAGCGCACCGGCCTCAAGCCCGGCGATATCGACGTCGTCTTCCTGACCAACTTTCGCCCCGCACACCGCGGCGGGCTCGAACTCTTCACCAAGGCCAAGTGGCTCATCCACGATCCGGAGCGGACCGCCGTCGAAGATCATTTGGGTGAACTCGCCGCCAAGGCCGATGACCCGGCCGTCTCCCAGACGGTTGAGAAAGAGCTGACACTTCTGCGACGCATCGGCACGCCCGACGGTGACAAGCTCGCCGGTAATGTCGACCTCTTCCCGCTCCCCGGCTTCACGCCCGGCACCTGCGGGCTTCTCGTGGCCGAGCCGACCCAGACGACGCTCATCGCAGGCGATGCCGTCCCCACACGCGACCACCTGCTGGCCGCCCAGGTGCTCCCCAACGCCTACGACGCCAACGCCGCCGCCGAGGCCATGCGTGAGGTCTACGAGATCGCCGACCTGATCGTCCCCGGCCACGACAACTGGCTCCTCAACCCCCGCTCCCTCGGCGCATAACTCAGAAGATCACCCAGCCGCGGGCTTACAGCCCGCAGGTAGCGAAAAAGTCGAACACCTGTACCGAACGCCTACATCGAACACCGAACACCTAAACCGAGGCCGCACCCCCGCCTGACCCCTCAAGACCCCGTCTTCGGCAACGACGGCGTCTCAGGCCGATTCACCTTCGCCATCCGAATCGTCCGGCCGTCTTTACTCCAGGCGACGTCGGACATGTACGCCTCGATCAACAACAAGCCCCGCCCGCTGCATTTGCCGAGGTTCTCGTCGAGCGTCGGATCCGGCACGCGGTGCGGGTCGAAGCCCGGACCTTCGTCGCGGACCTTCAACTCGATCCGCTCGGGCGTCACGTGGGCGTCGACAGCGACCTGCTTGTCCGGGTCAAGCTTGTTGCCGTGCTTGATGGCGTTGGTGACTGCCTCGTCCATCGCGAGTTTGACCGCGAAATAGGCGTCGTCGCCGAAGCCGTACCGCCGGCACGCGTCGAGGATGGCATCTTGCACCTCCCGGCCACGCAGGAGGTCGCTGGGGATGACGAACGACAACGTCTCGCCTTCAGGCGATGGCACCCGCAGTCTGGTATTGGGAGCAACGGGCGGCATCGGCAGGCGAGGCAACGGCGGTCGTAAGTCAGGTCGAGAACGGCACTGCCGGCCCTAGGCCGTGCGGTACTTGTCGAAACTTTCGCGGGCGCCGGGGCGATCCGGGTAGATCTTGAAGAGCGTGTCCAGCTTGGTGATGGAGAACACCTCCATGATCTGCCGGCGAATATTGCACAGGCGAAGCTGGCCGTTCTTCTCGCGTATGCGGTTGTTCGCGTTGATGAGCATGCCCAGCGCGGCGCTGGACAGGTGCTCGACCGTCTCGAAGTCGAGCAACAGCCGAGGCTTGTCGGAGGCGTCGATGAGCTCATCGACCTTCGCCCCGATGCTGGCGATGTTCGCCTCGTCGAGAACCTTGCTTTGGACGAACTCCACCAGATCAACGTGACCATCGATGACGGACACCCGGACCGGTGCGTCGACGGCCGCGGAATCGGAGGGAGCGGCGGTGCCGGTCGGTGCGGAGTCGAACATGGTGTTGGGAGCTGCCGACACGGGAAGTGCCGTCTCGAACGCTAAACCTCGCCACGGGGGGAGTCAACCGCCACGCCTGCTCAGGCCAGGCAACGCCGCAGCCGCCAGCGCCAGCAGCGACGCGGCCAGCGGGACCTTCCAACCATCGGCCCGACGCACGTGCGGCTTGAGTTCGGCCGTCACTGCATCCGCATCAAAAGTGAGATCGCGCGTCGTCAACTTCGGAACCTCCTGCGGCACCGGCTCAGCCACCCAATCGATGACATCGACCCAGAACCGAATAAAATCTGCCGTGGCGTCGAAGCCACGGGCGTCGAAGCCGATCCAGACGCGATGGTCCTCCCGGTCAACGCCTACCAAAGCCATACCGTCACCATCCGTCACTGCGGCCGTGAAGCCGCTCGGCATCGTCTCCGCCGATCGCCGCACGTCGATCAGGCGGTTCCAGTCAACGCTGAACGCCGGGCGAAAGTCGGACAGCACAAAGGGCCCGCGGCTTTCGACGGTCGCCGGTTCGACGACCACATCGGCCGCGGACTGTCCGCCGATCGTGACCGCCTTCAAAGGCTCGATACCGCCTCTTGCTTGACTCATGGCGTCGGCAAGACGTCGAACTCCGTCAGTAACCGACGGCCCCGTCACTACCGACATACCGCGAGGCCGTTGCGCGAGAACCTCGTCGTTGCCAGAAACATCATCGCCTCCCGTGAGCCGAATCGTCGAACCGGCGTCCGGCAGGCGATGCACCGACCGGCCGACAGGCACATCCACTCGATGCGACCTGCCGTCGACTTCAACTTGGGTACTGCCCGCCGCGTCCGCCGTCGCTGTGAAGACAACGCGTACCTCATCTTGCACTGCAAAGGCAGCGACGACAGCACGATCCACCAGGGCCGACGACGGAGGAACTCGAAGAACCCGTGCGTCGGCGGATGGGTCGTCGCTCAAGAAGACGATCGGCCGCGTGTTGTCGATGCCGGCCTCCCGTATTGCCTCAAGCGGTGCGGCCGATGGAACGACATCTTCATTCGGTTCCACCCTCAACAACTCGTAGATCGCATCCAATCTGGCCCGTGCCTCGGCCGCGCGATGAGTGGCCGCCATCTCCGGCCGATCGTCGATCACGACGAGCACGTCCAGCCCACGGGCACCCGTTGACGGCCCCGCCGCTGCAACGACGGCCAGAGCTGCGGCAAGCAGAATCAGCATCCGTCGCCAAGGCGGCTTCCGCCTTGCTCCGCCAGCGGAGGCATCGTTTAGACCCTGCCAGAATTGCGTCGCCGGCACGCGTGACGTCTCTTCATTCCCCCGCCGCAGCCGCCATGCGATGGCCGCGATAGGCAGCAACGCCAAGAGGATCAGCGGCGTGGAGAAGCCCATCGGTGCACAATAAGGCGGCGCAGAAAGACCGAAGGGTCACCCAAAGGTGACCCCGCGGTCGGCAACGGAACCGGGCACAGGCCCGGCGCAACGGATGTCGTACATGCAACGACGCGACCCGTTCAGGTCGGCCTCACACGACTAGCCGGGGAACGAGCAACCTCGCTCCCACGGAAGGAACACCAGGTCAGGGTCGCAGTCCCAACGCGGCATGCCGGACTTATCGGTCGCGAGCCCAGCGGGACTTCACCCGTTATCGGGCAGAGCCGCCAACCACGCCGGCAGCTTCGCCGCCACCGCCGACCGAGGCCAGACGGGATCGGCCCCGAGCGTCGTCGCCTGCCGCATCCGATCGACCTCCACGTGCGGCGCAAAGGCCGCAACAGGGCCCCGCTTTCCTTCAGCCCAGGCTTGCAGCTCTTCCATCGCCGTCGGCCGCGTCAGGTCGATGACGAGTGCCCCGGCATCCGCGTGTCCATCGAGCGTCTTGCCGACGATCACGCCCTGGCCGGCTCGGCGGAGCTTGGAGGCGAAGATCAGGTCGTTGGGCAACAGCAGAATCTTCATCGGGCCTCAGATTTGGAAGTCGAGCGGAACGGTCTCGCTCTCACGGACGATCGTGCCGTTGCGATACTTGAAGCGTGGAGCCTCGGCGATGACGCGGGTGTCGGGCGGGACGCTTTGGGTCAGGAAGACGTTGCCGCCGACGGTCGAGCGGTCGCCGATGTGCGTGTCGCCGCCGAGGATCGTCGCGCCGGCATAGATGACGACGTCGTCACCGATTCGACGGATGCCGGAGCGAACCTCGCAGCACCTGACCCTTGGCCGGTGCGAGCGCGCCGAGCGTCACGCCCTGGTAGATCTTGCATCGCCTGCCGATGACGCACGTCTCGCCGACGACAACGCCGGTGCCGTGATCGATGAACAGGCCCTCGCCGAGCGACGCACCAGGGTGGATGTCGATTCCCGTCCGCCGTGGGCGAACTCCGTCATCGTTCGCGGCAACAGCGGCACATCGAGCCGATACAACTCGTGGGCCAGCCGTTGCACCGTCACCGCCAGGATGCCCGGATAGCTGAAGATGATCTCCTCGTGACTCCCCGCCGCAGGGTCGCCCTCGAAGTGCGCGGCGACGTCGGTGGCCGACAGCAGCCGGACCGCCGGCAGACGGTCGACGAACGCGGCGACAATTCGCTCCGCCTCCTCGTCGCAGCGGGCCTGCCGTCTCGACGCAATCGCCCGCCTGCTCGCGGAATCGAAGGCAGTAGCGAATCGGCTCGAACAACTCGTCGAAGAGCTTCGCGACGAGGCCCCCGACGTGGTACGGCAACTCCGCATCGGTCAGACCTTGCCGGCCGAAGAAGCCGGGGAACACCAACTGCATCATCGTCGCCACCGCCTGGTGGACCGTCTCGCGGTTGGGCAGATACCCCTCGCCGAGCCGGTGGAGCGTCGACTCGTTGCGGATGCTGTCGACGAGGCGTCGGGTGACGTCGTCGAGCCGCAAATCCAAGGCCGGGCGTGACATGGCCCACCCTACGGGCGTGGCGACAGGCGTGGGACGACGACCCGTCGACCAGCAACCTGCTCGACCGTCGCCGCCCCGCCGTAAGCAATAGCGAGGTGCTGTTCGATCAGGACCTCGTCGGCGGACCCGCGGCCAGAATCTTGCCGGTGTGCATGAGGATCAACGATCCGCGACGGCGGCGGCGAGATTCAAGTCGTGGCTGGCCAGCAACACGCCGCGACCGTCGGCAGCGAGCCGACGCACCACATCGCCAAGCTCGGCCACGCGGGCAAGGTCGAGGAACGCGTCAGGCTCGTCCAGCATCACGACGGCGTGCGTTGCGCCTTCAATCTGAACCAGCGACCGGCCGAGCAACACGCGTCGCCGCTCGCCGCCGCTGAGCGTGTCGACGTGCCGGTCGAGCCACTCGGACAACGACAGCCGACATGCAACGGCTTCGACGGCATCGCGGTCCGAATCATTCTCGGCTCCGAATGCACCCCAGTAGGCCGAGCGGCCGGAGGCGAGACAGGAACGGACGCTCTGCCGCCTCGATGGCCGGACTCCTGCGGCAGCCAGGCGATGCGTCGGGCCAGGTCGCGACGGTTCCAGTCCGGCAGCGTCTTGCCGAACCAACGGACCTGGCCCGTGCCGTCGCCGAAGCGGAGCCGCAGAAGGAACGTGCTCTTGCCCGCCCCGTTGCCACCGACGAGGCGCAACGACTTCGCCGGCGGCCAGACGAAGGGCCGCCGCGTCGAGCACGGTTGTCTGTCCGTGACGGACGCTCACGTCTCGGGCTTCGAAGCACCACGTCATGCCGACGCCTTTCCGCCGCGGCCGTAGAGCATCGCCAGGAAAAACGGCCCACCGATGAGGTTCGTGATGATGCCCGCCGGGATCTCCGAACCGACCACACCTGCCATCCCGCGGCCCAGCGCGTCGCTGGCGACCAGCAGAACGGCCCCGAGTGCGAAGCTGACCGGCAGGACGCGTCGCACATCGACGCCGACGAGGAGCCGAGCCAGGTGCGGCGCCATCAGCCCGACAAACCCGATCGGCCCGGCAGCGGCGGTCGCGGTGGCGGCTAGCAGGCTCGCGACGAGCACGATGCCCCACCGCAGACCGTTCACCGGAGACCCGCCGCCCTTGCTTCTTCTTCGCCGGCTGCCAACAGGGACGCCCGGCCCATCATCCAGGCCAGAAACTCCGATTCCCCCGCGATCGTGCAGGCGATTCTGATCAGGCCGACCGTGCCGGGGCTTTCGATCCGGCCGAACAGGAATGACATCGCCCCGCCGGCGGGCTCACGTGTCAGTTGCACCAGCAGGGCGAACAACCCGCCGAAGAGAACGCCGACGACCACGCCGATCAGAATTGCCCGCTGCGGTTCGAGTCGGCCGCGACCGCCCGCGAGCGTGAGCACGATGGCCACAGCCGCCAGTCCGCCGACGAGGCCGGCCGCTTCTCGTCCCAACGCCGTCAACCACGCTGCACCGGCGATGTCCGGCAGCGACCACGCGAACACCGCCAACGCCGCCCCGCCGCTGACGCCCAGCAGATACGGCTCGGCCAGCGGGTTTCGCAGGACCGTCTGATACCCAACGCCCGCCGTCGCCAAAGCCGCGCCGACCAGGCCTGCCGCACAGGATCGTCCGAACCGGTACTCGAAAATCCACGCGCCGGGCCAGCCGATCGACGTCGAGCCGACCACCAGCCCCAGCACGACGCTGACGGAAGCGACGACCACGCACCCCAGCCAAAGCCCGGCAAGCCGTCGTCCCGTCAAAGCCTGCACGACGCGAGACTAGACCTCGTGCGAATCGTTCACGCCACAGACCAGGCCGTACCAGCTCGGGCGACTTGCACGGCCGCGGTAGCCGATGAACCCGACATGGCCTTTCTTTGGGTAGCCTTTGGCGGCGCGGTTGGTGCGATCGCCCGCTTCGGCGTCGCCGAAGCCGTGTTGAAGATGCTTGGCAAGGCATGGGTGCCGATCGCGACGTTGTTCGTCAACCTGGCGGGCTGTCTGCTAATCGGCTTCATCGTCGGCAGACTCGGGCGTGGCGACGTCGGGTGGCTCTTGGCGAATCGGCCGTTCTGGGTCGCGGGCGTGTGCGGCGGACTGACGACCTTCAGCACGTTCGGCCTCGAGATCTTGGACATGCTGCAGAGCCGGCCGGCGCTGGCGATGCTGCTCGTCGTCGCACATGTCGCAGCGGGGATGTCGGCTTCGTCTGGCTCGGCACGCGGCTTGCCGGCTAGCGTCCCCGCTGCCCATGCGCGACGACGCCGACCGCCACCACTCGCACCGCTTGCCCTGGCGCTTCTACGTCGCCACGTCGTGGACGTGGGTCATCGGCATGATGCTGCCGGTCTTGCTGATCCGCGACTTCGGCCCTATGGGCTGGCTCGTCTTTGCCGTGCCGAACGTGATCGGAGCGGCATCGCTCGGCTGGTGGTTCAAAAGCACGGCGATGCCGCGGATTTCGCCATGCGGCACGTGACCGCTGTCGGCGCCTTCACCGCTGTCACGCTCGTCCTGCAGAACTTCGCCCTCGCCTGGATCCTCACACGCATCTTCGGCGGAACCGTCGGCCTTGGTCGCTCGGCCTTGATCACGCTGACTACGGCCTTCTCCCGACGATTCGAAGTGGCACTGCCGTTCCTGGCGATGACGGTGTGGGTCGTCTCCGCCACCTGCGGCGTGTTCCTCCTGGCGACCGACGGCTGGCCTGGCCCGAGCCGGTCGCGACGGACCTGCCGGGCCTCTTCGGGCTGTTCCGCCGTCTGCACGCTCGGTTTTCTGATGTGCCCGTACCTGGACGTCTCGCTCCTGGCCGCGAGGCAGGCGGCCGGCGGCTTTGGCAGACGTGTCTTCGGCTTCGGGTTCGGCGCTCTTCTTCCTGCTGATGGTCGTCATCACCTTCGGCTACGCGGGCACGCTCCCCGCGATGATGAACGGGGCCGACTTCGCGCTCGCGGCGAAGGTGCTGGCGTTGCACTTGGTTCTGCAAGTCGCCATCACCAATGCCTGCCACGTCACGTCGCTTCATCGACTAGCAAGCGTCACGCAGCGGCCGAAGTTGGCGTCGCCGATGCTGATCGCGACCGCCGTGTTGGCCGGCGTGATCGGGTGGGCGGTGTCCGTCGAGATGCCGATGCCGAACCGCGAAGGCGAACTCGTCGGCAGGACGTTCGACAGCGTCCGACTGTTCGAGTACCGGCCCGGCGAAGTCGGCTACCGCGCGCTGCTCGCGTTCTATGGGCTTTTCTTTCCCGCCTACCTGCTCGCCGGCGGGCGACGGATGTGGCCGATAGTCGGGCTCGTCGCGGCACCGATGGCCGTCGCGTTCTTCGGAGGTGCAATGGCCTGGGGACTCGTCGGCGTTGCGGTTGTGGTCGTGGGCGGCGTCATCGCCCGACGCCGGACGCCAGCACCGCTTCCGCCGCCCGCCGACCGCTCAGCATCGCACCATTGATGCTGGCCGTATCGCGATGGTCGCCGGCAAGGTAGACGCCGTTGTCGAGCTGAACGGACCGGTGCGCGTCCTGCATCGTCGGCGGAGGCTGGCTCGGCAGCGCGTGCTCGATGTCGTACATCGCCAGGTAGCGGAGCCCGCCGGCGACGTCGCTGCCGAGCGTGTGGACGAGCGCCTTCTGCACGCGGTCCATCAGCGGCGGATGGTCCTCTCGCGGCTCGTCGTGAACGACGTTGACGCTCAACAGGGCCTTGCCGGCCGGTGCGTAGGTGTCGGCGACGAGGCTGAGCGGCGCGATCGTGTTGATCGGCTGGCACGCCTTGTCGTCACCGCAAAGCCGGAGCATTTTGCCCTTCGACGGCTGATCGTCGGCGGCGAAGTAGAACGTCGTCGTCCGCCGGAACGGGCGATCGTTGAAATCGCGCGGCAAGGCTTCGCCCAACAAGAGCATCGCGGCCGGGGCATCGACCGCCACAACCACCGCGGCTACATCGAGAAGCTCATCGGCCTCGGTTCGGACGATCTTCGACGACACCGACGCGACAGGCGTCTTCAGCCGAAGTGCGTCGGCACTCAGGCCCTCCGCCAATTGCCGCGGAATCGCCTGCATCCCTCTCGCCGGCAGACACGCGTTGCCCTTGGCGAACAGCCGGAACAGCCACAGGAACAGCCGCGATGACGTCGACAAGGAGCGGTCGAGAAAGACACCCCCGAAGAACGGGCGGAAGAAGGTGGAAATGATCTTGTCGCTAAAGCCCCAGTTCCGAAGAAACTGCAGCGTGGACTGCGGTCTCACCTTGCGACAGCAGGTCTCCTGCGTCGCCCCGCAGGACGCGGAACCGCAGCCGGGCGACGAGCCACTTGTCCCGCACCGTCGCCGCGGGCGACAACGCGACGCCCAACGCCCGGCCGGGTCTGCGGATCGGATCGACCAACGCATGCCAGCCGTCGACGTTGGAAACGCGCGTCATCGCCCCGGGCTCGAACGAGCGAAGGTCGAGTCGTCTGTAGTCGAGATGCCGCTTGGCTTCGGGATACGAGTCGAGGAAGACCTGGAAGCCTCGATCGAGCAAGAAACCCTCGGGGTGCGTGTCCGTCCGCACCCGACCTCCGACGTCGTCGGCGGCATCGAGCACGAGGACGTCGATGCCGGCTTCTGCGCAGCACCTTGGCACAGGTCAAACCAGCCAAGCCCGCACCGATGACGGCGACAGGCCTTGGCGCTTCTGAAGACGTGGTCACGTCGAGGGTCTAGGCGCGGGCTCAGGAACGCCGGGCGCCGACCGAGTAGCGGCCGTCGTCCAGCGGCTCACAGCGGACGATCTGAACCTCGGGTACCTCGCCCTCGATGACAGGGCCATCGACACGAAGCTTTTGATACGCCCCGACCGGCAAAGGCCTGTCCGTCACGAAGCCCACGCCGTCACGCGACCGGTCGACGACCATTCCCTTGCGACAATCGTGTGGGCAGAACGGCCGCGTCTTCCGGCAGATCCCGCGGCCTGGGCCTGGCGGTCGGGCAGAAGAGTTCGGCTTCCTTCGTATCAGCGTCTCGCGAGAGGCGGCGACGCTCCGTGTCGTTGGGTGGCGTGGTCATGTTGATGCAATCACATTTGACGACGCGGCTGGCAACTCGAGCCCGACTTATCGCCCCCGGCCCGCGACCAGCCAAGAGTCGTGGGTGAAGTCCTACCTCGCGACGCTGATCGTCTGCCTTCTCGCCGCCGGCTGCTCGGGCCGCTCCAGCGTCTCGGCCACGGTGGAGAATCGCTCGGACGAGACGGTCACGCTGTGGCTTTATAAGACCGGCAGCGACGTCGAAACGCACCTGATGACGCCCGGGACGATGATCGCGGTCCTCCCGCCGACGGACGAGGACGATCAACCCGCCGGCCCGCCGGCCGTCCGCTTGCCGGCCGGATCACGCGTGCACGCTCGGCCCCGTCAAGGGCCGCTTCGGCGGCGGCGCGGTACCGACGGTGGGCGTCTTCCGCGGCACGCCGTCCCTGGCAGCTTTGGCGGCCGAGCCGCAACGGACGTCGCGGGTTGCCCGCGTCCCGCTGGGCCGTGGCGAGAACCTGGTGATCGTCGAGTCGGCGGATCCTGTACGTGCCCTGCGTCAGTCCGGCGGCAGCGTCTCGGAGTAGCAGAGGACGCATGGGTGTTGACGCGGGTGGTCATCGGCCTAGCGTGCCCTTGCCACGCCCTCATCGTCTAGTGGCCCAGGACGCCGCCCTCTCACGGCGGAAACAGGGGTTCGACTCCCCTTGGGGGTACTTTGTTGGACGGGCAGGCCTACGCTGCCCCCACGCCGGCCGGATGCCCGAGCGGACTAAGGGAACGGATTGCAAATCCGTGATTCGTGGGTTCGAATCCCACTCCGGCCTTCATCTCTGCGGAATGTACACGCTTGATCGCTGTTGTACCGACTGGTCGGGGTCAATGTCTTTGTAGAACCCGCGTGTCGCGTAGCCATTGTCTGGGACTCACCTGCGAGTAACGTGGCGGGCGTTGTGAGCGAAGGCATGGGTCAAGCGTCCCCGTACGGAACTTCTGAGTCGAGCCGTGCGGCTGTGCCGGTGCACGGGCACGTGCGGACGCGTGCGGACCATGCGGCCGAGACGGCTGAGGACTATGTTGAGGCCGTCGCGGATGAGGTCGCACGCAACGGCACCTGCCGGGTCTCCCACCTCTCGGACCGTTTCGGCGTGAGCCACGTGACCGTCATCCGCACGCTGCGGCGACTGGCGGATGAGGGGCTGGTGCTTCTTGAGACCCGAAAACCCGTTCGCCTTACCCCGGCGGGACGACGGCTGGCCAAACGGTGTGCCGCCCGGCACCGTCTTGTGGTGAAGTTCCTCGAGAAGCTCGGTGTCGATGCGACCACGGCAGCGACCGACGCGGAGGGGATCGAGCACCACCTCAGCCCGACGACGCTGAAGCAAGTCGAGCGATTCGTCGCCGGCGAGCCCACACGTTGATTGTTTTGTAGCCTGGGCTACATTTCTCGCGTGACGAAGTGCTTCCTACTGCTTGCTCTGCTCTTGGCGGTGGTGCCTGTATTGCTGGTCGGCTGTGGCGACTCAACGGAGCCGGAAGACGGACGGGACGCTTCAGATCGTCACCACCACGGGCATGATCACCGATATCGTCCAGCGAGTCGCCGGCGAGCGGGCCGTGGTGACGGGACTGATTTCGGCGGGCATTGACCCACACTTGTACAAGCCGACACGGGACGACCTGGCGTTGCTGCGTAGTGCCAACGTCGTCTTCTACAACGGGTTGCTGCTGGAAGGGAAGATGACAGATGCCCTTGTTCGGGCCGGCACGGGTGGACGGGCCGTGCATGCGGTGACGGCGGAGATTGACGAGCAGTATCTCCTCGAGCCGCCTGAGCTGGAGGGGCTGGTCGACCCGCACGTCTGGATGGACCCTGATGCCTGGGCACAGACGGTGGCCGTCGTTCGAGACGCTCTCGTAGCGGCAGACCCTGCGGGCGAGCCCGAGTATGCCGCGAATGCCGCGGCCTTGTCGGCGGAGATTGGGGCCTTGCAGGCGTACGCCGGGAGGGTTCTATCGACGGTCCCCGAGGATCGCCGGGTCTTGGTGACCGCGCACGACGCGTTCAACTACTTCGGCAGGCGATACGGATTCGAGGTGCTCGGGATTCAGGGCATCTCTACGGAAAGCGAGTCCGGGGTGCGCGACGTCGAGCAGATGGTGCAGCTGCTTGTCGACCGGAAGATTCCGGCGGTCTTCATCGAGTCGACGGTGCCACCCGATCGGGTCGAGAGCCTCATCGAGGGGGCCGCTCGGCAGGGGCATGACGTGACGCTGGGTGGCGAACTCTTCAGTGACGCGACCGGCCCGGGCGGGACCTACGAAGGGACGTACGTCGGCATGATCGACCACAACGTGACGGTCATCACCCGCGCACTCGGCGGTGATGCGCCGGTCGACGGCATGGCGGGCAAGCTCGGACAAGGAGCAAGATAATGCCGCCCTCCGTCGCCAACGACGATCCGCGGGCGCGGTCCTGGTCCATCGACGAGCGCCCGGAACATTCGCCCTCCAGTCCGCTCTCAATCCATGCGATGACGGTCGCTTACGGGCGTAAACCGGTCCTTTTCGACGTCGATTACGACGCTCCGCCGCGCAAACTTACTGCAATCGTTGGGCCCAACGGCGCGGGCAAGAGCACGCTCATCAAGGCTTGCCTTGGGCTTGTTCCAAGAGCAAGCGGAGAGGTTGCGTTCTGGGGTAAGCCTTATCGACAGCAGCGTGGAGACATCGGGTATGTGCCTCAACGGGAAAGCGTGGATTGGGATTTTCCGGTCAGTGCTATAGACGTCGTTTGCATGGGTTTGTATCGCAAGATTGGCTGGTTTCGCCCGGTCGGCCGAAAGCATCAAGCGACGGCGTTAGAATGTATGGATCGAGTAGGCATGGTCGATTACGCCAATCGGCAGATCAGTCAGCTTTCAGGGGGCCAACAACAGCGCGTCTTTCTAGCGAGAGCATTGGCACAAGATGCTCAGCTGTACTTCATGGACGAACCCTTTGCCGGCGTTGATGCGGCGACGGAGAAGGCAATCGTAAACGTCTTGCGGGAGCTTCGTGCAGATGGACGCACGGTCATCGTTGTTCACCATGATCTACAGACGGTTCAAGAGTATTTTGATGAAGTCTTACTTTTGAACATGCGTGTCGTCGCCGCCGGGCCGGTGGGCGAGGCGTTTACACGTGAGAATCTACATAAGACCTATGGCGGCAAGCTGACCCTGCTGAGCGATGCCGCCGAGGCACTGTCTCGAGCCGCCGCCGGAGAGCGGACGCCATGAGCCGCGACCACGATGGCAGACCCGCCTCTCTTGAAGATCTGGCCGAACCCTTGCCACCTTGGTCGGAGGTTGTCGACGTCCTCACGTTCGACGGCGGATACAACACGGCGGTGGTCGTTGCCGGGACGACACTCCTGGGGGTTGCCGCTGGCGTTGTGGGGGTCTTTGCACTGCTTCGCAAGCGATCGCTCATGGCCGACGCGTTGAGTCACGCGACGCTGCCGGGGATCTGCCTGGCGTTCCTCGCGGCGACGATGCTCGGCGTCTCGGGCCGGAGCCTGTGGGTGCTGCTGCTGGGTGCGACGATCACCGGCGTCCTGGGAGTCCTGTGCGTGCAGTGGCTTCTTCGCGTGCCACGCGTGCACGAAGACGCGGCCATCGGCATCGTGTTGAGCGTGTTCTTCGGTGCAGGTGCCGTTCTGATGAGTGTCATTCAGAATCACGCCGGCAGCCAGTCGGCGGGCTTGTCTCACTTCATCTATGGCCAGACGGCCGCGATGAGCATTGGCGACGCGTACCTGATGGCCTGCATTGCCGTCGTTGCCGTCGTCTCTGCCATACTGCTTCTCAAGGAGATGGCACTCGTCTGCTTCAACGCCAACTTTGCTCGTGTCGACGGCTGGCCGGTTGCGTTGATCGATCTGCTCATGATGTCGCTCGTCGTCATTGTGACGGTTGCCGGGCTTCAGGCGGTGGGGCTCATTCTCGTCGTCGCGATGCTTATCATTCCGGCAGTCTCGGCACGATTTTGGACCGAGCGTCTCTGGTTGTTGATTCTGCTGTCCGGCCTCATTGGCGGACTATCCGGCTACGTCGGATCATCGGCCTCTGCACTACTTCCACGAAAGCCCGCGGGCGCTGTGATCGTCTTGACGGCGGGCGTCCTGTTCCTTCTCAGCATGCTCGTCGCGCCGCGGCGTGGCATCCTTGCAACACTTGCACGCCGAATGCGACTCTCCACCCGCATCGCCGCGGACCATGTGCTGGAAGAGGCGTTTCGTAAGAGAAAAGAGACCATCTCCATCTACCCGAGCATGCCCCTGCTCCGGCGTCTGACGTTGCCCATCTACCTCCGTACCCGCGGCTATGTCACCGGCCGAACGATGATGTTGACGGATGCAGGTCGTGAACGTGGCGAGCGAGTCGATCGCAATCATCAACTCTGGTCCCGCTACCTCGTCACCTACGCAGACGTCGCTGCGAGTCACATCGATTGGACGGTCGATCAGGTCGAACACGTCCTCGACCCGCAGACGATCGCAGAGCTTGAAGCCCTCGAAGCCGAACACCGACTGCCAGAGGCGGTGCCGGCATGATGTTCGATATCGGCCTCGATCTCTTCCCCCTGCTCGCCGGCGTTCTCGCCGCCGCGACGTGTGGGCTGCTAGGCAATTTCCTCGTGCTTCGCCGGCTCAGCCTGATGGGCGACGCGATGAGCCACTCGGTTCTGCCCGGCCTCGTGATCGCCTTCATGGTGACGTCCGGCCGCGACCCGTTCGCCATGTTCGTCGGCGCAGCCTTGGCCGGCGTTGCGACGGTGGTCCTGATCGAGCTCGTGAAAACCCTCGGCCGGGTGGAGCCCGGCGCAGCCATGGGTGTTGTCTTCAGCGTCCTCTTTGCTTTGGGCGTTCTGCTCATCGAACAGGTAGCCCGCAGCGTTGATCTTGACGCGGATTGTGTCCTTTATGGCCAGCTCGAAACGCTCGCGTGGCTCGAGGCCCCCACCTCCGTCGCCGGACTGCTGACGTTGGACACGCTTCGGGCGTTGCCGCGGCAGGTGGTCACCCAGATCGTCGTCTTCGCGGCGGCGGTCGTGCTCGTCGTCTCCACATTCAAGGAGCTTCGTATCGCAGCCTTCGACCCCGGTTTGGCGACCACCCAGGGAGTCAACGCGACCGTCATGCACTACGTGCTGATGATCTTCGTCGCCGCGGCGACGGTGGCGTCATTTGAGGCCGTCGGTTCAATTTTGGTTATCGCAATGCTCGTGTGCCCCGCCGTCACCGCACGGCTGCTGACGGATCGCCTGGCGACCCAACTGATCGTCAGCCTTGTAGCCGCCGTCGCCGCGGGCACGCTCGGGTACTTCGGCTCGACGGCCTTGCCCGCACTCGTCGGGCTTCGCAATGTCAACGCCGCCGGCAGCATGACCGTGGCGGCGGGCGTTCTTCTCACCGCCGCCGTCTTCTTCTCGCCGACGCACGGGCTGGTCGCCCGCATGCTTCGCCGGCGTCGGCTTGCGGAAAGCTCCTCCCTCGACGACCTGCTGGTCAACCTGCTTCGACACGATGAAGTCGATTCATCACCCATGGATGTCGACGACCTGACAGCACGTGCCGGTCTGATGTCACCGGCCCACTCCATCTCTCTTGCGTCCCGCCGTGGCCTCGTCGAATCCGCCACGGGCGGGCTCTCCCTCACACCCGCCGGCAGACGCCGGGCGTCGCGGTTGCTTCGAGCCCACCGCCAGTGGGAGCGTTATCTGGTTGATGACGCGGAGATGCCGATCGACCACGTCCACGCCGCCGCCGAGCGTCTCGAGCACCTGCCGCTGAAACCCGACACCACCGCCTCCACCGACCCCCACGGCCGCCCGATCCCGGAGGATCTGACGTCGCGAGACGACTGAAAAAGCGGCCGGTAATTGGGAGCGGAGGGATTCGAACCCCCGAAGGCTGAGCCATCTGATTTACAGTCAGACCCGTTTGTCCACTTCGGTACACTCCCGGCGTGCCGGAGACTTCCCCGGCGGGCCAGCAGTCTAGGCCCGGACACGCGACGGACAACTGCCGACGTCAGCTCATTCGCCCGTTCGGCTCAACCGTCACTGCCGGTACCCTCGCCGGCATGAGCACCGCACTCAACAGCCTCATCGACACCGGCACCAAACTCTGGCTCGACAGCGTCGACCCGGACGAGGTCACCACCAACATCAATCGCGGCATCACTGGCGCGACCAGCAACCCGGCAATCATCAGCGCCCTCATCAAGAGCGGCCGCTTTGACGAGACGATGAAGTCGATGCTCGAAGACGCCACCGACACCTCGGCCGCGTGGATGATGTGCGACTACCTCGTCTCCAAGGCCCAAGAGCAGTTCCAGCCTGTCTGGGAGCGGACCAAGTGCAACGACGGCTGGGTCAGCTTCGAGCTCGACCCGTTGATCGAAGACCCGGAGGCGAACATGCCGCACGATGAGCGGGTCAAGCGCTACATCAGCCTCGGCCGGTACTGGGGCAGCGGGTACACGAACCGCATGATCAAGGTGCCCGCGACGCCTGCCGGCCTGGAAGCACTCGAAACGCTCGCGGCTGACGGCTTGACGCTGAACGTCACGCTCATCTTCACCGAGCGGCAGTACGAGGCCGCCCGGGACGCGGTGTGGCGAGGGGCGCAGAAGCGGAAGGACGGGCTCGATCGCTTCAAGAGCGTCTACTCGATCTTCATCAGCCGCGTCGATGTCTACACCGGCAAGAAGGTGCCGGAACTCTCTGACGACGCCCAAGGCATGATGGGCCTCGTCAATGCGAAGCGACTCTGGGCCGACAACGAGAAGTTCTGGGCCGACAAGAACTGCCCGCTGGAGCAGGAAATCATCTTCGCCAGCACCGGCAAGAAGCTTGATTGGCAGGACGACGACTTCTACCCCAAGCACATCGCAGGCGGCGGCATCCAGACGAATCCGCCGGAGACCAACGACGCCATTGCCGACGTCCACCGGCACCTACACCAAGACGGTCGACCAGCTCCCGTCAGACGCCGTGCTGAAAGAACTTGACGAGAAGGTCGACGTCCAGGCGCTGGAAGACTTTCTCATGGAAGAAGGGATTTCGAAGTTCGCCAAGCCGCAGAACGCACTGCTGGACGCGGTCAAACAGCAGCGGGCACAGCTGACCTAAGGCTGCGTCGACAGGAGCAGCCGGCGATAGTCGGGGATGACCGCGTCCCACGTTCGGCATCGGCGGACCCAGTCGAGCGCGGTCGCGGCACGCTGTTGCGCGGCCAATGGATCTTCGGCAACGGCCGTCAGCGTGGCGACGAGGTCGGGCCTCGCGATCCCGGACGTGTCGAAGAGCAAGCCGGTCTCGCCGTGGCGGATGACGTCGCGGATGCCCGGCACGTCTGCCCCGACCACCGGCACACCGGCGGCCATCGCTTCGATCAAGACCAGGCCAAACCCCTCTGCCTCACTTGGCAGCACCAGCACGTCCGCCTCCGCGAGTGCCGTCACAGGGGTGGCCCAGCCGTGCAGCGTGATCCGCCCGTCGCCGGCAGCGGCTTGTTCGATGCGTTGCCGCTCCGGACCCTCGCCGTAGATGGCGAGGGTCGTTCGGTCTGAGGCACGGACCGCTTGCACGAGCATGGGCACCCGCTTCACGGGATCGAGTCGCCCGAGAAAGACGACGCGGAGCGGATCGCCCTCCCGCCGCATCGGCCGGGGCGTTGCCGCCAATGCCGTTACGTCCAAAGCGTTCGGTACCACGTGCACCCTCTCAGCCGGCACGTCGACACGACCGCGTGCCACGTCCGCCACCGATTCGCTCGGCACGATGACGCCTTCGGCACGCCGTGCAGCCCACCGCTGCACCGGCCAATGCCAACGCGGACGCGGCTGCGTCGTCTGGATCGATTGCCACCACCGCACGTCCGGCAGGCGTCGTGACGCCAACGCTGCGACGGCGTTGGCGTGTACGAGAAAGCTGAAAACAACGTCGATGCCGCGGGCCCGAACCAAGTCGCGAAGTCGCCGCACCGCATACGGGAGCTTGGTCGCTCCCACGTCAAATGCATCGACCCGCGCGCCGTCGTCAGCGATCTGCCGGGCCGTCTCGTCGAATCCGCCGAGGCAGGCGACGTCGACCACGCAGTCGTCGGCCGGCAGACGCCTGGCCAATTCTCGAACGACAGTCGGCGTGCCGCCGAGCTTCAGATCGGTGACGAAGAGTAAGACGCGCGTCATGTCGCCGCCCGCACCAGAGCTTCGAAGAAGGCCAACTGTCGCGACTCCCCCGCCGCCGCCTGGCGTTCGGGGTGCCACTGCAGGCCGAGCCAGAAGGGCCGGCTCGGATCCTCGATGGCTTCGACCGTCCCGTCTTGTGCCACCGCCGATGCGATCAGCCCCGTGCCGACGCGGCCGACCGCTTGGTGGTGGCTCGTGTTCACGGCGAGCGCGACGACGCCGCACGTCCGTGCCAACAAGCTGTCGGGCCGCAGGGCAACGTCGTGCCGCTTGGCCCAGCCCGCGCTGCCACGCTCGTGAAGCTCGTGCCGGCCCAGGTCGCCAAGATGCTGAATCAGGCTTCCGCCGCGGACGAGGTTCATGACCTGCATGCCGAAGCAGATTCCCAGCGCAGGCACCTTTCGACGTTCGGCCACCTCGACCAGCCCCCGTTCATGTAATTCCCGACGTGGGTCGACGGGGTTGCACGTCGGATGCCATGTTTCACCCCACGCACCCGGATCGGGATCGTTTCCGCCCGACAGGACAAGGCCGTCGATGAAGTCGGGCAGCGTGGCCGTGTCAGTGAACGGGAGCAGCACCGGCTCCCCGCCTGCCGCACGCACGGCTTCGACGGCGGCGTACGAGAGCTCGTACCGCTCGCGAGCGCGATCATGATCCAACGTGATGCCGATGACCGGACGCAAGGTCCATGACCTTAACGCCCGACATCGGCCTCTGCAGTCTTAGCGACGACGGCGGGCCAGGAACCCGACGCCGGCCAGCGACATCGCGGCCAGACCCGTCGGCTCCGGAATGGCGACGCTGACCATGACGGCCGCCTCGAGATCGTCCGAAGTCGTGAGAGTGCCGTTGAAGTCGAAGTCGGCGGTGAAGTAGACGTCGACGAAGCCGTCGACCCGCTCGCCGATAGCGACATTGCGCAGGCCCGTGAAGTTCTGCAGAACCCCATCGGTGCCATCAATCATGCCGTCACCGTTGAAGTCGATCGCGTCGCCCTCGAGCAGCACCACCTCGCCGTTGACGATGAGGGCCTCGAGGTCGTCGGAGCCGTCGTCGATGCCCCAGACCACGCCGTAGTCACCGGACTCGTTCAGGTCGGCCCACTCGCTGGCGCCGGTGAGGGTCCCGCCGTTGACGCTGTCACCTTCGCGAAGCACGATCGAACCGTCGAGGAAGAGGAACTCGTCAGTCGCCGTCGGGCCGGCGGTGTCGCCGGTGACGAGCAGCGTGCCCGCCTCGTTGATCTTGACGGCGTCGAAGTTGTCCCACGCCTCGCCAGGCAGGCCGCCGACCGCTGCATCGATTGCAGACCCCTCGCGAAGGATGCCCGAGCCCGCCACGACCGCATCATCATTCACCACGACGACCCCATCGGCGGAAACACCGCTGCCGACGCGAACTTCGTAGGCGTAGAAGGTCCCGTCGCGGCTCAGTCCGCCGCCGAAGCCGGGGTTCTCGTTCTGCACAGTCAGACCGCCGGTGTTGCCGACGACGTCGCCGGTGACGATGAGGGGCTTGACGTCGCCCGTCGTATCGACGCTGAACAGGCCGCGTCCGGTGGTCCCGCCGCCCATGGTATCGGAGAAGCCACCGACGAAGTGCCCGATGCCGATTGCCGTGACATCGGGAGCCGAGGCAAAGGTCCAGAACGTGCCGGGGATCGGCGTGGCTTCCGGCTCCAGGAGCACCTTCGTGTCGCCGAAGTAGATGCCCTGGTTGCCATCGACATCGGTGCCGCTCAACTCGGTCAGGCTGTCGCTGACGCCGAAGAAGGACTCGACGCCCGTGACGGTTCCGTCGGCCAGAACATCGCCTTCAGCGCGAAGCAGCATCAACGAGCCGTCGCCCGGGTTCTGCCCGTAGATCCGGCTGACGCCCATGTCATCCGACAGGCCGACGGCAAAGCCACCGATGCCGTTGGTCGCAACGTTGCCGACAGATGCGACGGCGAGGCCCGGGGCTCCGGGAACGGGTCCGCCCTCGACGACAAGTGTGGTGGCCGTCACCTGAGCAGCGGCCGGGGCCGCGGCGAGAGCGATGGCGGAAAGAGAAATGGAAATCTTGGTGCTGTGCATGGTCTCGCCTGGAGCGAAGAGGAGGTGGATGTTATCGGCGTGGCCGAGAACCTGTTCGAGACCTTCATCATTCAGGCACAGATGTCAATGCATTCTTTACCTGTAAGGCTTGCTACGTTGCCCGCGTGGAGTCGATCGTCATAGCAGGACGCAGGATGATCTGCGACGTCCGCCGGCACCCGCGGGCCCGGCGAGCCAACCTTCGACTCACCGCCGACGGCCTACGCATCACCCTGCCCCGACGGGCCCCTCAGGCCATGGCTCGACGGATGCTGCAAGACCACCGGGAGTGGATCGGCAAGCGTCTCCTCGACCAAGAGCGGCAGCTCGATGTCGCACGCGCAGCCTTCAACCTTCGCCCAAGTGAGCTGCTGCTCCGCGGAGAAGCCGTCTCGCTCACGACACTCTCGCGGCCGATCGAGCCACAACTTCGCCGGCTCGCCCGAGAGGACCTTGCCTCGGCCATCGAGCGACGCGGCGACATCGTCAAGAAGCCGCCGAGCAGGCTCGTCATTCGAGACCAGCGAACCCGTTGGGGCAGTTGCTCCGCGCGTGGGACGCTCTCATTCAACTTCCGCATCGTCATGGCCCCGCCGGCGGTGCTCGACTATCTGGTCGTCCATGAACTGGTGCACCTGGACGAGCCAAACCACTCGGCCGCCTTCTGGGGCCGTGTTGCCTTGGCGTGTCCGAAGATGCGTGAGCACGAAGCGTGGCTCAAGCGCTACGGCGAGATGCTGATGCGTCAAACCTTCGACGCTCCCTAAGCCTGGCGCAGGCGCCGCCTTCAGAGGACGCGGTGCCTCAGGCGATTGCCATTGCGGCTTCTTTGTCTCGCTTGGCCTTGCCGCGTTCGCTTCGCTTACGGTCGGCTTCCTTGAGCTGCTGCTTGCGGAGCCGGACGGCTGTCGGCGTGACTTCTACGTACTCGTCGTCTCCGACGTACTCGAGTGCCTGCTCGACCGTCGGCTTCCAAGCCGGCTTCAGGAACTCGGCCTGATCCTTGCTGGTCGTGCGGAAGTTGGTCAGCTGCTTGGCTTCGGTGATGTTGACGACGATGTCGTTCTCGCGTGAGTGCTCGCCGACGACCATGCCCTCGTAGACCTCGTCCGTCGGGCCGACGAAGAGGATGCCGCGTTGCTGCAGTTCGTTGATCTTGTACGCCGTCGCCTTGCCGGCCATGTTGCTGATCATGACGCCCGCACTTCGCGCCGCCCGGATCGTTCTTCGCGGCGGGCTGGTAGCCGGCGAAGTTGTGGTGGACGATCGCCTCGCCCTGCGTGGCCGTCAGCAGGCGCGTCCGCAGGCCGATCAAGCCGCGGGCCGGGATGCTGAACTCCAGGTGGGTGATGCCGCTGCGCTGGTCCATCTTCTCCAGCGTGCCGCGACGCAGGCCGACCATCTCCATGACGGGGCCCATGTTGGCTTCGGGCACGTCGACGACGAGGTGCTCGACTGGCTCCATCAGCGTGCCGTCTTCGCCGCGCTTCAGCACGACTTCCGGCTTGCCGACCGACAGCTCGTACCCCTCGCGTCGCATGGTCTCGATGAGGATGCCCAGGTGCATCAGCCCGCGACCCTTGACGCGCATCGCGTCGTTGTCGGCCGTGTCCTCGACCTGCAGGGCGACGTTGCTCTCCAGCTCTTTGTGCAGCCGATCGCGAATCTTGCGGCTCGTGACGTGGTCGCCGTCCTTGCCGACGAACGGGCTGTCGTTGACGCGGAAGGTCATCGTCAGCGTCGGCGGCTCGATCTCCAACGGCGGCATCGGTGACGGATTCTGCGGGTCGACAACACTGTTGCCGATCTCGACGTCCGGAAGGCCCACCAGCGCGACGATGTCACCCGCCGACGCCTCGTCGACGTCCTTGCGGCCGAAGCCTTCGAAGACCTGAACCTGCTGGATCCGCCCCGCCTTCTCGCCTTCTGCGGCCGACCGTCTTGATCGGCATGTTCGTCTTGACCCGCCCGCCCCAGACGCGTCCGACGGCGATTCGGCCGACGTACTCGCTGTAGGCCAGCGTCTGGATTCGGAGCTTCAAGCGGCCCGTCGATGTCCGCCTCCGGGCCTGGGACCTGACCCAGGATCGCCTCGAAGATCGGCCGAATGTCTTCGCCCGTCTTGTCGGCGGCGTCGCTCGCCCAGCCGTCTCGGCCCGACGCGTAGAGCACCGGGAAGTCGAGCTGGTCGTCCGCGGCATCGAGCTCGACGAAAAGGTCGAAGACCTCGTTCAGCACCTCGTCAGGCCGCTTGTCGGGACGGTCGATCTTGTTGATGACGACGATCGGCTTCAGGCCCAGGGCGAGTGCCTTGCCGAGCACGAACCGCGTCTGCGGCATCGGTCCCTCGGCGGCATCGACGAGCAGGAAGCAGCCGTCGGCCATGCTCAGGACGCGCTCCACCTCGCCGCCGAAGTCGG
The DNA here is from genome assembly GCA_963740195.1 of uncultured Planctomycetota bacterium. GTDB lineage: Bacteria > Planctomycetota > Phycisphaerae > Tepidisphaerales > Tepidisphaeraceae > JBCDKH01. The sequence continues at coordinate 957,459 of CAVUDF010000001.1, read as the reverse complement.
CGTGGCCGGGGGTGTCGATCAGGTTGATCTTCGTCTCTTTGCCGTCTTCGGCGCGATAGATGATCGCGACGTTCTTGCTCAAGATGGTGATGCCCCGCTCGTTTTCGAGCGGGTTGCTGTCCATGATGAGGTCGTCCGAGAGCTGCGTGTCTCGGAAGTTGCCGCTTTGGCGCAGCAGGGCATCGACGAGCGTGGTCTTGCCGTGGTCGACGTGGGCGATAATGGCGACGTTGCGCAGGTCGTCGCGGCGTTGGGCTTCAGGCATGGGCGGCGGAGGGTAGGAGTCGCCGATCAACGTCGTCGCGACCTTCAGGCCATCAAATTCGGTTCCCGCGAGCGTCTGGGCTGGTGTTGCCCTCAAGCTGAGACGACTCCTCCGGCTCCTGCAGCACGACCGGAAACGCACGCTCGACAGGCCGAGAAGGACCTCCAGATCCACCGGCCGCGACCTGCTGCCGGACGACGCGCTGCCGATCCTGCCCGTGCCGCTCAATGGCGACGACCTCGCCGCGTGGGCGAGCGACATTGTCTCGGCCGCGGCCTGACGTTCATCGCGAAACACGTCCCACACGCCGCAGGCCGAGGAGGCTCAGCAGGGAGAGCCCGCCCATCGCCGCCAGGGCTCGGGGATGACCGTCGGGCTGTTGCCGGCCCAGAGGATGTTGACGGGAGCGTCGAGGCCGCCGCCGAGGCTGGTGAAGCCGACGTAGGTGCCGTCGGCCTGCCAGCGGTAGACGCCGTCATCGAAAACGTCGGTAGCGAAGACGTCGCCGTTCGGGCCGCGGGTCACGCCAAGCGGTAGGCCGAAGCCAGTCGCGGTGAAGGAGCGGACGAAGGTGCCGTCCGTGGTCCGCTCGAAGACGCTATCCGCTGAGATGTCAGCCATCAGGACGGTACCGGTGGCAACGCTGTAGCTCATGCTCGCAGCCCGCTGCTGGCCGTTGTCGAAGTCGATCGTGCCGGTGTTGCTGCCGGTGGCGAGGTCGAACACCTCGATGCCCGTGCTGTTGATGCTATCGCCGCCCCAGAGCACGCCGCCGGGCAGGACGGCCACGCCGTCGTGGTTGCCCGTGTCGAAGGTCCGCCCCGTCACGCCGGTCGGGGTGAACTCGACCAACCCGTTTCCGCCGAATGCCTTGGGTCCCGACGTAGTAGTTGCCATCGGGGCCGACCTTCAGGTCGATCGGGGCTCCGAGGTCAGTGTTGTTGAAGCTCGACAGCTGCGTCCCGGCGGGGCTGAAAACACGGACCTGTCCTGGGTTGCTGACCTGCCGCGACAAGGTTGCCCGCCGCGTCGAAGTCGAGCCCGGTGACCGCGTTGAAGCCCGTGACGAGGTTGTGCTTGAACGTCAGGTCGCTGTCGTACACCCCGATCGTGTCGCTGTTGAACCCGGCGACGAGGAAGTCGTCGTCGTCCCAGCCGACCGTCGACGCGACGGCGGCGGCCGGCCAGAGGGCGGACAAGAACAAAACGGCGGCCGCGAGGAACGCGGCGAGGCGGTGGCGTCGATCGGTCACAGAAGTCCCCTGGAATGGCTGGATGCAGTCTCTCCCCACCGCCACGGCGGCGGCAGGTTCTGGCAACATACATGTGCTGTAGCGATGTGCAAGATGCTCATTCGGTGGTCCAGCTACCGAGAGCGTGTCATGCACTTGATCTCCCGTGTCACGATCTTTAGTTCGTGCCACAAGGCGTCCAAGTGGAGTAGGTCGTGCTTCAGCACGACGAACGGGGTTGGGCATGGCGAAGTTGCAACGCTTGCGTCTTGCTGAAGCACGACCTGCTTCTGTTCCGGCGTCGCGGATCGTCGAAGGGCGGCCCAGGCCTCGTACGCTTGAGGCATGCCTGATGTCTGGATGAACGGCGAGTTCGTGGAGGCGACGCCGCACGGATCGATCCGCGGGACGGCGGGTTCCTTCACGCGGCGGGCGTCTTTACCACCATGCGGGCCGTCGGCGGACGCGTCGTCATGCTCGAAGCCCACTTGCAGCGGCTTCGCCGATCGTGCGACGCCCTGTACGTCCCGCTGCCGTTCAAGGACGAGGTGCTAGCCACCGCTGCCGGCGGGCTGCTCGCGCGGAACGACCTTCCGGACGCTCGCCTGCGCCTCACCGTCACCCGCGGCCGCACCGAGCGAGACCCGATCCACGGCGAGATCCATCGGCCCACCGTCCTTCTCACCGCGGGTGAGATGACGCACTACCCGCCCGAATACCGCGACCGCGGCATGACGGCAGTGCTCAACAGCGAACACAAGCTCAACCCGTACGACCTGCAGGCCGGGCACAAGACGCTCGACTACTTCGCCCGCTTCGCCGCCCTTCGCGAGGCGGCAAGACGCGGTGCCGGCGAGTCGCTCTGGTTCGACGTCCACAACTTTCTTCAGAGTGGCAGCGTCTGCAACGTCTTCATCGTCGAGAAAGGCAACATCGTCACGCCGCCGACGAACGACGACCTCAAGGAGGAGCCGGTGAAGCGGTCGTGTCCGTATCCGAAGTCGTGCGTCCTGCCGGGCACGGTTCGCCGTGGGTGATGGAGCAGGACGAGGTCGGCAAGGTGCAACGACTGCCCATCGACGTGGCGCGTCTGCTCGCCGCGGATGAGGTGTTCGTGACGAACAGCGCGATGGGCGTGATGCCCGTGACGAAGCTCGAGGCCAAGCCCGTCGGTGGCGGCAGCGTCGGCGAGGTCACCCGACAGCTGATGCAGGCGTGGGACCGATTCACGCAGGGCGATGCGACATTGGCCGGTTCCGAATAGGATGGCGATGCTGCTTCTTCTTGAAGTCGCGATGCCATGACCCACCTCGCAACGCCGCCTGCCGCAGTTCATCGCCCGATTCGGCTGGCGTGTATGCAGCTCCGCGGCGGCAGCTATGCCGTCGATGAGGCCTTCGGCATGCCGGGCCTCGACGTCTGGGTCTACAGCCGTCCATTTGAAGGCGCTGCCGCCGGCGGCGATGTGCACTTCGTCTCCACGTGCGCTACAGGACGCATCGCCCGCGTCCTGATTGCCGATGTCAGCGGGCACGGAAGCAACGTCGAGAAGGTCGCCGCCGAGTTGCAGGGGCTGATGACCCGCTTCGTCAACTTCGTCGACCAGCGCAAGCTCTTCGCCGCCCTCAACCGTAAGTTCGCCGAGATTGTCGAGGGCGGCTCGTTCGCGACAGCAGTTGTCACCACTTATTTCGCCCCGACGAGCACGCTGAGTGTCTCCAACGCCGGCCACCCGCCGCCGTTGATCTGGCGAAAGCGTGATCAGCGCTGGCTGAGTCTCGAGCAGGCGAAGAATCCGGAACCCGACGACACGCTGACGAACGTGCCGCTTGGCGTCATTTCTGCCGTCCGCTATGACCAGTTCGATATTGGTCTTGATCGCGACGACCTCATCTTGTGCTACACCGACTCGCTCGTCGAAAGCCGCGGCCGCGACGGCGAGTTGCTGAGCATGGGCGGGCTCATCGAGCTCGCCAACAGCATCGACGGCAACGATGCGTCGAAGGTCATCCCGCAGCTCATCGCGTCCCTACGCGACTTGCATCCCGGCAATCTCGACGGCGACGACGCGACGATGCTCCTCTTCCGCCCCACCGGTGGCGGCAGGCGGGTGCCGGTCCTCGACAAGCTCGTCGCCCCGGCCGGGTGCTTCGTGGGCTGCTGGCATCGCTGCGAAGCGGATGGCGGCACGCCGCCGCTGCCGGAGCTGTCGATCCGGAACCTGGGCGGCGCCATGTTCGACCGCCTGAGCCACGTCGGCCGGAAGGCGTGAGTTGAGAACGCAGTCTCCGATTGGCGAGTCACGGGTGACCGGTTTGTGCTGCTTCGTCGAGTTTCTCCTGCACCCACTCCTCCGCGTCATGAGGAAGCGTGAATGGAAGCCCCTGCCGCACCGTCGGCCGATGTGACAGACGGGCACGGTCGCTGCCAACAGCTTCTGGCTGCGTCGGCGAATGTACGGCCCGACGAACCACTTGAACGGCCAAAGCATTGCCCACGTGTTCCGATACGTTCGCGCGAGCGAGAGGCGATAGACAAACGGGTCGGTCGACTTCTTCAACTGGCCGAGCTTCTCGAGGCGGATGTTGTCGTAGAGCATGACCCGCCACACATACGGCCCAAAGTCATCCGGTGGGATGAACCGCGTCCCCCGTTGCCGCGGCGAAGCCGCTTCGAAATCAGCTTCTTGGCCTTGATGCAGCCTCTTTGGTCGAAGCCGAGGGCCTTGAGCGGCGAGCCTTCTACTCCCCCCGCAGCAGTGGCGTCCCTTCCATCCCGAAGTCCAAGGCAGTACGCTGACGGGCAACAGATAAGGGGGCATGTTGACCGCAGAGTGGTTGTTTGGCTGGCAGAATCTGATCTTCATCGTCCCGCTCGGCCTGGCGCTGGCGTATCTGTTCGCGTACTCGCTCAGCGGCTGGACCTTCGGCGAGGCGGACATCGACATCGCCGGGGAGCCGGATGTCGACTTTGAACCCGATGTGGAACTCGAGGCCGACCACGCCGTCGCCCGGCCGGACATCGATGCGGATAGCGACGTCGGCAACGCCCAAGGCATTCTGTCTTCGTTGACGTGGCTGGGCGTCGGTCGGGTGCCCCTGTCGATCGTGCTGATGGTCCTGTGCCTGACCTTCGGGATGGTCGGTTTCGCAACGATGCAACTGCTTCGCGACACGATGGGCACCAACGGCGTTCTTCGTCGCCCTGCCGACGGCGGTGGTGGTGGCATTCACGCTCACGAGCGTCGTCAGCCGGCTGATCGCGACGTACATGCCGCTGAACGAATCGAGTGCCGAGGCCCGGGCGTCATTCGTCGGCAGGCGCGGCACCGTCGTCTACGCCGTCTCGCCCGATGGCGGAACCGTCGTCGTCCGCGACGCCGGCGGCGATCGCTACCAGCTCCCGGCTCGAGCCGACGCCACCATCCCCGCCGGCACCGACGTCGTCTTGACGACCTACGACCACGGCATCTTCAAAGTAAAGGCCACCAGCTTCTAGCTGCGGCCTTGATCCCTCTTCATTCCCGCACTTAGCAAATCTTCCTCATGGTCTTCTTCGTCATGCTTCTCGTCGGTGCCGCCTTGGCCATCGGCCCCTGGTTCGTGCCGGCGTTGGATGGCCTGATTCAGCTCATTCTGAGTGGCCTGGGCCTCATCGTGCTGATCGCAGCGGGCATCGCAGCCGTGGTGACGAAGCTCTACCACAAGGCATCGGCCAACATGGCCTTCGTCCGGACCGGCATGGGCGGCGCACGCGTCGTCAAGGACGGCGGCACCATCGTCCTGCCCGTCGTCCACCAGGTCATCCCCGTCTCGCTCGAGACGATGCGGCTCAACGTCGAACGCCGCGGGCCGCACGCGCTCATCACGAAGGACAACCTGCGCGTCGACCTCTCAGCCGAGTTCTACATCAAGGTCCAGGCCAACACCGACGACATCCTCAACGCCAGCCGAAGCCTCGGCGAACGCTCCATCACGCCCGGCAGCGTCAGCGAACTCGTCCAGGAAAAGCTTGTCAGTGCCCTTCGCACCGTGGCTGCGACGCAGGAGCTCGTCGAGCTGCACAGCAAGCGCGACGAATTCGCCGGAAAGGTGCAGGCGATCGTCACGCACGACCTTGCCAGCAACGGCCTGACGCTCGAGTCGGTCACGATCAGCGCGCTCGACCAGACCGACCCGAGCCAACTTCAGGAGCGGAACGTCTTCGACGCCCAGGGCCTTCGCAAAATTGCCGAGATCACCCAGCGGGCGAAGGTCCAGCGGAACGAGATCGAGCGACAGAGCGAGCAGGAGATCACGCTGAAGGACGTGGCCACGCGTAAGCAGGTGCTCGACATGCAGCGTGATCAGGCCGAGTTCGAGGCCGAGCAGCGGACGAAGGTCGCCAACGTGCAGGCCGGCCGCAAGCGTGAGCAGGAAGAGTTCCGCATCGCTCAGGAAGAAGCGGTCAACCGTCGCGACATCGAACGGCAGCAGGAAATCGAAGAGTCCGAGGTGCGTCGGACGCTCGCCGTCGAACAGGCCGAGGTGGCTAAGCGGGTCGCGCTGATCGAGAAGCTGCAGGAGCAAGAAACGGCAGAGGTGGTCAAGCAGCAGGCGATCGAGGTCGCCCAGCGTCGGCGCGAGGCCGCCATCGCCGAGCAGGAGCAGGTACGCGCCGCCGCCCAGGCGCGGGCGCTCGAAGCTGAGGCCGAGAAGGAGCAGGCCCGGCAAGATGTGCTGACTGTCGAGGTCAAGAGCCAGGCCGACCGAGACGCGGCCCAGAAGCTCATCGCCGCCCAGCAGATCATCGACGAGAGCCGCATTCGCGAGCAGACCGAGGCCGAAGTCGACGCTTTTCGTGTCATCAAGAAAGCGGACGCCGAGAAGCAGTCGGCCCAAGCTCAGGCGGAGGCGAAACTGCGGCTTGCCGAAGCCGACGCGTCGGCCGAGAGCAAGCGAGCCGAGGGCGATCGGGCCCGTAAGAGCGTCGACGTGCAGATCGAGCGCGAGCGGGTCGACGTCGAACGCGAACGCGTCGAGGTCGAGCGTCAGGAGCTGGCCAACAAGAGCGAGTTCGAGGCGGCGGCCCTCGACTTTGAGATCAACAAGCTCCGCATCGCCGCCGACAAAGACGTCCGCGTCGCCGCCGCCGAGGCGCTCGGGCATATGCTCGCCAAGGCGAACATGCAGATCTTCGGCGACCCGGAGACGATGGCCAAGATGTCCAGCCGGTTCATGTCCGCCGCCACCATCGGCAACGCCACCGACGGCTTCCTCAAGAGCCTGCCGCCCGAAGCCAAGAAGCTTGTGGATCGCATCCAGGGCAAGTTATCCGATGTGCTCGAGCCGGACGGCGACACCTCCACGCCGCCCGCCGAAAACAAAGGTAAGCCCGCCCCGAACGTCAAGTAATCGGGCAAGCTTTGCATCAAGCGAAGCGTGCGACGGGTCGATGTTCCGCCAAGGGTGATGGATGGCCGGGCATGTTATCCGGTGGTGGGGTCGGATCATCGCTCGTTCTATGCGTGTGTCTACGAACATCTCGAGCCTCGTTGCGCAGCGGGCGTCGCGACAGCGGCAGGACCGGCTCGACGAAAGCCAGCGGCGACTCGCCACCGGCCTGCGGGTCGAGCGCGGCCGAGACGGGCCCGCAAAGCTGATCGCGTCGGAGAACCTGCGGAATCACCAGACGCGCCTCGAAGCCACCGGCCGGAATGCCGAGCGGGCACGGGCGGTGCTGTCGACGGCAGAGGCGGGTTTGGCGTCGATGGGTTCGATGCTCCTCGACCTCCGCAGCCGCGTGACAGAGCGTGCGAACGCTGGTGGCCTGAGCGTTGCGGAGAAGGCGGCGCTCGACAATGAGGTCGGGCAGATCCTCGACGGCCTTGACCGCGCTTCGAGTCGGACGCAATTCAACGACACGCCCCTGCTCGACGGCCGATACAGCGTCTCAACCGCCGCCGGCTCGCTGGAGACGACGATCAACACGCCCGGCTTCTTCGGCTCGGCTGACGTCACCCCGACCACGCCCGCCGGCACGGCAAGCTTCCAGGTGACGCAGGAGCCCGTCGCCGCCGCTGCCGCTCTCGATTTTACGCCGCGAGCGCTTCCCTGGGACCGCTACATCACGTTCCAGCGAGCTGGCGATCCCACGGTGCATCAGATCAACTTCAAGTCGAATGACCCGCCCGCCTCGATCCAGACGGCGATCCAGACGGCACTTGCGGGCCACGACGTCACCGTTGCCGTTCCGAACGACGATCGCATCGAGATCACCGGCAACAACGCCGCCGACGGCGACTTCACGATCGAGGCCTACGAGAAATTCCTTTTCAACCCGTTCACCCTCGAAGACAGCGCCACCGGCGTCGCGACGCCTGGCGAAATCGACGTCGCCATAACCGGCGGCGGGACAAGCACCGTGCAGAGCTTCGACAACGCGTTCTCGGGATCGGCATCGGGAACTCCGTTCGACATCACCATCGCTCCCGGCAGCTATTCGACCGGCACGACCGGCAGCCTCTCTTGGGCGACGCCGCAGAACAGCGTCGGCGGACCGCTTGCCTTTGCACTGACGGGCGACGCACGGCCCAGCACGATGGTCTCCATTCAAAAGATCGATACTCGCTCCCTCGGCTCTTCGACGATGAAGCTGGCAGTGCTGCGAGAGGTCGCCAACACGGGCAGCGAGCAGGCCTTCGAAGCGGTCGATGCGGCCATCAAGCAGGTTGCCACGATGCGTGGCCGACTTGGCGCCACCCTGCGCTACGAGGTCGACACGCTCGATCGCGCGGCCCGGATCGGCTACGAGCGAGCGACGAACGCCCGGGGCGACATCCGCGATGCCGACTTCGCGGCCGAGACGAGTGAGCGGACGCGCAATTCGATTCTCAACCAGTTCGGCACGACGATTCAGCGGGAGACGCTCGAGATGCAGCGACGGGCGCTGTCGCTACTGGCCTGACGTCCGGAGGCGGATGCTCGCAGCGTGGCCGTCGAGACCTTCGGCATCGGCGAGCGCCGCGGCCGCCTGGGCGTCTTGTGCCAAGCCCGCCTCGTTGTACTCGACGATGCCGCCGCGCTTGAGGAACTCGAAGACGCTGATGCCGCCACCGAAACGGGCCGTCGTATTCGTCGGCAGGCAGTGGCTCGGCCCGGCGGTGTAATCGCCCGCCGCAACAGGTGACCAGGGGCCGAGAAACGCACAGCCGGCATTCGGCAGCTTGGCGAGCGTTGCCCGCGGGTCACGCGTCTGCACACTCAGGTGCTCTGGGGCGAGCCGAGCCGCCAGCTCGATGAGGATCGCTTCGTCATCGCTCACAAGAACTGCAGAATCATTGCGTAAGGCTTTTTCTGCCGCATCGCGACGGCCACGCCGGGCCAGCTGCTTCTCCAGCTCGGCGTCCACTCGCTCGGGGAGCGTCGTGTCCGTTGTCAACAGGTAGCAGCGTCCCGGATCGTGCTCTGCCTGGGCGATGAGATCCGCCGCAACGAACGCAGGTTCGGCGGAGTCGTCAGCGAAAACGAGCACCTCCGACGGGCCTAGAAAGCCGTCGACGCCAACGCCACCATTAACCAGCCGCTTGGCGATCTGCACGTAGCTGTTGCCCGGCCCGACGATCTTGTCGACCCGCGGCACGCTTTCGGTGCCGAATGCCAACGCCGCAATCGCCGCCGGGCCGCCGCAGCGGACCAGCGTCTCGATACCTAGTTCGTGCGCCGCTGCCAGCACGAGATCGCTTTGACCGAACGTGCTGGCAGGCGTTGTGACGACGACCTGTTTCACCCCCGCCACCTGGGCCGGCACCGCCAGGTGAATTAGACTCGACGGGTAGCTCGCCTTCCCGCCCGGCACGTAGCAGCCGGCGCTGGCCAAAGGTGTGTAGCGAAGGCCGAGCCGCACGCCGTCCCGATCCAGCTCCGGCACCTCGGGAGACGGCATGATGTGCTGCTGATAACGGCGAACGTTGCTCGATCGCCAGACGCAGGTGTGCCAATAGATCGGCGTCCAAGCGTCCAACCGCCGCGGCCATCTCGTCGGCGTGAACGAGTAGCGACTCCGGCTTGAAGTTCGGGTCGTCGTACTGCCGGATCGTGTCGACGAGCGCAGCGTCGCCTCGCTCGGCGACGTCCTCCAGGACCCGTCGAACGGTCGCGGTGGCTTCGTCGTCACGAAAGAGCGAGCGCGGGTCGAGCCGGAGTCGATCGACCGCCTCCGCCGCCGCTTGGGTTCCGCCTGGTTCGTCGAGCCAGATGATCGGGATCAGCACCGCCCACCGTACGTCACATGTCGTTGCGTCTGTTTCAGATGCCTTCGCTTCTGCCCTTTTGCGGCACGGTGCCGATCGCTACGCTTCGGCGATGCCGGTTGAATGGAGCGAGAACGTCTGCGTCGCGCACTTGGCCGATGATCCGCAATTCAGCGACGAGCTCGAGTCTCTGACGCTCAAGCTTGAGGAGGAGCCGCGCCATGCCGTCCTCGACATGGCGGGCGTTTCGTTCGTCAATTCAAGTAACCTCGCACAGCTCGTCGGCCTGCGAAAGCTTCTGAGTCATACGAGCTGTCGCCTGGTGATCGCGGCTGTGACGGACGAGCTTTGGAAGACGTTCGAGCTCAGCCGACTCGATCGGCTGTTCCCACGATCCGAGAGCGTCGCCCTGGCATTGGCGATGATCGCACTCGAACAGTAACCCGCCGGTCTACGGCAGTCAATTTGACAAACTTGCGTTTGCCTGCCTGCAGGACGCCGCGCGGGTAGATGCCGTACTTCGGGTCGTCGAGCTTGTCGCCGTCCAGCTTCACGCCGCCCTGGCGGATCAGGCGGATCGCCTCGCTGTTGCTTTGGCAGAAGCCGACCTTCACGAGCAGCGCCGCCAACGTGTGCGGCCCCTGCCCCACGGCAACTTCCGGAATCTCGTCCGGAATGCCGCCCGACGTCGCGACCTTAAAGCTCGTCGCCGCCTTGTCCGCGGCCTCGTCGTTGTGGAAGTCCGCGATGATCGAGTTGGCCAGCCGGACCTTGGCGTCGCGGGGGGAGTCCTGGATGTGGTGCGTGTACTCGGCGACGGGCACGTCGGTGAGCAGCCGGTAGTACATGGGCATCGCGTCGTCGGGCAGGCTCATGATCTTACCGAACATGCCGCCGTCGCCACCCGCCGGGTCGGTGACCGCGATGTAGTTGCCCTTGGACTTGCTCATCTTCATCGTCCCGTCCGTCCCGACGAGCAGCGGCGTGACGATGACGCACTGCCCGGCCGGCGGACTCTGGCCGTCGGCCTGCTGGAACTCTCGGCCGACCAGGTTGTTGAACAGCTGGTCGCTGCCCCCCATCTCCACGTCTGCCTCCACGGCGACGCTGTCGTAGCCCTGCAAGAGCGGGTACATGAACTCGTGCAGGCCGATCTCTTGTTTGGCGATGTATCGCTTCTGAAAGTCGTCGCGATCCAGCACCTGGGCGACGGTCTTGCGGGCGGCGAGCTTGATGAGGTCGACGAGGTTCAGCTTGGCGAGCCACTCTCCGTTGCGACGGATTTCGAGATGCTCGTCATCCGTCAGCAGCACCTTGCCGATCTGCTGCACGTAGGTCTCGGCGTTTTGGTCGATCTCTTCACCCGTCAGCATCGGCCGGGTGCTGTTGACGCCCGTCGGGTCGCCGACGCGGGCGGTGTAGTCACCGATGATGACGACAGCCTTGTGGCCCCACTCCTGGAACTGGCGGATGACCTTCAGCGGAACGCAGTGGCCGAGGGTGACGTCGGGGGCGGTCGGATCCATGCCGAGCTTGATCCGCAGCGGTCGGCCCTTCTCGAGTTTGCTGCGGAGATCGCCCTCCGTCAGGATGCGATCGCATCGACGTTTGAGGAGGTTGAGTTGGGTCTCGATATCGGGACCGTCGGTACGTGCTGCCATTGAACCGACAGCCTAAGGCCCGACAGACGCGACAGGCGGATCGCTGCGCGATCGGCCTCGCCGGGGTCGCCGGGGTGGGACTTCGTCGCCCGATTTTCGACGTGCAAACACCATCCGGCCTGAAGACGTCTGCGTCGCATTGGTGACGACGGCTTGAACGTCGTCCCCCACGTAGTCGGAAGCCTCTTCGACAACCACCATCGTCCCGTCCGGCAGGTGGGCAACGCCCTGACCGGCAACATTGCCGCGACGCGTGATGTGCAGGCTCAGCTCGTCGCCCGGCATCGCGGGAATGCGTACGGCATCGCTCAAGTCGTTCAAATTCAATACGATGACACCGGCGAGCTTCGCCACCTTGCCCATGTTGGCATCAACGGTCATCACACGCCCCTCCAGCTGCCGGGCCAGATCAATGACGTGACCATCGACGTCTTCTTCGGCCGGTTGAGTGCGATCGGCTCGATCATCGAAGATGCGAACGTCGACAGCTTCGTTTCGCTGCATCGCTGCGAGCCGATCAAGCCCCTCACGGGCACGGCCCGCCTTGGCCCGATCGGGATGATCGCTGATGAGTTGAAGCTCCCCGACGACCGACTGCGGCACGATCAGTCGCCCGTCGATAAACCCGCTGCCGACGATGTCGGTCAGGCGCGGGTCCATCATCGCGCTGGTGTCGACGACGATCGGCTTGACGCCGCGCGTGTCACGTCGGAATTCGACGTAGGGGATGATGAACCGAACGTCGTCCTTGGTCTGCAAGACGAAGCTGATGCTGAAGTAACAGACGATGGTGCCGATGAGCAGATTCAAGAAGCTCGTGACGGCGGCGTTCTCCCGGCTGTTGAGCCCGCCAGGGAGCAGGACGTTGTCGACGACGAGGGCGACACCGAACGAGAGCGCATAGGCGACCGTGAGACCGACGAGAATCCCGAAGGCGACGCCACTGAAGACGGCCAGCTTCCGACGCCCCGAGATGATGTCGAGGATGACCATCAGCACCCCCAGCGACAGCGCAAAAGCCATTGCCAGCCAAGAGGATCCGCCGACCGAGCCGATGCCGCCCAGCTCCCGCGGATCGGTGGTGACGAACGAGAACCCGACGGCTGCCATCAGCAGAACGAACAGGCCTCGCAACACGTTGAGCGCCATCGCACGATCTCCCTCTGCCCGTCGGCAACGACACGACTTCCCACGGGTCACGGCTACCGCAGGGACGAGGTCACACAACGACGCCCGTCAACGGCATGATACGACAAGTCCTATCGCCTTGCGGTCGAATCAGTTCAGGAAGACCAGATAGCCCATGACGGCGAGCCCGAGGATGATTCGGTAGATCGCGAACGGCACGAAGCCACGGTTCCTGACCCAGCTCATGAACCAGGCAATCACTGCCCAGGCCACGAAGAAGCTGACGACAAAGCCTGTCGCCAGAACGCCCCAGCTGTGGATGTTCATCACGAGCCCGCTGTCGACAGTGTCTTTGAGGTCGAAGATACACGCGGCGAACATCGTCGGGATGGCGAGGAAGAAGCTGAACTCGAGAGCCGTCTCGCGATTCATGCCGGCAATCTGCCCGCCGGCAATGGTGCTCATCGAACGACTCATCCCAGGAAAGACGGCTGCCAGAATCTGGGCCGCCCCGACGACCACGGCCTGGGGCCACCGCATCGCGGACATCGTGTCGGTCTTGCCCCGCTTGCCGAAGCTCGCGTCGATGATCCACATAATGACGCCGCCGATGAAGAGCGACGCACCCATGATCCAGAGCGATTCGAGGTTCTCCTTGATCAACTTGCTCAGCAGAAACGCAGGCCCTGCCGTCACGCAGAACGCGAGAAAGACCAACGATAGAGGGTGCGTGAGCGGCGATTCTGTTTCCGGACTCGCCCTTCGGAAACGACTTGAGAAAGCCGAGCAGCTTTGTCCTGAAGAAGACGACGACGGCCAGAATCGCCCCGAGCTGGATGACGACGTCGTACATCTTCCAGTACGGGTCCTCCAAGCTAACCCCAACCACAGGCTTGATGAGCCGAAGGTGCGCCGTGCTGCTGACGGGCAGAAACTCCGTCAGGCCTTCCACTACGCCGAAGAGGACGCTCAAGAGATACCAACGAATATCCGCTTCCACGCCCCTGGTATCGGCTGATGCGGCCTCCAAGGCAAACCCGCGTCGGCATACCGTGGCTGACGCATGTCAGCACCCAGCTCATCGGCCGACGGCGTGTTCGAGACGAGCCTCCCGTTTCCGTTGAAGCGCGGGAAGGTGCGCGACGTGTACGACGTCGACCAGGTCGTTCCGGCGCATCTGTTGCTGGTCGCGACGGATCGCGTCAGTGCGTACGACGTCGTCATGCCGACGCCGATCCCGGGCAAGGGTCGGCTGCTGACTGAGATTGCCCGATTCTGGTTCGGCCAGTTCCCGGACGTCCAGAATCACCTGGCAGACGATGAAGCCGACCGCCTGCAGGAAGTTGCTGGCGACCTGGCGCCGCAGAGCATGCTCGTCCGCAAGCTGAACGTCGTCCCGTTCGAATGCGTGGCCCGCGGCTACCTCGCTGGCTCCGGCTGGTCCGAGTACCGCCGAACCGGTCAAATCTGCGGCATCACCGTCCCGTCAGGCCTGCGCGAGGGCGATCGCCTGCCGGAGCCCATCTTCACGCCCGCCACCAAGGCGAACGAAGGGCATGATGAGAACGTTCCTTTCGAGCGGATGGCCGACGAGCTTGGCTGGCAGCTTGCCGAGGATCTCAGGCGACGGACGCTCAACCTGTTTTCTCGTGCCTCGGCACACGCAGCCGCGCGGGGCGTGTTGCTGGCGGACACGAAGCTCGAGTTCGGCCTCGACGCCGCCGGCGAAGTTGTGCTGGCGGACGAGATCTTCACGCCTGACTCCAGCCGCTACTGGCCTGCCGACGATTGGCAGCCGGGTCGTGCTCAGCCGTCTTTCGACAAGCAGTTCGTCCGCGACTACCTGAGCAGCTTGAAGTGGGACAGGACACCTCCCGGGCCCGCGCTACCGCGGGAGGTCGTCAGCGGCACGATCGACCGGTACCGGCAGGCCAAGCAGTTGTTGGTCGGCCCGCCGCGCTAAGGTGTGCGGTGAGAAACGCGCTGTATCCGCTCGCCCTCGTCGCCGCTCTCTCGCTCGGCGGATGTGGTGGCAGCCCCCTGCCAGAAGAGATCGAGGTCGACCCGTACCTTGGCTACTTCGTTTCCATGCGGATCGACGGCGAGTATCTGTTTGAGGCCTTCGAGGCGAAGCAGGCCTTCGACTCCGGAGAGGCGACGCCCGTATTCGAGATCTTCGTCAGCCGTACAGGCCAAAAGGTCATGATCGCGACCGCACCTCAGGCGGCGACAGACGTCGTGACGTCTTCCGACAAAGACGAAGACGTCATCAAAGTGCCAATGGTCGAGCGGATCGCCCGAGGGTTCGAGCTGCAAGAGGGCACTGAGCTCTTCCGTCTACAAGACCAGACAGCTCCGGCCATCGTGATCGACGAGCCGGAGCAGCTAACAACTCAACCTGCGACGCAGCCGGTCTCGCGACCGGACTTGCTCACGCCGTGACCGACTCACGGATGTGAATCTTTCGACCCTGGAACTCGACGTTGCCGGGCTTCAGCGCGAAAATCGTGTCGTCTTTACCCAAGCCGACGTTGAAGCCAGGCTTGAAGCGCGTACCACGCTGACGGATGATGATGCTGCCGGCGGTCACGAACTCGCCTCCGTAGGCCTTGATGCCAAGGTACTGCGGATTGCTGTCACGACCGTTTTTGCTGGAGCCTTGGCCCTTCTTGTGTGCCATAAGTGTTCACCTTCTGCGTGGGGCCGCGACACTAGGTCGCTGATCCGCTTCGTCAATGCTAGAACGCGGCTACCGCATCACCCACTCGTCCCGTTCCTGGCGGACCGTGTCCTCGCCGGTGTCGAGGCCGTCACCCAGGACGCGAAAGCCGAGCCTCTTGCTTTTGCGGACGAGAATGGTCTCCCCGTCTTCCCCGACGAGCGGCTCGCCGTCGCTGCCCATGAGCGTCTCGACCTCGCCACTGATGCCAGCCACGAAAATCTGGAAGGTGCCCATGTCGCTCATCGGCTCACGCCAAATTGCAACGCTGCTCCGCGCACGATCCTCGCCGATCAACAGCCGGCCGAACACCTTCTGAGGCGCGACCATCGGCAGGTTCGGCGTCCGCAGGCGGATCGCTTCGTAAACGCCCATCGGCACGTTGTTGTTGGCCCGCACCACCTCGCCCGTCCGTGTGACCATCACGATGTCGGGCAGGAACGTCCGTTCCTGCTCCGTGTCGTTCGTCACCGTGTAGGCCAGGTACCAATAAGCCTCCCGGTCGCCGTTGGGAGCAACAAGAACGACCCGCTTGGGCTGCTCGTACCTGAAATCGAACTGCCATGCCTTGGGCGCGAAGCCCGGCTCCGGATAGTCGGCCGATGCCTGATTCTGCAGGCAAAGAAGGCTGAATCCGGCGAAAAGCAGTGTGACAACCGCACGCCGCGTCTGGCGCAACATCGGCTCTGAAAGGGTCGAGAGAAGTGGCATCGCAGGCATGATAACGCCGCCACCCCCCAAGCACCACTTTGAAGCCTGACATCCTGCTCATGTCCCTATCGACAGGCACCGATGTTGTCTGGACCGACGGCAACACCCGTCGGCACAGATGCGATGAGTAGCTCGCCCGCTTTACACAATGTCGAACCCGATGCGGCCGTGCGAGCGATGCGGCTTCAGCGTCTGCGAGCCGCTTCGGTTGTAACAGACCCTGACGTACCGTTCACGAACGCCGTGCCGCTGAAGAACTTCCTGCCGACGACGCTGGCGCATACCGCACCCGAGGGAGTCGTTGATGTGGTGACACAAGGCAACGCCCTGTCGCATGCGGTTCGCCTGGCTCTTCCGGACGGTGCCGGCTCCAAGGACCCTTCCGCGGCGGACACCTTTGCTCGATACACCCAAGACCGTGGCGGCCGAGTCTGCGGCGCAGCGGTCGTTCGCCCCAGTACCGGTAGCCGACGACCCATCCTTTGGTCTGCCGCCGTAGTCGTCCTGCCAGGCGCGACAGCCACGATGCTCCTTCCGGCCACGCTGCCGGTGACGCGGCACCCAGAGGAAGACGCCGCCGCGGCAGTCGAAGCCGCTGTCGAAATGGCGTCGGCGGCAGGCGTCCGCCTCGCCCAGGTCCTGCTGCCTCAAGAAGCCACGGCCGTCCGCAACGTCTTGACGACCAGAAACCAATTCGAGCCCGCGGCCGAACTCGCCTACCTCCACAAGCGAGTGACGGGAAACACAGCAGCGGTCGAGCTGCCCGACGGGCTAGAGCTTGCCACCTACTCGAGCGAGCTCCGACCTCTCTTCGCAGAAGCCATCGAAGCTTCCTACGCCGACAGCCTCGACTGCACCGCCCTCAACGGCCTTCGCTCCATGGACGAGGTGCTGGACGGGCATCAAGCCTCTGGCGTGTTCCGCCCCGACTGGTGGCATGTCGTGCTCTCCACCAAGGGTGGCCAACGAAAGCCGGTGGGCGTTCTTCTTCTCGCCGGACTCGGCAACGATGGCAACGACGGCGTCGAGCTGGTCTACCTGGGCCTCGCACCGGAAGTCCGCGGAACAGGCCTGTCCGAGGTTTTGATGAATCAAGCCGACGCGACCGCTGCCACCACCCGGCACCGTTGGCTCGCCCTTGCCGTCGACACCCGCAACGCGCCCGGCCTCAAGCTCTACAGCCGACGCGGCAGTCACCAGATCGCGAAGCGCGACGCGTTGTTTCACGTGTTCGGCGCGTCGCCCACAAGTTAATCACGCGGCGCGACAGGTGGACAACGCGTGTGGCAGGATGTGGGCAACTTCGTTAACGGCGCGCAAACAGTTGTCGGGCAGGTCATGCCGATCGTGACAACCGTGTCGGCAACTTGTCGGGATGGCTCCCGTCGTTGCTTGGCAGCTTCAGCCTGCTTACGCTGGCCCCACGCATCGTCGGAAACGGCGAGAACTTCAAGGATTTATGGCCGTTCATCGCCGACGTGATCAGACGTCGAGCAGACGAACCGGCCTGGGGCATGAGGCCCAACACCACGCCGGTCCGACGTTCGCCCCAACAGGTGTCGCGTCGGCCGACGCTCATCTCGTGGCAGTCCGTTCGATCAAATCGGGCTCGGCCACGAGTGGCGTAGGTGTGGCATCGTCGGCACCATCATGATCACGCGACGCCGGGTGTCTGGACCGGGCCCGCGCTCTGATGCCCGCCACGACACAACCGCCTCGAACCTGAACCGGCCTCGCCGGTGCGCGTTCGGTCTGTTGACGCCTCGTGCGGCGACAGAAACTCGGCCTCAGGATGAGGAGAGTGGCCAGCGTGTCGAACAACTCAACCGCACATCAGCGGACGACGACCTGCATGTCCCCGGCACCGAGGCCGGAGGCGACTCTGTCGACGTCCGGAACGGACTCACCATGCCCCGCGCAGTCTGCGACGCGACCGGCGTTGGAACTTCTTCTACTTCTCTTGCCAGTGACGGATCGGGCCACGTGCTTGATCATGTCGCTGTCGGCATCGAACGACGTGTCGGTCGGCAACGGTTTGCCGTCTGGTTCGTCAAGAGCGCTCGTCTAAGCCTTGGACGTCCAGGCGAAGGGGACGTGTTGCTCGTCGTCGTCGCCAACGACTTCGTTCAGGATTGGATTCGACGCAACTTCGACAAGGACATCGCCGCCGCGGCAGGCGAGGCGATGAACGCCTCGCCAAGCATCCGCTACGAGGTGCGAGCAGACGTGTTCGAAGGTGGCTTCGACGGCGGGCTCCACAAGATGGCGTCGTCGCTTGCCGATGTCGCCGATCCGGCATCAGGTGCCGTCGCTTCCGTCTCCGAGCTGCCGATTCCGGCCGTCACTCCGGCCGAGACCAGCCCGAAGCCGGTAGCGGTGGACGTCTCAAGCGTCGGCAATCGTCTTCGACACGATCTCGACGACTACCTCGTCGGCACCGGTAACAAACTCGCCGCCGAGTGCTGCCGCTGCGTGGCCGAGTCGCCGGGCTCTTCGTACAACCCGCTCTTCATTCACGGCGGCGTCGGGCTGGGCAAGACTCACCTCCTCCAAGGGCTGTGCCGGCGGTACGCGAAGCTGCACCCGACCTCGCGATGGGCCTACTTCACCGCCGAGGAGTTCACCAACGGCTTTGTCTCAGCCGTCAAGGGCAACCGCGTCGACGCGTTCCGTCGGAAGCTGCGGGACGTCGACTTGCTCGTCATCGACGACGTCCACTTCATGGCTGGGAAGCGGGCGACGCAGGAAGAGTTCCTACACACCTTCAACGCCATCGAAGCCGCCGGTCGGCACGTGGTGATCGCCAGCGACGCCCACCCAAAGACGATCGCCAGCTTCGGCGAGAGCTTGATCAGTCGCTTCGTCAGCGGCATGGTCGCCCGGATCGACCCACCGAGCCGGGAGATGCGTGAGCAACTCCTCCAGGAGCTGGCCCGCCG
Source organism: uncultured Planctomycetota bacterium (assembly GCA_963740195.1). Classification (GTDB taxonomy): domain Bacteria; phylum Planctomycetota; class Phycisphaerae; order Tepidisphaerales; family Tepidisphaeraceae; genus JBCDKH01. The sequence continues at coordinate 938,574 of CAVUDF010000001.1, read as the reverse complement.
TCGCAAGTTGAAGCTGCCGTCGGACGTCGTCGGCTGGATCGCCCGCCGAGTGACGCAGAACGTCCGCGAGCTGGAGGGTGCCATCAACCGCATGGCCGCCCATGTCGAACTGGCCGACCGGAAGCCGGACGTCGCGTTGGCTCAGGAGATTTTGGGTGATCTCGATCGTCAGATGAACCAACCGATCCGGGCCGAGCAGATTTTCGCCGCGGCGTGTGATTTGTTCGCCCTCGAACGCAGCGAGCTCATGAGCGGCAGTCGGCAACGGACGATCAGCGTCGCCCGCAGCCTCGCGATGTACCTGACGCGGCGGCTCACCAGCCTGAGCTACCCGGAAATCGCCAGCCGGATGGGCAAGCGGAATCACTCCACTGTCATAAGCGCATGCCGACGGATGGAAGTCGCGATCGAGAAGGACGAACCGCTGTCGTGGTCGACCAGCATCGGCGAGCGGACGGAACCGGCATCCGAGCTGGCCCAACGCCTCGAAGATCTGGCACGGGTGCGTGTGGTGGATTGACAGAAGGCTGAAAAGCTTGGCAGTAGACGCCTGAAGCGGTAGTCTGCCCGGCACAAAGGGGCCTTCTTGAGAGATTTTGCTTGTCTAGCTGTCGGATTATTCTTTGCTGTTGTCACCATCGATGCAGTGAGTGCTGGCCGGATCGAGTTCCAGCCCACCAGCAACGGCCACTCCGCCGAGGCCGACTTTGACACGTTTGCCGGCGGTGGCCTCTCAAAGCTGTCGTCACAGATCAACGCCGGCCTGCTCGACTCGGGCACGTTTGCGATCAACACCAATGGTTCTGGTGCCACCTTCAACGTGGATGACTCGTTCGGAGGGGGCTTCACCCAGAAGACAACGCCAAGATCCCCCTCTGGGATTTCCGGGACGCCAGGCCTGTTCCCGCTGATGCGATCGTCCAACGATAGTGCGGTGATTATCAGGCCGGACATCGACAACGTCTCGCCCGGCACCTTCTACGCCCGCTTCTACAACAACACCGGCACCGCACTCGGCAATCTGACCGTGTCTTTGGACTTCCTGTCGACCAATGACAAGGACAACGGCTTCAGCCTGACGACGTCGTACGCAACGATGGCCGATGACGGCAGCACCGCTCAGACAACCGACGCAGGCCTCATCTACACGCCAGTTGCTGCGGCGTCCTTCGTCAGCGTGTCGCCGAATGCTTCTGACTCCTCCGTTACCGTCCAACCGCTCACATCATTGCTGCCGGGGGCAAGCCTGCCGAGCGGCGAAAGCATCGTCTTCAGCTTCAGATACGACCCGATCGGAACAGGCCGAAGCTTTGACGCTTTCGGATTCGACAACATCCGCATCGACAGCGCAGCGGGAGTGACAGCCGTCCCAGAACCTCTGGCAGCGGGCGGGCTCGCGGTGCTTTCGGGCATTCTGCTCCGTCGAGACCGGCCGTGACCGCCACGGCGACGAAAGCCTCGCTTCGAGCCGAGTTGCGCCAGAAGCGACAAGCAGCCGCCCCGGCCATCCAGGCCACCCGACTCGATGATCTTCGTGAGTGGGTAGAAGCGCGAGTTTTCGTCGCATTCGCCCCGTCCGGAGACGAGCCTGACGTCACGCCGCTCTTGATGCAGGCGTGGCAGCGCGACCTGACGACCCTTGCAACCCGCGTCGAGGCTGACAGGCTCGTGCTGGCCGACGCGGGACCGACATCGCTATGGCGTCTCGGCGGATGTGGCGTTCCCGAGCCGGCAGGACCCGCCGTTTCAGCGACGGTCGAGCCAGCGTTTGTGCTCGTGCCGGGCGTTGCCTTTTCGCTCACCGGCGAGCGACTAGGGCGGGGAGGTGGGTACTACGACCGCCTGCTCGCTTCGATGCCGGCAGCCTTTGCCTGCGGCGTCTGCGGCGACGACCGCGTTCTGGATGCCGTACCAACCGAGGCTCACGACCGCCGGGTCAACGCCATCATCACGCCTTCCCGGACGATCCACGTCGCTAAGTCATGAACGTCTGGCACTTCGGGCCGTAGTTGATAGTCTTGCCGCGTCGCCTGCACGGGCGGCGGCCGACGTTCGGATGCGTCGGCGGATAAACGATTCTCACGTCGCACGGAGGTGACGCCATGGCCACACTTCGCTCCAGTTCCCGTCGCCGAGGCCGCCTGCTGAGCCGCGGCCTCGTCGCCCTCCTGCTCGTCGGCTGCGCCGCCTTCGCGTTGTACGCCTTCAACCCGTTTGCACGTGACGCAGACGACTCCGTCGCCACCGCCGAGCCGTCCGGCGACAACGTTGCCGAGAAGCCGACGCCCGAGGTTGAACCCGATCCACCAGCCCAGACTGCCGTGCCGATTCTGCGGACCAGCACGCCGCTGAACCCTAAAGAAGCCTCGGCCGACGAGTGGAATCTCGATAGCGACGACGAACCCGATGCCGTCCTTGCCGCGGCATCCGAACCGGCGCCGATCGCGTCCCCTTTTGCCCCCGTCGAGAAACCCGATGCTCCGTCGGGTGACTTCATGGGCAAGTCGCAGGCGCTGATGGACACCGGCGACCTCCTGGCCGCCCGGGAGTTGTTGAACCAGGCGTTGCAGTCCGGCACCACCGACACCGCAACGACGAAAGAGATCAAGGAGCGGCTCCAGTTGCTCAACCGCGTGATCGTTTTCACTCCGAGTAAGCGGTTTAAGGACGACCCGTTCCAGGGCGAGCACGTCGTCGCGTCCGGGGACCTGCTCAGCAAGATCGCGCGGCCGCTGAAGGTTCCGTACGGCCTGCTCGCTCGTATCAACGGCGTTCGTGCTGACCGGATCCGCCTCGGGCAGTCGCTCAAGACCCTGCAGGGCCCGCTGCACGCGACGGTGAGCAAGTCGGGCTTCGTCATGGACGTCTACCTCGGCAACCTGCCGGGGCGGCCGGGGAGCATGTACCTGACGAGCTTCCCCGTCGGCCTCGGTGCCGACAGCTCCACGCCGACGGGCACGTGGGAAGTCACCCGCAACAGCAAGCTCGTCAACCCGCAGTGGACGAACCCGCGGACCAGCGAGGTCTACGCCGCCGATGATCCGAAGAATCCGCTGGGCGAACGCTGGATCGGCCTCACCGGCGTCGCAGGCGACGCGCTCGGCCAGCCCAGCTACGGCATCCACGGCACGATCGAGCCGGAAACGATCGGTACCAACGCATCGATGGGATGCATCCGTCTTGGCGACGAGGACATTGCGATGGTCTACGACATGCTTTTAGAGGGGTTGAGCACCGTCGAGGTGATCGATTGAAGTGACGGCGTGCGACTATTTGATGAGCATGACCGTGGCTGGGCGTGACTACCCTGTCGATCCCTCGCCGCGGACGCACCGACGCGTTCGAGCTAAGGGAGACGACGTATCCGCCCATGCACCTGTCCGACCCAATGAGGCCGCTCGACGCCTCTGCCGACGCGTCTTCAACCGCCGATGCCGTTGCCTCCGTAGAGGCCACGTGGCACAACGGCTTGCTCTGGCTTTGGGACGAGTCGAGCACCCAGACGATCCCCGCACTTCTGCCGGAGAATGACGCGCCGATCGATCTTCCCGCACGGCCGATCGCGGGTCGTGAGATCCTTGAGACGCTGCGCGCCTGTCGACGACTCGTCGTCTGCCGCGCTGGTGTCGCTGGCGAGCTTGCTGGCCTTTGCCGAGGCGGCCGTGGCACGCGAGCAGTTCTACCCGTCTGCAAGGCGATCGCAGCATGGCGTTATCGCGTCTTGGCGACTGTTGGTCGGCGACCCGCGCGACGTCGAGCGGCTCGAAGCCGTCGCTGCAGCCATGCCCGGGGTCTGCTTCTGTGCCGACGAAGGGGGCGGGCGTGTGGCCGATCGGCTCGAACTGATCGAGCAGGTCCTGGACACGTGCTGCGACATGCTCGTTCGCGAGTCGCTTTCGAAGGACGACTTCTTCACCGGCGTCCACGACCGTGCCGCCGATGACTCGGCCGATGCGGAGGTTCGGTGGGTGAGTCGCTTTGGTCCGCAACCCGGAAGCCATCGTCGACGACCCGTCGCTGTGCCACGTTCGCGGGCTTGATCGCGAAGTCGCAAAACTGCTCGACAAGGTTCAAACCTGGACGGCCCGCCTCGGCGACGACGGCGGCGATCCGTGGCGACTCGGCTTCGAACTTGTGGAACCGGATTCGGCCCAGGCGCGAGACCTTCTTGGCATTGCCGAAGTTCAGGAAGAGCACCTTCCGACATCCGCGGCCGGCTGGCCCTTGACGTGGCAGCTACTTCCGCCGGTGGAACTGGTGGGCCATTTCGCCCCGCTTCCTGCGCGTCAAGTGTGGGATCAGCCGGCCGGGAGCATCGGCTACGTCGGCCGAAACGCCGTTCGGCTTCGCGAGCGACTCGCCGCCGAGCTGGGCCGGGCTGCCGACTTCCTACCGCCGCTGTCACGGGCGCTTCGAAGGCGGTGCGGGCGATGCCTCCGCAGCGACCGCACCCGAACGCAAGACCCACCTGGTCCTGTCGCCGACCGAAGCCTTCGGCCTGACGCGGGACTGGGCAGAAGCTTTGCAGGACGCCGGCTTCGACGTGCGGCTTCCCGGCTGGGCCGGTTCGCAGGAGGCGCGGGTCGAGGTTGTCATGGAGCTTCGCCCGGGCGAAGAGTCTGCAGGCTCCTCACGGATCGGGCTCGATGCCCTGCTCAGCTTCGACTGGCGCGTCGCCGTCGGCGGAGAGAACATCGACATCGAGGAGTTCCGCATGCTCGTCCGCCAGGGCCAGCCGCTGGTGCGGCGTGGCGGACGCTGGATCGAGGTCGATCTACAAGCCGCTGCGGCGGCTGCGGAGTTGATGGACCGTCGGCCCCCGGGAACACTCACGCTCGGCGAAGCATTTCGCGCCGGCTTCGGACTCGGCGAGTTTCGCACCAGTGGCGGCGTTGCGCCGGCGGTTCGGCTCTCAGGGCTCCACTGGGTGGACGAATTACTCGAGCAGTCGCCCGACAAGGCCGGGACCATTCAGCAGCCCGAAACCTTCAAGGGCGAACTTCGTCCCTACCAGCTTCGCGGCCTTCGGTGGATGGCCTTCCTCGATCGCCTGGGCCTGGGCGGCGTCCTGGCAGACGACATGGGTCTCGGCAAGACGATTCAGCTCATCGCCCTCCTGCTCAACGAGCACGAGCGGGCGCACGAGAATCCCGACGAGCCGATCAACGTCCCGCCGACGTTGCTCTTCGTGCCGACCAGCGTGCTCGGCAACTGGGCACGGGAGCTGGGCCGATTCGCGCCGCAGCTGCGAATCCTGCCGCACCACGGCCCCGGCCGGCTCAAGGGTGAAGCCTTCGCCAAGGCGGCCAACGAGAGCGACGTCATCATCACCAGCTATGCCCTGTCGCATCGCGACCAAGACGATTTCCGCCTCGTTCGCTGGAACCGCGTCGTGCTCGACGAAGCTCAGAAGGTGAAAAACCCCAACGCCGCCAGCAGCCGGGCCGTCCGGATGCTGGACGCCCCGCGGCGGATCGCGCTGACCGGTACGCCGGTCGAGAACCATCTCGGCGAGCTGTGGTCGATCATGGACCTGCTCAACCCGGGCCTGCTCGGCAGCCAAGGCGAGTTCCGCGAGCGGTTCGCCATCCCGATCGAGAAGCACGGCGATCGTGGTCGTGCCAGGCGACTGCGGGAGATGATTCGGCCGTTCATCCTTCGACGGACCAAGGACGAGCCGGAGGTCGCCGCCGACCTGCCGGAGAAGATGGAGATGAGCGTCTTCTGTGGCCTGACCACGGAGCAGGCGGCGGCGTACGAGTCGGTCACGGGCGACATGCTGGGCCGAATCGATACCGCCAGCGGCATCCGACGTCGCGGCCTGATCCTGAGCGTTCTTACCAAGCTCAAGCAGATTTGCGATCACCCGGCACTGTTGGCCGACAGCCCGCCGGAGGGTGGGCCCAAGATCGTTCAGCAGCTCGCCCGCAGCGGCAAAGCGATGCGGCTGGCCGAGATGCTCGAAGAGGTCGTCGAAGAAGGTGAAAAAGCGCTTGTCTTCACGCAGTATCGCAAGATGGGCGATCTACTCGTTCAGATGCTCCATCATCGGCTCGGCCGGCGGGTCGACTTCCTCCACGGCGGAACGCCTCAGCCCAAGCGCGAGGAGATGGTCATCGACTTCCAGAACAGCAAGCCCGGCGAAGGGGCGGACGTCTTCCTGCTCAGCCTTCGTGCCGGCGGGCTGGGCCTGAACCTCACCGCCGCGACCCACGTGTTCCACTACGACCGCTGGTGGAATCCGGCCGTCGAGAATCAGGCGACCGACCGTGCCTACCGCATTGGTCAGACCAGGCGTGTGCAGGTGCACAAGTTCGTCACCATCGGCACCGTCGAAGAGCGGATCGACAAGATGCTCGCCGAGAAGACGGCCCTTGCTCAAAACATCGTCGGCAGCGGAGACGAGTGGCTGACGGAACTGTCGACCGGCGAGCTTCGCGAGTACCTCTCGCTCAACCGCGCCATGCCCGCTTCCGTCACCTCTGCCGCACAGCAGGCGGCGCAGGACTTCGACGACGACTTCGGCGATGACGAATTGGATGACGCCGCATGAACGATCTCGACCCGCAACAGCCCGCCCCGGATGCTCCTTCTGCCGAAGAAGTGCGAGCCGCGTTCTACCTCGGTGCGTCGTGTGAAGCCCTGGTTGATCCCGCGCCGCTCGGCCGCGACAACGCCCTGCAGAAGCTCGGCAAGCCGCCCTTCGAGCGCAGTGCCCGATCAAAGTTTCGACTGCTCGGCTTCTTGGCGACGGTGTACGAGCACGTTTCGGAAGATGTCAGCCGTCGCACCCAGCCAGAGGTTGAAGATACGCCGGCAGCGTCCGACGACGCGGAGTCAGGCACCGGCGATCGGGAAGCGGACTGAAACCCGCGTACCGCCAGTGCTGCGACGCCCGATGCCGAAGGTCCCGCCGATCAACGCGGCGCGGTAGCCCATGGAGTTGATACCGATCCCAGTCCCGCCGTCCGCCCCGCCACCCGCTATCGCTTGATCGGGAATGCCGCTGCCATCGTCGTCGACCGTCAGCAACGCCCGACCATCGTCATCTTCCTGAAGGCGGATCGCGATGGCTGAGGGTTTGGCGTGCCGGGCCGCATTGGCGGTGGCTTCACCTGCGATGCGGAAGAGCTGAACAGCCCGGGCTTGCGACACCGGCTCGGCGTCGGCATTTGCGTCAACACTGACGGTGCAGCCGTAAGAAAGCTGCACCCGACTTGCAAGCAGCTCCAAGCCCCGCGCTAGGCCACGCTCGTGGATGTCGACGGCCCCGAGCGTGTGGCTCAAGTCGCGCGCCTGCTTTGCCGCGAGCGACGCCTGTTCGATGGCCTCGCCTAGCTGCTCGATGACGCCCGCATCTGGCGACGCATGTTCGAGCAGTTCTGCCCGGGCGTTGCCGACCAGCAGAGTCAGCATTTGGAGCTGCTGTGCCACCGTGTCATGCAGGTCTCTGCCGAGGCGTTCGCGCTCACGCTCCTGCGCGTCAAGTACCTGTCGCTCGAGGCTTCGCTGGAGCGTGACGTCCTGAGCGAGATAGCAGAAGGTGCCGCGGTGGGTCGAGCCATCCTTGACGGGCCCGACGGTGACGCTGAGACGAAATCTGTCGTCACCCGATTCACGTGTGGCTTCAAAACGTTGCGGCTTCCCTGTCTGTGCTGCACGCGCAAGAGCGGTAGCCCAACTACGGCGTCCGGCGGCGTCGAAGCCGAGGTGATCAAGCGTCACCCCTTCGACTTCCTCCCGATTCACTCCATAGTGCGCGACCGCTGCGTCGTTCATCACGATGTGGCGGGTATTTCCTGCAACCATCGCTGCCTCTTCGCCATCGTTGGCCAGAAGATCATGCGTTGTCTGCTCAAGCCGATCGAACTCACCCGCGCCGTAATCTTGGCCACGACCACCATCGAAAGATGAAGTTTCCAGCTCCCCGCGCCCGACCCGCACAACGGCCATCAGCATCGGGGCGGAGTCGAAGAAGCCCTGAAGAAGTCGCCCTCGTTGACGAAGCTCCCGCTGTGCCAGCACCCGGTCCGTCACGTCGTTCTGTACGCCGATGAAGCCCGCAAAAACGCCGTTGCTGTCGACCGGCGTTAGGAAGAGATCGTTGTAGAAGAGCTCGCCGTTCTTGCGGTAGTTGCGAAGCGTTGTATTTACGAACTTTCGCTCCTCGATTCCTTTGCGAATCGTCCGGATGCGCTCTTGCCTGATCGATTTCGTCGTCCGCATGTTCGGCGGTGTTGGCCTCGTCGCGGTGCCCGGCGTCACCGTCCCGGGCCTGTAGAAAGCGGCAGTTTTTCCCGACGATCTCATCCTCGTCGTACCCGGTGATCTGCCGAAAGCCGGAGTTGGCGTACACGAGCGGCAAGTCGTCGGTTCCAGCTTGTGCGATGACGATGCTGCTGTTCGCCGCTTCGACTGCATGCAACAAGAGTTGCCGATTGGCGACCTGCTTGGCCGGCTCTCCCACAGGCCGAAGCGAGAGCAAGATCGAGCTGAACTTCGGATCTTCACGAAGGTCCGTCATCGTCCCGCTGACGAGTTGATAGCGTCCGTCACCGACATGGATGCGAAGATCGACGTGCGTCCCGTCGATCGTGTTGAGCGTGCCGACAACATCGTCGCCCTCCAGGATGATGCGATCTCCAGCATGGACAAAGTCGCGAAGCGGGCGGTTGACTACTTCGTTGCGCGGCCTTGCGATGACCTCGACAGCCTTCCTGTTGGCAGAGGAGATGACGCCATCGTCGGTAAGCAGGAAGAGCAGGTCGTGCCCCAGCCGCTGTACCGCTTCGCCTACGCCGGCCGGAAAGTCATCGGCCACCGTGGTTTGATGGAGGCCAGATGTATCACCTTGAGATGCGTGCATGAGCGTCAGCCTCGCCGCCGGACCGCAGGTCGGCCCGTGTTTCGGTAGAAGAAGCGGCAACAGGTTACCACATCTACAAGTGGACGTGCATCGTGCACAGACCTTTCGAAGAATTCGTACTCTTAAGCGATGTCGAAGGTTCTGCCACGGGACCGGCTTCCGCCAGCCGGGTCAACGGATTCTTTAATAGTGCTGCAGTGGCTGGTCCGGCTCCGCTGGCTTGCTGCCGCCGGTCAATTTGTCGCCATCGGGCTGGCGATCAGCCTCCTGGGCATCGGCTACGACTGGCGACCTTTGGCGGCGGTCGTCCTGACGACGGTGGTCACCAACATTATGCTGGTCTGGGCTCTGACGCGTTTCGAACACCCCCCGAACGCGGCCGCGGCGGGCGTGGTCGTAGCGGACATCGTCCTGTTGACGAGCCTGCTCTACTTCACGGGAGGGGCGACCAACCCGTTTGCCCTGCTGTACGTCCTGCATGTGGCCCTGGCCGCAAGCGTTCTCGGCTCACGTTGGACCTGGGTCGTCGTCGCCGTCGTTGCCGCCTGCTACGGCTTGATCATGGTCGTCCACCGGCCGTTGGATCCGAGCGGCGACACCCTGCCGGGCCAGGCGTTGCCGGGAGGACGGGCACTGTCGCTACTCCTAGTCATCGTGCTCGTCGGGTACTTTGTCACCCGAGTCGTTGCCGGTCTGAGGCGGCGCGAAGACGAGCTGACACGTGTTCGCGAGCAGGCCCAGGTAGGTGAACGGCTCGCCGCGGTGACGACGCTGGCGGCAGGTGCGGCTCACGAATTGGGGACACCACTGGCGACCATCGCGGTGACCAGTCGAGAGATGGAACTAGCCGCGAAGAAGCTCGGCGATGACGCGCTCGCCGAGGACGCGACGCTGGTTCGTCAGCAGGTTGAGCGCTGCCGCCAGATCCTTGAGCACCTCCGCGGCGATGTGGCCGGCCGCACAACCGACGAGCCGGGGCTCGCGACTCCCTCTGCCGTTCTTGAAGCGATCGCCACCGGGCTTTCGGCAGATCGTCGCTCCCGCTTCGACATTTCGCTTCGCACGTCTGCCGACGTCGCGGCTCCGCCTCGGGCGGTTCGTCAGGCGGTCGAGCTTCTGGTAAGCAACGCGTTCGAGGCGTCCGACGAAACAGGTACGGACCGAGTCGTCACTGCCGAAGTTCTCGAAGTGGAAAGCTTCGTTCGCTTCATCGTCACGGATGAAGGGCCAGGCATGGATGCTGACACGGCCAGGCGGGCGACGGAGCCGTTCTTCACGACCAAGGACCCGGGGCAGGGAATGGGACTGGGCCTGTTCCTGGTCCGACTCATCGCCGAGCGCAGCGGCGGCACGTTTACGATCGAAAGCAACGCAGGAAGAGGAACGCGGGCGACGCTCTCCCTGCCGTCCGCTGCGGCCGAGGCTTCACTCTAAAGGCGGCAGCTTGTGGAGCTTGCGCTGCAGGCTTCGACGGTGGATCCCGAGCTTCCGGGCAGCCTGGCTGATGTTGCCACCGCAGTCGGAGAGCACGCGATGGATGTAGTCCCACTCGACCCGCGCCAGACTCGGTGTCTGCGCCTCGGCCGCCTTGATCCTTGGCAGGTTCGGCAGCGGTCGATCCGCCGCTTTGGCTTCGGCAGCCTCAAAAGCGGCCAAGATTTGGTCGGCGTCGACGGGCTTCGTCAGGTAGTCCGCCGCGCCAAGTTTTACAGCCTCTACGGCGGTCGCGATGGTGCCGTAGCCCGTCAGCACGACGATTTGCATGTCCGCATCCGTCGCATGGAGCGACTGAACGAGGTCCAAGCCGCCGCGGCCGGGCATCCGCAGGTCGACCGAGGCCCAGTCCGGTTTGAACTCCTTGGCAGCGCGCTCGGCACCGTCCGCATCCGCCGCCGAAGCGGTCTCAAGACCGCGATTCGACATCGCGCGGACGAGACGCGTGCGGAACATCTCGTCATCGTCGACGACGAGCATGCGCAGCCGAGCATCGCCGACATCAGCGTTGGAAGCGGCGGCCTGTGGCTGTGCGGCTGTCGTCATGCCGCGATTGTAACGCCTTCCCCTATGAAGCAGGGGAAGGTGGCACGCGACAGTCAGTCGCCAAGGAAGACCTCGTAGACCCGGCTCCCCGTCGCCACCCGAACCACGACGCCGACCTGTGGCGGAATGCGGCTCAACAGCGTCCTCGCTTCGAACGCCTGCATGACCGATCGGCCACCGACGGCGAAGATGACGTCGCCCGCTCGAACCCCCGCCCGGCCGGCGGGCGATCCGGGTTCCACCGCAACCACCACGGGCGGCGCCGAGGCCTGATCTTCCAGCCGCAGGCCATACAAGTCGTCGCCCAAGGGCTGGAGGTCCAGCGCCAATTGACCCTGCGGGCGCTCTGCCACGGCGACGGTCAGCCGCTGCTCTTGACCGTCGCGCATGATATCGAGCGGGATGCTGTCGCCAGGTGTCGAAAAGCCGATGACCACGATGAGCTCCTGGTAGTCATCCACGCGACGGTCATCGATCGCCGTGATGACATCGCCCCTCAGCAACCCTGCCGCCGCGGCGGGTGTGTCCCGGAAGACCCGGCTCACCAGGACGCCCCGGTCGTCCTCCAGCCCGAGCCTTTGGCTCGCTCCGCGGATCGCGCTCAGAGCGCTTCCCTGAATCCCAAGCCAGCCGCGAACAACGCGACCCTCGTCTCGAATGTCCTCGTAGACACGACGCGCCTGATTGCTCGGGATGGCGAAGCCGATACCGCTGAACTCGCCGGTCCGCGTGAAAATGGCCGTGTTGATGCCGACGATCTTCCCCGACACGTCCGCCAGTGGCCCGCCGGAGTTGCCGGGGTTGATGGCGGCGTCGACTTGGATGAAGTCCTGGAACGTCGCCATGCCAAGCGGCGACAGGATACGATCGCCCTGCGTGCGGTTCAGGGCACTCACGACCCCCGCCGTCATGCTGCCGACAAATCCGAACGGGCTGCCGAAGGCGAGCACCCAGTCGCCCTTCTGGAGCAGGTCACTATCGCCCCACTCTGCGGCGATGAGGCCGACGGCTTGAACCTCGAGCACCGCAAGGTCGCTTTGCGGATCCGTCTCCATCGGTTTCGCGTCAAGCTGTCGACCGTCGTTGAGGGTAACGCTGATCTGGCTGGCGTTCCGAACGACGTGCTCGTTGGTGATGATGTGGCCGATGGGCGTGTCGAAGGAGTCGTCGACGAATATGATGACGCCGCTGCCACTGTTGGCACTGGGCACCTCGCCTTCGGAGAGTCGCGATGGGGGCCGAATCACATCGATCTTCACGACGGACGGCTCCACGGAGGTGTTGACCTCGTTGAAGACGCCCTGCAGCTCGCCGACGCCGGCCAGTCGCAGCCGTGCCTCACGGACGTTCTCCGCCCGCTCCTCTGCCGCCCGGCTCTCTAGCCCCCGCCGCACCGCCCAACCCGCAACGAGAACGACCCACATCAGCACGATGCCGATGACCACCGTCCGCAGCGCGACCAGGCGGTCGTTGGCGACGGGCGTCGGCGATGGCTGATCAGAATCTTCGGGCACAGTGACTACTCCGTCGCTTGATAAAGGTGCTCGGGCGCGGGATAGGTGCCGTCGCGAACCATTGTAACCCAAGCAGATGCCGCATCGCGAAGTGCCGGCTGGCCCAGCTCCGGCACGAATCGTGGCCGACGCGACGATAAACCGAGCAAGTCAGTCAGGACCACGACATGCGCCGTCGGCGCGGGGCCGGCACCGCACCCGATGACAGGAACGGCGACACCCTCACAAGCTCGCGTGGCCGCACCGGGCGGCACGGCCTCGATCAGCAACGTTGCCGCCCCGGCCTGCTCGAACTCCCTTGCCTCGTCGGCCAAACGCTCGATCGCCTCTGCATCATTCGCCTGCACCCGATAGCCGGTCCGTTGGACGCTTTGCGGACGAAGCCCGAGGTGAGCGCACACGGCGACGCCGGCATCGGCGAGTTGTTCGACCAGCGGCAACATCCGCCGCGTGACTTCGAGCTTCACCCCGTCGCAGCCGGTGTCCCGTACGACACTGCAGACGTTGTCGACAGCTGACGCGGTACTCGCGTGGTAGCTGCCGAAGGGCATGTCGGCCATGACGTAGCTGTTGTGCGCCCCGCGACGCACTGCCGCCCCGAGCGTCTTCAGAAATCCGAGTTCGATGGCCGTCGTCCGGTCGTGCCCGAGGATGACGTTGGCTGCCGTGTCACCGACGAGGAGCATCTCCACGCCGCACTGTTGCAGATGGGTGGCGGTTGTGTAGTCGTAGCAGGTAAGCATCGCCACATGCCGGCCCTCGTCTCGGGCCTGCTGTAGCTGCCTGAGTCGAAACGGCTGCAACACCGGCTCCGGCGTCTGGGCCTGTTGCACGGTCACGGGCACGAGAAATGGTAGGTGTCCCATCCCAGTTAGAGGAGCACCGACACCACCCCAGCCGCGGGCTTACAGCCCGCAGGTAGCGTGGAGAAGAATGACCCGTTCACCCCAAAGGGGTTCACGGCCCCAGCGTGACAAGCGTCATCGGATCAAACGGGTACTTCTCCAGCAACGCCAGCACATCTTGCCGCGTCACAGCCAGGATCGAGTCGAGCTCTTCCTGCAGCGGCCGATAGTGCCCGTCGTAAACCCAGCCGCCTCCGATGGCCCGCATCCGGCTGTTCGTGCTCTCGCCATGCAGCACCGCTCCGCCGGCGATCTTGTTCTTCGCCCGCTCGATCTCGTCGTCCTTCAAGTCACCCGCCACGTTGCGAAGCACGGCCAACGCTTTGTCGGTGGCTTCGTCAGTCCGGTCCGGATCACACGTGAGGGAGAGCGCGAAACTTCCCGCGTGGTCGTGGGGGTAAGGCGACAGTTCCGCGTCTTCGCAGATCGCCGGGTCGACCAGCTCCCAGTAGAGCCGGCTGCCATCGCCGTCGCCGAGCAGATCCGCTAGAACGCGAGCGGCGTAGCGGTCGTCGTCCTGTGCCGAAGGACCGGCCGACAGGGCCATCAGGTACCTGCGGGTCAGCTTCGGGTCGATCATGTGGCGAAGACCACCACGAGATGTTGCAGGCGTGAGATCCCGCTCGAAGCCGACCGGCCGCCAGGTGCCGTAGTGCTTCTCGGCAAGCTTGACGATCTCGTCAAATTCGAACTTCCCGGCAACACTCAGCACCGTATTCCGCGGCCCGTAGTGCTCCTCGAGATACCCCTTCATCTCATCACGCGACATCGCCGTGATCGTTTCAGCCGGGCCGAGAATGCTCATTTCCAGAGCGTGCCCCTCGAAGTGCATGGCCATCACCTCTTCGAAGACCCGGTGACCCGGGTCGTCGGCGTACATGGCGATCTCTTCGAGAATCACCTTCTTCTCGGTGATGAAGTCGTCCTCGCGAAGGGCAGGCCGAAAGAGATGGCCCAGGTGCTCCATGATGTCGCCGGTGAACTCCGGCAGGACTGCAGCGTGGTAGCCGGTCATTTCCTGCGTCGTGAACGCGTTGTAGTTGCGCCGAGGTCGTCGAAGATCTGGTTCATCTCGGCCGCGTCGCGCGAGTCGCTGCCCTTGAACATCATGTGCTCGAGGAAGTGGCTGACGCCGTTGATCGAACGCGGCTCGTCACGTGTGCCGGTGCGGACGAACAAGCCGCAGGCGAAGGCGCGACTCGTGGAAATCGGCTCCGCGAGGATGGTCAGGCCGTTGTCAAGCTTGTGTTCGAGGTGCGGCGGCTCCGTTGCAGGCATGACCCGACGCTACGCCCTCGCAGCCTCAAGCCTTCGGAACATCCAACGCCTTGGGCCCGATCATGACGAAGCTGAAGGGCCCGTTGGGGTGATCTTCGAGCCAGTCGTTGATGCGGTCGAGGTCGATCTCGTCGATGGCCGCGGTGATTTCATCGAGCGAGCGGAGTCGGCCGCGCGTGAGCCAGTCGCGGGCGAGGCTGCCGGCGCGTGCCGAGGAGCTTTCGCCGCTCATGACGGTTCCGGCCTTGAGTCCGATGCGTGCGCGGTGCAACTCGTCTCGCGTCACGCCGCTGCGGATGTCGCGAAGCTCTTGCAGCAACGCATCGAGCGTCTGCTGCGCCCGGTCGTTGCTGGTACCGGCGTAGCAGAAGACGCTGGCGAAGTCGTCGCCCTGCGGGTTGGGCATTGACGCGTAGCTGGCATACACGCTGTAGCACAGTCCCTTCTTCTCGCGGATGCGGTCGAACAGCCGACCACTCATGCCACCCGACAGGCACTCGACGGCAAGCCGCGCGACATAGTAATCCTCGTGCGTCTCCGGCAGCGTCGAGTAGGCCAATGCGACGTGGGTCTGCTGCGAGTCTTGCTCGACGTAGTGCACGGGTCCGGGCGCGGGCGTGACGACGATCGATGCCTGATCGACACGCTGCCAATCTCCGAACAAGCGCTCGGCCTCGGCAACAACGCGCTCCACCTCAATGTCGCCGGCGATCGAGAGCACCGCCCCGTCGGCCTGCCATCGTTGCGAAAAATCCTGCCGAAGCCCGTCGTGCGTGAGTCGATCGAGATGCGCAAGCTCCCCCATCGGATTACGCCCGAACGGCCCGGGCCAGGCCCGCTGTCGCAGGGTGATGGAGGCGAGCTGCTGCGGACTGTCATCGAGCCCGATCAGGGCCTGGCGGGCCAGGTCGATGCTCGGGGCGACCGTGTCCTCGACAAGCGTCGGACGACGCACGACGTCCGCATGCGCGGCCATCCCCTTCATGACGTTCTGGGCCAATCCCGCGGCCGTGAACCGGCTCGTGAGCGTCCCCGCCCCGCCACCGCGCCACAAACCCAGGCCGTCGAGATGATCCGTCAAGGCCCGCGCGTCTCGGTCCCCGGCACCGCGCAGCACGATCTCCGAGAGAACGCTGGCACTGCCGCATCGATCGACAGGATCGGTTGCAGAACCCGCCGGCACGTGCAGCTCCATGGCGGCACTGGCGATGCCGGGCATCGGTTCAGCCAACACCACCATGCCGTTGCTGAGACGGTGTACGTGGAAGTTGTCGGCCGGCGTGTCCGCTTGGGGCATCGGACGGGCACACTAGCGGCCCGCTTTACAGCTTGAGCGAGTCCGGCAGTTCCGGCATCGCCCCAGGCTGCGAAACGACAAACGCCGCCAGCCGCGAGGCAAACTCGTGCGCCTCGGCCAACGACAACTTCTTGAGCAGCCCCACCACAACGCCGGCCGTGAAGCTGTCGCCGGCACCCACGGTGCTGACCACCTCCGACTTAACCGTCGGCCGATCGCTCCGCTCGCCGTCGCGGCGTTGCAACAGCGACCCGTCGCCGCCTCTCGTCAGGACGAGAAGATCGAGTTTCTGGAACGACTTGAAGATCGCGTCGGCAAACGCGTCCGCATCGGACGGCAGACCCAAGAGGCGGGCCACTTCGTCGATCTCGTCGTCGCTCAGCTTGAAGACCGACGCCCGCTCGAGTCCGCCAGCGACAATTCCGGCGTCGAAATAGGTTTGACGCAGGTTCACGTCGAACACCCGCATGCAGTCGTCGGGCGTCGCATCGAGCAGTCGACAGATCGTCTCGCGACTGACCGCATCCCGCTGCGCAAGCGACCCGAAACAGACGGCCTTACAGCCGGCGGCGGCTTGGAGCAGCTCATCGGTCAGCGGGATCTTGTCCCAGGCGACGTTCTCGTGAATCGTGTAGGTGGGCTTCCCCTCGTTGAGCTCGACATCGACCGTGCTGGTCGGCACGTCATCCAGCACCGCGACGAGCGACGTGTCGATGCCGCGCTGCTTGAGCAGGTCGAGCAGGTCCTGGCCCTCATCGTCGGCTCCGACCGCACTGACCGGTGCCGCCGACAGGCCCTGTGCATGGACGTGGTACGCGAAATTACCGGGGGCCCCGCCGAGTTGGCGGCCGTGGGGTTGCAGATCCCACAGGACCTCACCGATGCCCAGAACGTCAAAAGTGGCTGGCATGGGCCCATCGTACCGTCGCCCCGTGAGCCTGAACCGACCGACGCCCACCGATCAACGCCCGCCGGTAGATGCACGCGTCATCGTCCTGTCGACGCAGTGGAATCGACTGATCGTGGACCGCCTGCTCAACGGCGTGCGGACGCGGCTCGGCGAGCTGGGTCTGTCGCCTGTCGAACACGAGGTGCCGGGAGCATTTGAACTGCCGACCGCCGCGAAGTGGGCGACCGAACGGGCGGATGCGGTCATCGCACTCGGCTGCGTCATTCGCGGCGGTACGCCTCACTTCGAGTACGTCGCAGGCAACTGCTCACGCGGCTTGATGGACGTGTCACTCTCGACGGGCGTGCCGTGCATCTTCGGCGTCTTGACGGTCGAGACAGAGGAACAGGCTCTTGAACGATCCGGAGGCAGCCACGGGCACGTCGGTATCGACGCGGCAGATGCGGCCGTCGGGATGATCAACCTGCGTCGCCGACTCGCCGAGTGACGCGGCTCTACTGTCGCCCGCCTTGCCAGAAGAAGCCGACATCACGACGACCGGATTGCGATCGCGTTTGGCCCGCGAGATGGCGATGCAGATTCTGTTCTCGCTCGACGTTGAGCGGTCCCAACGTGAGGGCCTGGCCGAAGACGTCACCTCCCACGCCGCGACCGTCGCGGCGAGTGAAGGGGCGTCCCCGACAGACATCCACACCGCCCGTCGCCTCGCCGCCATTGCCGCCGGGCGCGTCTGGACGGAGGTCGCCACGATCGACGCGACCCTGGAACGCCTGGCCCCGCAATGGCCACCCAAGCGGATGCCGGCGGTCGATCGGGCGGTGCTGCGGCTTGCTTCGTGGGAGTTGCTCAACACGCCCACGCCGCCCAAGGTCGTGATCGACGAGGCGATCGAGATCGCCCGGGCGTACAGCACCGCTGACAGCTCGCGCTTCGTCAATGGCGTGCTCGACGCGATTCTGAAAGAGCGAGAAGCCCTGCTCGGCGGCCTCACTTCAGACGAAACTCGATCGACTTCTTGAAGACGGTCTCGAACCACTCGCTCTTGCGGGTGGCACCCCAGACTTCCAGCTCCGCGTCGCCGTTGACGTCGAGTTTGACCAGCACCGTCTTGCCCTTGATGCGGCACAGGACGTCGCGGACGACGTTGGCGTGGCTTCGATCCAGCCCGTCCGCGACGCGGAGCAAGGCCGAGCCGATGTCGATGGTCTGACGTGCCCGCCCGGGCAATGCGTGGTACGCGTCGTGCTTCTTCTTCGGCGTCGGCCTTGCGGTGGTATCGGGCGATGTTGGCCATGGTTTCGACCTCTTCATCCGTGAAGCCTTTGAGCTTGCCGTGACGGATGAGGTAGGCCGAGTGCTTGTGGTGCCCCTTGCCGCCGATGTGCCAGCCGATGTCGTGCATGAGGGACGCGTACTCGAGCAGCTCACGATCCAGCGGCCCGAGTTCGTGCAGGCCCGACAGCTCGTCGAAGAGGCGCAGGGCCAGGCGAGTCACCTGGGTGGAGTGCTGCTTGTGCCATTCGCAACGGCGGCACAGGTCGAGGACGCTTCTGCGTCGCGGGTCGGGCACGTCCCGGCGGATCTGCATCTTGGGCAGCTTCCGCTGGACGTAGTCGACCAGAATGCCCTCTCGAAGCGCGGTGCCGCACAGGTCGATGGCTTCCAGACCGGCCGGCTGGACGAGGTCCATGAGTTCCTGGACCAAGACGACGCCGGCGATGATCTGATCCTTTCGCTGCGCGTCGAGACCGGGCATGGTCGCACGATCTTCGCTCTTGCTGGCCAGCAGCTTGTCGACGAGTTTGTCGAGCCGCTTGCGTTCGATGCGGGTGGCGTCGGGGGTCTTGCTGGTCGAGGCACACATGGCCGCGACGTTCTCGAGGGTGCCGCTGGTGCCGATGAAGCGAACGGGCGACACCGGCAGGACCGACGACTCGATGACGGGCCGAAGTTCCTTGCGGTAATGCTTGCGGAGCTTGTCGATGTCCGCGGCCTCGGGCGGGTCGCTCTTGATGAATCGAGCCGTCATGCGGCTCGCGCCGAGCTTTCGGCTTTCGAGCACCATCGCCCGCTCGTTGGTGCCGACGATGACTTCAGCGCTACCGCCGCCGACGTCCAGGAGCAGTCCCGGCTCGTCTGGTGCATCGCCGAAGCCGCCGCCGTGACGGGCACCGAGGTAAATCAACCTGGCTTCCTCGCGGGCGTCCACGACGCGAATGCGAATGCGGTGCTCGCGCCAGGCTCGTTCGATGAACTCGCCGCCGTTGGACGCCTCGCGGACGGCACTGGTCGCGACGGCCACAAATTTCTCCGCCTGCTTCGCCTGGGCGGCGTGCTTGAACCGCGCCAGCACCGCCAGCCCCCGGTCGATCGCCTGCTTGTTGATGTGCCGCTTCGGGAAGGTCAGCCGGCCCAGGGCCGTGTGTTCCTTCATGCGCCACAGCGTGGTGACGCCCCCGTCCGGGTCGATCTGGGCGACGACCATGTGGATGGAGTTGCTGCCGACGTCGATCGCGGCAAGCCGCAGCGACTCGCCCGTCAGATGGCTCGGATAGACCGGCGGCGTCGCCACCGAAGCGGCAGGATCGGCGGGTGAGAGAACGTCGGCGTCGCGTCGGGTCATCAGCGTGAGGGGCTGCGGCATTGGACCCGCTCCCACCCGTGTCGTCCAATCGGCAGGGGTGCTTGAGCGGCTCGGCCTCGCTTTGCCCACCTTCGACTAGTTGTTGAGGTCGATCCGTCGCCACACGGAAGCCGGTGACGGCCTCAAATGCTCACGCCAGACCTCCGCCAACGACCGTCGCTCGCCCGGCCACAGCACGTGCGTCGAAAAGAGGTCGCGTCTGATCCAACGGTGTTCCGTGTGTTCGTGATTCAGCACGATCGCCTGATCATCCGCGACCGTTGCGCAGAAGCCTGCCCGCACTCGCACGCTCTTCCACGTCGGGACGAAGACCTGCTCGACGTTCGACAAGTAGCTGAAGTCGATTGATGTCGCCGTAGGCGAATCCAGTCTCTTCGACCAGCTCTCTGAGCGCCGCCCGCACCGGATCTTCGTCCGGCTCCACTTTGCCGCCGGGGAACGACCAGGCACCTTCCAGATATTGCCCCGGCGACCGCTTGAGCTGCAGGACTTCGTGGCGGCCGCGGTGCTTGCGGACGACGTAGACGACCACGAAGTCGACGGGCATCACCATCTTTTGACGCTAGCTCCACCGCACTGTTCCGCACCGACGCGGCAGAGGTGTCGTAACATCGTCGGCGACATGGCATGGAGCGACCGCGACTACGCACGAGAGGACCGACCCGGCTTCGGGTCCAACCCGCTGATGTGGCTGCTTGCCGGCCGTATTCGCCTGGGTCAGCTCTTTGGCGTGACCATCACGGCTCACGCGTCGATGCTCGTCATCTCGGTGCTGGTGCTTCTCTTCGGGTCGCCCTTCGGTGAGACGCCGCTCGATCGGCTGCTCTTTGTCGTCACGCTGTTCGGGATTGTCCTGCTCCACGAGTTCGGCCACATCTACGGGGCCCGTGCGACGGGTGGCGAAGGACGTGACATCGAGCTGACGCCTCTGGGCGGGCTGGCAATGGCCCAGCCGGCACGTGGGTGGTACTCGCACACGATCACCATTATCTGTGGCCCGCTGGTCAACGTCGTCATCTGCCTCATCGCCGGCGGCATCATGAAGGCGACGCTCGGCGTCTGGCCGCTGGGACCCTTCAGCTTCGGCGACGTCGAGTACAACCCGAGCCTCTTCTCCGTCGGCTTCTACGCGTACTACGTCTACGCGATGAGCTACTTCCTGTTGCTCTTCAACCTGCTGCCGGTCTACCCGCTCGACGGCGGCCAGCTCTTGCAGGGGCTGGTCTGGTGGAAGACCAACTGGTTCAAGGCGACGATGGTCGCAACCGGCGTCGGGCTGATCGGTGCCGTCTTGATGGCCCTCTACGCAATTGCATCGGGCCAGTTGTTGATGCTCTTCATCGGGGCCATGTGCGGCATGACGTGCTACCGCCTGCGGCAACAGCTGCAGGCCGCCGGGCCGCATGCCTTCGGCGAGATGGAAGAGCCGGATTGGATGCGGTCGGTCAACATGGACCCCGACGAGCCGGAGAAAGTCGGCCTGACCGAGCGGATGCGTCGAAAGCGGCAAGAGAAGGCGGAGGAACGCCAAGCCGAAACCGCGCAACGGCTCGAGCAAGAGGTCGACCGCGTCCTGGCCAAGATCAGCGAGAAGGGCATGGCCTCACTGACCAACGAGCGAGAAGGCGACGCTCGAGCGTGCACGCGCTGCAAAGGCGGGTGGATAACGCACCGCGGCGTCTTTGGCGGGTTACGCTGCAAGCGTGACCGACGCCGTCTACCAGCAATGCATCGATCCGACCTGTGCTGCGACCTTCGACGTGAGCGAAGTGCTCACCGGCTGCCGGATGTGCGGCTCGCTGCTCGATATCCGCTACGACTGGGATCGCCTGGAAGTGCCGAGCAACTTGGCCGACTTCGACCAGCGCCGGCAATCGTTCGAGCCGCTCGACCTCTCGGGCGTCTGGCGATTCCGCGAGTTGCTGCCGTTTTTCAAGGATGCAAGCGACATCGTGACCATCGGCGAAGGGCGGACGATGCTGCAGAAGAATGACAGCGTCGCTTGCGACCTAGCCATGCCGCACGGCACGCTTCAACTGCAGTACGAGGGCTTCAACCCGTCCGGCAGCTTCAAGGACAACGGCATGACCGCCGCCTTTACCCATGCCAAGCGGGTCGGGGCTACGACCGTCGCCTGTGCCTCGACCGGCAACACCTCAGCCGCCTTAGCGCTCTATGCGAGTGCCGCGGGCATGCGGGCGCTCGTCTTCGTCGGCAGCGGCAAGATCGCATTCGGAAAGCTGAGCCAGGCCCTCGACTACGGAGCGACGACGCTACAGGTCGACGGCGACTTCGATGACTGCCTGCGTCGCGTCCGGGAACTGGCCGAAGACCCGGCGGCGGGCGTCTACCTGATGAACAGCGTCAACCCCTTCCGCCTCGAAGGGCAGAAGGCGATCATGTACCGCATCCTCGAAGCACGCGGGTGGAAGGTGCCTGACTGGATCGTCGTCCCGGGTGGAAACCTCGGCAATTCGTCCGCATTCGGCAAAGCCTTCGCCGAGCTCAAGCACCTTTGCCTGATCGACCGCGTCCCGCGCCTGGCCATCATCAACGCACACGGGGCCAACACGCTTTGGCAGCTCTACGAGCAGCAGGGCCTTCGCTGGAACGACGGCCGCTTCGATAAGAACGTGCCAGCCGCTTTGTACAAGGGGTTCGACACGCAGAACCACCGGGCCAGCACCGTCGCCAGCGCCATCGAGATCGGCAGGCCGGTCAATCTGCCGAAGGCGTTGCGGGCCCTGGACGCCATGGACGGCGTCGTGCGCGAGGTCGACGACGATGCCATCCTCGACGGCCGCGCGACTGTCGCTCGCTTCGGCTTCGGCTGCGAGCCCGCCAGTGGTGCCACCATTGCAGGCCTGCGCCAGCTACTCGACGAAGGGGTGATCGAGAAGGGGCAGGACGTCGTCTGCATCCTCACCGGTCACGAGCTAAAAGACCCGAATCAAACGGTTGAGTACCACATTGGTGAAAACGCTCAACGCTGGTCGAACAGGCCTACGAAGGTAGCGAACGACCTCGAAGCCATTCGTGACGCGGTAGCCGGCTAGGCCGCTCGTCCCTCGCACGTTCTGAACATGTTCCCCGTCTCGAGCGACGAACGCTAAAGAAGGACGAATCGCTAGCCGCCGAACCGTCGCTCCCAGCCCTCCTGGAGCGTTTTGAGAACTGCGGGATCCGGGAAGTCGACGAGAGTTCCGATGTCGTCCGGTCTGACGCCGAAGGAGGCGTAGCGGACGAAGGGGCTGTCCGGCGCATTGGTCGCAACGGCCGGATTTCCTGGGCGGAATCCGTGGTCCAGGGCGAGCTTTTGGATCGGCTCGCTCATGAGAAACTCCAAGAACGAGGTCGCGCCCGCCTTGTGGGCGTCGGTGGACCATGAGGCGTTCAGAATGTAGTAAGGGTTGTCGTTCCACACATTCACCGGCGGATAGACGACGCGAATTTCGCCATACCGGCCGGCAGCGTTTTCCGCGTAATCAAGGGCGACCGACTCGTACACCATCGTTGCGTCGTAGGTGCTCGGCCCGCGAAGGACCATGTTCTTCATGAGTGTTCCTGTCGAACTGATCGGATTGCGATTCGCCTTCTCGATCGGCTCGATGAAGTCCTGGAAGCCGCCGCCTAGAACATCCGACTGTGCCAAATCGCGCGTCTTATCGGCATGGTCGTAGGCCATCAGGACGAGCGTCATGAGGCCCGAGTTGCTCTTGTTCGGGTGCGTGTGGCCGAACTTGAAGTAGCCCCACTCGGGTTTCTGCGCAATGCCCTGCCAGCCCTCGTCGTTGGCGGCGGCTTGGGCGATCGTGTTGAACGACGTCTCCGCAAAGGCATCGGCGAAGGCGTCGTGGCGTTCCTTCCAGAAGACGAACACCATGGGCGTCAGGGCAAGCTGCTCGCTGCGGGCGATCGCGTCACCGCCGCCGTGTTGAAGCGCCCAATCCTGCTCGAAAACAGCCCGGTACATGCCGCTTGCCGGGCTCCAGACATGGATCCGCTCGTCGCCATCAACGACGGCCCGGGCGCCTTCGACACTCCCCATCGGAATGAGGTCGATCTCGTACTTATCGGCCTCGGGCGTCTCGGCCCAACGTTCCATGGCGGCCTGGAGCCAGCGGCGCTTCTCGGTGCCGTAGGCGATGCCGACTTTGGTGCGTTCCGCAGATGGCGGCGGCGTGTTCTGGACGTCTGATGGCACGGCTTCAACGGCAGGAACCTGACGATTTTCAGGGGTTCTATCGGTGCCCGTCAGCCACGTGAAGATTCCGTAGCCAAGAGTCGCCAAGAGCGCCCAGACGACGATCACGCCAATGAGCTTTCCAGCCCCACCACTTCCGCTGCCTGATGTGCTGCTCATTGCGATCCTTTAGAAGAACGTCGCGATGTCTTTGAAGACCTCGCGGATGTTGTCGTTGGTGCCGACGTATGCCTTGGCGTCGCTGGCTTGGCTGATGCGTTCCAGGACGTTCATGTCCGCCCCGCTGCCGTAGCCGATGGTGAAGACGCGGATGGTGTCGCGCTCGCCGTCTGCTTCGATCTTGGCGATGAGCGCGTCGAGCTGCATGGTGCTGTTTTCATCCTCGCCGTCCGAGAGAACGACAATCGCGTCTATGGAGGTGCCGTCGGCGTTCTGACTGACGGCGTCATGGGCGGTGGCGATCGCGTCGTACAGCGCCGTGCCGCCGTCGGCGAAGAGGTTACCGAGCGCGCTGTCCGCCCGCTCCCGATTGGCCGAGACGTCGCCCGGCGCGACGAGTTGCGTCGGCGTCGTGTTGAAACTCGTGACCGAGAGCGTGTCTCGATCAGCCAGCAACGCGACCAGCTCCGCCGCTCCGGCCTTGGCACCGGCGATACGATTCTCTCGACGCATCGAACCGCTGGTGTCGATGACCAAAGCGACGTTCGCCGGCTTCTTGTTGTCTTTCCAGAGGTCGATAACGCCGCGGACGACCTCGGCCTCGGGCACTTCGAGGACCGTCTTCGGCTCGTCCGGATCAACGCCGTGGCTCGCGTTGATCGGCGAGCCCACGGCAACCGTCGGGTCACCCGGGCGGAATCCGAAGGCCAAAGCCCGCTCTTGCTGCTCGGCCTCCAGCAGGTAGTCAATGTACGTCTCCGCCGCGGACTCATGCTCGGTGGTTACCCAGTCACGGTCGACGATGCCGACCGGGTGGTCGCTCCAAAAGGTGCCCTCGCTCGGGTAGATCGCGACGACCGGAAACGGCAGGTCGTACGCCTCCATGCCGTCGATGCCGTAGGACTCGACGACCATGTTCTCGTACAGCACCGCCGCCGACAGGAATCGTGGCCCGCGGCCGAACATCTTTCGGCCGAAGAACCCGGTGCTGCTGCCGTAGTGGACGACGCCCCGCTCGATCTCGCCGAGGAAGGTCGCGACGGCCTCATCTTCCAAGTCTGCTTGCGACAGCCCACGCTGTTTGCCCGCGCCGGCGTAGACCTCGGCAACGAGGCTGATCAGGCCGCTGTTCGAGTACTCCGGATGCGTGTGGCCATATTTAAAGTCGCCCCACTCCGGGTGGCCGACGGATGCCCAGCCGTCGGGCGTGTTGACCATGTCCAGCACCGTCCGCCAGCCGACAGGCTCCTCCGGCCAACCCAGGGCCTCGGCCATCGGCTTCCACATCGCGATGACCACGGGCGACAGGACCAAGTCCTTCGTCTCCCCCACCAGTGGGCGGCCGGCGAGCATCGCGCGACTCTCGGCGTTGCCGAGCTCGATGAACAACCCGCTCGCCGGACTGACGAGGTGCGCCTCAAGTCGGCCTTCGAGGATCTCCGTCACCTGCTCTCCCGACCCCATCGGTCGGGCGTCGACGAAAATGGTTCGGCCGTCTGAAGCCTCAAGCTTCTGCGCGTTGAAAGCGTCGGTAACGTCCGTCAGCCAAGCCTTTTTCTCACTGCCGTAGGGGAAGACGAGGCGAAGTGTGCCTGCATCGTCCTCGACAGGCGCAGGTGGACTGTCGGGCTCGGTCGTGACGACCGGGACGGCCGGCTCGCGGTCGTCGCACGCGAAGGCGAACAGCGTCATCAAGACGAGAAACAGTCGGCGGGTCATGGTCATCAAGCAGCTCCGTTAAAGAAGGTATCACGCGACGCCAATCGCATCAGTGCCGAACTCGGCCGGTGGATTCCAGGGCATCGAGCCGCTCGTCGACACGCCGGGCGACTTCCAATCCCCGATCAAGCTCGTCGCTCAGATCGGCCAGATCGCTGGCGGTCGCGTCGCTGCCGACGACGGCCAGGCGGAGGTGATCGAGCGACTTGTCGAGGCGGTGCATGGCCGCGTCAACCTCTTCGAGCAGGCTTTTGCGCTGGGCGATCACACGATGCCGGGCATCTGCAGTCGCCAGGTCGCGTGCGGCGTCGACGAGTTCGACCGAACGCCTGACGCCTGCGAGGCACTTGTCCCAAAGCTGCCGAGCCCGGCCGCCTAGGTCTGCCGGCAGCCGTGGGTCTTGGCTCTCTCCGGCACCATCGAGAGCGAGGCGGGTCATCCGATCCAGAGCCGTCTCCAGGCGGTCCAGACGCCTGCGTGCCTCTTTATCGCGTGCCGCCTCGGCCGATCGGAAGGCTTCGTGCAAGATGGCCTCGCGAGTCCCGGCATCGGCCCTGGCGGCACGATCTTCGGCCATCACTTCTAGCGTCAGCTCCGTCGTCTTTGTCATGAGCCGCGTGACGGCAGACGCGACGCCGAAGACGACACCGGTGATGCCGTAGAACGCCAACCACTTCCCAGGTGCCGCGTTGCCGGCGACCAGTGCGGCACCCAATGCAGTCGTCGCACCGCCCATCACCGTC
Source organism: uncultured Planctomycetota bacterium (assembly GCA_963740195.1). Taxonomy (GTDB): domain Bacteria; phylum Planctomycetota; class Phycisphaerae; order Tepidisphaerales; family Tepidisphaeraceae; genus JBCDKH01. The sequence goes on along the minus strand of CAVUDF010000001.1, from coordinate 912,295 downwards.
GGCAGCCAGGCCCAGGGCGATCGCATCGCCTGCCACGCAACCCGGGCGATCGACGGCCGACTCTGGCGAGGCTGTGCAGGATTGTCGGGCACGACACCGTTGTACGTCACTCTGGGCTCGTCCGATAGAACCCGCTCACCGGAAGCGTCAGCGCCGAGTTAAGCCAGTCGCTTCGCCTGACGATCCTGTGGTGTGCAAGGGGGCCGAGCACAACCTCGCAGCGTCTGGCTGTTCCTTCGGCATCCACCTTTGTGGTTTCGCCTTGTCACACTCGTCGCGCTGTCGATCGGCTTTGCCTTCATCGTCGGCCCGTGGGTGCAACAGCATCTGAGGGCGGCAGCGTTCATTCGACAGATGTTGATGCCCTTGGCGATGCTCGCCCTGGTTCTTCTCGTCGCGATTCGCCACGAGAAGAAGTGGCGACGCACGACGATGCAGCTCTCGGACGTGCTCGAAAACGTCCGTGGAGGCCGGGCTCCACGTGAACAGGTGGCCCGCGTGCTCGAGTCACTCGGCAACCGGGGCGAGCTCTCGCGACTGGCCCACGAAGTCGAACGCATTGTCGATGACGCACACGCCGCCCACCTCCGGGTTCGACAGGTCCAGGCCGAGGCGGATCGACGCGTGAATACAACGACCGACGCCCTGGAACGGGAGATCGGCACGCTGAAGCATCGCGCCGGCCGCGACGGCTTGACCGGCCTTGGTAACCGCCGCGGCCTCGATGAGACTCTGCCGCAGTTCTTGCAGGCGGCTCGAAAGAGTGCCCGCGACCTTTCGATCGTGATGGTTGATGTCGACCGGTTCAAGCAGCTCAACGACACGCTTGGCCATGCCGCGGGTGACCGTGTTCTGAAGGACTTCGCCCGCCTGCTCAGCAGCGCGATTCGCGAACATGATGCCGCCTTTCGTTACGGCGGCGACGAGTTCGTCTTGCTCCTCGCAGGCCTCGGCCCGACACAGGCACGTGCGACCGCGGATCGGCTGATGCGGCTTGCCGACGATCTTGCCCGCTCCATCCGAGGCGTGTCTCAACCGCCGGGCCTGAGCTGCGGCGTGGCGAGCCTGACCCAGTTTCCGAGTTCCGCCACGGGCGACGATCTGCTCAAGGCCGCCGATGCCGACGCCTACCGCGTCAAGCGCAGCCGCAAGGCCGAGCGCCGGGCGGCGTAGGGGGCGGGTGACGGCAATTGGCCCGGCACGGCCCTGCCGCTCAAGGGTTTGCAGCAACGTGAAAGCACCCGCGGACGTACGACGGGGCAATCCGTTTCGGACGCGTCAGCGAACTGCCGCTTCCTTAGGCACACGCCGGCGGGTTTGCTGACTTGACAGGCATGGGCGATGAGGTAGACTCCGGGCGTGGATGAAAGCGCTTTCATCGAACGCAGGAGCGTGACCCTTCAGGATGTCTCACAGCATGCCGGGCTCTCGCCCGCCACCGTGTCCCGCGTGCTCAACGGCCACCCCGGCGTCCGGCCCGAGACGCGGCGACGCGTCGATGAGTCGGCGGCAGCGCTCAATTACGTCCCGCACTTTGCGGCCCAGGCCCTGGCCGGCCGCGGGATCGACACGCTCGCCGTCGTCTTTCCCGTGATGGCCAGCGGCTTCTTCGCCGAGGTGCTCGACGGCATCGACGAGGCCGCCGCGGCAGCGGGCTTCCAGATCAACACGCTCCTTACTCGTCATCGCCACGACGAACAGCGGGCACTGGCACAGAGCCTGCGCGGGGGCCGGGCTTCTGCCATCCTGCTGATGAACGTCATGATCGACGCGTCGATCGTGGAGATGGCGTGCCGGCAGGACGTGCCGCTCGTCGTGATCGACACGCCGATTCGCGGGCACGACGTGCCGGCGATCGTCATTGACAACTTCGGTGCGGCCAAGGTGGCAACCGAGCATCTCATCGACGCCGGTTGCAAGCGGATTGCCGTCATCGCCGGACCCAAGGGCAGCTACGACGCGGGTCAACGGCTCCGCGGGTGCCGGCACGCCGCAAATCAGAGCGACGTCGAGCTCACGGTCTGGCCGGGCGAGTTTCTCGAGGCGCGGGCCGTTGAGGAGACGCGTCGTCGTCTGACCTCTGGCGAGCGACCTGATGCGATCTTCGGGTTGAACGACGACATGGCGCTTGGGGCGCGGCAGGCGTTGCTGGAAGCCGGGCTCAAAGTGCCCGAGGACGTCAAGATCGTCGGCTTCGATGACGTGGCGGCGGCGCGCCACTTGGGGTTGACCACCGTCCGCCTTCCGATGCGAGATCTGGGCCGAGAGGCGTGTCGCATGGCAATTGCCGCCGCCAGGGGCCAGAAGGTACCGACCTCGCCCAAAGTGCTTGCCTGCGACCTCCTGATTCGTCAATCCACCACCGGAAAAGCCACGGAGGACCCGTCATGAAGCCGTTCCAGCACGCTCTAGCCGCCGCCCTGATCTGCTCGGCCGCCCAAGCCGACACGACGATTCTCAACGCCAGCTTCGAGTCGCCCGACGCTCAGGCCCGCTCCAACGCGCTGGCCCTGCCGGCGAACTGGCAGCTCTTCACATCATCGTCCGAACCGGTCGAAGTCGGCGTCATCGCGGCCGAGGCGTCGAAGGGGGAGCAGTCGCTCGCCCTCAAGTCGACGCCGAAAGCTGGTGCCTTTTACGGCCTGCTTCAGGTCATCGACGTCAGTCCCGGCAAGTCGGTCACGCTCGACGCCGACGTTCGCAACGACCCCTCCGATCCGCTCAGCGGCACCGTCAGCGGGCAGCTCTCGTTCGAATGGCTCAAGGGCGACGAGGAAGTCGGCCGCAGCTACTCGGGCGATTGGAAGCAGAGCCTGTCGGCTGACAAGTGGACCACCATGACGCTCGCCGCGACCGCGCCGGACACGGCAGACCGGGTCCGCGTCGTCATCACCCTTCGCAACGGCGACCGTCCGACGGGCGGCGCCTTCTTGATCGACAACCTTCGACTTTCCGCGTCGACGGAGTGACGCGTGTCATGTCCGACGATCGCGTCTCGAGAACTCGATTCTCATCAATTTTTAGAGGAGAACCCCATGCACATCAAACCTATCACGCTTGCCGTCACGTCGCTCGCACTCGTCGGCTCCGCGGTCGATCAGGCCGAAGCGGCGGTCATTTTCAATCCGAGTTTCGAAGCACCCGTCGACGGGTTCACGGGCTGGCAAATCTTCGGCCCCGGCTGGCGGATCGGCGGACCCGGTGACGCCAACACCGGCAACGCCGCGGCGGTCAACGATGTGCTCGCGACCGACGCGCAAGGCTCGTTCCGCGGCGTGCAGCAGCGGATCACGACCGGTTTCCTGCCAGGTGAGTCGTACAGCCTCAGCGCTTTCGTCGGGCTCGCTTCGAACGAGACGACCACGTCGTTCCTGCAGCTTCAGTATCTCGACGCCACCGACGAGGTGCTGGCGACGATCGACTCGCCGGTGCAGACCGAAGACCAGGCGCTGACGCTCGTCGAAACGGACTTCCTCGAAGTGCCCACCGGCACCGCGACGATTCGCGTTGGTGGCATCGTCTTCTACCCGGCCGATGGCGCCGCGATTACGGACACGGACTTCCACATTTTCGACGACTTCGCGATCACGGCGATTCCCGAGCCGACGACCGCGACGATCGGCCTGATGGGTCTGGGCATGATGGCGGCGCGTCGTCGCCGTTGATGCATCTGTTGCCCCGTTCTGCATTTGACTCTTGCGAGTGAGGAATCCGATGAGCCGATCCACCACCAATCGTCACGCCTTCACACTGGTCGAACTGCTGGTGGTGATCGGCATCATCGCCCTGCTCGTCTCGATCCTGCTGCCGACGCTGTCCAGCGCGCGTCGGTCGGCCCAAAGTACCGTTTGCCTGTCGAACGTCCGGCAGTTGATGCAGGCAACGCTGTTCTACGTCAACGACAATAACGGTTCGCTGCCGTACTCCTACAGCCCGAGCAACGAACTCGTGAATCGCACGATCCGAATCGCGATGGACGAGAACTTCGAAGGCAGCGCGATCGCCGAGACGTACCACTGCCCGTCGAGAACTCTTGAGGTCGAGGACACCTTCTCCGTGACCTACGGGGTCAATATGGCCACCTTCGTCTTCTCGCCTGATTACGTCGTCCCACCCAGACCGACGAAGAGGTTGTCGAGCATTCGTCGAAGCACGGAGATCTTCGCCTTCGCCGATGCGAATCAGACGAAGGTCGACGCGTCAGGAAGTCCCAACGGCGGAAGCCAGGAGTTCATCGACCAGACGGATTGGAATTTCCCCAATGCCCAAGGATTTATTCACCAGCCGCTGACTGAGGCGGATCGGACGCCCGACACGCCGGTGCCGAACGTCAACAACATCGATCGACCGAATCTTCCGACCGACTACCAGGCGACAGCCATTCGCTACCGGCACGGGCGGGCCAACGACATTGATAGCGGCTCGGCAAGCGTCGTCTTCCACGACGGGCATGCCGAGCTTCTCGAAGTCGGACAAATTCAGCAACGGCACGTCGCCATCACGTACTGAGCGCATCCGCTCAACCCACCCATTCCTCCAGCGGCCCGCCGGTCGCACAGCGCTCGATTTCATGAACAAGCCGGTGATTCTGTCCATCGTTCTCCTCTGCTCGCTGCTGTCGGCTCGATCCACGCACGCCGCGCCGCCTGTCGAGGCTCCGGCGGCTGAGGCTGAGACCTACACCGACGCCGAGCTGCTCGACGAGCTGTCGTTACGGTCCTTCCGCTTCTTCTGGGAACAGGCGGGCGAAGAGACTGGCCTCGTCGCCGATCGCGCCAAGGCCGACGGTACTGGGCGCTTCCCCGTCGCCTCGACTGCCTCGACTGGCTTCGCCCTGACCGCCTACTGCGTCGCCGACGAACGCGGCTGGCTCGAAGAAGGCGAGGCACTCGAGCGGGTCCGCAAGACGCTGCGTTTCATCCACGACGACCTGCCGCACGTCCACGGGTTTTACTACCACTTCCTCAACATCGACACCGGCGAGCGGGAGTGGGACAGCGAGGTGTCGAGCATCGACACCGCTCTGCTGCTGGCGGGCGTGTTGCACACGCGGGCCTACTTCGACGACGAGGAGATCGATGACCTCGCCACCGCCATCTACGAGCGTGTCGACTGGCCCTGGATGACCAATGGCGAGGAGACGCTGTCGATGGGCTGGAAGCCCGAGAGCGGCTTCATTGTCCACCGCTGGGACAGCTATTCCGAGCTGTTTCACATGGTGCTGATGGCGATCGGTTCGCCCACGCATCCGCTGCCGGCCTCGGCGTGGGATGCCATCGCGCGGCCGGAATTTTCCTACGCGGGCTTCGACTACGTGCAGTGCCACGCCCTGTTCACCCACCAGTACCCGTGGGCCTGGGTCGACGTCGACGGCATGCGTGACGACTACATGAACTACTTCGAAAACTCGCGAAAGGCGACGCTCGCTCAGCGGCAGATGTGCATCGAGTACGCCGACAAGTTCCCCGGCTGGGGCGAGGACATTTGGGGTCTGACCAGTTGCGACGGACCCGAGGGCTATCGCGGCTGGCAGGGTGGCCCGCCGCTGATCGACAAGATCGACGGCCTCCTGACGCCCTGTGCCGCCACGGGCTCGATCGTCTTCGCGCCACAAGAGTGCAAAGCCGCGATTCGTGCCATGTACGACGAGTACGGCGACCAGATCTGGAAGCACTACGGCTTCGTCGACTCCTTCTATCCCGATGCCACCCTCGGCCCCGTCGGCGAGAAGGGATGGGTCGCACCGGACGTCATCGGCATTGACGTCGGCATCACGATGTTGATGATCGAGAACGAGAAGGACGGCATCGTCTGGCGAACATCGATGACGGACCCGGACCTCATCCGAGCGCTCCAGGCCGTCAACTTCCGCCCAGACCTTGACGAGCCGGAAGCGGCGGCGGAGGAAGTTGAGGAGGCTCAACCCGCCCCGTTCACCAGCAGGTGAAAGAGGAGGCGTTGCGCATGAGTGAGGAAAACCCGTCGACCAGCGGAGCGATGGAATCCGTTTGACGTCCTGTCGCCCGGGGCGTGGATCATCCTCGTCATCGCCGTCATCTCCACCGTCGTCGTCAACGCGTGGCCCATCCCTCCACGCGAAGGACTCGAGCTCTGGACCTTCGCCCGCAGCCACAGTGAGCTCTATCAGCAGCTCTCCGCCGAGTCGATGAACGAGCCGGACGCAGAGCCGCTCGACGTCTTCACGATCGACGGAGTCGCGCTCCAGCGGCGGACGCTGTCCGGATTCTGGTCCGGGACGCCGCTCGCCGACCTGATCGAGGTCGAACGCAACTCCATGGGCAACTATGTCACCGGGCCCTTAGAGCACGTCGGCTTTACCGACCTGACTGATCGCATGGAGGCTGAGGGCCTGGACAAGCTCATTAACGCCGCCTCCTTTGGTCCTTGGACGAGCCGCGGCCGCGTCTTCGGGCTGCCACATGACGTGCATCCGGTCCTGCTGTGCTACCGCGCCGATCTCGTCGAGGCGGCGGGGATTGACGTGTCGAAGATCGAGACGTGGGGCGACTTCGAACGCGAGATGCGGCCGCTCTTGGCCGACCTCGACGGCGACGGGCGCAACGACCGGTTGCTCCTGAACTTGTGGTACACCAGCGTCGACGGCATTGAGGCCCTCATGCTCCAGGCGGGCGGCGGGACGTTTGACGAGAACGACGAGTTGCTCGTCAACTCTGATGCCAACGTCCGCGTGCTCGCCCAGGCGGTTGTCTGGATGACCGGCCCGAACCGGATTGCGATTGACGCGCCCAATTTTGATCCGTCTGGCAACCAGGCCCGTCTCGACGGCAAGGTCGTCTGTGAGATCATGCCGGATTGGCTGGCGGGTGTTTGGCTACAAGACCTGCCGCAGCTGTCGGGCAAGCTCAAGTTGATGCCGCTGCCCGCCTGGGAGCCGGGCGGTCGCCGAACGAGCGTGGTGGGCGGGACGATGCTCGGCATTCCCAAGGCCACGGAGGATTTCGAGAAGGCGTGGGCCAAGGCAAAGGAGCTCTACCTTTCGCCCAAACTGGCCGAGCGGCTTTATCGATCGGCGATGATCATCTCGCCGGTCCTGTCACGGTGGGCCGATCCGTATTATCACGAGCCCGTCGCGTTCTTCAGCGACCAGCCGGTTGGCGGACTCTTCATCGAGCAGGCACCTGATGTTCCGTTCCGCTCGTCCAACCCGTACCACGCAACGGCGCTCCAGCGGATCGGCGAGGCGACGACGACGCTTTTTCGAGAGGTGGAAGATGGCAAACACGGCTCGCCGGCCGACCTGACCGCGGAGGCGCTCGAACCGCGGGCACGAGAGCTGCTCGACAAGGCCGCAGCGCGAGTCCGTCGTGAGATGGACCGAAACGTCTTCCTCAACACCGAGTCCGACGATGAGTAGCCCCGCTGTCACCGCTCCCGCCGCCGGAGTTGCCAACGGCGACGGCACACCTCGTAAGCCGCTGAGGTTTCACGCGGTCTGGGCCCCGTACTTTTTCATTGGACCGTTTGCCGGGCTCTTCCTGGTCTTCACGCTCTACCCGCTGATCTATTCGGTGGTGATGTCTGCCCAGCAGAACAGCGGCCCGGCCGTGTCGACGTTTGTCGGCGTCGACAACTTCCGCTGGCTCCTGAGCGACGGCGAGTTCTGGATCGCGTTGCGGAACACGTTCGTCTTTGCTGCCGGATCCGTCTTCGTGCAGCTACCGGCGTCGCTGGGGCTGGCGATGCTGCTCAACCGCAGCGATCTCCGCGGCCGGGCGTTCTTTCGGTTGATCTTCTTCGCCCCCGTACTCGTGGGCTTGGCCTTCGTGGCGATCTTGTTCGGCCTGATCTTCAACAAGGGCACGGGCCTGCTCAACGTGTTTCTAGCGAACATCACGGGCGGCGTTTGGGACGTGCAGTTCCCGTGGCTCCAGGCGTACGCGATGCCTGCCCTCATCATCGCTGCATTCTGGCTCTACACGGGCTTCAACATGATCTACTTCCTTGCGGCGTTGCAGAACGTCAGCCGCGACCTGCTGGAAGCTGCGGAGATCGATGGGGCCGGGCCTTGGCATCGGTTCCTGCATGTGACCATCCCCGCCATCCGGCCCATCGCGACGTTCGTCGTGCTCCTGTCGATCATCGGCAGCATGCAACTCTTCGAGCTGCCCTACCTCCTCCTCGGTGACACCGGCGGACCCAGTCGCGGCGGCCTCACCGTCGTCATGTACCTCTACGAGAAGGGCTTCCGCCTGGGCGACCTCGGCTACGCGTCGGCCATCGGATGGGTGCTCGCCATGATTCTGTTCGCGTTCGCGATGATCCAGAAGTGGACCGGCCGAACGGAGGAGCGATGAGAAGTGCTCCCACGACCAAACGGACGACGCTGCCGTGGACCGTGATGCTCTACGCGACGCTGATCGTGTGGTCCCTCGTGACCCTCGTCCCCTTCGCGTACATGGCCGCCTCGTCGATCAAGCCGAAGAGCGTCTTCTTCAGCGCACCCTTCCTGCCCGACACGCCCCTGTTTGCCATCGATGCGGCGACGGCGGAGTTGGCCGTCGGCGACATCACGCTGCTACCGCCGACGACCGAGCCGAAGGTCTACGAGCTGGAGGTCGCGACCAACGTCGGCGGCGAGGAGGTCGCGAGGCAGACCATCACCGTCGGCTGGCAGACAGATGTCGCCGACTTCGTCATCCCGCAGGACGTCGACGTCAACACCTCGCTGGGCCGTGTCGCGGGCGCTGCCACGTCGTCCTCGGTCGAACCGCCCCAGGCCGCCGACGTGGGCGGTGCGGACAACTCCCGCGGCGCCGATGACCCGGCCGCGATGGCCGAGTCTGGCGACGCGGTCGTTCCCGCCGAGGTTGCCGCTTCCATAACCTCCGACGACGAGGACGATGAGCTTTCGCCAGGCACTCCCACGTTTGCCATTGTCGGCGGCAACGATTCAGGCTTCGCCGGCGTCGCGTGGGGCCTGCTCACGGCCCAGAACTTCGACAGCCTGATCAACGGCGTTCCACAAGACGACAACGGCGACGGGATCCCCGACCGTCGTATCTCCACCGGAGTCATCCGGGCCCTCTTCAACAGCTTCTATTACGCCAGCGTCACCGCCGCCCTGGCCACTCTCGGCGCGGCGATGGGCGGCTATGCCTTGGCGAAACTCAGGTTCCGCGGCCGATCGTTCATCGACAACACCGTGCTCGCCGCGCTGGTCATTCCCGGCGCGTTGCTGATCGCCCCGAGCTACCAGCTGCTGTACTGGCTCGGGTTGCTCGACTCGTACCTTGGTCTGATTCTGCCGGGCCTTGCGCCGGCGTTTGGCGTGTACCTGTTTCGCCAGGCGATGATCGGTGGCGTGCCGGACGAGATGATCGAAGCCGCCCGCATCGACGGCTGCGGCGAGATCCGGCTGTTCTTCCAGATGGCTTTGCCGATGGTCCGGCCGATGATCGGTGCGTTTCTGCTCATCACGTACCTGGCCGCTTGGAACAACTTCATCGGCCCGCAGATCGTCCTGCAGTCGCCGGAGAAGTTTCCGCTGGCGGTCTGGATCAGCCAGCTTCGCGGCGTCTACGGCATCGACTACGGCCTGCTCATGGCCGGCACCCTCGTCGCCATCACGCCGGTCTTAGTTCTGTTCCTGCTCCTGCAGAGAGAGTTCATCGCCGGCCTCACGGCAGGGGCCGTCAAGGGGTAAGGCGATGACGTCATTGCCCGCGGCAGCGCCGGAAAGAGCATGCCGCGTCAGAAGAACCACGAGATTGCCCGCACGCCTGGAAGAATCACGCAGGACTTGGTCGCACGCGCCGGCGAAAGTCGGTCGGCGGGATGCCGGTCAGCTGGCGGAACACGATGCCGAGCCGCGTCGCGTCGCCAAAGCCGCTCGCCCTCGCGATCGCCGGCATGGCGAGCTCGGTTGTTGCCAGCAGTTCCTTCGCCCGTTCGACACGCCGTTGGCGCATCTGGCCAAGGACCGTTCTTCCGAGGGCGACGCGGAAGCGACGTTCAAGGGACCGGCGGCTCGTTCCGACCGCGGCGGCAATGTCTTCGACCCCAAGGGCGTCGGCTACGTGGTCGCGGATAAACATGATCGCCGCCGCCACGTCCCGATCGTCAACGGCGGTGATTCCCGTGCTCTGACGAGTGACCACGCCAACGGGCGGGAACAGCGTTGGCTCGGGCGGTGCCTCGCCGCCATCCATGAGGTGCTGAAGCAACTTTGCCGCTTCGAAGCCGATGCGGTTGGTCGGCAACGTGATACTTGAAAGCGAAGGCGAGACGAGGGTGTTGACGAGCTCGTCATCGTCAACGCCCAGCACCGCCAGATCGTCGGGAACTGCAACGCCTGCCCGCTGACACTCGCGCAGAAAGTCATACGCGAGTCGGTCGTTGCAGCAGAGCACGGCGACGGGCGTTGACAGTGACTGAGCCCAGCGACGCACCACGGTCGGGCTGGCGTCGCCGGCGTCGAGGTCAGACAGATGCCCGCCCTCCCGCGCAGACCTCCGCGGCGAAGCCCTGCCGCCGCCTCTCCGAATAGCTACCGCGATCGCGGTAGCCGTAGAAACCGAACTGCTTGAAGCCTCTCCCCGCCAGATACTGCATCGCTAGACGTCCGACGGCCTCGTCATCGGGCAGCACACTGGGCAGCGTGGAGCCGCCGAACATGTTGCTGACGTTCGTCACCGGCACCCCGCGGCCACGGCATTCACGCGCGATGCGTCGGTCCAGCGGTTTGGTGATGGCTTGAGCGATGAGTCCGTCAACGCCCCAGTCATCCGGCAGCCCGGCGTCGTCGAGCCGGATGTCGACGAGCCAGTCGTGTGTTTTAGCCCATGCCATCACGCCTCCGAGCACGCCTCGGCCGTACGAGCCGGCGACGTCGATCGCGAGCGTCACGTGGGGACGCTGATTGCGGCGTCGGGCACGGTCGCCGTCGGAAGGCGTGAGCTTGGGGCGGGCCACAGGCCCGTTATAGCCGCGACGGGAGGCGTCGCAAAACAAAGAAGGATTGGCGTAAACCCACATGGCCTGGTGGCCGTCGTGAGGTACATTCGATGTTGTCGTGGCAGCGCCATTCGGCACCGCCGCCAAGCTTGAGGAGGACCCCATGATTCGGCCCCATCACGTCACCCGCGGGAACGGACGCTCGACCGGCTTCACGCTCGTCGAGCTGCTCGTCGTCATCGGTATCATCGCGCTGCTGATCTCGATCCTGCTGCCAACGCTCGGTGCTGCCCGCGAGTCGGCGCAGACCGTCGTCTGCAAGAGCAACCTGCGTCAGATCACGACTGCGGTCGGGATGTACATCAACGAGAATGGCGGCGCCATGCCCGGGGGCCGCAATTTCGACTGGCAAAACGGCGACGATCTTACGACGCCGAACATCGACGGCTACATCGGCATCCCGCAGACCGACGCCCCCTTCGTGCAGGAGCTGCTCGAGCCCTACCTCCCCAAGGAGGGAGACGAGGGGACCCGCGGGATCAACGGCGTGTTCCGATGCCCCGGCGTGGAGGCAAGTGGTCCGGAGTGGCTTCAGGAGCCGGGCTCGGCGCACTACCGGTACAACATGGACTACGCGCCCAGCCGCCGAAGCGCTGCGATCACGAGCGCAACAGAGGCGATGGCCTTCTACGACATCGCGTGGCCCGACTGGAGGCCGGAGATGTACCCGCACCGCACCGGCAGCAACCAGATTCTCAACGTCGCTTACGTCGACGGACACGTCGGCGACTACTCGGAGTCGCAGCTGAAGGATTCGGCCATCACGCCGGACGGCAACGAGATGGCGGTTTACCCGTACGAAATTGATGGCACTCCCGCCGGCGGTGTCGAGTACAGGACGCGGTTGTACTGGGTCGGATGGAAGGACGAGCAGCCGTAGTTGGGGTTCTTGTCGGCATCTCGTCAGGATCAACACATCTGCGATGCCCGGCCCTGAGCCGGGCAGTCTTTTGAAAGGAACTTTCCGGTGACACCACGCTTTCTACTCGCCACCATCGCGACCACGTTGCTGCTCCTTGGGTTCACCCCCGCGTCGACGGCGAGTGAACTGCCGCGGCTGCAAGCCGACGGTCCGCGAGTCATTGATTCGGACGGCCGCCCCGTCGTGCTGCGCGGCGTCAACCTCGGCAACTGGCTCATCCTGGAGACGTGGATGACGGCCTGGCCCGAACACGATCAGGCGGAGGTCTTCCGCACGCTCGATGAGCGATTCGGCGAAAGCGAGCGACGCCGGCTCATGGACGTCTGGCGTACTGGTTACGTCGCGCCGCGTGACTTTGAGATCATCAAATCGTTCGACTTCAACGTCGTTCGCGTTCCGTTCGATTACAGGCTGCTCGAGTCCGACGACGACCCCGTTGCCTTTCGCTGGCTCGACCGTGCTCTCGAGATGGCTGAGGCGGCGGGTATCTATGTCATCCTCGACCTGCACGTGCGCCGGGCGGGCAGAGTGACCAGCATCACACAGGCGAGGCCGGACGTGATCGTCTGTGGGATGACCAAGCGGCTCAGGACCAGACGGTCGAGCTATGGGCGCGGATCGCTGACCGATACAAGGGGCGCGACGTCATCGCCGCTTATGACCTGCTCAACGAGCCGTGGTCCGACTACAAGCGGGATGTCCGTCCCGAACTGAAGGCGATTTCGCTCCGCTGCCTCGCGGCGATACGCGATGCCGGCGACGACCACATCGTTCTTCTGCCCGGCAGCCTGCAGGAGGGGCCCACGTTCTTCGGCGACCTGCGCGGTGAGCTAGGCGACGAGGCGATGAACAACGTCGGCTTCACGCATCACTACTACCCCGGCCTGTTTGGCGACCCGCAGAACCTCCTCAGCCACGCCCGCACGCTCGGCGTCACGTTTCCGGCTGTGCAGGCGTATCTGGATGCCCAGCAAGGACCATTCCTGGTCGGCGAGTTCAATGTCGTCTTCGACAACACCGGCGGCGAGCGGATGATGCGTCGCTACTTCGACGAGTTCGCCGACCGCGGCTGGATGGCAACTGCGTGGAGTTTCAAACTGCTCAAGCCCGAGGGCGGCGTTGCGGGTGACAACTGGTACTTCGTCACCAACGCCGACCCGGTAACGACGCTCGACCTGCAGAACGACTCTCTCGCGACAATCGAGTCGCAGTTCGCCCGGCTCGCGACGATGCCGCTCGCGGTGGACGAGGATTTGCGATCGATGCTGACGAAGCCGGAAGCCAAGCCGCTAGCGCTTCCGAAGGTCGACCCGCTGCCAACAAGTGTGCCGACGGGTGAACTTCCGCAAGGATGGCATCTGTACCGCATCGGCGACGTGCCGGCCGGTGCGACCTCGGAAGGCGACACGATGACCATCGTCGCAGGGGCGAGCAGCATCTTCGAATCGGCCGACAGCTTCGGCTTCCTCGCAAAGCCGCTGGCCGACGGCGAATCAATGACGGCGGTGCTGGTCGAACTGCTTAACAGCGACCGCTACGCGAAGGCGGGCCTGATGTTTCGAGGAGGTGATCCCGCATCACCGAAGCTCGCCGTTTGCGATGATCAACGCCTTCCCAGACGGAACCGTCAGCTTCACGAGCCGCGCCAGCAACGGCACGCGGGCCGTCGAGCAGAAGTTCGCCCCCGGTCCGCTCCCGACGTTGCTCCGACTCACCCGCGACGGAAGCGACATCGTCGGCTACATCGGCAACGACGACCGCTGGTTCGAGGCCGGCCGGGTGACCCTGTCCGACGCGTCGGATGGCCTCGGGGGGATGGCCGTGTGTGCCCACTGCGCGAGGTGTGCTGACGCGGGCCGTCTTCAGCAATCTCACCATCGGTGTGGCGATGGCGGCACAGACCGCGCAACTCGACCCGGACATGCCGGCTGGTGACAACCTGCTCTCGAACGGTTCCTTCGAAGACGCCGGCGAGTCGGGTGACGTCGCCGCCGATTGGAACCGCTGGGGCGCATTGGATAAATCGTGAAGACGACTGGAAACCGACGCGAAACGGCAAAGCCTTGATCGGCTATCACCATTGGCGTCGCGACTCGGCCAACGACAGCGGGATGTGGCAGGACGTGATCGTCGAGCCGGGCCAAACGTACACGTTTCGGTGTCTTCGCCCATGCCGATGCCCCGCTCGATGGTGGAGACGCGGCGCAGCGGGTGACACTGGAGATCGAGGCGGTAGACGGCGATCAGCCGGTGCTTATCACGAGCCGCGACATCGACGTCTCTACCCTCCAACCGGCCGGCGGCTGGTCTCTTCTGACCGTCGAGGCGGTCGCCCCGGTCAGTAAACTGCGCGTGCTGATCCGCATCGCCCCGAGCGAAGCCGCGCAGCGGGCGGGTGCGGTTAAACTTGACGACGCATTCCTGGTCTCGCCGACGAAGTAACGCGACGTCGTCGCCTCATCAGCTTCAGATTCTCTGGTGCAATAGAAGATCGCCGATGCCTTGAGGGGCATCGGCGGTGCGTGGTTAGCTTGAGTAGATTGTTCAGGATCGACGCGAGCGACGGGCCAGAAGGCCGAGTCCTGCGAGATGCGCCGGCCATCGCCGATGTCGGTTCGGGCACGGGCGTGAGCGACGCGTCGAACACGAAGATGTTCTCGCTGCCGTCGCCGAACGAGTCCGAACTGTCGAAGAGGATGACCGGACGAACAAACACGGTTCCGACGGGGGCGATGGCGTCTGTCGTGAAGACCAGGCCCCCGCCGTGGTTGACGTTCTGATCCGACAGGTCGATGGCCTCCAGCGACTCGGAGATCAAGGTCTGATCATCGGCGGCGTAGAACTCCAGTCCGAAGCGGAGATTCGCTCGGGCGTTGTTCTCGATCAATGTGTCGGCCAGCGTGAACTCGTAGCCGACGCCTGGCGTGCCGGCGATGCCGGTCTGGAAGATGCCGCCGCTATTACCGACGCCGTCGGCGAAGAGGCTGGCGTGGCCGTTGTCCGCGCCAAAGAAGGCGTTGAAGCCGCTGTTACCGAACGCAGCCCCATCCGTCTCCATATCCGCCATCGCTGTCGGTATCTTCAAAGCCAGGGTTCGTCAGCAGTTCCGCCCCTATCGCAGCCGGCGAGGCCGCCAGGGTCATCGTCACAATGCAGCCGAGGCTGCTCATCACAATCTTGTTCATCCTTCGTCTCCTCACATTCAGAAAGCTGCCGCTGGGCCAACGGCCGGTGACGATCTGCGATCGCCTGCGGAATTCAGGAAGATACTTCCCGCGGCCGACGGACGCGTATCCGTTCTGCGGCAAACCCTCTTCGTTTTGCGACAGCAGCTAGATCGGCCGTCACCGAGTGCGACAGGTGCGTCTCGCCGACCTGATGCGGGCTTCCCTGCCGGTTCATCGAGAGGGACTTCGACGTCATGCACCACGTGATCCACGTCATCGCAGCGATCGCGCCCAACGTGGCTCGGCAGCGCACATGTCGGCCTCGTTGATTTGAAGAAGCCGAAGGGAACGCAGCGGCTCGCCTTCAGAACCGGTCAGGCTGTCGGGACCAGCCTCATGGGCCGTCGAGGTCATGAGACGTTGAAGGAGTCGAAGAGCCGCTGTCGAACCCGCGACATCTAGAATGGTCGGTTGTCCGGTCGCGCACTCATCCTCGTCGCGTTGGTGTTCGCCGGGCTCACGGGCTGCGCGTCGGAGTCCCACACGGATCGGACCGCGCCAATGGTCGGCCTCTTTGCCGACGGGCGATACAAAGCCGCGGCCTTGGAGGCGGCGCAGCTTGCCGAGGAGTCGGACGGCCGTGACTCGAAGCGGCGTTTGCCTCGAGACGGTCTGGTCGTGCGACTCGAACAAGCTGCGGCATTGCGGGCGGCGGGTGAGTTGGAAGAGACGCCCGCATCTTCCGTCGGGCCGACGAGCTGATCGCCCTTGCGGACAAGACGCCGAAGGTTCGACTGGCGAGCGAAACGGCCTCGCTTTGGACCAATCCGACGGCTCTGGCGTATCGCGGCACGCAGCACGACCGCGTGATGATTGCATCGATGCAGGCGATGAACGCGCTGGAGATGGGCGACCTGGAACTGTCGCGTGTCTACCTGCGCGACGCCAGTCGGCGGCTCAGAGAATCGAAGCGGACGTTCGAAGAAGACGTACGGGCTGAAGAACGGGAGGCAGACCGGCTGCTTCGGTTGCGCGGAGCGAGACGCGATCGAAGCTGGGAGTCGGGACTGCGTCGTGAGTCCGGCAGGCCGGCCGATGCGATCAACTACGGGTCGTTCGCCAACCCGCTGCCGGACTACCTGAGCGGCGCGATCTTCCTCGCGGGCGAACGTCGAGAGGCGACCTCGAGCGGGCGGCGACGGCCTTGCGGCGAGCGGTTGCATTGGAGCCGAGCAACACCTTCGCACAAGAGCTGTATGAGATTGCTGAAGAGTCGGCCGATCGTGGGCGGTACGAAGGGCCGCCGCTGGTGCACGTGATCTACGGGGCGGGTCTAGCACCGTCGCTGATCGAGTGGCGGATCGATCTGCCGTTGTTCCTGTTGGACGGTGATATCGGCAGGCTCGGCACGCCCGGCATCGCCCTGCCGCAGCTGGCATATGGCCCGGCCGGTGCGTCGGGCATTCGCGTGACGGCGGGCGGGACGAGCGTCGTTACGCAGCGGGTGGCGAGCATTGAACGGGTCGTGGCGGCAGAGTTTGAAGCGGGTTACGGGAGCACCGTGTCGCGTGCCGTGGCGGGCGCGGTGCTGAAGGCCGTCGCCGCCGCGGCCGTCAACACCGCCGCCGACCGTGCGGCCCGGCAACAAGGTGGCCCCGAGGGTGCGTTGATCCAGATCCTCAGCCGGATTGGCACGTCGGTCGCACAAGTCGCCACGACCGCCGCGGATCTGCGGACGTGGCGTCTGCTGCCGGCGCGGTACGAGGTCGCCAGCTTCCCGGCACCGACGGACGGTGTGGTGAAGCTCAGTGTCGGAGGCAGGCTGGTGACCATCAACCTGCCGACCGGCGGGGGCGAGGTGACGCACTTCGTGTTTGTTCGGCAAGTAAGACCCGGCGCGACGCCTGCCGTGCGGGCGGTCACCGTGGGCGTGCGGTGAGGCGTAGAGTGCAGACGTGAAAACGGGCCGACTCCTGCTGACCTCGCTGATCGCCGCCTCGGCCGTAGCCGGATTGGGCGGGTGTCGTAGCAGTCAAGGCACCAACCAGGTCGTGCTTCGCTCCGGCGATGCGACGGCGGAGAACA
Organism: uncultured Planctomycetota bacterium; assembly: GCA_963740195.1. Taxonomy (GTDB): domain Bacteria; phylum Planctomycetota; class Phycisphaerae; order Tepidisphaerales; family Tepidisphaeraceae; genus JBCDKH01. Next base: position 895,126 of record CAVUDF010000001.1, on the reverse strand, counting down.
TCGTCCTCGACAAGAAACTCTCGAAGCTCGTCCGCGTCGACGACGTGCTGGTCTTCGACGACCGCGGCGATTCGATGCAGACGCAGGTCCGCGTCTCCAACACGACCGGTCGCGGCCAGAACGTGACGTACCAGTGGGTCTGGTACGAAGGCGACTTCGAGCTGCCCGAAGGGGCCAACGGCGCACGGGTGCTGAGCCTTGAGCCGAAGGAAACCAAGACGATCTCCGGCACGGCACCCGATCCGCGGGTCGACGGCTTCGTCCTGCGTCTCAACCGGGCCAACTAGCCACATCGCATCATGAGCAACACGATCCAGAAGTCTGCCGTCTCTGCCGTCGCACTCGTGGCCTTGGTCGGCTGCCAGGGTCAAGGTGCCCGCGAGATTGACACGGGTGGTCGCGAGGTCATCACGTCGATCGATCAGGTCGACATCCAGAACTACCTTGCCGCGGCGGACGAGCTGGTGCAGAGCATGATCCGCTCCGGCGTGCTCGGCCGCATCGCTCCGGCGGACGGCGGACCGGTCTTGATCGAGCTCGACCGCGTCCGCAACGACACGTTCGACGACACGATCGATGTCGACATCATTACGGACACCGTCCGGATCGAAACGCTCAAAACCGGGCTCGCAGCCTTCATTACTCCTGACTCGGTCCTGTCCCGGGCCGATCGGAAAGCGGCGGAGGAGCTGGGGCAAGATCTTCCGCAGGCCGCGTACACGCTGTCCGGCAGAATCGCCAGCGTCGGGACCCAGGCGGGTCGGACGCAGCAGGTGTCTTACATTTTCCGCCTGACGCTCAGTAGCCGCGACGGTGTCGACGTCTGGGCGGATCAGAAGCCGATCACCAAGCAGGGGTCTCGCAACTCCGTCGGCCTTGGCTGAGCACGCCTATTTCTCTGCCGATTCAGCGATCCGCCGGATCACCAGATCACGTGCGGTTCTGCTTTATGGTGCCGCGGCACTTGCTCTGCAAGTCAGTGATGAACGCGTCGCACGAGGTGTTGCCGAACACAGTGACTTTACTGCAGATCCCGTCGCGAGACTTCATCGAACCCTTGAGGCAAGCTACGCGAGCGTCTTCGCTCCGCCGGCTAAGGCAAACGACGCGGTTCGTCGCGTGAATCAGCTTCATCGCAAGTGAAGGGCGACGGCTACTCAGCGATGGATCCTGATCTGCTGTTGTGGGTGATGTCGACGCTCGTTATGTGCGGCATTGATGCAACCGAACGCTTCGTTCGGCCGTTGGACCGCGAGTTGAAGTCGCGTTACTACTTGGAGACTCGCCGGAGCACGACCCGATTCGGCCTACGGGCCGACTATGGGCCACAGCGTTTGGAAGAGTTTGAGAACTATTGGCGTGAGCGGCTTGAAGACCCGCGCTCGGTGCATCCACGTTGAGCCGCGACGTCGTCCGTCAGATCACGAAGCCGACCAAGCCTTGGTGGCTTCGCCCGGCAGGCGTTCCGGCAGCGCTGTGGCTTCGTGAGACGATCCCTCCGATGGTCGGCACGAGGCTTGGGCTGTCGCGGACCTCGGCGAGCCGATTGTTGGGTTCTTCCGGAGTTTCAGCCTGCCGCGTCTTTTTCCGGGTGGCACCGGAACGCCTGACGCTGACCGTGGCCGCGCGGCAGGCAGAACGCCGCGAGGCTTCATCTACGGACAGTCTTGCATCCGAAGGCGTTCATCGTTAGCGTTGTACGCGGGCGACGGGGAGCGTCGCCTTCATCGTGAAGCGGGAGCGGGGAAGTCGTTCCTCTACAGCCTCACGTTCAATCAAGAGCCCATGGATCGGGCGATCTTTCTGCCGGTGCGTGCGGGCGTCAGCTTCGTGTTGCGCCTGCGTACGACCGGCACAGCGCCCCATCGGCCACGTTACCCCGATCATGAGGACCTTGCGACTCAACCACATCATCGCACACGCCGCCGCCTTCGCCGGGTTCATCGGCTTGGCCGGTTGTTTCACCGGCCCGTCGGCGGTCGGCGCATCATCGGAAGCGACGGACGAGACCGTCACCCTGCTGACCCGCGGCGATGCCGACGGCATCAGCGTGACCGACCTCGAGAACCGTGTCGCCTTCGAGCCGGTGTTCCTCTCCGTCGAAGGGCCGGGTGCTGTTTCGCTGCCGTTCTTCGAGAAGAATCTCAAGGTCTCGAGTGGTGCCTTGGTGCTCCTTGGTGCGGGCACCGACACGCTCTACGCCGCCGTCATGAACGGCGCCGCGACCGCAGCCGGCGAAACGGCAGGTCCAGGTGACATCCTTCTCTGGACCCCAGGCGAAGCGGCACCCCGAAACAGCGCCTTTGATGTCGACCGCTTCAGTGATTCCATCAACGTCGAGACCGTCGCGGCGGTGGACGGACTCAGGCCCGCACTTGATCGCGCCGCAGCTCGGCAAGGTCGGGGCCTTCGCTTCGGACAACTTCGGCGAACCCCGTTCAACGCCGTCACGCCGACAGATCCCGAAACCTTTGAGCGTCGACGCCGCTACCTGAACCGACCTGCCGTAGTTCGGCTGCGTTTCGAGACGGGTGAGAACCCGCAAGCGTTATCGATGGCTGTCGCGGAAGCCTTCGTCGAGGCCTTGGTCGCCGACGACGCGGCCACGGTTGCCGACCTGTTCCATCCGGACCTCCTCGACCTTGATTCGGACGAAGACTTCGGCAGGACCGCCAAGACACTTCCCGCCTCTGTAGAAGAGCCTGAGAATCTCGACGAGGCCGAAGCTCGGTTGGCGATCGCCCGAGGCCTGACGCGCGACGGCCGCGACGATCTGGAGCCGGCATCACTTCGTCGGCTCGACGCCTCGACCACGAGCTTCTTCGTGACGAGCGACGGGCTCTCCGACGATCGTGACGGCTACATCATCGCACTTCGGCCGGGCGACGGTTTGTATTTCGTCACCGCCTTCACACCCTCGGCCGCCCCGCCTGAGCCGACGACCCGGCCTGCTACCCGCCCCGGCGTTTGAGTTTCAGCTTTTTCCTTCACCGCCCGATCATGCGTCTTCACGCCCTTCCCTTCGCCGTCCTCGGCCTTGCGACTTCGCTGGCGAGTGGTCAAGCCACTCGACCCGCCGACTCGCCGACCACCCGTCCCAAGGTTGGTGACAGCTACGTCATTTACGCCCAGGATCAGTTTGCATCCGGTGCCGGCTCCGACCGGTTCTGGACCAACGCCAGCGTGCCGCTGGACGTCGTGAAAGAGGAACAATCGCCCGGCGTCGTCGCCTACACCATTCGGCCGCAAGGCGCTGAAGTCGTGTTCGACGACCTCGGAGCCGTTGCCGCGAACTTCGGCGATCGGGTCGAGATTCGAGTGCTTCGCGATGTCGAGGCAGAGACGCTGTCGCCCACTGTCGGAACGACGCCCATCACTGCTGCGATGCAGCAGATCGTCAGCGACGTCCGCAACGCAGAACGCGTCGAGTCGTCGCAGCAGAACCCTGGCAACGACGGCTACCGCTTTGGCGTTGACCTGCCGTTGAACGATGTGCTCGGAGCGCTCGGTCTCGACCTGCCGATGCCGCTGGCACGGGTGCGGGTCGAGAGGATTCAGACGTCGCTCGGCCGGCTTTGGTTGATGGAGTTCGCCGTCGCGCCGATGACGTTCGAGACACAGGCCGGTGACGTCGTCTTGATGCGGCACGAAGGCTTCGCCCTTCTCACCGAGGATCGGCAGACTTTGGTCTCTGGCGGCACCCGGTATCGCGGACAGGTTGCCGAGGCCGCAAGCGGTGCACTGGTTCCTTACGAAGGCCGGCGACTTTTCGCACTCGCACCTGATGCCGATCAGCCCGAGGTGCTTTTCGACGCGACGGGCGTCCCGGCGGTCCGGCGGCTGATCCAGAGCTACGGCGACCCGGCCGACTTCGCCGCAGCCGCAGAGGGCGACCTGTCCGACGACCTGGCTCGCCTGGAGAAGGTTCCCAGCGAAGCCGAGGCTGAGGTCGACATTCGAGGTTCTCGAATCCCCGCGTGGTTCGGTGTGGTCCGCGACGTGGCAGTCGGGCTCGACATGCTCGGGGCGACCGCTGCCGAGGCACAGGCCAACCCGATGCCGATGATCGTCCTTGCGTCGGTGCCGACGATCATCGACCCGATGCTCGCTTTTGGTACGGACACATACGACCGGGTCAAGGGTGAGCAGCTGATCGGCTGGAAGGGAGGGCTTGCCGCATTAGCGGGTGATGCCGTTGTCGTTTTCCAGAGCGAGAGCGGCGGGCAGCTGGTGCAGGCAGCCGAGGTGTTCGGTGCTTCGACCGACGCCCAGCTTGCAGGCCCGGCATTGGCTGTGGCTTCATCCCTGGACTACGGCGATGAGGCCTACGCCTCTTTCGCGGCGGCAGCGTTGGACAACCTCGAGACGGGCCGCATCGTCATGCCGCGGTCTGATGTCTTTCGTCGGCAGTGGGTCGGCACCTCGTTGGACTCGGCTGCGTCGCTCTTGATGAACCGTGGGATCGACGCGTCGAAGGACAAGGTGGCTTCGCTCGCCGTCGCTCGGGCCGCTCAGTCGGCCCAGGCATCGGAGCGTGCCGAGTCGTTGGCCGACCCTGCCGGGGGTTTGGCACCGTCTTATGACAGCCGCTTCAACCTGGCGGTGACGAACCTCGCGACGGAGCATCCGCAGTTCCTCGAGTCGCAATCGCGTCTGACCGTCGCCAACGTCGGGATGTCGGGCGTCGGCTCGTTCATGGGAACCGGCTTCGTTCCTCAGGACAGCATCGAGTTCTCTGGCGTCGGCGGCACCGGCGCCATCCGCGGCCAGCTTGTCTGGCAAACTTCGGCCGACCTGGATCTGCACCTGATCCTGCCCGGCGATGCCGGTGAGGTTTTCTTCCTCAACCGCAACATCACCTTCAACAACGGACAGGCCGCCGCAGGTCTCGATATCGACAACGTCGGCAGCACGATCTCGGCCGACCCCGACTTCAGAATCGAGAACATCGTCGTGACGGGAAACCTTCCCGCAGGCGAGTACGGCTTCTTCGTTGACAACTTCAGCTCGGCGAGTGAGAGCGACACGTTTCGCCTGACCATCGAGAGCGAGTTCGAGGACACGCGGACGATCACGCAAGGCGTCGCCAACGGCAGTGAATCGCCGATCTTCACGGTGGATGTCCCTTAGTCCGCGTTCTCTCGGATGCCGAGGCTGTTTGATCCGACCTGTACAGGCGCCTGATGGTGCCGACATCCCCTTTCTGCACCGCCCTCATGACTCTGCTTTCGCCTCGAACTCTTCTCCCCGCGGCAGCGATGATCTCGCTCGCAAACGCACAGGTATCCGCCCAGGTCACGACGCCCCCGCAGCAAGGACGCATCATCGTCGAGCAGGCCGATCGTGACCGATCAGACCGGCCGGTCTTCGAAGCACCGCAAGCAGAAGACTTCCTCACCGGCGAGGGCGACCTCATCTTGCTGGACAAGGTCGATCTGTTCTTCCTGCGGACCGACTCGCAGCTCAACCTCACGAGCAACGCGACGCTGAGTGATGACGGGGACGCAGACCTTTACCTCGTCCAGGAGTTCAGCGGCGGTGTGCGTGCCCTGCTCGATGAGAAGATCGCCGTCTACGCAGAGACAGGGTTCAACGTCCGGCTCTACGTCGACAACGACGAGTTGAATTCCAGCGTCGCCTTCCTTCGTTCCGGTGCTTCGACCCGCATCGGCCCGGACGACGGTTTCATCATTGGAGGCGATGTCTCGTTCGACCTGATTCGCGACGACTTCTTCGGCGACGACATCAACGATCAGGTGACCCTCGACGCCTACATCGCCAAGCCCATCGTCGTGCAGGGCGGTGCCCTCACCATCACGCCCCGTGCGACCGGTCTGGTCGTCTTCGGCGACGTGAGCGACTTCAACAAGGCCGAAGCCATCGTGGGCACGGACGTCGCCTATCGCTTCCTTGGCGAAGACGTGCCTCAGGCCATCCGCAATCGACTGCTTGTTGTCGGTTCGGCATCCGGCTTCGGGCGGTACTACTTCGACTTCTTCGAAGAGTTCACGAACGAGACCCGCACAGACTTCGGCCTGCGTGGTGCCGGCGGACTGCGGTATCTCTTCAACGACCACATCTCGGCGCGGGCCGAGCTTGGCCTTGCGTATCAGACGAGTTCGGTCGACCAGCTCGACTACTTCGAGGCTGCCCTGAGCGGCGGTGTGTGGCTCGAGTACCGATTCTAATCAGTCCGCGACAACTGCCCGCTCGGGCCGCTACCCTGATCGGCCCATGCGACATGTCATCAGTGCCCTTGTCACCAACGAGCCCGGCGTGCTGGCCAATGTTGCCGGCATGTTCGCCGCCCGCGGGTTCAACATCGACTCCCTCGTCGTCGGTCGAACCGAGGACGACGAGCTCTCCCGCATGACCGTCGTCGTCGAGGGCGATCAGAACGTCATCCGGCAGGTTCAAGAGCAGCTGGCCAAACTCGTGCCGGTAGCCCGCGTGCGCGACCTGACGCAGCGCGCGTACGTCGAGCGTGACCTGGCGCTCGTGAAGGTCGACGCTCCGCCGGAAAAGCGGCACGAGATGACGGAACTCGTCAACATGTTCCGCGGCAACGTCGTCGACGTCGGCCCTGAAAGCATGACCGTCGAGATCAGCGGTCGCGAAGAGAAGGTCGAAGCCTTCGTCGATCTGGTCAGCAGCTACGGCATCCAGGAACTGGCCCGCACGGGCGTCATCGCCATCGCCCGCGGAACGCAAAGCGAACGCATGATGAAGCGGTACGCCCGCTCTGACGACGACGAGTCGTCCAAGCGTGTGCGAAGCCTGAGCAACGCCTCCGGCGAGAGTCTGCCGCCGAGCTGACCGTGACCGCATCCGATGATCGCGTCCGGGCGACGCCTGCGATGTGGGGCATGCTCATTCCGTTCGTCGTTGGCCTGGCCCTCTTCGGCCTGGTGCCGGCGGTCCGAACGGTCTTCCTGTCATTCGGGCCGAGACATGACGTCTTCGCCTTCTACAGGCTCGCCGTCTTCGACCCGCTTGTCTGGTTGGCCCTTGCCAACACCTTTGGATTCGCACTCATCTACTCGATTCTTCAGACGGCACTCGCACTTGCGGCGGCGTTGCTCATTGCCGCCTCGAGTCCGCTAGCCGCACGGGTGCTCGCCTTCGTCTTGTTCAGCGCTCATGTCATCGGCGTGACGTTCGCCGGCATCCTGTTCCAGGGTTGGCTCGGCACGCGGCAGGGCGGCGTGAACGGGCTGATCTCGTGGCTCGGAGTTGAGTCGCCCGTCGACTTCCTCACGTCGCCGTCGCTGGCGATGCCGGTGCTCATCGCGGTCGCGCCGACAGCGGCACAGGGTTTGGCGTTCTTTGGGTGTCGGCCGCGTTGCAGAAGGCGGATCAAGGCGTATTCGACGCAGCCATGGTCGACGGTGCCGGCAGATGGGGTCGGCTGCGCCACGCGACCATCCCGCAGCTTCGGCCGACGTTGTCGATGCTGCTCGTCGCCGGCATCTTCTTCGGCATGACGCTCTTCGAGTTGCCCTACGTGCTCTTCGACGGTCCGGGGCCGGGGTATCGCGTTCTGACCGGCGCGATGCTCGTGTTTTCCCTCGGCCCCGTGCGAGGAGACGTGGCCTACGCCTCGGCCGTCGCTGTGCTATTGGCACTGGTGACGGCCGTCGTAGTGGGCTCGGCTATGCGGCTGCTCCGGGTCGGACGTGAGGAAGTAGGGATGGCGTGACCAAAGGTCGCCGGCTTGCGACACTGCTCGCGCTGTTGGCCGCGACGTTCCTGTCGATGCCGCTGCTCTGGCTCGTTGCCGGCTCGCTACGACTCGACGGCGGCGGCATGACCTTCAGCGCCTACGGCCAGATCTTCCACGACCTGCCGCTCGCGAAGTGGCTCCTCAACGGCGTGGTCATTGCGGGAACGCAGACGCTGCTGTCGGTGCTCACTTGTAGCAGTGCCGCGTACGTGCTCCGTTTCTTCCAGTTCCGAGGGCGAATCTGGATCATCGGGCTCGTTGCCGCTGCGACGCTCCTTCCGGCCTCCGCAGTGGTGACGGGTCTTCTGGCGACCATTTCTCAACTTGGCGGCGTTGAGACTCGTTGGGCAGCAACACTGCCGGGAGTTTTCTCTGCCTTTGGCCTGTTCGTCTACTTCGCTGCCATGCGGCGTCTGCCGGCGAGCGTGCTTCAGGCTGCCCGGCTTGACGGCGCTGGCGACGTCGCGATCTGGTGGACCATCGTCCTTCCCGCCGTGCGGCCGGCGACGTCCGTCTTTGTCCTGCTGCACTTTCTGTCTGCGTGGAACGCCCTTCTTTGGCCCGCGACGGTGCTGGCGAGCGTCGAGAAGCAACCCGTCGCCGTGGGCCTCGAATCAGGCGAGCACGTCGCTCGCCTTCGAGGCCGATCCGTCACTGCCGATGGCGGCGACGGTGGTGTCGCTCGTGCCGATCGCCCTGCTCTTCATCGTCGCGTCGCGGGATCGTGCTGACGGACCCGTAACGGTCTCCATCGGCAACGGTTGGCCATACGGGCCGGTCGCGTGATCAGCTTGAAAGGGCCCGACACTGGTGCGGCGTAGTGCCGTCAGGTAACCGGTTGTTCCAAGTGCCTCGGCATAGTCGCGGGCGAAGCTGCGAACGTAAAAGCCCTTCCCGACGGTCATCTCCACCGTCACAGTCGGCCAGGTGATACCGGCGACTCGCATCGCGTGTACCTGCACCGGCCGTGGCGGGCAGGTCGACCTCGGTGCCGCCCCGGAGCCAGGTCGTAAGCCCTTCTACCCGCCGACCTTGATCGCGCTGAACGCGGGCGGCTTTTGCATCACCTCCCCCACAGCCGCCGCACAAAGTGCTTCCAGCTTCGCAGCCGCCGGCTCGGCCACGGCGGGTCCCGGCTCTTCGGCAGATTCCGGATCGAGCGTCGAGGTCGTCACGCCGAGCTTCATCTCGGCCACGTACGTCTTGGGCATCGCCATCACCAGCGAACTCGCCTTGGTTCCTTGTCCGACGAGGACGACGAGGCAGCCCGTGGCGAATGGATCGAGGGTGCCTGCGTGCCCGACCTTCGTTCGCCTGCCAAGACGTCGTTTGACCGCATCAATGGCACGAGCGGACGTCTCGCCCGCCGGCTTGTCGATCACGAGGAACCCTTTTACGTCTGTCACGCAGCCATCGTAAGCCGGCCAGGCGATGCAGATTTAGGTTGGAAAGGCGTCAAGGCGCGGTATCTTTGTGCGAGAAATGCATCAGTACCGCGCGAGCACCGTTGTCTTCCCGATTCTCCTGTCAACGCTTACCGCACCTGCCGCCGCTGCGCCGGACGTCATCGCAAGCGGCACCGTCGCGCTCGACTTCAATCCGGTGACAGGCTCGCTGGGGCCAAGCGTCGTCCAGCCAAACGGTCTGCTCGAGATCGCCGTCACAGGCGGAGCCGGCTCGCTTCAAGTGCTCGACGGTGGCGAGGTGGTCGTCGACCTGGCACAGACTCGGCCTCGAGGGGCCGGCACTGCTCGAAGTCGACGGCTTCGGGTCCAGCTTCGAGGCCACAGACGTCGCCACACGCTCCGCCTCGATCAACGTCAGCAACGGCGGCCGATTCACATCGCAGTTCCTGAACAACACTTTCAGCGGCCCGACGCTTCTTTCCGTGGACGGCTTCGGCTCCGAACTGCTCGTCGAGAACTTGGCGCTCTCGCAGAACACAGCATCCGCCTTTGCCCGCCTGGACGTCACCAACGGCGGCACGGTCAAGGTCTCGGACCTGCGACTCGGCGACGCGTCGAATGCCGGCATCGCAAACGCACTGGTAGAAGGTGCCGGTTCGTCTCTGGAAGTCCGCAACCTGTTCACCATCGGACAGTCTGCGTCGTTGACCCTCGGCAACGGCTCGACACTCGCCACGACCGACATCGACATCTACGGCCTTCTCGAGCTCGACGGTGGCCAGATCGTGGCTGCACCCTCTTCCAACCAACCCACGCTGCGCGTCGGCACCTCCGGCCAGCAGGGACGAATGTCGGGCGAAGGATTCGTTGCTGGAACGTTGCAACTCGGCCCGGCCGGAAGGCTTGAAGTCCGGCCCGATCAGAGTCTGAGGTTCGACAGTGACTTCACCCAACATCGCATCGAAGGGCTCGCAATTATCGAAAGCGGCGAACTGTCCTTCGCCGACGAGGCGGTTGACGTGCCGTCAACGGGTCGCCTCGTCGCCGATGCCGCGACGCTCCGCGCAGACGAATGGTTTTTGGGCGGCCGGCTTACGGCCTTGGGAGGAGGGCTAAGCGAGGTCTTTGGACGCGTCAGTCTCTTCGACAACGGCATCCAGGTCGCCGAGAGCAGCCGGCTCCGGCTTTACGACGATGTCACCAATCAGAGCACCGTCGACGTGCGACCCGGCAGTCAGGCGACCTTCTTGGGCGACGTGACCGGCAGCGGCAGTTACATCGGCGGGGGCGACTTCATCTTCCTCGGAAGCCTTGCCCCCGGGAACGGTCCGGCTGCCATCGAGATCAACGGCGACGTACAAATTGGTAGCCAGGCGACGCTCGACATCCAGGTGGGCGGGCTCTCCAACGGCAGCTTCGATCGCCTCGACATCGACGGCCAGATCGAGGTCGACGGCACACTGGCCGTCGAAGCCACCGAAGAGTTTACGCCGCTGCCGGGTGACGCCTTCGAGATCGTCTCCGCAGACGGCGTCACAGGAACCTTCTCGGAGGTGCCAGCGACCCTTGGCCGCGTCGGTCTTGGTCTCACGATCGACTACGAAGCGACAAGCGTCACGCTGCGTCCGGTCCGGTTGCTCGACGGCGATGCGAACTTCGACGGCGTCGTCAACTTGAGCGACTTCGGCCTGCTCCGCAGCGGCTTCGGCACGGCCGGACGCAACGCCGTCGACTTCAACCTCGACGGCATCGTCAACCTCAGCGACTTCGGCATCCTGAGAGCACAGTTCGGCCAAAGCCTCGACGGCGGCAACGGTGCGCAGCCCGAGGAACTGGCGGTGCTCGACGCGTGGGCGGCCACCGTGCCGGAACCGGCGTCGTTGTCCGCGTTGGCCATGGCGGGCTTGGCACTGCGTCGCCGCCGTACGATCCGCCGATGACGCCGGCTCTGCAAGAAGACCTCAAGAAGACCCTCGCTGCCATTCGCGATGATGGGCTGTACAAGTCCGAGCGACTCCTCTCGACGCCCCAAGGTGCGTCGGCAGGCGTCGCGCCGGCGGCGTCGGGCGTTCACGCGGCGACGTCGACTGACGTGCCGGAGCAGGTGCTCGTGCTGCTGCGCGAACAACTACCTCGGCCTGGCCCAGCATCCCGAGGTCGCCGCCGCCGCGAAGCAGGGCCTCGACGACTTCGGCTTCGGCCTGGCGAGCGTCCGCTTCATCTGCGGCACCCAGACAATTCACAAGCAGCTCGAACAGCAGATCAGCGGCTTCCTGCAGACGGAAGACACGATCCTCTACAACTCCTGCTTCGACGCCAATGGCGGCCTGTTCGAGACGCTGCTCGGGCCCGAAGATGCGGTCATCAGTGACGCGCTCAACCACGCCTCGATCATCGACGGCATCCGCCTCTGCAAGGCCAAGCGGTATCGCTACGCCAACAACGACGCGGCCGATCTTGAGGCGAAGCTGAAGGAAGCCCGCGACGCCGGATGCCGGCACATCATGATCGCGACGGACGGCGTCTTCAGCATGGACGGCACCATCGCCCGACTCGATGCCGTTTGTGATCTGGCCGACAAGTATGACGCGCTCGTCATGGTCGATGACTGTCACGCGACCGGCTTCGTCGGCGAGACGGGTCGGGGCACGCATGAGCATTGCGGCGTGATGGGTCGGATCGACATCATCACCGGCACGCTCGGCAAAGCACTCGGCGGCGCAGTCCGGCGGCTTCACGAGCGGCCGCGCTGAGATCGTCGAACTTCTTCGCCAGCGATCCCGGCCCTACCTGTTCAGCAACACGATCGCCCCGCCGCTGGTGACGGGTGCGATGAAGGCGATCGAGCTTGCGGAGCGCGAGTCGTCACTTCGCGATCAACTGCGAGACAACACGACGTACTTCCGTGAAGCGATGACCGAGGCCGGCTTCGATCTGCTGCCGGGCGAGCATCCGATCGTCCCGGTGATGCTCTACGACGCGGCGATGGCCTCCCGCTTCGCGGACGAGATGCTGGCTCGCGGCGTCTACGTCATCGGCTTCAGCTATCCGGTTGTCCCCAAGGGCAAGGCACGCATCCGCTGCCAGATGTCGGCCGCCCATACCCGGGAAGAACTCGAGAAAGCCGTCGCCGCCTTCGTGGAGGTCAAGGCGAAGCTGTCGGCGTGATCGGTCGCTTCGCCAGGACCGCGAAGGCGCCGCTGACGACAAGTGATGCGACGGCCCCGGCGGCGAAGACCATTGACTCGCCGCCGCGGCTGACGAACGGCGCGGCCAGGAGAGGCGAGACAAACTGGCCGGCGAAGAAGGATGCTGTCAGACCACCGACAAGCCTGCCGCGAAGGTGCTCGGGCGTTTCCGAAAGCAACCAGTTGCTGCAGTTGGGCATCAGCCAACCGCCGCCGACGCCGCTGATGAACATCGCGACGAAGAGCACGATCAGCCCGGCGGGCAAACCAGGCGTGACGGCCGTAAGCCCGTAGCCGATCGTCCAGACGCCGAACGCCGCCGCGAAGACCGCGGGGAACTCAGTCGCCCACGGACGCGCCCGTACATCAGGCCGGCGACGGTGCTGCCGACGGTGCTGGTTGCGATGACGGCCGACTGGAGCAGCTTGTTGTCGTAGCCCATCTTCGCGACGAGGTACTGCACCTGCGTCGGCGTGAAGTAGAACAACGCCATGCCGAACAGGGCAGAGCCAAACACGATGAGCGACGTCGCTACCGGCCAGCCCTTCGCAGCTTGATCGCCCGTGGCCGCTGGTTGCGTCGGCACGTCGCGAATGGCGACGAAGACCATCGGCACGATGATCAGCGAGATGGCGTACACGACGAACGGCCAGCGCCAGCCGATCGTCGCGAGCCCGCCGCTGCCCAGGTAGAAACACGATGCCCCCCGCCGCCATGAAGCTCGACTGCAGCCCCATGAAGCGGGCCCGCTCTTGGCCTTGGAAGTAGTCGCCGATGAGCGTTGTCGCCGCCGTCATCACGCCCGCCGTCGCAATGCCTAAGAACGCACGACCGACGAGAATCGCGGGTAGATTGGGCAGCCACAGGCCGCTCGTACCGGCCAAGGCGTAGAGGACCAGCGACACCAGCAAGATCGGCCGGCGACCGACGCGGTCCAGCACGTAGCCGCTGACCGGAGCCAGGATGGCGATGAAGAGGCCCGGCAGCGTCAGGATGAGCTTCGACAGCAGCGTGACCCGTCCCGGCTCGCCGCCCTCATCGATGAAGTGGTCGCTGATCGAAACCAGTGCTGGTGCCACCGCCGCCCCGGCCATGACGGTCAAGCCGCTGGCGAGGAGGAGCGTGCTTCTGCCGAGCGTGGTGACGCCAGAGCCGTTCGGTTGCGTCGGCACAGACGGAGGCTAGCGACGCTTGTACAGGATTCGAAATCGCCTCACCGACGGCTCCACCGGGTCAGGCAGGTCTTCAAATTGATCAAGCTCCAGACGCTGTTCCAACGGAGCCAAATCCGCCTTCGCCAGCGGCCAGGGTGGGCCATCGGCCGGCTCGGCCTCGTCGCGGCCGCGACAGATGACAAGAAGCTTTCCGCCGGGCGCCAGCAGCGTCGGCAGGGCTTGGAGTACGGCGTCTCGCTGCTGCCCGCAAATCGCTTGGAGCGTGTACGACTCGATGACCAGGTCGAAAGCTTCCAGCCACTGCCCCGGCGGCTCGGCCGCATCGGCGACAACGTAGTTCACCGTCGAATCCGACCATCGTCGTCGGCACCAAACGACCGCGGTGGGCGACAGGTCGAAAGCGACCACCGCGTCGGCTTTCGGACGCACCGCCTCGGCATCGTCACCCAACCCACAACCGACGACGACCACCCGGCCGAGACTATTCGGTTGACGAGAAAGCCAGTCGACCAGCAACGGGTTCGGCCGGTTGTCCGCCCAGGGGACCTTGGCGTCGTCGCCGTCGGCCTCTTGGTACAGCGGCTCGAACCACGCGGACGAATCTCCCGCGGCAACGGCTTGACGCCCGAGTTCCTTCGCACGCGATCGACTCGCATCAGCCATCGATCCGACCCGCTTTCTCGAGCTGCTGGCGAATGTTCGACATGAGGTCGGCGTCCCGGTCCGCATCGAAAGGTGTGCCGTCGAGTTGGTCTGGCGGGTAGAGCCAGACCGGCTTCGTGATCATCGCCGGATCTTCATCGGCATAACGTGGAACGACGTGGGCGTGCAGCTCCGGCTCCTGGTTGCCGTACATCGCGTAGTTGATCCGCCGACAAGACGTGGCGGTCAAGACGGCATCGCCCAGGGCCGCCATGTCGCTCAGGAAAGTCAGCCGAGCCTGCTCGTCGAGATCGTTCAGCGTCGGAGCGACGGGATCTGCAAGCAAAACGCACCAGCCGCGCGGGAACTGCCGGTCGCCAAGGGTCGCCCAGCCCGACTTCATGCGGCAGATCACGGTCGGGTTCTTCCCGATGCGAGCAGAGGCAACGCGTTCGGCAATCAGCGGCATGAGGCAAGGCTAACGGACGTGGTCACTCGATGTCGTCGACCGCGCCTTTGCGATCCATCGCAAGGTTGGCCAATCGATCGGCCAGCTTGTTCTGGTCTCGCAGCTTGTGCACGTAGGTGACCTTGCCGAGCTTTGCGGCTGCTTCAGAAGCCTGCTGGTACAGCGGCTTGAGATTCTCGTTGCGGACGCGGTACTGGCCCTTCATCTGCTTGATGACGAGCTCGCTGTCGCCTCGAACCGTCGTCTGTGTCGCGCCAAGATCGATGGCCTTCTCGAGCGCGAAGACCAAGCCGCTGTACTCGGCGACGTTGTTCGTGGCACGGCCCACGAAGCGGCCGGCGGTGACGAGCGGCGTCGACTCGTCGCGTGCGTCACGAACGACAACCCCAAAGCCTGCCGGGCCGGGATTACCACGAGATCCGCCGTCGAACTCGACAATGAGGTGCATGGCCAAACCTACGCCGCTGCCTCGGCCGGAACCGTCTCACCCTCATCGCCCGTCGGCTCTGCGGGCGGTGCCGGCGGTTCTTCACCTTCGGCGAGCACGACGTATTCGATGTCGATGTCCTCAGACTGGAGCTTCGCCTGGACGAGTTGGCTGAAGTCTTCCTTGCTGGCGACGCTGTAGGGGCCGCCGATGGCGATAACGCCTGTGATCTTGACGGTCACATCGACGGCCTCTTGGCCTTCTTCTTTGTTGAGACGAAGCGACTCGGCCGCGGCGGTCGTTAGAACACGCTTCACCTTGACGGGAACGCCCTTGCGATCTTTCTTGACGGCCTTCTTGGTCGACTTGGCTCGGGAGGCCCGCTTGGCGACCTTCTTCTGCCGGACGGCCATTTCCGGCGTGAGATCATCAGGGATGTAGAGCATTCGCCCGCAGCCGGGGCAGGTGATGACTTCGTCGCGAAGCTTGAGACGGTTGTAGACGTCGACGACGAGCTCCATGTTGCACGCGGTGCAGTAGTAGCGCTCTTCTTTGCCGTCAATGTTGCCGATCGGAGCGACGCCTCACCCTCGTAGTTGTCGGCGAGCCGCTCGTAGGTTTTACGAGCATCCGCTGGCACCTGCTGGGCGGCGGCCTCTCGCTTCGGGGCGAGGTCGTCGATGACGGCTTGAAGCTCCGCTGACCGACCTTCAATTTCGCCCTCAAGTTGAGTGGCCTTCTCGGCTTCGGCCTTAGCGGCCTCTTCTTGCTCGCCCTGCTTGGAATGCAGCACTTCCATCTGCGTAGTTTGGCTGAGACCCTCTTCCTCGATTCGCTCACGCTCACCCTTCTGCGTGTTGAGCTGCTGGAGCAACGCCTGGTACTGCCGGTGGTTCTTGGCCTCCTGCTGCTGAAGGCGAAGATGTTCGATGTGCTCGTCGCGGTACTTGAGGTCACCCTCCATCTCCCTCTGCTTGGCCTTGAGGCGTTGCAGAGAGTCGTGCGTGTCGTCTAGGTGCTGCTTGGCAAGTTCGGCCCGCTTCTTTTGGACACGGACGCCGCGAGTGACTTGATCGAGGTGCTCCTGCGCACGACGGAGGTCGAGGTCGGCCTTGTAGAGATCAAACAGCCGTTGGTTGGTAGGGCCCATGGGAGATAGATTCGTGCGGGAGTCACTGCGTCGCCTGGACGCGCTCGGCAAGCCATCGGCTTGTCGGCCGGGTGGAGAGTGTAGCCACGGGACGGCCCGGTGCTACTTCGCATTGCAGAGAAGTGCACATTGGGTCGGCATGCGTGCTTGGGCGAGCGTGCGGGGACTACAAGCAGCAGCGCGCACGAACACACCCGCGACGCGAGTCGCGGGTGTATTGCTGTCCTTGGACAGGCGAATAGTCGGATGGCCGTCCGTCGATGTTGCCATCGACGGCCCACTGTTGTGGACGAGGCTGTGCTGACAGTCCGTCGTTGGGTTCGCACCCTTAGACGTCTACAGAATCCCGTAGAAAGGAGGTGATCCAGCCGCAGGTTCCCCTACGGCTACCTTGTTACGACTTAGTCCCAGTCATCGAACCCGGCTTCGGCACCTCTGAAATGAGGCGACTTCGGCCGTTCCCGACTCCCATGACTTGACGGGCGGTGTGTACAAGGCTCAGGAACACATTCACCGCGGCGTAGCTGATCCGCGATTACTAGCGATTCCACCTTCATGAAGGCGAGTTGCAGCCTTCAATCTGAACTGGGGCCGAGTTTTTGCGATTTCCTCCACGTCACCGTTTCGGCTCGCTTTGTCTCGACCATTGTAGCACGTGTGTAGCCCAGGACATAAGGGCCATGATGACTTGACGTCATCTCCACCTTCCTCCGGTTTGACACCGGCAGTCTCTCTAGAGTCCCCGGCATTACCCGCTGGCAACTAAAGATAAAGGTTTCGCTCGTTAAGGGACTTAACCCGACATCTCACGACACGAGCTGACGACAGCCATGCAGCACCTGTCCACGTTCCACTGCAAGCAGCGTACTCTACTTTCATAGAGATAATCCGTGAATGTCAAGCCCTGGTAAGGTTCTTCGCGTTGCTTCGAATTAAACCACATGCTCCACCGCTTGTGTGAGCCCCCGTCAATTCCTTTGAGTTTTAGCCTTGCGACCGTACTCCCCAGGCGGTCCACTTAACACTTTTGCTACGGGCGCAACAGCGTCAGTACTGCCACGCCCCAGTGGACATCGTTTACGGCTAGGACTACCGGGGTATCTAATCCCGTTCGCTACCCTAGCTTTCGTGCCTCAGCGTCAATACATCCCCAGCTAGCTGCTTTCGCCGTTGGCGTTCCTGACAATATCTACGCATTTCACCGCTCCACTGTCAGTTCCGCTAGCCCCTAGATGATTCAAGCATACCAGTATGCCAAGCAGTTCCATGGTTGAGCCATGGGCTTTCACAAGACACTTTGTATGCCGCCTACGCACGCTTTAAGCCCAGTGATTCCGCCTAACGCTCGGAGCCTCTGTGTTACCGCGACTGCTGGCACAGAGTTAGTCGCTCCTTATCACCACCGGATCAGAACTTTCCTGATGGTTTTAGCGGTTTACACCCCGAAGGGCTTCGTCCCGCACGCGGCGTCGCTCCGTCACACTTTCGTGCATTGCGGAAGATTCGTTACTGCAGCCTCCCGTAGGAGTCCGGACAGTGTCTCAGTTCCGATGTGGCCGGCCAACCTCTCAGTCCGGCTAGGCGTCGAAGCCTTGGTGAGCCGTTACCTCACCAACAAGCTGATACCATATCGCCCCATCCCAGGCCGCATAAAGCTTTGCGTCCGAAACCAGGAGGCTCCGGAAGATCATCGAGTATTACCAGAGATTTCTCTCTGCTATCCTCGAGCCTGGGGCAGGTTAGCGATACATTACTCACCCGTTCGCCACTATGTCGTTCGACTTGCATGTCTTAACCACGCCGCCAGCGTTCAGGCTGAGCCAGGATCAAACTCTTCAATTTTGTTCTTAGTTGGTGCCTTTCGACACCAAGATATCAAACGTTGAAGGTTTGCCCTAGCCGGCCCCGGTCAGGGCCGACAAAATGCAGCAACCCGTGGGCTGCTGCGAGCAAGGCTCATGCTCGCTGACACGCACCTGTCCGCGTAGAACAGGTGGATTTCTCAAATAAATAAGGGATCACTTTGCGTGCACGCAAGGATGAGTTGAAGACGACCCAGAGGTCGCCTTGATGAGGCAAAAACAGCAAGCTGCTTCGGCCTCATGGATCTTTCCCCGCCGCCACCGAAGTGGCGGCAGGACACATCCTCGCGGCTATCCGACTATTCGCTTGTCAAAGAACCCTCTGAGCCGCGTGAGTGGGTCTTGCAACCAACTCGGCGGCGGTCGGCAGTGTAGGCGGCGTGTCGCCGGGGTCTACCTTTGCGACCGATTTTCCATTCCGACTTGCTCGGGTGTCGCGGGTTGCGACGGCCTTTGCTGCCGATGTGGGCGGGAAAGATAGGCACCCGTTCCCAGACGTCAATCTTCACGCATCAGTTTGGCAGAATATCGGCCCTGCAGAGGCGGCTAATGGCTGTCCTCTCGGATGGTCGTTTTCTCGTCATCGTCACGACGACGAGGCCGAAGCGACAGCCGAACCGGCACCTCGCCGAACGGGAGCTCGTCACGGAACCTGTTGAGCAGGAACCGCCTGTATGACTCGTCGAACAGGTCCGGGTCGTTGACGAAGAGCACCACATGCGGTGGATCGACAGCGACCTGAGTGGCGTAGAAGACCTTCGGCCGTCTGCGCCCGCCCCGCGATCCGCCCGGCGTTCTTTCTGCGAGCGCTCGCTCTACGGCACGGTTGAGTTGCCCAGTCGTCACCCGTTGCAGCGCAGACTTGTGCAACGCACGTGCGGCATCGAGCAAGGCGGCGACGTTTTTTCCGTCCTTGGCGGTGATGAAAGCCACGGGGGCGAACGACAGTCCGGGCAACTCCGCCTCAAGATAATCTCCGTACTCCTCCATCAGGTCGCCGTCCCGCGGCGCCTTCTTGCCCTGCTCTTCGGCCTCCTTGCGACGCATGTCGCGTGCAACATCCCACTTGTTGCAGACGATGATGACCGGCTTCTGCTCATCGGCGACGTATCGGCCGAGCTTCTTGTCCGGATCGCTCAAGCGGACGGTCGAATCGACGAGCAAGAAGACGACGTTTGCCCGTCGAACGCTTCGCTGGGCACGGTGGTAGCCGTAGAACTCGATGTCGTCGCCCAGCATGTGCCGTCGCTTCCGAACGCCGGCCGTGTCAATCACGGTCATGGTCTTGCCATCCTTCATGAAGATGACGTCGACGCTGTCACGCGTCGTGCCGGCCACCTCGCTGACGATGACGCGGTCCTCCTCTTCCTTGAAGATGCGGGCGATCGCGTTGACCAGCGTGCTTTTGCCCGCATTGCGCTTGCCGACGATGGCGATCTTCAGGTCCGGGTCCGGCGGGTTGTGCGGGGCGTTCGAGAGGTCGACGCGCTCGAGGAATACCTCGCGCAGCTTGTTGGAGCCGCGACCGGTCGTCGCACTGACGGGCATGGCCGGGCCGAAACCGAGTCGGCTGAAGTCCGCGGCGGCGATGTCGAACTTGTCGGCGTCGGCTTTGTTGGCGACGAGCAGCACCGGCGTCGAGGCGTTGCGGAGAAGCGTCGCGATCTCCTCGTCGCCCGGCAGCAGGCCCGCATGGGCATCCACGACAAACACCGCCATCTCCGCCTGTCTTGACCGCAAGCTCGACCTGGCGGCGGATGTCGGTGGTCAGGCCGTCCTGATCCTGGAAGCCGAAGCCGCCCGTGTCGATCAGCTCGACCCAGCGAGGCCCCTTGGGCGTGTCGACCTCCAAAGGCACCGACACGCGGTCTCGCGTCACGCCCGGCTGATCCTGGACGATCGACACCCGCTTACGGACCAGTCGGTTCAATAGCGAAGACTTGCCGACGTTGGGCCTGCCGACGATGGCCACCATCGGCATGACCTGGCCCGGCTCTGGTGCTGGGTGCACCTGCTCGATGTCATCCGCATCCGGAATCTCAAGGACAGTCTGTTCGTCTTCGTAGTCGCTCACCTGGCATGCTACATAGCCTGCGCCCGCCGCCCGTGATAGGTCTTAATCGCGAGCCCAACGATGCTCACAACGAACAGCAAGGCGTTTGCGACCATGAAGACGATGTCTCCTGTCAGGGCGGCATAGGTGAAGAACAAGCCGTTCGCCAGGAGCTGGCCCGTGAAGAGCCAGACGCTCACTCCGCCGCTGGTTTCATCGACCCACTGCTTGCGGACCTGTGTGGAGAGGGTCAGTAGCAGGATCACAGAAGCGATCCAACCGATGGCTTGCGTCATGCTCCGCCGCCGCAGCAACGGACGGGCCAAGGCGACCGTCGCAACAATCAGTCTCTTTCGCGTTGAACGCCCAGTTCTCGAGCGATTTCGTCATCCAGCTTGTCGAGTTGCGACAGCTCCTGACTGCTCTTCCGCAACGACATCAGCCTCGATCATGCGGTCGATTTCGTCATCACTGACCAGATCGTCGCGAGCTCCGGGAGATGCCTCGCCGCCGGACGACTGCTCCATGGCGTCGAGGAAGAGGTCCATCCGCTCCTCCATGCTCCCGGCCTGGCGAACGGCCTTCTCCCAGTCGGCCTGCGTCTTCGTCAGGTCCATTTCGCCAAAGGTCTTGCCGATTTCGCGGGCGATGGTGTTCATGCCGGTGGCGAACTCACGCCCCGCTTCAGCCTGCTTTTGAACAAGCATCGCGTTCTTCATGCTGAGCAACTGCCGCTCGAGCATCTTCTTCACCGCAGCCGTCCGCTTCAGACTGGCCCGGATGAATTGATACTGCTGCTCGTCGCCGACTTTGCGGGCTTGCCGAGCGTTCTTCAGAAAGTCGTCGCTGAACGACTCCTGCTGACGGATCGACCGCTCGATGCCACGCAACGCCTGCCGAAGACGCATGTCCCGTTCGATTCGGCGTTCGTCGCGGCTTTTGAACAGACCCATGACCGCACCTTACGACACGACGGCATGGTGCCGATGAAAGCCCATGCTTGAGGTGCTCGTTCGCCCGGACGTGCTACCCGGCTTCGGGCTTCACCTGCCCGCCGGCGGCCTTGCGTCGTGTTGCTTCCTCGGCCTGCTCGTACGCCTCGTCCTCGTCCATCGCCCCGGCATCGAGCTGCTCCCAGAGGTGCATCAGGTCGTTGCCGGCGCCGTTGAGCTCGATGCCAGCGATGGCATCTCGGTCTGCGTCTCCGCCAATTTCAAGAAGTTGGTCGAGCCGCTCGGCATACATCTCCTGGCCGACGGCGTCGCTTTCGAGCCAGCCGCTGACCTTGGCCATGTCGCGAGCCGTCAGGTTCAATCGCCCTGCCGCGGCACCGTTGGCCTGGTTCTCGCGCACCATTCGCAGACGCGCGACCGTCATCAGCTCCTTGCTCCGCAGGTTCAGCTCACGGGCGGCCATGAGCTGCTCTTGCGTCTTGAGCTCGAAATCCTGTGCCAAACTGCGACGAAGCTCGGGCGAGCTCGACTGCTTGCCCTGACGAAACACCTCGTGCTTCGCCTTGGCAAGATCGTCGACCCGCGTGAACAGCTTGTCTCGCCGCTTGCCGAGCAGAATTTCCTCACGTCGCAGTTCCGTCCGCGAGAGCTGGCTCAAGCTCTTGTTGCGGCCGAAAAGTCGATCGATGAGTGCCACGGAACGAGTTGGAAAAGAGAAGCACGTTCAACAGAACAGCCGCCGGCTTACGACACGCGGTCCAGGTCGACCGATCATCAAGACGCTTCCGCCTTGGCCCGCCGTGCCGGCTCAGGCACTGCCGGCTCGGAAGATTCGGCACCCGGCGCCGGATCCTGCTCGCCCGGTCCGGACGGCTCCGCCGGCGCGACGGGAATCTCCCGCGCAAACGCCGGCTTGTTCGCCTCTGCATCGGCGGGCTTAACGGTCGACAGCTCTTCGTAAAGCGCCTGCTCTTCGGCTGACAAGGACGATGAGGTCATGACCGTCTGACCAGCCAGTTCGTCAGCAAGCTCGCTGCTGACCTGCAGTTCCGCAAGAACCTCCTCAGCCTTGGCAGCATCCGTGGCGAGCTCTTCTGCCGACGGCAGCTTGCCCGGCAGCCGTGCCGGCACGGGCCAATTCCAGATTGTGCAGATGGGTGCCGACGACGTTGATCTGCTGGTTCAACATCGACACGGTCTGCCGACGACGGTCGATGTCTTTGCGAAGCTGCAGCGTCTGGCTCGTGATCCGCCGACGCGCGTTCTCCGACTCGTCACGCCGAAACGCCTCACGCAGCTCCGACTCGCGATCTTCGAGCCGGGACATCTCGTCGTACTGCCGATCTCGTTGACGCGACAACGCAGCACGCTGCTCGGCCAGAGCGGACAACCGCTTCTCGACAGACGCCCCTCCACCCAATAGCCGACGGACCCGATCCATGACCGCCATCCTACCCGACGAACCGGCCAATCGGGGCGACGAATCTGAGGGTTCCAGAGCAGCATCCCGAAACAACAACGAGCCACCAGCGACGCTTTTGACCCGCAGGGGCTCTTGAGACTCCCGCGCCCAGGCCACGGCGGCACGTTCCACCATCGGCAGCGGCAACTTGATCGCCCGCGCGACGGCATCCAGCGAAACGCCGCCGGTCAACAGCTCGACCCGACGCTTCTCCAGCTCCGCCGCTACACGCTGACTCTGGCCGTCCGTCGACTCGGGATTGAACGTCGATGCCAACATCATCGCCGCCTCGGGGGCGGTCACGATGAACCCGCCCACGTCGTCCGGCTCGATCAGGATGGTGGGCGGCCCTTCGACAAAGGTGCTCGCCACACGTCGTGCGTCGTCGGAGAAGCCGCCACCGGCGAAAAGAATCAGCGTCATCGGGCCACCGAAGTCGCTGGCGGGCGTCTGATCGTCCCCCGGTGCCGGCATCTGCTGCATTTGCCGACGGATGTCGTCGGACGTGACAGGTGCCGGATCACGATTCCGGGCCAGGTCGCGCCACTGCGGAATCGAGACGAAGCGCACGTGGCCCACCGCCTGCCGAAACGCCATCAGCACCTGCCGACCCAGCGAGACGTCGATGCCCTCGCCCAAAGGCATCTCGTCCTGCAATTCGAAAGTCTGAAACGTCGGCCGAGACGAGCGCCTTCTTCACCAAGGCCGCCCGGTTCCAACGCGAGACCCGCGGCTGGAGCATCGCCACAGGCCGAACCCCCATGGACGTCACCGCGACCATCTCGCGGCCGTTGAGCAACGACAGCATGTGCCCGACCATCTGCTGCTCCAGCTCACGCTGGCGACGGGCGCGGGCTTTCGGATCTGAATCGCTCATCGACCCTCCCTTGTCGGCCATGCGACCACAACAGCAACTGCGATGGCGACCACCGTCCAGATCCACCCGCCGACGGACAACAAAAAGATCGCGTGGCCCATTCGCCAAGCAGCTTAGGCGAACGCCTCGTCACTCCCGAGCCCGCGCCCACAACGTGTGCAGAATTCAGCATCTGGCGACGTTGGTCGCGTGGCAGTCGGGCCTCGGACAACGGCGCGACCCGGTGCGGCACCGCCGACGAGCTGGAGTGCCCTGGCGTTGCCGTCCTCAGAAGTTGAGCGAGCTGCTGATGCAGTTGCCGTTCGTCACGCCGAGCCACCTGCCGCAAGACCGAAGCCGCCAGCAACATCGGCACCGCCCACGTGACACCGATGAACCCGAGCACCGCCGCCGCGACGGCCGGCACGGGAGCAAGACCCCATCGCCACGTGCCCGGCGTACGACTCGCCGGCCCTGAGACCGCCTTCGCGACCTCCGCCAAAACCCGTCGCCCGGCCCGGGCGTGCAGGTTCGCCCCGAGCCAGACCAACGTGTGCGAGAGGAGACGAACCCCAGAAACGCCACCTGCCCGCCCGTCGGCACCGGACCACGCAGTGGGTCCGCGAACCAGAGTCGATGCAGTGACAAATCTTCTTGCCACACCGCGAAGATCGCCGTGAGCAACGCACCCGCCGCACAAAGCTTGGCAGCGACGGCCATCGCACCAGCCACACCCGTCGCCGAGGCGGTGACGGGGTCTGCCGCATGAAGACCGACGCGGACAGTCATCCAGTGCGCGACGCCGTCGACCCGATCCCTTCGAAGCCGAACCAGCCCCGCGAGCTTCGACGCGTTGATCCAAGCCGGAGCAAGACCGGCCGTCAGCAGGCCGAGGAGGAGCGTGTTCAGCGGCGACGCCGAGAGCACGCCGTGCGGCGGTCGGTCGAGCGTCGTGAGGAGAGTCTGTTCCGACAAGCGAAGTCGATCTGCATCGGCGCGTGCCGTTTCGGTTACCGTCACTCCAGGTCGATCAGGCACCGGCCGCCCCGCCCTGCCGCATCGTTCGTCGCAACATCCGGCCGCAGTGCCTGCAGTACCCGGCGTGGCTCGGATTGACCGCCCGGCAGACCGGGTCCGGACAGGCATGTCGGCTCGGCTCCCTGAACTGCCGACGCTTCCCGGAAGGCCAGACGCCAAGCTTCAGGACCATCATCAAGACGCCTTTGACGGCCATCCAGACGACCCACAGCACGAAGGCAACGGCGGTCATCGCCGTCACGCCCGCCGCGAAGATGACAAACAACGCCGCCTCCGCCGAGGCAACCTGCGTCGAGAGGATGTCGACAGATTCGACCATGAAAACCTCCAAGCTCACGCGAGCGGACTCGGCAGCGAGCGGCCACAGCGCCTGCAGAACCGTGCCGACGCCGGGTTGCCGCAACGGCAGTGCTTTTCAGGGCAAGGTGTGCCGAGGCTGACCGGCTCGACCGGTCGGTTCGGCGAAAGCAGTGATGCCGTTCCCGCCACCAGCTTGAACGGCACCATCAGCACGGCCACGACCGACCGAATCACGACGCCCACCACCCCGATGACCGCACCGACCACCACCGCCACAAGCTGCACGGCAACGACGGCCAGCACGGCTATGGCGATCGCCAAGACAATTGTTTGAAGGATTGCCATAAGAGCCTTTGCCTCAGGCGACAGGCGACAGCGAGCTGCCGCAGAACATGCAGTACGCGTCTTCGTGATCTGGGAACGACCCGCATCGGCCGCAACGACGAACGCTGTCGACGAGCTGCTTGCCGCAACCCATGCAGAATTGATCCTTGCCGTCGACGCGACCGCCGCAAGCCCCGCAAGCGTGGCCGTCACCGACGGCACGACGACGTTCGGCATCGACGTTGCGGACGGCCCACTCGCCGGGCTTCCTTTCGACGGCAACGGCTCGGCCTGAGTCTCTCGCCACGCCACCGGGCGTCAGGGCCGTTAAGAAAGGTCTCGGCGTCTAGCGAAGCGGCGGTCGAGCCGTGCGTAGCTGCGCCGGAAGGCTTCGTCGACATGCTCCGGCACGTCAGGCCGGACGTCGGAAGGGACATCCGTGCCCGCCGGTCTTTCGCCGACGAGCATCTCGTACAGCATGACGCCGCACGCATAAAGGTCCGCCCGGCCGTCTGCCGGTTGCCCGGCACGCTGCTCGGGGGCCATGTAGTCGAGGCTGCCGGCGACGGTGTTGCCGGTGGGGGATGAGCCGTCGGTCGAGAAGACGATGCTTCCACCCGTCGCCGCCGCCGCCTCGTGCTCGGCTTGGCCCAGGCCGAAGTCCGTCAGCTTCACCGCCCCCGGCAGCGACAGCCCGCCGCCGGGACCGTTGGACAAGGCGTCACGATGGATCAGGACGTTCTCAGGCTTCACGTCGCGGTGGACGATGCCGTTGCCGTGGGCGTGCGAGAGTGCCTGTAGAATCTGGCGCAGGACACTCAGCGAATCCGCGACCGACAGCCGGCCGTCGCTAAGCAGGTCACGAAGCGTGACGCCCGGCACGTACTCCATGACGAGGTAGGGCCGCTCTGCGAACGGGTCGATTCCGAGAGCCTTGACGATGCTCGGGTGGTCGAGTCGGTGGGCGTTGACGCCCTCACGTCGAAGTGCACGGACGTACGTCGGATCCCGCGGCAGCTTGACCGCGGCCTCTTGATCGGCCCAGACGTGGTGCTTGGCGAGCCAGACGTCACCGAACGTGCCACTTCCCAGAGGCCGGTCCAGGACCCACTCGGCGACGCGAGTCCCGGTCTTTGCCGGCAGATGGGAGCCGCGGGTGCCGGTGGCATCCTGCTCGCCGGGAGTTGTTCGTGCGTCTTCGGGCATCGTTGCCTCCGCGACAGGGGCGAGCAGGGAGATCCGGGCACGTCCGAGACTCGTTCTCGGACCACACCAGCGTACCGCAAGGTGCGGCCGACGGACAGGCAAAACCTTTGCCATCTCCGCCCTTGGTCGTACGACCAGAGCACAGCTCGGGGTCGCTTCCTTAGCCGACCATCCGGTCGGCAAGAAAGTCACAAGCCAATGCGTTGTACGCCGTCGCGAACAGAGCGCCCACGGCAAAGAAGCCGACAGCTACGCCGCCACCGACTCCGAAGTCGAACATCCACCACAGGCCCAGAAGTTCCACCAAGGTCAATCCGCCGACCAAGGCAATGCCCGCTCCGTTCGAATCCTGCTTGGCGACCCAGACAACGATGGCAAACAGCGCCCAGGGTGCCAGCAACACCACCAGCGACCATGCCAACACCTTGCCGCCGTTGTCGAAGAAGGCGTCTCGACCATCAGGACCCGCCTGCCAAAAGGCGATGGCTGCGACAACAACTAGAAGCGCCACGACGCCCCCGGCAATCTTTCCGCCGATGCCTTTCAGGAAATCCACCGGCCAAGCTTACGACACGCTCAGAAGTCCGGCAGTCGTGAGATGCTCATGGCCAAAACCACGTCCTTGGGCGTGACGGTTCCGACGTCGTGCGTGGTCAGCCGAACTTCGCACTTGCCGTAGCTGACGGCGAGGTCCGGGTGATGGTCCGCCGCGTTGGCAATGTGTGCGACGGCGTTGACGAAGCTCATCGTCCGCGTGAAGTCCTTGAACTTGAAGGTCCGGACGAAGGCCGGCCCGCTTCGGGTCCAGCCGGCGGGGGTTTCGAGCACGTCGTCCTGCGGGTCGTTCACGCTGCCATTGTTGGCCGGTGTGGCGGCGTAGGGTGGGGCTTGAAATGGATCGTCGGCGATGTTCACGGCATGAGCGGAACGCTGGCGACG
The DNA here is from genome assembly GCA_963740195.1 of uncultured Planctomycetota bacterium. GTDB lineage: Bacteria > Planctomycetota > Phycisphaerae > Tepidisphaerales > Tepidisphaeraceae > JBCDKH01. The sequence continues at coordinate 867,953 of CAVUDF010000001.1, read as the reverse complement.
CTGCTGCGCGTCGTGCGTCACCGTGACGCCGAGGCCATCTTCTACTTCACCGGCGACTACTGCGACCGCGGACCCGACACGCGGGGCGTTGTGGATCTGCTGCTGCCCATGGTCGCAGATGGCACGGCCCACTGCGCCCGCGGCAACCACGACGACGTCTTCGACCTCATCCTGCACCGCGAGAGCTTCGCCAGCGGCCCGGGACTCGGCGGACCGGCCGACGAAGCCACCGCCGACGAGGCGGCCCGGCTGTTCTGGAACGAGGGCCTGCCGCAAACCATCGCCAGCTACGGCATCGAAGACGGATCGGCCCCCTCCTGGCTCGACGGGATCCGAAAACTCATCCCCGAGAGTCACAAGCACTTCTTCCGCACGCTGCCGGCTTTCATCGACGCGGGCGACTTCTTCGTCACCCATGCCGCCTGGCCGCCGGACTATCCGGATGACGACGCGCCGCTGGCCCGTGACCCCCACCTGCGCTACGAGGCGATCTGGGGCCGGTACGGATCGCGTCAACTCAACACGCCCAAGCTGTGGCGTCGCCGGTGCTACTGCGGACACACGCCGACCGACAACTACCTTCATTCGGACGCGCACTCGGGTCGGCCGGGCACGGTGGTCGTCTGCGACCGGCTGACGCTGGTCGACACCGCCGCCTTCACCCCGAACGGTCGGCTATCGGCGGTGTGTCACGAGACGCAGGACGTCGTCCAGATCCACCACAGCGGCGAGGTCCTGACATGACCGCGCAACCGGCCTGCGGTCTTCTTCGACCGGGACAACACGCTCATCATCGGCGTCGACTACTTGGGCGATCCGGCGAAAGTGATGCTGATGCCTGGCGCTGCCGCGTGCGTCGCGGGTTGTCGGGCGGCGGGCTTTGCGATCGTTATCGTCAGCAACCAGAGCGGCGTTGCCCGCGGCAAGTTCGATGTGCAGGACGTCGCACGCGTCGACGCACGAATGGCGGAGCTTCTCTTGGCGGACGATCCCGAGGCCAAGCTGGATCTGCAGCTCTTTTGCCCGCACCACCCGAAGCTCACGGGCGACTGCGATTGCCGAAAGCCGAAGCCCGGCATGCTGCTCGACGCCGCGACCGAGCTCGATCTCGATCTGCCGCGATCGTGGCTGGTGGGCGACGCGCCGCGTGACATCGAGGCCGGGGCGGCGGCGGGATGTCGGACGATTTTGTTCGACCCGCCGAATCTGGAGCGAAGCCCCGCCGCCGATGCCGCGGTGGTGGTCGAGCCGAACCACCGGGCGACATCGCTCGACGAGGTTCTGAAGTTGATCACCGACTGACCGGCAGGCTCTTGAGCTTGTCGTACAACGCTGCCGCGGTTCGCCTTCCGGAGTGGAAGGCGGCGAGGTCCATCTTCTCGTTCGGGGCGTGCAGGTTGTCGTCCGGCAGGCCGAAGCCCACGAACAGCGTGTCGAGCCCGAGCGCCTCCTTGAACAGGCTGCCGACCGGAATGCTGCCCCCTTCGCGGATGGTGACGGGCTTCGTCCCGAAGCCGATCTCGACCGCTTCACCCGCCAGCGACATGGCGGGGGAGTCCTTCGGCAAGAGCGACGCATCGATTCCGCCGTGGTCTAGGAATTCGAGCGTGCAGTTGTCGGGGCAACGGTTCCGAAGGGTCTCTTGAAAGGCGTCGCGAACCTTGGTCCAACTCTGACCCGGAACGAGCCGCATCGAGATCTTCGCCGACGCCTTGGCCGGGATGACGGTCTTGGCCCCGTCGCCCTGGTAGCCGGTCGTGATGCCGTTGACGTCGAGCGTCGGCCGGGCCCACTTCCGCTCCAGCGTGGTGTAGCCGGACTCGCCCGACCCGTCCTTCAGGCCGAGGTCGCTGAAGTAGCCCGCGTCGTCGAAGTCGAGGGCTTTCCAGGCGGCTCGCTCGTCGTCTGTCAGCGGGATGACATCCTCGTAGAAGCCGTCGACGGTGACGCGCCCGTCGGCATCGTGGAGGCTGGCGATGAGTCGGGACAGCTCGTTGGCGGCGTTAGGGACGGTGCCGCCGAACATGCCGCTGTGCAGGTCGGTGTTGCTCGCGGTGAGCGTGACCTCCTGGTAGCAGAGCCCGCGCAGTCCGTAGGTGATCGCGGGCCTGCCGGGGCCGAACTGCCCGGTGTCGCTGACGACGGCGACGTCTGCCTTGAGGGCCTGTGCGTAGTTCTTGACGAACGCCTCGAGATTCTCGCTCGCGTTCTCCTCTTCGCCTTCGATCAAACAGACGAGGTTCACCGGCAGCCCGCCGTGCGCCTGGTAGGTGATGATGGCATCGAGATGCGCCCAGACGGGGCCCTTGTCATCGGCGGCACCCCGGGCGAAGACCTTGCCGTCGCGCGTCTCGGGCTCGAACGGCGGCGACTTCCACAGGTCCAGCGGCTCGGGCGGTTGGACGTCATAGTGGCCGTAGAACAAGACGGTCGGCCGTCCGGCCTCGTGCTTGTTCTTGGCGACGACGACCGGGTGCCCGCCCGTTTCCATCACGCTCGTGTCGAGCCCGGCGGGCGTCAGTTGATCCGCGAGCCACTGTGCCGCCCGTCGGCAATCTTGCGCGTGCTCCGGCTTGGTGCTGACCGACGGGATCTTCGAGAAAGTCCGCCAACGCCGCTTCCGCGGCATCGGACCGGGCGTCGAGAGAGCTGAGAACTGCGTCAAGATCGGCTGCCATTGCCCGACGATATCGCCTCGACCTCCGCCAGGAGACGCGACCGCTCCGCTGGCGAAATCATCGTCCAGTGCAGAGCGCTCGACGCGCTCAGTGGGTCCGAAGCAGGTCTTTAAAGAGTCGCCGGCCTGTCGCCGAGATCGTCGCAAATGCTCGTGCCGGGCCGACGCCGATGACCGTGTCGATCGGCTCTTCGCCGCTCAAGCCGACTCGGGCTCCAGCGCCGCCGTCGCATGGGCCGCGGCGACGCGTTCCTGGTGCATCCGCCAGAGCACCAGCAGGCTGCTGATACCGACGTAGAAGTAGCCCGACGCGAACATGACCAAAAACGGCAACGTGAAGATCGCGTAGCCGTAGACGACGCTGATGAACACGAACGTGCTCATGTAAACGCCAAACGCACACTCGACGATCGGCAGGCCGAGCGTCTTGCTCGACCAGAAGCTCGGCACCTTCGCCGTAGAGATCGGCCTGCGGATCCGGTCGCCCGACTCGCGAGCCACGTTGTCGCTGTTGAACTTCTTCGTGACGGCCCGGTTCGTCGCGTACTTGGGCGTGCGGACGAACTCGTTGACGACCGGGCCGCCCTTCTTGTACTGGCGACGCGTCCAGATCGCCTCCCAAACTGCCCGCGTGTTGTTCAGGCTCAGCCCGACGCCCAGGGCCATGATGAAGGGCATGTACAGCAGCGTCCGCCAGCCGGTCTTTCGGCCGAACAGCTCCGCCTGGGCGAAGGCGAAGAACGTTGCCGTGCTGCACGAGGCAACGACAAACAGCGTGAAGCCGAAGAGGAACGTGCTGACCGGGTGATGCTTGAGCGGGGCCTCGCTCAAGATGAAGGCCGGGTACATCAGCAGCGTCATGACAACGACCAGCGGATACACAGCCGTGTTTGTCAGGTGGAAGAACGCCTCGCTCTTGATCGACCAAGGCAACGCCTTGCTCTTCAAGATCCGTGGCAAGAGCTTCAGAGCCGTCTGGAACGACCCCTTGGTCCAGCGGTGCGCCTGCTGCTTGAAGGCGATCATCTCCGGGGGCAGTTCCGCGGGAGCCGCGTGCTGGGGAAGGTAAACGAACTGCCAACCCTTGAGCTGGGCGCGGTAGCTGAGATCGAGGTCTTCGGTCAGCGTGTCGTGCTGCCAGCCGCCCGCGTCGGCAATGGTCTCTCGACGCCACACGCCCGCCGTGCCGTTGAAGTGCATGAAACGCCCGCTGCGGTTGCGCGCGGTGTGCTCGATGACGAAGTGACCGTCCAGGAAGATCGCCTGGCTCTTGGTCAGCAGCGACGCGTCGCGGTTGAGGTGATCCCAACGCACCTGGACCATGCCCACCTTGTCGTCGCCGAAGTGCGGAACGACGTTGTACAGCAGGTCCGCCGGCGGGACGAAGTCGGCATCGAAGATCGCGATGTACTGCCCCTTGGCCGACTTGCTCCCCTCCGCCAACGCCCCGGCCTTGTAGCCGGTACGGACGACCCGGTGGTGGTAGCTGATGTCGATGCCCTTGGCCCGCCAATGCGCTACGCGGGCCTTGGCGATGTCGGCCGAACCGTCCGTCGAGTCGTCGAGGACCTGAATATCGAGCCGATCCCGCGGCCAATCCATTACACAAGCCGCGTCGATGACACGCTCGGCGACCAGATCCTCGTTGAACATCGGCAGCTGCACGGTCACCCGGGGCAGGATGTCAGGCAGCGCCTCGGCCTCGGGCGTGTTGTGGCGGTACTTCTTGTAGAGGTAAACCAGTTTGTAACGGTGCAGCCCGTACAGCGCCACGATGAGCAGCGTGACCACGTACAGCCCCAGCGTGCCCCACAACATCAACGGGCCGAGCAGCGGCTCGATGAGCGTGCCGTCGATCCAGAACGCCGCCTGCTCCAGCCGGCCGTAGATCGCATCGCCCCAACCGGGCGGGGCCGCATCGACGCTGATCGCCGGCACTTCGGGCACGGCGAGCGGAACTGCAGCCAAAACGTCGGTAGAGGATTCGGACAAGTCGGCTGCGGCTGTGATCACCAGGTCTCCGGACGAACACCCCGCCATGGGGGCGTGCGGCCGTGGAGCCGCAACTGAAACGGGCGACGCCCGCTGAAGGCGTCGCCCGGCAAACCTAACCCAAACAAGAACGTCGTCAAGCCAGAAGTGTGGCGACAACGTGCTTGCGTCACTCTGAAGCTGCTTCAGCCGCGGGCTCGGGAGCCTTTTCCGCAGGCTGACGCCCCGCCATCACCTTGTTGGCAAACTCCCGACGACGCTCCGCCCGACGGCGACGCAGCCCGGCCGACTTGCGGACAACGCCCGACGGCTTGCTCTCGTGCTCCGAACCGACGAGTTGCATGACCACCAGGTCGCCGCCGTCACCAATCCGGTAACGCGGCAGCTTGACGATCCGCGTGTACCCACCGGAACGCTCCGCAAACTGAGGTGCGATCTCGGCGAAGAGCTTCTGGACCACCGTGCGGTGGGTCCCACTCTCGTTCAGGACGAACTCCTGATCGCGATCGGTCAGCCGACGGTCACGCATCTTGGCGACGATGAGCCGACGGTTGTGGACGTTGTCCTCCCGGGCCCGAGTGATCAGCTTTTCGACGAACGGCTGAAGCTCGAGCGCCTTGGGAAGCGTCGTAGTGATCTGGCCGTGCTCGAACAGGCTCTGGGCCATGTTTCGGCGAAGGGCGATCCGGTGCTCGGTATCGCGAGAAAGCTGTCGGCCGCGTTTGCGGTGGCGCATGGGTCTGGGGCAGGTAAGAGGGCTACGAAATCGTCTGAAGCGTCGTGACGCGGGCGGGGAGGCTAGGCCTCTTCCGTCGCCGGGACCTGATCTTGCTCGACGGCAGTGTCATCATCGTCATCGGGCATCGTGTAGCCCGCGTCATCCATCTCACCCGCCGGGGCGGACAATCCGGGAACAAGACCCGCTGCCGGGCCGCCGTTCTTGAGGGCTTCGAGGTCCATACCGAGCGACAGGCCCATATCGGCCAGACGACGCTTGACCTCGCGGAGGCTGGTCTTGCCAAAACTACGGACCTTGAGCAGGTCGCCGTCGGTCCGCTGGACCAGCTCGCGAACCGAGCTGATGCGGGCGGATTCCAGGCAGTTGTTGGCACGGACCGACAGGTCGAGCTCTTGCACGGTCATGCCGAGCTTGCTCTCGAGGTCCGGGTCGACCGCCGCCTGCGAGGCCGTGCTGGCCTGCTGGCTCTCCTGAAGACCCTTGACGGCCTCTTCGCTGGCGAGCTGATCGCCCAGCTCGAAGTACTGGACGAAGGGGTTGAGGTGCTTGCGGAGCACCTTGGCGGCTTCGACAACCGCAAGCTCGGGCGTGACGGTGCCGTCGGTCCAGACCTCCAACACGAGGCGGTCGTAGTCGGTCCGCTGACCGACGCGGGCGGCCTCGGTGTTGTAGCGAACGCGGGTGACCGGGCTGAAGTTCGAGTCGAGATAGATGAAGCCGGTCTCGGCCTCACCCGACTCCTCGGCCTCGGCGATGTGCTCCTTGTCCGTCTTGTAACCGCGGCCCACGTTGACCGTCAGCTCGACCTCGAACTCGACGTCCTCGGTCAGCGTGGCGATGACGAGCTCCTCGTTGAGCACCTCGACGCCGTCCGGGCACTCGACGCTGGCGGCGGTCAGCTCGCCGGCGGTCTCGCCGCGGATGGTCAAGATCTGCGGGCCGTCTGCGATGGCGTCGCTGTGGATGATGAGGGCCTTGATGTTCAGGATGATGTCGGTGACATCCTCCATGACGCCGGGCAGGCTGCTGAACTCGTGGTCCGCACCCTTCATCTTGATGCGCGTCACCGCCGCACCTTCGATGCTGCTGAGCAGAATCCGCCGAAGCGAGTTGCCGACGGTCGTGCCGAAACCGCGCTCGAAAGGTTCTGCGGTGAATCGGCCGAAGTTGTCGGTGGAGACGCTCTCGTCGAGCTCCACGCGACCGGGAAGCTCGAGGCCACGCCATTTAACTTTGCTGCTCATAATTCTGCTCAGTAGGGGGTTGAGGGATCTCAGTCAGTGGCCGACTCAAATTGCGAACCGTTGTCGCCCGCACCGTTGCGGGCCATCTGCGGTTTGCCTCGTTGAGTCGGTTGCTTGGTAGCCAGAGGTCCGGCTACCGATCATCTTGCTCCAGCCCACGCTCCTGCTGACCCCTCGACGCGGCGACGATGAAGCCGCAACCGAAGAGGAAACGCAAAGGCCGCCGAACAAGCCGGTAGCCATGCAGGCACACGCACGTCTCGTTAGACGCGGCGCTTCTTCGGAGGGCGGCAGCCGTTGTGCGGGATCGGCGTCGTGTCTTCGATCGTCAGAACCCGAAGGCCTGCGTTCTGTAGGTTCAGGACGGCCTGCTCGCGACCGGCACCTGGGCCGCGGACGCGAACGTCGACCTCTTGCAGGCCTTGACGGCGAGCTTCGGTCCCGGCCTTCTCCGCGGCTCGGCCGGCGGCGAAGGGGGTGCTCTTGCGGGCACCCTTGAAGCCGACGCAGCCGGCGGAGGACCAGGAGATGGTCTCGCCGTTGAGGTCCGTCAGGGTGACGATCGTGTTGTTGAAGCTCGCTTTGACGAACGCGAGCCCGCGGGTCACGCCGCGTTTGGCCTTCTTCTTGCCGCTCGGGCGGCCGCCTTGGGTCTTTGCCATGTTCTGTGAGTCCTTACGGTTCGACGGACACAAGTCCTAGCCGTGTTGAATGCTGCCGGCGAAGTGCCTACTTCGCACCCTTCTTACCGGCGACGGTCTTACGCGGGCCCTTGCGGGTCCGGGCGTTCTTCTGCGTGTTCTGGCCGCGGGCCGGAAGGCCGCGACGGTGACGGTCACCGCGGTAGCACTGGATGCTCCGCAGGCGGCCGATGTTTTGGCTGATCTGACGACGCAGGACACCTTCGACGGCGTACTCGTTGTCGATGATGTTGGCGAGACGGGCGGCCTCGTCCTCGGTCAGATCGCTCGCCTTCTTGTCCGGCTCAACCTCCGCCTTCTTGCAGAGTTCGAGCGCGTTCACCGGGCCGATGCCGTAGATGTAGCGCAAGCTGACGTGCAGCTTCTTATTGTTCGGGATGTCGACGCCTGCTACGCGGGGCATATTGGTTTAGTAGAGAGGAGTGATGGAGGCTCGGGAAGCAAAGGGTCAGAAGCCGACGCGGGTCAGTATCGCCCGGTCGTTCCTATGCCCGAAGCCGGTCTGCCTTAACCCTGGCGCTGCTTGTGCTTCGGATTCGTGCAAATGACGCGGACGATCCCCTTGCGGCGGATGACCTTGCAATTCTCGCAGATGCGTTTGACGCTGGCACGAACCTTCATGACGGGGAGCTTTAAGTGGTCGGTGGAGAGGCAACGAGGGCCGGCGGCCTTCGTCAGGGCGGACGGGTTTATAGGCAGGCAAGAGTGCCCGCTTCAAGTGACCGGACAAGTTCAACGGGCAAGACGCTCAAGCCGCCGCCGCCGATCGGGCTTCAGAGGCGGCCGAGGCGGGTCGATCCGTCTTCGTCGGTAGCTGAAGCGACGCGGGCGGCTGGCCGTCCGTCAGGATCTCGCACCCGGTTTCCGTGATGGCGATCGTGTGCTCGAAGTGACAGGCGGGCTTGCGCTTGCGCGTGATGACGGTCCAGTTGTCGCTGAGAATCTTGGTATCCGGCTTGCCGACGACGCACATCGGCTCGACCGCGAACGTCATCCCCGGGCGCAGGACGAAGTCGCCCTTTCGTTGGCTGGCATTTGTGAAGTTCGGCACCTTCGGGTCCTCGTGCATCGTCCTGCCGATGCCGTGACCGACGAAATCTCGAACAACGCCGTAGCCACGCTTCTCGACGTACTTCTGCATCTCGCGGGCGATGTCGCTCCACTTCTCGCCCGGCTTGGACATCTCGATCGCCATGTCGAGCGTCGCCCGCGTCAGGTCGAGGAGCTTCTTGCGCTCAGGCGGAAGCTTGCCGACGCCCAGCGAGATGGCGTTGTCGGCGCAGTAGTCGCCCAGTTTCATCGCGAGGTCGAGGGTGACGAGGTCGCCCTCCTGAAGCCGACGCGGGCCTGGGATGCCGTGGACGATCTCCTCGTTGACGCTGATGCAGCTTTCTGCGGGATATCCCTCGCCCGGCTTGTAGGTCGGGTAGTTCTTCGACATCCCAATGCCGCCGATGAGCCCGAGCTCGTGCCGGCAGACGTCGTTGAGCTCCCCCGTCGTGACGCCGGGCTTCACGACCGCCGCCATCGCCTGCAGGATCCGCTGGGCGTGATAGCCGGTGAGCCGCATCTGCTCCAGCTCGGCCTGGCTCTTGAAAATGATCTTCTGCTTGCTCATACCCGTAGCATTCAGCTTCAGAACTGTCGACCCTTGACCCGCTTGTTACGCACCTTCGGGTCGTCTGCGAGGAAGCCGCGATAGTTCCGCATGAGCAGGTTCGCCTCGATTCGCTGGACCATGTCGAGTGCCACACTGACGACGATGAGCAGACCCGTGCCGCCGAGGAAGGCCGTAACTGTGTAGTCGATGCCGAGCATGCTCGTCAGGACCGTCGGGATGATCGCGATGCCGGCAAGGAAGGCGGCTCCGACGAACGTGATGCGGTACATCACACGCTCCAGGTACTCAGCGGTCCGCTTGCCCGGACGAAGCCCGGGGATGAACGAGCCGTAGTCGCGAAGCTGGTTGGCCATCTCCTTCGGCTGGAACTGGACGGTCGTCCAGAAGTAGCTGAAGAAGAAGATCATGATGACCATCGTCATCACGTACAAGAAGCCGGCCGCGTTCGGGTCGAACTCCGTGTTGAGGAACCGCACGGTGATGCCGGCGATGCCCTCGGCAGGAGCCTGGCCGTTCACCGTGCCGTCGAGCCAGCCGAAGATGACGCCCGGGAAGAGCATGAGGCTCTGGGCGAAGATGATCGGCATGACGCCGCCATGGTTGACGCGAAGGGGCAGGAACTGCTTCGTGCCGCCGTAGACCTTTCGGCCGCGGGTGTGCTTGGCCTGCTGGATCGGAATCCGTCGCTGGGCCTGCGTGATGGCGATGGCACCCATCGTCACGCCGATGAAGCAGAGCGCCAGAACAAGCAGGTCGCCGATGCTGATCGTGTTGGCGGCCCCGACTTCGATGCTGAAGTTCTGGACCAGGCTCAAGATGGCCATCGGCATCTGGCTGACGATGCCCGCCAGGATGAGCAGCGAGATGCCGTTGCCCAGGCCGTACTCGTCGATCTGCTCGCCGAGCCACATCAAGAAGATCGTCCCCGCTACGAGAGCGAGCAGGCCCAGCACCCAGAAGCTGGTCTCGAAGCCCGGAAGGACAAGCTGTTGCTGCTGGATGTAGCTCAACCAGAACATGCCCTGCAGGGCTGCGATGACGACGGTGGCGTACCGCGTCCACTCCTGAATCTTCCGCTGACCCGACTGGCCTTCCTTCTTGAGCTTTTCAAGGGCCGGGATGACGCTACCCAGGAGCTGGAAGATGATGCTCGCCGAGATGTACGGCATCACGCCCAGCCCGAAGATCGTCGACTGGCTGAGCGACCCGCCGCTGAAGATGGAGACGTAGGCGGCGATTCGCTCGCCGGCGTCGCCTTGATTCTCCATGCTGGCCGCAAAGGCTTGCTGATCGATCCCGGCGAGCGGAATCTGGAAGCCGACGCGGTAGATCGCGAGCATCAGCAAGGTGAACAGCACCTTGTTGCGAAGCTCGGGAACCTTGAAGATGTTCAGGACAGTCGTGAGCATGGCAGGTGTCGCCTCGGTCGTGCCGGCGGAAGGATGGCGAAGTCGCCTTCGGTCGCCAAGGTTCTAGGGGCGTCGCCCGCAGGTCACTTCGCTTCTTCGACGTCGGTCCCGCTTTCGGGAGCTTCCGTCACCGAACCGCTCTCGCCCGACGGGACGTCCGACTCGGTCGGGCGTTCCCGACTCGGCCGGCGCGACGGGGGCCAGGCCCAGGCCGTCAAGACGCTTGTCGAGCTTCCGGCCGAGCCGGGCCGACTTCGGCTCCTTGAACGAGAACGCCTGCCCGTCGGCCGTCAACGCTTCGCCGCCCGCATCACCGATCGCCTTGTAGGCGCTGCGGCTGTAGGCATCGACGCGGACCGTGAACTTCTTCGACAGGTCACCGTCACCGAAAAGCTTGACGCCGTAACGGTTGTTCGAGATCAGCCCGGCCTCCTTGAGGACGGCCTTGTCGATCGTCTGTCCTTCTTCGAACCGCTCCAGCATCGAAACGTTCACCGGGTGGTAACGCGTCGTAAAGGGTGCGTTCGTGAACCCACGCTGTGGGAACCGGCGGTAGATTTCAGTCTGGCCACCTTCGAAGCCGAGACGCTTCGGCTTGCCGCCACGCGAGCCGGCACCCTTGTGGCCCAGACCTGCGGTCTTGCCCTTGGAGCCTTCACCGCGTCCGACACGCTGCTTTCGCTTGTGTCGACCGGCGGCTTTGAGAATGTCGTGAAGAAGGTTCGGGTTGCTCATGGCGTTGTGCTCCGATGACTAAGCGGCCCGGAGCGGGCCTCGCGAGGAATGAGATAAAGAGAAAGGCGGAAGAAGCTTTGGCCAACTCGACCCGCTTCTTCCGCCTGTTGCTGTGACTATGCCGCGACCGTTTGCAGTTCGCCGGCACCTGCTTCGAGGTCGACGCCGCGACGCTTCTCGACGTCGCCACGGCTCTGGAGGTGCCGAAGCGCGTCGATTGTCGCCTTGAGCAGATTCTTCGGGCTCGTAGAGCCGTACGCCTTGGTCAAGACGTCGGAAAGACCTGCAAGTTCGAGGACCGGACGGACGGTCTTGCCCGCCGTGACACCCGTACCCGGCAGGGCCGGGATGAGCTTGACGGTTGAAGCCCCGCTCTTGCCGATGGCGACGTGGGGGATGGTCGTTCCCTGCATCGGGAACTTGAAGAGGCTCTTGCGAGCTTCCTTTGAGGCCTTCTCCACGGCCGACGGAACCTCGTTGGCCTTGCCATAGCCAATGCCGATCTGGCCGCTGCGGTCACCCGCGACGACAAGGGCTGCGAAGCTGAAGGTACGTCCGCCCTTGACCACTTTGCTGCAGCGATAGATCCGAATGACGCTCGACTCGACACCTTCGTCGTCGATGTCGCGACGACGCTCGCCACGGTTGCCGCCACGCTGTGGGCCGCCACCCTGGCCTCCGCCTCGGCCGCGACCTCCGCCGCCCTGACCACCACCACCGCCACCACCACCGCCGGTGCGCGGTCCGCCGGGAACGACGGGTCCGACTTTGGCAGCCGGTTCGATGGTCGGCGTGGAGAGAACGGACTCCGGCGTCGCGGTCGCTTGCGGCGTGTTGGGCAGGGCCTCACCGACGGCCGAAGCGTCGCTCGTACCTGCAGCGGGTTGGTTGCCGTCTGCCGTGGCAGTCGTCTTGTCGTTCGTCGCCTGCTCGAGCTCGCCGCGGTGCGGCATCGGGGCTGCCGTCGTTCGGCTTCGAGCCGTCCTTGGAAGCATCGACATTGCCCACCTGATCGGCGCCGCTGTCAGCGCCTTCGGCAGTCTTGGGAGAAGTATCCGGAGTTTCGTTTTCGGCCATGCTGGGTCGTGTCGGTGCGAAGGGGTTGCCGGTCTTTTGAAGGTGACCGCGTCGTCAATGCCGGCAGCGGGAAGCGCTGAGGACGACGCGGTGATTGATTCGTTTCTAGAAGTCGAGTCCGCCCTCGCGGGCGGCGTCGGCCAGGGCCTTGACCCGGCCGTGGTAGCGGCGTCCGTTGCGGTCGTAGGCGACCTTCGTCACACCGGCCGCTTTGGCCTTCTCGGCCACGGCCTTGCCGACCGCCGTGGCGGCCGCGACGTTGCAGGTCGAGCCGTCGCTGACGGCAGAACTCTTGCCGACCGTTCCAGCCGAGGCCAGGGTCTTGCCGGTCATGTCGTCGATGATCTGAGCGTAGATGTGCTTGCCGCTCGGGAAGACCGAGCAGGCGAGGACGCTCGGACGTGCCGACAATCTTGTGCCGGATGCTGAACTTGCGTCGTTGAAGCCGCTTGGCCTTGGCCTTGTTCTTGTCTGCCATCGTGATGATCCTTTCGGTGATGCCCGCCTGGACCGACGCGGAGAACCGTCGGCGTGCGGACGAATGCGTCTACTACTTGCCGGTCGTCTTGCCGGGCTTGAGCTTGACCTGTTCGCCGAGGTAACGGACGCCCTTGCCCTTGTACGGCTCGGGCTTGCGAGCGGCCCGAACGCTCGCGGCGAACTGTCCGACCTTCTGCTTGTCGATGCCGGTCACCTAGATCTTCGTCCCGCCGTCGACCTTCACGTCGAGGCCGTCGGGGATGTCCCGCGTGATCTTGTTGGCGAAGCCGACCGCCAGCTCGATCTTCTTGCCCTTGAGCGTGGCGTTGTAGCCGACGCCCTGGATCTCGAGCTCCTTCCTGTAACCCTCCGTGACGCCGACGATCATGTTGGCGACGAGGGCACGCGTCAGGCCGTGGAACGCCTTGCTCTGCCGCTGATCGTCACGACGGACCAGAACGACTTCCTCGCCCTCGACCTTCAGCTCGATCGCCGGCTGGGCGATGAAGGAGAGCTTGCCCTTGGGGCCTTCGACGTTGATCGTCTGACCGTCGACGGCGACCTTGGCGGCGGACGGAATAGCGACGGGCTTCTTACCGAGACGGGACATGATAGTGGCTTTCTGCTCACGCCGAGGTACCGGCGGCTTCGAGCTGATAGGTGGAGGAGGTCTAGGCGACCTGGCAAAGAAGTTCACCGCCGACGTTCTCGTCGCGGCACTTGCGGTCGCTCATGACGCCGCGGCTGGTCGAGACGACGTTGATGCCAAGGCCGTCGAGGACGCGAGGCATGTCGGCGACGCCGCGGTAGACCCGGCGGCCGGGCTTCGAGTACCGCTTGATCTCCTGGATGGCCTTGTCGCCGCCGAGGGTGTACTTGAGGTGGACGCGGATCAGGCCTTGATGACCTGTGCCGGGTGCGTCGGGAACGTCGTCGAAGCCCTCGATGTAGCCTTCGTCCTGAAGGACGCCGGCAATGCCGCGGCAGACCTTGCTGGCCTTGACGAGCACGGACTTGCGGCCGACGCGGTTGCCGTTGCGGATGCGTGTCAGCATGTCCGCGATGGGATCCTGCATGCTCATAGGTCGGTCCAGATAAGCTAAGAAGCTAGTAGTCGGAAGCTGAAAAGTCGGAGAAAGGTCAGAAGCTGGAGATGCCGTCGGTCGATGTTCGACCACCAGCCGCTCGGCCGCTGTCGCGTAATTCACCAGCTGCTCTTTCGCATCCCGGGAATCATGCCCTTGAGGGCGAGCTCGCGGAACTGGTGTCGGCAAATGTTGAACTTGCCCAGGTAGCCACGCGACCGGCCGGTCAGGGCGCAAGCGCTTGTGCCCACGGACGGGAGACGAGTCGCGGGGCAGGCGGGCCAGAGCGGCGTAGTCGCCCTCGGCCTTGAGCTTCTCGCGCTGTTCCCAGTGCTTGACACGCAGGGCGTCTCGCTTCTTCTGTTTGACGATCCAGGCAGTGGTGGCCATGTCTTTGGTCGTGGTGTGAGTCGCAGAAGGCCTCAGGCCTGCTGTTCTTCCTTGCGGAAGGGAAAGTTGAACCCGTTCAAGAGTGCTCGGCCCTCATCGGGCGTCGCGGCAGAGGTCGTGATGGTCACGTTCATGCCCTGCTGGTACGTCGCAGAAGCCGAATCGATCTCCGGAAACACAACTTGCTCGTTCAGCCCGAAGTTGTAGTTGCCCTGACGGTCGAAGCTCTTGGGGCTCAGCCCGCGGAAGTCCTTCACGCGAGGGATCGCCAGGTTGATCAGGCGATCGAGGAACTCGTACATGCGAGCACCTCGAAGCGTGACCATCAGACCCGTCTCAAGACCCTCACGAACCTTGAAGCCGGCGACCGACTTCTTGGCCTTCGTGCGGACCGGCTTCTGGCCGGCGATCTGCGTCAGCTCACGCTCGGCGAGCTCCATCCGCTGCTTCTCGCCGGCGACCATCGCCTTGCCCAGGCCCATCGAGATGACGATCTTCTCGAGCTTTGGGATGGCGTAGAGGTTCGAGTAGCCGAACTCTTCCTTCAGCTTCGGCACGACCGATTCGCGGTAATGCTGCTGAAGCCGAATCGGCGGAACGTCGGTGTCCGGGCGCTCCTCCGTCTTGAGGGCAGCGACCTTCTGCGGGCGTTGTTCTTTGCTTGACTTGGCCATCTTGGTGGTTCCTTTCGCCCTTTGGTTCAAACGCGGCCGAGGCTCGCGCCGCTCTTGACGGCCACGCGGTGCTTGGCACCGTCACGCTCTTCGAAGCGGACGCGGGTCGGCTTGTCGAGCTCCGGGTCGACGACCATGACGTTGCTTGTGTGCACCGGCCGATCGATGCGACGCCGCTCGCCCTTGGGGTTCTGCTGCGTCGGCTTGACGTGCTTCCACGCCTGGTTCATGCCCTCGACGAGCACCTTGTCCGACTCCTTGAGCACACGCAGGACCTTGCCCCGCTTGCCCTTGTCGATGCCGGTGATGAGCTGCACCGTGTCGCCGCTCTTGATCTTGGAGGCCATGTCTGTCTTGCCTTGGTGGTGAGTGAACGGAAACGGGTGCTACCAGACTTCGCTGGCCTGGCTGACGATCTTGCTGTAACCCTTTTCGCGAAGCTCGCGAGCGATGGCCCCGAAGATGCGGGTGCCACGCGGGTTGCCGTCGGTGCCGACGAGGACGGCAGCGTTCTCGTCGAAGCGGACGTAGCTGCCGTCGCGACGCTTGGTCGGGTAGCTCGTACGGACGATGACGCACCGCACGACCATGCCCTCTTTGACCTCACCGCCGGGCAGCGCCTTCTTGACGCTGCAAATAATCTCCTCGCCAACGCCTGCCGTGGGACGGCTCATGCCGTGACGACGGCTGGTGCTGCGGTTGAGCACCTTGATGCACATGACCTGCTTGGCACCGCTGTTGTCGGCGACGTCGAGATAGGACTCTTGCTGGATCATGAAACGGGGTTAGGTCGTGGAGACGGGAGTCAGAAGCTCAGAGAGCAGTTCAGCGGTTGTCGGGGCCACGCTCGACGACCTTGACGAGGCGATGGTGCTTGGTCTTGGACAGCGGCCGGCACTCGGCGATCAGGACGGTGTCGCCCTTCTTGGCATCGTTCTGCTCGTCGTGAGCTTGAACAACCGTGCGACGCGTCAGGTACTTGCCGTACTTGGGGTGCATCGTCTGAAAGTTCATCTGCACGCGGATCGTCTTCTCGGCGCCGTCTTGCGTGACGACGCCCTGACGGGTGCGGATGTCCGAGCGAGCGGGCGAGGATGCGGTGGCGGTGTCGGCCATGGGTGCGAGTGGGCTAGGCGGTGGCGGTCGTGGCCGACTGAATCTCACGCTGGCGAAGCAGCGTCTTCAAACGAGCAACGTCACGACGTGCCTTCTTGATCTGGCTCGTGTCTTCGAGCTTCTCGACGACACCCTGCACACGAAGGTCAAAGAGCTTGCGATGAAGGTCGGCCAGCTCCTTCTCGACCGCGTCGGTCGCCTTGTCTTGATAATCCTTGAGCTTGATCGGCATCGTCGTGCGGTAGTGGGAACAGTCGGGGTGCGGGAACCGTCGCCTCAGGCGGCAACGTGCTCGGCGGAGTGGCTGGTTTGGGCACGGGTGACGAAACGCGTCTTGATCGGCATCTTGTGGGCGACACGGGCCAGAGCCTGGCGGGCGACCTCTTCGGTCACGCCGGCAATCTCGAAGAGAATCGTGCCGGGCTTCACCTTGGCGGCGTAGTAGTCGATCTCGCCCTTGCCCTTACCCATTCGAACTTCCAACGGCTTGCCGGAGACCGGCGTGTGCGGGAAGATGCGGCGGAACAGCTTGCCCTGACGACGCAGGTAGTGGCTGACCGCGATTCGGCCGGCCTCGATCTGGCGTGCGGTGATCCGCTCCGGCTCGAGGGCCATGAGGCCGAACTCACCGAAGACCACCGTGTTGCCGCGGCTCGCATTGCCGCGGATCTTGCCCTTCATCTCTTTGCGGTACTTCCGCCGCTTTGGCATCAATGGCATGACGTTCTCCTAGTGCTGATTAGCTACTGCGTAGTTCGTGGTGCGAAAGATGCCTCAGCCGCGACGGCCGCGACGTTGGAAGCCACCCGGGCGGGTGTCGGTGTCTTCGACCGGGTTGTCATACCGGCCGCGATAGATCCAGACCTTCACGCCGATGGTGCCGGCCTTGGTCTTGCTGACCGCGTAGCCGTAGTCGACGAAAGCCTGCAAAGTCGTCAGCGGAACGCTGCCGGTCGTCTGCTTCTCGCTGCGGGCGATGTCCGCCCCACCGAGTCGGCCGCCGACCTGAATGCGGACGCCCTTGGCACCCGCGTTCTTGCAACCTTCGAGTCGCATCTTCAGGACGCGACGGAAGCTGGCCCGCTTCTTGAGCTGTTCAGCGATACCTTCGGCGACGAGCTGAGCGTTGAGATCCGGGTTCTTGATCTCGATGACCTTGATCGGGCCGATCTTGCGGTGGATCGTGTCTTCGAGTTCCTCACGAAGCTTGTCCACCTCGGCACCCTTGGGGCCGATGACGAGGCCGGGACGGGCGGTCTTGATCGAGATGGTGACCTCTTCACGGGTCCGCTCGATGATCACTTCGCTGACGGCCGCGAAAGGCGGGCGTCGGTTGAGCTTGTTGTCGATGTACTCACGGAGCTTGTAGTCCTCAACGAGGAACTCGCCGTAAGCCTTCTTCGGCGCATACCACTTGCTCTTGTGGTCCTCGGTGATGCCGATGCGGAAGCCGACCGGATGTGTCTTTTGTCCCATGGTGCCTTGGAGGTGTGGGTGAGGTCGGGTGGGCTTCAGGCGCGTTCGTCGACGCTGATGACAAGGTGGCTGGTCCGCTTCATGATCGGGTGGGCCTTGCCGCGATCCTTCGGCTGAAACCGCTTGATCGTCGGAGCCTCGTCCGCCCGAGCCTCGGAGATGAAGAGCGGCTCCGGTGGTGCCGGCATTCGACGGGTTCTCGTGGTAGTTCGCGACGGCCGTCTTGACGACGTTGCCGACCATAAAGCCGGCGCGGCGCTTGTTGAACTCGAGAATGTTGAGCGCGTCGTCCACGTCTCGGCCGCGGATCATGTCCATGATCAGGCGTGCCTTCCGGGCGCGGTCCTGGCGAAGCGATGAATGGAACGGTGGGCCATTGCTGGAAGGCGAGTGATGAGAGCGGTTGCGTGCAGTCGGTGACGGTGGCGTAGTCGGCTACTTCTTCTTGCCGGCCGTGTGGCCGCGGAAGTTGCGAGTCGGGCTGAACTCGCCGAGCTTGTGCCCGACCATGTCTTCCTGAACGAAGACCTTCTTGAAGTCTTTGCCGTTGTGAACCTCGAAGGTGTGTCCGACGAAGTCCGGGATGATCGTGCATGCCCGACACCAGGTCTTGATGGGCTTCTTCGAGTTCTGCTCGTTGAGCGCCTCGACCTTGTAGTAGAGCTTCTCGTCGACGAACGGGCCCTTCTTGCTGCTGCGTGACATGGTAGGTGTTGCTGGTGAGGAGCCCTAGGAGTTGACGGTGACCTTGCGCGGCTGGTGCTTGCCCATCTTGCGGCGACGCAGGATGAACTTCTCGCTGGCCTTCTTCTTGTCGCGGGTAACGCCGCCCTTCGACGGAACGCCGCTGCGGCTGACCGGGTGACGACCGCCGTTGCTTCGGCCTTCGCCGCCACCCAGCGGGTGGTCGATCGGGTTCATCGCCTTGGCACGGGTGTGCGGCCGAATGCCCATGTGCCGGCTGCGACCGGCCTTGCCGATCTTGACGTTCTGGTGGTCGGTGTTGCCGACCTGACCGATCGTCGCCCGGCAGTCACTGCGAAGCCGACGCTGCTCACCCGAGGGCAGAATGACGACGACGTACTGGCCTTCTTTGGCCGCGAGACGAGCGGCGTTGCCGGCGGAGCGGACGAGCTTGCCGCCCTGCCCGGGGTTCATCTCGATGTTGTGGATCGTCAGGCCGGTCGGGATCATGCTCATCGGCATGCAGTTGCCCGGCTCGGCGCGGCCCCTTCGCCGTTGCGGATCGTCTTGCCGACCTCGAGGCCGACCGGTGCGAGGATGTACGCCTTCTCGCCGTCTTCGTACTCGATGAGTGCGATGAAGCAGGTGCGGTTCGGGTCGTACTCGATCGTCTTGACGAGTCGCCGGGATCGCCGTCCTTCTTGTTCCGCTTGAAGTCGATCTTGCGGTAGAGCCGCTTGTTGCCGCCACCGCGGTGCTTGGCGGTGATCTTGCCGTGGTGGTTTCGGCCGCCGGTCTTGGTGATGCGCTCGCAGAGCGACTTCTCCGGCTTACTGCGTGGTCAGCGTCGCCTTGTAGTCGATGACACTGCCGTTACGCCGGCCGGGGCTCGTCGGGTTGTAGACCTTGATGGGCATGGCTCAGAAGTAACGAGTGGAGAATCGAGTAGGAGACGCGTCGGGCGGCCGAAACTAGAAGAGCTCGATGCGGTCGTCGCCCTTGAGGACGACGATGGCCCGCTTCTTGTCGGACTTCTTGGCCATGCCGAACTTGGTCCGACGGACCTTGCCCTTGCGGACGATGGTCCGCACGTCGGCGACACCGACCTTGTAGAGCTCCTCGATCGCGTCACGAACCTGGGCCTTGTTCGCGTCGGGGTAAACCTCGAACGTGTAGGCGTTGTGGCGACCGGCGGCCCAGCGTCGACTTCTCGGTGACGATCGGCTTGACGATGACTTGCGTGGCTTCCATGGGTGGGGCTTGCTAGGTCAGAGGGTTCAGGCGGCCAGAAGCTGGTCGAAGCCGGCGCGGGTCAGCAGAACGACGCGGTTGCGGAGCACGTCCCAGGCGTTGAGCTGGGCGACGCTCGTGAACGGCGTCTCGGGCGAGGTTGCGGCCGGCGCGGAAGAGGTCTTCGTTCTTCTGCTTGCAGCGACTCGATCGTTCGGCAAGGCGAACAGGACGGTGCGATCGAGGCCGAGGGCCTTCCAGTAGCCGGCCATGACCTTCGTCTTGACCTCCGGCAGGGCGATGTCGTCGACGACCTTGACGCTGCCGTCCTGGAACTTGGCGAGCAGCGCGCTTCGGGTGGCCAGGCGACGCTGCTTCTTGGGCATGTCCTGCGACCAGTCCTTGGGCAGCTTCTGCTTGGCATGCCCGCCGCCGCGACGGATCGGGTTGTTCTTCTTACCCATACGGGCGTTGCCGGTGCCCTTCTGGCGGTACATCTTCTTACCGGTAGCCGGCGACGTCGCCGCGGCCTTTGGTCTTGTGCGTACCTTGACGCTGGTTGGCGTGGTACATGACGATCGCCTGCTTGATGAGGGCCGGTCGGACCTCGCCGCCGAGCTGCTGTTCGTCGACCTGGAGCGTGTCGACCTGTTCGCCGCTCGTGTTGTAAACGGGAACGTCGATCATGTCAGGCGGCCTCCGACTTCTTGGAGCGTTCTTGGAGCGACTGGCGAATCTCGAGCAACCCGCCGTTCGGCACCCGGCAGCGGGCCCTTGATCAGCAGGATGCCGTTTCGGTGTCGACCTTGACGATCTTGTGGTTCATGGTCGTCACCCGCTCGTTGCCCATCCGGCCTGCCATACGCAGGCCCTTCTTGGGGCGGCCGTTGAAGCCACGGTTGGTCGCACGGCCGCCGATCGAACCGGGCGAGCGGTGCTTCCGCTCCGTGCCGTGCGTCGCAGGCTGGCCGCCGAAGTTGTACCGCTTCATGACGCCCTGCGTGCCTTTGCCCTTGCTGGTGCCGCTGACGTCGACAGCCGTGACGCCTTCGAAGACGCTCACGTCCACACCGTCGCCGACCGCACTTGTCGGTGGCGTCCTTGAGGCGGATCTCGCGGTGGACACGCTTCGGGCGACGACGCCGGCCTTGGCGTCGTGGCCGATGAGCGGGAAGGTGCTGTGCTTGGCCTTGGCTTCCTCGAAGCCGAGCTGGACGGCGAAGTAGCCGTCAGGCCCGTCCACGGTCTTGACCTGCGTCACGTCGCACGGACCGGCCTGGATGACCGTGACGGGCACCTGACGACCTTCGTCGTCGTAGACGCGGGTCATCCCGATTTTTCTGCCGAGTAGTGCGGGGTACATGGTTCTGCGGGTCAGAGCAGCCGGAAGTTCCGGTCTGTTGCCCGCCCTCGTGTGGGGCCAGGTCTGGGTCACCGAGCAAGCGGCGACGGACCTCTGAAGTCGGTCGCGTTCCCCCGCGGGTGCGGGTTCACGAGGTCTTGGCTGACCTCCGCGACAGACGGTTCTTGCGTCTCGACAAGCGAGACAGGGTTGTTCCAGCGGTGCCGACCGAAGTCGGCGGGTGGGCACTGTAGGCGGCGGAAGGCTCTTGTCGCGTGTTGCGACAGGATTTTGGCCGCTACTGCCTAGTGCGTCTTGATCTTGACGAAGACACCGGCCGGTACGACGAGGCGGTTGAGGCTCTCGATCGTGCGGGCGGTGGGCTCCGTGATGTCGACGATCCGCTTGTGCGTCCGCATCTCGAACTGCTCACGCGACTTCTTGTCGACGTGCGGGCCGCGAAGCACGGTGTACTTCTCGATGCGGGTCGGAAGCGGGACGGGGCCGCAGACGCGGGCGTTGGTCCGCTTTGCCTGTTCCACGATCTCACGAGCGCTGTTGTCGAGCGCCCGGTGGTCGTAGGCCTCCATGCGGATTCGAATGCGGTCGCCGGTCATGGTTTGCGTGCTTCTTCGAAAGGTTCGTCCGACCGTCGGCCGGGCGGGCACGCTAGGCGACGGTCGGCCGAAGTCAACGGGACCACTGCTCGATCGCCTGTCGAACATCGTCTTGCGTCGCGTCCAGTTCCAACGATCGCGACCATGCGGCGACCGCGTTTTCTCTTGTTTCTGCGTTGATTCGCCCGCCCAGGTCCCACAGACGAAGGCGTGTCGAGCCGAGCGTCGACCACGCCTGTGCATCATTCGGGCTGGTCAGGAGAAGGTCGTTGATAGCGTCCTCCGCCCGGCGGTAGGCCGATGCGGCTTCGGCATCTCGGCCCGCCACGCGTGCACGCTCTGCGATCGAGAGACGCAGCACAACCTGCCGCCGTTGGACCTCGACGTCGTTCGGCCTTAGCCGGCCTGCTTGTTCGAGACGATCCTCCGCCAGTCGCGACCGACCTGCAGCACCGGCCACATCGGCCGCCAGGAGAAGGTCCTCGACGCGTCGCGGATCATTTGCCGGAGCCAGTTCCAGCACGCGACCCACCGCCAGCGACGCCTTGTCGAGGTTCCCAACTGCCAGCATCGCCATCGCCGTCTGTCGCCACGCCGCAAGAGACCGCGGGTCCAGGTCCGTCGCCGCCGACAGGTAAGGCGTCGCTTCGGCGGAGCGGTCGAGCTTGACGAGCGTCGTCCCGGCACCCACATTCGCGTCGTAGCTTGTCGGATCGATCTCGACCGCCGTCAGGTAGCTTCCGAGCGCCTCCGGATACCGGCCGAGGACGTACAGCGCGTCGGCAAGGTGGACATGCGACCGGGCCGTGTCCGGATCATTCCGGACCAAGGCCGAGAACGCCTCGGCCGCTTCATCGGCGTCGCCGCGGGTGAGCAAGAGCGTGCCGAGCATCCGGTACGCGACGATCAACTGGTCGTCTGCCGCGACCGCGCGTCGAGCAGCGCCACCGCGGTCTCCTCCTCGCCCCGCCGGTTCGCCAGCGATGCCTCGACGAACAACCCGAGCCCGCCCTCCGGCAACGCGGCATCGACGAACTGACTCCTGCGTTCCGCCCGCACCTCCGGACCGGAAGCGCAGCCGGCCGCCACAATTGAAACGAACAGCGAAAGAGACAAGGACAAGTGGCAACGCATCACGATTCCCCTGACTCTTCACCCGACGACAAGATCCCGCCAACTCTTCATGCACTATCGGCCCTAGCCGATGCTCACCCGAGCAACGTCGAAGAACGCGACCAGCGATCCAGCAAAGGCGTCGTCAGCGCCACCAGTCCCAAAGCCGCCAACGGTGCGGCACTCGGCTCGATGTACCGCTGCGTCAAGGCCATCAGGACGCCGATCGCGATGGCGTACGGGAACCGCCACCGATTTCGAAGCGGCCTCAGGCTCGACAGCGGCGCGAGCAGCAACGCCCCGAACAAGATCGGCCCCGCCAGAAGCTCGTAGTGAACGAACGTCAAACCGACGTCCCACCCGACGCGTGCCGCCGGATCACTCCCAACGCCGCCCACAACGAGGAAGTGCGTCCAGACCGTCTGCGCGTCCTCCACCGCCGCGACAACCGGCATCAGCGCCAACGTCCAGTAGGCGGACAAGACGACCAGGATCGCGATTCGCGCATCAGCGACGCCTCGGAAGCACAACACCAGCCCCGCCGCCACCGTTGCGGCGGCTCCGGCCATACCCATCGGTGCCGGATGTCCAAGCAACACGACGTCTTCAGGCGGAGGTAGTTGCTCGCTGATGACGGCGTCCATCGTCAACTGCCTGCCGGCCGACACGGATGCGCCCTGCCGCATAGGAAGAAAGCGTTTCGCGTGCCGAGGCGTGCCGGACGGCCTCCGCACCGAGTGGCTCACCTTCGGGGACAACGTCCAGCCGCGACGTCCAACGGATACCCGCCAGGTCACGAATCGGAGTCTCCTCGTAATCCAGCAAATCACCTGTCACCGCGGCAGCACGCTTCAGCGCAAACTGCGGCTCCGCCGCCTGCCCCAGGCATGCCCACGCGACAAGCCCCGCTGCCAGGGCCGGCAAGGCGCCGAGTCCGAACCGTGCAGCCGTCAGCCATAAAACGGCAGCCAGCAACAACCCGGTCGCCAGCGGCACCATCCACAACGGCGACGCGACCCACGCATCACCGACGAGCACCCGCGTCGCCGCCAGGTGTCCCGGCATCAGCGCCGCCGCCAGCAACGACGACCAAAGAACGTGCATCGGCTCCATCGCCCGACCGCGTGCCCCGGCCCGGCGCAGCACAAGCCACCCCGCCGACGCACCCACCATCACAAGCAGAATCGTCATCGCCCCGCGCCAGCCGAAGATGATCATCCCCGGCAGGAACGACACCGCCAAGGCCGTCAGATGAACGCCAGCCCACGCTCTGATCGGGTTGTCGCTTTCTGCCAGTCTCACCCGATTCCCGCCGACGAAGATTCACCCAATACGACGGCCAGCAGCCCCTTCTGCGCGTGCAAGCGATTGTGCGCCTGCGCAAATGCCAGGCAACGAGGCGAGTCCATCACCTCGGCCGCGATCTCTTCCCCACGATGCGCAGGCAGGCAGTGCAGCACGACGGCCTCGGGATTGGCCATCTTCAGCAAGTCGACCGTCACGCCGAACCCGGCGAACGCGGCCACACGACGGGCGTGCTCTTGCTTCCTGACCCATGCTCGCCCAGACGTCGGTGTACAGCACGTCGCAACCCTCAACGGCTTTGATCGGGTCGGGCTCGACCGTCAGGTCGAGCGACGGCACCTGATCTCGCAACCGGTCGGCCTCAACCTCCGTCAGGCCGAACCCGTCCGGTGAGCAGGCGACGACCGACGCTCCGACGAACCCACAGCCGACGATCAACGACCGCAGCACGTTGTTCGAATCTCCCAGGTAGCACACGCGTCGGCCACCCGCATCGCCGAAGGCATCTTGAATCGTGAGGATGTCGGCCAAGGCCTGGCAAGGGTGGGCCAGGTCGGTCAGGCCGTTGATGACCGGCACGGGTGACTTTTCGGCCAAGTCGAGCAGCGTCGACTGGCTCTTGAGCCTCGCCATCATGCCGTTGACCATGCCACCCAGGACCTGCGCGACATCCACCGCCGGCTCCCGCGTATTGAGCCCGATCTCGGTCGGCTGCAGGTTGATCGCATGGCCGCCGAGCTGGGTCATCGCCACTTCGAAACTGACCCGCGTCCGCAGACTCGGGCTGCTCGAAGATCATCGCCAGCGACTGGCCCGCCAAGACCGGCTCGTTCCGTCCGTCCTGCCGCAGTTCGTCCCGCAGCCGCACCGCCGTCTCCAACACGTACCCGAGAAAGGCCTCGTCGTGATGGGCGAGTTCGAGAAAGTGGAGGGGCATGGGTTGGGGAAGTTGGAGGGCGGAGGATTCTGTTCGGCTTCTGACTCGGTCCGCCCTCACAACGTGATCTCGGTTCCGATGCCGTCCGCCGTGTAGATCTCCAACAGCATCGCGTGCGGCGTTCGGCCGTCGACGATGTGCGCCTTCTCCGCCCCGCCGCGAAGGGCGTGCAGACAGGCATCGACCTTGGGCAGCATCCCGCCGTCGATGACGCCGTCTCGGATGAGCGTCGTCGATCCCGGCGGCGCGTGACGCTGCTGATGCGGACGTCGGGTCGTCCACGTCCTTACGGATGCCGTGGGTGTCGCTGACGACCACGAGCTTGTCCGCCCGCATCGCCGCCGCGACGGCCCCGGCGGCGGTGTCGGCATTGACGTTGAGCTTCTCGCCCGTCTCGGCATCGATGCCGATGGTGCTGATGACGGGAATCGCGTCCGCCTGGACGAGCAGTTGGAGCATGCGCCGGTTGACGTCCGTCACCTGCCCGACGTGGCCTAGATCTTGGCCGTCGTCGGTCTTGACGCGGGTCGGCGTAGAGCACGTCGGTGCCCAGGCTGGTCAGGCCCATCGCCTCGCACCCTTGGCTGCGGATGAAGTCGACGATGAACGGGTTGATCTGGCCGCAGAGCACCTGCTCGGCGATGCGGAGGGTGGCATCGTCCGTGTAGCGTCTGCCCTTGACGAACCGCGGCACGATGTCCGCCTCACGCATGGCGGCGTTGATCGCCTTGCCGCCGCCGTGGACGACGACCGGCTGCATGCCGACGTAGTTCATGAAGACGATGTCCGTCAGCAGTCGGCCCAGTGCCTCCTCGTCGTCCATGATGCTCCCGCCGACCTTGACGACGACGATCTTGTCGTGGAACCGCTGGATGTAGCCCAGTGCTTCGAGCAGCACCGCCGCCTTGCCGCGGCGGCAACGAGCGGGTCGAGACGGTCCGCCTGCGTCGACAAGTCGGAAGGTTAGCGCAGCCAGGTCATTCGGCAAAGCCGTCGCCGCCATGTGACAAGACGATCGTGGCTGGTCCGCGTCGGTTGACCCGCAAGCCACGCCGCCACACTGCACGCATGCTTCAACTCAGCGGATTCGCGGACGAAATCGGTCCGACCTCGAACGACCAGATGCGCGTCTGCCGCGAGACCGGCATCTCCCACTTCGAGCTTCGTAGCGTCGGCGGCGAGAACGTCCTGGCCTTCACGCCCGAACGACGCAACGAGATCATGTCGAGCCTCAACGGCGACGGCATGGGCGTCGTCAGCATCGGCAGCCCCTGCGGCAAGGTGCCGGTCGACGGACGACGAGCAGAAGATCCTCGACATGTTCAAGCGGCCCTCGAAGCGGCCGTCGACTTCGAAGCACCGCTCATTCGCGTCTTCAGCTTCTACCCCGAAGGCGGCGAAGGGGCCGGACCTGTCGACCCGATCCGTGACCGCGTCATCGAACTGCTTTCGAAGCAGGCGGAGATGCTCGCGGGACGGACGTGGTCATGGTCCACGAGAACGAGAAAGGCATCTTCGGCGACACCGGCGAGCGGTGCCTGGACCTCATGAAGTCGGTGAACTCGCCGAAGCTCCGCACGGCGTTCGACTTCGCCAACTTCGTACAGGTCGGCGACGATCCGGCGAAGAACTGGCCGATGCTCAAGGAATACACGAGCCACATCCACATCAAGGACGCCAAGCACGGCACGGGCGAAGTCGTCCCCGCCGGCCAGGGTGACGGCTCGATCGGGCCGATTTTGAAGGATGCGTACGCCTCGGGCTATCGCGGCTTCTTGAGCATGGAACCGCACCTCAAGGTCGCGGGCCACAGTCACGGCGAGACGGGGCCGGAGCTTTGGACGACGGCCGTCCAGGCCTTGCGGGCCGTGTGCGCGGAGATCGACGTGCCGCTCGCAGGGGCGTGAGCGTCGGGTAAGCTCGTCTTGCAATGGCAGGCCGCTACCGCTTTGTCGACGTCCCCCCGCCGGACGTGGCGTGGGTGGTCGCTGGGGCCGATGGGTCTCGATGACGACGAGGTACCGACGATGCCGAACCGGCACGTCAACGTCGGCGACCGCCTGGGCCGAGGCGTGGCCGTGCTGCCCGGCGGCACCGGCACGGTGGCCCGTCGTCTGGACGCGGGCGCCAGGCGCATCTGGGCCGTGCCGATCCTGGCGGATGACGATGCCGAGCAGTCGGCGACGCCTCTAGGCCACGCCGACCGACCCTTCGACCGTCTCGGCCCGAAGATCTGGACGAGTGGCTCGAGCGGCTCGCCGCCGCGGGCGTTCGGCCTGATCGAGTCAACTGCCCGGACCTCATCGGCCAGCTCGCCGCTACCCGCGACAAGCCCGCCGAGGCGGTCTTGTGCTGCTGCCTAGAGCCAGACCCGCTGCTGCCTCTGCAATACGAATGGGCGGCAATGCACCCGCAGGCGTTCCGCGACGGCCTGCGCCTGCGTCGCGTCGCTCACCGGCGGCAAGTTCGTCTCGGTCGCGGTGGCCTCGGGAACGCCACCGTCGTCTGGGCGCTGCTGCGCGAGGCCGTCGAGTCTGAAGCGGAGGCCCCGACGCCGCAGGTCGTCGAGCCGAGGCCGGAGTTGACGGCGCACGAGCCGACTCAGGAAGAGCAAGTCGATGCCGAGCCGGTCGAAGTCGGCCGGATCCGGCTCGTGCCGGTGCTCAACTCGTACCCGCAGAGCGACCCGGTGCTGTTGGCCTCCAGGCTGACGGGTCGAAGCCTGCAGCCGGGCGAACTCGCCGACCAAGGCGGGCCTGGTCGTCCTCGATGCCGTCGCAGCCGTGGCGATCGGGCAGGTCGTTCGCGGCGCGGGCGTCATCCGACGCGAACCGATCGGCCTGCGTGACCACCGCCGCGACATCGGGGTCCTGGCCCACGCCTGGAAAGGAACACGGCTCGCGGACGTCGTTGCTGTTTCTCGGCATGCTTTCCAGCGACCCGGAACGCGACTCCGCCAAACCCGTGCCGGCGATCGTCGCGCGGCGACTTCCTCCGTGGCCGGCAGGTGACGACCGCCGCGTTGGTTGGCGATGGCGAGCTGCTGTTCCATCGAACCGAGTCGGTCGTTCACGAGTTGACGCCCTCGCCGCAGCCGTGCATCCGTTGCGGCTGGTGCTTGGACATTTGCCCGACATCGCTGAACCCCGTGGGTCTACTCGACGCCGAGGCCGAGCGGGCAAGACGCGGCTGAAGCTGGCCGACCGTTACGGCGCGTCGGCGTGCATCGGGTGCGGGCTGTGCGACTACGCGTGCCCAAGCCACCTGCCGCTGAAGGACGTCGCGTTGAAATGCGGTCCGAGGTCCGGCTCGCCAAGCAATTTGAGCAGTCCGAGCATCGACAAGACCGCCCCATCGCCCGGCCGCGCGGGCGCGGACGATCTTCTCCGTCCGCATGCCGGCCCCCAAGAAAGACGTCAACGAGTAGAGCGGATTGCGGTCAGGTATCGCGACGTGCTTGCTGCTCTGCTTACGCCGCTTCAGAGCGTGAAGAGTCGTGACAGGTCGTTGTACGTCACAAAGAGCACGAAGCAC
The DNA here is from genome assembly GCA_963740195.1 of uncultured Planctomycetota bacterium. Classification (GTDB taxonomy): domain Bacteria; phylum Planctomycetota; class Phycisphaerae; order Tepidisphaerales; family Tepidisphaeraceae; genus JBCDKH01. The sequence continues at coordinate 839,775 of CAVUDF010000001.1, read as the reverse complement.
CCGAGCGCCGCCAGACCGACCCAAAGCGCACCTTCCTGGACCGCGCGCGACGGTGCTCTGCCGCGGATCTTCTCCCAGAGCAGGAAGACCATGTGCCCGCCGTCGAGAATCGGGATCGGCAGGAAGTTCACGACGGCAAGGTTCGCCGACAGCATCGCCAGGAACCAGAGCAGCCAGTCGTACCCGCGGGACGGCGACGATGGTCCCGTAGTAGCAGGATGCCGACCGGGCCGCTGAGGTTGCGTGCGCCGACGGTCGGTCGACGGTGACGCGTCGGAGCGTCAGGTAGAGGTTGGCGATCTGGTCGCGCGTCTCGAAGACGCCCCACCACATCGCCTGAAGCGGATTCTTCGTCTTACGCGTCGACTCGATCGACACCGCAAGGCCAGGCGTCAAGGCGCTGCACCGGCCCCACCCAATCGACCGCCCGCACCGCCTCCGCGGCGGAGGCGTCGAAGGAGGCCGTCACCGTCTGATCCTGCCCGTCGTCGGAGAGCGTGAACTCGACGTCTCCCCCCTCTTCGGGCACGGCCTCCCGCAGAAGTCGGCTGATGTCGTACCACGTCTCGACGGGCGTTCCGGCGACGGCGACCACCCGCGGGTCGACGCCTGAAACCACCGGCGACTCCACGCCCGCCATCGCCGACGTCGCCCGCACGTTCGCCGCGAGCCGCGTCGTCAGAAGCGCGTCGCTCAGGTTCGCGCCCAGCCCGTAACGCACGTTGCCGACGAGCCGGCTGATGAAACCACCGGTCAACGGCGTCAACGGCAGATCTTCCAACGTCGTGGCCTCGCCCCGGCGAAGGACGTCCAGATCAATCGTCTGCCCCGCGGCGCCGGCGCGGTTGAGCCACTCGGCCAGGTCCTCCCGCGTCGGACGCGGCAGGAAGTCGTTCGTGTCACGCACCCGTAGACGCGACGATCACGTCGCCCGGATTGAGTACCGCCAACGAATCCTGCTCCCTCTTGCCGCCCGGGGCCAGGGGCGAATCGGGCGAGATCGAGTTCACCTGAAGCAACGGGCGAAGTCCGCCGAATTGCAGCATCGCGTCGGGCGAAGTGCCCACCGGCGACAGCATCGGCCAGACCCGCTCGCGACGCTCCATCCCGTCGGCTTCCTTCACCATGAGGGTCACCACCGCCCCTCGTTGCCTGCGCGGTCGACGGCCTTGGCGAACTCCGGGTAGTCGTTTGCCCCGACCTCCATGTTGTCGATCGACAGCACCTGTTCGCCCGGCAGCACCGCGAGCATGTCCGACGAAAACGTGTCCCGCACCGCCTCGAGCGCCGCCGTCGCCTCGGCACTGGCCGGTACGTGCAGACTCGGCATCGGCCTGACGCCCATCTGCAGCATGCCCCCGCCCGCCTCGCCAGCAACGGGCGTGACCTCGATGGTCTCGGTCGACCCGTCGAGCCTGCGGATGTCGAGCGAGGCGGACTGGTCTCTTCCGAGCAGCGCCACGCCGAGCTGAACCTTCGAAAAGTCGTGCGCCGGCTTGCCGTTGATCGACAGCACCTCATCGCCGACCTGCACCCCCGCGACGTCTGCCGGCGAGTCGGGTGAGACCGCCCCGACCGAGCGCCGCCGGTGCGGTGAAGCCGACGAAGTAGAGAATCGTGAACAAAAAGCCCGCCAGGATGAGGTTCATCACCACGCCTGCGGAAATGATCACCATCCGCTGGCCGACGCTCTTGCGATTGGTAACTGTCGGGCTCGTGCCCGCCGTCCGGGACGGCCAGATCCTCTTGGCCGAGCATCTTCACGTACCCGCCCAGCGGGAGCCAGTTGAGCCGGTACTCGGTCGGCGAGACGTCCAGATCCGGCTTCTCGGCGACGCGTTGCTTGTACTCGGGCCCGCTCGTCCCACGCCGCAAGCCCAGGCCCTTGCGGTAGCTGAAGATCGCATTGCCGAACCCGACGGCAAATTGTTCGACCCGAACCCCGGCCCACTTCGCAGCCAGGAAGTGGCCCAGCTCGTGCCAGAAGATCACGAAGCCGAACCCGAAGGCCAGCAAGAGCAAGTTGAGAAGCGAGATGACGTCCATGGTCGCGGTTCCGCCGACGGTAGGTGTAGAGGATGACAGGCTCGCCCGTGCGAAAGGTCGCAGGTCATTCAGACGAGCCCAACATCGACTCGGCAGCCGTGCGGGCGTTGGCATCGGCTTCGAGAAGCTCTTCGAGCGACGTCGGCCGGACGACAGGCGACGCCTCGACTGCCTGCGCGACAACTTCCGTGATGCCGCCGAAGGAAAGCCGTCCTTTCAAGAAGGCTTCGACCGCGACCTCGTTGGCCGCATTCAGCCACGCCGGCACCACGCCGCCCCGCTCGACCGCCTGTCGGCACAGGGCCAACGCACCAAATCGCTCTTCGTCGGGCGGTTCGAAATCCAGCCGCGTCGGCGAACGCCAGTCCCAGGTGCCGCAACCGCTCGGGCCGCGACGCGGGTGCGTCAACGCGTAAGCGATCGGCAGCCGCATGTCGACCGGAGACAGGTGCGCGATGGTCGAGCCGTCGATGAACTCGACCATGGAATGGACGACGCTCTGCGGGTGGACGACCACCTCGACGTCGCTTGCCGCCACGCCGTACAGGTGGACGGCCTCGATCAGCTCGAACCCTTTGTTGAAGAGCGTCGCCGAGTCGATGGTGATCTTGCCGCCCATAGACCAGGTCGGATGCTTCAAAGCCTGCTCCCTGGTGGCGTGATGAAGCCGATCGGCCGGCCAGTCGACTGCGTCTCGGAAGGGGCCACCGCTGGCGGTGAGGATGACGCGTCGGACTTCCTCGCGTCGACCGCAGGCCATGGCTTGGAAGATGGCGGTGTGCTCCGAGTCGATCGGCACGATCTCGCCGCCGTGGGCACGGGCGAGATCCGTCAGCAGCGTGCCGCCTACGACGAGCGACTCCTTGTTGGCCAGGCAGAGCCGCTTGCCCGCCCGTGCCGCGGCAAAAGAGGCGGGCAACCCCGCCGCTCCTACGACGGCATGGACGACGAGGTCCGTCGCCTCATCAGCGGCGACGTCCGTCAACGCTTCGGGGCCGTCTTCAGAAGCCACGAAGGTCTTCGCGTCGGGCCAACGCACTTGTTGCTCGGCCAGCAGCGTCTTGTTTCGCCCGGCCGTCATGGCGACGACCTGGAAGTCGAAGCCGTCGGCATTGAGGGCGTCGATTGCGTCGAGCGTCTGCGTGCCGATGCTGCCGGTGGATCCGAGGATGGCAACACGGCACGGCATGGGTGGGCACGGTAGAGCCACTTCAAGGCGAACCGCCCGGACGTCTGCCTTCAGGAGGTGCCCGGAGCGTGAAGCAGGCGTACAGTGCCCTCCCAATTCATCGGCGGCCTGGCGGAATTGGCAGACGCGCTCGATTCAAAATCGAGTATCGAAAGATATCCGGGTTCGAGTCCCGGGGCCGCTATCCGAAACTTGTGCATCGCTTGTGCTTCTGTCGCTAGCGTCGTGGCATGAGCCAATCTGACGAACGGTTGCCCCAGCCGTTGACCAACGCCTGGACGCCGGTGCTGCCGCCCCTGCCGTTCGAGGATTGGACGGAGACGCGCGAGTCGCTGCACCTGCTGTGCCAGGTCGTCGGCAAGATTCGTCTCGCGTTGACGCACAGACGCAACCACTGGTGGCACGTGCCGCTCTACGTCACGCCCCGCGGCCTGACGACCGGCACGCTGTACGCACCGAACGACCCGCTGTTGTCGCTCGACATCGAGATCGACCTTCTCGAGCCGGCCGTCTGCGTACGGAACAACCGAGGCGGGATCTTCGAGGCTTTTGCACCGGCGGACGGCATCGCTTGCCGGGCGATGTTCCACGAAGTCCTCGACGCCGTGTCGGCGGCGGGCGTTGATGTCGAGTTGATCGACGTGCCGTACGAGTTGCCGTGGTGCCAGACGCCGTTCCCGGACAACGGCGACACCCGTCATTATCAGCCGGGCGCTGGTGCCCGGTATTTTCGTGCACTGTCATGGATCGAGCGGACCTTCCAGGAGTTCCGCGGCGACTTCCTCGGCAAGCAGACGCCGGTGCACCTCTTCTGGCACAGCTTCGACCTGGCCCTGACGCGTTTCAGCGGCAAGGCGGTCGATAAGAAGCCGAGCGAGTTTCGCAATCCACGCGATGCCGAGGCGTACAGCCACGAGGTCATCAGCTTCGGCTTCTGGCCCGGCGATGCCAACTACCCGAAGCCGGCCTTCTACAGCTACACGGCCCCGGAGCCGGACGGCCTGGCGAACGAGCCGCTGTCGGCCGGTGCGTGGGTGGACGTCGGCAAAAGCCACATGGCCCGGCTGGACTACGAGGACCTTCGCATGGCGGCAGATCCGCGGGACATGCTGCTCGGCTTCTTGCAGTCGTCTTACGAGGCTGGGGCGAAGCGTGCGGGCTGGGATCTGGAGCGCCTGAGGCTTCCGTCGCAGTCGTTTTACGAGGGGTGAGGCAACGGCACTGGTTGCCGTCAATGCTGGACTCAAGGCCCACAACGAGCGCTTTCAGTCGTTCATCAACTCTTCGATGTCCGCGGCGGCACCGGAGGGGTCGAGGCCCCACTCGCCTGCGTCGGCCGCATCGGCTTGGGCGGTGGGGTTGAGATGCGACGACGCATCCTGACCCGTCATGCCGTCGTGCAACACCGTGTTTGCTTCTGCAGTGACCGCATTCGCTTCGGCGGGACTTCCGTCCATCTGGACAACGAATGTCAGTGACCCGATCGTCAAGCGATCGCCCGCGAGCATGGGCGACTCCTGGACACGCCGATTGTTGACGAAGGTGCCGTTGCTGCTGCCCAGGTCCTGGACGAACACCCCGTTCCGGTCGCAGGTGAGCTGGCAGTGCTTTCGGCTGACGTCGCCCAGCGGGATCCTCAAGCCGCAGTCTTCGCGTCGGCCGATAACGGTCGGCCCCATCTTGAGGTCGAACTTTCGCGGCACGCCGTGCTCACGAAGCAGCAAGAGCGCCACCTCGACGGCGGTCTTGTTTTCGTTTGACCTGAGGGAGGATTCGTACTGCTGCATGGCGTCGCCTCGCCACCCGCCGATGTGGCGATCGGGGACGTCACAGACTACCAATTGCGCGACCTGAAACAAGACGCTTCGACGAATATCGGACAAGCCGCTTCAAGCACGCAATCTTATATAAGCCGAGCATTTTAACGCCCTTCTAGGTCACAAGCCACCAGATCAGGTGAATTCTGAACCCGCCATGCACGTGTGCGTCAGATGACTGACGAAACTTAGTACCGAGACAAGTCTGACGTTCATCTACGGCAAGGGGCACCCGATGAAACCGATGTCAATAGAGACGCCAGCAATGCTGCTGCGACCAATTTTGGCCGGTGCCCCCAGTTCCATGATTCAGCCGACTTCCGCCACCCGTGCCCGAAACAGCCTCGTCGAGGACGCCACACCCTTCGAGCGGCTCGAGCAGAGGCGGCTCATGTCGACCACCGTTCAACTCGATTTCGACGGCGACGCGGGCGGACTGACGGATCAATCGGGGGTCGGTACCGGCTTCACCCAGACCCAAACCAACGCCGCCGCCGGCGCGACAATTTCCGGGGCCGCTTACGACGCGTCCCTCCTGCAGGTCGATAACGGCCTGCTCAAGATCCAGAGCCTCTCCGGCAACGACGGCACCAACTCGGGTGCCGTCAACAGCCTCGTCAACGCGCTTCAGCTCGAGCACGACGCCTCCAGCGCGTTCGTCGTCCAGACACGCATCGTCGGCGAGAACAACGCTGCACTCACGCAATTCGACGCCCGCTACGAGCAGGCCGGTATTCTCCTCGGCGGCGACGGCGATAACTGGGTCAAGCTCGTCGCCATCCACCACAACGACGGACCGGCGATCCAGTTCATGGACGAATGGAGCAGCGGGCTCTCCACCACATCCACAGCCCCGGGCGACGGCCTGATCGCCACCACGTCCTGGGACGGCGTCACGTCGCTCGACCTCCGCATTGAGGGCAACCCCTCCGACGGCACGCTCTCGGCCCAGTACCGCATCAACGACGGCATCTGGCTCACCGTCCCGCACGAGATCACCGTGCCGGCAGCAAAGCAGGCCGCCTTCTTCGGCACCGATGCCGCGGCAGGCCTCGTCGCGTTCCACCGCAACATCGATGTCGGTCGTGGCTTGACCGCGGCCTTCGAGTCGTTCTCGATCGCCCCGAAGACCAACGGCGTCAACGCCAACTCCCCTTCCGTCTCAGCAGTTCGACCGGGTGACGGCGCGACCGACGTCCGCCGCGACATCTTCATCGCCGTCGACATCGACCTTCCGGGGGGCGCTGGATCCGTCGTCGGTCAACCCGAGCGACGTCTACCTGATCGACGACACCACCGGCACCGCCGTGCCTGCGGCGGTCACCGTCTCGGGTGGCGGCGATGCGATAACGCTGACGCCCAAGACGCTCCTGGCCGCTTCGCGTTCGTACACGTTCGTCATCACGAGCGACGTGCAGCGACGTCGACGGCAACAGCTTCGTTCCGTTTTCGGCATCGTTCACGACGGGCGTTTCCGTTGCCGAGAGTCTGCCGGAGGTCGCATTCACGCAGACGCCTCAAGCCACGACCGTCGGCACCGCCTGGACGAGCCTGACCTTCGGCCCCGACGGCCGGCTCTACGCCACCACCGCCGACGGCGAGGTCCACCGCTTCGACGTCGACAGCAGCGGATCACTCTCCGCCGGCACGTTGCTCGCCTCGCTCACTGAGGCGGACGGCGTCACGCCGCGACTGATCACGGGGCTCGTCTTCGACACCAGCGAGTCCGCACTCACCGCCTACGTCAGTCACGGGCAATACGTCGATCCGGGCGACGACTCGGATCGGTCGGCCGACGAGTGGACCGGCAAGATCACCCGGCTCAGCGGGGCCAGCCTGCAGAACGAGCTCGATGTCGTCGTCGGCCTGCCGCGGAGCGTTTACGACCACCTCAACAACCAGCCCGTCTTCGGCCCCGACGGCAGGCTCTACTGGGTCCAGCCGAGCAACACGGCCATGGGTGCGCCGGATGCGACCTGGGGCTTCCGCCCGGAGCGACTGCTCACCGCGGCCGTGCTCGCGGCCGATGTGCGGTCGCTGACGACGACGGTCGACGTGCAAACTGAAGACGGCAAGTCGTACGACCCATACGCCGTCAACGCCCCGGTCACAATTTACGCGACGGGCATCCGCAACGCGTACGACCTCGTCTGGACCCCCGCCGGTCACCTGTATGCCCCGGCCAACGGATCGGCCGCGGGAGGCAACGCACCGGCCCAGCCGGGCGGCGTTTCGGGCATCAACGGCGTGAACCAGACGCAGAACGATCTGCTCTACCGCGTCGAAGCCGGTGGCTACTACGGCCACCCGAACCCGGTTCGCGGCGAGTACATTCTGGCCGGCGGAAACCCGACGGCGGGCGTCGACCTGAACGAGGTCAGCCAGTACCCCGTCGGCACGCAGCCCGAAGCCAACTACCGCGGCTTTGCCCACGACTTCGGCAAAAACGTCTCGCCCAACGGCGTCGTGAGGTACGACTCGGGCGGCGCTCACTTCGGCGGCGCGCTCGACGGAAAGCTGCTCGTCGTCCGCTACTCGGGTGGCGATGACGTGATGTTCCTGGAGACCGACGAGGCGACCGGCAACGTGCTCCGCTCGTACGCGGGCGGTGCCGGTCTGGGTGGGCTCAGTGATCCGCTCGACGTCGCCGTCGATCCGGCGACCGGGTTTGTCTATGTCGTCGAGGCCGGCTTCCGCACCAGCGGCGGCGACCTGCAGATCACGCTCCTCACACCCGTCGAAGCCGGCACACTCGACAACGATGCTGCCGTCCGCGACTTCGGCAACGGCGACACGCTCTACTTCGGCACGCCCACGTCGACCGCCGACGCCATCACCTTCACGCTCACCAACAGCGACGCCACCGGCACGATCGCCTTTCCAGACGACGCCCTGACCATCACCGGCGTCGACAGCGACAGCTTCCGCATCACCTCGGGCGACCTGGCGGGCACGCAACTGCTGCCGGGCGAGTCGATCACGGTCACCATCGCGTTCGAGCCCGATGCCGTGGGCGTGTTCGATGCCGAGCTGCACTTGCGCTCCAACGACAGCGGATCGCCCGACAGCACGCTTCGCCTCCGCGGCCTGGGTACGGCGGGCGAAGGCGGCAACCTCGAGCCGAGCCTGCAACGACTGCTCGACCTCTACGAACTGCCGATTGCGACGGGCGATCCAGATCCGACGACAACGGATTATCCGCAGGACAGCTTTGTCTCGGGCAGCGACGAGGTCTTGCTGCAACTGATGCAGAAGGCCGGCGACGGACCGGTGACGGTCGAGGTGCTCGGCTCGTTCGGCACCTCCAACGCCAACAGCTTCGACGACACGAGCGAGCTCAGCTTCTACCTGGCCTCGCTCGATCATCGGATGCACGGAGAGCTCTTCACGATCGACAAAGCGTTCGCCCAGAGCGTCCGGCCGGAAACGGACGGCACGCTCAGCTTCGAGCCGGTCGGCGACTTCGGCCTCGTCGGCACCTTCTTCGACTTCGGCCCGCGCGACGTCTACTCGGAGGACCAGTACAACGGATGGGCCCTCGATGACGGCGAGGGGTTCACCCGAAAGCTCCGCTTCTTCCCGCTCAAGGACGCCTCCGGCGACGTCGTGCCGGATGCGTACGTCTTCGCCTTCGAGGAATGGGATCAGGCGTCGGATCAGAACGACCTGGTCGGCATCATCCGCAACGTCCGCCCGGCAGAGTCGTCGTACGACCTGGAGCTGGAGAACGTCGAGCACCCGGTCTTCGGCACCCACCTGACGTTCAGCCGGATCGAGAACCTCGACCCCGTCGTCGGCAACAAGGTCAGCGACCTGGCGACGCTGCGCATCACCAACAGCGGTCAGGCGACCGAGATCCTCGACGTCTCCATCGACTCGCCCGACTTCGAGATCGTCTCTGGCGGCGAGGCGGGAACCCTTGCGGCAGGTGCGACACGCGACATCGTCGTGCGGTTCGTCTACTCCAGCAACATCCAAAGCAGCTACGGCGACGGTGACAACGTCATCGAGCCGGGCGACGACATCCGCGACATCGGCAGGCTCGTTCGCACGGCGACGCTCACCATCAGCACCAACGACCCCGACGTCCCCACCCGCACCGCCACCCTCGGCGGGCTCTGGCAGTCGCACTCCGAAGAAGGAAACACCGGCACGAGCCAGGAGGCCAGCCTCAACGAGATCGTCGCCGCGTTCGGCTGGAACATCGACGTCGGCCCCTTCACCGGCCAGGGCAACTACGGCACCGGTCAGAACACGGGCGGCGAGCACGTCGCCATCGGCGAGGAGATCCTCAGCGACTACTGGAACAAGGCCGGCTCCGGCAGCGTCGAGGTCATTCAGATCGCCGCGTTCCACCAGCAACGCGACCCGCAGTTCAACGGGAGCAACACACCTCGCTACGACCCGGCGACGAGCTTCTACTGGCATTTCGAGAGCGATGCCCGCAACGACCTCAACAGGGTCTTCAGGCACGACACCGACTTCGGTCAATCGTTGCTGCCACTCGTCGACGGCGAGTCCGGCGCGGCTGCCGGCACGTTTGACCCCGGCAATTCGTCCTTTGCCGTCAGTGTCGATCGCAGCCACTACAGCGACCGCACACGCAACGACAACCAGAGCCACAGCTTCCGGTTCTTCGCACTCAAGGATGCCTCGGGCACCATCATCCCCAATGCCTACCTCGTCGCGCAAGACAACGGCGGCACGGGTGACGGCACGACGCTCTCCGGCAGCAACTACGACCACCAGGACAACGTCTACATCCTGCTGAACGTTCAACCCGTCCTTGGAGCAGAACGGCTGGAGAACGTCGTCGCCACAGGAACGCAAGACGGCAACTCCGTCTCGTGGGATGCGGCGTCGGAAGGCAACGTCAACAGATACATCGTCCGCCGAACCGGTGGCGTCGTGGGTGCCTCTACGATCCTCGGCACCGTCAGCAGCGGCACGTCCTTCCTGGACACCACCGCCGTTGCGGGTGTGGCGTACAGCTACGAGATTCGGGCCGTCGACTACCACGGGACCGAGGGGGCAGGCAACACCGTCAGCGCGACTCGCCCTGCCGCACCGTCCGCACCCGCGACGCCCACCAGCCTCACCGCGACGGCCACATCGCCCGATGCCGTCACGCTTGCCTGGCTCGATGTCGGCCAGGAGACGGGCTACCGCGTCCTCCGTTCCGTCGCGGGCGGCACCTTCACGCAGGTCGCGTCACTGCCGGCGAACAGCGTGTCATGGACCGACACGAACGTCGACGGCCAGACGAGTTACGCGTACCAGCTGGTCGCCATCAACAGCGTCGGCGACTCGTCGCCTGCCTCGGCATCGGTGACGACGCCCATCGACCTCTCCGCCGCCGTCGCCGTCACTGCTTCGGCGGACGGCCACGACAGCGTCACGGTCAACTGGTCCGACGCGAGCGACAACGAGGCGGGCTTCCGCATCGAACGCGCCACCGGTGACGGCCCCTTCGCCGCCGTCGGCACGACCGCCGCCGGTGCCGAGTCCTTCGTCGACACGACGGTCGAAGCAGAGACGACCTACCGCTACCGGCTCGTCACGCTCGGCTCGGGCAACGCCGCGGGTGAGACGAGCACGATTGCCAGCGTCACCACGCTCGCCGATCCGGCCGACGTCGCCGCACCGACGAACCTGACTGTCAGCCTCTCGTGGAACGAGGTTGCCCTCACGTGGCAGCACGACGGCGTTCGCGTCACCAATTTCCAGATCCGCCGCGACGGCGTTCTCGTCGCGACCGTCGCCGGTGCGGCACGCTCGTGGACGGACAACACGGTTTCTCCCGAGACGTCGTACAGCTATGACATCGTCGGCATCAACGTGGTCGGTGCCGAAACCTTCGCCGGCCCCGCCGCCGGGCCGTTGGCGGTCGTCACGCCGCGCAACCCCGCCGACCTCTCGGCCCCGGGCAGTTTCGCTGCCGAGGCCGTGACGCGGTCGCAGGTGAATCTCTCGTGGTCGCCGGTGCCTTCGGCAACGTTCTACGTTGTCGAACGTCGCGTCTCCGGCGGATCGTGGAGCGTGTTGTCGAACAGCATCCCGTCGACACAGTTGAGCTTCGTCGACAACACCGCCGCACCGGCGACGACCTTCGAATACCGCGTCCGCGCACGGAACGCCTTCAACCCGGCGTCCGGACCGTTTGCGACGGCGACGGTGACGACGGTCGCCGCCGACGCCATCACCGGCAACGCCATCGGCACGGCGACCGGCTCCCTCGCGGGCGACAAGTCTGCGTTCACCCTCACGGCCACCGGCACCGACGACGCGACCGACCTGGGCGACGACGACCACGTCTTCTTCGCGCACCGGCTCTTCGTCGGCGACTTCGACGTCGTCATCACCGTCGCCTCCTTCGACAAAGCCGACCCCGCATCGGCGGCGGGCATCATGGTGCGCGACGACCTGTCGTCGACCGGCACCAACGTCTTCCTCCGCTTCAGCGGCGACGTCGCGATGAGCTGGCGCAACACGCCCGGAGGCGAGACCCGCTCGCCCACCGGAGCGACCGCCGCACCGGACGCGCCCTACCTCCGACTCGTTCGAACAGGCGACACGTTCACCGGCTACGTCTCGGCCAACGGGATGAACTGGACGCTCGTCGCAACCAGCGATCCGATCCCGATGTCGGCCAGCGTGCGTGTCGGCGGTGCGGTCGCCAGCTACTCGCTCGCCCAGTCGACCGCCGCCTTCACCGACTTCGGCACGTACCAGGAGCAGCCACCCGTCGCGCCGACGGGCATCAGCGCCAACGTCGGCGATGCGGTCACCGTCACGTGGGCCGACGCGTCGCCCAACGAGACCGGCTACCGCGTCGAGCGTCGTGTCGATCCGACGTTGCCGTGGCAGACGGTGTCGACCCTCGACGCCGGCTCGACCGCATACACCGACACCACCACCGCGGCCGGCACGACCTACTTCTACCGCGTTGTCGCCTTCAACGACGCCGGCGAGACCGCCTCACCGGTCGTCAACGCCACGCGGGCCGATCAACGGCCGGGCGTACCGGGTGACGGCGTCACGCCGCCTGCGACGCAGGTCGAGCTGACCGACGTCACCGTCACCTGGCCGACCGCCAGCGGCGACGTGCTCGGTTACATCGTCGAGCGCCGTTCGCCCGGCGGCGAGTGGCGAGAGCTTTCCCGCGTCTCCACCGGCGCGACCGGCCTCCGTGACGCGACGGCCGGCCCCGGCAGCACGTTCGAGTACCGCGTCCGTGCCTTCAACAACGACGGCATCGGCGAAGCCAGTGCCGCAATGACCGTGTCGACACCCGCCGCCGCAAGCACGACGGCGCCAGAACTCTCGGCATCGCGGACCGCGGCCGGTGTCCTTGTGACCTGGTCTGAGGCTGAAGACGTCGTCATCGAGCGGCGGCTTGAGGCTGGCGACTGGATTCGAGTCGGGACTTTCTCAGGCACCACGATGCTCGACGAGGGCTCGTCTGCCGTCGATGCGACGTACCGCGTCCGCCTCGCGGGTGCCGGCCAGGAATGGTCGGAACCGGTCACCGTCGCCGCCGCGAGCGACGTTCAAACCGCCACCGGACCGGTCGGCAGCGTCGCCGGCTCGACCACCGTTGTCCGCGACTTCGAGCACATCGACCTCACCGCCACCGGCGGCGACGCTTGGGGCTTCGAGGACGCAATTCAGTTCGCCGGCTTCAGTATCAGCGGCGACTTCGATGTCGGCGTGCGCACCATCGCCAGTGGCACCGGCGACTGGATGGCGGGTCTTGTCGTCCGCTCGTCCGGCGACGCCGGGGCGAGCAACGTCTTCCTCAAGCTTCGCGAGAACGACGTCCGCCTGACCGCCCGCGGCAGCGAGGACGGGCAAACGGTCGTCGTCGCCGACGCGGACACGACGCCCGCCTGGCTGCGCCTGGTCCGCCGCGGCGACGACGTCATCGGCCTGACCTCCACGGACGGCACGACGTGGAGCGAAGTCGGCAGGACCCGAGTCTCCCTCGGCGACACCGTCAACGTCGGCGTGGCCGGCGCGGGCGGAGAAGACGGCAGCGTCGACGCCCGCTTCCGCGAATTCCGGCACTTCTCGCCAGATTCCGCTCCGGCAGATGTTGCGGCCCTTCCCGCCGCCGGCCGGGTGGGCGTCAGGTGGCAACCCGTCACGCACGCACTGGTCTACCGCGTGGACCGTCGCCCCGTCGGCGGTGTGTGGGAGACCATCGCGACCCTGAGCGACACCAACTTCGACGACGCGACCGCCGAGGCCGGCATCCGCTACGCCTATCGCGTCTCGGCCGACGGCAGCCCGTTCAGCGCCGCAACGCCGGCCGTCGCGCCGGGCGTGTGACGAGCTACCGTGGCCCGTGCCGACGCTCCCGGTCACTGAAGCGTCGGCCGCACCGTCGATCGATGTCGGGAAGGCGCCGGCACGCTTCGGCTCGCTGTATGTGCACGTGCCGTTCTGCGTGCACAAGTGCCACTACTGCGACTTCTACAGCATCACCCGGCAGTCGCCGGAGCGGATGACCCGCTTCGTCGACCTCGTGCTCCGCGAGGCGGAACTGTGGTGCGAGGCCACGACGCAGATCACAACGATCTTCTTCGGTGGCGGCACGCCGAGCCTGCTGCCGGCGAGGGACATGGTCCGCCTCATCGAGGGACTTCGTGAACGGCTCGATCTCTCGGCCGTCGACGAGTTCACCGTCGAAGTGAATCCGAACCACGTCCGCCCCGGCTACTTCGATGCACTGGCCTCGGTCGGCGTGAACCGCGTCAGCCTGGGGGCACAGTCGTTTGTCGATGCCGAGCTCGTCGCACTGGAACGCGATCACGAACCGGCCTGCGTTGCCCCGGCCGTCGAGGCGGCGCGGGCGGCGGGCATCGGGCGGCAGAGCGTCGACCTCATCCACGCAATTCCGGGGCAGACGCTCGATTCGCTGGAGTTCAGCCTCGACGCAGCCATCACGACGGGTGTCGGCCACGTCTCCTGCTACTCGCTGACGTACGAGCCGAACACGCCGCTCGCCGTGCGACGGCGACTCGGGCGGATCGAAGCGACGCCGGAAGATGACGAGCTGGCGATGTTCCGGCTCGTGCGTGAGCGACTGACGTCTGCCGGACTCGTGCCGTACGAGACGAGCAACTTCGCACGCCCCGCCGACGAGTGCCGGCACAACATCGCCTGCTGGTCCGGCGACGACTACCTCGGCCTAGGTCCCGCCGCGGCGAGCCATGCGTCGGGCACGCGCTGGCGCAACGAGCCGCACCTGGGGCGATGGGAGACGCGCGTCGAGGCCGGCGGGCTGCCGGTCATCGAGGCCGAGCACTTGTCGCCCGGTGATCGAGCGGCCGAGCTGGCATGGCTCAACCTTCGCATGACCCGCGGCGTCGACGTAATCGACTTCCGCGAGCGCACCGGCATCGACTTCATGGTCGGCTTCGGCGACGTCGTCCCGCGGCTGATCGACACGGGCCTCTTGACGGCCGATAAGGAGCGGGTCCGTCTCACGCCGCGTGGCGTTGAGTTGGCGGACGCGATCGCCGGCGAATTTCTTGCCGCGTCACCGGGCGAAACGTAGGTCATGGGTGCCGGTTGTGCCGGCATCCACGTCATGAAGGGCCTCCTCAACAGTCTCCGCCTCGCCGCGAAACCTGACGCGGGTCGCGTCGGTATCGATCTCGGCTCCAACGCACTCCGACTCGTCCAGGTCGCCCCCGGGCCGACGGTCGCAGCCGTCGCGTCGGTCGACGTGCCCGATGCGCTTCGCGACGACTTCGTCGCGTTCGCCACGTCGCTGCCGGACCTGCTGCGCCGTCTCCGCACCGCCGCCGGCACGAAGGCAACGTCGGCCGACATCGTCTTCCCGTCGCGGCGTCAGCACTGGCTCACGCTTCGGATGCCGAAGGTCGACGCGATGGAGCTTTCCGATGCGGTGCGTTTCGAGGTCGCCGGCAAGCTGCCGTTCGACCCGGCTGAGGCCGTGCTTCGACACGAGGTCGCCGGCGAGGTTCACACGAAGGACGGCCCGCGTCTGGAGGTGCTCGTATCGGCTGCGCGTCGTCGCGACGTCTCGATGCTTGTCGCCGCGGTCGAGAAGGCCGGGTTCGACCCGCGCTCGTTCCGCCCGGCACCGTCGGCCCTTCGCGACTCGCTCTCCACGTACTACACCCGGGCCGACGACGCCTCGCACGTCTGGCTCGCCCTCGACCTGGGCCGACGTGACGCCCGTGCCTACGTCATCGGTCCGAACGGCTTGCGGTTCGCCCGGAACATCGACTTCGACTTCGAAGCCGCCCGTGCCGCGATGCCAACCAAGACGCCGGAGCCGACACCGCCGGAGCCGGCTCCCGAGGAGGAGTCATTTGCCATGCTCGGCGCGGCCATGCGTCGCTCGTCGGACGCTCCGCAGACGCCGGCGACGCACGCACTCAGCGGCCACGCCGGGCAACTCGCGGCGGAGGTGCTTCGGTGCCGCCGATATCACGACACGACGTTTGCCGCCGCGCCGATCGATCGGCTGATCTTCCTGGGTGGTGGTGCCAAGGCCGAAGCGTTCTGCCGCGACATCGCCAAGCAGGTTGGCGTTGTCGCGCAAGTCGCCGACTTCTCGAAGCGGCTGGATCTGCCCGAGTTGCAGTCTGGTCCTGAACTGAACCTCGCACTCGGTGCCGCCGCGGCCACGCTGCCGGCGAGCCAGGTGCGGACCGCGGCCTAGCCGCACGACAAGGAGGTACGCCCCATGAACGATTCCACTTCTTCCAAACCGGGCCTGTCCGGCCTGCTCGACCGCCTTCGCGGCAAGGGCAAGTCGGCCGAAGGTGCCGGGCTCGACTTCTTGCCCGACGGCTACGCCGACAACCGTGCGCGTCGCCGTGCGGACGTCATTCTGCTGTCACTCTTCGGCGTCACCGTCTGCGCCATCGGCGGGACGTGGCACCTGTGCGAGAAAGAGCTCGCCGAGGCAGAAGCGAGCTTTGCGCAGGTCGACGCCCGCTACGCGGATGCCGCCCGTCGGATCGAGCAGGTCAAGCAGATGCGTCAGCGTCAGAAGTCGGTCGCCGACCGGATGGAGCTGAGCGCGTCGCTGCTCGAGAAGATGCCGCGAAGCAACCTGATGGCCGAGATCACCAACACGCTGCCGCACGGCGTCGTGCTGGCGAAAGCCGGTCTTGAAGCCAAGCGGATCAAGAAGGCCCCACCGCCGGTAGCGGCGAGCAAGACCAAGAGGTCGAAAGTCGCCCCGGTCGTCCGGCCCGAGCCGTTGGAGTTCGACACGACCCTCTCGCTCGAAGGCACCAGCCTCACCGAGGGTCAGGTCAGCGACTACATCGACAGCTTGAACCGCGGCGGATACTTCGCGAGCGTCGACCTCCTTTGGGTTCGACAAGAAGACCGCCGGGCCCGTGACGGCGACGCCGTCGACCTGCGACGTTTCCTCATCGCCCTCAAGCTCGACGACTCGGCCGAGCCGCGACCGCAAGCTCTGGCCGAAGCCCGCGACCTGACCGCCCTGGCCAGCAACACCACCGACAACGGAGTGCTCCCGTGAGACTGCAACTACGCGAACTCATTCTCCTGACCGCCATGGTCGGCCTGCTCGGCTGCAGTTGGTGGTTCGGCTTCAAGCGAGTCGACGACCGCAAGGAGCAGTACCGCCAAGAGATGGCACAAAAGAGCCAGGAGCTCAAGGACCTCGAGCTGGCCACCAGCGGCATCGACGACCTGGGCCGACGCATCGACGACCTGCGTGAAGCGGTCGATTACTTCGAGGCCAAGCTGCCGCGTGAGAAGGACGTGCAGCAAACGCTTCGCGACGTCTGGCACGCGGCCGAGCGGAACAACCTGGAGATCAAGCGATTCGAGCCCGGCAAGGTTCGCCGCGACAGCCACTACAGCGAGCAGCCGATCAAGCTGGAGATGCTCGGCGATTTCGAAGGCTTTTACGCCTACCTGCTGCAAATCGAGCAGATGGATCGCATCACCCGCGTGACGTCGCTGGACGTCGGCAAGATCGACGGCCGCGACGGCGAGACGACGGCGGAGATGACGCTGTCGATCTTCTTCGAGCCCGCCGCGTTGCCTGGCGAAGTCGTCAGCGCCGGCTAACGACGACGCCTCCATCATCCCGAGCACAGCCGAGGGACCTCGCCTGGATCGCCCGTGCCACCGCACGATCGCGACACCTTGCGGGGTCTCTTGCTTGCGTTTGGAACGACGAAGTTTCTTCGTTTGCCACTACGCCCGCCCAATGCGACGTCTAGATCGGAGACCCACTATGGATGAAGAGCAAGCATTACCTCAGGCGAGTGACACGGGCGACGCCCGCTCCTTCACCGCCAGCCTCTCCGGCGGCGATAGCGACTACGTGATGCCGGAGGAGGGCAAAGCCAAGTTCAGCCGGACGGGCGTCGCCTTTGTCGGCATGGCGGCCGTTGCGATCGGCGGGCTCTTTCTCATGCGGCAACGCGCCGGCGGCCCGGCGACGGCTTCGGCGACGGACATCGTCAACGTCGCCGCGGGTGACCGCGAGAGCATCCAGCAGTTCCTCGCCGGCGGTGCAAAACAGGTCAAAGAGGTCGAAGCCCTGCTCGCCGACAGCGAAGCGATCAAGGGCCGATTCGGCGAGCTGAGTCGCGACAAGCAGGTCGCACTCGAGAACCTGAAGACGAACCCGTTCTGGCGAGAAGTTCAAGACGCCGCCGCCGAACAGGCGGACGAGGCGGCGATCAGCGAGGCCTACGCCCGTCGCCTGGCGGCCGAGCGTGAACGCCTTCGTCGCGAAGCCGGCGAAGAGCTGGCCAAGGACGTGCAGGCGCTCGAACGTCGGGACCGTTCTGCTCGGAAGTCGGCCCACATGCCAGATCAACGGCCAGTTCCTCAAGGTCGGCGACGTCGTCGACGGCATGACCGTCACCGCCATCACCCGCGAAGGCGTGACGCTTCGCCGCGACGATCACGAAGCCGTTGCCCGGCTCGATCGATAGCCGCTTCCTCCCGATCGCATCCCCGCCAGACCAAGAGCCATGCCGCACCTTTGCCTCGACCCGACGCCTGAACCGACCGCCGCCTTCGGCGGGCTTTGGCAGCCCGACGAGGGCCAGCAGTCCCGGCGAACTCTCGAAGATCTGCTGCATGGCCGCATTGCCGGCGACGTCATCGAGCAGGCGAAGACGGTGCTTGCCAAGAGTCCGGGGCGCGCACTCGAACGCGTGCTCGTCGAGACCGGTGCGGACGAAGCGGCCGTCTACGAGGCGCTGGCGGATCTTCACGAAATGCCGTACGTCGATGCCCGCACGGCCGACAACGACACCATCCGTCAGGTCGTCGATCGGCTGTCGGTCGACTTCTGCAAGACCAGTCACGTCGTCCCGCTGACCGACGACGGCAAGACCGTTCAGCTCGGCCTGTGCGACCCGGCAGACATCTTTCTGCTCGACGAGGCCAAGCGTCGGCTCGTCGATCGCGAAGTCGTCGCGTGCGTCGTCACGCCGTCGTTCGTCGCCAAGGCCTGCGAGCAACTCGACGGCGAAGGTGGCAGCGATCTCGGCGACCTGAACGACATCATCGGCGAAGTGGCCGAGGACGACGTGAGCGTCGTCGAGGAGAAGACCCAAGATGCCGACGACCTCGAGAAGGCCGGCAGCGAGTCGCCGGTCATCCGCTTCGTGAACTACCTGATCGCCGACGCGATCAAGCAAGGTGCCAGCGACATCCACATCGAGCCCAAGGAGAAGCAGCTCCAGGTGCGGTACCGCATCGACGGCATTCTGTTCAGCGCCATGAGCCCGCCCTACGCGATGGCCCCGGCGATCAGCAGTCGCCTGAAGATCATGGCGAACCTGGACATCGCCGAGCGTCGTGTCCCCCAGGACGGCCGCATCCGTGCGGTCGTGCAGGGCCGGAAGATCGACCTTCGCATGAGCACGCTGCCGACGGTGGCGGGTGAGAAGATCGTGATCCGAATCCTGGACAACCGGATCGATCAACGTGCCGTTGGAGGCGCTGGGCTTCAGCGAAGAGCACCTGGCGACGTGGCGCGATCTCATCGATCAGCCGCACGGGATTCTGCTCGTCACCGGTCCGACGGGCAGCGGCAAGACGACGACGCTCTACAGCTCGCTCCGCTGCATGGACGGCGGAAAGCTCAACATCTCGACCGTCGAAGACCCCGTCGAATATCACCTGCAGGCCGCCAATCAGGTGCAAGTGCAGGACAAGATCGGCATGACCTTCAGCGCCGCCCTGCGAAGTCTGCTGCGTCAGGACCCGGACGTCGTCATGCTCGGCGAAATTCGCGACGGCGAGACGGCCCGCATTGCCGTGCAGGCGTCGCTGACGGGTCACTTGGTCTTGAGCACGCTCCACACGAACGACGCCCCGGCCAGCATCACCCGGCTCATCAACATCGGCGTCGAGCCCTACCTCATCAGCGCCGCCGTCAACGGCATCCTGGCCCAGCGGCTGATCCGCAAGATCTGCTCGAACTGCAAGGAGACGTTCACGCCCAGCGACGAGACGAAAAAGGTCTACGAACGCAACGGCTTCGACCTGTCGCGCGGCATGATGCACGGCGTCGGGTGCGACAAGTGCCGTCAAACCGGCTACACCGGCCGACTCGGGCTGTACGAACTGCTGCGGATGGACGACGCCCTCCGCGACGCAGTCACGACCAATCCTGAGGTCAACGCCCTACGCCGGCAATGTCGCGAGGCGGGTCTGGTGGTCCTTCGCGAAGACGGCTGGCGCAAGGTCGAGCAGGGCCTGACGACCGTCGACGAGGTGCTTCGCGTGACCGAAAGCTAGCGGCCAAGCCGGCACGTTACCGCTCGACGTCATCCCGAGCGCAGCCGAGGGATCTCGCCGGGAATACGGGTTCAGCAAGCACATGGTCCGGCTGCGAGGTCCCTCGGCTGCGCTCGGGATGAAGGAGAAAGGGCGAGCGATCGGCCAGCCGCGTTATCGCCCGGCGTACTGCGTTTCGTAGTAGTCGCGGTACGCCCCGCTCTTGATCGACTGCCACCACTCGGTGTTCGTCTTGTACCACTCGACGGTGTCGGCGATGGCTTCGTCCCAGCGGCGTTTGGGCTCCCAGCCGAGCTCGTTCTTGATCTTCGTCGGATCGATCGCGTAACGCCGGTCGTGGCCCTTGCGGTCTTCGACGTACGTGACGGCCTCGTCCCAGCTTCGGCCGCAAAGCTCGATGAGCTTCTCGGTGATGGCCCGGTTCGTCTGCTCGTTGTTCCCGCCGACGTTGTAGACCTCGCCGGGCGTGCCCTTCTCCAGGACGGTCAGAATCGCGTCGCAGTGATCGGATGACGTGCAGCCAGTCGCGAATGTTCAGGCCGTCGCCGTACAGCGGGACCTGCTTGCCTTCCATCAGGTTCGTCACGAACAGCGGGATGAGCTTTTCAGGGAACTGGTACGGCCCGTAGTTGTTGCTGCACCGCGTGATGAGCACGGGCATCTTGTGCGTCTCGAAGTACGCCCGGCACAGGCAATCGCCCCCGGCCTTGGATGCCGAATAGGGGCTGTTGGGTTGCAGCGGCGTCTCTTCAGTGAACATCACCTCCGGCTTGTCCTCGGGCAGCGTGCCGTAGACCTCGTCCGTGCCGACGTTGAGGAATCGCGTCACCTCCGCCGCCTTGGCCAAGTCGAGTAGCACCTGCGTCCCGACGACGTTGGTCGTGACGAAGTCGGCGCTGCCGAGGATGCTGCGGTCGACGTGGCTCTCTGCCGCGAAGTGGGCGACCTGCTTGATGCCGTGCTTGTCGAAGACGGCCTTCATCGCGTCGGCGTCGCGGATGTCTGCCTTCTCGAACTTGAGCTTGCCGGCATCGATCAGGTCGCTGATGTTCGCCAGGTTCCCGGCGTAGGTGAGCGAGTCGAGCGCCACCACGTCGCCGTAGCCGCGCTCGGCGAGCATGCGGACGAAGTTGCTGCCGATGAATCCGGCAGCGCCGGTGACGAGAAGTGTGCCTGTCGATTGGCTCATGTTCCCTCAGCATCGGCATATCGGCCGCCGGTGCCAAACGGCAACGTCGGCATTGGCATCAAAAGGTCCAGTCGTCCCGCTTCGGATGCTTCTGCAGCGTGGCGAGCACTTCGTCTTTGATGCCGGCCGTGCAGGCGACCCAATCGGGGCCGTAGATGTCCTGGCCGCCGTCCCAGTTGCCGGCCCAGCCGCCGGCTTCACGCATGATCGGCGGCATGGCGGCGCAGTCCCACGGGCTGATCTTCGGGTCGATCATCGCCTCGCTTCGGCCGGTCGCGACCAGGGCGTACCCGAAGGCATCGCCCCAGCCGCGGTTGAGCTTGGCCCGGTCGGCCAGGTCGCGGTACGCGTCGCTGCGGTCGATCGCCCGCGTGATGCTGCCGGCGGTGATGGTCGATTCCTCGATCGTCTTGGCGTCGCTGCACCGGGCACGTCGGCCGTCGTGCCAGCACCCTTCGCCGTCGGCGGCGACGATCAGCTCGTTGAGCGCCGGCAGGTAGATCGCCCCGACCCGCGAGACGCCGTCGATCAGGCAGGCGACCAACGTGCCGTACAGCGGCACGCCCTGGACGAAGCTTTTCGTACCGTCGATCGGGTCGATGAACCACGTGAAGCGGGGATCGCCCGCGTGATCGTCACGCTCTTCGCCCTTGATCGTGTGCGTCGGATACCGGCGGCTCAGCTCGTCGCGGCAGGCGTCTTCGACCAGCCGGTCGGCGACGGTGACGGGCGTGGCGTCGTCCTTGTTCTCGATGCCGAGCTGCGACTTGCTGAGCCCGAAGTACGCAAGCGACCGCCGACCCGAAGCGACGGCGGCATCGGCACAGACGTGCATCAACTCTTTCAAGGTCGGATCAGCCACGCGGCGAGGGTAGCCAAGCTCATGCGGATGCTCCGATCGTCCAGCGACACCTACCCAGCCGCGGGCTTACAGCCCGCAGGTAGCGAGATGCGCCGACTCGCGTCAGCTTGCAGACCGACGTACAGACCGACTTGCAGACCGACCCTCGGAACACGCTACCTGCGGGCTGTAAGCCCGCGGCTTCCAGAGTCCTGATCACCTCCTGCACGGCCGTGGCGAGTTGCCGCGAGTTGCCGCGAGTCAACACCGCAACCCGACGTACTAACGTGGTCGTGTCGGTCCAGGTCACCAGCATCAGCACCTTGGCCGCGGCGTCGCGGTTCGGGGGCGACGTTGATGAACTGCTGATGACATTCCTCGCCATCGTCGGCCTGGCGTTGTTGCTCGTGCACATCGGCCTCGTCGTCGCCTGGCTGCGAGGCGGAACCACCAAACTCGCCCCCGTGGCAGCGGGCATCGCGGCGATCGGCTTGCTCGCGCATGTTTGTCGTCAGCGAGAACCGTTGGCGAGACCTCAAGGGCTCGCGCGTCAACCTCGCCGAAGAAGGCGACGTGCAACGGCTGCTAGTCATTGGCGAGCAATTTGCGTGGAACACCATCGCTCCTGGGCCGGACGGTGTCGTCGGGCGATACCTGGTGTTCCCGAAGCCGGACGACCCACTCTGGCCGAATCCGCAGATCGTCGATGCCACGACGGCGATGGATCTACCCGCTTACCAGTTTGCGGGCGTCGCCGGCCCTCGCGAGCTTCCGCCGGACCAGCGCGAGGCCGCCATCGAGCGGTACACGAACGTCGTCAACCGCCTCGGCAAGGACTTCGCCGATCCCGCCGGTTGGGACGACGACTGGCAAGGGGCCCTCGCCCGCACGCCCACCGTCATCGCCGATCGGCCGGTCGAGGTGCGGCTCGGCTCGCGCGACGTCATCCACGACTTCTTTCTGCCGGCCATGCGGATCAAGATGGACGCGGTGCCCGGGCAGGCCGGGACGTTGCGTTTCGTGCCGACGGAGCCGGGAACCTACACGCTGCTCTGTGCCGAGTTTTGCGGCTGGGGCCACACGCAGATGGTGCGCGACTTCGTCGTGGAGGCAGGACCTTGAGTCGCCAGACGTGCACGGGCGTCCGCATCGGCCGGGCGTTCTTGATCCTCGCGGCGGGTGCGTTCTTCTTCGGCGGACTCCTCGCGCTGGGGCTTCGATGGAAGCTGGCGTTTCCGGACAGCCCGGTGCCGTTCCTCGGCTCGCGCCACGACTGGCCGGGCGGCGTGATGCCGCTCGACTCGTACGCGAAGATCTTCACGCTCCACGGCACCATCATGGTCTGGCTCGTGGCCGTCCCGTCCATCGCGTGGGGCCTGGGCCTGGCGAGCGTGCCGCGGATGTGCCGAACGACGCTCGCCCTGCCGGGGCTCGCACGGCTCGGGCTTTGGGTGACGCTCCTTGGTGCCGCGACGCTTCTCGTCGGATGGGCGGCGGCGGGATGGACGTCGTACGCCCCACTCGGCAGCGGCCCCGAGGTGGCGGCGCGGTGGGTGCCTTACCGGCAAGACGTCGCAAGCTGGCTACGCCTCGAGACGGGTGACGGCTTCTACAGGAACCAGTCGCGATGGTCGCTGCTGGCTTTGGGTGCCAATTGGGTGGTGGTGTCGCTAGGACTCTCGACGTTGGCAAACACTTTCGTGCGAGTGGACGCCGACGCCGAAGCGGAAGCTTCGGATTCTGGAGAAAGGTGCAGCATTCTCCGCACGTTCAGAATCCGAAGCTTCCGCTTCGGCGTCCCAATGCTGATCACCGGGATCGCATTCGTCATGGCCCTCCCGATCGTGCGAGGGCTTCAAACTGTCGCTTTTGACGGGCAGACCGCGTGGTTCACCGCGGTCGCACTCTGGGCCATCGGTGGCGGGCTGGTCGCGACGTCGCTCCTGGCGACCGTCGCACTCAGGAGACGGCACGTCGTCGCTTTGTCCGTCTGGGGATGGGCCGCCGCCGCCGCGGTCGGGCTGCTCGCGGGGCCGGTGATCGTCCTGGCGATGGTGATGAACCTGCTCGACGCCCACGACGTCACCGGCTTCTTCGACCCGACCCGTGGCGGACAACCGCTGCTGCATCAACACCTTTTCTGGTTCTACGGACACCCGCTCGTCTACCTGCTCATCCTGCCCGCCTACGGCATCGCGTCCGACATCCTGGCCCGTCACGGCCGAGGCTACTTCGGCTACAAGACTGCGGCCGGGTGCATCGTCGCCGTCAG
Source organism: uncultured Planctomycetota bacterium (assembly GCA_963740195.1). Taxonomy (GTDB): domain Bacteria; phylum Planctomycetota; class Phycisphaerae; order Tepidisphaerales; family Tepidisphaeraceae; genus JBCDKH01. Next base: position 815,634 of record CAVUDF010000001.1, on the reverse strand, counting down.
CGTCCTCGGCTTCGGCGTTTCGGCGCACCACATGTATCAGAGTGGGCTCGACCCGTCGGGCGCGCTCGTCTTCAGCGCGACGACCATGCTCATCGGCACGCCCAGTGCGATCCTGGTCGTCACCTGGCTCGGCACCATTCGCCAAGGCCGACCGCGAAGTACCGCGGCGGTCTGGGCCGTACTCGGCTTCGTCTCCCTCTTCGTCATCGGCGGACTCAGCGGGCTGGTGCTGGCGGCGCCGGCGATCAACGTCCAGCTCCACGACACCTACTTCGTCGTCGCCCACCTCCACTACACGCTCTTCGGCGGCAGCCTGTTTGCCCTCTTCGCCGGACTTTACTGGCTTTGGCCGAGGCTGACCGGCGGGCGACGGCTCAACCAGAGCCTCGGCAAGTGGCACGTCGCACTGACCTACGTCGCCTTCAACGGCACTTTCGGCCTGATGCACGTCCTGGGCATCCTCGGCATGCCGCGTCGTTATGCAGAGCCGACACGCGTCGAAATGTTCAGCCACCTCGCCTGGGCTCAGCAGACGATGACGGTCTTTGCGATCATCCTGGGCATCGCCCAACTGCTGTTGCTGGCGAACATCGTGCTTTCGCTGGTTTCAGTTCCTGCGACACGCCGCCTCACACCGACCTCGGCCGCGTGACGCATCGTCATAAGGTGCAAGCCGTGTCTGATCCTGTTCCCAGCCGAGCCGTCTTCCGATGGGCCGTCGTGACGGTGGCGGCGATGTTTCCGCTGATCTGGATGGGAGGGCTCGTCACGAGCAATCGCGTCGGCATGGCCGTGCCGGATTGGCCCAACACGTTCGGCTACAACATGTGGGCCGTCCCGTGGAGCCACTGGCTCGGAGGCGAGGCGGGGGGCGTCTTCCACGAACATTTCCACCGACTCCTCGGCACCGTCGCCGGCTTCGCCGCCGTCGTGACGGTCATGGTCGCTTACGGCGTCGCCCATCGACCAAGCGCCAGGCGACGCTGGGGCATTGTCGCCCTCGCAGGTCTGGCCGTCGCAGTGGCCAGCTACCTGTTCGTCAAGACCATCAGCCCCTTCGGCTACGAGGCCAACAAGATCATCGGTCACCTCGTCGGCCTCGGCGGGGCCGTCGGCATCACGGCGACGGCCGGCTGGCTCGTCCGCAACTTGCCCGACCCGCGACGCTGGGTGCGACGCCTGACCATCGGCCTCCTCGCTGCCGTCTGCCTGCAGGGCCTGCTCGGCGGGCTGCGCGTGAACTTCGACAGCACGGACCTGGCGATGGTCCACGGCATCTTCGGCCAGCTCACGCTCTGCACCGGCGGGCTCGTGGCGCTGGCGACGAGTCGCTGGTGGGCATCGGCCGAGACCACCCGGCGGCCGAAAGTCGCGTGGCCGGCGGTGACGTTGCTGGTGCTGTGCGTTGCACAACTTGTCATCGCCGCGGCGATGCGGCACGAGGCGAACGTCCATCTCGATGCCGGCACGGGCCTGGCGGTGCCGGACTTTCCGCTGCACTACGGCAAGGTGCTGCCCCCCACCGACGCCGCCTCGCTCGCGGCGATCAACGACTTCCGACGCTTCGAGCTGCAAGAACCGGCCGTGCGAATGGTCGACGTCTGGCTGCACGTAATGCACCGGCTCGGCGCGTACCTGATCACCCTCTTCACGGCCTTTGTCGTCTGGCAGCTTTGGCCCATCGCCCGCCGGCACGCGGTGTTCGTAGGGGTGCTGGTCCTGGTGCAGGTGGCGCTCGGCATCCTCACTGTCTGGCTCCAGAAACCGGCCGATCTGGCGACGCTGCACGTCGCGACGGGTGCGACGCTGCTTCTGACGGTGACGCTGCTGGCGGCCCGGATGGTTCGGCAGTACGGACTGGTTCCGGCGACGCGTCGCACGTCGGCACAGGCGGTTAAGGCCGAGCCGGTCGCCGGCATGGCGATGTCGTAGAGTCGCCCCGCTTCGCCTCCAGGATGTCAGACCTCGCCGATACGCCTCTCGATTACGTCGGCCCGACCGGCCGCGAGTGGGCGTGGCGTGACCGGCTGCTGGGCGTCTACGAGCTGACGAAGCCGCGGATGAACTTCCTCGTGCTCGTCACGACGCTCGTCGGCTTCGCCGCGGCGGCGGGAACCGCGACGGTCAGCTCGCTGGGCCTGCTCGTCCACACCTTGCTTGGAACCGCCCTCTCGGCCGCGGGGGCGAGCGTGCTGAACCAGTGGATGGAACAAGACGTCGACGCCCTGATGCCGCGGACCCAGAAGCGGCCGTTGATCGTCGGACAGGTGTCCCCCGGCTTCGCGCTCGGATTTGGCGTGGCGTTGTCAGCCGTGGGCGTCGCCTACCTGGCCATGGCCGCGGGCGTTGTTCCGGCGGCGTTGTCGGCGGCGACGATCGGGTCGTACGTCCTGGTCTACACGCCGATGAAGCGACGGTCGGCATGGTGCACGATCGTCGGTGCGGTGCCGGGAGCTCTCCCGCCGGTGATCGGGGTTTCCGCGGCGACGGGTGGAGCGATCGGCATCCTGGGCGTGAGCCTGTTCGCCATCCTGTTCGCGTGGCAGATGCCGCACTTCTACGGGCTGGCGACGATGTACCGCGACGACTACCTCGCCGGCGGCTTGCGAATGCTGCCGGGCGAAGAAGACGGTCGCCGACGGACGGCACGGCAGAGCGTCGGCTTCTGCGTCGCGTTGATCCCTATCTCGTTGTTGCCGGCCCTTCACCCCGGCATCGGCTGGCTCTACAGCGTGCCTGCCGCGGCCCTAGGTCTGTGGTATCTGAGGTCGGCCCTGGCGATGACCCGCCACGACGGAGTCGCCCCGGCGAAGAAGGTCTTCCTGACGTCCATCGCCTATCTGCCGGCGGTTTTGGCGGTGCTGGTGCTCGACGCGTGGTTCTAAAGCGGTCTCTTGTCAGACATAGCGACGGGCCCACACCTCGGGGCGTGCCGTGCCGACCGACCACCTCGGAAGCCTGCGGTAGCTACCCATCAGAACGGACGCGACTAGTTCGTTTCCGGCGTGACTTCTTGCAGGCGATAGCCGACGCCGCGGACGGTGTGGACGAGCCAGCTGTAGGAGCCCAGCTTCTTGCGGATGGCCGTCACGTGAACGTCGATGGCGCGGTCTGTCACGAAGACGTCGGCACCCATGGCCTTGTCCATGAGTCGGTCACGCGACAGAACCCGGCCGCCTGCTTCGACCAGACCCTTGAGCAGCTTGAACTCCGTAAGCGTCAGCTTGACGGTCTCGCTGCCGACACGCACCTCATGCTTGTCGAGGTCCATCAAAAGTGGCCCTGCTTCAAGCAAGCCTGGACCGGTCGGTGCCGAGAGCTTCGTAGAACCGGACGCCGGCGTGGACATGCCGCGACGACGCAGCACGGCCTTCACCCGCGCCATCAAGACCTTCGGGCTAAACGGCTTGGCGACGTAGTCGTCCGCTCCGATCGTCAGGCCGACAACGATGTCGGTCTCTTCGGTCTTGGCGGTCAGCATCACGATCGGCACCTGCTTGGTCTGCGGCTCGGAACGAAGCCTTCGTGCGACCTCCGTGCCGTCCAGGCCCGGCAGCATGAGATCGAGCAGAACCAGGTCGGGCCGATGCTTGCGAGTCATCTCCAGGGCGTCGTCGCCGTTGCCGGCTTCGATGGTGTCGAAGCCGTTGCGCTGCAGGTTCATGGTGATGAGTTCGACGAGGTCGTGCTCGTCGTCCACGATCAGCACGAGGGGCTTGTCGCGCGTGGGCGACAGGCCGCTTCCGCCTAGGGAGGTCATTGCGGGGTCGTCTTCATTCAGGGTCACCGAGCCGGCGACGAGGCCTCGTTGAACGTCGGCGGCCACACGGGCACGCGAACGCTGAACGAGCGGCAGTGGAGGGAACGCGGGGCGAGCGACCGGGAGCATTCGCCCACACTTCACGCGATGGGTGGGGCACGGGTCAACTGCTCAAGCGGCAATGGCGTCAATCTGCGCCAACCTTAACACGCGGGCGACATCCGTTTCCGGAGCTAAGCTCCCCCAGTGGACGCCCCTCAGCCGACGGCGGTCGATCTGAAACGCGACGAACGCCTGAAGCTCACGTGGCAAGACGGCACGGAATCCTCGTTGGCCGTCAGCCTGCTCAGGCACCACTGCCCGTGTGCCAATTGCAAAATTGCCCGCGATGGCATCGATCCGCACCGCCTGATGCGGCCGGCGACGCCTGAAGAACTTGGGGAAAAGCCGAAGAAGAAGTCGATCCGCCTGGGTGTCGTGCCAACATCCCGTGACCACCGGCGGGCCCGTGGCCGTCGAGCGGGCGGAGCTGATGGGCAACTACGCCATCAAACTCTTCTTCACCGACGGCCACGACAGCGGCATCTACACCTGGAAGTACCTCAAAAGCCTCGCCTAGACCCTTACAGGTCGGCCAGGGCTTGTTCGAGCCTGCGGACCTCGTGCACCGCCATCCCGCCCAGCGGCGGACGTCGGCCTCGGGTCGGCGGGACGACGGCATGACCCACGCCCAGCCGACTCGCCTCGAGCAGACGCGTCTCCAGCTGCGACACCGGCCGAATCTCACCGCCAAGACCCAATTCACCCAGGCAGAGCGTGCCCTGCGGCAACGGTCGATTTTGATGCGCCGACGCAATCGCCATGGCGACGGCCAGGTCGATGGCAGGCTCCGTCACCTTCACCCCGCCGGCGACGTTGACAAACACATCGTCCGCCGCCAGCCGCAGCTCCGCCCGCTTCTCCAGCACCGCGATGATCATCGCCGTCCGGTCGCTGCTGAAGCCGCTGACCTTGCGACGGGCTCCGCCGATGACACTGCTGGCCGTCAGGGCCTGCACCTCGACCAACAACGGCCGACTGCCCTGCAGCGCGACCGTCAACACGCTGCCGCTCGGCGGACTGTCCTGATACTGCTCGGCAAAGAGCCGGCCCGGGTCCGTCACTTCCGTCAGACCCCGGCCCGTCATCTCGAACAGGCCGACCTCGTGGGTGCTGCCGAAGCGGTTCTTCGTGCAGCGGACGACGCGGTGGGCGTGATACCGATCTCCTTCGAAGTAAACGACAGTGTCGACAACGTGCTCAACGACCTTGGGCCCGGCGAGCTGCCCTTGCTTGGTCACGTGACCCACCAGAACGATCGCCGCCCCCGTTTGCTTGGCGAGGTACGTCAGGTCCATGCACGCTTCGCGAAGCTGCGTCACACTTCCCGGGGCGGCGGGCAGGTCGGGCTTGTAGACCATCTGCAGCGAGTCGACCACGACCACACGGGCCTTGGTCTGATGGACCTGGTGGATGATCCGCGACAGGTTCGCTTCTGCCAAAACCAGCAGGTGGTCCGTCGCGACCTCCAGCCGCTCGGCCCGGAGCTTCGTCTGGCGGACCGACTCCTCGCTCGTGACATAAAGGACCGGGGCTTCCCCCTTGTTTCGCCCCGCCCATCGGGCGGCAGCTTGCAGCAGGAGCGTGGACTTGCCGATGCCCGGCTCTCCGCCCACCAGCACCGCCATGCCGCTGACGAGCCCTCCGCCGAGGACGCGGTCGAACTCACCGATGCCACAAGGCCAACGGGCGGCACCATCGCCGGGCTTCACGTCACGAAGCCGGACGGGCGTCGCGCCCGCTGCAAGGTCGCCGTCCGACCCGTCTCCCGCCTTCGGCGCCGCCAGCCTGAGCCGGCGATCGTCGACGGGCATCTCCTTCTGCTCTTCGAGCGCGTCCCACGAGCCGCAGTCGGGGCACTTGCCCATCCACTTCGGATGGACGCTGCCACACTGGTTGCAGACGAAGCGGGTGCGAATCTTCGCCATGCCGAAGCATAGCGGGACCGGCACCTTTGTTCACCTTCGGTTCGGGTAGTGGCCCACAGCTTGTCGGCACCCGCCCGCCGGCGCTACTCCTCTTCGGCACGGAGCAGGCGGACCCGGTCAGCGAACGCGTTGCCGTTGCCCGGGTTGCTGAAGACGATGCGATCGCCCTCTGCAAAGTCGAACGTGCCGAGCACCAGCTCCGCCCCGCGTGCTGTGCCGTCGAACGTCGTGTTGAACGTCGAGCGACCGGCCGAATTGAAGACGTCGACCTGCGTCTCGCCGAGATCGGCCGTGACGTCCGGGACGTTGACCAGCAGCGTGTACCGACCGGCCTCGGGGCCGCTGTCGCTGCCGAAGAGTGGGTTGTAGTTGACGCTTCCCTTGGTACCGGCGGCGTACGAGAGGGCGAACGCGCCCGCGTCGACCACCCGGCTGAAGTCTCCGCCTAGCGAGACGCGAACGGGGTCGTCGTTGTCGATGACGATCTCGCCGTCGTCGAGGGTCGCGCCGGAGCTTCGCCCGGCAAACGCGCTTCCGCCGGCGGTGTTGACGGAGCGAAGGCGGAAGAATCGCTCGACATTCGAATCGGCACCTTCCGGCAGCGTGTACACAGCCTCGTAGCGACCGGTGCCGTCCTGCGGTGCAAGCAGGACCTGATCGATGAGCTCGTATGCCTCATCCACCCGGCCGTCGGCAAAGAGCAGGTCGAAGTTCTCGAAGTCGTCCGACGTGCCGGAGTTTTGACCGGCACCCGACGCAATTTGAAGAAGGAAGCCGAATTCGTTCGTCGAGTTGTCGTCGAAGACGACCGTGAACGATTCGCCGTCACGCCCGACGACGCGAAGGTCGGTCGGCCGCTCGGGGCGGGCCGAAGCAGTCGAATCGATCGTCAGTTCGGTCTGTCGAACCGTTCGAGCGTTGAAGGTGTCGTAGCCGGCTGCGTAGAGCACGTAGTCCCCGTCGGCAAAGCCGGTGGTGTCGAAGACAAAGTCGAAGCCGTCGCCTCCGATGAAATCTTCACCCAAGAACGTGTCTGCGACATTGGCGGTACCGCGGTTGACGTCGCCCGTCGTCTGAAGCCCCTCAACACCGTTGCTGTCGACGTAGAAGCCCATCGCAACCAGCGCGTCCCGGAAGTCGATGTCGCCGGTGAAGCTGGCGTTGGCGGTCGTGTCGATCTCCGCCAGAACTTCGACCTGCTGACCCTCAGCGGCAACCGGGCGATCCGCGTTGAAGAAGAACGGCGACGGTGCGTTGTTCGGTCGGAGCCCGAAGTTGGCGTCGTTGGCAACGGAGCGCTCCTCGGTGACGGTGACGCTGTATCGGAACGGCAAGAACGCGTCGATGTCATCAGGGAAGTCGGCCGGCAATGGACCGATGTTCAGCGGGCCGTAGTTCTCCGCCGCACCGTAATTAACGACGTATCCGAGATCTTCCAACCCGCCGAGTGTCAGACGTGAAAGAGGTGCCAGCGGTGGGCTGTTGACCGGATCGAATTCGCCGCCCTCGCTGAAGGGGGTCATCAGTTCGGTCCCGTACGTCTCCTCATCCCAGTGGACGTAGCTACTACCCGGACGCACAGAACGTTCAAAGCCGGTGAAATTGCCATTTCTATCGAAGGTCGGCGTTGGGATGAGACCTTCGAAAACCACCGGCTCGCCAAAGCCGGTATCAGTCGGCTCGTTGCCAAAGAGAATGTCCTTTTCGCGGATGGCATTGACACCGTTGTACGGGCCGTCATCCGGCGGGGGGTCGGCGGTGAAGACTGCGTTAAAATCGGAATCTTCGAAATTCTCTTCGTCGCCAGGGAAGATGTCCGTCAGCCCAAAGACGTCCCACAGCGTGCCGATGCCCAGGACGTGTCCGATCTCGTGCACGGCCGTCTCCACGAAGCCGCGGCTGGTCGAAATATCAGCCGGGTCGATGTTGATGAACCCGAGGAACGGCAGCCCACCGTCGGCGTCGGCGCGTCGCTCCTCATAACTGGCGAATGCGAGGGTGTTACCCGGGCCATCCGTCTCGTTGCTTCGGACCTCGATGCGAAGGTCGTCGATCATCTCGCCGTCGACCATGACGTCGGGCAGGTCGCCGATGATCGCACTCTCCCAGATGCCTGCGGCGGTCTCGAGCAGGACCTCATCTCGGTCTTCGAGGTTTCCGTCGACGAAGACCAGCTCGATGTCGAACGCACTTGCCGAAATCAGCCGGCCCGCCTGTCCGGGCGACGTCGTGGCGAGCAGTTCCTCACTCCCGCCGCTGGCGGGATCGATCGTCAGGAGGTACTCGCCCAACGGAACATCCTCGAAGAGATAGTTCCCATCAGCGTCCGTGGTGGTGCTGAGTTCGCCGTCGTCGAGGGCGAGATTGCGGTTGGAATCGAGGAAAACGGTGACGTTGTCGAAGGGCGTCTCGAAGAAGTCGCGAAGGCCGTCGCCGTCTTGATCGCGAAAGGCGTTGCCCTCGATCGACGCCAGAAGCCGGCGCGTTTCGAGACGCTCGAGGCTGACGAGGGGGCGGGCGGACGCGGCGGCGTGACGGATCGGGTCGGGCGACATGAGATTCGCAGTGGTGTGACGCGGGCGGGTTCGACGCCACGGCAGTGGCCGGGGCGTGGCGGGCAGGCCCGGGCACGGACGGACCGGGTGGCGGGGCCGACCTCGTGGCCGGCGGTGCGGCTAGCGGCACCACCGGCCATCGTGATGCCCGACGACGGCCATGTCAACGACACAGCCCCTGCTTCGCCGCCTGTTGGACGATCAACTCCGCGTCAGGTTCCCGACGTTGTCCCACCGCTCTCACTCGCCCGGCCGCGGTCTAGGGTCTTAGGCCTTGTCGACTCAGGAGACAGACGAAGCCCGTTTGGCCAAACGCCGTTTGGCCCGGCAGTGGACGAAGCCGCGGCTCGATGTGCCAGATCCTGAATCGTTCAACCGCACCGGCCTCGACTTTTTCGCCGAGGCGTCGCAGATGCCACGGGCGATCGATGGCACCATTATCGACTGCCACTCGCACCTCCTCGACGCCGATCACGCCGCCGACTGGTTCAAGGCGGCGGATGCGTTCGGGGTCGACCACACCGTCACGATGACGCCGCTGGAGGAGGCGATTCGCGTTCATCGCTCGCCCTGGGGCCGACGGACGACATTCATCGCCGTCCCCGCCTGGCGGCCGGGCGGGTACGACGGGGACCACTGGTGGCCGCGCGTGCAAGGCTTCCACAACCTCGGCAGCCGGGTGGTCAAGTACCACCTGGCTCCGCAAACGATGCAAAAGTCCGGGTTATTCCTCGGTTCTGAACGCCTGCGGAACTATGTCGCCCGCACGGCAGACATGGGCATGATCATCATGACCCACATCGGCGACCCCCAGGCCTGGTACGACCACCCAGACCGCTACGGCGGCGATCCGGAGTTCTGGGGCACCCGCAAAGAGCAGTACGACGCGTGGGAAGCCCTCCTCGAACACACCCGAGGCCACCCGTGGTGGGGCGCACACCTGGGCGGCTGGCCTGAGAATCCGAGCCGACTGAGGCACCTCCTGACGACCTACCCGGACCTCATGCTCGACCTGTCCGCGACGAAGTGGATGGTCCGCGAGGTCTCGGCGCGGGCGGAAGAGTTTCGCGAGTTCGTCATCGAGTTCCAGGACCGGCTCATGTGGGGCTCCGACCAGGTCAGCCAGTCGCTCCGGACCGCCGACTTTTACGCCAGCCGGTGGTGGTGCCATCGCAAGCTTTGGGAATCACAAGAGGTCCGGCCCAGTCCGATTCAGGACCCCGACGCGCCCCGGGCCGATCCAATCCTGCACGGACTGGGTCTGTCCACGACCGTGTTGGCCAAGCTTTACAGGACGAACGTGCGGAATCTTCTCGGACGGGTCGGCGTCACCATCGGCGACGCGTGATGCTGCCCAAAGACAGCAAGAATCGGCCTCCTCGTCAGGGCGGCCGATTCTTGCTGTCGCGAGGAGGCCTCGGCTCACCGTCGCCGCAGCAGCACCAGCGCCGCCCCGGCGACCAGCGTCATCACCGCCGGCTCCGGCACCGCGGTGGCGGACAGGACGCTCGCATCGTCGATTCCGGCATCGATCCAGTTGCCGTTGCCGAGCGTGCCGGTCGCCGCGAATCGGAAGTGCGTCGCGTCGGCGGGCGTGTTGACGACCTGCATGAAGTCGTCGTCCGTCGCCTGCATCACACCGCCAAAGGTGCCGAAGTTGTCGACCGACACGACCTCCAGGCCGTCGGGTGTCAGTTCGAGCCACTCGAGTCGGACCTCGATCGAGTCGAACGCGGCGAAGGTCTTGAAGGAGACGAGCAGCTCGTCCTCAATGCCAGCCGGTAGCTGGACCACCTGATCGAGCGTCACGTTCTGACCCGTGTTGAAGCCGCCGCTCGACAGCGTGTTGGCGAAGAAGTTGGTTCCACCCGGGCCGAAGCTTTCTTGGCCGACCGAGCCTTGCGACACCTGCCACGCGGGTCGGCCGTCGAAGAGCCAGCCGGTCAGGTCGCCTGTCTCGAAGTCACCGTTAATCAGCAGTTCGCTGTACTCAAAAGGTGCCGGCGGAGGCGTCGATGGCCCGCCGGGGCCGTCAGGAGTTTCCTCCTCCGTCCCGCCGGTGGGGAAACCCGGGCCGAAGGGATTGGAGCCGAGGGTGGTGTCGACCGTTGTGACTGCCGCACTGGCGACGGCCGCAGGAAGGACCGCTGCGGCGGCGATGAGGAGCTGGCTTTGCTGAAAGAAGTTCATGTGCCACGACGTCCGATTCAGCCGCCTGCAACACCACAACCGCTTCTCACCGCCGCGTTATCAGTCGCCGCGGGTCACTTCCAGCACCCGGTCTCGCCTGGCAAGGTCCTTCAGCACCTTGGCCGACGCCCAGCCGGACGACGTCGCCAGCTCCACCAACGCCGGCCCCTGATCGTGCTGCATCTCGGCGACGAGCCACCCCTTCTCCTTCAGCCGCGCATCCGCCCCGGCCAGTAGCCGGCGAAGAATCTCGAGCCCGTCGCTCCCGCCGTCCAACGCCAGACGCGGCTCGAAGTCTCGCACGTTCGCATCCAGCTCGTCGACCGCCGCCGACGGGATGTACGGCGGGTTCGTCGCCACCACGTCGAACATCTCCTCATCAAGCGGTTCCAGAAGATCGCCGACACGCACCTCGATGCGCTCGTCGAGCCCGTGTTTCTGAACGTTCTCCGTCGCCACCGCCGTGGCTTCCGGAGAGACGTCCGTCGCCACGACCGTCGCCTGCGGCAGGCTCTTGGCCAGCGCGATCGCGATGATGCCGCTGCCCGTGCACACGTCGGCGATCCGCAGCGCCTCGTCCTTCCGCCCCTCTGCAACGCACCGTCGCACCACCGCGTCGATCAGCGTCTCCGTGTCCGGCCTCGGAATCAGAACGGCGGGCGTGACTTTTACTTCAAAGCCGAAGAATCCGGCATTCTCTACCAAATACTGCACCGGTTCGTTCGTGCCGGCCCTGCGAACCAGCTCGCGAAGCTTGGCCCGCTGCGCGTCGGTCGGCTGATCTTCAAAGTGCGTGTACAGCTCGACGCGCGACAGATCCAGCACGTGCCCGACGAGCATCTCGGCACACAACCGGGCCGACTCGATCCCGCGACCGGTGAGGTACTCGGTGGTGGACGTGAGCAGCCGCTTGACCGTCCATGGCTCCTGCGGTGGCATGGTGCGGTTGTAGGCGTCGGCCGATGTTCGCAACGCAAAACCGGCCGGCTTACGCTTGTTGCTCCCTTGTCCGACGCGACCGACGACTTACCTGCCGAGGAACTTCGCCAGCCGCTCGGCGTGCGGATTCGGCAGCGTCGCAAGTCGATGGGCCTGACCCTCGACGAGCTGGCGGTGCGGACGAGCGTCTCGAAGCCCTACCTGTCGCTCATCGAAACGGGCCGCGTCGGCAACCCGCCGAGCGACGAGAAGCTTCGACGCATCGAACACGCCCTCGGCTTCGCCCCGGCCGAACTGGTCAGCCAGGCCCACCTACAACGCACGCCGCCCGACGTCCGGGCGATGCTCTTGTCGCTGGCGAGGCGTGCCGCAGAGCAAGACGCCCAGCCGGAGAAGTCGCTCGATCTCGACAAGGCCCTGAGCACCGGCGCGCTTCGCGACCTGGTCGAAACGACCGCCGCCAACGTTCGGCCCGCGCGGGTGAACGCGGTCCCGGTCATCAACAAGGTCAGCGCCGGCTACCCGCGCGAGTTCACGGATCTCGACTTCCCCGCCCGACATGCCGACGCGCACGTGAGCTGCCCGGAGGTCGACGATCCGGACGCCTTCGCCGCTCGCGTTTGCGGCGACTCCATGAGCCCGCTGTACAACGAAGGGGACATCGTCATCTTCAGCCCCCGCTCCCAGCCACTCCACGGCGACGACTGCTACGTTCGGCTGGCCGACGGCGAATCGACGTTCAAGCGGGTGTTTTACGAGGAAGCCCAACCTGACGACGACGGCCGACGACGTGGCGTGATTCGGCTTCAGCCACGCAACGAGCGATACCCGCCCCGCGTCCTCGACGCCGAAGCCGTCGCGGCAATTCATCGCGCCGTCTATCGCTACGAAGCCGTCAACGGCCGGTGAGCTTCGTGGCACCTCTCATCAGGTGCTGACGCGCAAACACGGCCGTGCGTTCCCACCTGCGTCGGCCTCTGTACAGTGCCGCCGTGTCAGGCCTCGACTTATCTTCGCTCCTGACGCTGCCCCTTGCTGCGGGCGGCGATGGCGGCGTGTCAGGTGTCGGCATCATGCTGACCGCCGTAATCGTCCTGGGCGTTTCGGCCCAATGGATCGCATGGCGACTGCGGGTGCCGTCCATCTTGCTGCTGCTGGCCTTCGGCTTTCTGGCCGGGCCGATCGCACTCTGGTTCACGGGCGACGTGCTGGGCATGGAGCGGCCGCTGTTTCTCAACATCGACCGCGTCTTCGAAACCGAAGTCCTTCTGCCGCTGGTCAGCCTGGCGGTCGGCCTCATTCTGTTCGAAGGGGGCCTGAGCCTGACCTTCAGCGAGATCCGAGGCGTCAGACCCGCGGTCTTCAGCCTGGTGACGGTCGGCGCGATCGTGACCTGGGTTCTGGCCTCGCTGGCTGCGGGCGTGGTGCTGCAATTGCCGTGGGGCATTGCCCTGCTGCTGGGTGCCATTCTCGTCGTGACCGGCCCGACCGTGATCGGCCCGCTCCTGCGGTTCGTCCGACCGACGGGCAGCGTCGGCAAAGTGCTGAAGTGGGAGGGCATCGTCATCGACCCGATCGGTGCGTTGCTGGCGGTGCTGGTCTTTGAAGCAGTGCTGGCCGGCAACACGCTGGACCAGCCGGGGACGATCTGGGACTTCGTCCGCGGGGCGTTGCTGTCCGGCGTCATCGGCACGGTGATCGGGGTCATGGTCGCTTGGGTGCTCGCGCTCATGCTCAGCCGACGCCTGATTCCGGATCACCTCCAGATCCCGCTCTCACTCGCCGCCGCGACCGGTGCGTTTACGCTGTCGAACGTCTTCGCCCCCGAGGCCGGGCTGTTCGCGACGACGGTCATGGGCATCTTCCTGGCGAACCAGAAGAAGGCCCGCGTCTCGCACATCCTGGAGTTCAAGGAGACGCTCGTCGTCTTGATGATCGCCCTGCTGTTCATCGCGCTGTCGGCACGGCTGGACCTGGCGGATCTGAAAGAGATCAACCCGTGGCGGGCGGCGTTGTTCCTGCTGATCGTGATCCTGATCGTGCGCCCGGCCGCGGTCTTTGCCTCGACGGCGGGCCCGCTGGGCGGGAAGGTGCAGTTCCGCGACAAGCTCTTCCTCTCCTGGATGGCACCCCGCGGCATCGTCGCCGCCGCTATCGCCAGCGTCTTCGGCATCGCGCTGCAACGAGAAGGCATCGAGGGGGCCGAGCTGCTGACGCCCTACATCTTCCTGACCATCGTCGTCACCGTCGCCATCTACGGCCTGAGCGGCACGTGGGTCGCGCGACGGCTCGAGCTGGCCAACCCGGCTAATGCCGGATTCCTCATCGCCGGGGCCGGGCCGTTCGCCAGGCAGCTCGCCAAGGCCCTGAAGTCGGCCAAGGTCGAGGTCCTGCTCGTCGACCTCAACTACGCCAACATCCAGACCGCCCGCCTCGACGGCCTGCAGACGATCGTCGCCAACATCTTGAGCCCGCAAGTCCACGAGGCGATCGAACTGACGGGCATCGCCAGGTTGCTCGCCCTGACGCCCAACAACGAGGTCAACTCGCTGGCCGTCGTCCAGTACGCCCGGCACTTCGGGCGGAGCAACGCCTTCCAGCTCTCGACTTCTGGGGAACGGAACAAGCGTAAGAGCCTTGAAAAAGGCGAGGCCGCGGAGAAGCGGACCGACGTGACGGGCGAGCTTCAGGGCCGGATTGCCTTCGACCCGCTGGCGACGTTCGACCGTCTTGAAGAGCTCATTCAGAGCGGTGCCGCGATCCGACAGACGAAGCTGACGCGAGAGTTCACCTACGCGGATTGGCGGACGATGAACAGCGCCGACGAAGGCAAGGCCGTGCCGCTGTTCCTGGTGGGTGAAGACGGCGCCGTCACCGTCATCACGCCCGAGAGCAAGGTGATGCCCAAGGCCGGGCAAGCCCTCATCGCCATCGCCCCGCCGTCGCCGCAGCCGGCGATCGAGCAGCATGAAGCCGATCGCATTGCCCGTCAGGACGCGGCAAACGGAAGCATGGCCGGGACCGTGCCCGCCGTCGCATAGCGTTCGGTCATGAGCGACACGATCCACCTGACCGTCGAGGGCCGAGAGCCCGTCGAAGTGCCCGCCGGCAAGCGTCTCGTCCTGGCCCTCGAAGACGAGGCCGGGCTCGATCAGCTCCACGCGTGCGGCGGCGTTGGCAAGTGCACCACCTGCCGCGTGACCGTCGTCGACGGCAAAGCCAGCCCGATGACGACGCAAGAGCACCAGACGCTCACCGCCCGCGAGCTCATCGACACCCCCGGCCTACGCCTGAGCTGTCAAATGACCGCCGATGCCGACCTGACCGTCAAGGCCGAGTCGCTGCTCTCCAAGAGCGACCGCAAAGACGCCGGGCCCCGCCCCGACGACGCGGTGCAACCCGAGCCGACGTTCGTCAGCTGACCCTCCGGGCGTAGAAGAAGCAATCGCCGTCACCAAGCGTGGACCGTGCCGTCTGCCAATCGGCAGACGGGCAGGTACGCCCGCTCGTACGCAAACTTCCTCGCCACGGCCTCGTCGACCGTGATGCCCAGCCCCGCCGCGTGCGGCACGTCCAGCCGGCCGTCGCGACACGTCACGCCACCCTCAAACACCGACGTCGCCATCGCCGCGTCAGGGCCGACGAAATGGTCGAGCCACTCCTGGATGCCGAAGTTCGGGATTGCCAGATCCAGGTGGACGTTGGCCGCGTGACCGACCGGCGACAGATCCGGCGGGCCATGCCAGGCAGTCCGAATCGAGAACGGCTCGGCGATCGCGGCCAGTTTTCGTCCCGCGGTAATCCCGCCGACATGGCCCAGGTCGCAACGGAGGTAGTCGATCAACCGCCCGGTGATCAGCGGCAGACACTCGGACGTGTCGAACAATCCTTCGCCGAGGGCCAGCGGCGTCGTGCTGGCCTGACGGACTTGATCGAGCTGCGTCGCCAGCTCCGGGGCAACGCAATCTTCGAGGAAGAAGAGCCGAACCGACTCCAGTTCCTTCGCCAGCCGTGCCGCCTGCGTCGGCATCAGGCGGTGGTGCACGTCGTGCAGCAACTCGACGTCGTCGCCCAACGCCTCACGCACCGCCCGCAACATTGCCGGCGTTTCACGCAGATACTTCGACGGCTCGAACAGCCCGACGAACGGCAACGATCCCTGCGCCAGCGCGGGCTGAAGGTCGTCCGGTGACGGCGCACGCTCGGCAACCGGTTCCACAGGACCCGCGTCGGCGGGCGCGTGCTTCGGGCGATACGCGGTTTCTCCATACGTGCTGCCGACGTTCGACTGAAGCTGGATGCGCAAGTGATCGAACCCTGCCGCCATCCTCGCCCGGGCCGCGGCGACGATTTCTTCGACGTTCGTCCCGCTGACGTGGACGTACGACGTCACGTCCTCCCGGCATCGCCCGCCCAGTAGCTGGTAGACCGGCTGATTCGCCTCCTTGCCCAAAATGTCCCACAGCGCCATGTCGATGCCCGAGATGGCCGAGTGCTGCACCGCCCCGCCGCGCCAGTAGCTGCCGACCCGCATCGCCTGCCACAGGTGCTCGATCCGCAGCGGATCCTCGCCGATCAGAAGGGGAGCCAGGTGGTCGTTGACGTAGCTGGCACTAGCAAGCTCTCGCCCGTTCAACGTCGCGTCGCCCCACCCCACGAGACCGGAGTTGGTCTCCACCTTCACGAGCACGAAATTTCGGCCCGGCCGGGTGACAATGGCTTCGACGGCAGCGATTCGCATGACCCGAAGACTAACGAGCCTGACGCAGCCGGACCGGGGATTCCCTAAATTGCTGCCAGACGGTATCATGTGGACAAATGTCGTTGCGACTAGCAGCCAACCTGCCCAGTGACGACCCCGAGGACGATCCGCCGGAACCAGTCGCAGGTCCTTGCATTCTCGTTGCCGACGACGAGCCGGGGGCTCGCGACGCACTAGTCGCGGTCCTCCACCGCTTCGGCTACCGCACCGCCACCGCCGCCGACGGGCGAGAAGCGGTCGAACGGCTCAAAGAGTCGCAGATCGACGCGCTGGTCCTGGACCTTCAGATGCCGATGCACAACGGCTTCGAGACCCTGCATTACGTCCGCGAACACCGCCGAGGCCTGCCGACGGTCCTGCTCACCGGCCTCCCGCCGGACGAGATTCAGGCGACCATGAACAGCACCGACACGGCCAACCTTCCGCCTCTGTTCGAAAAGCCGTGCGACGTCGACCAACTTCTCGACGTCCTCGACATGCTCCTCAGCGGCGACCTTCCGACAACCGTCTCGTAGTCCGGGGCTCTTCCTCGTCATCCTGATCACGGCATTACCGCTTCGCCAGCGACAACAGCCGCTCGACGTTCACCGCGTCCCAAGGCCGACCGTCATCGTGCTTGGCCTTGGGCGTTTCCAAAATCATCGGCAGGCCGTGCCACCGCTTGTCGCGCATGATGGGCCGGAAACCGTCGTCGCCGATCGTGCCCAGGCCGATGTGCTCGTGGCGATCGACCCGGCTGTCGAGCGGCTTCTTCGAATCGTTCAGATGCCACACCTTCACCCGGCCAACGCCGACCGTGGCGTCGAGCTTCTTGACGAATCCGGCATACTTTCGCCCGCGGAAGTCGTAGCCGGCCGCAAAGAGGTGGGCCGTGTCGAGGCAGACGCCCAGCCGCTCTGGGTGCCGTGACTTGTCGATGATGCCGGCCAGGTGCTCCAGCTTATGGCCGACGCTCGACCCCTGGCCGGCGGTGCTTTCAAGGCAGAGCGTCGTCGGCCCGTCGCCCACTTCATCGAGCACCCCGTCGACCGCCTCGATAATCCGCTCGATGCCAACCTCCACGCCGTCGCCCATGTGGGCACCGGGGTGAAAGACGAGGTACGGAATGCCGAGCGTGTCGCATCGCCGGACCTCCTCGGCAAACAGCCCCGCCGCCTTCTTCCGGGCGTCCGGGTCGGGAGAGGCCAGGTTGATGAGGTAGCTCGCGTGGCTGACGGTCTGCGAGAAGCCCGCATCGTCACAAGCCGATCGCCACGTCTCCACCGCCGCCGGATCCAGCGGCGGCACTTTCCACTGCTGCTGGTTCTTGGTGAAGACCTGCACCGTGCCGAGCGACAGCTCCCGCGCAGCCGCCACGGCCTTGTGCATGCCACCGGCGATCGAAAGGTGCGAGCCGAGCAGATGACGCACGTTGGCCGCCACTACTCCGCCTGGTCCGGTGCTTTGGCGATGATGTCGAACGCCTGTGGGAACGCAATCCACTCGACGTGACCGTCTGCGAATACGATGCTGATGCCCTCGTTCACCCAATCCGGATTGGTCCACGCAACGGGTGTCTGACTTGCGGGACCGATGTCGGTCAGCTTTCTTCCAGCGCCGCCGTAGACGACATCGCCGTTCTCGGCGATCCACCTCGCTTGAGCTTCGACGGCCATCGGCATCGCGTCGGGAAGTCGGGTGCCCGTCCGTGGGCTGATGAAAGTCGACGGCATGAGGCCGACACCGGTTGTTGCTTGCCAGGTGTAGAACCCTTCAAGGTCTTCCGGCAGGCGATTGTCGTGCTCATTCGCATACAAAACGAAGCCAACGGCGATCTGACGAAGGTTCGAGCCTTCTTTAACCCGTTGAGACGCCTCACGAGCGCGGGTCATAGACGGAACCAGAACGCCGGCCTGAATCATGAGCTGATTGACGGTCGCGTACGACTTGCCGTAGTCCACCAGCACCGCACTCAGCGGGAACGGCTCGGTCGAGCGCGAGTGCAGCCCGCTGTCATCAACCCACGCCACCGACATGGCAGGCGAGACGTGATTCATCACGTCCGGCAGCGTCGGCATCACCAGCGCGGGCGGACGGGTTCGCAGGTACTCGCCGAACAGGTCGCCCGCACCCAGGCCGCCCTGCATGACAAGCAGCAAGGAGGGGTACGTGTGCGACGTCATCGTCGGCAGATCTGCGTACGTCACGGCCATCGGCGTGTTGCCCTCGGCCAGGTCCGAAAGGCGACGCACCGCGGCCGAGTCGACAAAGCCGCCCGGCATCGCGACGGCCGTCATCGCCGTCTGCGGGTGGAAGGCCGTCACCAACACGTCGTCCGTCACCGCCCACGTCGGGCGCCAGGAGCGGCGTGTTGGCGAAGTAGAACTCCACATCGTCACGCATGACCGAACGCGTCGGAATGGTGATCATCCCGTCGGTCTCCTTGCGAAGCTGAGCGTTGCCGACGCTCGACAGGTTGAGCGACATCCCTCGAAGCGCCCCGCGAAGCTTGGCCGCGTCGGCAGGCTTCTGCATCAAGACGCCCGACAACAAATCCTGCCCCGTCGCCGGCGACACATAGCCGGCCCAGGTGCCGGAGAGCTGATTCAGCACGTCCTGCTCGATGTCTGCCCCGGCGAACATGTTGGCGAACGTGAGCCCCTGCTCGATGTCGCCCGCTGCGTCGGGGTTGAAGTCGTTGACGACCTTGCGGACCAACGGCAAGACCTCGTCAAGCTCGATCCGGCTGGCGAGCATCATCGTCGCATCCGCCGGAATTTTGGCCAGAAGTGCCGGATCGATGCCCTCTCCCGCCGCGGGCAGAAGACGAAGCGCGCCTTCCCGCGGGCCGTTCAGCCCGATGAAGGCGCTCTGCACGAAATCGCCTCCTTCGAAGCCGGTCGCGCCGCTGATCGTGCCGAGCCCACGCAGGCCGAGCGAGTCGATCGCCTTTTCAAACTCCGCCGGCCTTGGCTTCACCCTCTTCTTCGCGAATGCCGTCGCCGACGAGCTTGAAGACGCCCGGCATGTCGACGAACAAGCTGAAGAGCGTGCCTTGCGAGAACCCGTTGCCCAGCTTCGCCATGCCGTCTGCAAAGACGTCGCTGGCCATGAGCGAGCCGCCGCCACCTGCGGCCAGGCCGGCGAGATCCAGATCCTCGTACCCGACGGCCATGTAGACCATGCCGTCCTGCTCGCGGACGAGCGTGACCAGCTCCGGCATCTCGATGCGGGTCAGGAAGCCCGTCAGAGCCGCCCGCAGTTCGCCGCTGCGTTCGCCGGCGTCGCAGATGAATACGACCTGCGGCATCGGGTCGCCGTCGTTCATCGGCGAGTTGAAATCGATGCCGCCGAACGACACCACCGTCGGCCGACGCCAGACGATGCCGCCGATATTCTTCGTCAGGTCGACCCACGGCGCCGCATCCGGCTGCTCGCGTGCGAGCGAGTCCAGCAGCTCAGGCACGTAGCTGTTGAACGTCTCGGGCAGCCCGCTCTTGGCGAGCAGGGCCTGCGTCTTGGTGCCGCCGTACCGGCCTTCGAGATCATCGATGCCGTTCCAACCGACGTACAGCAACGGCCCGGCGGGCACGCGATCGGCAAGCGTCGGCGTTGGTTGGGCGAGCACCGGCATCGCCGTCACGCACAGTGCGGCCATAGCCATTCCCAGGCGGCGGAAGGTCTTCATGACTCAAGGGTAACGCGGTCCGCCGAAGTCGAAAACCTGCGGAACCGCCGCGTCACGCCGATCACTTGCCGATACAAAAGCCGCTGAAGATGCGTCCGAGCACATCGTCCGGCGTCACGACGCCCGTCACCTCGCCCAGAGCGTCGAGCGCGTCACGCAAAGCCAAGGCCACGACCTCTTCACCGGCGGCGTCCTCGAGTCCCGCAGCAGCATCCGTAAGCGCCTCGGCCGAGCGCTCCAGGCAGTCGCGGTGTCGCTGGTTCAACGACAGTTCGACTCTCGGCCGAAGGGTCAGACGGTCGCGGAGGATCTGCTTCAGCTCTTCGATACCCGGCCCGTCTTGGCCGAAACGCCGAGACCCGGCGTCGACTTGGGCACGAGGTCCGTCTTCGTCAGCACCTCGATGTCCGCCGACGCAACCCCCGGCCGGTCGTCGGTTGCGTCGCGGACGAGCACGACGAGGTCGACGTCCGCCGTCCGCCGCCTCGCCACGTCGGCCGCTCGATTGTCGAGGTCGACGTCGAACTCCGCGATGCCGGGCAGGTCAAGTAGCCGAAGCGTCGTGTCGCCGAACGTCGTCGTTGCGGCGATGCCGTCGCGGGTCGTGCCCGGCAGGTCGGACGCGACGACCCGCTGCCGGCCGATGAGGGCGTTGAACAGCGTGCTCTTGCCGGCATTAGGTCGGCCGACGAGCGCGACGATGGGAGTGCGCTTCGGACAGGCGACGAGTCGATTGATCGAGTAAATGAGCGAGTTCCGCGCGAACGGCCTCGATCTGGCGCAGCGCCGCCGCTTCAGGCATGGCCGTGACGTCCGGCTCTGCCGCGAAATCGATCGCCGCCTCCGCCATCGCCAGCAACGCGGCGACTTGTTCCGTCGGCCCCTCCAGGCGACGCCCCAACTCGCCCCGCCTCAACCGATCCGCCGCGGCCAGCTCCACGTCCGACGCCGCCGCGATGGTTGCCTGCACCGCCTCGGCACGGTCGAGGCTGATTTTGCCGTTCAAGAACGCCCGGGCCGTGAACTCGCCGGGCCGGGCCTCGCGAAGGCCGACCGCCCGCACCGCCTCCAGCAACAGCCGCGACACGAGTGGTCCGCCGGGCACGTGGTACTCGACGACGTCCTCCCCCGTGTGACTGCGTGGCCCGCGGAAGGCATAGACGTCGGCGGGAACTTCGACGTCAACCAGCCGAACACGGGTTGCGACCGCCTCGCCGTGGTTCAAAGCCGCGACACCCAGCGACTCTGCCGCCTCGAATGCCCGCGGCCCGCTCGTTCGGATGATCGCCCGCTTTGCCGCACCCTCGGGCGTGGCCAGGGCACAGATCGTCTCGTCGTCCGTCACGGCCGGACACGTTACGATGAGGTCGTGGACCTCGACCTGTCACCGCTGGCCGGCAAAGAGATCGTCGTCGGCATCGGCGGCGGGATCGCTTGCTACAAGGTCTGCGACGTCGTCAGTAAGCTCGTTCAGAACGGCTGCGGCGTCACCGTCGCCATGACCGACGCCGCCGCCAAGTTCGTCACGCCCCTCACCTTCGAGGCCCTCACGCAGCGGCCGGTCCACACCGGCATCTGGAACCAGGTCGACGCCGCCGACACCCAGCACATCAAGCTGACCGAGAAGGCCGACCTCCTGCTCGTGGCCCCGGCGACGATGCACCTCATCTGCAAGTGCGGCCGCCGGCCTGTGCGACGACGTCGTCAGCCTTCTCGTCGCAGCGTCGGCCTGCCCGGTGTTGATGGCCCCGAGCATGAACGACCGCATGTGGGCCAACCCGGCGACCGTCGAGGCGGTCGACAAGCTCAAGCATCGCGGCGTGAGCTTCGTCGGCCCCGACAGCGGGTGGCTGGCGTGTCGGAATCAGGGGGCGGGACGGCTGGCGGATCAGGACAGCGATACCTTGAGCCGCGGTCACAGGCAACTGGACGATCGACTGCGAGTCACAGAGCGACGCGAACACATGAGTACCTCAATCGGACGCTCATCGACTGCTCCGGAACTTTCACACCTGACGCCGGATAAGCGGCTCGTGCTCTTCGACGAACGCTCTGACGGACAAGACGTGAGGCAGCCTGGCGACGGTGTCTCGAGTTGCTCCAAGTCGTTCTGTTGGCTCGTTGGTGGTTGCTGCCGTGGCGGCAGCCTTGCGCAGCGCTTGTCCAGCACCGGCGCCTTCTGCGCATCGCTCATCGTCGTCGTGACATTCCTCGCACTGCATTTCTTTGATGATGACTCAGTGGAGGATCAGGCAGGTGGCGAGGATAGCGACACGTTCTGTACAACGACTGCCCGCACCTCTGCAACGCCTGCGGCTACGACCTGACCGGCAACGCCAGCGGCGTCTGCCCAGAGTGCGGGCGGGCCGTCGCCGCCCCTGCCGAGCCTCGCGCCGATGGCGACGCTCCGCCGCCAGACCTGACGCCTGAGCAGTCGCCGAAGACCGAGCCCGACGCGCACACGCTCGCGGCTCCCGAGGCTACCCGCCGATGGTCGCTTCGAGCGAGCGTTTCACGTCCGCGCCCGCGCCGCCGCGGCGGGCGCGTCGAGGCCGACGTGTCGCCGCACCTGCCGTCGGCGAGGACGTCGAGCTGATCGTTCAGTCGCTCGACGCAAGCCGGCTTCGCCGCGCGGAAGCGGCGAGAACGCCGAAGCAACGATGCCGATCGCTACAAAGCATGCCTCCTTGAGATGCCTCGAGTCCTACGACGGCCCGCGCACGTTCAGAGTCGGCCGAGGAAATCGACGCGTTCATCAACGAGGAGCCGAGGACGAGTGGCCGACGCTGATCCTCCCGATGGCGGCCGACGTCTTCGTCGACGCGAACGATGCTCATCTACGGCGTGCGAGCGACGCGACGCTGCGTGGCCCGTCGTACGCCCGCTGTTGATCGCAGCAGCGGTCGGCGACGTACAGCTTCACGCAAGCGAGGTCAGTCCTGCCGAGATCCTGACGTGCCGCATGCACAACCGCCTCGACGACATGCGCCGCATGTCGAGGCGATGATCGACGACCCTCGTCAGCTTCAGCCTTCGGCCGGTCGACCGCAACGATCCTCGACACGGCGAGTCGCCCTGCAGTGCGCGAGCACGGTCTGCCGACGGTCGATCCAATCCACGTGGCGACGGCCGTCGAGCATCGGGGTGACACCCTCGTGACAAACGACAAGCGCCTCAAGCCGGCGACGGAAGTGCCGGTCGTCCTGCTGAGCGAGGTGACGACGCCGTGAAGCTCCTCCTGACCGCCGGCGGGACGCGGGAGCCGGTCGACGCCGTCCGCTACCTCGGCAACCGGAGCAGCGGCCGCATGGGCGCGGCCATCGCCGCCGCCGCCCTCAAGGCCGGGCACGAGGTCACGGCCGTCTGCGGCAGCATGACCGTCGCGATGCCGACCGGCGTCGAGATCGTCTTCCGTCGAGACGACGCGGCAGATGCACGACGCGGTCCTCGAGCGGCTGCCGACGTGCGACGCCCTCGTCATGGCCGCGGCCGTCGCCGACTTTCGGCCCAAACGCGTCAGCGACGTCAAGCTGCATCGCGAGGACGGCATGACGCTCGAGCTCGAGCCGACCGAGGACATCCTCGCCGCCGCCGGCCGCGCCCGCACGGCCGGCCAGGTCCTCGTCGGCTTCAGCCTCGACGACGACACGCCCGACGCCCGCCGTCGTGCGAGGGAGAAGCTGGAGCGCAAGGGGTGCGACTGGCTCGTCTTCAACCCGATCGCGACGCTCGACAGCGGCGAGGTTCGGGCCGTCGTCTTCGGGAAGGACGGCTCGGAGGTCGAGATGCCCGTCGCCGACAAGGCGGCCTTCGCCCGGCAACTCGTGACCCTGCTGTGACGGCGGCGGCTCGGCTTTAGAACAATTGTCGCGATTCTGTCCATTAGCGAGAAAGCAAATCTTCAGGAAGTTCTCCCGTCAACGGATTGCCGCACCGGTGACGGATACGGGCAAACTTCGGTCGCGAGCCCCGACCATAAGGGAGGTGGTCCGTTATTTACGACGCGGTCGTACCGTCAGAACCCCTTCCTCACGGTCGGGGCTCGCATCATGCGAACGCTTCACACGCATGGTCGTGAAGCCCAATCTCTCTGGCTTGGCTAGGGACGCATCGAAAATCATGGGATACGACCTGCACATGACTCGAAGAGATCACTGGTCAGACGAAGATGGAGACGTTATCTCGGAAGCCGAGTGGCGAAGCATCATTGATGAAGATGCAGAGTTGACGCTTGACGAGGATACCTCCGTCGAAATGGCGGACGGATCAACGTACGTCTTCGCCCGATGGTTAAAGTCAGCCCGGTGCACTGGGCTGGTTCGGCATCGATCGTGCGTACCTCACGTTTCTCTTCAAGAACGACCGCGTCGTCTATGTTCGGGTGACTGCGAGCTGAACGCCTGCATCTTCAAAACATCGTCATCTGCCGGTCGACAGGGGCCACGCGTTGACGCAAATCGTCAAGGTCCAACAGCCGCGTCGCCGGGTTGTGGTCGGCGGCGATGACCCACGGGCGGACCTTCTTCATCGCGATGTTCAGCCGGCCCAGGTCTTCCACGCGGATCGGGTGATGCCGGCGAACCTTGAGCAGGCGCTCGACCGTCCGCTTGCCCAGCCCCGGCACCCGCAGCAGTCGCCACCGCGCGGCCTTGTTCAAGTCGACCGGAAACAGGTGCCGGTTCCGAAGGGCCCAGGCCAGCTTCGGGTCGATCTCCAAATCCAGTGCCGGCTGATCAGGCGTCGTGATCTCTTCCGCTCGAAAGCCGTAGAACCGCATCAGCCAGTCGCTCTGATACAGCCGATGCTCGCGAACCAGTGGCGGGCTGATCAGCGGCAGACGGGCGTCGCCGAACGGGATCGGGCTGAACGCGGTGTAGTAAACGCGTCGCAGGTCGTGCTTCTGATACAGCCCGCCGGCCGTCTTGATGATCTCGCGATCGGGCGTGGGCGTGGCCCCGACGATCATCTGCGTGCTCTGCCCAGCCGGGGCGAAGACGGGCGCGTTTCGGCTCTTTCGCCGCTCTT
Source organism: uncultured Planctomycetota bacterium (assembly GCA_963740195.1). Taxonomy (GTDB): domain Bacteria; phylum Planctomycetota; class Phycisphaerae; order Tepidisphaerales; family Tepidisphaeraceae; genus JBCDKH01. Next base: position 790,709 of record CAVUDF010000001.1, on the reverse strand, counting down.
CCTTCGACTCCACAATGCCACCCTTGATGTCGTTCATCGTGCCGTCGGCATCGGCGAGCGTCTTCTCGGGTGCGAGCTCCTTCAAATCGCCGTCCGTCGGCAGTTCGATGTTGGCGCTGAGCCGATCCGCATACAGCCCCGCTCGCGCCATCAGCTCCGGCGACGCCTTGGGCACCGCCTTAAGGTGGATGTAGCCGCCGAACTTGTGCTCGTGCCGAAGCCGCCTCGCGACTTCGATGAGCTGCTCCATCGTGTAATCGACGCTCTTGATAATGCCGCTGCTAAGGAACAGGCCCTCAATATAGTTTCGGCGGTAGAACTCGAGCGTCAGTTGCACAACCTCTTCGACGCTGAATCGCTGACGATCGACGTCGCTGCTGACACGGTTGACGCAGTACTGGCAGTCGTAGATGCAGTAGTTGGTCAGCAGGATCTTGAGCAGCGACACACATCGACCGTCAGGCGTGTAGCTGTGACAGATGCCTGTGCCGTTGGCGCTGCCGAGCCCGTCGTCCCTGCCCTTTCGCTTCACGCCGCTCGAGCTGCAGGACGCGTCGTACTTCGCCGCATCCGCCAGCACCGCGAGCTTCACCCGAACGCGATCAAAGCTCACCTCTTCCCGCTCCACGACGGCAGACGCCTTCCGCGGCTGCGTCGCACCAGATGTCGTGAGGGTGGCTTGCATCGACTACTAAAGGTACGCCTGCCCATTCGAAGGGTTCTCTCACGCGTCGGTCACGCTCGATGCATTTTCGGTGCAACTCCACCGGGGGCGACCGGGTACTGTTAACGCCATGCCGTACCAGGGGCCGCAACGAAGAATGCGTCACGCTTTTGACGAGCCCACGCCGCCAGCCGTCTCCGCACAGGCCGGGGTCAAGGCGGTTGTCGTCCGCTACGCGATCGGATCGATCGTCGGGTTGATCCCGATGGTGATCGCCTTCGCGCTGGTCTTTGCGACCTCCTTTGCCCGAACACCCGCGGTCATGGCCGTCGCGGCACAGCCGGTTTCGGAGGCGGAATCGTCGCTCCCGCCGGTCCTGACGCGGGAGGAGTCGCACGACCAGACGCCTGCGAAACGTGCAAGAAGCGCTGGAGTTGGAGCGGAAGATCTTAACCGTGGTCGAGAAGAATCTGCCGACCACGGTCGGCCTTCGGCTACGCAACGGGCAAGGCAGCGGCGTCATCGTCTCGCCCGACGGCATCGTGCTGACCGCCGCCCACGTCATCGGTCCGGCGAACATGCCGATTCAGTTCGTCATGCCCGACGGCACCACGTATTCGGGCCGAAGCCTGGGTCGGGTCCGCTCGCTCGACGCTGGCATGGCCGTCATCGACGACGCCGAAGCCCCCGACGCCCTGCCCTTCGCCAGCCTCGGCACCAGCGACGACCTCGTCCTCGGCACGTGGGCTATTGCGATGGGTCATCCCGGCGGCTACGAAGAAGGTCGCCCGCCCGTGGTTCGCGTCGGCCGGCTCAACCGCATCGAGGCGGACCTGCTGCAGAGCGACAACACGCTCGTCGGCGGTGATTCGGGCGGGCCGCTGTTCGATCTCGACGGCCGCGTCATCGGCATCCACAGCCGCATCGGCGAAGAGACTCTCGGCGGCAACATCCTGGCCGGCAACGTGCACGTGCCGGTCGACCGGTTCGTCGACGAGTGGCAAACTATGGCCACAGGCCGCGACGCCGGGAGCTTCGAGCTGCCCGAATGGATGCAAAGGCAGGTTGCCGACGATGGCGTGCGCCTGGACCTTGGGACGCGACGCGACAGCAACATCGACGACGGCACCCCACGAGGTGCCGGCGAAGGCATCGGCGACGACGGCCGCGTCGGCGCGACCGTGCGCATGGTCCTGCCCGGCTCCGCCGCGGCCGAGGCGGGCCTGGCGGCGGGCGATCGCATCCTCGGCGTCGGGGACCGCGTCATCAACTCCGAAACGGACTTCCTCAACTATCGCCTGAGCATGCCGGCCGATCAGACGGTCGCATATCGCATTGCCGACGTCGACGGCGGGCAACGGACCATCGCGGTGACGCCGGTCGGGCTGTCCGGACGACCTGCCAACGGCCTCGTCCCGCGAGATCGCAGCTACCAAGGCGTCTTGGGCATTACGATGAACGGCCCGCCCGAGAGCCGAGACGCGGCAGTCATCGACAGCGTCGTTGCCGAAAGCCCCGCCGCCCGCGTCGGCATCCGCTCGGGCGACCGCGTGATTTCGATCCGCGGCATCCGCGTCTACGACTTCAGCCAGGTCAACCAGGCCCTGAGCAACAGCCGAGCCGGCGACCTCATCTCGCTGAAAGTGCAGTCGCCCGACGGACCCGTGCGTTCCATTCGCGTCGAACTGGCAGCGCGTTCAGACATCCATGGAGGCCGCGAGTGAAGACCGCAACAGGACGATCAATCCGGCCGGAACCCGGGCACGACCGGTAGCCGCTCGACCCGCTGGGCGGCCCTGCTTTCCGTCGTCGCCGGGACTGCTGTCGGCGTCGCACTTGCCTCGGCAGATCGCCCCGCGACAGAGCCTGCGGATCCGGCCACCTTCAAGGACAGCGACAGGCTTCGGTTCGCATTCGAAGATCTCGCCGATCGGGCTGCCGAGGCGACGGTGAGACTCGTTGCCTCCGACGACAGCCGCATGCCGATCGCCTACGGCATCGTCGTCTCGCCTGACGGCCTCATCGTCACCAAGGCGAGCGAGGTCGATCGACCCTTCGCGGTCGACCTCAATCCCTCAGACGACACCGACGAGCTCGCCGCTGCCCAGATCGTGGCCGCTGATGCCGAGACGGACATCGCGTTGCTCCGTCTGACCGGACTGAAAAGCCGGAACCTTCCTGCACTCGACCTGAACAAGGAAGTCGAGCAGGCGACGGAGCTGCGGGCAGGCCGGTGGGTCATCAGCATCGACGCCGATCCCGACGGCCCGGGCCCGGCAGACGGGGCGCCGCTGGCTATCGGCAACATCAGCCTCGACGGGTCCCGCAAAATCGACGCCCAGGGCCTTCGACTAGGCGTCGCGACCATTCCGGACGGCGTTGCGGGGTTGCCCGTTCGACGCGTTCGAGAAGGCGGAGCCGCCTGGAACGCAGGCATCCGCGCCGGCGACCTGCTCATCGCCCGAGACGACCAAGCCATCTCGTCGCGACAGGACTTCATCAATACCCTCCGCTTCGACAGGCCCAGCGCGACCTTCAACCTGACGATTCGACGCGACGCCAACACCCTCGTACGCCCCGTCCGCCTGCAGAACGGCCGGCTCGGGATCACGTTCAACGACGTGGTTCAAGGGCTTTCCGTCGCCCAAGTCTTTCCCGCAAGCCCCGCATCGGAAGCCGGGATCGAGTTCGGCGACCTGCTCACCACCGTCGGCGGAAAGCCGGTGACCAGCTTTCCGCTCCTTCAAACCGCTCTCGACGAGTTTCGTGCGGGCGACCGGGTTAAGGTTCAGGTCGTTCGCGACGGGCTGCCTCGAGAGCTCGAAGTTCGCCTCGGCGGCATCCGTTCGTCATTCGTCGCCCGGGCCCAGAACTTCATGGGCGGCTCGACGTTCAGCAGGCGTAGCAGCGACTTTCCCGCGGTGCTTCAGCACGACACGGTCCTGCCGGCCGCCCAGATGGGCGGGCCGATCATCGACCTCGAGGGCCGGCTCGTCGGCATGAACATCGCCCGGGCAGGGCGCGTCATGACCTATGCCATCCCCACGGCGGAGCTGGCACAGGTCGTCGCGAAACTTAAAGACGCCTCAGAGTGAGGCGCTGCTCACGGGATCTGCCAAACGGTCAGGCCGCTGACGGGGCGAAGCAGCAGCGCCCGGTCGAGGTCGTCGTTGAGCATCTTGGCTTCAATGTCGATGTTTCGGCCGATGCGGCTGAACCGCTCACGCGTGCCGAAGACGGGCGTGGCCGTGATTTCACCGGCACCAGGGCCACGGGTGCAGCCCGACGTGCTCGTCAGCGTGAAGCCGCCGAAGCAAAGCATGCCGGCCAGGGCAACACGGCTGGTGGCACGACGGACGATACGGCTGTGGATGCGGGTCATGGCAACGACTCCTGGTCAGGGCCTCGATGAGGCAAAAGCGGCAAGCCATGCTCGGCAAGCCGGCGTGGCGTGTGGTTCAGCCCTTGGCGGCCGAACGCGGGGCACCGTACGTTACCGCCCCGTGACGACTCCTGTCAAAGCCTCGCCGGTGACTACAACGTCCGAGAACGCGCAGCCGACGGACGCGCCACTGACCCGAGAAGCGGTCGAGGCACACCTCGGCGGCTTCGACGTGGTCTTTCGCGACCAGATCGGCAGCACCAGTGACCTCGCCGCGAGCCTGGTCGAGCACCGACTGACGGATCGCCCCTTGGCCGTCGTGGCCGACAAGCAGGTTGCCGGTCGAGGCAGGTGGCTTCGCACGTGGAACTCCGTCGACGATCAGACCGATCGGCCTACGGGCCTGACCGTGACGTTCTGCTTCGCGCAGCCCGACGCCCCGCCGCCGACAACGAGCATGTCTGCGGCCGTGCGGGTTCGGCGAGCAATCGGGTCCCTCGGCGTCGACATTCGCCTGAAGTGGCCCAACGACTTGCTCATCGGCGACGACAAGGTCGGCGGCATCTTGTGTGAGCACGTTGCCGGTCATGATCTTATCGGCATCGGCATCAACACTGACGCCGCACACGACTGGCCGGATGGGCGAGGTGCGACCGACCTCCATCGCCTGGACCTGCTCAGGCAACTCGGCACCGCCTTCGGCACGTGGGCCGACACGCCTGACCGTGGCTGGTCTCAGAATGCCGAAGCTTTCGCCGATGGCCTGGCCTGGGTCGGTCGCCACGTGATCGTCGAGCCGGGCGGGATGACCGGGCGTTTCGACGGCGTCGGCAGGTCAGGACTGCCGATCATCGACGCCCAAGCCGTGCGTGCGTCGAGCATGTGCCTGGCAAAGGCGGTCGATGCGACACAAGGCTAAGGATCTTCTGCGGGCGTCGCTGAGCGTTCATCTGCCGTTCGTCTGGCGGACGTGTGTTGCGATGTCTCGGACCGCCCGCGAGGCCGAGGTTGCCGTTCGTCAGATCGTTGAACAGGCCAAAGAAGCTTCGACGCTCTGGAGCGACGCCGATGCGGCCACACGGTGGTTTCGCCATCACACCATCCTCTTGCTCCGCGACGTCGCCGCCCCGACGGGTGCCCGAGACGACCCCCTGCTCCATTCTGCGTCGTCGGTCCAACAGAAGGCGACGCTTGCGGCCTTCCGCAAGCTGCCTCGCCAGCAACAGGAAGCCCTGCTCTTGGGCGACGCAGCGGGTTTGACGAATCGGCAGGTGGGCGTGGCGATGGACTGCAGCGTCACCGCCGCCGAAGGACATCGGCGAGCAGCCCGGGAGGCACTTGTCCAGCTTCAAGAGGACGCGATCGGCCAGTTGGCAAGGGCGTACGAGGCGATCGACGTTCCGTCTCGCTTTTCCGTCGACCTCAAGAACGACAAGGCCCCGCGAACGCCACTATTGAAGACGGTTTCACGCTGGCTTCTATTCGTCGTCATGCTCGGCAGTGTCGTGCTTGCGGCTTACATCCTGGCCACCCGCGTCGAGATCTAAGTGCCGGTGCTGCCGGAGATGGGCGATGGCGTCGATGCCGGTCTTGATGACGACCAACAGGATGAGCAGAACGATCGGCTGCCCGATCACCATCACGAAGAAGCCGGAGGCAACGATCGCCACGTGCAGGACGATCAGACGCGGATAAGGCCGGGTCATTTCGCGCTGCACGGTCGAGCCGCGCCACTCGCCCCCGACGAGGAAGTTCAGGACGTACGACACGCCGTGACTGATGAACAAGCCGACAAGCGCAAGCGGCGGCACTGACGCCAGCAAGGAAGAAGGCGACCCGCCACCGAAGCCGCCCATGCCGCCGGGGGACGTGATGATGTTGACAAAAATCCCGTGCACGACGGTGAACATCCCGAAGTGAAAGCTGAAAAACGCGACCATCGGCAGCGTCTTGAGCCCGCCGACGCGCAGCATCCTGGCCGCGGTCCAGAAGCCGACGACCACGTTCTCCGCCCAGTAGAGCAACAGAATCTCACGCACGTCCCAGCCGAAGACGATGACGCCCACGAGCGGGACGAGGTTGGCAACGATCAACGCCGCCAGCGCGAACCCGCCTCGGCCACGGGGCGACGGTGCGGACCAGGTCGGGGTGCCGGAGAGCGTGCTCACAGGGACAGGCTACCGCATCCGATCATTCAGTCCTTGTCCTGAACGGCCTTGCGGTCATGACGAAGGTGCCCGGCGTCGTTGTCGTCGGCCTCGCGATCCAGCTGTTCGTCGACCCGGTCGCTGGCCTCTTCTTCGGTCGATTCGTCTCGCTCGTGCGCGGGCTGTTCCGCTTCGGCCGTGTCGTCGTAGGCGACGCAGACGAGGATCGGGAAGTGGTCGCTGCCGACATAGTCGAGTCGGCGCATCTCCACGAGCTTGAAGGCCCGGCCCGCGAAGACGTGGTCGAGCGGGAATCGCACCCACCAGTGCCCGGCGTGGAAGGTGTTGTACAGCCCCCGACCGCGACGCGTGTCGAGCAGGCCGCTGAGCCGGAGGAAGAGATCGGTCGTCCGACTCCAGGCGACGTCGTTTAAGTCGCCACAGACGACAGTCGGCAGCGCGTCGGGCCCTTCCTCGGCTTCGCTGATGCGTCGGCCGAGAAGCACCAGCTCGGCATCCCGCGGCGCACTCGAATCGCTCTCCTGCGGCGCCGGCGGACGGGGGTGGACGACATGCACCCGAACCTTCTGCCCGCTCGCAAGCTCAACCGTCATGTGGACGCTCGGAATGTCTTCCTGCACCGTGTACTCGACCGACACATCGCTGGTCGGTAGCCGACTCCAGACGGCCATGCCGTAGAGGTTGTCCAAAGGCACGTGGACGTGATGCGGGTGGCTCTGGCCGATCAGTTCGTTGGCGGCATCGATCCACGTCTGGTCCGCCTCGGCAAGGGCGAAGACGTCCGCATCCTCATCCGACATCACGCGTCGCCAGAGGTCGTGGTCCTCGTTCGGTTGCAGCACGTTGCTGACGATGAGCCGAAGCACGTTCTCGTCAGGCGGGTTCTCCGCGTCGTTGACGTCTCTTGCGGCAAACGGCATGTAGGGCCAGATCCAGAAAGCCTGCCGGACGACCACCAACAGGCCCAGCAGCAGCGCCATGCCGTCGAGAAAGGTCAACGTGCCGCGGAAGACCAGATGCAGCAGCGGCACTGCGAACCCTGTCAGCAGCGCGGCCACGGCGACTTGCGACCGCGGAAAGTCACAGACGCGGGCATACCAGGGCGCCCACGTCGTCTCCGCAAGCAAAGTCGCGACGACGGCTACTGCCAGCGTGACCAGACAGGTCCACCGCGCAATCTCGACGAGGACGATGAAGGCATCCGCCGGTGACACAATGCAGAGTAGAGGCCCGGTAACGCCGAGACTAAATCAGCCGGCATCATCAGCCGTCTCGTACAGGATGACCACGAGAATGTCGCTGGAGGCAAAGCCCTTGCCGATGACGCCAGCCGTCTCGTCGGCAGGCGGCGTTTGCTGGGCGATGTTGCCGGTCATCTGGATGACTTTGACCGAGTGCTCCCGAATCCAGGCGTTGATTCGCTCTTCGAGCTGACCCGGCTCACCTTCGATGCCCTTGAAAAGCTTGATCTGCTGCATGGCCCGAGGCTATCCGAGTGATGGTCGGTGGAGTATGCGCAACTTGTTGGCCACGGCCGGCGGGCTATGGTCGGGGCCGCCCTCTGGTGGCGATCTTCCGAGCCTCCAACCCTTTCCACTTATGCGCGCCAGCGACATCCGCCGCGGTCAAGCCATCGTCATCGACGGCGTCCTGTACGTCGTCACCAACGCCGACCACAACACGCCCGGCAACCTTCGCGCCAAGGTCCAGTTCAAGCTCCGCGACGTCAAGAAGGGCACGATCCAGGACAAGCGAGTCGGTGCCACCGACAACATCGAGACCGTCAGCCTCGATCGCCGCACCGTCGAGTACCTCTACGACGAAGGCGACAACCTCGTCTTCATGGACACCGAGACGTACGACCAGCCGAGCATCCCGAAGGACGTCCTCGGCGACGACGCGCTGTACTTGACGCCCAACACGCAGATGCAGGCGCTCTACCACGACAGCAACATGGTCAGCTACGAGCTGTCCAAAACCGTCGACCAGGTCGTCACCGACACGCCCCCCGCCATCAAGGGCGCGACGGCCACCAACCAGCTCAAGGACGCCACCACCGAAACCGGCCGCATCGTCAAGGTGCCGCCCTTCATCAACCCGGGCGACCGCATCCGCTTCAGCACCGACGACGGCTCGTACATCGAGCGCGTTTCGAAGGAGTAGTCGGGCTGCACCTAGTCTCCTGAATGCGACTCCTTGCGCTGGGCGACATCGTCGGCAGGCCCGGCCGTGAGGCGGTCAGGTCGCTCTTGCCGAACCTCGTCCGTGAGCTGGACATCCAGTTCGTTATCGCCAACGGCGAGAACGCCGCCGCAGGCAGCGGCATCACGCCCAAGATCTTTCGCGACCTCCGGGAGCACGGCGTCGGGTGCGTCACACTGGGCGATCACTTCCACAAGCGGCAAGACATCCTCCGCACGCTCGACGAGAGCAGCCGCATCCTTCGCCCCGCCAACCTCAGCCCGCGCGGCCACGGCAGCCCCTTCAGCGTCATCCCGGTCCCGATCAACGGCAAAGAGGTCAAGGTCGGCATCTTCGCCGTCAGCGGCAGGCTCTTCATGAACAGCCTGCCCGGCGGCGACCCGTTCGAAGCCGCCGACCGCGTCATCGCGGCGATGCCCAAGGACGTGAAGGTCATCGTCTGCGACGTCCACGCCGAGGCGACGAGCGAGAAGCAGGCGATGGGCTGGCACCTGGCAGGCCGGGCGTCGCTGGTCTTCGGCACGCACACCCACGTGCCCACGGCCGATGCGAAGATCCTGAACAAGCAGACCGCCTACATCACCGACGTCGGCATGTGCGGCCCGTACGACTCCGTCCTAGGCCGACGCAAGGAGGCCGTCCTGAGTTGGATGACGCGCCAGATCCCGGCGAGCTTCGAGGTGGCCACCGGCGACGTCCGTCTCTGCGGCGTCCTGGCCGACATTGACGAAACCACCGGCCGGGCGACGCACGTCGAGCGGATCGAGCGTCTGCTGCCCGGCACTCAGACGGCGTACGACATCGATGACAAGCGTGAGTGACGAGCCCTGGATGCCGGTCTAGGTTCTGTGCATGCTCAAGATTGTGATGATCGGCGCTCTGGTGATTGCTGCATACCGCATCACTGACGTCGAGAACCAGTCACGGCTGTGGGTGCTTCTCGCCCTGGCCCTTGCGATCGTGAGCCTTCTCCTCCCGCTGCCGCTCATCCGCATTCTGATCGCAGGCATCGCGTGGTTCATCATCTACATGGTGGCCAAACCGATGGAAGCCTGATGGTTCGGTCGGCTTGCCCGAGCCGGTGCATGCCGACTAGACTGGCGACCACCCAGGAGAGGTGGCCGAGTGGCTTAAGGCAACGCTTTGCTAAAGCGTCGTACGGGGAAACCCGTACCGGAGGTTCGAATCCTCTCCTCTCCGCTGTTTTCAGGGGCCGTCAGCGACAGCAACCTGCTGTTCGTGCCAGCTAGCCGGTGCTGCGTCTCGGTGCGGCCCGTGCGTGCATGGAATGCTTCGCCTTCGGTTCGAGTTCTCCCTGACCGCTGCGCACCGACGGGGCCGCCGCAAGCGGTCTTTCTCTACGTTCCGCGGCTCAGGGATGACGACCGTGCCGCAGGTGTCAGTCGCTTGAATAGTGCGTCCAACCGTCGCCGAGCCGACCTTCGGTGCCAGCGTTGTAGCCGATCGATCGCTCGCCAGCAGCACGATGAACGAAGCCGGAGCCGTAAGCATAACCTCTGCCTGAAGCTGACTGCGACAAGCAGAAGACCACAGCCCCGCGCTGTAAGGAATGTGTTGATCCGTTGGCCCGAGTTCAAGACGCGGCGACCGGCGAAGCGCGTTGGGTCAGCGTGCCGATGGCGAAGCCGATCAACGCGGCCAGGTAGTGGCCGACCATCGGCACGACGCTCAAGATCGCCCCGCTTATGCCGATGCGTCGCGCGACGACCCGGACGAGGCCGCGGTTGAAGAAGAGCACGACGCCAAGCAGGAAGGCCGCCGCCAGCAATGCCAGCCGCGCGGACGGCAACCCGATCACCGCCGCCACGCTCACGAGCACGGCGACCCCGGCGGCGGGGACTCGCAGGAACGCGAATCGCTCTTGAGCCATGAGGGCAACGACCCACACGACCGGGACCACCACAGCTACGGGCGACAGCACGATCGCCAATGCGAGCAGCAGCCACGACGAGAAAGCTCGCAATCGCCGCAAGCTTCTGCGTCGGCCGGAGATTGAGCGTTTCCGCCAGTTTCGGATGTCGTCGCAGCAGCCTCGTCCATGGGATGGCCCGGTCGAAGAGGTCGGTGCGGAGCATCTTGACCAGCGTCCAACGCTTTCGATGCCTGACCTGGATGGCCGGGTCGAGCAGGACGCGGCCGCCTGCCGCGACGACCCGCATGCCAAGTTCAATGTCCTCGATGCAAGGCCTGCCGTAGCCGGCGTCGAAGCCGCCGTGCTGCAGGAACGTCTCGCGTCGGATCGCGCCGCAGCCGCTCCAGAACGTTCCGGCGTCGCCGGCGGACACGTGGTGCGTGTAGTGATGCTGAAGATTCTTCCAAGCACTGACCACGTGCCGATCGAGCGGCTGATCGTCGTAGCTGCCGAAGACGGCGTCGATGTCTTCGCCGGAAGTGAACGCTCGGGCAACGCGGCCGACGGCGTCGCTTGCGACCTCGCAGTCGGCGTCGACGAAGAAGACGACGGGCGTCTCCACTTGCTCCACGCCCGTGTTTCGAGCGACGGCCGGGCCTGCGTTCTCTGCCATGCGGACGAAGCTCGCACCCGCTTCGTTGCTCAGCTCGGATAGTGCCGCACCCTGTGTCGGCGACGCGTCGTCCACGACCACCACGGCGGCCGGTGGCGGATCGCACGCCCGCAACGCGGCGAGGCAGTGATGCAGATGGCCAGCGTCTTCGAAGACCGGCACGACCACCGTGACAGCGGGTGCGGCGTTGACTTCGGATGCAGACACCCGGTCTTTATGCGCCTCGTGGAACATGACCGGATCGAAGCGTCCGGCGTCTTCGGCTGTCGACTACTCTTGCGACCGATCGACGCCGGCAGCCAGCGATTCGCCCGCTCTCGATGCCACGCATCTCTCCCTTGATCTCTAACGTTCGTCGGCGGTCGGCGACATCGCTTCGAGCCCGCCCGAGTGCGACAGGCGACTGGCGTTGGGCGATCCCGTTGACGCTCCTGTACGCCCTCATCCTGGGCCTGCGGATGGCGGGGCACGTGATGTGGCGGGACGAGTGGCAGGCCTGGTTCGTCGGCACGGAGCCCGAGACTCTCGGGGCCATGCTGGCGGTGACACGACTGGAGGGCCATCCGGCCGGCTGGCACCTCTTGTTGCGTTGCGTCGACGCTCTGGGCGGCGGGCCTTGGGCGATGCAGGTCCTCCACGGGATGACAGCGACCGTCACCGCCCTGCTGCTGCTGGCGTACTTCCCGGCACCGCGATGGTTGCGACTTCTGCTGCCGCTGGGGTACGTCTTCTTCTTCGAATGGGCGGTGTTGAGCCGGTCGTACTCGCCGGCGGCGATGCTGCTCGTAGCGGCGACGATCCTGCTCGTTCGCCGGCCCGACCGACCCGTCGCACCCGCGCTCCTGCTGGCCGCGGCGATGCAGTTCAGTCTGTTCGGTGCGGCCATCGCTGCATCACTGGCTGTGGCGACGGGCGCGAGGTGGCTCCAGCAGAAGCGGACGCATCCGGCCCGTTTCGCCGGAGCAGCCGCCGTCGCCACGATCGGGTTCGTGATGTTGGCCCTTCAAATCGGCTCCGCGGAGCGTGTCGAGCACGTCACGCGGCTGCTTCAACGCGGCGACGATCGATCGGCCGAGCGTGCAGGCCGAAGGACCCGAGGCTGCTTCCATCGACCAACGGCCCAGCGACTTCGGCTCCCACATCGCCGCCGGCCTCATACCGATGCCGCCGGCCGACCGTGAGTGGTGGAACGACACGCTCGTCGTACGCCCGATTGCCGAGCTCGGAAAGCTCGCCGGCCATCTCCTGCTGTTGACGTCCGTGGGTTGGGTCGCGCTGATCCTTCGCGAGGCGGGCGGCTGGCGAAGTCTGCCGGTGCTGGCGTTTCTCGCGACCGCAACGGCCCTGCTCTTCGTCCCACTGCTGGCCGCCCATGGAGCCCGGCACGTGGGCCACGTCTATCTCGTCGTCCTGCTGGCCGTTTGGCTTGGGCAATCTGCGGGTTCATCGGCTCCAACACGACGGCCATCGGCGCTGGCGATTCTTGTCGGCGTGCAGGCGTTGAGCGGACTCGCGGCCGCGTTCTTCGGCGTCTGGCGGCCGATGAGCGAAGCTGACGACGTCGCCCGGCTCACCCGCGACGGGTTCGTCATGGCTCACAACGACGTCGCGCTGACGAGCGTCGCCGGACACCTGGGCCGACCTGTCTTCAGGCTGGCCGACAACACGCTGGCGACGTACGCCATCTTCGGCCTTGCGACGGATCAAACCGATGACATTGAACTTGCCCGACGCGCGCGTGACGCAGCGACACGCGCACGGTCTGACGGGCAGGACGCGTACCTCGTCTGGTCCCTCGACCGCCCGCTCCCGAACACCTTCGCCGACGACCCCTACGAGATCATCGCCAAGCTCGACGAAGCGGCCGAACCGATGGAGCGATTCCTCGTGCTCCGCTGGACCGGCCCGGGCTCTCCTGCCGACGCAGGACAGGCCTTCGAGACAGAAGCGTCGCAACGACCGGAACCGTGAACCCATCGAACCCGACGCCTGACCAGACGGGAGATCGGCCCGTCGCGGGATCGGACGCGTCCGGCGCAGCCCGTCTTCCGCGGCATCGACACGTCGTGGCGGTAGCGTCACGTTGGCGGCGCAGGTGGTTCAGACGACGCTCGGGCTGGTGGCCGGGGCGTGGCTGGCCCGACTGCTGGCCCCGGACGACTTCGGCCTGTTCGCGTTGGCCATGGTGCCTTTCGGCCTGCTGGCGACGCTTCGCGAGTTCGGGCTGACCGCGGCCATCGTGCGGGCCGACCGGCTCTCGCAGGCGGAGCTGACGAGCCTGTTCTGGCTCTCCCTGCGCTACGGCGGCTTCCTGGCAGCGTCGTTGCTGGCACTGACGCCCCTCATCACCTGGTTGTACGGGGAAGCGTGGCTCTGGCTGGCACTGCCGGCGCTGGCCGCGGGGTTGTTGGTGCAAGCCGTCGGCATCGTGCCGCTGGGCCTGTTGCGACGACAGATGCGGTTCGGATGGATCGTCGTGGCGGAGCTGACCGCCTTCCTGACCGCCGCCGGCCTGGCGATCGGCCTTGCACATGCCGGTGCATCGGCATGGGCGTTGATCGCCCAGGTGATCGTGCAGCAGGCGGGCGTGGCACTGCTCGTGGCGATCATTTCCTACGGACAAGGTTGGAGGCCCGGCTTGCCGCGGTCCGGGCCGCCGGTGGCGGAGCTGACTGAGCACGTTCGCTTTCGGTCGACAAGCAACCGTCTCGCGGCTCGTTTTGAACGTCGGCCGCGCCTTCGACATCGCCGCCCTCGGCCGCGTCGGCGAACTCGCACCCGTCGGCCTGTACGAGCGGGCCTCCAAGTCGGCGCAATTCACCGGCAAGCAGGTGCAAACGCCCCTCGTCTACGTCGCCGTCAGCGGGCTGAGCGGGAAGGTCCGCCGGATCGAACATGCCGAGACCGCTGGCGATGCTTCCGCGGGCGAAGCTGCGTCGAAGGACTACCGCCACGCCGCCGGCCTCGGCCTGAGCGTGTTGCTCGCCGCGGTGTTCCCGGCGCACGTGCTGCTGATGGTCGAAGCGACCCCCGTTGTTCGAGTGCTTCTGGGCGATCAGTGGCTTGAAGCGGCACCGTTGCTCGTCCTGCTGTCGGCAGCGATGGGTTTTCAGGCAATCGGGCGTTGCGTCAAGTGGATCTATCTGGCCGAGGGGCGGACGTCGCAGCAGTTGCGTTGGTCGTACGTAGAGACTGCCGTGCTTGTCGCCTTCATCCTGGTGGGGCTGCCTTTCGAGACCATCGGCGTCGCGTGGGCGCTGCTGCTGGCATCTGCAGTCACGGGACCAGGCGCCCTAGTCGCCTGCGTCCGAGGCGGGCGGTTGATCGGCCGCGACGTTCTGCGGGCCGTCGAGCGGCCGGCCTTAGCGGCATTGCTGGCGGGCGTCGCGACGATGGCGTCGGGCGCGGTCCTCCCGCTGGCGGCGGGCATGACCTTTGAGGGCGCCCTCGTCCGGCTGGGCGTGCAGGCCTGCGTCTTCACCTTCGTCTACGCCGGCCTTCTGCTCGCCACACGTGGCGGTCGCGGGATGGTGCTGGCGGTCGTGCCGGTGCGGCTCCTGCCGTCAAGCCTGGCCCGGTGGCTTTCCGCGTAGCAGCCCTACCGCCACCTGCCAGGTTTGACGCAGGACACGATTCGACGTGTAAGACGGATCACACCGCATCGCCCTCGCCAGCGCTCGAAACGAGGCGACCCTCTGGCCGACCCGCCAGGAGGTGTACGCGTGGTCGTACAGGAACCGCGCGAATCCCCGCGGATGCCCCGCCAGCCGCTCGCGATGGCGATTGACTACAAGTTCGAAGTTCACCTGCCGGCGACCACCTGCCGTGGAGATGCGGGGGCCGGTGTGCTTCAACCGGTGATACGTCACCTCGGCCACCCCCTCGATCGAGCACACCTCGTTGAGTCGCGGCAACAGATCGGTCCACTCGCGACCCTTGATCTCCGGATCAAATCCGCCGACTTCCAGCAGAACATCCCGCTCGACGACCAGCGTCTGCTTCGACAAAAACGACGTCCCCGGCGACGGCTCTTCCATCCAAAAGTGTCGCCCTTTCTCTAGCGTCGGCGGACGATGCGTATCCAGCACGACACCGGCGTCATCGACGTTCGACAACCCGCTCAGCACCGCCACCGGCCGAGGCAGGTCGCTACCCGTCGCCGCGGCGAGTGAGAGTCGGGCGAACGATGGAAGCAAGCGGTCGTCATCGTCGCAGAAGCCGACCCACCGCGTCCGAGCCTCCTCGACGCCGCGATTCCTCGCGATGCAGATGCCGCTGTTGTCCTGTCGCACGACGCGGACCTGTGCGAACTCGGGCTCGTCCAGACACACCGGCTCATCCGACCCGTCGTCGACCACGACCACCTCCACGCCATCAACATCCTGAGCCATCGCCGCGCCGGACGGCCCGACGCAAGAGCTTCGGTCGGTTGAACGTCGGAATGACGATCGTGAGTGACGGCGGTTGCATGACGACGATGGACGAAAGCTGCTTTGTGGACGGATGCCGATCCTCCGCCGCGCTTGCGAGACCGGCGACCGGCGACCGTCTGCGACCGGCGTGTCGACCACGCTACCCTGCCGCGTCGAGCAATCGACACGTGTCTCGATCTGCCGTTGCCGTTCTGAAACAAGCTCCAGTCGTGTCGAACCAACGCGAAGACAAGCATCTCAAGATCGGGCTCATCGGCTGTGGCCGGGCCGCGCGGCGTCTGCATTTGCCGGCCTTGAAATCGGCCAAAGATGCTCGCCTCGTCGCCATCGCCGAACCGGCGGCGGCCGACGCGTCGGTGGCCAAGGAGCTGACCGCGGCCGCGCCGGGTGCGACGATCCATCAGCACTGGCGCAGCCCTTCTTCGCGACGACGCCGTCGAAGCGGTCGTCATCGCCCTGCCCACGCCGATGCACGCCCGTGTGACCGTCGCCGCGTTGGCGGCGGGCAAGCACGTGTACGTCGAGAAGCCGATCGCCACGTCCACGAGCGACGCTCGTCGCGTCCTGCGGGCCCAAGAGCTTGCCGAGGCCAAGCACGGCCGTCGGGCCGTCATGGCCGGGTTCAACTACCGCTTCAATCCGGCCTACAAGCAGCTCCGCGACCTGATCCACTCGAACGCCGTCGGCGACGTCGTGGCCGTGCGATCGTCATTCTGCACGCCCGCCCGGCAGCTGCCGGGTTGGAAGTCCTCTCGCACGAGTGGCGGTGGTGCCCTGCTCGACCTGTTCAGCCACCACGCAGACTTGCTGCCGTGGCTGCTCGATCGACCGGTCGAGCAGGTCGCGGCACAAGTGCTCAGCCGTGAATCAGACCAGGACACCGCGACGGTGCAACTCCGCTTTGCCGGAGGCGTCGTTGGTCAGTGCCTGCACACGATCAGCGGCAGCGAGGTGGACGAAGTCGAGATCATCGGCACCAACGGGCGGCTCGTCGCCGATCGTCTGAGCGGCGAGACTGCATCGCTTCCCGCGCAGCCGCCCGACGCAGCGGAACGACAAGCTCCGTGCCGGTGCCGAACTGGTCGCAGGCACGCCCGGTCGCCTCAAGTCGATGCTGCTCTTCGGTGGCGAGCCGAGCCATCCCTCGGCCTTGAAGCACTTTGTCGCCCGCTGTCATGACGGCGTGCCGCCTCGGGTGTCGCTGGAAGACGGCTTCAACGCGGCCTCGCTGGTCGAAGCGGCCGAGCGTGCCGCGGAGACCGCGACGGCGCAGGTCCCCGAGCGGGTGCCGACACCCAACGACCCGTCGCCGCTGGAAACCGATGGCCCGGCGTTGTCCGTCATCCTCGTGGCCGCGACGGCGTTTGCAGATGTCGCGCGGACCGAAGCCGCCGTGCGTCGACAGACGATCGTCGGCGACATCGAGCTGGTCCTCGTCGGGCCAAGTCTCGAGGCGTTGCAGGACGCCCCGGCGGACCTGGACGACGCGGGCTACCGACGCGTCGTCCGCGTTTCTGCGGAGGGCCCGATCAGCAACGTCGACGTCGCCGCCGCCTATGGCATCCGTGCCGCGACGGCGCCCGTCATCGGGCTCAACGAGGATCACGCCTACCCCGAACCAGACTGGGCGGCCAGCGTCGTCGCGCGCTCACCGCACGGCAACGGGTGGCCCGTACATCGCCATCGGCAGCGCGTTCGAGAACGCCAATCCCAAGACGCCGCAGAGCTGGTGCAACCTGCTGCTGGCGTACGGCTCGTGGGTCGGCGAGAACCGCCGCGGGCCGGCGACGCACGTGAGTCGGCACAACATCGCCTACGACCGACAACGCCTGCTCGCTTCCGTCGGCGACGACCTGGAGCGACGCCTCGGCCGCGACGGCAACCTGCTCGGAACGCTCCTGAAGCAAGGCCAGCGGTTCTACCTCGAGCCCGATGCCCGCGTCCGGCACCTCAATCCGAGCCGCACGGCCAGCACGCGACAGCTCCGCTTCGACGGCGGCCGGCTCTACGCCGCCACGCGGGCCGATGCGGGCAACTGGTCGACGCTGAAGCGGATCGGGTATGTCCTGGGCTCGCCGCTGTTTCCGTTGATGCGACTCAAGCACCTGGGCCGCCGCACGCTGGTGGCCCAGGAGTCCGTCGGCTGGAAGCTTTGGCCGTCGTTGCTGGGTTGGCTGTCCGTCGACGCCCTGGGGCAGGCCGTGGGATTTGCCCTCGGCCCCGGCGACACCGCAGAGCGGCTTGCGGCGTTCGAATTCGACCGGGCCCGGCACATGACCGACGCCGACCGTCGTGACGTCGACGCCGCGCTGGCCCTGCCGTCAGGCGACGCTGCCTCCGGGTCCGCCTGACGATGCCGTCCGTCTCAGCCATCATCCCGACCAGGCGTCGCCCCGATGTCGTGGTGAAGGCCGTCGGGTCGGCACTGGCAGAGACCGAAGTCGACGAGGTGATTGTCGTCATCGATGACGACGACCCGCAGCACGCCTTACAGACGCGGCAGCGCGTTGAGTTGCTGAACGATGATCGCCTTTGCGTTCTGCAGACTCCCGGCCTCGGCAACGGAGCCGCCCGCAATGCCGGCGTCGCGCGGGCGACGGGCGATCGTCGTCGCCTTACTCGACGATGACGACATTTGGCTGCCGGGCAAGACGCGACATGCAACTCGACGTCCTCGAGACGGACGCCACCCTGGCCGTCGGCCGCGTCCGAGCCGACACGGGCGAGGCCAGCTTCATCTGGCCGCGACGGCTGCCGCGGGAGGGCGAGCCGATCTGCGACTACTTGTTCCGCAGAACGTCGCTCGGCACGGGCGAGGGTTTGGCCCAAACGTCGACATGGCTGGGACCGACGGCCTTGTTTCGCCGCATCCGTTTGACGAGTCGCTGCGTCGCTACGTCGACCTCGATTGGCTTCTGCGTGCGGCTGACGAGGTCGAGGGATTCACACTTCGATTCGCCGGCTGGCCCGACCCGCTTTGCGTCTGGGACATCCGCCCGCGGCCTCGGGTGAGCACGAGGCACGACGGTCTTGACGCGTTGGCCTTTGCCGACGAACGTCGTCACCTGATGAGCCCTGACGCCTACGCCGGCTTCGTCTTAACACTCTGCAGCGACGCCGCCGTCCGCGGCGGCCGGACGCCGGGCTTCTGGCGACTGCTCAACGTCGCCCGACGAAACGGTCGGCCGAATTCGCGGGGCTGACGACGCACTGCCTGCAGTTCGGCATGCCGACGACACTGCTAAACGCCTTGCGGCCCGACGACGCTCGCCCGGAGGCCGCATGCGGATCCTGATCGTCCACGACTACGGCCGCCCCGTCGGCGGGGCCGAGCGCATGAGCGTGATGCTCCGCGACAGGCTTCGCGAACGCGGCCACGACCACGGAGTTCTTCGCCTCGACCGCCGCACCGATCGCCGATCAGCCGATCCTGGCCGACGGACCTGTCTAGGCAGCATGCGGCTCCAACCGATCCTGCAGGCGCTGCAACCCCGACGCCGTTCGCCGAGCTTCGCCAGGCGGTCCGCGAGTTTCGGCCGGACGTCATTCACGTCCGCATGTTCCTGACGCAGTTGTCGCCGCTGATTCTGAAGATCGCTTCGGGATGTCCCGGCGATCCTGCACGTCGTCAACTACAACCTGATCTGCCCGATCAACACCAAGACGCTGCCCGACGGCTCGCCCTGCCGCTATCGTCCGGGCGTCGATCTGCCACAAGGCCGGCTGCATGTCGTGGCTCGGCGTGGCGCGGTGGGCGACTCAGGATCGACTGACGGACCTGAGCGTGTTCGATCGCATCGTCATCAACAGCCACTGGACCGCGCGACGGCTGCAGGCGGAGGACGTGCGGGTCGACGGCGTCGTGCACAACGGCGTTGCCGTCACCGACGCCCGGCCGCCACTACCGCCGACGCAGTCCCCACCGTCGCGTACGCCGGCCGATTGATTCCGAAGAAAGGAGTCGACGTCCTGCTGAAGGCCGTTGCGAGGTTAACAGCGACGTCCGACTCGTCATCGCCGGCGACGGGCCGCAGCGGGCCGAACTGGAACGACTTGCCGCGACACTCGGTCTCGGCGAGCGACCCGCTTCCTCGGCCACGTCACCCCAGCGAGATGGAGGACGCGTTCAGCACCGCCTGGGTGCAGGCGGCACCGAGCACGTGGGAAGAGCCCTTCGGCCTGGTTGCCGCCGAGGGCATGATGCGGGGCACAGCCGTCGTAACGACCGACTCAGGGGGCCTGGCAGAGCAGGTCGATCCGGGCGTCACGGGTCTCACCACGCCCGCCGGTGACGTCGATGCACTGGCCGCCGCGTTGCGGAGCATCCTGAGCGATCGCGACAAGGCCGAGGCCATGGGACGTGCCGGACGCGAGCGGGCACTGGCCCACTTTACCGACGACGCGGTGCTCGACCGCTTCGAAGACATCTACAGGGAGATCGTCCGATGACGCATCGGCCCGTCGCGAGCGTCGTCGTGCCGACCTTTGGCAGGCCTGGCACCCTTCTGCGGTGCGTCGAGGCGCTGCGTGGCCAGTCACTGACCGATCTGGAGATCATCGTCTGCGACGATGGTGGAACGCCCGCCGCTTCCGACACCTTGGCGAACGTGGCGACGAGCGGGTGCGCGTCGTCCGCCAGCCGAACGGCGGCCCGGCATCGGCCCGAAACCGCGGAGCTGCCGAAGCCCGCGGGGCGATGCTTGCCTTTACCGACGATGACTGTGCCCCTGCCGTCGACTGGCTAGGTCGACTTCATACCGAGTGGCAGGCCTCGCCCGACGCGATGGTCGGGGGGTGGACATACAACGCGTTACGAAGCAACAGCTTATCCGCCGCCTCGCAGTCGGTGGTTGACACGATGTACGAGAGGCTGAATGCCAATGCCGACAATGCGACGTTTCTGACGAGCAACAACATGGCCCTGGCCCGGAAGGCATTCGAAGACGTCGGCGGCTTCGACGAGAGTTATCCGTTGGCAGCAGGAGAGGACCGGGAGTGGTGCCGCCGCTGGCGGTCGAGCGGGCGTCGGATCCGTCTTGTGCGGGAGGCGGAAGTCGCTCATTTTCATCATCTGAACCTTGCCTCGCTCTGGCGACAGCACGTCGGCTACGGCCGCGGTGGCCGACATTTTCGCGACACGGCAGGCGGTAACGACGACGGGGCCTTCCGCTTCCCGTGGGACCACTTGCGTCTGGTCGCCCGACCGCTGCCGAGGAGACCTGACGTTGCGGCCTTGTTGGCCCTTGTTCAGGTCGCAACTGCAGCGGGAAGCTGGTTCGCAGCCAGAGACTTGGCCCGCGATTCGAGCTAGTCGCATCAGCTTCGGCTCGTGATGACCAACTCCATGCAGGGTCCGAGTCGAGATATTCGGCAACCGCGTTTCAAGATTGAGAGCCCTTCGGTTCGTATGCTTCATCGCCGAAACGAAGTGGGTACCGTCCAGGACAGCAGGCGTCACCCGCATGCTGCCGCCACGCGACGTGCGACGATGGAGTTCCTTCCGGGAAGTCACCCGCCACGCTCGTACTTCACGACGAGACACCATGCAGAACGTCGACCGCCGAACGGATTCTCTTAGCATCGTCGACGGTCAAGCGGGATCGGCCGGCACATCGGACGGCAGCCCGGGCGTGTCGGGGGAAAAGCGCATCCCTTCTGAAAGAAGCGACGAGCACCGCGATCTCATCATCATCGGTGGCGGACCGGCCGGGCTGACGGCGGCGATTGGGGCCACGCGTCGGGGCCTCAAGCCGCTCGTCCTAGAGGCCGACCACTGCTTCGGCGGCATCAGTCGGACCGAGCAGTACAAGGGCTACGGCTTCGACATGGGCGGGCACCGGTTCTTCAGCAAAAGCAAGGAAGTCCGCGATCTGTGGGACGACATCATGGGCGAGGAGTTTCTCGTCCGCCCGCGGCTCAGCCGGATCTACTACGACGGCAAGTTCTACAACTACCCGCTGAAGCCGCTGGATGCGATGCGGAACCTGGGCGTCCGCGAGTCCGCCTTCCTGATGGCCAGCTACTTCCGGTGGAAGCTGTTTCCTCACAAGAAGGAAGACAACTTCGAGGAGTGGGTCGTCAACCGCTTCGGCAGGCGTCTGTTCCGCACGTTCTTCAAGACGTACACCGAGAAGGTCTGGGGCCTGAGCACCGGTGAGCTGCGGGCGGACTGGGCCGCGCAACGAATCAAGGACCTGTCGCTCAAAAAGGCGGTGCTCGGCGGGTTCATCAAGCCGAAGCACGGCAAGATCACGACGCTCATCGAGAGGTTCCACTACCCAAGGCGTGGCCCGGGTCAGCTATGGCAGTACGCGGCAGACATGGTCAATCGCGATGGTGGCGAGTGCCGCCTGAACAGCCGCGTCAAGACCGTGCATCGTGAGGGCAAGCACCTGAAGGCAGTGACGCTGGAAGACGGAACCCGCATCACCGGCGACAAGATCATCTCGACGCTTCCGCTGACGACGCTCGTCCGCGTCGTCGAGCCTGCCGCGCCTTTAGAAGTTCAAGAGGCTGCGCTGTCGCTTCGATATCGCGACTACCTGACCGTCTGCCTGATCGTGGACGAGCCGGACCCGTTCCCGGACAACTGGGTCTACGTCCACGACGCCTCCGTTCTTGTTGGCCGCGTGCAGAATTACAAGAATTGGTCGGAGGAGATGGTTCCCGAGGAAGATCGAGCGACGCGGACGGCCCTGGGCATGGAGTACTTCTGCAACGTCGGCGATTCGCTCTGGGAGATGACGGATGAAGAACTCATCGATCTGGCGACGAAGGAAGTCGAGAAGATCGGACTGATCTCGCCGAACAAGGTGGTCGACGGTGTGGTCTACAGGGTGCCCAAGAGTTATCCGGTCTACGACGAGCACTACGCCGCCCACGTGCAAACCATCCGCGACTTCGTGGACGCCTTCGACAACGGCGCCACGATCGGCCGCAACGGGCTTGCACCGTTACAACAACCAGGATCACTCCATGCTTTCCGCCCTGCGAGCACTGGACAACCTGTACGACGGCACGACCCACGACGTCTGGAAGATCAACGCCGAGCAGGAGTATCACGAAGAGCAGAAGGCCGGCGGCAATTCAGGCCCCGGTCGCAATTCGCGAACTGATGCGGTTTCAGAGCCGGTCGAACAGGGTTCGTAGAGCGGGCCGTCTTTTAGGTGTCTGCCTCGGACTGTCCTCAACTCACCGCCGGCCGTCATGGGACGAACGGCAGTTTCACGATCGTCCCCTTGGCCCGTCGGCCCTCGGCGGGAACGATGACCTCCGTCCCGACCTCGAAGTGCGGCCGCTTGATCGTGGCCAAGGCGATGGACGCCGATGAGAGCACCGGCGAGAGCGTGCTGCTGGTGACCACACCCACCTGCACGTCGCCGACTTCCACCGGCGCCCCGGCACCGGGCAGTGCGTCCTCGGCCATGCGGATGCCGACGAGGCTCTTGGCCTTCACCTGGCGGGCGTGCATTCGGGCGACGACTTCCTGCCCCAGGTAGCAGCCGCTGGTGACGCTGACGGCACGCTCGAACAACGGGCCCGTCTCGGCGGGCAGGCTGCCGCCTTTGGTTTCTGCGGGCTCGTCGTCCGACTTGCGCCCCGGCCTGCTCGGCGGGGCCGGGACGAAGTCGACGCCAAGCATCGGCAGGCCTGCCTCGACGCGAATGGCATTGAACATGCCCCACCCGACCGGCCGAAGCCGGCGGATGCCGTAGCGACGGTCATCCACCGTCTCGCCGAACCGCGTGCACAGGTCGTCCCACGTTGCAGCGACCTTCTCGCTCGGCACCAGCAGGTGGACCGCCGGGACGCCGAGCGTGTCGTCGTGAAAGGCGTGCATCGGCTCGCCGCCGAGCTTGATCGTTGCAACCGCGTGGTAGCTGGTCGCCGGAAAGTCCTCGGGTTGATCGGAGAAAGCAACCGCCGAATCGGCCGCGTCGCCGAGAAGCTCGAGAACCGTCGGCCCGATCAGCGAAAGCACGTACAGCTCGTCGGCGAGCACCTTGAACGTCGCCTTCTCCGAGAAGCGATATCGATCGAGCGAAGTCGCCAGCGTCTCCGCGAGCAGCCGACTTACGACCATCAGAACCCGCTCCTCTTCGACCCGCAGCACGAACGGATCAGCGACGACGCGGCCCTTGAGGTTCAGGAAGAAGCTGTAGCAACCGCTGCCGACCGGCATCGGCGTCTTCGTCTCCTTGTCGATCAGGCCGTTGGTCAACAGGTTGTTCAGGAAGGCCAGAGCGTCGCGACCTGCGACTTCGACGACGGCGAGATCGCCCCGCGCCATGAGGCCGCACGCCTTCCTCATGGCCGCGTACTCGGCCTGGGGTTCGGCGAAGTTCATGACGATTCGGCGATCACCAAGCCCGGCCAGGTCGACATCGTCGTCCAGCGCCAGCCGATCGACGATGGGATCGGCGGGTGCGATCGGACGAGGGTCATCTACTGCATCTTGTGGCATAAAAGGTCGTGATAAACAAGCTGTAGACGACGTGGTCTGCGGCAACTTTGTGGTGCAAACTGGCGGTGTTCCGGCGACATGTTGCGCGCTTCGCCCGCACGCGCGCCGGGTCTTCTCGTCCGTTAGCATCGGGCGACCGCGGAAGGATTCCTGCGGGTCGACGCCGGCGCGACACGACTGCCGGGCGGGGCGGATGCCCCTTTCGAGGCAAGGCCCGACGTTATGCCACAAGCCACGCTGAAGGATCGCAACTCCGGCTCCACCTCGCCACGACGCGACCTGCGCCATCTCACCGGCGACTGGCCCGGCAGTGACTTGGCCGCACGGATCGTGTCGGGCATTGACGGGCGCGCACAGATGCAGCTCCGCATCGACGGCGGCCTGGGCATTGTCCAGCTAGAAGTCGACGGCCCGCCCGATCAACGGCATCGCGACGTCACCTGGCTCCGTGAACTTCGGCGACACGATCAGCGAGCCCTGACGCCCGAGCAGTCGGACGGACTCGCCTTAGAGGGCCGGCTCGTTGCCAGGCGCTACCTGGGGTGGTTCCTGATGGAGGAATGGAATCGCGTCATTCGCGACACCGGTCATCATCTGGCAGCCATGAAGCTGTTGCTTCAGGAAGCACCGACGCGTCATCGCGACGGGGTCAACCACTGGATCCCCTATGCCGTCATGATGCGGGCCCGAGCCCAGGCGGCCCGGCACAACGACGAGTTTCAACATGCAGAGGCTGTCGAGGTGTTGTCGTCTGCGATTCGGCGAATCAAGCGGCACCGGGTGTCCATCGGCGTGAAGGCAGCTGGTCAGCAGGAATTGGTCGTGCTTCGGCAGGCGCTTGCCGCTGTGCGACGCGTGCTTGAGCGTGACCCGCGTCAACGGCTGCACCGTCTCATCGACCGGTGCGTCAAGACGGAGCGATACGAACGGGCGGCATTGCTGCGGGATCAGATGATTCGCACTTCGGCCGGTGCCTCGTCGGCTGGTCGCTAAGGTCGCGGCTGCATGAAAGCGATCTTTACCGGGCAAGTTGGCGTTGAGAAGAAGCCGTACCTCGAGTCGGTCAAGCAACACGCCGCCGACAACGGGCACGATCTGGCGGTCTGCCACGTCGGCGACATGATGTACGCCGAGGCCCCCGATGTGCCGGCAGGCCGCATTCTCAACCTGCCGATCACACGACTCAACACGCTGCGCCGGGCGGTCTTCAAGGAGATTCTCCGCGTCGCCGACCACCACGAGCACGTGCTGGTCAACACCCACGCCACCTTCCGCTGGCGTCACGGGCTGTTCAGCGCGTTCGACTACGACCAGATGCAGGCGTTCGACCCGGACGTCTACATGACGCTGCTCGACAACGCCGAAAGCGTCCACCAACGCCTCGTACGCGACCACGGCGGCATGGATCACACGCTCAAGGACATCATGGTCTGGCGTGAGGAAGAGCTGCTAGCGACGGAGATCCTTGCAAACATCCACAAAGGTCACGGCCACTTCTACATGATCAGCCGCGGCCGGGAAAAGCTGACGGCCAAGACGGTCTACCGACTGTTGTTCGAGCCGTGGCGGAAGAAGGTTTATCCGTCGTTTCCGATGACGCACGTGATGGACTTGCCGGACACGCTGGCGGAGATCGATCGGTTCAAGGAAGCGCTTTACGAGCACTTCATCTGTTTCGACCCGGCCGACGTGGACGAGTTCGTCTTGCACACGAAGGCCGAGGCGGCCAAGGCGGCGGGCGAGGCGACGGTGACCGTCGAAGCCGCCGACGGCACGGCGACGATTCCGACGGAGCAGGTCCTTCAAATCAGCGGCGACATCATGGGCCAGATCTACGCCCGTGACTTCAAGATGGTCGACCAGAGCGACATGATCGTGTCGCTCGTCCCCGAGCTCCCCGGCGGCGGCCCGGGGCTGTCGAGCGGCGTGGAGCGCGAGCTTCACCACGCTTGGGAAGGTGGCAAAGAGGTCTACGTCGTCTGGATGCCCAACCGCCCGCCGAGCCCGTTCATCACGGAGACGGCCACGAAGGTCTTCCGCGGCGTGCAAGAGGCGATTGATCACTTTGCGGCGAAGGGCTATCTGGAGAAGCCGGCTTGAGCCGGTCGAACGGAATTAAGCTCGCGATTGCACTGGCGACGGTCCTTGTCGTGGGGGTTGCCGCCGGCGTTGCGTGGGCAAGGGTCAAGCACAGCGTTGATGTAAAGCATGTTTACATCGGCGGCATCAACTTCATATCGGTTCTGGAGTCGCTCCCTCCCGAAAGTGCCGCCACGTTCTTGTCGGATGAGGTAACCGACGTTGATGACGTTCTGCCGACACTGACAATAATCAGTGGACAGCTTCAGGCCGATCTTGCCATAGCTCATACGTTTGGCGAGGGCCTTCCCGATCGCCCGCTACCCGCCCTTGATGCGGAACTCGCGAAGACGATCGAGTTTGAAAATGAGTTCGCCTTCCTTGGAGTACCACCAAATCGACTTATCTTCGTCCGCAGTGAGAACGGCTACTTTGAGCTGGATCGTCGGCCATTTGTCAACGGTCCGACCCTGGAACAGGCCGAGGCGATGCGAAGCTCGCTCACGTCGTTCGCTGATCGTGTCTGGAGGAACGAATTCGAGACGCGAGAAGATGCCTTGGCCGCCTACCAAACCGCCACCTTCCGCGGCCTTCTTGCCGGCGTTGCGGCGTCGGCAACGACCCGCCCCGCCGGCGACTGATGTTTTGGCAGCCACGAACTGTAAGGTCGCGGCTGCCGGGGAGACTTCCTGTCATGAAGCGACCGAACAAAGCCAAGCTCCTGTTCCTCGCCGTCGCTGCCGTGTGGCTCGTGGCCGCGATCGCGTTGGGCGGCTGGTGGCTTGCACGCGGACCGACCGTCGCGGATCACGTCGACCTCGGCGGCCCGGGTGAGGCGGTGTCGAGCTTCGCCATGTGCCTTCGGGCCGGGCATCGCGGCGACGTCCTGGCCTGCGTCGTCGGCGAAGTCGAGCAACAACGTCTCGCCGCCGGCTTCGGTGATGCGGTCGCGGCCGGACTTGATGCCGATGACCTGACGCAACTCCCGCTACTCGATGTCACCGACGCCACCGTTTCGATCGACGGGGACCGCGCCACCGTCACCCCGGCGGGTGACGCCGACGACCGTCCCGCAGAATTCGTCGTCGTCCAGGACGGTGGTCGATGGCGGGTCGATCTGCTGCAGACCCTCGGCCTCTCCGCCGGCCAGGCGGATGAGCTGGCGACGCGTCTCCGCAGCGCCGCTGATGCTCTCGAACAAACGCCGCTACCCTGAGGCGTGACCGGCAACGGCAAGAAGGTCGTGCTCGCGATGAGCGGAGGCGTGGATTCGTCCGTCGCCGCCGCCCTGCTGCTGCGCGAGGGGTACGACGTCATCGGCTGCTTCATGCGGAACGGCGCCGCCCAGGAAGACGAAGCCGAGTCGTGCTCGACGTCGACGAAGAAGCACAAGCAAGGCTGCTGCAGCGTCAACGACGCCGCCGACGCCCGACGGGTCGCCGATCAGCTCGGCATCCCGCTCTACGTGCTCAACTTCGAGCGTGAGTTCGGCCGGATCATCGACTACTTCGTCAGCGAGTACGACGCGGGCCGAACGCCCAATCCGTGCGTCCGCTGCAACGACTGGCTCAAGTTTGGCCGTCTGCACGACTATGCCGAGGCCGTCGATGCCAGCTTCGTCGCAAGCGGTCACTACGCCCGCGTCGAGCACACGCCCGATGGCCCGCGTCTGCTTCGGGGCGTCGACCATTCGAAGGACCAGAGCTACGTGCTCTTCGGTGCGTCGGAGGGCCGACTTTCGGAGATGCTGCTGCCCGTCGGCGGCTTTGCCAAGAGCGAGATTCGCCGGCTGGCCGAGGAGCTCGATTTGCCGGTCTTCAACAAGCCGGATTCGCAGGAGATCTGCTTCGTTCCGGACAACGATTACGCGGGCCTCGTCGCCCGTCGCGGCCGAGGCATGGAGACGGGCGAGGTGGTCGATACCAGCGGCAAGACCGTCGGGAAGCACGACGGCTTTCAGCACTACACCATCGGCCAACGTCGCGGGCTTCGGATCGCCGTCGGTCGTCCGATCTATGTGGTGGGCGTGGATGCCCAGGCGAATCGCGTGGTCGTCGGGGAGAAGTCGGACCTGCTGGCAACGGGTTTGGTCGCGTCGTCAATCAACCTGCTCGCCCCCGGCCTGGCCGACGCAGCGGACGGCGTGCAGTGTGCTGCCAAGATTCGCTACAACGCCGAGCCCGTGCCGGCGAGGCTGCACGTCGAGGGCGATGATCGGATTCGCGTCGAGTTCGAAGAACCCCAGGCCGCCGTGGCACCGGGGCAGGCGGTTGTCTGTTACGACGGCGAGCTGGTCCTCGGCGGCGGTTGGATCGACCGGGCGACCACGACCAGTGCACCGCGTGTCGCGATGACGTAAAAGGCGTGGATGCAGCCAGCATCCAGTCCGCCGGTAGATGCTTTGACGCTTGATTATGCCACGACGGCGTCGGACGCGACGGACCTGGTGCGGAAGGCGTCGCGTGTCATCATGTGGGTGTCGTTGTTCATGCTGGTCGGGCATGTCTGCACGCTGTCTGCACGCATGATCTGGCCGCGACTGAACGCCATCCCGTGGGACAGATTTAGCTGGAGCGACTTTGCGGTCCTCACCGACGTTGCGGTGATCATCATCTCGACCGCGTTCTTCGTGGCCGGGTTGCTGACCTCCCGCGGTCAACGCTGGGGGTTGCGTTTGTTCATCGTTGCGGCTTTGCTTGCCGGCCTCGGCGGCCTGGCATCTGCGGTGCACCATCTGGTGTCGTCGCTCTCCACCAACGGAGGCCCGTTTTACAGTTTGAACATCACGCTTTGGTACGTCGACGTGGTGATGCACGCGGTGCCGCTGCCTGTGCTGATCATCTGGCTCGCGACGCGCCCGACGGTGCGGGCGGCAATGTCACCAGCGTGAAGTGGGAGCGTTTGGGGCGTCTGGCGTAACCTGTTGCCGTGGGTAAAGAGCGATTGCCGAAACTGCCGCAGCTGCCTGGAGCACCAGGGGCCGGTCGAAACGTGCTCTTCTTCCACCACGGCGGTCTTGGCGACTTCGTGCTGACCTGGCCACTCCTGCTCGGGGCGGCCCGGGTGCTGGCCCAAAGCCGGGTCATCGCGGTGGTCGGTGCCGATCGCGGGAAGCTGGCCGAGCAGGTACTTCGCGTCGAAACGCGCGACGTCGAGGGGGGATGGTCCGCCCTGTTCGGCGACGGGGACCTTCCGGAGCGGCCGACGAAGCTGATTGCCAAGGCGAGCCACGTCATCTCGTTGGTCGCACCAGACGATGCCAAATGGATGGCGAACGCCCAGCGGCTCGCTCCGTCTGCTGAAATTCTGATGCTCCGCCCGCCACCCAGGGAGCTGCAGGAGCGGCACGCGATCGACCATCTCCTGGATCAACTCCTCCCGCACAAGCTGCTTCATGGCGGAGCGCTCGGCATCGTCGAAAGCATCGGCCGGACGGGGCTCATGCCTCGTCTGCTCGACAGGACCGGCCCGATCGTGCTACACGTCGGGAGCGGCGCGACGAAGAAGAACTGGCCGCTAGAGCAATGGGTGCAGCTTGTCGAGCTGCTCCGAAAGCAAGGGCGACGCGTCAAGGTTCTGGTCGGTGAAGCAGAGTCGGAGCGGCTGTCGACTGACGATCTGTCCAAGCTGCGGACTGTTGCAGATCTCTATCAGCCGAACGATTTGGCCGAGTTGCTATTCGTACTGCGGGGTACCGGGCTGTTCGTCGGTCACGACACGGGGCCGACGCACTTGGCGGCGATGTGTGGGCTGCCCACGCACGCGCTGTTCGGCCCCGCCAGCAACGCCACCGCTTGGGGCCCGGTCGGGCCTCGGGTGCAGGTGCAGCAGACTGACAACTTGAGCCAGCTCGACGCTGAGCTCGTAGCCCGCAGCCTCGCCGATTGGAGCCACTGATCGGCGGACTAGGCCGGGCTTGGCGGCGTTTCGTCCAACGCATCTAAAGCCAGATCACGCTCAGCGTCATCCAGCACCTTGAGTAGATGAAGAGCCTTGACGGCTGCCTTCTGTTCGGCAGACTTCTTGTTGGTTCCCCACGCCGGGTCGTAGGTTCGGCCGTCGATGGAGACGCCCACCTCGAAGCACTTGCTGTGATCAGGCCCCTTCTCGTCGAGAAGTTCATAAGTGGGGCTCGCGTCTAATGCGCGCTGAGCGTGTTGCTGAAGCATCGCCTTGTAGTTGTGGGCGTGCTCGCTCTCGCCGGCTTCACTGATGAAGTCGGCCATCGTCCTGAGCACGTAGGGGCGAACGACATCGATCCCCGCGTCGAGATACAAAGCGGCGACGACGCTCTCGTAGACCGCTGCGGCGAGGGAGTTGGGGATGGATCGTCGGTTGGTCACGCCCTTCCCGACGACGAGCAGATCTGCCAGGCCGGTGCTTCTGGCAATCATGCCGCAGGTCCTTCGGCTGACGATGCTCGACTTCATCGTCGTGAGCTCGCCTTCCTGAAGGTCCGGATGCCGGAGAAAGAGTTCTTCGCAGATGATGAGGTCCAGGATGGCGTCGCCCAGGAACTCGAGGCGTTCGTTGCTCTGCTGACGCGACGCTGCCGCACTTGAATGCGTCAGGGCCTGTTCCAGCAGGATCTTTGAGGCGAACTGGTGTCCGAGTAGCACCTCTGCGGACGCGACTGTCTCCTCATCGATCATCAGCTGCACGCGCCTCCATAGGAAGATCCCTCTGCTACTCTAGCAGAAACATCGCCCGCGATCTGTATTCGCCACGCGATCGATCTGGAGATGTGGGCGGGCATTAGCGAGAGCCTCCTTGCCATCTGGGGTCGACGAGGCCTATCCTGCCCCCCTGCCGCCTGGAGTTCACCATGCACTACCCGCACCGCATCAGTAAAGTCAAGCGTGCCCGCAAGCTCGGGTTCCGAGCCCGGATGCGGACGCGGAACGGCCGAAAGGTCATCAACGCCCGGCGTCGCCGTGGAACCAAGGCTTCGGCCTTGTAGGGGTACGCGTAAAATCAAGGTGGCGTGAGCCCGCGTTTAGTTGCCCTTGTGGCAGCGAATGCGGGCGTATGTGTTTGCCGACGTGGGTCGAATTATGTGCTGTCGACCGACCTGGAAGAGCAGGTGTGGTCAATTCGTCGCAGTGGCGCGAAAAAATATCAGACCGGACCTAACCAGTTGCTGATCCCTCGTGTCAGTCCGCGGGGGCCGGGCAGTAGACGTCTGTGAAGACGCCTACCGCACCGGACCGATGACGGCAGAGCTGGTTGCTGCGGATCCTTCGCGGCTTATCCGGCACCCTTGCCTCCCCGATAGCACGGGTGTCCACTTGGACGCTTGGCGCGGAACTTCGGCGTGCGAGTCCTTCGCCCGCCGCGATCTCAGACCAAACTTACAAGCTCTTCCCCTTGTCTACTAACATACCCGCCTCGCCGATGACGACGAAGCCGACTTCTTGGACCAACCGCCTTAGCCGATTGGCCTTCGCCCCAAAGCGGGGTCAAATCGCGTGCCGCCGGGCCATTGCTGCGGTGACACCTCGCATTTCGTTCTCCGAAGAGACAGGTGCCGGCGGCCTCGAGAAACTCGAAGGGCGTCGCCTGTTGTCTAGCGTCTCCTACTCGCAAGGGGTCGTCACCGTCGATGCCAACGACCACGGCAACAACAAGATCGAAGTCGTCGACTACGGCAACTTCATGAAGGTCATCCTCAACAACGGCCAGGATGACGGCTGGTACGGCAAGAGTGGCGTGGATCGCATCGTCGTCGACGGCGGTTCAGGCAGCGACCGGTTCGATATGGACTGGCGCATCAACACGCCCGTCTACGCCCTCGGCAAGGCCGGAAACGACACTTTCTTCACCGGTGGCGGCAACGACACGATCCACGGCGGGTCGGGCGACGACTTCGCCGACACCCGTGGCGGCACGGACGATGCCAGCGGTGTCGAGCGTCGATACGGCGTTGACAACATCGTCAGCGAGCCCAACGGCGACAGCACCCCGACGAGCGGTCAGCAGCCGTACGGCGGCTCCGCCCGATCGATTCCCGGCCGCATCGAGGCCGAGCACTACGATGACGGCGGACAGGATGTCTCCTTCTGGGATGCAGATCCGAGCCGAGACAACGGCGGCGGCAACTTCCGCGGCACGGGCGTCGACCTGAGCAACAACGACTCCACCGTCGGCTGGACCCGATCGGGCGAATGGCTCGAGTACACCACCGACGTCGAGCAATCGGGCGAGTACCGCATCAAGGTGCGGGCCAGCAGCGGCTCGCCAAACGGTCGTATCCGCGTCACCATCGACGGCACCTCCCGTGAGGCCGACCTCAACAACGGCGGCTGGTCGGACTTCCGCACCTACGACATCGGCACAGTCAATCTGTCGGCAGGCCAGAAGGTCATGCGGGTCTCGTTCCTCGGCGAAAGCAACCGCGACCTTTCCGACTTCAACTGGGTCGAGTTCGAGCGTGTCGGCGGGGGCAGCAACCCGACGCCGAACCCGTCAGGGTCGTACCCATACACCGGCACCGCCAAGAATGCGACCGACCGTATCCAGGCCGAGCACTACGACCGTGGCGGCCAGGGTGTCGCGTACAACGACACGACCAGCACCGCCTACGGCTCATCCAACCTGCGTGGCAACGATCGCGTCGACATCAACAACGGCAGTGGAAACACCCACATCGGCTGGGGTGCCAGCGGCGAGTGGTTGAACTACACGATCAACGTCCAGCAGGCCGGTGAGTACGAGGCGTTCGTCAACGCCGCCACCGCCAACTGGCGGGGTAAGCTTCGCGTCGTCGCCGAAGGTGGCAGCGACGCCTCGGCCGAGATTCGCAGGAACGGCTGGTCGAACTTCTCCGAGCAGAGCCTCGGCCGTGTCTCGCTGGGTCAGGGCACCCAGGTCCTTCGCCTCGAGTTCAGCCAGCCCAACGGCGCTGACGCGGCGAACGTCGATTACATTCAGCTTCGTCCGGTCAACGGCAGCACGCCGACGCCTCCGCCGGCACCGACTCCGAACCCGACGCCCAACCCGACCCCTCCGCCGCCCACCTCGGGTGCTCGTCCAGAGGCCAAGATCACCGCCGTCACTTCGACGTCGATCATGGCCGGTTCGTCCTTCCACGCCCATGCCCTCGACACCCGGTTCAACTCGGGCGACGAAGACACCGCCCGCTTCGAGTGGGACTTCGGCGACAACGGCGGCCGGTACAACAAGATCACCGGCTTCAACGCGGGTCACTTCTACGAGCAGCCGGGCACGTACACCGTCCGCTTGAGCGTCTGGAACGAGGCCGGTCAGAAGGACACCTCGTCCGTCACTGTCAATGTGACACCGGACACCCGCAATCGCCTCTATGTCGCGCCGTGGGGCAGCGACAACAACTCCGGCACCAGCTCTTCGAGCCCGATCCGGACGCTTGAGCGAGCCATCGAGCGGCTCAACCAGGTCGGCAACAACACGTCGATCCTCCTGCACCGTGGCCAGACGTTCGACGTCGACACCACGCTGCAAGTCCACCGCAACAACGTCGTCATCGGGGCCTACGGCTCCGGCTCGAAGCCGACGATCATGTGGACCAACCCGCGCAACCACTGGAACAACAAGTCGATCTTCTGGTTCGACACCAGCAAGAACGGCTTCACCGTCCGTGACGTCCGCTTCGACTCGCCCCACGACGGCGACACGAACGGCCACGGCATCCCGGCTGCGCTTCAGCCGAGCGGCAAGAACATCACGATCGTCGACACGACCTTCGACGACGTCGGCGACGCCATCCTCGGCTCGGGCCAGCCGGAGGGCGTCTTGATCCTCGACAACGACGTTCCGGGAACCCGCGACCTGCGTCGCTACTTCTCCTGGATCGAAGGCTCTGACTGGACGATTTTGGGCAACTCCGTGCCGAACAGCACTCGTGAACACATCATCCGCATCGGCGGTGGTGAGCGAGTCAACATCGGCGACAACGACTTCGGCAACATCGATCGTCGAAACCAAGGTGACCCTTACGACTACGCCAAGGGCGTCGTCAACGTCCAGAAGGGCAGCCACGCCTACGTCTGGGGCAACCGCCTCAACGGCAGCAACGGCGTCGGCCCACTCGGCGATGCCGACGGCCTCGACCAGACCTGGGCCCGGTTCCGACACAGCATCTTCGAATCCAACGATGTCGACGGCTCGTACATCGTCGAGCACGGTGCCGAGAACGTCCACGTCCGCAGCAACGTCTTCAAATCCCACGACAAGACGGCCATCATCATCGAGGGTTACAGCTCTCAGTATGGCCGGGGCGTGAAGGACGCGAACATCGTCAACAACACGATCATCAACGACAGCACCGACGGGCAGTTCGCCCGCATCTGGGCCGGTACCGATGACGTGTCGCTGGCCAACAACCTGTACGTCGCTCCCGACCTCTACGTCGGCCCGAACGGCACCGCGTTGCTCCAGGTCCATGCCAGCAACCTCAGCGGGTTTGAGACCATCGAGAACAACGTCTGGGCCGATGCCGACTACCTCTCGTGGGCCGATGGCCTCCTGTGGGTCGGCACCGGTGGCGGCAACTCCGGCTTCCAAACGAAGCAGGACTGGCTCGGCTACTCCAAGGTCAACGACGACAAGTTCGACGACACCAGCCTCGACAACCAGTACCGACCCAACGGCGTGGCCACCACGGCCGGCAAGCAGTTCCCGGGTGTCTTTGTCGACTTCTACGGCAACTGGCGCGACGCTGACGGTCAACGCTCGGTCGGCGCCGTCGAGGTTTGACCCTGACGGGTCGGCGTCTTCCGGACAGTGAGAATTGCAGCGGGCCCCGCATCAGCGATGCGGGGCCCTTCTGTGTTTGGTCGCGAAGACAACGGCTCGCAAGGTATTTGAAACCGACTTGCTACTGGCGGCCTGCCTTCAGATGCAGCGAGGAGTTCCGTCTCTATGAGTGATGCAATGTGCCTCAGCACGTGGCCAGCACTTTGCGCGCAGAGGGAGCCGCGGGGGCGTGTCCCGCGGCTCCCTCTGCGTGCGAACCCCAACCCCGAGCATTGTCGTGACTAGCCAACATTCTCACCCGGCTCGCATGGTTCCGCCGCGCCGCCTTCTGTGGGGGCGGGCTGGGCGTCGCTCCACTGGGTGTGGAACGTTTCGCCGACCGGCTTGTCGAGCCGCTCGTACGTGTGAGCCCCGAAGAAGTCCCGCTGGGCCTGGATGAGGTTGGCCGGCAGCCGGGCGGTGCGGTAGGAGTCGTAGTAGGCGAGGCTCGTGGAGAAGCCGGGTGTCGGCACGCCCTGCTCGGCCGATAGTCGAACCACGCGACGCCACGCCTCTTGCCGCTCTGCCAGTTCATTGGTGAACTGCTCGGCCATCAGCAGGTTCGCCAGGTCCGGCTGCTTGTTGAAGGCCGCGGTGATGTCGTTGAGGAAGGCCGCCCGGATGATGCAGCCGGCACGCCAGATGCCGGCAACCTCCCTGATCCGCAGGCCAAAGTTGTACTCCTTGTCCGCCGCCTGCAGGAGCGTGAAGCCCTGGGCATACGAGCAGATTTTCGAGCAGTACAACGCCGCACGAACGTCGGCGATGAGCTTCTGCTTGTCGATGCTTCCACTCTCGGGCACGGGGCCAACCAGAACGTCCTCCGCCTTCTCGCGCTCGCTCTTGCGGTCGCTGATCGACCGGGCCATGACGGCCTCGGCGATGGTCGGAATGCTCACGCCGAGATCCATCGCGGCCTGGACGGTCCAAGCCCCTGTCCCCTTGGCTTTCGCAGCGTCGCGAACGAGATCGATGAGGTCCTTATCGTCGCCGTCATCCGTGCCGTACTTGAAGATGTCGGCCGTGATGTCGATGAGGAACGATTTCAGATCCTGGCCGGTGTTCCAGTCGGAGAAGACCTCGGCCAGCTCCTTGTTGGTGAGCCCGCCGACCCGCTTGAGCAGGTCGTAGCTCTCGGCGATGAGCTGCATGTCGCCGTACTCGATGCCGTTGTGGACCATCTTGACGAAGTGTCCCGCCCCGCCGTTGCCGAGGTAGGTGACGCAGGGCGCACCGTCTTCTTCTGCTTTGGCACTAATCTTCTTGAGGATTTCGTCGACCTCGTCGTACAGCTTTTCGGTGCCTCCGGGCATCATGCTGGGTCCCCAGAGGGCCCCTTCTTCGCCACCCGAAACGCCACAGCCGAAGAAGCCGAAGCCGAGGTCCTCCATTTCCTTCGCACGCCGCTCGGTGTCCGTGAAGAGCGAGTTGCCTCCGTCGATGACCATGTCGTCCTTGTCGAGCAAGGGCTTCAAGTCGGCCAGGACGTAGTCGACGGGCTTGCCGGCTTTGACCATGACGAGGATGCGTCGCGGCTTCTCGAGAAGTGCCACGAACTCCTCGTAGGTCTCGCCCATCTTGATGTTCTTGCCGTCGTTTTCCCTGACGAACTCTTCGGACTTGCTCGTCGTGCGGTTGTAGACGGCTATGGGGTAGCCGTTCCGCTCGATGTTGAGGGCGATGTTTCGGCCCATGACTTCGAGGCCGATGATGCCGAACTTTTGCGTGCCGGTGGCGGTGTCGCTCATGGCATGAACCTATCGCCGACGAGCCGGAACGTACAACGACTGGAAGTTCCGTGGTCCGAGACGCCGCAGCCCGCGTCTACACTCGCCGCTAACCGATGGCCCAGCGTGACTACTACGACGTCCTGCAGATCCCCCGCGATGCCGACGCGCCCGCGATCAAGAAGGCGCACCGCAAGCTCGCCCGGAAGCTTCACCCGGACGTCAACAAGGACGACCCCGCCGCCGCGGCCAAGTTTCAAGAGGTGCAAGAGGCGTACGACGTCCTTTCGGACGTCGAGAAGCGGAAGATGTACGACCAGTTCGGCCACGTCGGAGCCGGGGCTCCGGGCGCGGGTGGCGACCCGTTTGCCGGCTACCGCAGAGGTGGTCCGCCTCCAGGCGGGTTCCCGGGCGGCTTCGGCGGGCAAGGGGTGAGTGCCGAAGACATCGACGATCTGCGCAACGGTCAATTCGGCGACGTCTTCGAAGGACTGTTCGGTTCCGCCGGGCCCTTCGGTCGTCGCGGCGGCAGGCAACGGCCCGGGCCCGGCGACTATTCGACCGAGGCCCGCTCGCGCCCACGGGCCAACGAGCTGAACATCGAAGTGCCCGTCACGATCGACTTCCGCGATGCCGCCAACGGCACGACGGTCCGCATCAGTTCGCCAGGCGAGGCCGAGAAGATCGAGGCCAAGGTGCCGCCCGGCGTGAAGGACGGCCAGCGTGTTCGCCTTCGCGGCAAGGGTCAGCGGGCGGGTGGCGTTGTGGGGGACTTGATTCTCGTGGTTGCGGTTCGCGACCACGCCTACTTCCGGCGGGACGGGCTGAACATCTTGCTCGACGTGCCGATCAGCGTGTGGGACGCGCTGCTGGGCGGCAAGGTCGAAGTGCCGACGCTCGAGGGCAAGATCACCCTGACGGTCCCGCCCAACTCCAGCAGCGGGCAGAAACTCCGGATCAAGGGCCGGGGCATCGCCAGAGGCGAAGAGCGTGGCGACCAGCTCTGCGTTTTGAAGATCATGACGCCCAAGCAGCTGACCGACGATCAGCGAGAAACGATCGACGGTCTCCGAGAAGCAACGAAGTTTGACCCCGCGACGGACGCCCCTTGGCGGTAAAGCGTCCGGCGACTCTCGCTCCGTCATCCTGAGCGCAGCCGAAGTACCTCGGCTGGAACACGCACGGTCAGCCGAGATCCTTCGGCTGCGCTCAGGATGACGGAGATCGCGTGGTGTTACCGTTGCGCGCATCCACGTTCAACAACGGCACGACCAACGACAGCACCACGCTGCCGGCGAACGCCCAGACGCCCCAGCGAAGCGTCAGCTCGCTCCCGCCGGGCAGGCCCTTGATAGCCAGCACGAGGAACGCCAAAACCAGGACGTCCAGGAGCGACCACTTCCCCGCGTGCTTGGCCACGGCCGCGGCTCGGCCTGGCGTCGGCTGCTCGTTTGCGAAGGCGAGCAACGCGAGCTTCAGCGTGGGAAAGGCGACGGTGAATGCCAGCAGCAACAAGCCGATCGCGACGTCGCCGCTACGGAGCAGCGTCATGATGCCGCCGAGCAGGCTGTAGGTCGTTTCCGCCTCGGCCGACATGTCGGGGTCGAGGAGTCGAA
Organism: uncultured Planctomycetota bacterium; assembly: GCA_963740195.1. Lineage (GTDB taxonomy): Bacteria > Planctomycetota > Phycisphaerae > Tepidisphaerales > Tepidisphaeraceae > JBCDKH01. The sequence goes on along the minus strand of CAVUDF010000001.1, from coordinate 752,656 downwards.
TCCAACCCTCCCACCGGCCGAAATCGGTGGTGATGGTCATCGCAGGTGCGACCAGGCCCAGGCCTAGCAGCGCCGCAGCCATCGGCACGAGCAATCGCACCAGAAGACGCCTGGCCTTCATCGGTCGCTGGCCCGTTCAAGCAAGTCGGGAAGGTCCGTCTCTCGCGGGATCAGATCGACCTCGATCCGCGCCACGCCTCCCTCGGCGAAGGTGAGCTTGTTCAGATTCTCCCGCAGCGTGACCATCGGCAGGTCGAATCGCCCGGCCTGATCGCTGGTGGTGAAGTCGTCGTCGTCCCACACCTCGATCCGCAGCACGCCCCCCTCCGAAGCACGGACGAGCGGCGCGTTGACGGCACCGGCGACATCGAGTTCGCCGCTGAGGACTGCGTCGTGGACGTCGATGCTGATCAGATCCCACTCGGCGATCAGGCGATCGTCACGCGTCGGCCCCTCGTACAGGAGCGTGTCGTTCCAGAAGACCTTGAAGTTGATGTCGGGCGTCCCGCCGCGAACGTCCCAGGCGTCGTCGCCGTTCTTGGGGCGAAGCTCGATGAGCTTGACGTGGACGTAGTAGTCGCCGTCGGTCAGCAGGCCGCGAGGTGCGGGCGGCTCGGGTTGCGGCTGATTCTGCTTGGGCTCCGGAGCGTCCGGCTTCGGGTCATCCAGCCGCGGCCTGGGATCTGGCGGTTGCCTCTTCACTTGGCCCGCTTGGGACTGCGACTGCCACCACCACCCGCCGACGGCCACTCCGGCGACCAACGCCGCGGTCAGAAAGCCCATCAGCCAGGGAAGCCACCGACGACGTGGGTCCTGAGGCATCGCTCGATCGTAGGGCGGGCGTCGGTCTTCTTGAAACCGGTAACCGGCCCACCTGCCCACGTACTATCGGACGAACCCGACGTACCCACGCCACCGGCACGACATGCCCGACCACAACAACGACCATCCCTCCGCAGCAACCCTCGGCCAGCTCAAGGGAACGAGCTACCGCTTTCTCACTGTCAAAGACGAGCTCCGAAAGAACCTCGTCCAAAAGCTCCGCAGTCGCGAAGAACTGTTCCCCGGCGTCCGCGGCTATCGCGACACCGTCGTCCCGCAGATCGTCAACGGCCTGCTCGCCAAGCACGACCTGCTCTTTCTGGGACTTCGCGGCCAGGCCAAGACACGCATCCTGCGCATGCTGCCGAGCCTGCTCGACGAGTGGATTCCGGTCATCGGCGGGCTCGACATCAACGACGACCCGCTCCAGCCCGCCACGCAGGTCGGCAAGCGGGCGATTGCAGAACACGGCAGCGATACGCCCATCGAGTGGGTTCACCGAAGCCAGCGTTATCAAGAGAAGCTCGCCACGCCCGACGTCACGATCGCCGACCTCATTGGCGAAGTTGATCTCGTCAAGCATGCCGAGGGCCGGTATCTGTCGGACGAGACGACGATGCACTTCGGCCTGATCCCGCGGGCCAACCGCGGCATTTTCGCCATCAACGAGCTGCCGGACTTGTCGCCCCGAATTCAGGTCGGCCTGTTCAACGTTTTGGAGGAACGCGATGTTCAGATTCGCGGCTACCCGATCCGCCTGGAGCTGGACGTCTTCCTGACGTTCAGCGCCAACCCCGAAGATTACACCAACCGCGGCCGAATCGTGACGCCGTTGAAAGACCGCATCGGCACGGTCATCCGCACGCACTATCCGGCGACGGCCCAGGAAGGCATCGAGATCGCCAAGGAGAACGCTTGGACCGATCGCGACACCGGCCCCAGCGGTAGCGGCGTGGGCGTGGTCGTGCCGCCTTACATGCAGATGATCATCGAGGAGGTCGTGCGGCTCGCCCGCACAAGCCCGCACGTGTCCCAGGCCAGCGGCGTGTCGGTGCGGACCAGCATCGCCAACCTCGAGGCGGCCGTCAGCAATGCAGAACGTCGCGGCATCCTGACGGGCGAAGACCGCGTTGCGGTACGGCCCTGCGATCTGCAGCACGTCATCGCCAGTTCCCGCGGCAAGGTGGAGATGACCCTTGCCGAAGACGACGCGAGCGAAGACAAGCTCCTCAAGACGCTCATCGGCGAGGCCGTCAAGAGCGTCTTCGATGCCGTCGCGACGCCCGACGAGTTCGAGGAAGTGGCCGACCAGTTCCAGGGCAACCTCTCATTCCCCGCGGATGACGAGCTGTCGGCCAAGGAGTTCGTGGCGAACATGGCCCTAGTCGATGGGCTTCGTGACGGAGCCGAGCAGGTGTGCCGGGCGCTGAACATGGACCCGTCCGATCCACAGGTGCTCGCCGGGGCGGGCGAGCTGTTGCTCGAGGGCCTCTATGTCCACAACCGTCTCAGCAAGTTCGACAACGACGGCAAGTCCTTCTTCAAGCGATAAGCCTGAGGACGGACATGCACTCAGGTGGTTAGCCGGCGCGATGATGGTCGCGGCGTTAGGTGCATCGGCGTCGCCGGAGCTGGCATCACGCGGTATCGACGGCGAGAGCACTGGCGCGACGCTGCTTGCCGTCACGTCGGCCTGGTATGTGGTTCAGCTTCGGGCCGTGTGGTTGGAGGCGTTACTCGCAACGACTGTCTTCGGCGTGTTCTTCTGGGCCACTGCGTCGACGGCGGCCGTCCGGCCGTTGCTTTGGCTCGTCGGGGCCATGGTGGCAGCCTTGGCTGGAACGCTCGTCCGCCGGCGGCTGCTGCCCGCCGAGAGTGTTCGGGAGCTTGAGCAGGCGCTGCTTCGCTTCCTGCTCCTCGGGAGCGTGATTCTTCACCTTTGGCCAGGGGTGAACGTGCCCCCCATCGCGTTCCACTTCGTGGTCTTGGCTGCGTTCTTGTTGCCAATCGGCTGCGCCATCATGTCGTGGTGGCAACATCCGTCAAACCGCCGGAACCTCTGGACAACCCCTGCATAACACCACAACCAATTGTCGTTCAATGACCAGTGTCGTGCCGTGAGCGGACGTTCATCCAGGAAGATCGCGTTTGATGACAACAGATACGGAGCTGAGGGAACACTGGACGCGGTGGAACAGATCGGATAGATTTCCCTGGCCGCACCACCGATCGGAACATGGAGGCGACGAGAGTGTCGCCCCGTCCCATCAAGGTGCCCCACGAGCAACGTGCCGACCTCATCCGATGAGCCTTCAACACCACCATCAAGAGCGACCGCACAGCGCGGCCCGTTCTTTATCGGCGAAATGCCGCTCACGGTGGACGAGAAAGGTCGGCTCCTCGTCCCGGCGGAGGTCAGGCGACAGATGGAGCGAGGCGACGAGTCAAGCTTTATCATCATCAAGGGTCAGAACAACCAGATTTGGCTCTACCCCGAGCTGTACTACGAAGAGCGCGTCGCTCCGGAAAGCGACGACGCCACGCCAGATACAGACGAGTTGGACTACATGCTCAACGTTCTCGGCCAAGCGTCGCGGCTCACGCCCGACAAGGCTGGTCGAGTGGTGCTTCCGGAGGGCACGGTCGACCGCAAGCGGCTCGGCCGCGACGTCATGCTCGTCGGCGTTCGCAACCACCTGCAGTTGTGGAATCGCAGCGAGTACCTCGACTATCGCGCGACGAAGGACCGTCAGCGAACCGAAATTGCAGAACGATACAAGGCCGTCAAGGACCGACGGCGGCAGGCGAGCTGAAGAGTTCGCCAGTGGATACACAGTGCCCTTGGCACCACCTCTGGTGGCCGCGCCTGGCGCGGAACACGACAAGGTGTGCGAAGCGGCAGAGGGTCAGGGATAACAGGAGGCGAAGAGCACGGCATCTGGCAGACATGCCAGAGGCAGGCCCAAGGGGCCAGCCAGCCAAGGACGTTGATCTTCGCCCAACAGGAACACACGGTCGCCGCGCCTGTCGTGCGTGACCATCACACTCGGCCTCGCACGTGCGCGGCCGGAAGACGCTCATTTGGCCACCACGAAGGTCGGCCGCTTCCTCACCTTCAAGGAGGACACCGAACAAGCCACAACCCCGCTCCTGTTGCCGTCGACACGGAAGTCGAACCTCGGCAACGCCTGCCAGCGACCGCCACGGAAGGCAGTCGCAGGTCGCCTCGATCATCTTCGGATGAACCGGGCGTAGCTCCCGAAACGGCCGACGTCGCGGCACCGACGTCGACACCGAACGGGCGTCTCAGGAACGACTGATGACCACACGATGTGTGTCGCGGCGTAGGCGGAGACGTGGGGCGAGAGGCCCGGGCAAGCACAACCTTCTTCGGCCGCAATTTGCACCGCCCCTGTGGCAGCGTGCGAACGCGGACGACCGGTTCGTGCGACGGCCGCCCAGGCTGATCGTCGGTAGAGCCAGATGTTGGCGACGCGTGACGGATCGCGTTCTCGCCCTCTCAACGGCTCTACCCACAATCTTCGTCGGCAGGCGGACGCAGACCCGCCCGCCGACGAGACCTCAAGGCGTGCCTGCGTCGCTCTCCAGACAGAGCGACGCAGACACGAGCTTCGACGGGCCTGATCACCCGTCGGCATCTGCCTTGATTCTCCCGCCCTGCCGCTGATCCGGCGAGACGGGATTTGCCCCCGGCATCGGCTTACGCCGGGGGACAAACCATGGTCAGGACGACCATGAGTCGGAAGACGCGTGGAGCAACAACTACGGACGGCTTCCTCCCCTACGGGGCGAGGGGGCAAGGACGCCCGGCTCCCGTTTTCCGACTTCGCTACGCCGACCGCGACTTGCGGCGGGTGGCGTTGGTACAACACCGAACCCGCCTTGACGCGGGTTCCGGAACCTGCCGCGACACCTACATGTCGCCGGCAATGTGGGTTCGGCTGACAACTTGCCGCCCACACCATCGCAAGCGGCGACCTACTGGTGGCTACTCGTCGCCCTTGCCGTCGTCACCGCCGCCTAGCAGCTTGCCCAGGCCCTTGCTGACCTGGTCATTGACGCCCTTCTTGACCGCCTCCTTGGCCTCGTCGCGATCACCATCGAGTAGAGCCCCGACGGCCGCGCCGGCATCACCGCCGAGTTGGTTGGCGATCTCGTCTTGCATCCGATCGCCCAGCTTGTTGCCGTAGTCGGACAAGACGCCCCGCAGATCACCAGCGAGGATCGCCCGAAGCTCCGCCGGCATGTCTTCGCTCTCCGCCGCCTGACTCGCCAGGGCCATCGCAACATCCGCCACCACGCGTCCAATCTCCGCTCCGTTTCGTGCACCGTCGGCCGTTCCGATCTCGCGAAGCGTCACCGACGGCAGCGTGAACTCGTAGCGTTCGTCGACACTGCTGATCTTCGGCAAGATAACGACGGTCGCCTTGGTCACCGTCAGGCGATCGATCAGCATCAAGGTCGTCTCGGAGTCATCGGTCTCCAGGTTGTTCATCAAGTCGCGGAGGTTCAGCCGAAGCTGCTCCGCCATGCCGCCGATCGAACCGCGTTCGATCGTCAAGACCGGCGAGTTGATGTCGATCGAATCGATCCGCACCGGATCCGACCGCAGCCCGCCGAGGCTGACAGCGGCATTGATTTGCCCCATTTCGAAAAGATGCTCGGCGGAGTAGCCCTCGGGATTGTCGATCGACAGATCCGTCAGCGTCAGCGACCCGCCCAACACGGAGACGTCGGCTTCTCCTAGCAGCGTCTCGAGCGAGAGCTGGTTCGTTCCCTCCTTCTCAACGACGCCCTCCACGATGCCATCAATCCGACCGAACACCACCGCCAGCCCGACGGCGAGAAGGAGAACGAGAACGCCGACGGCGGCAACGGCAATTTTCAGCGGACGCTTCATCAAAACCTCGAAAGGGGAACCCGACTCTAGGAGCGGCCGGCGCTTGACCTGCCCCATCGGCACCCGGACTGTCCGGAATGTCACCATTCCTGCGATTGCTCGTTTCCGGCATCGTGCTGCTGGCTGTTGCGCCGGCCCTCCAGGCGACGCTGGCTCCAGACCATCTGGTGCTGGTGGTCAACAAGAATGAACCGGCAGGACGGGAACTGGCGACGCACTACGCCAGGGTTCGCGGCGTTCCCGACGGCCGGATCATCGAGCTTGATCTTCCGACGGGCGAGACGATCTCGCGAGAGGATTTCGACCTGAAGGTTCGCGACGTTCTTCGACGCGAACTGGAAGCGCGCAGACCTGCGGGAAGGAGCGAGGTGCCTCGTCACCTTTTACGGCGTGCCGTTGAAGGTCGCATCGTTGGAGCTCGACTTCGAGCAACAGCAGGAACAGGAGGACGCTCGTGCCGTCGCTGCCGAGGTGCGTCTGCAGCTAGACCCAATTGTCGAGCAAGCCGTCAGCACCGCCCGTGCCTCCGGCGGGCAGGTTCCGACGCTACCTGATCTCGGCCCCGAACTGACGCGGCAACTGCAGACACTCCAAGTAGCTGAAGCCATCATCAAGTCGTCCGCAGCGAATCTTCCGGCGTCGGATCGCGTCATCCTTCAAGAGACAGTTCAGACGATCGCCGCCCAGCTCGCCCGACCGGTAGAGCGGGGCGAGCCGCTGACTCAAGAGGAGCAGGTTCGTCTGCAGGCACTTCTAGCCAAGGCCGAAAATGCGGCCGAGCGAAAAGAAGCGCTGACGCTTGCGAAGCGGGCTTCGCTGCTTGCGACGGCTCAACTCGTCTCGAAGTCGCTCGTTGCACTAGAGACGAAGCACTCCAAGTCTTCCTTCGACAGCGAGCTGGCGACGCTTTGGAACGACGTGCCGGCCGCTCACTTGTGGTTGCCTAATCCGCTGGCGAGGCGAGATCCGGCCGCGGCATGGGTGACGGATGCTTTGATGGTTGCACGCCTCGACGGCTTGGAACCGGCTCACGTCCTTCGGATCATTGACGACTCCGTCGCCGTCGAGCTTGAGGGGCTCGAGGGGAAGCTTGTTGTTGATTCTCGCGGCCTGCGCATGCCCGGAGCGGGCGGGAAACCTGACGGCTACGCGCCGTTCGACGAGCAACTACGCCAGCTCGCGGCACTCTTGTCCCAGGCGGCGACGCAAGAGGTGGTACACGACGACCTTCCCGCCACCTTTGCCCGCGCCGCCGACGGCACGGCGGCTATAGCCGATGTTGCGGCCTACGTCGGCTGGTATCGGCTGCGGGACTACAACGCACCTTTCGACCTAGCACGTGGTGCCGTCGCGTACCACGTCGCATCGTACGAGCTGGTCAGCTTGCGGAACCCGAACGAGAAAGGCTGGGTCGCCGGCCTCTTACGCGACGGAGCCGCGGCATCGTTGGGGCCGACAAGCGAGCCTTTCCTTTCTGCCTTTCCGCCTCCGACAACGTTCGTGCCCTTGTTGCTGACCGGTCGTTTCACGCTGGCGGAGGTCTACTGGGCGACGGTGCCGCACGTGAGCTGGCAGATGGCGCTGCGTGGGGGACCCGCTTTATCGGCCGTACGCGAAGAAGCCCGGGCTGCGGCTTCAGGACCGCTGAATGCGATGGTTGAGCAACAAGAGCCGGTCCGTGTCTTAAGTGAAGCCACGTCCGGCCGATAGAGAGGGTGACCTACCTCGTGCCCTGCCGAGCCTTCCCACTGTTGGGCGGGCGACGGGCCGATGCCCCCCGCTAGCCGCGAGTTGCCGATGCCTTGCCAACTGATTTGCCCGAACCTGAGCTGCCGCAAAATCCTCAAGGTGCCTGAAGAGGCACGAGGCAAGGTAGTCCGCTGCCAGTATTGCCAGACCATGCTCCGCGTCCCGCCGGCCCGCCGGCCGTCATTGGCTCCGGCCGACGGGGCTGCCAGCCCGCACCAGGGAGAGACGCCTCTTCGCAAGGCGTCTTGAACGGACATCGAAGCTCGACACACTAACAAAACGCCCCGCCTTCGTCAGAAGGCGGGGCGACGAGTTTGGCATGATCTCGATCAGCTAGGCCATCAAAGCCCGTGCTGAAGAAGGTTCCTACTCAACCGGTGAAGTCATCGGTCGGGACAAGGAAGCTGTCGAGCTCATCGTATGGGCTGGCGTTGGTCCACGGGGTCGTGGCCGGGAAGCCAGAGTCATTCACGTTATTGCCTGCACCGACACCGTTCTGCGAGTTGATGCGGGTCGTGGTCGAGCCACCACCGGTCGCGATCAAAGCCTGACGGGTGAAGATGTTGTCATCGCTGGCACCAGCGAACGGAGTCTGCTCGAACCGGACGCTGCCGTCGGCGAAGAGGACGTTCTGTCCATCCTTGCCGTGGTTGTTCGAGTTACCCTGCTGGAGCTGCTTGCTCGAGCCGTTCGCCTTGGCTGAGCCGGTTGGATCGTCACCGTTGTTCAAGAACGTGACGTCGTCGATGGCCGACGAGACACCCGGGTTCACGTCCGAGGCGATGGCGACGGACGGGCCAAGCGTGCCGGTCCACTTGAATCCAAGGCCCTGCGACGTGACGTCGGCGTAGGGGACCTGGAAGCTGTAGCTCGACGAGTTGGTGTAGTTGCCGAAGTTGGAGTAGTTCGTCTTGGTCCGGCCAGGAGCAAACTCCGCATCAGATGCGTTGTTGCTCGGGCAGAGGAAGACGGCCGGGGTCAAGTCGCTGACGCGGATGAGGTGCCAAAAAGCACCCGTGACATCGTTAACGCCGACGTTGGCGTCGGTGGTCTGTGCGGTGACGTTGGTCACCGGAACGCCGTTCATCGGGGTCCGGAACGGGTCGGCCGTCGTCGTGGTCGACTCGGCAACGCCCGCACCGCCGGTGAGCACGTCGGCGTTTGCACCAGTACCGAAGTTGACCTGGAAAGAACCGGCAACGACCGGGGCGTAGATCGTCCGGGGGAAGCCGGAGCTACGGGTGTCATCGATCGAGTACTGAACCATAGCCTGGCCGATTTGGCGAAGGTTGCTGGCGCACTTGACCTTGTTGGCGGCCTCGCGGGCACGGTTGAGGCTGGGCAGCAGGATCGAGATCAGCAGCGCGATGATGCCGATGACGACGAGCAGCTCGACCAGCGTGAAGCCGGCGCGGCGAGTCTTGGAAGCTTGTTGCTTCATCATTCTAGCTCCTTTCGGCCCGAAAACGGACCAGGGAACGGGAGGTGTCGACCTGCTGCCAATTCCGCTTCGCCTTTGCCATGCCCTGCCGCCGGCGTGCCGGCCGAGAGAGGTATGGAAGTATGAGGATGCCTGCTTGCGTCGGTCTGCCCGATGATCAAATGACCATGCGGTGTCGTCGGCTGTGCGTGGCTCGTGCGAAGGTTCTCTGACAGGATTCGACCGTGCAACGGCGAACGCCGCCGTCGCGGGCAGGACTGATTCGTCCCGATTCCAAGGCGGATGCCCCGGAAGTTCGTTGTCGCCGCAGGATGCGGCTGTTGTCTGTGTCATGTCGACCGGACGGTCGATGGTGGCGGGTCCGCGGCCGAGGCATCCGACGGTCGGAAGCCTCCTCAAGTCCGGCAGCGGCGACCCGCAGTCTACCAGAACTACGCCATCCGTCAAGACCATGTTTGCCTATGACCACATCACCCGAACCAGCGACTGCCCGATTTGCACGCGTTTACCCGTCGCGACGAGCAACAAGCGTCTCCTGCGACCGACGCAGCCGGTGAACGACGGCATCAGGAACCAACTTCCGAAGCGACTCGACATCGCCGCCCAGCGTCACGACCTGGCGGATCAGACTGCTGCTCGTCAAGGCGTACTGATCGCCGGTCATCAAGAAGAGCGTCTCGACGTTCCCGACCGCCCGGTTGGCCAACGCACTCTGGAACTCGTAGCGAAGGTCGGTGACGTCACGAATGCCCCGCAGCAGGCAGTCTGCGTCTCGGCGACGGACAAAGTCCGCCGTCAAGCCGCTGTACGCCTCGACCTCGATGTTCGCTGGCCCGTCCGCAAGCACCTCGCGGACCATCGCCAGACGCTCCTCCTGGTCGAAAAGCTCTGTCTTCTCCGGATTGACGCCGATGCCGACGATCAATTCGTCAAAGAGCGTGGCCCCTCGTCGGATGACGTCGACGTGGCCGTTGGTGATCGGATCGAATTGCCCCGGGAAGACGGCGCGGCGGACCTGCCGGATACTCATCCCAAAGACGCTAACACACGCCCGCCCCGCCGACGAATTCGCGTTTCTCAGCGAACCTGAAGGTCACCCGCGGCAAACTTATGCCCGAGCGTCGGCAACTCGACGCTCTTCTTGCCCTCACTGACGACTTCACCGCCGACCCAGGCCCGGTGACCCGCCTGTCCTGCCGCGGCGAGCGTCGCCTCGACATCGCTAGGCCGCACGTACGCGACGAAACCAACGCCCATGTTGAAGGTCGCCAGCATTTCCCGCGGTTCCACCGGCCCGTTCTCCTGGATGAAGCCGAACACGGCCGGCGGCAGGCCGGGCTCATCGACTCGGTACGTGAACGGCTTGTCGAGCCGCATCAGCTTCCGGAACCCGTGGCCCGTCAGGTGGACGAGGTAGGACGGCCGTACATCGGTCTGAAGGAGATTCTTGACGAAGTTGGCGTAGATCGCGCTGGGTGTCAGCAGAGACAAACCGAACGTCGATTCCCCGCAGGCTTGCCCGTAGCCGACCCGCTCACCGATTCGTCGACAGAGCGTCAGGCCGTTCGTCTGGACGCCGGTGCTGGCCAGGAACACCATGACGTCGCCGACCCGCACATCACCTGTGATGCGGTTCATCGCCTTCATCCTTCCGATCGCACTCCCGGCCAGGACGATGGTGTCGGGTCGGACAAGTCCCGAAAGCGCCGGCGTCTCGCCGCCGCCCCACGTCGCACCGGCACGCCTGCATCCTTCGGCGAATCCGGCCGCCAGAGCTGATGCCCGAGCTTCGTCTTCGAACCAGGCCGCGTCGCCTACTGCGGCGTGCATCGCCACCACGGCCGGGAGGCAGCCGACGGTGATGAGGTCGTTGACGATGGTCGCCACCGTGTCGATACCGATGCCGTGATAGAGCGACGGATCTCCCACCGCATCCGCGACAAGGTTCTTGGTGCCGAGGCCCTCCTCGACGTGCGCCAAGAAGGTGCCATCGCCGGCATCGACGAGATATGCCGATTCGCCACGGGTGCCGTCCGCTTCGGACATCCCGTGCGACTGCAGGAGGTCGATCGTGGTCGAGGCCTCCTGCTGGCAGGCGCGTTTGAAGGCGTCGAGCGGGTCGTAGTTGACGCCGCTATCGGCGTAGGTCATCGGCGTCTGGTCGGCGTTGCCCACGGCAAAACGTAGCGCGGTCCGGCGTCTACCGTGGAAGATGCCCTCCCTGTGGGACATCTGGCACAACCGTCTGGCCTTCAGCACCAACGCGTTCAAGAAGACGTCGTGGGAGCAAGCCGTCAGCGACATCGCCGCCAACCGCTACGCCGGCTGCGAGATCATGGCGGACCAGCCCCACTTCACGCCCTACGACATGCCGACGAGTGAGGTGCTCGCCCTGGCAGACGCACTGCAAGATGCCGGGCTGAAAGCGAGCAACGTGAACGCGTTCACCGGCTTCTTCGCCGCAGAATCCTTCCCGCACGGGCGACCGTTGGGCGACACGTATGCCCCGACGTGGCTCGATCCCGACCCGGACCGCCTGACGGTGCGGGTCGACCACACGCTTTCGAGCATCAGGTTGGCGGCGGCGCTCGGGGCAAAGACGGTCAGCCTTCAACCCGGCGGTCCGATCGTCGGACGTAGCGAGCCGCGTGAAGAACTCGAGCAGCGATTCGCAGACGGCCTGCGTCGGTGCCTTCGAACCGCCAAGGCCAACGATGTCATTCTCGCGATCGAGCCCGAGCCGGGCCTGCTTCTGGAAACGACGCCCGAGTACCTCGACTTCAAGCAGCGACATTTCGAAGACGAGCCGTCGGTCTCGATGAACTTCGACATCGGCCATGCCTTCTGCGTCGGCGAAGACCCGGCGACGATCGCCCGTACCGCGGCCGGCAGCTACGCGCACGTGCACCTCGAAGACATTGCGGCGACGCGTGTTCATCAGCACCTGGTGCCGGGAGAAGGCGCCATCGACTTCGTATCGCTCTTCAAGGCGCTCCACGACGTCGCCTACGGCGGCTGGGTGACGGTGGAGCTGTATCCCTTCATGAACGACCCGGCTGGCGTTGCGAAACGTGCTAGGGAGCACCTCAAGGCGATCTTGAAAAAGGCCTGAGCATCAGGCCTTGACGGAACTCGTCGCCAGCGCCCTAGGGTCGCGAAGCTGTAATCGGGGGGTTCCGAGGCAGTAACTCGGACGCTTATGTCACGGTCACCGGCATCGCCGGCGAAGCAGATGGTGGGAACTTCATGAAACAGCACAGGATCTCGCAAGGCCGACATCTCCGCCATCCGGAACCGCCGGCACCTCAGCTAGGTGCGAATGATCCGCTCGACGGCCTCGCGGCCGAGCTCGGCAAGCGCGAGCCGTTCAAGCAGCTCAATCAGGCGGCCTACATCAGCCTCCTCCGGACCGCCAGCCGGGTTGCCGAGCCATTTGACGCCTTGATGGCCGAGCACAATCTCAGCCAGCCGCTGTTTAACGTTCTTCGGATCGTCGCCGGGCACGAGCCCGACGGGGTCACTTGCCAGCTCATCGGCGAGCAGTTGATTTCTCGCGGCCCCGACGTCACTCGCCTGGTCGATCGGCTCGTCGACCGCGGCTTCGTCGAGCGAGGTCCGTGTCCCGACGACGCCCGCCGGCGAATCATCCGGCTCACGACGGCAGGGAGCAACCTTCTGGATCACCTGACGCCAGCCGTCAACGCCGTCCACAGCCGCCAGTTCGGTGATGTCAGCGATGACGATCTGCGGGAGCTGCTTCGGATCTTGCAACACCTCCGCGACACTGAGAAGAAGGATGCAGATGACAACCGCTGCAACAGGTGACGCAAAAGCTGGGTTGCAACCAGTCGTCTGGACGATCTAATGGAACCGCCGGCCGCATGGATGCGACCGGTGCCATGCGTCGCTCGCCCCACGAGGGTGAGCGGCTACTCACCCGGAGACGGATGCTCCACCGCCGACCGACCTACCGACGGGTCATGCCCAACGCCGCCCTGTTTCGCCTCGCCCTGTCCTCAGCGGCTGTGCTGCTCATAATGATGGGCGTCGGCTGTCAGCAGAAATCGCGATATGCGACGGGCGAGGATCACGTTGCAAGCCCACCCCTTGCCCCACTTCGCAACGACGTGGCGGTCACGCTTCCACTCGACATCGAGTCGACGCCAGATTCCCAGCCGCAGGCGCTGCCGATGCGGGTTCCACTCGCCTGGCGGCCGGCGGTCAGAAGCCGGCCGTGGCAGTTCATCGTCGTGCACCACTCCGCCACCCACGCCGGCGGTGCCGGTCGGTTCGACCAGATGCACCGCGGCAACGGTTGGGACGAACTCGGCTATCACTTCGTCATCGGCAACGGGACCGACACTCCGGACGGCTCCGTGGAGGTCGGCTCCCGCTGGCGAAAGCAAAAGCACGGCGCCCACGCCAAGACGGCCGACAACCGGTTCAACGAACTGGGCATCGGCATCTGTCTGGTCGGCAACTTCGACGAATCGGCTCCGACGCCTCGACAAATGCACGCCCTGACGGTGCTGACGGCCCACCTGATGCAGCAGTACCGCGTGCCGGCAAGCCGAATCATCGGTCACGGCGACACGAAAGCCACGGCCTGCCCGGGCCGACAACTCGATTCTCGACTCGCTTCGGTCCGCCGCGCCGCCGAAGGTCTGGCGCACGATCATGTCGTCGCCAATTCCCACTAGGGTTGTCGTTCAAGGCAGCCACTTGTCGTCGGTTCGGCCGAGCGTAGACTGCGGGCCCTTCACGGGATGTAGCGCAGCTTGGTAGCGCGCCTCGTTCGGGACGAGGAGGTCGCAGGTTCGAATCCTGTCATCCCGACTCCTACGGAGTCCAAGCCCTTCGACGGAACCGTCGAGGGGCTTTCTCAATCGTCCGGCGCGGCCGTAAGGTCGCGTCATGCTGGGACGGGTGTCGGAACGATTGCTCGCCCTCCTGCAGCTCACGCGGATGGCGTTGGTGTTCACAGCCGTCAGCAACGCGCTCGCCTCGCTGGCACTGCGTCACCGGTACAACGGCGACGTCACGCCGATGCTCGTGGCGGCGACGCTGGCAATCGCGATCGGCTTGTACGGCTTCGGGATGGCGCTCAACGACATCATCGATCGTCGGCGGGACGAGCAGCTCCAGATGGCAAGGCCGCTGCCAAGTGGGCGAATCGGCATCGTCTCGGCCGTCATCGCCGCGACCCTCATGCTCGCCATCGCGACCGCCGGCGGGTGGTTCTTCCTCGAACATGGGGGCGACGGTGCGATTGCCAGCGCCGCGCTGCTCGTCGTGACCGTCCTCTTGATCGCAACATACGACGCGGCCGGCAAATATCTGGTCTGGGTCGGCCTGCTTCTGCTGGGGCTTGTCCGATTCTTCCATGCGGCCATTCCTGCGCCACAACTGGACGTCGTGTGGCATCCGCTCTTCTTGCTGAACCATGTCGCCATCGTCTCGGCCGTTGCTTACCGGTCGGAGGCCAAGCGGCCTCCGTTGGATGCGAGACAGGTGACCTTTCTCTGCCTCGGGCTGGCCGCACTCAACGTCGGACTAGTGCTCGCGTTGTTTTACCGTCGCGGGTTGGGTTTCGCCGAGTCGTTGCGAATCGAGCCGGCCCTGTTGTTGCCGACGCTGGCGGCGTTCGGTTTCGCGTTGGTCGGCTGGTCGGTGCGGCACCGGGCGAACGATCGCAGGGCGGCGGGTAAGTCGCTGATTCTCTACGGGCTGCTATGGCTCATCGTCTACGACAGCCTGTTCGTGATGGGCTACGTCGACCTCTGGATGGGGCTGTCGCTGATGATCCTGTGGCCAACGAGTTACCTGGCGGTCAAGGCGATGCGGCTCTGGGCGGGCATGACCGACCTGGCCCGTCGGCCCGAGTACGTGCGGGCCGAAAGTCGCGTGGGATGACAGGCTCGCCAGGTCCGTAGCCTGTCCCCGTGGCTCGATTGCGCGACATCCCGCACGTCTACAACACCGTCGGCGGATGGACGTTCGTCAAGCGCGTCTTCAACCAAAGCTTCTTCGACGACAATCTGCTCGTGTGGGCGGCGGCGCTGGCTTACTCGTGGTTGCTAGCGCTCTTTCCGTTCCTGATCTTCTGCTTGTCGCTCGTGCCGCTGTTGCCCGATCGGTTCAAGCCGAGCGAAGCAACGATCCTCGAGAACATTGAGCAGGTTCTGGTCACGGGCGAGTCGATGAGTGATGCCGCCTCCGACGTGGCCGAGGAGGTCATCAGCGAGGAAGAGGAATCGAACGATCCCGACCTGAACGAACCCGGCGACGCCGTCCCGACGACGATGCCAGCCAGCGACGAAGACATTGCTGCGGCCGAAGCGAGCGGCGAGCCGGAGCCGGAACCACGCCAGCCGGCAATCATCAGCCAGACCATCACGGCGCTCGTCACGGACCTGATCAACCAGCCGCCGACGACGTTTTCGCTCATCTTCAGCGTCGGCGTCGCGTTGTTCCTGGCCAGCAACGGCGTGTCGATGACGATGGCGGGGCTTGACGAGTGCTACGACGTCGCTTCCGACAAGATTCGACCATTCTGGCAGAACAAGCCGATTGCGATGCTGCTGACTCTGACGCTGGCGATTCTGATTCTGCTGACGGTCGTCATCCTGCCGATCGGCGGCGAGGCGATCCGAAGAACGCAGGGTTGGCTGGAGGAAGAATCGCGCGACCTGCCCGTCAGCTTCGGATGGCTCGCCAGTGTCAGCTGGCTGATCCGGTGGACCCTGGGCCTCCTGCTCATGTTGACCAGCGTCGGCCTGCTCTACCGCTTCGGCACGAGCGTCAAGACTCGGCTGCACCTGTTCAGCCCCGGGACCGTCTTCACCGTCGCGATGTGGGTGCTGACCGCGTTCGGCTTCCAGTACTACATCACGAGTTTCGGGGCCGCCGACAGCTACCAGAAGACGTACGGAGCCGTGGCGGGCGTGGCGATCTTGATGTTCTTGTTCTACGTCGATGCCCTGTTGCTGCTGGTCGGGGCGGAGATCAACGCGGAGATCGACTTCATCCGGCTCGGCATCAAGAGCGGGCCGATGCCCGAAGAGCGTGAGGTCGCACCGATTCCGCCATATCAGTTGGACGAGGAAGACCTGGAACTCAAGGCCGAACTCGAAGAGCGTCGCAGCATCGACATTCCGCCGCCCGAAGAAGAGTTCGGCGACGGCGCGATGATCTAGTTGCCGGAGACGAACATCACCGGCACGCTTTGCTGGGCGACACGCCCGGCTAGCTCGTCCCGGACGGTCACCTTCAGACGATGTCTGCCCGACGCGGCATGGGCGGGGAGCGTGATGAGGCCGCTGAGGAAGAAGTCGCGTCGCTGGCGACGGCTGACGTCGCGTGCGGGCTTGGGCGGCAGGCTCATGACCGGCCGACCTTCTTCGTCGTAGAGAACCGCTGAAAGACTCAGCCGCGTCAGCCATCGCCCGTCGGCCTGCTGCTCGCTTCGGAAGCCGTCCGCCTCGACGTAAAGCACAACGGGATGGGCACGGCCCGTCGAAAACGTCGGGCCGACCGGGGTGTAATCGCCGAAGATGCGAACGCTGCTGCAGAGCGCGATGGTCGGCAACGTCAGGCCGATCTCGCGGCGTAGGGCATCGGCGGCGTCGAGGATCGGGCGGACCTGATCTTCGACGTCCGGCGACTGACCCAGGCCGCTGCGGAACTCGGCGACGTGCTGGGCGACGGTGTCCAGAACACGCCGCTCCGACGGCAGCAGCGACACGACCTCCGTCGCGGGCTTGCCGGTGATCGCCGCGTCGAGGCGGCGATCGAAGGCTGCGGCGACCGTCGGTGCTGCAGATTCGAAGGTCGCCAACTCCGGCTCGACCGGCGTTGGCTCTTGCCGCGTCGGCTGAGGCTGTACGGGTGTCGGCTCGATGACAATCGCCGTCGGCCTCGGTTCGATCAGCGGCTCGATGTCGCTGATGCGAGGTGCACTTTCAGGCTCGCTCCGCAGGTCGACGACGCCGTCGGTGGGCGGGAGGTCGAAGGGGTCGGGTGTGATTGCGACCTCTCCCGCAGAGTCGTCTGGAGCGGTGCCTTCCAGTTGGCGACGCATGAGCTCGAGCTGCGCCTCGATGGCGGCGAGCTTCGGGTCTTTGACGGGTGCCGTCTCGGCTTCCGGATCTTGCAGCGGTGCGACCGGCTGGCTTACCTGACGAAGCGGCGGCTCCTCGGCGGCAGGGGTGGCGGCGCAACCTGAGAAACACGCAAGGCTGATCGCCGCCGCCGCGATACCGAGTGGGGTCGCGGGTGGAACAGGAATGGTCTTGTGAAGCGGTCGCATGATCGTTCCGTCGTCTGCTCGACAGTCGCCTTCCTGGCTACCGGCGAAAGTCTAACGCGGCCACGGCATTTTGCACGATCTGAAGGTGCTGTCGCGCAACCTTTACCGGTCGTGCTAGACGGGGTGCGGCTGTACAACATGACTCTCCATACCTCTGCCCGCCGCACCCTCCGCCGACCAAGCCGCTCTTGCCACCTCCGACCGACGCCGACAACTTCGACAACGCGATCGTCAACCGAACCACACCGGACGTGGTCCAAGATCGGCACGGCTCTGCCCTTCTGCGTCGTTTCGGCCTGCTCGGCAAGGGTTCAGACGCTTCCCTGGACAGCGACGGCAACCTTCCACCCGAAGACGAGCAACCGCTTCGGGGCGACCTCTACAGCGGCGACCAGCTCGCCCAGCACGCCCGCACGCTGGCGGGTTGGCACGAAGTCGATGACGAAGACTTCGGCCCCGAGCCGCTGCTCGACCGTCTGAGTCAGAATCGGCGTGTCCTTGACGACGCGTACGACCGCGTCGTTCGAGCCGCGGAAAAGGGTCGTCGAATCACCCCGGCGGCGGAGTGGCTTGTCGACAACTTTTACCTCATCGAGCGGCAACTTCGACTGGCCGCCCGGCACCTGCCGAGGCGGTACGCGCTGGAGCTGCCGCGTCTCCGCACCGGCACCAATGCCGGCCGCCCGCGCGTGTACGACATCGCGCTCGAGATGATCACCCACGTCGACGGCCAGGTCGACGCGTCGGCATTGGATCGCTTCGTCTCGAGCTATCAGTCGATCTCTCCGCTACGGCTTGGCGAGTTGTGGGCCGTGCCGATCATGTTGCGGTTCGGGCTGGTGGAGAACCTTCGCCGCGTCGCCGCACGCGTCGCCGCCCAGCAGCGCGATCACGATCTCGCCGCCGCTTGGGCCAAGCGGATGCTTACTGCGGCCCGCAAGGATCCCAAGGGCGTCGTTCGCGTTCTCGCCGACATGCACGCGGCCCTGGAGACGGACCTGAGCCGGCGTGGGCATGCGGGCGCGGGGGACAACGAGCTGCTTCACGAGCCGTTGCGCCTGACCAGCGCCTTCGTCAGTGAGTTCGCACGTCGCCTTCAAGGCCAAGGTCCGAGCCTGGCGTTTCCGCTCGAATGGCTCGAGCAAGCGCTGGCCGATCAGGGGGGCGACATCCGTCAGATGGAGCTGCTCGAGAGCCAGCGACAGGCTGCCGATCAGGTGTCCATCGGCAACTCGATCGGTTCCCTCCGCTTCGTCGAGAGCCACGACTGGGCCGACTGGGTCGAGGCGACGAGCGTCGTTGAGCAAGTTCTGCGGAACGACCCGGCGGGCGTCTACAAGCGTCAAGACTTTAAGACCCGCGATGCGTACCGACACGTCGTCGAGCTGATCTCGAAGCGAAGCCCGTACGGCGAACAACAGGTGGCGGAACTGGCCGTCAAGCTCGCTCATGAGAGCGTCGGTCCTGCGACCAACGGCACCGCAAAGACGCACCAGGCGGACAGCCGTCGTCAGCACGTCGGGTACTACCTGGTTGGCAAAGGCAGGCCGATCCTCGACCGCGCCGCCGGCATGAGGCCGACGGTGGCGGGTCGGCTGTCGAATCTTTGGAATGTTGCCCCGGTTCTTTGGTTCGCGGCCGGCGTGTTCGTGCCGGCGATCATCGTGACGCTCCTGATCCTGGGCCACTCCAGCTCGGCCGGCATGGCGCTTTGGGCGGTGCTGGTCCTGGCGATTCCGGTGCTCATCGCCGCTTCGCAGCCTGCGGTCGGGTTGTGCAACTGGCTCGTGACGAAGCTGGCGTCGCCCAAGGCGTTGCCGAAGCTTCGCTTTGAGAAGGAGGGGCTCCCACAAGAGTGCCCGACGGCCGTGGTGGTGCCGGCCATGCTTTCAGGCAAGCCGCAGTTCGACGACCTGCTCGAATCGATGGAGATTCGCTACCTGGGCAACGGCGACGACGAACTCGTCTTCGTCCTGCTGACCGATTTCCCTGACGCGGGCGAGCGAGACGCTCGAAACGGACGCCGCCCTGCTCGAGCACGCCCAGTCGTCCGTCCGAGCCCTCAACCAGCGCTACGGATACTCTGACGGCGAGAAGTTCATGCTCTTCCATCGCCCGCGGGTTTGGAACGAGTCAGAGCAGGCCTGGATGGGCGTCGAACGCAAGCGCGGCAAGCTCGCGGACTTCAACCGCCTCCTCTCGCCTCCCGGCCGCGACGGCGACCCGGCACTGCGGAAGTTCCAGACGGTCGTCGCAGAACGCGAGCGCCTCTTCGGCATCGAGTACGTCATCGTGCTCGACAGCGACACCCAGCTGCCGCGTGATGCGGCCCGCGGGCTCGTCGGGCTGATGCACCACCCGCTCAACCGCCCCGGATACGACGAAAAGCTCGGCCGCGTCGTCGACGGGTACGGCATCCTTCAGCCGCGGGTCGACGTCAATTTGCCCGACGCACAGGCGACGTTCTTCAGCCGGCTGACGGCAGGTGATGTCGGCGTGGATCCGTACACGAACGCGGTCAGCGACGTTTATCAGGATGCCTTCGACGAAGGCAGCTTCGTCGGCAAGGGCATCTACCACGTCGACACGTTCGAGAAGGCGTGTGGCGGACGGTTCCCCGAGAACGCGATCCTGTCGCACGACCTCATCGAATCCGCCTTTGCCCGCAGCGGGCTGGCGGCGGGCGTGGTGCTGTACGAGGACACGCCCTCCAGCTACGCCGCCGATGTCGCACGTCGGCAGCGGTGGGTTCGTGGTGATTGGCAACTCCTTCACTACCTGACGCCCTGGCACAAAACCGCCGACGGGCGACCTTGCGGGGCGGCGCTATCGAACCTGTCGCGTTGGAAGTTGTTTGACAATCTTCGACGCAGCCTCGTGCCGATCGCGGTGCTGTTGACGCTCATCATCGCCGCCCTAGCGGCTCCGAGTGGGTACTGGACGTGGGCGATGCTCGCAGTCGGCTACTTCTTCCTTCCGCCGCTTTGCGTGTGGGGTGCAAACGTCGTCTCCGAGATGCTGCAGCGTGACGCCGAAGAGTCACTGTCGTCGCGTCTCGGCAAGACGTTCGAAGGCTTGGTGCCGACGCTGGCACGGGCGGGCTTGAGTCTCGTCTTCCTGCCTTACGAGGCGTGGATCCACACGGTCGCCATCATCCGCACGCTGTGGCGGATGGCGGTCACGAAGAAGCACCTCCTCGAGTGGCGAACCGCGGCCGAGTCGGAGCGGCTCGCGCGGACCGACCATGCCAGCTTCTGGGAGTCCATGTGGCCCGGCTGGGTCACGGCCGCAGGCCTTGTCGGTTGGCTCCTGGGGACCTCTGCAGAAACGTCGGCTGTCATCGCCGCCGGTTGCCTGGCAGTGCCGTGGGTGATCAGTCCGTCGATCGCCTTCCTCGCCAGTCGCCCCGCCCGCCGCAAGCCGGCCCACCGGGAGCTTAACCCGCGCGATGTGCGGTTCCTCAGAAAGATCACGTCGCAGAACCTGGTCGTTCTTCGACCGCTACGTCGCGGCCGCGGACCATTACCTGCCACCGGACAACGTGCAGGAGGTGCCGGAAGAACGCATCGCACCACGGACCAGCCCGACCAACATCGGCCTGGTCCTGCTCTCGCACCTGTCGGCTCACGACTTCGGGTACGTCACCCTCGGCCAGCTTCTGGACCGCGTCGGCCGAATCCTCGACTCGACCAGCCGGCTCGAACAGCACGAGTCCGGGCACTTCTACAACTGGTACGACACGCGTCGCCTGGTGCCGCTGGAGCCGAAGTACGTCTCGGCGGTCGACAGCGGCAACTTCGTCGCGTCGCTCCGGGTGATGGCCCTGGGGCTGACCGACCTGGTCAACCAACCCGCTATCCCGCGCCAGCAGTGGCGCGGACTTGCGGATTCGATTCGCCTCTTCCTGGACACGTGCCGTGGGTCCGAGCGCGTTCGGCTACCAGAAGACCAGGGCGATGCCGCGCCCGAACCTCGGCCGTTCAACTTGCCGGACGCGTTGGACCGTCGTCTCGAACAGCTGGCGCGGGAATGTTCCGGCGATGAAGGTAACGCCGGTCCGGCGAAGCTGAGCGGTGCCAAGCTGCTCCTGCAGAAGGTCAGCGTTGCCGCGGCCGAAGCTGGGGAGGCGACGCGCCAAGCTCCCGACGAACATCGCCGCTGGGCCGGGGAGTTGGAGCGGCACGTGTCCGCGCTTTGCCGAAGAGCTGCACCACCTGTGCCCGTGGGTCGACCTCGTCGGCCCGGCCAGGCCCTATCAACCGGGCGACGTCGCATCCCGCGAACGGCTTCGGATCATAGAGCAGACGCTGTCGGAACTGGAGTCGTACCCGTCGCTGACGCGGATCGCCGCGATGGCCGACGACGTCGTGCCGGCAGCGGAGGCGCTCGCCGACGAGGTCGATTCGGCCACACTTCGGCCGCATGCCGACCTGCCCTACTTCCGCAGATTGGCCCGGTTGCTGGGCGACGCCGCAGAGCGTGCGCAGAGCCGGATCGACACGCTGCGCGACCTGGCCGACCAATCGACCAGCATGTCGGAGGCACGGTGGTCGCTGCTGTACGACAAGCGTCGTCGACTGTTGCACATCGGCTACGACGCGCGGGAACGCCGGCTCGATGCCGGGCATTACGACCTGCTGGCCAGCGAGATGCGGCTCGGCAGCTTCATTCTCGTCGCGGCCGGCGAGCTTCCTCAGGAGCACTGGTTCGCACTGGGCCGACAGGTCACGCGTGCGGGTGGTCGGAGCACGCTGCTGAGTTGGTCGGGCAGCATGTTCGAGTACTTGATGCCGAGGCTGCTGATGCCGGAGTTTGAGGGCACGCTGCTCGACGAAACGTGCCAAGGCGTGGTCAAGCGGCAGATCGAGTACGCGCGGTCCAACGGCATCAAGGCAGGCGTGCCGTGGGGTGTCAGCGAAAGCGGATACGCGGCGGTCGATGCGGAACTCACCTACCAGTACCGGCCGTTCGGCGTGCCGGGGCTCGGCTTCAAGCGTGGGCTTGGGGAAGATCTCGTCATCGCGCCGTACGCGAGCATGATGGCGACGATGATCGACCCGCAGGCGTCGGCATCGAACCTGCGTCGGCTTAGGGAAGAAGGCAAGATGGGGCAGTACGGCTTCTTCGAGGCCATCGACTACACGCCAAGCCGCATCAAGCGTGGTCGAAGCGAATCGATCGTGCGTCAGTTCATGGCACACCACCAGGCGATGGGCTTCTTGGCGATGGCCGAGACGCTGCTCGAGAGTCCGATGCGTCGCCGGATGATGACGTCGCCATCGGCAAAGGGTGCTGAGCTGCTGCTTCAAGAACGGGTGCCGCGGTCGGCCCCGGTCTACCCGCACGCCGGCGAGCACGCCGGCTCACGCCGGGCCGAACGCGAGGCCGTCGGATCGGTCCGCGTGTTCCGCAGACCCGACACGCCCACGCCCGAGGTGCACCTCCTGGGCAACGGCCGACTCGCGACGATGCTCACCGCGGCCGGTGGCGGGTACACGTTGTGGGAAGCCAGCGACGGCAACGTCATCTCCGTCACCCGCTGGCGCGAGGACGCGACACGCGACAACCGCGGAACCTTCGTCTACCTCAGAGACGCAGAAACCGGGGAATTTTGGAGCAATTCGTACCAGCCGACTCTCCGTCCGGCAGAGCGGTACGAGGCGATCTTCAGCCAGGCACGGGCAGAGTTTCGTCGCGTCGACATCTCGGGCGACGACACCAACGCCCCCGGGCAGCGGGGCGAGATCGAGACGCACACCCAGGTCAGCGTCAGCCCGGAAGACGACGTCGAAGTCCGACGTATCACGTTGACCAACAACGGCCGGAAGGTTCGGACGATCGAGGTCACGAGCTATGCCGAGCCGGTTTTGGTCGATCCGCGTGCCGATGCCGCGCACCCGGCGTTCCAGAACCTGTTCGTCCAGACCCGCCTCGTCCGTGGCAGGCAAGCCATCCTGGCAAAGCGTCGCGCCCGAAGTGCTGACGAGAGAACGCCTTACGCCGTCCACCTGATGACCTGCTACGGGCAGGAAGTCGGCGAGCCGCAGTACGAGACGGACCGCAACGCCTTCATCGGCCGCGGTCGCGACCTTGCCAGCCCCGCCGCGATGTTGGGGGAGCGACTAAGCGAGTCGAGTGGCAGCGTGCTCGATCCTGCCCTCTCCATCCGTCGCACCGTACGCCTCAGGCCTGGTGAAAAGTGCAGACTCGACCTCGTAACGGGTGTAGCCGACAACGGCGAGGCCGCCCACGGACTGATCGAGAAGTACCACGATCGCCGCCTGTGCGACCGTGTTGCGGAGCTCGCTTGGACGCACAGTCAGGTCGTCCTCCGGCAGCTCGGCATCGACGAAGCCGACGCCCAGGCGTACGGCCGACTCGCGGGCAGCGTCATCTACGCGACCCCGCAGCGACGCGCTCCGCGGACGTCATCGCGCGAAATGCGAAGCTCAATCGCAAGCAGTCCAACCTCTGGGCGTACGGCATCTCCGGCGATCTCCCGGTCGTACTGGTACGCGTAGGAGACCGGGAAAAGGTCGACTTAGTAGCAGAAGTGGTCCGAGCGCACGCGTACTGGCGTCGTAAAGGGCTGCGCTGCGACCTGGTAATCTGGAACGAAGACCAAAGCGGCTATCGCGCCGAGGTCAACGACGCCATCCAAGCCGCCGTCGCCAAGGCCGGTTCCGGAAACTTGCTCGACCGTTCCGGCGGCATCTTCGTTCGTCGCGGCGACCAGTTCCCGGAGGAGGACAAGGTTCTCATCCAGGCCGTCGCTCGTGTCACCCTCACCGACAAGGCGGGCGGTCTGACGGAGCAGATCGATCGCCGCATGGCCGTCGAGCCGTCCGGCATCGCCAAGCTCAGCCCGCAGTCTCAACGAACGGGTGCCGTCCATCAGCTTCTTGGGCGACGCGACATCCCCGTCGCCAGCGAGATCTCGGCACGAGGCGACCTGCTCTTCCACAACGGCACCGGCGGGTTCACGTCAGACGGCAAGGAGTACGTCATCACCCACGACGCCACCTCGCCGACGCCCGCACCGTGGTCGAACGTCATCGCCAACCCGAAGCTCGGCTTCCTCGTCAGCGAAGCCGGCGTCGGCTACACGTGGCGAACCAACGCCCGTGAGTTCAGGCTCACGCCCTTCTACAACGACCCCGTCTGCGACGATTCGGGCGAGGCCCTGTACCTTCGCGACGAAGAATCGGGCAAGTTCTGGTCGCCCACCGGCCTTCCGGCTCGGGGCAGCAACCCCGTCACGACCCGGCACGGCTTCGGGTACAGCGTCTTCGAGTCCGCCGAAGCCGGCATCGGCACAGAAGCCACGCTCTTCGTCCACCAAGACGAGCCGGTCAAGCTTCTGACCATCCGACTGCAGAACCAGTCAGACCGCCGTCGCAAGACGTCGCTCTGGTACTTTGCCGAATGGGCTCTGACGGACCAGCGTTCGTCGGGCGCGATGCACGTCGTCACACGCGTCGACCCCGGCACGGGCGGCATCCTCGCCCGCAACCCGTACAACTCCGAATTCGGCCGCGAGACCGCCTTCCTGCAGTGCAGCGAAAAGCAACGCACCGTCACCGGCGATCGCCTCGAGTTCCTGGGCCGCAACGGGCGACCCGCCGAGCCCGCCGCGTTGCGACGCGAACGACTCAGCAACAAGGTCGGTGCCGGCCTCGACCCCTGCGCCGCCATGTGCGTGCCCGTCGAGCTCGGACCTGGCGAAGAGAAAGAGATCGTCTTCGCTCTTGGCGCAGGCGATGACGAGCAGCACGCCCGCGACCTCTGCGCCCGCTTCGCCGGCACCGCCGAGGCACGTCGCACCCTCGAAGCCACGTGGAACACCTGGGGCCAAACCCTCGGCACGTTGTACGTCGAAACGCCCGACCCGGCCGTCAATGTCTTGGCCAACGGCTGGCTCGAGTATCAGGCGCTGTCCTGCCGATACTGGGGCCGCAGCGGCTATTACCAGTCGGGCGGTGCCTACGGCTTCCGTGACCAACTCCAAGACGTCGCCGCCCTGCTCTGGTGCGACCCGTCGCTCATCCGCGAGCACCTGCTCCGCGCCGCCGAGCGACAGTTCCTCGAAGGAGACGTTCTGCACTGGTGGCACCCGCCGGGCGGCAAGGGCGTTCGCACGCACTTCAGCGACGACTACATGTGGCTGCCCCTCATCGCCGCCCGCTACGTCGGCGCGACCGGTGACATGGGCGTGCTCGACGAAAGTCTCTCGTTCCTGCAGGGGCCCTTCGTCCCGCACGGCCAAGAGTCGATCTACCAGGAGTGGGTCAATTCCGACGAGCGGGCCGACCTCTACGAGCACTGCCGCCGGGCCATCCTGAACGGCATCGAGCGTCGCGGCTACGGCGTCCACGGCCTGCCGCTCATGGGCTGCGGTGACTGGAACGACGGCATGAACCTCATCGGCGAGCACGGCCGGGGCGAGTCCGTCTGGCTCGCCTGGTTCTTCATCGAAACGCTCAACCAGTTCGCCCCCGTTGCCGAAGCCCGCGGCGATACCGACTTCGCCAAGCGCTGCCACGACGAGGCCGAAAAGCTCCGCCAAGCCGCCGAGAAAGAAGCCTGGGACGGCCAGTGGTATCGCCGCGCCTACTTCGACAACGGCGAACCTCTCGGCAGTGCTCAGAACCCGGAGTGCCAGATCGACTCGCTGCCGCAGTCGTGGGGCATCCTCAGCGGTGCTGCCGACACGCAGCGCGCCGCTCAAGGCATGCAAGCCGTCGAAGACCGGCTGGTGCGTCGCGACAAGAGCCTCATCCAGCTTTTCGATCCGCCGTTCGACGACTCGCACCTGGAGCCGGGCTACATCAAGGGCTACGTTCCCGGCGTTCGCGAGAACGGCGGGCAGTACACCCACGCGGCCGTCTGGACCATCATGGCCTACGCCAAGCTCGGCGACGCCCGCCGGGCGTGGGAGTTGTTCGACCTCATCAACCCGGTCAACCACACCGACACCGAAGCCGGCGTTGCGACGTACCGCGTCGAGCCGTACGTCGCCGCCGCAGACGTCTATGGCGTCGAGCCGCACGTCGGCCGGGGCGGCTGGACCTGGTACACCGGCTCGGCCGGCTGGATGTTCCGCCTCATCGTCGAGTCGCTCCTGGGCCTGACCGTCGCCTTCGAAGAGGGCGAGCATCGCCTGCACCTTCGTCCGCTCCTGCCCGAGGGTTGGGACGGCTTCACCTTCTCGTATCGCCACCGCGACACGCACCACCGCGTCCGCGTCCGCAGGCCGTCACCCAACGCCCGCGACATCGGCACCGTCACCATCGACGGCGAGACCAATGAGTTGCCCTACCTCGTCCTCCTCGAAGACGGCCAGTCTCACGAGATCGAGGTCGGGCTGAAGTAACGGGTGGTCGGCATATGGCACTCGCCTCGCAAGTTATCAACTTGCGAGGCGAGTGCTTGTCCGTTCTAGAGCGGCTCGCGTTCGGGTTTAGAAACGGCCTGCCACGCCTCAGGTGTTTTGCCAGGTCCACAGTCCGTAGCAACCGGTCGTGAACCAGACGCGGCCGTCGGTCGGGTGGACCCGGACGCGCATCGGGCTGTTCCCGCCATCGAGGCCCTTGGGGTCGCGCTTGTCCGTCGCAAGCGGCTCGAGACGATGGAGCGTCTTCCAGGTTTTGCCGGCGTCTTTCGACTGCAACGCTCCGTAGGGGTCCACGAGCAGACCCGATGAACGCGTGGCGTACACGGTTGAAGGATTCTTCGGATCGACCGCGACGCCGCCGACGTTGCCGTTGTACGGAACGCCCTCCGGCGGCCGGGGCAAGCCGACTTCAATCGGCTTCACCGTGGTCTTCGCGTCGAATGCCGCACCAACGCCGTCGAGGCGGTAGAGCTTGCGGACGGCGGTGACGTAGAGCCGATCGCGTGATGCGTCGTACGAGCACTCGGTGGCCTTGCCCGTCTCGGCAACTGTGTGCCACGTCTTGCCATGGTCGCCGCTGGCGACGACGAAGCCCCGCTTGGTCTTCGGGTTGAATTGACCGCCGAAGAGAAGGTTGCCGGCGTCGTGCATCACGCCGTGACAGCCGTCCATGCGCCGCCACGACTTCCCGGCGTCGCCGCTGCGGTACGGCCCGGCGAAGTGAACGGACGCGTCACGCGGGTCGCAATAGCAGACGTCGTAGCCAAAGGGTTTGTCTCCTTCTCCGCCAATCCAGACGATCTCCTTCTTGAGGTCCCACGTGTCGCCACCGTCGGTGCTTTGCGTGAGCATGCGCTCGCCGCCCCAGCTTCGCGAGAGCCCGGCCCAGAGGTCGGTCTGGCTAGCCGCCGCGGCGCCGTAGGTAAAGCCGCCCCAGCCGCTGCCGCTGATCGGCATGTACTTCCACGTGTGCCCCCCGTCGAGGGTGAGTGCGCCGTTGTAGTCCTGGCTCGACAGCAGCATGATCTGCGGATCGTCCGGGCAAAACTGGAAGGCGGTGGCGGAGTAGATGTTGTTGACACCCGCGCCCGACCAGCGGAACGTCTTACCGCCGTCTTCGCTAACGCACGGCCAGTCGCCACCGCTGGCGAGGACGACGTCGGCATCGACTGCACTCCAGGCGAAGCGGGCCTGCCGGGCGTTTCGGGGCAGGAAATCAAGCTCGCCTTCGAACTTCGACTCGATGAACGTCTTCCCGCCGTCGTGACTGACGTGCCGCGTCCAGTCGTAGTTCGGGCCGCTTCGGAACAGCCCCATGCGGTCGCCGTCCACCGGACTCACCCGGATGTGGAGCAACTTGGTGCCGCTCTTGGCGACGGCGTCGCTGCCGTCCGCTCTGGTCCATGTCTTTCCGCCGTCTTCACTGAAGACGACAGCGGTTTCAGTCGTCCCGACAAGTCGCGACGGCATTGCAGGCGAGCAGTCGAGTCCGGTCAGGATCTCGTCGCTGATCTTGCTGGCCGATGTCTCGCCGCGAGACATCGTGTAGAAGCCATCCGGCGCGGCGATGTAGAGCGTCGGCTCCTTCGGGTGGTGCGCGAGCGTCGCGCCGCCGAGCTTCTCGCTGTCGTCGAGCCGTTTCCAGCTCTCGCCGCGGTCGTCGCTGACGTAGAGCGCGGGATCATCGACCGTCTTTCCCCAGATGGCTTTGTCGTCGGCCACGCGTGACCAGTAGACGGCATCGCTATTCGGATCGAAGACCAGCTGATGCCGGAAGTCGCGCATGCCGGAGTAGTTCGCGCTGAAGACGTGTCGCCAGCTCGCGCCGCGATTGGTAGAGACGTAGATGCCGTGATGATCGGACGACAGCGAGTTGGCCGCGACGATGATGATGCGATTCACGTCGCGCGGGTCGAAAGCGACCATGCAGGCGCCGCGTGGCGTGAAGCCGACGTTGCACGGCTCCCACGTCCGTCCGCCGTCGAGCGTCCTGAAGAGCCCGCCGACATCCGTGCCCCAGATGGCGGTCTGGCCGTCTGGGGCGAAGCCGGTGGTGCCGACCCACTGCCCGCCTTCGCCACCCAAGTCGGGCAGGCCGCGATCGCTGAGCTTGTCGCGGATGGCTTTGCTGACGATCGGCAGCGGCGTCCAGTAGCCGCTGGCCTGCGTGATCGAGCTGACACGGGTCGAGGCCTCCGCCGCCTGGACGAGCGACCGCGTCGGCATTACCGCCGCGGCGGCCGTGGCGAGGAGCATCTGACGACGACTTGAAGTTCTGGAGCATGGGAAGTGGGCAGTGCACCCCGTGCCGAAGCGACACCAGGCAGCATGGTTGAAAGACAATGTACCTACTTCGCCTCGGCGGTGCAGGCGGCGGCGATGACATCCGCGGCCGTCTCGCCGAGCCGGCTGTTGCAGCCGTGAAGCAGATAATCGGCACCGGAATCCGCGGCGAGCTGGAGCGTGCGGGCGAGCGACCCGCCCTGCCGCGCACCGGCCATATCAAGACTGTCGGTCACGACCTTCCCGCCGAATCCGAGTTCGCCACGAAGCAGATCGGTCGTCACCTTCCGCGACAGACTTGCCGGGAACTCGGCATCGAGACCTGAGTGACGAAGGTGGGCGGTCATGACGAAGACGTCGTCGCTGACAAGCTGGCGAAAGGCTTCGAGCTCGACATCGCGCTGCCAGACGTCGGTCACGTCCGGCAGCTCCAGATGCGAGTCCGCCGACGCCGAGCCGTGGCCCGGGAAGTGCTTGAGACACGCCGAAACGCCCGCGTCGGCATGGGCCGCCAGGACGTCCCTTGCCACGGCGGCGACCGTGCTCCACGTTGTCGCCGAACGTCCTGCCGAGTGCCGCGATGACAGGCCCGGTGGCGTTGACCGTCACATCAATGCAAGGCGCGTAGTTGAGCGTGATCCCAAGCTCGGCCATCTCAAGGCAGCTCTTTCGCAGCACGTCGCGGCGACGCTCAGGCTCCATCACCGCCATCTCCCGCGGCGAGGGGAGCGGTGCGAACCCCGCCGCCGGTTTGAGCCGCGCGACGCGTCCACCCTCCTGGTCGATGCTGATGATCGTGTCATCGCCAAGCTGCTCGCGAACAAGAGCGTTCAGCTCACGCACCTGGCCGGGCGATTCGATGTTGCGTGTTTCGCCGGTGAAGAGATCGTGCTCGAACAGAATGACGCCCGCGACGGCCGCCTCGGCGCAGGCGGCGAGATCGCGATCCAGCCGCTCGTCGCCTGGCCGACTTCCGCGGATGCCGAGAATGAGCGATCGACAAAGACTCACGACACCACCTCGAGTTCACGCTTCGTAACAGCCGCCGAAGGAAGCGGATCCAGGCGGCAGATCAGCAGCGACACGACAAACCCGGCCGTCATGCGCCACCCGAGTGAAGGCGTCGTCCAATCGAGCGAATCGGGAACATGCTGCATCAACAGCACGACAAGCGCGCCACTGATCACGGCAGCGATGACCGTTCGACTCGAACCACGACCCAGCACCAGCACGCTGACGAAGACCCCTAGCAGACCGGCATACGCGTAAATCATCACCCCAAGTGCCAGCGGAATGATGCCCGCCTCACGCCCGGCATCCGCGACCGCAAATCCGCCTGCGGTAAGGGCTAGCGCTACGCCGCAGGCGACGTTGCCGATCCTCGCAATCCGGGCCGGCGATGCGGATGACTCGCTCGTCTTAAAATCAAGAACCAGCGAACTCGACATCGCGTTGAGCGCAGAGTCCAAGCTGCTCATCGCCGCGGCAAACAGACCCGCCACGATGAGCCCGCGCAATCCGATCGGCAGGTCGGAGAGAATGAACGCAAGATAAACCTTCCGCGTGTCGTCATCCGTCGCCAAGTCCGTCGTTCCGTCTCGCACGAACAGCATCAAGCCGACCGCCAGGAAGAGCGCCGTCACGCCGATGCCGAGAATGCTCGATGCGATGAGTGCGATCGACGCGCTGCGCGGGCTCTTGGTCGTCAGCAGCCGCTGGGCCAAGTCGTGATCCGTCCCGAACGCCCCGGCAGCGATGAGCACGAAACCCGTCAACACCGCCCACATCGTGAACGGCTCGGCGACGTCCCATCGCCAGTCGAACAACGTCAACTTCCCTCGGCCCCCCGCGTCCGTCGACGCCGCCAGCAGCTCCGTCCCCTCGCTGAAGCTCACCGGAATCTGCCCCGACAACACCAGGATGCTCGCCACCACGGCCAGCACCAGCACGCACGCCTGCAGCGTGTCCGTCCAGATGACCGCGCGGATGCCGCCGTACGACGCGTAGATGATCGCGACGGCCGACAGCAGCGCGACGCTCGCCAGCAACCCCCCGGTGCCGACATCGTCGCCGAACAAGACGAGGCTGCACGGGATGGCCGCGACGTAGAGCCGAACGCCGCTCGCCAGCAGTCGGCCCAGCAGGAACGCGGCCGCACAGGCTCGCCGTGCACCGACGCCCGCGTAGTCACCGATCGTGCCATAGATCGTCCCGGATCGCCCCGCGTGCAGCTTCGGCACGAGGAAGATCGCTACCAAGATCACACCCAGCACCGTGCCGAGCGACGTTGCCAGGTAGGTCAGGTTTCCCGCATAACTCGCCTGTGGCCCGCCGATGAATGTCACGCCGCTGACCGCAGTGGCCAAGACGGAAACGCCGACCGCCCACGTCGGCATGCGTCTGCCCGCGACATACAGATCATCCGCCGACGTCTGCCGTCGCCCGGTGAAGTAGCCGATGACGAGGACAGCCACGAGGTAGCCCGAGAGCGTGATCCAGTCGAGCGCAGTCACGGCATCGCCTTTCGCAAGTGACCATCGACCGACGCCAGCTTCGTCTGGGCCGCGTCGCGATCGAGGCGGTTTGCGTGCATCACCGCCGCCACCTTCACACTCCCGCCGGCGGCGTCGAGCAGCTCGAAGGCCGCTTCACGCTCGACCTTCAACAGCCAGCTGATGGTCCGTGCCGCACGGTCTCGCAGTTTGTCATTCGTCGGGCGCACGTCGACCATCAGGTCGCCGTGCGTCTTGCCGAGGCGGACCATCAGTGCGGTCGAGATCATGTTGAGCACCAGCTTCGTCGCCGTGCCGGCCTTGAGACGGGTCGAGCCGACCAACACCTCCGGCCCCGTCTCCGGGTGCAACACGTGATCCGGCACCGGCTTTGCCGGAACGACGCCGCAAGTGAGCAACGCGGCCAACGCACCGCGCGACTGAGCCAGCTCGATCGCCCCAAGCGCGTACGGCGTCGTCCCGCCGGCGGTGATGCCGACGACCGTGTCATCCGCATTCACGCCCAGTTCTTCGAGCGCACCCGCGATGCCGAACCACTCGTCCTCGCGACCTTCCGACGACACCCGCAGCGCCGAGTCACCGCCGGCGATGATGCCGACCACCCGGCCCGGCTCGACCGAAAACGTCGGCGGGCACTCACTCGCATCCAGCACGGCCAGCCGGCCGCTCGTGCCCGCTCCCGCGTAGATCAGTCGTCCGCCGCGACGGAAGCGTGGAACGATGTCATCGACGAAGCGTGCGACATCGGGCGTGATGGCTCGCACCGCAGCCACGGCCGCGGCATCCTGGTCGCTCATCAGCCGCAGATACTCCGCCGTCGTGAGCGTGTCCGACTCAGCCGCGGCGACGAGCCGCGTCTCCGTCGGCACGCTCGACCGATCCGGCGGCAAACTCGTTATTTCGCCGGGAACACCCATGAACCTGCCGAGGGTACCGACTCGCCGCGTCGTGTCACAGCCGGCAGCGTGATCGGGAGCCCGTCTTGTGCCAAAGCCCCGAGCACCGCCATCGACATCGACTCCCGTGCCTGGATCGGAACGCCCAGTGCGTCCGATGTCTGCGTCGTGCCCATCGCCCCGACGAGCGCCTCGTTCCGCACCCCGCCACCGGCGAGAATGACGTCCCCCGGCGTTGCGTCGAGCACCGACCGGATGGCTCGCCCGACGCCAGTGGCGATCGTCGCCATCAGATCGTTCCTCGCGAGCATCTGCACCTTTGCCGGGAGCCAGGCCAACCCTTCGTCGCCCGTGCCGAGCGATCGCCCTTCCGATCGCTGACCCGTGAGCATCTGAACGAGTTCCGCAACCGAAGCATCGTCTGCAACGCCGGCCATCGCGGCGGCGCCGTCACGGTCAAACGGCTCATCCAGCACCTGCCGCGCCGCGGCGTCGAGCAGTTGGTTGCACGCGCAGATGTCGAATCCGCGGACGCCTTCGAGTCCGTCGCCCGGCAGGTAGGTCGCGTTGCAGAAGCCGCCAAGGTTCACGATCCACCTCGGCCTGCCGTCGCCACGGAAGAGAACCCAGTCGGCGAGCGGCGTGATCGGGGCACCCTCGCCGCCAGTCGCAAGATCTGCTCCGCGAAGGTCGCTGACGACCGGGCACCGCAGCTCCATGACGATCGGCCACGGGTTGATGAGCTGCCACGACATCGGCGGCGCGTGAAACACCGTCTGGCCATGGACGGCCACAAGATCGACAGCGTCACCGTCGGCCAACTCGCTCGCGACTTCTGCGTGGAGTTGGCCCAGCTGCAGCGACGCCTCCGCGATTGCCTTTGCGGAAAGCGGCTCACCTTCTGCCAGCCGACGGAGCACGGCCGCGCACTCACCTAAAGGCCGTTCCGCCGCACGAACAAGACCCGCCGTCATCTCGAGGCCGCTGCCGTTCACCTCGACCAGCGCCGCATCCAGGCCGTCGAGGCTGGTGCCGGTCATGCACCCGATGATGTGGCGACGCCGGCCGGCCATGGGCTAGCGTCGGACGGTCGTTTGGCCGGTCGTCTCTCGGCCCGTCAGCAAGTCGTCGAACGTCACTCGGACGATCACTTCCTTGGCGGCTACGTCTTCATCGAACCGGCACGGCAGCACGAACCCGGCGAAGAGTCGGCCGCTTCGCCAGAGGGTTCGGGCCTCCTCGGGAGAGAACGTCCACGTGCCGAGTCGCACTTCATCCGTCGAGGCCAGGTCGAAGGCAGAAACCACAAAGCCACCACCCGCCTTGATGGTGTCATCCGTGGAATCGATCGGCGTGACGTAGACATCGAGCGAGCGGTCGCCGTCGAAGCCGGTGAGTCGCCCGAACTTGAGGGCGGTCACCGTCGGCACGCTGATGAGCTGGCTCTCCGACAGCGACGACGGCCGCGTCGTCGTGATGGCAGCGACGCCGCTCTTCGAGCAGCTCGTTCTGTGCGCGAAGCTGGGACAGCTCATCCCGCAAACTTTGCCGCTCTTTGCGAAGCTGGACCGCGACCTTGTCGGGCCGGGAACAGCCGGGCACGACCAACAGCAGGACGATGGCTAGAGGCGTCAGTCGCTTCACTCGTCGTTGGCAGGCTGGTGATGCGTGAAGGTGTCCGGAGCACGCTCGAGCACCTTGTCGGCACATCCGTACTCGACGGCTTCTTCGGCGAAAAGCCACTTGTTCCGGTCGAAGTCGCGGAGGATCTCTTCGTAATCCTTGCCGGTCCACTCGGCCATCATGTGGTAGAGGCGGTCGCGTAGCCGAAGCATGTGCTTGGCCTCGATGCCGAGGTCGGTCGCCTGCCCCTGCATGACGCCGCCGAGCAGCGGCTGGTGGAGCATGACCTGGCTGTTGCGGAGGACGTACCGCTTGCCCTTCGTGCCCGCCGCGAGCAGCGCCGAGCCCATCGAGGCGGCACATGCCGATGCCGTACGTGGCGACGTCGCACCGCAGGAACTTCATCGTGTCGAGGATGCCGAAGCCGGCACTGACCGAGCCGCCGGGCGAGTTCACGTAGAAGTGAATGTCGGCCTCAGGATCTTCCGTCGAGAGGAAGAGCATCTGTGCGATGATGAGCTGGGCCGAGTCATCAGTGACCGGCCCGCCGAGCATGATGATGCGGTCTTTGAGGAGACGCGAGAAGATGTCGTACGCCCGCTCACCGCGGCCGGACTTCTCGATCACCATCGGGATGAGTGTGTTCTGCATGCGTTGTTCGTTGCTAGATGTCGGTGTCGTCTATAGCTCTTTGGAGCGTCGCGTGAAGCGTCGTATGGGGCCAAGGCGGAGTCTGGTTGCGAGCCCAGGTAAGATGCACAAAGGCGAATGTTCCGTCGGTAAGCTTGTAGACGACATCGTCATTGCTGCCTCGCCGCCCCACCGCAGTGACTTTGAGCGCGAAGAGGGGAATGCCCCTTCCGTACCTCCCGGCGAAGCTGACTCTCAAGCCCCATCAGATCATCAGGCTTCGTCAGCCAATCGTCATCCACGCAGTTCTCCTTAATTTTCGGAGGTGGGCCGGAACCCACCCTACTTGGGCAGATCTTCCTTTTCCTTGGTTCCGTCGGTCGCGGCGTCGACGACTTCGGTCTCTTCGTCGCCGCCGAGCACTTCGTCGATCAGGCCGTAGTCCTTGGCTTCATGGGCATCGAAGAACTTGTCACGCTCGCCGTCCTTCTCGACTTGTTCAAGGCTCTGCCCCGTGCACTTGGCCAGGATCTTGTTGAGCGTCTGCTTCGTCTTGAGGATCTCCTCGGCCTGGATCTCGATGTCGCTCGTCTGGCCGTAGACGCCGCCGTAGGGCTGGTGGATCATCACCTTGGCGTTGGGCAGGATGTACCGCTTGCCCTTCGTGCCCGCGGCCAGCACGATCGCCCCGCCGCTCATCGCCCGGCCGATGCAGTAGGTCGCGACGTCGCACGTGAGGAACTTCATCACGTCGTACATCGCCAGCGTGTCGTCCACGACGCCGCCGGGGCTGTTGATGTAGAAGTTGATGTCCTGGTCGCGCTTGACGCTCTGCAGGTACATCATCTGCATGATGACCCGGCTGGCCGAGGCGTGGTTGATTTCGCCGACGAGAAAGACGACGCGATTCTCGAGGAGCATCTCCTCCAGAGTCATCTCACGGGTGCGTTGGTAGCCGCCGCCTGGAACGGCCATGGGCATGTTCGTCGTCGGGATGGAAGGTCCGCGGCCGGCGAGCGAGCCGAGCGTCGCGATCGTCTGCGGGTCGAGCATGTGGCACCGTATGCAGGCCACCCGCCAGGCGCGCACCCTTACCCGCCGGGCACGAACCGGCAGACGCAGTCGTATAGCTCGCCACCGACTCCGCGGGCGATCATCTCGTCCTTCAGCATCGCCAGGTTCAGCCGATCACACGTCAGATCGGCGTCGAGGTTGCTCTCGACACCCCGGCCCATCCCTTCAAGCACCACCAGATCCGCATCCGCCGCGGCCGCGTTCAGCTCCGGGCTGACGGCGGACAGGTCGATCAGCGGATCGCCCGTGCCCGTCGAAACAATCTCGACGTTCAACTCACGCACCACCGCCTGAAGCCTCGGCCACAGCTCGCGAACCTCCGAAGCGGTCATGTCGTTCAGGCTCGGCTCTTCGTTGGCTGCGATCACGACCGTGCTCCCAGGTGTGCTGGCGAGCCAGACGAACGGCAAAACGCCCAGCACGAAGTCGCTGCCGGCGTTGTCGGCGAAGAAGACCGTCTTCTTCGGCGGCGACGCGTTGACCCTTGCCGAGAAAGCGTCGAGGTCGTCGAACAGCCACGGCCGGGGCTTGAGCTTGGCCCGCGTGTCGAGGAAGTCGGGCGACGCATCCTTGAACTTGCCCGCCGTCGCCTTGGCACCCATGTCGAAAATGTTCCCGGCAAAGACGCCTTCGATCGCCAGTCGCACCGGGTCGTCGCTCGCTTCGATCTCGCCGATGACCTGCTCCAGCAAGGGCAGCATCGCCTCGTTCTCGCGACGCTTCTGCTCGACGAAGGCGTCGGGGAAGCCGTTGTTGCGGAGGCAGTCGTCGCGCCAGCGGTCGAGCGTGAAGAGCGTGACGTCGCCGAAGTCGCCGGGCCGCTGTGTGAACTCCGCGAGTTTGGCACGTAGCTCCTTCGCGACCGCCGCCGCGCGCTGTTTGGCGTCGTCGTGTCCCGCCTTGGGCCGCGACGCCGATGTCGGTCAGGGTGTCGATGTGCGACGTGAAGAAGTCGACCCAGTAGCGTCGGGCTTCAGAATCGGCGACAAGGTCGAGCCGGCACGCCCGGTACGTCGACGGATCACGCAGTTTCACGAATGGCTCGAGCTTCGGCATGCGGGGAAGGTAGTCGTCGCTGTGGCGATCCGAGGTGCCCTTCCGTCATCCAGAGCGCAGCCGAAGGACCGTGTCGGTCAAGCGCCATCCTTTGCTGACACGCCGTCGGGCGAGGTCCTTCGACTCACTTCGTTCGCTCAGGATGACCGAAGGAGACTGCTAGACACGGTTCGTTTCGAGTGCCCTCCGTCCTCCTGAGCGCAGCCGAAGGATCCCGTCCGGCACAACGGCGAGCCGGTTCACGATCCCAGGTAGCCATCTGCTATGCGTGCTGTCCCAGATCAAGCCTCCACTGTGTCGTCGAGCCGCTTGAGTTTCCGCAGATCCGGAAAAACGCCCGCCCAGGTCGCGACGACGATGATCGTTCCAATACCGCCTGAGACGACGCTGAAGACAGGGTTCGTGAGCTGCGCGACAAGCCCGCTCTCGAAGCCGCCGAGTTGATTTGAGCTGCCGATGAAGACGGCGCTGACGGCACTGACTCGGCCACGCATGGCGTCGGGGGTGGCCAGTTGCACGAGCGTGTGCCGGACGACGACGCTGACGTTGTCGAAGACGCCAGTCAGGAAGAGCATCGCCATCGAGAGCCAGAAGCTCGTCGAGAATCCGAAGACCACCGTCGCCACGCCGAAGCCCGCGACGCTGACGAGCAACGTTCGCCCGGCCCGCTTCATCGGCGGGGTGTAAGCGAGCACGAAAGCCGTCACCATCGCCCCCGCCGCCGGTGCCGCGCGGAGCAGGCCAAGACCGGTCTCATCGACGCCGAGGATGTCCTTGGCGAAGACGGGTAACAGATAGACTGCCCCGCCGAGCAGCACGGCGAACAGGTCCAGCGAAATCGCGCCCAGTATCAGCTTCCGTCGCCAGACGAACGCGAGCCCCTCGGCCAGCTCTTCCAGAACGCCTGCGACGCCCTTGGTCCCCTTGCCCGGCTCGGGCCGGGTATCAACGTCGAGCCGCGCGATGACGACCATGAAGACCGCCGTGGACGCCGCGGCCAGGTAGTACGCCGCCGGCAAGCTCCACGCCAGCACGAACCCCGCCACCGCCGGCCCGACGACGCCGCTGATCTGTTGCAAGCTCGATCGCCACTTCGTCGCGTTCTCGAAAACGTTCCTCGGCACGAGCATCGGCATCAGCGCGAGCCGCGCCGGCCACGCCATCCGCAGGAAGGCGGAATCGATGAACAGCACGAGGTACATCCACCCGACCGACGCCTGCGCCCCTGACAGCAAACCAAGGCCGACGCTGGTGAGCGTCGTGCCGAGCATGCCGACGAGCATGATCTTTCGCCGATCCACCCGGTCCGCCAGCACCCCCGCCGGCAGCGTGAGGACGAGCATCGGAATCGCCTGCATCAAGGCCACCCAGGCCAGGCTCATTTCTTGGCCGGTCCGCTCGTAGACGTCCCACCCGATGGCCAAGCCCTGCCCTGCCGTCCCGATGCCGACGAGCGTGCCGGCGATGACGTACTGCCGAAATGCCCCGATCCGAAAGGCGGCGTACGGATCGTGCGGCGAGGTGTCAGACATGCGGCGGCCGCGACCCTATGCGGCAGCTGTCGGATAACCGTGCTACTGCCGAGACAGCAAGGCGGCTGCTTCGTCGGCATCGACGAAATCGGAATAAAGATCGTGACGCAAGATCGTCATGCCCTTCCCATCGTGATTGGCCAACGGTTCTGCCAGCAGGATCACGTTCTCATCGAGTGGCAGCGACAGCCCGCTCCCGTAGTAGATGTACGCATGGCGAAGGTTGCTAGGGCAGACCAGGTCGATCTCCGGGTCGATTGCTCGCAGGTTTTCCAGGTGGTCCGGAAGCCGACCTTCATGATCCTCGGCATAGCGATCAAGTGCCCAACCGATCTGTTCGGCATTATCCATGCATCGGTACTCGCCCAGCCGGCCGCTGCCGAATTGCCACATCGGCTTCGGGTCCGTCAACAGCCAGCCGACCTGATGCGCCGCCCCCGTCGCCGCCATGCCGCAGGCGAACAGGAGGACGAGCAAGAGGACGCCCGTCGCCGTGAACTGCATCTTCCACCGCGGCGCGGCCTCAGGCTTCATCGCGTTCCACAACCATCGCCCCGAGACGTGGCCGAGCAGAATGATCATCAACAGACACGCTCCCGCGACCGCCGCACTCTCCGGCGGCACACGCACCTCCGGCACCACCCGAATCAAGTACCTGGCCCAGCCGACGAACAAGAAGAACGCCAGCACCAAGGGCTGACCCAGCCCCATAAGGAACAGCACGACGAGCAGAACAAGAAGCACGATCAGCACGAGGCGGTTCATTCTCATCGGGCCACCTCCTCATCGAGTGCCGCTTGCAGGTCCGGCACCAGCATCTCTCGAATCACGCCGTCGCCCATCAGCACGAGCAACGGCGGATCGAACCACTCCGGCTCGTGCACGACGACTGCCGACGCATCGCCCAGCGTCGCCCCCGGCTTGTAGACGAAGGGAGCCCGCGTCAGGTCCGTCGTCTCCCACCGCTCGGCCGGAACGTCGCTTTCTTCAATCGATGTCGGCAACGTGCCGTCGTCGCGACCCGCCGCGGACCAGAGCGCCACCTTCAACTCTGCAAGCCGCGTCCACCGCATCGACCGCTGTCGCTCGGCATCGTCGGGATCGGCCAGCTGATACGTCAGCCCCTGCTTCTCCCACGCACCGGGCGTCATCAACTCCCGCGCACCGGAGATCATCGACAGCACCAGCACGAAGGCGAACCCCCACAGAACGACCAGCGACAACGCCCGCACGTAGCTCAATCGCGGCAGCCGAGGGAAATCGCGACACAACCCGTTCCAAAGGCGCTGCACGCCCAGCGTTCCGACGAGGAACAGAGACGACGAAGAACGAGATCGTCTCCACCCGCATCGCCGCCAGGTCGGTGAGCGTGAACGACGGCATCCCCGCCAGTATCGGAGTCGGTAGCAACACAGCATCCATATCCACAGCCAGCCTAACGCAAGGCCCGCGTCATGCACGCGGTCGCCTGATTGCACGCCGGCTAAAGAGCCACCACGCGATCCCGAACGTCGCCGCCAATGCGATTGCCGTGAGTATTGCCGGCGTCGGGTTGTCCAGCGAGCTGCGGGAACCGGCGAATGTCGTGACCACCACGTACGGGACGACGCTGCCGCTCCAGGCGAGCAGAAACCGCGTCGGCCGCATGTGGGTCAGTCCGGACAGGCAGGCGGTCATCTCCGGCAGCATCGGCAGCGCCCGGGACAGCAGAATCATCGGGACGCCGTGCGTGCGGAAGGCGTCGTCCATCTCCCGGCGTTGCTCGTCGTCCTTCACGACCCGGCGAACCAGCGACTCCCCATACCGCCGACTCAGGCCATAGCCGAGCAACCCCGCCGCATAGAGCCCGGCCATTCCCGCGAGGGCCGCCGGGACCGCACCGAGCAGATAGCCGGCAACGAGCAGCACGGTCAACGTCGGCACCGCCACAAAGAGATCAGCGACCAACAGCAACGCCACCAACATGCCACCCCACCACGGCGACACCTCTTGGGCCGCCTCCAGCCAGGCACTGATCCGGGCCTTGGTCACGAGCCCGGTTGCGTTGAGCAACACCAGCATCGACGTGAAGAACAACGCCAACGGCAACATCACCCGGAACAACGAACGCATGAGCCGGTCACCGTAGCGATGAAAGTCAGCGATGTTGCGAGACTGAAGCCGCGCGAACGGACGCTGTTCTGCCCGCTTACCTTGTGGTGCCGTGGTCGACCTCAATCAGCAGCTCTCCGATCTCGACGGCGTTGGCCCGAAGACCGAGGCCGCTCTTCGCAAGCTCGGCCTCGTCACCCTCGGCGACCTCGTCGACTACCTGCCACGCGATTACCAATTCGAGTCCGGCGAACGCGGCGTGGACGAACTCGTCGCGGAACAAATCCAGACCGTCCGCGGCGAAGTCATCGCCAGCGACTTCATCCCCGGCCGGCCGCGCAGTCGCTTTGAAGCCACTGTCAAAGACGTCAAGACTGGGGAGGTCCTCGCCTGTGTCTGGTTCAACGCCGGCTGGATGCGCGGCAAGCTCACGCCTGGCATGCACGTCCGCGTCCGCGGCAAAGTTCGCCACTTCCGCGGCATCCCGCAGATGGCCAACCCCAAGTGGGAAGAGGTCAACGACGACACGGACACCATCGAGGAGAACACCTTCCGCCCGATCTACGCCGCGACGGCCGGGCTGCCGAGCGAGCAGATCGAGAAGCTCGTCAGCGACCACGTCGAACTCGCCGCCGCGAAGCTCGACGAGTGGTTTCCCGCCGACTTCCTGGAGAACCGTCATCTGCTCTCGCGTGGCGATGCGTACCGCAAGATCCACAAGCCCAACCACGCCGCCGACGCCGCCGAGGCTCGTCGCCGCGTCGTCTACGACGAGCTGATGCTCCTGCAACTAGGTCTCGCCGTCACGCGGCGGCTTCGCGAGGGACGCATCAGCGCACCGGTCTTCCGCATCGATCGCCGGCTGGACGAACGCATTCGTGCCCGCTTTCCATTCGACCTGACCGACGCTCAGCAGAACGCGGTTTACGAGATCGCCGGCGACCTTAAGAAACCCGTGCCGATGAACCGCCTGCTCCAGGGCGACGTCGGCAGCGGCAAGACCGTCGTCGCCCTCTACGCGATGCTCCTCGGCGTTGCCAACGGCATGCAGTCGGTCCTGCTCGCACCCACCGAAGTCCTCGCCGCCCAGCACACGGCGACGCTGCAGAAGTTCCTTGAAGGCAGCCAAGTCTGCGTCGAGCTGCTGACCGGACGGCTGAAGAAGGCCGAACGTGAAGGCATTCGCCGCGACATCGCCAACGGCAACATCCACATCGCCGTCGGCACGCAGGCGCTGCTCACGGACGGCACCGACTTCGCCAACCTTGGCCTCGTCGTCGTCGACGAACAGCACAAGCTCGGCGTCCGCCAGCGCGGCCACCTCAAGGACAAGGGCCACGCCCCGCACTACCTCGTCATGACCGCCACGCCGATCCCGCGGACATTGGCGCTGTCCAACTTTGCCGACTTCGACGTGACGACGATCGACACGTTGCCGCCGGGCCGTCAGCCGATCGAAACGCGTCACGTGCAGCCGCGCGACAGCGCCCGTGCTTATGAGTTTGTTCGACGGCAAGTAGAGAAAGGCCGACAGGCATATGTCGTTCTTCCACAGATCGGCGATGATGGGCAAGGCGACACGAAGTCACTGAAGTCACATCTCGACAAACTAGAGAAAGGTGCTCTCAAGGGGCTCTCCCTCGCCCCGATGCACGGCCGCATGAAGGGCCCCGAACGCGAG
Source organism: uncultured Planctomycetota bacterium (assembly GCA_963740195.1). Classification (GTDB taxonomy): domain Bacteria; phylum Planctomycetota; class Phycisphaerae; order Tepidisphaerales; family Tepidisphaeraceae; genus JBCDKH01. The sequence continues at coordinate 710,642 of CAVUDF010000001.1, read as the reverse complement.
GCCGCCATGAGCGGCTTCCGCAGCGGCGAGGTGGACGTGCTCGTCGCCACCACCGTCATCGAGGTCGGCGTCGACGTGCCGAACGCGACGGTGATGGTCATCGAGTCGGCCGAACGGTTCGGCCTGAGCCAGCTCCACCAGCTCCGCGGCCGCGTCGGCCGCGGCGGCGAACAGTCCTACTGCCTTCTCGTCGCCGACCCGCAAACCAGCGACGGCCGCGAACGCATCGACGCGATGACCCGCACGACCGACGGCTTCGAACTCGCCGAAGTCGACCTCAAACTCCGCGGCCCCGGCGACTTCTTCGGCACGCGGCAACACGGCCTGCCGCCGTTGAAGGTCGCCAACCTGAGCGAAGAGATGGACCTCCTCCACGACGCCCGCGAGGATGCGCTGGCCCTGCTCAAGATCAGCCCCAACCTCGACCGCCCCGACCTGAAGTTCGTCCGGGACGAACTGCTCAAGCGCTTCGGCGAGACGCTGGAACTGGCGCCTGTGGGGTAGGGTGGGCCCCGGCCCACCATCTGAAGCGGCATCGCGTTGCACTGTCACCATGTCCGACCTTCTGCAACACATCACGCACGACCCGGCGAAGATGGGCGGCAAGCCCTGCCTCCGCGGCCTCCGCGTGACAATCGGCACCATTCTCGGCCTCCTCGCCGCCGGCCACTCCCGCGACCGCGTCCTCGACGCCTACCCGTACCTCGAACCCGCCGACATCGACGCCGCCCTCGCCTACGCGTCCTGGCGACTTGAGGAACGCGAGGAAGCCCTGCTTCCCGCCGGTGCGGCATGACCGACGAAGCACCGCTGCGGTTCGTCATCGACATGAACCTCTCGCCCAAGTGGATGCCGATTGGCTGCTGAAACCCAGGCCGTCGGACATCGAGCATTTTGCACCCGAGCGTTTTCCCACTCGTTACATCCTGCAAAGCCGCGACAGTCTGAACCACGTGGTCTTCAACAAGTGCCGTCGAAAAGCAATGGTTTCCTTGCTTCGACGCCGACAGCAGATACGCTGCTCGCACTGCCGCCAATACGGCCTTGGGAGACACCCGGGGGGTTGGGGGTTGGGGTTATTGACTCAACAAGTGAAACTGCAGCTCAATTCGATCGTCGCGCTCTCGACTCTTCTTTCCATTCCCGCGACAGCTATGGCGGGAGTCGTAGTCACGGGCGATCCGACGACAACGACCGGGATCAACTTCACCAACGCCGGCAACTCTTCCGACGCCGGGATTCAGGCGGATATAACTGGTGCTGGTTATAACTACGATATCTTCGTTGGGAAGTACACCGTCGATGGCAGCGACACGTTCACCGGGTCGAACGTCATCGGCAACACCGCAGAAGGCTTGACCGGCGGTTCGTTCAACGTCGGCGACTCGATTCTCGCCATCGCCTTCAAGCCGACCACTCAGAACTCCGGCGGATCTCAGGAGGTCGTGAGCAACGGTTTCTTCAAGTTCGACGCAAATAATGACAGTTATGCCCCGGCGACTGCGCCTGGCGGAGCCAAGACGAGCTTCGGCCTTGCCGACCCGGGAGACTACCAGCTTTCCACGTCGCGTAACTTTGGCGGCGAGTTCCGGGTAGACGGTTTCCGCTTCAACGACGGCTCAAACCCCTCAACCTATCCACTGCAGGATGGGACGAGCGAGCCTCAAACACCAAGAGGTGGGTTCTTCAATGACCCGGCTGCCGATCTTCCCTTCCGGACGTTTGGCGTCAACGGCAATCCCGGTAACACGCCGACCTTGCTGTCGCAGATCCTGCTCGTGAACCTCACCGACCTGAACGCCCTGTCGTTCAACGGCCAAGACGTGAACGACCTCGGTGACAACTTCACGTTCTACACCTTCCTGGGCAATGGGGATGGTCAAACAGGTGCGGTCATCCAGGTTGTCCCGGAGCCCGTGGCCGCAATGGGCGGCCTGTCGCTCCTGAGCCTGATCGGCCTTCGCCGTCGACAGCTGGCGGTTGTCTGAACGGTTTGACCGGATTCAGAGGGTCTCTAATAAATCGATGGGCCGGGAGTCACAGCGGCTTCCGGCCCTCTCCTTCGCCTGCGGCCGTTTTGGTTCGGCCCCAGCCCACCATCCCGGGGTAGGGCAGACAAAGGGGAGGGCAGACAAAGGAGGGCAGACAAAAGGGTCGCGAGCCTTAGATGACGCTGCCACCGCCGCCGGCTGTTGACGGGCGGACTTGATCTCGTAGATCTTCCTCGTGCAGCAAGAGGATCACGTCCACCAACTCGGCGATCAGCCAAAGGTCACCATCAGTTGCCGGTTTGCGATCGCGACCGTCGGGTCAGGATCAGGAGCCCGCTCATCAGGATGCCTGCCGTGGCGGGTTCGGGGACGAATTGCAGGTTGACGTCGTACTCGGCCCGGTCGGGGAAGTTGAACTGGTCGGTGCCGCTGAAGGCGTCGATCTGGAACTGGTAGCTGCCCGGTTCGAGCACGCGGGTGATGACGTCGCCGGGCGAGCCGCCGAGAAAGCTGTTGAACAGGCCGACGGGGTCGGAAGTGTCGTCGCCGGTGATGCCGGTGCCGAAGAGGAACTGGCCGTCGTCGTCCATCAGAGACAGAAAGACGGAGCCGTTGTTCTGGTTCCGCAGGACGCCGGAGATCTCGATCGGCTGGGGCCGGAGCGTGACCTCGAAGTCGATGGCGAACGTCAGCGAAGCGGTGGCGTTCGACAGGTTCGAGGTGTTCTGCGGGTTACCTTGGGCGGAGGCGTCTTCATTCGGCACGTCCCGGTCGACGGCAGTGGTACCGGAGGCGTTGAAGCCGAAGAGAGGTGCCGTCGTCGTTGAGGAAGCCGACGGTGTCGCTTGCGTTGGCTGCGATCGACGAACTGCCGTCCGGAGAGGCGCCCGAGAGGCTCGCGAATGCACCCCCGGTGGTCGGGCCGGCAAACTCGTCTTGATTCGGGCCGAAAACCGTTGGATCGGCGGTCGCTCCCTCGTCGAAGGCCTCCCCCTCGACGGTGGCCGTGGAGAGGCTTTCGACAATGATTGCCTCTGCCTGAACGTCGGCGGAGACGAGGGTGACGGTCGCGATCAAGGCAAGGGGGAACTTCACTGCCTCACTTGTATCACATCGCGGCGTAGCCGTTGACCCAATGTGGGCACATTCTCCACCTCGGCGTCCTGTCGACGGATCGGCGTGTCGCTGAGAGTGTCGGAGCACACGATCAGCCGGTCTTATACGCGTCGATTCATCAACGTCGCCGGCGACATCGGCAGAGACGCTCCTAGCAGACGGCGACACTTCATGCGGCGCATCGGACACGTCTTGACGGCGGGGCAAGATCTGCCCACCTTCATGATTGACCATACAAGTTCCACAGGCTTCATTTGGCGGTCTTCTCGCTGCCGGCATCGGTTATACTTCGTCCATGCCTCGCATGCTCACTCTCGCGTTTCGGCTGGCGATGGTGGTCAACATCGTCGTGGCACTGCTCCTGACCTTCGCCGGCTGGCGCTCCGCGACGGTGCGGGATTGGGTTGACATCGGCGACGGTCAGTACATCACCAGTGAGAGCGGCAGCGTGGTGCTGGCGATTTCGGGCCTACCGTCGAAGGTGCGTATGGCCTCGGCACCGATTGAGGTGGTCGAGGAATACGTCATGCAAGAGCGTCTGCGCCTCCGGCTCGACCACCCCGGCTTCCAAGGCCCGCCGACGGTGCGGGTCGATGAGCATGGCATCACAATCGGCAGCTATCTGCCGGACAAGACACACTTCATCTTGCCATATTGGTTGCCGATCTCCGGTGCTTGGTTGTCAGCCGTGGGCCTGGCGATGATCGGCAGGCGACGGTCGGCGTTGGACGCCCCAGCCGGTCACGCCTTCGATTGACTTCGCCGCACTCACGCGGCGGCGTCGTTGAGTTCCCGAACCAAGGCATCCGGCTCGAAGGGCTTCTGCAAAAAGCGCCATCGGCCGCCGGCATTGGTGAAGGCGCTCGAAGCGGCCGACGCTGCAACCTCGCCGTTGGTGTAGCCACTCATCAGAAGCACCGGCAGATCCGGAAACAGTTCCGCGGCTTTTCGGGCGACATCGACGCCTGTCAGGCCCGGCATCGCGACGTCACTGGCGATGACATCGAACGGCAGCCGAACCCCTGCCGCGGCTTCTTCGAGTAGTTTCACTGCCTCCGTCCCGTCCGCAGCCGGCTCGACCTCGAAGCTGGCGCGTCGCAAGATCCGTAGAAGCAACTTGCGGACGGTCGACTGATCTTCGACGAGCAGAACACGAAGCGGTCGCGTGGCGATCGTCGCTTCTAAAGCCTCAAGCGGTCCGGACGAGTCCAAAGTCGGTGCCGCGGCCACGATCGGCGTGGGCTCTGGTCTTGGTGCGGCTTCGGCACCGTCGGCGACGCAGGGGAGTCGCACAGTGAAGGTCGTGCCTCCGCCGGGTGTGTCGGTGAAGTCGACTCGTCCGCCGCTGCGGGTGACGAGCCCGTAGACCGTGCTGAGCCCGAGGCCCGTTCCCAGCCCCTCTTCCTTGGTCGTGTAGAAAGGTTCAAAAACGTGCGGCTTGGCCTTTGCGTGAATGCCTGTGCCGCGATCGATGACGCTCAACTGCGCCCATCCGACGGTGCCGTCGTCTGCGAGGTGACGAAGCCGCACCCGAATGGGCTCGTGACCGTTGCCGCGTGCCAGCGTCGCGTCTCGTGCATTGACGAGGAGGTTGAGCAACACTCGATCGACAAGATCCGACTCCGCTGCGATGGCTGGTGTGGCGTGGATGTCGATGTCGAGCCGCACCTGTCCGCCGCATGCGGCCTCGTACATCCGCTGGTGTTCGACGAGCAGCTTCGTCAGGTCGCAGCTCCCTGAAGGCGGTCGATGCCGGCCCGAGAAGTTCAGCAGTGATCGCGTGAGCTCTCGCGCGGTTTCAGCAGCACGCCTTACCTCGGCAAGGTCGGCCTTGAGGCTCTCCGGATCGGCCGGCACCTCGCCACCGGCTTGATCGACGCGTCGCTCCGCAAGCCGTGCGTAGCCGATGACGGCGGTGAGGAGATTGTTGAAGTCGTGGGCAACTCCACCTGCGAGCCTGCCGACGGCCTCCATCTTTTCTGCTCGCGTCAGACGCTGCTCGAGCTCGGTCTTGTCGGTGACATCCCGAAGCGTGACAAACGTGCCGGCCGCGGCATCTTCTGTCAGGTTCGCGACGCGAAGCTCCGCCTCACGGCACGAGCCGTCGGGCCGAAGCAGACTGATCCGAGACAGGTCACCTCCATCGATCGGAATCCCCAACTCGGCACCGACGAGCTGCTCGTGATTCCTGGAGAAAAGCTGCTCGGCAGCGGCGTTTGCATAACAAACGCGGCCCTCGCCATCGAGCATGAGCACAGCATCGAGCGACGTCGCCAGAACTCGTCCGGCGTCTGGAACGAGGGGCGGACCTTCAGCGCTCGCGTCGGCGTCGAGGTTGGAGGGGTTGCCCGTGCTCATGGTTCGCCCAGTCACGCCGCCGGCAGCGTGGGTCGGGAACGGCTCACACGCCGCCGCCGCCACTCAACGGTCGACCGCCTTGGCTGCAGGTGCGGCCGAGGTGTCGAGCTCGATCTCGCCGGTACGCAGACGCGACGCGTCGCCCTTCGGACCGGCCAGTTGCATTCCTGCATCATCGATACGGTAGCGCCGGTGCTCTCGCGCATGAACACTGCCACGCATCTTGAGAAGCGTCAGAGCCCGCTCCATCCGCCCCTGCGTGTCAATGTATCGCAGCATGATGATCGTGTCGGTCAACGTGCTGATGTGCTGTTCGCTGATGCTGACCGCATCACCGAGCGTGCCACCCCCGGCGGTCAGCAGCGTCGTCACACGATTCTGCTTCACAAAAGCGGCTAAACCAATCAGAAATTGCCTAAAGGCGAATGGCGGTCCGATCCGTTCCAGAGCAGACAGCGAGTCGATCACCAGACGCCTGGGCTTTTCTCGTTCGACCACCTCTTGAATCCGTAGCAGGTGCTCTTCCAGTCCCAGAGCCTCCGGGTAGAGGCTTTCAAGCACCAGGCGCTCGGCCTTGACCTCAGAGGCGAGATCCATGCCGAAGGCGGCGGCGTTGCGGAAGAGTTGCTCTTCGCTCTCTTCGAACGCGAGGAACAACGACTTCTCTCCACACCCTGCCCCGCCTGCGACGAAGTGGTTGCACAGGAGTGTCTTGCCCAAACCCGTCGCGCCACTTACCAGAACGACAGAGTCACGCATCAAGCCGCCATCGGTCATGCGGTCCAGCTCGGCCACACCGGTCGTTGTCCGCTCGACACCCGACTGCTGCGTGAGCTGCATGCTCGAAACCGCCAACACCGCCATCCCTCGACCGGCACGGATGACAAAGGGACTTTCTCCGTCAACATGGGCACAACTGCGGAGTTTTTTGATTTCGATGGTCCGCCGTCGACGCTCGCCGAACCGGCTGTTGCGGAGAAGCAGCACGCCGTCCGTAACGAACTCGTCGATGCCGAATCGGCTAACGGGGCCGTCGTCGAGCTGTCGCTCGCCGGTGAGCAGTGTTGTCAAACCCGCGCGTTTGAGGCTGTCGATGAGTTGCCGCAGCGGAGGACGGAGTGCGAAGTGCGGATCGAACCGGTTGGCGCCCAATACGTCGCCGCCGATGAAGTTGGCGGCCAGGCCGGCGAGCGAGTCGATGACGACTCGGTCGGCGTTGATCTTGCGGGCCGCGTTGATGATCCGTGCGAGCAGTCCCCCCAGGTCGAACGTGTCGTCCAGCACGACGTCTTCGCTGTGGACGGGCTTGTCGTCCATCTCCTTCACGTGCTCGCCACCGGTCAGATGAGACGGCAGCACATCCAGCAGGATGAGCTTGCCGTCGGCTTCGAGCGCTTCCGCGTTGCGTCCAAGGCTGCCGATCGTGCGGCGGAGTTGGTCGGACGATTCCTCAAAGCTGACAAAGACCGCTGCGGAATTGGCCGCCTTGGCCCCATCGATCGCGAAGTGGATCCCGGCGAGCGTCTTGCCGGTTCCGGCCGTTCCGCTGACCAGCATTGCCCGACCCACAGGTGCCCCGCCTCCCAGAAGCTCGTCGAGGCCCGGTATGCCTGAAGGGGTCCGCTCGGTGCCATCCTGCTTATGACCGGGCGTGGCGAAGAACCGCTCCGCACTCACTTCCTTGTTACCGCCGTGGGGCGGCGACCCGCTCGGGGTCTTTTGAGTCGAGACGTCTTCGTTCTCCTTCGTCATGTCGCGTGACCGTTCGATTGCGATTCGACTTCTCCGACAGGGGGTGTCGGAACAAGATCTTCAAGCCCAAGCGAGGCACGCGCCTGACGAAAGGCGGTGCGAAGCTTGCTCGGATCGGCAAGCCCGCCAACGAAGCGTCGGACGCCCGCCACTGCCCCCATCTGACGGACCAGCGTGAACTCTAAAAGTGGAGTGGCCAGCACCTTCGCCTCGTCGGCGAGTGCAGGTTCTTCAAGGATGTCGATTACCGCAACGGTGAATCCAACATCCCCATCCAACGCCTGCCCGACCGACACCAGTGCTCGACGCGCCGCCTCTTGACCGGCGACGAACACACGCAAGCGACCAGGAGGCCGCAGCGGCTCGGCAATGTTCAAAAGGTCGCTCATCTAGAGAGTCACCTTCAGACACCCGAGGCGTCGGAAGGATCGGCGGGACTCAATATACGGATTCTGCAGCACCTGCCAATAGCAAGCCGACGACAAAGCAAGCAACCGCAACGAAAACATCGTTGCGGCTGCATGACTCAGTCTTCTGCCTTCTCACCGGCCGGTGCCATCTTCACAATCCGCGGGTCGAATCGGGCCACGACATCCACCAGATCGGTCTGGGCCGCCATGACGGTGTGGATGTCCTTGTAGACACCCGGCACCTCATCCAGGCCCGCCGACAGAAGCTCGACGTCAGCTTCACGAAGCTGCGGCTTGACGTGGCTCCACCGGAACGTTTCGCCCGCCTTGCGACGCGACATGACCCGACCGGCCCCGTGACTCGCGGAGTTGAGCGACTCCGCTTTGCCCTTACCACGAACGACATACCCCGGCGTTGCCATGCTGCCGGGAATAACGCCCAGCACGCCTTCACCCGCGGGCGTGGCACCCTTGCGGTGGACGACGACGTCTTCGCCGTCGTGCTCTTCGAGCCAGGCGAAGTTGTGGTGATTCTCCACCGTCGTCGCGATCTTCAGACCCGCCGCCTTGGCGACGCGCTGGTGGATGATCTCGTGGTTCGCGGCCGCGTACTCGCCCATGAGATTCATCGCGGCGAAGTACTCGGAACCCGGCTCGCTGTCGAGATCCAGCCACGCCAGATGCTTCAGCGGCTTGGGCAGCTCCGGGTGCTGGTCCATGGCGATGCGGCTGTAGTGGTCGCACACGCTCGCCCCGGTCCCACGACTGCCGCTGTGCGACAGCAGCGCGAGGTACGACCCCGCCGGCAGGCCGAGGTCGGGTCGATTCCAGCGTCACCGTCCCGAACTCGACGAAGTGGTTGCCGCTGCCGCTCGTGCCGAGCTGCTTGCGGGCCTTGGCGTGGAACCGCTTCGTGATCGGGCTGACCGACCAGTCGGCATCGAGCACGTCGTGATCATTCGGCTCTTCGAAGATCGCACCCATGCCGAACCGCGTCTCGTTCTCGATGGCGTTCTTGAGCTTCTCGCGCAGACCGTCGAGCCGCTCGCCCGGCAGATCGAAGACGCTCAGCCGCATTCGGCAGGCGATGTCAACGCCCACCGCGTACGGGATGACCGCATTCTTCACCGCCAGCACGCCGCCGATGGGCAGGCCGTACCCGAGGTGGGCGTCGGGCATGAGGGCACCCCGCACCGCCACCGGCAGCGTCGACGCGACGTCCATCTGCTCCAGTGCGTTGGCATCAAGGCCCTCGCCCCAGATCGCGATCTGTGCCGGCGTTGCCCGGGGCGTGAACGGGTGACGGTTCTCGTGTGCCGTCTTCGCCTCCAGGAGCGCCGGAGCGATCTCGCCCCAGTGCTCGCTGTCGACGAAGCTCGCCGGATCGTTCACGACCGGCCACAGGTTCTTCCGGGCATCACGCCCATCGAACACGCCGGCCGCGGCGAGGCCCTTGACGACCTTCCGCACCCGCGGCACCAGCTCGGGCGCAACGCCCATCTTGCGAAGCTCTTTCTCTTTCATGACGAACACCTGTTCTCCTTCGGATCAAAACAAAGCCGCCTGCGACGGGTCGGGTTCATCCGACGGGTCGCAGGCGGCTCAAGAGTCCGCAGAAGAAGCCCCGTCAGGTCATGCTGTTGGTTTCGCCTAGCAACACATCAGCCCAGCTTGGCTGGCGCTTGGTGCGGGCGAGACTTACTAAGCAGCGTGACATCAGGACGGGTTCGGCCGGCAGAGTAGCGGCGGCTGACAGAAAGTCGAGTGCTTTCTTTACAAGTTGCCCCGTACCGTCATGGCCGTGCCGGGCGATCGCAACGAGTCGGCGACCCTGACCCTCGACTTCGGACCCGTCCGCAGCCGCGACGGGTTTGATGTCGTCTTTGCCGTGACGGTCAACGCCCACGTCCGAAACAGCGTCATCGATCACGCCGCATACAGCGAGACGCACGACCATGTTTTTCTCGACCTCGCCCTGGCCGATGTCGCAGCAGATCTTGAACGAGGGCTTTGCGAGGCCGTCGAATCGCTTGGGCCGAGAGAGGTCGACTCGTGGATCACCGACCCGCCGGTGGCCGAGCTTCAGAAGGCGACGCAGCGGCAGTTGTTCGGCTTCGGCATTGAGCTTGTCGGGCCGATCCATGTGTCCGCGACGTCGCCCGCGTTCGAAGAGCGTGAGGCCCTGCGTGAAGCCGCCGATGCGGCCAAGGCGGCGGACGGGCACGCCGAATCCCTCGCCGTCGCCTTCGAAGAGTTGCGTCGTCGGCACCCGAACGTCCCGCCCGGCAAGTTGCTCTCGGGTCTGCCCAAGGAGGAACAGAGGCCGACGTTGCTCAAGCTCTTCAAAGCAGAGGTTGAACGCGACCACGCGCGACTCTTCGTCGCCGCCGGCACCGCGCTGTACAGCCTCGACGACGGTGACATCACGGTCTTCGCCGCAGCGGCGGGCGGCCTCGGCCCGATCCGGCGATTGGCCTGTGCTGACATCTCGGGCCGCCCCGTCATCGCCTGCGGCTGCCGCGATGGCGTCACGCTTCAACCGGCCGACGCGCCCGATGCCCCGGGCGTGATTGCCTCGGGACTTCCAGCCGACAGCATGAGCGGTCGCGGTTTCGGGGGCGTGGATCTGCTGCCTTCCGACGCCGGCACGTGGCTTTGGATGTCGCACGCGGGACGTGGCGTGGAGGCACTGCTTCTTCGAGGTGTCACCGCCCCCATGCCGCCGCTCCGCAGACGCGCCTGGACGGCCGCCGACCTCGCCGGCGAGCCCAGAAGTGTCCTTGCACTGACGGATAGCCGAGCCATCGTTCTCGATTCCGGAGAGGTCTGGCTTGCATCGGGCGAAGACGGAGACGCGACCAGCCTCGCCAACGAGGCCGACACCCCGGCTGTCGCCCTGCTGTCTCGCCCGAGTCCGTTTCAGGGGCCGCTCGCCCTTCGCGAAGACGGCGCGATCGACCGTGCGGTGTTGGATGACGGCGCACCAGTCGCTGCCGCTTTGACCTTTCGCGAGGCGTTGAAGCCTGCGACCGATGACCGGACGGTCATCGCGGCAAGAGCCGCCGCGTGGCTTGGCGACGTGCGAATCGCCGCCTGCCTCAAGGATGGTCGCGTCACGCTCAGCGGCATCGATGACGACGTCCTCATCGAGTACAAGAGCTCGTACAGCGGCTTCGTCGAAGTCGCCGCGTCTGCCGGTCGCATCGCGGCCCTCACTGCGGATCGTGATCGCCTGGTCGTCTGGCGGCTCGACAGGCCTGACGCTCCGGAGCACGACGTCTTCCTCACCAGCACCACGCGCAGCCGAGCGGCGGACCTGATCTTCGTCAGCACCTGAGGGCGCTACGGTCGCCGGCGATGTTGCGGGCAGCCAATCAGGTTCTGCCCTACCAAAGTGTTCGGCCCGAGTCGCCGTCGTTTGCGACGCTGACCAAGCGACTGATCCTGCTCGGTGCGCCGATCGCGCTGGAGAATCTGCTCCACATCTTCGTCGGTCTGACCGACACCTATCTCGCCAACAAGCTCAACCAACCCGCCGCAGCCGCGGTGGGGGCGACGACCTACGTCCTCTGGTTCATCGGCCTGATGACCGGCAGCGTTGCGACCGGCTCGACCGCGCTCATCAGCCGAGCCACCGGCGCCCGCGATCGCCGTACCGCCCGGGCGGCAACCGGTCAGTCGTTCCTGCTGGCCGGTTGCGTCGGCATCGTTCTGTCCCTCCTGCTGCTCACGCTTTCCGGACCGGCGGGCGGGTGGTTCGGACTCGAGAACGCCCAGACGCAGGCGTACATCTCGCAGTACCTCTTCATCCTCGGTTTCGGCGTGCCGTTGGCGGTCTTCACGTTCGTCGGCAACGCGTGTCTCCGCGGCGCGGGCGACACCATCACGCCGATGCTGGCGATGGTCGTCATCGACCTGGCGAACATCCTGCTCTCGTTCGGCCTCGTCTACGGCTGGGGCCCGCTTCCGGAGATGGGCTTCGCCGGCATCGCCTGGGGAACCAGCATCGCCTACTCCGGCGGAGCCTTCGTCGTGCTGGCCGTCCTGCTCCGTGGCGGCGGATCGACGGGGTTGAAGCTCTACCTCCACCGGCTCAAACCGCACGTCTCCGTCATCAAGCGCGTCCTGAAGGTCGGCCTGCCCAGCATGGTCGAGGGGCTCAGCTTCTGGGGAGCCAACTTCGTCGTCCTCTACCTCATCGGCACCCTCGGCGACGCACCGGCGGCGGCGCACAATGTGGTCGTGCGCGTCGAAGCCTTCAGCTACATGACCGGCTTCGCCATCTCCACCGCCGCCGCGACGATGGTCGGCCAGGCACTGGGCAGGCGAAACCCGCTCGAGGCACGTCGCAGCGGGACTGTAGCTTTCATCGTCGGAGGAAGCTTTATGGTCGGTTGTGGCATCGCCTTCATCGCGGCCCCGCGGTTCTTCTGCAAGCTCATCGCCGACGATCCCGCCATCGTTGCCGAGTCGGCCAAGGCGCTGCGCGTCGTCGGCTTCGCCCAAGCAGGCTTCGCCGCCATGATGATCTACGGCGGAGCCCTCCGCGGCGCGGGCGACACGACGGCTGTCATGACGCGCAACCTCGGCAGCGCGTTCCTCGTCCGGATGACGGGAGCGCTCGTCGTCATCACGGTCTTCGACATGGGACTGACAGCCGTCTGGACCGTGCTGGCGATCGACCTGATGATCCGCGGCCTGCTGCTGGCCGGGCGGTTCTACACGGGCAACTGGACGGAGCGTGAGGTTTAGCCGGTGATCCGTTCGCTCCACCTCGCCGCCGCCGTTAAAGAGCAAGCCGCGTTGCTCGGCTTCAACGCCTGCGGCATTGCCGCGGCCGGGCCGTCGCTGAGGCGTGACTACGTCCGGCGCTGGCTCGACGACGGCAAGCACGCCGACATGGCCTGGCTTGCCAACCGCTTCGACGAGCGGACCGACGTCCAGACCTATCTGCCCGGCGCGGCTTCGGTCATCGTCGTCGCTTTGTCGTACAACATCCCGCTCGACGCCGAAGCGGAAGCTTCGGATGCCGTAGCCAAAGGACGAATCGCCCGCTACGCCCTCGGCACCGACTACCACGCGCACATCAAGTCGCGACTCCACACGCTCGCCGATTGGCTCAAGGCCGAGACGAGCTGCGAGACCCGTGCCTGCGTCGACACCGCCCCGGTCCTCGAGCGCGAATGGGCCGCCCGTGCCGGCGTCGGCTGGCAGGGCAAGAACACGCTCGCCCTCGACACCAAGCTCGGCAGCTACCTGCTCCTGGGCGAGATCATCACGACCGCCGAGCTCGCCCCCGACGGCCCGGCCGTCGACCGCTGCGGCACGTGCACCCGCTGCATCGACGCGTGCCCCACCGACGCCCTTACGCCCTACCAGCTCGATGCCCGTCGCTGCATCAGCTACTGGACCATCGAGCATCGCGGCGACATCGAGTCGATCCCATCCGACATTCGTCACGGCACCGGCGACTGGCTCTTCGGGTGCGACATCTGCCAGGAAGTCTGCCCCTGGAACCGCAAAGCCGCCGCCGCGACCGACCCGCTCGTCCAGCCTCGGCCCGGCCTGGAGTCAGGCACACTCGATGCCGCCGCCGTCATCGGCTGGACCCACGACGACTACCTCGCCGCGACCCGCAAGTCGGCGATGCGGCGCGTGAAGCTTCCGCAACTACAAAGGAACGCCCGCGTCGTTCTGGAGAACGACGGGGCGTCTTCGTGAAGTGATGAAGGTCGATTACGAGACTGCGATCTTCCGCGGCTTCGTCTCTTCCTTCTTGGCGAGCTGCAAGTGCAGAACGCCGTCCGCCAGCTTCGCCTCGACCTGGTCCGACGCGACCGTCGGTGGCAGGCTGAAGCTGCGGCTGAAGTACGTGTACCGACGCTCATTGAGCAGCGTCTCACGCTTCGTCTCGACTTCCTTTCGCTCGGCAGTAACGGTCAGCACGTTGCTGTCGACGGTGATGTCGATCTCCTCTTTCTTAAAGCCTGGAAGCTCGAAGTCGAAGTAGAGGCCGTGGTCGTCTTCTTGAACGTCGACCGCGTACGGCGCACTGCGTCGGCCGCTTGTGGTCTGTGGTGCGTTGCCGAAGAGTCGGCCAAGGAGCGCGTCGAAGTCGCGCTGCATATCGACGAAAGCGTCGTTGCCGTTGGAACGGGTGATGGTTGCTGGGAGTGCCATGGTGGTGAGTCCTCTCATTTCAGTGTTGTGAAGGTGCGGCTCGCTCGGCCGCGGTTCTTGTGTCGGCTGGCCATAGAACAACATCCGTGCCAGATTGATCTATGGAACAAACCGCCTTCGCACGCTCTAAAGCTCGTTCTCCTCCTGCAGATTTGGCACCCGGTGCCGGGTTGGCAGCCGTGCAAGGATGAGGCTTGCCCCCGATCATCGTCATCTTCGGCGCAACCGCCTCCGGCAAGTCCGCTCTCGCCCATGCCGTGGCAAAGCGACTCGACGGTGTCGTGCTGGCAGTGGACTCGATGACCGTCTACCGCGGCATGAACATCGGCACGGCCAAGCCTTCCGCTGACGAGCGGGCCGAGGTGCCGTATGAGGCCATCGACCTCGTCGAGCCGACCGCCAGCTTCACCGTTGCGGAATGGCTCGCTCATGCCGACACGGTCATCGCCCGCGAGACCCGGCCGATCATCGCCTGCGGCGGCACGCCCATGTACCACAAGGCTCTCGCCCGCGGACTCTTCGAAGGCCCGCCCGCAGATGACGCCATTCGCGCCGAACTCGAAGCCCTGTCGACCCGTGAGCTGCAACACCGCCTGGGCGAAGTCGACCCGGTCGCGGCAGCGCGTCTGCACGTCAACGACCGAAAACGGTTGACCCGCGCTCTTGAGGTTCATCGTCTCACCGGTCGGCCGCTGAGCGAACTTCAACAGCAATGGGAAGGCGGCGACGACCGCTATCCGACCCGCCGCTTCGGCCTGCGGTGGGATCGCCCGGATCTCAATCGTCGCATCAACGCCCGCACGCGTCAGATGCTCGACGCCGGCTGGATCGACGAGGTCGAGTCGCTCCTTTCACGCCACGGCACCCTCTCCCCGACGGCCGGCGAAGCCACCGGCTACAGGCTCCTTCGTCGCGTCATTCGCGGTGAGATGAAGCTCGACGACGCTGTCGAGCAGATCAAGATCGCCACACGCCAGCTCGCCAAACGCCAACTCACCTGGTTCCGGCGGTTCGAAAACACCACCTGGCTACCGGGCGACGGTGACTTCGAGAGCAACGTGACTCGCGTCCTCGACGGCATGTGACGGGCACGCCAACCAGTAGCCCAAGGCCGAACTGTCCGGCCTTGGGCGAACCGGCGTAGCGGGTTGGCTCACGCCCTGATGTCGTTCCACCACCGCCATCGCTCTATGGGTGCGACGCGGATCTGGATTGGAACCTCTGACAAATGCTGCAGGCGGGCTAATCCTCCATCGCCTGGAGCATCCACAACTGCTCTTCTAGGTCCTGCGCGATGGCGTTCAGATAGTCCTCCGTCGGCGGGTCGATGTCGCCGACGATGTCAAGGGCGTCGCGGTTCGCCTTGATGGCCTCCAGCAGTCGGTCACAAATGAGCGTCAGGCCCTCCTGCACGCTTATGAACCCTGCGGGTAAAGACGGACTCAACGCACCGTTCGCTGCGACCTGATCGGATCGTCCGTCGGGCGCGTAGCCGAACTGCACCATCCGCTCCGCGACGGTGTCCGCGCCGTCGCGGGCCGTTTTGACAACGTCGTCGAGCTTCACGTGCACGCTGAGGAACTGCCTGCCGACGATGTTCCAGTGGATCTGCTTGGCCGCAAGGGCCGAAGTCGGTCAGCTTCGGAAGAAGCGTCTGCAGGGCGTCGGCGACTTTCCGGGCGTCGTCCTCCGGCAGCGGGTTGCGCTTGAATCGGCTCATGACCGCGAAACTACCGGCGCTGCCGTGCCATTGGAACCTCCGAACGGCATCCGATCGTCTAAGAAGTGCTCTGATCGACCACCCGGCGGATCGTCGCGACGAGGTCATCAAGATCTACCGGCTTCACCAAGTGCGCGGCGAATCCGGCAGCCGTGGTCGACTCGACGTCGGCCGTTGCCCCGTAGCCGCTGAAGGCGATCGCCGGGAGCGTGGGCGTCGTCTCGCGGAGCTCGCGAAGCAGGTCGTCCCCGGTGCCGTCCGGCAGGCCCAGGTCGCTGACGAGCAAGCCGATGCTTGTCCGGGTCGTAGAACTCGATCGCCCTCGGCGTACGTGCGTGCGAGTGTGACGTCCAGACCTTTGAGCTTGAGCAACTTCGCTAGCACGCGACCCGTGTCACCATGATCCTCGACGAGCAGAATCGGCGGTAGATTCGCGGCGACGTTGTCGACCGATGGTTCGGCTCCGGACGAAGCCTCTTGCGGCTTCTCGCGTGTCGTCGGCAGGGTGAACCCGAACGTCGCGCCGTGGCCGAGGCCGCCGGATTCGACGGTGATTTCGCCGCCGTGAAGCTCGACGATGCTGCGGCTGATCGCCAGGCCGAGGCCGAGGCCGGTACGGTCGCCCTGATCGCCCTTGCTCAAAGGCGTCGAAGACCTTGGGCAACAATTCCGGATCGATCCCGCGACCGGTGTCGGCGACGCGAACCTTCAGCACCGGCGACTGTTTCGGCGAGGGCTTGTACGCGGTCAGCGTCACCGTGACTTGTCCGCCTCGTTCGGTGAACTTCACCGCGTTGCTGACAAGGTTCCAGACGACCTGCATCACCCGGGCCGCGTCGGCGTCGGCGGCGGGCAGTTTGCGGCGGTAGGTTCGTGATCAGCTTCACCCCCTTCTCGTCGGCAGGAGCCCGCACGATGTCGACGGCCCGCCCGATCGTCTCGGCCGCGTCGATCAGGCTGGCGATCAAGCTTCAGCTTGCCGCGCTCGATCCGCGTCATGTCGAGCAGGTCGTCGATCAGTCGGACCTCGAGCCCGATGTTGCGACGGATCAGGTCGCACAGCTCCGCGTAGTTCGCTGCCGGATCGTCGCCCGCCGGAGCACTCGACGCGGCGAGGATCGGCGTGAGCGGCGTCCGCAGTTCGTGCGACAACGCCGCCAGAAAACGGTCCTTCGCCATCGCCGCATCGATTGCCGACTGCTTGGTCGCGTCCGACGTCGTGCAGCACCTTCTCGGCCGCGTCGCGCGACGACTCGGCCTCGCGACGGGCCTGTTCGAGCCGCTCTTCGATCTGCTTGCGGGCCGTGATCTCGTGGACGACGACGTTGACGCCGGTGACCTCGCTGGCGTCAGGGCTCTGCATGCCTTCGATGTCGCGGATCGATTCGATGTTGCCGTCCTCCTCGATGTCGACGTCGTCGGCCGTCCGCAACGGCAGGTAGCTGACGACGAACGCCCGCCGCTCGCCGGGACGTGACGGCGTCTCGCCTTCGACCTCGAGGTTCAGGATCGACTCGCCGCGGTCGATGACCTTCTGATACAGCGGCTCGAGGTCGTCGGCGAGCTTCGGCAACACTTCGCGGACCGTCCTGCCCAGCGTCTGTTCGACCGACACGCCGTTGATTTCGGCCAGACGACGGTTGATGCGACGGTGCCGCAGGTCGCGGTCGACGACGGCCAGTCCGACGTCGGCGTTGTCGTAGATGCTCTCGATTTCGATGAGCGACTGCCGCAGGCGACGCTCGGTGCGGGCGAGTTCTTCCTGGATGCGGTGTCGCTCCGTCACGTCTTCGATGACGCCGATCTGGCTGACGGCCTCGCGGCGGTTGTCCGTCGTGCTCGAACTTCGTCAGGCCGCTGGCGCGGATCCAGCGCTGCTCGCCGTCGGGCATGAGCCACGGGTGCTCGCACTCGTACCGACCGCTGCCCTCGGGGTCGAGGGCGTCCTTGAGCTTCTTGGCCACGACGTCGCGGTGCGAGCTCGGCACGCGACCGACCGCCGGCAGCAGGCTGGACGTCGCACCCTGGCCCAGGATGTCGCGGGCCCGCTCGTCGTAGTGCACCTTGTCGTCGCTGACGTTCCGCCGC
Source organism: uncultured Planctomycetota bacterium (assembly GCA_963740195.1). Classification (GTDB taxonomy): domain Bacteria; phylum Planctomycetota; class Phycisphaerae; order Tepidisphaerales; family Tepidisphaeraceae; genus JBCDKH01. Next base: position 693,027 of record CAVUDF010000001.1, on the reverse strand, counting down.
CACGTGCCGAGCTTCGCCGAAGCCAACGCCAGCGACAGCGACCGACAGTTCTCGTCGTTCTCGGCCATCACCGCCTTGAGCTCGGTGATGTCGCTGAAGGTCAGGACGATGCCCTCGATCTGGTTCTCCAGCGTGCGGTACGGCGCGATCCGCATGAGGAAGATCGCTTCGTCGGCGTCGTCCCGCTTGGGCCGACGAACTTCCGTCTCGTGGCGGTCCAAGCTCGTCGAGCACGCTCGCGGCAAAGCTCATCGAGGTCGCCGTCGATGAAGCGCGTCTTGACGTCGCCGATGTGTCGGCCGATGTCTTCGTCGTTGAGCCGAAAGACTTCCTTCGGCCCCCGGCGTGAACCGCTTGATGTTCAGCCCGCGGTCGAGGAAGACCGTCGGCACCTGTCCGCTGCCGAACAGGTTCTGCAGGTCGGCGTTGGCGTCGTTGAGCTCCTCGACCTTCCGCCGCACCTCGGCGTTGACGGTCTCGAGCTCTTCGTTCGTGCTTTGATACTCTTCCTTGGACGTCTGCAGCTCCTCGTTGGCCGACTGCAGCTCTTCGTTCATGCTGAGCAGCTCTTCGTTGCTCGCTTTGAGCTCTTCGTTGCGAGAGCTCGAGCTGCTCGATCGTGTCGTTGAGGTCTTCGCGGGCGGCCAGCAGCTCGCGGCGGAGCGTGGCGTCGGGGTCGCCCACCGTCTCGCACCGCCGTCACCACACCGCCCTCGGCGACGCCGGGTGTCGAGTGCGTCTGCGACCTCGTCGAAGGCGATCAGCGTCAGGTCGCCTTCGATGGGCCGAACGATGAGCTTCATCGCCGTCGGCCGGTCGCCATCGCTCTTCCTGGGCGGGACGACGACCCGCTCGACCCGCTCGTTGTCCCGACGCGACGCATGAATGGCGGCGACGACGTCGGCCCGCATCCACGTCGGCGTCATGCCGGTGATCTGCCCGTCGAATCGACCCTCCGGCAGCGACAGGTACTTGCCCGTCTCGCCCACCGCGTAGACCACCGCCATCTGCCCATCGACCGCCACCGCAGGCGGGGCGTACTCGTCGAGCAGCACCTTGTCGACGCGCGCGTCTCGCATCCGCCGGGCCAGTGCCGGCGGGAATGCGGTCCGTCTCGTTGATCGCCTGCACGATCTCGTCGCCGCCGACCGCGTCGATCGTCTCCCGCCGCCGTCCGCTGCATCGGCGGCTCCGGCATGATCAGCGGCGACCGCTCCGCCACGTCCCGTCGCTCGAAGATGCGATACGCGCCGTTGATTGCTCCGAACAGCCGCTCGGGCCGCTTGCCGCTGGCATGCTCGCTCGAACCGAGGAACAAAATCCCACCCGGCCGAATGGCGTAGTGGAACATCGGGAGCAACCGACGTTGCACGCTCGGCTGCAGGTAGATCAACAGGTTCCGGCACGCCAGCAGATCGATCCGCCCGAACGGCGGATCGGCGATCAGCGAGTGCCGACTGAACAGCACGATGTCTCGCAGTTCCTGCCCGACGACAAATTCCTCGCCGTCGCGACGGAAGAAACGGTCCAACCGGTCGGGCCGGACGTACTGCTGGATCGACTTCGGATACCGCCCGGCTCCGCGCGATAGCGAGCGAACCCGGCATCGAGATCGCTGGCAAAAACCTGCACGGCGGCCGCGGCGGACGTGTCAGCTTCTCCCGCGCTTCGAGGGCCAGAATGCCCAGCGAGTACGGCTCTTCACCCGTGCTGCAACCGGCCGACCAAATGCGGAGCGGGTCGCCACGCCCACGCTCGTGCATCAGCCGCGGCATTGCCTCGCGCTCCAGTGCCTCGAAGGCATCTGGGTCGCGGAAGAACTGCGTGACGCCGATGAGAAGGTCGGCAAAGAGCGCTCGCGCCTCTTTCTCCGCTGCCGCGTCGCCTCCGCGGAGCAGAGCAGACGTACGTGTCTGGATCGTCAACCCGCAGAACGTGCATCCGCCGTTCGACACGTCGCAGGATCGTGCCCGGCTTGTACCCGCCGAAGTCGTACCCGACGACATCGCCCACCACGTCCGCCACCGCCCGCAGAACGCCGTCGACCGAATCGTCCCCCACCCGGCCTCGTTTCGGGATCGTCCGACTCGACGTGACGCCGCTCGCCCGATCTTCTTCGTCGGCATCGTCCGTCTCCTGCTCCGGCGGGAGCCCCGCGACCAGCCGCAACCGGCCGAGCCGACGGGCGTAGTCGAGGATCCGCCTGCCCAGTTCCCTGGCCGGCAGGATGTCATCGAGCACGCCCGCGTTCGACGCCGAGTCGGGCATCGAGCTGAACTTGGCCGTCGCCCCTTCCTGCCCGAGCGACAAGCCGCCGCGTTCTTTGATCGAGCGCAGCCCGAGCGTCCCGTCGCTGCCGAGCCCGCTGAGCACGACGCCGATGGAACGCTCGCCCAGGTGATCTGCCAGCGAGTCGAAGAAGCGGTCGATCGTCGTCGCCGGGCCCGAGCCGCTTGGCCCGTGTCTCATCGACCGTCACCTTCAGGCGCAACAGGTCGCCGTCATCGTCTTCGTCGTCCTGCCCCAGCTTCAGCTGCAACACCGCCCGCGGCGGGATCACGTAGAGCGTTCCCGGCTCGACGACCACATCATCTTCCGCGAGCACACACGGCAACGGCGTGTGCCGGGCCAGCAATTCCGGCATCCGCGTCTCGTGATCCGGATGCAAATGCTGCACGACGACGAAGGCAACCCCCAGTTCCCGCGCCTCCTTCGCCCGGCCGTCAAGTCCCTCTAGAAATTGCGAAAGTGCTTCCAACCCGCCGGCCGACGCTCCTAGCCCACATACCACTGGCCGCGATGGTCGCGGCTTGCCTGCTGCTGAAACAATCTCCGCACCGGAGTCCGCGTCAGCGGTTGAATCACCCGCCGTTCTCATGAACACAGGTTAGCAGGATGGATCGCACTTGTGACTCCTAACGCTCGCACACGGCAGGTTGTACAACCTGCCTCATCCATTCGGGTCGCTGGTCACGGCGAGATGCGACGGGCCGGCTAGTCTCAGCCACACGATCGGCCCGCTCGACATCGTCGCGGCGGCCTGCACCGATGATCATGCTTCCGAAACACCGCCAGCACCACCGCCCATCAGCGCCGGCGCCTTCGCGGTCGAGCGGATTCTCGATGATCCTTCTGCGCATGGAAATCTGCACGCATGGGACAGGCTTCCACCGCACGACTTCGGCTTCGGCCACCTGGCGGTGATGCCAGATCCTACCCGGACGAACCTGCATCACCACCAGGATAGAAGCGACTCCGCCGGAGTAGAGGCCGCGGCACCGGTCTACGGTGTGGGAATGAGCGTGTTGAATATTGCAGTCATGCCGGGCGACGGGGTCGGGCCGGAGGTGGTCACTGAGGCGTTGAAGGTGACACACGCCGTCGCGAAGCTCCACGGTTTCAACGTCAACACGACGGACTACCCGCACGGGGCGGCTCACTACCTTGCGACCGGGAAGACGATTAGTGAGGACGACCTCGTCTCACTCGGGCAGCACGACGCGATCCTGTTTGGAGCGGTCGGCGTCGAGCCGGCTGGGATGGCGAAGATTCCTCAGGGCCTCCTGGAGACGGAGATCCTGCTCAAGATGCGGTTCGGCCTCGATCAGTACGTGAATCTTCGCCCGGTGACGTTGCTGCCGAACGTGAAGACGCCGCTGGCTGGGCAGTCGGCCGAGACGATTGACTTCACGGTGGTGCGGGAAAACACCGAAGGTTTGTACTGTGGCCAAGGAGGATTTCTGTACAAGGGTACGCCCAATGAAGTTGCCAATCAGATCGAGGTGACGACGCGGCATGGCGTGGAGCGGGTGATTCGCTACGCCTTCGAGACGGCACGGCGTGAAGGTAGGAAGAAAGTAACGTTGGTCGCTAAGACAAACGTCCTGCGGTTCGCTCACGACTTGTGGAGCCGAACCTTCAATGAAGTGGCAACCGAGTACGGCGGAATCGAGTCAGACTATCAGCACGTCGACGCATGTTGCATGTACATGGTGACGAATCCGAAACAGTACGGCGTGATTGTCACGACCAACATGTTTGGCGACATCCTCACCGATCTCGGTGCCGCAATCAGCGGTGGGATGGGCGTGGCGGCGAGCGGGAATCTTGACCCTGAACGCCGCAGAGCAAGCATGTTCGAACCCGTCCACGGCAGTGCCCCTGACATTGCCGGACAGGGAAAAGCAAACCCAGTCGCTGCCATCCTGTCGGCGGCAATGATGCTCGACCACTGCAAACAACCCGATGCATCCAAGGCCGTGAAGGCCGCCACATTGAAGGCGATGCAGCAGCCTTCGTCCCGCACCGCCGATATCGGCGGAACCGCCACAACAGCTGAAGTAGGTGATGCTGTTGCGGCAGCGGTCGAATAATCTTTGTCGGCGAAACAACACGCCTGAATGCACCGCATGGCAACGTTTCAACGTCAGCTGTTGGCGCTACTATCCTTCCTGCAACTCTCGCGGGGTCTTCTTGCTGCCGTCTCCTTTTCGGCAACGAGGGAATGAAGCGGACTCAAAATTTGTTACGTTGTTCGCTACGCAGAACCAGACGGAGAAGCAACTAGAGATGCTGGGTTGTTCCAGATGCACAGGTGATTTCTACGTCAGCGTGGCGGGTATAGCATTCCAAACTCAACATGCTAGAAACGCAACTCGTATCGCAATTGAACCTCTTGGTGCTGACTAGGCAACATTAGCATGTGTCGCTGTATCGGACCCGCAGGCTCTTCTATTTGCTCTCATCGATTCGCCCGTCGTGAAGACGCTTGCGAACAGAGGCGTGTATCTGCCGGGTCCTGCCGTTCATGTCGAACGCGTCGACTGACTGTACGAACTGTCTCTTCTCACGGGATTCGGCGAATCATCGGCGTCGCCATGCGACGCATGAAACGGGATCAGATCCTCTGTCAATCAAGAAACTTCTAACGTGCCAGTAACGTCAAAACGTGACGAACGGAAGAAACAAGACATCAACCTGCGTATCTCAAGCTCGACCAGCCACATCATAGCACGCGGTGATTGCGTCATCTCTATGTACAGCTGCGAGCAGCATACCTGATAGCGAAGCTGCCATAGTATGATCGTGCCTTACTCGCTAAAGCTTCTCCGTCACGTCACCGAAAGGTGATACGCCCATCCAATTATCTTCTGCTTTAGCCCTAGGTGATGGTATCAGTCTTATCAGTAGAGCACCTTTACTCATGCATCGCATGGCGTGCGAAACGCGTGCTGAGTCTCTAGGTAATGCATTCCTGCGAGTATCGGTGATGCTAGAGGCCTACCCATAGCCATAGCTGCAGGTTGCGACGCAGAACGGTTCGACTGCAGACGCCATCCTCCTTCCAGGTCCGATACTATCGACTTGGTTACGTTCATTCGCAAGATCCATCGACTACCGGCACACTCGTAGGAATTAATGTCACAAACGCTTCAATTCGCCCTAGCTAGTTCATGGCTCCACGAGAGCACGTGCACCCGACAACTGTAATGGACACAATGGCTGCCGCAACAGCAAAGATCCGTAAGCCACTGAGCCTTGACTCTTTTCCCCATCAGCCTACCACATAAAGTTATAGAGCTCTATAGGATGATCATCGTCGTCGCCGGGCGGAACCACTATAGAGATGATACCGCGGATGAAGACGTGGCCTACCTCTTATTCCTCCGGCACTGGCTCGCGTTCTTCCAGAACCGCGAGGCAGCACGCGGGCAGTCAATGTCTCAGCCGATTCATCATGTCGAACGTCTGGACGAGCCAAGAACCGAGCGGTCCGTTGCCGATCATCGGCTGGTAGCTCAGTTGACTACTCGGCCGGATCGATAGGCTATTGCAAAGCAAAGACTTACGATGCTAAAAATCTTGATGTTTCGGCGGTAAGCGCACCACCTGACAGCGCGCTGCTCGACGCCGACCTTCGCCACGTGATCCAACAGTGGCCAAAGCTCCCGAAAAATGTCGAAGACTCAATCATCATGCTGACGAAGGCCGCCGCCATTTGAGTGGTGACACGTATCACAACTGTGTCCGACGAAGCAATCTCGTTGACGTCGAACCGCCTCCACAGCCTGCCATCGCTGGTTCTTGAGAAGGCCGTTCGTGCATCGGGCCAACGCGGAATCCAATCGGCAGCCGAAACGGCGCAAGAAGAAGGGCCCCGAGCAAAAGCTCGCGGCCCTTCTTCTTTCTATGCTCGATTGTGTTCGTCTACCCCGCTTCGTACCCGTCCAGAACTGCCTCGATGGCTGGCTTGCTTGCGACGACGACGGCTTCAAAAGCCTCTTCACGCTCCGCTTCGTTCATGTCGCCGAAGAAGAGAACCTGAACCTGTCCTGCTCCGAAGTAGCGACTCTCGCCAGTGCGCCCCGCTGCAAACACAGCATCCATGTCGCGTCCCGTCTCGACCGTCCGGACGAAGGATGAAGTTGTAGATGTATATGGGGCTTTCGGCATCGCCACCCGGTGGCACCATCCGGTAGATGGTGCCGTTAATGTCGAGACCTGCGATCTGCCAGTCGTTCGGCGAGCCGCCAAGATCCGTCCATCCTTGTCCCGGGTAACAAACCGGTGGGTAGTGACCGAGCAGATTCTGCACGTCACCAGTTTGCACCAGCAGGAAACCAAGCCTCGACCTGCCATCTAGCGAGCAAAGCTCCGGGAGACCAAGACGTTTGGGCGAAGGATCTCGTCAACGACAGTCGGCACAGGAGCGTCCTGACCGATCCAACCGCCGGGCAGCATGTACGGAAGGTCTTCCGCTGCCTCACGACAAGCGGCCATGTAGGCCTTCGCCTCAGCCGGCTCCGTGAGTTGGCCCGTGCGAAGCCAAGCCACACCACAAAGAACGGCACCTGTCAGCACGATTGGAAGCCACGTCTGAATCAACTTCATGACGCTGCCTCCGTCCGAGCCTCGCGATGCACCGGCAGCCCCATCACATCCAACAGCCATGCGAAGCCGGTGAGCAGCATGTAGCCGACGAAGAGCACGATCCAGCCGGCCAAGTCGTGAAAGGTGTCAGCGGTTTCCGCCGAAGCGTTCCCGTAGAACCAGACAGTCGGCACCAACCGGAGGATGTTGCACGCCAACGCGAACAGCGGCGTGATCCCGAGAACAAGGACACGCACCCAAACCTGGAACGGCGAGGCAAATGCGAATGCGACGGCCACGAGCGTGAGCCCAGACGCCACGCATACCCGCACAGGCTTCTTCGACCGTGACTTCAGTACCATTGATGCTTAGCAGATTGCCTGCTCGCTCAACCGGAACACCGACGCCATCGAGGATGATCTCAGTGGCCACAGCTCCGCCCGTCATCATCGGCACCGTCAAAGCCGAACTCACCCTCGGCGGCATCGGCGCGAGGAACACCAGAACTAGAAATGCTGGAGCGAACTTCCTGACAACGTCGATCCCGGTGACCGTCAGCAGTGCACCGACGAGCATGACGACGGCTCCGGCATGCCACGTCCAGAAGCGAAGATTCTGCGCCCCGTAGAGGTACATCAAACCTCCGACCAAAGCGACGACTACGCCTACCCACGCATGCTCACGCCGAACAATTGACAGCCTCTGCCGCCGAACGAACACGAGCCAAGCTGCAATGACCGGCACGAGGATCAGGTGACTCGACTCCGCGTCGTTGACCGCCCGGTCGGCGATGCTTTGAACCGAATCCCATCCGGCGAACGCAGCCAACGCAAGCAGCACCACCAGCGGCAGCCACAGCAGCGGTTGCCATTGACGCTGCTGTGACCGACTCGATGTTGCGTGGCCTGGGTCGAGTGTGGTCAGCTGCATTCCTCCTGCCGAGACAGTACCTCACGAATCAGCTCCGAGCATGCCTGCGACGTCTGCTCGATATGGAAGTGAGACAACGCCCGCTTCCGTCCGGCTGATGCCATATCGCGACGCTCTTGAGGATTTCGAAGCAACTTGAGCACCGCATCTGCCATGGCTTGGGCGTCGCCTGGAGATACGAGCAGCCCAGTGTCGCCGTTCACCATCGTTTCACGGACTCCGCCCGCGTCGGTCGCGATGACGGATCGCCCCGCTGCCATAGCTTCGACCACAACCTGCCCGAACGGCTCGGGCGTGGTCGATGCGTGCGCGACGAGCGTCAACTCGCCAATCGCCGACCAGATGTCGTTCGTGAATCCGGCGAACTCGACCGCCCCGGCCAGTCCTTCGGCGCTTACCTGCCGGCGGAGCCGCGCCTCGTAATCATCCTCGCCGAAGAGGGCCGATCCGATGATGCGAAAGCGAACGCCCGGCACCACCTCCCGCACTCTGGCGGCGGCTTCGAGGAAGACGTGCTGCCCCTTCCACGGCGCCAGCCGCCCGACGATGCCGACCACCGGCGGCCCGGGCGGCTCAGGCCGAACGTCTTCCGGCGGCACCACGCCCGGATACGCCACCCGGACCGGCTTGCTCGCAGGAAGATGTAGCGTCGCGAGGGTGTGCTCGCTGTTGACGACGATGCCCTGCGGCACCCAGCGACACAGCCGACGGAAGACCGGCACCACCTTCGCCGGCAGGTAGTCGGGCATGATCCGGTCGTGCACGTGCCAGACGCACGGCAGCCCTCGCCAGCCGCGCCGCCAATCCCCCGAGCACGTCCGCCTTGAGCGAGTTGCAGTAGACTAATTCGCAGCCGCTGGCCCGCATGAACGTCGCGAGCCGGCGGACGAAGTTCAGCCCGCTCGGCAGCTTCGCGAGCGACCCGAACCCGACGCCATCCTTCTTCGCCCCGCGGAGTCGGTCCGACAGCGGAAAGAGATCCACCTCGACGCCGACCTCGCGGAGCCGCTCGACCATCGGCCCGTCTTCAAACACAACCGCCCGCGGCTCGATGAACGAGCCGCGGGCGAACTGACTGAGCAGGTTGACCAGAGCGATCTCACCACCGCCGAGACGGGCCGGTGTGATCGAGAAACAGCACTTTTACGGCCATCATGCCGCCGCTTCCGACGCGACGGCTGGACCTTCGATGCCGCCTGCCAATCTTTCGGTGGCGGCAGCATCAGAGGCGCTCCGGTTGCGGAGCCGGCCGGCGAGGCGGATTGACGGGTGCTCAACAAGCAGGTACATCCCCCACGCTGCGGCGACTGACAGCCCGGCGGCGCCGACGAACATTGCAAATGCTGCGACGTCGCCAGACAGGACAGAAAGCCGCGTCTGCACGCCGAGCAGGACGGCCACGATCGGTACGTGGATTAGATAGAGCGAGTAGCTGACAGTCCCGAGGAACTGGAGCGGCCTCGGGCTTAGCCAGTCGTAGAGACGGCCACGTAGCCCGCCAAAGAGGATCAACGCAGCCGTCCCCGACGCGACAAGTCCGCCGCCGACGGGCAGCTCGCTCGAGCCGGTCGCCCCTACCCAAGTCGCAATGGCAACGGTGACGGCCAAGCCCATGGCGACGAAGGCGGCGGCAGCCGACCGTTAATCGCGTACCAGACGATTGCCCCAAGCAAAAACTTATACCAGAACGGGAGGAACCAGACGGCCTCCCCCTCACCGACGGCAAAGTGTATCATTCCTGCTGGCCACAACAGCGAACCCACGGTGAGGCCAACGACGATCCAAGGCACACGACCGCTAAGCTTCAACGTCCCGCACGCGAGAAGAATCCCGATGAAGACTAGGTAAAACTGGACCTCGATGCAGAGCGTCCAGAAGACAATGTTCAGGTGCTCGTATCCGGAAGATGCCTTGGGCGTAGACGAGGTGGGCTATAAATGCCGCAGGCGAGGGAACCCCGCCGCCTGCTGTGCCGCGGAGAGCAGCAACGGAGAGCGCTGCGGCAATTGCGACCCAATATGGCGGGTCGAGCCGGATGATAGGACGCACAATGAAGCGACCGGCGTAGCGGAAATCGACACGGCGATTACCAATCGACAAGGCGATAACAAAACCGCTGAGAACAAAAAACACGTCGACGCCGAGCGTGCCGAGCGAGCACCATCGCGCGGCGACGGCGGGCCAACCCACGCCACCGCTTTCCGCGGCCGCGAGCAGACCGACTGCATGCGCGCAACCACAGCCAACGCAGCAAGGCCTCGCAGCCCATCAATGAGGGTCATGCGGCGTCTGTTACTCACAAATGTGTTGGATCCGTACGGGTGAGAGAGGCTTGAAAAGCACTGTCAGCACGATTTCCCAGTCGGCGAGCATCGACGTGTAACCGAGCTAGAGGACGTAAGGCCTGCTTGTCCTCAAGCCGCTTCCGCTGCGACGGCCTCGTAGACGGCCAGCGTCCGCTCAGCCGTCGCCTGCCAGGAGAAGGCGCTTGCCCGTTCCAGCGACATCGCTCGCCGCCGCTGCCGCTCGTCGGCATCGTCAAGGAGATGGAGCGCGTGCTCCGCTAATTGGACATCGTCGTGCGGATCGACCTTCACGCCCGCCTCGCCGACGACTTCGGGCAGGCTGCCCGCGTTGCTCGTCACGACGGGCGTGCCGCACGCCATCGCCTCCAGCGGCGGCCAGCCGAACCCTTCGAACGTGCTCGGAAACACGAAGACGTCGGCCGCGCGATAGTGCGCCGCCAGCCCGTCGTCCCCCGGCACCCGCCCGACATTGACGACGCGATCAGCCACACCAAGCTGCCGCGCAGCTCCGCCTCGTCGTCGAAGAGCGGCGCAGCCGACCCGCAGGAGCACGACGTCGCCCGGCAGTCGCGAGGCATGCGCAGGAGCGCCGGCGAGTTCTTGTACCGGTTCCCCGTGCAGACGTGCATCACGACCCGTCGCCCGGCGACGATCCCGTGCGACGCGAGCACCCGCTCGCGTTCGCCGTCAGGCCCGTGGGGGTCGTGCCACAAGCCGCCCGGCCGCCGCTCGACGCCGTGGGGCACGACGACGACCCGCTCGGCCGCCAGGTCGGCGAAGCGGAGCAGCTGCCGCTTCGTCGCCTCGCTCGGGACGATGACGCGGGCGCACAGCGGGCGATCAGGCGCAGCTTCCGCTCGAAGGTGTGCCGACGAGTCGGCCGCGGTCTGGAAGTCGAGCTCGCCGAGGGCGCTGAGCAGGGGGATGACGTCATGAAGGGTGACGACGCTCCGCCGCGGGTCGCACGCCCGGAGCAGGTTCGCGTGCGAGTGATCGAGCACGTGCGTCACGTCCGGCCGCATCTTCCGCCGCCACGTCGCACGAGCCGCGGATAGCGAACGAGCCGGTTCCAGCGACGCGTTGGCCTCTCCGACGATGCGGGCGAGCTTCTTCGCCTCCGCCACCCGCGGCCGCTCGAAGGCCCAACCGCCCGCGACCGCCGCCAGCCCGCTGGCGAGTGCCTCGGCGTACCGCCGCGAACTCTCGGCGGGGAAGCCGTCGACGTTCTGCAGGAGCAGGCAGGTCCGCCGCAACGTGTGCTTTCTCAGGTCGGCCGGACTCGGAGAACAGCGTCGGGTTGAACGGAATGGGCCGATGCTCGTGCGGCGGCGCTTCGACCCGGCGCATCCGGTAGCCGAGCGGCTCGAGAAACGCCATCGTTGCGTCGAGCAACTCGGGCGAATGAACCTCGACGCAAAGGTGCGGCTTGTCCCGTTCGAGCACGTCGCTCAGCCCTCGCAGGACGTCGACTTCCGCACCGTCGACATCGATCTTGATGACATCAACGCGATCCCGTTGATCGTCGGCAATGCGCCGCCCGACGTGCACGAGTGGAATGCCGTCGTCGGCCATGCCGTCGGTGTCGGCCGCGTAGCCACGGATGAGATGCACCTCGGCGACGCCCCGATCCTCGTTCAGCGAGAGATTCGGCTTGACCTCATCTCCCCGCGGCGAAGGCTCGAACGCGTAGACCGCACCTTCAGGACCGGCGAGCGAGGCCATGAGCAGCGTCCACGTCCCCTCGGCCGCGCCACGTCGATGCAGACGCTGCCCGGGCCTGCGTGCTCGACGAGCCACTGCTGCAGGTCCTGCTCGTAGATCCCGCGCCACACCTGCGTGTCGAGTCTCAGATCGAGACGCATGCGATGGCCAGCCAACGCGCCGCCGCGGATCGTGCGCGGCCGCAACCCGCTCGGAAGCAGCAACCGCCGGAGGGGTCGCTTGATGACGTCAGGTAGATTCATGAGGAAGAAGCGCGAAAAATCGAATCGTCACGGCCGCTCGTGTCAGCTCACGCGAGCGTTCGAAGGAGCTGCACATACCGATCGGCCATCGCCTCCCAGGTCCACTCTGAGGCGACCTCCCGCGCACGCCGACCCGTCGTCACGCGGGCGTCGGGGTCGTCGCGCCATCGCCGAACCGTCTCGACTAAGGCGTCGAGGTCGGCCCCGTCCTGAAGCAACACGCCGGCCCCGTCACGGACGAAGCTCGCCGAGCCGGTCTGCCGCGTCACCGCCACCGGCAATTCGCTTGCCATCGCCTCAGTCACGACAAGGCCGAACGGCTCGTAATGCGACGGGAAGACGAACCCGTCGGCCCCACGTAGCAGTGCCGGCAGGTCTGGCCGCTGCCCGAGGAAATGCACCCGTTCCGCCACACTCAGCGACTGCGAGAGACGCGGGTAGGGGCTGCCAGCCGCGTCGCCAGCGACCCCCAGATGAACGTCCGGCAGGGCCGCCAGCATGCGGAGCACAAGGTCCAGATTTTTCCGGCTCGACCGAATCTCACCGGCGAACATGAGCAGCATCGGCAGGTCGCCACGCGTCCCGCCGAGTCCGCACGTTCGCCGCAGGAGCGAGGCCTCCGCGTCATTTGCCGCCGGTCGGAACTCCGACGTCTCGATGCCCGGCGGGATGACGTCGACTTTCCCGGCGTCGACACCGGCGTGCTCGATCAGTTCACCGCGGACCGCCTGCGATACCGCCACGACACGTCGTGCCTCGGCGAAGGCACGACGCTCAGGACCTACATTTGCCGCGTTGTACGTCGCGAGGTATCGGCCGTGCCAAGTTCGCTGCTGTCTCGGATGCCATGGTGACCGCAGCCAGGCCGCGTGAACGAAATTGGCGATGTTGACGTCGCCGCCTTGAGAGATGGCCGCGCCGTTCGTGACGAGGAGTGTTTCGGGAGTGGCCTGTAGCAGACGCTCAACGATCTTTGTCCCCCGCCTGCGAAAAACTGCCTCGCTCGCCCAATTTGTCGGCAGCCGCCTCGGCACGCGGATGGCGTGGTTGGCCGTACGCAGGCTTTCCTCACAGTCGGCCGAAACGGTTGTTACGCAGTATCCATCCCGCGCGAATCTCTCCGCAAGCTCGACGTTCAGCCGTCCCTGACCGTGCGTACGGATTAGCCGTTGAGACGCTTGGCACAGCGGCGTTAGGGCATCCTTCAATCAATCCTCCGCAACACCAAGTTGATCGTCGACACCGTGCATTTCGACGGCCTCGGGACCCGCGAAAGCAACGCGTAGTACAGCGTCTGATTGACACCCTCGCGATACAGCGGCTGTGGGTAGGGGCGTTCCTCCAACTGGCCGCCCGCATGATCGGCCGCCTCCCGTAGATGGCTCACGACCAGCACGTCCTCGGTTACGCCGTCCTCGTCGACGCGGCGATTCACACGCTTAACGGCCCTGCGATAGAGCCACCTGGGGCTCGACGGTTCGTACAGCAGCCACGCTTCCCGCCCGGCTTCAACACCCGAAGCATCTCGGCGATGGCCTCGCCGTAGTCGCCGCCCCGGCCGAAGTGGTGAAACGCCGCGAACGTGAAGATGCGATCGAATTGAACGTCTGCAAAGGGCATGTGCCGGACGTCGAATGCCCACTTCTCGTCGATCTTGACGCCAAGCAGCTCCTCGTAGTGCCGCGCGAAGCCCAGTGCATCCGGTGCAAGATCGCTCGCGACGACGCACGCGTCAGGGGTGTGCCGCTTGATCGGCGCTGGCCCACGCCTGGCCGCTTCCGAGTTCGAGGACCCGGTGCCCCGGCCTTACGGCAATCTGCTCCCGAAGACCGTTGAACGTCTTGATGAAGTTGCTCTTGTGAATCAGGTCGTCAAACAGCTCGCGGCCGGCATTGTCGCTGCGCACGTATCCGCGGTCCGCCGGTAGGCATCGATCTCCACCTTGTCCTTTGCATCAAGCTGACCGTCTTGGAGGTAGCACGATACGTCGCCGGCGCACAGCGGAGTAATGTGGGGCGCGAGGGTGGTGATCGACATTTTTTGCTCTGCCACTCGCTCAGAATTGCTCAAGTGTTTCTTTCGTCTGTGATGCCCGTTCATCGACTTTGCGAGGCCGGCATCTGGCGGGGTTGCCTGTGGCAATATGCCCGGCCGGCACGTCTCGTGTCACGACCGCTCCGGCACCCACAATCGCTCCTTTCCCGATCAGCAAGCCTGTGTTTACGCGCGGGATGATCAGTGAAGCAACGCCAAGAACGACGTCGTCTTCTATGACGACACGATGCGGTGAACCTATCCAGGTCTCGCCTGCGATCATTACGTTGGGACAGATTCGCACGTTATTCCCGATGGTCACATTCGGATGAACTGCGATTCCAAATCCGTGGTGCATCAGACATATGTCACTTCCGACCTCAGTCTCTGCGGGAAGCAGGCATCCATAAATATGGAAGTTGATTCCCTTGACTACCTTGGCGAGGAGCGACAATCTCCGGCGTTGGAGCCATCGGGAGATATGCCAAAGGCGGGCAGGCGTCATAGTTCTTTGATTTGAGAGTATGAGGTTGGAGCGGCAAGTCCAAGGACGAGCCACGTCCACGTACCAGCAGCGGCCGTCAGCACGAAGGCTGAAAACGTGCCAGCGGCCGTTGCGACGAAGTACGCGACGGCTAGCCCGGAGAGGGTTGCACGATCGCTGGTCACCCTCGACCGCGGCCCCCACGGGCTGACCTGCACCGCGATGAGGAGGACGCCAAGCGCGTAGGCGGCCCCGCCGAGCAGACCCAGACTCAAGAACAAGTCGCCGTAGCCATTGTCGATCGCCGTCAAGCTCACGCTGTCGCCGCTGACCTTGCCGGCCGTCTTGAACCCGATACCGCGGCCGATGGGCTCTGACAGGATCTCCTCGGCCAGGCTCAGCGTGATGCTGACGCGGCTGCGGAAGCTGCCGTCGTTTTCGAGCTCGCCGAACGTCTGCATTCGCGACGTGATGCGGTCGCCGCCGGGGAGCAGCGGGGTGACCGCCACCAGAATGACACCGCATACGGCTGCCAACGCCATGAGCCGAAGCTTGTCGCGGCGACGGCTCATCGCCAAGTACGCCACCACGCCGACGACGGCCATGATCCAGCCGATCCGCACGAGCGTGATCATCAGGCCGCCGATCAGCACCGTCAAGACGACCGCCCGCACCGGCAGCCGCCATGTGCGATCGGCGAAGGCGACGACGACCGCGAGCGACCAGACGAAGCCGGCCGTGCCCGCCGAGTTGAGCGTCCCCCAGACGCGCAATCTTCAATGCCTCCGCTTGGCCCATGCTGCTGGTCATGCCCGATTCGATCAGCCACAGCGCGATCCCACGGCGGGAGGACCAGGAACTGCACGATGCCGTAAGCAGCGCTCAACGCGGCGACGAAGACGGCGACACGCAGCGTGCCCCATCGCTCCGCGTCGCCCATCGGCCGGGTCGCGAAGTACGGCACGAACAGCAGGGGCAGGAGCCATCCGCCCGCCTCCACGCCCGCACTTGGCCCGAAGCGGACGAGTCCGACCACCGACGCCACCACAACCGGCACGACCAGCAGCCCCAGCGGAAGCCGCATTCCACGCGGCAGCTGTCCGAGACGAGGCAGCACGGGTACGACCAGCGCCGCCGTCGACAGCATCGGCAGGAGGCTCAGCGCCGTCAGCGACGTGTACTCGCCGCCCTGCCAGTCGACGAGCCGGCGGACCAGCGGCTGGAACATCCACGTCGCCACGACCGCGGCCGTCAGGTGCGGGCTATCGCGCACCGCGAGGAAGACCACGCCCGCCATCACAACGATGCAGATGACGAGGTCGGGCAGTCGCAGCCCGCCCACCATCGCCGCACCGGCGAGTCCGGCCACCGTCAGCAGGACGCACAGGACGATCGCCTGCGTGTGGAGGGGCGACCCCGGCCGCCGCCTGCGCCGCGTTGGCTGAACGGGAAGCGACGGCCGACGGCGCATCGAGCGGGCGGGCACGCTGGCGGGGAAAGATGCCTCCCTCATCGGGTCGACACCTCGCGGGTCGAGGTGAGGGGCGGCGCGGCGCGAGGCGACTCCGTTGACGGCTGTCGAACGGCCCGCAGCCATTGTCCCGCCCCCGCGGCCCGGCCGCGAAGGGAGGCCATCGTCTTGCGGACGACCCTGGCCAGCGGCTGCCGTTCGAGGAGCGCGAGTCGCGGCACCTGGGCGAGGCCCGGCGCTTCGCGCGTTCCCACCAGCGTCGCCCACGCCGCGAACGCAGCCCGCCGCGTCGGCGACAGGTGATCGAGCAGGGCGAGCGTCTCGTTGTGCACCTGGTCGACGAAGCTCGCGCTTCGAAGCCGCCGCGGGCGTTGGTGTCGCCGTCGTGGCGATCGGCCACGTGGTGGTCGGTCGCGATCGCCGGGTCGTAGACGAGCCGCCACCCCTCGCGACGCAGCGTCAAGCACAAGCTCAGCTCCCAGTGGCTCACGTTGCCCGAGCCGCGGAGTCGCCCGTCGAAGCCGATGCGGCGGAGCAGATCGCCGCGGCAGCAGCAGTTGACGCCCTTGAGCACGTCGACGTCGCGGGCGGGGCCGGCCCCGAGGTGATGGTTGCCCGTGACGCGGCCGTACCAGCTCGCGCGGCCAACGGCGTGCTCTCCCTCGACGTCGCCGCGCTCCGCGGCTGCCAGTCACGCCCGCCCACGCCGCCGATCGTCGCGTCATCGAAGTACGGGACCATCCGGGCGAGCCAGTCGGGCCGCGGCTCGGAGTCGTCGTCGGTGAGGGCGACGAGGTCGCCGGTCGTCTGGGCGAGGCCGGCGTTCATGCTGGCGACGAGGTTGGCCCCCGCGGGCACGACGGCGGGCCGGACGTCGGGAAAGTCGCAAAGGGCGTCGCGGGTTGCCTCATCGTCGGTCCGATGACTGACGACGATTTGCGTCGGCCGATGCTCCTGCCGGCCGAGCGCGACGAGGCACCGCCGGAGCGACGCGGGCCGCTGCCAAGTGGGGATGAGGACCGAGACCTTCATCCCGCGCTCGACTTCTTAACCCGACCGCCAAGCCCTTCTCTCGGACGCGCGGGCGCGATAGCAGACCGGTACCCCGCCTCACGAACTTTGGCCGCCTCACTCCATGTGAACCGCGTCGCCGTCTGCTGAGCTTCGTTCTGCATTCGGTGAAGGAGAGGTCGATCTGCGTCGAGGCGACAGATCGCTTCCAAGATCGCCGACGTGTTCGCCCGCTCGATCAGCAGCGCATTCTGTTCATGCTCGGCATATGCCTCGAATCCGCAGTCGCGAGAGAGTACCGGAACGAGTCCGCACGCCATTGCTTCAAGTCCGGCAAGACTGAAACCCTCCGACAAAGAGGGCAGCACAAGGACCTGATGCCCCGAAAGCAGCTCTGGAAGCTCCGCTTGCTCGAAGTACTCGATCACCGTCAGCTGGTCGCGAACGGCGGCATCAAAGGCACCCTTGACTTCCATCGACGAAGCGCGGACGCCGAGCAACGATGCCGACGCCTTGCCATGCTTCTTCAAATAGGCGTTGAGTGCCGGCACTAGAAACGCCCGTCCTTTCCGCTCGGAGAACGTGCCGACGAAGGCGATCCGAAGGCCGGCCGAGTCAGACGGGCTTGAAGGGCAGCCGATATCCCGCACCCTTTGAAGAAAATCGTGGCTGAGTCCATTGATCGCGAGCTGCGCGCGACACGTCGATACGCCGAGCTGTCGGACTGCCAAGGCCCGCTCAACATCGTTGAGGAAGAGACAAAGATCGGCGCGTCGAGCCGCCATGGCAATGAGGCGGAGATGAAGGTCGCCGCGATAGACGCGATATTTCCGACTGACTGTCGCTCGTCCACGCTCAACATCCTCCATCAAGCGGTCGTGCACGACGTGCTCCAAGCCGTGGGTCGAAAACGCGAAGCACTCAGGCCTCAGAAAACGAGGTAGCAACGACAGCAACCAGCCGTCGTAGCTTGTCGCGTCGATCACAGAACCCTCGCCTCGCCACGCAATCGCGCGCACGCGACGAGCATCGGGAAGCAGAACAACGTCGCTCGTCCGCGAAGCGATTTCGGCAAGTCGTCGTGGGAGAGGATCTCCACACCATGACCCAGCCGCCGCAGAGCCGCCGCGAGCCGAATCGTCGCCCCCGGAGCGCCAGCATTCTCATCGAGGTCGTGATGGATTGTGAGCAGAATACGCAAGCGATTAGGCCGGGCCATTCCGATTACCTCCGGCGACCTTGGACCTGACGACGGAAAGCAGAGCGTGGACTCGGGCCGCCGCGTAAACTCCCCGACCGACCACCGGTCGTTGCCGGTGAATCACCCATTTGCGCCAAAGCATACGCAGCCTCGCCCGTTCGGCAAGGCTCGCGACGTAGAACTGCTCCGCCGCAGACCGAGGAGGGGGATGATGTGCATTGACTAACTCCGGGACATACCTGATATGAAAGCCCGCAATCAGAAGCTGGACGCAAAGGTCCGTGTCCTCGTAACCGTACACGATCTCCTCGTCGAACGACGCCACATTGAAAGCGTTTCGTGGGAAGAGATTGCAGTTGAGGTTGATGTTCTCAAGTCCCTCGCCCCCTCGTGGAGGCCGGCCAAAATGGCCAAGGAATCGAGGATTCGTCGGCTGCTGCCGGAACGAACCTCCCTCAAGCACATCGCCCGTCAGGATTGTGTTGCGCATTCCGGCAGCCAAGGCCTCGGCTCGCTCCACGAAGTCGAGCCCTAACGTTCCGTCGTCGTCGAGAAGTGAGACGTGCGTTCCGCGGCTTGTACGAATTACATGATTGCGATTGGCGCACAAGCCTCGTCGGGGACCGCTGACATAGCGAGCGAACTCATAAGACGCACAACAAGCCTTCACCTGCGCCGCCATACTCAAGTCGAGGCTGTCGTCGGATACAATGACCTCCGCCGGAAGCTTTGAGCCTTCGGCGATTGAATCGAGGCACCGTGCAAGCGCCGCAGGACGTCCGCTCGTGCAGATGCACATGGCGATCCGAACGACCTTCCTCACGAAGTTGGAGTCGGTTTCGCTCCGCGGGTCTTGACCCATGATGACCTAGCGGACGCGGCCGCGTGGTAGACGATTTCATTGATCCGCTTTTGACTCAAGTTTATGAGTGCTTGCTCGCGGGCGCTGTCGCCGAGTCGACGCGTCGTCGCAGGGTCGCGAAGGAGGTCGACCGTCGCCCGCGCAAATCCCAACGCATCCTCGGCCACGACGAGATCCCTGCCCGGTTCAAGGATGCCGGCGAAGCCTCTCGCCGCCATTGGCGTCGCGACGATCGCTTGCCCCATCATCGCTGCCTCGGCCACCTTTACCTGGGCCCCGCGTCCGGCGATGATCGGGCAGACGCTGATCGCCGTCATATCGTATGCTTCCTTGAGGTTCTCGACGAAGCCGTGCCTGCACACGCCGGGGCCGTCCGGCAACTCCTTCGAGCCCGCGCCGATAACATCGAGCATGGCGGTTGGCTCCGCCTTCCGGATCAGCGGCATCACCTCATTGATCATCCATCGTGCGCTGTCGCCCATCGGGCCATAGCCCATCGACCCGACGAGCATCAGCCGGCTGACCCCATTCGCCGCCGAACGCGATCCTGATCCCCCGCCACGCACGGAAGCACCGCCGACTCTACCGGCACCAGCTTCACCTGATCGGCCGGCTTGGTTACGAGCGCCACGTCGAACTTTCGAGTGCGCTCGAAGAAAGCGATGCCGCCGCAGTTGGTTGAGGACCGATGCGGGACGATTTACAACGTCCTCGAACGGCACGTCATCGACGTCCATGACCGACGGTCCGAGTTGCCAGGTTCCAGCCCAGATGGTTTCGAGAAAGTGGCAGAAGAACAGGTCGTAGCGATGGAGTCGTTGGAGAGCGGCGACCTGCTCGCGCACGTCCGCGCGCGAGCGGTAGCGGCGACCCGCAAGTTGGTAGAGTGGGTAGGAGGGTCCTCGCTTCGGTCCTTGGCGAGACGACTCGAATGACGCCTGCGAGCGTCGACCGCCGATCATCACCACCAATGGCGAGATGCGCAACGTCAACCTCGCCAAGCTCGGCCAAGGCACGCCACGTCGCGTGAGCTCGACGTGATGATCCGCCAACGAGCCCAGGCGGGTGCTTTGTGAGGAACAACGACCTCAAGCAGTCTGTTGGTGGTGGAACATTAACTGGCGTCGCGTTTACGTCGGGCGTCTAGATTACCGCATGGCTGAGAGATGAGAGCGCAGTGACTCGACTTCCTCCCAAAGCAAGTCACGAGCTCGATTGAACTGGTCCTTCTCGCTGAGCGTGTACGATGCCGTGTCCGCCGTATCCCGCAGTCGTCGAACAATAGATAAACGAGCAAATGCTGTTCGGGTGATTTCAACGAGCCCTCTCGCTTTGGCGTGTCGCCCTTGGAAGCACCGCCAATCACGGGTGATTCGCGGGATCACCATCGGTTCAACATTAACCGCGAGCGACTGCGCCCCAATCAGTCCACTTGAAATGAGCAGCGGCTCCCTCGCTCTTTTCGCTGAAGCTCACCACGCGACGCCACGGCACACGGTATGTATCGGCAACAATCGCGCCGTGCAGCGACTCGGTCAGAATTCGTTCACTAGATGCGATGTCCTTGATCACTCGGCCAACTGGCCAACGAGGATCTATCAAGTGAATGCCCGCCTTGTCGCAGATAGTTTGCCAACCTCCATGTTCGACCGTGGCGTAGTACGGAATAAAGGAGCAGTCAAACTCTTTCCGCTCGGGCTCGCAGCCCCCGACAAAGGTAAGGCACGCGGCGGGATCGGTAATATGTTTAATTCCAGCAAGCCCAAGAGATGCTGCTGATTTCGGGCCTCGGACAAATCGTATGTCCCAAGCCTTGATGTTTCTCGGAATCAGGTGATCGCCTCGGGTGCCGGCACCGAACACTATTACATTGGCCTCGTCTGCTATTGGCCCGAGGGATAGCGTAGAAAGAACCGATCCGATTGCAATAAGTGTTACATCGGCTGCCTGCGGCGTCTGAACGTCGAAGAGGCGTGGCCACAGCCAACTGTTGAGGTCGTCGCCAAAATTCCCCTTCGGAGATTTCCATTGAAAAATCTTCACCTAGAGCCGCTCATGATTCCTTGAGATCATTCTCCCATGTGTGATCGACGCAGAATGTCGCACGGCTCCACGGGGAAACGGAACCCACGCCGAAGTAGTCACCTTGCTCGACTACTAGGACGCCCGCTCGTTCAACTCGATCCGCAAATTCTCCCGGGGCATCTTCAATTGCCAGATTCACGTCGTACATGCCGGGTCGCAACGGGATCTTTGGAATTCGGCAGACGAGCGTTCGCGTCGACGCGGTTCTTCCTATACGGAAGCCAGTAGCCTCAGTGCTCAGGTTTAAGAGTGCGTCGCCGCTATCATCGTAAACTGTAACATGTAGTACAGGATCTCGCAGAACATTGGAGGTGACGAATCCTACACGTAGAGTGGCAGCTTCGCCTACGCCGACCGCCCCTAGTCGCTCGCTTGACGAGCGGCTTTCGGGCAGAACTTCAAACCGCGTGAGCCGTGCCGAGCCGGTTCCGCTTCGATCTAACCGTTCCTCCAGCGGCACATCGTGCTGGTAGAACGAAGCTGAACGATATTCTGCGAGCATCACGTCCGCGGATCCGATCGACAGAAGGTTCCCACGCTCCAGTAGTGCGATTCTGCCGCACAAGCGCTGCACGGCTGCCATGTTGTGGCTAACGAAGAGCACCGTCCTGCCCTCGCCCGCGACGTCCTTCATCTTCCCCAAGCATTTCTTCTGGAACGCCGCGTCGCCCACGGCCAAGACCTCGTCGACCACCAGGATCTCCGGCTCCAAGTGAGCCGCGACCGCGAAGGCCAGACGGGTGTACATGCCGCTGCTGTACTGCTTCACCGGCGTGTCGAGAAACCGATCGATTTCGCTGAAGGCGACGATCTCGTCGAACTTCGACTTCACCTCGCCGCGCGTCATCCCGAGGATCGCGCCGTTGAGGTAGATGTTCTCGCGGCCGCTCAGCTCCGGGTGGAAGCCGGTGCCGACCTCGAGGAGGCTGCCGACGCGGCCGCGGATCGCGATGTCGCCTTTCGTCGGCTTAGTGATCTGGCTCAAAATCTTGAGGAGCGTGCTCTTGCCCGCGCCGTTGCGGCCGATGATGCCGACGACCTCGCCCTGCTTTACCTCGAACGAAACGTCTTTCAGCGACCAGAAGCTGTTGTCCTCGTTCATCTCGCCGCGGTTGGCGAGGAGGGACCAAGGGCGGCGGACCGTTGTCCCGAGCGTGTCGCGGAGGGATTTGTAGCGGTAGTAGCCGCCGGACTGATTGCCAAGCCGGTAGCGCTTCCCGATTCCGTCGATCTGGATGGCGGTGTCAGTCGACAAGGTCGTTGCCTCCCGTGTGGCTTGCGTTGGTGCCATCGCAGTCCATTGAGAAATGCACGATCTGACGGTAGCTGTACTTGCGGACCACGGGCAGGCAGCGGTGGAGAAGGTCGTCGATCCGATCCATCACATAGCTTGCTGGCCGGAGCACCCGTCGGTGTCGGAAAACATGCGAGTTCATCATTCGCAACATGACGAGCTGTGGATACGTCGCTTCAGCCGTGCCGAACGTTCGGCGGAGCAGATCAAGCTCCCTTGGTTCGAAGGGGACCTCGCTGTCGTCGCTGTGCTTGTCGATGCCGAATCGCCCGGCTATGTACTTTCGAAAGAACATAAGAAACGGGCTCCGGCCGTTGTTCTCTAGGAAGACGCCACGGCCGCCGAAGCGAAGATGCGCTGCCAGGTCTTGGCAGAAGGCTTCGAACGGTTCGATGTGGTGCAGCACGAACTGCCCGGCGACAAGGTCGAACGGCTCATCCTGAATCGGCATGCTCGCGAGCATGCCATGGTGGGTGAAGACGCGGCCGCCAACATTGTTGAAATCAGCGAGCGCGGACGTTATACGTAGAGCTTGCTCTGATGTGTCAAGCGAGACCACTGAGGCTCCCTTTAACGCAAGTATCGTCGAGAGCTCGCCGTCACCGCAGCCTAGGTCCAGAACCCGCTTCCCTGTCACGTCGCCAATGCGTCGGATGAACTCGCGGCGGATCGGACCCCCAGCCGTGGTCCAGGAGTCGACCTCGAGTCGGCGATTAGAGGAAGCGGCACACCACGTCTCATCCCAGTGCGCCGCCTCAGCACTCTCAGGTAAGGCAACAGGTTCAGACGACATCGGCGAAGGTGTCCTCCATGCGGCGGAAGTAGGCGAGGCCGGCGACGAGGCAGACCAGGGTGCTGGCGGCACCGACGAGCCACATCAGCGGGTGGGCCGGGGTGTCGAGCAGGCACCAGCGGAAGAACTCGATCGGGCCGGCCACCGGGAGCAGGCCGTACACCGGACGCCACGCGTCCGGGATTGCGCTCGCCGGCCAGAAGACCGGGGCGGCGAAGATCATAAACTGCGTCACGAACGGGATCACGTACCGAACGTCGCGGTACTCCACATTCAGGGCCGCCAGGGGCAGGCCGATCGCAAGGGCCGCCAGGAACGCCCACAGGACGGCGACCGGCAGGAGCAGCACCTGGATCGGCGGCAGGAAGTTCGGCACGTCGGGGATGAGCGGCAGGGCGGCGATGACGAGCACGAGCAGCAGGAACTGCACGGCCGCGTCGACGAGCGTCACCATCACCGCGCTCGTCGGCAGGACGAGGCGTGGGAAGTAGACCTTCTTGAGCATGTTCTGGGCCCCGACGAGCGACATCGCGCTCGTCTGCAGGCCGGTGTTGAAAAGCATCCACGGCAGCTGGCTCGCAAGGTAGAACAGGAAGATCGGCGCGACACCGTCCGTGCCGGCGCCGGCGACCTTGCCGAAGATCACCGTGCCCACGACCGTGAAGGCGATCGGCTGGATCAGGGCCCAGGCGAAGCCGAGCACCGTCTGCTTGTAGCGGACCTTGATGTCCCGCATCGCGAAGATGACGAACAGCTCGCGGTACCGCCACAGTTCGGCCCAGTCGATCGGCGACCACCCCTTGGCCGGACGGATGTAGTGCAGCGGCGGCTCTGCAACAGCTGATCCATCCCGTTTCCCCGTGCAAGATCCTGCTGATTTAGATCGTCGGAGACTTCCGCGATGTTGGGGGCTTCAGTCGTCGTCATTCAGCCTTAAGTCGGTGCGGGCGGACTTCGTCCCTGTCGGTGCACCAAGATCTTGGTGTACCAATAGCCATTACGTCCCTCGGCGGCTTGCCGATGAGACGTGCTCCTCCGCCGTTGGGTTCGCCGGCGGGTTGAACCTCAGCCCGGTTGTCCCCTTCCGTCGCGGCCGATGGACGGCCCCTCAAGCGGCGGAATGGCGGGAGTATGGGCGACCAATCGGTCACATGCAAGTCGACGAATTCTGTTGCGCCTGGAAACATCGGGGAAGCCGTATGCGTCGAGTCGGCCGGCCTGCCCTGCTCCTGTCTGTACCGGAACGGCACGCAAAAGCGGCGGACCCGGGCTATGCCGGGTCCGCCACATGAGTTCTCGTTCGACTCCTGATGCCTATCTGCGACTGCAGGTAAAGCACCGCTGTCGTTGCTGGTACTTGCGGCGGGAGGATCGGCGGCTGTAGGTACACGCGAACGTGCCCATGCTCGCCCCGCCGTCGAACCAGTTGGCGCTGAGGTCGATCAGCGGGCTGGGGCGGTGCGGATCGTGTGCCTCGTGACTTGAACCAGATGTAGTCGGTTTCACGAGGCACACGGCCGGAAGAACACCGGTCTCGCCGCAGGCGGCGGATTCGATGAGGGCCGGGGGCATGGCGAACTCGATGTAGATGGCCCGCGTGTGCATGTCGACCTCCAGCTTGCTGGCGAAGATTTTCAGCAGCGCCTGCACGCGGGGGTGGTCGGCCGGGTCATATTGCTCGGGCAGCGAGTGGATCGCTTCTTCCACCTCATCGGCGAACCGCTTGGCGACGGCGGCGGGGTCGACATCCGTCAGCTTCTTCGGCGCCACAAGTCGCTTGAGCTTCGACTCGATGTCTCCAGCTTGGCCGCGGATACGTTGCAGTTCCCGGACCACCGGATCGTCATCGCCGGCGTCTGGATCGAGGTCGCCCGTCAGGCTGACGATCTGGTGCCGCATCTTGCGGAGCTGCTTGTTCAGGACATCGGGCGAGTCCGCGTCCTGGCGATGATCCTTCAGCGTCGCGAGCACATCACGGACGGCCGCTTCGAGCTTAAGACGGTCCAGCAGTGCGTCCCGCAAGTGCTGGAGCACGACCGCGTCGAGATCGTCTGCCGGTACAAAGCGGCGCAGGTGCGGGTCGGCCGACTGGGCGCAGTAGTGCGCCCGGGAGATCGCGTAGTACCGGTTCTTCTGTGGCCGATCGTTGCCGCCGGTCACGCGGCCGGTCAGCGGTCGTCCGGTCTCGGCACACTTGAGCAGCCCAGTGAGCGCGAAGGTCGACTGCCAGTGCTTGTTCTTCTTCGCCCGTTTCGGGCGACCATCGGCCTTGGCTCGCAGAACTTCTTCTATGTGTCGCCGCGCCGGCTCGCGAACATGCTCCGGCAGCAGATCGCTCAGCAGGTCGTATGTCTGCTCCTGCCAATCGGCTTCGGGCCTCACCTTGCGGCGAGGCTTCGCGTGAGCGTTCAGCTCCTCGTACGACGTCTCGGCAGGTCGTACTTCACCTTCCGTCGCGACGTAGTAGATCGAGCCGGTCGTTGTGTAGCACAGTCCGCGGCCGACGTAGACCGGGTTGCCCAGCATCCGGCCGATCGCTGCCTGTGCCCACTTGGTCCCGTGCGGGCTGGGCATGCCGCTGTCGTTGAAGTGCTTGGCAATCGCGTGCTGACTCCAGCCGCGGGCGTACCGAAGCTCGAAGATCAGAAGAATCGTGGCGACCGCCTGCTCGCTGCCGTGAACGAGCGTGATGGTCTCGCCCTTGGTCTTCTGATAGTGGTTGTAAGACTCCGGCGTGTTGGCCGGCAGCGTCCGCAGCTTCTTTCGCTCGGCGGCGGGGTCCGTCAGGTAGGCCGAGTCCCACAGCTCCTGTCGGCCGTCCGGCAGGTTGCGCAGGACGTGCAGCGGCGTGCCATCAGCATCGCGGTATAGCCGGTCGAGGCCGAACGGCACATTGTTCGTGTGCGGACGTCGGCCGGCCTGGAAGCTCCGCCACAGCCCTAGATTCACTCCGCGGCTGATGCTCCGTGCCGTCTGGTGGCTGGCCATCAGCAGGAACGACAGGTACATCGCGCTCATGTCGTCGTGCACGAGCAGGTTCTCCGCGTTGAAGAACAGGTCGATGCCTGCCGCCCGAAGCTGGTGAACGAGCGCCATGCCGTGCGTCTGACCCGCCCGCGTGAAGCGAGTCGCGTCGGCAATCACGAGCGGGTCGAAGTCGTTGTGCTTCTTCTTGTGCGCGATGATCCGCTCGATGTCGGTGCGTGCGCCGGGCACACTGCCTGAGACGCCATAAAGGTCCTCGCGGTGGACAACCCGCAGGTCTGCCTCCTTGACGAGTTGATCGGTCGTCCTTTCCTGCAGCTCGTTGCTGGTCGTCTGCTGCTTGCTGCTGGCCCGCGTGAGCACGGCCACGTTGCGACCACGAATGCGGTCGATTGAGTTGCTGTTAAGCATGTTCCCCCCTCTTGGAATTGGTGTCTGCCCCGGCGTTCCCGCGCCGGACGCTGTTCTCGATCCAGACGGCGAGCAGGTTTCGTGCGGCGGTGTTGAATTGCCGCTGCTCCTCCTCCGTCTGCGGCCGCCACGCGACCGTCACTTGCCACTTCCGCCGCTGGGGAGCGGGTTCCTTCCTGTGTTGCGAATTTTTCTTCATGCTTCCCACCGCGGGCGAGTCGGCTACCGGTTGGAAACGCAAACGAACGCGGCCGGCGCTGCGAGAGCCGGCCGCGGGTGAGAGGATGTGTTGTCAGGCGGCTACTTGATGTGCGGAAGGACCTCCTTCCGCACTCGCTCGATTACAACGGCCACGCGTTCGGCATCGAAATCGAGATGATCGACCAACGTCACGTCGAGCCGATCGGTGCCGAAGTCGTCCTCGTGAGTCCACGCGGCCGTGATCGCCTCGTGCAGTTCCGCCCGGTCGGCCTCAACACTTTCGTCGCGGCCGATCGTGCGGAGGGCGTCGAGCGTCATCGCGTCCCAACGTGGATCGCCATCGAGCTGGGCATCAGCCATCGCTCGCACGAGCCTGCGGAACAGCGTGTCGCGGCGGACGATGCCTTCCGCGTCAGGCTTTTCGACTGGGGACTCGTGCGTGTGGTGGTCGAGCAGACGCATGGCATGTTCGCCGCGCAAGTCGCCGGCCGGGAGGTCGAGCGCACGGTTCACCAACTCGGCCAAGACGATCCGCTGGAAGCGGTCGATGGGCCTGCGTTGCCCGGTCGGCGTCCGCTCGTCAAGGACGATCGGTGCCCAGTCGAGTAATGGGTCACGCTGAGTGACGAGCGTGACGTTCTTCACGAGGATGCGAAGCAGTCGCCGACGGAGCGGGTCCTGATCGGCCATGGTGAGGCCGATGTCTTCCAGGTCTTCCTCACGCTCACGGAAGAGCGTCGAAAGCCCGGCCTTGAGCAGATCAGGAAGATTGAAGAACCGGCCTCCGCCGCGCTGGCCGCCGAGGCCCCACCAGATTCCGGCGAGCAGCCACCACTCGTCGTTCTCCCGCATAATCGGGGCCGGAATGTCGATCTCGTCGAGATCGATCTCCGGCAACAGATCCTCATGCACGTCTACCTCGGCGGCGTAGGCCACGAAAGGCTTTGCCGACTGCCGAGGAACCCGACCGCGAACGCCCAGAGCGGTGAAGATGACCCGCTGCGCATCAAGCTGAATCTCGCACTGGACGTCACGAGCATCCACCGGGTCGTTCTCTTCCGCCGCCCGTCGCGCCGCCGCCAGTCTGCGGTGGAGGATGTTGTCGGGGTGCGAGTCGTGGTCATGTTCGCCGGCGTCGTTGTTGATCGAAGTCATCGATCTGCTCCTTTTTGGAGGTTGAAGTGGATGGCGGCCGGAACACCCGGTCGCCACCCCTCAGCCGGGGAGCAATCGCTACCGGTTGGACTTGCAGGGCGGCGGCAAAAGATCGCGGGAGCGGCAAGAAGCCGCCCCCGCGGGGTTAGAGGTGAAGTTGAAGAACACGACGGTACTAGGTCGGCGGCCCCTCCTTTTCGCCGGGCGGCATGACGGGACGGACGTCGACGTGCTCGCTCCAGTCGCCGCCGCGTCCAGCGGTGACGGCCTCGGCGACGACGCCAAGCATCTCCTCGGCCTCCGCGTCGCCGATCTCCTGCAGCCGAAGTAGTGCCAAGAGCAGAAGCCTGCGGACGTTCGAGATGCTGAGCATCTGGAGTTGCGTCTGCCGCTTGGCATCCTCCCAGCGACAGGCCTGGTCCATCCTGCCGGACAGCCGCCATCGTCCCGAAGCATCACGCCGTCGGACCAAAGCAGCGTGCCATCGAACCAAAGCAGCGTTCGCCCAACCCGCAGCCACCTGCCACCCGACAAGAGCAGCACGCCACCGACGCACAGCACCCCGGCCCCCGCCCAATGCCGCACGCTATCCGACGAGAGCATCGCGCACAAGACCAAAAGCAGCGTGCCGGCCACGCGTAGCAACACGCCGCCGATGCGGAATCAGGGTGCCCACGAGGGCAGGCGTCGTTGCTGCAAGCTCCTTCACACTATTGAGGTGCTGCTCCGGCGAATCCGGACCCATTTTCTCACCCGAAAGAGAATGATGTCTCCGTTCTTCCGCTCCGCAACTCCTTCATCCTCCGATATGCACCAGACTCGCGATGCGGCGACAGTGTCGAGCGACAACAATGCGAGACGGGGCAGAAGTCTTCATGACTCCCGCCCCGTTTCTCGTTCAGGACCAAAGAACGCCCTAAACCCGCCGACGCCGCAGCATCAGCATGCCGGCACCGGCGACCGCCAGCATCGACGTCGGCTCAGGGACTTGCGTCGGGTTGAGCGCCACGGTCAACCCGCCAAAGCCGCTGAGGCCGCCGGCTTCGATGGTGGCGACGATGGTCTCGTTGCCCGGCGCGTTGTAAAGGATGGCAGAAGTCGAAACATTAGCACGGAGCACGTATTCCTGGGTCGGGGCGAGGATGAACGGGTCGGCGACAAGATCATCTGCGAACTGCAGTCCATTTCCCACCTGTACGAAAGACTCTGCTCGGCCATACACGATCTCTCCGAGGTCGGAGTCTGATGGGTTGGTCGGATCGAAGGTGCCCCGCTCGTAGATCCCGAAGAACCAGCCAAATTGCTGGTTCAGGTTGCTGGCCTGAAACGCGCCTGACACGACACCTTTGAAGTCGGCCTCGACCACGGGTGTCACCTGAACGGGGAAGAAGTCGATGGGTTCCAACGCAACAAAGGCCTCCGCCCTTGCCACGTCCCCTACGCCCTCGATGAAGGCGTTGAGGTCCCCTGAGAGGTTGAGCGTGTCGGTCAGATCGTTGTACGTGCCGACGAACTCGCCTCCCGGGGCCTGCATGAAGGGAACGTTCGCCTCGACCGTTGTCGCGGTCGGGCCAGTCTGAATGAGGTCGCTTGGTGCCGCAACAGCGACAGCCGGGATGAGAAGGCCGGTGACGGCCACGATGGGGGACTTGGGTAGGTTCATGTAGAGGGGTGGAGGTGGTACAAGGAGGTGAAAGTGCTGGCAGGACGGCTGTGGAAGGCCGGCGCGACAGTGAAAGGGTCACGGGCTCGTGACGGAAAAGGTCTCAAGTCGCCGCTCGACGCCGGCGGAGCAGGCACAGGCCGCCCGCTGCCGACAGAGCGAGGCTCGACGGCTCGGGGATCGAGAGCACGAGCGTGTCCGCCTGCTCGAAGCCGGCGCCCAGCGTCGCGTCGAGATGAATGCGCAGCTCGTCAATCCAGACGCCGCTCAGGTTGCTGCTGACGCCCGTAACGAACTCGAAGTCGGCACGGGTGGTGAACACGTCCGTCGCGACGAGCGCGTCGGCAACGAAGCCTTCGACGACCACGTCGCGGACGCCGTAGCTGAACTGGCCGACATCGAGAGACACGAATTGGAAGGTCTGGCTCGGGTCAGTCGCATCCGACACCGAGAGGGTGCCGCCGTTCGTGATGAGCAGTCCTTCCAGGACCGGCGGCGCCGAGCTCGTGCCGGCGGTGTTCCCACGGAAAAGGCCGCCGTCGATGACGCGATACGCGAAGCCGTTCTCGATGATCGGCGTGTCGAACGTCAGCGTCTCCAGCGGGCCGTCGAAGTCGAGGACCACATCCTGGGCGGAGGCAGTGACGACGCAGCCGAGGACGATCGCTGCTGCTTGCAACGCATGATCTTTTCTCATGCCGCGGAAGCTACCGACGTATTGAGAACCGCTCTATGAACTGAACAGTCCATTTGACCACCAGAAAATCCTTGAACGGCTGCCCGCCGTTGTTTACGCTTCCTTGCGGTGAGCCGCGGCACGTCCCTACGACTGAGCGACGTCGCCCGCGTCCATGATCTGCTCGGCGAGTGCCGCGAGCAACGGGATCACCCAGACGCGTGGCGGAGGCATCTCGTCACCGGCATCACACGCCTCGTCGGTGCGCGCGTCGGCTACTACGTGTTCGGCAGTCCTGATCCGATCAATGGCTCGCCCGGCAAGCAGGCCGTCAGCGTCGGCTGGTCGTCCGACGAAGAACGCGATTGGATCCACCGCGAGGCGATCTATCGGCCGCTTCCGGAGACGCACCCGGGCATGGTCAACTGGTTCAAAGCCGCCCCGAAACGTGGCTACATCACCACGAGTCTGCACGGCTGCTTCGACAACCCAGGCGGGTTCGAAGAGTCCATCACCTACGACCTGTTCCACCTCAACACGGGCATCAACGGCATGTCGATGTCGACCCGCATCACGGCAGAAGGTGTCGACCACCTTTGCGCTAGTCGCGATCGTGGTGACCGACCGATGACGCTTCGCCACGAACGGATCCTGAACTACCTCCACCGCCGCCTGACGCCGATGGTCGGCACATCGCTCGTGACCGAGGACCAGTCCGGCCGCCACCTGCTGACGCCGCGGGAGAACGAGGTGCTCGACTACCTGCTCGAAGGTGCGAGCGAGAAAGAGATCGCGTCTGCCCTGCACCGCGCTCGCCCCACCGTCCACCGCCACGTCGTTGCGATCTACGAAAAGCTCGGGATGAACAGCCGCGGCGAGTTGCTGGCTTTCTTCCTGCGCCAACGCTGATGAGGGTCACGCCGCCGGGGGCAGATAAGGGGCGGGGGCAGATAAGGGGACATCGGGGCAGATAAGGGGGCATCGTGGATTAACCGGCATTCCTGCCGAAGCTGGTGGAGCGGAAGCGAACGCTCCCGGTACCCGTCCTGCTGATGCCGACGCACCTGCGGCTCTTCAAGATTGGCTGCATCGTCGTCTTCTGCCTCCCCCACCCCCACCCCCACGCCTGCCGTTCGGGGCGTTCGGCAAGACGGCGTGGATCGTCGAGCGGCCGATCGGGTGGGTCATGTCCAACGGCATCCGCTTCCTCGTCCTCACGCTCGTCGTCGGGCTGCTCTACCGCTTCACCGAGGACGCGACGCCAGCCGAGTTGCAGAAGCTCTTCGACGCCGCTCCGCCGCGGGGCGGCGGCGTATGTCGCGTTCGCCCTCACCGGCCTGCGGCGGAACGAGATGAAGCAGATGACCTGGACCGATCTCGACTTCGCCGACGGCACCATCCGCGTGCGGGCAGAGATCAGCAAGAGCGGCAGGGAGGCAACCATCCCGCTGCACCCGCAGCTCGCGGCGGTGCTGGCGGCGTCACGTCGGCCGAGGGCAAAGGACGACGCACCGTGGTTCAAGAGCCTCCCGCGGACGAGTACGTTTTACCGCGATCTGGAAGCGGCTGGGATCCCGAAGTTCAATGCCGCCGGGAAGAAGCTCGACGTCCACGCTCTCCGCGGCACGCTCGGCACGAATCTCGCCCGTCGCGGCGTGCCGATGCCTGTTGTCCAGCGATTGCTTCGTCACGCGAGCATGGAAACGACCGCCAAGTACTACACGCACCTCGAGGTCGAAGACCTTCGAAGCGGCGTCGAGAAGATGCCGGACGTTGCGGCTGAGGGCGTGGCGGATAGAATGACGGCAGATCCCAAGAGGCGAAACCTGGCCGCCAAACGGCTACAGCAAGTTGCGACCATGCCAACCGCTTCGACCGGCAGAACAACGACTTAGACGGCACCGACCGGCACAACGCCGACCCCGCTGAAGCCGATCCCGATACCACCCTTAACCCCCATGCCGCACAAGCACTTAGCACCGACTTGCACCCGCCGGCAGCGGACGGCACTCAGGGGCACCTGAAAGACGCGCAAGTCGTTGATACACGGGCCGTTAGCTCAGTTGGCCAGAGCGCCTTCTTTACACGGAGGATGTCGCAGGTTCGAGCCCTGCACGGCCCAATCATCTGTAGCCTCGTGGTGCGTTCAGGCGGCAAGTCGCAGGGGGCTGTCGGTTCTGGTGATCGGACCTTGAAGGTCTGAGACTGTCACGACGCCGCCGGCTTGGTCGGCGCGTTTGGCGTCGTACATGGCGAGGTCGGCGGAACGCAGCATCGACTCGGCGGTTTGGAAGCCGGCGAAGCTGGTCGCGACGCCCACGCTCACGCCCACGTCGACCGGGCGGCCTTGGATGCGGAACGGTTTGGCCACCGCGGCGCGAAGTCGGCGAGCCACGGCCGTGGCTGCCTCAGCAGAGTCGATGTCGTCGAGAAGGATCACGAACTCGTCGCCACCCAACCGGGCGGCTACGTCGCTGCTCCGCGGGGCCTTCTTGACCCCGCGGTTGCCGCGAAGCGACTGGCAGATTCGACCGGCCACGCCCACTAGTATTTGGTCTCCTGCTTCATGACCCAGCGTGTCGTTGACCTGCTTGAAACGGTCGAGGTCGAGGAACAGGACAGCGAAGGCCTTTCTTGAAGCAGACGAGAAGCAATGCTGAAGTTCTTTATGGAACGCGGCTCGAGTCGACAAGCCAGTCAGTGTGTCATATTTGGCGGCCTCGGCTAGTTCCTCTTCCATCTCCTTGCGTCGCGTGACGTCGCGAATCTGTATGACGATGTATGGCAGCCCGCCCGATTCGATGGAATCATTCTGCACTTCATCATTCGTCGGCGTCGACTTCGCGGGGAAGACGGCACTCATGCTGACGACGGCCCAGACCGTTGCGTCGGCGCTAGCGCGTAGTCGGATCTCCATTTCAACGTGCTGCTCACGCCGGGCCAGAAGTAGTCCGAGCTTGGTGACTACGTCGTTCACGTCGTCATGATGAACCGCGTGCTGGATGTCGCACAAGAGGAGTTGCTCCTCGCTCGTCTGAAGCTGCTTGCACAGGGCCGGGTTAACCTGGAGCCATCGGCCCGACATGTCTGCCAGCGCCATTCCGATGCCGCTGCCGTGGAAGGCCGCCGAGAACTGCTGGGTCATCGCCTCGGCGTGGCGGTGCATGCGAACCGCCAGCATGCGACTACGCCGACGCAGCAGCGACAAAGACCATGTCAGTGTGGTCAGTAACGCTGTGGACGTCCCACCGGCGATCCAGGCCGTCGCGGCCATGTTCTTGCCGGCCAGAAGTGAAGCGCCCGCATGGACCTCCAAATTCCACGTGCGTCCGCCAAACTCGATCTGCTTTGCTGCTTGTGCTTCCGGTGATGAAGCGTCGGAGATCGTACCGACGGTCCAGAGCGTTTCGTCGGAGGCGACATCTTGGATGACGACCGACATTTCCTGCTGGATAGTTTGAGCAACCGCCGGCTCGATAAGTTCATCCGCGTAAAGAGGGATGCCGATCAGCCCGCGAAGTCTGCTTTGCGTTGCGACACCGTCATCCGACGGAGCAACATCTTCGTAGAGCGGCGCGTAGATCACGAGCCCCTTCCGTCCCGGCCGTCCGCGGTTCTGCACGAGATGCGTCACGCCTGTCATAGCGAACGAGCCTGTATCCCGTGCAAGCTTTTGTGCAGAATGGGTCGATGCGTTGGCGACGATGTCGAAACCGACCGCGGCATGGTTAACCTCAATCGGCTCGTGATATCTGATGATGAAGGCGTCGCTGATCCAACGCTTTCCTTGCCTATCGCCGGTCGCGGCTTCTGGCGGGTGGATGTGGAACTCTGGGAGGTACTCTTCCCTAACGGATTCCACGTAGCTGGGAAGATCCTCTCGCGCTACCCGTTCGATGAAAGCCACCCCGGAGATCCCGGTCAGATGATCGTCACTGACAAAGTCGAGCGCAAAATGCCGCCACTTCTCGCGGGAAGGTGCGGGCTTTGTCTCGGCAAAGTTCTGTACGGCTTTCACGACCAGGCCGTAGTTGCTTAGTCGTGCCTCGAGGGCATCGGAGATATCTCCCGCCGCGACCTGAACGGCTGAGGCACGGGCTTCCTCATGACGGTCATTCTCCCGGGTCGCGATGAAACTTGTCGCAGCTGCCGACGCTAAAAGCACGGCAACCGCTGATATGGGTACGAACTTCAACCATCTAACTGGCATCGGCAGGGTTTGAATCTGCTCGCTATCGGCGAATGGAGTTGCGGACATAGCAACCTTTCCTGCACGAGAATCCGGCTCAGGCAGCCCCCGGACGAGGCCTTGTTCGGATCATCTGGAGAAGGTCTTAAGCCTTTCGAAACGAAACCTCTAGATACAAGTTTATCAGCCCCGACGAAGTGGCCAGAACGGCAACCCTGTCATGCCACCTGTCGAATTGTGGCCTGAGAGCCCGACAACACTGCCCGCACTTGTCGTCTCATCATGGGATCGGGCTGCCGCATTGTCGTAGCATCGACAGAAGCATGTTGCAGATCGGCACCGACTTGCCGGAGACGCCACCACGCTCCAGCCGGTCCGGCGGGTAGCAATCGGCGAACGATGAAGCTCGCGTAGATCAAGCCCCCTTCCGCAGCGAGACGGGATGGAGTCGCCCCGTCCACGTGCGGAATGGCAGCCGTGAAGATGTCACCGATCTTCAGGTCGGCCTCAGTCTGCGCTCGCAGACCGTGAAGACTGACATCGAGAAGGTTCAGCTGGACGAGACGCGTGCCGCAGGCTCGAAGCTGAGCAGCCGTAACGGTCGACGATTCAGAGCATCGTCGGCTTCGTCGGCGGTTTGCCCCACCAGTGGGTCGTACTGTTTGAATTTGCATGTTCTTCTCCGCTAGAGGCACGAAGGCGATGCCGGCCCACAACGCAGCGTGGGAGGCATTGATGCCCGTGCATCGGTGAAGATGAACCCCCAGTGAATACGCCGGGGTCGATAATGGGGCGTCCGACAGTGCTGGCAAGACCGCCTACGTCGGCAGGCCCACGTCCGTCGGTGTCTCAGCGATAACGGCCTTCACCACGTCGTCCGGTGACGTTCCGTCCGCCTCGGCCTCGAAATTCAAGACGAGCCGGTGCCGCAACGCCGGCAACGCGACGTGCTTCACGTCGTCGAACGAACAGTGGAAGCGGCTGTCCAGCAGCGCCCGCACCTTCGCTGCGAGCGTGATCGCCTGGGCCGCACGGGGCGAGGCCCCGACCCGCAGAAACTGGTTGACGGCAGAGACCGAGTACTCGCCCTTGGGGTGCGTCGCCAGGACGAGGCGAATCGCGTAGTCCTGGACGTGCTTGGCAATGACGACCTGGCGGACGAGCTTCTGGTGCTCCAAAATCTTGTCAGCGTCGAGCACCGCGTTGACCACCGGCGTCACACCGGCGGTCGTGCGGTCGAGAATCTCGGCCAGATCCTCCCGGCCGCTGTAGGGCACGATGAGCTTGAAGAAGAACCGGTCAAGCTGGGCCTCGGGCAGCGGGTAGGTGCCCTCTTGCTCGAGCGGGTTCTGCGTCGCCATGACGAAGAACGGCTTGGCGAGCTTGCGGATCTCGTTGCCGGTCGAAACCTGCTTCTCCTGCATCGCCTCCAGCAGGGCCGACTGCGTCTTGGGCGTCGCTCGGTTGATCTCGTCGGCGAGCAGGATCTGCGTGAAGATCGGGCCCGGCTGGAACTTGAAACCGCGTCGACCGTGCTCGTCCTCTTCAATGATGCTCGTCCCGATAACGTCGGCCGGCATCAGATCGGGCGTGAACTGGACCCGGCCGAAGTCGAGGTGCAACGCCTCGGATAAGGCGCGGATGAGGGCAGTCTTGCCAAGGCCCGGCACGCCTTCGAGCAGTGCGTGCCCGCCCGTGAACAGGCAGATGAGCACACCTTCAACGGTGTCGGCATGACCGACGATCGCCTTGCCGATCTCCCGCCGCACGGCCGAGAAGTCGTGCCGAAAGGCGTCGGTCTGTGCTTGTACTTGTTCCGGCGAGAGGGGTTCTGGCATGGAAGGTCTTGAGGTGAGCGGCGATCAATCGCCTTCTTCGAGGCGTTGACGGGCGCGGCGTTTGGCGTCCATGAGCGACGAGATGCCGCCGGCGGACGAGGTGGAATCGTTGGGTGTGGCCGACGTCTGGCCGGTCTTGGCCGCGGGTGCTGGTCGGCGAAGCTTCTCTATCAGATCGTCGTCACCATCGGCAGACGGTGCGGCCTCAAACTTGGTCGTCTTCACAACGGCCGACTGTCGGCGATCGCGCAAGGCGTCGAGCGTCTTGACGTCGCGATCCTGCCGCGTGGTTTCGGTAAAGCCGCGAACGCCCGACCTTGCCTTCCCCGCGACGAGCGTCATCAGCTCGCGATCCCAGGCGATGCGGCGGATCGCGACGTCGATCAAGATCAATGCGATCAACAGCGGCACGAGCCAGTCCCAAATCGGAAGCGGCGACGTCACGCGCGGAAGCGTGCGGTCGGCACCGGTCACATCGACATAGTTGCGAGCGAAGAGCGAGTCCGTCGCCGTCAGCGCGGCAAAGGGTGACAGCACCCGGCCTCCGGTTTCTTCGGCGATGCGACGCACCGCGGCGACGTTGCTCTCGAGATCGAGCAACTCGTCCGTGCCGTTGACGCTCGTCCCGCCGCGAAGGGCTGACGCGCCTTCTGGGCCGCTGGCGTTGAGGGCGACGACGTAGCTGCCCTCTTCACGGGCATCGAACTCCGCCTCGTAGGTGCCGGGCCTCGTTTGGACGAGCGTGACGGTCTGGCCCTCGCCTTCAGGCGTCAGCACGCTGCCGGCGACGGTGAGTCGGCTCTTGAAGCGGGCGTCTTCGCCGACGGCCTCGACGACGATCTTGCCCCGGCCGTTCTCGACGGTCGTCTGGACCTCGTAATCGCCCGACTGCGGTGCGCGAGACACGCCGCGAACGACCTGTGCCCAGAACTTGCCGAAGCCCGCGCTGCCGGCGAACCGCGTGGCCCAGCGGTTGTGGGCGTCGCTGGTCCATGCGGCACTCTTACCGAGGCCGGCGGTCCAGTGGGCAAAGAGCGGGTCCTGCTGATCGCCCGCCAAAAGCGGCATCTCGACCAGCGGGCTGGGCTTCCGCGTCGTCAGCACCATGCCGAAGATCGGCCCGGCGTCGGAAGCATCGACGCCCCGCATCAGCTCACTGCCGGCGGCGTCGGTGGTCTCGGCGACGGGCATGCCCTCGGGTTCTTCCTTGATAAGCGTCCGCCGGACGATGGTCGCTTCCTTGATGAAGATCTGGGGCAACTGCGACGGGTTCTGCTCGACCGGCCCGTAGGCCGTGCCGCCGGTTTCTTCGGCGAGGTTCTTGGCAACCGCCTGCAGCGGCATGCCGTGACCGGCGACCTGGACGGTGCTGATGCTGACCTGATTGTCCTTGTAGGCCTGAAGCAGCTTCGGGCTCGGGGGCGACGGGTCCATGTCGCTGATGATGATGACGTGCTTCTGCCGGGCATCGCTGTCACGCAGGCCCGGGTTCTGCTGCGTGCCGAACAGGGCCAGCGTCAGCGCGTCGTCGAAGTCGGGCATGTCGCCCAGGACCATGTTGCGGATTGCCCCTGCTACGACGGTGCCGTTGCCTTTGGGCTGAAGCGGGTAGTCCCAACGGCTTCCGCCTGTCGCGTAGTCGTAGCTCAAAACGCCCACGTCGTCGTCACGATTCAGCACCTCGATGGCGGCGAGCGCACACTGCTCGGCCCAGTAATTGCCTTGCGGCATCTCGGTCGAGTGCATCACCAAGGCGAGCGCACCCTTGGGAATCTGCCGCCTGCTCGGCACGTCCATGTCGACAGGAAGGACCGCCTCCGTCGCACTGCCACGCCAGCCACCGGCGCCGTAGGCGTCGGGCCCGCCGATCATGACGAGGCCGCCGGCGGTGTCATGGACGTAGCGGGCCAGGGCGGCGTCCTGCGGCGCCGTCAGGCCGCCCGCCCCGCGCGGCACGTTGGCCAGGATGATCGCGTCGAAGGCCTGCAGATCGACGAGATTCGTCGGAAACCCGCCGATGCCGACACGTTCTACGTTCACCTGTTCGTCCGCGAGCGCCGACGCCAGCCGACTGCCGCCGTCGCCATCGACGTTGTCGACGTAGAGCACCGACCCCTTGCCGCGGACGAAGGTGAAGGCGCTTGCCGAGTTGTTGTCGACCAAACCGTCGCCGACCGCCTGAAGCTGCCCGTTCACACGTCGCCGTTCGGGCTCGAACGTCGCGCGGAATCGTCGCACGTTCGCCCGCTCGCCCGGCAGCGGGTCGACGATCACCAGTTCCTTATTGCGTCCTGGCGAGAGCACGACGGTCCTACCCGGCTGCACGCCCGACTCCGACGGGCTCAGGTCCAGCGGCCGACCTTCCTGCTCGACGCGGAGGGTGCCGCGGGTTTCGAAGGCACTGGTGTTGGTCAGTATGATCTCGAGCGTGAAGGGCTCACCCTCGCGTCGCCACGTCGGGGCATACAGGTCTTCGAGATAGACCTCGGCACCGGCGGACCACTCCAACGGCATGACGTCGATCGGCACGTTCGCCTGCTTCGCCTGGCTGATGGCCGCCTCAAGATCGCCTTCGGTCGCGTTGCCGTCCCACACAAGCAGCAGGCGACGCCGGCTGTCGGGACTGAACGTCGACAGTGCCAGATTGAGTGCCTCGGCGACGTCGGTGCCGGTCTGCCCGCGCCCGACGGCCGAGGCGACGGTGCCGATCGCCTGCGGGCGGTCGTTGGGCATCTGATCCACGTACGCGGCCGCATCGAAGCTGACGATGCCGACGCGGTCGTCCGGCTCCTTGCCCGCCTCCTCGACCGAGACCGACGCGACCCACTCGCTGACCTGACGCGACACGCCCCGGCCCTGCGTCTCGTCGACGGCTTGCCGGGCGCTGGCCGAAACATCGCGAACGACCATGACTTCCACCAGATCGTTGTCCCGCTCGGCCCGAAGCCCCGCCAGGATGAGCACGGCGAGGGCCAACACGACCAACCGGGCGCCCACGGCAATCCACCGTCGCCTCGGCCCCAGGGGCTCCAGAGCCTTGCGAGCCAGCCAAACCGTCGGCACCGCAAGGGCCAGCCAAATCAGCCCGGCCTGCACCCACGTCAGGCGTTCCAGCCCGATAGCGGCGGGTGCGAGGATGATCGGCAGGAGCGTCACTCGCTGGGATCATCCACAGATCGCCCGCCTGTTGCCAGCCGGTCAGAACTTTCCTGAGACGCACGAAGCTGAAACGCGTCGGCCGACACGACCTGAACGCGGTCGTTGCCGCCGTCGGCGACGAGCAGGCGGTCGCGTTTCGGGTCGTACGTGACCGCCCACGGATAGCGAAACTCGCCCGGTCGAGCCCCGAAATCTCCCCAAAAGCCAAGGCCTTCGCCCGTCGTCGGATCGATTCGTTGCAGCCGGTTGTTGCCGAACTCGGTGACGATCAACATGCCCTGGCCGTCGACGCAGAGGCCGTAGGGGAAGCGAAATCTTCCCACCGCAGCCGATGCTCCGCCGTCACCAATCACGCGAATGACGTCGCCGAAGGTGCCAGGGCGGGTGTCGAAAGCGATGAGGCGATGGTTGGTAGCGTCGGTGACCCAGAGCGTCTGGTCAATCAGCACCATCGATTGAGGCCGCCGGAACTCGCCCGGGCCCGTGCCGAAGGAGCCGATCGACGCGGTACCCTCCCATCGGCCGTCCGGCTGACGTTCCAGAAGCTGGATGCGGTCGTTGTTGCCAGCCTCACCCGCACCATATTCGGCGACCAGCACGCGATCGGGCGTCAGGACTAGCACGTCCGTGGGCCAAACGAACTCGCCGGGCCCTTGCCCGCTTCGACCGATGCGGAACAGCTCGTCACCCGTGGAAGAAAAGACGATGACCCGGCCATAGTGCGTATCCGGCACCCAGACACGCCCGACGCGATCCACGCTCACGCCCACGGGCCTGCCGAAGGCGTTGTCGGGCATGTCGAAGCCGAGCACGAACTCGCCGGTCGCGGCATCGAGCTTTTGAACGCGAGCGGTGCGATCGATGACCCAGACGGCATCGTCCGCCTCTGAAAACGCGATGGCCCGTGGGTAGACGATCTGACCGTCACCAGTGCCGAGCGTGCCGAAGACGGCTTCGGGCTCATCTCCGCCGTCGCAGCCGACGAGCAGGCACGCAACGAGCACCACCGGCACGAGTCGTCCGAGGCGGAGCATCGCGACGATGACGATCGCCAACCCCGCCGCAACGCCCGCCGACAGCAGCGCCGCCCGGGCCATCGGGCCGTAGGCGAGCGTGTGAACGTTGGCGAGCATCGTGTTGACGAGGGAGCCGGGGTAGGTCAATGCCGCCGCGTTCGGCTCTGCCATCGCCAGGGCGGCGACGGCGACGAGCGAAGCGAGCATCATCGCCCAAACGTTCGGCCAAATCACCTGCCGGGCCGTCGCAAGTCGGCCGGCACCGTCGACCGCGGCGACCTCGCGCAGCGTCGCCAAGCCGCCCCGCCACGTCCAGGCCGCGGCGGCGAGTGGCAAAAACGCGAACATCGCCGCAGCCGGCCAGGCATGGAAGACCGGGCGGTCGTAGATCGTGTCGTAGGCGACGTCTTGCAAAGCCACGAGCCAAGCCACGTCCGGCTTGGCGGCGATCAGGCGAATCAACGACAGCGCCAGCACCTGCCCGCCGCAGACGAAGACGGCCACAGCCACCAGCAACGCCGCTCCCGGCCGGACGACCAACGCCGGCATCGCGACCAACGCCGTCGCCGCCGCCACGATACCGCCGAGCGCAAGGCCGGCGAGTAGCTCCGGCACGTACTCGGCGAACGCAGGCACTCCCGCCGTCTTCAACAGCGCGAGCATCGGCACCGCCGTGCACAGCAGGACCATCGCGGTCACCCCCGCCGCCGCTCGCGACGCCGGCCGGCGCGGCTGGTCGGCAGACGTCGCAATTGAAGATCGCGACAAGCCCCAGACGAGCATCACGATGATGCCGACCACCACCAGCGCCGTCGGCAGCGACATCCCAAGCGCGGCCGCGGTTTTGTCGCCCAGGCTGCCCGGTGTTTCGCCGAAGGCGAGCCGGGCCGCGACGCCTGACGTCTTGAAGCCGCCTAGGTCGAAGGGCGTCGTCATGCGGAGCGTGAGCATCGCCACGACGCCACACCCGCCGACCCACGCGGGCAGCACCGATCGGGCGACCGTGCGGGCCAAGACGCCGTCGAGCCGTGCGGCATCAAGGACGTCGGCCGACAGACGGCACAGTGCGAAGGCCGTCGTCGCCGCGGGAATGCACCATAATTGCAGCGCGACGGTCATAACCCCGCGCGTGACCGCCATGGCCGATTGCGGTTGTGCCGAGATGCCGGCGTATCGCCAGGTCTCGGCGATGCCGTAGGACCACGCAGGTTCCGGGATCACGAGCAGCGTGACGCCCGCGACTGCGAGAAGGACGAGCCACGCGGTAGAGCGCCAAGCCACGACGGCCGGCCCGACGGCGACGAGACCCGCGGCAATCGCACTCGCCGCGGCGAGGCCTGTCGTCATCACTAACGTACCGCCCGATCGCCCCGCAGCGGACCAGCCGACCGTACTAGCAACCATCGGCCAAAGCGATGCCAGCACCGGGATGCCGCAGACGACAAGCAGGCGCAGCCCAGAGCAATGCCCGCATCTCGACAACCGTAGCGACGCCCGCCGTTTCGCGGACGCCTTCAGGAAGCCGGCCGGGTTGTCGGCCGAACGTCCCACGGCAGCCGACCCTGCTGAGCGACGGCGAGCACCGTGCTTCGCCAAGCGGCATACGCGTCGTCGTCGCGTCGCCCGCGAAGCCGACTGAGCTGGTCACGCTGGCCGAGACGTGGCACTTCGCCGGCGTCGTACTTCATGTCTTCGGCAAGCTCCGCATCGATCATGGCAAGTCGCTTCTGACCGTCGGCGAGTCGTTCGCGAAGCGACTGTGCCCGCTCGGCCGTGTCGGGACCGGCGAGGCCTCGAAGCTCCAGCTCCGCGGCCAGGGCGTCATCGATGACGGCGAACTCTTCTTCGAGAAGGTCGGCGATGCGTTGCCACCAAAGCCGGTCGAGCGTCCGCTCCAGGCGTGACGCCACCTCGAACCGCAAGTCGCCCGTCCGCGACTGCGGCAAGCTCGTGTAGTCGAGGTATGTCTGCAGTTGAAGCGCAACGTCTTCCTGAGATTCGGCGCGAATCACGTCCGCCCACGCGGCGCTGGCTCGAAGTGGATCTTCGGGCGACAACCCGGCGACGAAGCCGCGAACGCCGGCCGGATCGGCAGTCTCTTCGAGCACCTCACCGCGGGTCCGCAGATCGGCATTGGGCGTCAGGTCGATCGACGCGGCCTCGCCTTGAAGAGTCGGCAGCAAGGGCCGGCGTCTTTCTTCAGGCGGCGTGCTCGGAAGCGTCGTTGCCGCACCTCGTGTGGCCGGCAGGCTTGGCTGACGCCGTTCAAAGCCGGCCGTC
Source organism: uncultured Planctomycetota bacterium (assembly GCA_963740195.1). GTDB lineage: Bacteria > Planctomycetota > Phycisphaerae > Tepidisphaerales > Tepidisphaeraceae > JBCDKH01. Next base: position 650,149 of record CAVUDF010000001.1, on the reverse strand, counting down.
GTGACGCTGTCACTGGCTAGTGGCTCTTGCGACGTCTGCTGCGAACCGACCACGAGGCCAAGTAGAAATGCGAGAACGATGGCTGCCGTGAGCACCGCGGGAACGGCGGCGTTGGTCTTCCTTTGACGACGGGTTCTGGGTGTCGCGTTGGCGGGCGTTGCCTCTACTTCCGGCACCACTTTGATGGCCGGCGGGTCGATGCCGAGCACCGTCACGACGCACGTGTCGTCGCTGTCGCCGAGTGTGACGACGAAGCCTTCGAGCAGCGGGCAGGGTTGCGTGCTGTCGGGCAGCGCGATGCCGTTGACACGTGTTCGGCCTCGGGTGTTGCCGTCTTGGACGAGCCATCTGTCGGAGGCGGCATCAAAAAAAACGGCGAGGTGTCTGCGCAGCACGCCGACGCCGGTCACGACGACGTCTGCTTCACGGCCTCGGCCAAAAATGTGCGGATGTTCCCCATCTTCCTGAACAATCTGCACCTCGCGTTCGCCGAGTGCGTGACGGATGCGCAGTCGAAGCGTCATGAGGTTCGTCTAAAACAGGTCGAAAATCAGGAAGATGCAGGCGTTCTGAGCGGTCGTCGGGTTAAGGCGTTGCGACGTCGCGGCCGATGTTTGGGGCGTTGCATGTGGTCTACGAGACGCCGCGTCGGTGTCCGCCGCCTGTCGACAACGTGACGACCGCTTCGGCCCAGGCCGCATACATGCTACAGGTCGCACTTCACGATCGTCATTCGACGGTCGCCCCTCATCCCTCTCCGAGGTAAGCGCATGGCAAAAGCGAGCAAGTCGACCAAGAAGTCGCCGGCCAAAAAGGTCGCCAAGAAGTCTGTCAAGAAGGCCCCCGCCAAGAAGGTCGCCAAGAAGGCGCCAGTCAAAAAGGCGGCCAAGAAGAGCGTGAAGAAGGCGCCGGTCAAGAAGGTCGCCAAGAAGACGCCGGCGAAGAAGACCGTCAAAAAGTCTCCCGCCAAGAAGGTCGCGAAGAAGACGACCGCTAAGGAAGCACCGGCCAAGAAGGCTGCCAAGAAGGCGCCCGCAAAGAAGGTCGCCAAGAAGTCTTCGAAGAAGGCAGCGAAGAAGTCGGGCAAGAAGGGTTGACCCGGCCGCACTGGCCGACTCGACTGCCGGCATGATCGTTGCCGGTATCGACGAGGCCGGACTCGGGCCCCTGCTCGGGCCTCTATGCCTTGCCTCCTCGGCGGTGGTCGTCCCCAACGCCAACGCCGCCACGGTCCACACGCCTCCCGACCTGTGGCACTTGCTTCGAGATGCGGTCTCGCCCACCCGCGACCGCACGGGACGTCGGCTCCACGTCGCCGACTCCAAGAAGGTCTTTTCAGGACGATCCGACGCCGGGCTCGAGTCTCTCGAGTGCGGCGTTCTCGCATGGCAAGCCGTGGCCGGGCTGGAGGTGCACGACACGTTGGATGCCTTGGCCGACTCCGTGCTCGTCCGGCCGGGCGATCGACCACGGTGGTACGACGCGGAAGCCGACGATCCACAGCCGGCCTGGGCGTCGGCGAGCAACGTCGGCATCGCGGCGAACGTGCTTCGGCACGCGGCGAGGGAGGCGGGCGTCGTTGCGTTGCCTTCGCGTGCCCGACTGCTGTTCGAGCCGGAGTACAACCACCTCTGCGACGCGATTCGCAACAAGGCGGCCGTCGTGCAGGGGGCGTTGGCGTCGCTACTTGCCCTGCTGCTGGACGATCATGCCGGGGCAGACGGCGGGCTCTTTGCCGTCATCGATCGCCAGGGCGGACGCAGTCACTACGGGCCGTTTCTCCGGCAGATGTTCGAGGATTGGGAGCTGACGGTCCTTGCCGAGAGCGACGGGCAGAGCGAGTACCTGCTGCGAGAATGACCACCGCGTGGCCCGACTGCTGTTTGCCGAGAAGGGCGAATCCCTCTGCCTGCCGACGGCATTGGCTTCGATGAACGCCAAGTACCTTCGCGAGCGGTTCATGGCCCGCTTCAACGCGACGTTCCGTCAAGCCGATCCGACGCTGAAGCCGACGGCCGGCTACTGGAGCGACGCGCAGCGGTTCCTCGAGGATGCCAAGGAAGCCATGGCGACGATCGGCATCACGCGGGCCGACCTCGTGCGCCTGCGATGAGCAGATCTACAGACGAATGGTCGCTTGAAAGGCGTCGGCCGCGCGGCTGGAGAGCAGCTCGACCTGTGCGTCGGCCTCTTCGCGTGGGACGGTGCCGTCGTCACGACGGAAGACGAGCGTGAGCGTCACCGACTTCTCACCCTTCTTCAGTGGTTTGCCGCGATACGTGCCGCCGTGTTCGACGGCGACGACGTCGGCGAGCTTCGGCTCGACGTCCGCAAGAGCGGCAAGATCTGCGTACGCAACCGCGTCGTCGACGACGTAGGAGACGTCTCGCTTTGCCGCCGGAAATCGCGAGAGCACCGGGGGCAGGCCTGTCGCCTGGTAGCCGGCGATCAGGGCGTCCAGATCAAGCTCGGCAACGGCGGGTTGGTGCTGCAGATCGAGCTTGGCCTGAACAGCCGTGGCCAGCAGGCCGAGTCGCCCCACGACGACATCGCCCCAAACAAGGTCGCCCGTCGCGCCTTCTTCAAAGCCGGGATGAGACGACGGCCGAACCGCCACCGCGCGTGAAGCGTCCAGCCGGGCGAGCACCAGGTCGATGACGCCGCGAAGCGTCGAGAAGTCGCCGCCGGCCAAGGCGAAACGCCTGGCTTCCACGGCGTCACCCTTTGCGGACCAGAAGACGTTGCCGGTCTCGAACAGCCGGACTGCACCGTTGCCGACCGATTCGTTGTGTCGTAACGACTGAAGCAGCCCCGGCAACACGCTGGGCCGAAGATGCCCGTCTGCTTTGCGAACGCCCGCGTCGACGCGACGAAGCGTTGTTCCTTCTGCGACAAACGCGTCGCGAAGATCGTCGCCGACAAAGCTGAACGTCACAGCCTCGAAGTATCCTCCCGCGACGGCGGCATCGCGAAGAACGTCCTCGGCGACGAGCCGCTTGTCGGCCGGGCGAACGCGCACTTCGATCGTCTCGGCGAGCGGGATCGCGTCGTAACCGACGATCCGCGCCGCCTCCTCGATGAGATCGACTTCCTTGTGGATGTCCAGCCGATGCCCCGGGACGGTGCATGCGATTGCATCGCCCTCGTCGCGCGGCTCGAGGCCGAGGCGGGTCAGGGCGTCGAGCACTTTGGCTTTGGGCAGATCAACGCCCAGCAGTCGCTTGATGGCGGACCAGCGGAGCGCCGGATGCTGCGGCTCGTTCTCGTCGCTTCCCGCTTCGGCCGTGCCTTGGAGCAGCGTGCCGCCTGCGAGTTCGAGCATCAGCGACGCCGCCCGCTTGCTCGCCCGATGAGCCAGTGACGGATCAAGACCACGCTCGAAGCGGAAGGAGCTGTCGCTCATCAGCTTCAACCGGCGACTCGTCGTTCGGACCGACAGCGGGTCGAAGCGGGCGCTTTCCAGCAGCACGTTCTTGGTCGTGGCCGACACTTCCGTCCGCTCGCCGCCCATCACCCCGGCCAGGGCGACGGGGCCGGCTTCGTCTGCGATGACGAGGTCATTCGCCGCAAGCTTCCGGTCGACGCCGTCGAGCGTGCGGAGCATCTCGCCTTCGGCGGCGGTGCGAACGGTGATCTTGCCGCCGACGATCTTGTCGAGGTCGAAGGCGTGGAGCGGCTGGCCTAGCTCGAAGAGGACGAAGTTCGTGATGTCGACGAGGTTGCTGATCGGCCGAAGTCCGACCTGCTCCAGGCGACGCCGCATCCAGTCGGGCGACGGCCTGACGTCCAGGCCCTTGAGAATGCGGGCCGTGTAGTGCGGGCAGAGGTCGGGGCGATCAATCTGAACCGAGACGACGCTTGTCGCCGGCTCGTCGCTCTCCTTCGGCTCTGCGGCGGGGAGAGTGAACGTGCCACCGGTCAGAGCTGACAGTTCTCGGGCAACGCCGACGTGGCAAAAGAGGTCCGGGCGATTGCTCGTGATCTCGACCTCCATCACGTCGACGTCGCCGACGCGGTCGAACTCCTCGACAGGGAAACCGGCCATGGTGAGTCGATCCGCCGCGTCGTCGACGGCGGGGACGGGAGTGAGATAGTCGCCGAGCCACTCGGTGCTGGTTTGCATCGGGCGGTTAGCGTAGCGGTGCGGCGGGCGTGATGCGTTGTCAGCCGCGGGAGGCGGGTTTTATCGGCCCTTCTTATGGGACGCACGGCAGGGGCGTCCGATTCTCTTCTGCGACAGGTCCGCGTTCCGAAGAGATCAGCGGTCGTTGTCCACGGACGGACGCGACACATTCAATTTCCCCAGGATCATGGAGGATCCTTCGCATGCGTATCAACACCAACATCAACTCGCTGCAGGCGCAGCGCTCGCTCGGCAACAACAACAACGACCTGTCGATGCGCCTGAAGCGCCTCAGCACGGGTCTGAAAATCAACACGGGCAAGGACGGCCCTGCCGCGCTCATCGCCTCCGAGAACATGCGGAGCGAGATGGCCGGCATCCGTCAGGCGATCGACAACTCGACCCGCGCCAACAACGTCATCAACACCGCCGAGGGCAGCCTCGCGGAAGTGAACAGCCTGCTCCTGCAGGTCCAGTCGCTCACCAATGAGGCCGCCAACACCGGTGCCCTCTCGCCGGCGGAGATCGAGGCGAACCAGCTTCAGGTCGATGCCATCCTCGGCTCGATCAACCGCATCAGCAACACCACCACCTTCAACGGTGAGAACCTGCTCAACGGCCAGCTCGACTACCAGCTGAGCGGTGTCACGGCCAGCCAGATCGGTGATGTTCGCGTCAACGGCGCGAGCCTGCCGGACAACGGCTCGATGGCCATCGACGTCGACGTCACGACCAGCGCCCAAACGGGTCGCATCACCGTCGGTGCCAACGCCTCGGGCATCGTGACGCTCGAGATCATGGGCAACGAGTGGCGTGGAGCAGGTGACCTTCACCAGCGGTACCACCACCGCCCAGATGCGGACGGCCATCAACACGCTGACCGACACCACGGGCGTCAGCGCGACCCTCAGCGGCACGACGCTGCACATCGACTCGACGGGCTACGGCGCCCAGTCCTTCGTCAGCGTCGAGGCCATCAGCGGGCCTTGGGGTGCTGCCAGTGCCGTCCGCGACAACGGCGTTGATGCGGAGGTCAGCATCAACGGCTCTGCCGCCCAGGCGGACGGCCTCAACGTCAAGGCCCGCATCGGTGGCCTCGACCTCGAGCTCGAACTGACCGTCGGCTTCGGCACGCAGACCGCCACCAGCGGCTCGTTCGACCTCACCGGTGGCGGAGCGACCTTCCAGGTCGGCTCCACCGTCGGCTCGCAAGGCCAGGTCAACGTCGGCATCGGGAGCGTCAACACCACCCGGCTGGGCAACAACCAGGTCGGCTACCTCAACGAAATCGGCAGCGGTGGCAGCGCCAGCCTCGTCTCCGGCGAGACCAGCAACGCCCAGGAGATCCTGACCGCCGCCATCCAAGAAGTCGCCACCCTTCGCGGCCGCCTGGGTGCGTTGCAGAAGAACGTCCTCGAAACCAACATGACGAGCCTGGGCGTCGCCCTGGAGAACGTCACGGCAGCAGAGAGCGACATCCGCGACGCCGACTTCGCGGTGGAAACGGCACGGCTGTCGCGTGCCCAGATCCTGACACAGGCCAACACCTCGATCTTGGCCCAGGCCAACCAGACGCCGCAGCAGGTGCTTTCACTGCTGCAGTAAGCGTCGCCAAACGCTTGAACGACGAGAGCCCGGGCCGAAGAGGTCCGGGCTCTTTATCTTTACAACCAGACGGTGGACGTGACCGATCAATTCGAGACGCACGGCCCGCCGGGGACGCCGCAACGTCCGCATGTCGGCGCGGCTGCGGGCACGCCTGTCGTGATTTGGCTGCACCGGCATTCACCAGAGACAGCTCGCGGCGGGTGTCGGCACTGTCACATGCCGGGCACGTTGCCGTGGGCTTGGCGGACGTGGAGCGGAAGAGTTTGTCGAACTGCTTGCCGCAGGATTGGCAGGTGAAGTCGTAGACGGGCATTGGAACGGTGTTGGGTCAGGCTACTCGTCTTCTTCGACGGCGCCTTCGAAGAGGCCGCCGCGGGCGAACGGGGTGTCGCTGCCGGGCTGGTACGGGGTGTACCGGCTGCCGATCGAAGTCGCCCGGCTCGTTCGTCTGACCCGCCGCCGCCGCTGTCGCTGGCGAAGAGGGCTGCGGGCGCGACGGGCGTCGGCTCTCGTCCGCCGAAGTCGCCGGTGGCTTGGCCGGCAATGGACATTCCGATGCTGCTTCGGAGCATGGCGAAGTCGAGCAGGTTGACCCAGCCGTCGCCGTTGGCATCGCCGCCGGTCAGGCCCGGCGAGTTGAAGTTGGCACGAAGGATGCCGAAGTCGGCAAGGTTGACCTTCTGGTCGCCGTTGAAGTCGGCCGGGAGGTAGTTGAGCTGGGCCGAGGAGTACCCGAAGTCGCCACGGCTCGCCGGCGGGAGCGAGAACGCGTTGCCGGCGGCGTCGGTGATGTTGCTCGTCGGGTAGACGCGCCAGCGTCCGCCCGGCAGGAACGCACCGTCGGCCGCCTCGACGACGACCTGCGTGTTGCCACCGGCCAGCGTGGTCTCCGAGCGAACCCGGGCGGATGCGGTCAGCCCGTCTTCGCGAACGAGGATGAAGTCGCCGTCACTGACGCTGCCGATGGCTTCGTCGAAGGTGAGGGTGGCACCGACGTAGCCGGCGGTGGTTGCCTCGACCGAAACGAGCTCGGGCGCGACGGTGTCCTGCGTCCAGGCCTGCAGCTGGGCGGCGGCGACGGGATTGCCCTCGGCGATCGCCCAGTCGAAGCGCGGTTCGGCCGGTCGCGTCGACCTTGTTCTTGTCGGCACCAAGCTCCAGGAGGCGGAGCGTGTGCGGCGAGGCGACGTCGACGACGGTCGACACCTCCGCACGGGCCGTGATGGCCGACCAATGGAGGGCCGTACGGCCCAGGTCGTCCTTGACGTGTAGGTCGGCACCCGCGTCGAGGAGCGTCTCGAGGCGGTTGGTGGTGTCTTCGGTCGAGACGAGCACGATGCCGCCGCCCGACGGGAAGTAGGAGATGCCCGCCATCTGCGACGCCGAGGCGATCATCAGCGGCGTCATGCCGTCGTAGCCCTGGCCGTTGATGTCCATGCCGAGCATGCTCGGCCCGGTCGAGAACGTGGTCCAGGGTGGCGGTGACGTCGCCGTTGGCGATGCCGGAGGCCAGGTGCAGCACGTTGCGGCCGCTCGGCCCGAAGACCATGAGCATCCGCTCGTCGGTCATCTCCGCCAGGACGCCCTGCTCCCACCCAACGCCGACGACGTGGTGGAAGTAGCTCAGTCGCTGCATTCCGTCGCCGGCCGGGGCGTACTGGTAGCACGCGACTCGTGTCCGTCTCGACGGCCTGGAGAGGCTCGCCTTCGATGTTGGTCAGCGTGATCATCGACTGCGCCGGCATCACGAAGCTGAGCGAGGTGCCGTCGGGCGAGACCGTGATCGGCAGCTCACCGGTGCCGTCTGCGGAGGCCAGGCGTACCCAGACGTCTTCCTGGCCACTCTCGGTGCCGAGGGTGAGGTAGGCGCTTCCAGTCGTCACCGCCGAGGCCGAACTGCTCGTAGTTGTCGAGGTTGATGACGACGTCGCGGTCTGACTCGGCACGGTTGGTCAGGACGATGGTGTTGGAGTCGTTCGACTCCGTCTCGAAAGCCGCTGCGACGAGACGTCCGCCGCCCGGTCCGGAGAGGCTGCGATTGGCGGTGGTCGACTCGACCAGCTTGCTGCCGGGACGGACCCAGCGGGCGATGTGCTTGGTGGCGGCGTAGGTGCCGCTTTTGGCGTAGGTGTCGGTGCCTTCGTCGTCGGTGCCGTTCTTGTACCACCAGCTGCTCGTGCCATCGCCGACGCTTTGCCAGGTGATGTGGGCGCTGAGCTTGCCCTTGTCGAGGTAGAGGAGCGTCTCTTCGAGGTAGTTGAGCCCGCCGCTGACGGCCGCGGTGCCCTTGCCGCCGGATTCGGTCGACCAGACGGGAAGATTCGTCTCATCAACGACTTCCGACCAGGCATGGGTGTCGTTGTCAGGTCCGAAGTGGGTGCCCCAGACCAAGTCGTCCGGAAGCTCTCGGCCGCGACGCTCGTAGGCGTCCTGCAGCGCGCCGGTCCACTCCTGGAAACGCCTGCCGAAGTTCAGGTCCTCGGCGATCATGAGCCGCGTGTCGAGCCCGCGGGCGTTGAAGTAGTCGTCGACGACGACGAACGTCTCGGCGAGTTGGTGCGGCGTGTAGTGGGCGTTCGGGTAGTTCTGGACGAACAGCGGCTCGTTCTGGAGCCCGATGACGTCGATCGTGACGCCGTAGTCACGCTCGGCCGCGATCACGTACTCCGCGAGGAACTCGGCGAACTCGAGCCGCATTTCCGGCTTTAAATTGCCCGCCCCGCCGCGGGTGTCGTGGTTCACCTTCATGAACCAAGGCGGCGACCAGACCCCCAGCAGCACCGTCTGATCCTGACGCTTCTCAAGCTCCTGGACAAACTCCATCGTCGGCTTCAGCGCCCGCGGGTTGAACGTCGACAGGTCGGCAGAGTTCGGGTCGAGGTTGTCGTTGACCTTCTCAAAATCGCGGGCCACGGGCACGCGAATGATCGTCGAGCCGAGGTCGTTGGTGACCTCGTTGTAGAACTCGGGATCGGCGAAATAGTCGGGCGAATCCCAGTCGATCATCGACGACCCGAAGCCGTCGATGGTCTGCCCCCGGTCGGAGAAGTCGACGTCGATCTCAACCACCGGACCGGCGACTGCGAGCAGGCGCCGGCTTTCGAGCGTCTCGAGGACGGAGGCCGAGAATCGGCGGCGTGCGGTGGGAGCAGGTGCGTTGCGTGGCATAGGAGTCGTGACCTTGGTTTCGGCAGAGAAGCAGGGGCGTCGTCTTAGACGAAGCAGTTGCCCTCAAGTTCGTTAGCGTTGAAGCCCCGGCCGATAATACGGCTGCCGAAGCACGTCAGATGACAAAGTTGATCAGTATCGACAGGGCGATTCCCGCCCCGACCAGGCCCAGCGTGAGGTATGCCGTCAGCTTCAACGCCTCGGGCATCAAACGCGACGCCGAGGGGACTTTAACGGCTTTGTAGGCGATCGCGATCCCCAAGAGCAGGGGAAGCAACAGCACCGGCCAGGCGTTCCAGAGCGGTGCGGGAGACAGAAACGGTACCCATCCCGTCGAAGCCATCACGTGAACAGGGGATATCACGACGCACCGTCCTTTCCGGCCCGACCGGCGGCGTCGAGAGCGCGATCAGGTTCATCATGCCCGCCGCGGCACAGTAGAGCACGCCGATATCCGACAGCCGAGCCGTCGGCTTCGGATAGCCGTTTCGGGCGGCAACGGTGCCCGCGTACCCGGCGACGAAGGCCGTCGGCCCCGTCAGCGACTGGGCCACGAACCAGGGACGACCCATCACGGCCCCCAGTGGCTGGCGAACCAAGATCCACGTGCCGTCACGCGTCACCTGCCTTCGGCCTTCGACGAATCCGGGCATATCGACCACCCGCACCCCGCCGATGAGGAGCCCGCCGATGAACATCATCGCCACGGCCGAGAAGATCGCGATGCCGCGCCACGTCTGTCGGACCAACAGGTGCCCGAGCCCCGGGACAGCCCAACCAGCTAGCGCAACCAGCAAGGGCGGGTACGAGCGCGGTGTCGGCGAAGCCATGCGTTCCAGTGCCAAAGAATCGGCCTGCTCAGCCCGCGGCGGAGGGATCGGCGAGAATCTCGAGGTGCGTGTACTCGTCCAAATTGAACGTAAACACCTCGCCGTCGTCCTTCTTGACCACCAAACGGTCGAGCCAGAGCTTGTCGCCGCGGCTGTGGGCGTACCAGGAGCCGGTCTGCTTCTGCTCGTACGCGACGATCGTGCCGTCGTGCTCGGTGCCCCACGCGTAATGACGGGCGGCGATCTGTTGAACCACGCGAACCCGGGCCCCGGGGCGAAGGCGAGAACGGATCGACGCGTCGGTGGCCGCGGTGGTGGAAGAAGCTTGGACGCCGGCGTCGTTGGCCATAAGGGGTGCGACTGTAGCAACCGCGTCGCCCGGTGCGAATCGCATCGAATCACGTGGCCGATCGTCGCGGCAACCGGAAGCCACCGGCCAACGACGTCACCGCGAAGTACACCCCGCCGCCGATGACCATCGTCAAGAGCAGCCGCACGAGCGATGCGGCCGTGCGTCTGGCCCTCGATGAGCCGCACCGGCAGGCAGACGACCACCATGGCGGCGGTAGCCAACATCATGACGGCCAACGGCTTGACGCTCTTGCCTAGACCGATGCCGTCGAGTCGCCGATCCAGGGACCGGGTCATCCACACGACCTGGATGGCGAAGCTGACGAACGTGCCGATCGGCATGCCGATCTCGCCGTAGCCGCGGGGCAAGAGCCAGATCAACGGCAATTCGACCGCCAGATTGATCGCCAGATTCCACCCCGCCCAGATCAGAGGCAGGCGCGTCTCCTGCAACGCGTAGTAGGCCCGGTTGACGATCTGCTGCAATGCAAACGCCCACACCGCTGCGGAATAGATGGCGACGCTCATGGCGACCAGCGTGGTGTCGCCTGCGGTAAACCGGCCCCGCTCGAACAGGACCCGCGTCGCGTCCGTTGCCACCAGGACAAGCCCCGCACTGGCCGGCAGGCCGATGTAGAGGGCGGATTCGATCCCGCGACGCAGGGTGTGGCGAAACGCGTCGTTGCGTCCGTCGTCGGCCTTGGCTTCCCGGGCCAGTGCCGGAAAGACCGCCGTCGCCAGCGCGATAGCAAAGACGCCCAGCGGGAACTGGTAGAGGAACTGGGCCCAGTTGAGTCTCGCCGCCGCGCCGGCGGTCATAGGGGTCACGGCCGACGGCTCGACGCCCACCTCGGCGGCGAGCACGAAGGCGATGCCCTTGTCGAGCAGCACACCGATCTGCAGCACCGCCGCCGAGAGCGCGACGGGCAGGCCGATGCGGATCATTTGGCGGGTGCGTCGCGTCCAGATCCCGGCCGCGGGCATTGGGCCGGTAGCCCGATTTCTTCAGATCGGGCCAAAGCAGCAAGACCTGCAGGATGCCGCTGACGACGACCGCCCCGCCGACGGCGAAGGTCGCTTGCACCCGGCCGACGTCGGTGTCGAGGTCGTAGACCGCCCATGCCGTGCCGATGGCGCTGATGAGGCACAGGTTCAGCAGCACGCTCGCCGCCGCGGGTGCCGCGAACCGGCCGTGGACGTTCAGAAAGCCGCCCAGGAAGGCCGCGGCACAGACGAAGACGACGTAAGGCAACATCACCGCCGTCAGCGCGATCGCCAGCCGATAGTCGTCACGCCCGACGCCCGAAAGCCATAGCAAAAGGAGGCCGAACTCGATGACGACGGTCGCGACGGTCAGAATGGAGACGAGCAGGTTCGTGCCCTGCGCCGCGAACCGCCCTGCCGCGGCTTGGCGATTCGGATTGGCATGCAGTCGCGCGTAGATCGGGATGAACGCCGCCGACAAGGCCCCTTCACCGAAGAGCTTGCGGAACAGGTTCGGGATCGTGAAGGCGATCGTGAAGGCGGACCAGACGGGCCCGGCACCGAAGGCGGCGGCGGCGATCATCTCCCGGCCCAGGCCCAGGAGCCGGCTGCCCAGGGTGATCACGCCGATGAGCCGGGCGTTGGCGGCGACGGTTCGTCCGGCAGACACGTGGTGGTGGCGTATCCGGGACGCCAGGTTCTGGCAACCGCGGCCATCGCCCGTGTCCTCCGTACCGTCGCCTCATGCCGTCGCGACTCGTAGCTTTATTTCTGCTCTTGGCCTTCGTCTCGGGCGGGTGCGCGGGACGGTCGACGCTCAAGGAAGACGAGCGGCCGACGACTCGGGCCGTCGGTGAGCTGGGCATGGGGTACTTCGAAGAACGCGTCGAAGCCTTTGTCATCCCGCCCACCGACTGGGTGCTCGATCCGCCCAAGATCAACGAAGAGCGGGCCCACCTCACCTGGCTGAGCCCGACACGCGACACGGCCTACGGGGTCGTCTACTTCGACGTGCCCGGCATCGTCACTTTTCTGCCAAAGGGCGAGTTCCTCCACGGCAAGGCGGCGGATCGGTACATCGAGGCATTCTCTGCCGAGGTGGGCGGCGCGACGTTGGAGTCGCAGACGTGGGACGAGGACGTCGAAGCGATGCGGCTCGTTGCCGAGGGTGGCCCGTACAAGGTGCGATCGATGTTGCGGATTCGTGGCACCAGCGGCTGGAGCGTCTACGCGGGCACGCTTCGTGAGCGAACGGTCAATGAAGAAGAGTTGGCCGTTGCCGAGAAAGCACGTGAGGCGACGCGAGTGGGGATGGATGCCGAGGGTGGCGGTAAGGCTGCGGAAGCCATTCTCGAAGGCGTCGCCGAATCGGGGGACCCTCGTCAGAATCCTGAAGAAAATGGGGTAGAGTAGGAAACCCGGCACCGGCGGCGGGTGTCTTAGCTGGCGAACGCACGGCACTTCGCTGGCGTACTTGAAGGGGTCTTACCCATGTTTAGAGCATTTTCCATCGTCGCACTTCTTGCCACCGGCATCGGCCTGAGTGCTGCCCCGGCTGCCGCAGATCGTGGTGATCGCGACGCCCTCCGTGAACGGTCCCGCCTTCGCAGCGAGATCATGCAGCGTGACGATTTCGTCCGCGAGGCCCGGCCCCGCACCGCCCGTGAGCGATATCTGGCTCGCCGTGGGGGCGATTCCAGCGCCCGCGGCCGCGTTGCCATCGAGCCGACGCGGCGGTACCGCGTCGACCGTGGCTCGTATCACGTCGATCGTCGTGGGCCGATCCTGCGTCGCCCGACGTATGTCAGGCCCGTCCGCCATCACCGCTATCAGCAGGATTACGACCATCGGCCGCTGCGTCCCGTGGTCCGCCATCAGCGGTACGACCGGTCGCCGCGCTTCCGCTCCAACTTCGGGGTCGGCGTGAATCTTGGTGCCGACTGCTACCGGCCCTACAACGGCCTGCGGTACTACCGGCACTCCCGCGGCTACTACAGGCCTTCGTTCCGCTCCGCATATGTTCGGCCAGGCGTGTCGTTCTCGGTCGGGTTCTGACGCCCCGGACCTGATTCACCGCACCATTTCTATGGCCCGGCCGTTTCTCGGCCGGGCCTTCTTGTGGTTAGGCTCTTGCGATGACTGACGACAAGCTGAACATCGTCCACGTCATCACCCGCGTCATCGTCGGTGGGGCCCAGGAGAACACGCTGCTCAGCTGCGAAGGCCAGCACGACCAAGGCCACCAAGTCACCCTGCTGGCCGGCCCGACGGAGGGGCCGGAGGGGAGCCTGGTCGACCGCGCGTCCGGCTACGGGTACGGCTTCGAGGAGGTGCCGAGCCTGCGTCGAAGCATCCTGCCGCGGAAGGATTGGGCAACGTATCAGGACCTGCGGGATCGCATCGGCCGACTCAAGCCGGACGTCGTGCACACGCACAGCTCTAAAGCGGGCATTCTGGGTCGGATGGCGGCGTGGGACGAGAAGGTGCCGCACGTGGTGCACACGGTGCACGGGCTTTCGTTCACCGCCAGCCGCAAGGCGATCGTCAATTCGGCCTACGTGCGTCTGGAGCGGTTCGCCGCGGCCCGTTGCCACACGATCATCGGCGTCGCGGAGGCGATGAACCGCGAGATGCTCGCCCACGACATCGGGCGACCGGAGCAGTACGAGACGGTCTACAGCGGCATGGACACGAAGGCGTTCCTCGAGCCCGCGACGCCTCGCGACGTCGTCCGCGGCGACCTGGGCCTTGCGAGCGACGACGTGGCGGTGGTGACGGTGGCGCGGCTTTTCGATATGAAGGGTCACGAAGACCTGATCGAGCACGCCCCACGCCTGTGCGCGGCCAACCCGAATTTGAAGTTCGTCTGGATCGGCGACGGCTCGCGTCGCGATGACTTCGAGCAGCAGATCGCCGAGGCCGGCCTGAAAGACCGCTTCATCCTCGTCGGCCTCGTGTCGCCCGACCGGGTGCCGGAACTAGTGAACGCGTGCGACGTGCTGGCGCATCCGTCCCGTCGCGAGGGGCTTGCGCGGGCCCTGCCGCAGGGGCAACTGGCGGGCCTGCCGGTGGTGACGTACGACATCGACGGCAACGCCGAGGGGTTGCTGCCGGGCGAGTCGGGGTACGCGGTGAAGGCCTTCGACACACGTGCCTTTGCCGATCATGTGGCCGAGTTGGCGGGTGATGCGGAGCGTCGTCGTTCGATGGGTGACCGCGGGCGAGACTTTGCCGCGGGCCGATTTGCGTCTGACGTCATGGTCCGTCGGCTCGAGGCGGTCTACCGCCGGCAGTAGCAGTGCTCGTTAGCCGCGACCTGATAGGTCGCAGGCAGCGTGACATGTCGGACGGGTAGCGATGACGCTCCCAAGCCGCGACCTTACAGGTCGCAGGTCGTTCGGCATGTGACGGTGCCTGCGACCTGTAAGGTCGCGGCTACCAGAGACTGCTGCTATTCCACTCTCGCCGCGGCGGCTTCGGCGCGCCATTCGTCGTAACGCTGCATCACGAGCTCCAGGGCCGTCATCAGCATGCGCTCTTGCTCTTGCGGACTCGGACCTTCGCTGCGACCGAGTTCGCGGCGAACATAATCGGCGACGAGACGTTGCTGTTCGGCGTTGGCCATCTGGCGATTCAACTGCCGCTGGACCTCCGAAAAGGTCATCGTCCGCGGAACCTCCTTCTCCGTGACCTTGACGATGAACCAACGACTCTCTTCGCCCGTGCCCACCTGGACGAGCGGAGCGACTTCGCCCTCCTCGACTTCCCAGGCGGCATCGGCGACGGCGGTGTTGGCGTAGGCGCCTGGGGCGATCGGCAGCATCCACTCGGGCGGCAGGCCGCCGCGGGAGGCGTAGTCGGCGTTGTCGCTGTGGTTGGTCGCCAGCTCCGCGAAGTCTTCCCCCGCGACGGCCCGCGCGTGCAATGCCTCGGCCCGCGTCAGGGCGGTGTCGACTGCCAGTTCGTCGGCGGACTCCACGCCGACCTCGATGAGCGCGAAGACGATACCACCGGGAACGTCGAAGGCGCCTTCCTTCTTGTTGACCTCGTACGCCTCACGCAATTCGCCGGCAGCCGGTCGAACGCGTGGGACGATGTGCTTTTGCATGAAGATCTGGCTGAGTCGGCGGCCGTACTCGTCTTCGCCGAGTTGCTCGAGGCTCAGGTCGTACAGCTCCCGTGCCGCCCTTCTGGCCGCAGCTTGGCTGCCGCCGTGGTCGGTGATGAACCGCTGCCGCCAGAGTGTGGTCAGGAAGAGTGCCTGTTGCCGCTCTGCCGGGCTGAGATTTCGTTCGAAGACGCTGAGATACAGCTTGTCGCGCATGCGGTCCTGCAGCTCTTCCATCAACACGCTGGCGGCTTCGCGACGAAACTCGTCACGCGGCCGACGCAGCGCCGCGGCCCGGAGCTGGTTTTGTCGAGCATCGAGCACGTCCGCCGCGTAGATCGCCTTACCGTTGATCTCGCCAAGGACGCCGTCGATCGTCAGGTAGGTCAGGTCGCCGCCCGCCGGTTCGTCGGACGCATCCGCCCCGCCGGGGACTTCGCTGCCGGACGGGGTCAGCTGCGTCTCGATCGGGTCGTTGCCGACCTCGTCGATGCTGCGGACGTCCGGGTCGTCGTCTTCGAAGTCGTTGACCACCGTGGGCCGATCGTCGGGCATCGGCGGGACTTCGACGCGCGGCAACGCGCACCCGGACGGCAAGGCCGCGAGCAGAGGAGCCAGAACGAGGGCGGCATGCTTCTTCACTGTTGTTAGCTTATCGGCCTTCGGGCACGCAGACACGCACCGCCATAACCTCGGCTCCCTTGAAGCGGCTGGCCCACATCAGCGACATCCACTTTGGTGCCGAAGAACCGGCGGCCGTGGAGGCGTTGCGGCAGGATCTTCTGGCCGAGCCGTACGACCTGCTCGTCGTCAGCGGCGACTTCACGCAACGTGCACGCCCAAAGCAGTTCGAGGCCGCGATGGCCTTCGTTAACGCCCTGCCCGGAAAGCATTTGTATGTTCCGGGCAATCACGACGTTCCGCTGTATGACGTGTTCAGAAGGTTCTTCTCGCCGACCGGGCGCTACCAGAAGCACGTCACCGACAACCTTCGGCCGATCTACCGCGACGACCAGATGCTGGTCATCGGCCTGAACACCGCCCGGCCGATTTCGAAGTCACTCCACGGCTTTTGGAAAGACGGCCGAATCTCGTGCGAGCAGTTGCTCAACGTGCACCTGGCCTGCCTGGAGGCGCCAGACGATCTGTTCAAGGTAGTCGTGACGCACCACCCGTTCCTGCCTCCGCCAGGTGCGCGGGAGCACGGAGCGATCGAGATGGAGACTGTGGCGCTGACGCCGAACGGGAAGAAGTCGCCGCAGGTCGTTCACGGCAGCGGCCCTGCCCTGCGGACGATGGAGGCCGTGGGCGTGGAGATGCTGCTCGCCGGTCACCTGCACATGAACTACTCGGGCGACGTCCGTAGCCATCACGAGGCGGTCCGGCGAAGCATCTTGAGCGTGCAGGCGGGCACGGCGTGTAGTCACCGTCGCCGCGGGGAGCCGAACGCGTACAACCGCATCACCATTCGAACAGCCGCGGCCGACGGGGTGCCGTTGGATCGTCTGGACGTGCAGGTCCGAACGCTCGAGGGCGAAGCCTTCGGCAACGGAGCGCTCGCCTTGTACGAGAAGCGGGCGAACGGCTGGGCGAACGTCTAGCGATGATCACGCCAAGCACTGCACTCAATCGTCAGGCGGCGCGGCGGATTTCGCGGTTTTCGAGCCAGTCGCAGAGGGCTTCGATGCCGATGTCGTTGACTGTCTTGGGGCCGTCGCCGCCGGCGATCTTGTTTTGCATGGCGATCAGCTGAAGCCGATCGGCCAGCGTCTTGTCGACGCGGACGTAGACGACGCGCTTGCCGGTGCCGGGGTCGAGCTTGATCTGCATCGACACCTCGTCATCGGCTGAGCGGGTCTTGCGACGGACCGGGGCTTTGGCGACCGGGGTGGCCTGGGTCGAGGCCGATGGAGCGTCGTCCGGGTCGCGGGCGAGTTGGTTGGGCGTGGCCCGCTTGAGGTTCGCCAGGAACTTGGCGGCTTTTTGGTCGGCTGGGGGTGGGGGAGATTGGTCCATCTGAGTCTTGTGTTTGCGGGGTTCAGCGTGTGGGTCTTCCGTGACCGCTTCCTGCGACGGAGCCATTCAAGTGGCTCCGTCACGCGAGTTGTGGACGTCCTGTCCGGTCAGGCTGCAATGGCTAGCGCCGGCTCCGCCGGTGCGTGGCTCGGCTCCGCCGAGAGTTGAAGAAGCTCGTGGAACAAGGCGTCGAGATCCTCCGACGCCTGACGATGCCCGCGGCTTTTGGTCTGGTCGCGGTGCACGCTCGTGTCGTCGACGACGGCCTTGATAAAGGCGTCGCGAAGCCCCACTGCTGCCCTGGCGACCGGCAGCCCTAACTCCGTTAGGGCTTGCCGAACGATCTTCGCCTGCTCACCGGTCGTCCTGACCTTGTTGAGGGCGATCAGCACACTCGGGGCGACCAATCCGTCGGCCGCCCGGGCCTCGGTCACACGATCAATTGCGGCCTTGGTTTCCAGCGTCGCGTGCACATCCAGTGCACTGGGCAACACGGGAATCAGCACACGATCCGCCAGGTACATGAGGACATGTGTCTGGTCGTTGAGCCGGGGCGAGCCGTCGCAGACGACGTCGTCGTACTCCGCGGCCAGGGCCTCGGCCCGCACGACAAGATCGTCGGCGTTGACGATGCTTTCCAACGGCATCTCCGGCTCGGCGGACGCGATCCATCGCGTCGCACTCTGCTGGGGGTCGTTGTCAATGAAGGCGACGCGACGGCCGGCGTCGAGAAGCCGAAGGGCCAAGTGCACGGCGAGTGTCGTCTTGCCGGCCCCGCCTTTTTGATTGATCACCGCGTAGATCATGCTGCCCCATGCATCGGCGGTTGAGGCGTCAGGGCATCAGTCGGTGGACGTTTCTCGTTCAAACCTCACGAGAAGTCCTCCGTCATCCCGAGCGGAGCGCAGCGAAGTCGAAGGACCTCGCCGGCCGAACGCGTCCTCTGCCGTGATCCTTCGGCTCACCTCGATCGCTGAGAATGACGGAGGGAGGCGGCTGGCGTCGGGTGCTAGCACGCAAGCTCGCCTGCTAGCACGCAAGCACCTAATGAGGCCATTTGAACAGCCGGCGGCAGTTCTCGGTCGTGATGCGGTCGGCCTCCGGGATCGACCAGCCGCGGACCGAGGCGAGTTTCTTCAACGTGTGGGCCACGTAGGCCGGCTCGCACGGGCGGACGCCGCGTTTGGGCTCGGGCGAGAGGTACGGCGCGTCGGTCTCGACGAGCAGCCCGTTCGGCCGGCAGCAGGGCGGCGGCTTCGCGCAGGGCGTCGTTCTTCTTGAAGGTCAGCGGGCCTGTAAAGCCGACGTAGTGCCCGGCTTCGGCGAGAAGCTCCGCCTCGGCGGGCCCGGCGGTGAAGCAGTGGAAAACCGCCTGGATTTCCGGATAATCCTTGACAATTGCAGCGCAGTCGGCGATTGACTCGCGGCTGTGGATGACGACCGGCAGGCCTACCTCGGCGGCGAGATCGAGTTGGCGAACGAACGAAGCCCGCTGGACGTCTCGCGGCACGTCGTCGTGGAAGTAGTCGAGCCCGCACTCGCCGATGGCCACCACCTGCGGCAGGGCGGCGAGGTCGCGCAGCTCGGCAGTGGCGTCGCGGGCGGACTCGTCGTAGCACGGGTGGATGCCGACGGTCGCGGCGACGTTGTCGAGTCGTCCCGCCAGTTCCGCCCCACGCCGGCTGTCGTCGACGCCGACGCCGATGTTGATGAGGTGCGAGACACCGGCCAGCCTCGCCCGCTCAATGACGCCTTCAAGGTCGCCGGCGAGCTGCGGAAAATTGAGGTGGCAGTGGGAGTCGATCATGAGGTCTGCGGTGGAGGTCGGAAGCTAGGGAGCCGGCATCGATCGGCCGTAATTCGGCCTGCAACGCCACAACGACCTGCACTTTGACTAGCTGTCTCCGAGGAAGCGCTCGACGACGGTGCGCACGGTGTCGAAGTCGAACCCACGTCGCTGCAAGAACCCGGCGAGCCTGCGCTCGGCGGCGGGGCGGTCGAGTCGGGCGAGCGACGCGCGGCGCTTCTCGGCGAGCTTGGTCGCGGCGGCGATCGGATCGACGTCTTCGTATGCGTCGGCAGCGGCGGACTCGGCGAGCGGGCGATCGATGCCTTTGGCGAGCAGCTCGGCGACGGCGCACTGCCGGCCGTGGAGCTTCATGACGGCCGAATCTTTGGCTCGGCCCAGCGCGTAGGCGGCGTCGTCGAGGTAGCCGAGGCGCTTGCAATCGGCTACGACTCCGTCGACGACATTCGCCCCATACTCCCGGCGATTCAGCTTCTGGCGCAACTCCCGTTCCGACTGTCTCCGACCTCCTACGAGGCGCAAGGCGTGGTCGAAACAGTCCTGCCGAACCTCACCGGCTTCGATCTCGCGTCGAAGGTCGTCGTCGACCTCCATGCCGACACGGAGACGAAACTTTGCCACGACATTCAAGTTGCACCCGAAGGCGAACTCGTTATCGATGAAGATGTTGCGACGGTTTTGGCGTCGCCGTTGCTCCTTGATGTCGGTGATCGTCGGCACGAAGATCGATGAAGGAAGTCGGCCGAGCGATCGCCACGGCGCAGCGCCGCCCCTCTGTCATGGTACCGCCGCTTTGGAGTCTGCGTGAACGTCCACCTCAGCCCGGTCGCCGCCACCGCGACTCCGCTCGCCGGACCCGCCGCTCCGGGTTCCAAGCACGCCGACTCGACAGTGAGATCGTTGTGATACCGTCGATCATGGCACAGCCTGAATCCCGCGTCGGGCACGAGCGGACCGCATTGGCTGCGGCGTCGCCGACCTTCAGCCGGCGACAGACTTGAAGCCTTCGCCGCCGCCGGCGACGAGGTGGCGGCTGACGACGGCGACGTTCTCATCGAGGCCGGCCAGCGAGATTACCCACTGCTCGTCATCCGCCAGGGTCACGTTCGAATCATCGAACGACGGGCTTCGGGAAACGATCTACTTCTGCACCGTCATGAACCGGGCGAGTTCGTCGGTGACATCGACCTCATGACCGGCAGACCGGCCCTGTTCTGTGCGGTCGCAGAAGGAGACTGCCGGCTGATACGTGTCGATCGCAAGGCCATCCGCGGCATCGTCGCCGCCGACGCCTCGCTCGGCGAGCGGATGCTCCGGGCCATCATGGTCCGGCGAGACCTGCTGGGCGATACCGGCTTCGTCGGCACGCGTCTCGTCGGCAGTCGGTGGGACAAGAAAACTGCCGAAATCAAGGAACTTCTTGATCGAAACCACGTGCCGTACACCTGGCTCGACCCGGATCGTGATGATCAGGTCGAGGGCCTACTGGCGTCGATGGAGGTCGCGACTGACGCACTGCCGATCGTCATCCCGCCGGGCGGATCCGAGGCTCTGCGTCGCCCGTCACTCAAGGAAGTGGCCAAGGCCCTGGGCTTGAGCAGCCACACTCATGACGATGCGGTCTACGACGTCGTCATCGTCGGTGCGGGTCCGGCGGGTCTGGCCTCGGCGGTCTATGCGGCGAGCGAAGGGCTCACAACGCTCGTCCTGGACGCCCACGCACCAGGAGGGCAAGCCGGGACCAGCTCGAAGATTGAGAATTACCCGGGTTTTCCTACCGGAATCAGCGGGGCTGATCTGGCGAATCGAACGAGCGTGCAGGCGCAGAAATTCGGTGCGCAACTGCGTGTGCCGTGCGCGGCAAGCGGGCTCTCGACAAGTGGACAGCATCTGCAGTTGCACCTCGACTGCGACGAGAGCATTCAAGCCCGCACGATCGTCATCGCCACCGGCGCCCGCTACAGGCGGCTCGGCGTGGATAATGAAGACGTTTATTCCGGCACCGGCATCTACTACGGAGCGACGCAGATGGAAGCGATGCTTTGCCGGGACGAGACTGTCGCCGTCGTCGGTGGCGGCAACTCGGCAGGGCAGGCGGCGGTCTTCCTCAGCGGCCAGGCCAAGCGCGTGCTCATGCTCGTTCGCGGCGACTCCCTCGCCGACAGCATGAGCCGGTACCTCATCGAACGACTCGACGCGACCGAGAACATCGACCTGCTCTACCAGACCAAGGTCACCGCACTCCACGGCGACGCCGAAGCCGGTCGCCTGGAATCTGCCACGTTTCAAGGACCAAGCGGCGATCGCGACGAGTCGCTCGCCGGCTTGTTCGTGATGATCGGTGCGGAGCCGCGGACGGATTGGCTGGCCGATCACGTCGCCCTCGACTCAGGCGGCTTCATCCTCACCGGCCCCGACATTCCCGCCGACCGCTGGCCGTTGAAGGATCGTGGGCCGCGGTATCTGGAGACCAGCCTTCCCAATGTCTTCGCCGCGGGAGACGTTCGCAGCGACAGCACCAAACGCGTCGCCACCGCGGTCGGCGACGGCGCGATGGCCGTCCGCTTCGTCCACGCGGCCCTGGCGGGCTAGTCCTCATGCACCAGGACGTCGACGTCCCGGTACAGCTCTGCCATCGGCAGTTCAATGTCGATGCTCGGGATGCAAATGATGCCGTCGGGATCGGTGACGTCATCGATTCGCCACTGGCCGTCGCGTGAGCGGTCGAGCACCTGGACGCCGTAGTGCAGTGACTCGATCAGGACGTATGTCTTGATCGAGTCAAAGGCCTCGTAGTTCTTGAACTTCGTGGTTCTGTCCGACTCTGCCGTGGTCGATGACAGCACTTCAAAGACGGCCGTCGGATTGTTGAGCGCTCGGCGATTTGACACCGCCGGATCTAGTTCCGCCTCGCCGCAGACGATGGAGGCATCCGGGAAGTAGTACTGCCGTTGGCTACGTCGCTTGACGGCGACCTCGCTGTCAAGGGCGCGACAGCCGGTGCCGGCGGTCCTGATGCTGAGCTCGCGCACCAGATTGACCTTGACGGTACTGTGTTCCATCGTTCCCCCGCTGTCAGCGATCAGCTGTGTGAGCGGGATGACGAGCCCGTTGTCGTATTCGTACTTCTCCTCGGCGTGCTCGATGAGGTCGAGGAACTGCTCGAAGGTCATGTGGACCGGCTTGGACCAGTCCGCTTGCGCCTCCAATTGCTGTGAGTCGGCGGGCATTATCGAACTTTACCGACTTCACCGACGCCGGGCCTTTTTCTTGTTGCGGTCCTTCTTCTGCATGCGGGTCGAGCCCTTGGCCTTGAACGGGTTGCCGCCACCACCGGCGGCCTGACCCGCGGCGGCCATGCCGCCGAGGCCTCCGCCCATCAGGCCGCCCACCAGGCTCTTCATCCGGCCGACGCCACCGCCCGACATGCTCTTGGTCAGGCCCCGCATCGCGTCGAACTGCTTCAAAAAGCCGTTCACATCCGCCGGCTGACTCCCGCTGCCGGAGGCCACGCGACGGCGACGGCTGTGCTCGATCATGCCCGGCTTGCGACGCTCGGCAGGCGTCATCGAGTCGTACATCGCCCGCATGCGACCCATCATCCCCTCCATCTCCGGCCCGGCCATGCTGCTGGCCTTGGCCAGGTCGCCCATGCCCGGAATCATGCCCATCACCTTGCTCATGCTGCCGAGCTTGCGGATCTGGCCCATCTGGCTCATGAAGTCATCGAGTGTCAGCTCTCCCTTGAGCATCTTCTCTTGCTGCTTCTGAAGCTCCTCTTCATCGAGCTTGTCCTTCACCTGCTCGACCAGGCCCATCAGGTCGCCCGCGCCCAGGATGCGCTGGGCGGTCCCTTCGGGTCGGAACTCCTCGAGGCCGTCGAGCTTCTCGCCCGTGCCGAGGAACTTGACCGGTTTGCCGGTGACGTACTTGGCCGACAGCAGGGCACCGCCGCGGGTGTCGGAGTCGAACTTCGTCAGGATCAGTCCGTCGAGTTCGAGCTTCTCGTTGAAGGCCTTAGCCGTCGCGACCGCGTCCTGACCGGTCATGCTGTCGAGAACGAGGTAGATCTGGTGCGCCCTGACCGCCTTGTTCACGTCGGCCAGCTCGCCCATGAGCTCGTCGTCGATGGCCAATCGGCCGGCGGTGTCGAGGATCAGGATGTCCCGGCCTTGCGCCTTCGCCTCCTTGACCGCCGCCTTGGCCACCGCGACCGCGGCACCCTTGGCGACCTTGCCGTGTTCCGCGGCCTTGCTCTTGTCCGCATACACCGGCACGCCCGCCTGTTCGCCAACGACCATGAGCTGGTCGATAGCGGCGGGGCGTTGCAGGTCGACCGCGGCGACCATCGGCTGATGCCCGCGCCGGCTGAGGTACCGGGCCAGCTTGCCGCAGGTCGTCGTCTTGCCCGACCCCTGCAGACCCGCCATCATGATGATGGTCGGGCCGGGGCTGACGGTGTAGATCTTGGCATCGACGGGGCCGAGGAGCGTCAGCAGCTCGTCGTAGACGATCTTGACCATCAGTTCCGACGGCCGAACGGCCGCGGTGACGTCTTGGCCGATCGCCTTGTCCGTGACGTTCTGCGTGAACTCGCGGACGACCTCCAGGTTCACATCCGCCTCAAGAAGGGCCTGTCGCACCTCCCGCATGGCCTCGCGGATGTTCTCCTCGCTGATTTGCCCTCGCCCCGCGAGGTTGCGCAAGGCACCTTGAAAACGTTCTGTGAGGCCTTCGAGCATGTCAGCCATGCTATGGCCGAACGATGTGAATCGTTGATTCGGAGCTGCTGATCAGGCTGCCTATGAAGACTTTGTGAGCATCACCTCTTTTTTCTTGCATTGCCGATAGAGGCTGGTAGTTTCCATAGCGGGACCCGGCCACGCGGCCGGCTGTGAGAGATTAAGTACGTTCGTGATAGGTGAGATTGATGCAAAATGAACTCCTTGCCGGCGCTGTCGGCCTCCTCGTCGCGGCTACTGCCGCTCCTGCCGCGATCCAGATTTCGGTCACCGGCTTCGACTTCTCCTACGACGGAGACGCAGTCTTCGACCAGGGCGGTGCGGGCTTCAACGGGATCGAAGACGAACTGACCAGCGCCGACTTCTTCGTCGACGGCATCTTGGTCGGCTCCCTCGGCGTGGCGGACGGCATCACGCTCAACACGTTCTTCAGTGGCGTGAACGACATTCCGGTCGGTGGCGGCGTTGTGACTTCAGATGTCGCACCGGCGTTCAACTTCTTCGACCTGTCCTTCGATAACGGCCTGGACTTCCTGTTCACCGACATCTCGAACGTCCAGGTCTTCTACTCGGGCAACGAGATCGGCGTGACGGGTGTCAGCAGCTCGGTCGACATCTTCCTCCAAGACCTGCCCTTCGGTCTCGAGATCGACGAGAACGAGCCGGTCTCCGTCAGCTTCTCCGGACTCATCGACAACCTGACCGACGACGGCACCTTCGTCACCAGCTTCGACGCCTCGGGCAGCGCTCAGGTCCGCGGTGAAGTGGTCCCCGAGCCGGCGACTCTGTCGCTTCTCGGCCTCGGTGGCATCGCGATGCTCCGCCGTCGCCGCTAAGGATTCTGCCTCTGCAACAGCTTGAAGCGACCCGCCGACTCATCGGCGGGTCGCTTTCTCTTGAACCCGGTACACTTCGGGCATGTCCGAAGCACCGCAGATGAAGGGCCTGGCCACGCGTTCGCTCCACGCGGGGCACGTCATCGACGAACAAAAGTCCCGAGCCGTCCCGATCTACGCGACGACGTCCTTCACCTTCGACAACACCGAACACGCCGCCGACCTGTTCGGGCTACGCCAGTTCGGCAACATCTACAGCCGGCTGATGAACCCGACGGTCGACGTGCTCGAAAAGCGCATCGCTGACCTGGAAGGCGGGGCGGCGGGCCTCGGCTTCGCCAGCGGCATGGCCGCCATCCAGGCGGCGGTCTGCACCATCTGCCACGCCGGACAGAACTTCATCAGCGGCACCAGCCTCTACGGCGGAACGCACTCGCTCTTCTCCCACACGCTCAAGAGCCTCGGCATCGAGGTCCGCTACTTCGACCCGTCCGACCCCGACTCCATCGACGGCCTCGTCGACGACAACACACGCATGGTCTACACCGAGACCATCGGCAACCCGAAGTGGGACGTACCTGATCTCGCCGCCATCGCCGATCGGGCACACGCACACGGACTGCCGATGGTCGTCGACAACACCAGCGCCAGCCCGGCCCTGTGTCGCCCGATCGAGCACGGGGCCGACATCGTCGTCCACTCGACCACCAAGTACATCGGGGGCCACGGAACGCACGTTGGCGGGATCGTCATCGACTCCGCCAACTTCAAATGGGCCGACAATCCGGAGAAGTGGCCCGAGTTCTGCGCACCGAACCATGCCTACCACGGGCTCGTGTTCGAAGAAGCGTTGCGTGAGGTCGGAAACGTCGCCTACGCCGTCCACATGCGGACCAACTGGTTGCGCGACACCGGGGCGGCGATGAGCCCCTTCGCCGCATTCCTCTTTATTCAGGGTGTCGAGACGTTGCCGCTGCGGATGAAGGCGCACAGCGAAAACGCCATGCGGGTCGCCCAGTGGCTTTTGGATCATGATGCGGTCGAATGGGTCAACTACCCGGGCCTGCCGTCGCACAAGGACCACCAGAACGCCTTGAAGTACCTCCCCGACGGGCAAGGCGGCCTGATGACGTTCGGCGTCCAAGGCGGCAAGGCGGCGGGCGAGAGCTTGGTGAACAACGTCAAGCTCATCAGCCACCTGGCGAACATCGGCGACGCCAAGACGCTCGTGATCCATCCGGCGAGCACGACCCACGCGCAGCTGGCCGAGGACGCCCAGCGGTCTGCCGGCGTGGCACCGGAGACCGTCCGGCTCAGCGTCGGCATCGAGGACTTCGACGACATCGTCGCCGATCTGGATCAGGCGCTTCGCGGCGGGAAATAGCAGCTTCGTATCGGACGACGAACCTTTGGACGCGGGCGGACCGATGTAGACGGTGCAGGGCGATCCGTCCTGAGCTTTAACGCCGATGCACAAGCACCACCTCCCGTCGCCAAAACCGTCGCTCGCCGCGATGCCGATCCGTTCGCCGCGCCCGTGCAGCGTGGGCCGGCTGATCCGTATCTGCAAACCCGCGTCTTGACCGCCTCGCCCGAGCAGCTCCAAGTCATGCTGTTCGACGGAGCGATCCGCTTCGGCGAGCAGGCCAAGACCGCGGTCGGGATGAAGCGGTTTGACCAGATGCACGACCGCCTGACGCGGGCGCAGAACATCGTCTCCGAGCTTCAAAGCGGGCTGCGGATCGATAAGGATCCCGAGAACTGCAAGCGGCTCGAACAGCCTGTACGGCTGGTGCTATCTGCGTCTCGTCGAGGGCAACGTCGGCAGAGACGTCGAGAAGATCGAAGAAGCCCTGATGGTGCTGCGATACCAGCGTGAGACGTGGCAGATGCTCGCCGCCGCCAAGACGAACGAGGCGGCGACGCAAGCGGCTTCCGATGGCCAGCAGCGCGGTCTACGCCTTGCCGGGTAAAGCAGTTGGTCGTCGTCGTTAGCACGTGCTTCTGGAGTAGCCTCTGAGCTTCCGCACATCCGACGTCGCTGCACGTGACCGCGGGCCGTTCTACAGCCACATGAAGGCTGACATCACAAGCCCGACGGAGCCGCAGACGATGCCGGCCGTGGCCATGCTTTGACCGCCACCGCCGTCACGCCGGGACTGTCGCAGGGCGATGATGCCGAACACGACAGCAAGCAGCGGCACGACCACGGTGCAGAACGCCAGCAGGCCGATGATGCCCAGGACCAGGCTCGCCGTCGCCATGCCGTTCGATCCGCCGGCGGCTTCTAACGTCGTGCCTTCCATCGTGAACGGCATTCCACAATTGCGGCAGTTGTTGGCCGAAACCGGGCTGCTGGCAGAGCACCTGGGGCAGCGAATGTACTGATGACCGTCATCGCCGCGTTCGATGAGCGGGGCATGATCTCCTGCGGCGGCATACGCATGGACGGGGTGCGGGTCCTGCTTGATGACCTTGCCGGTCATCGGGTCGATCAATCGACCTGAACGGTCGAGGATCGGGATGACGATCGTGTTGCTGCACGTCGGGCACTGCCCTTCCTGCCCCGCGACGGCCGAATTGGCTTCGAGCCGGCTTGAACAATACTGGCAGTTGAACCCATATCGCCTGCCCGGCGCACTGGCCGTCGGCTGCGACGGCATCGGCTCAGGACGTGGCGGGGCGTCGTCGGTCGTCTCGTCCGTCGCCTCCGCGTCGAGGACTCCCTCAGGCGGGGCCGTCATGGTCGTCTTGCAACGCGGGCATCGAACCACCTTCCCGCCGGCACCTGGCGGGACGCGGAGCGTGCTCTGACATGATGTGCACGAAAACTCGGACATCCCGGACGCACTCTAAGGAGTCCGGCCTCGGGCAGACACCGAAACCACCGCTAGATCCGCTTTCAGATTCGGGTCGTCCGTCACTTCGTCGCCCGTGTGCGTGTTCAAGTAGACGCCCCGGCCGATGACCAGTCCGAGCTGATCGCACAGGGCATGCACGTCTGCGATGGTCGGGAATCTGCGGTTAGGCGAGTCATACCACTCGAAGGAAAACGCTCCCTCGGCCTTGGGGCTGCGGCCCTCTTCGGCCAGCATGCGACGCAACGGCTCGTAGGCGAAGTTCGGGAAGCTGATAATCGCCTGCCTCCCGACGCGAAGCATTTCGGCCAGCACGCCCAGCGTGTTCTCCACGTTCTGCAACGCCTGGCTCAGCACAACGACATCGAATTGACCGTCGGCGAAGGTCGCCAGCGGCTTGTTCAGGTCGGCGTCGATGACATCCAGACCCCGGCTGACGCAGGCGAGCACGTTGTCCGTCTTCACGTCGACGCCTACCGCCGGGCCGGTGCATTTGCGAGCCAGACGGGCCAGCAGCGTCCCGTCCCCGCAGCCGAGGTCGAGGACTGAGGCGTCGCTCGGCATCAGATCGACGATTACGTCATGGTCCGGCCGCGTCGCCGAGTCAGATGCGTCACTCGGTACACGGTCGGCGAGCGTCGCGTCGGAGCAGGCGCTTCTTAAGAATGCTCCGTATTGCTCCACCTCCGTCGGCAAGAGGAACGCGTCGTGGCCCCCGTCGCTGGTGATCTCGACGTAGCTGACGCGTCGCCCCGCACGGCTCAGCCCGCCGACGATCTGCCGGCTCTGCTCGGGTGGGAACAGCCAGTCGCTCGAGAAGCTCGCCACGGCAAAGCGGGTCCGCTCGTCCGTCGAACGGGCGAAGCGGTCTGCCAGCTCATCGACCGACGATCCGAGGTCGAAACGATCCATCGCGCGGGTCAGCGTGATGTAGCTGTTCGCATCGAAACGCTCGACGAACTTGTCGCCCTGGTGGACGAGGTACGACCCCACGCCGAAGCCGGCTTC
Source organism: uncultured Planctomycetota bacterium (assembly GCA_963740195.1). Lineage (GTDB taxonomy): Bacteria > Planctomycetota > Phycisphaerae > Tepidisphaerales > Tepidisphaeraceae > JBCDKH01. The sequence continues at coordinate 621,710 of CAVUDF010000001.1, read as the reverse complement.
GAAGCTGTTGGCGAAGTCGCTGTCGAGGTCGCGTGGCTTGTCCCGCTCCGGGTCGAACTTGGCGGTCATGCCGTCGCGCGAGAGGTAGGTGATGTGTGCCAGCATCCGGGCCAAAGCCAGGCCGACGCGTGGCTCTTCACCGGCCTCGTGGTATGCACCGTTGTGGAAGCGCGGGTCGCGGAGGATCGCGTTTCGACCGACGACGTCGAAGGCAAGCGCCTGACTGGTGAGCCGCGGGCTCGTTGCCAGAAGCACGCAGGCGTCGACACGACTGCCGAAGTCGAGCGCCCACTGCATCGCCTGCTGCCCGCCCATGCTCCCGCCGATGACCGCGGCGAGACGGTCGATGCCAAGATGGTCGACGAGCCGCCGTTGAAGCTCGACGGCATCGCGCTGCGTCATCCTCGGGAAGCTCGCCGCGTACCGCTGGCCCGTCGCCGGGTCGACCTCGTGCGGCCCCGTCGTGCCGCTGCACCCGCCCAGGGTGTTGGAGCAGATGACGAAGAGCTTGTCCGTGTCGAGGTACTTGCCGGGCCCGACTACCAGATCCCACCAACCCGGCTTGTCGGCGGCGTCGTGACGTGCGACATGCGAATCGCCAGTCAGTGCGTGACAGATAAGGATTGCGTTCGAGCTGCCGTCGTCATCGACCTGCAGCTTGCCCCAGGTTTCGTAACAGACCTGCGTGTCGGCAAGCTCGCCGCCCAGCTCCAACGGCAGGGCCGATTCGCTTTTGAAGAAGCGTGCATGCTCCGGCTCTCGACAGGCGGCGGTCACGCAAGAACGTAGCCCCGGCTAACGGGCATCTTCGTCCGGGTAGGCCGGGATGACGTCATCGACCTTGATGTGAACCTCCGGCATGCACAACGGCGACGCGGTGTCACCCAACTTGTGGAGCGTCTGCGACTTGTAATCACTGCCGTCCGGGTCGCGAAGGACGTGTAGACGTCGACCGTCGACGTCGGCCACCCAGAGCTCTTGCACACCCTCGGCCGCGTATCTCGCAGCCTTGTCGCCGAGGTCGTAGGCGAGCGTCGAGTCGGCAACTTCGACGACCAACGCGGCATCGGAAAAACGCCGCTCACGCGGATGACGCGGGGGAAGCGTGTCGTACACGGCGACGTCTGGCTGCGGATTCCAACCGGAGGAGAAAGCCACCGTCATATCGGCGACAACCAGATCCTATTGTGCCCGCCCCTCGCAAGGCCGCCTGAGAAAGCATGCGATACGCGCGCCGGCAGGGTGATGTTGTGGAGGCATCTCGAGAATTTGTCCATCAACGAGTTCAGTCCTCGACTCGGCAACAGGCCCATGTCACCCAGCGTGTAGTAGTCCTCAACGGAGAAGCGAACGGGCGAACCCGCCGAACATGGGACAGCCGGATCTGTCGATGAGAAAGCCATGACAGGCTCATCTTACCAGATCTAGTCGACGAGGCGTCTCGTGATGTCCCCGTAGGCATCGATCCGCCGGTCCCGCAAGAAGGGCCAGTGCGTGCGGCTGAACTCCACCCGCGACAGGTCGCAAGGGACCACCAGAGAACCCGCCTCATCCATCGACGCCTCGGCCGCCACCTGACCGTCGGGCGACGCGACGAACGACCGGCCCCAGAACTCGATGCCCTCTTCACTGAAAGGGTTGCCGTCTGCGTCGACAACGAACTCGTGGCCGATGCGATTGGGGGCGACCACCCAACAGCCGTTGGCGATGGCGTGCGACTTCATCATCGTCTGCCACGCCGCGTGCTGTGCCGGGCCGTACTCGGCCTTCTCCAGCGGATGCCACCCGATCGCCGTCGGGTAGAACAACACCTCCGCTCCCGCCATTGCCGTCAATCGGGCGGCCTCGGGGAACCACTGATCCCAGCAGATCAAGACGCCGATGGTCGCGTGCTTGGTCTTGAACGATTTGAACCCGAGATCGCCGGGCGTGAAGTAGAACTTCTCGTAGTAGAGCGGGTCGTCCGGAATGTGCATCTTCCGGTAGAGTCCGAGGATTTCGCCGCCGGCATCAATGACGACGGCCGTGTTGTGGTACAGGCCTGCCGCGCGACGTTCGAAAAGGCTGCCGACGATGACGACATCCCGCTCACGGGCGACCTGGCAAAGCTTCTGCGTCGTCGGCCCGCCGGGGACGGGCTCGGCCAGCTCAAAGAAGCGGTGATCTTCGCCCTGGCAGAAGTATTTGCTCGGAAACAACTCCTGCGTGCAGATCACCTGTGCGCCGGCATCGGCGGCGTCGTGGAGCAGGGCGATCTGGGCATCGACATTGGCAGCGACATCGTCGCCGCAGGCCATCTGCGTGAGGCCGATCTCGATGGTGCGGTCCTTCATGCCGGCAGCGTACGGATCACCCGTCGATGTCGCCGAACAAGTCTGCGAGCACCAGGCTGAAGCCCGGCAACTCATCGCCACCCTCAAGCGTGTCGCTCATGCCGCGTTCGACCGTTTCCGCATTGGGCCGATGGACGGCGACGATCCGCCGCTTCGGGTCGACGACCCATGCCACCCGCGTCCCGCCGGCGAAGAAGGAGGCGATCTTCCGTTGAATCTCCTCCGTCGTGTTGCCCGGACTGAGGACCTCGACGATCAGGTCAGGCGAAAGCTTGGGCCTTGGCTCGCGACTCTGCGGGATTCGTGCGGTGCTGGTGAAGGTGACGTCGGGTGCACGAAGATCATTCGTCTCCGTCCACATGAACGCCGCCGGGCCGTTGACGAGGCCGAGCTTGTGCTCTCGAACGAAGGAACCGACGAGGATAAGAATCTCGCTGCCGATCTGTTCTTCCCAGAACCCCATAGTTTTCTCCACTAGCGTGTTATCGACAAGCTCGAACAACCGACCGGCCGCCTCCATTCGGACGTGGTCGGCCTCGGTGGCGGTCTGGGGGGGCGGGTCAAACAGGACGCGGTCGAGCGGGATGTCGCCCAGCTCAACGACGATGTCGCGAAGCGTCCGCGTCCGCGGCAGGGGGATGGTGGGGCTGGGGGCGTCCACCGGAGGTTCGGCAAGGGCCGCGGTCATGACGTCGATTCTAACACATACCCATGCCGGTCGAGAAGGTCGCGCAGCCGACGGCTCGCTACGCCGCGATGGCTGATCTTGCCTTTCTCCTCGGCAGACAGCTCTGCCGTCGTCATGCCGAGCTTGGGGACGAGAAACAGCGGGTCGTAGCCGAACCCGTTGCTCCCACGTGGCTCGCGGAGAATGGACCCACCAACATCACCCTCAGCCGTCGCGAGCACTCGACCGTCTGGTGCTGCAAGAGCGAGCACGCAAACGAACCTGGCGACGCGGCGACCGTCAGCCGTCTTCGCCAACCGACGCAGCAGCAACGCATTGTTGGCCTCATCACCCGATCCTGGCTCGTGCATCTCGGCGTAGCGGGCGGAGAAGACGCCCGGCGCACCATCCAGAGCATCGACAGACAACCCCGAGTCATCCGCCAGGACATGACACCGAAAGTGCAACGCGTAGACCGACGCCTTGAGGCACGCGTTGTCGCGGAACGTCCGGCCGGTTTCTTCGGGTTCAAAGCCGTCATCATCCACGTCCTGCAAGCAACGCGTTCCATCGAACAACGTGCCGAGCATTGCAGAAAGCTCACGCGCTTTGCCGGCGTTGCGGGTGGCAATCAGAAGGTCGGTGGGTCGCACAACCATCAACCTAAAGTCCCGGCGGCCTTGTGAGAAGCGGGTCCACCTTCGTCTCCGGCGCCGCCTCCAGCGGCTGCGACGGGGCGGCGACCTCTCGATTCAACGTCGCCGGCACGTTCACGAGCAGCGGATCCGGGCCCTCCACGTACCCGTCGACCGCGTAGTCGTAATTCTTGATCGTCTGCAGCAACGTCGGATCCGCGATGTCGAGCTTGACCTCGATCGACACGTCGCGCTTTCCTTCTTGCCTTCGCTGCTTCCGGATCGCGTCCGCCACCTTGCCTGAGCCCACCACCAGGTCCGGGGGCGTCCGCATATTGGCGAAGTTGTCGGAAATCTCCTCCGACGTCTTCTGCTCCCGCACCGCCTCACGTGGCCACGCACCGATGGTGACGTAGCTGAGATTGCCCTTGTGCAGGTAGTACGCCTCGTGACCCGCACGCCTGGCATCGAGCACCGAGTCAACCGCCGCCTGCTTGCCGCGGGTTGAGTCGGTATAGGTGGCGATGGCGATGGTCCAGAAGGCGTCGCTGTTGCGAAGGTCATACTCCGGCGGGGCGACGGGGTCGGGCGTCTCCAAAGGCCGAAGGATCGCCCGCGGGAATGCTTTCTGCGGGCCGTCGAGCGACGACACGAAGGTCATGTTGTCGATCAGCTGACGATCCTCCGCCGCGCGACGGGCTTCCGACTGATCGACTTCAGGATCATCGGTTCTGTAGAAGCCGTGGTACAGGACGCTTCGTCCCTCGCCATGGACGACGTAGAAGTCGCCTGACCCGCCCTCGGCCTTGGCCGCCTTGGTCGCGAATGCCTTCACCTGTGCCGCGTCGGCCGCGTGGTTCGTGCCCGTGAAGTCGCGGCAGAACAGCGTCAGCGTCGCGTCACCGCGTGCCTGGGGCGTGAGATTCTCCGGCCCCTCATCGAGCGACGGATTCGGCGCCTGCGTCCGATCGATGTCAGCCACCTCGACCGGCTCGGCCTTCTGGCTCGTTGCACCGCAGCCGCCGATGCTCAAGCACCCGCCGGTCACCACCAAGAACGTCATCCAGTCTGCCGCACGCATCGCCGCATGGTACAGGCTCTGCCGTCGCGAGCGGGCCCTAGTCGAGGATGAACACCGCGGCGCTGATCACGCTCGTCCACAAGGGGCCCGGCGCGCCAGGCTCTGAGATGACCCAGCTTTCGGTTTTGATGATCTCGCCGCTCATCGCGTACTGCTGTTCGCGCTCGTCCCAGGCCTTGTCCGGATCGAACGGAACGCCAAGCGTCGTCGCGAGCATGGTGGCGGCGAGATCTTCGACCAGGTCCTCGGTTCGTTCTTTGGTCATCCCGAAGCCATGATGCTCGGCGATATAGCCGTGCTCGTGATCTCGCGGAATCGCCAGGCCGATGCCGGCACAGGCGAGACGATTCTCCTCACTCGTCGCACTTTCAGCCAAAACCACAAACGTGATCTGACCGGCACGAAGCTTGGGCAGCCCCTCTTCTTTCGAGATGATCTCGCAGCTCGTCGGATAGATGCTGCTGACCTTGACCAGGTTCTGCTTCTGAATCCCGGCGTCACGAAGAGCAAGCTCGAAGCTCATCAGCTTCTCGCGATGCACCCCGACACCCTGAGTGAAAAAGACCTGCTTCGGAACGTAGTGCGAGGTGGTGTCGAACATGAGCTGCGGAATCTCGGGCCCGCACCCTAGGGCACGTCAGCTTGCCGCCGCGTCAACGCTTCTAAAGCGTCTGACGGTAATCCGGTGGCAACAGCAGGACGGGGATCTTCGTGTTCCGCAGCAACTCCACCGGCACGTTGCCCGCGACGATTCGCTGAAACACGCCCTTGTTCGTCAGGCCCAGCAAAATCAGGCTCGCCTCGCGCTCCTCGGCCGTCGCAAGAATGGCTTGAGCGACGTCGTCGCTGAACATCAGCAGCGTCTGAACGCTCACGCCCTTGGCACGGATCTTGTCGCCGAGCGTCCGAACCGCCTGCTCACCCCGATCGCCGTTACCCGAACCGTTGGCAGTCGTTCCGCTTGGTCGGGTGACGTGGACGACCAGCACTTCAGCATCCAGCCGGTTGGCCAAGTCTGCCACGGGCACGACCGCCCGTTCGCTCGCTTGGGGACTGCTGACGGCAACGAGGATGCGACTCATGGCAAAGCGAAGGACCACACCCGGCCGGGCAAACAGAGCCCGTCATGCCGAAGTGTCTAAGCCAGCAGGCTACGCACCTTTATGCAAGTGCACGAGGCGATCGTGAATCGCATCGATCGGGGCACGTTCATACACAAAGTCGTCGAGCTTGAGCGACCCGCTCGTCCCGTCGACCGCGTAGTTCACGCGGCTGATGCCCTTGCGCTCCCACTGGCCGTCGTCGATGTTGGTCACCGAAGATGCCGGCACCGCGGGATGGCCAGGCACGTGGAGCACGTCGTTCTCGTCGAGCCGAATCGTGCCGCGGCTGATGTGCAACCAGCGAACGAGCAGCACAATCCCCAGCGGCGGCAGGGCCATCCCGAGCACCTTCTGAAGCAGGATGCTCAGATCGCCGTGGTCCTTGACGCCTTCTTCCTTGATCTGCTCAAGGGCTGCGACGCGGTCGCTGTCCCGGCCCTCACGCTCGGCCACATCGGCCTGCTCTTGCAGCTCTGCGTACCGCTCAGAGTGCGCCGGGTACTTGACGAACCCGTCGTATAAAAACCAACAACCCATGACAACGACCGCCGCGGTGATGACGTATCGGACGTTGCGGTAGTAGCTTCCGGCCTTGGCCTCATGAGGTCCCGGCGGAGGAACCGGAGCGTCGTCGACCGGCACTTGACCGGCCGCATCCCGGCCCTCGGGTGGAAGGGCGGCGGTGGAGGCGGTTTCCGACGCAGGGTCGACCGGATCCTCAGGGTTCATCGTCGGCTGATCGGGGGCGGTCATCAGGGAGTGGTTGGGGGAGACGCGTCGTTGCTTCCGGCAGCTTTTGCAGCATCGGCAAGCCCGGCGGCGGCCGAAGACGCGGACGCGAGGGTAGACGCAACCCGTCGGCCCGCTGCACCGGACAGCGACACCGCCGACGATTGCATCGCAAGCACCCGCGTCAACGCAGCAGCGCGCTCCGAAAGATCGCGCAGCATCGCCTCGTCTGCAAGCTCATCGGCGCGGGCCGCGTCAGGGTTCACGCTCGCACTCTAAATCAAGAACGGCCCCGCGTCATCTACAACCCGCACGACGCTAACCTGTGCCGTGCCGACCGCTCCGCCCGTCTTCGCCCTCGTCGGCCTCGACGCTTACGGCGAGGAGGAAGCTCTTGCAGACGCACTCGCCTCTGCCGGTAACGACCCGCAAGTCTCCGCCCTCGACGGCCCCTCCGCCTCGCCAAGCGACGTCTTCGACGAGCTCCGCAGCGTCAGCATGTTCGGCGGAAGGCGGGTCGTCATCGTCCGCGACGCCGACGCCTTCATCACCAACCACCGGCCGCTGCTGGAGGCGTACCTCGCAGCTCCGTCGACGGAAGCGACGCTCATTCTGAGGCTCACGACGCTGCCGAAGAACACGAAGGTCTACAAGCTCATCGCCAAGGTCGGAGAGGTCATCGCCGCCAAGACGCTGAAGCCCGCCGACGCCGCCCGATGGCTCATCGGCCGGGCGAAAGACGAGCACGGCCTGAGGCTCGAGTCCGATGCGGCACGGCTGCTCGTCGATACCGTCGGCATCGATCGCTCAGGCCTGGACAACGAACTCGCCAAGCTCGCCCTGGGCAGTGACGGCAAGTCGATTCAGGCCGATCAGGTCGCCGGTGGCGTCGCGTTTCGTCGGGAACAACAGATGTGGACCATGACCGACGCCATCACTCGCGGCGACGCAGGCCGGGCATTGACCGTCTGGCGGCAGTTGCTGGCGACCGATCCGTCGTCCGAATTTCGGGCCGTCGCGTGGTTGGCGGGATGGCTCGACAAGGCGATTCAGGCCACGGCATTGGTGGCCGAGGGGCGTCGGCCCGACGAGATCAAGCGGGCCCTGCGGATGCCGCCATATGCCGATGTGGAAGGCGTCCTTCGATCGGCGACATCGGTCGGAAGCAAGCGGCTGGGCGCGGCAACGGATGCCTTGGCGGAGCTCGACTACCGCGTCAAAACGGGCGCGGCCGATGCGGCACGAGGGTGCGAGGCGTTCATCGTCCGCCTCGCTTCTGCCGCCCGCTGAATTTTCAACGCGACGCCCGTCTGGCCGCGAGCCGGATTCGCTTCTTGGCCGGCTTCCGAGTGTCGGCAGCGACGGCGAACGTGCGATCCGGCTTCTGCTTGCGGACCCACGAGATGAAGCCTCGCAGCCGCGGCGAATCCCGCAGTGCTCCGACGCTGTCGAAACCGTCATCGAGCTCTTTGTTGGTGAAGCTCGCGTGGATCTGCTTGTGACAGGTTTTGCACGTCGGCACACGGACCTCTGCTCCGCCGCCGCGACTTTTGGGCTTGAGATGGTGCAGCGTGATCAGCCGGCCTGGTACCTCGCGTCGGCACACGACACACTCAACCGGTTTGCTCGCGTCGAAGCGGGGCATGATCAATCTACGACGAAAGCGGCCCGACCGATCGCTTTCAACCGTTCCGACACTGAACCCGTGGCTCAGGCGGACCCGGCAGTGAGATCGCGATAGTCGTTCAACGCCGCCCGCCAGTCACGCATGGGTCGGCCCAACGCGGCTTCAGTCTTTGCAAGGTTCAACACGCTGAATCCCGGACGCGTCGCGGCATCGGGTCGCATCTCCGCCCAATCGGCGGCGGAGACCGGGTCGAGGCTCTTCGGCTCGACCTTGAACGCCTCGAGTATCGCCTTCGTGAAGTCGAACCACGTCGTCTGCCCGCCGCCTGTCACGTGGAACAAGCCGCGATGCCCGCCCAGCACCAGATCCAGCGCCGCCTCTGCGAGATCAACCGTCAGCGTCGGGCTGCCGTGCTGGTCGCTGACCACCTTCAACGGCTTCCCGGCACGGGCGGCATCGACCATCACCTTCGGAAACGGTCGCCCGGACCACGGCCCGTAGAGCCAAGCCGTCCGCAGGAGGAGCCACTGGTCGAACGTGCCGTCCAGGAGTGCCCGATCACCTGCCAACTTGCTCCGGCCGTACGCGCTGACGGGGCCCGTCGGGTCGTCTTCTCGGTACGGAGTGTCGCTTTTGCCGTCAAAGACGAAGTCGGTCCCGAAGTGGACGAGCGTCGCACCGTGCCGCTTGCAAGCCTCGGCGAGTCGTTTCACGGCGTCGCCGTTGAGCAGAGTCGCAACATCTTCCTCCACCTCCGCCTTGTCGACGGCGGTATAGGCCGCACAGTTGAAGACGAGGTTCGGCTTGGTGCGGGCGAACGTAGCCTCGACAGCTTCATCGCTCGTGACGTCGCACGAGTCACGGTCGACGCCCTCGGTGTTCTTAATGCCGCGACGAGCGAGCGAGCGATCCAACGCCGCCGCCAGCATGCCGCGGTTGCCGACGAGAAGGACACGATTTGAAGTGGCGGCGGGGCTTGTCATGGAAGGGGGCTCGACAGGAACGTCATCGGCTGATCGCAGCAAACTCCGCAGCCAGGCGGTGGTACTCGTCTTCGAGATGTTTGGCCAAGGTGTTGTCGCGAAGAGCCTCGCGAACCAGCGGCTCCGCGGTGTTGAAGTTCGCCCGGGCTTCCAGCCGCAACGTCTCGACGTCGGCGGCGAGTCGATCGAACGGCTGGGTGTCGGGCGACTGCGCGTCTGCGGTGACGACTCGTTGAAGCCGATCGGCCTGGCGAAGCCGGGTCAGCGCAGAGCCAAGCAGGGCATCGATGTCGTTCGGATCGAGCCGCAGGGCATCGCCGAACCCGTTGGCGATGTCTGCCAGCGGGCGACCCAGCGCCAGGAGCGCCCGCGCCCGCGTGTCGTGATAAGCCGCGACGTCAGGCCGCTCCGCGACGGCCAACTCGGCCCAGGCGAGTGCCTCCACGATCTTCGGATCCCCCGGCCCGCCGTCGAGGGCGGACTCGCCGTAGAGAAGAAGAAATGCCAGCTCGTTCGCCGCGGAGGCGTCACGCGGCGCGTTGGCCAGCACGCCGCCGCCAAGCCTTCTCGGCCTCAAGGTGGTCGTTGAGGTGGCTGCTGACCCGGGCGTAAGCCGTCCACGCCGCAACGGCCTGATCGGCTGCGCGGGTCGAGCCGCCCGCGGCCAGTGGTCCTTCCAACAGCCGGGTCAGGCGAAGCCTTGCGAGCCGCAGGGCCGAGGCGTCGTCGACTCGGACTCCCAGCCGTCCCTGGGCAATGGCGATCATCAGGCGTTCTTCGTCCGCGTCGGGTCCGGGGGGCAGGCGATCGACGTGGTAGTCGAGCAGCCTCAGCCAATCGGCGGCATCCTCGGGCGACGGAAGGACGTCGGCCGCAAGCCGCGCGAACTGTCGCCGCCAGCCCCGACCACCCTCATCCAGACGCGGCAGTTGGGGCTGGATGATCTGCCTCGCGACATCGATACGCCCCTGCGCCGCCGTCGCCTCTGCGGCGAGATAGAGCAGATGCCCGAACCGCCCGGGGTTCGCCATCGCCATCGACAGCCGCGGCTCCAGCAGCGCCGCCGCTTCCTCGTATCTGCCACGCAAGACCAGCGAATCCGCCACGGCGGTCTCGGCATCGACAAGCCGGGGCGAGTCGGCCGAGAGCAGCCTCATCCAACGACGGGCATAGCGGAATGCCGCATCGGCATCACCGGCGTTGCGGGTGGCGCCGTAGGCGAGCTGTTGATACTCGGAAGACGTCGGCACCGCCTCGGCGGCCCGGCGCATGACACGGGTCGCCTGGTCCGGCAGGTCGGCTTCGGCATATGCGGCGGTCGCGTAGCGGAGCAGGGGCGGGAAGTAGACGAGCTGCCGGGAGGCCGCGTCCAGGATCCCGAGGTCCTCCGGCGTCGCGGGGTGCTCGCGCAGCGTGAGCACCGCTTGCCGAAGATCGCTCGCCGTCACCACACCCCCCTCCAGCAGGGCCGACGCCCGAAGCCGCTCGGCAAGCCGAAGAATCTGATCGGCATCCGACACGCCGCTCCCTTGCGTCAACGTCTCCGCCTGAGCCAGAAGCAGGCGAAGGCGCACATCCGCAGGCCGACCCGCGCGAGTCGATGCGGCAACGCCTTGCAAGCCGACAGCCGTCGCAACGTCCGCCCGTTGCCGATTCAAGTGAAAGGCCACCGCCTCACGCCACGGCCCCGGATGCGCGGGAAGGGCTCTCTCGACGGCCGCGAAAGCTTCGGTTGCTTGATCAATCTGTCCGGTCCGTGCGGCGAAGGTGCCGCGGACCGACTCGCGGTCCGCCGGATCATCGAGACGATCCAGAAGCGTTTCAAGAAGCCTCGATGCCTCTTTGCCGTCGCCGGAGTGCTTCGCCGCAACGGCCGCGTCGAGGAGTACTGCACCGTTGGCCGACGACGTCACGAGGTCGTCCAGCAAAGCGGCCGCCTCGTCCGATCGGCCGGCTTGCTGGAGCAGGTCGACCAGCACCAAATCGTGTTCGGGCCGGGTTGTTGTGGAGCTGACGTGTCGCGACAGCAAGTCTGCCGCGACGGCGACGTCGCCGTGTTCTGCGAGTCGAAGCGCGATCTCGATCCGGCCCGATGCCGTCGAAACGCGGTCCACGTCCGGGGCCACTTCCGAATACGTTGCGAGCACGGTTCGCGTCTCGGCGTGCCGGCCAAGACGTTCGAGCAGGTTCAGCAAGCGGAGCAAGACCTGCTCGTCATCCGGTCGCAGCTTGTTGAGGCGAACGAGCTGCGACTCGGCGGCGTTGATGGCGGTGAGGGCGACCAGGGCGTCCGACAGGCTCAGCCGGGCTTCTGCCGCGAGCGGGTCGTCGGCGACCGGTGCGTCTTGCGCAAAGTCGCGGAGTCGGCGTGCGGCATCAACGATGGCGGAGCGAGACTGCTCCTGCTCGGATGAGGCGGACATCGCCACGGCAAGGTCCACCGTCGCACGATGCAGCAGCACCCGTCTCGGCGATGGCCCGACGCCGGCGGTGGCAACAGCCAGGGCATTCGTCGCATCCGCCAGAATCGCAAGCCCTTCCGGCGTGGCTGTCAGCGAGGCGGCTTCGCGAAGCAGCACAACGAGCGTCGCGGCATCCTCACGATTTGCCTTGAGCGCTGCGTCCCAGGCTTGTGGCGCTTCATCTGGATCGAGCTGCTCGAGAAGCCTGGCCCGGGCTAACGCGGCATGTTCCGGATAGTTGTCGAGCCACGGCCTGACCGCATCCATGCCGCTACGCATCTTGACGAGTCGTGCACCGTCAAGCACATCGTCCGCGGCAGTGAGCGAACCGGGCACCGGCAGCGTCGGCTCATCCCCGGCGACGTCGTGCAACGCGATCGCCAGCCGAAGCTGCACGGCGGGCGTGCTTGTGTTGTAAGTCGAGACGGCTAGCGCTCGGGCCGCGGCGGGGTCTTGGTCGTGCGTCAGCCGAACGAGAAGCGGCACCAGCTCCGCCGGCGGGCCGGCCTCGTTCAGCGCGGTGACGGCACGCTTGTGAAGAAGCTCGCTTTGCCGAACCTGCCAAGCCGCGTACGCGACCTTCCCACGCAGCGCAAGGAGTGCCGGGTCGTTCGGCTCGACGGTCGTTGACAGGCGGTCGAGCTGTCGTGAGGCCGCGTCGACGTCGAGCCGGGCGACGTGTCGGTCGATGAGCAGCTTCAGCGGCTCGGGCGCATAGGGCGAGGTCGCAGACGCCCTGCGAAGGTGGTACAGCTCCAGCCCGCCATCGCCCAAGGCAGAAGCCGCGTTGGCCGCCCGAACATGAAGCGGGGCCATGGGCGTCGAGCGCGGTTCACCCGCAACCTCCAACGCACCAGGCAGACGCGCCACCCGAGCGATCTCGCGCGTGACCGCTCTCAGCTCCGCCGCGGGATCGGGCCGGGGCCCGCGTTCTAGAAGCAGCCACGCGAGCTTCGCATGCCCGGCCACGTCGCCTCGTGCTTCGGCTTTCTCCCAAAGTGCCCGGCCTTCGTCGTCACGCCCAATTGCCGAAAGCCGCACCGCGTTTCGCAAAAGCAACCGCGTCGGAGCCTGCGGGACCTGTGCCGCATCAGCGAGAACACGCGTGGCCTCCAGATGCCGGCCCGCATTGTCGAGCGCGTCGACGAGCAGCAACACCTCTTCCGCAGACGACGTTCGTTGACTTCTTCGCGGCGCGGCGACTTCCGTCCACTCGTCCACAGGTGGCGGCGGGGCCGACAGCAGATCGACTGCTTGGTCCAAACACGTCGCGGCCTGGGTCGGCTTGTTCGTCAGCTCATACGCCCGGGAAAGCAGCACGAAGGCCTCGACCAGACCTTCCTCACGATCGCGTGCTTCTTCGACGGCATCGATGCCGACCGCCGTGATGGCTTCTGCGTCGAAGGCAAAACGGGCCAACAGTTCGAGATGGCGGAGGCGATCGGTCGCGTCGGCAGACGGATGCTCCAGGATGACCAGAGCGGCATCGATCGCGTTCGGGTTACCCGTCGCGGCAAGTGCCTCCCGGCGGTGGCGAAGGGCCAGGCCGTTCCTCGGCTGGAGGGCAAGCCACTGCTCGGCGACGTGGAGGCGGTCGCCCTCCTGACCGGCCGCGGCATACAGGTCGGCACGGAGTTGGAACACCTTCGGGCTGTCGTTCAAGCGCGACAACGTGACAAGGCCCGACGCAGGGCCTTTACCCTCGGCATCGGCCCGAGCTTGGGCCATCGCGAGGTGCATCAGGTGCGTCTCGGCCGCGGTACCGGCGTCGGCGGACGAGGTGCCGAGGATCCTGCCGAACCCGCGGACAGCCGACGCCCAGTCGCCACGCTCGAAAGCGTCTTCGGCGTCGGCCATGACGGTGCGGCGGGCCTGCCGAGCGTCTTCGACTTCGTGCGCCCGCCACGCCATCGCCGCCAGCGTCGCGGGCGCAAGAACGCCCGGAACGATCAGCAGACGGAGCAGTGTCCTTCGACGTGGCAACATGATGCGGCGCGTCGGCATCAACCGACGGAACAAGAACGCTACTCACTGTGTCGGCCGAACGGACGCGTCCGCTTCCACCTTCGTCAACTCCGGGCGATCTTCCGGAAAATCATCGCGACCGTCTTGAAGATCAAGACCAGGTCGCCGCGGAAGGATCGCTTCTCGACGTACTCCAGGTCGTACTTGACCCACTCCTGGAAGTCTGTGCCCTCGGCCCGTGTCCGGCGGATCTGCCACAGCCCGGTGATCCCGGGGCGGACGCTGAGCCGCGCCTCTCGCCAGGTCGGGTTGAACTGATTCTCCTTATCCGGGCTCGGACGCGGCCCGACGACGCTCATGTGACCGGCCAGCACGTTCCAGAACTGCGGCAGCTCGTCGAGATTCGTCTTGCGCAGGAAACGGCCGATCTTCGTGATCCGCGGGTCGTCTTCCATGAAGAACTGCGCACCGTCCGCCTCGTTGCGGCCTTCGGCGATGAGACGCTTCTTGATCTCCTCGGCATTGCGGAACATGGACCGGAACTTCCAGCACTTGAAGGGCCGACCGCCGCGGCTTTGCCGGACGTGACCGAAGAAGAAGGGGCGTTTGTCCTCCTTCCAGATCAGGAACATGATCACAGGCCACGCAGGTGCCGTGAAGATCAATGCAGCCGAGGAGAAGCAGACGTCAAAGAGTCGCTTTCCGGCCTCCGAGAACTCGCCCGGGTTGGACGGCACGACGGTGTCGGGCCGACGCGTGTTGGTCTTGGTGGCGGCAAAGGCGGCCTCGCCGACTGGTGCGACGGCACCCTCAGAGGTCTCCGCCGCGTCAGAGCCCTTGGGCTGACGCTTGAGCGACAGCAGGCTTCGACCCTTCGCCAAGCCTCCACCCACGCCAAGAATCGGAAGCACGTTCCGCACCTGCGGCATGAGGTCGGGCCAGTGCACCTCGCCGACGTCCCCATCTTCGGGGCGATGGGCCGGATCGTCCCACACCACCCGTGGCCCGACCACGGTCGTCCCGCGTGCCAGGTTTCGCCCGGCACCGACCCAAACCTGTCCGAGGAAATCGACCCCGTCCAGCTTCGTCGACGGGTCGGCCCAGACCGTGCTCTCTTCTGTTCTGCGGCGCGGGCCCGCACCGACCGCCAGCTTGTGGCGGGCGGCACGGGGGATGGTCTGGTCGGGTCGCTGCCAGCGTCTGACGAGATCCTGCATCATCAACGCGATCTCTCGGTCGTCGCCGCGGTCGTAGAGCTTGCCACGGGTGCGGACCACGGCCCGCTCCTCGGCAGGAACGTACTTTCGGAGTCGACGGCGGGCGTTGAGCGGATCACCAGCCTGCTGCCAGAGCTGGGCAATTTCGCGGTCCGGCGTCAGAATCGCCTTGCCGAGCCGAACCTCTTCGCCGTCGTAGACGCGCTCGAAGCGCACGAACCGGTCGTCGGCAATCGACCGAGCTCCGGCGGGGCGGATGTGGGGCTCGTCGCCTTCGCAGACGATGACCTCGCGATAGCCGTCGTCCCGCTTCTCCTGGAGCCGGACCGTGAGCACCGTCGGCTCGACCCAGTTGAGCACCTTCATCGCCTCGGTCAGATCGAAGAGTGGCAGGCTCTCCGGCTGAAGGAGCAAGTAGAGATCCGCACCTCGGGCGGCCGGGCCGGTGTCTTCGGAGCGGACGACGCAGACGCCCTGGCTGGCCCAGTAGCGTGCGTGAATCTGCACCGGCTCCAGGCCCCAGATCGTCCGGATCAGGCCCGTTCCCGCCGCGGCAGCCAGACGGCCATCGGCAGGTACGACGTTGGAAGTGTGGGGCAGCAACGGCTGGAGGTCTTAGGGCGTTCGTCGGCTCAGGCTGCGCGACCGGCGGTCCGGCGGGCGGTCGAGGCCGACCGCTTGGCCGTCGATGCCGGAGCCTTTTCACGGGCGGCATCTCGGTAGTTCATGCCGGCGACGCTCCGCTCGAAGTCGGCCGCGCCGGCACGGTTGTAGACCAGGCCCGCGACCACCGCGTCGATGTGACCCAGGTGCTTGGCAGCACGCATGACCATCGGGCGCGTCTGGCCCGCGGCTGACGCACAAGATCGTCGCATCGGCGGCGCTGGCGACGGGGGTCGCCTCAATGCTGCCCAGAACCGGGCCGCAGTCGAGCAGAATGACATCGAAGTTCCGCTTGGCCTGGCGAAGCATCTGACGGACCGCCACCGGGCTGAAGACGCCGGCACGGCTTCCCTTGGCGTTGCCGATCGGAAGCACGGCCAGATTGGCCACTTCCGTCTCGCAGGTGGCCTGAAGCAGATCCCCGCCGAGCAGGGCGTCGAGGACGCCTTCGTCGCCTTGGACGTCGAGGCGGCGCGTCAGCCCGCCGCTGCGGAGGTCGGTGTCGACCAGAAGCGTCCGACAGCCGCTGGCCGCGTAGGAAAGGCCCAGGGCGAGCGCGAGGCTCGTCTTGCCGTCGCCGCGACCGGCACTGGTGACGGCGAACGAGCGCGGTTCTTCCGTCGGCCCATCGGCACCGGCGAGCGGGACGGCGTGGTGGATCTGCAGAATCGTGCGGATCTGGTGCACACAGTGGGCAGCGATGCTCGCCTGGTTCGGATCACTGAGGCGATCCGGCAGGTTCGGCAAGACGCCCAGGAGCGGCGCGGGCTTGCCGCTCTGACCCGGAATGCTGGCCGCGAGGTCGACGGCGTCGTCGCTGTAACGGGTCCGCTTGTCGAGCAGCCCCACTCCGATCACCAACGCCGCCGGAAGCCCGGCGCCGAGGATCATGCCACCCAGGGCAGTCGGAAGTCGCTTGTCCTTCGAGGCGTACGCGGAGCCTTCTGGCGGCCCGGTAAGGTCGAGCCACGCACCGCCGCTGCTGGCGAGTTCGTCTTCAATGACGTCGTTGTTCCGCTGCCTCTCGATTTCGTTCCGCAGCGTGTCGATGTCGCTGCGCAGCTTGGTCCGTTCGCGGGTGTATCGGGTGAGTTCTTCGCGATTGGCCGTGGCGACCTTGAGCGCCTCTTCCCGCTGGTCCTGTCGACGCTCGAGGTCGGCAAGCCGGGCCTCGGTCTTCATCAGGTAATCCGACGTGACGCGAATCGGCTCTGCAAGGCCGTTGGCGAGGTTCGGCATGTTGCCGAAGTAATTCTGGCGGATCGTTTCGGAGCGAAGCTCGATCTCTTCGTCCAGGCTGGCCATGTCGTTCCGCATGGTGCGAATCGGGGGGCTGTTCTTGCCATGCGTGCGAAGCATGCGGGAGAGCTCGCTGCGCAGTGCGTCTCGCTGCCGAAGCAGGGCCAGAAGCGTGTCATCCGCCTCGGCAAGGTCGAGCGGCATCAGGCTGTCGGCACCGTCACGAAGGCGACGGGCGTTGCTCAGGTCACGTTCAAGCTCGCCGAGTTCCTCACGGCCCGATTCGACGTCGAGCCGGATGCGTTCTGCGACGGTGCCGAGGTCTTCCGTGCCGCCGTAGGACCGGGCGATGGAGGCGATGTCGTTCTCTTTCCCGGCGAGTCGACTCTCGAGTTCGGCGAGGGTTGTCTCTCGAACGGTCAAGAGCTTGTCCCCATCGCGTGCCCGACGGGCGCTGAAATCTTCTTGATAAGCCGCCAGCACTGCCGTTGCACCCGCTTCGGCGAGGCGCGGGTTCTCGTCACTGAACTTGATCGCGATGGTGTTGTCGCCGCCCGAGTGCGTCGCCTGGATGCGGTACTGGAAGACGTTCCAAGGCAGCTCGGAACCCGTCTCCTTCCAGACATCCGTCTGAATCGCCCGCTCGGCGATCGTGGGGTGCATCGCGATGCGGGAGCGTTCGTCGCTCAGGAACGATTTCGCCCCGGAGCCGACGCCTTGGGAATCGCCGGTCATGCCCGCGATATTGAACCTGTAGTAGATCCGACCGCTGGCCTCGTAGGTCGGGACGGTGGCCTTCCAGCCGAACATGCCGCCCAGGAGGCCTCCACCGATGGCGAGGACGATCATGAGCGGCCAGCGACCGCGTAGCAGTCGCCTGGCCTGGTCGAGCGGGTCAGCGGGCTTTCGCTGCATGACGCCCGCCGCGGGTCGGGCCGCGTCAGGTGATGCCGACGGCACGTCGGCCCAAAAGTCTCGCCCGCGGGCGGATGCGTCGTCTACGAGCTTCAAATTCGAAGGCTGGTTCGGGGTCGTGCTCATCGAGCTGGCCGGGTGGGTCGGTAGGTGACGTCTGGCAGAACGGGCTGCTTCGTCTGGCGGGGCGGTGCGTCGGGGTGACGCGCCGTCTTTAGGGTATCGGAAGCCATGCCCGCATGTCCGACCTCAGTCTCGGACCAGGACGTGTTATCGCACCTGCAAGAGCCGTCAAAGCGTTCCGGCCAAGACCGGCACGCCTGATCCGGCCTCTGCCCGAGGCCGCTGCACGCGACCGTCGCCCGGTAAGACACGTGAGGGGCGTGAAGGTTGCTCCAGATCGTTCAGCAAGACTGAGGCTATATCGCTCGAAGCCTCGAGGATCGCCCGCAAGACCTCGTCTCGTGGCCCTTGCCTCATCGCCGAGAGTGCCGGATCAAGACGGACCAGAACGACGCTCGCCCCGCGCCGCCGATGCTTGTAGTGGTGATCTTCTCCCGAACCGGCGAAGACGTCGTCGATGCTGCCGGTCGTCCGACCGCCGCCGGGTGTCGGCTCGGGCCCGGCGGCAATGGCGATGAAGCCGAAGCAGCGACGCTCCTGACCCTCGGGCGTGGCGATGCGGAACTCCGTCCCGTCGATCGATCGGCCTCCCACGGTCATCGTCCGGGCCCACTGCGCGATGACACGCCCGCCACGGGCCGGCGCAGCCAGCGTCGGCCAGTACGAGCGTGCGGTCACGTCGCGTGAGGCGACGACGACGTCCAACTCGGCGGACCAAACGTCGGTATCGCCAAAGCTGTCGCCGGCCGAGAAGTTCAAGAACTCCCACTTCTTGGCCGCGATGGCGGGCCGGACCGGGTAGGCGGGAGCGTCGGCAGGCCGCTCATAACCGACCCATTGACCCAGATTCGTCATGACGACTTCCGGCTCGAAGGTCGCAACTGCGTTGCCCGCACGGGCGTGGTAGCCCGACCAGTCGTCGGGCCGATGAAGCCGATGTTGCCAGAAGCCGACGCAGGCCAGCAGCAACAACACCAGCGACGGAGCGAGCCAACCGTGGCGACTGGGCCTGAGCGACCTGGGCGTCGAGATGTTGTCGGCAACATCGGTCATCGGGCCAAGCGATACGTGTTGACGTGCAGGCCGCTCCAGCAGAGCAGGCGGACCATCCCCGCCGCCGCCAGAAGCCCCAGAGGCACCGCCAGCCACTCGGAATACGTGCCGACCCGCACGGCCAGCTCCGTCGACGCGGCCGAGCTCGAACCGGCAGACGTCTGTGCCAAGAGCCAGACCAGCGGCGTTGCCCGGATGACGTTGGCGATGAGACCGAGCGGAATGCACAAGATCAGCAAGAGCCAGCGATACCGATTCCGCAGAGGCCTGGCAAACGCATAAGTATAGATGACGACGAAAAGCACCATCGTCGTCGGCATCCCCTCGCAAGCGGCCCTGAGCCGCGAAATCGGGACGGCCGTGGCGACGACATCGCGGTCGCCATCGGCCATCGCCGAGACGGCCACCATGTTGTGGTCGATTCGTTCAACCTGCACAAGTCGCATCGCCCTCAAGATGCCCGTTGAGACGGAAAGAGTGTGCTCACGCAGCGGGGGAGCGACGGTCTCACGAACACGCCCCGGCACCGGCAGCAACAGCAGCAAAGCCGCCATCACCGGTAGAAGTCGCAGAATGATCCCCTTGCCGCTCACGCTGACGAAAGCGCCAAGCGCGACGAGCACCGCCCCGGCGTGATAGAGGTACGAAACCCCGGCGGACCCGCCTGACAACAGGCAGATGATCCCGACGAGCGCGATCACCGGGCCCAGAAGACGCGTCCCCACCCGGATGTACGCAATGCGTCGACGGCGAACCCACACAAGCACCGCTATGGCGACGGGCACCAGAACGATGTGCCCGTTGTGTCCGTTGAGGTCGATCAGCCCGACCAGGTCCACCCAGGCCCACCAGCAAGCCAACACCGCCAAAGCAGCCAATGCCGAAGCGAAGATTAATCGCCCGGCGGTGAGTTTGGGTCGCCAGGTTCGCCACGACGGCGGCAGCGGGGCGACCAGTTGGCGCGGCACATGTCCCAGCGTCGTCTCCGAAGTCACACCCGCGACCGGCGCAGAGGCCGACGACGCATCAGCGGGAGAAGGTGTCGGGGAAACCAGCGTCGACATGAGCTCGGTCGTGGGCGTTGCCCGTCTTCATCGACCATCGGCCGACAGCGTTGAATCTAGCAGAAGCCAAACGTCCGGTATCAGGTCATGCGACCAGTTGCCCAAGAACCTCACGTCCACGACGCACCACGCCGCGACCACTGACCACGCTGCCGACGACGCTCGCATCCGCCTCGACCACGCCTCCGGCTAGAACGACCGAATCGTGCAGGTAGGCCGACGGATCGACCGTCGCCCCGTCTTCGACGAGCGTGAAGTGGCAACCGAAGTCCTCCGCCAGCGGAATCCCGAGTGGCGGCGGTTCGAAACCGCGGCCGTCGCGCTGGGCGTGGTATCTGCCGACCGCATGGATGTAGCTTCCCGCACCGAAGACCGGGATGCCCGTCGCGCGGCGTGAGCGGACGACGCGAATGTCGAAACGCTCGCGAAGCTCCGGGAACGCCTGCTGCTTCATGTCGACGTACCCGACCGACTTCACCGCCTGGAGCACCGAGCAACGCATCATCATCACGCCCGCGGGTGTGCCGTCGCGGTGGGCGATGATCGCCGCATCGGCACCCTTGGCGATTCGGCCGGCGAGCGTTCGAACGACCGCGACGAGCGGATCGATCATGACCTGCCGGGCCGTGCAGACAAGGACGAGAGAATTGGGGTCGTAGCCGTCGACCAGGTCGTGCAAAAGCCCGCCGGTTCCACGGTGCGGGGAGCGGTCCGTCTCGATCGAGAACGCCCCGGCCGGCCTCGGCACCACGCCGGCAGGGCTGACAAGTTCCGGGCGCCGCGCGTTGTTGTTGAAGACGAGCCGCGTCGGCAGAAAATCGATGCCCGCCAAATCCGCAACCCCTTCGCTCCACCGGAGCCAGCCGTCGATCAAACGCTCCATCTGCCCGGCGTGCATCTTCTCGTCGTTCGGCCTGCGACAGAGCGGCATCTCCAACACGGGCCGCTCGACCGTGACCGCAAGTCGGCTCGGCAACGCCTGGCCGCCGAGGAGAATCATCTCGCGTAGCCCACTGAGTACATCCCGCTCCGTGCCTTCGATCGGACTCGTCGTGTGCGAGACAATGTCGCCCGCGTGAGGATCCGGCTCGTCGGGAGCGGTCTTGTCGGGAGCGGTCTTGTCGGGAGCGGTCTTGTCGGTCGTGACGACGGCCGGTGCTTCGCCGAAGCCGTTGGTCGATTCTCGTGGCAGGCGAACCGCTTTGGGACTCGTCGCAACGCCTGCCGTCTTGCCGGCGAAGCGTTGCCACAGGGAACCGACCATCAACTTCGCCGCGTAGGGCGGGCCGTCGACGAGGTAGCGTCGCCCGAGTCGTCCGGGCTCTTGGGAGAGGCGATGGATCCACTCGAGGCCGTTGTTTCGCATCCAGGCCGGCGCACGCGAGACGTCGCCGGTGATAAAGCTGAAACTGATACCGATGCCGAGCCACCAGGCATTGGGCAGCGTCGGCTGGAGCTGCTTGATGAGCACCTCCTGCTTGGGCGAGCCGAGAGCGACGAAGACGATGTCCGGCTCGGCCTTGCGGAGCGCGTCGACCATCTGCGCGAACCGGACCGTGCTCTTTTCGAAGCCTCGTTCGGGGCAATGCGTGCCGGCGATCTTGATGCCGGGGTGACGCTCGCGAAGCACCGTTGCCGATCCGTCGGCCGTGCCGGGATCGCCTCCCAGGAGGAACAGGCTTCGCCCCGCTTCGGCCGCGCCTTCGCTGAGCGACGTGATGAGATTGCTCCCGGCCACGCGTTCGGGCAAGGGCGTGCCCTGCAGCTTGCTCGCCCACACCAACGGCATGCCGTCGGCGACGACGAGGTCGAAGTCTGCGACCAGCGCGCGAAACGAGACGCCCTTGTTCGCACGGAACAGGTGGTCGAGGTTCGGCGTGACGACCGTCCCGCCGCGACCGGCGGCAAGCTCGGACAAGATCGTCCGGACGACCTGCCTCTCCGTCACCGAATGGATGGAGATGCCGGCCAGGCGGGTCCGCGGGAGGTCCGCGAGGTACAGCGGCTCGTCGCCTGCGTCATCGAGGTTGTCGCCTTGCGTGGTCGGCTGCGGCACGTCGTAATCTCGGGCGACGGTACGGGCCTGAGGCGGCGTGGCGATCGTGTCGACCGGATGGCTACGAGTGGTCAAGGGAGCCGCGGTGGAAGAAGGTGACCGGTCGTATCGCGGGCAGCCCGAGGGGGATCCCAGCTTCTGGTTCGTCGGCACGATGGACACGCATCTTCAACGCCACCTCGGCATCGCCGTACATCAGTCGTTGCCACCTCCGACACGCACACGCTCGGGACGTTTGCGGCGAGGGTCCCGTGCCCTGTCAGCTCGTTGCGGGCGTCGGGGTCGGCAAAAAGGGTGTCCCGGCACGCGATTCGTTTAACGCGGGATGGGTCGGAACCCGTGCCTGACGTTCCTTGAAGACGTCCGCTTGCTCTTCGTCGAGCTGTCGCGTTGCCGCCTCTTTGCCCTGTAGCAGGCACATGCGCTGATAGCGACGCAGGAAACGGCGGAACTCCGGCTTGTCGTACGACTCGTCGAATCGAGGCCTTCGACGCAGAATCGACCAGACGTAGCCCGACATCATGGCGATGCCACCGAGCACCAATGGCGGGCGCGACAGGCGATAGACCGCGCTGGCCAGCATGTAGACGAAACCCGTGCCCATGAAATGCTGACCGCGGCCGTGCCTTGCCCGGCCGGTCCACCAGCCGCGGTGACTGGTTCCCATCGGTCGAAGGTGCTCGAATCTCAACGCTTCGATGCCGTTGCGGCTTCGGGCACGCCACCCCTTCATCCGGCACATGTGCCCGTCGATGCCGTCCCACATGAGCTCGCGGACGAACCCGCCAATGTCTTTGAAAGCGGACACGCGGTAAAACTTGGCCATGCCGACGGCGTTCTCGTCGCCGCACATTTCGCTGACCATCCGCTCTCGCCCGATCGCGTCGCGGTGGCGGAAGTAAGGCTTGCCGCTGAAGACGGCCAAACGCGGGTCCGACTCCATCTCGTCCATCACCGCCGCGAAGTAACCGGGCGGCATCTTGAGGTCCAGGTCGAACTTGCAGACGTAATCGACGGCATCGAGGTCGACGTGCTCCAGGCCCGCATCGAAGGCCTCGACGACACCCGCACCCACACGCCTGCCGTTCTGCTGCCGCTTCTCCCGGCGAACGACCTTCACGTACGGCAGCCGCTCGGACCACTGCCGAAGGATCTGGGGCGTCCGGTCGGAGCTGCCGTCATCAACGATCACCCACAACGCCGGCGGTTCCGTCTGGTCGGCGATGCTCGAGAGCGTCATGACCGCGTAATCCGCCTCGTCCCGACAGGGCGTTACCAACGCGTAACGCCTGCCCGGCTGCGAGCCGGGCTGTGCTGCGTTGGAGTTGGTGTCGGCGTCGGTCATGAGTGGCAAAGTCGTGCTCTGCGAACGGGCGGCAATGGATGCGTCGGCCCATCGCGACCGTGGCTGCGACGCGAACGCCGCCAGCAGACGTTATCGGGCCAATATCACGTGGAGCAACCACAACTGAAGATCAACTTGCCTCCATAGCTCCGAGGAGCAATGTCGCGAGTCGATCGACGTTTCCTGCGAGGGAAAATTCCTGTTCCACCCGACGCCTACCCGCCTCCGCCATGGCAAGGGTCGCGTCAGGAGCGGTGCGCCACTGGCTGAGAAGAGTCGCCAGCGTTTCGCTTTGCTGATCGAGCGGACGACCCTCGACATCCAGAAGACGCCCCGTCACGCCGTCCTGAATCAGCTCACGGATGGCCGGCAGGTCGCCGGCAACGACGGGCAGGCCCGCGGCCATGGCTTCCATGAGTACCACCGGAATCCCGTCGCGATCACCCGTCGTCGCCGGTCGACACGGCAGGGCGAAGGCGTCGTGCCGACGCAAAAGCTCCGGCACCGCCTCGGCATCCACGCTGCCGACGAACCGGACGCTCTCACCAGCCATCGCCTCCAGTTGTTCCCGCATCGGGCCATCTCCGGCGACGGTCACCGTCACGCCCGGCGATCGAGCCGCGGCCTTGAGCAGCGTGTCGACCCCTTTCTTCTCCACGAGGCGACAAATAGTCAGGACGCGCAGGCGATGTTCATCTTGTTCTGGCCGCGGGCCGTAATCAGACACCGGCACGCCGCAACGGACGACCTCATATCGGCCGCCGGGGTGGATCGACTCGTACAGCGCTTGATGCCACGCGCTGATGCACCCGACGAAGCTTGCCCGCTCAAGCTTCCGTCGCAGGAGCTGCCGGCGTTGAAAGAGATCGTTGGCATGCCCGGTGAAGCTGAACCCGATGCCCGCCTCGGCCGCCGCATACATGGCGACGCTGGTTGGGGCGTGCGCGAAGTGTGCGTGGACGTGACGGATTCCGAGCTCGATCAGCCGCCGGGCCAGCCTCTTACCAGCCCTTTGCTGAAACCGAAGGGTCAAGCGATCGCGCAGGCCCGTCGGCTCTCCGGGGGCAACGGCATCTCGCACCCAACTCAACCGCGGCACAGAAGAGCGTTCGGCCTTGCGACCGACATGCCCCGCATCGCCGAGCGGCTCGTAAACGTACTCGGTCGCCTCCGCCAAATCCTGAAGACCGTCCGGCACCTCGCCCGGCCGTCGAAGGCCAAACGTGTGCACCGGCCAACCGCGACGGCGAAGCTCGCGAACCTCACGCCAGACAAACGTCTCGCTCCGCAACGGGAACTGGCCGGCGAGGTAGGCGATGGGAAAGGTCACGACAGGTTTAGGCTTCGACCATGTCACGCCTTCGCGTCCACCTCTCAGGCTCATGGAAGCCGGAGCTTCTGGATCGTCTTCAATCCGCCACCGCCCCAACCTGCGACGTGACGGCGGGCGATGCGCCTCCGGAAGCGACCGACGTTTCCGTCGGCGACGCCCGAACCTCCGACCTGTCGCCGTTGCCGAACATCCGCGCCGTCGTGCTTCCGTGGGCGGGGGCCGGGCCTGAGATTGTCGAGGCCGTCCGGTCGACCGACAGACGTGTAACGCTGCACAACCTTCACGACAACGCGGACGCAACCGCCGAGCAGGCGATCACGCTGCTCCTGGCCGCCTGTCGACGGGTGGTGCCGATGGATCGATCGCTTCGCCACGGTCGCTGGCCCGGCCGAAGCAGCGACGACGACAGCTTTCGCAAGCTGATCGTGCTCAACGGCAAACGGGCCGTCGTTCTCGGCTTCGGGCAGATCGGCCGACGCATCGGGCGGGTGCTTGAAGCGCTGGGCCTGACCGTCACCGGGATCACCCGTTCCGGTCGCGACGGCACGACGAGCATCGACCAACTCGCGGCCGTCCTGCCGACGGCCGACGTCTTGATCTCTGCCTTGCCGTCGACGGACGCGACGCGTGGCCTGCTCGATGACGACGCCTTTGCCGCTATGCCCGCTGGCGCGGTCGTGGTCAACGTCGGGCGGGGTGATGTGATGGTCGAGCAATCCCTATTCGACGCATGCCGCAGCGGTCACATCGCGGCCGCGGGGTTGGACGTGTGGTGGCGTTACCCGCATTCCGTGCCGGAGGGCGAGCGTGAGATGGTGCGGCCGGGGGACTGTTCGTGGCACGAGCTGGACAACGTCGTGATGTCGCCCCACGTCGCCGGCGCGTGGGCGGCGGCAGGGCGACAGGAGAAGCGTGCCGACGCCCTTGCCGACCTGCTGTCCGCCTTGGCCCGCGGCGAAGAGAAGAACGTCATCGACTTGCAAACCGGCTACTGATCAACCCAACAGCCGCGGGCTTACAGCCCGCAGGCAGCGTGAACATGTTCAACGGCGCCCCAGATCTACCTGCGGGCTGTAAGCCCGCGGCTATCTCGTCTGAAGCGCTCTGCGCCACGAAGTCAGGTCCAGACGTCAGGTTCAACAGTCCGGTTCAGAAGTCCGGTGCAGCCGCGGGCTTACAGCCCGCAGGCAGCGTGAAGATGCCTCAGTGCAACGGCTACATTCCGCGTCACGACCAAAGATCGACAAGCCCGCAGCCACCAAGTCACACCTCACCCCTTGTACTCGATCAATCCCGACCGCCTCCCGCGAAGCTTGTTCCATCGGTACTTGAGCTGGCCCATCGCCTGAGGCACCTTGCCGAGCATGACGTACTTCGCGTAGGTCGCCGCATCCGAAGCCGAGTCGCCCCGTGCGAGTCGATGTTTCTTCACGCGATCCGCGGTCCTGCCAAGGACGAGCAGACACGCCATCGGAAAGCTGCAAACGGCAACGGCTAACAGCGCAGCTCTTAGTCCGAGTGCGAACGTCGCAAGTCCGAGCGGCAAAACCGTCACAAGAACAAGCGGCACCACCAAGCCAAAGAGGTAGTTGCTCCTGACCTCCTTCGCCCCTGTCGGCGGGTGTCGGTCGAGCGTCTCGGCATAAGCGTGGCCGGCCCGCTTGTTGCGGTTCCACCACTGCTTCCACGACGTCATGGCCGCGTCGTGGAGGGTCATCTCGGACTCGATTCGCCGAAGCGTCCAGCCCTTGGACCGCAGGCGAATGCACATCTCGGGCTCTTCGCCAGCGATCATCGTCGGGTCGTAACCGCCGACGTCATCGAGTGCAGTTCGGCGGAACATCGCGTCGCCGCCGACGGCCTTCGCCTCGCCGGTGGGCGTGTTCCACTCCAAGTCGCACAGCTTGTTGTAGACCGTCGCATCGGGAAACCTCTCGCGACGAAGGCCCGCGACGCCGGCGAGCTTTTCATCGGCTTCGAGGGCGGCCACGGCCGTCGCGAGCCAGCCGTCGACAAGTTCGCAGTCGGCATCCAGGAACTGAACAAACGGCACGTCCTTCGACAGCTCCGCGTAGCCGGCGTTGCGGGCGCGGGCTGCGGTGAAGGGTTTCGTCAGGTCGAGGTCGACCACCGTGACGCCGAGCGAGCGGGCGAAGTCGGGCGAGCCGTCCGTGCTGCCGGAGTCGACGTAGACGACGAGCGACGGATCATCGACGAACGAGACTGCCGTCTGAAGACACTGCTTGGCGCGGTCGCCCTCGTTGCGACCGATGGCGACGATGCCGATGCTCACGACTTGCCTCCGAGCAGCTTCGCCGGGATCCCGACCGCCGTCGCGCCGGCAGGCACGTCTTTGACGACGACGGCATTCGCACCGACCTGACAACCGTCTCCAAGCGTCACGGCACCGAGGACTTTCGCCCCGGCACCGACATTGACGCCGTTGCCGAGTCGTCGGGGCGTCGAACGGCTTGTCCATGGTCTTGTTCCCGAGCGTGACGCCCTGGCGAATCGTGCAGTCGTCGCCGATGACGGTCGCGCCGTGGACGACGATGCCGTGCTGGTGCTCGATGACGAGTCGTCGGCCGACCGTCGCGGCATAAGGAAGCTCGATGCCGTACACGTCGCGACAGCGGCGGAACTGCCGGCGATACCAGATGCTCAGCGGGGCCCGGAAAGGCTGGGGCACGTTCATGCGCCAGACGCCGAAGCGGTAGGCCTTGAGCGCTTTGAATCCCGGCCTGGTGCGGTCGTCGCCGTGGGCGTGGAGGTCCTCGCGCACGAGCTGCCGCATCCCGGCGAAGGTGTTGGGGTCGAAGTCGCTCACGACGGCAGCCGCCAGCCGCGGCGGAAGACACTGTGTCGGAAGGAATCGGCCAACAGCTTTGGCGGATCGAAATCTGGCTTGCCCTGCACCTTGCGACGCAATCGCCACGCGGCAAATCCGCCGAGCCAAGCCGCGTCGGCGAGCGTCGCTCGCAACCCGCCGAGTTGAGACAGGAAGTATCGCCTTCGACTGTCGAACCAGTAAGCGGGGCGACGCTTGGTCGTCCCTTTCGTCGTCACGCCACTGGCTTGGCCTACAAGGTGCACGACCCGGCTTGCCGGGATGTACCACCGCCCGAAGCCCGCCCGTGCCGCCTCGCGACAGAAGGCGACCTCTTCGAAGTACATGAAGTACTGCTCGTCCATGTAGCCCGCCTTCTCGAAGACCTCGCGACGAACCAGCAGACTCGCCCCCGCCATCCAGTCGGTCGGCATCGGCTCCGTCGTGGCAGGCACCGGCGGAGCGACGACCTTTGCGGAAAGCATCCGACTGACTAACCCCACGCGGGTCCCGCCTTCAAGTTCGCTCAAGATGCTCGGAAAGCGAAACGCCGACGACTGCGGCGTGCCGTCGGGATCTTCAAGTCGGCTCCCGGCGATGCCGGCTTCCGGGTGGTCGTCGAGAAAGCGGACCAACTCAACGAGTGCGTTGGGCCGAACGACTGTGTCCGGGTTGAGCAGCCAGACGTACTTGGGCGGATCGTCCGTCGCGAGCGTCGGTCGAATTGCTTCGTTGTTGCCGTAAGCGAAGCCGCCGTTGCGTGGCAGGCGACGCAGCGTGCACCAGTCGCGCCAGCCGTGATCGGCAATCGCTTGTTCGATCTGATCGGGCGAGTCGTCGCCGCTGGCATTGTCGACGACGACGACCTGCACGTCGCCGCCGAAGGTGTCGCG
This sequence comes from uncultured Planctomycetota bacterium, assembly GCA_963740195.1. Classification (GTDB taxonomy): domain Bacteria; phylum Planctomycetota; class Phycisphaerae; order Tepidisphaerales; family Tepidisphaeraceae; genus JBCDKH01. The sequence goes on along the minus strand of CAVUDF010000001.1, from coordinate 593,397 downwards.
GGCGAGCCGGATCTCGGGCTCGAGCGACGCGAGGCAGTCGACGGTCAGGCCGCCGGTGCGGTAGTTGATGATCGCGACGAGGGCGAGCACGGTGTCGGGTTCAGTCGCAGGTTACTGGCGGCCGTCGTTGATGCCGCGGGAGCCAAGATAGCCCGTCACTCGCGGCGGACGCGCGGTCTCGACCACCTTGCGGCCGAACAGCGACACGAAAACCGCCGCACACAGCAGGAACTGGAACGGTTCCAGCGGAAGCCCGAACCGGGCGGCCGTGACCGTCAGCGTGTAGGTCAAAACTGCGGTGCCGGACAGCAAGACGACGTGCCCCATGCGCCACCCGCGTCGCCACGCGATCACGCCACCCACCAGCGTGCCGACGAGCAGCAGGGCCCGCGTGATCGGGTAGAGATAGAACGCTTTGTACCCCTGGGGATGATCCCAGTCCCACCAGACAGTCTTGGCCAGCCGCTTACCGCTGACAGCAGCGTAGCTGCCGGGGTTGTCGCTGATCCACGTCTTGGCCCAGGTGCCGAAGAGCTCCTCCCGCTCTGCCGCGGGCTTGCCGTCGAGGGCGACGCGTTGTTCGGGCGTGAGCAGGTCATACTGCCGAAGATCGTCGCGTCCGGTGGCTCGGAACTCCGCCAGCCGGTCGGCCGTGAGGGTCGGGCGATCGGTCCCGCTGTTGCCGGGGTCGGTCGCGTTGTTGCCTTTCCAGACGTTGACCCAGAACGTGCTCTTGATCGGCATGAAGACGTCGTGCACCCGGTAGTTGCGCCACGTCCAGGGTCCGATGACCGCGAAGGCGATGACCAGCAGCACGGCCGCGTTGCGAAGCCGGACGGGCACGGGAAGCCGCTTCGTGAAGATGATCCACAGGCCCGACAGTGCCATCGGCGGGAGCAGCACGGGCTCTGTCAAAGCCGCGACGCAGCCGATCAGGCCGTAGGCGATCCATGGGAGCAGACGACCCGTCGCCAGGCTTTCCAGCCAGAGCCACGACACCGCCACGAAGCCGAACGTGATCGCGACGATCGCCTGGGCCTGAGTCACGGCGAAGACCTGCGTCGGCCACATCGCGAACAGTCCCGCCGCCACGACGCCCACGACATGGCCGTAGCGACCGTCCGGGGCGATGCGTCGCGCGAGCAGGTACAGGACCGGCACCGTGGCCGCGGCGAAGAGCGCGTTGACGATCCAGGCGGTGATGAAGGCTCCAGGCGCGGCGATTCCAAAGAGCTTGTACAGCCCGGCGAGGAACAGCGGATAGGGGGGCGACTGGACACTGCTCGGCTCGTACAGGCCACGCTCGGTGTAGCCGGCGGACTCGTTGAAGCTGAAGCCCTGCCCGGTGATCAAGCCGCTGGCGAGGCTGCTGTGTTCCATCGCTCCAGGCGATGCAGGGTCGGCCACGAGCAGGATTGCGGCCAGGCGAACGAGCAGCGCACTCAGAGCGATCATCAAGATGATCGAAGGCACGATGCTCGCCTGGCGAGCCTTGGGCTCGGCAGAGGCGTCGTTAGCAAAAGGGCCGGCGGTCACAGCGGTCATGAGTGTGGCGGAATGGCGTGCGGCTGCCAAGTCGGTTCGAGACGTCCCTGTCGTTTCATCGACCGATCAAGTCGGTCCATTCAGGCACTCGCCGTTTTCAGACGAACGCGCCGACGCCTTGCCCTTCGGCTTCGGCAACCGCACGCCGGCCCGACTCGAGCTGGACCGGTGCGGCAGTGCCTGCCCGCTCGTACACCTCACGAATCATGCTCGACACGATGCCAATCAGCACCCAAAAGAGCGTCGCATAAACGAAGCCGAAGAAGACGGTGTACATGCCCAGGATCGTCCCGATGATGCCCGCCACCGCCGCGGCCATGGGCAGGCGGCTGGGGCCCGATTCGATCTGCAACAGGACCAACGTCGCCTTGGCCGCGATGACGAATGCGGTCAGCAGGAACAGGGCCAGGTAGCCCCATCCGAAGCTGAGGATGAAGAGGGCGTAGCTGTTGTCGACGCTCTCGAGACCGAAGTCGCGCGGCCGGTACTTGTTCTTACCGATGCCGAAAACGCCCGCCTCCGACACCGTGGGCCAGACGCTGTGCACGATCAGGTGACGCACGTACAAGCTGCCCGACGTTTCGTCGGACTCCTCGTAGTGCTGCCATTCGGGCGCTTCGGGCTCGGTCGTGGCAAAGTGCTGCGTCATCATGCCGTAGCCGATGAGTGCGACCAGCCCGATCGGCACGAGAAGGACCGCACCGACACGAACCGACCGAAGCAGCAACAACAACCCGCCGATAGCCGCGACGGCCACGTAGCTGGTGAAGCTCATGCTCATCAACACCATGCCCGCACAGGCAGATGCGCCCGCCGCGACCCACCACGTCCGCAGGGTCTGCCGGCTCGTCAAGGCGAGCGCCAGCAGCATGCAGCCGGCGATGGCGGCACCGTTGCCGAGGTCGATCGGGTGACAGAACGAGGCCTGTGCCCGGAAGAAGCCGAAGCGAGACTGCACCTGCACCCAGTCGACGCTGGTCAGGTCCAGCGGCTTCATGATCTCTCGTGCGAAGAACATCGGCTTGAGCCGAAACTCGATCATCGTCACAAACGCCAGCGCCATCGCGATGCCCGCCAGCACCTTGGCCGATCGGCGTCGCCAGAGTGGATCAACAAACGCCGCCCGCGCCATGAAGTACGGGCCCAGGACGCTCAGCGTGTCGCTGCCAAGGGTGCTGACACCGGTGTAGATGACGTCGGTCGCGACGCTGGCCACGACGCGCCACAGGGCCATGACGATGACCATCACGTCGATCGCGTTCAGCGTGAACGCCGGCCGCCAGCCGCGAATCATGATGGCCAGCAACGCCCCATAGCTCGCAGCCGTGACGGTGTCGATGTCCGGCAGCCTCTGAATTTCGATCGGCCTGACCGTGTAGGCCAAGAGGATGACCGGCATCATCACGTACGCGAAGGCCGCACCGACGGAGCGGTGGAGCGTCAGCCAGAAGCTGAGCCCGCCGATGAGCAGGATGAGCGCGATCGGGATCGGGCTCACGCTGGTTGCGCCTCCGCAGGTTCGGGAAGCCTCGTGCTTGCCCGGCCGTGGCCGTTGAGCACGGGGACGTCGGCAACGTCGATGCCGTCACCGGCGGAAGATTCGATGCGGGCGATGAGATACGTCGGCCGCCCCTTGACCTCGACGAAGATGCGGCTCAGGTACTCGCCGATGATGCCGAGCGACAAAAGCTGAACCGACCCGATGAAGGTCACGATCGCCGCCAGGCTCGGCCAGCCGGCGTCGGCACCGGTGATGTTGAAGATGCCGTCGAGCACGGCCCAGATGGTGAACAGCACCGATCCGATGCCGCACAGCACCCCGACGCGAGTCACCATCTTCAACGGCACGCCGCTGAAGCTGACCAGCCCATCGGCGGCGAGTTTGACGAGCTTCTTGAACGTGTATTGCGGAACCCCGGCCGCCCGGGCGTCTCGCTCGTATTCCAGGCCCGTCTGCTTGAGCCCGACCCACGTCCGAAGGCCTCTGACGAACCGCTCGCACTCGGGCAGGCCGTTCATGAGGTCGACGGCGGTGCGGTCCATCAGGCAGAAATCGCCTGAATCGAGCGGAATGTCCATCTCGCTGACAAAGGCCATGAGCCGGTAGAACGCCCAGTACGCGGTCCGCTTGAAGAGCGACTCCTTGCGCTTGCGGCGGACGGCGTAGACGACTTGGAACCCCTCGCGCCACTTCGCGACGAACTTCGGCAAGATCTCGGGCGGATCCTGAAGATCAACGTCCATGATCGCCACCGCGTCACCCGTCGCCACGCGAAGGCCGGCACTGATGGCGGCCTGGTGCCCGAAGTTGCGGGTCAGGTGCACGGCCTTGACACGCGGGTCGCTCGCTGCCGCCTCGTCGAGAAGCTGCGGCGTGGTGTCTCGGCTGCCGTCGTTGACGATGACCAGCTCGAGATCGAGCCCAAGCTTTGCCAGCTCAGGTCCGATGCCCAGGAAGCGTTCGAGCGCCATCGGCAGGACGTCCTGCTCGTTGTAAGCGGGCAGAACGACGCTCAGCCGCTGCCGCGGCTTGTCGCTCGATGGATCAGCTAGGGGAATTCGGTTCACGCGGTCGCGGTTCGAGGCAGGGGGGCGGTGTCGACAACAGAGCGGCCGACGTCATTGTATCGGCTTGTCGCGTCAGCCAATCCGCCCCGGAAAGGGTGAAACCTCATTCGCCCGCTGCGCTTCGCAAGAACCCCTCAAATTCGTCCGTTGCGGCCGACCAGCTGTGCCGGCTTGCCGTTTCATGCGCGGCATGACTCATCTCCTGCCAGTCGTCTGGCGACAGCGACACAACCTCCACGATCGCCTCGGCCATGGACTTGGGATCATTCATCGGAACCAGTCGGCCGTTGTCGCTGTTGATGAGGTCGGGGCCGGCACCTGCAGGCGTGCCGATGACCGGCGTCCGGCAGGCCATCGCCTCGAGAATCGGAAGCCCGAACCCCTCGCACCGGCTCGCGAACAACCACGCGTCGCACGACCGATAGACGTCCGCAATCGTCTCCTGAGGCGGGCGATGGTGGTACGACGCCCACGACGGCGCATGACCGTCTGATCGCTCGTTGGCCCCGAAGCAGACGACACGCAGATCCGGCAACCTTTCCCGGGCCAGCTCCACAGCGGCCGCGGCGACGTCGGCACCCTTGAAGCTGACGCGGCTGTCCATGAAGCCGACCGTCGCGGGCCGGCCTTGCGGTCGCGGCGGGGCGTTGAAGAGCGTTTGCGAGACGGCGTTGGAGACGACGGTCGAATCCGCGTCGTACTCGCGCCGGCCGACATCGGTGATCCAGGATGCGACCGTGACGCGCGAAAAATCGGGCGTCTTCCAAGTGACATCGCCCGCCTCGGCCTTGGCTTCGGGCGTCGCCATCATCACACGCTCGTCGTGCTGGATGAAGTGGACCTTCTTGCCCTTCGATGCCGACAACGCAGCCACCCATGGCACCGTCTGCCACCAGGTCGCGATGACGACGTCTGCATCGGCCACGTCGATATCTCGAACCGGTCCGGCGTGGGGGAGCCTGCGATGCAAAGGACCCAGCTCGTCAACGTGGCTCGGCCCCGCCTTCCTGACAGGCGTCGCGGCGACGGCCTCACTCAATCGACCCGCAAGCAACGCCTTGATCCGGCTCTTGGTGCGACTCCACAGGGGTTTGGACGGGTAGCGGCCGAGGCTCACGACCTCGACGTCGTGCCCCCGCTCTTGAAGTTGCCGGGCGTACTCGGCGACGACGCGGACGCCCCCTTCGAGTGAAGCGACGGGCAGGACGAACGTGATGCGCACGGACAACCTATCGACCTAAGAACTTGCCGGCAGCAGTTCGGCCACGGCACTGCGGGCAACGTCGAAATTCAACCGCTCGTTCACCGCGGCAGGCCCGGCGGTTTCGAGACGGTGACGGGCCGGAACGTCACTCAGGAGTCGGACGATCGCCTCGGCAAAATTCGAGTCGGAATCGGCGACGACGGCGGCGGCGGGATGGTCGGCGAGGAACTCGTAGCCGCGTAGGGCCGCGCGTGTTGCGACTTGCGCCCGGCCCAGCGCCGCCGCCTCGGCGACCTTGATCTTCGTCCCGCCACCCCACCAGCAAGGCACCGCGACGACGGCCGCCTCTTCATAAACTCGCCGCAAGTCATCGACGAAGCCGGCGACCTCGACCTGTCCCGCCTCCTCAGCCAAGGCCGAAAGCTCGGGCGACAGATCACGCCCGACGATGCGGAACATCGCGTTGGGCACCCGTCGCCGCACCTCGGGCCAAACGTCTTGAAGGAAGCGGGCCAATCCGTGGGCGTTGGGGCCGTGCCGAAGGTCGCCGATGAAGAGGACGCTCGTCGCATTCTCTGCCGACGGGGCGAGCGGCTGAGGGGGTTGGCGAACGTCGGCCGGATCGAGCGGAATGTTGGGGAGCAGAACCGAGCCAACGCCCTCTGCCTTGAGTGCGTCAACATCGGCCAGGCTGGTCGACCAGATGCCGTCGCACTTTCGGATGATCGGCAGCAGCATGCGCTTGACGGTTCGGCGAGCGATCGCCATGCCGAGCCTGCCGGCGATGCCCGGCCACGGCTCGGCATCGTGCTGCGACTTCAGGGTCATCCAGTCGACGTCATCAAAATCGACCAGAGTCCTGGGAGCCAGTTGAAACGCGACGTCGCCGCAGCGGGCGACGGTCCAGCCGTAGCGGAAGACGGCTACATCCGGACGAACCTCGTCGGCGACGCGGCGGACGGCTGCGGCGGTCGCGGGATCACCTCCGTACCTCGCCCGGAATCGTCGCGACACGGCCTGCATTGATCCGAGCAGGGAGGGGAGTCGAGACGTGTCGGGCCGATCCGCAGCAGATTCAAACGCGACGCGGACGCCCGCCGCGGCGAGTTCGTCGTCGGGCGGGACCTTCGAGATGCCGTGGGGCAGGACGGCGACCGTCTCGACGTCATGGCCCAGCGTGGTCATCGCGTCGAGCAGCACGCGCGTCCGCTGCCCGCCGCCGTTCTTCGACAGAGGCCACGGCGGGACGCTGGTGACGTAGAGCACGCGCGCCATCGTCAGGCGGCCCGTTCTTTTGGCTGGACGGATTCGAGCCGGTCGGGGCTCGGCTTGAGGAGGCTGGCGTACAGCAAGCGCCAGGGCTCTTGCGCCAGAGGTCTGCGGTGCAGTGCCTTGAGACCGTAGATCAAGGCGGTCGATCGCTCGCGTGAGTTGAAGGCCCACCAGCCGTAGGTCAGCAGGAAGTCCGTCCGTGCCCGCTCGCCCGTCGGTCGCCACGCCGGGGGCGCGGTGAACGTTCGCGCAAGCCCGCGTCGGAGGTAGGCCCGCTCGCAGCCGAGACGGATGCACTCGGCCTGTTCGTGGGCGCGCTCTTCGCTCACGCTCTTGTCGTGCTGGCGGTACTGGAGCAGCGGGTGATGCACGCACGCGAGCTCGCCACGCTCTCCGAGCCGAAGCCACAGGTCGATGTCTTCGGCCGTCTCGAGCGTCTCGTCGTAGCCACCCACGGCCAGCACGTCGGCCCGCCGCATGAGCGCCGTCGGGTGGCCGATGGGCGTTTGGCCGGTCAGACACATCTCTTGAAGCGTCGCGTTGTCGGTCGGAGGCCAGTGACGACGCAGCAGTCTGCCGCGACTGTCGATCAGGTCGTAGGCCCCGCCCAGCACCATGACCTCGGGCCGACTTCGCAGCTCCTCGACCTGGATCGCCAGGCGATCTTCATAGGCCAGGTCATCGCCGTCCATTCGGGCGATGAAGACACCGCGGCACACGCTCAGGCCGAAGTTGAGCTGTTTGACGTATCCGACGTGAGGCCGGAGGTAGACGCGGACGCGTTCGTCCTGTCGCTCGAACTGCCTCAGGATCTCGTGGGTGCCGTCGGTGCTGCCGTCATCGACGATGACGATTTCGAAGTCGGAATAGGTCTGGTGAAGGATCGACTCGACGGCGGAGACGAGGTAGGTCTCGCCGTTGTAGACGGGCATCAGCACCGAAACTTCGGGCGTGGCCGGCACGTTGGAGGCTAGCCGCATCCTGACTGTGTCGGATGATCGAGGGTCGTAAGCCAGTGGTGACGCTTATCGGCCTCGCAGCGCGCAGAAGGCGAGCTTCCACGAACGGGGGCTTATCGGCCGACGTCGCAGCAGATCGAGGCCGTGCGACCGCGCCGCGGCCAGGTCGTGTTCCTTCAGGGCCAGCCAACCCCAACGGTGCAGAAGCATGTCGGGCGCAGCCGGCTCCCAGGCATCGAGTTTCGACTCGACGGGCGGCGGAAGCCCGCGTCGCGCGTGAGCTTCTCCGACGATCTTCGGCTTGATCTGAAGCTGCTCGGCCCGACGGCTGTGCGTCACGCTCTGGAGGTGCTGGCGATAGTCCAGCACCACCTCGGCCAGGTTCGCCACCGGGCCCACCTCGGCCAGGCGAAGCCAAAGATCGAGGTCCTCGCTCGGCGAGAACTGCTCGCGATAGCCGCCCGCCTGCTCGAAAGCCGATCTGCGAATCATGCTCGCCGGGTGACAGATCACACCCCCACGACCGGCCAAAAGCTCGACATCGATCTCGTCGTGGTCCGTCGGGTAGTCGCTCGTGCCGAGGTCGAGCCCGAACGGATCGATCCATCGAACCTGCCCGCCCACCAGGACGAGCCGGTCGTCCGCGCGGAGTCGGTCGACCTGTGCTTCAAAGCGCTCCGGCCGGGCGACGTCGTCGGCGTCCATGCGGGCGAGGTACGTGCCTCGTGCAGTCGCGGCCATCTCGATCAGACCGGTGACGTAGCCCGCGCCCTGGCCGCGAGGGCGACGGACGAGGCGGACGCGGGTGTCTCGCTCGGCCCAGCGATCGAGCCGCTCGCCGGTGTCGTCGCTGGAACCGTCATCGACGATCAGCAACTCGAAGTCGCGGAACGTCTGCCCCAGGATGGAACCGACTGCGGCATCGATGTACCGCGACGCGTTGTAGGCCGGCAACAAGACGGAAACGGTCGGCTCCGCACCGGCGACGCGTGTGCGGCAGTGCGTTGAACTTCCCGCCACCGCGCGGCGGAACGGGGCGGGCCAGCTTCGGTCGACGCGGTCTTGCTTCACGCGGTTGAACCACTCGATCTTGCCGCTGCGATGAAAGGCCCAGCCTTCGCGGTAGAGGCGCGAGTCGATCAGGCCAAAGTCGCGGTGAACCTTCTTCCAAAAGGCGCGGGCGTCGCCGAAGCTGACGGCGTCGGCGAGCCTTCGACAGGCGTGCCACATCAACCCGGCGACGAGCAGGCGACGATGATCGTTCATCGCCCCGGCCGCGTCGACGGCGCGCCAGACGCGCTCGACCGTGCCCGCCCAAGACCGTGCATGAGCCGCGGCCGTCCCTTTGACCGCGGCCGACTTGCCGATGCTGTCGCGGGAGCCGGACGGCAGACGCCACCAGCAATCGACTGTTTCCGGGAGAACTTCGTACTCCAAACCGGCCGCCAGGGCTCGGGTCGAGTACTCCCAATCCTGACCGCTCAGTGCCTGCTCGTCCCAAGGGCCGATCGTGGCCAAAGCCTCGCGTCGCCAGGTCGGGGCCGTGGTTTGCCAGACGGGGTCTCGTGAGAGGTAGCGGTCGAGGTTGTCGCGCTCGTCGAATCGGTTCCAGACCATCGGCGAGTCGCCCGCGGCGTCGCGGAAGAGGCCGCATTGGCTGACGATGAAATCGAGGTCGGGCCGATCGTCGAGCCGGGCGATTCGGTCGGCCAGGCACGTGGGCGAGAGCAGGTCGTCGCTGTCGAGGAAGACGACGAATCGACCGGTCGTCTGCTCCACGCCAAAGTTGCGTCCGGCCGACGCACCCGAGCGGCCTTGCGGCAGGGGGATGAATCGAACGCCGAACGAGGAGGCGACCTGCTCCGAGTCATCCGTCGAGTCATCATCGACCACGACGACCTCAAAGTCGGAGGTGGTCTGATCGGCCAGGCTCTGCAACGTCTCGCGGAGCAGACCTGCCCGGTTCTTGGTCGGAATGACGACGCTGACGGCAGGCATGGAGGGACAGCAGACGGAAGGCCGAGTCAGCCAAGGTCTTGCCACTCGGCGGCGAGAACGACGGTGCTCTGCTTCGAGTTCGGCACCTTGCCCGTGCCGAGAAGGTCGCTGTAGACGACTTCCAGATCGGCGGCGCGTTCGACGCGCTCGAGAATCGTGAAGCCGTCGGCCGCGACGAGCTCGACGTGGTACGTGCCGGGGGCCAGTGGCAGGCTCGGCACGTGGCAGCGGAGCCGCTTGCTGGCGCTGCCCTTCATGATGAGGTCCGCGTTGTACTCGCTGTGGAAGAGGGCGACGCGTTGCCCTCGGCCGTTGAGCAGGGCGACGCCGCAGGTGATGTTGCCGGGTTGGTCGAAGTCCTTCATCCCGATGTCGAACGTGATGCCGCGCCCGGTCGGGATGGCCCCGGTCTCGCGGCCGGAGTCGTCGGTCATGACGAGGTCGTGGAAGATCGGGGGGCGATCACGATCCGTCGTGCGAGGCCGATCGGCGAGCGGCACGGCCGTGGCTTGTTCTTTGCCGCCGAGATAGCGGGTGATGCCTTCTTCGGTCTCCATCCGCTCGCTGGCCCGCCCGCCGTCGACGACCATGACACTGCCGCACAGGCTGGCGACGGCATCCATTTGGTGGCTGACGAACAGGACGGTGCGCCCTTCCTTCACGACGTCGTTCATCTTGCCGAGGCACTTCTTCTGGAAGGCCGCGTCACCGACGGCAAGGACCTCGTCCACGATCATGATTTGCGGGTCCAGGTGGGCCGCGACGCTGAAGGCGAGGCGGACGTACATGCCGCTGGAGTATCGCTTGACGGGCGTGTCGAGGAACTTGCCGACCTCGCTGAAGTCGACGATGTCGTCGAACTTTCGCTTGATCTCCTCGCGACGCATGCCCAGGATCGCGCCGTTGAGGTAGACGTTCTCCCGGCCTGTCAGTTCCGGGTGGAAGCCCGTGCCGACTTCGAGCAGCGAGCTGACGCGGCCGCGCAGGGTGATGCGGCCTTCGGTCGGCTCGACGATGCGGGACAGGATCTTGAGGAGCGTGCTTTTGCCGGCACCGTTGCGACCGATGAGCCCGACGGTTTCGCCGGCGTCGACGGTGAAGTTGACGTCGCTGAGCGCCCAGAAGGTGTCGCCGTCGTCGTCGCTCCAGTCTTCACTGAGGCGTCGACGGGCGTCGGTCATGCTCTTGGACAGGCCGCGCATGGGGGCCTTGAGCCACCCACCGATGCCGTGGAAGAGCCGACGGTCGTCGCCGTTTTGCCGGGCCTCGGACTGTCCGAGGCGGTAGGCCTTGCTGAGATTCTCGACGTGGACGGCCGGAAGCATGAGGAGTTAAGCGATGTCGGCAAAGCGACGCTCGACACGCCGGAAGTAGGCGATGCCGACGAGGAGAATCAGCGGGCTCAGCACGGCGCTGCCCAGGATGAGCCAAGGCTGCCAGGGCGTGCCGCAAATCGCACTGCGCCACGCGCTGACGATGCCGGCATACGGGTTGAATGCCGCGATCCAGGCGTAGTCGCCAAGGACCTTGTCCAGCGGAACGACGACGGCGCTGAGCCACAGGCCGAACTGCGTGAAGAAGGGGATCAGGAACCGAACGTCGCGATAAAGCACCGTGATGCCGCTGAGCAGCACGGCCGTGCCGGCGCCGGCGATGACGGTGAGTGGAACAAGCAGCGGGATGGTCAGCAGGTTCCAGGACGGCACGTACTCGCCGCGGATGGCGAAAAAGACGGCAAACCCTGTGGCGACCAGGAAGGCCATGCCCATGTCGACGAGCGACGTGCCCGACGATGCCGCCGGGATGAAGACCCGCGGCAGATAGATTTTGCTGAGCAGTTGCTGGTTGTTGACGAGCGACTGCCCGCCGTCGCTGACGCACTTTTGCAGGAACATCCAGGGCGTCATGCCCGCGGCCATGACGAGCAGCCATGGGGCGTTCACCGATGCGCCGAAGTCGAGCTTCGCGCCGATCAGGCCGTAAATGAGCGTGCTGGCCAGCGGAACCATCGCGGCCCAGGCGATGCCCAGCGCGGCCATCTTGTACCGAACCTTGACGTCGCGCCAGACCAGGAAAAAGAGCAGCTCGCGGTGGCGAAGCAACTCCTTGATGTATGGCCCGTCGATCCCGGCGAAGAGTCCGCGGCCCTTGCGCGGCTCGATCACGAGAACTTCTCGTAGATCGCGCGGCTCGTTCGGACTGGCAGATCTCATGCTGTCTTCGGGACGTTCGATGCGATCGACCTCGTCGGTTTCAAGCGCTCGGAGATCGACATGCTTCGGCGACACCTTCACCGTATCGACCGTCAGCCGGCAAAGCTGTACCGAAGCCGTGACATGTCACAGAAGCGGCATCCCCAGGTCCGGCAACGGCCGGCCCGCGGAGACGGCGTCGTAGATCGATCTCGTCTGCCGCGCTTTGGCCTGCCAGGTGAAGAGACGATCCACCCGATCCAGCGCCGCCTCCGCCTTGGCGGCGATGGGCGACGGGTCCTCGGCAAGGCGTTCGAGCAACCCTGCGAACCCGGCGATGATGGCTTTGCGATCGCCCAGCGGAACGAGCCAGCCGACGTCGGGCGTCACCAGCTCGGGCGGGCCCGCGTAGTCGACACACGCCACCGGCAGACCGACCGCCATCGCCTCCAAAGCCACGCCGCCACCGAACTCGCGGATGCTTGGGAAGACCAGCAGGTCCGCCTCGGCCAAGACCGCCGGCACCTCGTGGTGCTTGACCCAGCCGGGTAACGCGACGCCCGGAACGCCTTCCGACAGGCGCTCGAGCTCCGGCCGAAGCGGGCCCTCGCCGTAGACGGTCAGCGTCGCGCGACCCGCTTTCAACAGCGGCAGGGCGGCTTCCAGTGCCATGTCGTGGCCTTTGTACGGCACGAGTCGCCCGATGCTGACCAGCCGAAGCGGCCCGTCGCCGGCGGTGCGGGTTCGGCGGGCGGTGAAGCGGTTCGTGTCGATGCCGTTCTCCGGCAGGTAGACGCAGCGGTCGCGGCACCAGTCGGGCATCTCCGACAGCGTGTGTCGACTGCCGCAGACGATCGCCGAGGCCGACTTTCGTGCCGAGGTGTAGCCGGGCAGCAGCTTGAACGCCGATCGCACGCTTGCGAGATACTCACGCTCCTTGCGCTGTTCCGCCTTGAACGCATCAGGCCACGGCGCGCCGCCGTTGAGTGGACCCCAGACGAACGGCACGCCCAGCGTCTTGCACCGCTTGGCCGTCTTCGGGCTGTTCGTGGGAGACAAGGGCGTGATCTGGTGGACGAGGTCGAACTCGCCCGCTTGAAGCCGCGGCTTGAACGCCTTCCAAAGAAGCCGCTCGAAGTACGGATAAGCCGCCGCCATCGCGGCCTGGCGGATCGTCCACCCCTTGCCCTTGCCAGCCACCATGTCGGCGACCTTCCAGACAGGCTTGACGATCTTCTCAGAGTCGATGGCCGTGAAGTCGGTTCCCTCGACGAGACCCGCGCGAGCAAAGCCTGGCGATTTCGAATTTGCGTCACGAGGTGAACGTCGGCGACCTCGCGGAGTGCGTTGTAGTGCGACCAACCGACGAGCGGCACGCTCACCCAGTCCGGATTGCACGCCTCCGCGATCACAAGCACGCGCGGCCGGCGAGATTCAGGAGCGTCGTCGGCATCGGGCACATCCGAATCATCGGCACGGACCGGGGCAAAAGACAGTCGGGCGCAAAAGACAACGGGGGCCCTGGCAACGCACCAGGACCCCCGCCGCACGCCAGAATTGTGAAGCCTTAGCCCATGAGGGACGTCAGGCCGTTGCGGCTCAAGATGGCGAGCCATGCCGAATCGGCTTGCACGTCGGCGAAGGTGTCGTCATCGACGCCCGCCATCGCGTTCCACTCATCGCCGTCGCGATACTCGCTGCGGTCGCCGGTCTGGCCGACGTACATCATGCCGCCTTGTGCCCAGCCGCCTTCGGTCGGAACGGGCCAGGTGTTGCCGTCGATGACGCGTGTACTCGCCGAGGTCCGGGGCACCGTGGTAGACGGCGAAGGTTTGGTACGAGCCGACTTCAAGGTTCGGAGCGACATACACGTTGTCGGTCAGCTCGATGCCCGTCGCGCCGTTGCTGCTGTGGACGAATCGGCCCTGGGTCTGGCTGTTGGTGACGACATTGCCGTGGATGGTCAGGTCTTCGGTCGTCCGGTCGTATGCGCCGTTGTAGCCCTCGACACGGACGGCGGTGTAGCCCTCGGCCGACATGCGGTTGAACCGGAAGTCGACATGCTCGGCACCGTGCTCGACGTGGAAGAAGGAGTCGTCGACGTAGTCGTTGAACTCGAAGACGGCGTACTCGAAGCGGTCGCTCGGGCTGCGAAGCCCGTCCGCGTCACCCAGCGGCCCGACGCCGCTTGCACCGCGGATCGTGTTGCCGCTGACGTAGGCGAAGCTGCCGTGCTGCATAACGACGGTGCCCTTGGGCGTGTCGAAACGGTCGACGTCGGTGCGGTCGATGTTGTCGAAGTCGTTGCCCGAGACGGTGACGCCCTTGATGCCGTCGGCGACGCGGACGATGTGCTCGCGGGTCGAGTTGCCGACCGTGTTGCCGACGATTGTCAGCTGCTCGCCCTGACCCCAGACGAAGTAGGCGCGGATGCCGGTGTCCGACGGGGCGTCGTTGCCCTGGACGAGCATGCCTGAAGGCGACGCGTTGCCGAGGATGGCGTTGCTGACGTCGTAGAAGCTGTTGTCGAGGATCGCGATCTCGCTACCGCCCGGCTGGATGCCGTTGGCGATCTGCTTGCCGGTGTGGTAGACGTTGACGTTGTCGAACGCGAGGCCACGGATGGTCACCTGGCTGGCCGATCGGCCGACGCTGACGATGCTCTTGGTCCAGTCGTGCGGGCCGTGCCAGTCGAGCCGCGGCTTCGAGCCGCTGCCGTAGGCATTCAGGACGACGTTGGACGAGTTGATGTCGATCGACGAGTCGACGACGTGGTGCTGACCGCGACGGAACAGGATCTCGACGTTGTCGCCGTGGGCGTCGAGAAGTTCGCTCGCCCGCTCGGCCGAACGCACTGCCGAGGCAGGTGAGGAGCCGTCGTTGTTGTCGTTGCCGTTGGCATCGACGTGGATCAGGGTCCGGGTGGAGGCCAGGACGCGGATGGACTTGGTCTCGCTGCCGACCTTGCCGTTTTCGTCGGTCACGGTGAGCGTGACGGTGTAGGTGCCGGGGGTGTCGTAGACGTGGCTGGCGACGAAGCCGCGGTAGGCGTTGTGCGCGGAGCCGGCGTCGCCGAAGTTCCACTCGAAGGTCGCGTCGTTGTAGTCGCCCGAGCCGAAGGTGGTCGAGAAGCCGTCGACGTGGACGCTCTGACCGGCCGAGATGGTGTCGCTGATCGTCGCCAGGGCCACATCCGGGCCGCCGTTGTCGTTGCGGGGCTGCGTCGTGGGGGTGGGCGTCGGAGTCGGGGTCGGCGTGGGTGCCGGGGTGGTGGTCGGTGTTGGCACCGGCGTCGGGGCGGCGTCGGGCGTGCCGGGGTTTGCCGTGACCGCGTTGGACACTACAAAGCTGATGACGTCGATCGGGGCCGATCGGCCCGAGCCGTTCTTGCCGGTGAAGGCCGTCATCTCCAGGTGGTACTCACCCGGGGCATGCGACCATGCGTTCAGCAGGCCCAGGTCGTCACCGAAGACGGCGAACGGTGCGAAGTTCTCCGTGTGCTCCCAAGTGCCGTCCGGGCCGACGAGCTTGAAGGTCACGCTGCCGTCGAAGCCACCCTTGAGGTCGACGTCGGCAACGAGGCCAACCTCTTGGTTCAGGTGCGATGCCGACAGCACCGAGCCGCTGGCGAGCGTGACGCTCATGCCGTCGCGACCTTCGACCCGAACCTGACTGATCGTCGGCAACGTCGCGTCACGAACTTCGATCGACGAGTCGCCGACGCGACCCGCAGCCGTCGAAACCTTGATGCCGGCGTGGGCTTGCCCGATCTGACGGGCCAGCATCGCGGCACCGGTCTTGGACGAGCGGGTGTTGACGTGGAAGACCTCGACAGTCTCGACATCGACGTTCAGGCTCACAGAGTCGACCGAACCGGCCAAACGGCCGTCGATACGCACCGAATCCTGCCCCTCGGAGCCGGACACGCGAATCTGCCGAACGTCTTGGACGTCGAGCCAGTCGCCTTCGGTGCGGGTGCCGTCGCTGCCGACGATGACGCCTCGGAGGTGGCTGCCGTCGGCATCAAGCTCGATGGCCATGCCGTAATCGCCGTTTCCGGCGGTGGAGAGGGCCAAAACGCCGTCGGTGGCCAGGACGGCCCCGGCATCGGCGGCCATGAGGCGACGCGTCTCCAGCGGCGAGAGCGTGTTGTCCGCCAGGCGATCCGTGATGCGACGGCCGGCCTTGCGGGAAACCGACGTGGCGGCTTCAACGGCGAGGGCGGCGAAGGTGGTGTTGGCGAAGGCTAACGACGAGTCGTTTCCGGCAAAGGTCTGGCGTGGCATGACCTTGATGTCCCATTCACATCCGGCCTATCCAAACCATCCTACCTGTTTTTACATTTTGACCGATGGTCCGAGAATGTCCCGTCGGTGGCACGGATCTCTCTGGACTAACTAATGCGTCATCTTGAGAAAGCGGAGCGAGTCGAAGGGCCTCGCCTGAACAGCGTGTTCGCGAACAAGGTCCTCCGACTCGGCTGCACTCCGCTCGGGACGATGAAGCGCGTGGGGATGATGGAGCGTGCTCTTAGATGCTGGCGAACGAACGCGGCCCGCGGGCACGAGGTGCCTGCGGGCCGCGGGTTCGGAGCAGAGCGGGCCTTGCCGCTTCAACCAGGTCCTGGCGCCGATCACTTGCCGGCCGGAAGGACGGCGTCCTTGGCGGGCTTGGCGATGCGGAACTTCAGGGCCTTGCTGGCCGGCTTCTTGACGGGCTCGCCGGTCTGCGGGTTGCGGAACGTGCGGGCCGCACGCTTGACGACGACCAGCTTGCCGATGCCGGGGATGGTGAAGCCCTTGTCGTTCTTCTTGGCCTGCGTGTAGGCCAACTCGGCCTGCTCGTCGAAGAAGGCGCGGGCCTGCTGCTTGGTGATGCCGACCTTCTCCGCGAGGTACGCATAGACCTCGGTCTTGGTCATCGGCTTGTTGGGGCTGGGGGCGGCTTTCTTGGCCACCTTCTTAACGGTCTTCTTGACGGCTTTGGCCATGTCGTATCTCCGTGGGTCTTCGACTCGGGACGGTTCACGGCCGGTTTTTCGGGGCAACTCGCCACCAACCGCCGCGGTTGATGCGAAAACTACCGGAAAATTCCGCGCTGACAATGCCACACCTGCCGTCACGACAGGTATTTCTTTGCCAGAGCCCATATTTTCGCTCGCGTCACGCCTTCATGAGCCGGCGAAGCACCGTCTGAAGGATCCCGCCGTTGCGGTAATAGTCGATCTCGACAGGCGTATCGATTCGGCAAAGCGTCTCGAAAGTCACCGAAGAACCGTCAATTCTTGGTCGCCTTCACGTTAACGGCCTGACGTGGCGAGAGTGTGTCGTCAACGACGACTTCGAACGTCTCCGTCCCGTCGAGGCCGAGCGACTGACGCGTCTCACCCTGCTTGTAGGTCAGGGGCAACACGCCCATGCCGACGAGGTTGCTGCGGTGGATCCGCTCAAAACTCTCGGCGATGACGGCCTTGACGCCCAGCAGCAACGTGCCCTTGGCGGCCCAGTCGCGGGAAGAACCCATGCCGTAGTCCTTACCCGCCAGGATCACCAGCGGCGTGCCGTCGGCGGAGGGGTTGACGTCGCTGTCGCTCGTCGAGGCCATGCCGTAGCCGCGTGAAGCGTCGAAGATGCTGACGGCCTCGCCGTTCTCGTGCCTGATTGCATCGGCGGGAAGGGTGTCGCCCTGGAACGTCGTCCAGCCGCCTTCGGTGCCGGGGGCGAGTTGGTTCTTAAGGCGAATGTTGGCGAACGTGCCGCGGACCATCACGCGGTCGTTGCCGCGACGGGCCCCGTAGCTGTTGAACTCCGCCAGCCCGACGCCCTTGCCCTTGAGGTACGCCCCGGCCGGACTCGTCGCCTTGATGGCACCGGCGGGTGAAATGTGATCTGTCGTGACGCTGTCGCCGACCATCACCAGCACGCGGCGCCGCTGATGCTCTTGATCGGCTCCGGATTCTCGCCCAGGCCGACGAAGAAGGGCGGCTCCTGGACGTACGTGGAGTCTTCGGACCAGTCGAACAGCTCGCCGCCCTTGACGGGGATGGCGTTCCAGTCCTCGTTGCCGTCGGCGACGTTGCCGTAACGGTTGCGGAACATCGACGGGTCGATGCACGATGCGACGGTGTCGGCGATCTCCTGCTGCGTGGGCCAGATGTCCTTCAGGTAGACGTCGTTGCCGTCCTTGTCCTTCTGGATCGGCTCGCTCGACAGGTCGACGTCCATGCTGCCGGCCAGGGCGAACGCGACGACCAGCGGCGGGCTGGCGAGGTAGTTGGCCTTGACGTGCTGGTTGATTCGGCCCTCGAAGTTGCGATTGCCGCTTAGTACAGAGCAGGCGACCAGATCATTGTCGACGACCTCCTTGGCGATGTGCTCCGGGAGCGGGCCGGAGTTGCCGATGCAGGTCGTGCAGCCGTAGCCGACGGTGTGGAAGCCCAGGCCGTCGAGCTCCTTGGAGAGGTCGCTCTTGTCGAGGTAGTCCGTCACGACGCGACTGCCGGGGGCGAGGCTCGTCTTGACGTAGTGCGGCACCTTGAGCCCCAGCGCGTTGGCCTTCTTGGCGACGAGGCCGGCGGCGACCATGACACTCGGGTTGCTCGTGTTCGTGCAGCTCGTGATGGCGGCGATGACGACGTCGCCGTGCTGCAGCGTGCCGTGACTCTTGCCTCGGAGGGCCATCTTCACCGCACCGCCGACCTCGGCGACCTTGGTCGCAACGGCACTGGCGGCTTCACCGAGGATGCTCGGGGCCGACTCGTGGGCGTCGCCCTGGCCCCCGCCGGCACCGCGACCACCCGCCGGAGCGTTGCCGCTTTCGAGGTGGCTGATCTTGTCCGCCGCCTCGGCGTCGGCGTCGTCCTTGTAGACCGGGCCGTCGCTGGCCCAACGGTCGAGCCTTGGGATCTGGCCGTCGAGGTTCTGGCCGAAATCGTCCATCAGCACGCTGCGGAAGCTGCTGCGCGACTGCTTGAGCTCGATGCGATCCTGCGGCCTACGCGGGCCTGCGATGCTGGGCGTGATGCTGCCCAGATCGAGCTCCAGTGTCTCGGTGAACATCGGCTCGCTCGACGCCTCACACCACAGGCCGTTGGCCTTGGTGTAGCGCTCGACGAGGTCGATCTGCTTCTCCTCGCGGCCGGTGAGCCGCATGTAGTCGAGCGTCTTCTCGTCGACAGGGAAGAAGCCCATCGTCGCCCCGTATTCGGGGGCCATGTTGGCGATGGTGCCGCGGTCGGCGACGGTCATGCTCTTCATGCCGGGGCCGAAGAACTCGACGAACTTCCCGACTACGCCGTGCTTCCGGAGGATCTCGGTGACACGGAGAACGAGGTCCGTCGCCGTCGCGCCTTCGGGCAGTTCGCCGATGAGCTTCATGCCGACGACTTCTGGCGTGAGCAGGTAGCAGGGCTGTCCGAGCATCGCCGCCTCGGCCTCGATGCCGCCGACGCCCCAGCCCAGGACGCCCAGCCCGTTGATCATGGTGGTGTGCGAGTCGGTGCCGACGAGGGAGTCCGGCATCGCGATCGGGTTGCCCCCTTGGCCACCCGCGGGGCTCGTCAGCACGACGCCCGCGAGGTACTCGAGATTGACCTGGTGAACGATGCCCGTCGCCGGCGGCACGACGCCGAAGTTGCGGAAGGCCTTTTGGCCCCACTTGAGGAACTCGTAACGCTCCCGGTTGCGGTCGAACTCGATCTCGCTGTTGCGGATGAGGGCCAGCGGGTTGGCGAACTCGTCGACCTGCACGCTGTGGTCGATGACGAGGTCGACCGGCACGAGCGGGTTGATCTTCTGCGGATCACCGCCGGCCCGCTTCATCGCCGACCGCATCGCTGCCAGGTCGACGACGCACGGCACGCCGGTGAAGTCCTGCAGAATCACCCGTGCCGGCTTGAACGGAACTTCCAAGGCCTCGCCCGTCGGTGACCAGTTGGCCAGTCCGCGAACGTTTTCTTCGGTGACTTCGAAGCCGTCCATGTTCCGCAGCGCCGCCTCGAGCAGGACCTTGATGCTGAAAGGCAGCTTTGAGACGTCGCCGACGGCCGAGAGGTCGAAGTAGGTGACCTCGCCCCCGCCGGCCGAAAGGGTGCGGCGGCTTCCCAGCGGGTTGTGATCGGCATCGGCGTAGATGGGCATGTCGCACCTTAGCTTCGGCCGACACGTCGTTCGAGAGTACAGAGTTCACCACGACCGGCTTTTCCGGCATTGACAAAACTTCTTCGCCGCCCTTGCACCAAAGTTGAACGCGGTTATCTTCGTCGCCACCGCGTTTGACCGGCCTTACCAACCGGCAACCAGTTCGTACCAGAGAGACAAGAGAGATATGTTGAACTCCAAGTTTGTTGTCGGCGCGGCCGTTTTGGCCGCGGGTTCTGTCGCTTCGTCCGCCTCGGCCGACGTGCTTCTTGAAGTCGATATCAGCACCCCCGGGCAGATCACCATCTCGGCGACCGACGGCCTGTCCGACGCCACCATCAGCGGTTCTGACGGCACCGGCTTCCTGCTCGCCGACTTCTACACGACAGCTGTCGGTGGCTCCGTTTTCGCTAACGCTGACGCGGGCGGCAACCTCACCAGCGCTCTCAACACGAGCGACGGCACGCCCGTCATCTTCCGCAGCGCCTTCCCCGCGCCGAACGCGGGTCTGAACGTCTTCAGCTACACCGACGACGCCACGTCTGACTTCGTCACCGGCTCCGTCGCCTTCAGCGGCACGGCCACCTTCGCCTTGGGCGTCGACGACGCCATCGATGCCCTCGCCGCCAACCTGAGTGGCGACATCTACTTCCCGGCCGATGGCGACGACGACATCGCCGGCAGCCACGCTGCTCGGCACGTACGTTGTCGTTGTTCCGGAGCCGGCCACCGCTGGTCTGCTGAGCATCGCCGGCCTCGGCATGCTCCGTCGCCGTCGCGCCTGAATCCCTCAGACGCTTCGTTAAACTTCCAGCCGCGGACTTCGGTCCGCGGCTGGTCTTTTTCTGTACCGTCCACCTGTGCCACGCGTCTGCCTCGCCACCTCGAACACCCTCAAGTACCCGCAGGCCGGGCACTTGTGGGTCTATCTCAACTGGGCCCTGTCTTTCGAGCACGCGGCTTCGACGTGACGTGGCTGGACATGGTCGAAGAGGGCGACGACGCCTCCGGCCTGAACGCCAAGCTTGAAGTTCTTCGCGACCACCTTCGGCCGTTCGGGTTCGAGCGCGACATCCTCATCGTCGATGCCGACGGTCGGCCGCACGAAGCATTAGCCGAGGCCGGCATGCCGGCTGTCGACGCCGACCTGCTGTTCAACGCCCGGTACAACCTGCCGGATGACTTTCCGAAGCAGTTTCGCAAGTCCGCCTTGCTCGACACCGATCCCGGCATGGTCCAGTACGCCGTCCGGCACGGGCAGATGACGCTTGCGAAGCACGACTGCTATCTGACCGTCGGCAACGGCAAGTTCCACGACGACCTCGTCAGGACCGGGCTCACCTGGCACCCGATACTGCCGGCAATTTCGCTCGAGCACTGGCCCGTGACGACGCCGCCGACGGGTGGGGCGTTGTCGACGGTGACCGCACTGGTACATGGACGTCTGGATGGTCGACGCCGACGGCTCGGCTTACATGAACGACAAGCGGACAGCCTTCGAGCCGTACCTCCACCTGCCGCAAGAGACCGGCGTCGCGATGACCCTCGCCGCGAATTTGAACAACGATCCGGAAGAACAGCGTCGTCTCGAAGACCTCGGCTGGACCGTCCGGGAGGCGCACACGATCGGCCAAAGCCTCGACAGCTATCGCGACTTCGTCACGTCGTCGCTGGGCGAATTCTCCTGCTGCAAGCCGAGCTATCGCCGGTTGAACACGGGATGGATCAGCGATCGAACGGCCTGCTACCTGGCGGCGGGGCGGCCTTGCATCGTGGAGTGGTCGGGCGATCGCGCCGACCTGGTCGCCAGCGAGGGGCTGCTGAGGTTCAACGATGCCGAAGAGGCCGCCGATCAGGTGAAGAGCGTCGCGTCGAACCCGGCTCGCCACAGCCAAGCCGCTCGCGGCCTTGCCGAAGCTCACTTCGACGGCAGACTGGGCGTCGATCGCGTCTTGGACCTCGCCGGCGTCTGACGCCCCTCGGTCATCCTGAGCGCAGCCGAAGGATCTCGCCCGGCAACACGCTGTTCAGCCGGGATCCTTCGGCTGCGCTCAGGGTGGCGGAGACAGAGACCCAATCAAAAAGCCCGTCACCGGATGGTGACGGGCCTTGCTGATCGCAGTAGCGGGGGCGGGATTCGAACCCGCGACCTCCGGGTTATGAGCCCGACGAGCTACCAGGCTGCTCTACCCCGCGATCGGGTCGAGAGGATAGGCACGCCAACCGCCCGGTCAAAGCGTTCGAGAGGTTTGAACGGGAGTCATCTTCTCGGACGTTCGGTTGAAGATCGGTGAGGGTCGGTTACATTCTGCCCCTGCCGATGACGCCAAGCGAACGACGCAAGACCAGCCGAGTTCGGGCCG
The DNA here is from genome assembly GCA_963740195.1 of uncultured Planctomycetota bacterium. Classification (GTDB taxonomy): domain Bacteria; phylum Planctomycetota; class Phycisphaerae; order Tepidisphaerales; family Tepidisphaeraceae; genus JBCDKH01. Next base: position 571,158 of record CAVUDF010000001.1, on the reverse strand, counting down.
CGGGCCAAGGAGGTTCCGCGGGTGCCAAGGACGGGCCGAGGTTTGCGGCAGGAGACGACGCACGAGGCGTCGACGAAGGAGCACGCGCCATGGCCGGCGAGACGTTGATGCACAAGACGCTTAAGAAAGAAGCGTGCCGTTGGATGTTCCGCCAGGGCTACCGCTCGGTCGCCGCGGAGGTGAAGATTCAGCCGCTGGGCATCATCGATGCCGTCGGTGCCGGCGTCTTTCGCCCGTACGAGAACTACCTGTCGGTCCCGTACGCGCTGCCGCAGGCGATCTTCATCGAGTGCAAGGCAAGCCGGGGCGACTTCCTGCGTGACTGCTGCCGAGACCCGAAGCAACTCAAGCTCGCCCTCAAGGCCAAGCGTGAAGACTGGCTCCGCCGGGGCATGGTCCGAAGGCACCGCAAGATCCGAGGCCAGGCGACGCTGGGCAAATTCAAGAGCTGCCTGCTCACGCCCATGGCCCACCTGCACTACGTCATGGCCCCTGCGGGTCTGCTCAAGAAGGCCGACCTCCCGCCTCGCTGGGGCCTGCTGACGCTGGGCGACGCGGGCGTGACCGTCACCGTCCGCGCCGCCTGGGTCGAGATGGCGTGTGCAACGAATGTGGAGGCGTGCATTGCCCGCACGCTCACGGGCGACATCCACCGGGCCGACGATCGGGCGATCGGCAGTGTCAATCGGGAGCTTTTCGCCCAACAGCAGCAGCTCGCCGACCGGATCCGAGCACTGGGCCCGACGCTGGCCGAGCAGCAGCGTGCCGCGGCAACGATTGATCGCCCGGCGACGCTCTTTCCCGCCGCCGACCCGGCACCGGCGCCTGTCACCGCGGGCGACGCGATGCGGCCGACGGTCCGGCGAGAGCCCAAGCGTGGCCGACGGGTCGCCTGCTGACGACCGTCGTTCAAATGACCCTCGAGATCAGCGGACTTGCTGTACACTCTGGACATGATGGGTTTTGCAGGACGCCGGACGACGCTCCTGGTCGCACTCTTGATGTTCACGCCACTCGTCGGTGCGGAACCAACGACCCGCCCCACGACGACGGCTGCGTTGTCGGCCGAAGTGCGTGACGCCGTCGCCGGTCTGGATCGGCCCAGCTTTGCCGATCGGGAAGAAGCCCAGCGCGCGCTCTACCGGTTGGCCGTCCGCAACGCCGCCGCCCGCGTCGCCGTTGAAGCCGCGGCTTCCGATCACGCGTCTGACGAAGTTCGCGCCCGGGCCGGGATGGTGCTCGACCTGCTTCGCGAGCGGGATCGATTCGGTGAAACACGCGTCACGCGCACCATCGACGGCACTGCCGCGGATGCGCTCAATGTGCTCCAGGAGCTTCTGCAACTTCCAACGGATCCTGACGCAACTGCAACGCAGAAGGGCGGCGGGTTTGGTGGTGGCGGTGGCGGATTCGGCGGCGGCGGCGGCGGACGAGCGGTGGCGGTTTGGGAGAACCCCCAAGATGCCGAGCAGCCGGTGACCATCGAACTGGTCGACGTGCCCTTCTGGGATGCCGTCGAGACCATCGGGCGCGAGATCAACTTCTGGCCCGGCGAGCACGATCACACCCAGCTATGGCACGATCGCCAGACCATCGGGCTCCGGCCGACGTCCATCGTGGCAGACGACGGAGACGGCACGCACTATGTGCCCGCAGTTCGGGTAGAACTGATGCGTGCCGCCCGAAGCCGCAACGGCTCGACGGACTTCACCCGCGGTGACGGGCCGACCGACATCCAAGCAGCTCAGAACGGCGTGAATCAGTCGCTTCATCTTCAACTTCGCATGTTGATCGAGCCGAAGATCATGCTCGCCAGCGACCAGCATCAGCTCGTCGTCGAAGAGGCCGTCGATGCCGACGGGAGGGACCTGCTGCCGACCAGCGACGCGAACCAGCATGGCCGGTATTTCGGCCGCAGCACCCAGTTCTTCCAGCACCTGAACTTGAATCTCGATGCAGCCGCGGGTGCCGAGAGCACCTTGCTGCGTCGACTCCAAGGCCGGGCGATTCTCGAAGTCGCGGAGGAGTCAGACACGTTCGGCGCCGACATCGCCGAGCCGATCCTCGAGCTGGCTCGCCTTGCCGAGACCCTCTCGACGGGTCAGGCGGCGGAGATTGCGGGCGAAGACGCGGGGCCGACCGTTCCGATCGGATTGATTGGCACCGCCGGCGGGTCCGTCGTGGAATTGGAGGCGGTGACGATCAAGATGCAAGGCAATCGGGCGGAGATGGTGGAGAATCGACGTGAAATGCGTCGCCAACGGAACGAGGAACCCGAGGCGGTCGATGTCCTGCCGACCGTGTCGCTCAGGCTTCTGATCGACAGTGCCGACATGACTCGCCTTCGCCCGCACCTCGATGAGATTCAGGTGTTCGATGCGCAAGATCGGCCTTGGCAGTCCGCAGGCAACCGCACGCGAGGCCGAAGCGACGAAGGCAAGATGTTCTACGAACCGACCTTCGCCGACTACACCGGGCGGCTAGGCCCTCCGGTGCGGGTCGAGTGGACCGTCCCGACGTCGACGCGACAGCTCTCGATCCCGTTCATGTTCGAGAACGTTCCGTTGCCCGCCCCTTAAAGATGACTCGGCCCAGGCGTCAGGTGCATTTCTTGTTTCCGTACACGTTATGATGTTGAGGATGCGTGTTCGATCCATCTGTTTCCTCGTGGCCCTTTTGGCCGTCGGGACATGGTCCGTTGCGCGGGCCGACGAGGCGGATGCCTCGACGCAACCGACGGCCGAGGCGCGGGTGTCGGACGCGACGATCAATCGACTCCTGGACGAGCCGGCGGCGCTGACGATTGCCAACCGTCCGCTGCCGGAGGTGCTGGCCGAGGTGACGCGTCAGACGAACGTGCCGTTCTACGTGCCCGAAGAGACGTACGACACGCTGCCGTACGGCCGGGAGACGCCGATCAGCGTCAGCGTCACCGCGACACCTTTGCGGCAGACCATCTCTGCAATCGCACAGCGTCTTGGCCTGCTGTATGTCGCTCGCGACGGTCGGGTAGAGCTGGTGCCGCTGGCCTCGCTTCGGCGTGTCGGGCGGCGGACGACCATAGAAGAAGTCGCCATGCTCGACCTGCTCAGCGGGCTTCGGCTGGACCTCGTCGAGGATCGCCCGACGGTCGCGCAGTTGCTCGCATCGGTCGACCTAGCCCTTCAAAAAGTCGACGGCGCCGCACGCGAGGCCGGGCGGACGCAGCCTGGCTACGTGGTCGACAATCGCCTCCCCGACGGTCTGCGGGAGCGGCCGGTCTTCGTCGCCCGCGACACGACCCTCGCCGCCGCCATGGAAGCCATCACGCAGCAGACGGCCGCGACGTGGTATCCCGAAGCCAACAAACTCGTCGTCCTACCCAAAGATCAGTGGGTGCTGAAGGTGCTCGATCGCCCGGTTCGGCTCGCGTACGACCGGGCGGAGTTGCAGCAGGTGATCGACGACCTCGAACGCCTGGCCGGGCTGCCGTTCCGGATCGCGCCGGGCGCACTGGCACGGGTCGACGACCGATTTCAACAGGTTCGCCTGTATCTCGAAGAGGCCACCGTTCGCGAGGCCTTGGAGAGCTTGGGCGGCGTGACGGGGTTGGCCTGGGAGGTTGATGGGGACGGCGTCTACCTCTACCACGCCAGCACCGACGGCCGAGGCGGCTCCGACATTCGCCGCCCCCGCGTGCCGCTGGCCGGCTTCCGCAACGCCGAGTTGCCGGTGCTGTTGGTTGATTTGGGGGACGGGCAGTCGCTGTTGGTCTACGAGAGCGAGTTGCCGCGAGAGGCACGCGACCGAATTGCAAAGCGTCGTGCCGAAGCCGTCGACGCCCTCATCCGCGACCTGCCGACTTCCCGGCCGGCCGAGTGAGAATGGCCGGTTCGTCGTTCTGAGCGAGCGCAGCGGATCGAAGGATCTTGTCTGCAAACATGCCGTTCAGGCGAGGTCCTTCGGCTGCGCTCAGGATGACGGAACCGCGCTCACTGCGGCACGTGGCGACCGGGCGACGTGGGGCCGGCGACGTTGCCGTCTTGCGGGGGCAGGAGCTTGCCGGCGTTGAATCGGCCTTGGGGATCGAACGCCTTTTTGACCAGGCGAAACGCGTCGAGCGTCGCGGCATCGAAGAGTCGGGGCATCATCGTGAGCTTTTCCAACCCCACGCCGTGCTCGCCCGTGATGGTGCCGCCGACGTCGATGCAGGCCTGAAGAACTTCCTCCGCCGCCTCGAGGACGTTGTCGATTTCGGCTTGATTGCGGTCGTCGTAGAGGAAGATCGGGTGGACGTTTCCGTCGCCGGCGTGGAAGACGTTGTTGATCGAGAGCCCGCGTCGCGTGCCGATGTCGGCGAACGTGCCTAGCACCTCGGCCAACCGGCTGCGCGGCACGCAAGCGTCCTGCGTGCAATAGCTCGGGCTAATTCGGCCGATCGCCCCGAACGCACGCTTCCGGGCGGACCAGAGCTCCGCCTTGCGTGCCGCGTCGGAGGCCTTCTCCAGCGTCAGCGTGTTGTGCGACTTCAAGATCGCTTCGACGTCGTCGGATGCTGCGTCGAGCAGTGGGGCCGGGTCGTCCAGTTCGATGAGGAGCATCGCCTCAGCCGAGGGATCGATGCCGAGATGGAAGATGTCTTCGACCACCTTGACCATTCGGCCGTCAAGCATCTCCATCGCGGCCGGGAGGTGTCCGCTGCCGATGATGTCGCTGACAGCATTGCACGCGTCTGCCTGGCTGGGGAAGGTGGCGACGATGGTGCGGAAGGCGGTGCGTTTTGGCGTGAGTTTGACAACGACTTCAACGATGAGGCCGAGCGTCCCTTCGCTGCCGCAGACCAGGCCGGCGAGGTCGAAGCCGCCCGCGTTGTTGATCTCGACGAGCCTTGCCGTCGCCGGTGCAGATGGTGAGGCCGGCGACGTGGCTGGAGGTGACGAAGTCTTTGAGGACATGGATGCCGCCCGCGTTGGTGGCGGCGTTGCCGCCGAGGGTGCTGGCGCGTTGGCTGCTGGGATCGGGGGCGAAGTGGAACCGTTGGCCACCCGGGGTGCGGGCGAGTGCGTCGTTGAGCGTGCCGTTGCGGCAGCCGGCGCCGCAGCGGGCGCGTCGGCTGCCGAGGTCGATGTCGTGGATTTGATCGAGTTGGGTGGTGGAAACGACGACGCCTGCTCGAGTCGGGTCGCCCGGCACGCTGCCTCCGGTCAAGCCGGTGCCGCTGCCACGCGGCAGGAGGTCGATGTCGTTCTCCGCCAGCCACCGAACGACGGCTGCGACGCGGTCGGGCGTTTCTGGGAAGACGACCGCTGCCGGGCGTGCGCGGGCAAGGGTGAAGCCGTCGGTTTCGTAGACGGCCAGTTCCGCCGGATCGATCAAGATCTTTCCGCCACCTGCCGCGTCCCGAAGGCCCGCCAGGACGTGTCCTGAAAGGGCGTGGCGAAGGTTCGGGTCGTTGGATTGCACGGCAAAGGGTACGGGCCGAGCCACTTACCGGACGGGGCAAGTTGCAACCTGCGTGCGGACTCGCACAATGGTGCCCCGGCCGCGGCATGTCGCCAGGCCGACGCCTCCCGCGACCCTCTTTCCCGAGAAACCACTCCATGGCCGACGAAGAAACCCCCATCGACCGACGACCAGCCGCAACAGCAGCGTGGCCCGCAGGTCATCATCGACGACCGCGACCTGCAGTACGTCTACGCGAACGCTTACCGCGTCCACGCCGCCGACGAGGTCGTGATCGACCTGGGCTACAACATGCCCAACCCGAATCCGAACCCCCAGCAGCAGCAGAGCGGCGTGCCGCAGGTGCTGTACAAGGGCAGCCACCGCGTCATCATGAGCTACGCCAACGCCAAGCGCCTCGCCGGCAGCCTGGTCGCGCTCGTGAAGCGTTACGAGCAGCAGTTCGGCGAAATCAAGCTCCCCCAGGCCCAGGCTCCGGCCGGCCCGGTGCAGTAAGTCCTTCGACAACTGCCTGAGTGATCAAGCCGCGGCCCGTGCCGCGGCTTTTGCGTGGCCGCTGCTAAAACCTTGGATGCCCAGCGAATGCGTCGTTCTCCTTTCAGGCGGTCTTGATTCAGCGACGGTACTTGCGGTCGCGTCTCGCCGGGACGGGTGTCAATGTCACTGCCTGAGCGTCGACTACGGCCAGCGGCACAAGGCGGAGCTTGAGGCGGCCGAGCGTGTCGCCGAAGCGGCGAAGGCGACGCACAAGGTGGTTCGGGTCGACCTCTCGGCCTTCGGCGGCAGCGCGTTGACGAGCGATCTCGAGGTGCCCAAAGCGCGTGACGGCGATGCGATGTCGGCGGGTATTCCCGTCACGTACGTGCCCGCCAGAAACACCGTTCTGCTGTCGCTGGCACTGGCCTACGCCGAGACGCTCGACACCGGTCTGATCTATTGCGGCGTGAATGCGGTCGACTACAGCGGGTACCCCGACTGTCGGCCGGAGTTCATTGCCGCTTACCAGACGATGGCGAACCTGGCGACGAAGGCGGCCGTGGAGGGTCGGCAGCGGGTGGAGGTTCGGACGCCGCTGATCGGACTGACGAAGGGGCAGATCGTCGAACTCGGCACGAAGATGGGAGTGAATTACGCGATGACCGTCACCTGCTACGACCCGGCCGACGACGGGTCGGCGTGTGGGCAGTGCGACGCCTGCCAACTTCGGCGTGCCGGCTTTGCCGACGCGGGCGTGGCGGATCCGACGCGGTATTGCTGAGGCGTCCGGTGTACCGTTGCCCGCGTGACACAGACCGATGTTCCGACGGCTGAGGTGGTCATGATGGGCTACGCGTCGGGCGTCGGGCCGGTGCCGCCTTGGCTCCGTCTGTTGGGTGTGGCGGCGGCGTCTTATGGGCTCGCCTTCGTCGGATCGATCACGTTCAGCTTGGCCGAGCACTACTTCGACCTTGTGCCGAATTCCACCTATGGCTACGAGCGAGGTTTCCTTCAGTCGATCTGGACGGGGCTGCAGTTCTTGGTGGGCCTGATCGGATTCATCTGGGGCGGCAGGATCGCGCTCGGCAAGACTCTTTCCACTTCGCCGGCGGGGTACGCGGTCCTTGTGCTCAAGTTGATGAGCACGTGTACTTATGCCTTTCACAGCCTGCAGTTCAACGACCATCTCGTTGCTCAGGCGTATGTCTTGATGATGTCTCTGGCGACCATCGCTCCAGAGCTCGTCATTGCTGCGTTGCTCATTGTGCCGGTCCGTCGGCGGCTCGGGTTGATCCGGTGATTCGGGCGACGCGGAGAGTTGCAGTCTACGAGATGACGCGGACTGACCTGCGGGCTGTAAGCCCGCGGCTGCGAGGCTTAGGAGGGCACCGACTCAAGCATCGACCCGTTCCACGTTCTCGGTCAGCCATGCGGCGAAGTCTTCTTCCGTCAGCTCCCCGGCGGCAAGGGCGAGGAACTTGTCGAACTTCTGATCTTGCGAAGCTACGAGTTGAAAGCCGTTCAGGAAAAGAAAGGTTCGACAAACGACCAGTGCCGTCCGCTTATTGCCGTCGATGAACGCGTGATTCTTCGCAATCCCGTATGCGTACGAGGCGGCCAGCGTCGGAATGTTTGGCGTCGGATCGCTGTAGGCGAACAGATGGCGTGGACGGCTCAGCGCAGACTCCAGCAGATTGTTATCGCGTGTGCCGTCTGCACCACCATGCTCCGCAAGCTGGTCAGCGTGCATCTTTTCTGCATCTGTCTTCTCGATCCAGATCGGGTCGTCGCTCATCGATGCTCCCTGCTACTCGGCGAGTCGGCGGAGCACGTCATGATCTTCACGCATCACCCGACGTGCGATCTCCATCACTCTGTCGTGACGATCAGACTCGGCATCACAGCGACGCAACGCGACGCCCGCCTCAGTCTCACTGATTTGCAGGCTGTCGCCGGCCGTCACGTGCAGGCGCTCGAGCACCTCGCGGGGCAGCGCGATCATCGTCTCGTCACCGATCTTCGTCAGCTTCAACTCGGTCGTCATGGCGGGCTCCGTGGCCTTCAAGTATAGCAGATGGCATCGACATCGGCCGGTGCTTACTGTGCCCGACCATGAAGGCCCACGAGTACCAAGGTCGCAAAATCCTCGCCGATTACGGACTGCCCGTGCCAGACGGCGAAGTCTGCCGCTCCGCCGACGAAGCCGTCAAGGCCTACGAGAAGTTCGACGGCCAAGGCAAGGCAGACCTCGTCGTCGTCAAGGCCCAGGTCTACGCGGGCGGCCGGGGCAAGGCGGGCTTCGTCAAGCTCTGCAAATCGGCGGCCGAGGTCAAAGAGGCCGCGGAGTTCATGCTGTCCAACCGCATGACCAACAACCAGACCGGGCCGGAGGGCGTGCCGGTGAGCGTGCTGCTCGTCGCGCCGGGCGTCGACATCGCCAAGGAGTACTACGTCGGCGTCACGGTCGATCGAGGCCGCGGGACGCCGATCCTCATCGCCAGTGCCGAAGGTGGCGTCGAGATCGAAGAAGTCGCCGCAAAGAACCCGGACGCGATCCTCAAGGAGCCGCTTCACCCGCTCATGGGCCTGCAGCCGTTCCAGGCGCGCGAAGTCGCCTTCAAGCTCGGCTTCGAGGGCAAAATGGTCAACCAGGCGGCGAAGCTGATGGTGCAGTTGAGCAAGGCCTTCCTCGAAACCGACGCAGAGCTGGCCGAGATCAACCCGCTCGTCGTCACGACCGACGGCGAGCTGCTGGCCATCGATGCCAAGTTCACCTTCGACGGCAACGCCAGCTTCCGGCAGAAGGCAATCGCCGAGATGCAGGACGATTCGCAGGAGAAGGAGCTCGACGTCCGCGCCGCCAAGGCCGACCTGAACTACATCCAGCTCGACGGCACCATCGGCTGCCTGGTCAACGGTGCGGGCCTGGCCATGGCGACGATGGACGTCATCAAGCTTCACGGCGGCGAGCCGGCCAACTTCCTCGACGTCGGCGGCAGCGTGACCAGCGAAGGTGCGATCGAAGCCTTCAAGATCATCCTGGCCGACGACTCGGTCAAGGGCATCATGGTCAACATCTTCGGCGGCATCGCCCGCTGCGACCTGATCGCCGACGCCTTCGTCGAGGCCGGCAAGCAGATCGGCTTCCAGGTGCCGGTCGTGGTTCGCCTCGAAGGCACGAACGTCGAGAAGGCCCGCGAGATCCTGGCCGGTGCGTCGGGTGACCTGCCGACGCTCCAGACGGCCACGGACCTGACCGACGCTGCCGAGAAGGTGACGAACGCCGTCAAGCAGGCGGCGTGAAGCGGACCGAACGACCCGCCGAGGGTTGAGTCCTTCGGAAGTGACGGCGGACGCAACGTCTCTGACCGTCACGTGCAAATTGAGCCGGCCCGCAAGAGCGACGCAGCCGCTTTCGCTCTTGTCGTCCGGCTCGGGTGCTAAGACTGCAGCGTGCCCGGCGTCGATGCATTTGTTCTGCCGGCACTGCCTCTCGCGGCCGACGAACCGATGACGACGGCGATTCTGCTGAGCGTGCTCGGCGTCCTCATCGCTGTCAGCGTGCTCTTCAGTCGATTCGTCGATCGGCTCGGCGTGCCGGTGGTGCTGCTGTTCCTGGTCCTTGGTGTCATCGGTGGCAGCGAGGGTGTCGGGGGCGTCGCGTTCGACGACTACGCCGTCGCCGTCCGCATCGGAACCATCGCGCTGGTCTTGATCCTCTTCGACGGCGGGCTCAACACGTCGGCGGCGGCGGTGCGGCGCGTGCTCGTGCCGGCGGGGCTGCTGGCGACGGTCGGCGTTGCGGTGACGGCGGGCGTGGTGGCGGGTGCGGCGATGTTGTTCGGGCTCGGGCCGTTCGAGGCGATGCTGCTGGGTGCCGTCGTGAGCTCCACGGATGCCGCGGCCGTCTTCAGCGTCTTGCGTGGCGGCGGGATTCGGCTCGAGTCGCGTCTCGGCTCCACCATCGAAGTCGAGTCGTGCGTCAACGATCCGATGGCGGTCATTCTCACGACGTCGCTCATCGGCGTCATCCAGGGTGGTGACGCGGCCGGATGGAACCTGCTGTGGGAGGTGCCCGTGCAGCTCGTCGTCGGCATTGCCGTCGGCGTCGCGATCGGCTACTGCACCCGATTCGCGCTCCGCAACGCTCCGATCCAGACGGCGGGGCTGTTCCCGGCGCTGACGCTTGCGTCGGCGTTCATCTCGTTCGGCGTGGCGACGCTGCTCCTGGGTAGCGGCTTTCTGGCGGTCTTCGTGACGGCGCTGGTCTTGGGCAACGGGCCGATGGCTTACAAGAACGGCCTGATCCGCACGCACGACGCGCTCGCGTGGCTCGCGCAGATCGGCGTGTTCCTGCTGCTGGGACTCCTCGTGTTCCCGTCGGAACTGCCGAGCGTGGCGCTGCCGGCCCTGGGCGTGGGCCTCGTGCTGGCGTTTGTAGCCCGGCCTCTGGCGTCGGCGATCTGTTTGCTGCCGCTGAGGTTCCCGCCGCAACACGTGGGCTACGTCGGGTGGGTCGGGCTGCGGGGGGCGGTGCCGATCATTCTGGCGACGTTCCCGGTTTTGGATGGCGTGCGTGGGGCGGATCGTCTGTTCAACCTGGTCTTCTTCGTCGTGATTGTCAGCAGCATCGTGCCGGGGGCGACCATCCGGTTCATCACGCGTCGCCTCGGCCTCGATCGCCCGAACCTGCCCACGCCATCGGCCGTCCTCGAGATCAACGCCCGCAAACAGCTCGACGGCGAGATCGAGTCGTTTCACATTGAGTCGTCGCTCGCAATCGCCGGAGCCCGCTTGTCCGAGATCGAGTTTCCCGAAGCCGCCTCGATCCTGCTCATCATCCGCGGCGATCAACTCGTACCGGCCAAGGGTCGGACGCGACTGGAGCCCGACGACCACGCCTACGTCTTCTACCGCCCGGCCGACCGCGGCTACATCGAGCTGCTCTTCGGAGCGCCCGAGGAATGATCTTGAGGTGTTGAAGCCGGAGCAACGTGCCGCTCGACCCTCGCCTTTCCATCGGCCGAGCCACCGCCTTTGCCGTCACCCGCCAATCCGTGGGCGGCAGCGTCGTCAGCGACCTGGGCGACCGGCTGGTGCTTGTGGGGAGCCTCGCGAGCTCCAGGTAGTGCTTGCCGACCGGCTTCAATAGACCGTCGCCGCGCTCAGCTTCGTCGGCCGGGCCAGGTGGATGAGGGCGTAGCGCAACGCGTCGATCGGATGGTCGTTGACGCCGTCCTTCAGCGGGGTTTCGCCGCCGGTTTCGGGGAAGCGGTAGGCACGCATCGCGTCGATGAGCCTCTTGCAACGCGGGTCGATGAGCAGCCGCGGGGCGCTGCCGTCGGCGGGCTTGAGGTCGCGGCGGATCAGCTCCAGACCCTCGGCGATGCGGCTGGCACGGAAGCGAACACGAAACCCGGCGCGACGCAGGACCGCCGCGTCGCTGGCTCCGGTCTGGCCGACAACGGCCGCACCGGCAGGGTCGCAAAAGACGCGCGTGGCAGCCCACGGTCGCGACGACATCTCGGCCGCGTGTTCCGGCACGGTGCGGCCGGGCATGAGGTACTCGTCGACCACGTGATGCACGTCGCCGCTCGTCACGATCCACAACGCGACAAATGGAGCGGCGTAGCCGAAGTCGACGCCGATCGCGACGTCTCTCGCTTCGCCCACGAAAGCCCGAACGTGGACGTCTTCGTCGAAGCTGGCAAAGACGCGGCCGCGCGTCGAGGGACGACGGCAAAGCATCTCGGACTCCCACGTCTCGATCGACACGCGACCCTTCATCCGCACCGCATCATCGATCGAAATGAACCCGCTCGTCCGTTCCTTCGCCCGGCCGCGGCACTCCGGATGCAGGACGCACGATCTGCAGTCCCGCTTGGCAGGGCACGGGGCGAGCACGTCGAGCAGGCACCAGCGGACCACGGCCGCATCGCGATCGGCGGCGGCGTCGATGACGCGGCCCATCAGGCCGCCGACCTTGTGATGCGTGCTCGCCGCCTCGATCGCTGCGGCGGCGTGGGGCGTCGAACGCGTCGCCAGCTGCGCCGCTTCCCAAACATCCGCATCGAACAACTCGACCTCGTCACAGCGCAGCTTCTGCACCCGAAGCCCGCGAACGGCCCGCTGGCTCTGCGTCAGCACGGCGGCGGTCGAGCCGTTTGTCAGGCGAATCTTGCGACTGCCCTCACGCGGCAGCTTGCCGTCGGGCAACAGCAACCGGCCAACCCGCACGAGATCCGGCAGCAGATACTCCCACATCTTGAGCGACTGCTCGAGCGAGCCACCCAACACACGGACGGCGGTGCCGGGCTTGTGGAGCAGGTCGAGCAACGTCGCCACCGCCGCAAGCCGCGTCTTGCCGCCACCACGCGGGGCCCAGACGACGAGGTCCTTCGACGGCTCGAAGTACGCCCGGCGAAGGTAATCGAACGGCGCGTTATGCCCCGGGCACATGGGCGTGCGCGGGACGTCGAGGCCGCAAAAGAGCTTGACCCACGCGTGCAACTGGTCGTCCGACTTGCACGGCTTGAGTGCGAGACGCTTCATTGATCACCTCGCAGGCAGGCGGCCAGGGCGTCGATGTCGGTCTCGCCGACGTCCGGCGCAACGACCGCCGGCTCGGCCGCCTCGGATTCGGCGACGACGGCATCGTCGACTCGACGGGCGAGCTTTACGAGCTCCAGACACGCCCGCTGACGGTTGGCATCGAGTTCGACCTTGCCTTGCACGACCTGGGCCAGCAGCTCCGCCGCCTCGGCCGCGGCATGCCGCAGGGCCTGCTCGCGGCGAACCTGCTGGGACCGCGTGATGATCTCCAACCGACGCCGAAACTCCGGCCGATCGAGCCACAGGCCCAGCGTGTCGTCCCGCATCCGCAGCCGCGTCGTGGCCATGGCGAGCGACTTGCCGTCCCGCACTTCTGCCAGGAAGAGTCGCTGCTTGGTCGTCAGGTCGTCCGACGCGTACGTTCGGCGGCGTTTGGATTCGACGGGAGGTTCTTCGGTCACGAATCAGGCCCCGCCGCCGCGCATTGGCGGCCGCCGGGGCGTCGTCGTTGACACTTTCGTCGTCGCCCGCGACGCTCCTGCTCCCCATGACCGTCGCCGACGACCTGCCAGCCATGCCCGTCACCCGTGAGCCGTTGAGGCGTCGCTGGTCGCGCGACCTCGCCACCGTTCCGAGGAGCCACCTCGTGCTGACCGGGGCGTTGCTGCTGTTCTTTGCGATCTTCCTGATGTGGCCGATCTTGAACGTCGTGGGCGAGGGCTTCCGCTCGCCGTCCGGCGGGTTCTCGACCAAATACCTGTCGCTGGTCCTGTCCGACGCCTCCCTCCGCGGCGGGCTGTACAACGCGGCAGTCCTGGCGATCGTCACAACCGCGGTCACGATGCTGATCGCGATGCCGCTGGCGATCTTGAGCGTGAAGTTCGAGTTCCCGGGCAGGACGCTGCTGGGCGGGCTCTTGCTGGTGCCTCTGGTGCTGCCGCCGTTCGTCGGGGCGGTCGGGCTCAAGACGGTGCTGGGCACCTTCGGCCCGCTGACCACCTTCGTCGGCTACCTTGGCTTCGACACGAGCACCGGCATCGACTGGCTGGGCGAGTACCGCTTCGCGGGCGTCGTGCTCGTCGAAGCATTGCACCTCTATCCGATTCTGCTCCTCAACGTCCAGGCCGCTTTGGCCAACGTGGATCCGGCGATGGAGCAGGCCGCCCGCAACCTCGGGGCCAGCCGGTTGACCGTCTTTCGGCGAATCACCCTCCCGCTCATCCGGCCCGGCCTCTTTGCCGGGTGCACGCTCGTGCTTATCTGGAGCTTCACCGAGCTCGGCACGCCCCTGGTCTTCAACTACCGAGAAGTCACGCCCGTCCAGATCTTCGAGCGACTCACCGAGGCCCAGGGCAACCCTGTGCCGTACGCGCTGGTCGTCGTGATGCTCGCGGCGAGCGTGTTGCTCTACGCGATCGGCAAGATCGTCCTGGGCCGGGGCTTCGACGCCGCCACCACCAAGGCGGGCGTCGTCGCGACGCCCATCAAGCTTCGCGGTGGCAAGGCCCTGTTGGCGATGTCGCCGTTCGTCTTCGTCTTCGTCCTGGCCGTTGTGCCGCACATCGCGGTGCTGACGACGAGCGTGACCCAGACCGGCACGTGGTACCAGAGCATCCTGCCGACCGAGCTGACGATGAGTCATTACTCGTCGGCCTTGTCGAACGACCTGGTCATGTCCAGCGTCCGCAACAGCCTCGTCTTTGCCAGTGCGGCGACGGTGGTGGCCATCTTGGTGGGGCTGGGCGTCGGGATCATCGTCGTCCGTAGCCGGGTGCCGGGACGCGGGCTGATCGACGCGTTGGCCATGCTGCCGCTGGCGGTGCCGGGGTTGGTGCTGGCGTTTGGGTACTTGTCGATCAGCTTCACCTTCGTCCGCTGGTTCCCGCAGTCGACGGCCTCGGGCGGATGGCTGTCTTGGCTCAATGTGTTGGAGAATCCGGCAATTCTGCTCATCATCGCGTATGCCGCCCGTCGGTTGCCGTACGTGGCCAGGGCGGCGGTGGCGGGTTTGCAACAGACGCCTCGCGACCTGGAATTGGCGGCGAGCAACCTGGGTGCCGGCAAGTGGCGGGTGCTGTCGAAGATCACGATGCCGCTGATCCTGGCCAACCTCATCGCCGGCGGCCTGCTGGCCTTCAGCTTCGCGATGCTCGAGGTCAGCGACTCGCTCATCCTCGCCCAGCGCAGCGGGTACTACCCGATCACCAAAGCCATCTACGAACTTGTCGGCCGACTCGGCGACGGGCTCTACGTCGCCAGCGCGCTGGGCGTCTGGACGATGGTGCTGCTGGCCCTGACGATCCTGTCGGCCAACGCGCTGCTGGCGAAGAAAATGGGTGCGATCTTCCGGATGTGAAGCAGGTTCTGCTTCCCTCCGTCATCCTGAGCGTAGCCGAAGGACCTCGGCTGAACGGCGTGTCTGAGTACGGGGTCCTTCGGCTCGCTGCGCTCGCTCAGGATGACGGGTTGGTCAGCGTGTGGTCTGGTCGACCGCCGCGGTCCAGTAGGCCTTGACGCGGTGAACGAAAGCCGCGGGCGTTTCGGCCCAGACGAGTCGGCCAAGGCGTTCCGTTTCAGACTGCACATTCGTCCGCGCCGCCGATGCGGCCTTGGCGACGGCTTCATCGCCCTCGGCTTCGGCGACTTCTGCCAACTCGGCCAGGTCATGGTCACGGCCGAGATGATCCGTCACCGCCTTGGCCAGACTTCGCATCGGCTCGAGCAGCGTCGGTGCGGCCGGCTCGAAATACTCGAGTGCGTAGCGAAGGTCCTTGGCACGCTTGCGCCAGTCGTGCCACGCCTCGATATCGCCGGAGGAGGCGAACGCGTCGGCCATCGCACGTCGACCCTTGCCGTAGAGCCGGTTGAGGCCCGCAGAGGCCGCGTCGAAGCCGTCTCCATCGAGACGCCACGTCAGGGCCGACGCACGGACGCGGGCGACGATGGTCGCGGCATCCGTGGCAGCGTCACCAGCACCGGCGGCGATGACATCCGCGTGCCGCTGCTGAAGCTTCGAAACCAGCGGGTTGTCCTGGAGATCGAGCGATTTGAGCGTCTCCCGCGCCACCGCCGCCTCCCGGGCCGGGCCCATCGGCTGGGCGGCGGAGCGGAGCAGGTCGTTGGCCCAGTCGCGCACGGGCTGACCGTCTTCGTCGACAAGCGACTTGCGGAAGACACGCAGCAGCCCACGCACCTCCTTGATGCGTTTGCGCGACTCGTGGATCGCCTTGTCCAAACCGGCTTCGCCCGGCAGACGAAGCCGTCGTTCGGCATCACCCAGAAGCACATCCACCGCTCGACGAACGGAGTCGTCGAGTGGCTTATCGGGTTCGAGTACGACCGCGGGCAAGTCGAATCATAGTCGCGACGGCTGCCGCTTCAGCCCAGGGGCGGGTCGTAGGCCTTGAGATACTGGACGAAGTTCGTCAGCAGGCGAGTCGAGAGCCGCTCGTAACGGTCATAGTGCTTGTCGAGATCTGCCTTGACCTTGTCTCCGGAACCGCTGCCGAAGGCGGCGTTGATGGCGTTGCTTCTTTGGGACAAAAACAATTCAAAATCGCTTCTAGTGAACTCCGGATGATAGCCCAAACCATAGAGACGATTCTTGAAACGGAAAGCAGCGTTCTTGTTCCAGGTGGTGCTCGATAGGAGCAGGTTTCCGGTCGGCGGGGGCGGGCCTGGCTTGTCCGGGTCGTAGCCGGCGGGCGGTGGGAGCTTGGGGAGGTCGAAGGTGTCCTTCTGCCAGAAGAACATCGGCGTGCCGTCGCCCAGCCCGAAGAGCAGCGGGTCGGTGCCGCCCGGGAAGGGCAGGCGGATGGTGTCCCAGCCGAGAAAGGGTGCCGGCGAGGCGTCGTCGCCTTCGCCCTTGGTGAGCGGCCGCTGCGCCGCCCCGGCCGCGGCGGCGAGAATCTGCGCGCCCAGACCGAATCCGAGCACCGGACGGTCCTGCTCGACCATCGGCCGGATCGCCTCCACCTCGGCGGCGAGCCAGTCAGGACTCGGCCCGTACTCGTCGGCGGGGCGGTCAGGGTCGGCCAGTCGCTGCGTTCCGCCCAGAAGAACGAGGACGCGGACCTCGTCCAGATCGTCCGGCGGGCCGTCGGTGGCGACGTCGCGGATGACGGTCGGGATGCCGAAGTCGCGGAAGATCGGCACCACGCGGCCGGGACCGAAGGCGGAGTCGTGCCGGAGGATCAAGCAGTGGCTCATGCACCGCGAGGCTACGTCGCCCGGCCCGGCCCCACAACCGCAGGCCGACATCGCGTCGAACACCTTGTTTGACATTCCTTAGACACACCGTACACTGACCTAACTTATTCGCGGCCCGGAGTGTCATGCCTATCACGGTTGCCCCAGAGAAGCTCGACTATCTGACCCGCTCCGGCCTCACCGCCGGCGATCGAGCGGCTCTACCCGAGCGGCAGCGTCAACTGCTTCTCGAGCGGGCCCAGATGCTTCGTGAGGGCGACCGGGCCATCGTCGTGGCCAGCCTCAGTCGCGGGATGACGGTGCGTGAGCTAGGCCGGTTGCTGAATCTCAACGCCGGTGCCGTGTCGCGTCGGCTCGCATCGCTCAGGACACGGCTGCTGGATCCGAACGTTGTTGCGTTATCGGTTGCCGAGGGTCGGCTCGATGCCACCGATCGCGAGATCGGGTTGTCGCTGTTGCTCCGCAAGGAGCGGGTGAGCGACGTCTCTCGACGCACCGGGCTCACACCTGCCATCGTTCGCAAGCGGATGCAGTTCGTGCGTGGCTGGCTCAAGGGCCAACGCGACGGCGCGATGCTGGCCCGACAGGCGATGGCGAGCACGAAGTAGGCCGTTTTCCTTGATTG
The DNA here is from genome assembly GCA_963740195.1 of uncultured Planctomycetota bacterium. Classification (GTDB taxonomy): domain Bacteria; phylum Planctomycetota; class Phycisphaerae; order Tepidisphaerales; family Tepidisphaeraceae; genus JBCDKH01. The sequence continues at coordinate 553,853 of CAVUDF010000001.1, read as the reverse complement.
TGGAGAAGATCATGAGTCGAACCCCTTGCGCCGCCATTGATTCGCCGCTCGTTGCTCGCGTTGCGGAGGCGTTCGGCGTTCGCGTCCAGCAGCGATTCGTCTTTCCACGAACGCCACGCGAGAACGTGCCGATGCCAGGGAAGATCACGCTTTTCGCAGGCCCGAGCGGCGGTGGCAAGTCCAGGAAGCTCCGGCAGGTCGTGTCCCGGGCGACCCGGCGCGGCGACGTCGTGCACGACGTGGCCACGCTTCGGCTGTCGCGGCTGGCGTGCATCGATCAGTTCGGGCGTAGCGACGATCTGGAGGCCGATCTCGCGTTTGCCGCGGGTCGGCTGGCACAGGTTGGGCTCGGTGAAGCGCGGGTGCTGATGACATCGCCCGAGTCTCTGTCGGACGGTCAGCGCTGGCGGCTTCGGCTGGCGATGACCATCGGCAGGATCATCCGCCGTCATGCCAAGTCGCAGGCGAAAGGGCGTGTCGAGCGACATCTCCTCGTTGCCGACGAGTTCGCAGCCGTGCTGGATCGGGTGACGGCCTGCATCGTCGCGCGATCGGTGCGGAAGGCGGTGGATCGTCTTTCGCGAACGGGCGTCTGCGTCGCCGCAGCGGTGGCGACGAGCCACGACGACCTCACGCCGGCGCTGCTGCCGGACCGCGTCGTGCGGTGCGAGGCGTAGTGCATCTTTCTATGAGATCACGTAGCTGAACACGAGAAACAAGACCACCGCAGCCAAGATGCCGCTGAGAATCAGGATCTGTTGCTTCTGGTGCTTGTCGAAGTGCCGGGTGCTGACCTTGCGGTTCACCCGCGCTTTCGGATCACGCTGGTGATCCATGAAGCACTTCCGGCAGATGCTCGTCGGGCCCCACGGCTGAAGGTTTTCAGGCGCTGTCGGCTTCTGACACTCGGCGCAGGGGACGCGTCGCTTCTTGTCGAGCTTGTGGCAGTCGCGACAGAGATAGCCGTCGCCGTCGCGATATCGGCGATGCCCGGCCACGTCGGCACCGCAGGAGTGACACACCTTGGGCCGATCCGCCACGGCACTGCCGGCGGCGTCGGGGCTGAGGCAACGGGATCCAAAAGCAGAGCGTGAGCACAACACGACAGAGTCTCTCAAGAAGTTAAAGCTCTTTAAACTTCAGCTCGGGTCGGCATTCCCGCCCCCGAGCAGTCCACCACCCGATGCTATGACCTTACCAAATCCGCCGTCTCATGTCGTCGCCAATGTCGATCTGGACTGGAAGCCGCCCACCTGGTTGCCAGGGCGTTGGCGGATGGCCGAGGGTTCGCCGAGCGACTACAAGACCTTGGCCCGCTGGCACTACCGAGCCGGTCCACCCGCGACGTGGTGTCGGGTCGCGACACTCCGGCACGAGCGGCCGGGCGTGCCGGGAGACACCATCGCTGCTCTGGCGGTCTTGAGTTGGCCGACGATCTGCAACCGCGGCAGGACGATCGCCTTCAACCTTCGCGGCAAGCCGTACGGCGAACTGGCCAAGTGGGGCAACGCCCACGTACGCACCGTGAGCCGCGTGGTCGTCCGGCCCGGCTACCGCGGCGTTGGTCTCGCACGGGCGGTCATTGCGGAGCTGGTCCGGCGATGCCCGACACCCTTCATCGAATCCACGGCAGCGATGGGGGCATTCCACCCGATGTTCGAACATTCCGGCTTTAGGCGCGTGGACGTACCAGGCCATGCACCGTACTTCTGGCGACCAACGAGCTAGTTGCTGCCCGACTCAGAGTCAGCAGCGTCGCCAACGCCCGGGATGTGCCGGCTGATCCGCTCGCCGCCACCAATCACGCCGTCCCGCAGAGACTTGCGACGCTCCGGGCCGTGATCCGGGTCGAAGAGATAGATCGCTGCCGCACCGATGCCGAGCAGCGTCAACCCGGTGGCCAGGGCGGAGGCGGTCGATGTCGATTCAGTGACGGCACCGCGACCGTGACGCAGGACCAGGGCAGCGTCACGCGTTCGGCCGTAGCCCGTCTGGGCGGCGGAGCGTGCTTTGTACGCGGCTGCGGCACCGGCGGCGGTGGTGGCGGGGTGGCGCTTGGCTATGCGACCCGCAGAGGCTGCGCCGTCGGTGACATAGTCGGCCACCTTCTTCATCACGAGCGTCTTGGCCGCCGTCGCAGCACCGGCAGAGAGCCGTCCCGTGCCGATCGCCTTGAGCAGACCTGCCACGCCCGCCGCCTTGGCACCGCCGGCCAAGGCACTGCCCGTACCCAACGCCGCCGCACCGGCACCGCCGAGGGAACCTCGCATCGAGTCGAACCAGCCGTCGTCGTCATCATCGTGGTCGTCACGTCCGATCGGCAACGCCTTGGCTGCCATGCCGCTGGCGACCGCACCGGCGACGCTGACGACCAGCGGCAACGCCATTGTCCATGCGGAGGAGGAAAAAGTCTTCGGCTCGTCGACCCGCTCCTCGCCACGACCCGCCGGCAACGGCGGGGCACTGCGTGCGGCCTTCATGCTTTCCGACTCGCCGTTGTGGTGTCCGTTCTCGCTCATGAACACAAACTACAGCGCGACACACGTCGGCGGACATGGATGAAATACGAACGCCCGCCGACGACAGTCGGCGGGCGAGCAATCTCTCTCACAAGATGTTCCTGGCGGGATCAGCGGCGACGCCGAACCAGCGCAAGGGTTCCAACCGCCAAGAATGACAGCGTTGCCGGCTCCGGCACCAGATCCGCGACGACGTCCTGGATGAACAGGCCCTCGAAGTCGGTGTCGCCGGTCACGGTGAACGTGATGTCGGTGAATGACGTGTCACTGGTGAAGCCGAGGAAACCACTGCCGTCCGGCCCGATCAGGCTCGACGCGACATCGAAACTGTCGCCGTTGTCAAGGGTGATGGTCGACCCGCCGAAGCTCGACGCGCTGAAGAAGTTGCCGCCAAAGGAGGTGACGGGGGCCCCGAAGTCGATGGTGAAGCCGAAAGCGTCCGGCGAGCTATCGAGGAAGGCGAAGAGGTCGGCCTCGCTCGATGGTTCAACCGAAGACGCCGGACGAATCTCAAGTTCGCCGAGGCCCGATTCCGTACCAAATGGGGTCAGGAAGATCGAACCGGCGGCCTGGCGTCCGTCGGCAATCGGGAAGCTGACATCCGCCGCACCGGCGGGAACGAAGCCGAAGTCTTCGGTGACCGGATTCGACAATCCTGCAACGAAGGCTGCTTCGTCGTCGGAGAAGGTCAGAACGGCAAAAGAGGGAGCGGCAGCCGCAAGAACGGCCGCAGTAGCAAGCTTAATCATCAGTCAATCTCTCTGTTCTCGGTCCGCTGGTAAGGCGGATTACTTCGCGCGGTTAGGCGAAGGTAACACGGTTCATGGCTCGCGCAAGAGAAAGTCGATGCGTCAAATTTAAATGTGGATCGCGTGCTTGTCCGCCGCCATGGCCGCTTCCTTGATGGCCTCGGGCAGCGTCGGGTGGGCGTGGTAGCAGCGGGCGAGATCCTCGACGCTGCTGGCAAACTCCATCGCGACGACCGCTTCGCCGATCATGTCGCTGGCGTGTGGGGCCAGGATGTGCACGCCGATGAGGCGATCGGTCTTCTTGTCGCCGATGACTTTGACGCTGCCTCCGCTGTCGCCCATGCCAACCGCCCGGCCGTTGGCGACGAGCGGGAACTTGCCGACCTTGATGCCGTCCTTGCCGAACTTCTCGACGGCCTCGGCCTCGGTCAGCCCGACGCTGGCCAGCTCCGGGTGCGTGTAGACCACCGCCGGACAGACCGGGTAGTTGACGACGGGTGGCGTCCCCTTCACAAGCATCTCCGCGACGGCTTTGCCCTCCTGCTCTGCATTGTGGGCAAGCATGATTCGCCCGATGACGTCACCGATCGCGTAGACGTTCTTCAAGCCTTTGACTGCAAAATCATCGCCGATCTCGATGAAGCCACGCTTGTCCGTCTCGACGCCCAGCTTCGTCCAGGCCCAGCTGGTCGGTGTTCGGTTTCCGGCCGACGGCGACCATGACCTTGTCGACGGCGAACGTCTTCGACTCCCCGCCGGCCTTGGGCTCGACCACGACGCCGACCTTGCCGTTCTTCGGTTTGGCCCCCTTGGCGACGTGGCCGAAGTGGAACTCGATGCCGATCTTCTGCAGGTCTTTGAGCAGTTTCTTGGCCATCTCCTCGTCGCTCGCCGGCAGGATTCGGTCTGCGTACTCGACGACGGTCACCTTCGACCCGAGCCGGGCCCAGACGCTGCCGATCTCCACGCCGATGTAGCCACCGCCGACGATGAGCAAGGTCTCGGGGACCTGCTCCAGGTCCAGAGCTTCGGTGCTGGACAGGACGTTCTTGCCGTCGAACGTCAGTCCCGGCAGCTCGACCGGCGTCGAGCCGGTTGCGATGAGCACGTTCTTGGCGTCGTAGGTCGTCTCGCCCACCTTGACGGCGACACCGTCACCTTGCTTGACCAGCTCACCGTGGCCGTCGAGGTGGGTGATCTTGTTCTTCTTGAAGAGAAAGCCGATCCCGCCCGTCATCTGGTTCACGACGGACTGCTTGAAGCCCATCATCTTCGTGAGGTCGAGCTTCACGTCGCCGACGCTGATGCCACGGTCGGCCAGGCTCTGTGCGTCGGCAAACCGCTCACTCGAATCGAGCAACGCCTTGGACGGAATGCACCCGACGTTCAAGCACGTCCCGCCGAGATACTGCTTCTCGACACAGGCCACCTTGAGCCCGAGCTGCGCCGCCTTGATGGCCGCGACGTACCCGCCGGGTCCGGCGCCGATGACAATGAGGTCGAAAACGTCTTGCTGCGTGTCTGCCATGGGGTCCGCGACTCTATCCGGCTCCGTCATCGCATCACGTCGATCGCCACCCGGATTGCGTCGTCGATGCCGGCTTCGTCGACATCAAGATGCGTCACCGCCCGGACCCGGCCGTGGAGGAGGGAGAGGTCGATGCCGTGGGCCCGCATCTTCTCGACGAAGTCGCTCGCGGGCATCGACGTGATGTCGAAGAAGACAATGTTCGTCTGGGGCTCCCGGATGAGCGAGATGCCGTCGATGCCGGCAAGGCCTTTGGCGAGACGGCGGGCGTTGGCGTGATCGTCGGCCAGCCGGTCGACGTGGTGATCCAACGCGTGCAACGCGCCGGCCGCGATAATGCCCGCCTGCCGCATCGCGCCGCCGAACATCTGCTTGTACCGACGTGCGCGGTCGATGAACGCCCGGCTCCCCGCCAGCGCCGCCCCGACCGGCGCCCCGAGCCCCTTGCTGAAATCGATCCAAGCCGAGTCGAAGCCGGCGGCAATTGCCGCGGGTGTGCGACCAGAAGCCACCGCAGCATTCAACATCCGCGCACCATCCAGATGCGCGTGCAGCCCAAGCTCCCGCGACGCGTCCAAAACCCCTTGCAATCGCTCCGCCCCCCAACAAACCCCACCCGCAAAATTGTGCGTGTTCTCCACACAAATCAACCTCGCCGGCGGCGCATAGTGCCCCAGCTGAAGGTGCCCGACCCGCTCACGCACGTCGTCGCCCGTGAACGTGCCATCAACCGAATCGATCGCCTCGATCATGACGCCCGACACCAATCCCGCACCGCCGCACTCGGCCCGGACGATGTGGCAGTGCCGTTCGCACAGCACCGCGTCGCCCGGCTGGGTGTGCGTCTTGATCGCGACCACGTTGCACATCGCGCCGCTCGGCAGATAGATCGCCGCCTCCATGCCCAGCAAGTCGGCGACGCGGTCGCACAGGGCGTTGACGGTCGGATCCTCACCGCGTTGCTCGTCGCCGACTTCGGCCCGAGCCATCGCCTCGCGCATGGCGGGCGTGGGTCGGGTCTGGGTATCGCTGTAGAGGTTGACGCGGACGGGCGGCGTCATTCGTTTTCGATCTCGGCGTTCCGCTTGTCGGCGGCGGGTCCGAGCATGCGGTTCAACGCCCCGCCTTCCGACTCGTCGCCTTCGGCCGAACCCGAATCGTCGCCGACATCGCTTGAAGTCACACCCTCCGATTCACCCGTGCCTTCCGGGACGTCTCCGCCACCCACAAAGGCAGCCTCGGCCTCGGCGGCGTTGGCGGGTTCTGCGGGAAGGGCGTTGCGGGTCTCCTCGTAAACCGGGGTTCCGTCGTTCGATTCGTCACCGCCCAGAGCTGCTTCGAATGCGCTGCCGCGTCGTCTGCTTGCGAAGCACCTGCGAATCGCCGGCGACGGTCACGAAGCGATAGATCCGCTCACCGGCCAACGGCAGGCGGGCGTAGTGCTTGAACTCCAGGAACGCGTCGTCCGGCAAAGCGGGTGCTTCGCCCTGGAGCAAAGCACTGTCGAACTCGTAGACGAGGTCCGCTCCCGTCGGTGCCAGCAGGCGATCATCAGGGGCCTGCTGGACGATGACGCGCCCGCTTTCAAGCGTGCCGATCGGGAAAAGCTGTTGGTCGCCGATGACGAGACGCGCGTTGCCCGTGCCGAACCGCATGTAGTTCTCGCCCGCGTCATCGCCAAACTTGAGACGAAGCACGACGGGCGTCGTGCCGGGCGTCGGCGTGTAGCGCAGTGGCACACTCTCGCGAACTTGCGCCCAATCGTCGCCAGCGACGATCCGCAGGGGCTCTTTAAACTGCTGCTCCGGGCCGACGTTCATCGAGAAGAAGGCGCCGTTCGGGTGGAGTTGAACATCTTGGCGCTCCTCGTTGTTGATGGCGATGCGTTGCACTCCGAGCTGCATCCCGACGCGTCGGCCGAACAGCGCGTCGACGTATCCGACAGAGCCTTCGGGATAGACCGTGTCAAACCTCGTCGGGCCCGTCAGCGATCCGCCGCGACCCATGACGCTTTCGACGATGCCGACGACCCATTGGTCGACAGGCACCCAGAGCGACTGGCGAGCTTCTTCGTCGCCGATGTTGCTGGCCTTGACCACGCTCGGCATCATGATGGTCGTGTCCTCGCCGCGAGGCACCTTGTACAGCCGCTCGGCCAATCGACGTGGCGCGCCGTACTCGGCGTCTTCGGTGGCATACGCGCTGTAACCCAAAGCCGCAGTGCCGAAGGGAAGCTGCTGGGCGACGATCGCCAAAACTCCCGACGCGACGACGCCCACGAACAAGCCGATGATCGCCGCCCCGATCTTGTCGAACAAGACCGGGTAGCGAACGTTGCTCGGCAGGAAGTTGTCGAGCAGCGGTCCGCAGGACCATGTACGTGACGCCGAACAACGCGGCAAGTGCGACCGCGTCGCCGTAGCCGCCGAGCGTTGCCGGACCGACGGCCGCGACCAGCGTCTCCTGGAAGCCGAAGCCGACGAACAGCGCGATCGCCGCACACGCCGCCGACACCGTGGAGCTGAAGAGGCCCTGCGTGTAGTGGAAGAAGGCCACCAGGCCGAGAAGGGCAATGCAGATGATGCTGAGGATCATGGCAGTTCGTTTCCTTACTTGGCCGAACGGGAAGGCGTGTCGCTCGACAACACGCGGCGAAGCTCCGACAGGTCCGTCCGACCCGACAACACGTGTCGCACCGCAGCGTCGTTAAGCGTCGACATGCGGGCGCTGCGAAGCAGGTTGCGGATGGTCGAAGGCGACGGATCCTTCACGATCTTCGAGCGCGAGTCGTCATCGACAACGAGCATCTCAAACGCCCCAATCCGGCCCTTGTAGCCAAGGCCTCCGCAGAAGGGGCAGGTCACGGGATTGCCCCGCTGGTCCATCATCGGCTCGGTTCGTGCCTTGAACAGCTCGGCGACCTTCCCCTTGGGCACGCCCAACTTGCCCAACGCCTGTTCGCTCGGCTCGTACGGAATCTTGCACGGCTCACAGAGCGTCCGCAGCACCCGACCGGCGAGCACCACCTTCAACGGACGGATCGCAGACTTGGCGTCGCCGACGAGCTTGATCCAGCTCGCGATCCCCGTCGCCGCGTCCGCCGCCCGCAGGCCGACGTACGCGAACTTGCCTTCTTCGCCGGCCAGCCGAAGCACCTCGTTCGCCGCCTGCTTGTTGGCCGGGCGGTCGGCCAGAAAGACGTCGGACTGCTGGTCGACCAGCCAGGAATACTGCTTCGTGTGGTTCTCCGGCTTGTCACCCACTTCTGTCTGGGCAATGCCTTCAAGCTCTCGCAAGATACGCCGCTCGGCGGTGACGATGTGCTGCGTGAAGGCGTCGTGCTCTTGCAACAGGCCGTAAAGCATCGAGTCGAGCCCGTTGCCTTCGGGTGCCACCGCCAGCATCAGGCCACCGTTGCCGTCGATGACGAAGTCGGCCAGCTTCTCCCGCTGCGTCGACGTCATGCCCAAGGCCGTCGCACGGGTCTTGTAGCGGTCGCCCGGGTTGACCTCAATCGACGCCGTCTCGCCGTGACGGGTTCCGCGGGTCAGGAGTGCCAGCTCAAAGCGGTGGTCGCTGGTCCTGGCTTTGAACGTTCCTTCTTGCACCTTTCGATGCTCCGAGGCGTCGAGACCCGCAAGTGACTTCAGGTACGCGATGGCCGCGACGGAGCCGCCGGCATCGAAGGCCGAGCCCGCATGGTCCACGCCATCCACCGTCATCTTCGTGCCGTACCGCGCCTGCTCGGGCGCTTCGGCCGTCGCCGGGCGTGGCGCAATCTGGACGATCTGGATCCGCTCTGCATTTCGCTCCAAAGGCAACACCAACATGCGGTGGGCCGTCTCGAAACCGGCGACGGCGGTCTCGTCGTCTTCGGACGGCTTGTGCTTGTCGCCGCGCTTGTCGGTGAGGGTGACGTTGCCGACGTCGATGCTCGCCTCTTTCTCCTTCTCCTTGACCCGGTCCCCTTTCTTCAAGGTCACGAGATCTTTGAAGAAGCCCTTCATCTGCTCCGGAATGTCGTCCAGACCGACGGTCGAGTTGCGCCAGCCGAGGTAGCCCCCAACGCCGACCAACAACAGAGCGAGGAACGCACCGGCCGCGATGACGAAGCTCGGCAACAGGATGAACGTCGCCAAGGCAAGCGCGAGCAGCACCCACTGACCCACATTGATGATCTCCCGCGGCAACCGGGCGGCGGGGGCGTCCTTGTCGACCCACTGCATCACCCGAAGCCAAACCACCAACAGCAGCAACAAGACGAGCAACTTCCACCACGCCACGAACGGCCCGAATTGAGCGGGATCAACCGCCTGGGCGAGGCTGGCGGCCAGGGCGAGTGGCGGGTTCAGGTCCAAAGCGGGCAATGGCATGGGCGGCGGGGCGACCGGTGGTGGTTCCTGAGCCGCGGTGGCGTCGGCAGAATCCGACGCCCCACGGCCACGCGAGGCGGGACCGCCGGACGCGTGACAAGCACGCCCCGACGGCGGGTGGTACCCACTGTAACGCCACCCACGCGTGTCGGCGACAACCAGTCCCGCTAGAGCGCGCCCAGGTCGTAACGCGTCGTCTGCCGATAACGCTCGCCCGGCCGAAGAATCGCCCGACGCGGCCCGACTTGCACCGGCAAATGCATCAGGTCGGCAAACGCCTGAGCCTCCAGGCAGAACCCGGAAAACGCCGGGTAATGCGTTCCTCCTTTGCCGTTCAGCTCGTCGAGCATCGACGTCGTGTAAAGCTGCAGGCAGGACTCGGTCGTCTGGACGACCAGCCGACGATTCGCCTCGCGATGCACCACGTCGGCTGCGCGTCGCAACGTGCCCGGCTCGCCTCGCACCTCATAGGTGCTGCCATGCTGTTGGAACAAGTCGGACCTTCGGACGGCCAGGTCCGTCGGCCGTCGCAAGTCCTCAGCCGTCGCCTCGACATCCACAAAGCCACCGGTGTAACGCAGCGTCTCGTCCGTCAGCGCGACACGATCGGCGTGAATCTCGATGACGTGCCCGTCGAGCTTGCCCGCGTCATGGCCGGCCAGATTGAAGTAGGCGTGGTTGGTCGGGGCGATGGGCGTGGGCTGGTCCGTCGTCGCCTCGTAGTCGATCGACAGGCCGTCGCGATCGAGGCGGTAGGTGACGGTCACCTCAACCCGGCCCGGGTAGCCGTTGTCGCCGTCCGGGCTTACGAGCGAGAACTTGACCGAATCTCCGACGACGTCGGCCGCCCAGACGCGGCGGTCCCAACCGTCCTTGCCGCCGTGGATGTGATTCTTCATCGCCGGCAGCTCGTTGGGTTCCAATCGGAACTGCCGGCCGTCGAGCTCGAAGCTCCCGTCGCCGATCCGCCCGGCCACCCGTCCGACGGTGCTGCCGAAGTACGGGTGCCGACCCAGGTACGGCGCGAGGTCGTCGTGCCCGAGCATCACGTCAACGCCCGCATGCTCGAAGGTTCGGATCGTTGCCCCGTACGACAGAACCTCTGCCCGCAGGTCGCCGGCCTCGAGCATGAAGGCTTGGACGGACTCGCCGTCGCTCGTCTTGCCGAAGTCGCGTGTTGCTACTGCCATAGCCCATGGTTTAGCAGAACTCGGTCAGTCGACGCGGCCGAGGTCGGCATCGCCGTCAAGGGCCTCGGAGTCTGCCGGCTCGCCTAGCAGAACCTCCTGCGTGTCGACCGTCAGATCCGCATCCTCGGCATCGAGCATGTCGAAGAGCGTCACCGCAGCCATGACGCCGCAGAAAATGGTCACCAGTGCCGGCAGCACCGTGCCCGTCCGCATGTCGCCGGCAGCATTGATCCACATCGCTCCCGCCGCCAACAAGCTCAACAGGGCGATGATGAAGCCGATCACGTCGACGGCTCCGCCCGACGAAAAGGCGAGGAGCCAGCCCAATAAACCCATGATCGCCGCCGCGATCGAGACGATGAGCACGACATTTCGGCTTGTCGGCAACGCCTTGTCCTCGTTGTCGACCTCCGTCTCCGTGACCACCTCAGAGGGGTCGGCGCTGGTGTGCCGGGTGTCGTAACGAGGATCGGAGTCGGGAGATGTCATGCAGGACGCGCAGCAACACCGGTGCCGTGCGGGTCGTCGCGGTCTGAAGCTCGCCTCGCCAGCGACAACGCGGTGTCGGCGAGCCACTGGTGGGCCTTCTCACAGGCGTAGTCGACGCCCAGGCAACGTCGGTATGCGTCGATGCGTCGCCTCGGGTTCGGCGTGTCGCGGGCGGCGGTCAGGAACGGCAGGTGCAACTGCTCCCAGAGGTGCATCGTCTGGGCGAACGTCGTGGCCGAACCCTCAGCTTCGCCCGACGGAAGTTCGTCGTCCGCCAGCACGAGCGAGAACGGAGGCAACCGACGCAACAGCCCAGCCGGACCCGCCGCCAAGGCCGTCGTCTCGGGTGGCAGATCCACCTCCGCCGTCGGCACGATCGCCACGCACCATCCGGCCGTCCTCCGTCATCGGATACGACGCGGCCAGGTACGTCTCGACATACAGCGACCGCTCCCGCGCCAACTCCCGCACCGCCAGCGACGGCCCGAGGTCGGCGGTGCCGGCGACGAGGAGCTGGCCGTGCGGGTATCGCTCGACGATCATCTCCGCATCGGCGGCGTCGTCGCCCCACAGGTCGAGCCGGACGACGCCCTCGCCGCACACCTGTCGTCGCTGCCGGCGGGCCTCTTGAAGCGGGAAGTAGAGCCGGCCGAGCGTGTCGAAGTCGTCGCTCTCCAACGCTCGAGCCTCGGCCTGGAGGAGCAATGCCTCGGCGTCGAGATATCGCGTCTCGACGAGCGCGGTCTGCCCGGCCTGGCAGAGGTCTTGAAGCGAGGCGTCCGGGTCAGCTTGCATGAGGCCGAACCGTACGGCCGGGGCGGGCTGCGATTTTCTTTTCGACATCTGCGGGCGCGTCGGCTAGGGATAGGGCTTGGAGCGTGCCATGCCCTTCAGGGCGGCCACCATCACATGCAGCCAGTTGCGAGCGCCCCCACGTGGGCGAAGCAGGCGGAAGTTTCCGCCCCCGATTCAGACCCAGCCTCGCCTTCACGGGCGCCGGACTCGCTCGACGAGCCTGGCGGGAAACCGTCGCGCCCCGGCAAGCGTGAGCCGCTCGTGCCGGAGCCGCTCAAGCGTTTCCTGCAGTACCTGAAGCGGTACCCGTGGTTGCTGGCGTTTTCCGTCTTCGCCGGTGTTAGCAAGCTCTGCCTGCAGTTCGTCTTCCCGGCGATCTTCGGTTACACGATCAACAAGGTCGTTAACGCAGAAGGCGGGACACTCTCGGATGCCGAACGCAGCCAGTGGCTCACGTGGCTGATCGGCACGACCGTCGTCACGATCCTGCTCTACAGCCTGGCGACCTTCTTCCGCAGCTACCTCACCGGACAGCTCGCCTTTCGCATCATCCGCGACATCCGGCAGGACCTGTTCGGCCACCTGCACCGGCTGAGCCTGCACTTCTACTCGAAGGAGAGAACCGGCAGCATCGTCAGCCGCGTCATCACCGACATCTCCAACGCGGCGCAGCTCGTCAACGGCGGCGTCGTGGCGGTCGTGATGGACCTCGGCGCGTTCGTCGTGGGCATCGGCCTGTTGCTCTGGGTCAGCCCACCGTTGACGGTCTTGGCCCTGGCAATCCTGCCGCTCTACGGCCTGCTCATCAACAAGCTTCGCCCCCGGGTCCGGCACGCCGGACGGCTTGTGCAGCGATCCATCGGCAAGATCAGCGGCAACGTGCAGGAACAACTGGCCGGCATCTCACTCGTGCAAAGCAGCGCGGCCGAGGGACGCGAAGGGGACCGCTTCCGCAACGACACCGAAGAGCACTACGACCGCGTCGTCCAGCAAAAGGCGCTGGCCGCCTTTACCGAAACGCTCGGCGAGACGCTCACCCGCGGCGGCACTGCGTTGGTCGTCCTGTTGGGTGGATACCTTGCCTTCAAGTACGGGACCGTCGATGCCGGCGAGCTCGTCACGTTCATCGGCTGGCTTGGGGTCATGTACTTCCCGGTCCAGCGGTTTGCCGAGATCAACGTCGTCTTCCAGACGTGCATGGTCAGCATCGAACGCGTCTTCCGCGTCTTCGACATCACGCCCAAGATCCTCGATCGTCCCGACGCCCATCAGCAACCGCCCGAGCGGGGGGACGTGACGTTCGAGAACGTGCGCTTCAGCTACGCCGACGATTCCGACGAAAGCCGTACCAGCCTCGGAAGCGAAGACGACAAAGGAAGCCTCGACCCGATCACCGGCAAAGAGGTCGGCCGGAGAGCCAAAGACGCTCCGGCGCTCAACACCCTGACCGGCAGAGAGCGGCGTCGGCTGGTACGCCACGAACTTGCGCAGCAGATCAAGCTCGAGCGTCGCAAGAAGCAACTGGCCCGCGACGGCAAGCTGCCCGATCCGCCCGCGGTCAAACGGCGTTGGGTACTCGACGGCCTTTCCTTCGATGTCCCGGCCGGACAGCGGGTGGCCCTGGTCGGCCCCTCAGGCAGCGGCAAGACGACGCTCGTCTCCCTGCTGCCACGCCTGTACGACGTCAGCGACGGCGCCATCCGAATCGACGGCCGGGACGTGCGCGACTACGCCAAACGCCCGCTCCGCGAGGCCGTCGGCATCGTGCAGCAAGACAGCTTCCTGTTCAGCGGCAGCGTGCACGACAACCTGCTCTACGGAAGGCCCGGTGCCAGTCGTCAAGAAGTCGAGCAAGCCGCCCGAGATGCCAACGCGTACGACTTCATCATGGCCCTCGAAGGCGGCTTCGAGGCCCAGCTGGGCGAGCGGGGCGTCAACCTCTCAGGCGGCCAGACGGCAGCGTCTCAGCATCGCCCGCGCCATTCTGAAGGACGCACGCATCCTCATCCTTGACGAGGCGACGAGTGCGCTCGATGTCGAGAGCGAGCGGCTGGTTCAGGAAGCGCTGGAGCGTCTGATGCAAGGCCGAACGAGCTTCATCATCGCCCACCGGCTGCAGCACCGTCCGCGACGCCGACCGCATCCTCGTCGTCGCCGCGGGCCGGGTGGTGGAAGACGGCACGCACGACGAACTCGTCGCTGCCGACGGGCTCTACGCGGGCCTGGCCCGGCAGGCGTTCAAGGACCCGGCGTGATTCGACGCCAAACCGGCGACGAGAAATCGTGCGGTTTGCTCAGGATGACGGAAGACCGCGGGAACGTCTGTGACGCAAGGCCATCTAGTCCGCGTCGACGTTCACGCCCAGGTCCTTCGTCGTCACCAGACTCTTCATCTCGAAGCCGGCGGCCTCGATGTTCTCGCGCGCACCTTCGAGCCGGTCGATGACGGCGACGATGCGGGTGACCGTCGCTCCGGCCTCGGTCAGAACCTTGGCCGCCTCCAGCACCTGGCCGCCGGTGGTGAGAACGTCCTCGACCAGGAGCACCCTGTCCCCCTCGGCCAGGTCGCCCTCAAGCTGCTTGGCGGTGCCGTAATCCTTCTTGGCGTTGCGGATGAGCACGTACGGCTTGTCGCTGGCCAGTGCGGCACTGGCGGCGAGCGGGACGCCGCCGAGCTCGGCACCGGCGATCTTCGTCGACTCGGTCTCCATCGCCTGGGCGGCCATCAGAATGCCGACCTCCCGCAGGATGTCGGGCCTGGTAGCGAACTTGTACTTGTCGACGTAGTAGCTGCTCGTCCGACCGCTTCGGAGCGTGAAGGTGCCGTGCAAGACGCTCGTGCGCTTGATGGCGTCGATGAGCTGATCGCGATTCACGCCGACACCATACCCACCCATCCGACGGTTCGCCGCTCGACCGTGCCTACGTTGCCGGCATGATGCTCGCCGAGTTGTCGATCTGGCCGATGGATCAGGGCGAAAGCGTCTCCAAGCACGTCGCCAGAGTCGTCGAGATCATCGCCCAAAGCGGCCTCTCCTATCAGCTAGGCCCGCTCGGCACGGTCATCGAAGGAGACGTTGACGACGTCTTCGAACTTCTCCGGGCCTGTCACGAAGAGCTTGAGGTCGACAGCAATCGCGTCATGTGCGTCATCAAGACCGACTTTCGACGAGGCCGTGAAGGCGGCATTGAATCGAAGGTCCAGAGCGTCGAGGACAAGCTCGCCGCCTCTCCCGCACCTCTGCCGCCGGGGCTTGCAACCGAGACGCAAGCATCAGCGCCCTCTGCCGAACCCCAGGCCTGGATGCGGCTCGTCAGCGACGACGACGCCGAGCGGGAGCCGGATCAGAAGTCGTAGACGAGGTTCACGAAGTAAGAGAGCGAGTTGTGCGACGACTCGCCTTCCGTCCGGCTGAGGTACTCGTTGAACGCGCCCACCTTCAGCGACAGGCCCCGCCCGTGGTCGAGAAGCACCTTGAGCGACAGCTCCGTCGTGTTGCGTGACTCGCCGAAATCGTCGAGGTCTGGGAAGAGCGTATTGACAAGCCGAAGCGACTTGTCGTCATCGAACTTGTAAGCGGCCTCCACGGCCAGCAAGGCCTCCGGCACGAACTCGTTGACGTCGCCGAACTCGTAGCTGCCGCCGGCACCAACGCGAGTCAACAGCGAGAGCTTCTCATCCTCCAAAATCGGCCAGCGGCCACGATCGACATCTTCTTTACCGGTCACCGCATAGCCGACGCCCGCAAACCCGCCGAGGCGAAGCTGCCATGCCTGAAAGTCGTCGTACTGGCCCCGCGCCTCGGCAAAGATGAAGGGCGGCTCGCCCGGCAGCTTCCAGTCACGGCGAAGGTTGGCAAAGGCCTCGTCTTGGGTCCGGACGCCATCGCTGGTGCCGAAGAAGTAGGCCGACCGGAAGACCCAGCGGCGGTCGTCGCCATTGTAATCAGCCTCGGCCGCGGCATTGACGGTGAGGTCGCTCGTGTCCGCCTCACGCCCGGCGATGCCGAGCGCGACGCTCTTGTCAAAGCCCCTCATGATGCTCGTGCCGAACAGCCCGGGCGGCGGGCCTAGGTCGGCTTTGCTGGGCTTGGGTCGCACCGGGGCCGTGCCGGGCAGCCGCTTGGCGACGTCCTCCGTCGGCACCGTCACCTGCCCCAGGCCGTCGGCTTCGAAGACGACGGTGTCGAGGGTTTCCGAGACGACACTGCCGCGAAGCCGTGTGCCGCTCTCGAGCTCGATGACGATCTCGTCCTCGGGCGTCGCCAGCTGGGCCAAGACTGCAGAGGGTAGGACAAAGGTGAAGAAGACGGCGACATACAGGCCCGATCGCATCGCATGATCATCATCAGCAGAACCTTCCTGTCAACGCACGCGGCAAATGACGATAACCTGTGCTCGACGTGAACGTGACTCGCCGAGACCGCCTCGTCCCCGCCGCCGTTGCCGCGGCAGAGGCGGAGTTGTCGGACCGGCTCCGCCACCTCGCCGAATCGCCGACAAGTGCCTCCGGTAGACGCAACCGACGCGAGGCTCTGGCCGACTACTACACGCGCATCGGGCACTATCTCAACGCGCTCTCACGCGATCCGGTCGTGCACAAAGCGACACCTCCCGCACCTCCCGCACCTCCAAGCGAAATCAGCGACCTGCGCGACACGCTCACCCCGCGTCCACGCGAGGTGCTCGACCGCCTGCTCGACGGCGACTCCGAAAAGCAAGCCGCCCGACACCTCGGCATCAGCCAGCACACGGTCCATGACCACGTGAAGCTGCTCTACAAAACCTTCAACGTCGCCAGCCGAGGCGAGCTTCTGGCGAAGTTCATCCGCGGCTAATCCGTCTCCAATCGTCGGCGGTACTTGTCACGCAGCTGCGTGTGGCGACTCGACAAGTCGACCCGTCGCCCGTCGATCCAGGCGTGGGTGACATTGCTGCGGACGTCGAGGATGTCACCGTCGCTGACGAACAGCGTGGCGGCTTTGCCTTCTTCGAGACTGCCGAGTTGATCATCGACGCCGAGCAACTTGGCGGGCGTGAACGTGATGGCCGCGACGGCTTCGTCCCGCGTCAGCCCATGGGCGACCGCCTCGGCCGCGTGGTAGGGCAGGTTCCTCGCAAGCATGGGCCACCGGGCGCCGCCGCTCACCGGCGGGCCGCCGGCACTGGCGATGGCGAACTCGATGCCCGCGTCACGCAACGCAGCCGGCAGCTTGCCCGGCTGGTCAACATCGGCATCGCGGCCCCGTGGCAGACGATGCACGCCCGTCAAAATCACCGGCACGTTCGCCGCCCTCAGCGTCTCGACGCACCGGTCCGCCTCGGCACCGCCGAGCAGAATCATCCGCAGCCCACGACGCTTTCCGAAGGCCACCGCCGCCTCGATCTGGCTCTGCTCTTCGGCACTGATGAGCACCGGCAGCTCGCCATCAAGCACCGGAAGCATCGCTTCGAGTCGGATATCGAAGGTATCGGCCGAAGCTTCCGTCTCCGCCTGTCGTGTCTGTCGATAGCGCTGTGCCTCGTCGAAAGCCGTCTCGAGCGTCGCGATCTGCTTGTCGCGCTGCTCCGCCTGTTCTTCGGGCGAGCTTTCTTCCCACCACGACGTGTTCGGCAACATCTCAGGCCAGTTCACGATGAGCCCGACGCGCGGGACGATCGTCGCTTCCTCGTAGGTGTAGCCGTCGAGCCGCATAAGTGCCGACTGCCCCGCGACGAGCCCGCCGGTGGGGTGCACGTGGGCGACGAGGACGCCGTTGGCGCGGACCGTCGGGATGAGCTCGCTGTCCGGGTTGTACGCGAGCTGGGCCGCGGCATTCGGGTTGATCGCGTCGCCCCCGCCGGCCTCTTGCAGGTCGCGCGTTGCCCGAACAGCCCCGATCTCGGTCAGGCCGACGGTCGTCGCGGCATCGATCATGCCTGGGTAGACGTGTCTGCCCGCGACGTCGATGACCGTCACATCTGCCGCCGGCTTGTACGCCGCGGCGTCCTCGATGACGCCGACGATCTTGCCGTCCTGCGTCACGACGACAGCGTTCTCCACCGGCCCGTTCGCGGTGTGAACGGTCCCGCCGACGAGGGCGACGTTCTCGAGCGAGCCGGGAATCTGGTCATTCGCCTGCGCGGTGCTCGCCAGCAGAGCGAGAAGAAGGAGGACGCACCGCAGCCAGGAACGACCACGAGGGAGAGCGATCGACGAGGTCGATATCGGGTACGGGAACATGATGATTGACTTAGTTCGGGTACGGGCGTCGCCCGTCGCACGCTTTGGCTCGTGTCTTGCTGTTGTGCATTCCTAGTGGTCATGGCCCACATGCCCGTGGTCGTGGCAGTAAAGGTCATGTCGCGGCCAAAGCGTGCCGGGGCGCGGGTCGTTCTCGCCGGGCTTGGCGGGTGTCTCGCCGCTGCCGAGAACCTTCTGGATCAACGCCGCCTTCATCTCCGCGTTCCGCTGCATCGCCGCCTGATGCTCCTGACGATCGAAGACCTTGATGCCGTCGACCCACGTCTGCTCGACGACGCTGGTGCTGTCGAGCGGATGACCGGACCACACGACGAAGTCTGCGTCCTTGCCCGGCTCCAGACTGCCGACGCGGTCGTCGATGCCGAGCTGGATCGCGGGGTTGAGCGTGACAAACTTCAAGGCTTCGACTTCCGAAACGCCTCCATACTTCACGGCCTTGGCGGCCTCGGTGTTGAGCCGCGTCGCCAACTCGGCATCGTCACTGTTGAAGCTGACGACAATGCCCGCGTCGTGCATGATGCTGCCCGCGTAGGGAATCGCGTCATAGACCTCGAACTTGTAAGCCCACCAGTCACTAAACGCACTGGCCATCGCGCCGTGCTTCTTCATTTCGGGAGCGACCTTGTACCCCTCCAGGATGTGCGTGAAGCACTTCATGACGACGTCGAACTTTTCGAGCGTTCGCATCGTCGCCAGGATCTCGTCCTGCCGGTAGCTGTGGCAGTGGATGATGCGGTCGCCGTCTAGCATCTCGACGAGGGCTTCGAGCTCCAGGTCGGTCCGCACGGGCATGCCGCCCTCGGCCTCGAAGTCGGCCTTGGCTTGTTTGTACGCGACGGCAGCACGCAAGCTGTCTTTGAAGATTTCCTGCACGCCCATGCGGGTCTGCGGGTATCGCGTGTTGAAGCCGTCGCCCCAGTTGGCTTGCTTGACGTTCTCGCCCAGCGCCCATTTCACGCCCAGCGGAGCGTCCTCGAACTTCAGCGCGTCAGGCCCTTGGCCCCACCGGAACTTGATGACTTGCGACTGTCCACCGATCGGATTAGCACTGCCGTGCAGAATCTGCGCCGTCGTCACGCCGCCGGCGAGTTGTCGGTAGAGATGGATGTCGTCGGGATCGATGAAGTCGCCGATGCGGACTTCGCACGTGACGGCCTGTGTTCCCTCGTTGATGCCGCCGTCGGTGGCGATGTGCGAGTGGGCGTCGATCAGGCCGGGGGTGATGTGCAGGTTGTCGCCTTCGTTTCGGCAGAAGGCGAGAGTTGCTCTTCCTCCTTGTACTGGTCGACGCTGCAACCATTTGCCGTCCTTTACCTCATCATACCTCGCTCGTGAACACCGCAGAGGCCCATTGGTCCAGACGGTGAACCCGGCGAACTGGAAGTCAGCGTCTCCGCCAGATTCCGTCGCGGCATTCACGCCCACCTCCGACTCCTGCAGCCCATACGCCCCGAGCGGGTAGTTCACCTCGAAGAGCGGAGCTTCATCTGGACGAGCCCCGACCGTGAGGGAGGTGGTGGTAGGTTGGGTGGTGCTCGTCGTGGGGCGTGTCGTGGGGGTGCGTTCCAGAACCCCTCCCTCACGATCGGGGCTCGCGGGGGATTCTGAAGTGTCCTCTGGCTTCGCGGTCTCGCCGGGCGTCGCGGTGCCGGGTTCGCCGTCGCCGGTTTGAAGCTCCGTCGGCACGCCGTCGGCGGCTTCTTTGGCAGACGCGTCATCCACCGCGGGAGCGGCTTCTACGACGTCCGGCTCCGAAGCCTCGGTTGCCTCGGCATCGCCTGTCCGCTGGGCCGTCACCGTCTGCCGGCTGCCGTCGGGGAGGGCGACGGTGCCGCGAAGTGCTTCGTCGATCAGCACGAGCGAGACCGTCGAAACGCCACCTTCGTCGGCCACGGTGAAGCTGACCGCATCGCCCGCACGGTCGATGTTGGCGAGTTCGGTGTCGCCCCAGGTGCCGCCGTCGTCGGTGAGCGTCAGCGTCTTGCCGCCGATGGCCCACTTGCCGGTGACGTCGCTCGACGGAGCGGCATCAAGTTCGAGCCGATCACCTTCGACCCAGACTTCCAGACACCTCGGCCTCGCTTTCCGCATCGAACAAATCACCGTCGGCAACGACGAAGCTGGCGAATTTGCCGACTTCGATCGTGCCAAGTTCATCATCAACCCCGCAGAGGGCCGCCGCGTCGGCGGTGAGCATCGCGAGTGCCGCGTCCTTCGGCAGCCCCCGCGTGATCGCCCGGCGGACGTTGGGCAGAAAGTCCGCGACGTCGTCGAGGCCGTGGGTCGTCCAGGCCATCTGGATGTCGCGGTCGTGGAGGTACTTCGGGTTGCTCGCCGCGAGGTCCCAGGCCATGAGGGTCTGCAGGTCGACCGCATCCGCCTTTGCCGGACTCGTGACGTCCGGCGGCTTCGGGAAGTTGACCGGCACGATCAGCGGCATGCCCGTTTCGGCCACCAGATCCGCCCGTCGTAACTCGTCCCCGCTGGCGATGCCGACAACCTCGACGTCGAACTCCTGCCCAAGCTTCGCCGCCCGAAGGATGAACAACTCGTCGTCGCAGCGGACCCACAACGGCATCTCCCCGGACACCACCGGCTGCAACGCCGCCAGCGCGTCGTCCCGCCCGATCGGCCCGAGCGTCGCATCGTCCGAAATCGCGGTCAACGCGTCGCCGTACCAGCGGGCGTCGTACATCGCCTGCCGGGCCAACGCGACGGCACCCATCGGGCTTCGCGGGTACTTCGCAGGCCGGCCCCAGGGCTGCCTTTCGACGTTCAGCCAGGTCGACATGCCGAGGCCGTCGGCGATGACCCGGCCGTCGTCGCTCGGTCGCGCGAAGGGCAACCGTGCCGCGATAGATCCCGCTGCCCGGCGCGATCGCCCGCGCGACGAAACCGGCCTTGCGTGCCGACGACGAATCAAGAGGCAATCCCGCGGCGGATCGCTCGGGCGTGACCTGGTCGTTCCAGTACGCGTTCGGGTTCTCGGCATCGTCCTCAGGAACATCCGCCTCGGCGTAGCCGTCGATGAAGCCTGCGTAGATCGTCTTGCCCGCCATGTCGATGACGCCCGCATCCGCCGGAACATCTCCATTGACAGAGGCGATGCGCCCGTCTCGAACGACGATGCTCGCCTTCTCGAGACGCTCGCCCGGCTTCGTGACGACGGTGGCGTCGACCAGCACGAAGGTGCTCGGCACCTGCCGACGCAGGCCGTCCGCCGGCGCGGTTCCCTTGGGCGATGCCGCGGTCGCGACCGTGGCGAGACAGCAGACTGCAGCAGCGATCAGGCGAAACATCGCGGGCACTGTACGGGAAGCGGCCTGACGTGCCGAAGCAGGGGCAGCTCCACGTCGAGTCGCGACTCAGGTTTCCTGACGAAGCTTTGCCATCAGCCGAGGCCGACTCGTCACGCCGAACCTGCGGTAGAGCCGGCGAACGCGGCCGTGGACGGCGTCCTTCGACAACGCCAGTCGCTCGGAGATCTCCCGCTCGGTCAGCCCCTCCAGAAGCAGGTTCAACACGCGCTGTTGCGACGGAGAGACCGCGGGTGGCGGCGATGCTTCGGCCGAACTTGTCGCGACACCGGCTGCGACCGCGGAGAGCGTGGCGGCGAAGGTGGCGACACTCGGTCCAGGAGCCGGCATCATCACGACGGCAACGCTGCCGGCTCGCCGGGTGACGGCGATGCAACGCCCGGACGTGACGTCCGTCGCTGTGCCCTCGACCGCGTCCTCGGCGGCGGTGCGGAGGGAGTGCCACCAGCCGGTGGTCGAATCGACGGCCGATCCGACCACCAGCGGAGGCCCGGCGCGGCGCACCCCCTCGGCGGCCGACGTCGGTTCAAACCATGCCACCACCACCCGTCCCGGCGGGGCGTGCGTGGAGAGGAGCCGGGCGATGTCGTTGCGCGTCGGGCGTCCCGGCGACGCGACGGCGGCTAAGGCGTCCGAGACCAGCCGCCCGATCGCATCGGCATCGGCATCCCGTGGAGGTTGTGCTGGCTCGTCCGGCACGGGCCTACCAAAGCCAGTCCGACCCCGCCTGACACCGGCCCGAAAGCGGGGGATTGTGGCAAGTTGCTGTATTCTCCGAGCTTCAGAGCCCTCTTCCGCTTGTCATCCCCTCGAACAGGGGGATGATTTCGACGTGCAGATTCACGGGTCGACGATCGAACAGCCCCTTCCGTCGTGGCTCACCGCCCGGCGAGAGTGGGTGTTCCTGCTGCTGGCAGGCTTGTTCCTCGGGACGCTGGCGATGCTGAACATCCTCGGCATCGCCCGCTTCTGGACCGTCGCCGCTCTCGATGCCGACGGCAGCTTCGGTTGGGGACGTTGGGCCGACGCCGGCGGGTGGACCTTCGCCGTCGCCATCGGCGTCCTGCCTTACCCCGTCACCTTCCTCTGCACCGACCTCATCAGCGAGTTCTACGGACGGCCCGGGCCAACCGGGTCGTCATCGTCGGCCTGGTGCTGAACCTCTGGATCGTGGGCGTCGTCTGGCTCGCGGGCGTTCTACCTGGCGGCGGGCCGGCGGAGGACGCCTTCTTCACGATTCGCGGCCTCGCCTTCAGCGCGGTCGCCGCGAGCATGATCGCGTACCTTGCGGCGCAACTGGTGGACGTGCACGTCTTTCACCTCCTCAAGCGGCTCACTCGCGGCCGAATGCTGTGGCTGCGCAACAACCTATCGACGCTGGTGAGCCAGTTCGTCGACACGTTCGCCGTCATCACGATCACGCACTTCTCCGCCAAGGCGATTCCGATCGATGCGGATGCGTCGCTGTGGCCACAACTGTGGGTGTTCATCTTGACCGGCTACGCGTTCAAGGCGGCGGTCGCGCTCGACCGACACGCCGGTCATTTATGCCGCCTCTTGGTGGCTGAAGCGGTATCTCAAAGCAGATCCGGCAAAGACGCCGGACCGGCGGAGCCGCGGGTCCGATGCGGTGACGGGTGAGCCGGCCGGCAGATGAAGGGCGCAAAAAAGTGCCGCCCGGGTGGGGGCGCCCGGGCGGCGGAGGCCGGGGGAGAGGAGAAGGAGGGGGAGGCCTTCTCCTCAAATACATCCCCGGCCAAATCGAAATGTCTGACGCTCTCTCGCCCGGACCGTGAGATAGTCCACCCACGCCGGCATGAAATCTGTTGCTACATCAAACGCGGCAGTTAGATTACGAACGTCCTGCCCCCAAAGTCTATGGAGCAGTCCAGATATAACCCCGTTAGGGGATGCCTCGCCAGGACTCGATGAGCGAGTAACGCAACATGCGATTTGCTCGCGCTTGTCCTGGTCAGTCTCAGACTTTCCAGAGCGCATGGGCACGGTGGAACGTACAATCCGCAAGTCCGTCGTGTCGCCTCACGCCACCGGGTCGTCGGCTCCGACCGTTGCCCGATCTCACCCCTACCGACCAAGACAGCTCATCATGATGCACCTGATCACGACAGTCGTTCCCGCCCGCTGGCGGCAGCCTCGCATCGCGCTCGCCCTTGTCGTCGCTGCGACGGGCGTCGGGATGACCTGCCTCGTCCGGCCTGCCGCGGCACAGCCGATCGATCAGGTCGCCAAAGCTGACGACAGCCGAGCGGTTCCTCCGCTACCGCGACCTCCGCAACGGCGGCGTTCTGGAAACGAGCATCGCCCGCTACCAGGACGAGGCAGGCCGAACCGTCGACCTCATCGGGGCCGTCCATGTCGGCGACGAAGTCTACTACGACCTGCTCAACGAGCGTTTTGCCGGCTACGACGTGCTGCTGTACGAGATGGTCAAGCCCAAGGACCTCGACCTCGGCAACCCGCGTCCTCAACGCGCGGCAGAGCGGCAGGACTCGCCCATGACGATGCGGCTCATCGGGTCGCTGCAGAAGGCGCTGCAGCTCGCACTAGAGCTCGACTTCCAGACGGAACGGGTCGACTACTCGGCCAAGAACTTCGTCCATGCCGACCTCAACCTCGAAGACTTTCTTCGGCTCCAGGAAGAGCGGGGCGAGGGTTTTCTTGATCTGATTGTCAAGCAGATGCTCCGCGACCTGACGAACCCGCAGGCCCGTCAGGCGCAGCCGCAGGTGTCGCTGATCGAGGTCATGGACGCGATGAACGCACCTGATCGTGCACGTCGGCTCAAGCTGTTGTTTGCCCGCGAGCTGTCGCGGATGGGCGATCTGACGAGCGTCTTCGAAGGCGGTGGTGACGAGTCGGTCATCCTGGGCGAGCGCAACCGCAAGGCCGTCGCCGTCATGGATGACGTGCTGGCAACCCGCGGTGCGACCAACGTCGGCATCTTCTACGGCGCCGCCCACATGCCCGGCATCGCCCGGCTGCTCGAGGAGCGGGGCTTCGAGCCCGTCGGCGATCCGGAGTATCTGACTGCATGGGATATGACCCTCGACGGCAGCGGTCGTCGGGAGATGCGGACGCGAACCCGCAACGCCATCGTCGCCAACGCCGCCGGAGATGCCGAGGAAGGACCTGCCGCCGTGGCGGCGCTTCGCAGCGAGAACGAGCGGCTTCGCAAGCTCAATGACGCGTTGAAGCGACAGGTCGAGGCGATGCGTGAGCAACTGGAGGCGGAGCAGTAGGAGCTGCGCCTCCGAGAGGCCTAGGCGGCCGCGGCGTGTTGAAAGTCCTCGCCCGGTTCGTCCGTGATGCGTAGGCAGACTTCCTGCAGCCGCTGGATGGCGACGGTGGTGTCGGCGACGCTCATGGTGGAGTCGAGGCCTGTCAAAGCTTCGGACGCGGCTTCGCTGACGACGTCAAAGCCGAAGCTCGTACCACCGCCACGAAGACCCATCGCGATTGCCCGGCAGGTGGCCAGGTCTTCCTCGCCAGCAGCCACCCGGAGCCGATCGGCGTCTTCGCCCGCTTTTGCACGAACTCCTTGATCAGCGGCCGCATTTCCGGTTGATCGGACATGCTTGATCGAAGTGCTTCCTCTCCACCCCCGGACACGCCGGCACTTCCGAGCCAGGTAGCAATGGACGAGAGCAAGCCTTTCGTTGTCGTACGGCTTGGCAAGGATGCCGCACGCACCTGCTTGCCTTGCAGACTGCAACCGAACCGGGTTGCTCTCGGCACTGCAGGCAGCGACCTTCGGCACAGCGGCGTTGAGCACACGCGAGACGACCTCCTCCGGTGCCAGCGATGCCTCGTCACCGGCGAGATTGAGATCGACGATCGCCAGCTTGAACGGGTTATCGACCGATTGACTGGCGATGGCCTCGACGGCGTCTGCCAGCGTGGCGACACCCGTCAGTTCGACGCGAGTCCGTCGCAGGTGATGCTGCATCAGACGTCGGTCGAGTTCCGAGTCGTCGAGCAGCAGGACCCGACCGACGATCGATTGCGGGTTGCGGACGTCCAGGTCTGCCGACTCAGCGTGTTCCGGGTCGAGGTAGAGCTTGGGGAAGACGCGACGATCGAACTTGACGCCGACCGTGTGCCAGTGCCCCGCAATGTGCTCGCAGCGTTGGACCTGGCCGCGGACGCTGTCTTTTCCGCCGACGTAGCGGTCGAGCTCGACGTCGCACCGGGTATCGATGTGCAGGTAGCCGCCGTGGATAAAGCTGAGCCCGCCCGCGGAGAGGTCGCGGGTGAGGACGGTCCGTTCGGTGGTGCTGCCTCCGGGGTGGTGGACGATGATGCGAACGCCGCTGCGACGGAACGTCGCTCGGGCGCTGCGGCGATCTCGCCTGCCATCATCGGCCGCGTCTCGGGCGTCGAGACGGTCGAGCAGCGACTTGAGCTGTTGCTCTCTTTCCTGCTGAGGCTGATTCGAAGTAGTGGCCATCGGTCGTTGCTGCCGGTCAAGGATTTCCTCCTGCACTCGCGGCAGGCACGCCCCACCCTTGTGTCCCGCGGCGTCCGTGGACGATTAGCGGCTGCTGTTCTGTTCGTCGGATGATGACCCCGATGACATAAGTCTTCAGCTTCACTTTTGACAGACTTCTTGAGGTTGCGGCCGATGCACCTCCAACTGCAGCCACCGGCCAGCAACCGCCGACGCTCTACTAAGGTCGCCTCGTTCATCGAACCATCGACATCGACAAGACTGACGCACACCATCTCTCAAGCTTCCGCTCATGCCAAGCCCGCCAAGTTCTTCCCCTACCGAAGCCGGCCCGTCGCAGCAGAGTGCCACGGCACGCCTGCCGGCCGTGCCTGCTGTGGCGGTGCTGGTCCCGGAGTTTCCGTCGCAGACACATGTCTTTTTCTGGCGTGAAGTCAAAGCCTGGCGTGCGGCGGGGGCCAGCGTCGATCTGCTGAGCACGCGGCGTCCACCCGACGACGCCTGCCGACACGCGTTCGGGGATGAGGCGCGCGAGCAAACACACTACTTGTGGCCGCCGCGATCGAGATCCGTCCTCGGCGGGCTGCTTCTGTCGCCCGGCAGGCTTCGCCGCGGGATTCAGTACGTTCGGTCGCTTAGTGAGAGTTCGATCAGGCAAAAGGGCAAGGTGACCGCATTGCTTGCCTCGGGCGCAGATCTGGTTCGCCATTGCCGAGATCGGAACATCAGGCACGTCCACTGCCACAGCTTCGCCGATGCCGCACACGTCTGCGCCATCGCGCACCTGTTCGGCGGGCCGACCTACTCGCTGACCCTCCACGGCGACCTGCCCGTCTATGGCACCGACCATAAGAAGAAGGTCGCCGCCTGCACGGCGGTCGGGTGCGACGGGCCTCACCTGGTTCCGCAAGTGGCTTCACTCGGCTATCCCGTTGAGCGCGTGCTGTCGAACTGGATGGGTGTCGACACGGACGAGTTTGTTCCCCCGACGCCCGACGCCACCGCCGGCCGGCTGCGGCTCATCACGGTCGCGCGTCTCAACACGAACAAGGGTCACCGTTTTGCCCTTCGTGCCGTCAAGCGGCTCGTTGACGCGGGGCAGGATGTTCATTACACGCTGATCGGCGAAGGCGAGATGCGCGACGAGATCCGGGCAGAGGTGAGGCATCTCGGACTGGTAAATCGGGTCACCATGACCGGCACGCTCGGCGAAGATGAGGTGCGCCAGCAACTGACAATGCACGACGCCTTCTGCCTGCCGAGCGTCGGCTTGGGCGAAGCGGGGCCCATCAGCGTCATGGAGGCCATGGCGTGCGGACTGCCGGTGGTGGCGAGCCGGATCGGCGCAACGCCGCAAATGATCAACAACGGCGCAACCGGCTTCCTGTGCGATCAGGAAGACGTCGACGCCCTCGCCGCGGCCTTTACGAAGCTTGCAAACGAACCTGAGACGCGCCGAACCATGGGTCAGGCGGCCAGGACCTACGCCGTCGAGCATTTTGACAGCAGGCGAACGAGCCTTCGTCTGTTCGAGCACATCCGGGCTTGGACGCCAGAGACCTTCAAGATCTGAAAGCTGTCGCCGCCGGTTTAGCAGGCGTTGCTTCGGGCCGAAACAAAGTGGCTGCAACGCCGCAGCAGGGTGGTGGTGGACTTTCGATCGACAACGCATGGCATCCACTTCAGACAGCCAGGTCCCCGATGCAGACGGTGAGGGCATCGCACGTTTCGACGATCGGCTGAAAGCGTTCGAAGCCGCACCGTCTCAAGAGTCACGCCGAGTCGTGAACGTGCTCAGGACACTGCACCTGTGCGGGCTCGTCTTCGCGATCGCCTGCATCTTCGTGAGCTACCTGCTCGCACATCGCGGTTTGACCGCGGCCCAGCCGTGGGCCGAGATTGTCAACGTCGCCGGTCGTCAAAGGATGTTGAGCCAACGCATTTCAAGCTCATCGCTGGAGGTAGCCGACGCATCCCGCCGTCGGAATCTGCTGGACTACCAAGCCGCGACCACGCGCCTGGCGACCGCTCTCGGCGACTTCAACAGCGCTTGCGAATGGCTTGCCGAACGAGACGCTTTCGATTCCGACAGTGTTAACATCGTGCCGGCTCTCAGGCAGGACGTTTCTGCCGAGGCGTTGCGCCACCAGGAAGCCGACCCGTTTAATACGGGCTTTCAGTCGGCGACGAGTCGACGGGTAGGCATTGCCGCCGACGCGTTTCTGCCGAGGATGGAGCAGGTCGTCAAGCTCGCCGAAGCCTCGGCCGAGGACGTGGTCGCCCAGGGGCAGCGTCAAGCCATGTTCGCCGCGGGTGGCGCGGCTGCAGTGCTTCTGATTCAGGGCCTTGTCACCTTCAAGCCCGCACAACGACGGGTGCGTGAAGCGTTGGCAACGCACGAAGCGGCAAATGCGGCCGCGCGGGAGTGGGCGGTCAGCGAGCAGACGATGAGGCGCGGCGTCGAGGCCGTGCGGGAATCACTCGAGACCGCGCTCGCCGAACGCGAAGCCGCCGAGATCCTCGCCGCCCGTGAAGATCGTCTGCGTCGTCAGTTCCAGCTCCGTTACGAGCTTGCAGTCAAGGGAACTGCCGACGGCATCTGGGATTGGGATCTTGAGAATGACACGCTCTGGTATTCGGAAGCCTTCAACCAGCAGCTCGGATATGAAGATGATCCGCTGGAACCGTC
This sequence comes from uncultured Planctomycetota bacterium, assembly GCA_963740195.1. GTDB lineage: Bacteria > Planctomycetota > Phycisphaerae > Tepidisphaerales > Tepidisphaeraceae > JBCDKH01. The sequence continues at coordinate 525,492 of CAVUDF010000001.1, read as the reverse complement.
GCTTGAAACCTTCCGCGACCGGCTCTGCCATCCTGACGACGTAGACCGGGTCCTAGAAGCGGTGCAGCGTCATCTGGACGACGGCACAACCTTCGACGAGATGGTCCGTCTCCGACACAAAGACGGCTCGTGGCGGCGTATCCGTACGCGTGGCTCGGCAGCGCGTGACGAGGACGGGCAGCCGATCCGGTTCGCCGGGGCACACCAGGATCTGACGGATCTTCTCGATCAAGAAGAGCGGCTTCGCAAGTTGGCCGAGCAGGCGAGCGAAGCCAAGAGCCGTCTGATCGCCGACGTGAGTCACGAGATCCGCACTCCGATGACCGCCATTCTGGCCTACGCCGAGAACATCGGGGACGAGCACACCGACGCGGCGAAAGTCGGCGACATGGCACGGGCCATCCGTCGCAACGGCGGTCACCTCCTCGCGCTGCTGGACGAAGTGCTCGACGACGCCAAGCTCAATGCCGGTCAACTCGGCACACGGATCAGGCCCACCGTCGTGCGTGATCTATGCGACGACGTCATCAGCGCGTTCCAAGGCAGAGCCGACGCGGCATCACTCTATCTCAAGGTGGACATCGCGACGTCGCTGCCTGCCGTCGTCTCGACTGACGAAATGCGCCTCCGACAGATCTTGTCGAACCTCGTCGGCAACGCGCTCAAGTTCACGAGCACCGGCGGCGTAACGGTGCAGCTTCGAGGCGAGGACAATGATCTTGTCGCAAGTGTCACCGACACCGGCATCGGCATCGAAGCGGATCAAGTCGCCAAGCTCTTTCGACGCTTCGAGCAGGCTGACGATGGGACCGGTTCCACGGCTAACCGCTTCGGCGGGACGGGTTTGGGCCTGTCGATCAGCAAGAGGCTGGCCGAGCTACTCGGCGGAGACATCTCCATCACGAGCACGCCAGGTGAAGGATCGACCTTCACGCTCCGAATTCCGGCACCAGCTTGCGACGAAGCAACACAACAGCCGACACCCAAGCCGGCATCCATTGACGGCGCACACGTGCTGGTCGTCGAAGACAATCTGGAGCTCCAACGACTCGTCGTCAATAAGTTGGAGCGCGCCGGAGCCATCACCGCGACGGCGGGCGATGGCGAAGCGGCACAGCGGGCCGTTGATGAGGCCATCAAGTCTCGCAAAGCCTTCGACATCGTGTTGCTCGACTTCAATCTCCCGCAAATGACGGGTTTCGAGATCGCCGCCAAGCTGACCGAGCAACTCGGGCACGACAGGCCGAAGCTCGTGCTCTGTTCCGCCGCGGCGGATCAGGTCAGCGAGGCGGCGGTGGGGCGTCTCTTCGATGCCGCGCTGTGCAAGCCGACGCCGACGCAAGTGATGCTGTCGACGCTGAGCGAGCTCTACTGCGGCGACGGTGAGGCCTTTGCCGCGGGCAGCGAGTGGTACCAACACGACGATCTCGAGGAGGCGGAAGCCTTTGCCGCATTACAGCAGGCTTTTTCCGATGCGTGTGAGGCACACCGACACACGTTGCTCGACGCCGCCGATCTGCCCAGCGCAGACCGACTCAAAGCAGCACGTTCCGTCGCCCATCAACTTCGCGCGGCGGCGTCGTTTGGGTACCCCGATGTCGGTCCCGTTGCCGACGCGGCCGAGTCGGCGTTGGACGAGCAACTGAACGGCGGCAAGTCTTCGATCGAGGCGCTGCGTGCACTGGTCGAAGCGCTTCCTGTTTCATCCGAGACTCGCCGGGCCGCGGCCTGAGGCGACTTTTATCGAACGTTGTCCAGGCCACTTGTTTGGCCTGGACTTAACGTTGCGCTCATGCTTCTGGTGCTGCACGGGGCTAGTTTCGCCCGTCGCTAAGGAGAGCGGCCCCGCACTTGTGCGGGCGGCTCCGCGTTTCGATCCATGCGACCGCAGCCGAAGTCGCCACCCGCGTCGCCTTGCGACAGGTGCCCCGACTTGCACGACCGCTAATCGCTGGCCTCCCAGTGCTGAAATGGCCGAAGCAATACGCACGGCCGTGTCGGCACCTGAGCCCGAGGTAGCAAACCGAGGGCACGCCACATCCGCCGCTCCCGTTTCACCGACCTTTCGCTGATCAACAAGCAGATCCAAACTCGACCCCAACGCCGAACCGACGGCCATCGGGGCGTTACGGACCTGCAGCACGACGGCGCTTCGATCGAAACGGTGACCGTTGTTACAGATCCCCAAGCGCCTCCGGCGCACGTCTTGACGCCGATGGCGTCGAATTTCGATGCGCCCATCGGCGCAACATGGCGTCCGGTCAACCCGGACCCAGGAGAACCGCACTATGCAACACCGCACCATTTCCACGGCCCGCGGGTCGTCCTCGTTCACCACCGGTCGGCTCACCAGCCGCGCCGTTGTCGCCGCCGCCGTCCTCGGCGGCGGCTTCGCCACCGCCTCCACCGTCGCCGCCGAAGAGCAGCAGTCGGCTGAGGAGCTTCTCGCCCGTGCCCAGGCGCTGATCGCCCAGGCCGAGGCGCAGAAGACCGCCGAGGCTGAGAAGACCCAAGAGACCAAGGCCCAGGCCATGGACCGCGTCCTCGCCGACGCGGACCGTCGCAGCAGCCGAACCCCGATCTTCCTCCAGGATGCCGACGATCCGAATCCCTTCACCGCCGGTCACAACGGCAAGTTCCTCCTGCAGAGCGAAGACGGCACGTTCACCCTGAACCCCAACTTCCAGCTGCAGATCCGCTACGTCGCCAACTTCAACTCGACGAACCCGGACGACGGCGAGACCGGCTTTGCCGAAGACTTCCAGGGCGGCTTCGAGCTGCGTCGTACGAAGATCGGCTTCAAAGGCAACGCCTTCAGCAAGGACCTGACCTACGACATCAAGTTCGCGTTCAACCGCGAGCCTGGTGACACCGACGACGACATCATTCTCGAGAACGGCTTCATCGACTACACGCCCGAGACCGGACTGTTCGGCAATGAAGCCCTCGGCTTCCGCATCGGTCAGTACAAAGACCCGACCTTCTTCGAAGAAGCCGTCAGCTCGAGCAAGCAGCTGACCGCCGACCGGTCGCTCGTCAACGAGGTCATCGGCGGTGGCGTGACGGACTTCATCCAAGGAGCCGGCTTCCTGTACAAGGCCGACAAGGTCAAGGCGCTGCATCAGCTTCAACGACGGCCTGAACAGCGACAACACCAACTTCACGGACGCTGCCACCGACCTCGACTTCGGCATCGCCGCCCGCGTCGACGCGGTCGTCGCCGGTGAGAGTGACAAGCCGTTCGGCGACTTCACCGCCCTCGGGACGGATGAGAACGCCGCCCGCGTCGGTGCCGGCGTCTTCGTCGACATCAACGAAGGCGACGACGTCAGCTTCACCCGCGTGCTCGCAACGGCCGACTTCAGCTACGAGACCGCCCAGGGCCTGAGCATCTTCGGTGCCGGCCTCGTCGACTACTTCGACTCTGAAGTCGAAACGGCCTCGGCTGACGGCGTTAACTTCGGCGGCATCTTGAAGCTCGCCCAGGTTCTCGACAAAGAGAACGGCTGGGAAGTCTTCGGTCAGTACGACTTCCTGATCCTCGATGAAGAGGTCGACGGCGAAGACTTCTACCACGAAGTCGTTGCCGGCGTGAACAAGTACTGGGAAGGCCACAAGGTCAAGATGACCATCGATGCAGCACTCCTGCCCGTCGGCAACATCGGCGGCTCGAACAGCGGCATCGGCTACCAGGGCGACGGCGCCAACGACGACCCGCAACTCGCCATCCGCGGCCAGTTCCAGCTGTTGCTCTAAGCGACCGCTTCAAACCACCCGCTTCAGTAGCAACGCCCCGGTGCTTCGGCACCGGGGCGTTCTTGGTTGCACTTGCTTCGAGCGTGCGAGCCGAACGCAACGACGCGGTGGCACTCGCAACGAGCCAGTTGCTCGCGATCAAGAGAAACGCCGCGACCCTGTAAGGGATCGCGGCGTCGCGATGTCATCGCTACTTGTTCTTTATCAGGCCGCTTCGGCGAAGCTGTCGTTCGCGGGGTTCTCCGTCATGCCGCCGTCGAGGACGCGGTCGATGTCGAGCAGAATCTTGACGTGCTGGCCGACTTTGCCCATTCCAAGGATGTAGTCGCCACGCACGTTGGGCCCCAGAGGCGGGGCAGGTTCGATCTGCTCGTCTGCGATCGACAGGACTTCGCTAACGCGGTCGACGATGACCCCGGTCGTCACCTTCGGCATGCCGTTCTTGCCGCCGCACTCAACGACGATGATGCACGTCTCGTCCGTCGGCTCGGCCTTTGCCATTGTGAACTTCGAGCGAAGGTCGACGACGCTGATGACCTGGCCTCGCAGGTTGATGACGCCGCGGACGTAGTCGGGCGTCCGCGGAACGTGCGTGATATCCATGTACTTGATGATCTCGCGGACCATCAGGATCTCGAGCCCGTAGCCCTCGTTGCCGAGGGCGAAGGTCAGGTACTTCCCGCCCGCCGAGGAGGCGGTGTCGAGCTTCTTGGTGTTGTCAGTGACGCTTGTCATGATGCTGTCGTGGAAGGTCGCGGCATTAGCCGTCGGCAAGATCGAGCAGGCCCGGGACGTCGAGAATCAGAGACACCGTGCCGTCCCCAAGGACCGCACCGCCGCTCACACCCTTGATCGGCCCGACGCGGTCACCCAATGAGCCCAGGGACTTGATGACCACTTGTTCTTGACCCAGAAGGTCGTCGACGAGCAGGCAACACCGGCGGTCGGCATCTTGCACGATGACGACGATGGCCTTGTCCGGATCGGGCGTCCGCGGCTCAACGCCGAAGAGGCCGTGAAGTCGAACCAGCGGCAACAGTTCGCCGCGGACATGGAGCATCTCGCCCCGGCCTTGCACAGTGCTGAGCATGTCGGGCGTCGGTCGAAGCGACTGCTCGACGCTTCCGATCGGAAGGATGTACCGCTCGCCATTGGCTGAAGCCGGCGCGTCTGCCTTCGGGCCGACGCGGACGACGAGCCCGTCGATGACTGCCAATGTCAACGGCAGGCGGATTGTGAAAACGCTGCCTTCGCCGGGCGTGCTGGTGATGTCGATGCGGCCGCGGAGCGACTCGATGTTTCGCTTGACGACGTCCATCCCGACGCCACGCCCGGAGATGTCCGTCAGCTTCTCGGCCGTCGAGAGTCCGGCATGGAAGATAAGGCGATGTGCGTCGGCGTCGGACACTTGCTCGTCGGGCCCGACGATGCCGTTCTTGCGGGCCTTGGCCAGGATCTTCTCGGCATTCAAACCGCGGCCGTCGTCGACGATCTCGATGTGAATCGCGCCACCCTTGTGGCTCGCGCGAAGCTCCACCTTGCCCGTCGGCGGCTTCCCGGCGGCGGCGCGCTCCTCGGGCGTTTCCAGACCGTGGTCGACGCTGTTGCGGACCATGTGAACGAGAGGATCGCCCAGAGCGTCGACGACGTTGCGATCGAGTTCGGTGTCACCGCCGACGATGGACAGCTCGACCTTCTTGCCGGCTTTCTGCGAGACGTCACGTACGACGCGGGCCATCTTGCGGAAGGCGTTGCCGACCGGGACCATTCGCAGGCCCATCGATAGGTCCTGCAGCTCGCGAACGATCTTGCCGAGTTGTGCCGCATTTCGGCCGAGGCGTGCGTCGTTCGTGACGACCTCTGCGATGTCGCGGCCGACCATCGAGTTGGCGATGACGAGTTCGCCGACGGTGTCGATCAAGCTGTCGAGTCGATCCGTCGCGACCTTGACGGTGCCGTCGCCGGTGGCGGATTGAGGGGCGGCTGCGACTTCGCGTCGGTCGTCGCCGACACGTTTTTCAGCTCCTTCGAACGGAACGTCCGCCTGCCGACGCTCGGTTCCAGCCCGCTCGTCAGGCGGTAGCAACGCGTCGGCCTCACCGCCACCGGCGACAAAGGCGTTGAGTCGGAGCGACAGCGGATCGACGCCGTCGAGGATGCGGATGTTGCAGTCCCCCTTGGCCGAGGCGTCAAGGTCACGCACGAGCACCTTCATGAGGTCGAGTGCCTCAAGGACGATGCCCGTCGCGCCGCCGCTGAGCTGCAGCTTGCCTTCGCGTGCCTGATCGAGCAGATTCTCTGTGGCGTGTGCAAGACTCTGGATCTGCTGCAGATTCAGGAATCCGGCGACGCCTTTGATCGTGTGAAACGCACGGAAGAGCGAGCCGATGGCATCAGTATCTTCGGGAGCATCTTCGAGGCGTAGAAGATCCTGCTCCGCCTGGTCGAGGTGACCGGAGGCTTCAGTGACGAACTCGACGACCAGCGGTAGGTCTTCTTCACTCAGCACGGCCGGACCCGCGACGGGGTCAGGATCGGGCGACGTGGACGGCTCGTCGTCGGCGTCGTTGGTGAAGATGCCGGCGACTTCGACGACAGCCGACGGCGCCGGGTCGGCCGGTGCCGGATCTGGCGTTCGGCCGTCGAACAGGGCGACGACACTCTCTGCCACCGCTCGAACGCGGGCGATCTCGACGGCGGCGTCGTCGACTTCTGCCAGGATCAGCTTCTCGAGCGTCGAGCGTCCCTGCTCGATTCCACCGGACAACGCCGCCATCGTCGGGTCGTCAAGCATGCCGCGTTCTTTGGCGGCTTCAAGGAGTGCTTCAAAAGCCGAGTGCGCGTCGGCCATGCCGGGCAGGTCGTCGGGGGCGAGGCCGGCAATGCTGCGGGCAAGACGGTGGACGGACTCAGCACCCGCGTCTCCTTCTTCAGGAGCGGCAGAGCGGGTGATGTCCTCGGGGGCGGCTGGTTCAGACATCGGCACTCGCTGTATCGGCCAAAGCGTCCTGTCAGCCTGACGCAGCAAGTCGTAATCAGCTTCATACGACGTTAACGGACCATCGGGCATGCTTCCGGCCCGCACCACGCGGGCCCTTCATCAACGCACTCAAGGAGAACCCTTTGCACCGCCCGTACCATTCCACGTCCACCCGCCGGCTCGCTCTAGCGACGGGATGCATCGTTGCTGCGGCCACATCCGTGTCGGCCGCCCAGGTTCTGACGCCCGTCGGTTCCTACGCCACCGGCACCTTCGACGAGTCCGCAGCCGAGATTCCGGCCTACGACCCGATCAGCCAGCGGCTGTTCGTCACCAATGCCGATGCCGACGCCATCGACGTCCTGGCCGTCTCGCCGACCGGAGGGCTCTCGTTCATCCAGCAGCTCACCTTCGCGGGAAGCCCCAACAGCGTTGCCGTCAGCAACGGCGTTGCGGTGGTCGCTCTGGAGAACGCAAGCGACGAAACCCTGCCTGGCACCGTCGCCTTCTTCGACCCTGGAACCCTCGCCATCGGCAACACCGTGGGCGTCGGGGCTTTGCCGGACATGCTCACCTTCAGCCCCGACGGCTCGAAGGTGCTGGTCGCCAACGAAGGCCAGCCGAACGACGCTTACACCTTCGATCCCGAAGGAAGCATCAGCATTATCGACGTGACGACTCAGGCGGTGACAACTGCCGACTTCACGAGCTTCAACGGACAAGAGACGACATTGCGTGATTCCGGCGTCCGCATCTTCGGGCCTGGTGCATCGGCCGCGCAGGACTTCGAGCCGGAGTACATCACCATCAGCGCCGACGGCACCACCGCGTACGTCAGCCTTCAGGAGAACAACGCGCTTGCAACCGTCGACATCGCAACAGCGACCGTCACGGACGTCACATCCTTCGGCTTCAAGGACTACGCCGCCCCGGGCAACGGCATCGACCCGAGCAACCAGGACGGCAACATCGACATTCGAAACGTCCCCGTGCTTGGCATGTACCAGCCCGATGCCATCGCCAGCTACAGCGTCGCCGGCAGCACGTTTATCGTGACGGCCAACGAAGGCGACGCCCGCGACTACGACGGCTTCAGCGAAGAAGAGCGCGTCAACGGCCTGACGCTGGACCCGACCGCCTACCCGGACGCGGCCACGCTTCAGCAGAACGGCAACCTCGGCCGCCTGCTCAGCACGACCGCCCTCGGAGACACAGACAACGACGGCGACATCGATCAGATCTATAGCTATGGCGGTCGCTCGTTCAGCATCTTCGACGATGCGGGCAACCTGGTCTTCGACTCAGGTGACGACTTCGAGCAGATCACGGCGGCTTTTGATCCAGATAACTTCAACGCCAACAACGACGACAACACCAGCTTCGACAGCCGAAGCGACGACAAGGGCCCGGAGCCGGAGGGTGTGGCACTCGGCGAGATCGACGGCACGCACGTACGCCTTCATCGGCCTGGAGCGGGTGGGTGGCGTGATGGTCTACGACATCACCGATCCGAACGCACCGAGCTTCGTCGACTACGTCAACAACCGCGACTTCTCGCAGCCGGAGACGATCGGCGGCATGAGCAATCCCGCGGCGGGCGACCTCGGACCCGAGGGCCTGATCTTCATCTCCGCCGACGACAGCCCGACAGGCAGTCCTCTTCTGGCGGTGACCAACGAGGTAAGCGGCTCGACGACCCTCTACAGCGTGGCCATTCCGGAGCCGACGACTGCCGGTCTTCTGGTCATCGCTAGCCTCGGCCTGCTTTGCCGACGGCGCTAGTCGGTCTATGAAATGCCTTGCCTGAGCCCGGCCGCAAGGCCGGGCTCTCTTACGGTCTGGCCCAGAATTCGTCCTTCATGTCACGAAGCCGGCGGACGAAAATCGGGTACTCGCTGTCGCGGCTTACTGCTAGCGCGCTCCTCATCGCTTCAAATGCGTCCTGGTGATCGCCCCGCGCCAGGTGCACCTCCGCGAGCGTGTCGAGGTAAGCGGCCACACCGGGAGCACCTGCCGTGGCGAGCGCTGCGTAGCGAGCTGCCGTGTCTGGACGACGCCTGGACCGTGAAGCGAGCCACGCCGCCTGGTTGGCCAGCATCGGCGATGTTTCATAGACCTGTAGTTGCTTCTGCAGGACGCGAAAGGCTTCCGTAAAGGTGGCCGTCGCCTCGTCCGTGCGGCCCGCGGCATCGAGGAACCGGACGCGACCGATGACGAGCGTGGTGTCGTTCGGAACGAGCGTCTTCACGCGGTCTCGCTCGAGCGCGAAGCCGTCATCGTCGCCCGCGGCTTGGAGAGCGAGCGCTCTAGCCGTGTGCGTCGCGGTGCGGGCGACGAGGGCTTGAGCTGTGGGTGAGGCGGTCGGCAGATAGTCGTGCCACCTGCCGTTCAACTTGTCGCGAATGTCCTCCCGAGACACCAGCAGCAGACACGTGGCGTGGAATCGCAGCGCCTCGTCATACCGGCCGGCTTCCTCGGCGATGAGGGCGGCATCTCGGGCAGATGAGAGGATGGCTTCATACCCATCCTGCTCCGCAGACCGAAGCATCGCCCAGGCCACAGCGCGCTTCGCCTGCTCGATCGCCCGCGAGCGGTCGGCCTCATCCGTGGCAAAGGCATCGAGGTAGTGAGCCATCTCGAGCCGACGCGAAGGGTCATCGAGGGCAATGCGTTCCGCGGCAGACTGCTGGCCTTCGTCGCCTTCGATTCGTGCGGCCACCGCGTGCCAACCTGCGACCGCACGATCGAGCTGCTGCAGACGGCGAAGCATCGGCAGAAGGGCGCGCGGCGACTCCCCGTCCGCTGCCGCAAACGCGATGTCGATGAAGGGAGCAAAACCTTCGGCTGCTCGAGGCGTCCGGCCGCGGGCTGGCGATGGCTTCAATCGCTGGAGAACGATGTTTCGCTGAACGCCTGCCAGCCCTCCGGCTTCGGCAGGCACTGGATAAGTCGCGAAAGCCTCGTACTGCTGAGTGATCCAGAGCAGGCCCAGGGTGGTACGTGGGTCTTGCTCGGCAAGTCGCGCTGCAAGTGTGGGCCGACCTGCCAAGGCCGCGACATACGGAATGGCATCGGCTTCGGCCAATGCCACCAGCCTGGCGTCGGCCTCGGCGAGTTCCTCCGGCATCACCTGCAGATCCGCAAGGGCGACCGCCACGGCTGCAACGGCTGCGTCCAATTCGCTCTGGCCCTCGGGCTCCGGGGCGGCAAGGCCATAGAGGATCGCGTGAGCAGTCTGCGACAGGAACTGCGTCGACGGCGATGCGGGCCAAGGCAGGTCGTCCGGCCAATTGGCACTCTCGCCGCTCGCCCAACGCGACAATGGCGACTGTGGGTCGGCCGCGGCAACGGCGAATTTCGCAAATCGTTGATCGCCATCATCCGTCCGTGCTGTGACGGACGCACTGAGCCAACGCCGGAGCTTCTTCTCGCCCTCCGGTAACGCCAGCAACTCTGCAACGACTGCCGAACGCGCGCGCACATCAATGTTCTGCCGGTTGAACGGCTGATGAAGCAGGGCCAGCCGCTCGAGTGCTGAGCGATTGACTTTAGACTTCAGGTTCGCGTCATCGGCAACGAGTCGCTCGATCGTCACTGCGAGGGCAGGGGCAGCGACGGCGGGCTGACGAAGCAGCCGATTCAACGCTGACAGGAAGCGGGCGGCTTCCTTCGGATCGTCCAGATCGACAGCAGCCGCGACGAGTACGGCCTCGGCGAGGCCTTGCGTCCGTTGCTCTGGAGGGATGCTCGCCAAGCCGCTCTCAATGCCGAGCAACAAGCGTCGCGCAGCCTCGGACGCCGCCGGATCCTCTCCGGCGGCGAGTTGCCGAAGCACCTCCCGTGCGTCAGAGCCGCGGGCTGCAAACTCCTTGAAGGCGGCCTCGCGGACCGCTTGATCATCCGCAACGAGGCCGTTCATCGAGACGTCCGACGCCGCGGCAGGGACGGCCGTGAGCAGGGTCGTTACAAGGAGTTGTCGCACGTGCCGGGTCGGCATGACATGAGCGTACGGGGGAGCGTCGTGAAGATGCTGCAGCTTGGCCTCTCAAGCGGCAACGGCCAAAGGTCGATGCTGCACGGTGAACGCTTCCGCCACGACTCTGGCCACGACGCACGACGCGGCGGTACAGCTCAGCGACAAAGACTTCCAGTTCATCCGCGATCTGCTTCGCCGCAGCGTCGGGATCGACCTGAGCAACGACAAGCGCGAGCTGGTCCGCTCGCGGCTCGGCAAGCGGATCCGTGCCGTCGGCTGTGGCACGCTGCGGGAGTATGTCGACCAGCACTTGCGTCCGGCATCGTCGCCCCAGAAGCAGGAGTTCACGCACTTCATTGACGCGCTCAGCACCAACCTGACCAGCTTCTTCAGAGAGCCGGTCCATTTCGATTATCTGCGAGAGACGGTGCTCCCTGACGTACTTCGTCGCAAGCGGACCGTTCGTGGATGGTGCTGTGCCTGCAGCACCGGAGAAGAGCCGTACTCGTTAGGAATGACTCTTCTCGAGGCCGCCGGGCGAGGGCACGATCTGAGGCTGCTGGCGACGGACATCTCAACGAAGGTTCTCGCCGAGGCGGTCAACGGCGTCTATCCGGCGAAGCGGCTGACGGGCGTCAGCACCGCACAGCGAGGGAGCTACTTCGAGCCCCGACGTCTGCCCGACGGCACGGCCGCGTTGGCGGCAACGTCGGAGCTGCGGTCGCTCATTACATTCCGCAGACTCAACCTGACGACTGAATTCCCGTTCCGCGGGCCGCTCGACTTCGCCTTCTGCCGCAACGTGATGATCTACTTTGATCGTCAGACCCGCGACAAGCTCGTTGGCCGCATTGCGGGCGTGCTGGCTCCGGGTGGCTACCTCTTCACCGGGCACTCCGAATCGCTCGCGGGCCAGACGCAGCACCTGACCCAGGTCGCTCCGGCCGTCTACCGCAAGGACGCGTAAGCCGCGTCTTCTAACCGTGTCCTGACGAGCCATCCTTCTTCTGTGAGCGTCGACGTGCCCCAGACTCAACCAGCAACAGTGCCGACGGCCGCCCCGAGCGCTCAGATCGTTGTCGGGATCTCCGATGTGAAGGTGACGTCGGACAGCGGGGCGATGCTGGTGACGCATTCGCTCGGCTCGTGCATCGGCGTCGCGGCACACTGCAGCAAGACGAAGGTCAGCGGGCTACTCCACTTCCAACTTCCCGAAGCCGCGCTTGATGCCGCACGAGCCCAGACGGAACCGGCCATGTTTGCAGACTCCGGTCTCGACAAGCTGGTCAAGCTGATGAGCGACCAGGGTGCAGACACGAAGCGGCTGCAGATCAAGCTTCGCAGGGGGTGCCAAGATGCTTGCCGCAAGCACGTTCGACATCGGCAAGCGGAACCACCTGGCGATCCGAAAGAGCTTGTGGAAGCACGGCCTGTTCATCGCAGCCGAAGACTGTGGCGGAAACGCGGCGCGCACCCTCTATCTGCGCTGTAGCGACGGCGCCGTCCGACTTCGAATCAGCGGGAAGATCGTTCCGCTCTAGGAGAGCGTTGTGCGTCCCGTAATGACGCACAGTTCGCTGACCACGCAATGAACGTCCGAAGCTACATGGTCCGAAACATGAAACGAGTGAGGCACGATGCAAAGCGATAACACCTCCATTTCGGGCAATGAAGCAGGAGCTCTGCGTGTCCTGGTCGTCGACGACTCGAAGATGACAAGGGCGATGATTCGCCGAAGCATCGTGCTAAGCGGGATTGAGGTCGACGTCGAGGAAGCTTGCGACGGCGTGGAGGCTTTGGAACGACTCCGGGAAGAGCCATACGCGGTCTGCTTCCTCGACCTCAACATGCCCCGGCTGGGCGGTGTTGAAGTCGCCAAAGCCGTTTGCGGAGATAAGGCAATGAAGACGCGCGTCGTGATCGTGAGCAGCGAAGCGATGTCCGGCCGCATCAACGATCTGCAGGCAGCAGGGGTTGCCGGCTACATCCGCAAGCCGTTCAAGCCCGAAGCCATTCGCGACGTGCTTCAGCATCTCGCCGCCTGAACCACTCTCCGCCCGAGTCCCATGACACAAGCCACGATCGTTGACGATCCCTTTGCCGAAGCCGCCGATCCCTTTGCAACCGACGTTGCGTCGGACCATCAGGCCGATCCCTTCACAACGTCACCCGACGAGGTGGACGTCGCTTCCGCGGGCGAGGCCATGTCGCCGCTCGATATTGCAGCCAACGCGGTGGCAGAAGCTTTGGAGACGACCGCGTTTCTCTCTGCCGAGCCGGGCGATCTGCTCGTCGAGCCGGATCGTGTTCGCCGCGTCCGGCTCGCCTTTGGCGGCCCCTCGGCGGGCACGTTGATCGTTGATGCCGAACCCATGATCGGACGACTACTCGTAGCCGGCGCTCTTGGAATCGATCCGTCCGACCCCGAAGCCGACGGCGGCGCGAACGATGCACTCTGCGAAATCGTGAACGTTGCCGCCGGTGCGATGATGCCTCAGCTCGTCGCTCGATCCGGTGGCAATGCCGAAGAGATGCCGGCCGATGCGTGCCCGCTGGGCTTGCCCACGGTGGCGGAGGTCGACGGTTCTGCTTGGGACGACGTCGGACCTTGCGAAGCGGTGCGGCTCGACGTGGAAGGACATCCGATGCTTGTCCGTCTCGAATCGGCTGCTTGATCGAGCGTGTTGGACCATCGCACTTCGTTGAACAAGCTGTACCTCTGCATTCTGGCCATGCCTACGAAGAAGATTCGCGTTCTCGTCGTCGACGACTCTGCCCTGGTTCGGCAGATCTTGACTCGGGAGCTGTCGTCGGCACCGGACATCGAAGTCGTCGCCGGCGCACCTGATCCGTATGTAGCTCGTGACAAGATGGTGCAGTTGTCGCCGGACGTCGTGACGCTCGACGTCGAGATGCCGCGCATGGACGGCCTGACGTTTCTGCGTCACATGATGCAGAGCCGCCCGACGCCGACCATCGTCGTCAGCTCGCTGACGCCCAAAGGTTCAAGGTCTGCCATCGAGGCGCTTGAAGCCGGTGCCGTCGACGTTCTGTGCAAGCCGAACGGTTCCATGAGCGTCGGCGACTTATCGCGGACGTTGATCGACAAGGTTCGCCTTGCCGCTAGTGCCAACGTCCGCGCCCGCAAGCCTTCTGCCGACCTTGCCACGCCGATTCGGAGCAGCATGGCAGAGACGACGGATCGCATTCTCGCCATCGGTGCGAGCACGGGTGGCGTTCAGGCGCTGACGGCCGTCTTGACGCGACTGCCGAGCAACGCACCCGGCTGCGTTCTGGTGCAGCACATGCCCGCCGCCTTCACGGCGAACTTCGCGCGACGATTGAGCGAGTTGTGCGAAGTCAACGTCGCTGAAGCTCGTGACGGCGACAGTGTTCTGCCGGGCCACGTTCTTGTCGCGCCGGGGGACAAGCACATGCTGTTGGCCCGCAGTGGCGCGCGGTACTTCGTAAAGCTCGTCGGTGGCCCGCCCGTGCATCACCAGCGGCCGGCGGTGGATGTCTTGTTCGACAGCGTCGCCAAGACCGCCGGCGGCAACGCGGTCGGTGCGGTCCTCACCGGCATGGGTGCCGACGGTGCCGCGGGTCTTCTGAGTATGCGAAAGGCCGGGGCTCGCACGCTGGCACAAGACGAAGCGACCTCCACCGTCTACGGCATGCCCGCCGAAGCCGCGAAGGTCGGCGCTGCCGAGCAGATTGTCCCGCTCGACAAGGTCGCGGAAACCATGCTCCGCATGACCGTCACGCAGCGTCGTGCGGCTTGATCAATCTACTTTGTAGATCGTCACGCCCTCGACGGACCAGACGATTGGCGACTGAGCCTTCTCTGCATCGCGAAGCTTGACGACGTAGCTCGCCCCGTGTCTTCGCGCGACCGCGGCGAGGTCATCGACTGGCCGGGCGTGATAGTCGTCGTCCATCGCCCGACGTGCCGACTCGTAGCCCGTGAAGCCGCCTCCATACTCGGCGATGTCGTCGCTGCCGACGACTTCGCCCAGTCGTCTCGACCATGGCCCGATCTCACCGGCGAGCTGCGGCACGAGCTTGAAACTCACGACGTGCCCACGTCTCGCGTGGATCGGAAAGGCCGAACCCACGCCCGGCGGCACGAGGAAGAGGGCATCGGTCTCCGAGTGGTGCCGCGCCCAGTCTGCGGCGTCCAGGATCCGCTGTCCGGACCGCGGCTGCATCGGAATTTCGAGATCGCCCCGGTAGATAATGAGACTGCACAGGCTGACCACCAGCACCGCCGCCGCGAGGAGTTGCGAGCGGCGTGACTCGTTGAAGATCCACGTCGCTGCCATTGCGACGGCGAGCAACTTCGCGTGCGGGCTGAACCGCCAGAGGCTCGTTTGAATAGCCGTCTCGCCCACGTACCAGAGGCCGGCGAAGACGAAAGCGACGACCTGCAGCGCCGCCAGCAGGGCGAACGCGGTGCCGGGCAACCGCCACGACTCGCGATGTCGCCACCACGCCCACACCGCCAGCGGCATTGGAGCCAATACCGCCAGCCACACCCACCAAGGCCACACCAACGGGTCGTAATGATGCGGGTGGCGAAGCTTGACGTAAAGCTCGACGAAGCGATCGAAGCGACAAGTGCTCGCCACGACCGGCGCCCAACTTCGCCGGAAGCGCGATGCCGACGTTCGCCAGTGCCGGTAGCACCGCGAGGAACGTCGGCACGACGAGCTTTCGCCATCGCACCTTTGACTGCCATCCCAAGACAAGCCAGAGGAGCGGGCACACAAGTGCGAAGTTCAGGTGGAATGCACCCGCCACGCCAAAGGCCGCCCCGGCAAGTTTCCACCGTCGCTCGAAGGTCATCGCCAGCCCGACCACCATCGCCACCGCCGCCACGTTGCCGGCGTTGAACTGCCCGTCCTGAAGCATCGAGTAGATGCCGAACGCTCTATCGCCCAGGAAGACGTGGTACGCGACGACCGAAACCAGATACGCCGCAATGCCCCCGCCAAGTGCCCGGACGAGTCGCCACCATGCCCAGGCGAGCGTGAAGCCGAGGGTCAGAAAGATGATTAAGAATCCTTCCTCCGCCACGTTCCACTTGAAGAGCCAGGCCGCCACCAGGCTGTAGAGCCCGTGGTATTGCAGCGTCTGCGTGACGAACGGATCGCCGGCGAAGGTCGCCAGACCTGCTCGTCGCAGCGGCTCGAGCAGGTAAACTTCGTGGTTTCCTGCCAGAAATGAATAACCCGTGACCGCCATGCACAGCAACGCCGCCGCAACGACGGCCCCGAAGACGGCCAACGGATGATCTTCAGCTCGGTCGGAAACTCCCGCGGAACGCACGCGTCAAGGTAGCATCCTCATCGTCCTCAGCCAGAACACCATGACCACCACCACGCCCCGACGCCTCGCCACGCTCGCCCTCGCCGCCGCTTGCACCGTCGCCGGACTCGCCTCCGCCCAGGAGGCCGAGCTGCCAGTAAAGGCCGTCACGCTCTACACCAGCGGCGTCGGGTTCTTCGAACACAACGGCACCGTCGCCGACGGGCAGAGCACATCGACGCTCCGCTTCTCGGCCGACCAGATCAACGATCTGCTCAAGAGCCTGGTCGTGCAAGACCTCGACGGCGGGACGATCGACAGCGTCACCTACGCCGCCACCGGTCCGCTGAACCGGCAGTTGTCGTCGTTCCAGATCGACCTCTCCGGCACGCCGTCCTTGGCGTCGCTGCTGGGGCAGCTCAAAGGTGCCCGCATCTCGATCGAGACGGACGACGTGGACCCAATCGTCGGCACGGTCGTCGGCATCGACGAACGATCCGTCGCCGACGGTGACGTGGAGGTGGCAAAGGCGTTCGTCACGCTGTTCACGGGCAGCTCGCTCGCAAGCGTGGCGATTGATGACGTGACGAACTTCGAGATCCTCGACGAAAAGCTCCGCGACGAGCTGGCCGCAGCGCTGGAAGCAGTCGCGGCGGCGCGGGACAAGGACAAGCGTTCGGTCGGCCTCTCCTTTCAAGGCGAAGGCGAACGTCGGGTTCGCGTCGGCTACGTCGTCGAGACGCCCGTCTGGAAGACCAGCTACCGCCTGCTCCTGGGCGACGAGCCGACCATGCAAGGCTGGGCGATCGTGGAGAATCAGACCGATTTCGACTGGCAGGATGTCCGGCTGGGCCTGGTCAGCGGTCGGCCGATCAGCTTCGAGATGCCGCTGGGCGACCCGCTGTACGCGGATCGGCCGCAGGTGGAAGTTCCCAAGCCGCCGTCGGTTCGGCCACGAGCGTACGGCGGTGGGACGAGAGCTTCGGCACTCCGCGATGCGCCGATGAGTCGTGCCAGTCTTCCGGCCACCGCTGCCATGGAGTCGATGGATCAGTCCCCGAACTTTCAAAGCAAGGCCGACTACTCCGGCCTGCAGGCCGGGTCTGTGCAAGGCAGTTCGACGGATCGCGGGGCCCTCTTTGAGTATCGCGTCGCCTCCGTCAGTATCGATCGGCAGACAAGTGCGATGATTCCGGTGATCAGCGAGACGGTGAAGGCCGAGCCGGTCAGCTTGTTCGACCCGTCGCAGAATCTCAGCAACCCGATGACGGCGGTGCTGTTCGAGAACGTCACCGACAAGCATCTTCCCGCGGGGCCGGTGACGGTTTTTGATGCCGAGGGGTACGCCGGCGAAGCACAGATCACGGACGTGCCCGGCGGGCAGTCGCGGCTCATTGCGTTCGGCGTCGACCTTGACCTTCTCGTTCGCGCCGAAGGCCTCGACGGCGAAGAAGTCATCACCGCCGGCAGCATCAGCGACGGCGTCCTGACCCTCCAGCGGCGTCTTCGCCAACAGGTGACCTACGTCATCGACAACCAGGCAGACGAGGAGAAGACGGTCATCCTCCTCCATCGCGTCGACGACAGCGAGATCGAAGGCGACTTGAAGCCGTACGAAGAGACGGACGACGGCATCGGTCGCTTCCGCGTCACCGCGGCTGTCGGCGTGACGGAGGCACCCATCGTACGAAGCCGAATCCTTGAGAATGAATATCGTCTGATCGACAACGAAGACTTCGAGCAGCTCGTCTTCCTGACAGAGCGCGGCGAACTTCCGGCGGAGCTTCGCGAAGCCATGACCGAAGCCGCGGCGAAGCTGCGGGCAGTCAACGACTCGCAGCGGACGATCGACGCGATCGAGAATGAACTTGAAACCATCGCCGACGAGCAGGGCCGGCTTCGCAAGAACATGGACAACGTCGACCGCGGCAGCGACTACTACAAGCGACTGCTGAAAAAGCTCAACGATCAGGAGACCCGCATCGAAGAGCTTCGCACGCGGAGAACAGAAGTCGCGGCCGAGCGGGACAAGCGTCGCGAGGCTTACCGCGAGTTCATTCGCAGCCTCGACCTGTAGAGTGGTGCGCGGTTACGCCTCAGGGGTAGCCGCTTCACACCTATTCAGGCATCCGGCAGCGACTTCGCCAGCACGTCATCGCGCTGGCGGTCTCGCTGCGCGTCGAGCTTCGCCCGCACCATTTCATCGGTGGTCGCCAGAACAGACGCGGCGAAGAGCGCGGCATTGACGGCACCGGCCTTGCCGATGGCGAACGTCGCCGTCGGCACGCCGGCGGGCATCTGAACGATGCTCAAGAGCGAATCCACACCCGACAAGACACGGCTTTGCACGGGCACGCCCAACACCGGCAGCGTCGTCTTGGCCGCGCACATGCCCGGCAGATGAGCCGCTCCCCCGGCACCGGCGATGATGACGTGGAGCCCACGGTCTCGGGCGGTGGAGGCATAGCTAAAGAGCAGGTCCGGCGTGCGATGGGCGCTGACGATCCGCTTCTCGAACGCGACGCCCAGCCCTTGCAAAGTCTCGCACGCGTGCCGCATCGTCTCCCAGTCGGAGTCGCTGCCCATGATCACGCCGACGACAGGTTGCTCTTGCACGGCCGAGTCTAACCGTCAGCGAAGGAGCAGGAGCTGGTCGCGGTGGACGAGTTCCGCCTGGAAGTCGTTGCCATACTCGTCGCGCAGGTCGGACGATCGACGACCTGCAAGGTGGCGACAGACCGATGCGTGATGCGAAGCGACACCACGACCAACAACCCGCCCGGCAGTCGTCGCCAGTTCGACCACATCCCCACGGCAGAAGTCGCCGACGACCTCGATGACCCCGGCCGGCAGCAACGATGCCGGCCGGGCGGACAATGCACCAACGGCACCGTCGTCCAGCACCAACCGGCCTGCGGGTGTGACGTGTTGCACCCATCGCAGTCGTGCACGCAGCTTCGCCTCTTCCCGAGGAAAGAACCGCGTGCCGATGTCCTCACCCGCAGCCGCACGGACGAGCACGTTCGGCTCGCGTCCGTTGGCCAACACCATCTGCTCACCCGCTGCCGTTGCAAAAGCGGCGGCGTCGAGCTTGCTCGCCATGCCGCCCGACCCGCCGGCGGAAAGTTCGGTCCGGCACCACTTCCGTGCGTCTTCGACGTCGTGCACTTCGCGAACGACTTCTCCCGCGTCGTCGAGCAACCCGGGGACGGTGCTGAGCAAGACCAAGAGTTCGGATGACAGCGCCGCCGCGACCGCGGCGGCGAGCCGGTCATTGTCGCCGAAGGAATCCGCCCCGTCACTCGTGCCCGTGGCGAGTTCGGCGGTGCTGACGACGTCGTTCTCGTTAATGACGGGAATAGCTCCCGCACGCCAGAGCGCGGCGACGGTTTGGCGGACGTTGAGAAAGCGCTGGCGATCGTCGACGTCTTCACGCGTCAGAAGGAGCTGACCCGTCCGCAGGCCTACGGCTTCAAACGCGTGCGACCATGCCGCGGCCAAGATCGGCTGCCCCGCCGCCGCCGCGGCTTGCAGTCGCGGGAGGTCTTTGGGACGACTTGTCATACCAAGCGCCCGCACGCCGGCACCCACGGCACCGCTGCTGACGATGGCAATTCGCCGGTTCTCCGAAAAAAGTTGCGCGACCTGACCTGCGATCGACGCAAGAACGCCGGTGTCCGTGGCACCGGAGGGGCCGGTAACAAGTGCGGTTCCGAGCTTGGCGACGATGACGCGCGGCATCGGCCGGTTATAGCGCGTCCGCTTTCGTTGACCTTCCGATAATCGAGGTGGCGCATCCGCGGTACCGGACGCGAGTTGGAGGCGTTTCCACGTATTGACAAGACAACGTGACCGGCGATGAACCAGTTGTCGCAGCCACCGACGTCTTGGCACGGCTCGACAGCAACGGACGCAATCACCCCGCAACGGAAGGAACCCCTGTGACACGCAACGACACCACCACCCAGACTCATCTTCGCCTCGCCGACTACGACGAAGAACTCTCCGACATGCCGGACCGCTCCGATGTCGCCCCGACACCCTCCGGCAGTCTCGCCGAGACGCCCCTTTTTCAGCATTACGCCGAGGCACTGCTATCCGGTGATCGCCCGGCCTGCCGCGACCTGATCGAGAAGGCCTCCGAGTGCGGCGTCGAGTCACGACGCATCCTGCTCGAACTCTGCTGGCCCGCGATGGAGTCGATCCGTGAGCTCTACAAAGAAGCCAAGATCAGTCTCGCCGCCGAGCACATGGCCACCCGGCTCAACCGTACAACGGTCGATCGCCTGACCGCCTCGTTGCCGATCGCCGATTCGAACGGCCGACGCGTCATGGTGCTCTGCGGCGACGCCCAGGGCGAAGAGCTGGGCGGTCAGATCACGGCCGACCTGTTCGAGTCGGAGGGGCACGACGTGAAGTTCCTGGGCGGTGGCATTCCGGCTGACGAAGCCAACCACCTGATCGGACTGTGGCGTGCGGACCTGGTTGTTCTCTTTGCCACGCTGCCGAGCGAGATGCCTGCCGCCAGGCAGCTCATCGACAAGCTTCGCGAGCACGGCAGCGTGCCGGATCTTCAAGTCATGTGCTGTGGCGGCATCTTCAAGCGGGCCCCG
The DNA here is from genome assembly GCA_963740195.1 of uncultured Planctomycetota bacterium. GTDB lineage: Bacteria > Planctomycetota > Phycisphaerae > Tepidisphaerales > Tepidisphaeraceae > JBCDKH01. The sequence goes on along the minus strand of CAVUDF010000001.1, from coordinate 504,860 downwards.
GGCCTGGGCGAAGAAATCGGTGCCGACCTCGTCGCCATCGACGCCGGTGACGCGGTGCAGGTCGCTCAAGACAACCGCGGCAAGAAGGCCACTGCCGTCCAGCAGACGGTCGGCCGCAACCGTCGCGACCGCGTCGCCAAGGAGAAGCGGGCCGAGGTTGCCGCCCGCCGCGCTCGCAAGGCGGCCTGAGCACCACCAACCATCCAGATGTTGCCCGCCGGGCCGCCCTTGCAATCGCAAGGCGGCCCGGCTGCTTTGACCCTTCCGACTTTGCCCGGGTCGCACGTACCGTCGCACGACGATGTCCGCAGCCCTTACCTCCCCGACGTCCTCTCTCCGCCAACTCGACGACAGCCAGCTCAAAGAGCTCATGGCCGCCTCGGGCGGAACGTGCATCTCGATCTACATGCCCACCCACCGCCGGGGCAGCGAGACACGCGAGAACTCCATCCGGTTCAAGGCACTTCTCAAGAAGGCCCGCGAGTCGATCGACGGGCAAGACGTCGAGGCCGATGTCGCCCATCGCGTGGCGGTGCTCGAAAAGCTGGCCGATGACAACACGTTCTGGCAGCACCAGCTCGACGGCCTGGCCGTCTTCAGCAGCGGCGAAACGACCCGACTCTTTCGCATCGGCCGACCGTTGCGCGAGCGTGTGGCAGTTGCCGACAGCTTCCACGTGAAGCCGCTCATCAGGATTCTTCAACGGGCAGGCCAGTACCACCTGCTTGCCGTGACGCAGAAGAGCGTTCGGCTCTACGAAGGTGGCCTCGACGGACTGGACGAAGTCGCACTCGACGACGATGTGCCGACCACCATCGTCGAAGCTCTCGGCGCAGAGGTCGGCGGAGATTTGAACGTCAACTCCTACGGCGGACTCTCCCACAGTGGCATGTTCCACGGGCACCACGACAACAAGGACGACCGCGACAAGGACCTCGAGCGATACCTCCGGGCTGTCGACCGGGCGGTCTACGACTTCCACTGCCGGGGCGGAGATCTGCCGCTCTACTTCGCAGGCGACGTCGACTACCACGACGTCTTCTTCAAGGTGAGCCACCACCCACGGCTGACCAAGAAGGGCATTCGCATCAATCCCGATGCCGTCGAGGTGGACAACGCTCGACTGCGGTCGGAGATGGAAGACGTCATGATGAGCGACTACGAGGCTCAGGTGCATGAGCTTGTCGAGCAGTTCGGGAACGCCAACGCCAGGGCCCAGGGCAGCGACGACGTCAACAAAGTTGCAAAGGCCGCTCGCGAGGGTCGCGTGCTGAGCCTCCTCGTCAACGGCGACATGAGCATCGGCGGGCGGATCGATCCGAACACGGGAAGCGTCAAGCGTGCCGACGAGCAGGGCCCGGACGTCGATGACGTGCTGGACGACCTGTGCGAACTCGTCATGAAGACCGGCGGAAATGTTCGCGTCATCATGGGCGACAAGCACCCCACTGAAACGGGCGTCGCGGCCGTCTTCCGTTACTGAGGCCTGTCATGAAGGAACAGACGATCAACGTCACCGTGCCGCACCAACTCGGAAAGGCCGAGGCACGCCGTCGGCTCGAAGCCGGCTTCGGAAAGGCGGCGGGGCTGGCCGACGGGGTGGGTGCGGTCGATCAGCAGTGGCAGGGTGACGAGTTGTCGTTCTCCGTCACGGCGATGGGACAGACCGTCCGAGGCACCGCGACCGTCCATGACCAGCTTGTGGCCATTGCGGTGCGCCTGCCGTGGCTGCTTGCAAAGATGGCTGAGGTGCTTCGGCCACAGATCGAGAAGAAGACGCGAGAGGCACTCGCCCTGCCTGCGAAGTGATTGGTGCGAACCAAACAGAAACGCCGGCGGACGCGTCGCGTCCGCCGGCGTTTTGGTTCGTGCGATCAGCCGATTCAGTTCGGCGGGGTGAACTCTTCCGAGCCGGTGTCGTCCGCATCGGTTCCGCCACCCAGGGCACCCATCGCGCCACGAGCCGCGTCGCCGAGGCCGCCGGCGGTGACCTGCTTCATGAGACCGCTGATGCCGGTCATGTACGGCTCGACGTATCCCTTGGCGGCTGCCGGAATCTCGATGTTCTTGAGCGTCGCGAACTGCGCTGCCGGCCTGGGTGAGGTCGCCGTCGTTGACGCTGGCTTGGATGGCATCAAACTTCTCGTTCAGCGAACCGAAGAGGTCCGTCATCGAGGTGTTGTCCGCCTCTTCGGCATCGCTCTTGAGCACCTCGAACCGCTCTTGGCCGTTCTCGAGGAGTTGACTGAGCTTCTCCTTGGCGGAGCCGTCGCCCGACATGATCTCGTCGATGCCGGAGCGGACTTCGGCGACGCTGGTCGAGAACATGTCGCTCACGCCGCCCGCTATGCCCCGCGACTCTGCGTCGACATCGACTTCGATGTCATCGTCAAGGTCGGGCTCGTCGCTGTCGCAGCCGGCGACGGTGAGGCCGCCCAATGCGATGGCGGCGGCGGAAGCCGCAGCAACGAGGCTGCGGCGGAAAAGATCGGTTTTGGTCGTTGTTTCAGTCATGGTGGGTGCGGAAGGTTCCAGCACGTCGCATGCAACCCCTATGCCATCACGGCACCGGTCGCCTCAGGTGCCTGAGGCTTCAGAATGGTCGGCCAAAGTGCCGCCGTGCAGCGGGTATGGCCGATTCGCTCGACGATGTCGATGCCCCGAACCTGGCGAAAGCCCGCCAGGACCTCCTTGCGGGCCAAGACGTCTTCGAACAGTTCCAGGTCCTTCTCGACCACCGCCTCGTCAGCGGTGAAGACGATCAGAAGCAGGCCGGCCTCACGAACCAGCGGCTCCGCCTCCATCTTCGCCAGATCCTTCACCGTCGCCTGTCGCCACTGCTCGCCGTATCCGGAGTGGCGACGACCGCCTTCGGCATACTGGTGTGCGACCTTCACTTCCAGCCACAACGCCTCTCCCGGCGGGCACGCGTCGGCGGGGGTGAAGAGGTCCGTCTCCTCCGCATTCGACAATGTCCGACCGGTTGGCGTGAGGACGAGGTCGCACCGACGTCGGCCGGGCTTCTTCTTGCCGAAGTCCGACGGATAGTGCGCCTCCCGCGTCACGCCATACGTGCCGTCGGCAGTGAGGCCCATGGCAAGCACATCGTGCAGGGCCAGCTCCTTCATCGCGTCGAGGCCGTAGACGGCTTGCTCGAGCTTCAGATCCGCCTCGGCGGCGGTGAGTACCCGGGCCAGAACGTCCGCCACTTCGTCGAAACGCCAGAGCAAGCCGGAGCTTAGCGGCCCAACGCCTCGTCAAGGTCGCTGGCGTTGTAGATGCCGGTCAGCTTCCGCGGCGTCACCTCGCCCGGCAGGTAGACGGCCGTGAACGGAATCGACCGCGACGGGTGAAGCTCCTGCAACAACGCCCATCCGTCGGCATCGTCGGCAGTGAGGTCGGCCTTCAGGAGCGTGATGCCTTCGGCCCGTAGGCCGCCGACGTAGTCGTCGTCGCCGAAGACGGTCGCCTCGATCGTCTTGCAGTTGAGGCACCAGTCGGCGGTGAACTTCACGACGACCGGGCGATCGACGTCGCCGGTCACGCGAGCGACGTCGAACTTCTCGAACGGCTCGCCGGCGAGTGTCATCGTCGTCGCTGTCGCGAACCAGAGCGTGACGGCCCCGACGACAATCGCGATGATCGTGCCGCGCCACTTCGTGACCCGCGGCGTCTGGATCATCACGTACAGACAGGCCAGGGCAACGGGAGCAAAGACGACCCACCAGTACGCGTTGCCCATGATCGCGTCCGGCAGAATCGGCCGAAGCGCGACCTTCGCGAAGAACAGGGCGATCGCCAGCACCAGGAAGCCGGTCGCCTTCTTCACGATGTCGCTCACCGCACCGCCACGTGGGAAGCGGCTGGCGAGCTGCGGGAAGGCGCTCAGCACGACGTACGGCGACGCCATACCAACGCCGACGACCGTGATGGCCGTCACCGCCAGCCACGCCGGCTGAGCGAGTGCCCAGGAGAGCAGTGCCGCGAAGAGGCCGAAGGTGCAGGGCGTTGACAGAACGGCGGTCAGTCCGCCGAAAGCGACGTTGCCGCCGAGGGTGTCGTGGCGGGGCGTGAACGCGTACACCTTGGTCGGCAGGGCGAGCGTCAACAACCCGAACTGGTACGCCGCCATAACCGCCAGCACGATCGCGATGATGCCGCTGAACCACGGGTTGCTGAACGGCTCGCCCCAGGTGAACAGCTTGAGCGCAAACAGCATCACGCCCAGCGCCACGAAGACCAGCACGACCCCCAGCCCGAAAGCCATTCCCAACAACAGCGTCTTGCCGCGATGGTGCTGGCTGACCTCGTAAAAGCTCAACGCCTTCAACGGCAAGACCGGCAGCACGCACGGCACGACGTTGAACAAGATGCCTGCGACGAACGCGAAGCCGAGCGTGCCCAAGGTGCCGAAGTCGGCGAGGTTGATCTCGTAGCCGAAGAGCTTGAACGCGGTCTCGCCCGAGACGTTGGTCTCGAGGCGTGACCAGACGGTCGGGTCGAAGGTGTCGAAGAGCGTCTCGTTTGCCGGCGGTGTCGGCGTGCCGGCGGCGACGACGGGCAGCTCGACCGACCATGCCTCCGTCACCTGCGGGTCGCACAGCTGGTCGTCACATGCCTGATAAAGCACCTGGCCGTTGATCGTCAGCGTCGAGCCGGGCTCGGCATCGGTGCGCGACGATGATCGGCACGAAATGCACGGTTCGGCCGACGTACAGGCTCACGTCGCCGTTGCTGTCCGGCAGCTGCCAGGGCCGGGTAGTTTTTGATGACACCTGCCGCGTATTCGGGTCGGTACGCGTCGAAGCGTACGGAGTCGTCGATCTCGATGCGGAAGGCGAGCAGGTCGTCATCCAGCGGCTCTGCCGACTGCGCGTGGTACCCGTCGATGACGTCGAGCACGATCGCGACCACCACCTGCTGGCCGGGCTGAACCGCGGCAAGATTCGCCTCGGCAGTGACGTCCGCCTTCTCGCCGATGCCCGGCGGCGGAAGTGATCCGCCAAGCATGCCGAGATCAGTTCCCTGCCCACTCGCGCTGCCCACAAAGACGGCCAGGAGAACATGCGTCAGGATGGAGGCGAATGACGCACGCATAGCGTTTGACGGTAGCGCATCGAAGCGAGCTACCCGTTCCATCACCCACACCCGACCAAGCCGTTGCACCTGTCGAAGCGAACCCAATACGGCCTGCGTGCAGCGGTGCGTCTTGCCATCTTGTTTCCACGCGGCGCGTACGCCCAATCGAAAGATCTAGCCGAGGCAGAGCGGCTGCCGACGAAGTTCCTCGAACAGGTGCTGCTGGGGCTGCGTCGTGCGTCGCTGCTCGAGAGCAAGGTGGGCAGCGGTGGCGGGTATCGACTGCGGAGGCCGCCGCACGAGATCACGGTTCGGCAGGTCCTCGAAGCCCTGGAGCCGACGGACGAACTCGACCTCCCCGATCCGCCCACCGCCGGCGGCAGGGCTGTCGAGATGGTCGCCCAAGAGTTGGCGACGCGGCAGGGCGAAGTCTGCGGCGACTGGTCGCTCGCCCGGCTTTCGGAAGATGCCTCGCGTGCCGTCGGGTCGGGCGACGTGATGTACCACATCTAGCCGAAGCAGAATGACCCGTTACCGAGCGACGTGCGGTGCGATCTGGGCGACGCGTCGTGCCAAGGCCGCCGCCTCTTCGACGGGTCGTCGACTGCCTGGCAACACGATCCGATTGCGTAGGCCGTGCCACTCGATGGCGAGTCGCACCTCATCCGGCTTCCCTCGGACCGGGACGGTGCCGAACCACGTGACGCTCGACCAGGGAACCAGTTGTCGCTCACCGAATGCATCGCCGCCGTCGCGAAACTCGATGCCTTGGCCGTTGATGCGGAACGATCGCTCGCGTCGCCAGAAGGCGACCAGAAACGACATCAGCGACGCAGCGATCAGCAGCAGCGCGGCCGATTGTACAATCGAGTGGCTCCCGGCGATCCACCAGAGGCCGACGGCGGCGGCGAGGGTGACGATGCCGGCACCGGACCATCGCCATCGGCCCCCGTTGGAGCCATGTGCCCAGGCAGCTTCGCCATGCTTGGCCGTCACGACGGCTCCGCGACATCGACGATCCAGGCCGGCTTGCCGAACCAGCGTCGGATGACGTCTTCAGCCGGCTTGTTCTCAGGCGTATAGCCGCGGTCGGCTTCGCCCCCGTCGCCCGGGGGCCATTCCCAGACGCTCATCCCGCCGAGCCACGGCGTGCCGTGCCAGACCTGCCAAAAGCCTTCCCATAGCCGCGCCTGCAGGGCCAGATCGATCGGCACCGGCTGCGTGTAATCCCACGGCTCTGTGGCGGCATTCTCAAGGCTGCACCAGCCGACCTCCAGGAACAACAGCGGCCTGTCGACACGACGAACAAACGCTTCCAGATTCTCCTTGATCGGCTCCCAATTTCCCTTGATCTCGTCGACGTTCGCGCGACGGTCGTCGCCCAGCGTCCAGTAGCTGTTCATGCCGATGAGGTCGAGCTGCGGCCAGAACGGGACATTCTGGTAGTGGTCCCAGTTGCTGCTGTAGGTCAGGAGTCCGCCGAAACGCTCGCGACAGAAGGCGATGGTCTTGAGCCACTCGTCGCCTTGCCGCTCGCTGCTGAGCAGTTCGCTGCCGACGACGAAAACGTCCACGCCGTTGCCTTCGCAGATCCACAGGAAGTGTCCCAGGATCTCTCGATAGGAGTCGAACCACTTCGCCCATGACTGCGGGGTCAGCGTGCCACGCCACTCGTCCGACTTCGGATCGTCGACCAGCACGATCGGCATGAAGATGACGTCGAGCCCTCGCGAGTCTGCATGACGGAAGATCTCGCCCAGCTGGTCGGGCGTCGGCGTCATGCGCATGTCGAGATAGATCTTGTTGCTTCGGCCGTCCTCCTGCCGGGCGTCGCAGACGATCTTGACCGCCGTCGCCCCAAGCTCGGCCGCCTCGTCGATGCTGGCCTTGTAGCGGTCGATCCAATCGGTCCGCTGCACCTGCATGCCGACCGCACGGATCGGGAGCAGCCCTTCCGCGGCACTACGCGGGGCCTCTGCCGGTGCCGGCTCGAATGAAGGCGGTGCGAGAAGACCGGCTTTGCCGTCGTTGACCGAGCAACCCGCCGCGACGAGGTACGCAAGCACCGCAACGCCGACGAGCAGAGAGACGATCCGCTTCGGAATCAAGGGCGTTTGATCGTGCGGCTCCGTCGATGAAGTCATGGTCTGACCATACCAGCCGAACGACGCACGGCGTGCCTCAGGCGGATCGCGCGACGACCAGTTCGCAGATAGCCGCGAGCAGATCACGCGCCGGGCCTGCAGGCACATCGCTCAGACAGTCGGCGGCTTCCTTGGTGAGACGTCGTGCTTCGTTGCGGGCGTAATCGACGGCATCCGAAGGTCGAACGAGCTGACGGACCTGATCCGCCCGGTCCGGACGGTCGCCCGCGAGCAGGCCACGCAACAACTCTGCGTGCTCCTCGGGGGCGGTCTTCAGGAAGTGAATCAGCGGCAACGTGAGCTTTTGCTTCTCCGCATCAACACCGACCGACTTGCCGACCTCGCGGACGTCGCCCGTCAGGTCGAGCACGTCATCCTGCACCTGGAAGGCCATACCGATGAGCTCGCCGTAGCGGTACATCGCGTCGCCGACGGCCTCATCAGCTCCGGCAAATCGTGCCCCGAGCAGGCAGCTCGCCGCGGTGAGGGCCCCGGTCTTTCGCCGGACGATCTCGTAGTAGGTCCGGTTGTCGAGGTCGTGGTTGCCGCGATTGCTGACCTGCAAAAGCTCGCCCTCACAAAGTCGGTTGGTCGTCCGCCCGATGACCTGTGCCGCCCAGTTGGCGGTGAGCGGCGGCGGCCGCATCGACGCCGCTGCAGAGGTGGTAGCTGTGACTGATGAGGTAGTCGCCCAGCAGCACCGCCGCCTCGTTGCCGCGAAGATGGTTGATCGTCGCACCCTTGCGACGAAGCTCTGCCTCGTCGAGCACGTCGTCGTGCACGAGCGTGCTCATGTGGACCATCTCGACAACGGCGGCGAGACGAACCGAGCTCGTCGCTGATCTCCTCACCCGGCGCGACGGCCTTGCCGGTCAAGAGCAGCAACGTCGGCCGAAGCATCTTGCCGCGGAACCGACTGACGTGACGGACCAGCACGTTCACACTCGCCAGATCGCTCTCGAGCTCGGCCTCGAACACCTGCTCGACCCGCTCGAGCGACGAGCCGATGACCGTCTCGATAGCACCGGCGAAGGCTTCATGCGATGACGCGCCGCCGCCACGTTGGGCGTGGCGCGTGTGGTTGCGAGTCGCGAAGGAGGTTGCGATCATGGCGATGGGGGCGACGGCATCAACGACCGCCGCCACGTTCTCCGTCGGAACCTTACCGCCCGCCATCGCAGGGTGTTGTTTGTTTCGTAAACAATGAAACCCATGAACCGCCGGCCCGCCCGACGGGGCCTTGTGTGGATCGCCAAGCTACTTGTCCGCGAGAGCCACCTACTTGTCCGCGAGCACCTGCGCGCCCCCACCACGTGGCCGCCGCATCGGCAGTTTCGACAGATGCCCGGTGGATCGTCGAACGTCTTTCGATCGCCCGTCGATCCGATGTCGACGCCTCACGGCGTCACGTCTCATCACGTCGTGCCGAACAGCTCGGCCCGGTCCACTTCGGCCGGCAGAACCATCCACCGCTCAAGCCACGTCATCGGCGGCAACGTTCGCGGCCGCCGGTAGACCAGCGGCGCGTGCAGTCGCACGTACCATCGTTGCCGATTCCGGTACGTCCGCACACGCACCGCGTCGCCGCGACGGTTGCCGTAGAGCTTGCACCACCGCGTCACCGTCCGCCGGCAGCGGCCGACTAATTAAGCTTCTCACCGGATCGACACATCGGATTCAGCTATCGCAATCGCGCTCCCGCTCAGCATCCGTCGGGATTCGAGCTGCTCCATAACAGGTCGACGTCGGCGACGTCGGAGCAGCAGCGTGACCGCTGCGATCGCGGTCAGACCCGTCGAAGGCTCCGGAACAGCAAGCCCGGTGCTTGCGTCGAAGAGGCCCGATGGGGAAGTGAATTGGACGTTCGCCCCAGCCAGCGAGTCGGTGACGACATAGGCGAAGTCGATCTCCGTCAGTCCCAGCGAATCCGGAATGTCCCAGTCGACCCCGAGAACCTGAAGTTGATTTGCAAGAAGTTGATCAACTGTGTCCCGCGGCTCATAGAAGGCCTCGCCCGGGAATGTCGCGATCGGAACGCCGGCCGGGTCGAAAGGTGAGCGTGCGGTCTCCAGTACGTAGGTCGTCGTAGCTCCCTCGATCGACAACGCGTGCGTGTCGAAGTTCCAGCGTGTCGGCGTGGTGTTGTCGGCCGGGTGGATCGGCGTCGGCTGGTAGTCGGTCCCGCCCAGCGGGTCGACCCAACGCTGGAGGTTGTCGGCCCTGATACCGCCGGGTCCGCTCAATTCGATGCGGGTGATCGGCTGGCCGTCGGTGCTCCTGGCCCGCAGGACGAAGGCCTTGAAGCCGTCGAGGGTCGTGACGCCGTCGGTCGGCGTGCCACGGTCGATGACGTCGAGCACCACCGCCGCCTGCGCGGACGCGGTGACGATGAGCGTGACGACGACGCTGATGAGCTTGATGTGCATGAGGTTCCCCGAGAATCAGGTCGTCTGCAGCTTACTAGAAGCTCCTGCCATCGGAAGGCGAATCTGCTGCGACATCGAGACGCTTCATCACCGGCCGTCGGCGACCAGGTCCGTCTTCAGCCGTGCCGGTTCGGCCCGCAAGGTGCCGCCATGTTCGAGCAGGGCCGGCGCGGGATCGACCAGCGTCTCGTCGACCACCAGAAGCACGTCGCCGCGCTGCTCGATGGCCGGTGCCTCGTTGCCTGCGAGCAGGTAGGCCGCACCATCGCCGAAAGTCTCATCGCCGGGCACGCTGCCGACGGCTTCGCGGAGCCGAGTAGCGGTGACCCGCACTTCCACTCGTTCGCCTGGCGGGAGCGGGATTGTGTAGCTGTAGTCACCGTCCGTTCCCGTCTGGCCGTTTGGGACGATCGCGGTGTTGCTCCACGTCGACTCCAGCAGAGGGGCGGACGGCTCCCGAAAGGCGTTCGCCAGTCGACGCGGTAGTCGCCGGGATCGCTAGGCAGACTGTCGTTGAGATCAACTTGATCCTCGACCTCCGACTACTCAAGAACCAGATTGCGGCTGACTAAGTCAGCTTCTAACCGGATCGAAACGTCGGATTCAGCTATCGCAATCGCGCTCCCGCTCAGCAGCCAGCGCGACGTTCGAGCTTCTCGACGACTGGTCGCCGTCGCCGCCGCAAGAGAGAGCTGAGAGTAGCCGGTACGAGGAATGGGGCGACCGGTTCAGGAACGACCACTTGAGTTGAGATATAGTTGAAACTTGGGGGTGAGTCTGCCTGCACGGCGGCTACGCCGTAGACGGAGAACGAGGAGTCGGTAACGATATAGGCAAACTCAAACTCCATCGTGCCGAGTTCAGCTGGAATCTGTCCTGCCATGCCCATGCTCGAAAGCTGATCGAAGTATGCGACGCTAGGCGTATCTGGTAATGGCTCGAGGGTGCTGGGGTCAGAGGAGAACACATTCTCGGTGGCATCAAAGAAGGTTGCATCCGGTGCGGGCAGCGCGTGAGAGTCAAAGTTCCACGGCGTGTCGAACGTTCCGTCTGCGGCATCGACGGGTGTCGACTGGTAGTTACCGTCACCAAAGGGATCGACCCAACGCTGAAGCAGGCCGCCGGTGATATAGCCGTTGAGCCCAAAAAACTGGTAGCCGATGATCGGGTCGCCCGTCGTGCTCCTGAGCCGCAGGACGTAGCCGCGGAAGCCATCGAGGGTGGTGACGCCGTCCGTCGGCGTGCCACGGTCGATGACGTCGAGCACCACCGCCGCCGGGGCGGTGGACGTGGCAAGGAGCACGGCCGCTAGTACGGCGGCAAGTTTGTGTTTCTTCATTGGCTGGTCCAAGTCCAACAGTCGTTCGCAGCTTATCTGGCGGACGCTCTGTTGCTAGGGGATTCTCAATCCTCTAGCTATGAAGCCCAGCACTATCCGCCACTTGAGCCGGTCGCGGCGGTAACGAGGCGTGGGTTCGAACGCTATTCTCTTTAGTGATCTACCTCGACAACAACGCCACCACCCGGCCGGTCTCGGCGGTCGTCGAGCGGGTGCGTCGCGACGTCGGCGAGGCCTACGGGAATCCGAGCAGCGTCCACACGCTTGGGCAACAGACACGGGCGGCGATTGATGAGGCGCGGGCGTCAGTGGCGGCGCTTGTCGGGTGCCGGGATCGGGAGCTGACGTTCACGGGCAGCGGGACCGAAGCCACGAATGCCGTCCTTCGCGGACTCGCGGCCAAGCGGGCCGGGCAGATCGTGACGACGGTCGTCGAGCACGAGGCGACGCAGAAGACGGCAGAGGTCTTGGCGGAGGCGGGGCGGGAGGTTCGGTTTCTAGAGGTCGACACCGCAGGTCGGCTCTCGCCGGAGCGGCTTGAAGAAGCACTCAGCGTCGAGGCGGCTGTCGTTTCCGTCATCTGGGCGAACAACGAGACGGGCGTCGTGAACCGTGTCGCAGATCTGGCAGCAGTCTGCCGGCAGAAGAACGTGCCGTTGCACGTCGACGCGACGCAGATGGTCGGGAAGCTGCCTGTGGATCTTGGCGCCGTCGGTTGCGACGCGGCAACGTTCTCGCCGCACAAGTTCCACGGCCTCAAGGGCGTCGGCTGCCTGTACGCCCGGCGAGGCTTGCGGGTGCCTCCGCTGATCGTCGGCGGCCCTCAGGAACGAGACCGTCGCGGGGGGACCGAGAACGTGCTCGGCATCATTGCGGCCGGCGTCGCGGCGAAGGCGGCGATGGAGCGGCTCGCACGAAGCGACGACACGATCCGCCAACTGCGGGATCGTCTGGAGAACGGGTTGTTGGCCGCGATCGGCGACTCGCGTATCAACGGGCTTGGGGCCGAGCGGCTTCCGAACACGTGCAACATCGCGTTCAAGGGCGTTCAGGCGGAGGCGCTGCTGATGTTGTTGAACGAGAACAGTCTCTGTGCCAGTGCCGGGGCGGCGTGCAGTAGTGGGTCGCTGGAGCCGAGCCGCGTGTTGCTGGCAATGGGCGTGGAAGAGCCTTGGGCCTTCGGCAGCATTCGGCTGAGCCTGTCGCACGAGACGACGGCCCAGGAGATCGACCAGGCGTTGGAGATCATCCCGGACGCGGTCCGACGACTTCGGCGGGTCATGCCGGTGGCCGCGTGATGGCGGCGGGTGGCTAGGGTTTCGCCTTGTCGGCCGTCGCAGCACAAGGTCTTGTCGCCACGGTCGATGTCGCCGCTCATACCGCTGCCCTCGGACCGGCCGTGCTGCTGGTCCTGGCGGCGACGTGCATGTACATCGCAACCCGTGGCCTGCACGACGCGGCAGGGGGAAGCCGTCGTGGCGGGGCGTTGATTCTGGCGGGACTGGTGCCGGCGATGTTCCTGGGCCTGCTTGCCGTCTGGTTCGACCTGCCGGGCGTGGCATTGACACTACCGGCCACGACGGCCGTCGCAGCTTCCACGCTGGCCCTGGGCCTGACGCTTTTGAATCAGTCACGCGACGCGGCCGAGCCGGATCGCCGCGACCAGCGGGGCGGCATGCTGATGCTGCCGGCATCGCTGTTGGCGTTGCTCGTCCTGCAATCTGGGGCGATCGGGTGGGTCGAGATCGGACTCCTTGGTGCCTGCGGCATTGGTCTGCTGGTGATCGTCACGAAACGACCTGAAAGCATCACACCTTGGCCGATCGTGCAGGGTCTGGCCGCTGTGGCCTTGGCCGTCGCGGCCGGCTGGCTCGCCTGGCAGGGGACGTCGGCCATGGGCATCCTCGACCGGCCCAACGGCGGATCCGTCACGGCCGTCATTCTGCTGGGGCCGATGCTCGCGGTGCCGCTGATCGGTCCGTCGGTCGCGATGGCGTCGGCGGGTCGGGGCATGTCTGCCGTCGCGTCGCTGACGGCACTGTCGGCATTGCTCGTGACGTTCGTCCTGCCGGCAACGGCGGCAATGTTGCTGTTGTTGGGCAGGGAGGTTGCGTTGCGCCGCGGCTCGGTCAGATCGACGTGGCCGTGCTGGTCGTGGTCAGCCTGTTGACGCTTCCGGCGATGCTGGGCCGCTGGCGTCTGGGGGCGGCAGAGGGCGCGGGTTTGATCGTGCTCTTCATCGCATATCTTGTCGTCGCCGCCTCAGCCCGGTGAGCTAGAACCATCCATGACCCCGCAACGCCACCAGCCCGACACGCCTCTCGTCGACGTCATGGAGGGCGATGCCCGCCGAGACATTCACGTGCACGATCACGGCATGGTCGCGCTGGTGGATGCGATGCCCAGGCTTGTGCCCGAGGGCCAGACCGCCGATTACGCGATCGTCCAGGCCGCGCGCGTCAGCTACGGGGCCGGGACGAAGAAGGTGAACGAAGACCGAGGCCTCATCCGCTACCTGATGCGGCACTGGCACTCGACGCCCTTCGAGATGGTGGAGCTCAAGTTCCACTGCGTCATGCCGATCTTCGTCGCGAGGCAGTGGGTTCGACACCGCACGGCGAACATCAACGAGTACAGCGCGCGTACAGCGTCGTCCAGGACCGCTTCTACACGCCGATCGGCAAGACCTTCAAGCCCAAAGCACCACGAACCGTCAAGGCCGGGGCGAAGCACTACCCGACGCGACGGCCGACGGGTTTTTGGAGCACCTGCAGGGCATCGAGCAGAACGCCTACGCCGCCTACGAGAAGCACCTCGAGGCCGGCGTCGCCCGCGAGACGGCTCGGATGGCTCTGCCGCAGAACGTCTACACGGAGTGGTATTGGAAGTGCGATCTGCACAACGTCTTCCGGTTCCTTCGACTACGGCTCGACGCCCACGCGCAGAAGGAGATTCGCGACTATGCCGAGGCGATGTTCGCGCTCATGAAGCCGATCGCACCGGTGGCGTGCGAGGCGTTCGAGGACTACCAGCTCGGCGGCGTGCAGTTGACCCGGCTGGAGGTGGAAGCGCTCTCGCAGCGGCCAGCCACTGGCGAGCGACAACAAGCGTGAGAATGCCGAGTGGGAAGCCAAGCGACGGCAGCTACTCGGCGAGGCGGAATCTGAGACCGTGTAGCGGCAGGTTCAGGGGCATGCGTCGCGACACGCTTGCGCTTCAAGCGTGGTGCAACGTGGTCCACAAGAAGTTCAACGCTTGAGCGTCAGGTAGAGCCCGATCAAGCCGAGGGCAAAGACGCCCAGCAGCCCGTAGAGCATCAACTGCGGCCGCTGATCGGCTTCGGTCGTGACCGACAGCATGACCTGCTTGGGCTGCTCGGCATAGACGAACGCAGCCCGCGCCTCGCTGCTGGCGGCGTCTTCGGCGTTGAGAACCTTCAACGTCGCGTCGAGCTGCTCTTGGCGGCCGGACGCTTCATCGATCTGGGCCTGCAGGCGACGATCTTCGTCCAGACGTGTGCGGGCCGCCTGAAGTTGATTGAGCAACTCGGCCTCGCGCTTGTCGGCCGAGTCGACGGCGACGAGCAGGCGGGCGATATCGCGGCGGAGGCGGGCCTCTTCACGCTGTCGTTCGCCCGACAACTCCGCCTCGCGGAGCTCGATCTGACGACGCACCGACGCCAATTCGTCCGCCAGGGCAGCACTCTCCGAGGGGGCGGCGGAGAGACGGTCGCGCTCCAGTTCACGAGCGCGATTCTTCAGCTCCTCAAGCGACCGGTCGACCATGCCGTCGGCCCGAGTGCCCTCGGGTAGATCGCCAAGGGAGGCCAGGGCAGATCGAGCCCGTGCCAGCTTCGTCGCCGACTCGGCCTCGTCGGCACGCACGGTGGCCAGCTGCCCTTCAATGTCCGCCGGCAACGCCATCGGCGCGCCCAGCGACCGCTCGTTCCGCAGAGCCCGAAGCCCCTGCAACAACTCGACGACCTCGCGGGCTTGTGCGTCGGTTTCCGCACGACGGCCGCGGCGACGCACCTCGTCGGCACCGCGTGCCTCGCTGGCCGTCGCACGGATGTCGGCGTCCGACGCCGCCAAGGCGAGGAGCAAGGCCTCGACCCGCGCCTGGTCAGCGCCGGGCAACTTCGACTCCCGCTCGACGACGAGCGTTCCTTCCGGGTCGGCATCGAACGAGGCGAAGAGGGCATCTTGAGCCGGATCTTCAAGCCAACCGGGATCGGTGGCCGGCGACGCTCTGGAAAGAATGGCGACGGCTTCGCGGCGCACGTCCGGGCCTCTGGTGTCGGCAAGGCGTTCCTGCTCGAAAGCGACCTCGCGGTCGGCGGGCATGTTGTCCGGCAGGTGGTGCGGGAGCCGGCCCTTGATGAGCGACACCGGACCGGCCAGCATCTGGATCGCGACGACGACCGCTGCCATCGCGATCAACATGCCGGTGACAACACCGATGATCGGCCGAACGCGTGCGGGATTGCGGCGTTCGAGCTCGAGAGCCGTCGCCCGAGCCGTCGCGGCACGTTGCGGCCTAGGCGGCACGCGGGGACGAACGCGACGACCATTCGCCGGCTGACGCCGCGTACCCGTCCGTTTCGTGCCGGTGCGAGCCTGGGTCGCCGTCGCAACGCCGCCCGAACCGACGGCGAAATCGGGGTGGCCGTCAGGAGTCGGCTCCGTCGTCGCCCGCGTAAGACCCGTTGTGGTCGCCGTGGTCGCCGTTGAGCGTGCTCGGATCAACCCCGTCTCGGATGACCCTCAGGAAGCCGCCGCTGGTGAGTTCTTCGTTGGCGACGTTGCCGTTGTCCGGAAGTGCGTCACGGAACTTGGTGTCGTCCGAAGACTGGCCACCGTCGTCGGCGTCGACGTGCATGGGATCGGGCGCGGCGGCGTCGAGGCCGAAGTCCTCCACGTTGCCGACGAGGCCCGACGTTTCCGGCATGACGAACGACGGATCGAGCACCGCGGCCGAGGGCGGTCGGTTCGCCTGGTCCTCGGCGGGCGGTGGCTCTTGCCGGGCCGCGGGCCGGGCGAAGTTGGCGTCCGAGAAGGGACCGGCCGCCGGGCCGTCGTCGAGTTCAACGATCTCGGCCTGGTCCGGGTCGCCGAAGCCGACGGTCAGCGGCTTGTCGTTGTCGGCGGCGGGTGATGGCGCAACGTCAGCCGTCGGGTCGTCGTCAGACTGCTCTTCCTGGACCGCGGGGGCCGGTAGCTCCGGCGGGGGCGAAGCTTCCGCTTGTGGTGCCGAAGGAACTGGTGCTTCTGGTGCCGGAGGAACCTCGGCTTGCGGTGTCGGCGGCGCAGCTGCCTGAGGCAGTGTGGGCGGGGCGGGTGTCGGCAGGTGCGACAACGTGCCGGTTCCGGACGGAATCTGGTCGCCGACAGAGGCGAAGTCGATTTCTTCCCAATTCGCCTGCCAGGCCGAGAGAGGCAGCGACTTGCCGGTCGAACCGGTGTCGCCCGGCTTGATGACCGGCGTGACGGGACGTGCCTGGGTTTCGGCGGGTCGTTCAGGCTCTTCGGCGGCAGAGTTGGCGTCGCGGTGCGTCTCCTCTTCGAAACTCGCCAGCGGCGGAACGTCCATCTCCGGCGGCTCGACAACGGCTTCTTCTTGCGCCGCCTCGGCTTCGGCGGCGTCGCGAAGCTGGAAGGTTTCCAGGAACAGCGCGTCGTCGTCCGGCGACGTCGCCGGCGGCAGATCGGGCGAGGCCTGGTCCTCCGACAGGGCCGCCGGCCTGCGCCTGCCCTTGCTCCGACGACCGACCGCCGGAAGCTCGGCCTCGGGCTCTTGAACCGACTCCTCGACGGCCTCCTCTTCGGGAGCGGCATCCTCCGGCTCCGGCTCGTCCGGCAGCTCGACCGGGGCCGGGTCTTCGGCGACCGGCTCCTCGGAAAGCAGTTCCAGCTCTGCCACCT
The DNA here is from genome assembly GCA_963740195.1 of uncultured Planctomycetota bacterium. Classification (GTDB taxonomy): domain Bacteria; phylum Planctomycetota; class Phycisphaerae; order Tepidisphaerales; family Tepidisphaeraceae; genus JBCDKH01. Next base: position 487,951 of record CAVUDF010000001.1, on the reverse strand, counting down.
CAGCCGATGGCTGCTCGGGCTCGGGCTCGCGTGCTTCTTCCGCCTCGTAAGCCAATGGCTCAGCGTCGACCTCAAGCTCGACAAGCGGCGGCGATTCAAGCGACTCGTCCACCTCGTCGGCCGCTGCGGTTTCTGTAGCCGGCTCTGCTTCGTCGAAGCTGAGCATCGAGAGATCGATGCCATCGTCGGCGTCGGGCTCGGCGTTCGCCGACTTCCGCGACTTCCGCGACTTCCGCGACTTCCGCGACCTCGTCCGCGACTCCTCGCGCGCGACCTCGTCCGCCTCCACAGGCGCAACCTCGTCCGCCTCGACAGGCACGACCTCGTCCGCCTCGACAGGCACGGCCTCGTCCGCCTCGACAGGCACGACCTCGTCCGCCTCGACAGGCACAACCTCGTCCGCCTCCACAGGCGCAACCTCGTCCGCCTCCACAGGCGCGACCTCGTCCGCCTCGACAGGCGCGACCTCGTCCGCCTCGACGGCGCGGCCTCGTCCGCCTCGACAGGCACGACCTCGTCCGCCTCGACAGGCACGGCCTCGTCCGCCTCGACAGGCGCGACCTCGTCCGCCTCCACAGGCGCGACCTCGTCCGCCTCGACAGGCGCGACCTCGTCCGCCTCGACAGGCACGGCCTCGTCCGCCTCGACAGGCACGGCCTCGTCCGCCTCGACAGGCACGGCCTCGTCCGCCTCGACAGGCACGGCCTCGTCCGCCTCGACAGGCACGGCCTCGTCCGCAGGTTCCTCCGCCGCCGCATCGTCGGACGCCTGCCATGATTTGCGGAAGCCCGCGATCGAATCCGCGGTGGCGGTTCGGGCGGCGTCTGCCGCCACCTCGTCGGGCTCGGGTTCGACGACGGCGGGCTCTTCAACAACCGCCGGCACCTCAACTACCGCCGGCACCTCGGCAACCGCCGGAGCTTCTGCCTCGGGCGTAACCAGATCGACGGTCAGGCTGATCTCATAAGGCCCGGCGGTCAGCGTGTCGCCGTTCTTGATCACCGCCTGCTCGAGCCGCTTGCCGTTGCGGGTCGAACCCTTGCCGCCCAGGTCGATCGCCACCCAGCCGTTGCCGCCGACCTGAGGCAGGCGAACCAGGGCCATGTGGGCCGTCGACACCTCGGGATGCGGCAGTGCCAGGTCCATGCCCGACCGCTTGCCGACGAGCACCGTTTGACGGTCGGCGTCGACCTCGATCTGCCGAATCCCGCCGTCCGGGCCGGTGGCGAAGACGGTGGTCGGTCCCTCGCGTGGGTCGGGACGCGGGCTGGGCAGGTCGCCCTCGATGTAGACGAAGCGGAATCGCCCAAGCTGGATCTCGTCGCCGTCTTCGAGGCGTTGTTCCTCGACGGCGTCGCCGTTGACGAGCGTGCCGGACCGGCTGACGGTGTCGCGAACGAGAACGCCGTCAGGCCTGACGAGAAACAGGCAGTGCGCCCGGCTGACGGTCGAACTCGACAAGTAGAGCCGGGCGGTCTTACGAGAACCGGCCTGCGTGACGGGCCTGTTGAGCGCGACGATCGGCCCCGCGTCGGGTGCGGTGCCAGGCGGCAGGGGTTCGAGCAGCCGCAGGCGGGGCGGCGTCGAGGATGAAGCGTCGTGGGAAGCCATGGGCAGGTCGCAGTCCCTAGCAGTCGCCTTGCGGCGGTCGCACCCATCGTACCGGTTGTCCGGCGATCACGATGGGGTGTTTCAACGGCATCGACGCAGTGACCGCCCGACCGTCATGCCGCTACCACACGGACGACCCTCCGATGCGTTATCGGTCGGCAGTATCCTGTCGCGATGCGGCGGCCCCTGCGTGAACGCGACTTCCTCAACGCCCTCTACGACCGCCTCCCCAAGGCGGGTGACGACCTGGCGGTGCTGGACCTGCCGACGCGGGGCAAGCTGCTGGCGGGCATCGATCCGGTGCTGGATGGCGTGCATCTTCACCTGGCTGATGCCGGCGGTCACGCGGCGGGACGTAAGGCGGCCAATCGCAACCTGAGCGACGTCGCCGCCATGGGTGGCGTGCCGACGGCGTTGCTGCTGTCGCTGGTCGCCCCGCGGACGCTGTCGCTGGACGACGTCCTGGCCGTCGTTGAAGGCGTGACGGATGCCGCGCGAGACGGCGGCTGCGACCTCGTCGGCGGCGACTTTGCCGTCTGGGACGGGCCGATGGCGGTGACGGTCGCTGTTCTAGGGTCGGCCGAGCAACCGGTGCCGCGGCACGGCGTCAGGCCCGGGCAGACCGTCTTCGTCACGGGTCCGCTCGGCGGCTCGATTCTGGGTCGACACCTGACGTTTCGGCCGCGACTGATCGAAGGTCGACAACTGGCCGGTCAGGCTGAAGGCATCGGCCTCACGGCGATGATGGACCTGTCGGACGGTCTTGCCGGCGACCTGCCGAGACTCCTCGGCCGCTTCGGGGCCGATCTCGACGCGATGCTGTGCCGGTGCATGACGACGTCGCACGCCTGCCGCCTGACGGCCGGGACGCGTTGTGGCACGCCTTGAACGACGGCGAGGACTACGAGCTGCTCTTCGCCGCCGACGAGCCGCCCGAAGGCGTCGGTCGCGATCGCCATCGGCACCGTCGTCACCGAAGCAGGCGTGAGGCTCGTGCGTGACGGCGCCGTCGAACTGCTCGAAGAGGGAGGTTTTCCCATGAATGATCCGTCACCTGTCGATTCTGAAAGCGTCTCGGCGACGCACGCGGTCGCCGGTCGGGTACGCGCAGAAGCTCGCGGCCGGCGGTGTGGTCCGGCTGGTCGGTGACCTCGGGGCTGGCAAGACGACCTTCGTGCAGGGCCTGGTGACCGCCCTGGGCGGCGACGGGGGCGACGTCTCGTCGCCGACCTACGTCCTGCACCAGGCTTACCCAATCCCGGACGGCAGGACGGTGCACCATCTGGACGCGTACCGCGTTCGGGCGAAGAGGACTTCGAGGGCATCGGGTTCGGCGAGCTGCTCGAGGGCATCGAGGCCGGGGACGTGGTCGTCGTCGAATGGCCCGACCGCGTGGCCGACCTGCTGCCAGCAGATGCCGTCACCGTCACGATCGAGCACCTTGGCGAGACGTCACGGCGTCTGACGATCGGGTGGCCCAGACCCGACAGGGCCGCACGGTACTCGTTGCGACGCAAGTGCGGCACCCCGGGCGGCGGCGTGGCGGAGCGTCGGCAGACGTAGATCTCGTCTCCCGGCTCGGCGACGATGTCGAGGCCGGACGACCGCAGCAGCGCCTCCACGCACGCCGGGTCGGCGGCCCACCAGTTGGTCGGGTCGTCGTTGAACCCGTGCTCGAAAAAGTGCAGCCGGGGCCACCCCGGCTCGGCGAGCTTCGTGCGGTCTTGAAAGTTCAGGTTCTTCGTCGCCGCTGGTGGCATCGGCTTGGCACCGGGGGCTTCGAGCGTCTGGAACACCATGATGCCGTCGTCTGACAGAAGACTCGCCACGACATCGAGCCCGAGCAGCGGATAGCGAAGATGGTAGAAGACGCCCATGAACAAGATGACGTCGAACTTTCGGCCCGCCTCGGCTTCGGTGGCGAGGCTGTAAATCTGCCGGTTTTCCAGTGAGATCAGGTCTTGCAGGCCCATCGCGTCGCGTGCGAACTGGGCCTGGGCGAGGTAGTGATCGTCGAGGTCGATGCCCAGCACGTCGCCGCCTCGTTGGGCGAGTTCGCAGGCGTAGAACCCGCTGTTGGTGCCGATGTCGAGGCACGACTTGCCAGACAGGTCTGCCGGGAGGTGCGAGGCGATCTGATCCCACTTGAACTGCGGAAAGTCGCCGAACGGATGATCCGGCCGGGTCTCGATGATGCCTCCCTGGCCGTCGGGCACCTTGAGGTTGTGGAACCAGTCGTCCAGCTCGCGGACGCGTTGAAGAAGGTCGTTCGCCGTCTGCTGCTGCACGGAACATGGTTCGACGGATCGGGCCGACTTGCAACCGGAACCTTGTCGCGGTCGGATGGCACCCGTGTCTGTCGCACTGCCGGTTGCCGAAGGCCTGGTCTCGCCGCTGCGTTCCGCTGCGACGCAGGTCGTCCATACGGCGACCCGGCCGTTCCACGTCATGACCAAGCCGATCGGGCCGATCTGCAATCTGGACTGCAAGTACTGCTTTTATCTTGAGAAGGAGGCACTTTATCAAGGCGAGCGGAAGTGGCAGATGCCCGACGATGTGCTCGAGCAGTACATCAAGCAGTACATCCAAAGTCAGCCGGGCCCGGCCGTCAGCTTCGCGTGGCAGGGGGGCGAGCCGACGCTGCTGGGTGTGCGGTTCTTCAAGAAGGTCATCGAGCTGCAAAAGCGCTACAGCGACGGCAGGCCGATCGACAACGCCTTCCAGACCAACGGCACTTTGCTCGACGACGAGTGGGGCGAGTTCCTGAAGGCCAACGAATTTCTGGTGGGCTTGAGCATCGACGGGCCACCGGACCTGCACGACAGCTATCGCGTCGACAAGCAAGGCAACGCCAGCAGCCACAACGTGCTGCGAGGCCTTGAAGTCTTGAAGAAGCACGAGGTCGAGTTCAACACGCTCACCGTCGTCAATCGCATCAACAGCCAGCATCCGCTGCGGGTCTATCGCTACCTGCGCGACATCGGCAGCGGGTTCATCCAGTTCATTCCGCTGGTCGAACGTGACGCGACCGACGACGCCCCGTTCAAGGACGACGGGCTCTGGCTCCAAGGCCCGCCAGACGTGGACGGCGGCGAGCGGTACTTCGCCCCGGTGACCGAGTGGTCGCTCCGCAGCCAGGACTACGGCGTCTTCTTGGCGACGATCTTCGACGAGTGGATCCGCAAGGACATCGGCCAGACGTTCGTGCAGATGTTCGACGTCGCACTGGGGAATTGGCTCACCAAGCTGACGGGCCAGCGACAGGCGAGCCTGTGCGTCTTCAGCGAGACCTGCGGCAGCGCCCTGGCCGTGGAACACAACGGCGACGTCTATTCGTGCGACCACTACGTCTACCCGCGTTACAAGCTTGGCAACGTGATGGAGACGCCGATGACCGACATGGTCGAGTCGCCTTTCCAGAAGAAGTTCGGCACCGACAAGCGCGACACGTTGCCGACTTTCTGCCGTGAGTGCGAGGTCCGCTTCGCCTGTCACGGCGAGTGCCCGAAACACCGGTTCATCAAGACCCCTGACGGCCAAGAGGGCCTCAACTACCTGTGCGGGGCGTATCGGCCCTTCTTCAACCACATTGACCCGTTCATGCAGACGATGGCGACGCTGCTCACCCGGCGACAGGCACCGGCGATGATCCGCGAGATCGTCGCCGAGCACGACAAGAAGGGCGGCCCGCTGTCGCGTCGGTTCAAGGCACGGGCATCTTCAAGGAGTAAGAAGCGTCGTCGCTAGAATGAGCACATGCCGTCCCGCCGACCACAAACCACGTCTGGCGTCCTTCACCGCCTTCGCCGCCAACGGGCCAAGAAGGGGCTTCGCCCGAAGGCGAACGGGTGTCTAACGAAATCGTCGGTGCTCCTCCTTGCGATCACGCTGCTGGCCGTGGCGCTCAGCTAGTCGCGCGTAGCGACTTTTCAAGGAAAGCGTGGGCATTTGTGTAGAGGATGCGGCCGATGTCGTCGTCGCCAAACCCGGCGGCAGAGAGCGCGTCACCGAGCTTGGGGTAGTCGGCGACGGTGTCCAGTTCTTCGGGCAGTCGAAGCTTGCCGAAGCCCCCGTCGGCGTCACTGCCGAGCGCGACGTGGCGTGCGTCGCCCGCGAGGTCGCACACGTGTCGAACATGTGCCGTCCAGTCCGCCAAGGTCGCTCGCCGTCTCGCGAGAATGGTGGGTGGCAGGAGGAACTTGTCGAAGAGGTTGATGCCGACGATTCCGCCCCGGCCGGTGATGTCAGCGATGTGACGGTCGGTCAGATGTCGCCCGTTCGGGTCGTCTTTCACCAGAATTTGGCAATTTGAGTGGCTCGCAAAGACCGGCCCCGTCGCCAAATCGAGCAGGCCGTCGAGCGACTCCTCGGCCAGGTGAGACGCGTCATGGATCATGCCGAGCTCGTCGAGCATCGGCACCAGACGTCGGCCGTCGGGCGTTAAAGGACCAGGCGCCCGCGTTCCACCGGCGTAGCGGGTTTGGCCCCAGGCGAGCCCGACGATGCGAACCCCCGCCTCGAACCAGGCACGCGGCGACAGCTCGTCTTCGTCGAGATCGATAGCGTCCGCGCCCTCCATCAGCACCACCGCGGCTAGGTCGGCAGAACCCAAGTCTTGCATCTTTTTCACTAGAACAAGCGGCATTTCGTGATAGGCGGCGAGCTGCGCGCGGCACTGCTGCGCCGGTGACGCAGAGGCGTCCGGGTCGGCGAAGAGAGTTGCACCGATCAGCCGAGTCCCGCCGGCGAGCAGCGTCGGCAAAGACACCGCCGCAGGGCCGAAGCCGAGGTCCGGCTGTTCGTCCGGTGGCAGCGACAGGTCACGGCCGTTGGTCGCGTTCCAGGCGAGGTCCAGGTGCAGGTCGGCGATGTCCATCCGGGGCATCGTGCCAGAACCCGCAGCATCACGCGACACTCGACAATCCCCTTAAAAACGCAGACAAACCACCAGTCAGCGCCTTCAAGTCGTACCCGCCCTCGAGCGTCACCAACACCCGGCCGTCACACACCTCGTCGGCTAGCCCGCCGATCATCGTCCCGATCTCGCCGAAGAACGGCGTCGACAGCGACAGGTTGCCGACAGGGTCATCCGCGTGAGCATCCAGACCACAGCATACAACGACAAGCTCAGGCGAATGTTGCCGAACTAAGGGAAAAACGCGTTCTTCGAGAGCAGCTCGGTAGGCGTCATCGCCCGTGCCCGGCATCAACGGAACGTTCACGCATGCACCCTCGCCCACGCCCTCACCTCTCTCGCTCTCGTATCCGGTGTGCGGCCACAGGTGATCGGGGTGGCCGTGGAGACTGACCGTCAGCACGTCGGGGTCGCGCCAGAAGACGGCTTGGGTGCCGTTACCGTGGTGGACATCGATGTCGATGACGGCCAACCGCTTGAGGCCATGCGTCCGCTGCAGATGACGTACCGCAATGGCAGCGTTGGCGTAGAGGCAGAAGCCCATCGTTCGGTCCGGCATCGCGTGGTGACCGGGTGGACGCACCAGGGCCAGCGCGTGCTTGGCACTGCCCGTCGCGACCGCATCTGCGGCGGTGGTGCAGCATGCGACGCCGAGGCGGGCGAGCCGGTCGCTACCGACGCCGACGTAGGTGTCAGCGTCCGCCCATCCGCCCCGGGCCGACAGCGCGGCGAGGCGCTCCACGTGGGCCATTTCGTGCACGAGGAGTACGGACCCGTCCACGGCAGGATCCGGTGAAGGCAGGAGCCGATGCGGAACAGTATCGAGAGAGGCCAGGGCGGCGTCGTAACGTTCCGGCGCGCTCCGGATGAGCCGCCGCCTCCGGGGGCCGATGCTCACGAAGCACGTCCGCCGTCGCCACCGCGAGCATCGTCGAGTCGGGTTCAGACATTGGCTCGCAGCATGTTGCTCATCGCGAGCCAGAAGGTCCAGAAGAGCCACACCGCCCCGCCGATGGTCGCGACGCACAGGGCGATGAGGTAGCCGAAGAACCCCTCCGGTCCGCCGAGCCGCAGGTGGAACATGACGTGTCCACCGATGACGACCGACATGATGAGCAGACAGACCGGCATGAGGTGGGCCACATGAAAGTCCATCACCCGCTTCACCACCGGACCCGGCAGCCGCATGCCGCGCCAGTTGGCTTCCCATGTTGCCAGCCATGTGACCGCCCGGCGTGCAACTACGAAGAGACTCATGATAACGAAGTAGCCGACAACCATCATTGGAATCAAAAGCATCCAACGAGGTGCACCAGGTGAAAGAACAGCGCCTATCGGAATGATGTTAAGGGCGATATGTCCAGACAAGGCAACACTCGCCGGAAGGGCCGATGTCCACAGATGTCTACCACCAAACTGTTTCGCTATAACAGAGTCATCCTCGCTCACTCGCGACCGAAGCCTTTGGAAGAATCCGGCTGGGTGACTCCAAATAGAAAGCGTCGTCTGCCAGAACGTCGCCGACCGCGGCTCTACCTCGTAGGGCGACAGAGTCCGTGGCGAATCGATCGTGCTCAGCCTCACAGCCACGCCGCACTCGGGGCAGTTCCCGCCGTCGGGAAGGCCGTCGAGCCGATAGCCGCAGGACTCACAGAGAATGCCGGCGTCGGCGACCATTCAACAACCTTACGGTCGGCTCGCGCTTCCGGAGGATCGACGACGCTCACCAACACCGCTGCGACTTGGCCCCCACGAATCCGCCGATGTTGATGCCGGAGCCACCGTGTCCTCCTTTGCCAACCCGCACGCTACCTTGACCCACGTGTCGATCCGGTTCGTGTTCCCGCTCATGGTGTTGCTGCTGGCGTTCGCGTCGCACGCGCAGGACCTGCCCTCGCCTCGGCCCGTTGCCGAACCGGCGGTTGCGAATCCTGATGCGGTGCTGGCGACGACTCGAGCCGCTCATTCCGAGCAGGTTGCCCGCGCCCGGCTCGAGCAGGTGCTCGCCAGCGAAGCCGCCGTCACAGAGGTTCTTGATCTGCGACTTGCAAGCGGCGAAGCGGGCGAGTTGCTTCGCGAAGCACGCAGCAGTGCGCCGCAACCCTCGGCCGTTGCCACCCGAGTGACGGCCCGGGAGCGTCAGGTAGCCGAGGCCAAGCTCGCACGCGTTCGCCTGCTGGAGCGTCGCCGCCTCGCCGATGATCCGGGGGAAATTGGGAGACTCAGCGGCGAGCTGGCCAAGCAGGTCGCGCTTGTCGAGGCGGTTGAGGCAGCGTTGGAGGTCGAGCGCGATCTTGCCGTCGTCGCCACCCGCTTGGTCGACCTGCTCGACGAAGAGCTGCTTTGGATCAGCAGCGCCCCGCCTATCGGCCCGGCCTGGCTCAAGCAGACCGCCGAAGGCCTGCGAGCCTCGTCCGAACCAGCCGTTTGGATCGACGTCGGCAGGGCGGCGTTGCGGGGCCTGGCCGACATGCCCGTGCGGTCAGGCTTGGTCACGTTACTCGCGGGCGGGCTCTTGTTGCAGCAGATCCGGCTACGCCGCACGCTTCAGACCCTGGCCGATCGGGTGGGGCGATTGGCGACCGACTCCTTCGGTGTCACGCTGGCGTCGTTGCTGGTCACGTTGCTGTTGGCCCTGCCGTTCCCGCTCGTGCTTCTCGGCATCGGCGGGCTGCTCGCGACGTCGGATGACCTCTTTGCCATCAGCATCGGTCAGGGCTTGCTGGCCGCGGGTGCGGTCTGGTGGCTGCTCGGCTTCATTCGCCTGCTCTGTTGTGAGGGCGGATTGGCCGACGCTCACTTCGAGTGGGATGCCCACGCGAGGAAAACGCTCGCGACTAATTTGCGATGGCTGATGGCCGTTGAGGTTCCGGCGGCGTTCTTTGGGGCATCGGCGGATGCCAGTGGGGACGACATGATCCGGCAAGGCATCGGTCGCCTCGCCTTCATGATCGGCAGCATCGGCCTGACGCTCTTCGTCGCCCGCGTGTTCTGGCCCAAGAGCGGCATGCTGGCGCACCTGCTCCACCGCGACGGCTGGGCCTGGCGGCTGCGACGCTTGTGGTACGTCGCCCTCGTCGCCATTCCGGCTGCGCTGACGGTCGCCGCGGCAATCGGGTACGTCCACACGGCCCGGGAGATTCAGTCGCGGTTCTTCATCACCGGCGTCGTCGTGCTGATGGGCGTCGTGCTCTACAGCACACTGACCCGATCGCTCCTTGTCGCGCGTCGCCGCCTGGCCGTCCAGCAGGCAAGGCAGAAGCTCGTCGACCAACGCGAAGCACGGGAGCGGAGAGACGACGACGCTGACCAAGCGAGCGGAGATGCCATTCCCGAGCTCGACACAAAGATGGTCGACGTCGATGCCGCGAGCGGCCAGACGCTCTTGCTTTTGCGCATCGCCGCAACCACCGGCGTCTTCGCCACGCTCTGGGCCGTCTGGGGCGACGTCTTGCCGGCACTGGCGGTGCTGGAACGGGTGGAGCTCGCCGCGCCGACCCTCGACACTGACGGCGGCGTCATCGTTCCGGCCGTGACGTTGTGGTCGCTCCTGCTTGCCGGCTTCCTTGGGGCGCTCACCGTCATCGCAGCGCGAAACCTGCCTGCCGTCTTGGAGCTTGCGATCCTGCAACGCTTCCCGATCGATGCAGGCACCCGATACGCCATCGTCACACTGACCCGCTACGTCGTCATCGCGATCGGCATCGTCTGGGCGTCTCGTTTGCTCGGCATCGACTGGGGCAAGGCCCAGTGGATCGTCGCTGCGCTGGGCGTCGGCCTGGGCTTCGGCCTACAGGAGATCGTCGCCAACTTCGTCAGCGGACTCATCATCCTCTTCGAGCGACCCGTCCGCGTCGGCGACGTCGTCACCGTCGGCGAGATCAGCGGCACCGTCAGCCGACTCCAGATCAGGGCCACCACCATCACCGACTGGGACAACAAGGAGGTCATCGTCCCCAACAAAAGCTTCATCACCGATCAGGTCACCAACTGGACGCTCAGCAACGCAACGACACGCCTGCTCATCCCGATCGGCGTCGCCTACGGCTCGAACATCGGCGTCGCGCACAAGGCCATCACCGAGGCTGTCAGAAGCGTGCCGGGCGTCTTGAGCGAGCCGAACCCGAGCGTGCTGTTCGTCAGCTTCGGCGACAGCTCACTCGACTTTGAAGTTCGAGCTTTCGTCGCGGATCTGAGCAAGCGACTGCCGACGCTTCATGAGCTGCACATACGAATCAACGACGGCTTGGCCGCGGCGGGCGTTGAGATTCCGTTCCCGCAACGTGACCTGCACCTTCGGTCGAGCGACATCGACTTGATCGGCCGACCCACGCCCAACAGCGGCCCCGTCGCCGGCGCGGCCGGAGGAGCTTGAGCCGTATACCAACGGGCGTGACGTCGCTTCGCCCGGCCGGTGAAACGACGCACCACGACTGGCGGCATCTTGGAGGTGAACATTTTGCTGAGTGTTTTGCCGGTGTTGTGTAACCGCACGCGGAGCGTTGGCTGAAACCGGCATGCACCAGCCGCTTTTCGCCCGTCTCGCCCACTTCGGCTGAACTACCGACAACGACGTAGTGGCAGACGCTTGACGCCGCGGTATGAAGCGACGACCGGCACGAATCGGAACGACGTGTTCGCGGAGAGGCAGACCTGTGAAGCCGGACCATCGCGCTCTGCCAAGTCGAGACGAAGCACGCGTCGCGACCTGGTTCTTCAACGTGGGTCCGTGCCGACACGGGCTCGATGACGAGGAGTCGCTACTTTTTGTAGAACCAGCGGGTTTCGCCGAGCGGCACTTCGACACTGACCGACGTTGCGTCGGTCGCGACGATCTCGCCGCTGGCGATGTCGACGAGGTCACACGGGTCGTTCCAGCGGAGCGTCTTGACCGGGTTCTTCGTCATGCCGTGCACGACGATGACGCCGTTGCCCGCCATGACGAGATCACCTTCGGGCCCCGACGGCTCGACGCCGGCCTCGACGGCGAGATTGCGGAGCAGGCGGGGCGTCAGTGCCCCCGGGGCGGCAATGTAGACGCCCGTCCAGTCGTCGTGACGCCGGACGGCCGCGGCGGTTTCGCCGGTCTGTAGGTACGTGCCGATCGGCGTGGCTTCAGCGTCCGTCACCACGATCTTCGGCCCTGTCGTCTCGGTCAGATGGTAATCGATCTGCTCGGCGAGCGGGTCGTCACCTTCGGCACGCAGGCGGTAGACGACCTGCTCGTCGGCCGTCAACTCGACATCGATGCCGGTGAGTCGCTTCGCTGTCTCACTGACGCCCCCCGCGTACGTCTGACCTGCCGCGTGCATGACGACGACGATGCGGCCGTCTTGTTGAAGGTTCTCCTCCACCCACGTCACCTGCTCCGGCGTGATCGTCACGCCGCCCAGAATGATGGTGATCGGGTAATCCAGTGAGCGGTCCGGGTGATCGAGGTCGCCCAAGAGGTACGGGTCATACCCGACGCCGCTGGTGGACAGCGGATCGCGTGCGGAGTTACCACTGACCTGCAACGTCATCAGGCCGGCAAGATTTTCGTGGCTCATCGCCTCGATCGTCCGCTCGTCAAGGAAGACCGCGATCGGCGGGTGGTCGCTGGCGATGCTCGGCGACGAGGCCAAGTGATCGGCGAGTTCGGCTGCTTCGTGGATGCCTTGGATGAACGGCTCGAAACCTTGGCCCTGGCCGCTCAGCGAGTAGTGCCATCCGCCGCCGCCGAGCGAAAAGGCCTGGCCCCACTCGCGTCGCGACGCGTGCAGCGTGTCGAGCGGATCGACGATCTGGCCGAGCCAATCCTGATCCTCAACGGCGTCTGCCCTGCCCCAGGAGTGAGGCGTTCGGTGGTCGACCTCGCCGAGATACAACTTGTTATGAAGACGGAGCGACCCGGCCGCGCTGCTCACTGCACCGGGCCGGCCCTGACGCCGCCAGTTGCGGTAGTCGCCGATGGTGGCGATCGCGTCGACAGCCTCGACTTCGAGCAATTGCTGCGTCGCCCAGTGATCCAAACCATGACCGTGGTAAACATCCGACCAGTACGTGCTGTTCAGCGCGGGCCGCCCGAAGCCTCGGTCGAAGGCTTCTATGAGATGCTCGATGGTGTCGACTTTACCTACCTGGGTGAAGCGAAATGTATCCATCAAGTGCCGGTCGCTCCCGACAGCAGGATCAAGAAAAGCGTGGTCGACCCCATATGCCTCGTCAGCGACGGGCATGACGTTGTTCAATGTGACCTCTGCATCGGCATAAGCTTCTTGCAAGGCCTGATCAGAGTCGTAGATCGTGCGGAGGTAGTTCCGGAAGGCATCGACATGCTCTTTTCCGAAGTCGCTGCTTTGTGACGTGTGCGGGAGCCACTGCCCGTCATGGCCTCCGATGAGGTGGATGCCGATGACACGCTTGCCAACATCGTTCTCGGCAAGGTACCTACCTACCTGCTCGATGACGTCACCCGTCAGTTCCCGGTACGTCTCGCTGGCATAGCTTGGTGAAACAATCTCGTTCTCTTCGACGTCGGCCGGATCGAAGAGCGAGGCGTTGTGCGCGGTTCCCTTGACGATCCGCCCGTCGGACGAGCGGAACACGGCATCCGGGTGATCTTCGTGGAAGCCGTAGTACGGCTCAGGCCCGAGATTCAGTCGAATCATCGCGTCCGGGCTGTGACGGAGCAGCGTGATGATGCGCTTTTCAATCGGCTTGAAGTTCACCTTGCCCGGACCCTGCCACACTGCATCTTCTAAAGCTTCGCCATAATTGAGCGGATCGCCAAGCGTGATCGGAACCGTGTGAACGCGGACACCCGCATCCGCAAAGAGGCCGTGAAGCTGTGGCTGGTTGCTATTCCAGGCGTAGAAGCCGGCGTTGAAGTGGAAGTTCCCGATGGGCCGGCCGTTGACGTGCGTCGTCGGCTGTCCGTTGATCAGCTTCACCTCGGCCGACAAGGGCTCGGCCTCTTCGAGCATCTGACGCACCTCGGCCTCCGTCAGCTTCGCCGCCCCTTGATCGCCCGGAAGCTCACTCGGCATGCGCATCAGCTTGGTCGGAGCGACCGCAATGCGTGCGTCGTCCCAAAGAACGACCACCGGCGAGCCGCCGACGCCCATCCGAAGGCGGGCTTTAGTCTCACCAGGCTGCGGCGTGAATCGGGTGAACGCACGCCGCCACTGTCCGTCGCGGTTTCGCTGGACCGGGCTCATCGACCCGTATCCGACGTACCGCTTGAAGGTGCCGGAGTCGTCCGTCAGCTCGACGCCAAAGGTCGCGTTCCCGCCGAACGTCAGGGACTCGACCGTGTAGAACACGTCGCCGAGGTAGGTCGTGCCCGCGTCGACATCGACGAGCCCGCTGACCAGCTCTGCATGACCACCGACCGCAGCCTTGTCGACGCGAACCGCATTGGCCGACTCCCGGCCGACACCTTCTGCGACTGCAACCTCGATTGACTCGCCCTCCGTCGGAACCCGTCCCTTCTCAGCCTCGAAATTCTCGTGCCCGTGACGAAGGACTGGGCGGATGTTGCTGTCATCAATGATCGCCGCCCAAGTGGCCGGCAGTTTCTTTGACTCGTCGAACCGCTCGAACAGCAACGGCTCTGCCGCGGATTCGACCGACACGTTCGTGTTGATCGCCCACGGCAGTTGCCAATGGATGACACCTTCTGAATCGGCATTAATCAGCCGCGGCGGATGATCGGACTGGTTGATCCAGTACAAAGCGCCGCTCTCAATGCCGTCGCCGCTCACGAGAATGTCCACCGCCCGGCTCGGCGTATCGCCATTGATCGCGAAACGGACGATCTCGCCGTCCCGCTCCATGTTGGAGACGGACCCACCTTTTGCCTGCACGTCAGCTGCCGAAGCGCCTGAGGTCGTCAGCGATGTTGCCGTGACAACTGCGAGTGCCGAGGCGAGATGTGCAATGACTGGCTGAGAATGGATCATCTAGTGGAACATACCGTTCCACTTACGCGATCGCAATGCTTTTGTTTCCGGAGCGGGCGTTGCGGCAGGTCTTGAATCCGGCTACTTCGACCGCCCGGCTTGGCTCTGACGCGACAGGTCCTTTCTCACACTGTCCGCCACCTTTCGCAGCTTCTGCACGAGCTTCTTCTCGATCGCGTCTCCCCGGGCCACAGGAATCGTGATGCTGACCGCTGCCACAACTACTTCACCTTTCTCCAGAATCGGGCAGGCGACGCACATGACGCCGACGTCGTTCTCTTCACGCTCGACCGCAAAGCCTTCGTCGCGTGCTTGAATCAAGGTGTCGTGCAGCTTCTTCTCCGAGACGATCGTCTTGGTGGTGCGGGCTTCCAGGTCGACCCCGTGAATCATGCGGCGCCAGGCGCTTTCTGGCATCCGGCTCACAATCGCACGTCCCAGGGCCGTCGAGTGGAACGGGTCGAGCGTGCCGGGCTCAACGATGCGACGCAGCGGGTGCGTGCTTTCGAGCACTTGCAGGTAGGCCACGCGTGTTCCACGCAAGACTCCCAGATTCACCGTCTCGCCGACGTCCTCGTGAAGCTTGCGAAGATGCGGCTCTGCGGCGTCGAGGAGTGGCCCGAAGTCTTGGCCAGCTGCAAGCCGGCGAAGCTTACCGGTAAGGGAATACAGCCCGCTGCCCGAGCTCTGCACAAAGCCCAGAGCGACCAAATCGTTGAGAATGCGGTGGACGGTCGGCTTGTTCAGGCCGAGCTGACGCGTGACAACGCCGAGAGGTTGCGGGTCGTCCGTCTCGGCGAGGGTCTCGAGCACGAGGAAGGCCTTGGCTAGCACTCCAGATTCCATAATCTGGAACGTAGGGCTTCGCGGCAGGCAGGTAAACAAATGAGGCCACTCGTGCGACAAGAATCGCAAGAGTGGCCTCTAACAAGAGGAGGTCAATGGCTCAGGAACCTCGCCTGGCCCCGATTCAGCGGCGACGTCGCAGCGAGAGCAAGCCCAGTCCGGCCAGAGCGGCAACAGATGTCGGCTCCGGTATGGGCGTGAAAGGTGACGCCGCAAGTTCGGCAACGTCCTGAGCCGTCAATGCCGCGTCGTACAGTGCGATCTTGGCGACCGAACCGCTGCTGAACTCGCCACCGTTGCCGTCATCGAGGAAGAACGTCAGATCTTGCCCGTCCGGCAGGATGAAGTTGTCGTCGGACTCTGTCTGGTCCAAAAAGACGAGGCTGGCTCCGTCTTGATAAAGCGTCACGACTCCGTCATCCACCGTCACGAAAAGCTGCGTGAACACGTCTGCAGTGGCAGAGCCACCGGGCCTTAAGGGTGTATTGCCCGAGGCGACATCCGAGTAAAGCGACTGCTGGCCGCTGCTCACGTAGACGCCACTGTCGTTGTTCCGCGACTCGAAGTCGATGAGCTTGCGGAAGCCGTTGACGTTCTCGATCTCGAAGATGAGTTCGATCGTGTAGGTGTCGTCGTCGCTGACGAGGTCGCCCGCGTCGGGCAGGATGAGGCCCGCGTTGGAGCCGGCGGAATCGAAGATGTAGACCTGCCGGTTGTCCGTCGGCTGCGGATCGGCGGCGAAGTCTGTCGGCACCGGGGCGTTCAAAAATCCGTTCTGACCCGTCGGATCGACGGCAATCAGCGCCGGATCGCCGGCATCGTCAGCCGCAAGCGTGTTGTCGAACGAGTACTGCGCGACCGGAAGCGGGGCGGCAGACGCCACGGCGGCGGACAGTGCCAATACAACGGCGGCCGTTATCGAACCAGTATGGGTTAGCATATTTGTCTCCATCATCAACTCCTCCAGAAAGGGATCGGCCTCGAATAGGCCGCGAATTGGCGTCGAACCCTTTGCCCACAGCGGGCGACGGCGACACCGGTAGTCTGATGCGTTACAGCACGCCGAACCGCTCGTAAGCGGCGGCAGCAGGCATGCCCTTCTTGATCGCCGTGCGGGCCAAACTCTCGTCGGCCGTCTTGGCGAGCGCCCGGAAATGCACCGCCTCTGCCTCAGCAGCCGGTACAAAGACAACCCCGTCCGCGTCGGCCAACACCCAGTCGCCAGGCCGAACCCGAACGCCCCCGATTCCGACCTCGACGTCCACCGCTGACACGCGCTGACGATGTTGGCTGTCGAGCGGGCTGACCCCGCGGGCGACGCAGGCGAAGCCCATTGCCGACATCTGGTGGGTGTCGCGGACCAAGCCGTCGATCACCGCGCCGATGCAACCAGCGTTGCGGGCGGCGGTCGATAGAAGCTCACCCCAAATTCCCGAATCGCCGGTGCCGGAGGCTGCCGCGATGAAGATGTCGCCCGGCCTGCACCCGTCGACCGCTTGAAGCTCCAGCGCGTAGGGATCTGGATCCTCGCCGTCGACCGCTTCCCACTGAGTCGTGCGACAACGACCCGCCAACACGCCGGCACCGGCTTCGAAGGAGAATCCCTCACCCGCCCATTGGTTCCGCAGTCCGATCTGGTCCAATGCATCCGCAACGACTGCCACCCTCAAGCCTGACCAGTCGAGATGCTGGTCGTTCGAAGGTCGATCGAGTGCATGAGAACCATTGGCCGAAGCTTTCGATGCGGGAATCTCGAGGGTCGATGGCACGTTGACTTTCAATTGAGGAGCGGCCGAAACAGATTTTGCTATGGCGAACATACTGGACCAATCGATGGAACGCAAGTTGATTTATCTGAACGTCGCGTCTCGCTCCGTCACATGCTCCAGAGGGAACAGCGGTCGTCTGCGACGGCCGAAGTTGAAGTGTTGCAGCCCGGCAGCCGTTACGCCCGGAGTGTCACACGCGATCAACTCACGGCACAATGGCTTGTAAGCCGTGACTGGGGCGTTGACACCTTTGAGCACAATCGCCCGAAAGGACGCCAACTCAAGCCCGCAGCACGTGATCTGACCGCGGCTGGCCGGGAACAACGGACGGTGGCTCACCTGAACGAGCAGTCCTTCGGGCTCCTCGACGATGGCAAGCGGTCCTTCGTCATACCGGTGCCGGCCGCCGTGGAGCGGCTCCTTATCGGTCCAACATCCGTCGAAGGTGCCGCGATAGATCCCGCGTACCGATAACGGCCCGCCATCGACCCCGCCCCCGAGTCGGCCGCCGATCTGCAAGTCGACTTGCTCGCCCGTCGCAACGTCGGCGAGTCGCTGCAAACACTCAGCATCGGCCAGGTTGATGAACGTCGGCCCGACCTGTCGCCGACGAAGGGCGTGGGCGAGGAAGGTCGAATCGCCGTAGCTACCGGCACCGACGTTGTCGCCTAAATCGAGCAGGCCGACGGTGCCGGGCTTGGAGAGAAGCCGGTCGATTGCCGCCTCGACGTCGGTTGCCTGCGATCGCGCCCGCTCGCGGTCTTGCCAGATCGCCTCCGCCCAAGCCTGGGCAATTGCCTCGACGTCCACGCCTTCCCCGCCGACGACGTGAACCGAGACCCCCATCTCCGGGACGTCGGCCCAGGGGTAGCCGAGCAGCAGATTGCACTCGATCACGCCTGGCGACTTGCAAAGGTCTCGCCCCATGGCCAGCCAGGAGGCGCACGGTTCATCAGCGCTGGCCTGCCGATCGATCGCCAAGATCAACGGCAACTGCACCAGCGCCTGTCGCGGACGAAGGCCGTCGACCAGCATCCGGCGGAGCAGGTCCGCGCCACGCTCGCCGGTCTCACGGTGATCGATGTGCGGGTTGGTTCGATACGCAAAGAACGCATCGACCGAATCCACCATCAACGGCGAGACGTTCGCGTGGCAATCAAGCGTGCCGACCACCGGCACCGACGGCCCTACCAATTGGCGAATTCGGCGAAGCCACTCTCCGTCGAAGTCGAGGTGCGATCGACCGACGGCAGCGCCGTGCGTCGAAGCCAGTACCCCGTCGAACGGGCCGGCAGCAGTAAGTCGTTGCTCTGCTTCTTTCCACAAGCGCTGCAACGCGTCGGCCGATACTGGGCCACTCGGCAACGCCTCTGCAAATAAGATCGGCACCGCCTCGGCCCATTTTGAGGCACCGCGGAGCAGGCCACTGATCTCGTGGCTCGCGAAGCTTCCGCCAACCGCCGTGTGCTCCCACAGATCTTCGCCTGTGACATAGCCACCACCGGCCTCGAAGCTGAACGCGTCGAAGCCGGTGATGACGTGACTGAAGCTGTTGGACTCGTGGATGAGCCCCAGCACGGCAACGCGTGGACGACTCATCAGTCGGTAGGCAGGGGGTGCATCGCCGGCAGGCTCGGCTCGAGGCCGTCGGCGATCGTGATGGCGCTGAGCGTCTGACCCTCGTTCACGGCGACGGGTCCTTTGTAGATCGGCGAGTCGGCGGTCGGCACACTGCCGTCGAGCGTGTAGTGGATGGTCACCGTCTCGCCGGTGCTCCGCGTGGAGAGGGTCACCTTGCCGTCGTCGACTTCAATCATCGGCATGCCCGCTCGGCCGACGCGGAAGCCGGTCAACTCCTGAACCAACGGCGTGTAGTAGCGGTCGTAGTAGTACGGGTCATCACCATGCTCTTGCCAGTCTTCGTAGAGACCGCTCCAGACGGGCCAGATGTCGCGCATGTAGTGCGGCGCACCGCTGCTGGGCCTTGCGTTCCAGAGGAAGCCGGCGAGACGGCTCTTGGTCTGCTGGTTCGGCTCGTCGCCGCCGAAGCCTCGCCACTTGTCGCCCTTGATGTCGGCGATGGCGTTGCTTTGCCGGTAGCTACTGATCACGTAGCGAACCCAAGGCCAGCCGGGCCCATCTTCCGTCGCCACATGCTCGGCCATGTAGGTGGTGCTCGCGTAGGTGTAGACCCAAGGCGAGTACTCCGCGGTGTGTCGGCCGCTCTGCGGTAGGGAGTCGTGAATCCGGATGGGTCCGTCGGGCAGAATCTGCTCGCGAAGCATGCGAAGCTCTTCGTAGCCGACGAGCCAGTCCACCGTCGGCAGGCCGTCGCTGTACATGCCTTGAAAGCCTTCGTCTTCGACGAGCCTTCGAACCGACTCGACCCACACGTCCGGGTCACGAGACCGGTGGAAGAAGGCCGAGTTGTACGCCATCGCCTTGGCACCCTGGGCATTGATCGCTTCGATGTGGGCCGTGATCTGGTCAGGATCAAGCGGCGTGTAGTTGTCGGCGTAGCCCATGCCCCACTCGCGTGCATGGAAGTCCCACATGATGATGACGTCGTGGATTCGGGTCCAGTCGCTGTCGTACTCCTCGACCTTTGTATCCTTCGATGTCAACAGATAGTGCTCGTTGAACGACTGCTCCCAATCAAACGGTCGGCAAGGAAATCCGCTCAGGAAGATCCGTTCGCCGGGGCGAAGATCCCACCGGGCCTGCCAGCCGGGCTGGGTCTCTTGGAGCGTCTCAGTGTCCTGCGGCTCGAGGCCGGCGAACCAGAGATCACCGGTCAAGAGCGACATGTCGACCTTGTTGCCGCTGCCCATGATCGGATAGCTGTTGACGGCAAAGCCGCCCATGTCGTCGCCCGCATAGATGCTGCCACGACCGGCGCGGTTGAATACGCCCGCGATGCGGGCCGTGCTGGTGACGGACAATGGTTCCGTCGCAACCACCGCCGCCATGCCGTCACACTGAATACCGATCGAAATCACGTCGTTCTGCAGCACCGCGACCACATCGTCCTGCTTGATGACCGTCAAGCCAGCCAGCGGCAACGAGAAGTCGGCATCGAACAGATCACGCTTGAAGTCGATGCGCTGCCGGGCGGAGACGCGGTTGTTTGCCGTGTCGAAGGTGTACTTGACCCCCGTCGTGGTGACGGTGATGACGTCGCCCTCTGTCTCGACGGCTTCGACCGCCATCGGCAGCTCGCCTGGGCCGCCCCGGAACTGGACGAGATCTGCCGGATCGACCGTCTTGTCCAACTGGTCAGCCGGAAGCTCGATCAGCTCCACCTGAGCCATTCTAAGATCAAAACCTTCATAATCAGTGTCCCCAATGTGGTGTCGCATCACAAAGCGACCCACCACCGGCATGTCGTATGACGGCGACAGGAACTCCCAATTCCAACGCACCCAACCGTCGACGTTCTCCGGGTCGTCCGACGTGCGAGCCGGCAAACCCCCACCACGGAGTCCCGGCAAACGGTTGCGATCTGTGTCGAGCATCTCCACGCCGAGGTCGACCTCATTGTGCAAGCGATCGAAGTCCGCCTTGACGAGGGCGGTGACGCGATACCGGCGGTTCGGCGCAATATCGAATGTCTCGAGCGAGTACAGGTGCCTCCCGATGCGAGGCAGCTCGACAATGCTTTTCCACGCGTTAATGCCCGCCTCATCCTTGATGAAGTCGTAGTAGATGTGGGGCTGGAACTGCCATGCAGCTTCCGCGTCATCCATGTCGAACCCGGGCGTGTCGATGACCCGACCGCCGCCCAGCGGAAGGTTTGCCATCAGTGCCCGAAGCTCCGCCGTCGGCTCATCACGGCTCAGAATCTCGCCAACCTCACCGCCGACACGAACGTGGTCGACAAGCAGGTCGGCCGAGCCCGTTGAAGGCGTGTGCAGGCTGACAGACCCCAAAGCACCCTCGACGCCGCCCGCGAGTCGAGCGCCGTCAACATACATCCTTCCGTTGATCATCACGTCATACGTCTGCGACTCGAAGTCGATTGACAAAGCCAATTCAAGGGGCTGGTCAAGAGGAAACTTGCGTTCCCCGTAGTTCTCCGGCCCGGCGAGGCCGTCGGCATCAGAAACGTCAACAACGACCAGACTCTCGGCGGGCAAGATGAAACGAACGAAGCCGAGATCGTTGTCAAACCTCGGGCCGAACCTCAAGAAGGCGTAACGGTTAGCATCGTCACCCTCGACACGCGGACGCGTGTCCACCTGCAGCCTAGCTAAAACCTTCAACTTGCCGTCTGCAATTGGCTCTTCTGCCGTGAACGTCGCGACGGCAGCATCGGACTCATCAGCATCACGCAGAGCCAACTGCCCGTCGCGAAAGTCGACCGCCGTCGCACCTGGTCGCGACGCTTCCATCACCCAACCGACGAACGGCACCTTCGACGGAACGGGCCCAGACTGGGCGTTGCTGAAGTCGGCCTTCAATGGCGTCGCCGCAGCACCCGCGGACGCACCCAGAAGCACACCCAGCAGCGCCAGGACGTTGTCGCTTAACTTCAACACGGGAATCTCGATTCGAAAGGTCGTACCGTTGAACGGAACGCGGCGTTCCGCTAGCTTCACGTTACCTTGGTCGGCATCCCGATGCAACAACGTTCACCGAACCGCCCGACCCTGCTTGTAACCGGAGCCGCCGGTCGCGTAGGTCGCGAAGTGTTGAAGGCGCTGACCGTCCGCTACGACGTTCGTGCGACCGACATCCACGCCGGCACCGTCGCCGGCACGCCGGTCGAGGCGCTCGACATCACCGACACGAACGCCGTCCGTAAGGCAGCGGCGGGTTGCGAGATCGTGGCGCACCTCGCGATCGCCAACCGCTCAACGCTGCAGCAAGCCATTGGTGACGACGTGGATGCCCTCGATCGTGCGGAGGTCGATGTCGGCATCTGGGGAACCCGCAACGTCTTCATCGCAGCTGCCGAGGCGAAGGTGAAGCGGGTTATTTTTATGTCGTCGCTGACCGTGCAGATGGGTCGGCCGCTCGACGTGCCGGTCCATGACCACACGCCGCCCAGCCCGCTCAATCACTACGCGGTCACCAAGCTCTATGGCGAGCACCTGGCGGATCTGCACGTGCGACGCGGCGACTTCACGGCCGTCTGCCTGCGACTGGGTCAGCCGTATCCCGTCGAGCATTACGGGCCGAACGACATTCATGAGCCGGGCAGCCGCACGCTGGGCATCACCTTTCCCGACATCGCCCGCGGCCTCATCGCCGCCGCGGAAGCCGACCTGGGCGACCGCAGACTCGCCGTCGCCTATCTGCTCAGCGACACCGACGAGCCGGTCTACCACACACAGTCCATGCACAATCTTGGCTACAAGCCTGGCGATCGATTCACTGCAGAAGGGGTGGTGCCGGCATGACGACCAAGCCCCTCCGCCTGGCGATGATCGGCACGGAGTATCGCCACGACTCTCATGTCGATGTGATCTGCGCACGGTTCTTCGAGAACATCTTCCAAGATCGCGGCTACGGCTGGCCCGCGCCCACGGGCCTGAGGTCGCACTCGTTTCGGTCTATCTCGACCAGTTCCCGGACAACGACCTTGGCCGAGAGCGGCTCGCCGAAGCAGGGGTGCCGCTCGTCACAACCGTCAGAGAAGCGCTGCTCGATGGCGACACACTCGGGGTCGACGGCGTCCTCCTCGTCGGCGAGCACGGCGACTACCCGTCCAACGACATTGGCCAAATGCTCTACCCGCGCAAGGAGCTGTTCGACCAAATCCTTGCCGCATTCGATGTGGCCCGCGCCTCCGTGCCTGTGTTCTGTGACAAGCACCTGTCGTTTGATTTCGCCAAAGCTCAGGCGATGGTCGACAATGCCAAGCGACGGAACGTTCCGCTACTCGCCGCCAGCAGTTTGCCGATCTCTCCGACGTCGCCGACGATCCGCGAGGCCGCCGACGGGGCGAGCATCGTCGAAGCCGTCGCGGTGTATCCGCAAGTCGACAGCGGCAAGATCGAGAGCTACGGCTACCACAGTCTGGAGGTGCTGCAGCACTATCTCGAGCGCCGCACCGGAGGCGAGGCGGGCGTCGCGTCGGTAGCGTGTATTCAAGAGGCCGACGTTGATGCAGAACTGCTAGCCAGAGCGAGAGCGCTCTGCGATCTAAAGGCTTCGAAGTTTCCGACCCGAGCCTTCCTGATAGAGCACCGTGACGGGCTGCGGTCGTGGCAAGTGGCGGTCGACGGCAACCCGACGTTCGCCGTCGCCCTGCGACTCGACGACGGCACCATCCTCGCCACAGCCGACGACCATTCGACCGCGTCGCCACGTCACAGCAACTTCGGCGCGTTGATGCGCCTCGTCGTCGACTGGATGCACACCGGCATCGACCCGTGGCCTCGCGAGCGAGACCTGTTGAGCGTCGGCATCTTGCAGGCCATGAGCCAGACCAGCCCGACTGCGGGAACCCGGGTCGAGACGCCGCACCTCGCTTTGCCGTACCCGACGCCACCGATTCGCGTCGGTGCCGACGACTGGCCCGATGCCGTTGCCGCACGAAGGAAGGGGGCCTGATGCGCTGGAGCACACTGACCACGACGGACCTGCAGGCGTACGACAAATCACGCGTGGTTATTCTGCCCGTCGGCGCAACAGAGCAGCACGGCCCACATCTGCCGGTGAGCACAGACAGCGACATCGCCACCGCCGTCGCCGCGGCCGTTGATGATCGGTTCGAGAACAAGCTCCTTGTTTTGCCGGCGTTCTGGCTGGGCGTCAGCGGACACCACATGAGTTTCAGCGGGACACTGACTGCAGAGCCGCCGACCTTCATTGCAGCAGTAGCCCAGGTCGCCGGCAGCGTCTTACGCCATGGCTTCGAGCGGATTTTGATCCTCAACGCTCACGCCGGTAACGCCGGGCGCTGGCCGTCGCGGTCGACGAGGTCGGGGCGGCGTTCACGAAGTCGACGGTCGTCGCTACCAACTGGTTCGACTACGTCGATGACGCCTGGTGGGCTCTGCGGCAGACAGGCGTCGGCGGGGCGGGGCACGCGGGCGAGGTCGAGACGTCGATCATGCTCCACATCGCCGGTGAGCACGTGAAGATGAAAAAGGCCGTCGCCGATGGTCACCAGCCGAAGACGCCGCTGGGTGCAATCGACCTTTTCGGCGGGGGTGGCATCGTCGGGGCATATCGCCCGTTCGAGCGACGCAGCGAGAGCGGCGTCTTCGGTGATCCCACGGTGGCCGATCCCGATCACGGCAAGCAATGGGTCGACCTCGCCGCCGACAAGCTGGCGGAGGTCGTCCGAGCTATGGAGGCCGACGACTTATGAGTTACGACTGGATTGAAACCGAGTGGCGGCGAATCGCCAGCGACATCGACGGCAGCGAAGGCCCGGTCTTCGACCGCGACGGCCGGCTCTTCGTAGTGTCGCCGTCGCGAAGTGCGGTGCTGCAACTCACCGATGAAAACGAGCCACGTGTACACGCTGACACCGGCGGTCGCCCAGCGGGACTTCAGGCTGCAGCAGACGGCACGCTCTGGTGCGCCGACATGGCCTTGGGGCTCGTGCACATCCTCGCAGACGGCACCGTCAAGAACGTCACCGAAATGCGCGGCTGCAACGATCTCGCGCTCGACGACGTCGGCCGAATCTGGTTCACCGCGCCCGCCGGCTCTTCCCTTGAACAGCCGGACGGCGAAGTCTTCTGCCGCCATTCGGACGGCACCATCCGCCGCATCGACGGCGGCTTTGCCTTCCCGAACGGCATTGCCGTGTCACCCGACGGCAGACGCCTCGTCGTCGCCGAGACTCTGACATGCGAGCTCTGGTCGTACGACATTGCCGATGACGGCAGCGTGAACTCCAGGCAACGGTTCGGCCTCGTGCCGGCCGAGCAGGGCATCGGCGCCGACGGCCTCGACTACGACGAGAACAGTCACCTCATCGCCGCCAACTGGGGCGGCGGAACGCTCGATGCCTTCGACACGGCAGGTCGCCTCGCGAAACGCATGCGGCTGCCGTTCAAGAGCCCAAGCAACCTGCACCTCGGCGGAGCGGACGGACGCGACCTCATCGTCACAGAACACGAGACCAAGGGCGTCTGGCGCGGCCGATGGCCCGTAGCAGGCATCCGCCTCTTCACGCACCGCACTCCATGAGCGACATCAAGATTCTTCTCGACCCTTCCGGCGACGAGTCGCTGCCGATCGCCGACGCCGTGATCCACGACGGCATGCTCTACGTCAGCGGCTTCGTCGGCTACAGGCCAGGCACGGCCGAAGTCGTCGGAGACGATGTGGAAAGCCAAACGCTCCAAACACTCCACCTCATCGACGGCGTGCTCGAGCGGGCCGGCATCAGCCGCGACCGGCTTCTGCGTATGCGGGTTTACCTGGCCGACGTGCAACGAGACTTCGCTGCATTCAACCAGGTATTTCGACCATGGATCGGCACTCACCGTCCCGCGCGAACGACCGTTGGTGCGACACTCGCCCAGCCCGATCTACTCGTCGAGATCGACGCACAGGCGGCCCTCTAGATCCGCACCCGTCCGGTCACGGGTACTCGCTTGTCGGGTCGGCGTTGAAGCCACGGATATTCTTGTGGGCCCCGCCGAGCGAGATGCCGTAGGTGTCGTTCGTGATTTTGTAATCCTCCACGCCGAACGTAACCGAAGCAGCGTGGCCGTCCAGGTACGCGACGTTGATCTTGTGACCGCGGTCGCTGTCGTAGTCGTTCTCCGAGTGCCAACGAGCCCGTCGCAGTTGGGTATCCGTCACCCCGTCGCCGGCGAAACGCGGGCGACTGAACAAGAGAAGCCCTTGAGAACTCGGTTGGATGTCAGCCTCCCCTGGCTGCGCGAGCGTCCAATCTGCGAGCAGGAACACTTCCGAAGGGGACTTGAAGTCGGTCACTTTGGAAAACTCCGGGAACGGGAACGTGCCCCCTCCCCAAAATGTGCCGGACGCTCCAGTCGTCGCACCCGTGAAAGGGTTCATCCCGTAACTCACCTGCGGCCTTGCGGGTGGCGTGGTAAATGCGTTGACGGCATAGCGGGTATCAAGGTCCTGATCCCTCGGACACCGGCCGATGCCGTCTGGGTTGCTTGGGACGCCGTAGCTTTCATAGACCGGAAAGGCGGCGAAGCTGCCCTCGTCCTGAGTGCCGGGGATGTACTTCCAAAAGTCGTTGTTCTCCCACCAAGCGGCCTGCTCTCCCGTCGACGGAACGATAACGAAGTTGGCCGGGTGAAGCTGCGAATCGTTCTCGCTTGAGTAGAATGTTTGTACGGTCCCGATTTGCCGAAGATTGTTCAGGCACTTCACATCACCCGCAGATTTCCGCGCGCTGGAGAGCGTCGGCAGCAGGATGCCGACGAGCAACGCGATGATGCCGATCACGACGAGCAACTCCACCAGCGTAAAGCCGGACGTCCGAGGAAAGGCACGGAAAGAGGACACGTGGCATTTCTTGAGCATGGCTACTCCTGTGGGGCGATGTGCGTGGACCAGTCGCATTGCAATCAAGTCCGACCTTGATGTTTAACCGAATGGTGTCGTTCCGTCAAGCGGAAGAAAATGTTTCGCTCGCTGCTGTTCGGCTTGGCGTTCCGCCGCCTATCCGGTATCGTTAGCCGTCGCGGAACGTTCCGTTTCGTCAATCGGGTGAGACGCCATGCGACTGATTCGCCACCAACACCAAGGGCAACCCGCCGTCGCCGCAGACCCTAATGGGGGCCACGACTATCGACGTGCTCACGGCACGGCACCCGACGTCGGGGTTTCAGCAGACGCCGTCACGCCGACACACTTGCTATCGCCGGTCGTTCCAACATCCATCGTCGGCATCGGACTCAACTACCGCCGGCACGCTGCCGAGGCGGGAATGAAGGTGCCGACAAACCCCGTCGTCTTCTACAAGCCGCCGTCATCAGTTCAACACCCAGGCCAGCCGATTCGGCTGCCGCGAAAGCTGCAGAGCACGAAAGTCGACTACGAAGTCGAGCTGGCCGTCGTCATCGGTCGCGATTGCCTGAACGCCACCATCGACGACGCGCTCGACTACGTCGCCGGCTACACCGTCGCCAACGACGTCAGCGCACGCGACTGGCAGTTGGAGCCGGACAAGGGCGGCGGTCAGTGGTGCCGCGGCAAGGGTTTCGACACCTTCACGCCGCTCGGCCCGTCGCTTGTCACGCCCGCCAGCCTCAAAGATCCGCAGGCAATTCGACTCACAACCCGACTCAATGGCGAAACCGTTCAAGACGACACCACGGCCGACATGATCTTCGGGGTTCGGGAAATCATCGCGTTCTTGAGCGCGGACTCGACACTGCTTGCTGGGACCGTGATCTTGACTGGAACGCCCCCCGGCGTCGGCATGGCCGCCACGCCACCGCGGTTTTTGAAGCCGGGCGACGTCGTTGAGGTAGAGGCCGAGGGGGTCGGGATCCTGCGGAACGAAGTTGTCTAGCGGGCTGCTCATCGGTGCATAACAGGGTTCGATTTGCGTGCTTTTCTTCTAATTCTTCTTTGCTTTATCAGTACGTGTGCGCCGGCGTCTGCTGATGACGTGACGCGCATTCGCGTGATGAACCTGCCGTCGCCTCAGGACGCCGACGCGCGGGCTCTTGCCATCCGCGGCGTCGTCCGGGCCTTTGCCGAAGAGAACCCGGACGTCTCGATCGAGCCGTTCGTCATGCCGCAGATTGCCGGCGGCGGCATGGACAGCGGGCCCCTGATGGCCATCGCCGCCGGGGTCCCGCCTCACGCCATCTACGTCAACTTTCGCCAGAGCAGCACGTACATCGAGCAGGGTTTCTTGGCTCCGTTCGAAGTCTTGCTCGCCAGGAACCTTTCGAGCAACCCGCTGGTCCGCCAGGCGGATGACGACGGCGAGTGGCTGGCGGACCCGACGCAAAGCGAGATCGACGCAGCCGTCGAGCTGATCCGCCAGCGCGTGCCGGAACCCGCCTGGCCTGTCGTGTATCGGCCCGGATTCGGCGAAGCAGACGCCGAGTCGCACGTCTGGTCGGTGCCGACGGGTGTAACGGTGTATGCCCTGATGTACCGACGCGACTTGTTCGCCGAAGCGGGTTTGGACCCGGACGATCCACCAGATACGTGGGAAGAATTTCTCGCCGCCGCCCGCGCCCTCACCGATCCCGACAAGGGCCGCTTCGGCCTGATGATCGATGGCGGGCAATACCTTTCCTGGTCCGCCTACGCCTTGTTCGTCGGCAACGGAGCACGGGCGATGGAGCGAGACGACGCCACCGGTGAGTGGTCGGCGACGTTCGACTCCAAACAGGCTGCCGAGAGCCTTTCGTTCTTGTGGAAGCTGACACGCGAAACCTTCGAGCGCGACGGCGAGATGATGCCACCGCCGACGCGGGTGCTGCTCGGGAACGAAGGCCCGTTGCTCTGGGACCGTGGGCAGATCGGCATGTCCTTCGGCAGCTTCCGCCAAGACCTGATGGCCCGGAGCAACCCGCAGCTCGTCAGCTTCGCCCCGTTGCCACGAAGCCCGCGCGGCACACGGGGCGGCGAACTCAACGCGAACATGCTGGGCGTCTACAGCGGAGCATCGCCCGAGCAACAGCTCGCCGTTGCCCGCTTCATCTGGTTCATGACCAGTGACGACGCCCGTCGCCAGACGGTTCAAAGCTTCGTCGACAACGGCTACGGCGGATTCGTCAACCCGGTCTGGCTCGAAGAATTCGGCCATACGGAGGCGCTTCGAGACGTCACGCCGGGCCTGCGGGAAGTGTTTGCCGAAGGATTAGCCAGTGGCGTTCCCGAGCCTTACGGCCGGAACACGCAACACATCTATCGCTACATGAGCCGCCCCATGCAAAGGGCGCTGGAGATGGACCTGTCAAACCTCTCCGAAGAGGAACGCATCGCAGCGGTGCTTCCACTTCTGGAAGCGGGCGTGGCGGAAACAAACGAGAAGCTGCTCGGCCAGACGAGCGAGGCCGACCTGCAGATCAGGCGAGTCGTCGGCTGGGTTACGCTCATCGTGCTGGTTGTGGTCTTCGGCTACGTCGGGCGATCGATCTGGAAGTCCTTCGGCCAGCTTGCCGTCGCTCCGGCGGCGGGCATGGGGCGGCAGCGGTGGAAGCCGGTCCTCATGCTGGTGCCCGCGCTGGGCATTATGGCGCTCTGGATCTACCTGCCGTTGGCGTGGTCGCTGGGCCTGAGCTTCACGGACTACAAGCTCGCGGCGACAAGTGAGTACGTCGGCGTGATGAACTTCTCGGAAGCACTTTTCGACCAGGCTTTTTGGGCGAGCTTGGGACGGACGATGCTCTTCGTCTCGCTGGTCGTCGGGCTCGGCTTCTGGCCGCCAGTCATCCTGGCCATCCTGCTCGACGAGGTGCCGACGGCCTGGGCGAAATACCTCTTTAGAACGCTGCTGTATCTGCCGAGCATCGTGTCGGGCGTCGTCGTGATGTTTCTATGGAAGCAGCTTTACGAGCCGACGCCTAACGGAGCACTCAACAGGGTTCTGCTGCTCCTCAATGATCTCGGCCCGGTGCTGGCTACCTGCGTCAAGCTCCTGCTGCTAGCGCTGTGGGGGTCGCTGCTGACCGTCGCGATCGTGCTGATGCGGCAGATCAAAGATGTCGACGCGTCAGGCAAGGGAGCGTTGCTCTCTCTGCTGGGCATCACCGTCGCGGGAACCGTGGCTTTGTGCTTCGCCCTTGCCAGCGGCGGGCTCGACGCGGTCGGCGGGCTCGTCGGCCCCTTCGCCTTGGAGCCGCTGCGGTTCATCGAGTCCCCTCAGACGGCAATGCTGTGCAGCACCCTTCCGCTCATCTGGGTCGCGGCGGGGCCAAGTTGTCTGCTCTACCTGGCAGCGCTCAAAACCATCCCGGGCGACCTTTACGAGGCCGCCGAAATTGATGGAGCAAACTTCAGCACCAAGCTTCTGCACATCACTCTGCCCCGACTCAAACTCCTGCTTGCCATTGATGTAATCGCCGCCGTTGTGGGTGCCTTTAAAGGCGGAGCCGATTACCTGCTCGCCCTGACCGGTGGCGGCCCGAACGGCGCGACGACCGTGCTCTCCCTGGAGATCTTCACCCGAACGTTCATGGATCTGCGCTTCGGCCTCGGCA
Source organism: uncultured Planctomycetota bacterium (assembly GCA_963740195.1). Lineage (GTDB taxonomy): Bacteria > Planctomycetota > Phycisphaerae > Tepidisphaerales > Tepidisphaeraceae > JBCDKH01. The sequence continues at coordinate 457,752 of CAVUDF010000001.1, read as the reverse complement.
CAGCCATGGCCTGGCTGCTCGGGCTCCTGCTCATCGCCGTCACCACGGTTCAGCTTCGCCAGATCGCCAAGGCACAGTTCACCGCCGGCTGATCCCTTACCCGAAGGACACCACTTGTCACTGCTGAGCCCTGTGGAAGCCAAGACCTGGCGCGGCCGCTCCATCCACGGCGGCATCGTGGTCATCCTTCTAATCGCCGGCCTGACGGCGGCGTACCCATTCGTCGTCATGATCGGCGGGTCGATGCGGTCTACCGTCGACTCTGGTGAAACGGGCGCACTGCCCAGCTTTTTGAGCGACGAGGACTCGCTGTACCGGCGGTTTCTCGAGTCAAAATACGATGCGGAGCCGCTCCGGCTCAACCGGGCTCACCTGACCGACGTCTACAGTTTTACTGCCGTCGAGTCACCCGCCGCCGACCCCTTGGCGGCGGAGGCGGCGGCGACGTTCCTGGGGCGAGACGACCTGCCGTTGCACTGGATGCACCTCGGCAGCGGCTATTCGCCGCGTGACGCACCCAAGTTCCAACGGCTGCTTCGCGACCGTTTGCGAGACAGGTTCGGAACACTGCCTGCACTGTCGGCCGCACTTGGAACGACCGCATCATCTTGGGCCGAGGTGCGCGTGAGGCCGCCGGACTGGATGGAGCAGGGGTACGTCGCTCCGGACGGCCCGATCTGGGACGAGTACGTCAACCTGCTGCGAGAGTCCGACCCTGCCGAGCGTGTGCCGGCGTCGCTGACAGGCTTTTTCCTCGAGACGATGGTCCTGCCGGAGTTTGGTCGCTCTGGCGTTGCTGACTTTGCGGAAGCAACGGATCTCGAACTCGAGAATTATGCCGAGTTTGTCCTTCCCGCGGAACCGCCAAGCCGGCCTGCACTTCGTGCCCTGTGGGTCGATTTCGCCCGCACAGTCCTGCATCCGGCCTTCGTGCGTATCGACGGTGCGACGAGTGCCGAGTACCAGGATTTCCTCGAGGAGTATCTCGCCGAGGGCCAGGCTGGTCTTGCTTTGCCGCGGGACCAAGACAGACCCTTTGGACGCGAGCGTGCCGCTTACGAGGCGTATATTCGTTCCGTTCCAGATGATCGCCTTCGACTGATTGGCCCCGACTTCGCGTTCCAGGACGAATTTGGCATACCACTTCATGAAGCGCTGCCGGCACTGGAGCGCCAGCACGTGGGTCATTCGTCGACGGCGATCCGGGTGAGCTACGCCTGGCGCAACTATGGGGCGGTGCTGAGCGAGTTGTTGCTCGAAGGCCGGACGCTGTTCAACACGGCCCTGTACTGCACGCTGGCCGTGGTCATCGCGGTGCTGCTCAACCCGCTGGCTGCCTACGCGCTCTCGCGCTTCCGGCCGAAGTGGTCGTACAAGGCGCTGCTGATCTTGATGGGCACGATCGCGTTTCCGCCCATGGTGACGATGATTCCGCAGTTCGTCCTTCTGCGTCAGGCGGGGCTGCTGAATACCTTCACCGCGCTCGTGCTTCCGTTGGCTATCAATGGGTACATGATCTTCCTCCTGAAGGGCTTTTTCGACTCCCTGCCACGGGAGTTGTACGAAGCCGCAACGGTCGACGGTGCCGGCGAAATCCGCATTTTCTTTCAGCTCACGCTTTCGTTGAGCAAGCCGATTCTGGCCGTGCTGGCCCTGGGCACATTTACTTCGGCTTACACGCAATTCCTCTATCCACTGCTAGTCGCGCCCGATCCTGACATGTGGCTCCTGAGCGTCTGGCTCTACCAGTTTCAGCAACGCAGTAGCAGCGGACTCGTCTACGCGAGCATCGTCGTGGCGAGCGTCCCGACGCTGGTCATCTTTCTCTTCACCCAACGCACCATCATGCGAGGCATTGTCGTGCCTACCGAGAAGTGACGGCGACCACCCTCTTTACCGGGCTTCTGTCATTCCTGACGCTCTGACCACGACCGCTAACACAGCGTGTCGTTGTTCCGACCCGCACTGACATCCGTGTCACGTCGCCATACCTTGCAACTGCTTTCTCGAGTAGCCGCGGGGCTTACCCCGCGCGTCGAATCCCGCTGCAGGTATCAATGCAGAGCAAGCTCCGTGGCTACCCTGTGCTCGGAACCCCAACCGGTACATAAATCGCGTTGCGGAACTCGTTGACATGCGAGCCCGTCGCTACACCTGACCGCGACTTTCCCTAGGGCAGCTGAGTCAAGGATTTGTCAAAAGCATCAAGGCCGCCACCGTGAAAGATGTGACCACCTTGAAACGGGCAATGCGAGAACGTTCCGCCCACGCAGGCGAACGCTTCACGGGTCGCATTCACAGCTTCTGCGACAGCGTTCGGCGGGAAGATCCGGTCGGCATCACCGGACTCCACCACAAGCATCCGCGGCGCGACCAATGCCGCGATGTCCGACGCACGAAACCAGGTCGACAGGCCAGGCACGAAGTTGCAGCAACAGTGGCGAGTCGCCGCGATGGAGCCTCGGTGAGAGGCGAGATAGCCGCTGATGTACGCGGCCCAGATCGTCGTCTCTAATGCCGCCGTGAATAAGGCGACGGTTCCGCCGCCGGATATGCCGACGACTCCGACACGCTCGACGCCCGGCATCGCCCGCATGGCACGTACCGCCGCCATCGCCTCGGCCACGCGCCAGCCGAGCAGCGTCTGACCGGCGAGCAGGGCGATCATCGCCGGTTCGTAGCAGTCGGTCTCCTCTGGTCCGACTCGGCTGGCCCGTTCTCCACGCCGCGAACCGAAGCCGACCGGCTCCAGCGCCACCACCACGTGGCCGCGTCGCGCGAGCGTCAGGGCGAAGTCGTTCATGTACCCGCCCGCCGGCCCAAGGCCGACCGCTGCCTTGACGCCCACCCCGTGCCCCGGCACCGCCAGCACTGCGGTGCGGCTGGCACCCTCCTTCGGACGCAGTACGTAACCGTCGGCCGGCAGGTCGGGTGTCAGCGACGCCCGCAATGGCTGTCGCGTGATGCCATCGAGGTCCTCTGGCTCGCTCTGTGGTGCAAATGCCATGACGTGCTCGACATCCCCCGGCATTCCGAGCAACTCCGTCAATCGACTTCGCGCCTGCTCCGCCCAGGCGTCGTCGTCTCGAAACGCAAGCCGCGGAGCCACTTCTTCAAGTCGTCGTCGGCCTAACTCAGAGGGTGATGCAGAGATCATCGGCCCCATCATACGGAACATCGCGTTCCACCATTAGGAATCCTCAAGCTGGTCGGGTAAGCTGCTATTCCACACGAAAACGCCATGCTTCATCCACGCCACGCAGCAATCGCTCTAATGCTTCTCGCAGCATCGCCTGGTCTGGCGCAGCCGTCGGACGCACCGCCTGATAAGAAACTCGTGAAGGTCGGTTGGGACGGCACGACCCCGCAGGTCATGCTGGACAACCTCGAGACGATGAAGCAGATGCCGTTCGACGGCTACGCCTTCCGTTTTCCCGAAGTCGAAGACGGCCGCGAACGCCGGTTGCCATTGCAGAACGTGATCACTGTCGAGCCATACGACGACGCGTTGTTCGATCCTCACCGTAAGGCGATGCGCGAGTTGGCCACCAAAGAACTGGGGCCGATGACAGACAACATGGTCATGATCTGGTTCACCGGCCGCGACGGCTGGGACTGGTTTGATGACGAGCATTGGGCGTCGGTCGAGTCGAACTGGCGTCGTTTGGCGGAGCTTGCTGCCCTCAGCGACTCGGACATCCTGCTCGACCCGGAAAGCTACTACACGCACCTCGCCGACGACCTCTTCTGGGTCTTCAACTATCAGGACAACCCGCGAGCCGACGAGAAGTCGTTCGATGAGTACCGCGAGATCGTTCGTGAGCGCGGCAGGTCGTTCATTCGAGTGCTCCGCGAGGTGGACCCCGAGATGGAGATGCTCAGCATGTACGGCCTGAACACCGTCAGCGACGGCGTCTTGGCGGCCGACACGCCCGAACAGGCGACGGCCGCGCTCGAGGCTCAAGTATATTACAACCTCCTGCCTGCCTTCATCATCGGCATGCTTGAAGAAGCCCACGACGGCTTCACATTTCATGATGGCAACGAGCGGGCTTATTACTACACCACACCGGATCAGTTTTCCCGATCGACGAAGCGGATGAAGGAAGACCTGAAACAGGTTGTTCCCGCAGATCTGCACGATGCGTACGACAAACACTATCGCGCTGGTCACGCGATTTACGCAAGCGACCTGTATCCGGCCGATCCAGAAGCGAAGCCGTACCGCGCGTTTTTCCGACTGGAAATGGCTCGCGACCGGATGGCGGAGATGGTCGCCCACAATGTTTATCACGCTCTGGACAACGCCGACAAGTATGCGTGGGCGTACACTGAAGAGGACATCGACTTCTGGCGTGGCGACGTCCCGCACGGATTGGCCGAGGCTTTAAACCGCGGCAAGTCGCTGGCACTTGCCGGGGAGCCCTTCCCGCCGGAGGTGGCGGCCGAAGTGGTCGAAGCGGCCGCCCGTTATCGCACGCGCCAGATGGGCAACCTGCTGCAAGGCACCGGCACGCTCGCAAACGCATCCAAGGCACCCGCCATCGACGGCAATGCAAACGACGATGTCTGGTTGCGACTCCAGCCGAACGGCCCGATGCACCCGCCAGCGAACGACGCCAGCGGCCTGCCGGGCGACGCGGCAACTGTCCGCTTCGCCGCGGACGGCGATCACTTGTACGTGCTCGTCGAAGCCGAGGATTCTCAGTCTGACAATCTCCAAAACGACGGAGACGGACGCGACGGTGACGTGTGGCGTGGCGACGACGTGGAGCTTGTCATCGCGGATCCCAACGACGCCACAGTCCTCTACCTGCTCATGGTCAACCCGGCCGGCACGATCTACGACGCACGCCTCATGGTCTCCGACGCCAGCGACGACCCGGACTTTGATACCAGCGGCTATGACCCGAAGTGGCGATCAGCCGTCAAGGTACATGATGGAAAGTGGGTCGCAGAACTGGCCGTGCCTTGGGATGCCATAGGCGGACGCCCGCGGAACGACCAGACGTTGCGATTGAACGTGGGCCGTGGTTTTGGCGATCGAGCCGGTCCCGGATTCGTCTCCTGGAGCCAGGTGGCTGAGAGCTTCCTGGACCCTCAACAGCTCGGCGAGCTTCGCGCCGCAGGCAACTAGGACGTTCGAACGCCACCACAGCAAAGAAGCCGCGAACCTCAGTTCGCGGCTTCTTTGTCCAACGTCATCGTGATCGACAGACGCCTTATGCCGCTGTCCAAGCTGCCTTCAGCTTCGCCAGTGTCTCTTGAAGGACTGCAGCATCAGACGGCTTGTGTGCGGACTCAATGCTGATGCGGCCGTCGTAGCCGTTCTTCTTCAGCACTCCGAAGAACGCCTCATACGTCGCCGGGTTCGGCTCAACGGCCTGCATCGGCAAGACGCGGTCGGCTCGGTCGGCGACATGGACGTGGCAGATGTCGCCCCCGGCCGCGGCGACGTCGTCGAGCGTTTCGTCTTCCAACCAATGGTGATAGCTGTCAACCAGACACTTGATGTTCGGATGACCCACCTCGCGGACGTACTCCATCGACTCAGCGACGCCGTTGAGCACGTTGCACTCGCCGCGATTGAGCGGCTCGATGACGATCATGACGTCGCTCGCGGCAGCGATGGTCGCTGAATCCTTGAGAAAGTCGACGATCTGGGTCCGCGCCGCCGAGCGATCGTAATCGTCTGGAATCATCCGGGCTCCGCCACTGCCAAAGACGAGCGTTTCGACACCCACCTGCCCCGCACGCGTCAGCACACGACGCATGTACTCCCGCAATGCCTCTCGATCGACCTCGGCTCCGACGATCTTCATACGGCCCGGCACCAGGCAGTTACAGACCGGCATCGGAAGGCGAACAGACGCCCGGACGCTCTCGGGGTCGGCGCTTGAGGCTTCTCCTTGTAGATACGCCCCGACCGGCGGCTCGAGATAATCGAAGCCCGCCTCGGCAACAAGAGCGGCGTTATCAATGCTGGTGCAGTATCCAAAGCTGGGCATAGCTGAAGTGAGGTGTGGTTGAAACAGTGGTCAAGGCGGAAGTCAGACGATCAACCTCTGGCGATCCGCCACAGGGCGAGCAGCGGATTGTGCCCTAGGTAGTCGCGGCTCGGTTCGTTGGCGTGTTGCTGATTGTACGGCTTGCGTGCGACGGTGTCGGCCGATGCTCCGTCGGGGTGGTAGAACTCGAAGATGGTGCCGTGCTGGTCGAACTGCTTTGCCGTGGCGTCGAGAGCCGCCCGGGAGAGGCGAACGGCGGCATCGACACGACCGTACTTGAGGCAGCCACGGCAAGCCCAAAGCGTCATGCTGTTCCACGCCGGGCCGCGCCACATTCGCATCTCGTACCCCTCGCCAGACGCCGCCACGGTCCGGATGGGATGCGTGGCAAAGAACCTTTCGCTGTTCAGCAGCCATTCGTCGATGACCCGGTCGGCCTGATCCTCGCTCGCGATCCCGACAACGACCGGCCACATCCCTTCGAAGGCCGCGGGCTGGCGACCGTTCAGGTGGTGCGGGTCGAAGAAGAAGCCGGCGTCGCCCGACCACATCGTCTCGCGAACGACGTGTGCAAGGGCATCGGCACGTCGAGACGCTTCGGCATCGTCGCCCCACCGAGCGACGGCATCGAGTAGGAGCCAGACATGACAACTCGCGTCGACGAAGGGCCGAAGACGGTCTCGCGGCAAGTCGTCGCCCAGGAACCGGACGCCGTCGTCGATCCCGCTCTCGAAGCTGCCGGGGATGACGAGGTCTGCATAGGCGTAAGCGTCGCCCGCTCGACGATGCGCGTCGAACCACGCCAGTTGCCGACGGGCAAATCCCAGCACGTCCGCTCGGAGATCCACCCCAACCTCCAGCAGCGCATCCACAACCGTCGGCCACACCGGCGGGTGCGTCAACTTCGGCTCGTGCAACCACGGCTTGCCTTCCCGCACCATCATCACGACAGGCAGCCGACCATCGCGTTGCTGCAAAGCCAGAAGATTCTCGATCTGGCGAGCGGCGTGCTCAGGCTCGTGGGCGAGCGTGTCGAGGCACGCGTGTGTGATGTCCCAGTGCCCGAATGCGGGCCCAAAGACGTAACCGGGGCCGATCTCTTCCCATGGGTGTGGAAAGAGTCCCAACGTGTCGTCGCGGACCGACCGCTCGTGCAGCTCGGCTACGTACTTCAGCACGGGGCGCCATGCCGCTTGAACTACGGCATCTGCCGCTTCATGAAGTTTGGGTAGTTTGATCATAATCGCCCTAGGCCGCGGTCCATCCACCGTCGATGGGCAAACAGATCCCGTTGACGCTCGAGGCCGCCTTGCTCGCTAGAAAGACAGCCGCCGCGGCGACTTCTTCGGGCTCGACCATGCGGCCGTGAGGCTGGGACTGACACATCTGTGCAAGTGTCTGCTCCGGATCGTCCGACTCTGCAAGCCGGCGTTCGATCCACGGCGTCCGCACGCGTCCGGGACACAGGCAGTTGCAGCGGATGTTCTGGTGCGCATGGTCGAGCGCAATGCACCGCGTGAACCCGACGACTGCGTGTTTGGTCGTGCAGTACGCCAGCCGGTCCCGAATCGCCCGAACGCCACCGACGCTGGCCATGTTGATGATGCTTCCGCCGCCGGCCGCGACCATGCCCGGCAGCAGGGCCGTGGTCAGGTTGAACACGCCCGCGACGTTGACACGCCAAAGTCGGTCCAGCTCTTCAGCCTTCGACGTCAGACCCGTACCTGGCGATCCGATACCCGCGTTGTTGACAAGCAGGTCGACCTGCTCCCCGCCCGCAGCAAGATCGTCCGCCAGCCGTCGGCAAGCGTCGTTGTCCGCGACGTCGAGCGGCACGAACGACGCACCATCTAGCGTTTCGGCTCGTCGAGCGCCTCCCTCAGCGTCGACGTCGCACAAGATCACACGCCGATTGGAAGCCGCCAACGCAGAGGCAATCGCCCACCCGATCCCGCTTGCCGCACCAGTGACAAGAGCCCTTCGTGGCCGGTCAGAACTGGCCGAGGCAGAAGTGGATGACGCGTCTGGCAACATGCTCACGGTACGGCTACCTTATCCGACACGTGGAACGTTATCTATTTGCAGGCGAAACGGCGGCGGTCGCGACGTCGTTCATCTGGGCAGTCACGGCATTGATCTGGAGTCGCATCGGCGGGAGGGTTCGTCCTCTGAAAGTCATCCTCGTCACGGGGCTGACGGCCGTTGTGGTCCTTCTAGTCACGGCACTGCTGACCGGAGGCCCAGTACGCCTCAATTGGAACACGGCAGCGCTCTTCTTCATTTCCGGCACCATCGGGATCGGCATCGGTGACACCTGCTATCTCCAAGCGGTCAACAGGTTGGGGCCGACACGGGCGCTGCTGTTGATGATGACCGCCCCGGTGTTCACCACGCTCCTCGGCGTCCTTTTCCTCTCCGAAGTCCCTGGGCCACAACGCGTCTTCGGCGTCGTCGTGACACTGACGGGCATCGGATGGGTTGTCTCGCGACGGAAGCCCACCGAGGCCACCGAGGCCACCGTGCCACTCCAGCAACTTCCCGCCGAAGACGCCTCCGCCAACATCGGCGGAGGCGAGTCGCTGTTGATGGATGTCGCCACCCCGACGAATGCGATCGCAACGACAAAGCGGACCTTGTCGAGCGTACGAATCGGCGTGCTTCTAGGTTGCTTGGGGGCAGCGATGCATGCAGTTGCCATGATCATCAGCCGACGCGCTTACGCGTTGGAGCCGGCCGCGGAGCCGGCCACCGTGACGATCATCCGTCTTTCTGCAGGAGCGCTTCTCGTCGGCATTCTGCTGCCGTTGATCAGAGCGAAGCGTTTCGAGTCGATGCCGTCGCCGCCGCTTCGAATCTGGATGTGGATCATCCTTGCAGGCATCGTCGGGACGGCGGGCGGCACTTGGTTGATGCAGATCGCGGTGGAACACGGGTCCAACGCCGGCGTCATTCAGACGTTGCTCAGCGTCAGCCCGCTGTTCGTGCTACCGATGACCGCACTAGCCGGAGAACGTGTGTCCAAACAAGCCGTTCTTGGTGCTTTGCTCGCAACGTCAGGTGTTGCAATCCTTTTAACGGCACCGTGAACATAAGTCGTCGTACCTGACGTCGCTTGCAGACAGACAACACGTTGATGCCGTTCAATGGAACGAATGCGTAGTGGTACACCAGAAACGGCGGACTCGCTGCGCGGCGGAAACGGCCGCGAACCGTCTCATATCGTGGCAGTGAAGCGCTTTACATCTCCTCGACCCTTGCCGGCTCAATCGCCGGACCGCTTGAGTTGCCGCCGCTATCAGCCAGACGGAGCTTCCCTTCCATAGATGACACTCGGATGCCGACGATTGTCTGGCGTTCCGACTCAGTGGATCTGTCGACTCTAGTTTTGCTCGGCGAAGCACGTGGGTCCTTGTCCGAATGCGTTCACCCGCGCGGTGAAAGTCAAGCTCATGTCGATCGGACCGCCGGCTCGAGCATCGTCACTTCAAGGACCGGCGAAACTACTTCGGCATCGTCGTGACCCGTGACCTCCAGGAGTGGGCCATCGCCTGGCGGCCTCGCCGATGATGCCGATGAACATGCCGTCGCCGCTCGCGAGCAGACGAAGCTTCGTGTTCTGCTGTGGCCGGTTCGTTGCTCCGTCGGTGTTGGCAGCTCCGGACCTCTTGACGACGATGAAGTTGCCGACCCGACCCGCTCATGAGCGTTAACAACTACCGCATCAGTATCCGAGTTCTGCAAGATAAAGCCGGCTTGCGGTGAGCGTCTTCCAACCATCCAGCCGGTTGAGCGCGTCCTGTTCCACGACGAGCAACTCCACCCCAGCCCTCTCGGCAGCCTCCAGAGCCGGGCGGATGGCGACGTCTCCTGTTCCTAGAACGGTCCAACGGACCGAGCGGTCCGCCTCCCGAACCGGGCCGACTGCGTCCTTGACGTGCAGCGAGACGACGCGCCGGCCAAGCCTGTCGATCAACGCCGCCGGATCAACGCCGCCGATCTGCGCCCAGGCGATGTCGATGTTGAATCGAACGGTCGCCGGATCCGTTTCAGCGACGAGTAGATCAAAGGCAGTCACGCCGTCAAAAGCGTTGCGAAACTCGTGGTCGTGGTGGTGGTAAGCCAGCGTGATCTGCTTCTCGACGAGGCGTCGGCCGAGCTTGTTGAGCGACTGCGCCAACGCAGTCACAACCTCCCGAGAGTCGGCCGGTCCCCACCAGCAGGTGACGCGATCGACGCCCGTCCGAACAGCCTGATCAATGAGTTCGTCAGCCTTGTCTTCGAGTTCGTGCGCAAGGGTGCCGATGGTCAACACGCGTAAGCCGGCATCCTTGAGATGGTGCCACTGATCGTCGTCGATCTTTGGATCCTCAATGCCCGCGTACCCGAGCTCGACCGCTCGCCGGGCCGCATCGGCGGGGTCCGAGTTCAGTTCGTCGCCGATGATGCCAATGAAGCCGACCTGCATGAATTGATCTGCTGAGAGTTGTCGAAGCCGACGGATCAGCGAAAGCATGACCTCTGTCCAACTTGAATGTCGCCAGAACCTACCGGTGCATGCAAAGCCGAGCAACCTGGCCCTGTGGAGCCAGCCGCCACCATTTGATCGAGCGATCGGCCCGCTTCAGCTCGACCACTGCCGGTATTGCCGCGGCGTCATTCCCGTCTCCTGTCGCACGAGTCGGCAGAGCTGAGACAGCGAGCCGCTGTCGGTCCGAATGACGATTTCGATGAGCGACAGTTCGCCTTCTGCCAGCAATTGCCTGATGACCCGGAGGCGTTGCCGCTTGATTTCGGCAGCGACAGTGTGCCCGACCTCCTCCTGGAACTTCGTATCGAGATGTCGACGCGACAGGCCGGCCGCATTGGCAACCTGCTGGACGGAGGGGTAGCTCTCCCGAGCGATGGACTCCTGCAGAAATCGGATGGCCCGGGCCACGTCGGGATCGGACGTGGCGAACGTTTCTGAGCTCGCGCGGGATACGACGCCGCGGGCCGGCACGCGGATGACCGGCTCGGGCTTGATCCCCTCTTTCTCCTCGACCGCACGCACCACCCGCTCGGCGGCCAGGTAGCCGATGCGCTCCAAGTGCGGGTCGATGCTGCTCAAGGCAGGTACGGTGCTCTCGCAGATCATTCTGTCGTTTCCGACGCTGATGACCGCGATCTCCTCCGGCACCTTGATCTTGGCGATCCGAAGGGCGTGGATGGCGAGGTTCGCCAACCAATCCGAGAAGCAGAGCATGCCGCAGCGCCGCGGCAGCGTGGCGAAGATCTCCGCTTGGGCATGCACGTCGCGGGTCCAGTCGGTAGTGCTCAGGACGCAAGGCAACACCTTCAGTCGGTGCCCCAGCCCTGCCTCCTCGGCGGCGGTACGAAAACCCTGCTCTCGCAAGATCGAGTCGGGCCCCAGATTCCAAGGCAGATAAGCAAAGTCGCGAAAGCCCGCGCTGCGGAAGTGCTCGAACGCGGCGGCCCCGACGGGCTTGTTGTCCATGCAGACGTGCAGCAGGCCGTCGTCGGGCACGTCGACGACGGGTTCAATGAGATCGACGACCGGAATCGGCAACGCCATCGCTGCCATCCGAGCTCGCTCGGTGTAGATCGGCGCGATGTACGCGTCAGCCCAAGGAAGCGGACCGCTCCTGGCAGCCAGTCCACCTGCATCCTGTGGGGACGCCATCATCGTCCAATCAGGGCGATTGCGGATGAATCGCCAGATGCCCTGGTGGCAACCGCTGTCGAGGTGAGACGGAACGGCTAGCAGGTGCGAGGTCGGCCGGTGGCTCGATTCGGGCGTCTTGCGGGGCAAGGCCACACGGTAGAAAGACTTCCATATCCGTCAACACGTCTTCCAGATGTGGCGGTCGTGCCGTTTGCGGTGCGGTATCTTTCTGAAGCCGACCGCGTCCCGGCACCTTTGAATGCGACGCGTCAAACCGGCCGAGTTGGCCGAAGCGGATAGGAGACACAATGAACAGGAACTGGCTATACACGAGCGGAGCGATCACGGCGGTAGCTGCACTGGCGACACAAGCCGGGGCGGCACAGATCGTCTACAACATCGACTACGACACCACCGACCCGGGCTTTGCCTCTGCCGGTGGCAGCGGTGTCACGTCGATCGGAGAAGACGGGAACGGGAACCCGGGACAGGGAGGTGTGTACACCTTCGATTTGACCGGCACCAGCGGCTTTCGATTCGCATCGTTCGCTCTGAACTTCAACACCGGGGCAGTTGATCCTGCCACGCTCGAAAGCGACAACGCTGCTGACTACACCCTGAGCTTCGACATTCTCGCGGAGGGTCTGGAAGGTGCTTCTGCACCATTCTCCGCAAGGATCTTCACAGGCGGTGGCAACCTAACTGCCACCCCTTCGTTTGACGTGACGAGCAGCTATCAGACGGTCAGCTTCGGGCTGGACGAACTGGGAACATCATCAGAGGTGGCCAATTTCCAGGGAAGCGACCTTGGAAACAGCTCGTCGGTCCAGTTCCAGTCGCTGGGTACTGACACCACGTTCGGCGAGGACGGGGACAATGTCGTGCGAATTGACAACATCGTCATCACCTCCGCCATCCCAGAGCCGACAATGGCGATGGTCGGTTTGGCCGGTCTTGGGATGACTCTGCTGCGTCGTCGCAGCGCCTAACTGAATGAGCTGTACTTCGCGTCACGTCTCGGTAACTCGAGACGTGGTGCTTTCCCGTTGCAATGAGGAGCCCATTGGCATGCACAAGAAACCCCATGCTTTCACACTCGTGGAACTTCTGGTCGTCATCGCGATTGTCGCGCTGCTGATCGCCATCCTTCTACCGTCGCTTCAAGCGGCGCGGAAGTCGGCAAACACCGTTAGCTGCTTGAGCAACGTCCGGCAGCTTGCGGTGGGTTCAACGCTCTATTCCCAAGATCACGACAACTCACTGCCGTACGTCAAGTACGAGCCGTTTCGAGGACAATTCGGCCTCGGGTGGCTGCGATTCATCTCCCCATACATCGGCGGACGCAGCATTGAGGACAGCAACTTGAGCAAGATCTCGAAGTCGTGCCCCGACTACAGACCCATCGGCGGGACGGTCTTTGACATCGATCCGCGCTCGTTCCCCGGTTACGGCATGAGCGAGCAACTGCGACTACCCGACAGCTCTGCCCCCGCATACGGCCGGGCCGGCTGGAAGAACGACACCGATGATGACGTGGGTCTGGCACCCATGCGGCTGACCAACATCCGTGGACCGGCCACGCGAGCCTACATCGGCGACAGTCAAGACTTCAAGATCAACATCAGCACCTGGTGGATGGGCTCGCCGGTGTTCTCACGTCTCGACGAAGGTGATCCCGCGCGGCACGAACGAACGGGCGACGTGGCGGTCGACTTCATAGATGGTCGTGCGAACTACGCGTTTGTTGACGGGCACGCGGAAACTTTGGTGGCGTCGGAAGCTTCCAAACGTCTGACCGCCAAGTGATCGACAGTTCTTTCGCCAATTGCCGGCCACTGCCTCTTGGCCTCAGCCACCCGCCCCTTGTTTATTGAACGCACCTGCACGCCGGATGATCGTTCATGGCGGCTCCGAAGCCACGGCGAGACTGCACGTTGATGAAACGCCACTCGACCTGGAGTCAGGCGAGGTTTTGGTGGAGTCGGCACTGACCGGTATCAGCCCGGGTACGGAGCTGCGGATGCTTCAGAACGGGCTACCCGACTACGTGCCCGGATATTGCGTCGCGGGACGCGTTCTCAGCTCGGGGAATCGTGATTGGCCTGAAGGCACCGAGGTCGTGTGCGCGGGGGGACGCACACCGCCCGGGCTGACAAGGTGGTACGGGGGGCACCAATCGCTCCACGCGGTGAAAGCCGATGACGTGTTCCGGGTGCCCGATGGGTTAAAGCCGCAAGAGGTGGTGCACAACAAGCTTGCGGCCATCGCGCATCGCGGCCTGAAAGCAGGCAATGCTCAGGCGGGTGAGAAGGTGCTCGTCATCGGGCTCGGCATGATCGGTGCGCTGGCCGCTCGCTTGTGGCTCGGAGCCGGAACCGACGTGATGGCAGTGGACCGAGTTGCAGCCCGTACCGAGTCTGCGGCACGTGCGGGATGCCGAGTCGCGAGCAGTCTCGACGATGTCGACGGACTCTTCGATGTCGTCGTCGACTGCACCGGCTCTCCTGCCGTCATGGCTGCGGCGATGCAGAAGGTCCGGCAAGACCCTTGGTCAGAGGGCGATCAACCGGGGCCTCGATACATACTTCAAGGTAGCTATACCGGTCCCGTCACCTTCGACTACCAGACCGCTTTCGAGCGGCAGATCAGCATGGTGTTGCCACGCGACTCGACCCGGTCCGACGCACTGGCAACGCTGACACTCGTAGCCGAGGGTCGGCTACGCATCGATGATCTTCTGACCTGGATCGCGGATCCGGCAGATGCGGCAAGTGTTTACCGCGACCTCACCGATCCGACGCAAGCTGCGTCATGGTGTGGCGTCGCGTTCGACTGGAGGTTGAACTCATGAAAAGCTTCAAAATGAAGAATCGTCTTTTGTCTCCGTGTGTCCTGGCCCTTGGGACGCTCGCGTTCCTCGGCGGCACCGCTAACACGTCATTTGCAGAACCGACGAGTGTCGAAGCAGATTACACGTTCAAGCAGGTCAAGTTCGGTGGTGGCGGATACGTCGTCGGCATCGCGATCCATCCCGACAAGGAGGGCCCGATGTATGTCCGAACCGACGTCGGCGGGATCTACCGCTGGGATGACACGGAATGGACTCAGCTCTTCGTCTTGGACTCCATTCCCGAAGAGGCTCTCAACGTTACTGGCACCGAAGACGCCGGCTTGGGTGTTCCACGCAGCCACGTGTACCACGTCGAAGCGATTGCCATCGACCCGGCAAATCCGGATGTAGTTATCGTCGGTGCCGGCAAATTTCGAGACCGCCCAGGGGTAATGCTGCTCAGCACCGACCGTGGTGAAACCTTCGAGATGTGTGACATCGACGCCGTGATGGTTGGCAACGCAGAAGGTCGCTTCACCAACGAACGTCTTGCCTTTCAACCCGGCGGTACGGGGGTGGTGCTGTTCGGCTCGCGTCTAGATGGGCTCTACCGGAGCACCGATGGCGGACTCACGTTCGACGTGGTTGAAGGCGTGCCTTCCGGCGACAACATCTTCGGCATCGGTCCGGTCGTCTTCGACGACCAGCAGCCGAATGTGGCCATGCTGTGCGTTGATGGCGTCGGCACGTTCCGCAGCGAAGACGGTGGCGAAAGCTGGGAGAAGGTCGGGGCACGGTTTGGCACAGACCTCGAGATCAGCAACGGCGTCGCTTACCTCACGGGCGGTAGAATCGGCGTGCGCCAGTACGAGGATGGCGACTGGGACGACGTCAGCCCGCCGATCGCGAACGTCGTTGATCTTGCAGTCCATCCGACGAACTCGGACAAGGTCTACGCGATGACCGACGGTGGCCAACAGTTGTACCGAACAGACAACGGCGGGGAATCGTGGCAGCTACTTGCCGCAAGTTCATTGACAGATGAGGGCCAAGACATGTACCGCTCGCCGGACATGATGTGGCTCGAGAACTCCGACGTTCGCGACTGGTTGAGCATCGGCGATCTGCGTTTCGATCCCCGCAATCCGGATCGCTTGTGGTTCGCTGAAGGCATGGGCATCTGGCAAAGCTCGCCGCTCTCCGAAGCCGATCCAGAAGTAGGCCCCATGTTCACCAACATGAGCATGGGCATCGAAGAGACCGTCGCCAGCGACGTACACGCTGCACCGGGCGGAAAGATCACCTTCCTGATGCGAGACCGTGCCGGCCACGTCAAGAACGGCTACGACGCACTCGATGTGTACCCCTCCCAGCAGATCCCGCTGACGGACACCTTCACCATGGGCATTCGGGTCAACGCGCAGGGGACCAATCCCCAGTTCCTGGTCGCGACCCTGACCGACAGCCGGCAGCCGAGCGGGGCGATGAACAACACCGGTTACGACGGTGACGGCAACCACAGCGGCTACAGCACCGACGGTGGCTTGACCTGGACGCAGTTCGAGTCGATTAACCCGGAAACCGAATTCAACAATCCGCGTGAAGCCAAGTTCGGCGAGATTGCAGTGGATGCAGAGAATCCTGACTCGATGGTTTGGCTGCCTCGCGTCTACATCGATAGCGACGGGAAGAACGGGGCGGACCAATCGATTTTCTACACCACCGACCGCGGCAAGACGTGGGTGCCTGCAGAAATCGGCGACTACTGGGACCGCCGAGAGCACTACTTGGTCTACAAGCAGTCGCTCGCAGCTGACCCTGTCACGCCCGGCCGGTTCTACGCCTATCACTGGGAAAAGGGCACGATCTACCGCAGCGACGACGGCGGGGCGACCTGGATCGAACCCGAGGGTGTCAAACGGGCTACTGGGTACGCATACCACAACCAGCTGCGAGTCACGCCCGGCCGAGCTGGCGAACTCTGGCTCGCCACCGGTTATGACCTTCGTGCACCAGAGTCCGAGACGGGCCTGTACCACTCGACTGACGCGGGCATGAGTTGGGCCAAGCTTCCCGGCGTCGATGAAGCCTGGGCCATTGGCTTCGGCAAAGCCGAAGTGGAAGATGGCCCACCAACGCTATTCCTCTACGGCTTGATTGAAGGCACGTGGGGCCTTTACCGCAGCACCGACGAAGCTAGAAGCTTCGACTTGATCTCCGAGGCCCCGCACGGCATCTTCGATCAGGTTACCTGCGTCACAGGCGATCCGGATGTCTTCGGAATGGTGTACGTCGGATTCCAAGGCAACGGCTTTGTCTATGGCAGACCCAACAACAACTAAGAGACTCCGCAATGAATGACATCAATCGGAGGGGCCAGACCCCGTTGTTGATCACGCCGCGGTCGCGTCAGCACCTAGAAGGCACCCTCACGGTTGATGCTCGGACTACCGTCGATGCACCAGGCAGCTGCCGAGTCGCCGTCGAGCATGTAACGCAAGCTCTTCGGCAGTCGGCTCGCTCTCATTTAGGCTCAAGATCGTCTGTGCTGGCGCGGGTCGAGGAAGAGTTGCAAGGGATCGACGCTTACAAGTTGAGCGTCACGACCGACGGTGTCCGCATCGTCGGCAACAACGCGGCCGCAGTCAGCTACGGCTTGCACACGCTTGCCGAACTGATCGAAGCGGGCGACGGGCAACTCGATTGCGAGCTTATTGAAGACCACGCCGACATGGGTCGGCGTGGTCTTTATCTAGATTGTGCACGGGGGAAAATCCCGACGGTCAGTGCGGTTCACGCACTGATCGATCGTTTGAGCCGTTGGCGTTACAACGAGCTCCAGCTTTACATCGAGACGGGTTTCTCGTTCAACGATCATCCAGACCTGAGCGAGGGGCTGGACCCTTTCACGCCCGGCGACATCGAGGCAATCAGGGACTACGCCGCCAAGCGTCATATCCGATTGGTCGGTTCCTTGGCGAGCTTCGGGCACATGGAGTGGCTGTTGTCGCTGCCGGACTATCAGCACCTGGCCGAGCTGCCGGGCCATCACGGCTACCCCGGCGGAACCACGCTCTGCCCGACCGACCCGCGGTCACTCCAGTTGATGCGCGAGTTGTACAGCGAACTGGTCCCGCTGTTCGACGCCGAAGACTTCAACATCTGTTGCGACGAGACCTGGGAGATCGGCCAAGGGCGAAGCAAGCCGCAGGCCGACGCCCACGGCGTTGCACAGCTCTACATCGACTTCGTCAGCGGACTGCACCAGATCCTGACCGAAGACTTCGGCAAGCGCGTCAATCTCTGGGCGGACGTGGTGCTCAAGCATCCCGAACGTCTCGGCGGTTTTCCGAGCGATGCCGTGATGCTCAACTGGGAGTACGACGGGCACAGCGAGAGAACCCTCGGACGATTCGCACAGGGTGCGGCCATTCGGGAGCACGGCTATCCGCTAGTCGTGTGCCCCGGCAGCAACACCTGGATGACGCACGGCGGCAACCTCAAAGCCGCCCTGTGGAACGTCGAGAACTTCGTCGCCGCCGGCTTGGAACAAGGCAGTGAAGGCATGCTCATGACCGACTGGGGCGACGCCGGTCACCGCAACTGCCGAGCAGGAAGCCTGCTACCCATCGCGTTCGCGGGTGCGCATGCATGGAACGGAAGGGCGGTCGACCGTCGGACGTTCATGGAGCACTTTTGTCGCAAAGAGCTGGGCCAGCCCGAGCCATCCTTTGTCGAAAGTCTCGAGGAGCTGGCAACGCCTCCCAGCGACAAACCTTGGTCGCTGTATCACGGCCTCGTCGAGCCGGCCGATCCGCCGAGCCCCGCGTACGCGGACATGCCGCCGGCATGTCCGGCGAGGATGGGCATCGGCTTACGAAAGCTGTGGACCGATGCCTCCATCCAAGAGCTGCAACGTGTCGCCGATCGGCCCGATCACATGCCCGGGCTTGCCGTCGACCGAGTGACGGGCAGTCTTGCCTCGCAGTTCGAACTCAGCTGGGACATGGATCGCCTGGCCGCAGAGAAGATGCTCGCAGAGCAAAAGGTCCGCCCGGCCAGTGACCTGTCCCCGCGTCTGCTCGACGTTGGCAAACGGCTGGAAGCCATCTGGCTCACCGACCACCGCCGCAGTCGCCTGGACGACAACCTCAAGTTGATCCGGGCAGCCGCAGATTTCTCGAAGTCAGCGGGTTAGCGGGCGTTGGCCACCTCTCTGCGACGGCCGGGATTGGCGTGGGCGTGCACGTCGGAACGTCGGCCACGACCAAAGAAAGACGCGTCGCCCGTTGAGGGGCGACGCGTCCACGAGTTGGTAGCAGTGAGCGTGCGATCATGCACGACGACGCCGGCCGGCCAGCAGGCCGACAGCCGAGCAGACCAACAGCCGCCGAGGTCGGTTCCGGAATCGGAACAACCGGGCTATTGGCGAGACCATCGAACTCTCCATCGAAGTCGCCGCTGTTGGGGAACGAACCGAAACTCGAGTCCAACGAGAAAACAAAACGGTCGAGTACGTTGCCATCCTCCCGCTCGGAAACCGCGAACGTGACAGGGACGCCGAGATCGGCGGCCGTGATGTTGAAGTTGACCCCGCTGCTGGTTGCGAAGCCTTGTGTCGCGACTCCTGCACCCGTAGGCCCTGGAACCGCTTGGCTGTAGCTGCCGGCGGCTGATGGATCGGCTCCCACGGTGTTCAGAAAGAAGACGCTGTCGTTGCCCGAGAACTCAGCACCTTCGCTGATGTCCGTCTCGGCCGTGTCGGTGCCGACGAGTCCGCTGTTGAACAGGCTGTACGTACCCGTCTGGTTGAAGACAAGGGTATACGTCATGACGTTGGTTCCAGCGGTCTTTGCACCGATGAATGGGACACCCGCGACGTCGCCGGCGACCCACATCCCTGCACCGCCACTAAAGTCAGCCGGGATGTCGGGCGTCGTGGACTCGGTCACAAGTTGAAAGTTTGAACTAGCCGTGGTGAACGACTCGGCTTCGAACGCGATGTAGTCTTGGCCAGGCGCTTGGACGATGACCGAGGCGTGCGTTGTGGTGACAGCAGCGGCGGCGATGACAGCCGTGGCAATGATTAGATGATTTTCCATAGTTCCTCCGCGGAGTGAGTCTCATCCGCTGCAACTTGCAGCGAGTTCAGAAACCCAATCTACCTCCAGCCAAGACCGATGCTTTGCGTGAAGCGAACAAATCACGTATCATTTAGCGACATGCCGTCAAAGCCGGTCACTGAAATCGCGGTGGTCGCCCGGGGCGGGCATGCCACCGGCGTGGCTTGGGTCCAGGGAGTGGCAGACTTCGTCAGTGGCTGGAACGCCTCCGGAAGTGGCCCAGGCTGGCGCGTGGTCTTCTACCACGACACCGGCGAGGGCGACAGCCCCGGCGTGCTGTCAAGATCGCGCGGACGGCATCGGCCCGACGGATTGATCGGGCGGGCGGATCACCTCGTCCCATATCTCGCTGAGGTCGAAGTTCCAGCTGTCGCAATTGAAGATCCGTTCGATCTGATCGGTCCGCCTAACACGGCCTCCGTCCTCTTAGACAATGTCGCCATCGGCCGCATGGCCGCCGAACACTTGCTCGAGCGGGAGTACGCTCACCACGCCTTTCTTGGCATGCCCGGCTGGTGGAGCGATCAACGTCGCGACGGGTACGTTGAACGTCTGCGTGAGTCCGGCCACGCATGTCTGAGCCGGCAGGTTGAACCACTCGACCCGGCGTCGTTGCCAGATCTCACCGCATGGACGGACCAGCTTCCACGACGCACCGCAATCTTGGCCGCTTCTGATTGGCTTGCGTTGAGCTATCTCGAACTTGTCCGCCGAACAGATCGAAAGGTTCCGCAGGATCTCGCGGTGCTCGGGGTCGACAACCACCCCTTGTACGGGCCCTTCGCAGCCGTGTCGCTCAGCAGCGTCAACCCGAACCTCCACGCGGTCGGATACGAAGCCGCACGAATGCTGGCAGCTCATCTTGGCGGCGACGACCAGACCGGCCGACGGCTCTACGTCCAGCCCTCGGGCGTCGAAGAGCGAGACAGCACTGCAAGCCTGCTGCACGGCGACGAGACGCTGGACCGCGCGCTGCGGATGATTCGAGACTTCGAGCAATGGCCCGTGACGCTCGATGATGTGGCCGATGCCGTTGGACTTTCACGTCGAGCGCTGGAGCGTCACTTCAAATCCGCCATGGGTCGGCCACCGGGAGACGTGTTGCGCGAGTCCCGCAGGCAGCTTGCGCTTTCGTTGCTCACGACGACGACACTCCCGATGCTCTCGGTCGCCATGCGATGCGGCTTCAGCACCGCCGGCAACTTCAGCCGTGCGTTTCATGCCGACGTCGGACAGATGCCCTCGGCCGTCCGTGCCAAGTCAAAGGCTCACGGCCGCACAGGAAGAGACAAGTCTGAGGCCTTCTCACGCTCAACATAAGCAACGTTATCGGCCTGATGCCGACCACGTCCGGCACCTTCGGGGACGCAGATCAAGTACCCGGCCGCTTTGCGGTTCAGGCAGCGAAATACCGATGGTGCAGCGCCGCGTTGGCCTCGGCGACGCAGGTCCGGACGTCGGTCAGCGTCGCCTTACCGCCGTCATCTGCGACCTCGGCAAGATCTGCATACTCCAACCTCGTGGCGAGTCGGCCCAAGAGACGTTCCGCCTCGTCAAGACCACCCTGCTGCCCGCCGCTTTCTCCGTGAATTCGTGCGACAGCCTTTTGTGCCGCTCCGACGGCAAAGCGGATCGACCGCGGGTGGTCGGCGCGAAGCAACAGGAACCCGACGACCTGCTCCAGTGAAAGGTCATTGGCGTGCTGTCGCCGGTAAGCCTCGATGCTGCCGCACATCCGCAGGGCAGCCATCAGCTGAATGTTCTTCAACGGTGTTTCGAGCTGATCGCCGGCACCTGCGAGCAACTCGACCCGCGCCAGGAGCAAGCGGCATGATGCATCCGCACGTTCGAGCAGTCGGCCCGTCAGAGCGAAGTCCCAGCGGCGATTATGAGCCAGCGTCTGGTCCGTCACGCCCTGGAAGTGCATCGACGTCCGCACCAGGTGCTGCAGCAGTCCTTCTGCGGACTCTGCCAGGATGAGCTTTGCCCCTTCGAATCCACCGCCGCCTTCGAGCGACCAGTAGAACTCGTTGAGCGTCTGCCACATCTCGAGGCTGACTTCGCCGCGAACCGCCCGGGCATTCTCGCGAGCCTGAGCGATGCAGGCGCATGCGCACAGCGGATTGTTCTCGTCCGCGAGCAGGTACCTGACCGTTCGATCGCCGAGGGTTTGGCCCGCGTCGTTATCTTCAGGGTCGGCGACGTCGAAGGCTTCGAGCAGGCCGTGCCAGAGTCGGCTGCGCAGGTGATCGTCGAGATCGCCCGCGTCACTGGCGAGCTGCGTCGTGACCAGCGTGCCACGAGCCAGGTGCTCTGCACGTTCGACGTAGCGGGCGCACCAAAAGATGTTCTCCGCGACGCGTGCCAAGAGCGGCCGCTCCGTCTGCCGGGCGGCGAAGGGTTGACCGGTAACGAAAGCTTCGTGAGGGCGATGCAAGCTCATGCGACCTCCTCATGGTTCGCGGGTTCTGCGTCTTCGAGGACCCAAGTGTCTTTGCTCCCGCCGCCTTGGCTGGAGTTGACGACGAGCGAGCCCTCCCGCAATGCGACCCGCGTCAGGCCGCCGGGCATGATGTTGATGTCGAAGCCGCCCTGACCGTCCGGACTGGTCAGGATGTAGGGCCGAAGGTCGACGCGTCTGCCTCGCCAACCGTCTGCCGTCAGACTCGGGTGCTGACTCAAATCGATGACCGGCTGGGCGATGAAACCGCGTGGATCGTCTTTGATCTTCAAGGCGTACGCCTCACGTTCCGCCTTGGTCGACTGATGGCCCATCAACATGCCGTAGCCACCGGAATCATTGGTTCCTTTGACGACAAGCTTGTCGAGATTATCGAGCGTGTACTGCAGATCTTCAGGTCGATCGCACACGTAAGTCGGCACGTTGTCGAGGATCGGCTCTTGTTTGAGGTAGAAGTCGATCATGTCCGGAACAAAGGGATAGACGGCCTTGTCGTCCGCCACGCCCGCGCCCACGGCATTGGCGATGGCGACGTGGCCGGTGCGGTGACAATTCATCAAGCCCGGAACGCCCAGAGCACTGTCGGGGTGGAAGCAGAGCGGATCGAGAAAGTCGTCATCGATACGCCGGTAAATGACATCGACACGCCGAAGCCCGGCGACCGTCCGCATGTAGACGAAGTTGTCTCGCACGACCAGGTCGCGGCCCTCGACGAGTTCGACACCCATCTCCTGCGCCAGGAAGGAGTGTTCGAAGTAGGCGGAGTTGAACACGCCAGGCGTCAGGACAACGACCGTCGGGTCGTCCACGCCAGGCGCGCAGGCGGCGCGGAGGGTTGCAAGAAGGTTGTACGGATAGTTCTCGATCGCCCGCACTCTGTAACTGTTGAACAGGCTCGGAAAGACGCGCTTCATCACAGCGCGGTTCTCCATGACGTAGCTGACGCCACTGGGGCTTCGGCAGTTGTCCTCGAGCACCTTGTAGCCGTCGCCGTCGCGGATCAGGTCGCTGCCGCAAATGTGGATATAGACATCGCTCGGCACCCGGACGCCGAGCATCTCGCGGCGAAACAGCTTGGCCGCCAGAATGAGCCTCGGCGGGATTCGCCCTTCGCGAAGGATGTGCTGGTCGCCATAGATATCGGCGACGAACAGGTTCAACGCGGTGATTCGCTGCTTCAAACCCGCTTCGAGATGCTCCCATTCCTTATCTGGGATGATTCTGGGGGCCAGATCGAACGGCAACGTCCGCTCGATGCCACGCCCCGATTCTTCGCCGCCGTAGACGGTGAAGGTGATGCCTTGGTTTCGAAAGCTGACCTCCGCCATTCTGCGACGCCGCTCGAGACTCTCGGTGTCGAGCCCGAGAAGCTGCTGGTGCACGCCCTCGTAGTGGCCTCTTGGGACGATCTTGCCACCGTCGTCCGGCTCGAACATCTCGTCGAACACGCCGTCGAGCCGATAGCCGCCGAAGCCCGCAGGATTACGAGCGGGTTGGGGCAAGTTCTGCGTTTGGGTCTGCATGCGTGGGCGATGGAATCTCTGACAACCAGGGGCGGGGCCACCATGCTACCGCAGCCGAGCGGCGTCGGGGCGGGATCCTGCCTCGCAACCGTCCAAGCCCGCCTCGGTGCAAAGCCGAACGACCGTCCCGCCGAACGGATCCTGCCGACAAACGCACACGTCCGCCGGGCTGCCGCTGATTTCGAGTCGGCCGTCACGCATGACGCTCACCACGTCCGCCGCGACCAGGGCTTCCCGCGGATCGTGCGTCACCAGCACCACCGCCACCCCGGCATCGCGAAGCAGAATCAGCGTCTCTTCCCGCAGACGATCGCGAAGCGTCAGGTCGAGCCCGCTGAAAGGCTCGTCGAGCAGCATGACCTTCGGCTCGCGTGCCAACGCACGGGCAAGAGCGACCCGCTGCTGCTGGCCACCGCTGAGCGTGTGCGGCATGGCCCGCTCGCGACCCTTCATCCCGACACGGTCGATCAACTCGTCCGCCGCCCGCTTGCGCGCTCCACGTGGGCCATTCATGCCGAAGGCCACGTTGCCGCGGACGTCCAGGTGCGGAAACAGAGCTGCGTCTTGAAAGACGAGGCCGAGCGGGCGCTTCTCCGGAAGCACGTGGACGTGTTGATCTGCGTCGTCGACGAGTCGCCCGTCGATCGTGATCCGCCCGGCCGAGGCTCGTTCGAGGCCGGCGAGCAGGCGAAGCAGCGTCGTCTTACCGCAGCCCGAGTCGCCCAGCAGGCAGTGCACCTTGCCCGGAACTAGGTCAAAGCTGACGTCATCGACAATCTGCGACTTGCCGAAGGCGAACGACACGTTCTCGACCCGCACCACCGGCTCGGCAGGTGGCGGGAGCGTGCTTCGGCCGTTGAGCGTCAGGTGGACCTTGCTCGTCGGCCTCTCGAAAGTGTCGGTGCTGGCGATGGTCATGCGAGATCCCTGTGTGCTTGCCGGTTCTCGAGCAACGTCGACAACACGATCACCGGCACCAACCCAACACCGATGATGGCCAACGCAGCCAATGAAGCTTCTTCGAGACGCTCGTCGCTCGCAAGCTGATAGACGCGGACGGCCAAGGTTTCGAAATTAAACGGCCTGAGCATCAGCGTCGCCGGCAGCTCTTTGGCGACGTCGACGAACACGAGCAGCATCGCCGCCAGCAAGCTGCCACGCAGGAGCGGCAGATGCACCCTCACCAGCAGCTTGCCGCCCGACGTGCCGAGCGACCGGGCCGCGTCGTCCACGCTTTGGCGCACCCGGAGCATGCCGCTTTCGATCATACCAAGCGCAACGCCGAGAAATCGCGTCTGGTACGCCAGCATCACCGCCGCAACGCTGCCGGTCAGAATCAGCCCGGGTCGCCAGTCGAAGAGGTGCCGCGTGAGGTC
Source organism: uncultured Planctomycetota bacterium (assembly GCA_963740195.1). Classification (GTDB taxonomy): domain Bacteria; phylum Planctomycetota; class Phycisphaerae; order Tepidisphaerales; family Tepidisphaeraceae; genus JBCDKH01. Next base: position 432,769 of record CAVUDF010000001.1, on the reverse strand, counting down.
GTTGATGCCATGATCGAGTCGCCCCAAAGGCACCAGCACGCCGACCGCCACGACCGTGCCCGGCAACGCGTACCCGAGGCCCGCGAATCGCCCCGCCGCCCGGATTCCGGGGCTGGTCGACACACGCCTGCCGAAGGCGACGAGCAGCGCCAGCACGCCCGCGACCACACCCGACGCCGCCGCGAGCCAGAGCGTGTTGAAGCCGAAGTGCGTCACGACTTCCCAAGCTCTTGCGTCGCCCGACGTCCAGGCCATGTGTGCAAAAACGCCCGCCGGGACGATGAACCCGAGCAGCACGGGCAGTCCGCAGACAATGACCGCCGCCGTCGAGCCGACAACGCCGAGCCGAACTCGCCGCACCGGACGAGATGCCCGGCTAACGCCATGGAACCGTCGCCGTCGCCTCGCCAACAAGTCGAGAAGGACCAGCACCGCCACCGCCCCCAGCAGCACAGCCGAAAGCTGAGCAGCGGCGACGGGCGACTCCAACCCACGCCACGTGCGATAGACGCCGGTCGCAAAGGTGTCTACGGCGCAGTAGTCAGCCGCGCCGAAATCGGCGAGGGTCTCCATCAACACGAGCGCCGAACCCGCCACCAGCGCCGGTCTCACCAGCGGCAAGGCGACGGTGAAGAAGCATCTCCAGGGCCCCCGGCCCAGGGTTCTGCCGACCTCCATCGCCGCCGTCGCGTGCTCGGCAAAGGCCGTCCTCGCCGCGACGTACACGTACGGAAAGAGCGACAACGCAATGATCACCGCCGCCCCGCCGACGGAGCGAACCTCAGGAAACCAGTAGTCTCGCCTGCCCCAGTCAAAAGCCTCTCGCAGCCCGCTCTGCACCGGGCCGCTGAACTGCAACAAGTCGGTGTACGCATAGGCCGACAGATACGCCGGCACCGCCAGCGGCAATAGAAGCATCCAGCGGAGCGTCTTCCTCAGCGGAAAGTCGCACGTCTCGATGAGCCAAGCCGAGGCGGAGCCGACAGCCAGCGCCAGCGTAACAACGGCGATCGCCAGCATCAGCGTGTTGCGGACGTAGTCGCCTAGCCGGGTCTGGGCCAGGTGCTGCCACTCGCCGTCGCTGCTTTGGAAGACGGATGCCAGCACCGTCACCAATGGCACCGCCACGACGGCCGAAATGATCGACGCACCAGAGCGGCCACATGCCGGGCCAGCTCGGCCGCCACCGTCGCTTGCGAGTCGTCGCCGTCACTCGGCTCATCGCCAGCCGGCCCGATCCATCACGCGGACCGCTTCACGGTTGTTCTCGCCCAGCTTCGACGCATTGACAGGATCGGCCTTGAACGACCCGAAGCCGACCAGCACCGCCGGCAGCTCCAGAGCCGGATCGTCAACCGCCGGATACTCGTAGTTCTCGAGGGCCCAGAGCTCTTGGGCCTCGTTCGTCGCCAGGAACTCGAGGAGCTTCTTCGCGTTCTCGGGGTTGGGTGCATGCCTCAGCATGCCGGCACCGGAGACATTCACGTGCGTGCCCGCGCCGTCTTGATCGGGCCAAACGAGGCGAAGCTTCTCGGCCGCCTCGCGGTCGGCGGCATCGTCGCCGGCGAGCATCCGGGCGTAGTAGTAGTGGTTCACAAGCGCGACCTCGCCCTCACCGGCGGCGACGGCGCGAATCTGATCACGGTCGCCACCCTGCGGCTTGCGGGCAAAGTTCTCGACCATGCCGTCAACCCAGGCCTGAGCGTCGTCCGCACCGAGGCGATCAATCATCGCCGCGACGAGGCTCTGGTTGTAGATGTTCGACGACGAACGCACCAGCAACCCGCCGTCGACCGCGTCGCCGGCCAGGCCCGCGTAGGTCGTCACGTGATCCGCCGGCACGTCTCGGCTCAGAAGGATGACCCGGGCGCGTCGGCTATAGCCGAACCACAGACTGTCCGGGTGCCGAAGCTCGGCGGGGATGCGGTCGTTCAACACATCCGAATCGGTCGGCTGAAGCAGATCTCGCTCGACGGCCTTGTGCAACCGGCCGGCGTCGACGGCAACGAAGACGTCGCCCGGGCTCAAGTCGCCCTCCCGCTCGAGCCGGGTCAGCAGCGCGTCGGTGTCGCCTTCGATGAGGTTGACCTTGATGCCCGTCTGCTCCTCGAACAGCTTGTAGAGCTGATCGTCGGCGTCGTAGTGACGGGACGAGTAGATGTTGACCTCATTCGCCGCCGCCGAGCCGACGGCTACGAGAACCACGAACGCGATAAACCGGAGCAGCGGCATGCCCGAGCCTAGGCCTCGCAGCTAGTTGAGTCTGAGTCTCATCTAGAAGAGCTGTCTGTCTAGCTGATCGCACATTCCGCGCAGCAGAGTGTTGTGCGACGATCACGCACCCTTGTCACACCCTGAGAAACCGAGCCGCACGCTGCACGTCCGCCACGTCACCCGCTACGCCTACGGCAGCGCCGTCGAGCGGTCGGTCCACCAGTCACACCTTCGTCCCGTCCATGATCGCTGGCAGTCACTGAAGAGCCACAGCCTGATCGTCGAAGCCCAACCGGCCAGAGACGTGCCGATCATCGGATTCGAAGACGCCTTCGGCAACGAGGCGGGTCGCTTCGAGCTCGATCAGCCGTATCGCGAGCTAACCGTGACGGCCGAATCAGTGGTGACGCTCCGCGATCTCGACCCCTATTCGTTCTCCGTCATGCCCAAGCGGCCGACGATTCCGCTGAACTGGATGCCGCGCGAACGACTGGTACTCGGGCCCTACCTCCAGAGCCAGGAGCTGCCCGACGCCCAAATCGAGGAGCTGTTCGAGTACGTCATGACGATCGTCGACGACAACGACGGCGACCTGATCGAGTCGCTGTTCGCCCTGAACTTGAAGCTGTTCCACGACTTTGAGTACGTCACCGGCTCGACCAGCAACGCGACAACGCCGTACGACGTCTTCGCATCGAAGCGTGGCGTCTGCCAGGATTTCGCGGGCCTGTTCATCGCGCTCATGCGGCTGATTCGCGTGCCGGCGAGGTACGTCTGCGGCTACCTCTACACCGGCAACGCCGACGACGAAGCCAAGAACGCCGGCCGCGCACCCAGCGACGCGACGCACGCGTGGGTGCAGGTGTACCTGCCGTTCGTCGGCTGGAAGTCGTTCGATCCGACGAACGGCGTCCTGCCACGGCTGGATCACGTCCGCCTGGCCGTCGGCCGATTCTGGCGCGACACGTCGCCTGTCAACGGCACGCTCTTTGGTCCGCGGGCCAAGGAGACGCTTCACGCGGCCGTCGAAGTTCGTCAGCAAGAGCCCGCCGCCGCCATCGGCTAGGGTTGGCCTCATGCTCATCGAGCTCACCCACACCACCGAGCTGACCTACGACGAGCCCATTCGGCAAAGCCAGATGGAGCTGCGCGTCTGCCCCGCCCAGTTGGGCGACCAGGTTCGGCTCAGCTTCGACCTAGCCATCGGGCCCGCCACGCAAGTCCACGGCTACTTCGACTGGCTCGATAACCACGTTCATGCCTTCGGCATCGACGGCTGGCACAACCGCATCCGCATCGACGCCACAAGCATCGTGCAGACGACACGCATCGACGAGCCGGTCGAGAGTCTCAGCGACCTCCCGGACGTCTGGCCGACCGAGAACGTCGACGACGGCTACGCGATGTACGACTTCCTTACTCTCGATGGCCCGCTGAAGCCGTCTGAAGCTGCTCGAGCAACTCGTCAGCGACGTCGCGGCTAAAGAAGGTGAGCCGCTCGGCACCTTGGCCGGTCGAACGCTTGGCCTGATCCGTGATCGGTTCGAGTACAAGACCGGTGCGACGACCAGCGCCACGCCCGTTGCCGATTTCCTCAAGAAGGGCCGAGGCGTCTGCCAGGACTTCACGCACCTTTACGTCGCCGTCATGCGCAAGCTCGGCATACCGGCGAGGTACGTCAGCGGCATCGTCCACGAAGACACCGACCAGGAACTGCTCGGCGCGTCCCAGACCCACGCCTGGGCGGAGGTGCTGTTCCCGTCGCAGCGGTCGAGCGACGGCACCGGGGGCTGGGTGGGCATCGACCCGACCAATGGCCTGCGTGCCGGACCGCGATTTGTGAAAGTCGCCATCGGTCGACACTTCAACGACGTCCCGCCCAACCGCGGCGTTTACATCGGCGCGACGGGCGAAAAGATCGACGTGCTGGTCACGACCAAGCGGCTCTCGTCGGTTCCGCCGGAGCTGCTTGCCGAACGCTTCCGCCCCCTGTCCGTCGCTGCCGTCACCGGGCCCGCCGCCGTCATGTCAGGCGACGGGCAGCAACAACAGCAACAGCAGCAGCAGTAGCGACGCCCCTTAGCCGGCTCGGAGACTCAGGATGTCGTACGGGCCGAACGGCACGTTGAAGACGCCGTCGTCGGCTTCGACCGTCTGGAGCACCTCGCCCCGAAGGTCGCAGCAGTCGAGCGACTTCAGATCGGCCGGCGTGTGGACCCGGATCGACATCGTGCCGTTGCTGCCGGCTGTCTCATGAAGGCGAAGCGTCCAGCCGCCTGACTCGGGTCGGACCCACGAGGGGACCAGGCCGCCGAGGTGGTCGAGGTCGAAGGCATGCCCGATCGTGTCGCCGCCGTGGAGCACGACGGGAGCGAACAGCGTTTCTGCAGATGTCGCCGTCGAGGCGACGTCGCCCCGTTGCGTCGCCTCGTAACGACCGACGGCGAAGCGTGCGGCATGTCGGCCGTGCTCTGCGAACGTCACCTCCGCCTTCGCCTGCCGCCCCTTCAGTGTCGGCCCGTTCGACGTCGGGGTACTGCGGTGCACGGAGCAGCGACAGGCCCAGATCGCCGTCCCGGCAGCTCATGCCGTACTTGGCTTGCGTGACAACCGCAACGCCGTCGCCCATGTCGTCGACGACTGCAGCCCACCGGCTGGCGGGGACTTCCCACATCGCCGTGTCGGATTCAACGCCCGCTACCCGCGACCGACTGATCGCCCCGAACGGACACCCGTATCGCCCGAACCGGCCGACACTGTCGACTCACCACGTGGTACTTGAGCAGGCGATGCTCGGCCTGCCAATCGACGTCGGTCTCGATCCGAAGGTGCCGGGAATCGGCATCGAGGATGTACCGCAGCACGACGGAGCCGGCACCGTCCGGCAACTCGACGGGCGACGTCTCGAGAACAGCCCGATGCTCGTCGGCCGACGTCACGGTGAGGCTTCCTGCGGACACCGCAACGCCGGTGGCGGCGGTGTAGTGGTCGATATCCCAGGCGTCGTAGTTGACCGGGTCGTCGTGGTAGAGCCGCAGGCCGCAGGCATCTGAGAGTTCGAGGTCGAAGCCATCGACGATCATCGACGACAGACGCCCGCCCTCGAAGGTGGCTCGGACGATGCCGTTCGAAAGGGAGGTCTCGCTCGCCTCGACAACGTTCTGCGACGCCTTTGCTTCGAGCGGCTTCGACTCCAACGCGCCGAGACTGACGACGCCCGTGCCTTCGACGTAGACGTCCCGCGCCGTCGCGAGCGGATTGAAGACGTGCGACTTTCCAGCACCGAGGCATGCCGCCGCATCGGCGAGCTCTCGGTCGCCGACGGCTTCGAGCTCTGGATTGAGCTCGTCGTAGACGACCTTGATGCTGCTACCGGGCAGCGCGTCGTGGAACTGCGCGAAGAGTACCCGCCGCCAGCGATCGTCGTGGTCGGCCGGCGCAAGCGGTCCGGTGCCGGTGGCGACGAGTGCTGCCTCGTGGACCTGAAGCCCAACCTCGGCCCGGCGATAGAGCCGCTTGTGCTCCGACTGTGTCGTGTACGTGCCGCGGTGGTATTCGAGGTACAGCTCGCCGCGGTACTTCGGCAGCTCTTGTCGCTGCTCGTTCAGCCGATCGAAGAAGTCACCGGCCGACGTCCAGCGAGTAACCGGAGCACCCATCAGGTCGGTCTGGCGACGCGCTCGCTCGCACATCTGCTCGGTCATCGCCCCGCCACCGTCGCCGAAGCCGGTGCCCAGGAGTACCTCTTCATGTAGGTCGGCCTGTCGATGACGACGGACTCCCTGCTCGTGCTCGTTGATGTCGCATCTGCCGTTGTACGGGATGGGCGAGATGTGGGACAGGACTTCGCTTTTGCCGTCGGGCCCCTGCCAGACGAAGCTGGAGTATGGAAACCGCGTGATGGCCGACCAGTGCATCTTCGTTGTGAAGAAGCGGTCAACGCCCGACAACTTCAAGATCTGTGGCAGGCACTGGCTGTAGCCGAATACGTCCGGCAGCCAGCAGGTGCTTGTCAGTTCGCCCCCGTTGACTTCAGACGCCTGACGCTGTCCGACCTCCACGCTCCGCGCCAGCGCCTCGCCGCACGGCAGGTTGACGTCGGGTTCGACTTCGAAAGCGCCGGTGACTTCCCACTGCCCGCGTGAGCGTGCTTCTTCGATCTGCCGGAGCGAGTCCTGGCTGATCTCGGTGAGCCGGCGATAGATGGACGGCATCGACTGCGTGAACCGCACTTCCGGATACCGCTCCAGCAGTCGGCAGACGGTTGCGAAGCTGTGGATCGCCTTCTCGTCGGCCACCCACTCGGGCCAAAGCCAGACGACGTCGATGTGGGCATGTCCGAACAAAGCAGCGACGCCCGTGCCGGCAGCGCCTTTGAGTTCTTCATAGGCCTTTCGCGTGGCCGCAAGCAGCGTGTCGATGTCACCCGTCGCTTGGGCGTCGCAGCAGCGCTCGATCAACCGCAGCGCCTTTCGAAGCAGGGGGGACACGTTCGGAAGCGTCTCGATGTAGCCGAAGCCGGGGCGATCCGTGCCCTTGACGCCCTCTCGCGATCGGAGCAACGCGAGGTAGTTGTGCAAGACATCGAGGTCGCAATACGCCTGCCACGCCTTCTCGTCGCGGATGGACAAGCTCACGCCATCGATGCGGATGCCCTCGTGTGTCAGCGGCCGGTTCGGGCCCCAGATGCCCGTCTGCCAGCAGCCGCAGGCGAGATAGATCGTCGCGGCTTCATCGGGAAGCGGGCAAGTCGGGTGGACGTTGTCGAGGCCGCACCAGGGGACGAGGTCGCTTTCCTTCAACAGGTAGGCCGTGGTCTCGCCTTGTGCCTTCCAGGACAGGTGCCGCCGGCCCTCTTCGCCCTTGACTGCGGCGGGAACGTCGAGGCGGAACCACCGCTGGGCCCACCCGCCGAAGGCCGGTCCGAAGGCGGTGGGAAGTTGAATCTCCTTGAAGCTGAGCCCCGTTGCATCCTGTGCTTGAACCGGGGCTTCGGTCACGTCCGACGCGGCCTCGAGCGGCAAGTCTTCGTGCCGCTGCCAGATCGTGGCCTGAACGCGCCGCATGACCCGGTGAAGCCGATTTGGGACGAGCTGCGCGAGTGGGTTATGAAACGGTGGCTGGACAACGACGGGAGCTTCAGGCATGAGGTTCAGGTGGGGGCGAGGCGACGCATCCTGCCGCAAAGGCAACCAACAGGCCAGTCGCGACGCCGGAGCCGGACAGGATAAGCTGCCGGCCCGATGAAGCACTTCGACCTTGCAGAGGCACGCTGGACGCTCGAACCCACGGACAACCTCAAGAAGGTGCCCGCTCCCGTGCTCGACGCAGGTCCCGTGCCGGCGACCGTCCCCGGGTGCGTGCAGACTGATCTCATGGCAGCCGGGCTGCTGGACGATCCGTATCTCCATGACAACGAGCAGCGACAGCTCTGGATCGGCGAGACGTCGTGGCGCTACACCGCCACCTTCGACCTCCCGTCAGACGTCGACGGCACCCGCGTCCAGCTCGCCTGCGACGGCCTCGACACCATCGCCACCCTCACCCTCAACGGGTCGGCCATCGGCACGTCGGACAACATGCACGTCGCCAAGCGATTCGACGTCAAGCAGGCCCTCAAGCCGGGCCAGAACGTGCTCGTCATCGACTTTGCCGCACCCGTGCCCCACGCCCGGGCGCAAGAGAAGCTGTATCCGGATCTCCCGCGTCAAGGCGGCATCGCGGGCGTTCGGCACGCGCACAACCTCGTCCGAAAGATGGCCTGCAACTACGGCTGGGACTGGGGCCCAATCGTCGCGACCTGCGGCGTCTGGCGGCCCATCCGCATCGAGGCCTGGGACACCGCGCGCCTTGCCGAGGTCCGTCCGCTGATTTCAAGTGCGTCCGACCAGTCGGCGACGGTCGAGGTCGTCGTGAAGGTCGAAGGCGAGGCGCAGCCGACCGTCAGGCTCAGTGGTCACGGCTTCGACGAAACCCGCGACGGCTCGCCGACGTTCACGGTGCCGTCGCCCCAGCTTTGGTGGCCGCTCGGGCACGGCGATCAACCGCTCTACGACCTCACCGTCACGCTGCCCGACGGCCAGAGCTGGCACCGACGCATCGGACTCCGGACGACGGAGCTCGACACCTCGCCCGACGACGCCCCCTACGGCGATCCGGTGCCCGACGCCCAAGGCGAGCGGATGGTCCTCAAAGTCAACGGCAAAGCCATCTACGCCAAAGGGGCCAACTGGATTCCGGACGACTGTTTCCCGCACCGCGTCACCCGCGACCGCTACCGCCACCAGGTCAAAATGGCGGCGGATGCGAACATGAACATGCTCCGCGTCTGGGGAGGCGGAATCTTCGAAAGCCGCGACTTCTACGAAGCGTGCGACGAGATGGGCGTCATGGTCTGGCAGGACTTCCTGTTCGCCTGTGCGTGCTACCCCGAGGCCGATGAGTACAAGGTCAAGGTCGAAGAGGAAGTTCGCTACAACGTCGCACGCCTGATGCCGCACCCCAGCATCGTCCTCTGGAACGGCAACAACGAGTGCATTTGGGGCACCTACGACTGGGGCGACGAGTGGATCGAGATCCGCGAAAGCGGCCGAGACTGGGGCTTGTCGTACTGGCTCGACCTGTTGCCGAAGCTGGTCAAAGAGCTCGACCCCCATCGCCCTTACTGGCCCGCCAGCCCGTACAGCGGCAACATGGAGCGGCACCCGAATCTCAACGAGTACGGCAACCGGCACATGTGGGACGTCTGGCACGGGGCCGGCCAGTACCGCAACTACCTGGGCCACTACCCGCGGATGGCCACCGAGTTCGGCTACCACGGCCCGCCCACGTGGGCCGTGCTGAGCGAGGCCATCCCGCCCGAAGAGCGACACTGGCACTCCGTCGTCATGCTCATGCACAACAAGAACGGCCGTGACGGCCAGGTGCAGACGCGTGAGCGCATCCAGGACGACTTTGTCCTGCCTGAAAACGACTTCGACTCGTTCTGCTACCTCGCACAGGTCATGCAGGCCCGGCGCTCACGATGGGCATCGAGTGGTTCCGCTCGCTGCACCCGTGGAACACCGCGGCTGTCTTTTGGCAGTTCAACGACTGCTGGCCCGTCAGCAGTTGGTCGTGCATCGACTCCAGCGGCCGTGGCAAGCCGCTCTACTTCGCGAGCCGACGATTCTTCGCCGATCGGATCGTCTCCATCAAGCCGCAACGCGCCGGCAAAGCCGAAAATGCCAACGACGCGTTGGCCGTCTACGTCATCAACGACTCGGACGAAGCCTGGGCCGGCGACTGCGTGCTCAAGCAGGTCGACGTCTCCGGCGAGTCGCTGGCCGAGCACACGGAGCAGGTGACCGTCGCTCCCCGCAGCGTCGGCCGCTTCCTCGTGCCCAAGACCATGCACGGCCGTCATGACTCAGCTCTTGTCGCCACGCTCGCGGGGGGCGAACGGGGGTGGTGGTGGTTTGCACCGGACAAGGAGCTCAGCTACCCGCCGGCGAGTTTCGCCTACGACGGCTACGCGGACGGCGACGACTACATCTTCGCCATCACGGCCGGGACGCTGCTTCGAGATGTCTGCCTCGCTCCCGACCGGCTCGAACGCGAGGCCGTCGTCGACGACGCGTGCGTGACGCTGTTGCCGGAGGAGACGTTCAAGTTCCGCATCCGCGGGGCCAAACACCTCGATCCGGACGAACTCGCCAAGCCGCCCGTGCTTCTGACCGCCAACGCCTTCGGGCGTTGACTCAGCTCGGCTGCCACGGCTCGACCAGGGCCAGCAAGTCGTCCACGTGCGCCGTCGCCAGGCACTCGACGTTGTCGGCTGCGCCGTAATAGATCTTCACCTCGCCGTCCGGCTCGAGAAGCATGCCGCCCGGGAAGACGACGCTGCCGCGAAAGCCGTTGACCTCGTAGTCGGCCTCAGGGGCAAGCACCGGCTCGCGGCTCATGCCGATGACGCGCCACGGCTCCTTCAGGTCCGTCAAAACCAGTCCCGCGCCATAGGTCTTGGTCCAGCCGTTGGCTTCCCAGCCGGCAAGCGGTCGATCGTCGTCGCGATACACGTAGTGGAAGGTGGCGAGCCAGCCACGATCGGTCTTGATGGGCGGTGCCCCGGGGCCGATCTTGTTGTTGCCGTACGGCACCTCGTCGCTTCCGAGGACGAGTTGGTTGTTGCCCCAGTAACGGCCGTCGGGCGAGTCGCTGTACCAGAAGTCGAACGCCTCCGCCGAGCCTCTGCCGTAGATCGGCATTGGGCGTTCGAACCGTGCGATCTTCCCGTTGATCCGCTCCGGGAAGACGACCATGTTGCGGTTATCCGGTGCGGCGACGCTCAGGACCTCGAAGGTCTCGAAATCCTGGGTTGTCGCAACGCCGCCCGAGACGCCGTGACGAAGATCGATCGCAAAGCAGACGTAGATCGTGCCGTCGAGGACCGTCAGCCGCGGGTCGTATGCCCGCTTCACCTCGTTTGATCTGCCGAAGTAGCTGCCGCCCCAGTTCCAGACGGGCTGCGGGCCCGGCGTGAAGTTGATGCCGTTATCACTGACCGCGATGCCGAGGTTCGTACCTTCGAAGTGCGGCTTCCCCTCAACCTGCCGGGCCCTGAACGTCTCGACGTCGTCGACGCCGAAGTCGTTGCGGAAGATCATGACGTACTTGCCCGCGTAGCGACCACGCGTCGGTTTGCAGACGCCCGCATTGAACACCAGCGACGCCGGATACGGAACATCGGCGGCCTGGAGGATCGGGTTGGCGGCGTGGCGGACGAGCGGCATCGGCCTACGTGTAGCCGCCTGCCCAGCCTGCCGCAACGCCGCGAGCTAGAGACGGACCAACGCACTGCCCCACGTCAATCCCGCTCCGACGGCGAGCACCAGGACGAGGTCGCCTTCAACGGCCCGTCCGGCACGCAGGGCTTCGTCGAGCGCGATCGGCACGCTCGCGGCGCTGGTGTTGCCGTACTTGTCGATGTTGATCACCGCCTTGTCGCGGTCGAGACCCAGACGGTTGAGCGCGCTGTCGATGATCCGCAGGTTGCTCTGGTGCGGCACGACGAGCTTGATGTCGTCGGGCGACAGGTTCGTCTTTCGAAGTGCACGATCGACCAGCTCGTCGAGACGCGTCACCGCGAACTTGAAGACCTCGCGGCCGCGCATCTGCAGATGATGCTGTCCGTTGCTGGTCATCTTCTCGCTGACCGGGTTTCGGCTGCCGACCGGGCAGTTGATGAGCTCCCATCCGCCGCCGTCGGCGTGCAATTCGCTGAAGAGCAGGCCGCGATGGCCGTCGGTGCTGCGTCGAAGCACCGCTGCGCCGGCACCGTCGCCCCAAAGGATGCAGCTGGCCCGGTCGGTGTAGTCGGTGATGCTGCTGAGCTTGTCCGCCCCGATGAGAAGGATGTTCCGATACCGGCCGCTCTCGATGAGGGCGGCGGAGAACTGCAGGCCGTACACGAAGCCGCTGCAAGCGGCGTTGAGGTCGACGGCGGGCGTGCGATTGAGGCCTAGCGAGTGCGCGACGAAGCAGGCCGCCGCAGGGGTCATCATGTCGGGCGTGATCGTCGCTACGACGATCAAGTCGAGGTCCTTGGCCTCCAGATTCGCGGCCTCGAGTGCACGCTTTGCGGCCTGACTGGCCAGCGCACTCGTCGGCTCATCGGCGGCGGCGACACGACGCTCGCGGATGCCGGTCCGCTGGACGATCCACTCGTCGTTCGTGTCGACCATCTTGGCGAGGTCGTCATTCGTCAGGACTTTCTCAGGCACATAGCTGCCGGTGCCGGCGATGACGGCTCGATAGGTGGCGGTCGGTTCTGGCGCACTCATGGACCGCCAGCGTAGCGGCCCACCAACGGCGGCACGTCAGGCCGATGCGTCCGGCACAACGGCAGAGAGCTGGGCGACGTGATTGACGATCTTCGAATTCACGTCGCTGGCGACCAACAGCTTGCTCGCCTTGACGGCGTTCTGGATCGTCCGTGCGTCGCTGGAGCCGTGAGCGATGAGCGTGTACCCGTTGACCCCCAGCAGCGGCGCCCCGCCGTACTCCTGCCAGTCGTGGCGGCGCTTGATCTTGCCCATGATCTGTTTGAACGGCGCGACCAGCTCCGGAGCGTTCTCGCCCAGTTCGAAGAAGACCGTGCGGAACAGACCCTCAAAGAGGCCCTCGAAGCTCTTGAGCATCACGTTGCCGACGAAGCCGTCGCAGACGACGACATCGACCACGCCGTTGAAGAAATCCCGACCTTCGACGTTGCCGACGAAGTTGATCTGGCTCTCGGCCCGAAGCAGCTTGTTGGCTTCCTTCGTGACGTCGTTGCCCTTGGCTTCTTCTTCACCGACGCTGATGAGCCCGACCCGCGGCAACTCCACGCCGCACACCGCCCGGCTATACGCCGCGGCCATGATGGCGTAGTGGAGCAGGTGGTGCGGTTGCGGGTCGACGTTGGCTCCGGCGTCGCACATGACGACCGGGCCGTGGAACGTCGGGATGACGACTGCGATGCCGGGACGGGCCACGCCCTTGAGCGTCCGCATCCGGAGTTGGCTGGCGGCGACGCAGGCTCCCGTGTTGCCGGCGGACAAGAAGACATCGGCCTTGCCGTCGGCGACCAGCTTGGCAGCGACGGCGATGGAGCTGTCGCGCTTTCGGCGAATGGCATCGACGGGCGACTCGTCCATCGCGATGACCTGGGTCGTCGCGAGCGTCTCGAGGCGGAGATCGTCCACCGACGCGGCCTTCAAGCCGGCGGCGATGACGGATTCGTCGCCGACGAGGATCAGCTTGTCGTGGTCACCCAGGTCGCCGAGGCTGGCGAAGCAGCCGGCGAGAATGCTGTCGGGGGCGTGATCGCCGCCCATCACGTCAACCGCCGCGACCATGCCGCGGACGGGATCGTTGGTTGCGTCTGGCATGTCGACGTCGGCCGACCGTGGCCGCTGGAGAAACAACTAGTCGGCCGCGGGCACGTCCGCGTTCTCGCCGATCTTGAGGGCAAGGTTCGGGTTCACGAAGCCGCAAGATCCGCAGGCCGAGTGAGGCAGCTTGGCGTTGCCGCAGGCGTTGCAGCGCACGTAGTGCGGTGCCTTGAGCGCCTGGTGGCTACGGCGGCTGCGCTTGCGGCTCTTACTGGTGCGTTGTGCGGGCAGCATGGGGTCTTGTCCTTCAAAAAGTCCGGCCCGAATGCCGGCCGGCACGATAGGGCCCGGCACCGCCTCGGGTCAACCGGGGCGAGTGGCCGGGAGCGTCGACGCCTCTGTCGGCCTCGTCGCAGGCCGGGTCGCCGGGACGTCGGGCTGCTCGAGGACCAGCACCATGACTCGCGTCTTCTCGGAGGCCGTGTCGTCGAGATCTGCCGCACGACGGAGTGAAACATTCACCACCGCCGGCGGCATTTCATCTTGACCGGCGACCTCGATCAGGTCGCGTTGCACGTCACCCGCCGTCCGATCCAACGCCTCGACCACTCCGAGATCGCCTAGTTCAGCGGTCCCGTCGCTGGCGACGATGGCCTCGACACGTCGGCCGTCTTCGAGATCGACGCGCATCGCATCGCCCGCACGGAACGGGTTGCGATCGACCTTGAGAAGGTCCAATGCGCCCGGCGTTCGTCCGCCCGGAACCTCCGCCTTGGAGGCCGTCGTGACCGTGAAATCGAGCCCGACGAGGTACTCCTCCGCCAGCCGAAGCTGAACGTCTTCTCCAAGCTCACGCGGCATGATGCCCAGCACGTCCGCCCGTTCGAGGCCGAGGGCGGAGAAGTCGGCGTAGCCGTCGGCGTCGACTTGGACCTGAATCCTGCCACGACCGTCTGCCATGAGCTGATTGACGACGTCCGGCAGGTCCAGAGGCACGTCGCGGGTCGGGTTGGACCGACGGAAGAAAAAGTTGAGCCGGTCGTTCGGGAAGATCTTCCGGGCGGCATCGGCGAGGGCTTGCTCGTCGGGCGTTGCGGGCTCGGGCGCCCCTGGCCTCCAAAGGTTGTCGCCACCGTTGCCTTCACGCTGCACCCTCGCCACCGCCGGCCTCGGACCGCCGACAGCACCCTTCGACCACAGCGCGATCGGGCGAATCGTGTCCGTGGTCGCCGTGGACAAGAGGCTGGTGACATCGAGCCGCGTCATCTCCTCTTCCGGCGAAAAGACGCGCATCGGCCGATCGAGGTCGTCCTCCGTCAGGCCGGCACGACGCAGGCGACGGACGAGGGCGTCGTTGAGCGGTGCCCGTTCGTCTGCGGAGCCGAAGTTGCGGACCTTGAACGGCACACCTTCGGCGGCGAGACGCCCGGCGACGCGTCCGGCCGCGGTGTCGGCTTGTGGGGTCGCAATGGCCAGCAGCACCATGTCGTCCTCAAGATCCGGCACCGCCAGCATCGGAATCGGCTGCTCGGTCTCACCGGTGCCCCGCGCTACCTCCCCAGGGGTAGGCCCGGATCGATTCATCTGCGGCGGCACGTCGGGGTCAGGAAGGGGCTCGACGCCTGGACCGTCCGGAACGTTCGACGTGCCCGAGGTGTCGTCGGGCAGATCGCCTTCTGGTTGATCATCTGAGGTGTCCGGCGGCGTTTCCGTCGCGCCTTCGCGGTCTTGCCCCACGACCTGCGGCAGGTTGCGGACGATCTGCGTCGAATCCGAACCGGGCAGCATCACGAAAATCGTGATGGCCAACGTGGCTGCGATCACGAGACCCGCCGCCATCGCCAAAACGCCTGGCGTCATCAGCCGGCTCACGCCAGTGGCGGTGCCGGTGTCGAACAGGGCTTCTCTTTCCAATCGTGCGACGGTCGGATCCGCCAACTGCGCCGCACCGGCGGGCGGGGCGATGGCGGGTAGTCCGCCGAGCCACGCCTTGGCCTGCCGCATCTCGGCCACCATCTGCCCATACCGCGGCGACGCCTCGAGCATCTGCTCGATCTCACCACGCGAGGCGGGATCGAGTTCCCCGTCCACGTACGCGGCAAGATCAGCTTCGATGCGTTCGTCGTTCATCGGTGTCGAAAGTGGGCGCGGGCTCCGTTGAAGAATCGGTGAGGTAATCGGGCAAGTTCAGGCGATGCCGCGTCGGCGGCGAGTTTCGAAGTGGTCTTGGAGCAACTCACGCAGCGCGACACGGGCACGGAAGAGCTTGCTCTTGAGCGTGCCAAGCGGCACCTCGAGAATCTGCGACATCTGCTCGTAGTCGAAGCCTTCGAGGTCTCGCATCACGAGCAATGCCCGCGTTTCAGCGTCGAGACGCTTCATGGCGGCGACGACGGCACGATGGTCTTCGCTCTGCTCCGTCTTCTCGGCAGGGTCGCTGGCATACCCGGTACGCCAGCCCGTGCCCTCGCCGGTCATGCCGCTGAGCGTCGGATCGGCTGCGGCTTCCTTGACGAGTGTTCGGCGACGCCTGCCCCGGCGCAGGTGGGTCATCGACGCGTTGACGGCGATCCGGAACAGCCAGGCGTACGGGCCGCTCTCGCCGCGATGTCCTTCTACTTTCTCAAAGGCTTTGGCGAAGGTCTCCTGAGTTAAGTCCGCGGCATCATCGTGGTTGGAGACGAGGCGAAAGACGGCGTTGTAGAGGCGGTCGTAGTAGATGCGGACGACCGTCGCAAAGGCCTGACGATCACCCTGACGGGCGAGGTTGAAGGCTGCGCGGCCCTCCTGGTCGAGCGCGTCCACCGCTGCCGACCGTCCGGAAGCGTCCACTGACGCTGAAGATGACGGGCCGGCAGGCGTTGGAAGCACGTTCCTCACTCCAGTGACGCACCGGCCGGGCCCGGGTTCCGTGTCGTGACGACTTTTGCGTCACGACAGGCACCGGCGAAACGCTCGCCGACCGCGGGAAAGGGGCAGGCACGTTATCAACCCCGGCCGGCGGGTTCACCCCGTCGCAGGGCCAGACGATGAATCGGATGGTTGATCTGCTTTTGTTGCCCGCTGCCCTGGACCCGATTCGTCAAATGTTCTTCCGATCGACATCTGGCGACACCACCTCTCTTGGCCTCGTAGGTTCAGGGGCCGCCGGGGGCTCCGGATTCCGCGGGGGTGATCGCACGATGCCGCGCAACGTCCTGTCCCAGTCCGACTTGAACGACGTCCGGCAGATCGCCGGGCGATGTCTTGGGAAACTCGCCTCGGTCGAGCCGATCCCGAGCCAGCAAAACGTCGTCTGTCGCCTTCGGCTGCAAGACGGCGGACGTCGGATCCTCAAGATGGCTCCGCGGCGCGACAGCAAAGGCGTTAAACGCTCCCGCTCCAGTGACTCCGTCGGCAAAGAACCGCACGCGTACCAGCGACTCACCCGTGCCGGACTGCCGGCTCCGAAGGTCTACTGCGGCGAAGGTGCCGACGGCCGGCTCGGCCGGGCATGGTTCGCATGCGACGACCTAGGCCGACGCACCGCCGCCGATGCTTCCGGGCTGAGCCCGACCAGCAGGAAACGCCTCTATGGCCAAATGGGCAAGCTGCTCGCCCGCATCCACGGCACGCCGGCAGACGACCTCACACGATCAACGCCGCTGCACGACTGGCACCTCTCGCAGGTCCGCCGCGGACTGACGTCCGACCTCTATCGCGACGACCAACTCTCGAGGCAGCTCGAGGCCGTGCTCGGTTTCGACGTACCGACGCCTGCGACCACCGCCTTCTGTCACGGCGACTACCACGCGGCTCAGTGCATCCGACGCGGCGGGCGACTCGTCGCCGCCGTCGATTGGGAAAGTGCCCACTCTGGCGACCCCGGCCGAGATCACGCGGTCTTCGAAGTGATGGTCCGCGTCACCGCGCCGCCTGACATCGCGTCCGCTGCGCTTCAGGCGTACTCGGAAGCGAGGCCGTTCTTCGACCGGTCTGCGTACGCAAACATTCGCATCGTCCACGCGGCCGCACTGGTGGTCGCCTTCACCGACGCACGCCGACACGCGTACGCCCGGTCGGCCAAAGGACTGCTCCGCCGCTGGCTCGACCCGATCGCCGCGGCGGCTTGAAGCTTCTAAAGCTTCCTTGCGTCATCCTGCGTGAGCGAAGCGAGTCGAAGGACCTCGTCCCAAGACGCGTTGTCTGGCGAGATCCTTCGACTCGCTTTGCTCGCTCGGGATGACGGCGCGGAGCGGCTCAATGCTTGTTCTTCTTGCGCTTCCGCGCGTTCTCGAACAGCGTCGCCTGTGCCGGATCTTCGCCGTCACGTTCCATCACGTCGCGGACTTCGCCGAGCAGCTCGTCGACCGTCTTGAACCGGTGGTAGACGCTGGCGAATCGCACATATGCCACCTCGTCAAGCTCGCGCAGGCGACGCATCACCTGCCTGCCGATCCAATCGCTGGGAACTTCTTTCTCGAAGACCCGCTGGGCCTCGTCTTCGACGTCTTCGGCCAGCTTTTCGAGGGCGGCGTCGGGGACCGAGCGTTTGTAGCACGACCGCTCGAGGCCCAGGACGATCTTTTGGCGGTCCCAGGGGCTTCGCTTGCCGTCGCGTTTGACGACCGTGAGCTTCACGGCCAGCTCGATCCGCTCGTACGTCGTGAAGCGTTTGTCGCAACGCAGGCATTCGCGTCGGCGACGGATCGCTTCGCCGCTTTCGGCAGAACGGGAGTCGATGACCTTGAGTTGGTCCTTGGGGGCACCGCAGAAAGGACAGATCATCGCAACAACAACCTAAGGCGCGACGCCCGATCGTGCCATTGCAAGCGGCTCACGGCGACGGGACCGGGCGACCGATAATGTTCAGGTGCCTTCGCTCACGGGATGGTTGCGTCGCCCACGTCCCGCCGACGCCTCCGGTGCGGGCGACCTCTCGCACCTGCTGGAGCGGTCGCCCGTCAAGCTCGACACGCCCGAAGCCCAACGGCTCCTCGCGGGGCGACGCGTCCTCGTGACGGGTGCCGGCGGGAGCATCGGCAGCGAGCTTTGCCGGCAAATCGCCAGATTCTGTCCGCGACGCCTGACGATTCTCGACCAGAGCGAGCTGGGCCTCTTCACGATTCGCCGAGAGCTTGCCGCCCGCTGGCTAGGCCTGGATCTCCGGGCCGCCATCGCTGATGTGTGCGACGAAGCACGCATCGCCACGATCTTCCAGCAGGAGCGGCCCCACGTCGTCTTCCACGCCGCGGCCCACAAGCACGTCGGCCTCATGGAAGACAATCCGGGCGAGGCAATGAAGGTCAACGTCCTTGGGACGCACCACGTCGCAAGCCGATCGGCCGCGACGGGCGTCGGGACGTTCGTCTTCATCTCCACGGACAAGGCGGTCAATCCGTCGAGCGTCATGGGGGCGACCAAACGGGCGGCGGAGCAAGTCATTCGCCGGCTCGCGAAACAGAACGCCGCGACGCGATTCTGCTGCGTCCGCTTCGGCAACGTTCTGGGCAGCAGCGGCAGCGTCGTTCCGATCTTCGAAAAGCAGATCGACGAAGGGGGCCCGGTCACGGTCACGCACCCGGAGATGCGGCGATTCCTGATGACCATCCCAGAGGCGGCCGGACTTGTGCTTCAAGCCGGCGCGACGGCCAAGGGTGGCGAGGTCTTTGTCCTTGAGATGGGCGAGCAGGTGCGGATTCTCGAACTCGCCCACGCGCTGATCCGTCGCGCGGGGCCTGGAGCCGGGGCTGGACATTGCCGTCCGCTTCACCGGCATCGGGCCTGGCGAGAAGCTCGAAGAAGAGTTGGCCGACCCGCGGCATCCGACGACGGCGACGCGTCACCCGAAGGTTCGGATATGGCGTCTCCCGGACGACACCGACCTCGATCCGGCTGCCGCGTTGTCGGCCCACGTAGACGACCCGGCGGATCTGGTTCGGGCGAAGCTGGCGGAGGTGGTGCCGGAGTATCGCGCGACGGGGTACGACGAGCCGGCCCGGCCGATGCGATTGGCGGCTTGAGGCATGGGTGTGGCAGGTTGGGTTGAAGTTTCCGGACGTGACGGCCCGATAGTTTGGTTGTCGCCAGGGCTGTGCGACGCGTTTGAACGGATTCGGACGCGCACGACACCCGCCGCCGTTAGCGGCTCCAAGCACCAGACTTCTCATGCGGACGATCGCGATCATCAATCAGAAGGGCGGGTGTGGCAAAACCACCGTCGCCATCAACCTGGCCGCCTGTCTTGCCCGGCTGGGCCACAAGACGCTGCTGGCGGACATGGACCCGCAGGGCCACTGTGCCACGGGCCTTGCCGTTCCCGACGAGCGGGTCGATCGCACCCTCTTCGACTGCCTGATCAACCCAGGCGACCTGGGCCCGAATGACCCGGCCGGTGCGACCAAGATTCCCGAGATCGTCTGGCAGATCGCCAGCAACTTCGACCTCGCCCCCAGCAACCTTCGCCTGGCCGGTTTCGAGCAGCTCTTCGCCGGCAAGCCCGGCCGGGAGAAGCGGCTGGCCGGCGCGCTCGACGTCGTCGCAGACACGTACGACTGGTGCATCCTCGACTGCCCGCCGGGCGTGGGCTTGCTCACGTTCAACGCACTCGTCGCCTGCGACGAAGCCATCATTCCGGTCGAGACCGGCTACTTCAGCCTTCACGGCCTGGCCCGGATGCTCGAGACGCTGGAAGAACTCAAAGACCGCGTCGGCAAGGAGACGGTCGTTCGCGTCCTGCCGACGCTGTACGACACCCGCACGAAGCTCGCCCGCGAAGTGCTGGCCGAGCTTCGTGGCCGATTTGCCGGCGTTCTAATGCGATCGTGCGTCAACTTCAACGCAAAGCTCAAAGAAGCTGCCAGCTTCGGCCAGCCGATCACGGAGTACGACCCGGGCAGCCGAGGGTACAAAGACTTTGCCGATCTGGCACGCGAACTGATGGGCGAATCACCCGCCGGTGCCGCGTTGGGTGACGGCGAATCGCTCAGCCGACCGGCCGAGCTGGTCCGACGGGCAAGGCAACTCTCGCAGTTCTCGGCCAAGAGCTTTGGCAAGCCCGTCGCTCGAATCCAAGGCAGCGGCATCCCGCAGGGTCAGGTCGAAGAGGCACGCCCGCAGACGGAGTGCGGCGTGACGTTCGGCGGCGGATGCGTCCGCTTCGTCGTCAGCTTCGAAGGTGCCCGCAACATCGCAGTGGCCGGCGAGTTCAACCAGTGGAAGCCCGACGCCGGCCGGATGGATCTCGACGAGTCGACCCGGCTCTGGACGTGCATCCTGCCGGTCATGCCAGGCCGATACCGCTATCGCCTTGTTGTCGACGGTCAGTGGACCAATGACCCGGCCAACCGCGAGATCGAGCAGAACGACTACGGCGATTTCAACAACATTCTGACCGTCCCGGCCGACACCGATGTCGAATCCGAGACGGACCTGCCGCGCATGACTCCCGCCACCGCCGGCAGCCTTGCGGCAGCCTGACCTTCTTACTTCGAGGATGATCATGGACGATCGCCACGACGACACCTTCGGCCGCCCCATCCCGCCAACCGGAAAAGCAGCCCGCCCGCTGAGCGCGATCAGCCATCTGTTTCTCAGCGATATCCGCGAGGACGCTCCGGTCGATGACGCAGACCCGACGGTGGTTGCCGTCCTTGGCACCGGCGTCGACGGCTTGACCTCGCGACAAGCCTCGGCCGTCGCGGCATCGCTCTTGTCCGACGACGTGCGACGCATCGCCGTTGCCGTGATTGACGGCAACACGCTCGCCCTGAGCCTCGTCGACGACGAGTGCGAGTCGGCCGACGCGTCGCTCGAAGGGGGCGACGTGCACGACGTGCTTTCGGAGCTGGCTTGCGACGTCGACGCCTGGGTCATCGCCCTTCCCGATCCACGGCTGCCGCAGAGCCGACGCGTTTTGAAGCTCGCCGGTCACTGGACGCTCGTCGCCGGCAGCGACCACGAGTCGGTCGTCGGTGGCTATCGCACGCTCAAGGGTTTGTGCGACAGGCCCGGCCTGTGCGAGCACCGGCCGCGTGTCACGCTCGCCGTTCCGGACGCGACGCATCCGGCCGAGGCAGAGCGTGCCGCGCGGAAGCTGCTGGGTGTCTGCCGACAGTTTCTCGAGATTGATGTCGAGCTTGAGCCGGCGGGCGTTGCCGTGGCGGGCTCGTGGCAGACGCGTGACGTCTGGCAACACCGCTGGTCGACCGCCGCCGACGCGGCACCCGCTTTCGACGCCCTCGTCGCCACCCTCACCGGCGAGCCAGACGCACCCGCCGCCCCGCAAGACCTTCGCCCGACGCCCATGCGTATCGCCCCACCCGCCGTTGATGACACTGCCACGCGCTCCGCACCGGCGAGCGGCGTGATGCCGATCCACAACATCCCGTCGCTCGCTCAGCCGATGCCGACCGCCAACCCGCCGGCCACGGAAGCACCGGCACCAACGCCGGCACCGGCACCGATGCCGATGCCCATGCCGACGGCCACTCCGCCAACGGCCGTTGCATCGTCGAGCGAGGAAGAGGACGTCATCGACTTCCCGGCCGGTGCGAACGTGGCGGACGTGGCGGTTGCCCGCGACCGGTCACTCGCCGCGACGCCCATCACGCCGCCAATGCTTCCCGGCGGTCGCCTGGCCGTCACGACCGACGGCGGCCTCATCCTCGTCGTCGCCGCGCAGCCGGGTCTTGCCGATCTGGCGAAGATCGGCGAGGCGATGGCATGGGTCACGCAGAACCGTCAGATCTTGTCGATGGCTTTGGGCCAGTTCCGACTGAGCGAGCACGTGGCCGTGAAGGTTCGCCTGCTGGTTGCTCATGCCGACGCCGGTGCCGACGCGTTGCGTCCGCTGCTGGGCACCGGCGACGTGACGACCCTCGCCTATCGCCGCCTTCGCTGGGGCGGCCGCGAGGGCCTGCTCCTCGACGCGGCGTGAGGGTGCGGGTGCGGGTGCGGGTGCGGGTGCGGGTGCGGGTTCTACGTACGTCTTGCTTTCTAGTTTTCGTTCTTGGAATCTGTCCGACGCCGTGGGCTGAGCGAAGCGACGCCCCGGGTTTCGGACGGATCAAGATCGCGTCTGCATCGCGTCTGCATCGGCACCCTCCAGACCACTTCCCGGGGCGTCGCTTCGCTCAGCCCACGGCGTCCTTCGGGTTCACGCGAGACACGTGTAAGGTCCGCGCATGCCGCGTTGGGTGGACAGGGTGCCGAACATCGCGGTGGTGTTGGTGCTTCTGGCGAGTGTCTTGCTCGTCGTCGTTCGACTCCGACCCGCGCCACCTGCGGGCATCGACGAGGCGTACATCCGCACGATCCTCGGCACCGTCGCGGCAGAGCCGCATCCGGCGGCAAGCGAAGCCAACGACCGCGTCCGAGACTTCCTCGCCGACGAACTGTCCCGTCTCGGCTACGACGTCACGCGACAGCCGGGCCTGGGCGAGAACTGGCGAACCGGGGTCAAGATTCCGATCGAGAACGTCATCGGTCGCATGGCCGGAACGGACGACACGGGTCACGCCCTGCTGCTGTGTGCCCACTTCGACAGCCGCGTCGGCGGATCGCACGGTGCGGCCGACGACGGTGCGGGAGTGGCAGCGGTTATGGAAGCCGCCCGGCAACTCGCCGCCGATCGGCCGCGGAACGACGTCGTCATCCTGCTGACCGACGGCGAAGAAGCCGGCCTGCTCGGTGCGATCCACTGGGCGCTGGAGACCGCGCCAGAATTCATGAACGCCCGCGTCGCCTTGAACTTCGAGGCACGAGGCAGTGGCGGATCGCCGATCCTCTTCGAGACCGGCCGAAACAGCGGCGGCCTGCTCGACGACTACGCCGCCGTCGCCGAACGTCCTGCCGCGTCATCGCTCGCCGATGCCGTCTACAGCCTGATGCCCAACGCGACGGACTTCACCGTCCTCAAGTACCGGCCGGGCGATCTGCCGGAGCGGTACAGCAAGCGGTTCCCTGCGGTGTCGGTCGATCTGGCCGGGCTGAACTTCGCGTTCCTCGATCGCTACCACACGTACCACACGCCCGACGACAATCTGGCGTCGCTCGACATCAACAGCGTCTTTGAGTCAGCCGGCATCGCCGCGGGTCTGGCGAGACGGCTCGGTCATGCGGACTTGGCCTCAGAGACATCGCAGCACGACCGTGTCTTCTTCGACGTCGCGTCATTCGGCGTCGTGCGGTACCCGACGTGGCTGGCGTGGCCGCTGGTGGGTGTGGCGGGGCTGTGCGTGACGGCGGGCATCTGGCGACGCCGGGCGGCATTGCATCGTCGCGGGCTGCTGGTGGCGCTGGGCGGTGCGGTAGTGTTGCCGGTGGTCCTCGCGTCGATCCTGGGCCGCCTGTTGCCGCACCCGGAGATCGGGCGGGCGTACCCGCTGGTCTGGGCGACGCTGCTGGTGTCTGTCGCTGTCGTGCGTCGGCTACTTCGGGAGGTCGAAGCGAGCCGAGCTGACGGCCGGTGTCGGTGTGGTGGCCCTGCTTCTTGCGATTGCGTCGACCGCGCTTCTACCGGGTGCGAGCTACTTGCCGATGGCGGTGGCGCTCGTGGCGGGCGTCAATTCTGCTGGCCGGTCGATGGGCGGCGTTGGCGGGGGTGCTGCTCGTGACGCTCCTGTTGGCCTCGGCCGGTTGGCTGGTGGGTCTGGCGGCGACGCTGAAGCTGGCGGGGGTGCCGACGCTGCTGCTGGTGACGATGTCCGTTCTCTGGCTGCCTTGGCTACATTCGAGCCGGCGTCAGGAACATGCGTCGCCGGCGACTTCTTCATGAAAATGTTCCGCGGCCGAAACCGATCGGCCGCTTCATCCGTTTAGACTTCCATCTATGACCGCCTTGAACGTCACCGCCGAAGCTGCCACCCGCGAGCGTTATGCCGCTGCGGGCAAAGAAGTCGAAGCCTGCCTCTGTGTTCCCAGCGAGGGGTACGACCCGTCGCTGCTCAAGGCGATTCCGAAGGAAGTCATCGAGGTCGACTACGGCTGCGGTGATCCGAGCAAGTGGGTCAACGAGGGCGAAACCGTCGTCGACCTCGGGAGCGGTTCGGGCAAGGCCTGCTTCATCATGAGCCAGAAGGTCGGGCCCAAGGGCAAAGTCATCGGCGTCGACTTCAACAAGCCGATGCTCGACCTGTCGCGACGCACGCAGCCCGAGTTCGCCGCCAACGTCGGCTACGACAACGTGGAGTTCCGAAAAGGCCGCATCCAAGACCTGGCACTCGATCTCGACAAGCTCGACACGTTCCTGGCCAATCAGCCGGTCGACGGCAGCGACGCCTGGCTCGCCGCCGGCGACGAGGCGGTCCGGCTGCGCAGGAGCGAGCCGATGGTGGCCGATCACAGCGTCGACCTGATCGTCAGCAACTGCGTGCTGAACCTCGTCGAGCAGGGCCAGAAGGGGAAGCTGTTCGAAGAGATGTTCCGCGTCCTGAAAAAGGGCGGGCGATGTGTCATCAGCGACATCGTCAGCGACGAGATCGTGCCGCAGGACATGCAGGACGACCCGGACCTGTGGAGCGGCTGCATCAGCGGCGCGTTCACGGAGATCGGCTTCTTGAAGGCATTCGAAGATGCCGGCTTCCACGGCATCCGCATCCTCGAGCGGGCCGACAAGGCGTGGCAGACGATCCGCGGCATCGAGTTCCGCAGCGTCACCGTCGAGGCGTACAAGGGCAAGCAAGGGCCTTGCATGGACCGCAATCAGGCGGTCGTCTATCTCGGCCCGTGGAAGCGCGTGATCGACGACGACGGCCACACGCTCACCCGCGGCGAGCGGATGGCGGTGTGTGACAAGACCTTCAAGCTGTACGGCCGGGAGCCGTACAAGGGGCAGTTTGCGTACGTCGAGCCGCTGACGGAGGTGCCGCTGGATGACGCCAACGCCGTTCGATTGTCGTCGGAACGCGGTGCGTGAGCCTCGGGAGACGAAGGGTCAGGATTACGTCGAGACGACGACGCCGGACCAGTCGGCCAGCGCGTGCGGGCCCGGCGGTTGCTGCTAAGCCGCGTCGCCTTCTCCACGCGGCCATGTCAGTCTCAAGATCGAGCCGAACAGAGGCCACGGAAGCATCAGACGGAACGTTGTGAAGTCGGCTGCCTGGTGGTCCGTCGCCGCGAGCATGGTCAAGGCCATCTGGGACGCGGCCGGTACATGTCGGCAGCGTAAGGGTCCGTCGTCCAGCAGCTGACTTGCCTGCACCGACAGGTCGGCCGGTACTGGCGTGGCGTCGTCTTGGGCGGTCGCGGAATCTGCGAGCACGAGTGAAGGCTCCGGCGCATTGCTGCCAAGCGTGTCGTGAAGATCGCGATGAACCAGCACGTCCGCCACGAGCATCTCGGCGGCAGCGGCGATTTGGAAGGTGTTGCGGAGCGGCTTGGGCGCTTGCCGCGGTTCGCCACCGGGAAACACCTCGCCCAGCAGCACGTCGCTGGCCGCCTTGTCGCCTATATCGCCCGGTGCCAATGCCCATCCACCGCCGTCGACCGGCTTCCACCCGACGGCTTCATCGCCGCCCCACCGGCTCATCACTGGTGGACCTGAGCGAGGATCGGACGCCGGGTCCAACGGCCGAGCAGGCGATTGTGGGTGCAGCGTGCCATCCTCGTCGTAGCGAAAGCTTGAGAACACTCGCCAGACCGCGTCTCGTCTCAGCCGCTGGAGGCCCAGGCGGCCGCGGATGACCGCCAGTCCGATCTCGTCGTGCTCCGCTGGCAGCAATGCAAAGCACCACCAGAGGCACCGCGTACGCATGCCCGTCGCGTAGGCGTATGCATCGAAAGCGGCACGGCGCAGATCCGTCTCGTCACCGGCATCGGGCGATGCTGCATTCCTCGCCGCAAGGAGACGCATCTGCCTCAATCCGCCGGCTGCCGTGCGAGCATGCTGGCGATAACCCTCCAAAGCCTGGACGAGCGCTCCGACTCGCTTTTGATCCAGATGACGCTCGAGGCTCAGCCGACCGATTGCGGCCACGCCCGGCACGTAACGGACGGCGGCCATCATGTCGTCGCAGGTCGCCACGTGGCGAAGCTTCCAAGCGAGCTTGACGTCCACCTTCAGCTGTCGAGCCAGCTCACTGGGACCGGCATCCTGCCATGCCGCACCGAACGCCCGGTGCAACAACGCGATCGTCGCGTGCTGCACGTCTTGCAGCACGCGACGAGACGCTTCATCAAAAGAATCTGATCCGCGCAGATGAAGCTGCTTCGCATCCTCTTTGACAACAGGCGCGACCGCGTCGGCAGTAGGAGGAGATGAAGCCACTGGTGCAGAAGCGTGAAGTTGGTACTGCGGCTCGCTGTCAGACCGGGCGTCCTCGGCGCAACAGCAGCATACTGCCCGTTGCCAACAGCGTAACCGTCGTCGGCTCCGGGACGATCGCCCGGAACTCCAGGACATCAACCGAGACTGTTGGCGTCTGCGAGTTGATCCCGAAGGTCGGGTTCTGCGTGTTAAGGCCGAACGTGATCTGCCGAATGTCGTCGAACTCGAAGCCGTCATCGACGAACTGGAAGTCGTCGAGCATGGCCCGGACCACGAATTCACCTGTGCCGGCTGGCACCAGAGCATCAAAGCCGGCGGACAGGCGAGTAAGACTGGTCGGCCCGTCATCGAGAAGGCGGATGCCGACGGGAAACTCTGTGGCCGTGCCGAGGTTGCCACGATCGCCGAGTACGAGCTCGAAGCCGACGATGCCTTCGGCGACGAGGTCGAGTTCGAGCGACGTGTTCGCGTCGTTCGGATACTGCGCCAAGGCAAATCCGCTGCTCGACGGAGCCGGGTCCGAGTCGATGTAGCGGATTCGACCGACGTCGTCACCTGTGACGGCGTTGGTATCGAGCGTCAGAACGGGCAAGGTCGGCCCGGAGATGGCGATCAGGCCCAGCGGGCCTAGGAGCTCGTCTGAATCGTCGTTGTCGAAGTCGTCGAGGATGACCGTCTGCGCTGACGCCGGGACGGCGAGAGCTAGAGCCGCGACGGCCAGACCGGCGAGGCAACGGGCTGTGAACTGAGTCTTCTTGAGGAATTGCATGTTTCTGTGTCTCCAGTGGGGGTAAGGGTCGGCTGCACATGAAGCCTAACGAGCCGAGGCTCGCGAAACAACTCATTTCCAGAAATAGGCTCAAAGTCCCCTCGGTTGGTCGTAGGACGAACCCTTCGTAAGGTTGCGTCGTCTCCTTCTCATCGTCGCAGGCTTTGACCGCGGCGAGCCGCACCGCCTCGACCCATGACTGCTTCCTCCCAAGGCCTGACGCCCGTCACGATCAACGGCACGCCCGCCCGCGGTTCCTTTGCCGCGGCCGTCAAGGCGTCGCAGCCGGGCCCGCTCGTGGGGGCGACGCTGGACACCTTCCAGGTCAACATCGGCCTGACGTGCAACCTCGCCTGCCGACACTGTCACGTGACCAGTGGCCCAAAGCGTCACGAGCAGATGACGCGGGAGACGCAACACCTTGTCCTCAATGCCGCCAAGCGAGCCGGGGCCAAGACGCTCGACATCACCGGCGGGGCTCCGGAGATGAACCCGCACTTTCGCGAGTTCATCGACGGTGCCTTGGCCATGGGTCTGAAGGTGATGGTGCGGACGAACCTGACGATTCAGCTTGTCGAGGGATACACCGATCTGCCGGAGTGGTACGCGGCCCGCAGGATTCATCTCGTGGCGTCGTTGCCTTGTTATCTTGAGAACAACGTCGACAAGCAGCGGGGCCGGGGGGTTTATCACGACTCGATCGAGGTCGTTCAGAAGCTCAACGCGCAGGGCTACGGCGTCGACGCGGATCTGCCGCTGGACCTCGTCTTCAACCCCGGCGGCCCGAAGCTCCCGCCGCCGCAGGAGGCGTTGGGCGAGGATTACCACCGCGAGCTCGGCAGCCAGTACGGCATCCAGTTCACGCGCCTGCTGACGATCACGAACATGCCGATCGGTCGATTCCTGCACGACCTGGAACGCGACGGCAAGGCGGAGGAGTACGAGAACCTTCTTCGCAACAGCTACAACGCGACGACGCTCGACGGCCTCATGTGCCGGCACCAGGTGCACGTTTCTTTCGACGGCAGCCTGCACGATTGCGACTTCAATTACGCGCTGGACCTCAAGAGCCACAAGCACTCGGCCCAGCACATCAGCGACTTTGATCCAACGACGTATCGCACCCGCCGAATCATCCTGGGCGACCACTGCTTCGGATGCACGGCGGGCAGCGGTTCGTCGTGTGGCGGTTCAGTTGCATAGCCGGTGAAATGCGCCGTGGCGAAGGCTCGGGGCGCCGGACATTTCGCTAGATGTCGTGGAGCCGCGCGTCCGACATGCTGTCGTGTCATGAACCGACACGCACGCTCGACCATCGTCATTGCCGCCGCTGCAGCCTTGGCTTCCGGATCCTTCTTCGCCACCGCTCAGGACTCCATGGAGGAGGCGAGCGACGTGCCCATGTCTCTGACGACGAAGGACATGAGTCTTGATCAAGCGATGATGGCTTTAGAGGCCGCTCGGACTAAGGCGGAGGAGATGGACGTGAAGATGGACATCGCCCTCGTCGACGCCGGCGGCAATCTCAAGGCGTTCGCGAGAATGGACGGGGCCTGGCTCGGCTCGATTGACATCGCGATCAAGAAGGCCAAGACCGCACGCATGTTCGACATGCCGACGGGTGCCATCGGCGACCTCAGCCAGCCCGGCAAGCCGCTGTACATGATCGAGGCGAGCAACGACGGCCTCATCACCTTCCCGGGAGGCCTGCCGATCAAGGCGAGCGACGGCACCGTCATTGGTGCCATCGGCGTCAGCGGCAGCACCGTCGAAGACGACGAAGCCGTCGCCCAAGCCGCCGTCGACGCCTTGTCGTCTCAGTGAGCCCCTGAGCCCGACTAGTCTCGGGCCTGATGGACGATGCCGCTACGGAAGTCAAGGTTTTTCGCATCGACGCGACGCCCTTGTCCGGCGACGGCGAGCGGAGCCTCTACCTGATCGAAACGCCCGAACCCGCCGAGCGGGTTCGGGCGTTGGCGTTGCCGTTGTTGGCCGACGGCGTTCGGGACGTCGGCGAATTTCACGACCACGCACCCGCCGACGGGCCGACGGAGGTCTGGTTCAAGCCGGGCGTCATGGACCCGGCGGCGGCTTCGGTGGAGGACGCGCTGCGTCGCCGGGGCCTCGACGTCACGAGCGTCATGACCGGCCGCACGACAGCTGACGCGTCGAGCGTCAACGGCGTCATCGAGCAGGTCCACGAGACGCCCTTCCTGCCCGACGCCCTGCCGCATCCGCCGCAGACGGCGTTCGAGCTTCGGCACGTCGAGTTGACGACGCTGGACGACGATGCTCTGAAGAAGCTCAGCCGCGACGGCCACCTGTTCCTGAGCCTGGACGAGATGCGTGCCGTCCGCGACTTCTTCAAGGAGCAAAGCCGCGAGCCGACGGATTGCGAGCTCGAGACGATCGCCCAGACCTGGAGCGAGCACTGCGTCCACAAAACGCTCAAGAGCGAGGTCATCGTCCGCGACGAGACCGGCCTAGAACGGCGTCGCTACGGCAACCTGATCAAGGAGACGATCTTCGCCAGCACGCAGCAGCTCATCGCCGAGCGGGGCGACGGCTTTTGCCTGAGCGTGTTCGTCGACAATGCAGGCGTCATCGCTTTCGACGACGAAGACGGCATCTGCTTTAAGGCAGAGACGCACAACCGTCCGTCCGCAATCGAGCCCTACGGCGGCGCGGCGACGGGCACGGGAGGCGTCGTGCGCGACGTCCTCGGCACAGGTCTTGGAGCACGACCGATTGCCAACACCGACGTCTTCTGCGTCCAGCACGGCGACCCGCGTCTCGGACAGGATCGTGGCCGGCGTTCGTGACTACGGCAATCGCATGGGCATCCCGACGGTGAACGGCGCGATCGTCTACCACGACGACTACCGCTTCAACCCGCTCGTCTTCTGCGGCTGCGTCGGGATCATTCCACGCGACAAGATCGACAAGGCCGCAAGGCCGGGCGATCGCGTTGTCGTCATGGGTGGCAGGACCGGGCGTGACGGCATCCACGGTGCGACGTTCAGCAGTGCGGAATTGACCGACACCGCCGGCAGCGAGTTCGGGCATGCCGTGCAGATCGGCAACGCAATCACGGAGAAGAAGGTCGCCGACGTTCTGCTGATCGCCCGCGACCGCGGGCTGTTCACCGCCGTCACCGATTGCGGCGCGGGCGGGCTGTCGAGTGCCGTCGGCGAAATGGGTGAGGACGTCGGCGCGAGTGTGCAACTCGACAAGGTCCCGCTGAAGTACGCCGGCCTGCGATACGACGAGGTCTGGATCAGCGAGGCCCAGGAGCGGATGGTGCTGTCGGTTCCGCCGGAGAAGCTCGATGCGTTGCTGGCACTGTCGTCCGAGCTTGATGTCGAGACGACCGCGATCGGAACTTTCGGTCCGTCCGGTTCCTCCGCGAGCCCCGACCGTGAGGAAGGGGTGTCTGTCGCACCGCCACACACCCCTTCCTCACGGTCGGGGCCCGCGGGAACCTTGAAAGCGGCACAGCACCCGTTGCTGCACCTGACGTGGCAAGGGACGACCGTCGCCAACATGCCGATGGCGTTCGTCCACGACGGCATCCCCATGCCGACACGCCAGGCGACGGTCTGGGCACGTTCCTCCGCAGGGTCAACGTCAGCTCATCACCTCAACGATGCAGGCGGCGACGACGACGGGCTGAAGTCCGCCCTGCTTCGGGTCTTGGCTCATCCCAACGTCGCCAGCAAGCACCGCATCGTTCGGCAGTACGACCACGAGGTGCAAGGCAACACGGTCGTCAAGCCCTTCGTCGGCCCGTTGCAAATCGGGCCTGCCGACGCGGCGGTCGTTCGGCCCAAGCCGGGCAGCCACCGCGGCGTCGCCATCGCCTGTGGCCTGGCCCCGCACCTCGTCAACGACGCGTACGCCATGAGCGTCGCGAGCATCGACGAGGCCGTCCGCAATGCGATCTGCGTCGGCGTCGACCCGCACCGGCTGGCGCTGCTCGACAACTTCTGCTGGCCCGGCACAGACTCTCCCGAGGCGATGGGCACGCTCGTTCTTGCATGCGAGGCTTGCCGTGACATCGCCCTTGCCTGGAAGACGCCCTTCGTCAGCGGCAAGGACTCCCTGCACAACCAGCACACGGACGGCAAGACGGGCGTCACGACCCGCGTACCGCCGACGTTGCTCATCAGTGCGTTCGGCATTGTCGACGACGTGCGCGCGTGCGTCACGAGCGACCTGAAGAGACCGGGCGACGACGTCTGGCTGGTGAGACCCGCCGTCCCGGATGATCAGGCCTCTGCGCGAACCTCGTTCGCCGAGATGTGGCAGGCCCACCTGGAGGTGAGCCGGCTGATCCGCAGCGGCACGGTCGTTGCCGCGCATGATGTCAGCGACGGCGGGTGGCTGACGGCCGTCGCCGAGATGGCCATCGGCGGCAATTTGGGCGTCGAGCTCTCAAACATTTCCGATCCCTTTGTTGAGCCGTTGACGACGTACATCCTGGTCGGCCGTGACCTTGACTTTCAGCGACTCGGTGGCCGCGACGAAGCTCGGCACGGTGGTCGGATCGTCCCGGTTGTCGCTGCCCGACGGCAACACAGTCGAACTGGTCGACCTTCGCCGGGCGTGGCGATCCGAGGGAGACTGACTGGCGACCAGCGGGTCACTGTCATGCCGTGTTTGACGGCTGCTGATGCACGACATAGTTTGCGCGCACGTGTCTAAGGAGTTTGAAGTCACTCACATTGCCGAAGACGACGTCAACCCGCCCGACGCCGGGACGACGACGCGTGACGTCATCATGCTCGGCTGGGAGTTTCCGCCTTACGTCAGCGGGGGCGTGGGCGTTGCCTGCTACGGCCTGACGCGTGAGATGAGCCGGGCCGGTCACCGCATCCTGTTCCTCATGCCCAGGCCGACGAAGTCTGGCTTCGGCACGGCGGCCCAAGCACCGTCGACGCCCGCCGAACTCGGTTCGCCGACGCACGACGACCTCGGGCCCGGCCTGCCTGAGTTCGACAACGTCACCTTTCGCGGCGTGGGGGACCAGCGCGTGCACGCGTATGCCGAGGGAACCTCAACGGTTGCAAGTTCCGTCGACCAGACCCCTCCGCCACGTGCGATGCGTCGGCAGTCGCCGACGCGCCCGGTCGATGCCGCCCCGACCATCGACCCGGCCGACGAGGCACGTCGGTTCGCCGATATCGCGGGTGACGTCGCCGAACGAGAACTGGCGGCGGGTCGCACAGCCGAGGTCGTGCACGCCCACGACTGGTTGACGTTCGAGGCGGGACGACGCATTGCCGAGCGGCTGGGCGTGGCGTTCATCGCGCACGTCCACTCGACGGAGTACGACCGTGTCGGCGAGCTGGCGGACCCGCGCATCCTCGAGGCCGAGGCAGACGGGCTTCGGGCGGCGGATGCGATCATCACCGTCAGCAGCTACACGGCCGACGTGGTGGCGTCGCGGTACGGGCTCGATCGTTCGTTGATACACGTCGTGCACAATGCCGCCGACGCGGAGTCCCGATTCGCCCCGCCGCGGGCGACACGGGTTTCTGACCAGGAGCGGATCGTGCTGTTCGTGGGTCGACTGACGAAGCAGAAGAACCCCGAAGGCTTCATCCGGGCGGCGGCCAAGGTCCTGAAGGACGAGCCGGCGGCGACGTTCATCGTCGCCGGTGCCGGGCCGGAGCTGGAGGCGATGCGACGGCTGGCGTTCGAGCTTGAGATCGACGGCAACGTCTTGTTCGCCGGTCACCTTCGCCCGGCAGACGTGGCGCGACTCTTCGACTCGGCAGAGCTGTTCGTCATGCCGAGCCGGTCCGAGCCGTTCGGACTGGTCGGGGTCGAAGCGATGAGCCACGGCGTGCCGACGATCGTCAGCCGGCAGAGCGGCGTGGCGGAAGCGGTCGACAACGTCCTGTTGGCCGACTTCTGGGACGACAACGATCTGGCGGCGAAGATGCTCGACGTTCTTCACGACGATGAGCTTGCGACCAATCTCAGCGAGCGCGGGGCCATCGAGGTCCGGCAGATGCGCTGGCACGATGCGGCCCAAGCGGTCGCCAAGGTGTACGACCAAGTGCTCGACGAACCTCCGGTCGCCTGACTCAGTCCGGGTCGGCGGCACCGCTTCTGGCGAGGCACAGGGCGACGGCCAGGGCGTCGGCGACGTCGGGTGGTTCGGGAAGTTCTGCAAGGTCGAACTGGGCCTGAATCGCCCGCTGCATCTGGGCCTTGCCGGCATGGCCGAAACCGACGAGCGATTGCTTCACCCGGTTGGCGGCGACTTCGTGACAGGCGACCCGGCGACGGGCACACCCGGCAAGCAGCACGCCTCGCGCGTGGGCCATGATGATCGCGGTGCGCGGGTGCTTGTAGTGGGCGTAGACCTCCTCGATGGCCGCGGCGGCGGGTGAGAACTCGGCGAGCACTTCGTCCAGCCCGTCAGCCAAGTCGACAAGCCGCAAGGGGAGAGGTTGCTTGGGATCGAGGCGAAACACGCCGGCATCGACGAGCGTCGGCCGCAGCGGGTTCGCCGGGTCGTAGTCGATCAGGCCGTAACCGGTGATGCGTGTGCCCGGATCGATGCCGAGCAGGCGGATCACGGTCGTGCTCCGGCGTCATCGAGCTCCAGGATCGCGGCAGCGGCAGCGAGTTGGACGTTGGGGTCTTCGTCGTTGTAAAGCAGGCGGGCCAGGTCCGGCTGGGCGTCGGCTCGGCCGATGCTTCCCATGGCTGCGGCGGCCATGCCGCGTTGGCGTGGGACTTCGGAGGCGGTGAAGCCTCTTGCCAGGCCGAAGCCGGCGTCGCTGCCGAGCATGCCCAGTGCACGGGCGGCGGCGAGTTGAACCTCGTCGTAGTCGTCGGTCAGCTTCCCCATCAGCATGGCAAAGACGGCCGGGTCTGGATGCACGCCCAGCGCCAGCGTCCCGATGACGCTGTCGTCGCTGAACCCGCTGAGGCTCGCTTCCATCAGACGATCGCGACCATCCTGATCCCCCAGCCGCCACAACGCCTCGGCGGCCGTAAGTCGTGTCGTGGCATCGGGATCGGCCAGCATCGGCTCGAGCACGCGGGCGGCGGAGGGCGCTCCCGTCAGCCCGAGCGCTAGTGCCGCATGGGACCGCACGACCGGGTCGGTCGACTTGGTCGAGTTGGCCAGGCCTTGGCTGAACGAGGTGTTGCCCAGCCGGTGCAGGGCGAACATCGCCGCGACCCTGCCGTTGGGCGAGGGCCCGCGGACCAGATCCGCCAGAGGGCCCCAAAGCTGTTGACCCCCAAGACGTTGTCGGCCGATCGCCATCATCGCGGTGAAGCGGACGACCGGGTCCTCGTCCTGCAACATCGGCACCAACAGCTCCGTCGCCGTCGACGTCGGCAGCGACTCGGCAGCCTCGGCGGCGTTGGCACGGAACTGCGGATCCTCCGATTTCCCGGAAGTCACGACGAAATCGATAGCATCAGACAGCAACTGCTCGTCCCGCTCCGTCGCCACCACCGGCGGCACCTCGGGCAGCGGATCCGCCCTCAGGGGCTTCGGATCGCCCGACTGACAACCTGCGACCAGCAACAACAAGACGATGAGCTTCTTCATGGGGCGGTCCTTCGCGAGATGGTTCCGATGATCGTGAACCCCGCCGTGGCGACGAGGCAAAGGTACGCAAACAGGTCGCCGAAGCGTCCATAGAGCGTCGATCGGCTATCGAGCAAGACCGGGCCGACGACACTTCCTTCCGTAGCGGCGGGCACAAACGACCGGACTCGGCCGTCAGGATCGATGATCGCGCTCACGCCGTTGTTCACGCTCCGGGCGGTCGGGATCCGGTTCTCGATGCTGCGAAAGGCGGCGGCTTGGAGGTGCTGGGCCATCTGGTTGCCGCGGAACCAGCCGTCGTTCGTGACGTTGACCAGCAGGTCGGCCCGCTTGGTCGCGCCGTCGTACGCGAGGTCGCGCACCCGCCTCGCGACGATGTCTTCGAAGCAGATCGGCGCGATGATCCGCACGCCCGCGACCTCGAACACCGTGTCCTCCGTCCCCTCGGTCAGGCTGTGGTCTTCGCCCCACGGATTGAAGAGTTGGAAGAACCCGTGCATCCACCGGATCGGCACCGGCTGCTCGCCGAACGGGATGTACTCGCCGAAGGGGAAGAGGTGCTGCTTGTCGTACCGCAGCGTCGACTGTTCGCCGTCTTCGTAGAAGTAGACGCTGTTTCGCTTGTCGAACGACTTGAGCCGATCACCGTCCGGTCGCCAGTCGGACCGATAGCTCCCGCCGATCATGAGCGACGGGCCGCTATCGCTGAGTTGACGGAGCAACTCATGCGTCTCGCGGATAAGCCCGCCGTACTTGCCGGCGAAGGAAAGCCCGCGGGTCTCGGGGTTCAACGGCGGCACGCTGCTTTCGGGCCAGACCACCAGGTCGATCGGCGACTCCTGGCGACGCATCGCCGCCACCGTCTCGCCCGCGAGCCAGTTGATCAGCGCGACGTCATCCACCGCCTCCGTGTTCAACAACTCGAAGTGCGGCTGAAGCAACATCACCCGCGGCCCCTCCTGAAAATCACGCTCCGCCAGTCGAAACCACCCATAAACAAGCACAGCCGCCGCAACCGCGCCCACGACGCCGGCCGTCGGTAACACCGGCTTCATCCGGCCGCGATGCACGATCGCCTGCCACACCAGGCCGTTGAGCAACAGCACCAAAAACGTCACGCCATGAACACCCGTCGCGTCCGCGATCTGCGTCAACGCCGGCACCGGGTGCTGCGCATGCCCGAGAAACACGTACGGCAACCCGGTCAGCACGTGCGCCCGAATCCAGTCGATCGCCACCCACGTCACCGCCCCACCCACGACCGCCGTCAAGCCGCCGCGTTTCGCCATCGGTCGCCACAGCAACGCGAACAACGCCGGGTAGAACGCCAGGTAGAACATCGCGCCCAGCAGCGGGAACAGCCCGATGTACCAGAGATACCACAGGTTTCCGCCGAAGTAGACGACGCCATAGCCGTAACCCATGACCGCCGCCGTCCACCACGACCGACTCGTGGCCACCAACCACAACACCGGCACCGCCGCCACCCAGGCCAGGTAAAACTGCCCGAACGGCGCGAACGCGAAGAACGACGCCACGCCGGCAATCAAAATCAGCGAGACCGACGTCATCAAACGACGCGGCAGCCCTGAAGATGTCGAAGCGTCTTTTTCCAAGGGATGTACCGATTCCTGACTTGCGACTCCGTCGAACCCGCGTCCCGGCGAGGAACGTTATCACGAACCACCTGCCGAATCGTTACACTCTCGCCCATGCGGCCGCGACGTCTGGCGATCGTTCTCTTGCTCGCCGTCACGCTCGCGGCTCACGTCGTCCGTGCCGAGCCGCTTCAAGTCACGCCGCGCGACTTCGGCAAAGGCGTCACCGTCTCGCTCACGCTGCCCGATCGGCCCGGTGCGGCGCGACGCGTCACCGCCGACCTCATCGCGATCGACCAAAAGGGCCTGACCGTGCTGGCCCGCGGCGAGAAGACGACCTTCGCCTGGGCCGAGGTCTCGCCCGGCAGCACCTTCCAGGCGCTGCTCCGTGCCGAAAGACCCAAGACCGGACAAGCGTGGCTGGAGCTTGCGATACTGGCACGCGGCTTCGGTGCCGAGCGTCAGGCGGCCGAAGCGGCCCAACGCGCGACTGCCGCGGACGCCTCGCTTCAAGCGGATGCCGACGCCGCGCTCTCCCTCGAGCTCGGCAGCCTGCGTCGCACCGCCGAGCCCGAGCCGGAAGTCGTTGCCGAAAACGGCGAGGGCCTGGATCTGCCCCAAGTCGTCGGCGTCGACGGCAGACGCCAGCTACCGCCCAAGTTCCTCGACGTCACGCCCCTCGAAGCCGCCCGCGGCGAAGAGGTGGCCAACTGGGAAGCACGCGAGGCCGAAACGAAGCTCGGCGTCCGCTTCCGCACCGTCCGCACGCAGCACTTCCTCATCTTTACCAACTGGGATCGCGTCGACGACCCGTGGCTCGAACAGCAGCTCGAAGGGGCGTACCAGCTGCTCTGCCGGGAGTTCAACGTCGGGCCGGAGCAGACCGTCTTCGTCGGCCGACTGCCGGTCTACATGTTCGATCATCCCGACCAGATGATCGCCTACGCCCGCGACTTCGACCGCTTCGACGCCAGCGACAGCGTCGCCGGCTACCACGCCAAACGCAGCGGCGGGTTCAACAAGCTCGTCATGAGCAAGCCCCGCGCGACCCAGCAGGTCGGCCTGCACATGGCACGCCGGATGTGGGCCCGAACCTTGACGCACGAGTTCGTCCACGCGTTTCTGGCCCGCTACCGGGGC
This sequence comes from uncultured Planctomycetota bacterium, assembly GCA_963740195.1. Classification (GTDB taxonomy): domain Bacteria; phylum Planctomycetota; class Phycisphaerae; order Tepidisphaerales; family Tepidisphaeraceae; genus JBCDKH01. The sequence goes on along the minus strand of CAVUDF010000001.1, from coordinate 395,370 downwards.
GAAGGAACGCTGCCCCGCTGGCTCGACGAGGGCCTGGCCGAAATGCTGGCCGAGTCGATCATGATCCGCCCCCACGGCGTGGAGACGGCCCGCACGATCGCCCGACGCGGCATCAGCGTGGCCGAGATCTTCGACGACGGCAACATGCCCGGCGGGCACCTTTACCCGGTCATGATGTCGATGGCCAACGGCCTCTACCAACGCGATGCCGCCCGCTTCGTGGAGATGGTCGACCGCATCAAGTCCGGCGAACCGGCCGAGGCGGCGTTGCAGGAGCTGTTCGGCGTGAACTACCAGCAGCTCGAGCATTTGTGGCGTGAAGCAACCCGCTGAGCCGGCCGGTTGATTCGAAGGGTGAGTGGTCTAGCGTCTCGGCCGCGGGCGATTAGCTCAGTTGGCTAGAGCGCCGCCGTCACATGGCGGAGGTCACTGGTTCGAGCCCAGTATCGCCCATTGTCTGCGGCGACCCACTCACCTGCTTCGGTCGGTGACGAGCGGTGACGCTCTTTCGTGAGTTGCAGCCAAAGCGTGAAGAGATTCATAAGCTTCCGCATATCGGCCACGGCAAGTTCGTCACTGGCGGATGAGAGAGGCGGTCGCGGTTCTGCCGCTTCGCCCTGGCCGTTACGGAGCTCCACCGTGAAATCTGACGCCTCCGCCCGCAGTGTTCGCCCGTTGCCCCGTCGTGACGCTTGACATCCCGGCGGCATTGATCTCGTTCAGGCGCGATCCGTTGTCATCGGGCACGAGGAGCAGCGCGTCGTCCATGCCGAATCGCCCGGTGACTTAAAGAACATCCTCCGGCCGCTCCGCGACGCCATCGAGGAACCGAACGTCCGGCATCGCTGCGTCGGCTCACCCGCCACATCGCCCCGCCGAACGGCCTGTTCAACAACGTCGGGCCGTCACGCACGCTATGGGACGTGAAGCGCCGCCTTCCCTTCCGGAAGCGACGTGCTTCCTATCGGAAGGGAGCTCCTTCCCGCCGGAAGCAACCCCGTGACGATCGTCAACCCGCCGCTTCCGCAGAAACCCGCACCGTTTCCGCCGGAATGGAGCTTGTTCCGACACGCAGCAAGCATCGTCTGACGCGCAGCGTACTGCTTCCTTAAGGCAGCGACGTCCTCCTCACCTGCAGGCCACCACTTTAGCACGGAAGCCGGTCCGATCCGCAACACGACCAGACGCACGCCACGGACACAGAACGCGGGCGAGCGCGTGAGGGGGTGGGGGGAGGAAGTGGTACTAAGAGCGCGTAAGGGACTTGAACGCCACAGCCGATCCGGCTACAAGTCAGCCAGGGGGGGTAAGGGGTAGCAAACAGCCACGACCCGCACCCGCTCGCCTGCCCGTCCACCGTGGACGCGGGCCGTTCCTGTTGCTCGTAGGAAGTAGCACACGATCATGAAGCCGTTTAAGACTGACCGCCTGACACGATCCAACCCCCGCCGTCGTCTCGCCGCCGCCACCCGTTCCGTTGTTGAGACGCTGGAGAAACGGCGACTTCTCGCGGTCATTGTGCCGGGGGAACGGGTCAGCGGCGAGATCGCCGAAGTCGGAGAGCAAGACGAATACACCTTCAACGCTAGCGTTGGAGACGAGATCATCGTCAACATCCGCGAGACCGACGGGAACTCCGACGGCGTCTTCCCGCTCGACCCCGCGATCACTCTCTTTGCTCCGGATGGAAGTCAAGTTGACGCTGGCAGCGGTAGCTTCGTGGCGAGTGCCTTCGAGGATGCGCTACAGAGTGGCGAGTACCGAATCGTTGTCGCTGACAACTTCAACAACGACGTCGGAAGCTATGACTTGTCCTTGTTGACTGTGCCCGGTCCGGCAGGAGGCTACGCCACCGACCGCGACGCCGAGGGCGATGATCGCGTGATTCAGAGCGGCGAACGTGTCAGTGGAGTTATTGATGCCGCTGCCGTCGATGTTGACCGCTACACGTTCACAGCCGAGGCTGGCGACGAAATCTTTGTCAATATCCTGGAGACTGACGGCAACTTGGACGGCGCGTTCCCGCTCGACCCGCGTATCACGGTGTACAACCCGGACGGATCGAGACTCGATGACGCTTCTGGCTCTTTCGTCGCAAGCGCCTTCGGCAACGCCCTCCAGACGGGAGAATACCTGATCGTCGTCCGTGACAACTTTAATAATGATGTCGGCAGCTACGATCTGTCTCTACTGACTGTGCCAGGACCAGCAAGCGGGTACGCTTCCGATAGCGATGTCGAAGGTGATGATCGCGTGATTGAGAGCGGGCAACGGTTGTCCGGTGCGATTGATGCAGCGGCGGTTGATCTGGACCGCTTCACGTTCACCGCTGAGGTCAGGGGATGAGATCCTCGTCAACATTCGCGAAACCGATGGCAATCTGGACGGGCAGTTTCCGCTCGATCCGCGGATAACGATCTACAACCCGGATGGTTCCCGCTTTGATGATGCTTCAGGGTCGTTCGTCGCGAGCGCGTCCGGGAACGCGCTGCAGACGGGTGAGTACCTGATCGTCGTCCGCGATAACTTCAATAACGACGTCGGATCCTACGACATTTCCCTTCTGACCGTGCCGGGACCAGCGAATGGTTACGCCACAGACCGCGACGCAGAGGGCGACGACCGCGTCATTCGAAGCGGCGAACGTCTCAGCGGAGCGATCGATGCCGCCGCCGTCGATCTCGATCGGTATACCTTCACAGCCCAAGCCGGTGATGAGATCTTCGTCAACATCCGGGAGACGGATGGTAATTTGGATGGTGCGTTCCCGCTTGATCCACGCATCACGATATTCAATCCAGATGGCACTCGGCTAGATGATGCCTCGGGTTCATTTGTCGCAAGCGCGTTCGGCAACGCGTTGCAGAGTGGTGAGTACCTGATTGTCGTCCGCGACAATTTCAACAACGATGTCGGATCATACGACCTTTCGTTGTTGACCGTACCCGGTCCCGCCGGTGGCTACGCCAACGACCGTGACGCTGAGGGCGACGACCGCGTGATCCGAAGCGGGGACCGTCTCAGCGGCGTTATCGACGCCGCCGCCGTCGATTTAGACCGCTACACGTTCAGTGCAACCGCTGGTGAGACAGCGGCTGTCGAAATCATCGAGACTGACTCCAATCTTGACGGGGTCTTTCCGCTCGACCCTCGAATCACTGTTTTCGGACCCGATGGTACCCGCCTATTCAACGAGTCGGGTAGCTCAGCTGCGGGTGGTACGTTTCTCGTCCCGCAGAGTGGAATGTACCTGATTCTCGTCCGCGACAACTTCAACAACGATGTTGGCAGCTACGACTTGACCTTGAATGGTGTTACGCCGCCCGATATTGCTAATGAGCTGCCGACCATTGGAAGCGTCACTGCAACGCCGAACCCAGCCGACGTGGATGCGACGGTAGCGCTCACCGCAAGCGAGGTCGCCGATTCTGATGGTACTGTTGCAAAGGTCGACTTCTTCTTTAACGGTGGGTTCGTTGCCAGCGATACGGACGGGTCGGACGGTTACAGCGTCGACTTCTTCCCTGCGGGCGACTTCCCGGCCGGGTCGTACGGAATCGCGGCGATCGTCACCGACGACGATGGAGCGACGGCCAACGCCAACGGTCAGCTTGTGCTCGAGGAGACGGTCGTGGCCAACCAGCCGCCGACCGTCAACGGCATTTCGATCAACCCCAACCCGATCCTCGTCGATGGCTCCACCGTCTTCACCGCCACCGGCGTCAACGACTCCGACGGCACCGTGACCGGCGTCGAGTTCTTCTTTGATGGCGACTCCCTCGGCACCGATACCGACGGCACCGATGGCTACAACACCGACTTCTTCCCGCCAATGACTTCGCCGCCGGTGACTACACCGTTACGGCCGTCGCGACTGACGACGACGGGGCGACGACGACCGTCTCGAACACGCTCACGATTTCCGAGCCGGTCGTCGCGAATGAGCCGCCGACGATCGTCTCGGTCGCGGCGTCGCCAAACCCGGTGACCCAGGGGGACGACGTCACCTTCACCACCACCGGCGTGGCGGACAGCGACGGCGACGTGGTCAGCGTCGCGTTCCTCATCGACCTCGATCAGGTTGCGACCGACACCGACGGCTCCGACGGCTACACCGCAACCGTCTCGACGGCCGATTTGGCGCCAGGCATCTACACAGTCAATGCCCGCGTCACCGACGACGACGGAGCGACCGCTACCACAAATGCCGCCTTCACCGTCGTGGCGGCACCGGTGGTGGACGAGCCGCCGACGGTCGCGTCGCTCGCGGCGTCGCCGAATCCGGTCTTCGCGGGTGAGCCGCTCACCCTGACGGCTCTTGGCGTGGAGGACGACAACGGCATCGATCAGGTCGAGTTCTTCCTGAGCGATCCCGGCAGCGGCATCCCGCTGAGCCGCGGCATCGACACCGACGGCAGCGATGGCTGGTCCATCACTTTTCCTGCCGATGCCGCCGAAGCCGGGGCTGGCTTCATTAACTACGAAGCCTTGGCTCTCGACACGATCGGGCAGCAGAGCAATGTCGTCTCCATCAGCGTCGACATCTTTACCGACAGCAACGTCGCCCCTGTCGTCGACGACGTTCAGGCGCTGCCCGATCCCGTCGTGCAGGGCGAGGCATTGACCATCGTCGCCTTCAGCGTCTTCGATGCCGACGGGAATCTGGCGAGCGTGCAGCTCCTGCGCGACGGCGTCGTGCTCGACAGCACTTCGGCTGTTCCGGCGCACCCAACAGCTTCTTCGAGTTCTCCGTCGACACGTCGGCTCTGGCACCCGGCCTGTACGAGTATGCCGTTGTCGCGATCGACAGTGAAGGTCTGGAGAGCGATCCGCGATTCGTCAACAGCACGGTGATTCTGCCGCCACCGCCACCACCGACGGATGACCTGGCGTTCACGTTCCTCGACGCCGGTGCCGACAGGCGGCTCTTCCAGATCGAAGACGGTGCGACCTATGCCCGGAGCGAGCTGGCGAGCAACTTGAGCGTCGAGGTCGACAACGTCGACGCCGAGGCAGAGAGCGTCGCGTGGACGCTGGTCGGTCCCGACGGGCTGAGCTACACGAACACGGAAAACATCAGCTTCTACACGCTGTTCCGCAACCTCGGCACCGCCTACGAAGGCTCGGCCGACGTCCTCGGCGGCGAACTGCCGGCCGGCACGTACACGCTGACGGCGACGAGCTATCTGGCCGACGATGCCCAGGGCGGCACGGACGAGACGGGCAGCGTGACGTTCACGATCGCCGACGGCCCGACGGTGCTAGCCCTGTCCGTCTTCGACGCGGACACTGACGCGAGCGTGTTTGAGCTCGTCGACGGCGGCAGCTACGCCGCGGCCGACGTGCCGACGAACGCAACGATCGTCGCGACGGCGAGCGACACCCAGAGCCTCCGGTTCCTCCTGACCGGCTCCGACGGCCTCAGCGTCGACCGCGTCGAGAACGTGGCTCCGTACTCGCTCTTCGCTAACGCCGGCGAGGATTACTTCGGCCAGTCGCTGCCGGTCGGCACGTACCGCCTGAGCCTGACGCCGTGGAGTGCTGATAACGCCAGCGGCATCGCTGGTGCGACCACCGTCGTCGACTTCGAGATCGTCGACGTCTCGGCGACGTAGCAGGCGGACTTCCTTGTTCTACGGGGCACGCGTCTGACGGCGTGTGCCCCGCTTACGTTCTGCGACGGGCCGGTGACAGGCTCTCCCGGCAGAATGCTGTGGGCCTAGCATCGCCCACTCACCACCACGCGGGCGTGGCGGAATTGGCAGACGCGCAGGATTTAGGTTCCTGTGGGGCAACCCGTGCAGGTTCGATTCCTGTCGCCCGTATTCAGAGGATGTACCGCGACGCGACCGAAGCGAAACGTGACCGCGACTCGTACAGCGCCAGGTCCAGCGACGACTGCTCCGTGTCGTCGAGGTTCCCGGCCGTCTTGCTCTCCAGCACGGACAGCAAATCGATCTGCCGACGTGCGGCATCCAGGTCGACGATGCCGCGGCCGTCTTCGCCAACCGGGATCGCACCCAGATACATCAAGGCCTGATCGCCGACGCTGCGGACGAGCATCTTGAAGTCGACGTCACCGGCCGGGCGTTTGGCGGGGGACGAGGCGGGGGCTCGGGAGGACGGGGCGGCGGGGGAAGGGGCCGGCGTGGCGGATTCCTTCTCTTTGCGACTGGCAGCTTCTTCGGCGAGGCGTTTCTTTTCAGCCTGCGCCTGCTTCTTCCAGTCGCTGTCGATGCTTAGTTCGAACGGCGAATCGCTCATGCCGGCACACTACGCGCCTGGCGACGTTGAACCGTTCGCCGTCGCGTCTAGCATGCCGGCCCTGTCGGCCGTGGCGTGTGATGCCCGCTGGCGCTTGTTTCTCCTTTCGCAACGTCCACCCTTTCTTCCATGGCCGAGTCCGCCGTCGCCGACGCCCCCGCAGAGTCTGATGCCCTCGACCCGACGGGCGAGACCAGCACCTTCGACTACCCCGTCGAAGTCGCCGACGCCGGCCCCGCCGCCAAGCGGCTGAGCGTCACCATCCCAGAGTCCCGCATCGCCGAGCGCCAAAAGGAGCTGTTTGGTGAGATCGGCTCCGATGCCGTCCTGCCCGGCTTCCGTCGCGGCAAGGCCCCGCGGCACCTGGTCCAGAAGAAGTTCGCCAAGGCCGTTAACGACCAGGTCCAGGGCGACCTGCTCCGCGAGAGCTACCAGAGCGCCATCGCCAAGAGCGAGCTTCGCCCGTTGGGTGACCCCGACTTCGAGAACGCCGAAGACATCAAGGTGCCCACCTCGGGCGACATGACGTACTCGTTCACCGTCGAGGTTCGGCCCGACGTCACGCTGCCTGCGATGGACAAGCTGACAATCAAGAAGCCCAAGATCGTCATCAAGGACGAGCACGTCGACCAGGCCCTGGTCAACCTGCAGAACCAGCAAGGCACCCTCGGCCCGGTCGAAGGCCGGGGCGTTGAAGAGGGCGACTACCTGTTCGCCGACGTCATCATGACGGTCGACGGCAACACAGTCGCCGAGCAGAACGACGCCCGCCTCGTCGCCCGCTCCGGTCGCATCGGCGGCGTGTTGATCGACGACTTCGCCAAGAAGGTCGAGGGCATGAACACGGGCGATACGCGGGCCTTCGACGTCACCGTGCCCGACGATCACCCGGCCGAGCAAATGCGTGGCAAGACGGCGGGCGTGAGCCTGTCGCTCAAGGACATCCGCACGCTCATCCCGGCGGAGATCGATCAGCCCTTCCTCGAAGAGCTCGGTTTCGAGAACAACGACGAGCTGATGGAGGCCCTGCGCGAGCAGATGGTCGAGCGGGTCGAGGCCGACGTGAAGAACGTCATGCGTCGTCAGGTTCGCGAGTACCTGCTGGCCAACACGGAGCTCGACGTTCCGGAGAAGATGTCGGCCCGTCAAACAGACCGCGTCGTGAGCCGGCGTGCGATGAACCTGCTGCAACGCGGCGTTCCCGAGGCCAAGGTCCGGGCCGCGATCGACAAGATCCGCGAGGGCGCCGATGCCGAGGCCAAGAACGAGCTCAAGCTCTTCTTCATCCTCGACAAGGTTGCCGAAGACCGCACCGTCAGCGTCGAAGAAGACGAGATCAACGGCCAGATCGCCATGCTCGCCATCGAGCGGGAACAGCGGCCCGAGGCCCTGCGTCAGCAGATGCAGAAGGATGGCTCGATGATGAACCTCGCCCAGTCCATGCGCGAGGAAAAGACGCTCGACACCCTCATCGAGGATGCCAAGGTCGAAGAAGTCGAGCCCACGCCCGAGCAAGAGAAGGAAGCCGTCGAAGGCCCGTCCATGGACGAGGACGATGACGGCTCCGAAGACGTCACCTGAGCGATGTCCAAACGCCTGCGAGCACCCAAAGGCACGCATGATCTGCTCCCGCCGCAAAGCCGGCGGTGGCAGTTCGTCGAGCGCGTCGCCCGCGAGGTGGCAGACCTCTACCGCTTCCAGGAAATCCGCACGCCGGTCTTCGAAGACACCGCCCTCTTCCATCGCGGCGTCGGCGAGGCGACCGACATCGTCACCAAGGAGACCTACACCTTCGACACCCGCGGCGGTGACAGCGTCACGCTTCGGCCCGAAGGCACGGCTCCCGTCGTTCGTGCCCTGCTTCAGGCGGGTCTGCTCGACGACCAAAATGCGTCCGCCAAGGTCTACTACGTCGCGACGCCCATGCTTCGCTACGAAAGGCCGCAAGCCGGACGCCTGCGTCAGCACCACCAGTTCGGCTGCGAGGCGTTCGGCGTCGCGTCGCCCGAGCAGGATGCAGAACTCATCCTCCTGCAGTCCGACTTCTACAGCCGCGTGGGCCTGCGGGGCGTGTCGCTCAAGCTCAACACCCTGGGCGATGGTGAGAGCAAACGCCGCTACGCCGAGGCGTTGCGTGACTTCTTCAGCGCGAAGCAGGACGACCTCAGCGACGAGTCGAAGACCCGGCTGACGACCAACCCGCTGCGCATCCTCGACTCGAAGGATCCGCGTGACGTCGCCGCCCGCGAAGGTGTCCCGGCCAACGCAGACTTCCTCAGCGACCGCAGCCGCGACCACTTCGATCGCGTCCGCCAGGTCCTCGACGATGCCGGCACCGAGTACCACGTCGACGCCAACCTCGTCCGCGGGCTCGACTACTACACCGACACGCTCTGGGAGTTCGATGGCGACGGCCTCGGTGCGCAGTCCGCCGTCGGCGGCGGCGGGCGGTACGACGGGCTCGTCGAAACCCTCGGCGGCAAGTCCGTGCCGGGCGTCGGCTTCGGCATGGGCATCGAGCGACTGCTGCTCGCCCTGGAAGCCCAGGACGCCTCGCCGCCTGCAATCTCGCAGCCGCCGATCTACGTGGTCGCCCAGTCCGATGCCGCCCGACGCGAAGCATTCAAGCTTGTCCAGGAGCTTCGCGCCGCCGGCCTCGCCGCCGAGTGCGACTTGTCCGGCCGCGGTGCCAAGGCCCAGTTCAAGCTCGCCGACCGCAGCGGTGCCGAGACGGTTTTGGTCCTGGGCGACCGCGAGTTGACCGATGGAACGGTCGGCGTCAAGACGATGAGCACCGGCGACCAACGCGACGCCGACCGCGCGACCATCGTCGAGTCCCTCAAGCCCCGCACCGGCGGCCCGCACTAGGTGGTCGATTGCAGCGCGTGCCCCCTCACCGTCAGTAACGACTCAGAGAGCCGCGGGCTTACAGCCCGCAGGCAGCGTCAAACGATCAAGACGCTCCCAAGGCTCAACCCGTCCGAAGTTCACAATTTCGAGGACATCCCGCGTCCGCAACGCGAGAAGCTTTCTTACGCGCGAACGCTTCCTGCGGGCTGTAAGCCCGCGGCTGATGTGATGTCGATTGGCGTCTGACGAGTCGACGCACGTCTGGTGTCCGCAAAGGTCGCGAAGTCGTCCGTTCTAACGCTGCCTGCGGGCTGTAAGCCCGCGGCTGATGCGGAGTCTGCGGGCGTTGTTTACCATCGGTGGCCTTGCCGGAGAACACGCTCGAGTACGACACCCAAGGCCGCCAAGCCGCCAGGCGAGGCCGCGTTCGCCGCGTCGCCTCGGGTGCCCTCATTTTGCTGGCGATCGTCGTCGCCGTCCTCATCGGCCCGCGGTCCTGGCAGCGAATGCAACTTCTTCAGGCGCAGGACCGGCTGCGAGACGTCGACGAGTCGAAAGTCGTGACGGTGATCGCGTCGAACACCGCCAACAGGTTCAGCTCCGCAAAGGCCGCCGAGGCCGTCATCGGCGGCCATCCCCAGCTCGTCATGCTCCGGCGTGGCGACTTGGAGCGGATCGGCGTCGTCAACTTCATCCGTTCCGCCTCTGTGCAGTCCGGTAGTCCGGCCATGCTCATGGTCGTACCCGTCACACTTCAACCCGCAACGCCGTTTGAATCAGTCCGCGTGACGACCGCGCGAAACGCAATGTGGTCGCTGCCCGTCGAGTGGCCGGCAGACAGCGAGTACGTCGTCAGTCCGGCCCGCCGAATCGAAGGCCTGCCGCACAAGTTCAGCATCGACTTGCTCTCGCTTCCCGCCGACTGGCAGACGCGGCCGTCGGGTACCAAAACAGTCGTTCACTTCTCCAGACTTGTCGGCGAGCTCGACACCAACGGCAAGGTCGGCATCAGCTTCGGCCGACCCGACACGGCTGAGATCGTCCTGCCGCTCGCCAAAGATGCCGACGGCAATTTCGTCTTCCCGGAGCTGCCGACGCCTCAGGGCTGACGCGACATCGGCCGGGGCTTGGGCAGGTCGTCGTCGCGTGCGTCCTTCGGTGCAGGCCAACCCTCGCGCTGCCGACGGCGGTCGCCGTCGTGCTCGTCGGTCTGGTCGTGGAACAGAATCTGCTGCGTCGGGAACGGCAAGTCGATGCCCGCCTCCGTCATCCGAGCCTTGGCCGCTTCCAAGACGGAGTCACGGCTGTGCGAGCACGTCCTTCTTCTGCGGCGGGTCGATCCACCAGCGCGCCCGCAGCATCACGGCCTCACCGCCGAGCTCGACAACGAGCACCTCCGGCGACGGCGTCTTGTTGACGGTCTCGTCCTTGTCCAGGATGTCGAGCAGGATCGACTTGGCCAACGGCAGGTCGTCGCCGTAGCCGACGCCCAGGTCGTACTCGACGCGTCGCATGTCGTAGGCCGTGTTGACGGTGACGCTGCTGGTGAAGAGCTCGCCGTTGGGGATGACGACGCGTCGGCCGTCGTAGGTGCGGATGAAGGTTGCCCGCGTCTGGATGTCCTGCACGACGCCCTCGTACTCGCCGACGATGATCGCGTCGCCGATGCGGAACGGCTGCGTGAAGAGCAGCAGAATGCCCGCGAGGTAGTTCTGCAGGATGTCGCGAAACGCGAAGCCGATGGCGACGCTGCCGAAGCCGAACAGCTCGAACAGCTTGGCGGGCGTGAAGTTCGGAAAGACGATGACGGCCGCGATCAGCACGCCAAGCACGATCGTGATCCCGCTGGCCAGTCGGCCCAGGGCAAGAGCCAACGCATAAGGCTTACCGCGGGCGGAGTTGATCCGTCGGACGATCCACCGGATCGTCCACCCGAGCAGGACGAACACCACGATGATGCTCAAGCCGAGCAAGATGTTCGGCAGCGCCTCCACGAGGTTGTTTGCCAACTCGCCGAGCCGGGTGACGCTTTCGCCGATGTCCTTCGACGGCGTGAACTCATCCTCTACAGCCGGCGTTGTCACAGTCGGCTGCGTCGTCGGAATGGGCACCGCCTCGTCCTGCACAGAGCGAGCCTAGAGCGACCGATGCGCGTTCGTCCGATCCTGGGGTGCGTTGGTAGACAACAACTGCTCGATCAGGCACCGGAGTGCGCGGGAGCGACGTCCTTGATCGGCAACGCACTTGAGGACCGCAACGCCGTCGCGGACTCGTCGCGGACGATCGGCCGGTAAAGCGTGTCGCGTTCGACAGGCTTTCGGCCGGCGTCGCGGATGGTGCGGCTGAGCGTGTCGACGTGAAGCTCTTGTCGCTGCGTTCCGCCACCCGATTGCCGCTTGGTGATGTCGTACCAGACGACGGTGCCGTCGAGGTCGTCGCAGCCGTAGCGAAGGGCGACCTGCGAGAGCCCGAGCGACTGCATGATCCAGAAGGCCTTGATGTGGGCGATGTTGTTGCACATCAGCCGGGCCAGGGCGAGGGTCCGCAGATCGGTCAGGCCGGTCGGGCCGGGGAGATGGCCCAGCTCGCTGTGTTCCGGGATGAACGAGAGCGGGATGACGCAGTTGAAACAGCTCTTTTGTTGCTCGTCGATCGCCGCGGCGGTCTGGTCGCTCGTCGGCGGGACGTCGGGATCGAGGCCCATGCGGTGCAGCGACTCGGCCTGGTGGTCGCGGAGCTTGATGAGGTGCTGCACCCGCTCGTCGGCCCCCTCGATGTGGCCGTAGAGCATGGTGGCGTTGCTGAAGAGCCCGGCATCGTGGGCGGCGCGGTGGACGCCGAACCACTTGTCTTCGCGCACCTTGCCCTTGAACGCCTCGTCGTGGACGCGGTCGTCGAAGATCTCCGCTCCGCCGCCCGGCAAGCTGCCGAGGCCGGCATCGCGGAGTTGAGCCAGAACGTCGGCGACGCTCAGCCGCGCGATGCGGCTGAAGTGAACGATCTCGATCGCCGTAAACGCTTTCACGTGCAGGCCAGGCGCGGCCTCGCGGATGCCGCGAAGGAAGTCGAGGTAGTACTCGAACTTGTGCCACGGATGAAGCCCGCCGACGACGTGAACTTCGGTCGCCCCGTCGTCCCACGCCTTCTTGGCGGTGGCGACGACCTGGTCGACCGGCATCTCGTAAGCCCCGGCTTCGCCGCGTTTGCGGTAGAAGCTGCAGAACTTGCACGAGAGTGCGCAGACGTTCGTGTAGTTGATGTGGCGGTTGCGGTTGTAGAAAACCGTGTCGCCGTGCAGACGCTCCTTGACGGCGTTGGCGAGCCGGCCGACGCCGTGAAGGTCACGGGTCGTTGCGAGTCGTCTGCCGTCCTCGAAGGAGAGCGGCACACCTTCGCGCACCTTGGCCGCGACCGGACGGAGGTCGGGATCGGAGACGCGGTATCGGTCGGTCACGGCAACGGGCTTGGCCACGACGAACCGTACAACGGGGCACGGCGCCGTCGCGTTACTTTCGTCGGAACTGAAAAGTCCGAAGCGAAGGCTTATTGATCAATCGGCTGAGTGCTCGGGCCGTCGATGTTCGGGCCGCCCAGGCCGGGGCCGGGCTGCTCGTCGCCGATGGTCGGTTCATAGACGGCCATGCGACCACCGTCGCGACGGAACATCGACTGCTCCGCGTCGCCGTCAATGATGTAGGTGACTTCGTAGATCGGCTCACCAGTCTCGGCCGTCAGAACGTCGATGCCGGTGATTTCCGACCCGTCCTCCAGCGTCGACTCGATCGACGTGACGACGTCCGAAGGCACGCCCTTGAACATGCCGGCGTTCTCGACCTCCATCATGGCGACTTCATCGCCCGGCTCTGCTTCGCCGGGTGACGAGCAGCCGACGGTGACGACGAGGCCGGCACAGGCCGCGGCGGCGGCGAAGTTGCGGGCGTTGGTCCAGGTGCGTTCGGTGGTGTCCTTCATCATTCCGTACGGGTGTACGCAAAGCCGGGGCCGGCGGCACACGTCCAAACTTGTCGATAACCTTACGCGGCCTTTTGCAGGGCAACGGCTTCGGCGTGCCGGTGCGTCGTGCGATCTTCCCACAGAGCCTGCGCCCGACGCAGGTACCGCTCGAGCGTCGCGGGGTCTTCCTGTTCGCGAATGGAAAGCCTCGTCTGCTCGCGAAGGGCCCCGAGGAACTGGAACGCTGTCGCGTCGCGCCCGAGGTGGATGTGGATGGCGGCCAGCTGGTAGGCGGCCTTGTACATCGCAACGCCCTTGCAGGCGCTGAACGCCTTGCCGAGCCAATCCGCGGCGGCGAGTCGGTGCTTCATGACCCGCTGGTACGGGGCATTGGTCCGCTCACGAAGCATGGCCCGGCGAAGCTCGTAGTTGCCGAGACGCAAGAGCTCCAGACTCCGACGCACGGGCGACGCTTCATAAAGCGTGCGGCTGGTCGCGATGGCCAGTTCGAAGGCGACCAAGGCCTGCTCGTCGGTCCGGTTCCAGGAGAAGAACGCGGCATCGGGCTCTTGGCCGAGCCGCTCGTAGGCGACGAGGCCCCGGTGCCCGGAGCCGGCGGTGATCTTGCCGCGGGTGGCGGGGTCGATTCGGTAGGCTGCGCGGCTGGCACCGCGTTCCTGAACCGTCGCGATGCCGCGATCAGGGTCTTCGAAGTAGTTTGGATCGTTGGACGTGAAGAAGCACTCGCGGCAGATCGCAAGACCGGCGACGTTGTAATCCACCTCGTCCGACCGGTCGGCCGTCGCTGACGAGTAGTGGGGGACGTCAAAGATGTCGAGTTCGCTGGCGAGCTTGCCGGTCCGCAGCTGGAAGTAGTCGACCGGGACGCCGAACGAGTGGAACGGGCACGAGAGCTCCCGTTTGAGCAGCGATCCGCAGTCACGGACCCGCTTGACCCGGCCCTTGCCTTCGCCGGCGGCGCTCTTTCGCATCTTGTCAGCCTCGCGGCTGAAGCCGGCGGCGCTGCGGAAGGTGTTGCGGATCGACGAGCACGTCAGGGGCCTTTGCAGAATGCCGAAGACGTCAAACTCGCGAAGACGCCGGACCGTCCGCTCGTCGGCATCGGCGGGCGCGAGCAGCACGATCGCCGTCGCGGCGGTGGCGGGGTTGCGCGACAGGATGCGGGTCGCGTTGCCGAGATCGAGCCCCTTGACCGACGCGTCCATCAACAGCACGCCCGGCGGATGAGTCGTGGCCTGTTGAACCAGGTCTCTCGGATCCGAGATGACGTGGACCGTCGCCCCGTCGCCGGCGAGGACGGTCTGGAAGGCCGTCACCTCGTTGGCGATGGCGTTGATCAGGAGGACGTCGACGCCCTTCAGACTCGGCGCGGCTTCGCCACCCGCCGATGTACCGGCTCCGGACGTCTTCTGCGGGTGATCAGGCACACGTCACTTATCGAACGAGCAGGCCCGGGTGTTGAGGACGAAACAGGATCGGTCGCATCGAATCGCCCGCCGAGCCCGTGCCAAAACGGCAGGCGAGGGGTCAGCGGCTGCCATCGGAACGTCGCCGCGACGCCTCAGCAGCGTGTCAGAGCCCCGGAGCCGCAGTCATGCCGCGGCACGGGTTTTGTTCATGCAGTCTCGCCGCACGTCGGCCACTTCACCAGCAACCCGACGCCGACCCCTGCGTGGCCGGCAACAGACACGAAAGCACAACGACTTATGTCCAAGATCATCGGCATCGACCTGGGCACGACCAACAGCGTGGTCAGCGTCATGGAGGGCGACCAGCCCAAGGTTCTCATCAACTCCCGCGGCAACCGAATCACGCCCTCGGTCGTCGCCTTCACCGACAAGGGCGAACGCCTCGTCGGTGAACCGGCACGTCACCAACAGGTGACCAACCCCAAGAACACCGTCTTCAGCGTCAAGCGCTTCATGGGCCGACGGCACAGCGAAATCGAGGCGGAAGAGAAGACCGTCCCGTACGAAGTCATCGGCGGTCAGGACGAGTACGTCAAAGTGAAGGTGCGGAACGAAGAGTTCACACCCGAACAGGTCTCGGCCTTCATCCTCGGCGACCTCAAGAAGACGGCCGAAGATTACCTCGGCGAAGACGTCACCGAGGCCGTAATTACCGTGCCTGCGTACTTCAACGACGCCCAGCGTCAGGCCACGAAGCAGGCCGGCGAAATCGCCGGCCTCAAGGTCCTTCGCGTGCTCCCGGAGCCGACCGCGGCTGCGCTCGCATTCGGCACGGACAAGAAGCAAAGCGGCAAGGTCTTTGTCTTCGACCTCGGGGGCGGCACGTTCGACGTGTCGATCCTCGACATCGACAAGGACGGCGACGAGTCGCTCTTCGAAGTGCTCAGCATCGCCGGCGACACCCACTTGGGCGGCGACGACTTCGACGAAGAGATCATCGACTGGCTCGCCGGAGAGTTCAAAAAGCAAGAGGGCATCGACCTTCGCAACGACCCGATGGCCCTGCAACGCCTCAAGGAAGCCGCCGAGAAGGCCAAGAAGGAACTTTCGAGCAACGTCGAGACCAACATCAACCTGCCGTTCATCACGGCCGATCAGAACGGGCCCAAGCACCTCAACCTGACGCTCACCCGCAGCGCAGTTCGAGGGGCTGATCGACAAGTTCGGTGCCCGCATCAAGGAGCCGGTTCTCAAGGCGCTCGAAGACGCCAAGCTCAAGCCGAGCGAAATCGACGACGTCCTGCTCGTCGGCGGATCGACCCGGATTCCGTTCGTCCAGAAGATCGTCAAGGAGGTCTTCGACAAGGAGCCCAACCGCAGCGTCAACCCGGACGAGGTCGTCGCCATGGGCGCCGCCGTTCAGGGCGGCATCGCCAAGGGGGACGTCAAGGACATTCTCGTCCTCGACGCGACCCCGCTGTCGCTGGGCGTCGAGACGCTGGGCGGCGTGATGACGAAGCTCATCGAGCGGAACACCACGATCCCGACCAGCAAGTCGGAAACGTTCAGCACCGCCGCCGACTCGCAGACGACCGTGACCGTCCGCGTCCTTCAAGGCGAGCGTGAATTCGCCAAGGACAACCGGCTGCTCGGCGAGTTCAACCTGAACGACATCCCGCCTGCGCCGCGTGGCGTGCCGCAGATCGAGGTGACGTTCAACATCGATGTCAACGGCATCTTGAGCGTCAAGGCCATCGACAAGTCGAGCGGCAAGGAAGCTTCCATCGAGGTCAAGGGCAGTGGCGGCCTGAGCGACGACGAGGTCGAACGCATGAAGCGCGAGGCCGAGCAGAACGCCGAAGCCGACAAGCAGCGTCGCGAGGTCGTCGACCTCCGCAACCAGGCCGACGGTGCGATCGCTTCCGCCGAGAAGCTCACCAGCGGCGACGATGCGGAGAAGATCCCGGCCGACATCCGCAGCGAGGTCGAGTCGGCGGTGAATCGTCTCAAGGAGGTCAAGGACCAAGACGACGCCGACGTGCTCAAGAAGAGCCTCGAAAACCTCAACGCCGCCGTGATGAAGATCGGCGAAGCCGCCTACGCCGCCGCCGGTGCCCCCTCTGCCGAGGCAGGCCCGTCCGCCGAAGCCGACGGTTCTCCCGAGGCCGAGTCCGACCGCACCAAGCCCGCCGACGACGACGTCATCGACGCGGAGTACGAGGTCAAGAAGGACTGAGCCGGCGTTTGATCTGACATCCCGCGCCACTTGCCACCACCAAGTGCTTCCACGCCCCGCGACCGCCGCGGGGCGTTTTCGTGCGCGTCCGCTTCGAGCCGCCTCTCCGTCAGCCGGCGATCGTCTCATTCAGATCTCGCCGCATCGCTTCCGCTGCCGCGGCGATGTTCTGCTTCCAGTCGCCAACCTGCCGGTCCGGGTACAACACGCTTCGACTCGCACTGACCACCGCCCCGGCCGTTCCTCCTGCGAAGGCGGCTCGCGCCGTCTCCGCGGTGCCGCCTTGCGTGCCGTAGCCCGGCAGCAGGAAGATGGACGTCGGCAGCCGCTTTCGCAGCGAGGCCATGACGTGCGGCTGCGTCGCGCCGACCACCGCACCGATCAAGCTGACGCCGTTCGTCGCGTGCGCGTTGCACAACGGATGCAAGCCATCGGCCAAGCGCCTCACTCCACGTCCGGCCGTCGGCGAGTTCGACGTCCTGCAATGCGGCACTGCCCGGGTTGCTGGTGCGGACGAGGACGAACAAACCTTTGCCAAACTCTTTCGCTGCCGACGCGAAAGGCTCGACGGTGTCGAGGCCGAGCATCGGATTGACGGTCAACGCATCGGGCGTCGCGGCATCGTCGGCCGGGTGCGGCGCCAAGTGGCCGGCGGCGTAGGCGGTGCTGGTCGCGCCGATGTCGCCTCGCTTGGCGTCGCCGATGACGAGCAGGCCCTTGCCTTTGGCCTCGGCGACCAACTCGAAGTAGGCGTTCACGCCGTCCGTGTGGAAACGCTCGAAGTAGGCCGACTGAAACTTCACGCACGCCGCGACATCCGCGACGGCATCGAGGACGCCCGTCACGAACTCGTAGAACGCGTCCACCACCGCCCGCGGATCATCCGTCCGCGGCCTTACCGCTTCCGGGAACCGATCCGGCATCGGGTCGATCCCGACACAGACGCGGCTTTGCTTGTCCCGGACGGCTTGGAGCAGATCGTTGGCAAAAGGCACGCCTCAACCTAGCAATGCGCCCCCGTCATCGAGGGCCGCGAAGACCTCGGGTGGCGACGGGTCCAAGGGCGCGGTCCTGAGTCGCTCCGCTCGCGGAACTGCGCTCGTTCTCGCCGACGGTCGGCTCTACTGCCAGTCGATGTCCAGAGCTTCGGCGAAGAACGAGTAGATCTCTGCCTGCTCGTCAAGGGCCTTGGCCAGCGGCTTGCCGGCACCGTGGCCGACGCCGATGTCGTAGCGGAGCAGCACCGGGCCGCCCGGCGTCGGGATTGCGGCTTGCATGGCGGCGACCCACTTCAGGCTGTGCGCGGGCACGACGCGGTCGTCGCCATCGCCCGTCGTCACCAGAATCGGCGGCTAGGTCTGCGAGTTCGCTTCGCATTGTGCAGCGGGCTGTAGGCCATGAGGTACTCGAACGCCTCGGCATCCTCATCCGGGTTGCCGTACTCGACGGTCCAGAACCGCCCGGTGCCGAACGTGTGATACCGGAGCATGTCCGTCACCGGCACGGCGGAGTGGACGGCGCCGAACAGCTCGGGCCGTTGGATGACGGTCGCGGCCGTCAGAAGCCCGCCGTTGCTGCCGCCTTGGATGGCGAGCTTGTCGGGCGAGGTGAAACCGTCCTGCACCAGATACTCGGCCGCGGCGATGAAGTCGTCGAAGACGTTCTGCTTGTTGCCGAACTTGCCTGCCTCGTGCCAAGCCGGGCCGTACTCCCCGCCGCCGCGAAGGTTGGCGACGGCAAAAACGCCACCCTGCTCGAGCCAGGCGAGACGGATGCTGCTGAACGACGGCTAAGGTTCACGTTGAACCCGCCGTAGCCGTACAGAAGCGTCGGGGCTTCGCCGTTGGGCTGAAGGCCCTTCTTGTGCGTGATGAACATCGGCACCTGCGTGCCGTCCTTGCTCGTGTAAGAAGGCCTGCGTCGTGTCGTACTGCTCCGGGTCGAAACCGGCCGGCGCGACATCGGCGAGCTTCTCGGTTTCACCCGTCTTCAGGTCGTGACGGAACGGCGTCGTCGGGTAGGTGTAGCTCGTGAAGCCGAAGTAGATGTCGTCGTGCCACGGATCGGCATCGATGCCCGCCACCGTGCCGACCGTCGGCAGCTCGATCACCTGCTCGTCGCCACCCTGCAGGTCGTAGTGCCGCAGTTCGCTGCGTGGCGTCTTTCATGTAGTTGACGACGTACCGGTCGCCCGCGCGGACGACAGCCTCGATCTGCATGCCGCTTTCCGTCGGCTCGGCGACGAGCGTCTTCCAGTGCTCGGGCTCGGGCTTCATCGGGTCGACCAGCACCAGCCTGCCCGCCGGGGCGTCGCGGTTGGTCAGGAAGACGAGCATCGCCTTGTCGCCCTCATCGGTCTTGATCATCGGGTCGTCGATGACGGAGTACTCGGCCACGCCCGGCTCGAAAATCTCGCGGAAGCCGCCGTCGTATGCCGGATTGCAGCAGTTGGCGCGGATGTGGATGCCGCTGCGGCGATCCGTACCGCGGCCCGTGTAGACGACGAGGAACTCGCCGTTGTGCGTCATGTAGGGGTAGAGGCTCAGCTCCGGATCGTCCGGCATCGCCAGCACCTTGCCATCGCCGGCCGGGTCGCTGTCGAGGTCGTGCCAGTAGATCTGTCTGGTTGAGCCGGGCCCCGTCGACGTCTGCCGCGTCGGGGAACTTGGAGTACCAGAACCCGCGGCCTCCCGGGTGCCAGGCGATGCCGCTGAACCGCATGTGGTCGAGCTCTTCGTCGTAGTGCTCGCCGAGCTTGTCGGGCCGAAGGTCCATCAGGCGGACGGTCTTGTCGTCGCTGCCGCCCTCGCTGACGGCATACGCGAGTGTGGTGCCGTCCGGGCTCGCCCAGGTGCCGGCCAGGGCGGTCGTGCCGTCGTCGCTCCAGGTGTTCGGGGTCGAGCAGAACGTCATACTCGCCGCCCGTCGCGGACCTTCAACGTAGCAGGACGCTGTGGTTCTGCAGGCCCGTGTTCTTGTAGACGAACGTTTGTGTCCCTCGCCCGTCGATGGCGGTGCCGTCGGTATCGGGCTTGCCGCCCGTGACGGCACGCTGGTCCGCGCGTAGTTGACCAGGTCGCCCAGCCGGTCACGGATGCGACTGCTTGAGGTCCTGGTCGACGTAGTTCTCGAAGAGCTCGTTCTGCGCGTCGATGAAGGCCCGCGTCTCCGGCGCGTCGTGGCCTCTTCGAGCCATCGATACGGGTCGGCCACAACGGTGCCGTGGAAGTCGGTCGAGGCGTCCCCCTTCTTCGCCGACGGGTAGCCGGTCTCTGCCTGCAGAGTGGGCGTCATCAACATGGTGGCAAGGGCGGGCAGAAGAAGCTTGTGCATGCGAAGTAAGCGTGAGGGTACGACCCTGCCGCAGTCGCGACCGGGTCCCAAGTTGCAGTCGTTTAGCCGGCGTGGGCGGTCCGCTTGGTCTTGCCTCCCTCGGGCCGGGCGTGTTCATCAGGTGTAATGCGGTGCCCGGACCGCTTGGCCCAGACCTGGGTGTACTCCGCCCCGAAGAAGACGATGACGCCCGAGTAGAAGACCCACACCAGCAGCACCACGATGCTTCCCGCCCCGCCGTAGCTCCCGCCGACGTCGGCATTCGACAGGTAGAGGCCGATCAGCAGCTTGCCGACGGCAAACAGCACCGCCGTCAGCGTCGCGCCGAACCAGACGGCACTCAGCGGAATCTTCACGTCCGGCAGGAACTTGAAGATCAACGCGAACAGCGCGATGTAGACGGCCAGGCTGACGACGAAGTTGATGACCGACCAGTACCACCCCTCCCCGCCGATGACCGCGTTGATGATGCCCGTCACCGCCAGACTCGACCAGAAGCAGAAACAGGATCGAGAAGACGACGCCCATGCTGAGGATGCGTTTCCTGACGAAGCCCCAGATGCCCTGGCCCGGTGCGGGCTCGACGTCCCAGATCTTGTTCAGCGCTCCCTGAAGCTGTGCGAAAACGCCGCTGGCGCTGTAGAGGATGGCCGCGATGCCGAGGATGCCGGTGAGCATGCCGAGACCTCCACCCTTGACCTTCTTGAGTTGCTCAGTGCCCTTGGTCGCACCGCCGCCCTCTTCCTCGCCATCGCCGTCTTGCATGACCTGTTCGACGGCCTCGCCGACGCCGCTGCCCATGAGCGCGCTGATTTCGTCTGTGACGCGTTTCTCGGCTTCCGGGCCGGCAAACGCCCCGACGGCCAGCGTCACGACGACGATCAGCGGCGCGAACGAACAGCGCCGTGTAGTACGCCAGCGCCGCCGCCTGCGTCATGGCTTCGTCCTGACCGAAGTCGTTGATGACTTCCTTGATGGCAGACCAGGAGTAAGGACTCTGCTTCTCCTGCGCCGCAACGGCAGCGTCGGCGGTGGGGTTCGACATCGCCTTGGCTTACCCACGGAACCGGCCCGACGACAACGGCCGAAGTGAAAAGGCATCTCGCATGCGGCTCGTACCCTGCCGCTCCGCCCATCGTCGTGCCCCCGTTCGTCCATTCGATTTCCGACCGCCTGGCCTCCGTCTCGCCGAGGCGTCAGCCGTACATGGTTCGGCGAAACTACGCCTACGAGCTCAAAAGTGCCGCAACGTTTCCGCTGGCCGCGGCATTGGCCGAGGGAACGTTCACCGGCGTCGTCGCGAGCAAGTACTTCGCCGGCGGGCCCTTCCTCATCGCCATCATCACCGCGGCCCCGATGTTCGGCAACATCCTGGCGCTGCTCTGGAGCGAACTGGCCGAAAGCCGGCCCAAGGTGCCGTTCATCAACCTTCTGCAATTCGGCCTCGTCGTCTCCATGGCGGCGGTCGGGCTGACGATCTTCCTGCCCGTCGACAACGGCTTGGCGGGCTTGGGCGTTCGCAGGCCTCATCATCATCGCCCGCGTCCTGGCGAGCGGCGTCGTGACGCTCCGGTCGGCCATCTGGCGACTCAACTACCCGCGGGCACTGAGCGCGCAGCTCATCGGTCGAATCAACGGCCTGTACAACACGGTGCTGGCCTGCATGGTGCTCGTCGCCGCATTCATGCTCGACGCAAGGCCTGGCAGCTACGCGATCATCTACCCGATCGTCGCCGTCGTCTCACTGCTGGGCGTGTTGCAGTTCAGCAAGATTCGGGTGCGCGGCGAAGCCCGACTGCTCCGCCGGGCCCGGCTCATCCCGACGGGCGTCAGCGACGACGGCTGTCTCGACACCGGCGGATCGATCCGCCTCGACTACGCCGCGCCGCCCGCATCAAGTTGGCCGGTTCTGCCATCGGGCGGCTGACCCAACGCATCCGCGACGCCTTCACTCTGCTCGGCAACGACCGGATCTTTCGCAAGTACCAGTGGTGGCAGTTCGTGCTCGGGTCGAGCTTCATGATGATGTTTCCGTCGCTGATCTACGTGGTCAGCAGCGAGATGACCGACCCGACGACGCAGTACGTGCTGGCGGTGGTTGTGGTGCAGTTCCTGCCGATGGTGACGAGCGTCGTCTTCCTGCAGGTGTGGGCCCCGATCTTCGACCGGACGGACATCTTGACCTTCCGCGTCTGGATCGGCGTTGCGGCGGTCGTCGCGCACTCACTGATCTCTGACAGGGGCGGTGACGAATCAGCTCTGGCTCGTGGCCGTCGGTATGTTCGCCTGCGGCATCAGCTTCGGCGGCGGGCAACTCGCTTGGCAGCTCGGCCAGAACGCGTTCGCGACCAAGGACAACGTCGGCACCTACATGGGACTGCACGTCATGCTGACCGGCCTACGCGGCATGTTCGCGCCGTTCCTTGGCGTCGGGATCTACCACACACTCAGCCGATTTCTGCCCGCCGGAATCGAAGGCGTGCCGGGCGGACGCTGGGTCTTTGCAGTCTCGGTCATGCTCGCCACGATCGCACTTGTCGGCTACATCCGCATGAGCCGCCGGTACGGCAACGAGCTGGCGGCTCGTGACGAAGAGACGCCGGCGGTATCGTTTAAACGTGGCGTGGCAGTTCCGGTGGCAAAGGATCAAGCAGCCCCTGCGTGACCGTCGGCCGACCGTCGCGGCAACGATCGCCCTCGCCGCGATCGCACTGCTTCTGCTTCGGATCGCAGTCGGCAAACCAAGTGACGCCGTCGCCTTCGACCGACACCAGGCCGAGGTCGTCTGGTCGGACGGCGAGCTGGTGGCAGACGTCGACGGGCAGAAAGCCTCGCTCGCACTGCTCGGCATCGACCCGGCACCCTCAGCGACCGACGCCCTGCAAGTCGCCGTCGCGGAATGGCTCGCGAATCACGATGGAAGGGCCCGCCTCGTGCTCGCCGACGTGCCCGTTCACGACAGCCAAGGCCGTCTGCTCGCGTACGTCTTTCCAACCGCCGGCGGCATCACTCTGAACGAGCAGCTTGTCCGCGACGGTCATGCCTTTGCGGATCGTCGGTTCGACCACCCTTACGCGGCCACGCTCGTCACTGCCGAATTGGCCGCCATTGTGGATCGCAACGGCGTCTGGTCGTCGCTGCCGAACGACCCGCCGATGCCGACGTGGCGACGCGCTTGGCGGCAAACGCAAAAGGACCGTCAGTCGCAAGGCGACTGACGGTCTCGTGGATCAACCCACCGTGGAATCAGGTCATCGAGCCCGACCTACGCCGAGTGCCGCATCGGCGTCGGCGGCGTGCGTACTGCCGGACCGATGCGTGTCGGGCGGTGCATGGTGTCGGTGCTGGTGGCGACGCCCGACTCCTGCATGCCGCTCCGCGGATGGGCGGCGTCGTAGGCCTCTTTCATCCGGTCGGTCGTCAGGTGCGTGTAGACCTGCGTGGTCGACAGCGACTGGTGGCCCAGCAGCTCCTGCACGCTTCGCAGATCGGCACCGTTGTTGAGCAGGTGCGTTGCGAAAGAGTGCCGGAGCGTGTGCGGCGAGATGCCCGGATCCAGGCCGACCATCTGCAGGTACTTGTCGAGCTTGCGACGGACGCTGCGGGTGCTCAGCGGCTCGCTGTGCTTGTTGAGGAAGATCCGTGATTCGCCCGTCGTCTCGCCGTCGGCGGTCGGGTCATCGGGGTTGATCTGCCGCATCTGCATGTAGTGCCGAACGGCCAGGATGGCCTGGCTGCCGATGGGCGTGAGGCGATCCTTGCGACCCTTGCCGCGGACACGAAGGATGCCTTCCTCCAGGTCGATGTCGCCCATGCCCAGCTCGACCAGCTCGCTGACGCGAATGCCGCTGGAGTAGAGCACTTCGAGCATCGCCTTGTCGCGGGCACCGAGCAGCTCGGAGTCGTCGGGTGCGTCGAGGAGGCGTTGCACCTCGTCGAGGTCGAGGCACTTTGGAAGCCGCTTCTCCTGCTTGGGCGTGCGGATGCCGATCATCGGCGACGCCTCGGCCAGCTCGCGTTTGATGAGGAACTTGTAGAAGCTCCGCATCGTCGCCAGCTTTCGGGCGGTGGTGCTCTTGGTGTAGTTCTGAGCGTGCAGGTAGCTCAGGAAGTCGCGGACCGTCTCTTGCGACGCGTCGCGGAGCCGGTTGTCGACGGGCGTCTCGTCGGCGAGCCGGGCGTCGCCGCCGTAGCTCATGCCGATTTCGCCGGCGACGAACTGCGTGAACTGGGCAAGGTCAGCGCCGTAGCTGCGGACGGTGTAGTCGCTGAAGTGTCGTTCGTTCTCGAGGTAGTCGAGGAACGCCAGCACACACGCCGGACGCTGGGGCGTCTCGTCCTCCGTCGTGCCGGTTTCGGCAGCGGTGACGGGCGGGACGGGAAGCGCCTTGTCCAACGGGTGGTTCAAGATGCCGCTGTGGCCTGGTTGTTGGCTTGAAGAAGCCGATTGGCCTGTTGGGGCCGGGGTGTTCATCGGTGGCATGTCGCGAGTCCTGTGCCGAGTCTGTGTCGGCGGGCTCGTCGATCGGTGGGCATCAACCGCCGTTCCGTCACCCCGATGGGGTTCAGGCCGGTGCGGCACGTCGCGGGACTGATCCTCGTCCACGCGGCGAGACGGCATATCCAAAAGGCACGGCCGTAACTTTGGCCGCTTACGCAACCGCCGTCCGTTCCGCCCGCGTGCAAGGCCCGTCTCGTCGGCCCGGCGAAGCATCCTGTGTCCTGCGGGTCGTCCCATCCGTGGGAGCAACCATGCAGAACACTTCATGCTGCCTTCTTCGGCATCAGGTCCCCTAATTCTTTGACGAGATGCCCACCCATTTGATGCCCGAGCATCGCCGCGTCGAACCAATCGAACGGCAAAGCCGGATTCGCGACCATCTCCGACAGCGATTCCAGCACCTGAGACTCCTGCCCCGTCTCGTACTGAAGCCGAAACGCATGCCCTTTCTTGTCCAGCGACAACACGTGCTCGTGCCGCTCCGGCGACAGGGCGTCCTGCTCTTCAACAACGGATTGGCTGGTGGGTTCTGACTTCATGACGAGGCGTCCGACGGTCAGCCGGCACACACACAGCGTCGTCCATCGACCCCGACAACTTGAGGCCCCACCTCCTCCTGCACCTCACCAACAACAAAGGCGGCGGAGCCACCCCGTGGCTCCGCCGAAAGCTGCCTCGCTATGAAAGTCTCAGCTCATCGACCGGTCACCATCGTCACCTGCCGACGCGCCAGCTCGTCCATCAGCCCCGAGAGCAGCGCGTGATAGACGAAGTTCGCATAACGGTCGGCAACAAGGAAGACGCCTCGCTCCCCGGCGGGCCCCGTCGGGTCGAAACGTCCCGCCGCGTACGCCATCGCCGCACGGCGGACGCTGCCGTCGCGGGAGTCGAAGACGCCCACCTGCTGGATCATCTGTCGCCCGGCGGCAGATGGTGACGGCAACGCCACCTCCGCCGTGTTCGCCGACGCAGTTCGGGTCAGACCACGCACGGCATCGGCATCCGGCAAGCGCCACAGGCCGCAGGACGCTGCCTCGGCCCGGAAACACCTGCAACGCCGCCGCCATCGTCGGCGGGTCGTACGGGTTGTAGAGCGTCACCGTCGGGACGACCAGAGCGTCAGCGCCCAGCAGGTCACACACCGCCGCGGCATCTTCGGGCGAGCTCACGCCGGTAAGGCCCAGCAGCAAGTACGCCTCAGCCACACGATTCACCGGCAACGCGGTAATCCCGCCGACCGCCTGAAGATTGCCGTAAAGCAGGTCTGCCTGAAGCAGCGGATCCACGCCCACTTCTCCCGACAGGTTCAAAGCGGGCGCAACCGCCCACACCTGGGCCGGGGCCGCGGGTGGAAGCGAAATTGCGTTCTCGACCCCGTACTCGTCGGCGGCACAACCGCCCGACCAGCAGGCGACGAATAGGGCAAGGCAAGTGGAGAATGCTGATAGCAAAGTCCGCATCGGCGACGTCCTGTCGTTCGGCGGGAGTGATGCCACCCACGTCCGTACGGGTGGCTTGTCTATGCAGGTCATCGGACGCCTCGTGGCCGACACATCAGGCGCAACGGACAACGCCCCGCGTCCAGGACGCGAGGCGCTGTTCGTAGCAGATCTTCTCACTCAATCCCCGTCGATCGGATCGCTCGATGTCGAAGCGAACGGCGGCATCGCGGGCTTCTGGTTCGGCGTCGGAGGCCGGGTGGCCATGCGGCTGAGGTTCGGTCGCGTCGGCACGGGCACTCCAGACGCAGTCCGTCCCGCCACGATCGCTGACGAAGAAGACGCGGCCGTTGTCGGCCCAGGCTGGAGTCGCGTACGTGCCCTTGCCGTCCGTGATGCGGTGACGATTCGTGCCATCCGAGTCAACTGTCCAGATGTCTTGGCGGCCGACCGAAGAGTCCGTGTCCGGCATCCCGGCCTGCGGCTCGACGACCGTCGCAAAGGCAAGCTTCTGGCCGTTGGGCGACCATGCCGGTGCGACGAGCGCCGCGTTGGTGCTCATGGCGACCTCGGTCACGTTGGTCGGCTCGCCGCCATCGAGTTCGAGCGTCCAGAGGCTGAACCACCGTCCGCCGCGCTGGCGTGCCCGTTGAAAGGCGATGACGTCTTTGTCCGTACGAGGCGACCAATCCGGGAACAGGCCGAAGCCGACCATCGTCTTCTCTCCAGTGACCAGGTCCGCCGTCCAAAGTTCCCACTGGTCGCTGCGACCGCCGATTCGGCAGAAGACGACGCGTCGGCCGTCCGGTGAGAACGACGGGTGCAGGTCGTGCCCGGCACCTTGTGTGATGGCTGTGACGTTGCGTCCGTCGCGGTCCATGACGTAGACGTCCCAGTTGCCGCTGCGATTGCTGCAGAAGGCGATCCGATCACCGTCCGGGCTGAACGCGGGGAAGGCGTCGTCGGCGGGGTCGGTCGTCAGCTTCGTGACGGCCAGGCCGCTGGTGCTTTGGAGGTAGAGGTCGCTGCGGGCACTGTGCCGCGTGCTGGCAAAGGCAAGCGATCGGCCGTCGGGGCTCACGGTGACGTCCGTGTCAAAGCCCTCGTCGACGTAGGTGTGCTGTTGATACCCCGCCCGGCCTGCGACGGGTCGGTAAGGCCGCTCGCCCTCACCGTCGAACTCGCCGAAGGAGTTGGGGCCTTTGGCATCCGTTGACACGAGCCCGATGTCGCTGGGCGCCGGAGCCATCGGGATGTTGCCGAACTGGGCGTCTGCCGCGGTGCGGCTGGCGACGGGGCGGCGCATCGGTCGAGTGTGCGATCGGCGCGACGTCCGGCCTGGCGGAGACGAACGGGTTGCCGGAGACACACCCGGAGAGCGTGCCGGCCGCCAGAGTCGCGACGGCGGCGGTAGCGGTGGTGGCGACGAGCGGGTGAACCTTCATGACAATCCTTCGTGGTGGGCCTGCGTGGCAGATGAATAGCGGCTTGCCGCGACCGAAGTGTCGGTGGCGGCGGACATGTGCCGTATCGGCGTGATGAGGCCGTCGCTTCAACCGCAGACCCTGCATCGGCCGGTGTCCGATAATCCCAGAGACGCTTTGCCCTGCCTAGTTGGCCGGGAACCAGTGGCCGAAGCTGCGGAACTTCCATCCCTCGGCAGTCTCACGCAGCACCACCTGCTGCCGCAACGGCTCGGCGGATTCGAACATCGTGGCAAGCTCCGTCGTCGCCTGCATTTGCCCACCGGGGCCCGGTGCCAGCCGGACGCGGTCACCGGCTGACGCACCCGCGTAGTCGCCGTACGGCCGGGTGCCGTCACGGTCCTGCGCGAGCGGGTACGAGGCGATCACGAATGCGAACCGCTCGGCGGACACCTCCTCCTGAAACGGCCGGCAACGTCATCGCGTACGCGGCTTCGTAGTCGCCCGCGACGAGCAACTCGCCAAACGACTCGCACTGCGCTCGCACCTCGCTCAAGGCAGCGGACTCGATGGTGCCACGCGTCACGTAGTCGAAGCCCAGCTTGCCGATGGTCGCGACGGAGCACACGACGGCCAGGACCGCGATGACCAAACCCGCCTGCGTGCCGGACGACTTCTGTATCTGCCACAAGGCTGCCACTCCGGCCACGAAAGCCAGCACCGCCGCCGCCACAAAACCGACGTGTACGAACGACGCCAGCCCCGCCAACGCCGCCGCACCTGCAAGAACGGCCAGCGGGTTCACCGGCCTGTAGCTGCCGGTCGACACCCCCGCCGTCGAACTCATACGTCGAAGATTCGCCAGCGACCCGGGGCCGGACGTGGCTTTGTGCGAAGGCGAAGTGTCGCTAGGACTGGAGTCTGGATCGTGCACCGGTCGATTCTATCGGTCGATGCACCTCTTCAGGCATGCCACCAAGACGAGCGATTCGCCCCGCCCTGCTTCGCCGAGAGAAGCCGACACTTCGTCGCGTTTCTCCCAGACTTCCGACGTGGGCCGAAGGCTCCGCGACGCCGTCATGGACGATCGGCGACGGACGATCGACGCGATCCGACGCTTCAACCCGTCGGCCGCGCCGGACTTCTTGGCGTCGTTCAAGACGGGCCCGCTCAAGGACTACCTCGAGCACCTCCGACACGCCCGGCACAAGCACGTTCGGCTGTCCGGGTGGCTCCAGGAGCGCACCCGCAAGCAGCTCATGCGGCAGCGGCCGGTGACGGCGGCGACGCGGGCGGCGTGACCGCCTCGACCGGCTCCGCGTTGCCGATGAACACCATCACCAGCGACCAAGCCGACAACGCCCCGGCGAACATCACGATCTGAAGCCCCGGCGGCATCGAATAGATCAACAACACCATCGGCGTCCAGAACGCCCAGTTCGGCAAGAGCATCGGCACCACCCGACTCAGGTACCACGACGTCGGCCCGTCCGCTGCGATCTCTCGGCCCACCGGCTTCACGCGGTAGCCGTGCCGTCGCCAGGCAAAGACCAGCAGGATGATGGGCAGCACGAACATCGGCGTGAAGCCGAGCATGTCGATCAACATCTTGACGAACGCGGTCCCGAACCCGGTTCCTTCGCCGACGACGAAAGACAGCGAGCGGTAGAAGAGATCGACAATAATGCCGTTGATCGCGAAGAAGATGACCAAAAACGTCACCTCACCGCCACGCCCGGCCGGCTTGTAGCCGGGCTGACTCAGTGCCTTGGCAAGCTCCGGCAGAATTGCACCCGCAAAGGCAGACGCTGCCGAGGCGAAGACGAAGCCCGTCGCATTTCGAAACTCATCGAGTCGATCGAGCACGTCGCGAACGAAGGCGATCTGGTAGTAGCTGACGACCACTGCAAAGGCCACCAACTGCAGCAAAATGAACGGCCGCCAGTTGGCCCGTACCGCGGCCACGCCGGGGCGGAGCAGTTCGCGAAACGTCGGGCGTCGGCGGGTCGTCATTGGCACCCGTCCGACGTGAAGAAGCAGGCTTCCGTCCAGGTTCTAGCAGCCGCGGGTTTACAGCCCGCCGGTACCATTTGCCCACGACCGGCGAGCGATAGGCCCGCGGCTTCCGAGCAGATCGTCATGATGGAGCGGTCGTCGCGACTCACTTCATCTCATCGAACGTGCCCACGACCGGCAGCTTGCCGGCGAGCGGTCGGACGTAGTCGAGCCACGCCTTCGTGACGTCGTGGTCGTCGGTCAGAAACTCGTCGGCCATGTGCTTTGTCAGGCGTGCGACGTTCTCGAGCGGCTCGAGGTGCGTCTCGATCGCGTAGTCGCTGCCAGGCTTGCGGGTCATGACGACGCTCCCCTGCTCGTTGGCCGGGTCTGCCGAGTACTCGACGGCCTTCTTGCCGACGAGTCGTGCCTCTTCCGCGTCGACCTCGGAGACGAAGCCGGCGAACGACCGCTGCAAGTACCCGAACGTGTCGGCCCGAACGCGCAGCTTCTTCCCGCCGGGGGTTTGGAGCTTCTTGGTCACGAGGCTCGACAGGTAGTCGCCCAAAGCACCTGAGCCCGAAAGCTGGATGTTGCCGTGGGCGTCACGATCGAGATCGTCGGCCATGTGCTCGGCGAAGGTCTTGCCGTCGGGGGCCGTGATGCCTTCGCTGGCGGCGACGACGCATCGGCCGTGCTTGCTGTAGACCCGCTCGACCGCGGCGACGAAATCATCTTCGCTCACCGGCCTTTCCGGGACGAAGATCAAGTGCGGCCCGCTCGTCTCGTCGACCCGCGCCAGCGCCGACGCCGCCGTCAGGAATCCGGCGTGCCGGCCCATGATGACGTCGATCTTGATGCCCGGCAGGCTCCGGTTGTCGAAGTCGTCGCCCATCATCGCACACGCGACGAACTTGGCCGCGCTGCCGAAGCCGGGCGTGTGGTCGTGGACGCGCAGGTCGTTGTCGATCGTCTTGGGGACGTGGAAGACGTGCAGGTCGTAGCCGTCCTCCTTGGCCACCTGGTTGACGATGCGGGCCGTATCGGCCGAGTCGTTGCCGCCGAGGTAGAAGAAGTACTTGACGTCCTTCTCCTTCAAGCTGCCGAAGAGCTTGCGGCAGTATTCCTCGTCGGGCTTGTCGCGGGTCGAGCCCAACGCACTGCTCGGCGTTGCGGCGATGCGTTCGAGGAGCTCGTCGGGCGCGTCGTTCAGGTCCAGGAGGTTGCCCTCCAGAATGCCCCGAACGCCGTGACGTGCGCCGTAGATCGTGTCGATGTGGCCGTGCTTCTTGGCGGCTTGGATGACGCCGACGAGCGACTGGTTGATGACGCTGGTGGGTCCGCCGCTTTGGCCGATGATCGCGTTGGAGGGCATGGTGGGTTGTCTGGTCGTTTCTGTTGCGTGTCCGGCGGGCATGCTATTGAGCACAACCCGCATGACAACGGCAAGACGACACGCCGGCTCGCACAATTGCGTCGGTCGTCAGATCACCTCGTAGTCGATCGGCTTCAGCCCGCTCGCGTCGGCGACGTGGTTCGTCGCCTCGCTTGCGCACGAGGTCAGGCCGACGACGAGGTCCATCTGGGCCACGAATCTCGATGACGTCGCCCGCCTTCGACAGCGGCGGGTCGATGCTCATCTTTCCAGGCACCTCGGCATCGGCGGAGGCGTAGACGACATTCATGAAGACGTTGAACGTCGTCGGAATCTGATCCGCCGAAACGCCGAAGTCGCACAGGTGCGTCCTTGAGATTCTCGAAGCACGACGGATGCGTGCCGTCGTCGCCGTAGAGCAGGCGATACATCTCGGGCGAGCAAGGCGTGAGCGTGAAGTCGTGCCGGCCGCAGTCGTCGCGGGCGATCTTCGAGCATCGGCCGACTCCGGTTGCTGTAGAGCGTGTCGCCCGTCGTCAAGTAGAGCTTGGCCGCGTAATCGAGACTTCGCCCGCCGCTGAGCACCTCCGGCGTTGCCCGATCGTCGGCGAGAGCGAAGCAAAGCAGATCCGCCACCTGGCCACCCTCCGGGTCGATGACGCGAAGGGTCTGGCCCCGCCTGACGATGAAGGCCGTGCCTGATGCCGGCGGGATGCGGATGGTCGTTTCAGTTGCTTCGATCGTCATGAACCACTCCTGGCATTCGGCTTCAGTCGGGCCATCAGGTGATGGAAGGGACATCCGCCCTGCTTCTGCGACGACCTGTCGCCCGACGCGACAAAGGGAGGCCGCCAATCGGCTTCGACCTCTCGGCCGCTGTACTGCCGGGCCTCACTCGCTTGCCCGAAGTCACGCAGAACAGGATTGACCTCGCCCTGCAGCTCTTCATCTTTGCGACGGATGACCTCCTTCATACGATCCATCTGGCCGTCGCGTCGCAGCCGTTCGAACTGCTCGTGAGCGTTGAAGACGATCGTCGGCCACGGGAACCGCCTGGCGATGCGGCTAGCCCGCGGATGCAGGCCGACGATGAAGAACGCTCGCCCGGCGAAGCTGAACGAGAAGTTCGGGCTCGCCGGGTCGCTGCTGACCCGCTCGTCCCACTCGTGGTGCGGAGCGTCCGCCTCGTGCAGGGCCTGAAGCTGATCCCAAAGCGTTTGCTCGAACTCCAGCTCTGTCTGCTCACGTGGGCCGTCGAAGGTGGCGACGAACGTGGCGAATCGCCCGTCGATATTGTCGAGTTCGTTGGCGAAACGCCACAGATCCCGCGCCAGGCCCGCGGTGGCGGGGGCGGAGGTGATGTCGCTGTAGACGCCTAAGCGGTAGGAGCCTTTGTTGATCGCGCTCTTGGCCCCGACGCACGGGTAGGCGGCATCGCGCAGCAACGCCTGCAGCGCACCGTCGGTCATGCTTGCCCGAAGGTCGCGACCGGCATCCTCATCGCCATCCCCGAGCCGGACGACTCGTCCGTCTTGTGCCTGGTAGTACCCGGAAGCGGCGAGGGCGGCGGAGGATGTGTGCGGGTTGTGCGACGGTGCACGTGACCCATTCCGGCGAGGCCGGTCTTCGGGAACAGACGGAACAGTAACAGCAGTTGAGCGCATTGCGTTTGGCGGGTGTGCGGTGGACGCCACGCCATGCAAACCCGCTGCCGTCATTTCGTTTGACACCGCATGTGCGGGAGATGTCAACTTTGCACAATCGGTGCGTGCAATGTCGGCGTCGCCTGGCTGCTTCTTCGGGCGTACCCTTGTCGGCCCAGGGCCCGTAGCTCAACTGGGAGAGCGCCTGCTTTGCACGCAGGAGGTTGCCTGTTCGATCCAGGTCGGGTCCATCAACACGTTGGTTGCCCAACACGTTTGTCGACGTCGCGGCCCAAGCCCGTGCCGTCCGCCGCCCTAGGGTGGGCGAAACATGGCAAAGAAGTACGACCTCATCGTCATCGGCGGCGGACCGGCGGGATACGCGGCGGCCATCCGGGCCGGTCAACTCGGCAAACGCGTCCTCTGCGTCGAGAAGGAAGATCTCGGCGGGACGTGTCTCAACTGGGGCTGCATTCCCGACCAAGGCCCTGCTCGACGCCGGAGCGTTCGTTCGTCAGGCCCGCGATCACGCCGGTGACTTTGGCGTGCTCGTTCGACAACATGCAGGTCGACTTCCACACGCCGATCGCCCGAAGCCGCAAGATCGCAGGCCGACTCAGCAAGGGCATCGCCCACCTCTTCAGCAAGTACAAGGTCGACCACAAAGTCGCAACGGCCAAGGTCGTCGCCAAGAACAAGGTCGAGTGGCAAGTCGACGGCAAGACCGAGTCGAGCGAGTGCGACAAGATCCTCGTCGCCACCGGCGCCAGGCCCAAGAACCTGCCGGGCATCGAGATCGACCACGAGAAGATCATCTCGAGCCGCGAGGCGATGAACCTGCCGGAACAGCCCAAGAAGCTGGCGATCATCGGCGCCGGTGCGATCGGCTGCGAATTCGCCGACTTCTACAACGCGATGGGCACGGAAGTGACGATCGTCGAGTTCCTGCCGCACCTGTTGCCCAACGAAGACGAAGACTGCTCCATCGCCCTGGAGCGGTCGTTCAAGAAGCGTGGCATCAAGCTCATGCTCGGCAGCAAGACGACCAAGGTCATGAAGAGCGACGAGGGCGTCGTCCTGACCGTCCTGCCCGCAGACGAATCCAAGGGCAAGGAAGAACAGCACGTCGAGGCCGACAAGGTGCTGCTGGCTGTCGGCGTGACGGGGAACATCGACAACCTGTTCGACAAGAAGGTCGGCGTCGAGATCTTCAAGGAACACATCAAGGTCGACACGAGCTACAAGACGAACGTCGAGGGCATCTGGGCCGTCGGTGACGTCATCGGGCCGCCCTGGCTGGCGCACGTGGCCCACCACGAGGCGGTCTACTGCATCGAGCGGATGTTCGACTACGGCGACCACCACGTCGACTACGACAACATCCCCGGCTGCACGTACACGCACCCGCAGGTCGCCAGCATGGGATTGACCGAGAAGAAGGCCCGCGAGACAGGCAGGAAGCTGAAGGTTGGCAAGTTCCCGTTCAGCGCATCAGGCCGAGCCATGGCGGCGGGCGACACGGACGGGTTCGTCAAGCAGATCTACGACGCCGACACCGGCGAGATGCTGGGCGTTCACATGGTCGGCGAGCACGTCACCGAACTGCTGGCCGAGATGGTCGTCGCCAAGAAGCTCGAAGCGACCGAGGCGGAGATCATCGAAGCGATGCACCCGCACCCGACGCTCTCCGAAGCCGTCATGGAAGCCGCCGGCGTCGCGGACGGGCGAGCGATTCACCTGTAGACGCCACGCGGCTCAGGAGCGCTCGATGACGACGACGGTGACGTCGTCTTCCGGCTCGTTGTCGTCGCAGTACTGCCGAATATCCGCCACCAGCTCGGCGGCGGTGGCATCTCGGCGACGGGTGACAGCGGCGAGCCAGGAATCCTGATCGCCATACCGACTGTCGGCAAAGATGGCTTCGGCACCATCGGTGATCATCACCAGCTTGTCCCCCACGGCCAGCTCGACGGTCGCCGGCTCGAAGCACTCGTCTTTGATGACGCCCAGAAGTGCACCGTCGCCACCGACGTATTGGACTGCGTCAGCTCCCACGTGGATCGGCAAAGGGTGGCCGGCGCGGGAGAGTTCGACTGCGCCTGTCTCGGCACACGCCTTGGCGTACATGGCCGTCGCGAAGAAGCCGTGCGACAGGCCTTGCCCGCAGAGCGACTGATTCAGCTTTGCCAGGACATCGCCGGGTGCAAGGAGCTCGTAACCGTCGTCGACGATGATTTTGGGCGTGACGGCGTGGCGAAGGAACATCGCCAGCAACGCCGCCGGCATGCCGTGGCCGACGGCGTCGATGAGGAAGACGCCGACATGGTTCTCGTCGAGCCGCTCGACGCCGAACATGTCACCGCTGACATGGTCCATGCCGCGGTGGTAGCTGTGGAAGGTCAAGCCGGCGACGTCGGGCATCACGCTCGGCAGAAAGTCCTTCTGCAGCCGGGCGGCGAGCTTGAGCTCGCGGGAAATCTGCTCCAGGTGATACCGCTTCGCGTCGGCCTGCTCACGAAGATTGTCCAGCTCGCTCCGCATCGCGTCTGCCGCAGCAAGAAGCCGGCCCACGTA
Organism: uncultured Planctomycetota bacterium; assembly: GCA_963740195.1. Lineage (GTDB taxonomy): Bacteria > Planctomycetota > Phycisphaerae > Tepidisphaerales > Tepidisphaeraceae > JBCDKH01. The sequence goes on along the minus strand of CAVUDF010000001.1, from coordinate 360,352 downwards.
TGCGGGCGTGAGTTGCGCAGCCGACAAGCCTTCCGGCTGACGGGGCACGCTGAGCGAAGGGGCGTTGGGAGGTCGAATCACGTGGCGATGCGGCGGGGGAAGCTTCCCTGCCCGCATCGGCCGGTGTCAGACGCCGCTTGAGGCGACACGCTCCAGATTCAGGTCTTCGTAGATCGATGCGTTGATCGCGTGCTGTCGGCGCTGGTGGACCAGCTCGCTGGGCAGCCCCGTCGTCACCCAACTGACGACGAGCCCGTGCTTCGGATCGGCAAAAGCGCAGCTCGACCGGTTGCCGCTGTGGCCGAATGCGTCCGGTGACGCGTGCGGCCCGTAGCCGTACGGAATGCGACGTCCCTCTAGGTCGCTGGCGAGGAATCCGAGGCACCAGTCGATGTGCGCCTTGAAGGTCTCGTCGCGCTTGCCGACACGTTGGCGGGTGGTGAACCGGGTCGCGACTTCGCTCGGCAAGATGGACGTCCCCGGCACGTCGCCGCGGTCGATGAGCAACTGCTCGTAGAACCGCCCCAGCTCCGCCGCCGGGCCCCGAGCGTTCCCGCCCGGTCGGCAGAGGGTGTGCCCCTTCTCGCTGTTCGGGAACGCCAGCGGCGTCGGCTTCTCCTTGCTGGTGTCGAACGACGTCGCAGACTCGGTGCCGTAGTCGACGTAGCGGTGCCGCGACATGCCGACGTGCGAACGATTCATCCCGATCGGCCCAAAGACGCGGTCGGCAAAGAGCTGGGAGATCGCCGCGTCCGTCGCCTCTATGCCGCTGACGATGCGACAAACCTCGACGAGCATGTACCACCCGCTGGCGACGTGGTAACCGGCCGTCTCGCCCGGCGTCCAATCTTCATCCAGGGTCGCCTGACAAATCCGCTCAATCACCGCCGCCCACGGCTCGGGGCTCCAGTTGCTGGAGACTTGGCGAAAGCCGCCCGTGTGCGTCAGGAGATGACGGACCGTGATCGCCTCTTTGCCTCCAGCGGCGAAGGCGGGAACGAGTTCTGCGACCGGCGTGTCGAGGTCGAGCTTGGCCTCTGCAACCAGCCGAGCGGCGAGATAAGAAGCCAGCGGCTTCCCGGCGCTCATCCAAAGCGTCAGATGCTCGGGCGTCAGTGCAACGCCCGGACGCGCCTCGCCCAGAGCGACGTCAGCCAGCACGTCGCCCATCTGGGAGACGTAAAGCTGGACACCCGCGTGCAACCCCTCCCGCAAACCCGAAGCAAGCACCGCCCGCGTCGCGGGCAGGTGCTTGTCGAGGTCGCGAGTGGCGTTGCTCATCTCGCGAGGTTATCGCCCGTCATCGCTCAGGTGCGGATGATTTGGCCGAAGTTCGCCCCGCCGATGGTGAGGTTGTCGATCTCCTCCGCCTGAACGATCGCACCGTCTTCGATGTCGCCGCCGATCGTTAGCTCATCGATCTCGTCGGTCGCCCGGATGTAGGCCCCGGCGAGGATGTCGCCACCGATGACGATCCGGCTGATCGGGCTGTTGGGCTGCAAATCACCGCCGGCACGAATGTTCGCGTTGGCGTTGGTGAGCGAGTCCGGCAGCGGACCAGGGCCGCCGAGGTCACCGTCGATGAAGATGCTGTCGATCGACACATCTGCCCGGACAAAGCCATTGATCGTGCCGGCCGTGACCGTGCCGATCGAGCCGTCAGGGCCTTCAGCCCGCAGGAACGCGTCGTCCGACAGCGTGCCGCCGATGATGGCTTCCTCGAACCGACCGGAAGTTCGCAGGAGCGTGTTCTCCAGCGTGTCCGACGTGTCCGCCAATGCGATTTCACCGCTCACCGACGAGAAACCGTTGGTGTTGTCCAAGTCGTACAGACTGATGGTCCGACCGGCAGAGACGCGGTTGATGAAGAGCGGATCGTCCGGATCGCCGGAACCGATGTTGACGGTTTCATCCTCGAAGCCGACCAAAGGTGCCAGCGTCGCCGAGTTGCTGCGGCTGAACGACGCGTTGTACGAGCCGATGTCCCGCGACGACGTGACGATCGTGTTCTCGATGACACCATCCGCCGTGATGATGGCCCGCTCGTTGACGTCTTCAGGCAGACCGATGCTGTAGCGAAGATCGTTCGTTGCGTTGATCTGCTGGCCGGTGACCGGGTCGAAGGTCTCGTCCGTCTCGCTAAGCCGGACGCTTTGGTCGAACTGCGTGATGTCGATCGGGGTGAAGTCGCCCTGGGCGGTGATCGACCCGATGTTCAGACCGGCGAAGATGTCGGCGTTGCGGATGCCCAGACCGTCGGTGACGACAGATCGAAGCACGCCGTCACTGAGGCTCCCGGCCACGGTGCTTCGGTGAATGCCGAAGCCGTTGGTGACCCGAACCCGGTCGACATCGGCACCTGAGACGTCGGAGCCGATAATGCCACCGCCATCGATCTCGATCAGGTCGATCTCAAACACCGGCGACTGCTCCGTGTCGATGCCTTCGTTCAGAACGCGACTACGGAAGTCAAACTCGCGAGCCAGGCTCAGGTTGGAATTACTTCCTTCATCTCCAGCCATCGAGCGGAGGGTTGCGGTTTGGGTGATGTCTGCCCCCAGCAGCGAGCCGCCGGAGAGCCTGATGCTGTTGATCTCACCGGCGATGATGTCGCCGTAGATGTTGGCACCGTCGCTGCCGCGAACGTCCAGGATGAACGCCTCTGCGTACAGGCCGCCACCAGAACCGCTGCCGTTGCCGTCATCGGCGATGCCCTCGCCGATGTCGACGAAGCGAATTTCGCCCTCGGCCTCGGTGGTGTCGTCCGTCGCGGCGACGATCGGACCGGCGATGCCTTCAAAGCGGAACGGCGTATCCCGGCCGACACCGGTCGCCTGCTGCTCGGCACGTCCGCCGCCGTACTGGTCGGCACGGATCGATCCGATCACACCGCGAGGTTCTCCGATCCGGTTGCCGGCGATAATGGGCGAGATGCCGTCGCCCTCGCCACCGCTGAGTGCGTCGTCGGTATTGATGACCGGCGTGGTGCCCTCCGTGACGCCGAGGCCCAGGTCGAGGCCGGCGTAGACGTTGCCGACAGTGTCAGCCTCGATCTCCAGGATGCTGCCTTCGAACGCAATGAGGTAAGGCTCGCGATCGAACGGGAAAGTGCCACCGGCGGCTTGAAGCGTGGCGGGCCGAAGATCCGCAAATCCACGGGGCTCGGCAATCCCGATGCGCTCGCCGCGGAGCAGTCCGACGCTGGTGAGGTTCGTGTTCAGAATCTCACCAAAGGAGCTGTTGTTGATCTCCGTCAGCCGTCCATCGCCGCCACCCGAGGCATTGATCGCCCAGACGTCGACGTTGCGACCTTCAAGCGTGACTTCGACATCGTCGAAGATGCTGACGGGCTCGGCATCTGGATCCGTCAAGTCCACTTCCGGATCACGCGTCAGCCCGAAGTTGACGCCCGGAACGAAGTCGGGGTTGATGTTGAAGTCGTCGATCGGATCGGTCGCGAACTCGACGCGTCTGCCGTTGTCGCCGGTGAGGAAGATGTTGCCGACTTCGCCGGAGGTGCGATTCCCACGGTCGAGCGTCTCGATGCCGACGGAACTGGTGGACCGCACCGAGACCAGAATGCTGCCGCCCGATCGCACCGGATAAGTCAGCACTTCAAGCTGTCCCTGACCGACGCGGGGCGGGTCCTGGGTCGGGTCGTTGTCGATGCTGAACGGGTCGAAGTTCGGGTCGATCTGACCGTTGTCGGTCGTGACGCGAACCCGGGTACCCGAGTCGTCGGTGAAGGAGAACGCGTCCCCAGCAGGTACTTCCTGGAAGTCGTTCGACGGGAACGACGTGAAGAACGAGTCGCGGATGAGCGTGCCTTCTTCGGGCAGATCGATGTAGCGGAAGTTGCCGTTGGTCCCGACATCGATCGCCGGACCGCCAATGACGGTGAGATCGGGCGTACTCAAACCGATGTTGCCACCGACGCTGAGCAGGTCGACGAAGCCGTCGTCATTGATGTCGTCCACGTTGACGAAGATTCGTGCACCGTCGGGCAGAACCAGGACTTCGTTGGCGAAGTCACGTCCGGCGGCGATCGAGCCGATGCCGCGGCCGACGATGAAGTTGCCGTAGACGTCACGGGCTCCACGCACGACCTGAATGTCGTCGCCTGCTGCCACTTCCGTCACGAGCGGAATGTTGCCGATACCCGTCGAGCCGAAGGTGTTGATGAAGACATCGCCTCCGACGGCACCACCTGCCACACCCGTTCCCTCAATCCGGCCGATGCTGAATCCAGCGCGGAGCGTGACGGCGTCGAAGATGCCGTCTGCTGCCACCTGCCGACCGACACCGCTGCCGGCGACGGATCGCATGTGACCAAAGCCCGTTCGCACGGTGCCGAAGCCGAGAATGGTGTCACCACGGGCATCAATGATGCCGAGGTCACCCTTACGGATCCGGATCGCATCAAACGTGCCGACTTGAAGTGACGGCACGAACGGCTTCGGCTGAAAGCTGTCACCCAAGACCTCGTCGATGTAGATCCGCTCGTTTGCGACGATGCCGCCTGCGACAATGTCGCCCGCTTCGCTGATGTTGACCGTGTACGCGGCAGAGCCTCGGACATCGTCGTTATCATCGACATCCGTCGCCGGTCCGTCTTGAAGACCAGGGAGCGAGTAGAAGCCGACGGCGATGCGGTAGGTGCCAGCCGTCTCGGTGCGGACGCGGAACGGTGCCGTTGCGACAAGATCTTGCGTGCGGCCGTTGTTCTCATAGTTCGACGCGACGCGACGGCCGTCCGGATCGAACACGCCGATCCCGATGCCAGGGGTTTCCACCTGAACAACAAACTCTTCCCCAGCGAGCATGCCGATTCCGTAGTAATCGACGTAATCGCGATCAGCGACATTCTCAGGCGAGGAATTGAGGAGACCAAAGATGCGACGCTCGCCTTCGGACGTCGCGCCGATCGGCTCGTACGTTTCGAACGAGTCGTTGTACAGGGCTTCGATGACAGGGTCGCCACTCAAGAAAGAGACGCCCCGATCATCCTCGTCGTCAGGCACCTGGGTCTCGAACTCGACGTAATCCTGGTTGAGCGAGTCGAAGAAGGTTGGCGCCGTGAAGCCACCTTCGGGTTCGACGTCCCCGAGGACGTCGATCGTGCCGACAATGCTCCCGCCGGCACGGATGGCACCGATCCGACCGCCGATGGCGATGTCGACGCCGCTGACGAAGGCGTTGGATAGTGGCTCGTCATTGACCACCACGTCCGTCGCTTCTTCTACTTGCGAGTCGCCGATACTCGTCGCGCTGACGATTCGTCCGACATCGCCGAAGACAGCGAAGTTGTCGACAACCGGAACCTGCCTTCCGTTAGGGAGCGTTTCCGTGTTGAGCGAACCTCGAGAAACGCTTGTGCTGCCGTTCAGGATGCCGCTTGCGTCACCCGTCAGAATGGCACCGGCGCTGAGCGTTCCCAGCGAACCTTCAACGCGAACATTGCCGGTGACGACACCGCCGAAATGGAACTCGCCGATGCTACCCAAACTGTAGAAACCGGGGCGGACTTGACCACTGTAGAGAGGACCATTGAACGGCTCGGTTCCCTCCGACAGCGCGTTGGGGTTCAATCCGTTGAAGACAACGGCGAATGGTAGCCCATCCATCGGTTCAACCGTGTACTTGAGTCCGAGGTACAGCTCGCCAACATCATCCAGTTCCGCGACCGACTCGTCTCCATAGAAGGCCAGCGGGCCAGGGGAACCGTTGAACCCTTGAAGCGCCCGGTCGTCGAACGTGTTGTTGGACTGGATCGTGATGACCGTTTCGGGCGTCGGGTTCGTAACAACGATGTTGTAGAGCGACAACGCCCCACCCACGCCACGCCGACGAAGGTCAACCTCGAACAGCTGGTCAACCTCCGTGTCGTAGGCCAAGAACCCGCCGACCTCATCCGCCTGAACAAGGCCATCGCCGTCATCGAGGAACGGGTTGAAGCGGGTCGGATCGTACGTCAGCGACAACAAACTGTTGCCACGTTCATCGCCTTCAGCTGTCGAGGCCTGCGTGCCACCGACGAGCTGGGCCTCGTTATCAAGCGCTCCCTGGCCGATCGTCCTCGAGAAGCTGATGAGTTGCTGGTCCTCACCGGCCGTCGTCAGCGCGTAGAGCAGGTTGTTGTCGGGCCTGTACTCCAGCGACTGAATCTCGGCCGCCTCCTGGAAGATGTTGACAGCTTCGATGGCTCCGAAGTTGACCGTCTCCTGCCCGCCGATGCCCGCTAACGCACTAAGGCCTGTGCTGGTGACCACGGCCTCGTTGCCGGCACCTTCGTTGATTCGCTGACGGAATGACCCGAACAAGTAGAAGGTACTCGTCGTGTCGTCGCCCGCAGACGGTGCGATGGTGAAACTCGTGAGCTCCGCCTGCGTCGCCGTCGAGAATTCGCCACCCTCGCCGGTGAAGTCGCTGGCTATATAGTTGACCGTCGGGTTGTTCAGGTTTGAGACATTGATGGTGAAGAACACCGGCACGTCTGCGTCTGCAAACGGGTTCTCCGCGTCCCCTTCAGGATCGAAACGTAGCGTGTTGACCGTGGTCAACACGTAGAGCAGGTTGGGATTACCGGGCGCGAAGTCGGAAGCGATGATGTCGCCGATGTCATCGAAGCCCAACGGGTCGGCATCGGGGTCCAGCGTCTGCGGGTTCAGATCCGCGGTTGCATTCGCCTCGTTGACGAACGCCTGCTGCAGGTTGGCCACAAAGATGGCATCGCCGACGTTGCCTCGGAACCCGGGATTAAAACCTGCACCACCCGAGACTCGCGAGGTACCCGTGCCCGTCGGATCGAAGTCGGTCGGATCCGTGTTGAAGATCGCCAGGTCGAGGTGCGGCCCACCCAGGGCATCTTCGTCGTAACGCTGCAAGCCGAAGGTCTGGCCGTTGTCGTTGGTCGCGAGGCTGGCGAACTGCAAGGCGTCCGCTTGCGGTGCAAGCCGAAGAGGCTGTCCGTTCGGGTAGTTGATCGCGTCGGTGACCGTGTATGGCTGCGATCCACCGAACTCGCTCGTGAAGTTGCCGGCATCAGGGGCCAACGGCTGGATGCCGATGACGCCCCCAAGCCCGCCGCGGGTCGGCTGACGGACGCCGTTGGAGATGATGTCGCCCGACAGATCGCTGATCTCCCCACCGAAGGTCGCCCCGAAAAGGTCTACCCGCGTCGACGGATCGCCCTGGACCGAGATGAACGCCGGGAAGAAGTCCTCGGGGGTTTCTGGAAGTTCTTCGAAGTCGAAGCTCGTGTATTCGATGGCATCGCCACCGAAGATCGTCGTCAGCATGCGACGCGTCTCGAGCATCTCCGTCCGGGCACCTGCAGCCGGCGCTGCATGCGCCAAGCGGTCCGGGGCGAGCCTGCGCAAGACCGATGCGACGGCAGTCGCCAGCCGATGCCGGCCGGTGGAGGTGGTGGTTTGGGAAAGTACCGGCTGGGGAACCTGCTGGGGGCGCATCGTCGCTCGTGAAGGGAGGTCTGCGGAAGGCGTCACCTGCCGAATAGGCGGGCGCAAGACGCCGGTCGTCGTCGCGTGCCAGGCGGGGGCCGATCCGATCGGCGGGCACGTGAGCGTCATCGGGGCGTCGCGACGGATCGTCACGAGCCCACTGCTGGGACGCGTCGAGACAGTGAAGGTTCCGACGCGACCTCAAGAAGCCGCCGCCGATCCTCCAACCGCCAACGCCGCCACAGCCGCCCGGAAAGGCACCGGACGGACCCGCCGTTGTACCGTCACCGCGAACCCTGTCAACGCCCGACCGCCCCTCAACCCTGTCAATCGCCGCCCCATAACCCGCAACAGCCCCCGCCCGCCTCAAGTCCCACGACAACCAACCCGCCGCTACGCCTATAAACCACCCATGGCCGACGCCCCAGCCAAGCCCGATCCCGCGGGTCCCGACATCTCCGACGACGACGTCCGCCACGTCGCCAAACTTGCCCGGCTTTCCCCGCCGGACCAGGCCATCCACCCCTACGCCGTCCAGCTCGGCGGCATCCTGGAGTACGTCGCCAAGATTCGCCAAGTCGACGTCCAAGGCGTCGAACCCACCGCCCACGCGGCCGACCTGACCAATGTTCTGCGCCAAGACGCCGTCGGCGAACAACTCACCGTCGACCAGGTCCTCCGCAACGCCCCCGACAGCGACCCGCCCTTCTTCAAGGTCCCCAAAGTCCTCGGCGGCGACGAAGACTCCGCCGGCTGACCACACGGTGCCGAAAGCGACTGCCGGGCGAAGGAGGGCCACAACTATCTTCCGTCTGAACACTTCGATCGCCCGACTCTGACCCGCCTCCCTGGATCTCCCCCCTTCCACCCATGGTTCCCGACACGCTCATCGCCGCCCGTGACGCCGTTCGTGCCAAGGACGTGTCGAGCGATGAACTGGTGCGGTCGGCCCTGGCGCGGATCGACAAGCACGACCCGTCGATCAAGGCCTTCATCAGCACCGACGCCCAGCGCGCCCTGCGCCGTGCCGCCGATGTCGATGCGGGCCGCGTGACCGGGCCGCTGGCGGGGGTGCCGATCGCGGTCAAGGACAACATGTGCACGTCCTGGGGCACCACGACGTGCTCCAGCCGGATGCTCGAGAACTTCAAGTCGCCCTACGACGCGACGGTCATCCGAAAGCTCGAAGAAGCCGGCGCCGTCATCCTCGGCAAGACCAACCTCGACGAGTTCGCCATGGGCTCGTCGACCGAAAACAGCGCGTTCTTCACGACCCGCAACCCCTGGGACGAGTCACGCGTGCCGGGCGGCTCCAGTGGCGGCTCGGCCGCGGCGGTCGCGGCGGGATTCGCCACAGCCAGCCTCGGCAGCGATACCGGCGGCTCCATCCGGCAACCCGCCAGCCTGTGCGGGCTCGTCGGCATCAAGCCCACGTACGGACGCGTCAGCCGCTACGGCCTCGTCGCGTTCGCCTCCTCACTCGACCAAATCGGCCCCTTCGCCTGGACCGTCAGCGACGCGGCTCTCCTCCTCAACGTCATCTGCGGCCACGACCCGCTCGATTCGACCAGCGCCCCCATCGAGGTACCCGACTTCGTCGCCGAAGCCGAGAAGCTCGTAGAAGCCGGCGGTGCGGGCGGCCTGAAGATCGGCATCGCCAAGGAGTTCACGCAAGCCGCCGATCAATCGGGTGGCGTCGAGCCCGAGGTCCAGAAGGCCTTCGATGCCGCACTGGCCGTTCTCCAGGAACACGGGGCGGAGGTCGTCGATGTCAGCCTGCCGCACACCGAGTACGGCATCGCCGCGTACTACGTCATCGCCCCGTGCGAAGCCTCGTCCAACCTCGCCCGCTATGACGGCGTGCACTTCGGCCATCGCACCAGCGAGAAAGCCGACGACATCATCGAGTTGTTCAGCAAGAGCCGCGAAGAAGGCTTCGGGGCCGAGGTGAAGCGGCGCATCATGATCGGCACGTACGCCCTCTCCAGCGGCTACTACGATGCGTACTACAACCACGCCCTGAAGGTCCGCACCCGCATCGCACAGGACTTCGAAGAAGCCTTCAAGACGTGCGACGTCATCGCCAGCCCGACCAGCCCCTTCCCCGCCTTCAAGATCGGCGACAAGGCGGCGGATCCGCTGAGCATGTACCTGTGTGACGTCTTCACCGTCACCAGCAACATCGCCGGCAACTGCTCGCTCAGCGTCCCCTGCGGCTTCACCAGCGGCGAAAAACCCCTGCCGCTCGGCCTCCACCTCATCGGACCGGCCTTCGGAGAATCAAAGCTCTTGCAGGTCGCAAGGCTCTACGAATCCGCAACAGACTTCAGCACCAAGCGGCCCACGCTCGTCTGAGCCCGTGAGCACCTCTCCGTCATCCTGAGCGCAGCCGAAGGACCTCGGCCGGGAACGCGCTGTTCAGCCGAGATCCTTCGGCTGCGCTCAGGATGACGGATGAGGCGAACTTGTGCGTCCAGCTACGCCCTCGGCAGCACGGCAACGTCTTCCGCGTCGAACGAGAGAACGACCGAGTCCCCCTCTTTCACATCAAAACGTGGCGGCGCGGCGACGGCTCGGATGACGTGGCCGGCGATCTCCACATCGTGCTCGCTCGCCTCACCGAGGAACGTCGTCGACTTGGCGACACCCTCCAGCCGGTTCGCACCGGTGCCGTGCAGCGACATCTGCTCCGGCCGAACGCTCACCGTCACCGGCCCCGTCAGTTCGGTCGCCCGCGTCGCGAGCCGACCGATGGCCGTGTCGACGACCCCGCCGCCCGCGACGTCACCGTCGATCAGGTTCGTGTGTCCGACGAAGTCCGCCACGAACGTCGTCGCCGGGTCGTGGTAGAGGTCGCCGGGGCTGCCGACCTGCATGACCCGGCCGTCCTTGAGCACCGCGATCCGGTCGGCGACGCTGAGGGCTTCCTTCTGGTCGTGCGTGACGTACACCGTCGTCAGCCCGCTGGTCTTGCAGATGCGGCGAATCTCGCTGCGCATTTCATGACGCAGCTTGGCGTCCAGGTTCGACAACGGCTCGTCGAGCAACAGCACGTCCGGCTCCACGGCGATGGCACGGGCCAGAGCGACGCGTTGCTGCTGACCACCTGAGAGTTGGTTCGGCTTGCGGTTGGCGTACGCGGTCATGCGGACCAGCTCGAGCGCCTCGTCGATCTTCTGCTTCTTGGCATCGCCGGCGGTGCCCTTGACGTCGAGGCCGAACTTGACGTTGTCGCGGACACTCATGTGCGGCCAGAGCGCGTAGCTCTGGAAGCACATGACCGCGTTCCGCTTCTCCGTGCCGAGGTCGGTGACGTCCTGCTCGCCGAAGAAGAGTCGGCCTTCGGTCGGTTCGTGGAGGCCTGCGATGATGCGGAGCAGCGTCGACTTGCCGCAGCCCGACGGGCCGAGGAGGAAGAAGAGTTCACCCGCCTCGATGGTGAGGCTGGTCGCATCGAGCGCGACGGTGTCGCCGAAGCGTTTGGTGACGTGGTCGAGTCGGACGGGCGTCATGGGCGGGCGAGTCTATTCGATGCACCCGTGCCATGCGTGAGGGAGCGGATGACCTTCGCAGAGCCCCGAGCGTGAGCGAGGGGTCAGAGCACCTTGAACCCCTCGCTCACGCTCGGGGCTCGCGATGTGGAACGCGATGTGGAACGCGATGTGATCCGCGGATGAACATCCAATAGGCTGCTGCTCCCATGCCTGAGACGATCGCGTACGCCACGCCTGCCGAGCCCTTGCCCAAGGACCCGATCCCGCTCCCGCGTCGACTGGCGGCGGAGGCGGTGGGGACATTTCTGATGGTCTTCTTCGGCTGCGGCGCGATGGCCGTTGACGCGGCGTACGGCGGCGCGATCGGCCACGTCGGCATCGGCATCGTCTGGGGCGTCGTGGTGATGGCCCTCATCTACGCCCTCGGCGACGTCGGCGGTGCCCACTTCAACCCGGCCGTCAGCTTCGCCTTCTGGCTCAGCGGGCGGTTTCCCGGCAAGGACGCGCTGGCGTACAGCGGCGTGCAGGTCGTCGCGGCGACGGTGGCGGCGCTGTTCTACTCGCGTGCTTTTCCATCCGCGACCGATCTTGGTCAAACATATCCAGCACATGCATTTGGCATAAACAACACGTGGGCTTCCGCTGCAGGAACGTATCTAGCTGAAGACAACATCTTACTTGGCGGACTCCTCGGGTCGAGTTGTCTGCAACCAGGCGACGAGCTTCGTCATGATCGACGATGTCGTCAGAACGTACGACACGATTAGCGCGGCGGCCTTCGAGGTCGTCCTGACCTTCGCCCTCGTCTTCGTGATCCTCTGCGTCGCCGTCGGCAGCAAGGAACGGGGCCTGATGGCCGGCATCGCGATCGGCGGGACGGTCGGCATCTGCGCCCTCGCCGCCGGGCCGGTGTGCCGGGCGAGCATGAACCCCGCCCGCTCCATCGGCCCGGCCATCGCGGCCCTCGACTTCCAGCACCTCTGGCTCTACTGCGTCGCCCCGATCATCGGTGCCGCCGTCGCGGTCGCGGCGTGGACGTACATCTACCGCCACCCGAAGCCCGCTCGTGAGGTGCACGACGTCACACGACCTTCATAAACCGGCCGCTATCTTCGCGGCATGCCCGACCCGATCCGCGTCGCCTTCGTCTGCGTCGAAAACGCTAACCGCTCCCAGATGGCCGAGGCCTTTGCACGACTCTGGTCGCGCGAGCACGACGTTGCCGTCGATTCCTTCAGTGCCGGCTCGAAGGGTGGCGGGCAGGTAAACCCCAAGGCCGTCGCCGCAATGCAGCGGCTCGGCTACGACATGCAGGCCGAGGGACATCAGAGCGTTCATGTCGACACACTCACCGGCACCAAACTCGACGCCGCCGTCACCATGGGCTGCGGCGACGCGTGCCCGAACCTGTCGGCCGAGCGTCGGCTCGATTGGGAGATCCCGGATCCAAAGCACCTCGACGAACCGCAGTTCGACGAGGTGCGTGATTTGATCAAGGCGAAGGTGTTTGCCCTGATGGACGAGATCAAAAGAAGCCGGTCTTCATCATCTTGAGTACCACAGGTCCGGCCATCACCAGGAAGCTGGCGGGGAAGATGAAGAGCACCAGCGGGAAGGTCAGCTTCACGCTCGCCTTGGCCGCGGCCTCTTCGGCCTCTTGCTGACGCTTTTGCCGCAACGAATCCGCCTGGATCCGCAGGGCCTTGGCGATGCTCGTGCCGAACCGTTCCGCCTGGATCAGCATCGCGGCCAGGCCTTGCAGTGGCGAGAAGTCGGTCCGGACGCCCAGGTTTCGCAGGGCCTGCTGTCGGGAGACGCCGATGCGGGTTTCCATGTGGCAGATGGCGAACTCGCGGCTGATCGTCGGGTGGGCCAGTTGCAGTTCGTCGCCGACGCGTTGCATGGCGGCGTCGATGGTGAGGCCGGCTTCGACGCAGACGACCATGAGGTCAAGGCCGTCGGGCAAGCCGCGGGCGAGCTCTTTCTGGTTCCGCTTCGTGCGGAGCTTGAGCCAGAACGCGGGCCCCATGTAGCCCAGGAAGCCACCGACGCCCAGGCCGGTGGTCATCTCACACATGCCGACCAGGGAGGCCAGGAAGCCGAGTCCGACGCCGCCAAGTCCGAGGCCGACGCGTGCGGCCAGGAACAGGCGCGGTGCGTCGGCCTGGTAGATGCCGGCCCGAATCAGCTTGCTCTTGAGAGCAGCACCGCGTTCATCACCGTCACCGGCGAAGTAGTGCGAGAGCTTCTGACCGACGAGCCGGGCCTTCTGGCGAAGCGTGTCGGCAAGGCTGGATTGCTTGTCGCCGAAGTTGCCGTTGAAGTCTCGACGGAGGCGCTGGCGGACGCGTGCTTCGTCTTCGCCACCGACGACGAGACGGATCGCTCCGTACGCGGCAGAGGCGACGCCGAGACCGGCAGTGGCCGCAAAGGCGCCGGCGAGCATGACGTTGGGATCGTTCATTTCGGTCGTTTCTTCAGGTGGCTCGGGTCAGCCCTCGGGTGGCTCGGGTCAGCCTTCGGGTGGCTCAAATCCTGACGGCGGTGATCTTGCGGATGACGATCAGGCCCAGGATCGACAGGCCCATCGCTCCGCCCAGCAGCATCCGGCCCTTAAAGGTGTCCGTCAAGATGCTGGTGTTGTCCGGGCTCATCAGGTAGAGCAACACGAACATGATCGCCGGGAAGCCCGCCAGGATGTAGCCGGTGAATCGCCCTTCGGCCGTCTTGGCTTTGGTCTGGTTGGCGAGCTGGATGCGCTGACGGAGCAGGTCGGTGATGTTGTCCAGCACCTGCGCCAGGTCGCCGCCGGTCTGGCGTTGCACGAGCACGGCCGTGACGAAGAAGGCGAAGTCGCCCGACTCGATGCGGTCGATCATCGACTTCAATGCTTCGTCCGTCGGCGTGCCGAGGCTGATCTGGTCGTGGCACTTGCCAAACTCCTCACAGAGCGGCGAGGGCAACTCGGTCCCCATCATCTGCAGTCCGACCGGCAAGCTGTGGCCGGCGCGAAGGCTTCGGCCCAGGAAGTCGAGCCCGTCGGGGAGCTGCTCGCTGATCATCCGCTGACGCTTGAGGCGTCGGCGGGCGACCCAGATGAACGGCACGTAGCCCGCGACCACGAATCCGATGAACCCGGCCAGCAGTGAGCCGCGTGTGGCGAACATCAGCACGCCGACCACGCCACCGGCGATGCCGCAGATGGTCAGGAAGCGTTCGACCGGCATGTCCGGGAAGGACTGCTTCAACGACGACTCGAGTTCCCGCGTCAGGCTGAACCGCCCGAGGATATCGCGGAGAGCCGAGGTGTCGTCGCCACCCAAAAGGGTCGGCTGTCCGTCGCTGACGACGACGCCACCTGCGGCTTCGCCGGCCAGACGCTGACGCATCCGGTGTCGGCTGACGAGCCAGCTCGTGGCGATCTGTGACGACCACCACGCCGCGAGCCCGATGCTGGCGAACAGCGTCAAGGTGAAGAGGATGCGGAGAATCAGGTCGACGTTCATGTCCGGGCGAGTAAGGCGACTATGGAAGCGGCAGTCAGTGCTTAGAAGTTCAGAGTGCGGGCGGCGAACATGTCGCTGGGCAGCTTGATGCCGCGGTGCTCGATCCGCTGGACGGCCTTCGGGCGGATGCCGTGACACGACAAAGTCGCCCTCGGCGTTGCCGTCGATGTCGACGCCCTTCCTGCTCGAAGGTGAACAGGTTCTGCATCTGGATCGTGTCGCCTTCCATGCCGCCGATCTCGGTGACGTAAGTCACTTTCCGCTTACCGCCGGCGAGCCGGCTGGCCTGGACGACGATGTTGATGGCGCTGCAGATCTGCTGACGCAGGGCACGCGTCGGGATGTCGTAACCCGCCATAGCGACGAGCACTTCGAGGCGGCTGAGCGCGTCGCGAGGCGTGTTGGCGTGGACGGTCGTCATCGACCCGTCGTGGCCCGTGTTCATGGCCTGGAGCATGTCGATCGCTTCGCTGCCGCGGGTTTCACCGATGATGATGCGGTCGGGCCGCATACGAAGCGAGTTCTTGACAAGGTCTCGTGCGGTGACTTCGCCCTTGCCTTCGATGTTGGCCGGGCGTGTTTCGAGGCGAACGACGTGCGGCTGTTGCAACTGCAGCTCGGCGGCGTCTTCACACGTGATGACACGCTCGCCCGACGGGATGTATCGCGACAGACAGTTGAGCAAGGTCGTCTTACCCGAACCGGTACCGCCCGAAATCAGGATGTTGCACCGCGACTGCACGGCCGCACTCAAGAAGTCCATGACGACCGGCGGGAACGCCTGGTAGCGCAAGAGGTCTTCGAGTTGCAACGGCTTGGAGCCGAAGCGGCGAATGCTCATCGAGCTGCCGTCGAGTGCCAGCGGCGGGATGATCGCGTTCACACGCGAACCGTCGGGCAGGCGAGCGTCGACCATCGGGCTCGTCTCGTCGATGCGTCGTCCGACGCCCGCGACGATGCGATCGATGATCTGGCGAAGGTGCCTCTCGTCACGGAACACCGTCTCGCTGACCGTCAACCGGCCCTTGCGTTCGACGTAGATCTGGTCGTGTCGGTTGACGAGGATGTCGCTGACGTCTTTGTCTTTCAGGATCGCCTCGAGGGGGCCAAAGCCGAAGGTCTCATCGAGCACTTCTTCGACGATCCGGCCCTGCTCGCTGCCGCTGATCAGGCCGCTTTGTTGGCTGGCCATTTCGCGGACGATCTGGCTGACCTCCTTGCGAACGAGCTCCGGCTTCATCTTGCGAAGCGTCGACATGTCGAGCCGCTCGACGAGCTGCTTGTGGATCGTCCGCTTGAGCTTGTCCAGCTCCTGCGTCCGCTCGTCTGCCACGGGGCGAACCAGGGTCGGCCTGGCACCGGCGGTGGCGCCGACAGCGTTTTGCTGTGCCCCGCCGAAGAGTGAGGACTTGCCGGCGGACGGCGTCGCCTCTGCTTTGGTGACGGGCGGCACTTCTTGTGGCGCGGCCGGCGCGGCGGGAGCTTCAGGCTTGACGGCCGGTGCGTCACCATCCGCCTTGGCCTGAGGGAGCTTGCGCAGGACCGACTCGTCGAGGGTCGCGGAAGGTGCGTTGTTGGAGAAGAGGCCCATGGGTCGGCTGGCGTGTGCGGGGAAGGGGTGTGCTGATGAGGAACGACCGAGCGACGGCTCACGCCGCCTTGCGGAGCGGCTGCGCGATCTCGCGGGTCGCCATCAGGTCGTCGGCGATCTTCTTGAGCGCGATGCTCATCTCGGCCCGCGGGTGACGACGCACGGCCGGCTCGCCGTAGTTGATGGCGGCGATGGCGGTCTTGAAGTCGTTGGGGATCATGTAGTCGATCTCCAGACCCAGGGCCCGCTCGACCTCGCCCGGGGCGATGTCGCTGCCGCGCTTCACGTAGCGGTTGACGATCACGCGAATCTTGCTCGCCTCGACGCCCATGCGACGCAGGGCCGCGACGTAACGCTCGGCGTTCTTGGCACTGGGCACGTTGAGCTGCATCGTCAGCAGCGTGACGTCACTGGCGGCGACGGCGGTCGAGTAGATCGGGTCGAGGCTCATCACCGAGTCGAGCACGACGTACTCGTACATTCGACCCAGCAGACCGACGAGCTTCTGGAAGCCGCTCTGCGTCACACGCTGCGTCTCCTCGATCATGTCCGGCCGGGGCAGGACCATGAGGTCGGTGTTGCCGTGAGTGACCAGCGCGTTCTCGACGACGCTGCTGATCGATCCGGTCCGCAGACTCCATGACGTCTGCGATGGTGTAGGACGAACGCAGGTCGAAGGCACCGGCGACATCGCCGCGGCAGAGGTCGAGGTCGACGAGGACCGTCTTCTTACCCGCCGCGGCCAAGCTGGCGGCGACGTTGCAGGCGACGGTCGTGCTACCACAGCCACCGGTCGTCGGAACGACGCCGATGACGCGTGCCCGCTCGCCACCAGAGTGGGCGTCGGAGACACGCTCGAGCGCTTCCCGCAAGACCTGCTCGGTCATCGGCAGCGGGATGAACTCCCGAACGCCGAAGCTCATCGATCTCATGAGCAGCTGCGGATCCAGCACCTGGCTCATCACGAAGAACGCGCTGCCGGAATAGGTTCGTGGGAGCTTGGTCATCTGTCCCAGCACCTCGCCGGCGTCTGGGTCCAGGTTGACGAGTACGACCTGCGGCTCGTCTCCCAGCTTGAGTGCTGCTTGAAGCGAGGCAACGTCCTCGTAGGTGGCCGAGACACTCACCCCATACCCGCCGAGCACAGCGGCCAGCTCCTGTCGGTTCTGTGGGTCGGCGTCGACGATGACGGCGTTGATCTGAAGAAACATGATGTCTGGCTGGGCGTGAGTGCGGCGGTACGGCGATTGAGGTCTGACTTCGAACGAAGGTCCGTGCAATCCCGACGTTGGGACAAGACCTCGCTGTGTCGGCGAAAGCGTCGGCCGACTTGCGGCCGAGGCGTTTGAGTGCTTAGTCGACGGCTTCGACGGGCGTGAAGGCGTAGCTGGTCTTGAGCGTGCGACGGGCCGGGCCGCGGGCGGAGTTGTCCGATCCGTCGACGTCGGCATCGTCGGGATGTGACACGCCTGCGTCACCGCCGAGCTGGCCGCCGAGGATCAGCTCGAACTCGTCCGGGTGATCCCAGGTCTCCCCGGGCAGCTGGCCGACCTGGTCCATGTCGAGCGGCTCGACGAGCCGCGGCGTGATCAGGACGACAAGCTCCGTCTCCTGACGCTGGTAGCGGACGCTGCGGAACAAGGCACCGATGATCGGCACGTCCCCCAGCAGCGGCACGGCGCTCTTGCTGGCCGACGTGTTGCTCCGGAGCAGGCCACTGATGGCCAGGCTCTGGCCGTCACGCATCTCGACGACTGTGGCCGTCGTGCGGGTGCGGAGTCCGGGCACGCGGGTCCCGCCGATGGAGACGCGATGGTGTCGTCGAGGTCGCTGACCTCGGTTCGCAGTCGCATGCGAATGCGACCGTCACCCATCACGACCGGGGCGTAGGCGAGGCGAATGCCGAAATCGCGATATTCGATGGCAATGCCTTCCTCTTGCGGCACCGGAATCGGATACTCACCGCCGGCCAGGAACTCACCCTCTTCGCCGCTGGCGACGACCAACTCCGGGTCGGCCAGGACGCGGAGCAGGTTGCTCTCACGGAGGGCATTGACGTAGTAGGCGAGCGGGTCGCCGTTGCTGGTCGCCAGGCCGAAGATCTGGGCGCCGGTGTTTGGATCAGGGATGCCGATGCCGGCAACCGCGCCGGCGGTGTCACGGAAGAACGACAGCGGGCTGATCTGCCCGATGCGGCTGCCGGCGATGGTGCCGGAACCGTCGGTGAAGCCGAAGTTCACACCGAACTGCTTGCCGGAATTGCGGGTCACCTCGGCGAACCGAATGCGAAGCGCGACCTGCTGGCCGCCAGCCATGTCGAGAAGGTTCTCAGGCTGGGCGAAGCTACCGACGATCGACATCTGCGCGGTCCGCTTCTTCGACGTTGCGAGCCCGACCGGTGACGGCAATGTTCCCGCCGAGGTCGGAGACGCGAATCTCGGTGCCGGGCATGTTCTCGTCCAGTGCTGGCTCTGGGCCGCTCGGACGTCGGCACCGCTGTGAAGCAGCAGCGTCTGGCTCTCGTCGTTCTCGTCCCAGAAGACGACCTGCGTCGTGCCGGGCCGCTTGGCGGTGACGAGCAACTCACGCGGGCCCAGCGGGCGAATGTCTGCGAGGTCGTCGCGACCGATCGCGACGCGGGTGTAGGGGCGGCTGGTCTTGACGACGCGGGTGTCGTTGACCGTGACGCGAAGTCGGCCGCCGTCGATCTGATCAGCGTTGATCATCTCGGTCGGAATCTCTTCGACAGCCGACACGACCGTGGCCGCGTCGTCGTTGTCGCCGAAGCCGAACATGCCGGTGAAGCGTTCGAAGAAGCCGGTCGCGACCGAGGTGTCGACCACCATCGGCAGCTCGTCCGCCGTCTCGGCCTCGACCGAGTACGGATTGTCGAGATCAACCGGACGCGTGGTCGGCGTCTCCTGGGCGACGGCGGTCGTCGCGGCGAGCCCGACGACGGTGGCGGCGGCGGCGGTCAGAACCCGCCGGGCCGCTACGGAGAGGCGAGGCTTACCGGGAAGGCAGGTGGTGGTGGTCGAAGCGGTCACGGTGCAATGGGTTCGAGAAATCGGCCTAAGAGCTGGCGGTGTCGGCGGCGCGGGCCCGGTGCGGGCGGCTCGACCGACGGTCGATGCGGTGGATGACGAAGACGGAGCTAGTTGCTCTTCTTCTTGGATTGGGGCGGAACGACTTCGACGGAGCTGACTCCGCCGCGGATGATCTCCACGGTCTTCGGCTTGACCGGACGCGGACGCGGTGCGGGCCTGACCGCCGGCGTGGGCTTGGCGGCTGCGGGCTCGACCGTCGATGCCTTGCCGGCGTCGACGGCGTCGCTGCCCTCGGCCGACGACACATTCGTGCCGGGGCTTTCGACCAGACCTGTGTCGATGCCTGCGGACCCGACGACCTGGCCGCCGGACTTGTTGATGACGACTGGGGAATCCGAATCAGGCTCGGTGCCTGCCGTCTCAGTGTTCCAATCGAAGCCGTCGTCCTCGTAAGGCGGGTTCCACGGGTCCTGGCCCTCGGGAAGTCCCTTGTCCTGGCCGAGAAGCTGGGCGAGGGTCAGACCCGTGAAGGGGGACAGCTCGCGATCGCCACCGCCACGAAGAACCAACCGCGGCCGGCCCTGCGTGAAGGCAAGGTCAATCCGCGCGGCCTGCTCGGGCGTGACCATCAACGTGATGTCGCGGCCCCGCTCTTCGGGGTTCTTGTACGGGTCTTCTTCGTCTGTCGTCGTGGCCTTGGGGGCGTCGCGGAACTCTCCGCCGACGGCAAGGACGACGATGTCTTGTGCGATGGTCTTGGCGATCGTGTCCGACTGGGCCGACACCGTGGCGACGATGTCCACGCGGGCACCGGGCTTGAGCATGCCCTTGAGCCCCGCGGCCGAGTCGATTTCGATGCTGATGGCCCGCATGCCAGGGGCGACGAGTGCGGCCAACCCTTCAGGCGTATCGAGCTCTGCCAGGTGGGACTGCATCAAGGGCGTGCCGACGGTGATGGCGTGCGTCAGGACGCGGGCCCGCGGCTCGCCGTCGTCTCCGGTCGCTGCGAGCAGCGTCGAGACGTCGGTGAATGCCGACTCCGGAACGGAGCCGCGCTTCGATCTTGAGGAAGCTGAGGTCTTCGCCCGTCAACGCGTATCCGGCAGGCAGGCTGCGGGCGGCGACGACGATCTCGTCGAACTCGACGCTCGCGACGCTCGGGCCGGAGGGCTTCTCGCTCTGCGACACGAGCATCCAACCGATGCCGGCGGCGGCGAGTCCCAGGACGCCGGCGGCGCCGAGCGGGGCGATTTTCTTGACTTTGTCGACGTTGATCTCGGGCATCGGTCGGTGGTTGCTGGGCCGAGGCGTTGCACGCCTTGCATGGCTGGTTCCGACGGGTCGCCTCGGTATCTGCCGAGGTGTCGTACCCGTCCACCGAGTGCGTCGGACCGTCGCCGTAGCGGGTTGAGGTGGGGACTCGCCAGAACCGGCGAAAACAAACTGCTGACCCGTTGTCGGACGTGCGCGTTGACGCTCAACAAGAAAGCAGCCGGCGACGCGATGGCGTCGCCGGCTGGCGAGGGCTGCCGTGTTGTTCGTCCCGCTACCCCTCGCGACGCATGGTCGCTTCAGCCATGATGTCGTTGCCCCAGACGCCGAACCCGCTGTTGAAGACGCTGAACTGCGACCACGGCGCTGACCACCTGAACCGACACGGCCGAGCCGCCCGTCACACCGCCCAGATTGGCGACGCCGGTGTTGCCGCTCATCATCTTGAAGTTGTAGTCCGCAGAGCTCAACCCGCCGCGACGCACCGCGCTGTCGATCGCCGCCGCGACATCCGCATTGGTAGCCTCGGGAATGATGGCCGCCCGGGCCCCTTCGCGTGCCGCATTCGACATGGTGTGTCGCACGAAGAACATCCACGAGAACTCGATGGACACGAAGAGAATCGTCAGGAGAAGCGGAAAGACCATCACGGCTTCGAGCGTGATGGACCCGCGTCGACGACGCTTCGGGGAAGAGCCCGCGGAGAGGCGGGACGAACGGCTGATGGTTGAAGTCTCTGGCATGGCGTGCGTCCGGAAGGTCGGACCACATCCATGTGCAATTTGCCGGAGCCGTGAGCCAGTCGCGAACGACTTATCGGGTCCCGCTACAACCTGCCTAGCAACACAGCCAACACCGCGGCGGCGAGGAACGGCACCGCGTGGGGCAGTGGTCGCTCGATCGACGTGAATCGCCGACCCTGCGTGTCCTGCGAGGCTTCTCCGTAGATGGTGAATCGCTTGGCGTTGGCGTCTGCCTGATCGAGCCCGACACGACGCAGATGCAAGAACGTCGTGACGAGGGCCCCGGTGTTGGACAGCAACTCGCGCAACTTGCCCGTCGCCGCGGCGCGGCTGACGACGACGATCATGCCGACGATTGCCTCGAGTGCGGCAAGCACCACGACGCCGGGCCAACCGACCCAGGCTCCAGCGGCGATGTACAGCTTCGCGTCGCCTGCCCCGCGGGCACCGACGACGAACAACGGCAGCCCGATCATCAAGCCGCACCCGATGCCGAGGAGGGAGTCGAGCGGGTCGAACAATCCCCCCGCCATCCAGCTGCCGATCGACCGGACGATGCCGCCGCCCAGGAGCATGAAGGTGAGCCAGTTGGGAATCTTGCGATGCCGCCAATCGACAACGGCCGCAACGACGAGCGCGACGAAGAACGGCAGCAGCGCGACGATGTGGACCGCGTACCACTGCTCCCATTGGGCGGGCCAGCTCCAGGTCCATTCGAGGCGCAGGGGGTCGAGTTGCTCGTACACGTCCTGTTCATCGGCACGATCGTGCGCGATCGATGCGGCCCGCGCAACGAAAGCGACGCCGCCCGATCGGGCGGCGTCGCGAGTGGCGAGTAAAGATCAAACGGGACCTACTTGGTCACGTTGAACTTCTCCTTGTCGATGGCGCCTTCCATGTCGTCCATCTTGCCACGGAGCGTCGAGCCGAAGGCTTTGACGGCGCCGATGGCGGCGATGACGATGAGGCCGGCGATCAGGGCGTACTCCAGGAGTTCGCCGCCGTCTTCTTCCTTGTACAGCTTGACGAAAGTGGACTTCGTCTTGTCGGTAACGGTGCTGAGCATCGTGTGTCTCTTTCCGGGCCTGTGGCCCTACGGGTCCGGTGGCCGATCCCGAGACGCGTCGTGCGCCTCGCTTGGCCCCAACGACCAGCCGCCGGTGCAGGCCCGCTTCTGGCGGTCAGCCCGTGCCGGCAGAGTCCCGATGGAAGGCAAATGCCTCGCCATCGCACAAGCGGCAACTGCCACCGTGAGCATGCCTACGCGGCCCGCTCACGCCCCGCGGGTCGCCATCATGGCGAACCCTTGGGGTTGCACCTCTCGCATCGACGTGCTTCACCAATCACCTAAGGACGTGATGCCATTTTTGCCTCTGCCGACACCCCATGCATCACCTGGTCGACGCAGAACGACGCGATCACGACTCGGCCCTGCCGCCTTTAGAAGTCGCTGAAGCGGCTCCGCCGTCGGCTCGACGCTCAGACGAAACGTCGCATGATGCATCGACGCCAGCTGCTTGACATCGGCAGATTCGGCCATCGCCCACACCTGCTCGGGCGTCGCGTGAGACGAGACGAACGGGTCGTAGGCCCCAATGCCGAACGCGGCCAGGTCGTACGGACCTGTACCGGCAAAGCTATCGGACATGGCCGTGTCGCCCGCGAACAAGATGCGGCGGCTCGCTGTTTCCACGACAAAAGCGCACGCTTCTCGCCACGTGTCGAAGAAGGTCCGCGCCGTCCAATGCCGGACCGGCATCGCCGTCACCCGCACGCCTAGCACGTCAATCGTCTTCCCGATGGCTAGCTCTCGAACATCCTGAAAGGCCAACCCACGAAGAAGGTCAGTTGTCCCATCGGCAGCGACGACGAGCGGGCGATGCCGTGCGATGTGATGCAGCGTCGGAAGGTCGAGATGATCGAAGTGCGCGTGGCTCAGCAGCACGATGTCGATCTTCGGCAGCCGCGACAAAGGTACGGCCGGTGCCACCAGCCGACGCGGGCCGAGCGTCAGCGGCCCAAGTCCGAGGCCGACACGGTTCGACCAAACCGGGTCCGTCAAAATCCACCGGCCGGCGACGCGAAAGAGCAACGTCGCGTGGCCGATCCAGCAGGCACCGAACTCTGACGCGGCCAACGCACGCAGATCAGGCCGATGCGGCATCGGTGGGTCGACGAGGTCGTCCAACACCCGAATTCGCCCGCGACTTCTGCCCAGACGATCGGCCACCTCGAGCACGCGCTGGCTGTGCTTGAGCCGGTCGACGATGCCACGCCAGACGCGTGACATCAGGCAGGAACGTGCAGAGTGGCCACGACCGGGAAGTGGTCGCTCGCTGCCTTCGCAAGGCGATCGGTTTCGACGCGGGCGTCGTGGGCGGTGCAGCCGTGGGTGAAAATGTAGTCGAGTCGCAGGGCCGGATGCTGCGTCGTGAACGTCGTCGCCGTTTTGGCGAGCGGGCCGTCGAAGGCGTCCCTGTAGCCGGCGTCGAGTAGCTTTGGGATGACCCGTCGTGGCAGCGTGTTGCCGTTGGCCTCGAAGTGCGGTTGGACCTTGGGCGGCAAGCGATCGACGTCGACATCCTGTGCCGGCGAGACGCTGTTGAAGTCGCCGGCCAGCAGGTGCGGCATGCCGCCCGTCCGCCAATCGGCCGTGGCTTCGAGCAACGCATCGGCCTCCTGTTCGCGCGTTGTCTCCCGATCCTCCGACTGACGGCCGGTGAAGTGCGCGACCGCGACGCCCAGAGCAACGCCGTCGATGCCGACGGTGGCCAGCAGCATCGATCGCGGCGTCTTTGGGCCCGCGAGGTTGATGCTCGTCCCGATGGTGCCGCGGGTCATGACGCACGACGTACGCCCGCCTCGTCCTGTCGCTTCAATCTGATCGAAGCCGAGTCGCCAGGCGATGCGGTCGCGAACGTCGGCATCGTCGGCCTCGACGAGACAGACGATGTCCGGCTTCTGAGCGAGAATGACTTCCGCCAGCGGGTCCGCCCTGCCGATGCCGCCGTCAAGGATGTTGTACGCGACGACGCGTAGCTCTTTGGTCACGGGCAAACCCTATCGCCATACTCTGGCTGTGATCGATCACCTTGATCTCGTGCTCGTTCAGAATGCCGCGACGTGGCACGATCCGGCATCGAGCCGCGACGCCGTTCGGCAGATGCTGGCGGAGCGACCGCCCGTCGCGAAGTCGGTGGTCGTGCTGCCGGAGATGTTCGCGACGGGCTTTACCGACGACCTGTCGATGAGCGACACGCCTGCCGGTGAGACGGCGACGTTCATGAGTCGGCTGGCGGAAAACTTCGACGTCCACGTCATCGGCGGGCTGATTCGGACGTCGCCGGAGGATCGCCGCGGGACCAACACGGCCGTCGTCGTTTCTCGCCACGGAAGGCGAAATTGCTGCGTACGACAAGGTGAACCTTTTTCGCCTTCACGACGAGGTGAAGACCTTCCGGCCCGGGCGGGGCGTTGCGTCCATTGACATCCACGGCATCCGGGTAACGCCGTTGATCTGCTTCGACCTGCGATTCCCCGAGACGTGGCGTGAGGCAGCGGGCAGCGAGGTCTTCGTCTGCATCGCCAACTGGCCGGCGTCGCGGATGCACCACTGGCGGGCGCTGCTCTGTGCCCGGGCGATCGAGAACCAGGCGTACGTCGTGGGCGTGAACCGGGTCGGGAGCGATCCGTCGATTGAGTACGTCGGAGGCAGCGTCGTCTTCGGACCCGACGGCGACGTGGTAGCCGAGGCGGGCAACGACGCCGGCGCGACGGCTGTCCGCCTGGACCTTGCGTCGCTTCGCGCAGTTTAGAAAGCGGTTGCCGTTCCTGCCCGTTATCCCTTGACGGCCCCGAGCTGGATGCCCTTGACGAGCTGCTTTTGCAGCAGGACGAAGATCAGGATCATCGGGATGATCGACAGCAGCACCGCGGCCATCATGAGGTGGGTCTGCTGGCCTCGGCTGGAGTTGAAGAACAGCAGGCCGATGGGCAGCGTGTAGCGTTCTTCGGTCCGCAGCATGACCAGCGGCCAGAAGAAGCTGTTGTAGTTGCCCATGAACGTGAAAATCGTCAGCGTCACCAGGCCGGGCCGCGAGAGGGGCAGGATGATGTCCCAGAAGAGCCGCCACTTGCCCGCACCGTCGATCTCCGCCGCCTCGTCGAGGCTGCTGGGGATCGTGAGCATGAACTGGCGCAACAGGAAGGTGCCGAACGCGCTGAACGCCGCGGGAACGATCAGGCCGGGCAGCGTGTCGACGAGGCCCAGCTCGATCATGATCTGGTAATTCGGGATCATCATGACCAGCCCGGGCAGCATCATCGTGCTCAGGTAGAGCAGGAAGACCTTGTCACGCCCCGTCCACTTGAGCCGGGCGAAGCTGAACGCGGCCATGGCGCTGGTGGTGACTTGCAGAAAGGTCACCCAGCACGCGACGAAGATGCTGTTGCGGAAGTAGACGTGCAACGGCACGCCGCGGTTGTTGATGTCCGGGTTCTCCGTATCGAAGACGTTGACGAAGTTCGCCGGGATGGGCAGATCGAACGGCAGGTCGAACGGGCCGAGCTGGGCGTCGGTGAACGGGAGCTCCATCGCACCGATCGTGCCGATGTGCCGGAACTCGGGGTTTTCCGGAAGCCATGACGTCTTGCCAAGCTCGTCGAACGGCTTGAGGCTCATCATGACGAGGTACAGGAACGGCAGGCTCAGCAGGACCGCGACGGTTGTGCAGCGTGGCTGCCCAGCTTCCGCCGAAGGGGCCGCCCTGCGCTGGTCGCGCCGGCCGGTTTCGGCGTCGAAGCCGGAGGTCCGTTGGTTGCCGCGGTCGGCTTGTTGAAGCAGGGCGGCGTCGTCGAAGAGCGCCCCCGGCTCGGTCGCCTGCCCTACGCGTGTCTTGTCGGTGCCGATCGTCATGGTGAAAGAGGTCTAAAGCGTTGCGAGCGGCAGGAATCAGTCGTTGACGTAGCGGTTGCCGAACGTCCAGTTGAAGAGCGTGACCACGAAGATGAGCACGAACATCGCCCACGCCACGCCACTGGCGTAGCCGACGCGGCCGACCTCGAAGCCCTCTTGATAAACCGCGTAGGCGAGCGTCGTACTCGCCCCGCCCGGTCCGCCTTGCGTCAGGACGTGCGGACCATCTCGAAGCCGCCTTGCAGCCCGCCGATGACGCCCATCACGACGATGAAGAACGTCGTCGGTGCCAACTGCGGCCAGGTGACGCTCCAGAATCGTTGCATCGGCGTCGCGCCGTCGATGTCGGCGGCTTCGTACAGCTCGCCCGGAACGTTGGTCAATGCGGCCAGATAGAGCAGCATGGTGTTGCTGCCGACCGCGCCCCAGAAGCCGATGAACATCAGCGACGGCTTGACCCAATACCGATTCTGCAGCCACTGAGGCGGCACGAGGCCCGTCTCACTCGCGGCGGCGCTGGGCAACCCGATCAAGCTCGAAGCCAAGCCGATGAGCACAAACTGGGCGACCATCAAGCCGATTGCAATCACAACGGCAGAACCAAAGCCTTCCATCGGCCGGCTGCGAAGCTCTTGGCCGAACAGGAAGCGGAAGATCGTCCATGCACCGAGGATCAGCCCGACAATGACGATGAAGGCCCCGGCGATCTGACGGGCGGTGCCCGCGGCGGCATCGCTGGTGGCATCGAAGACGCCGAACCATCGCACGGCAACGACGGCCGGGATGAGCAGGATGACGAACGGCAGGAACGTTGCGACCGAGCCGAGGTCACCCTCGTTGAAGGTCTTGCGGAGTCGCGCCATGCCGAGCGTGAGCAAGCCCACGGCCCCGGCGATGAAGAGGAACGCCAGCCCCCAGATGATCGGACTGGGCGTGTGGTCGGTGATGGTCTCGATGACGCCCAGCACCGGTGCCGTGGCCAGCGTCAGCGGGCCCTGCTGCGGGTTGAACAGCTTGCCCCAGAGGATGTAGGTCGCAACGCCGCCGACGAAGTGCGGGATGTAGAAGAGCGTTCGGTAGACCGACTGCCCGCCGAGGATGCCGCCGAAGAGGACGACCGCCGTCAGGCAGACGAACAGGGCCACCATGCCCAGGCCGCCGCCGCCGGCAAACCAGGCGGCCAGGCTGATCGCCACCGCGACGCCCACCACCAGAAACGCCAGCCCGAGCAGCGGGCCACGCGATTCGGGTGCCTTGAGCTCGCGGCTCAGCAGCAACGCACTCGCCAGTGCCGCGGCAATTCCGAACGGAATGCCGATCATAAAGAAGAGCGTGTTGCCGAAGTACTGCATGAACTCCGGCCCTTCGAAGAGAGCGAAGAAGTTCTTCAACCCCACGAACTCGGGCTTGTCGTCGCGGAAGTCGTTGTGCTGGGTCAGATCCCAGTTGGTGAACGCGAAGATCAGGCTGAAGATCAGCGGAATTGTGGTGAACGCCAGGAAGCCCAGAATGTTTGGCGCCAGGAACAACAACGCTGTCACGACGCTGCTGCGCGATCGGCCGCGTTGTAGTGGCTGCTCGGCGGGTTCTTCGCTGATGCCGAGGAACTCGGGCGTGTCAGCACCTTCGACGCCTGCGGCTTCGGGCACACCGCCGGCATCGCGGTCCGTGTCACCCTGTTGGTAAGACTGTGGCATGGATCGGCTCAGGAAGCGGGAACGGTGCTGGGACGGGTCGACGGTGACGCGGATCGCGTGGCAGGCGGCGGAACGATCGCCCGCGGCGGGATCACAGGCATGACCAGCTCACGAGGCTTCGTCGTCACGGGAGTAGTAGTCGTGGTCGCGGGCGCGGTCGTCGGCGCGACGGGAGTGGCCTCTTCACGAGGAGCCGCGGGCGATGCGGCGGGGCGTCGAGCGGGCTCGGGCTGCACAGGCGCGAAGTCTTCAATGTCTTCGATCATCTGTTCGACAGGCCCGCTCGCGCCCGAATCATCGGCGGGGGAGGCGGTGTCTTCCGTGGGACTGACCGGAAGTCGCATTGCCCAGCGTCTCCCGCGGACCACCCGGGGTGGCGGCGGATTCGTCGAGCATGCCTTGCTCGCGGTAGTAGCGGAGATAGAAGGTGTTCCGAATGAGCCCGGCGGGGATGGCCTTGCCCTGTGCTTTGAGGCTGTCGATGATCTCCTGATCCGCGACGCGGACGTCGAACTCTTCTTGAAGTGCGCCTTCACGATTAGAGAGGTTCTCTCTGATTTTGGCTCTGATGCGCCCGGCAGCGATCTTCATGGAGACGGCGGGTGACTCGTAACCCGGTGCCTGAGGCTCGCTTGAGTAGCGGCTGCGGGCATCGTTGATGATTCGCTGGACGTCCTCAGACAGGATGAACGGCGAGTACGAGGTCGAGTCGGCGATGTTGTTGGCAGCGTCCAGGAACGGACGGTGGACCTCCCACTCCGTCTCCGGATAGATGCCTAGCTCCACATTCTTCTCAGGCTCCAGATACGCTTGGCCGCTCGCAAAGGCCGGGTTCGGCGGGAGTCCGTCCGCGTCGGCGATGATCTGGGCGTTGTACTTCTCGCTCGCCAGGAACGACAAGAAGAAGACCGCCCAGGGCGTGCCCTCGGCAACGGTGACCGTCTGCCCGTCGATTCGTTTGAATGCGATGTCACGATCGAGCCGCGAGCCGTTGACGTACACCGCGGCGGCGCGGGTGCCGATGACGGTCGCGGGATGTCCACCGTTCGGGAACTCGACCAGTCCCGAAGTTCAATGGCGTTTCGCCCCTGCTCACTCGGCCGATGTTGCGTCTGTCGAAAACGAATGAGGTGCCAGCGTCCGCCCCGCATCATGGCATACCGGCCGTTCTCGAAGAGCTCGGCACCACCGCCGCCGTAGCCGCCGCTTTGTGCTTCGGACGCCTTGTCCGCAGCCGTCGGGATCAGTCGGTCTTGAAAGATCCACTTGCGAATCAGGCGAGTCGCCTCGATTGCATCGGGATGCTCGATGTTGACGTCGGTCAGCGTCTCGTTGAAGACGTCGACGCCGAACGACCGCATGAGTTCGTTCGTGTCCAGAGCGTCAACGAAGAACTTCCGACGCGTGCGCTGGTCCGGCTCGTTGGCCCGGCTGACGAATTCGAGCCCCAGACGCTCGAACTCTTCGACCGACCATCGCTCGGGCGGAGGCGGCATTCCGACCTCTTCAAAGACGTCCTTGTTCACGTACAGCAGCTGGAAGGCCACGTTGCACGGATACTGGTACTGCTGACGCTCGCCGTCGAGGCTGACGAGGCTCAATTCGTCCTGTAGTGCAGCGAAGCTCGTGTCAGTGCTGAAGCCCAAGTCGCGGGCGACTTCGGTCACGTCTTCGAGGACGTTCATCTCGGCAAAAAACCGCATGTCGAACCCGGAGTTCAGGTCGATCGTGTCTGCCGCGACGCCGCTGACGGCTTGGATGACCTTCTTGGTTTTATCGGAGTTTCCGGTATCCAAGCGAAGCTCGATCAGCGGCTGCTTGACGGGCTGGCCGTCCTCGTCGAGCACCGGATTGCCGTCGGCGTCGAGGACGTCTTCCGACAGGCCTCGCTCGATCTGCCACTCGTCGAAGAGCCGAATCTGCTCGATCCGGGCGGGATTGGGGTCGGTCGTCCAGTAAATGACGATCTCGCGGTCGCTCCCGCCTTGGGGCATCTGATTCCAGACGAGCCCGCTAACGGCGGTGAGCAGGACGGCGATCAGAGCGAAAAGGTACTTCATGGCTGGTCTGCCTCCTCAGGCAACGGCCCTAGCGGCGTCGTCGACGACCTTGGCAAGGTGCCGGGTGCAGCAAGCTACACGGGCGAGGCTTCTGCGGCAACGCGGGCGAACCACGCATTGTCGACACGCAGGTCGTAAGCTCCACAACGCCGGCACGTGCGGGCTCGTCTCACCTTATGCGTCACGCAGATGAACGGTTGCGACGGCTCGCCTCGGCCTTGAACGAGGTGTCGCAGTCGCCCGACGCACGTCACACCTCCGACGCCGCTCTCGCTGCCGCGTTCCATGCCGGACGCGATCCCGAGGCCATGCCCATCGTCGCCCTCATCGGCGGGACCGGCACGGGCAAAAGCACCCTCGTCAACCGACTTCTCAATGCCCCGGACCGCGGCGACAACGCGTTGGTGGCCACCAGCTTCCGACGAACCCACACCACCGGCTGCGTCGCGATCGTTCCGGAAGGAAAGTCGCTGCCGGACGACTGGCTGGGTGTTCGACACATCTCGGTCGAAGCCGGATCCGGACCTGCCCGAGGCGAGGGCGACGACCTGCTCGTCCTCACCCACGGCCAACTCGGCTATGTCCTAATTGACACACCCGATCTCGACGGCGACGTGCCTGAGCACCATCGACGGGCCGAGCGGGCGTTTCGGTGGGCGACGGTGGTCGTGCTGGCCGCGACACCGGAAAAGTATCAACTTCCCGAGGCCGGTCGTTTCGCAGACCTCGCTGTTCGATGGGGCCTGGACCGGCACTTCGTGATGAACAAGGTCGACGACCTCGCCGCCGCCGATGACTGGGCGGCGCAGCTCGAAGGCGCAACGCTCTACGTCGTCCCCCGTGATGATGCCGGCCTCGTTGCGCCTGCGGGACGGACGCTGGAAGATCTTCGCGATCAGCTTGATCGGCTCAACACGCTGAACGACAACGGTCTACGTACCCGCTTCGGTGACGTCGCCGGGCGGGCGGCCGACCTAGTTCTGGAGCCGGCCCGGGCGTTGCGAGCGCAATGTGACGACGCCGCCGAGCGGATCAAGTCGCTGATTCGGCCGGAGCCGGGGGTCGATGTTCATCCGATGACGCGGCACCTCCAAAGCCGGCTGCGTCGCCAGAGCGTGCTTTACCTGATGGGCCCGGGCCGGGTGATCGACCGGGCCAGATCGCTGCCATCGACGGTGGCCCGGCTGCCTCGGTCGGCTTGGGACCTCATCACCCGCGGCAAGCTGCCGGATCAGCCGACGGACGACGAGCGGCCGGGCGACGCGACGCCCGACTTTCCGCGCGACGTCGGCGACGCGTTCGACGTCTTCGCCGCCCGCTGTGAAGACGCCATGAAAGATGCCGGTTTGGCTCCAAAGCCCGGAGAATGGCGACTTTCTCGTGATCGGGCAGAGGCGCTTGCGACCGAGAATCTGGCAGCACTCAGACGCTGGCTCGAAGAGCGCTGGGACCGAAAGCCGCGCGATACCCGGGCCCTGGAATGGCTCGCCAAGCACGTCCCGGGCGGCAAGCACGTGACGAAGCTCAGCGAGACCGCGCCTACCTCCTCGTCGCCGCCAGTGCCGCGACCAGCGTCGTCACCGCAGGGGCGGAGCAAGTCGTCATCGGCGGATACCTGCTGACGACGTGGCTCGGCGAGCGCCTCAGCAACGAAGTCGCCGCCAAGACCCGGCAGACAAACGCGCAACTTTCCCTTGATTTCGCCAAGCTTTGCGATGATCAGGCACAGCGGGCCATCGACTGGTGCAAGCACGCCGGACCCGACCCCGCCGCCATCAAGACGCTCGCCAAGGCGGTCGATGACGTCGCCTCGCTGGCGGAGGGTGGACGATGAACGACCTTGCTTCCCTCGCCGCCGAAGTCGCGAAAGTCACCGGTGCCGACCTCCCGGCGGTGCTGGAAGGCGACGCGCCCGTGCCGGCTATGGCCGATCAGGGGGACGTCTACTTCGTCGGGCTCATCGGCGGTAAGGACGTTGGAAAAACCAGCCTCGCCAACGCCATCGCCGGGGCCGACCTCGGCAAGCCGACAGGCGTCGGCGAAGGCACCCGAACCGTCACCGCCTACGCGCATCGCTCTGCCGTACACGAGGTTAAGCGACGCCTGGGCGACGTGACGATCGTCCCGCACGAGCTGGAGTCGCTTCGCCGGCAGGTGCTGCTCGACCTGCCGGACATCGACAGCCGCTACGCCGACCACGTCCAGCTCACCCGGCACATGCTCCGGCATCTGCTGTATCCCGTTTGGGTGCAAAGTGTTGAGAAGTACGCCGACGCCCGGCCACGCGACCTTTTGAAGCAGGTTGCGGCGGGCAACGACCCCGGCAACTTCATCTTCGTCCTCAGCAAGGCCGATCAGCTCGTCGACCGCGAAGGAACCGAGGCGGCGCTGGAACTTGCTGACGATTACGCGAATCGCATCGCCGACACCCTCGAGTTGCCGGCGAAACCGGAGGTGCTCCTCTGCAGCGCGCATCGTCCCGGCGACCTCGACCTGCCCCGGCTCCAGGACCGGCTCGGGGTCGAGCGCGACCACGAACGAGTCCGTTCCGACGTCGACCGGGCCGGTCGGCGGCTGTCGGCGACCGTGGCGGGGTGGGTCCGCGAGCAGAATCTGCCGGAGCTCGCCGATGCGGCTCGCCGACGTCTGGATCTTGCGACGGAGCTCGTCACCAGTCGCGCCGCCGGTCCGGTGCTGGAGGTGGCCCTCCCGCGGCTCGCCGACGACCCCGGTCACCGCGCCGCCGTCGCCGAGCCTGCCGCCCGCGAGCGGGTCCGTGCTTGGCCGCTGGTCGGTTGGATCGACGTCGCCCTGACGCCGCTGGTCTCGCTGGTCCGGCAGAACCTGATGCCCGCCTCGACCGAGGCCGCGTTGCTGGAGCGTCATCTCGCCGACGCCGGCCAAGACACCGCCGCCGGTATCCGCTCCGCCTTCGCCGCCCTTCGTGCGACGCATCCGGACGTCGCGGATCTGTACGCGACGCGTCACCTGTGGGAGACCGCCGAGGCCGAAGCCGCCGCGTCGGACCTCCGGCGTCGGCTCTCGGCCGCACTCGACACACAACGCGACGCCATCCGACATCGCCTCCGCCCGACGCGTTGGCTCTTGCCTATTCGTTGGCTTCTCACTGTTGGCGTCGTTGTATGGTTTGCCGTTGTTCAACCCTTACTAGAAGTCTTCGTGCCTCGTGATGAGTGGAGTTGGACAGAACTGTTGCGTGAAGCCGTTCTTTTGCTGAATGCACAGACATTGCTTGCGTCGATCGGCTTCTGTATTTCGTACTTGATCATTGTCTGGGTGGCCGTTCGGCTGCGGGCGTACAAGCTCGTCGCCCGCCAACGACGCAAGCTGCTCGCGGCCGAAGATGACGAGGCGAGTCCGGCCCATCAGGTCGTCGCCTGGACCGCCGACTTGCTTCGCCCGTTGCGTGATCGGCATGCGGTGCTGGCACGACTCGCAGAACGCGGCGAGCAGCTTTGAACTAGGCTCGCGGCATGATCGCCGCCCTGCTCGTCGTCGCTGCCATGCTCACCTCGCCGCCACCGGCCACGCGGCCCGCGGCGGATGCCGACTGGAAGCAGCAGGTCCTCTCCACCGCCGGTGCCGATGTCTGGCCGGAGGTGACGCGACTGAAGTTCACGTTCAACGCCACCTTCCCGGACGGGCGATCGGTCAGCCGGTCACACGACTGGGACCTGACGACCGGCATCGACACGGTCACCACCGACGGCAAGTCGATTTCCATCAACGTTTGGAACGCGGACGACCTTGCCACCGCCGAAGAACAGGCCGCGTTTCAGGCTTGGACCAACGACAGCTACTGGCTCTTGATGCCGCTGAAGCTCGACGACCCGGGCGTGAACTTCGGCCCAGTCGTCATGACCCGCGACATGCCGCCGAGTCGTGCGAACGTGACGATGACGTTCGACGACGTGGGCCTGACGCCGGGCGACGCGTACGACCTGTCGATCGACCTCAATCGCGGCGTCAT
Organism: uncultured Planctomycetota bacterium; assembly: GCA_963740195.1. Classification (GTDB taxonomy): domain Bacteria; phylum Planctomycetota; class Phycisphaerae; order Tepidisphaerales; family Tepidisphaeraceae; genus JBCDKH01. Next base: position 326,576 of record CAVUDF010000001.1, on the reverse strand, counting down.
CGACGCCTGGACCTACCGCCCGAACCCGGAGCGGGCGATCCACTTCACGTGGGACGACTACCAGGATTTCAACGGCCTGTACCTCTCCACGAACCACGTCTCCGACAACGGCGGCCCGACGATCACGTTCACCGACATCGAAGTCGAGCGATAGCGCCTGCCGATCGATCCGCTCCGTCGTTCTGAGCAAAGCGCAGCGGAGTCGAAAGACCTCGCCGGGCGGGTAACACGCCGTTCAGTCCAGGTCCTTCGGCTGCGCTCAGGATGACGGAAAGGGGACCTGAGGGTTACCCGACGAACAGCGAATCGACGTCGAGGTCGCGGCCGAAGTTGGCGCGGAGGATGCCGAAGTCGGCGAGGTTGACGACGCCGTCGTAGTTGAAGTCGCCTTGGCTGAAGGTACCGGCCTGGCCGAAGTTGGCACGCAGGCGGCCGAAGTCGGCGAGGCTGACGCGGCGGTCGCGATCGGCGTCGCCGGCGAGAACGAAGAATGTCCCGCCGGCCGACTTGCGGTTGAACACCCCGTCGCCGCCGGTCAGGGCCAAGGCCGGCACGTCGACGCGGTAGTCACCGTCGGCGGGCGGTGTGGCGAAGCGATAGACGATGCTCTGCGTGAGATCGTCGTAGAAGGCGTCGGCTTCGCCCAGATCAAGCGGCACCTCGGCCGACTCGTTGAATGCGGTGATGGAGGCGACGTTGTAAATCAGGCTCTCGCCGACATAGCGGTTGGCATTGAGGCGTAGCTCCGGCTGCGGGCCGTTGAAGGCGTAGTCGACGGAGCGAATCGTCAGCGGTGCAGTGGCGTTGATGAGCTGTCGGCCGAGGCCGTCGATGACGACGCGGGCGCTGCCGTCGGCAAAGGCGACGGGAGTGAGCGGTGCGGCATCGGCGGGCAGCTTTGCCGGGTTCTCGTACATCGTCAGCCGGTCGGGCGGAATGGTCGCCCGCAGGCCCGCCGCGGGGAAGACGTAATCACTGTTCGTATCCACCCAGGTGCGTCGCTCTTCCGGTGTCAGATCGCTCCAGTCGTTCGGCGTCGCGGTGCCGGTCCGCTCGCTGACGAAGGTGTCGGCAGGCAGATTGGTGGAGGCCGCGATGTCGCCGATCGAAGACGGAAACAGACCGGAACGGGTGTCGTCGATCGCAATTTGGATGGCCGCCTGCATGAGCTGGCGGAGGTCGTCGGTCGCGTCATTGATCATCGAGTCGCGAGGCATCACTTGCTCTCGCGGCGCGGGCGGATTGGCCGGCGGGCCGATGGTGATGCCGAGGATCATCCCGGCCTCGGCCCGAGTGAACTGTTGGACCGAACCGTCCCCCATGGCCATCAGGATCACGTCTCCGGCGACCTGGTCGGGGTCCTCGTACACGACCGGATCCTGCGGTCCGAACTCGTTGAGACTTTGTCCGGGCTGCGGGAGGTAGAGGTAGTCGTCGGCCAACGTCGCAAGGGCGTTGTCTTCCAGCTCCGACAGAAGCAGGCCCAGCTCGACGGGACCAGCCCGGGGGTTGAACAGCGTCGTCGCGTCGAGGTAATCCTGCTCGACCAACGTCTGCAAGTCGTCCGGCACCAGGCTGAATCGCGGGCTATCGATGGCGAACACCTGAATGCCCTGAATGATCTGCCTGAGCGAGCTGGCGGAGCGGACTTCCAGAACGGCATCCCCCGCCTCGCCGGGCGGGGCGAGCGTGTACGGCTTGGCCTCTTCGGGTACGTCGATCGGGGCCAGGACGATGCCGGAGACGATCGCCTCACTGTTGGCCTTGCCGGTGAAGGTCAGATTGAGCTCGCCGTCGGCCACGGTGACCTCGGCCGCGGTGGCGAGGGCGACCATCGGGCCCTCCGCGGCGGCGGCGATGTCGAAGCTATCAAGCACCACAGCGCCCTCGGCCGAGACGTCGAACGACCGCTCGCCGGCGGACAGCGTCGGCTCCGTGAACGTGAGGAACAGCACGTAGTTGCCGTCCGGCACCGCGGCGGTGAAGCTGAAGGACGTGCCGATGCGGTGCTGGCGATGGAGCGTGTCGTCGAGTGTCCCGGCGACGTCGCCCGCCGGGGCAATGTCGGTTCGGCCACCGGTGAAGAAGCCGGCGTCGGCCTGGAAGTCACGGGCGATGGCATCGAGCGCGGGCGGCCCGCCGGCGTTGACGAGGAGGCCGGGGTTGGTGGGGTGGGCGGGGTTGGTGGCGGAGAGCAGTCGCCTGGGGTCCAGCGGCTCGAGGAGCGGGCTTGTCACGGGGACAGCGTACCTCATTAATGTGAGCAATACACGAGCAACGCCCCGACGTGAAGCACGTCGGGGCGTCGTTTTCGCGAGCTGCGGTGCAGCCGCGTGCGAGTGGGGAGTCGCACCCCTACTCAGCCGCACGCAGGCAGCTCGTATTGCGATGGGAAATAAGATTCACAGATCACCTCCAGTTCGGCTTGTCGGCCAGGCCGATCCGCGACGATCGGCGGGCCTGTGGTTCAGTGACACGCCTTGGCGTGTCGTCCGCCCGCAGACGCCTCTGCGGGCACGAGCCGGGCCGGGCGAGTTCGCGTCGCGTCGACCTGACTTTCGGATCATACCAAATGGATCGTGCCAAGGTTCAATGGTTCTGCCGGGCCGGTCACATCGTCGCACTAGGCTCGCGGCATGCCCAAGTGCGTTGTCATCGGTGGCGGTTTCGGCGGGATCGCCAGTGCGCTGCGCATGCGGGCCAAGGGGTACGACGTCACCCTGATCGACAAGCAGGACAAGCTCGGCGGCCGGGGGTACGCGTACGAGAAGCAGACCGAGCACGGCGTCTTCAAACACGACGCCGGCCCCACCGTCATCACGGCCAAGTTCTTGTTCGACGAGCTGTTCGAGCTCTTCGGCAAGAAGCGTGAGGACTATGTCGAGTTTCGCGACATCTACCCGTGGTACCGCATCGTCTTTGCAGAAGAGGTGTTGCGAGCTTCGAGCGTGAGCGAGGGGTCTGATCCGGAAGCAGAACCCGCTCCCTCACGGTCGGGGCTCGCACCGGACCTTCCCTATTTCGACTATGGGGGGACGATGGAGGAGTTCGAAGCTCAAATCGCAAAGTTCAGCCCGGACGATGTCGAGGGCTTCCGCAAGTACCTCGCCCACAGCAAGCGGATCTTCGACAAGGGATTCACCGAGCTGGGCGATCAGCCGTTCGACAAGTTCACGACGATGCTGAAGTGTGCCCCGGACCTCGTGCGGCTCGGCTGCTACAAGACGGTCTGGCAGATGGGGGCCAAGTACATCAAGAACGACAAGCTGCGTCGCGTCTTCAGCTTCCAGCCGCTGCTCGTCGGCGGCAACCCGTTCAACACGACGTGCATCTACAGCCTGATCTTCTACCTCGAACGCGAATGGGGCGTCCAGTTCGCCATGGGCGGCACGGGGGCGATCGTGCGGGGGCTGCAGAAGCTGATGGAGGAGGAGGGGATCGAGGTGCGGCTGGAAGCACGGAAGCGACTCTAAGCCGACGAGCCTCGATATGAGAGTCGTCGGAACGGACCTCCATGGCGTCACCGAGGTATCTGCACAGACAGCATGTGCATGCGAAATGAAGTTGGGCGATGCACGACATACGTTCGATCGTCAACGGCGACCCGCCGCACGTCTACCGCAACCTGATCGCTCCGGACACCGCCCGAAGTGGACGGACACCAAGATCGACAAGCTCAAGTACTCGATGGGCCTCTTCGTCCTCTACTTCGGCACGACCCGCCAGTACCCCGACGTCGCCCACCACACGATCGTCCTCGGCGAGGCGTACAAGCGAACTCCTCAAAAAGCTCTTCGACGACAAAGAGGTCGAACGCGAAGACCTCAGCGTCTACCTCCACCGTCCGACCGCGACGGACCCGTCGATGGCGCCCGACGGGATGGACTCCTTCTACGTCCTGGTCCCGGTCCCCAACCTGCAACCCGTCCGCGGACGCGGGAGAACCATGCGAGCCCCGAGCGTGAGCGAGGGGTCTGATCCGAACGCAGGAACCCCTTCCTCTCGGTCGGGGCTCGCGTCCGACGAGGTTCCGCTCCACGACGACGGCTCCGTCGACTGGTCCAAGCTTCGGAGACACCTTCCGCGACGACGTCGTTCGCTACCTCGAACGCACGGTCCTGCCCGGACTCTCCGACTGCATCACCGGCGACTTCTACGTCACGCCCGACCACTTCCGCGACAACCTCAACACCCACCACGGCACCGGCTTCTCCGTCCAGCCGATCTTCCAGCAATCCGCCTGGTTCCGCTTCCACAACAAGAGCGACATCGACGGCCTCTACTTCGTCGGCGCGGGCACCCACCCGGGTGCGGGCATGCCGGGCGTGCTGTGCAGTGCCAAACTCGTCGACAACCTCATCGCGCCCGTCGGCGACAAGGCGTGACGCGCCGCTAGGCTCGCCGCGTGTTACTGACCGGACGTGATCTTTCCAAGGGCTACGGGGCCGCGCACGCTGTTCACCGGCGTCACCCTCGGCATCGACGAACGCGAACGCATCGCCCTCATCGGTGCCAACGGCAGCGGCAAGTCGACGCTCCTCAAAATCCTCGCCAGCCTCGAAGAACCCGACGACGGCTCCCTCGAAGCACGACGCGACCTCGTCGTCGGCTACGTCCCGCAGGAAGAAGCCTTCGACGCACGACCGGCCGTCGACATCGTCGCCACGTTCGTCGACGCCGCAGACAAGCGACGCCTCGCCGCCACCGTGCTGGGCCGCGTCGGGTTCGACGACATCGAGCAACCCGCCGACAAGCTCTCCGGCGGCTGGCGAAAGCGCCTCAGCCTCGCCTGCCAACTCGCCCGCGAGCCGGACGTCTTGCTCATGGACGAGCCGACGAACCACCTCGATCTCGAAGGCGTGCTCTGGCTCGAAGGTCTCGTCAAGAGCGGCCGGTTCGCCGTCCTCGTCGTCAGCCACGACCGCCGCTTCCTCGACGGCGTCGCGACGCGCACCGTCGAACTCTCGGCCGCCTACCCCGACGGCTTCCTCAGCCACGACGGCAACTACACGCAGTTCGTCGACAAACGAGACGCCTACCTCGTCGCTCAAAAAGCCCGCGAGCAATCCCTCGCCAGCGGCGTCCGTCGCGAGAACGAATGGCTCGCACGCGGTGCCAAAGCCCGCACGACCAAGGCCAAAGGTCGCATCGAACGTGCCGGCGAAATGACCGCCGAGCTGGCCGACCTGCGCAAGCGCAACGCCGATCGCGGTGCCGCCGCCATCGGCTTCGGAGCGAGCAACCGCAAGACGAACAAGCTCGTCCAGCTCGAAGGCGTCGCCAAATCGCTCGGCGGCAAAGCGCTCTTCAAGGACGTCGACATCACGCTCTCGCCCGGCTCCACCCTCGGCCTCATCGGACCCAACGGCAGCGGCAAGTCGACCCTCATCCGCCTGCTCGTCGGCGACCTCGAGCCCGACGCCGGCACCGTCACCCGCGCCGGCGGCCTCAACGCCGTCGTCTTCGACCAGCACCGCGCCGAGCTCGACCCAGAGCTGCCGCTCCGCCGGGCCCTGTTCCCCAACGGCGACAACCAGAGCATCCACGGCAAGGACGTCCACATCGTCGGCTGGGCCCAGAAGTTCCTCTTTCGGCCCGACCAGCTCGACCTGCCCGTCTCCCAACTCAGCGGCGGCGAACGGGCCCGCGTCCTCCTCGCCGGCCTGCTGCTCGAAGAGACGGACCTGCTCATCCTCGACGAACCGACCAACGACCTGGACATTCCCACGCTCGACGTTTTGGAGCAGGCACTCGTCGACTTCCCCGGGGCCGTCGTTCTTGTCACGCACGATCGCCACCTGCTCGAACGCGCCAGCGACACGCTCCTGGCCCTCGACGGCCGCGGCAACGCGACGGGTTTCGCCAGCCTTCAGCAGTGGGAACGCGCACGAACCGCATCGCTCAAAGCCGCCGCCGAGGCCAAGAAACCGGCGACGCCTCAAGCCCGCCGCCAAGACGAAAAGCCAGCTCACGCTTGGCGAGAAGCTCGAACTGCAGAAGATCGAGCAGACCATCCTCGCCGCCGAGGCCAAGGTCGAACAACTCGAAGCCGCCACCAACGACCCGACCGTCACGGCCGACCACGTGAAGCTCACGCAGGCGTACGAGCAGCTCGGCGAAGCCCAGGCCCGCGTCGACGCGCTCTACGCCCGTTGGGACGATCTGGAAAAGCGCAAGTAGCCGATGGGCCGCGCCAACTCCTGAACCGCGAAGGCCGGCCGGCAACTACGCTTGGTCGTGCAGCGCTTCGACGACCAAACTCGCCCAGCATTTGATGTCGAGGCGATCCGTCGCGACTTCCCGATCCTGGCGACCGAGATGAACGGTCACCCGCTCGTCTACCTCGACAATGCCGCGACGACGCAGAAGCCCAAGGCCGTCATCGAGGCGATCACCCGCTACTACGAGCACGACAACGCCAACATCCATCGCGGCGTCTACACGCTGTCGCAGAAGGCGACCAAGTCATTCGACGACGCCCGCATCAAGGTGGCCGTCCTTCCTCAATGCTCCGGAGCCGGCGGAGTGCATTTTCGTCCGCGGCGTGACGGAGGCGATCAACCTCGTCGCCTTCGCCTGGGGCCGATCGCACTTGAAAAAGGGCGACGAGATTCTGCTGTCTGCCTTGGAGCATCACAGCAACATCGTCCCCTGGCAGCTCGCGGCCGAGGCGACGGGGGCGGTCGTCAAGACGCTGCCGATGAACGACGACGGCACGCTCGACCTGTCGAAGCTGGACGACTTCGTCACCGACAAGACCAAGCTCGTCGCAGTCCAACACGTCAGCAACGCGCTGGGCGTCGTGCACGACCTGCCGACGATCATCAAAGCGGCCAAGGCGGTCGGTGCGCTGGTGCTGGTGGACGGCGCCCAGGCCGTCGGTCACTTCGCGACGGACGTGCAGAAACTCGGCTGCGACTTCTACTGCTTCTCCGGTCACAAGCTGTTCGGTCCGACCGGCGTCGGCGTGCTGTGGGGCAAGCGCGAGCTGCTCGATGCCATGCCGCCCTACCACGGCGGCGGTGACATGATCGACGAGGTCGCCTGGGCGGGGACGACATACGCGCCCATCCCCTCCAAGTTCGAGGCCGGCACGCCGGACATCGCCGGCGTCATCGGCCTGGGTGCCGCGGTCGATTTTGTGCAGTCGATCGGCTTCGACACCATTCAGCAGCAGGAAGACGCGTTGCTTCGACACGCCACCGCCAAGCTTCGTGAGGTGCCGGGCCTGCGGATTATCGGAGACAGTGAGGATAAGGCTGCGGTGGTCTCCTTCGTGCTGGAAAACCCGCCCGTGTCGTCGCTGGACATCGGCACGAAGCTCGACCAGCTCGGCATCGCGGTACGAACGGGACACCACTGTGCCCAACCTTTATGGATGCATTCGGCATCCCCGGAACCACGCGGGCCAGCTTCGCGTTCTATAACACCATCCAAGAAGTCGACCAATTTGTTGCCGGGTTGACCAACATTGTAGAAAGTTCAACGGAGCACAGGGCGACCGTCCTTACCGCATCTGAGGAACTAGCTTGGCCAGATCCCAAAGCGTCGACTCCCGATGAAGCCGCTCAACAGTTGATCGACGACTTCCAGTTCCTCAAAGAAGCCGGCGAAGACCCACGCGACTTCATCCTCGACCTCGGCCGCAACCTGCTGCCGATGCGTGACGGCGACAAGAACGAGGCCACGCACGTCAAAGGCTGCATGAGCCAGGTCTGGCTGACCGCCCGCCGACGGCCCGACACGAAGGACGGCCTCGACTTCCTCGCAGACAGCGACGCCGAACTCGTCCGCGGGCTCATCGGCGTCCTGCAACACGTCTTCTCCGGCCAAAGTGCCGCGGCCATCGCCGCGTTCGACGTCGAGGCGTTGCTCCGCAAGCTCGACTTCCAAAACCTCATCAGCGTCCAACGCCGAAGCGGCGTGGAGGCGATGCTGAACCGGATCCAGTCGATCGCCCGGGCGAACGCAGTCGCGACATAAGCTGTCGCATGCCCATCCGAAGCCTGAACGTCCTGCCGTCGAACGACAAGGTCGAGGAGCTGCGCAAGGCCCCCGCCGTCGCGCCGACCGGCGAGAAGAAGCTCAACGACCAGACGCCGATCGACATGGCGCTCGACGCGTCGCTCACGGACGAGCAGAAGAAGGTCAAGGAGCGGGTCATCGACGCCCTGCGGACCGTGTACGACCCGGAGCTGCCGGTGAACCTGTTCGACCTCGGGCTGATCTACAAGATCGACCTGTCGACCGGCGACGCCGGCGAGCACGTCGACATCGACATGACCCTCACCGCCCCGGCCTGTCCGGTGGCGGGCGAGATGCCGGGGATGGTCCAGCGGGCCGTCGAGCCTGTCGATGGCGTCGCGTCGTGCAAGGTTGAGCTTGTCTGGGCCCCGCGGTGGGACAAAAGCAAGATGAGCGAGGTGGCGTTGCTGGAACTCGGATTGATGTAAAGCTTGCGAATGCGTGCCTTACACAAGGCGGCCATGCGGGGCTTCGACGGTCGCTCCGCCGGCGATCATGTTGTCGACTTCGAGCAGGAAGTCGTGCGGGAAGCCGAGATCGAGCTTCGTCGCTTCATCGAGCTTCTGCAGTTCGTCCTTAGTGAGATCGACGGAGACAGCTTCGATGTTGTCGTCGAGGTGTGACGTCTTGCGGGCACCGATGATCGGGGCCGTAACGCCGGGCTGATGGAGGAGCCAGGCGAGCGCGATCCGGCTCGGCGAAACGTCCTTGACCTTGGCCACGTCAACGACGGCACGGGCGGCCTTCGTGGCGGCGTCGGTGACGTACTTGCCGCCCATCCGCTGAGCGTTCTTGTCGAGCCGGCTGCCCTCGTCCTTGCCGCCGTCGAGGAACTTTCCGGTCAAAACCCCTTGCCCCAGCGGCGACCACGGCGTGACGCCAAGGCCCAGATCACGGGCCATCGGAATCAGATCCCGCTCCGTCGTCCGCTCCACCAGCGAGTACTCCACCTGCAACGCCACGAACGGCGACCACCCGCGGAGCATGGCCAGCGTGTTCGCCTCCGCCACCTTCCATGCCGGGTAATCACTCACGCCGACATAGTTGATTTTGCCGCTCTTCACCAGATCGTCGAGACCACGCATCGTCTCCTCGACCGGCGTGCGCCCGTCCCAGCAGTGAACCCACAGAAGATCGATGTAATCCGTCTGTAGTCGCTTCAGAGAATCCTCGACCGCCTGCCGCATGTGCTTCCGACCGTTGCCGCCGGCATTCGGGTCGGGCTTGCCGCGGAGCTTGAGCTCGTCGATGCCCATCGCTCCGCCGTTGAACGTGAACTTCGTCGCGATGACGAGCCGATCCCGGCCGACGTCCTTGGCGAACTTGCCGACGTACTGCTCGCTCGTCCCATTCGTGTACAGGTCGGCCGTGTCAATGAAATTGCCGCCTTTGCTCGACGTAGTCGTCGAAGATCGTTCTTCGAGTCTTCTTCGTTGGCACCCGGTCTGCCAGTCCTCGCCGAAGGTCATCGTGCCGAGGCAGAGCGGGCTGACCCGCAGGCCCGAGCGGCCCAAGAGTCGGTAGTGATCAAGTTGAGTCGACATGCGACGCAAGCTAATTGACCGCCGTCGAACCGTGAAGGTCAGGAATGGTCACTGCTCGATGTCGACCCAGACCAGCCGGTGATCGCTCGCCTTTTCGACGGTCGCCAGATCGACGCCCATCAGCGGCTCGTTCGGCGTCGGCCAGAAGACGCCGCTGCCGACGACCTCCAAATCGTTCGACGGCAACACGTAGTCGACCCGCAGGTTGCCCGGTCCACGCTCGTCGTTCCAGTCGGCCGTATCCGCGGCGGGATCGCCGACCTGATTCTCGTTCAACCCCTTGGTCATCTGACTCGCGAACGTGCCTCCTTCAGAGCGCGGAAACCCTTGCGGCGACAACCGTGGCTCGCCCAGCAGAAGTTGGATCGCCCCGCGACGCGAGTCGCCGTTGTACGGATCGGCATTGAGGTCACCCAGTACCAGCAGCGGAGCATCCACGTAAGTCTGCCCACTCAGGAAGGCAGGCCAAATCCAGAACAGCAACACCTGCAGGATGGGCGACGCCCGCGTCGTACTCATCATCGACGGGCCGCCGAAATCGAGGTGCGGCTGATCCGGGGGAATCTGGTACGCATCGACCGCGGAGTGGTCGTTCCAGCTCGCACCCCACGTCGAGCTGACGATGAGCGACCACAAGGCGATCTCGTCAAAGTTCCGCCGCCCGTTGCGATCTTCAGGCCCGTCGAACACCGGCGGCGTCGGGTGGCTTGCCAGCAGGTGCACCCGCCACTCGCCATCCAGGTCAATCGGCACGTCCACGTGGTTCTTGCTGCTCAGCCGAAGCACCGCCGCCGCCTCGTCGCTGTAATAGCCGGGCGGCATCTGGTGCCCCGGCAGGTCCTGCCAACGCAACTTCTGGAACGTCCTGATCTTGGCGTGATCGATCGGGTACTTCGACAGCACCACGAACGCATACTGCCCTGGAAACTTGCCCCAGCCGTGACAGTCGGCGGCGTAGGCGTCGGTGCCGACTTCCGCACCCTCGGCCGGGGCGATGATGCCGTCGTTGTTCAGGTCGACGCCCGTCGGCACGCCGGTGTTGCTCGGGGCGAGGTAGACGTGCTCGTAGGCGATCGGCTTGAGCCCGTCGCCCTGGCTCAGGCCGAGGTAGTTCTGCTGGAACAGCTTCAGGGCATCGCCGTCGAAGTCGTAGCCGGGGCCGTGGTCGAACTCTTGCAGGAGCAACACGTCCGGCCGGGCCGCCTGAATGACGGCCGCGACGGCCTGGGCCTGCTCGTCGTCCGGCGTCTGCATCGCCTCCAGAAGCTCGCCGGGCATCTCGCGCGACAAGGCGGTGTTGAATGTCGCGACCCGCACCGGCTTGGCCGCACAGCCGACGGTCAGCAACAGCAACGCGAGGACGATCAAGCGGCTCATACCTGACGCTAGCCGATGACGATCGGCGGCTTTTCGCCTCGCACCGCCGCCTCGAGAATGGCCGTCTGGGAGGTGCGATCCCTCGATATCGCTCGCCCGCGGAAGAAGGCCCGGCCGGTGAACGCCCATCGACGGTGCGTCGGCAGGCCGAAAAAGATCCACGTCATCAGCAACGCCGTGGTTGCCGGCAGGTAAAGCTCCGGCCACACGCCCCAGTGCCGACCGGCGAGGAAGATCGCCGCCATGACCGCGACCGGCATCGCGAGCAAGAGGGCCAGCCGCGGCATGCTCATCCACCAGCCGCCGAGTTGCGTTCGCGGGCGGGTGACGACCGACATCCACACGTCGCTGACACTGAATCCGGTGGCGGCGAAGACGACGGCGAGGACCAGGCCAAACCCGTGAACCAGCGACGTCAGATTGCCAACGTTCTCGTCGTCGGGGGAGTCGACTTCGACAAAGAACCTGAAGCTCAGCGTCAGCGACAAGGACAACGCGGTCAGGAAGCAGATCAGACTGACGGCCGTCGGCGTCTTGATGTGCGGCATGGCGGGCGTCGGGCCGTCGAGACTCGCGTGTCGCGAAATGACATCGGCCCGCTTCGGGTCGTGCCAGAGTTGATCACGTGCTTTCAGTTCTCGCAGCCGACCGGTGGCGAAGTCGTCGAGGTGCCGGTTCGCCCGACGCAGGGCCAGCCCGACAAGCAACGCCGTCGGAATCAAAGCGACGGCAAAGGGAAGCTCACTCAACATCGGCGGCCCACTCACCAGAATGCCGACGATGATCGCCACGCCCGTCAGCCAGATGTTGACCCGATGCCAGATCCGCCCGTCGTCCGCCTCGCGAAAGACAAGGCCGGCGTAGGTCAGACCCATCACCAACGCCGGCAGCGCCAGCGGCAACTCCAGTCGCCAGGCGAGCAGCGTGAGAATCGCCAAGGCGACACCATCATCCACCGTCACCCGCGGCCGCCGGAACGGCAGCGGCTGACTCGGCTGCCAAGGCGAGAGCGCGAGAAAGTCGCCTTCGCCCGGCTTCATCGGACGGACCATCCCGCCGCGATAGAACCCGATGGCCAGAGCGGTGATGACGATGGCGAATCGCCCGAACCCAGTTGCCGGCTCGGAAACACCCTCTACGACACCCAAAGCCCAATCTTCCCGGAACTCGTCGCGTTGCTCTTGAGTCAGATCATCGACCCCAATTTCCGGCTGAGTCCATCCGAACAACGGCCCATGCCACCCGCGATCTTCGGCAAAGGCCAACGCGTCCGGCAGCAGGGCCAGGAAGACGACGACGAGCATCAGACTCGCCACCGTGAGACGCGACTTCCTAAGGACACGCCGGCGAGGGTCGTAGCCGCTCATGCCGACGCCCCTTCCGCCACGTACGCCGCCAGCTTGTCGACCGTGTCCGGTCGAACCAGCGCCTCGTACGCCTCGGCCAGATTCGACGTGCCGGTGTCACGCTGAAGATCAACCGGTGATGCGTCGGCGGCGATGCGGGCGATGCCGTCGTCATCGCGTGAGAGCACGACGATCCGGTCGGCCAGACCTTCCAACGTCTCCGGCACCGGCGACGCCACCAGTACCGCACGCCCGCGTCGTCCCGCGGCATCGGCGAGCAGCCGCTTGAGCACCAAAATGCCCGACGGGTCCAAGCCCCCGCCGAACGGCTCGTCGAACAGCAGCACCTCGGCATCCGTCGCCAGCGCCCCGGCCAGGGCGACCTTGTGCTTCTGGCCCGTCGAGCACGACTTGATCGTCTTATCGCCGTCGCCCAGGTCGAAGAGGTCGAGCAGTCGACCGGCATGGTCGAGCAGGCGTCGGTCGTCGACGTTCCAGATGCGGCCGCACGTGACGACCCACTCGCGGGCGGTCAGGCCCTCGGGCAGCCACGGCTCGGCCGGCAGGTAGACGGTCGCCTGACGGCACGCGAGTTCCGAGGCCTCGGTATCACGTCGCTTGTTGCCGTTGATCTCGACAAAGCCACGCCACGCCGGCACCTGTCCGGCGGCGACGGAAAGCAGCGTCGACTTCCCCACGCCGTTGGGCGCCATGACGCCCGTCACCTGCCCCGCGTGGACGTCGAGTTCGAGGTCCTTGAGGATTGGCCTGAAGCCGTAGTGGCAGGTCAACCCGACGAATCGCAGGGCGGCGGTCACGGTGGCGACGGTACCACAACGTCCGTCGGCCAGCTACGAGTCTTGCGGCTCCGGGAAGAGGTCGCCGACGCGGATCTGAAGGTCCGGGAGACACAGGGGCGAGATGGTGTCGTCGGCGTCGTGCAGTGTCCGGCTCTGCCACGCCTTGTCGCTCGCACCGCGGTGCACGTGGGCGGAGCGACCTTCCACATCGACCACCCACAGCTCCTCAATGCCTTCCCCCGCGTAACGCGTCGCCTTCTCGCCGAGGTCGTACTTCAGCGTCGAGTCGACTAACCTCCACGACCAGTCGCGGCATGGGGAACGGCGCGAGTCGTGGATGGAACGGTGGCAGCTCGTCGTAGAGCACCACGTCAGGCAACGGATGCCAGCCACTTGTGAACGGTTGCGACAGGTGTGTCGCGACGGCGTCCGGGTTGCTCCAAGCTTGAATCAATGCCCGGTAGATCCGCCCGATGACGAACACGGCGAGGAAGTTCTGACCCGGCATCTCGATGATCTCTCCGTCGACCAGCTCGCACATCTCAGGCAACATGCCTTGGTCGCCGATCAGGTAGAACTCCTCCGGCGTGAACCGGACGGGCTGACGCTCAGTCGCTTGAAGATCGGCGGTGTCGGTCCGCATGGCAGTCGATTATACGACCGCCTTCCAGATCATGCGCCCCGCCGCCACCGCGGCCGCTAGGTAGATGATGATCGTGAACGGCTTCTCCGGAATCCGTTTGTGCATCCATAGCCCCAGCAGGCTCCCGATCGGTATACCCGCCGCGGCCCAACTGCTTTGCAGCAGCGTCGCCGGCGTGATCAGGCCCAGCCCGAAGTACGTCGGGAGCTTGAGCAAATTCACCAGAAAAAACGTCCACGCCGCCGTCGCCACCAGCCTGGCTTTGTCGAGCCTGATCTCCAGAAAGTAGATCGCCGCCACCGGACCGGCCGAGTGGGCCAAGGTGCTCGCGACGCCCACCGCACTGCCGACGATCGTGCCGTTGCGGCGCGTCGGACGCACCCGCGGCAGGCTCCCGCCCGCCAGTCGCCAGGCCTGGACCAGCACCATCAACAAGCAAATCCCGCCGACCAGCAGGTTGAGCGCGAGCGTCAACTTGTCGGCCGTCCCAAGGAAGATCATCAAGGCCGTCGCGACGGCGATGCCGATGAAGCTGCCGGCGATGACGGGCTTCAGCGTCGGCCAGTCAACCTTCTTTCGGTGGACCGTCGCGGCAAAGATGTCGCCGACAATCAGCATCGGCAACAGCACCCCGACCGCCTGGTCCGCAGGCAGCACATTCGCTACCAGCGGCACCGCCAGAATGCCCACGCCTCCCCCGAAGCCGCTCTTGGCCATCCCCTGAATCACCGCCGCCAACAGCAAAGCGGTGACGAACCACCAGGGCTCGACACCGCTCGGCACTTGGATGAAGGTCGGCAGCGACAAGCCCGCCACCGTAGCCGTCGGCCGCTGCTACTCGGCGGCGGCCTCGACAAGTCCGACGATCGCCGTCGGATCGAACCACCGCTGCCTCGCCGAAACCGTGCCGTCAGGACGCAAGACCACGACGTGATCCCCCGCTTCGTCACCGGCCACCAGCGATGCCAGGCGATCGTCCATCGTGTCGACAAGCAAGCTCACGCCCGTGCGATCAGGCAGCTCGCTACGAACCCGCTTGGCGGCTTCGAGACGATCCTCTGCAGAGGTGTGTGCCGGAATCGCGATGCCGGCCTCGTCGTTCTTCGGGTTCGTCCAGCCGTCCGACGGGTGACGCTCACGGGTGTAGACGACGACCAGGTCCGCCGAGCGGCCTGAAGGCGTTCGAAGCTGATCCACAAGCCACGGCAAGTCGGCCATGCGCTCGCGGAACGACGGGGCCGAGTACGACCCGAGCAACACGATCGTCGGGCGATGTTCCGCCAGCGACTGCGCCAGCGTCGTCTCCCGGCCCGTCGCTGTCAGCAGTGGAAGGTCCGTCGGCACGGCCACGAGTTGGTCGCGGTCGACCTGGTCCTGAAGCCGGCTCTCGAAGCGCGACGGCCTGTCGTCTCCGGGACGCGTCGCCGGCCTGCCGAAGCCGCCTGCACCGCGGGGCGGCCTTGCGCCGGGACCGGGTCGCTCGCCTGCCTCGGACCGCGGGCCGGCGTTGCGGCGTGGACGCTCGGGTCGTTCCTCCCGCAGTGCCTTCATGGAGTCGCGTAGCTCTTTCCGCTGCTCGGGCGTCAGCACCTCCGCAAGCGCTCCGCGGAAGCGGGACATTCGCTCCCGTGCCCGCTTCACGCATGGCTTGACGGTCGCCGCGGTGCTTCTCTGCCAAAGCCTTCAGGTCCGTCCGCAGGTCGTCCCCGAGATCCCGAACGGACGCCTGTTGCGCTTCGGTCAGATCGAGCTTGTCCAGCTCCGTGCGAAGCATCTTCGAGGTACCGGCCGGTCCTGCCACCTGCCCGCGGTTGCTTGGGTCGCTCGGGACGTTCGGCCGAGGGCTTGGGCTCTGGCCTGGGGCCGGGTTCGCCAGAGACAGGCACCGCGACCAAGGAGACGGCAAGGGCTCCGGCAGCGACCATGGCCAGGATGGGGCTTCGCGTGAGGTTCTGGTTCATGATGACCTTTAGGGTGAAGAGCGTGTTGCGTCGCAGCGGATGGGCTGCGGTCTGCCTGTAGAACGCCGCGAAGAACGGTTTATTGCATCTGCCTTGCGCACGAGTTACTGGACCGTGCCGGCTTGCCGGTCGCGGCGTCTGGGCGATTGACGCTCGCGACGCCTGTTCGGTAGGCTGACCCTCCCGCCACCCGCCGCCGAAGGCTCGCTCGAGCTTTCGTGCCGGCCCCTTCAGACGCGTCCACCCGCGGCCGCGTCGCCCGACCCTTGCCATGAGGAGCCGACGCTTGCGTACGGAACCGACGATGACGCACCCCATTCGCCGCCTTTGCCTTCGGGCGTCGCTGACCCGCCGGATCGGGTGGTCGCTAGCGCTCGCCGCCGTTGCCCCGCTGCTCGTGGTCGCGGGATGTGCCTCAAAGCCCAAGCAGGACCCGAGGCCCGTCGTCAAGACCGACGTCCTTCGCCCCGGCAGCTTCCGCGTCGCCTGGCGCGACAACCGTCGACGTCGAGGCCAACGGCCTCGTCGACGGCATCTATCTGCGTGACGACCTCGTCTTCGTCTACACCGACGACAAGGTCGTCCAAAGCCTCAACGGCCAAGGCGGGCGTTCGCGATTCATCCGGCAGATCGTCGGGCCCAAGGACGTGCTCTACCCGCCGGTCGTGCTGCCCGTCGCTCGAACCGGCTCGACACCATCGATCGCGTCATCGCCTTCGCAACGGCCAGCGGCTTCGTCGTCGTCGACGAGGACGGCAAAGTCGTCCGTGAATCCTCCCTTAGTCGCGGCCTGACGACCGCACCCATCGGCTCGGCGGGCGTGACCTACGTCGGCTCTGCCGATGACAACGGCGGACGCCTGCTCAAGGTCGATCCGATTCGCCGGGCCGGGCTCATCCTGGACCGCGTGCTGCTCGACGGTGCCCTGGCCGGACGACCGGCCGCTTTCGGCGCATTCGTCTACGCCGCCGACCTGGCCGGCAACGTCTACGGGATGACCGAGGGCCTCACGCAGGCATGGTCGATTCGTGCCTTCGAGACGGAACGGGGCCGGGGCGTCAACGCGGACCTGTCCGTCGACAACTACGGCGTCTACGTCGCCGGGACCGATGGAACGCTCCACGTGCTGTCGCGTGACCAGGGTCGGATCCTCTGGCGCTACTTCGCCGGCCGACCGCTTTACGAGCGGGCGGTGCCGATCGACGAGTGGGTGTACCAGTCGCTGGGCGATGCCGGCGTCGTTGCGCTGCCGAAATTTGAAGGCAGCACCAACAGCCGCGAGCCTGCCTGGGTGGCAAAGGATGCACGTCACTTCCTCAGCCACGACGAAGACAACGTCTACTTCGTCCAAGCCAACGGCCGCATCGCGGCCCACGATAAGAAGACGGGCGACAAGGTCTTCGAGAGCCGCCGTGGCGACTTCTCGCGGTTTGCCCGCAACGTCGACGGCTCCCGCATCTTTGCCGCAACGCGTGGCGGCGAAGTCGTCGCCATCGACCCGGTCCTGGGTCGAGGCGAAGTCGGCGAGACGGCCATGCTCAATCCCACCGGCGACCTGCTGGCACGTAGCGTCCTGCCGTGAGCGACCTTCCCGGCAAAGGCCTTTTCGGCTGGCTCGGCCGGCAGATCGGTCATGTGTCGGCCGCGGTGAGACACGACCCGATGACGGTGGCGAAGAAGACGCACGTCAGCGAGGCCCGCGACCCGGAGCAGCCGGGCATCGTCTTTCGGCGCACCACGACGGACGAGGTTCGGCGTGAGGAGACCGACCTTTCACGGGCCCGCGACGCGTAGGCCGTGTGCCGAGTCTTGACCGCCTTGGCGATGTTCGTGTCGATCGCGCACCAGCGAAGTCGGCTCCAGCACGCCGTTCTCACTCGCGTCGACATGGTCGAAGTTCGGTCAGATCACACACCGGAATACTGCGTCACCGATCGCTTCTGCGGGTTGGCCAGCCGGTTCGCGGCGGCGACGTAGGCCAGGGCGGATGGCGTTCAGGATGTCCGTCGACAAGCCCCGGCCGCCGGCGCGGACGGAGGCGGCGGTGTCTTCGAGCTCGACGTTCACTTCGCCCTGCGCGTCCTTGCCGCCGGTGACGGCACGGATGCGATAGTCGATCAGCTTGAACTCGCGATCCAGAATCCGCATGACGGTCGAATAGATTGCATCAACCGGGCCGTCACCCGTTGCGGCATCGCACTTCAGGTCGCCTTCAGGCGATCGGAGTGTCACCGTTGCCGTCGGCGTCATCGAGTCGCTGCCGGCGACGACCTGCAGGTTCACCAGCTCCCACCGGCCGGCCGTCTCGCCGGACTCGAGCAGGTCGTCGATGATCGCCTCGATGTCCTCGTCGTAGACCTCCTTCTTCTTGTCGGCCAGCTTTTTGAAGCGGTCGAAGGCGAGCTCCGTCTGCGTCTGATCGGGCGAGTAACCCAGAGCTTCAATGCGTTCACGAAAGGCGTGCCGGCCCGAGTGCTTGCCGAGCACGAGCTGGTTGCTCGGCACGCCGACGTCTGCCGGGTTCATGATTTCGTACGTCTCGCGATGCTTGAGCACGCCGTCCTGGTGGATGCCGGCCTCGTGGGCGAAAGCATTTTGCCCGACGATCGCCTTGTTTCGCTGGACCGCCAGGCCGGTGAGCGTGCTGACCATTCGGCTCGCCGGGTAGAGCTTCTTGGCATCGATGTTGGTGTCGATGCCGAAGTGATCCGCCCGCGTCCGCAGGGCCATGACGATCTCTTCAAGGCTCGCGTTGCCGGCCCGCTCACCGATGCCGTTGACGGTGACCTCGACCTGCCGAGCGCCCCGCCTCGACCGCCGCCAGCGTGTTGGCGACGGCCATACCCAGGTCGTTGTGGCAGTGCGTGCTCAGGATGATCCCCTTCTCCCGAATCATCGGCACGTCCGCCAAGATTCTGCGGAAGACGGAGGCGTACTCGTCCGGGTAGCTGTAGCCGACCGTGTCGGGCAGGTTGATCGTCGTCGCCCCCGCCTCGATGGCTGCGATGGTGATGTCGCGGATGAACTCGTACTCCGTGCGACTCGCGTCTTCGGGCGAGAACTCGACGTCGTCGCAATAGCTCAGCGCGTGCTCGATGCTCTTGACCGCCAGGGCCAGGATGTCTTCCTTGCCCTTCTTGAGCTTGTGCTCGCGGTGAATTTTGCTCGTCGCGCAGAAGACGTGAATGCGCGGCTTGGCCGCATCCTTGACGGCTTCGCCCGCGCGGTCGATGTCTTGCGGCACGCACCGGGCCAGGCCGCAGACGGTGGCCTTCTTCAGCTCGCCGGCGATCGCCTTGACGCTCTCGAAGTCGCCCGGCGAGGAGACGGGGAAGCCCGCTTCGATGACATCGACGCCCATGGCTTCGAGGTGCCGGGCGATCTCGATCTTCTCCGCACGGGTAAGGGTTGCGCCGGGCGATTGTTCGCCGTCGCGCAAGGTGGTGTCGAAGATGCGGAGGGTGTTCATGGTGCTGTAGGAAGCTAGGAGCTGCGCCTGACGTGCAGAATGCACGACGCCCCGCGGCATGGGCCGCGGGGCGTCGTGGGTCGGGTCGGCCGGTCTCGTCGGCTACCGAATCACGCCACCGCGGCCAAGGCCGAGGAGGAGCAGGTCGGTAAGGAGCAGGCGAGACGGCATCATCAGATCAATCGGTCGATCGCAGACTACGTCGCCAACGGCAGGTCGTCAAAACATCTCTTCCATCAGGAAGTAGCCAGAGTCCTTCATTCCGAGCTTCTCGTACGTTGCGATCGCGGTGACGTTGTCGCGCTCGACGTACAGCCGAAGCCCACGCGCACCGGCCTCGACGGCGGCCTGCCGGGCGTGGCCGTGCAGCGCCCGAAAGACACCTCGGCCTCGATAATCGGCCTCGACGTACACGCTCTGGATCCACCACAAGTCGCCGTTGCGCCAGTCGCTCCACTCCAGCGTGATCATCAGGCAGCCGACCACCTCGGCGTCGACCTCGGCGACGAAGTACCGACCCTTTGCGTGCATCAGACACCGCCGCCGCGACGCCGAGCCGGACCGTCGGCGGATCCAGCTCCAGGTGCTCCGTCTCCCGCGCCAGACGCACGTTGAAGTCGGCCAGGCGATCAACATCGCGTGACTCGGCCGGGCGAATGTTCATCGTCGTCGGCTCCCACAAAGCGGCGTCGAGGCAGGACCACACGTGGATGACCAGCGCCAGCCAGCCGAGACAGCACGATCGACAGCACCACCCAGAGCCAGATCGATCAAAAAGAAGAAGATCGCCGGCCCGATCCGGCCTTGGGCGAGTTGACCCAACCCCGGAATGATGGCACTGGCGACCGCCGCGACGACGTTGGCCGTCCCGCCGGGACCGCCGACGAGGGCGGTCTCGGCATGGAAGAAGTCGTCGTTACGCCCTGTCATGTTCGCGTTGTTTTAGCCGGCGCCGTAGCTGCGGCGATACCGTCCCTGCCGTGCCGACCCCGACGCCCCGTTACCCCGCCTTTCGAACGTAGGCCCGACGTGCGGGCGATGATGGTCGTTGCCGTCGCTCTTCGGCAGAGGCTACCACCGCCGCGAGCCGGTCGGGCACGCTGCATGATTCCGCAGACCGGGCCGGCGGTCATCGCCTCGAATCACACCAGCGGGCTCGACCCGATCATGATCCAGGCGTCGTGCCCGCGGCCGATCACGTGGGTCATGACCGCCGAGTTCTACGACCTGCCGTCGCTGAAGTGGTTCCTGGAGCACGTCGAGATGATCCGCATCGACCGCACGACCCGCGACACCGTCGGCGTGGTAGAAGGCGCTGGCCAAGCTCGACGCCGGCCAGGTCGTCGGCGTCTTTCCGGAAGGCCGCATCGAGACGAGCCGCGACCTGATGCCGTTCGAAGACGGCGTGGCGTCATGGCCTGCCGCGGGCGAACGTCGACATCTACCCGGTCTACCTCGACGGCAGACAGCGGCGACGCCGATGCTCGAGGCGTTCCTGCTCGCCGCAAACGCCGCTCGGTGGCCTGGGGCGATGTCGTGCCGGTTCGCACGACGCCGGCAATCGCCGCCGCAAGCCGCGCGACATCAGCCGCGACCTCCACGAGCAGATCGGCGGCATGAAGGCGAAGACGCTCCGGCGCCGCGGCTGAAGGGCCACAGCCTGTTAGGCTGATTGCTGATGAGGCATCACTTCAGCTCGACGGTCCAGTACGCCTCGTCGAGGAACTGCTTCCACGACGCGTACCGCTTGTCGCCGAGCCGCACGTTCACCGCCGGGCTGCGCTTGGGCTTGACCGGCTTGCTGAGCAGCTTCATGTTCGCCTGCTCCGGCGTTCGGCCGCCCTTCTTGACGTTGCAGGCGATGCAGCACGTCACGATGTTCTCCCACGTCGTCGGCCCCTGCTGGCTGCGCGGCAGGACGTGGTCCAGCGACAGCTCGCTCGTTCCGAACTTTCGGCCGCAGTACTGACAGCGGTTGGCGTCGCGGGCGAAGATGTTGCGACGGTTGAACTTCACCTCCTGCCGCGGCAGGCGGTCGTAGCCGAGCAGTCGAATGATCCGCGGCACCGCGATCGGGAAGCGCACCGTCCGGATCCAGTCGAAGTCGTCCGGCTCGAACTCGGCGTGCAGCTCTCGCAGAGCTCCGTCCACGACTCGAAGTCGAGGTTCTGCCATCGGCTGACGGTGCCGTCGCGGTGCGGTCTCGATGTGGATGACCTCCGCCAGCTCCTTGCAGAGCAGGCCGAAGGCCCGACGGACGTTGACGACGCGAACCGCCTGGTAGTTCCGGTTGAGCACGAGCACCGACGCCGCCAACCCGTTGGCGGGTAATGATGCGACGGCCACCGGGAGCCCGGTGGCAGGGAGGTCGTGGATGCTGGTGGAGGTGCGACGCAAGGGGTCTCCAGGTCCTTGGCAGGTTCCGGCAGGCTTTGCGGAACCTGCCGACTCGCCGATAAGTCTACGTGACGACCCGAACAACGTCCAAGCCTCGAGACGTCGCCGCCCTGACACGGCCAAGGTTTAACGTGACCCTCAAACAAATCGGCATGGTCAGGCGACTCGACTGCTCATTCGATCGCTGCCGAAACACGCGCTCCGCAAGCGACTGGTTCGAGGTACGTTCGGACGTCGCTATGCGCCTTGCCCCCTTCATCATCGCACTCCTCGCCCTGCCGGCACTCGCCTGCGGGCAGTCGTTGCTGGGCATCCAGGAGCGGCATGCGAAGGTGTCGCTGGTGTCGTCCCACGAGGCCGTGACGCCCGGCACGACCCTCACCGTCGGCGTCCGCTTCGACCTCGAGCCGAAGTGGCACATCTACTGGACCAACCCGGGCGACGCGGGTCAGGCACCTGAAGTCACGTGGTCGCTGCCCGACGGCTGGAAGGCCGACGCGCTGCAGTACCCGACGCCCATCCGCTTCGAGTCCGGCGGCCTGGTCGGATACGGGTATGCCGAGACGATCGTCCTGCCCGTGAAGGTCACGGTGCCCGCTGACGCGACGATCGGCACGATGTCGATCAGCGCCTCCGTCAAATACCTCGTCTGCGACGACAAGGTTTGCGTCCCGGAGTCCGCAGAGGCGACGCTGAACGTCCTCATCGCGGAAGAAGCGGTCACGTCAGACGCGACCGGCTTGGCTGCCGCAATGGACCAAATGCCGACCAAGTCGCCGGCGGATGTTGATGTCGTGTCGGTCGATGCGAGCCACCTTGCTGTCGAACTTCCGGTCGGCGCGACGGACGTGGGCTTGTTCCCCGACTCGCCCGACAACGTCGCCGTCACCATCACCTCCGCATCGCAGGCCGATCAGAACAGCGGACGCACGACGGCCGCGTTCACGATCGAGAGCCGCGTCTACGGCGGTGGTCAGGTGCCGGCCTATCCGGCCGTCGTCGGCTACACGACTGCGGATGGCAACCGTCGAGGCCTGCTCCTGACGATCCCTGCAGCAGGTGCCGGAGCTGCCGTCGATTGAGTACTGTTTGTTGCAACACGAATCTCGCGGTGCCGGTGTCGGCGTCGCAGCCTGTCACCTTTGCTCACTGGAGCCACGAATGATCCGCACCACCCTCATCGCCACCGCCGCCCTTGCGGCCGCGTTCTTCACCACAACCGCCTTCGCCGGCGAATGCACCAAGTGCACCGACAGCTCGGCCTGCAAGTGCGAAGCCAAGACCGCCAAGGTCGGCGAGGCCGCCCCCGACTTCAAGCTCATGGACCAGGAAGGCAACCCCGTCTCGCTCTCCGATTACAAGGGCAAGATCGTCGTGATCGAGCAGTTCAACGACCAGTGCCCCTACGTCAAGAAGTTCTACAAGAACGGCGACATGAACAAGATGGCCTCGGACATGAAGTCCAAGGGCGTCGTCTGGCTCGCCATCGATTCGTCGAACTTCAGCAGCGTCGAAGAGAACGCCTCCATCGCGTCGGAGTGGTCGATCGATCGCCCGATTCTCGATGACTCGGCAGGCAAGGTCGGCAAGATGTACGACGCCAAGACCACGCCCCACATGTACGTCATCAACAAGGACGGCATCCTCGCCTACGCCGGTGCGATCGATTCGATCAAGAGCACCGACGCCAGCGACATCGCCCAGGCCGACAACTACGTCACCATGGCCATCGACGCCCTGATGAACGACGAGACGCCGAGCCCCAGCGAGACCAAGCCGTACGGCTGCAGCGTCAAGTTCTGAGGCGGCAGACCACGCTTTGTCGTGGTCACCTCAGCCTGATCCAAGACGCCCCGCCACCCGGCGGGGCGTCTTTGCATGCGCTTCGGGTCCGACGCAAGTCAGTCGCCCTTGGCCTTCCACAGATACCACGTCGCCACGCTCCGCCACGGCTGCCATGGGGCGGCCAGCCGGTTCATCGTCGCCTCGTCAGGCCGATCATCGAGGCCGTAGACGCGGCGGAAGCCTTCCCGCAGGCCGAGATCGCCCACAGGCAGCACGTCACCCCGAAGCAGGACGAAGATCAGGTACATGTGGGCCGTCCAGACGCCCACGCCCTTGACTTCCGTCAACTGCTTGATGACTTCGTCGTCCGGCTCCTTGGCCAACGCATCGAGCGTCAGTCGGCGGTCGATGACACGTTGCGAGAGGTCGATCAGGTACGCCCGCTTCTGACGGGAGATGCCGCAGGATCGAATGACGTCGTCCTCCCAAACCTTCGTCGACGCAGGATCGAGCGCCGCCAACACCTTCCGGGGCGTCGGCGACTTCTGCGTGAAACGTCCGCGAAACTTCGCGTAGAGCGTCTCGGCTCCCTTGAAAGACAATTGCTGCGAAAAGATGCTCAGCACCAGGGCCAGATACGGGTCCGGCAGCGGCTTGATCTGACAGGGGCCAACCTCCGCGACGACCCGCCGCATGATCCGGTCGCTCGACACCAAATGCTTTTCGGCCTTCGACCAGTCGGGCGCGTCAGGCAACGGGTCAAACCACATCTTCAGCACCGTAGACGCCGCTACGCCCGAACAAGATTCCCACGCCAGCGGACGCGTCCGCCGAAGCACGCGCGGACGGCGTTGGCCAACAACGGCAGGACCAGCAGGAACGGAAGCGGCTGGACCACCGTCGGCAGAACTGCGTGCGACGTCGGCAGTCCCGCCATCCGACAGGCCCGCCACGTCAACACACCTGTCGCAATCGTGTGGATGACGGCGATGACGGCCAGCCCCGGAATCTCGAGCCACACCGACGCCGCCACCATCGGAAGCGGAAGACACTGCAATCCCACCACCGCCATCGCCACGAGAATGGGCCGCGGGTCGTGACGGGCGGTTCCGGCGAAGTTTCGTGCCCAGCCGTTGATCATCTCCGACCACGTCGCGTGCATCCGCGTCCTGACGAGGTCGGTCCCGACGAGCAGCCGAACGCGATGACCCGCCGCCTTGAACCGTCGGAACAGAGCGACATCCTCGCACGTCTGATCCCGCACCGCCTCATGGCCACCGGCTTCGGCCAACACCCGCGGCCGCACCAGCATGTACTGGCCGTTGGCCACCGCCCGATCGGGATGGGCGTCACGATTTGTGTCACTGGCCCGGAACGTCGCCATCCACGTCGAGGCCGCGACGGGCGTGACCAGACGCTCGAGCCACGTCGGCGTCTCGATGCCGGTGAGCAGCGAGACGGCCGCGTAATCCCGATCCTGCGCCAGGTGAAGCACCCGTCGAAGCGTGTCCGGATCGACGCGGACGTCGCTGTCGACAAAGAGCAGCCAATCCACATCCGCCCTCACATGCCGGGCGACGGCCTCGTGCAACGCGTGCGGCTTGCCGAGCCAGCCGATCGGCAACGTCGAGATTCGGTCGACGGCCAGCCGGTCCGGGTGCGCCTCTCGAAGCGTCACCAGCACGGCATCAGTGCCGTCCGTGCTGCGGTCGCTCATGACGACGACGCGAAGGCATTGCGACCCCGCCGATGGGGCCAGGAGTGACTCGATGCAAGAGGCGACCTGGGCCTCCTCGTTCCGCACAGGAACGCAGGCAACGACCGACGATCCGCCATCGAGGTCTGAGGCGACAAGCGTCCGATGAAGCCGCGTCATCCGACGCCTGCCAAAGTAGAGCAGGATCGTCAGCGTGATCGTCAACGCCGGCCCGACGACGGCGTACGCGACGACCAGAATCAACGAACCGATCTGGGCCGTGGGCTCGAAAACGGCAATCGGGGCGGGGTTCAAGCGGCCTTCCCACCCGATACCTGCACGCCCGAGGCGTCGGTCGTCTCAACGTCCCCCTCTTCGTCCGCCGTCGCCTCCGCGGCACCGAGAACGGCATCAAGGTCGTCGCCGATCACGGTCGCGTCCGCCTCTTCGCCGAGCACCGACAGCAACGGCTCGGCAGCCTGTACAAGCCGTGGATCGTCGGTCTCCAGACCCTCGGCAAGGAGGCGCATCAGGGCGACTTGCAGCTTGGCAAAGGCGGGCGATCCGACGTCGGCATCGGAATCGCCGGCTTCGTCGACGGCCTGTGCGACCGCTTCCTGCATCGCCGCCAAAGACGCCGCGACACGTGCATCACGATGCTCGTCGGCATCGTCGTCGGCCGCGGCGATGCGTTGCCGAAGGTCGTCCGCCTGGCTGGGGTCGGCCCGATCTTCACGCGCGAGATTGCGGAAGAAGACGCGACGCCTGCCGCCGAACTCCTTGGCCAGGACGTAGGCCGACATCTGATCCGCATCGAAACCTCCACCCGTTCGGTACGTGCCGAGGGCGGCATGAAGCGCCGACTGCGCCTCGGCAAGAAGCTGGATGTGCTCCGCGGTCGGCAGGTCCGAAGGCAACGGGACGGCATCGTCGCCCACTTGCTCGATGGCCGGGATGTCGATCGGCCCGACCAGCTCCGCCGCCTCGGCCAAGGTTTCGTAGACGCGTGCCATCGTCTCCATCGCGGCCTCGTCCCGCTGACGGGCTTGGGTGGCGTTGCACATCCAGAGATAGCAGTCTGACAGTTCACGCCCGGCATCAAGAACGATCTCGTCGACCGGACGCACGACCTCACGCGGCAACCTGTCACGCAATGACTGCCACCGTGCCGCAAGCGCTTTGAGCCGGCACCGCTGCGCGACGAGCGGGGCGTCGAAGAACTCGTTGAACGATCGACCGGCCCGGGTTGCCTCGCGCGGCGAGTCGCCGCTGACCTCGCGCCGCACACCCGCCGCATGCGCGGCATGTCGGCCGGTCGGATCAAGGCCCAGAAGTCGCACGATCGCAACGCCGAAGCCCGGGTCGTGCTTCACCCGTTGACGGACGGCCGCAACGAGTCCCGTCATGACGCGGCGCACGTCATGCTCGTCGACGTTCGGGCCTTGAGCATCTTGCTGGTCGTCGGAATCGGCCGGCATGCGACAGGGTAGATGCGTCGGATGCCCCACGCCGCCTCAGGCCGCATCGCGGGCGGCGGCCTTCTTGGCAAGGATCCGTTTGGCCTCGCCGACGAGGTGGAAGCTGCCGGTGATGACCAGCAGGTCGTCATCCGTCAGCGACCGCCTCGCACTTCGCAGAGCATCCGACAGCGAGTCGGCGGTCTGGCTCATCCGGCCGAAGGCGTCGTGGTAGATCTTCTGCAGCTCCGCCGGCTCTGCCGATCTGGGCGACTCGACGGGGCAGAAAATGACCTTGTCCGCCCCGGCACCCAGCTTGTCGAGCATCGCGTCGACGTCTTTGTCGCTGCAGCAACCGAAGATGACGACACTCGTGTCGTAGTTGAAGTGCTGGCCGATCGCACGAAACAGCGCTTCCACCCCGGCTGCGTTGTGAGCGGCGTCGGCGACGACCATCGGGTCTTCGCGGATGACCTCCAGCCGACCCTCGAAGGTCAGACCTTCTAAGCCTTCGGCACAGCTCTTGGCCGTGATGCCCTTGATGCCGCGGCGGATGAGCTCGTCCATCGCCGCCAGTGCCAGGCCGCAATTGACCGCCTGATGCTCGCCCAGCAACGGCACGGCCAGGTGATCGAAGAGGAGCTTGTCCGTCTCGAAGCCGACGCGGTTGTTCCGGCCCATCATCCGGCTCGCCTCGAACCGCCAGGTGAACTCGATGTCTTCGCCCAGCACGCGCAGCTTGGTCTTCTTGTCCGCCGCGTGCTGCTGCAGAACGGCCAGCGTTGCCTCGTCCGGCTGGAGGCACGTGATGGCCGTGACGCCCGGCTTGATGATGCCCGCCTTCTCCGCGGCGATGTGGGCCAGCGTCGGGCCGAGCTGGGCGGTGTGGTCGAGGCTCAGCGGCGTGATGACGCTCGCGAGGGGCGTCAGGACATTCGTCGAATCCAGCCTGCCACCGAGGCCGACCTCGATCACCATGATATCGAGCTTTTCCTGGGCGAAGTAGACGAACGCCGCCGCCGTGAGGGCGTCGAAGTAGGTCGGATCCACCTTCGCCGCCTTAGCCGCTTTGGCGACCTTTTCGATGCAGGCGTCGAAATCGACCTGCGGAATCATCGTCCCCTGCGGAAACGCCTTGGCGTCCCCGGCCGGCTCCAGGACACGAATCCGCTCCCGGACATCGACCAGATGCGGCGACGTGTAAAGCCCTACCCGCAAACCGCTTGCCCGCAACATCGCGGCCGACATGGCACAGGTGGAACCCTTGCCCTTGGTTCCGGCGACGTGGAGGGCCGGGACGTCGTTCTGCGGGTCGCCGAGCTTGTCGCAGAGGGTTTGGATGCGTTCGAGCCCGAAGTGGGCCGCCGGTTTGTCGTCGCGTGTGGACTTTCGCTGTTCGAAATTTGCGAGCGAGCTCAGCCAGGCGTCGGCATCGAAGCTGGTTCTACGTCGTCTGGGGCTCTTGCCGGCACTACTTGGCATGGTGGGGCCACGTTAGGAGGGCCGAACCCTTGGGCCTCCGGCGTCGCATAACGTGGCGGCCGACTGCCTCTCTATGTCCAACACCCCCGCCGAGATCGAGTCCGTTGCTTTTGTGAGCCTGGGGTGCGCCAAGAACCTGGTCGACTCCGAACGCATGCTCGGCCTCCTTGCCGCCGACGGCATCGCGGTCACGCCCGATCACAACGAGGCAGATGCCATCGTCATCAACACCTGCGGCTTCTTAGAAGCCAGCAAAACCGAGTCGATGGCCGAGATCAACGCGGCCATCGAAATGAAGACCAGCGGCAAGGTCAAGCGCGTCGTCGTCGCCGGCTGCCTGGTCCAGCGACACAAGACGAAGCTGCTCGCCGATGCCCCCGGCATCGACCGGCTCGTGGGCGTCTTCGATCGTGATCACATCGTCAAGGCCGTCCGCGGCCAGGTGGGTAAGGACGGAGACCACTTCCTCGGCAAGTACCACGCACTCACGCCGGACGAGGCTTCGGCAACATCACGTGGCCTGGAAGCAGAGCCTTCGCCTCGTTCAGCGCCGTCGTCGCCCGCGGAAGTCTTGCTCGACCGTCAAACCCGCGGCAAGCGTGGCAGGCGCCTGCCGACGTTCGAAGACGATCGGGCCCGTCTTCGCCTGACGCCGCGGCACTTCGCGTACCTGCGCATGAGCGAAGGATGCAACCAGGGGTGCGGGTTCTGCACCATCCCCAGCATCCGCGGCCCCATGCGGTCGAAGCCGATGGAGCACATCCTGCTCGAGGCCAACGAACTCGCCAGCGACGGTGCCGTCGAGCTGCTTTTGATCGGACAGGACACCACCAGCTACGGCACCGACATCGGCTGGCACGGCCCCAGGCGCGGCTTGGCAGGCTTGCTTAAAACCCTCGATCGCGAGCTGCCTGCCGACGTTGCGTGGGTCCGGCTGATGTACGCGTACCCGTCGTGCTTCACGGACGAGATGATCGAGGCGCTGGCGAGCTGCCGGCGTGTCGTGCCGTACGTGGACATGCCGTTGCAGCACATCAACACGGACGTACTGGCCCGTATGAAGCGGAAGGTTGATCGCGAGCTGACCACGACGCTCATCGACAAGCTGCACGCGACGGTTCCAAACCTCGCCCTGCGGACCACGTTCATCACCGGCTCGCCCGGCGAGACCGAGGCCGAGCATCGCGAGCTGGTCGACTGGATCGCGGAGGGCCATTTCGAGCACGTGGGCGTCTTCGAATACTCGCCCGAGCCCGGCACGCCGATGGGCAAGATGAGCGGGCAGATCGACCAGGAGACCAAGACGCGTCGCTACGGCGAGTTGATGGAAGCCCAGCAGGCCGTCGTCTTTGCCCGCAACGCCGCCCGTGTCGGCGCGACGGTCGAGGTGCTCATCGACGCCGAGCAAGGGGAAGCCGACGACGGCACGCTCGTCTACTCAGGCCGTACGAAGGGTCAGGCGCCGGACATCGACAGCGTCACGTACGTTGCGTCGAAGGAGTCGCTGCATTCCGGGCAGGTCCTGGATGTGACCGTCACAGACTTCCAGCATTACGACCTGATCGCCGAGCCCGTCAGGACGGTGCGTCGAGGGCTTCCCGTGCTTGCGGGTGCGTCGGGCAAAGCGACTTGAGTGCCTTGGCTCCGGCGACCGTCGTCCCACCGGTTATACTTCTCTTGTGACCGACACTTCGCAGACGGACCTGCCCGAACTTCAAGACGTCCGCTCCCGCTGGGAAGAGGTCCAATCGCGGATCAACGACGCCTGCAGCCAGGCCGATCGCACCGCCGGCAGCGTCACCACCGTCGCCGTCACCAAGTACGCGTCGCCCGATCAAACCCGCGCCGCCGTCGCCCTGGGCCTGCGTGACTTCGGCGAGAACTACGTGCAGAACCTGCAAGATCGGGTCGCAGACATCGGCGAGACGTCGGCCGACCTGCGCTGGCACCTCGTCGGTCACCTCCAGCGGAACAAGGTCAAAGCCGCCCTGCCGATGGTGACGATGCTGCACACCCTCGATTCGCTACGCCTGGCCGAGGAGCTCGAAGTGCAGGTCCCGCGTGTTCTGGGCGAGGACGCCCGGTTGCCGTGCCTGCTGCAGATCAACTGCAGTAAGGAACCACAAAAAGGCGGCGTCGCCGTCGGTGCGGCCCGGCACCTGGCAGAGCAACTCATGGAACTGACGCACCTGCGACTCATGGGCGTCATGACCATGGCCGCCCACGGCGTTGATCAAGACTCGGCCCGACGCACCTTCGCCCGCTGCCGCGAGATCTTCGAAGAAATGAAGAAGTTCGGCATCGCAGGCGACGATCTTCGTCACCTCTCGATGGGCATGAGCGACGACTTCGAACCCGCCATCCTCGAAGGCAGCACCATCATCCGCGTCGGCAGTGCGCTCTTCGGTGGCAAGGAGCCCGAAGTCGAATCTGCCTGAAGCTCACGGCATCTCGTTCGTTAGCACGAGCAGTTGCTCAGATGGCTTGAACGCCGGAGCGGAAGCTCCGGATCGTGCCCCAGCGTACTACCCGAATCCGAGCCGAATCCGGAGCTTCCGCTCCGGCGTCGTGACGCTGATCGGTCGACTAAGACGCAAGCGGGTCTAGTGGGCGTGGTCATGCCCGAACGTGAGCTTGCCGGTCATGCCGTGGATGTCGATGCCTGCCGCACCGAGTTCGGTTGCGAGCGTTGTGAAGTTGTAATCCATCATGCCGACGTACGTCGACTCGTACCCCAGCGTCGCGGGGCGGTCGAGGAGTAGGTTGTCCACCGTCTTCCCCGCCGGATCTACGGTGATGCCGTAGCTGGCCAGCGGGGCCAGACGTTCATCTGCTACAACCCGATCCTCCTCCGGCACCCGATCAAGCGTCGCCTTGCCGTAGGCGGCAAGCTCGACGAGCGTGTCGAGGTAGGCCGACGTATTTGAAACGATCTGTGCCGCGTGGTCCGGGAATGCTCCGACCAACTGCTCGCTTAAGGCCGAAACGCCGGTGGATGCAAACGCCTCCACATCCAACGGCGACCCCGCCATGCCGCTGAATCGGTCGCTGTTCATGACGAATGACGTGGCCTCGTCCTGCGTCTCTGCGACGACGGGAATTCCCGTGTCTTCAAGAAGAACGCCCAAAACGTCACGCACGACCGCGTCGTCCGACGTAGCCCTGACGGCTTCGGGTTCTGACCCTCCACAGCCAAGGGCGAGGAACACGGTCGTGCACAGCAGAAGCAAAGGTGTCGTCCGCATGCCGAACGATAAGCTTGTCGCGTGAACGACCACGATGTGATCAAAATTGCCGTCATCGGCGGCAGCGGCCTCGGTGAAGCGCTGCAGGCGGACGACGCGACCGAGCACTTCCCCGACACGCCCTTCGGTAAACCGTCGGCCCCCATTCTCGAGACCACCATCGACGGCGTGCCGACGCTGCTCTTGCGTCGGCACGGCATCGGGCATGTCCACAACCCTTCGGCCGTGCCGTATCGGGCGAACCTGTTCGCGCTCAAGCAGCTCGGTGCGACGCACGTCATCGCCAGCGGTGCCGTCGGCAGTCTGCGGGAGTCGATGGAGCCGCGCCACCTCGTTCTGCCCGACAGCGTCATCGACAAGACGGTTCAGCGCCCCAACACCTTCTACGAACACGCCGCCGTTCACGTCGCACTGGCCGAGCCGTTCTGCCCGGTCCTGCGCAAGCTTCTCACCGACGCCGCCACGGACGACGTGACGCTCCACGACCGCGGCACCTACGTCTGCATGGAAGGCCCCTCCTTCTCCACCAAGGCCGAAAGCCACATGCACCGGCTCTGGGGCGGCGACCTCATCGGCATGACGCTGATGCCCGAGGCCAAGCTCGCCCGCGAGGCCGAACTGCCCTACGCCGCCCTCTGCCTCGTCACCGACTACGACTGCTGGCGCGACACCGATCACGGCGACGCCGCCCCGCAAGATCTGCTGATGGAGATCATCGGCCACCTTAAAGCCGCGACCGCCAACGCGATGTCGGTCATCAAGCAGGCCATCGCTTTGGCCGGAGATCGACGCGATGACCTGCTGGCCTGCCCGGCGCGGGATGCACTGGCCCTGGGCATCTGGTCGGACAAGAGCAAGATCGACCCGGCGGAGGTCGAGCGACTTCGGCCCCTGTGGGGCCGGCACTTCGGGTGAGGCGCGTGCGGCGGGCGTCTCGTCCCGTACCATCGACGCCGTGCGACGTCTTCATCGAGCCGTGGGTCTTTTCGCCCTGGTTGCCGCCCCGGCAACAGTCGCCGCGCAGTTGGCCGACGAGCTGCCGATGGCGTTGGATGTGGGCGGCTCCGGTCGCTCTGCGGCGCAAGGCGTCTACGTCGACGACTCGAGCCAGGCGCTCGACCGCTTCACCCTCGCCAATCGGCTGACAGACCTGGGGGAGTGGGACAAAGCCGCCGAGGTGTATCACGAGACGCTCGACACGCTGGGCCGTCGCCTCATCGCGGCCCGGACCAACAGCGACGGCCTGGTCGTGCAGTACCGCCCCGTCGCCGACGCCGTCCGAGACGCCCTGGCCGCTTGGCCGGCCGAGGGCCGAGCGGCCTACCGCGACCGCTTCGCCGGCGAGGCCGCACGAGCGTTGGCGGACATCCGTTCGCTGCCTGTCGACGATCCTGCCCGTCGCGCCGGATTGGTCGCCGTTGCCGGCCGGTTCCCGCTGACGCCAGCCGCGGCCGAAGCACGTATCGAAGTCGTGGATCGCGATCTGGTCTCCGGCCGAGTCGGCAGTGCCTTACGCGCGGCACGAGCCGGCACGGATCGGCCCAGTGACGACGCCTCCACCGTGGCGGCGCTGCTGCTCCGAAGAGTCGCCGCCGCCGGTCTTTTGGGCGAGACGGAAGAAGCCTCCGAAGCCGCACGCCGCCTGGCCGACGAGTTCGCCAACGTCACCGGCCTCATCGCGGGCAAAGACCAGAACCTGGCATCGGTCGCTGCCGACTTGCTCGACGGCCGGCTTCGCCCCGTCGCCGGTCGCGAACCCGCCGCCGACGGCTGGCTGACCTTCGCCGGTGCGTCGTCCCGCAACGCACCGGCAGCTCTGTCGCCAGGCAAACTCAGCCCGCAGTTCGCGCTGCCGGCGACCGTTGGCGCAGCCTTTCCCGATGCCACCCGCGGCATCGAAGCACGGCTGTCGGGTTGGAGAACCACCGCTCAGCTCGCGGGCATCTTCCCGGTGCTGGAGGACGGCATCCTCTACTGGACGGACAACATCAGCGTCCACGCGCTCGACCTCGCTGCCCGGCGACCGCCGGTCGAGTGGACGAAGCAACACCCAGCCACGGAAAACAGCGACGCCGGGACCCTCATGGTCGCACCGGAAGCCTTTGCGACCCCACGTGGCGTTGCTCTCGCTCCGATCATCGACGGCGATCGCCTGCTCGTCGTCGTCGGCCGACGCGACCTGGCCCTCGATTCGTTGGGCGGACGCGCCAACAACCGTGGCCCCTCCCTCGTCAGCGTCGGCCGACGCGACGGAACGGTGATTTGGCGAAGCTACGTCGATGAGTACGACCGGGCCGAAGTCGCCGACGCACTCGGCGTTGCGGATGACGATCAGCCGCGCGAAGCGGGCTCCGATCTGGTCGGCGGGTTTCTGGACGGCACCTTCGCCGGGCCGCCGGTGCGCGTCGGACGGCTCGCGTGGATCCTGGTTCAGACGAACCCGCAGAGACAGCAAGCGTTCTCCCAATCCTTTGCGGCAGGCATCGATCCGGAGACGGGCAAGCTTGTCCACGTCGTGTACCTGACGACGGTGGGAGAAGGCCGGCTTCAACAGCAGGCAGGCCGTTTCGAGCCGGAGCCGGACGTCGTGCCCGCCGGTGAAGACGGCATCGTCTACCTGCCGACCGGCGACGGCACGCTCGCGGCCATCGAGGCCGATGAAGGCCGGCTCCTTTGGCTCAACCTGTACGAGCGGGCGTCGCTGGCGCAGCGGACGACCGACGCCCGGCTGCGTCGTCGTTTCGAAGCG
The DNA here is from genome assembly GCA_963740195.1 of uncultured Planctomycetota bacterium. Lineage (GTDB taxonomy): Bacteria > Planctomycetota > Phycisphaerae > Tepidisphaerales > Tepidisphaeraceae > JBCDKH01. The sequence continues at coordinate 292,600 of CAVUDF010000001.1, read as the reverse complement.
GGTGGCGTTGAGGTGAAGCCGAGCCCGCCGTTCACGCGATCGCTTCCCTTCCATGCCGCGACGCCTGTCGTAAATCGCGGCCGCATCTACTTTCGGCCGCCCGATGGGCGGAACATTCTCGTGTACGACGCAGGCACGGGTGAGCAGGTCGCCAGCCTCCCCGACACCCCGCCGAGTCTGAACGCGGGTCGCCCCGCAGGTCGCACCGGCTTCGGTGCTGCCAACGACGCAATCCGCACCGTGCTGCACGTCGACGGCGACCGCCTCTACGGCTTCGGCGGTAGAACTCTCTATTGCGTCCGGATCGGTGCCGCGACACAGGCCGTCGAAGAGGGCACGTTCGACGAGATGTCCGACGTCGACTGGGCGTATTGGATCAACCCGTTCAGCCAACCGGCGCATCGCGGCGGAAGCCGGAGCGAGTCCATCCTGGGCAGGCCCGCGATCACGAAATCGCACCTGCTGGTTCCTCTGTGGGACGGGCTCGCGCTCGTCAACAAGGAGGACGGTCGCCGGCTCGACGGGCAACTCGGGGGGCTTCGCTCCTGGGCAAGCCTTCCGCCGACTGACGCGGCCGCGACCGTACCGGGCGGCAACCCGCCGCAGTCGTACGACGACATCGAGATCGTCGGCAACATCATCACGGCTGGCGATCGCGTCATCGTCGCGGGCCAAGAAGCCATCGGCGTCTTCGCCGACAGCGAGGCGGTGCGGCGACGTCTTCTGGCAGCCGTCGAGGCGAATCCGGATTCGCCGGAACCTCTGGCCGCCCTGGCCCGGCTCGATCATGCCGACGACAACCTGAGCAGCTTCCGCGACCGGCTCGATCAAGCCGCAGACCTCGTCGGTGGACGCGACGTCGCTTTCGAGACGGCGCTCTCCGTCGTGCCGACGTCGCGTGGCCTGGCAACCTCGGCAGCACTCGACGCGGCCGAAGCCTTTGCCGATGAACCTGACGAGCACGTCCGCGCCCGCTTCGCATTCGATGCCGCCCGCGACGCCCCGGGTGGCGACGAGGCACGGCTCGCGGCGGTCCGTGACGTGCTGGAAAACCCGGCGTGGCGCGAGGTGCCGCTGGAAGCCGGAGCAGATCGTGGCTTCACCGCCGGCGACATCGCGGCATCGCGGCTCCGACGCATGCGCGGCTCGATCATGCCGACGCTGTTCGACGAAACCGATCGCCGCGCGGATCAGGCGCTGCAAGAGGCGACCGACGTGGAGGCGATGATCGAGGTCGCGACGATCTACCCGACGTCACCCGCCGCGACGCAGGCGCTGTTTGCCGCAGCCGACGAGTTGGAGTCGAGCGAGCAGCTCGTCGCCGCGGCGGGCGTGACTCGCCGGGCGATCGCCACCGCCGTGGCCGGTCGCGATGCGGAGGCCGGGATGGAGGCGCGACTTCGACTGGCCCGGCTCGACCTTCTGACCGGCACGCCTGCCGCCCTGTCGGATGCGGCCTCCCGCCTCGAGCGGCTGGCCGCCTCGCGTCCGACGCGACAGACGTCGATCTTGCCGACGTTGAACGGGACGCTCATGACGCCACTGCTGTTCGAGCAAGCCGCTGCCGAGGTACGTCGTCAGGCGCTCGAAGCCGAACGCACCGCGACCCCGCGCGTCGGCTACTCCAAGGCGACCTCCATGCCGGTGAACGTCGATGCGGCAGTCGTCTTCGACGGGACGTACAACCTCCTGCCGACCGCTGCGGGTCGGACGGATCTGGTGCTGGCAGCCGATGGCACCGGCGTCCGCGCGGTGAGCTTGGAAGGGGGATGGGCGACCGACGTCGACATGCCGGTCCTCGCCGCCACCTGGGTCGATGGCGATGCCATCGTCTTTGGTCCGCAGGGCGTCGTGCGTCTCTCCGGCGACGACGGCTCGACCGTCTGGCGCTTTGAAGCTCCCGCAGAAGCGTCGGCGGTGGCAGGCAATGACGTTGTTCGAATCAACGGCGACACGCTTACGGCCGTCGCGCCGGACTCGCAGATTCGTTGGACGTCGCAGACTTCTTCCGTCCGCGGGGCGACGTTGTGCGCCTCTCGCGACGTCGTCGTTGTTCAAGGCATGACTCCGGAACCGGAGACCTGGGCAGTCACTGTTCATGATGCCGCGACTGGTCGACTGCTGATGCGGAAAACCGGCTCGACCTCCACCGACGCGGACAGCGACACGGGAGCGGCCGGCCTGGCTGGCGTTCTGCCGCTATCCGGTGGACGGGTGGCGATGGTGTTTGACGATCGAATCGTCCTGCTCGACCCGGCAGCTCAGACGCTTCTTGCAGGCGGTGTCGAGCAGGTGGTCGAAGGTGCCGGCCGCGGCACGGTCTACGCCGTCGCCGCACCAGCACCCGAGGCCTCGGCTACTCGGCAGTGGCTGGGCCTGGAACCCTCGATTCGCATCGCCGAAGCGGGTGGCTACCTGGTCGTGGCGACGGATGTCCGAAGCATCGGCCGACGCGACGCCACCATCATCAACCTGGCAACGGCAGAGCCGCTGACGATAGATGATCCCGCGTCGGGCCGACAGGTGCCGGTTCTGCTCCGCGGTGCGTCGACCACCGATCAGTACGACCCGAACATGCTCCCGCCCGACGCACGGGAGCGGGCACAACGCGCGCTTCAGGTGGAAGAGGCCGGAGACTCCGCTGCGTCCACCTCGTCGTCGGCCGCGGGCACCTTGGTGGTCGAGGGGCGGCGCGTCTACGTGCTCGGCGACCGTGGGGTGGAGGCGTACGACCTCGATGCCCCCGGCGGAGATGTCGGACCTCACTGGTCTCGGCCGGACGACGTCTACGCGCGGCGCTCGATCCCGCAATAGCGACGAGGGTCGTTCTCGGCTCGGATGCCGCGTACTTGTTCGACGTGCCGCTGGGTGGCGAGTCTGCCCGCGTCGTGCCCTTTGCCCGACGACTCGTTCCCGACAAGGGCTACGAGTCAGGCCTGCCGGGCCGGGCGGTGGAGCTGAGTGATCGGCTCGATTTTGAAGGGGCCGTCGACGTACGTGCGGTCGATGGCGGTTTTGCGCTTGTTGACGATCGCGGTCGCCTCGTCTTCGTCCCGTCCGAGTGAGGCGTTCAACGAAGCTCGACGCCCCGGGCTTCAAGGGCTTTGCGAAGATCGTCGAGGCTCGCCACCCCGTCCGGCAGCGTTGCGTCTTCGGCGATCATCTGTGGAATACCGTCGCGAATCGGGTAGCGCAGTCCGCCCACCTCCGCGACCAGGTGATCGCCGTCTCGATGAAGACGGCTCAACGTGATCGGGCAGCGCAGCACGTCAAGAAGGTGCTCGAGATTCTGCCCGCTCTTTTCGTTCGTCACGCCGAAACTCTAGAGCCCGCACGGGCTCGACTGGCAAGTTCCGGATCGAGCCAGACAGCCGCGTCGGCGAGGATGAGCCGTGACACGACCCCCGGATGCGCCGACTGACCTGCCCCTGTCGCCGCCAGCAGAAGAAGCTCAGCCGTCGGAATCGTCTCGGTCGTCGCAAGAAAGGCATGAACCGCCCACGGCTGACCGGAGGCGTGGTCCGCTTGCGTCTCGGCATGATGAAACGCCGCCGCCCGCTCTGCCGCCTGAGCGGCGGAGGCGTCGCCGGTCAGGTGTGCGAAGCTCGTGACGGCATGGGTTGCAACAAGCTCGTGATACCACCACGGCTCCGGATTGTCGCCCGATGTCGGATCGAAGTTGAAGAACGTGCCGCGACTCGACTGGTGGGCGATGAGCCGCGACATCGTGGGAGCGGCCGATGTCGATGAGACCACCCTTGATGCGAGGTTGTCGAACGCCATGGCGGCGACTCTGCCGGCATCAGCGGCGGCGGGCGGTCCTGCTTCTGTCTCACCAGGGGCAGGCCCCGAGTCAATCGATCGGCCGGATAGGGAGGCTGCGAGTGATTGCGTGTAGCGGGAAAGGCTGACGTAGACCGGTCGCACGTGACCCGCCTCGTCGCCGTGCGGCAGATTGTCCGACTCCGGCATTGACGTCGTGACCCCGGCCAATACGTCACACAATGTGAGCCCCGCTGCCAATCCTGACCGACCTTGGCCGATCCCGCGGCAGGCCGCGTCGCGGATCATGGCCGCGTAGCGAGGCTCTACGGCTTCTGGCGGTCGCATTACCGACGCTATGGAGACCCAGACCGTGGCGATAACATGAAGAATCTAGTCGGTCGGCCGCAATAACTCGTCGCGGCCCGCGGCTTGTTCAGCGGAATTGCATCACCTGTATCGGCGTGTGGGCCGGCTTGGTCCCAACCCTATCGAGTAGGCCTCCTATGAGCCAGAACCATCCGCTAGTGCCGCTGCACCGCCCGTACAACGCCGACAGCAGCCCGGGCGGGAGGCGTTTGGTCGTCAAGGGGAAAACGGCGCCACAGCTCGAGCCGCTCCAGGATGCCGAAGGCATCATCGATGCCCTCAACGCCGCCATGGAGTTCGAAGGATCCCCGCGGAAACGGGTGTTGTCGTTGCTGCACGACTTCCAGAAGCTGCTCCACCGCGATGGCGAGCCGTATGACATGCAACTGATTCTGCACAATCAGCTCACCCGCAAGGAGGGGCCGATGATCGTGGAGCGCATCCCGACGGGACCCGTGCTTGACCGCATCGAACCGCGACCCGACAGCGAGTTGCAGCTCGTCATTGACTCTGCCGCACCGGTCGCGCGGATGATCATCCCGGAGGCGATCAACCACGTCCGCACGCCCCGCGCATACATCGTCAGCGAGGACCTGCCGGTCACCTATCGCGGCTGGTGGGAGCGCGAAATTGTCGGCCGATTCCTGCGCCCGCAAGGGTGGACCGACCTCATGATCGCCGTCTGGGCCAGCGGTCCCGACAGCATGCTCGGCCTGACCAGCTACGGACGAGAGGGCATGCCGCGTTTCACGGACCGCGAAAAGCGGCTCAGCTCCCTCATGCTCCGCGCCGCGGCACCGATGCTTTATCGCGAATTCTTCGACGACAGCTTTGAGTCGCTGCCGACCCGCCCGATACCGCAACAAGAAGACGATCGCACGCCACGCTGGGATCCGATGTTCGGCCACGAGCTTTCTGAACGCCAACGCGACGTCCTTCGACTGCTCTTGCGTGGCCTGAGCGAGAAAGAGGCGGCGAACGAGCTTGGGGTCAGCGGACACACCGTCCACACGCACGTGAAGCGGCTGTACGCCGAGTTCGACGTGAGCAGCCGGGGCGAGCTTCTGGCACTCTTTGTAGATCGCCGCCTGCTTGATGCTGCATGACCCGAACTTCTAGAGCCCGGGAAGCCTCGCGGGAGAGGCCGTCGGGAGGGTGATGAACCCGCGGAACTCCGACTGTCGAAGAACGTCGGTCAGTGCCTCCCAAGGCACATCCCCCGAGCCGATCTCAGCATCGCGGCTTCGCCGATGAGCCCCTTGGGCGTCGTTGCCAACTACGTGCAACAAGGGCGGCATGAGGTCGATGGCTTCGGCGACGTCACGCTCGAGCGATTCCAGGCTCGCCGCCGGATCGAGTTCTCTGCCGAAGAGCGGGCAGTCGATCGCCGACAGCAGATGAGACAGATCCACGTCGCGAGCCAGCGTCGTGCCGAAGGCAACCGCCACCGTCAGACGATCGGTGACGTCTGCGACAGCGCGAAGTGCGTCGACGGCAAGCGCGACGTGATCGGCATCCGGGGCATGCGTGGGCGTTTCGTCCGAATTGCCGTACTTCATGACGTCGGCAGCCTCTGGCAGAACGAGCGGCCCGAGATCCGACACCACCGGCTTCGGCCTCGTCACCGTCGGGCTCGTCGGGATGAGCCCGAGGTCGCACGAGACGCAGGCAAAGCCGAGCGATCGACTATCCGTCATCGCGCTGCTCAATTCGTCGACGAAGCGGCCGACATCACACGAGGGAGAAAGCCCTTTGCCGTGCGGCCGGTGCCGCAACGCCGCGGGAACCAGGTTGTTGCGGTGGAGGATTGCCCGAAACTCACGCTGGGCCGATCCCGCATCGAGCTGCCGGGCGGCGGTCGCACCGAGCGTCAGGCCTGCAAAACCCGCCCGCCCCGCCGACGCGGCCGAGGCACGCAGGTCGCGGCCTGAAGCCATCGCGAGTCGCAGACCAGCTTCGTCGTTGCTCATCACCAACAAACGTAGCGGCTCACGAGTCTCCCTCGTGCGGATACTCCAAGTCCGCACCCCGCTCACCGGCCGGGACGCTGCGGCGAACCACCAACGGCACCGTCGGCCCTTGCACCAGGATGCTGAAGGCCACCACCACGTACGCGGCAACGATCAACACGTCGCGCGTCGGGTCCCCTTCGATCTTCGGAATCGCCAACGCCAGTGCCACACTGATGCCCCCACGAAGGCCGGCCCAGACGAGGACGCGACGTGCTCCGGGCGTGAAGTCCGTGCGAATCTTCGTCGCCCGCAGCAAGCCGACGCCACCAAACACCGCGGCCGACCGGGCCAGCAGCATGATCGGAATAACGACCAACCCCGCCAGAACCGCCTTGAAGGTGAAGTCGATCAGGAGCACTTCGAGGCCGATCAAGACGAACAGAACCGCGTTGAGCACTTCGTCGACGAGTTCCCAGAAGACGTCCAGGTGCTGGCGCGTCTCGTCCGTCATGCCGGTGTAGCGGCCCTTGTTGCCGATGAGCAAGCCGGCGACGACAACCGCTAGCGGCCCGCTCAGGTGGTGGCCCAGAATGTTGGCCGAGCCGCAGGCGACGTAGACGCTGACGACCAGGGCCAGCGTGATGAGCACTTCGACGCTGTAGCGATCGATCCGCTTGATGAAGAGGTAGGCGATCCACCCGGAGATCAGGCCCGCCGCGATGCCGCCACCGACTTCGACCAGGAACAACTCCGCCACGCCAACAAAGCCCGCCCCGTCGTCGCCGTGCGCTGCCGGGAACGCCAGACCGACGAGGGCCAGGAAGACGACGACACCCACGCCGTCGTTGAAGAGGGACTCGCCCGTCACCTTCGTCTCGAGATTCTTCGGCACGCCCGCCGACTTCATCAGGCCAAGCACCGCGATCGGGTCGGTCGGCGTGACGATGGCCCCGAGCAGCAGCGCCTGGATAAACGTCAACTCGAAGCCGATCAGCGGCAGGATGACGTACGAGAGCGATCCGACCACCAATGTGCTGGCCACGACGCCCAGCGTCGCGAGCGTGACGATCACGAACTTCTGCTTGAGCAGGTCGTTCAGATCGACATGCAAAGCTCCGGCGAAAAGCAGGAACGCCAGCACGCCCTCCAGCACGAAAGCCTCGAAGTCGACACCCGCCACCACCCGCTCGGCCAGGTCGTCCAACGCGACGCCCGTCAACTTGTGGAGGACGATCAAGACCAGCGACAGCCCCAGCGACAAGGCCATGACGCCGATGGTCGTGGGCAGCTTGACGAACTTGACGTTGAGCCACGCGAGCAGTGCCGTGACGACCAGCAGCACCGCCGCCGTCTGCCCGATCGGCAGCGTGGCGACGTCGGAGGCTTGCGATGCGACTTCAGCGGCGGCGAGGGGGAGTGACAACACGGCTCGCCCAGCCTGCTACAACTGCGCGAAGCTGACAACCCGCTCCTTCTCCCGCGACCGATCAATGCGATGCGCGCGTAGCCTTCAAGGTGCCGGCTTTGCCACAGGTTCGTCTCAAGACCAAACGCCGGTCCGCGGCCAAGGCCGTCCCGATCGCGACGTTCGGCCCGCGCGAGCAGCACGTCGAAGCCTCGCTCGAACGCCTTCGACCCGCCGTCCGTGAAGACGGCGGGGACATCGAGCTGGTCAAAATCGAGGGCGACACCGTCACCATCCGCTTCCTCGGCGCGTGCGTCGGCTGCCCGAGCAGCGAGATGACCCTCCGCGACGGCATCGAGCGGCACCTCGTCGCAGAAGTGGACGGCATCGCCCGCGTCGTCGCCGTTGAAGACTGATCGGCGATGGACGACTTCGACACGTGGATGGCACTCGCCCTCGACGAGGCCCGGCTGGCCAAGGCCGCGGGCGACGTGCCCGTCGGCTGCGTCATCATCGACGAGGCTGGCGATGTCATCGCCAGCGGGCACAACCGTCGCGAGCAGGACCAAGACCCGACCGCCCACGCCGAAATCGTCGCCATGCGCCACGCCGCGACGGCCGTCGGCTCGTGGCGGCTCGTCGGGTGCACCCTGGTCGTGACGCTCGAGCCGTGCCCGATGTGTGCCGGTGCGATTGTCAACGCTCGCGTGCCGCAGGTCGTCTTCGGTTGCGGCGACCCCAAGGCCGGCGCCGGCGGCAGCGTAATGAACCTGCTGACCGATGATCGGCTCAACCATCGTTGCACGGTCGTTGCCGGCATTCAGGCCGAGGCCTGTGCGACGTTGCTTCGCGACTTCTTCGCCGAGCAGCGGAAGCTCGGCAAGAAGTAGCCGCCCTACGCCCGGCGGCGACGCAACAGGAGACCCGAAGCCGCGATCGGTGCCAGCAGCGTCGGCTCCGGCACGGTTGCCGCCCAGGCATCCATCACGGCCAATGCCTCGACACCGCTACTACTGCCGCCGTAGCCACTGAGGAGGTTCAATGAGCTACCGAAGGACGCCCGCAGGATGCCGAAGTCGGCCAAGCTCACGACGCCGTCAAGGTTAAAGTCCGCCGCCTGCCGACCACCCGCACCGAAGCCGGCCCGGAGGATGCCGAAGTCGGCGAGGTTGACGATGCCGTCGAAGTTGGCATCGCCCGCAAGCAGGCGAGCCGGCTCGATGCTGGCACTGGTCGCCCCGTAGACGACGTCGAACACGAGTCCGGGCAGGCCGAGCGAGTCGATGACGTCGTCGAAGACGCCGGCCGAGCTGGCGAAGGTGGCGAACTCGAACGAGTCGCCCGGCAGAGGCATGAACCCTTGATCGACGGCCACAACGAGCGTGCCGTCGAACGTGACGTCGCCGAGCACTTCAAGCCGGTCGAACTCGCCCAGGGCAATGCCGTCAAGCTCGATCTCCAGCACGCTGGTGTCGGCAAATGCGACGCTTCCTTCGAACTCGATGACGCCCGGGCTGCTGCCGGGCTGATAGCCGCCGACGAAGACTGATACGCCAGGCCCGAAGAAGTCGCCGGGACCACTGACAAGCTCGTTGAACCGGACGATGCCGACCACGGTGGTGTCGCCCGTGGTTTCGTAGAGACCGTCGACTTGCTTCTGCCCGCTGGGCGAGATGAACGTAACGGACCCGCTGTTGACCGTGCGACTCGCAGCGTACCCGCCGACGATCGTCAGCTCGGCATTGGGTTGCACGAAGAGGTCCTGCGCGACCTCCAGATCCTGATCCTGCGTGAAGGTGACCGTCGGGCCGAACAGGCCTTGCGTTCCGATGACCAGGTCCTGATCCGTCAGTGCGAAGGTGCCACGATCGAAGTCGACTAAATCGATGTTCGTGCCGGCGATGCGGCCGACGTCAAGGCGTCCGCCGTTGATGCGGACAGTCGAGCCGGGGACATACTCGCCATCGATGTCGAGCGTCTGACCCGCCACGAGCGTCCGATCTTCACCCAGAACGGCTTCCAGATCGAGGTCGGTCAACAGGGTGACGCCCGGGTCGGAGAAGCGGACGGTGCCCTGATCGAAGTTGATCGTGCCGCCGGTGAGGGTGAGGTCGGCGACTTCGAGCGTGCCGCCGTCGATATTGACGGTGCCGCCCTGTTGGAGCCTGAGTTCGCCATCCGTATCCACGGTGCCGTTCGCGAGAATGTTGAGGACGCCGGAGCCGCTGTCGGTGTCAGGCCCGATGAAGAGCGTGCTGGCGACCGTCCACGATGCCGGCAGGCCGGGGCCTCCGATGGTGGCTTCACCGACGTCGTTGTTGAACCGACCGACGAAGCCGAGGTTGCCCGTCTCGACGCGGCCACCGTTGCGGACAAAGAGGTCGCCGTCGTTGGCCGCGTTCGCGGCGGCGACGGAGAAGTCGCCACCGGTGCGGAAGAGCGAGCCCGCACCTTCGACCGTCAAGCTTCCATCGCCGTCATTCTCCGCGGCAATCTCGGCGAAGACGTCGATCAGGATCTGCCCGCCGTTACGAACGACGACATCGGCAACGGTGCCGGGATCGACCGCGGCAAGCATTTCCTTCCCTACAACGATTCCGTCATCAACGATCAGCGTTGCGTGACTGTTGTCCTGCTCGGCGAGCGAGATGCGGGCGTTGGTGGCCACGGTTCCACCGTCGGAGATGGTGGCCGTCGATGGCGACGCGTTGCTGCCGCCGCGAAGACCCACGATGAGGCGGCCGGTGCCCAAGTACTCGAACGTGCTACCGGAACCCGTGACGCTCAGGCTCGAACCGTCGCTGGAGCTTTCGTCGCCGATGATGAAGCTGAACGGTCCGCCGTTGTTCGTGACGACCGCGCCGTCTTCGATCGAGAGGGCCCCGACGCCGTTGTCGCCGAGGATGAAGAAGCCTTCGACATCGGCCGTGCTGCCGGAGCCGGTCACCGTCATCGAGCCGTCGCTGCCGTTGTTGGCGCCAAGGAGGATGCCGCCGGCGGTGAAGCTGGCACCACCGGAGACGTTGACGTCTCCCGTACCGCTTCGGCCCACGAGGACGGTGTCACCATTGGCATCGAACGACGAGTCGGGCCCGATGACGTTGACGGTTCCGACGGCATTGACCTGGTAGCCCAACACAACACTGCCTGCGGAGACGAAGCTTCCGCCATCGGTGATGTTGACGGTCCCTGTTCCACCCAGCTCTCCGGTTGTGCTGGACCCGCCGATCCAGACTTCGGCTCCGGCGCCTGTGCCTTCGACGCGAGACCCCGCACCGTCGATGTTGAGCGTCGCGACCCCGCCGGTGTCGTCGCCGAGAATGATGCTCGTCCCGGTGTTGTTGTTGAACGTCGCGACACCGCCGTCGCGTACGTCGAGGCTGGCCTCCGTGATCTGGCCCGGGGCGTTGTTGTTGTTGCCCGCGAAGAGACTCTGTGCGGTGACGGTCGACCCTGTGCCGCTGACCAAAGCACTTCCGCTGCCGCCCGACAATCCACTGATGGACAAGACACCTGCCGCCTCGAAGCCGGCACCGCCGAGCACTTCCAGCCGGCCGGTTCCAAACCCGCCGACGCGAACATCGTCCGTGGCGGCGACGCTCGCTTCAGAGCCGTCGACGATGAAGGTGCCGCTGCCCGTCGACTTGTCGCCGATCAAAATGTCCACCGCATGCACCGTGCCGCCGTCGACGACATTCCCTTGAAGATCACGGCCGATACGCAATTCACCGTCGCCCTCGTCGCCGATGAACAACGTTCGGTCCGCCCGCAGCGTGCCGCCGTCGAACACGGCCACGGTGCCCTCGGAACCTTCGAAGGCACCAACGAACAGCTGTCCGTTGAAGGAGTCTGCGTCGTTGGTGTCGAAGCGTGCCCGAACCAGCCCGCCGTTACTGACGGAGAGCGTGCCGGAGCCTCTGCGCCCGACGTCGACGCGCCAAGCAGTGAACTCCGAACCCGCGTCGGTCACGACAGCCGCACCCGTTCCACCGGCCCGATCGGCGATGATGCCTTCGGGCGACGTGCCGTCCGTCAGGATGACACGACCGCCATTGGTGACGTTCATAAAGCCACTGCCGGCTTCACCGACGACGAGGTCTTCGGTCTCGACGAAACTGTTGTTGACGTTCAACGTGCCGACGCTCCCGACGCCGACGCCAATCACGAGATCATTGGGGCCGGTGCTCAACGTCCGTGCCTGGGCACCGTCGAGCAGGTTGAGCGTCCCCGTCCCGCCGTTGCGGCCGATGGAGAAGATGCCGAGGTTCTGCATGGTATTTGCCTGCAGCACCGTGCCCGAGCCGGCGGCAGTCAGGACTGCTTCGCCCCCGGCAGCGTCGCCGATGACGATCCGCGATGCGTCGACGAGCCGGGTCGCTGTGCCTGAGCTCAGCAGCATGGTCGCAAAACCGGCATCACCCACGACGAGTTCGCCGTCGCTCGACAGGTTCAGCCCGTTGCCGATCGTCAGGAATGCGCCGCTCGCCAAATCGGCAGCGTCGGCGTCGCCGAGCCGGACGTCGCCACTGAGATCGACAGTCGCGCCGGGCCCTGCGAAGTTGAAGAACCCGCCGTCCACGTTGAGGTCGTTGCCGAGGTTCGTGCCGCTGATCAGAACGCTTCGCTCGACGAGATCGCCGGCGTTGAAGAAGAGATTGTCTGTCGCATCCGGAGCGGCGACCGGTGACCAGTTGCCGGCGTCGCTCCAGAAGTTGATGCCGTCCGGTGGAGCCACCCACTCGAGATCATCCGCCAACGCATGCACGGGTAGAGCCAGAAATGCCGCGGCGGCAAGCAGTCGGCGGGTGGACGTTTTCAGGTTCGGCGTGGCGGCGGGCATTGTTCTTGTTCCTCCAAAGGTCTCGCGACACCGGGGGTCCGGCGTGAAGAACCAGTGGCGTCAGAACGAGCGAAACCCTGCCAGGTGATCTCGATTTTCCTGCCGATGAACCAAATCAGCCGGGCCGCGTCGTGGCCGCAGGACGTGTGCTCGGCGGCAGGAACAAGTCTGGCCGTCGCTCGCGCAGCTCGGCGAGCACGCGCTTCGCGTACGACGGAGCACCGCTCTGATCATGAACCTGATCGGGCCGCATCGCCACGATCGCCTCGGCCACGTCACGCACCTCCTCGAATCGGCCGGCGTTGAAGAGCACCATCATCAGCGGAGAAGCCCCGCGAACCAGCCGTTGATCTCGCGTCCTGTCGAACACGTCCCGAAGCCCCGCGGCGATCTCATGGACCTGCTCGGCAGGAGCATCACGCGTCTCGTAGATGGCCCGCAGCGTGAGCAGGTCGGAGGTTGCCGAGAGCGTCGTCGGTGCGTCCGGTCCCATTTGCTCTCGAAGGACCGGCACCACCATGCGCAAGCCTTGCAGCGCGTCGTACCACTGACCCGTCCGCGCCTGAAGGTTGGCCAACCGGTGCCGAAGGACGGGGACGATGCCGCTCTCGATCGGCAGGTCGATCAGGAGGTCGTTGCCGAGCCGGATGTACTTGGCGACGTCCTCGCGCTGCTCCGCAGTCACGGCCTGTGAACCTTGAAGAACCGCATCCGGATACGCGAGCACCAGGAACGCCAGATGAGCACGTTGCTCAGTCGACAAGTCCTCGACACCCTCCGCGGCTTCCGCCTCGGCAGCGTTTGCATACTGACGAAGTCGCTCGAGATCGCCCGGCCCGAGGCGAAGCAACAACGACTCGCCGATCGTCACGCGAGCGTTACGCGCTACAAGATCAAGGCCGAACGTGTCGCCTCCCTCGGAAAGGCGCAGCACCTCGTCGGCTAGCTCGATCGCCTCATCGTGCAGGCCCTGATAGCGCAGCAGGCCCGCATACTGCTCCTGGCTGCGCAGCGTCCGCGGATCACTCTCGCCGAACAGCTCCAGGCGAAGCGTGTAAGCCTCCTCCAGCAACGGCTCGGCCTCTTCGAGTCGGCTGCTCTCGAAGTAGATCATGCCGATCATGTCCAGCAACTCGCTGCGAACCTCCGGCCGATCGAGCAGGTCGCTCGCTAAGCCGTCACGCGCACGATCGACGCTTCGGACGAACGCCTCGCGCTCCTCAGAAGACTCGTAGCCGGGACGCGCAGAGAACAGAACACGCTGCAAGAAGCGCGACGTCGCCCGGGCCGATTCCGCACTGTCCTCCGCCTCTGCTCGCGCATCTTCAGCGGCGTCACGGTCGACCAGCGCGATCCGCTCGGCCCGCGTCGCGCGAACCGCCTGATAAGCCGTCGCGGCGACCCCACCCACCAGCACGAGCGCCGCCGCGACGGAGGCAGCGGCGAGCGGCTTATTTCGCCGGGCGTGCTTGCCGAGTCGGTACGTCCAGCGCGTCGTCTTCGCCTGGACGGGTCGGCCGTCGAGCAGTCGGTCGACGTCTCGTGCCAACGCGGCGGCAGACGCGTAACGATCCGCCGCGACAGGGGCCGTCGCGCGGGCGATGATCCAGTCCGCTTCCTTGGGAACGGGCGGACGAAGCGGCTCGGGGCGAGGTGCCGACGCCGCGACCTGTGCCAACGCACGCCGGCTGCGCGACGACGTCGCCGCCGCCACGGGGTTGCCACCGCCGAGCATGGCGTGGAGCAGCAGGCCCAGCGAGTAGACATCACTCTGCACGTCGACCTCGCCCCCTCCTGCCTGCTCTGGGCTCATGTAGGCGGGCGTGCCGACAACCGAATCGTCGGCATCGCCACCCAGAATTCGGGCGATGCCGAAGTCGATCACCTTGACCCGCACCGAGCCGTCGGCCGCGTCTCGCCACACCAGCACGTTCGCCGGCTTCAAATCACAGTGAAGCAGACCCCTTCCGTGCGCGTGGGCGACGGCACGACAGACCTTGCCGAAGATCGCGAGCCGATCCGGCGACGAGAGATCGTTGCCGATGCAGAAGTCAGTCGCCGGCTCGCCGGGAGCCAGTTCGACCACCAGGTACGGCACGCTCTTCCACTCCCCCGCATCGAGAACGCGAGCGACGTCAGGATGATCGAGCCGGGCCAGCGCCTGACGCTCGAAGGAGAAGCGACGTTTCAGACGCTCGTCGACATTCGACAAGAGCTTGATGGCCACGTCGCGCTGCACGGGCCGGAGTTGTTCTGCCCGCCAGACCTCACCGTGACCGCCGCGACCGAGACGCTCGGTCAAGACGTAATCGCCGATGGCGTCGCCCTCAGCCTGCTCCGTCTGTTTCGGGCGGTCGCTGGCAACGCTGTCCCAGTCGAGCGTGAACGTGAGCCGGTCGAAGTGGTCCGACGCTTCGGCCGCGAGGTCGGCGGCGAGAAGCCGTTCGACCTCGCGAAAGACCACGTCGTCCGGAGCGACTTTCCGCACAAAGGCCAGCCGGTCGTTCGGCGAGCGATCGAGCGCTTCGAGGAAGATGGCCTTGGCATTCTGCACGTATCCGTGACTCTTTTCTCGCTCGCCCGCAGCTCCCCCCTCACAACGCGTCAGCCCGCGACAGAACCTGCCATGAAGATTTCACGGGGCCTCAGATTCCGACAACCGGTCGAACAGCCACGCACGCGCAAATGACCATTCACGCGCGACCGACCGCTCCGACACCTCCATCGCTACCGCCACCTCGGCGACGGTCATCCCGGCATACATGCGAAGTCGCACCACTTCGGCCGCACCGGCATCGACGTCGGCCAGCGCTGCGAGTGCGTCTTCCACGATGAGCACCTGCCCCGGATCATCACCTGCGGCGAGCTCTGCGACATCGAGCGATACCCGCCGGGGCGGGCGACGCACCTGATCCGACGCATCAACACCCCCGCCCCGCTTGGCCGCCATTCGATGCCGGGCGTGATCCACCAACACCCGCCGCATCGTCTCGGCCACGGCCCTGAAGAACGTCGGCTCCGGCCGCCAATGCACGCCGCGATCCTTTTGCAACCGGACGAACGCCTCGTTGACCAATGCCGTCGTCTGCAACGTGTGCCCCTGTCGCTCGCCCCGCATCAGCTGCGACGCGATCGCATGCACCCGAGAGAGCATGTCATCCTGGTCGTCGTGCCGAGACTCGGTGGAGATCTGCGACATCAACCGCAACATACCACGGCCGATGACCCCTTGCCGACTGACCGGACTCGTCCGTTGGCATCCGCTCCGGAAGCACCGGAAGGTGCAGGCTGACGGGGGAGCACGTCGAGATGATCACCGCTATTCCCGGGCAGAACGCTCGTCAGCTGCTAGCTTTCTTTCCGCATCAACGAAAAGCGGAAAGGAACCGTTCTGGTTCCTTTCCGCGGGATCAACCACAAGCCGTAGCGGCTGTGACACCTTCGAATCAGTACCGGTAGTGCTCCGGCTTGTACGGGCCTTGGACGTCGACGCCGAGGTAGTCGGCTTGCTCCTTGCTCATGACCGTCAGCTTCACGCCGAGCTTGTCGAGGTGCATGCGGGCGACCTTCTCGTCCAAGATCTTCGGCAGGACGTAGACCTTCTTCTCGTCGTACTTCATGCCGCGACAGCGTCTCTTCGCCGCGGTTGTACATGGCCAGGTCGATTTGGGCGATCGTCTGGTTGGCGAACGAAGCACTCATGACGAACGACGGGTGGCCGGTGGCGCAGCCGAGGTTGAGCAGGCGGCCGTCAGCGAGAATCAGCACCGAGTTGCCGGTCTCGCTGAACGTCCACTGGTCGTACTGCGGCTTGATGTTGGTCTTCTCGACCTTCTTGCTCTCGAGCATCTTCTCCATCGCCGCCATCTCGATCTCGTTGTCGAAGTGGCCGATGTTGCCGATGATCGCACCGTCCTTCATCTTCGCCATGTGGTCGGCCGTGATGATGTTGAACGCACCGGTCGTGGTGATGAAGATGTCCGCATACTCGAGGGCATCCTCGAGCGTCACGACCTCGTAACCCTCCATCGCCGCCTGCAGAGCGCAGATCGGGTCGACTTCGGTGACGATGACGCGTGCGCCCTGGCCCTTGAGGCTCTGGCAGCAACCCTTGCCGACGTCGCCGTAGCCACAGACGACGGCAACCTTGCCGCTCATCATGACGTCGGTCGCACGGTTGAGGCCGTCGATCAGCGAGTGCCGGCAGCCGTAGAGGTTGTCGAACTTGCTCTTGGTGACGGAGTCGTTGACGTTGATGGCCGGGAAGAGCAGCGTGCCCTTGCGCTCGGCCTCGTAGAGCCGCATGACGCCGGTCGTCGTCTCTTCGCTAACGCCCTTGCAGGTCTTGGCGGCCTCGGTCCAACGCTTGGGCGTGGCCTCGAGCGTCTTGGCGAGGAGCTTGAGGACTTCCTTGAACTCAGTGTTGTCGGTCGTCTCGGGTCCGGGGACCTTGCCGGCCGTCTCGAACTCGAGGCCCTTGGTGATGAGCATCGTGGCGTCGCCGCCGTCGTCAACGATCTGGTCGGGACCCTTGAAGTCGCCGAAGTCGAGCATGCGCTCGGTGCAGGCCCAGTACTCTTCAAGGGTCTCGCCCTTCCAGGCGTAGACCGGCACGCCCTTGGGATCACGCATGGTGCCACCCTTGCCCGCGACGATTGCGGCGGCGGCGTTGTCCTGCGTGCTGAAGATGTTGCACGAGCACCAGCGGACGTTGGCGCCCAGCTCGGTCAGCGTCTCGATGAGGACGGCCGTCTGCACGGTCATGTGCAGCGAGCCGCCGATGTCGAGGCCCTTGAGCGGCTTCTTGGGGCCGAACTCTTCACGGCAGGCCATGAGGCCGGGCATCTCCTGCTCGGCGAGGTCCAGCTCCTTGCGGCCCTGGATGGCGAGCTCCTGGAGCTCGTCGAGCGACGCGCCGGGCTTGAGCTTGTAGTCGATGCCGCTGTTGGTGGTGGCGTTAGTTCCGATGTCGGTGGCGGTTGCAGTCATATGTTTTCAGAAAGGAAAGAGGAGGAAGACTGAAGGAGGAAGGTCAGAGTCCAGACTTCACGCTCCCTTGATGCTGTTGAGAAAGAAGATTCCGAGGACGATCGCTGGGATCCAGATAGACGAAGGTGAGACGAAATGATCGTGATGGCAATCTCGAAGCCGGCCCCTTTACGGGAGGGTCGGCTGCAGGTGCTCATCGAGCTTCGGCAGTATTTCCTTCTCGTACCAAGGACGTCTTGCTTCTCACTCCCGTAGTCAAGCGTCGGCTTTTCATCCATTCGACGTCCCCCACTCGCAACGAACAGCGCCGGCCCCTTCGCGTCGGGCTCGGGCGGCAGGGGTTGGATGCGGACGTCGGCGAAGTCGCGAAGCAGTTGCCGGGTCTCGTCGATGGCGAAGCCGCGGTGGCGTTGGCCCATGCGGCGGCGGAAGTCGTCGCGGTCGTGGGCGAGCACGTCGACGATGATCGCCCGGCCGCCCGGCTTGAGCAGACGACGCATCTCGGCGACGACGGCGGCGGGATTTTCGGTGTAGCCGAGGGCCAGAATGCAGAAGGCGACGTCGCAGGTCGCGTCGGCCAGCGGCACCGCCGACAGCTCGGCCTGCTTGAGTTTCACATTATCTAAAGGACGCAAGCGACGGCGGGCGGCCTTGAGCATTGTCGGGCGACGCATCGACGCCGACGACTCTCAGCAAGCGTCGGCGAGCTTTCGGTCGATGAAGTCGCCCGTGCCGCAACCGAGGTCGGCGACGACGGCATAGGCGGGCAGAAGGCGAAGGCCGCCATCGGCTTCGAAGCCGTCGGCCGTATTGCTCGTCGCGGATGGCCTGCCAATCGCCCGCGACGCCAGCGAAGAACCCGCCGGCTGTGCCACGCGTGGCGATGTGCTGGCGAAGTCGAAGTTCGTCCTGCATAGCCGTCGGCCAACTCCCCGACTGCTCGCGGGCCAGCAGCCACAGGGCACGCTTTCCAGGTTCAAGTTCATCGACGACCAGGGCGTAATGCCCGCCGGTGCCTTCGCGGCGATGGACCAGCCAGCCGCCGTCGAGCAGCGTTTTAAGGTGTCGGCTCACCGTGCTTTGAGGCAGTTGCAACACCTCGCACAGCTCCGCGACCGCCAATTCCTCGGCCGCGAGGAGTCGCAGCAAACGAAGCCGCGTCGGGTCGCTCAGCACCGACATCGACGACAGAAGACGATCGCCGGATTCGGGTGAAGTTGGATGTGGGGGGGCGAGTCGGCTCATGCAGCAGCCATCCGTTCAACCGGATGCACGGATGAATAGTACGAGGTTCTGGCAATACGTCCAGTCAAACCCTCGGTTCAAAGCTCTTGTAATCCGCTACGCCTTTGGCAGAATCTTCTCGGGACTCTGTACGGGGAACAGGCATGGCCGCAAGAACGACATCGGATCTAAAGAACGTCGAAACCTTCATCGCCGAAACGGGGTGGGTGCTGCATCACGCGAACCCTGCCGCGGTGAAGGGTCGGATGACAGTCGCGCTCAGGTGGTTCCACGAGGTGGTCGGGCGGACGCACCTGTTGCAGCCCATGCGTAGCCCCGGCCCGTTCGTGCCGAAGCCGCCCGGCGGTGGGTCGCCGATCATGCTCGTCCAGTACATGCAGGCGATCGACTTCGGGTTCGACGTCAAGCCCCGCTGGGCCACGCCTGTCGATCGCTTCAAGAGCTTTCGGCCCCGCAACGAGAAGCCCGCCAAGCGGCCGCCGGGCAACTACTACACGTTCCTCTCACAGCGTGCCGGCAAGCTGGGGCTGCCGGCGAATCAGAACGTGCCGCACCTTTACCGTCCGACGCGGCAGGTTCGCTTTCTGCAGTCGAAGATCAGCGACGCCTTCACGTGGCTCCCGCCGGAGCCGGGGGGCGTCGTCGATGCCAAGGCCCGGCGCGACTTTGCCCAGGACTACTACCGCGGCGGTGGGAGCCAGTGCTTTATCTGGAACGGTCGCGACCATCTCGTGCTCGAGTAGTCGCTCAGGCCGGTTCTTTGACGCGGGAGAGCAGCGCCAGCCCGCCGATGAGGAACGGCAGGACTGCGAAGATGGCCAGCCGCGGGCTGCCGGTGATCGTGCCGACGCCTGCAAAGAGCAGCGGGCCGAAGATGCTCATGGCTTTGGTGCCGATCGCGTAGAAGCCGAAGGCCTCGTTGCGGATGGCGTCGGGCGTGAGCTTGCTCATGAGCGTGCGGCTCGACGACTGGACGCCGCCCAGGACCAGGCCGATGAGGATGCCCAGCAGCGTGAACTGCAACGGCGTCTGCACGAGGTACGCCAACCCAACGCCGACACACCAGGCGATGAGCGTTGTCATGATGACCGGCTTGTTGCCGACGCGGTGAGCGATGTAGCCGCAACTGGCAGCACCGACGAAGGCGACGAACTGGACGACGAGATACATCGTCGTCAGCTCGGCCACGCTCATCATCAGCACGTCGCTCGCGAACGCGCTCGACAAGTTGATCACCGATTCGACGCCGTTGATGTAGACGAGGAACGCGAGCAGGAACAGGAAGAGCATGCGGTACTGACGCAGACTCTTGAGCGTTCCCAGCACCTGCTTGAACGGCCCGAGTACGCCCTTCTCCCGTAGGTGGGCGTCGCTCGCAGGCGGTACGTCGGGCATCAGTAGAAATGCAGGGATGCTGAAGACGAGCCACCAGACGCCGCTGAGCCCGAGGCCCAGGTTGAACACGTTGTCGTAGTTCGGCAGCAGCTTCGTCAGGAGAAGCCCGCTGATGATGAGCATGATCGCCCCGCCGATGTAGCCGACGGCGAACCCCCAGCCGCCGAGCTTCGCCTCGCCCATCCGTCCGGCGATGACGGGCAGGTACGCGTTGTAGAACGTGATGGACAGGCCGAAGAGGAAGAAGCTCAACGTGTAGATGACCGCCGCGAACTGCCACGCGTAGGGCGATTCGCTCGGCACAAGTGCCGCGGACATGGCGACGATGGGGCCGAGCGTTGCGGTGATGATGAACATGCGGCGCTGCCAGCCGCGGGCATCGGCAAGGGCACCGAAGACCGGCGCGCTCAAGACGGTGAGCGTGGCCACGAAGGCGACGAGCAACGCGAAGACACTGCTCCCGTGGAGTCGGACGCCGAACACGTCGAGTCCCGTGACCATTTCCATCGACCCGGCGACTTCCCGGCGATCCCATGTCGGTTGCTCGGGCAGGAGCGACCGGATGAAGACCTGCGGAAAGATTGAGCCCCAGACGAGGCCGTAGCCGCTGTTGGCCCAGTCGTAGAGCATCCAGGCCACGCGTCTCCGCCCGCCGCCGTCGGGGGCGGGCGATTCGTAAGGCAGGACCGGTTGCGTCACGCGGCTGATCGTCGGCTCTGACCCGCCGTGCCGCAAGCGGCAGCAGCGTCATTAGACAGTTCGATCGACAGCGTCGCCCAATCCGCCGATGCGGCGACGAGCGCCGTTTCCATGATGTTCACGGCCTCGTCGGCCCGTGCTGTCACGTCGAACAGCTGTCGCATGGCCGCGAAGATCGCCTCGCTAGCACGTCGCGGCACCCGGCCGGCCCGGCAGGATCGGGCCACCGACGAGAGCGGCAGTCGCGACAGTCCCAGCACCTCGATCGACGCTTGAGGAAGGGCGATGCTGATCCCGGCGGCGTCGGATCGGCTGATGCGGCCGACCCGCGGGTGGCTGGGCCAGCCCTTGGGCAGCCAAATGGTCGAGCCGTCGCGTTTGGACTGTCGGGCGATCGGCAAAGGTAAGCCGCCGGACGCATGGATCATCGTCTCGCCGCCTGCCACAGCCAACGCACCGGCGATTCGGATTGAGAGCTGATCGGAACCACGACGAACCAAGGCGTCTCGACCGGACACCGCTGCCGGCCGCCCGTCCACGCGAACGGCCACGTCCACGCCTGGCACGACGTCGTCCACGACGAACAAACGCT
This sequence comes from uncultured Planctomycetota bacterium, assembly GCA_963740195.1. Classification (GTDB taxonomy): domain Bacteria; phylum Planctomycetota; class Phycisphaerae; order Tepidisphaerales; family Tepidisphaeraceae; genus JBCDKH01. The sequence continues at coordinate 271,352 of CAVUDF010000001.1, read as the reverse complement.
CGATGCCTTTGCCCAAGCGGAGCCGAAACGAGCCGGCCAGGCCCGCCACCGTCGCCTGGATTCGAAGGGTCTGGCCGCGACGCGTCACTCGGAGCCCCAGCGGGGCCAAGGCACGGCGAAACGTTGTGACCGTCTCGCGTGACAGCCGCGTCGGCGGAAGGAACAGGTCGACGCCCTTGCTCTTGAGCTCGCACAAATGCATCGGCGTGCCGGGCGGTGGCGGCATGAAGCACCGGCAGTTCGCGGGACCTGCGTCGGTCACCTCGCCCGGGTCCGGAAGGTCCGCCGAGGGCCTGAGCGTGCAGGCCGCGACGGAAGGCGACTCGTGCACGCGAAGGTGGAAGCTGCGCGATGCGCTCGCGTCGGACGTCGCGATCATGGCAGGCTTGAAGCCGGCGATCACGTCGCTTTCGCTCCCAATGGCCAGCGACCCGTCGGACCGAGGGCCAAGGTCCACCAGGTCGACTTTCACGTCCATGTCCAGTGCGCCGTCAAATGCCGGTTGCCCGTTCATCTGACACTGCGACAGCAGGCCCGAGACGTGATCGATGGCCCGCGCGACGCCATCGGACGCAGGACTTGGACCTTGGATCCCGCGATCGATGGTTGAAGCGAGCGAGGCTGCCTTCGTCAGGATCGTTCCGACACCCTTGAGCGTCGTGCTGATCTGCTTGAGGCCTTCCAGGGTCTTGTGACCCTCGCGCAGCGCTTCCATGACGGCGGCCTGCGTGTCGACGCCTCCGCCGGAGCGTGAGGCTGATGATGTTGATTCGTTACTCTGTGGAGCTTGAGTACCTGACTGATGATTGAGATTCATCCTTTGCCTCCGATGTCGATCGTGGCGGTCTGTACAGCACCGCGTGAGGCCCCCGAGGATGTCGACTGCTTCGACTAATAGAGAGCATCGGCCAACTGGCAGGAAGACTTAAGGCGTCGTGCAAGAATCAAGAACGCCCCGGCTAGGCCGGGGCGTTCCATTCAGAGTTTGCGACTCCCGCAAGACGTCTACGGGAGTCGAGCCGGTCGGCCTTAGCCGAGGAGGCTCAGGACCTGCTGCGGCTGGGAGTTGGCCTGCGACAGAACCGTCGTGCTGGCCTGGGCCAGGATCTGGCTCCGGGTCAGCTCAGCGGTCTCGAAGGCGAAGTCCGCGTCGCGGATCGCGCTCTCGGCGGCTGCGGCGTTCTCGTAAGCAACACCGAGCTGGTTCACGGTGGAGCCGATGACGAACTTCTGGAAGCTGCCCAGGCGGCCACGCGACTGCGAAACCTGCTTGACGCTCTCGCTCAGGGTTTCCTGAGCCTTGGTGAAGTTGCCCGAGGTCAGGCTGTTGGCACCGCCCGAGGCGAGGCTCGAGAGGAAGGCACCGTCAAGGCCCAGGCTACCGGTCGACACGCTGGTGATGCCGATCGAGGCCTTGTCGGTCTCGGTGACCTTCGAACCCAGCGCGAAGTCCGCACCGCCGTCGACGACGTTGAACGTCTTGGCGACGGTCGTGCCACCGAAGTTGGCACCTTCGGCGAGGTCGAACTCGACGTCGAGGTTGCTCGAGCGGTACTTGACCGCCAAGCCGTCGACGCTGGCTTCGCCACCGTTGACGGTGACCGTTGCGTCCTGACCGACATCGGAGCCGGCACCGCCGTTGAACGTGCCACCGCTGATGGCCGTGATCTTGACGAACTGGTCGCTACCGAACTCGGTCGAATCGATGCGGAGCTGGGTGCCGCTGACGGTCGACTCGACGCCGGTGACGTCCTTGAGGGCGTTGATGCCGGCGGCGACGCTGGAGAGCGTGGCACCCGACAGGAAGCTCAGCTGCTCCGTGCCCTTGTTACCGGCAACTTCGATCGTGACGGCGGCACTGAGCGTGGCACCGGCGGCGGTCGTGATGCTGGCGGTCTGGGCCGAGCCGGTGACCTGGATGGCCACGGCCTGCGTCGAGCCGTCGGGGAGACGGGCGCCGTTGACGCGGAGGTTGCTGACGGCCGAAAGCTGGGCACCGCTGGTGCGGTAGCTGTAGTCACCGTTCAAGAGCTTCTGGCCCTGGAAGTTGACGCTGCCGGCGAGGCGGTTGATGGTGTTGAGGATGGCGTCGACCTGAAGCTGGTTGGCCTCAAGCTCCTCGTCGCTGAGGCCGCCGGTGTTGGCGGTCTCGGTGACCAGGCCCTGCAGCTCGTTGAGCAGGTTGCCGACCTCGGCAAGACCACCCTCGGCCGTGGCGACGATGTTGCCGGCACGCTCAGCGTTGTTCAGGGCGGCGGTGATGCCGGTCTTCTCGGCACGAAGGTTTTCGCTGGCGATCAGGCCGGCCGGGTTGTCGGCACCGCTGTTGATCTTCAGACCGGTGCTCAAACGCTCGAGGCTCTTGTTGAGGTCGGCGTTGTTGCGGGCGAGAACGCGCTGCGAAACGAGCGAGTTGACGTTGGTGTTGATACGCGACATGGCGTGGTGTCCTTCCGTGGGTTGCCGACTCAAGGTCGGCTCGAACCGGCTCTCGCCGGGCGTCGCCGCCGGTCACTCGACCGGCGAAGTACGACTCGAAACAGCCGGGACCAGCGGCACCGTGCCACTGACCAACCGTCTCGTGCCAGGGGCGACCGGTCCGTTCCGGTCGCGTCCCGACATGAATCCCGTCACACCACCAGCTCCCGGCATCTACCGGAATCAAGCGGCCCGTTGCCGACGGCGGGATCTTCCATGCCGACCTCCAAGGTGTGGAAGTCGACCTTCTGGACACGGCTCAGTCATCCGCCTGCGACGCGGACATCCGAACCATGAGACACTGGCATTTGCCAGCCCCTGAGGCAAGTGCGTCTCGCCGAGGCGAAACACCTTGCCGCTCCGGCTCTCTCATCGACACGGGCAGGGCCTTGCATAAACAACAAACGCCCCACCCGGGTCGTCCGATTAGGACCGGCCCGGGTGGGGCGTTATCAGCCTCTGGTTATCACACGTGGGCCAAAGGCCCGATTTGCCAGAACCTCCATTCAGAGGCTCCGGCGCGTGGTACGACGCCTCAAGACCCGTTGCTGCCCTCGGCAGGCTGGGATTCCGACCGTGGGCGACGCTGACGAGGTGCGACGGATTTCGTCGGGCCGATCACGCGAACCGCCGGGCGAACCTGACCGTCTGCCGGCGCGGCAGCGGGTACCGCGGCCGTTCCGTCGCCCGTCGAGCCGTCCGGCTGGACCTGAGCGGCGGCCTGGTTCTCACGTTTAATGGCCTCGTACACCTCTTTACGGTGCACCGTGACCTCACGCGGGGCGTTGATGCCGAGACGCACCTTGTCGCCGCGGATATCGATGACGGTCACTTCGACCTCGTCACCAATCATGATTGTTTCGTTCCGCTGGCGAGATAGCACCAACATGGCGTTCCTTTTCCTGGCAAAACATCCGTCCTTGGAGTCTGGGCGGAGCTTCTACGATTGAAGTTAGGTGACGGTTCAGGCGACCTGTCGGAAAACAGCCCAGCAATTTCAGGCCCGTTCGACATCACGAGACCACCTAGGCGGTCTTGCGCAATTGTTCGGCGCATCCGGAGCGATCCGGCCCGCAGTCTGGTCGCCCGCTTCACGGGATTGGCCTAGGCGGATCAGCGGCTGGCGCGTGCCCCACCGCTTCTCGGTCAGCACGATCTGCTTGCCGACGAACTTCTCCACGTTCACGACCAGCGGCCCGAGCAGATTGCCCGTGAGCCACTCGTCGACGCGGTTGCAGATCGCCAGCACCTGGAGCGGCTCATCATTGATGTCGCTCTCCAACGCAAGACCCAGATCGGTCCGGCCGTCCTCGCGGAGCGGAATCTGATCGATCCCGAAATCTGCAACAAAGGCCGTCGGATCGCACACCACGAAGGCGAGACGCGGGTCGTCGAGGCTTTGTAGCCAGAAAACGCAGCCGCCCTCATCCGCCGCCTCGGCAGACTGTTGATCGTCTGCCTGGATCAGCGCGAACCGCACAGACTGCGGGAAGCCCAGGAGCCCGTCGGCGAAGCGGATGATGTGGTCGGACGCGATCTCGATCGGGCCGAAGCGGGTGGTTTCAATCTGCACGAGACCCGTGTCGGTGGCCGACGCGGTGGGGGCCTCGGATGATGTGATGGTCTGGCTCATAGGGCTCTTGGGGTGCTGACGACAAAAAGACGCGTGGCGTCACGCGGTTCGGCAAAATGTCCAGAGGCATCACCAGCGGTGGTGCCATGCAACTCGTGCCACGCAGGCTCGAGTCGAAGGTCGGGTCCACCGGTCACGGGGCCTCTCCACCTGGTCTATCGGCCGTTGCGGCGTCGAAGGGTCAATAAAAACGGGTCAGAAGTTGCTGAGATCCGGGCTATCGCAGGAAATCGAACAACGAGAGGTTCAACAGGTTCGACGTCGTCTGAAGCTGCGCCTGAAGGCTGTTCTGCAGCGTCTCGTACTCCACCGCAGCAACGGCGAAGTCGACGTCCTCAAGACGTGACAGCAGCTCCCGCTGCGTCAGCTCGGAGTCTTCCAGACGGTCACGCCGCTGCTCGACCTCGCGAAGTCGACCGCCCACCTCGCCGCGAACGCTGATAACCTGCTCCTCCGCCTCGTCCAGCCGACCGACCGCGTTGCTCGCGGCGGCAAGATCTCCAGACTCGAGCGAGTTGATCAAGTTGCGTAGATGCGTGAACGGACCGTCCACGCCGACGGCATTGACATCCCGCCCCGCCACCGCGTTGCCGATGACCGGCTCGTCGAGCCCGAGATCGCTGACGGCATTGGACAGTCCCGCGTTGGTAACGCGGGCAACGCCGGTCAGCGTCAGGCCCGGGAGCGACGGATCGAAGGCAGCGACGGTGCCCGCGCCGGCTGCGGAAGCGGCACTGTTGATGGCGGCGATAACGCTGTCGGCATCGGTTGCATCATCAAGATCAACCTCGAACTGAACGCCGCCCGCATCTTCGAGCAGCAGGTCCGGGCCGTCGGGATCACGACGAACGCCCAAGCCGTTGTTGAACTCTGAAAGCGGATCCGACGCGGTGAACGTGAGCCAGCCGAGTTCTTGGGCGGTGGTGCCGCCCGACACTTCGGAAATCCGGAGGTCGCTGCCCTGCGTGGAGTTGCGGAGCAGGATGCGGGTGCCGTCGTCGCTGATCGTCGCGCTCACGCCGACGTTGGTGGCGTTGACGGCGTTGACGAGGTCTTCGACGGTGGCGAGGCCGGTGGTGTCAACGGTTGCCACGGACGTCCCGTTCGAGATTTCGAACGCTCCGGCCGAGACGCCCGCTCCGGCATTGAGCAGTGACAGCGGCGTTTGATCGTCGACCCGCGGCTGAACGGAGCTGCCGGAGACGACGGCGGCGGGTGACGGGTTGATGAGACCGAGGTCCGCCGCCGTCGCCCCGCCGACTTCGCCGATGGTGACGCTGGCGCCGCTGACCTGCAAGGTGTCGCCGGCAGCGATGCTCGCCGTGACGCCGATGCCGGACGCGTTGATCCGGTTGACGACGTCGCCCAGCGTGTCGGCATCGCGAAGGTCGAGGACTGTGCTGGTGCCGGCGTTGGTGATTCGGATCGAGCCGCGCTCGATACCCAGGCCGCGGGCACCCTCAAGGTCCCCGAGACGGGTGGCGGCGTTGACGTTGGGTGCGAGATCGTCGGTGCCGACGCGTCGGCTGTTCCCGCCGAAGACGTCCGCAGCCTCCACGCCGGTGCGCAGGGTTTTTCCGTTCGCGCCGACGACGGACCGGGCACTGGTGTCGGCTCCATCAAAGAGCACGCCTTGTCCGGTCATGCGGAAGGGCTCGGCATCGCCGGTGCCACCGCCGAAGAGGTTGATGCCCCCTTCACTCGAGTTGGCGACGTCCAGAAGCTGGGTTTCGATCGTGCGGAGCACTTGGGCAGCGCCACGCCGCTCGGCGTCGTTGGCTTGATCGCCTGCGTTGGCGAGGCCGATCTGTCGGGCCTCGCGGAGCAGGTCGGTCGCATCGGAGAGGGCCTGATCCGTGCGCGACAGCATGCGGTCGGCGTGGTTCAGGTTCGACTTGTAGCCGTCCTGCAGTTCGAGCGACCGCCGAATCTGTTGGGCCGAGGCGGCGTCGGCGGGGGCATCGCTGGGGCGATTGATCCGCTTGCCGGTGGTGAGTTGCTCGGTGGATGTCGCGATCGCGCTCTGCGTCTTGGCGATCTGGCTAGACGCCCCGAGCGTGCGCTGGATTTCGCTGACGCGGACCGTGCGGGAAGAAGAAACTTGCATGGTTCTAAGGGTTTCAGACCAGTTGGAGGAGCGTTTGCATCATCTCGTCGACCGTCGCGATGAGTCGGGCGGCGCCCTGATAACTCTGCTGGTACCGCATCAGTTGGACGGCCTCTTCATCGAGGCTGACGCCCGACAGGGCTTGCCGCTGGGCGACCAGCGTCTCTTCGATAGCACCCGACGCCTCGGCCTCGGTGCTTGCGGAGCGGACCCCGGCGGACACCTCGAAGAGTGTCGCGTCGTACGCCTGCGAGATGGTCGCGCCGGCGAGGTCGGACACGCCGCGATCGGCAAGCTCTGCCATTCGCAGTGCGTTGCCGTTGCCCCCGGGGGTGTTGTCGAGGCTCGTCGCGAGTCGGCCCGGGTCTTCTTTCAGCCTGGCACTGACGGCAAGGTCGGCCGCACCGTTGCCGGTGAAGAACGTCGCGAGGCCCAGGCTTGCCAGCACGCCGCTGGTGTCTTCGGCGAAGACGATTTCCTGCGACGGCGCGTCGGCCGACACCGAAAGCTGCCCGGCCGAGACAGATGCAGAGACGCCACCGATGCCGCTGAGTTGTGTCTGCAGATCGTCCAGCGACATCCCACCCGCGGTGCCGTCGAGGGGGACGGTGACGACGGTGCTCGTCGTGTTGCCGCTGATCTTGTCACGAAGGTGGACGACGAACGACCCGTTCTGCGGCGGCGGTTCGACGCCTGCCGCGGGGAGATCGAGCGGCACCGTCGTGTCATCCACACGCACGTCCGCCACCACCGTGTCGTACCCGCGGCCACCTTGGCCGCTGGCGTGGAGGGCGTTGACCTCGTGCTTGAGCGACTGAGCGACGGCGTCGATTCGGTCGATGGTCTCGCGGATCGTCGACTGTGCCTCGACCGCACCGGCGAGCTGCCCACCACGCAGCGGTGCCGGCCCGCCACCGCCGCCGATCGCGACCGTCGTCAATACCTTGCCGCTCTGCGGGTCGTTGCGTCGTTCGAGCTCGATGCCGCGGGAGTCGCCGGCGATGACGAGGGGCTCGGTGCCGGCATAGATGTTCATGGAGCCGTCGGGCTGCAGAATCCCGCGGGTGCCCGCCAGACTTGCGAGTTCACCGACGGTCGCGTCGCGACGATCGCGAAGCGCGTTGCTCGCCCCGCCGCCGGAGCCTTCGACCTGCGAGATCTGCTTGTTCAGTTCCGCGACTTCATCGAGCAGTCGGTCGGTCTCCTTGGCATAGCCCTCGACGCGGATGTCCACGTCATCGGCCAGGCGATCGAGTCGGTCGTAGAGCCGGTTGAACTCGCTGGCCAGCGTTTCGCCTTCGGAGATGACCGACCGTTGCAGCGCCGCGTCGCCCGGGTTGTTGGCCAGCGCTGACCACGACGTGTAGTAACGCGTCATCGCCGTCGAGATGTCGGCGTCGCTGAGTTCGTTGAAGGACGCCTCGGCCTGCTTGAGCCAGTCGAGCTTCTCCCGCGCCGCCGCCGATTCGCCGGAGGCGGCATCGAGGCGACGGTTGAGTGCCTCGTCGACCTGCCGCGCAACGCCGGTCAGCTCGATGCCCGTGCCCAGGAAGATGCCGTCGCCGGCGATGCGATCACGCGATGCGCCGATGCTGGTGACCTGGCGCGAATAGTTCGGATCGCTCGCGCCGGCAATGTTGTTGCCGGTCGTCTGGATAGCCGACTGGTTGACGGCCAGAGCGCTCTTGCCGATGTTGAGGGTTCCGCTGAGGGACATGTTCTTTGGGAAAAGGGGGGGCTCAACCGACGAGACGGACGTGCCGGGCCTGGCCGGCAGCGGGCGGGCAGTCACCCGCGGCGGAGTAGAGGAACGGGCGGTGCAGAATCCGCAGCGCCTGGTTCAAGTGGGCCAACACACCGCCGGCCATGCGGCTGCAGGTCTTGCCGACCGTGCGCGTCGCCTGCGTCGTCGCCAGCAATTCGTTGCGGACGGCGAGCAGTTCCTCGCGTCGCTCGGCATACCCCTCTGCCAGAATGAGCAGCGTCGCTTCCGCCGGCAAGTTGCGTAGCCGGGCGGCGGTACGGGCGTGCTTGCGACGCTCGGCTTCGTGCCGAAGCAGCACACGGTGCAGCGCCTCTTGACGACGCGACGCGGCCGACATCGCCTTGACGTCCAGTTGTCGCATCGCTCGCTCCTGCTCCGTCAGCACGCCTCGCAGGTCATCCTGCGTCGTGCGGAGCTTGTGGAGCGTTGCCAGAAGCATGTCGATGGGCGCCGGCGGCGCGGCGTTCGGGATGTTCGAAGGGGTGGGCAACAGGCTCCGTGGTGGAAGGCGCTTGAATCGAACTAGTCACTGCTGAGCTGACTCACGATGGAGTCGACGAGGCCGTCTGCCGAGTTGCGGCCGGCTCCTTCGGCAAGACGCTGGTCGAGCATCGAGCTGAAGGCGCTGCCGCCCCGGCCGCCCGAGAATGGCGACTCTTCAGGCGAAAGACTCGACTCGCGGGCCTGCTTGAGCATCGGCCCGTAAAAGCTCTGGCCGACCCATTGGGTCACGACCGGCTTCAAAGTCGCGGCGTTGGATGTGCTGGGAAGGGGTGACATGTCGCTTGGGGCTAGTCGATGATGAGCTTGGCGTGGAGCTTGCCCGTGCGGTGCAGCTCCTTGAGAATCGAGATGCGGTCGTCTGCCGGAACATTGAGCCGATCGAGGGCGGCAACCAGGTCGCGAAGCTTGGCACGGCTCCGGTCGTTGACCGCGCTTTCGCCTGTGGCCAGCGAGACGAAGTTGCCCGTCGCCACCCGGCCACCAGCGTCGTCGGCATTGCCGACCGGGTTGCCGAACGGATCTCCAGGCCCCGTCACGCCATCGGGCGGCGTTGTCGCGGCGGTCGTGATCGTCAGGCCTCGCATCGAGATGACGACCGGGCTGATTTCCACGTCGCCTGTGATGACGACGGTCCCGAGTCGCTCGTTGATGCGAACGCGTGCCTCGTCGGCGACCAGCGGAACCGGCAACCGAAGCACGCGACTGATGAAGGTGTCCGGCCGAGCCAGGTCGGGCTCCGGGATCGAGACCAGGATGTTCTTCGGGTCGATCGCGACCGCCAGCTCCTGGCCGTCGAGGCTGCCGGTCTCGTTGATGACCTTGGCAATGTTGCTCGCCGTCGTCCACGAGGCGTGGGCGTCATCGAGCACGATGGAGAAGCGTCCTTCGCGGACGAACTTCTTCGCCAGATCACGCTCCATCACACAACCGCGCTCGATCCGGCCGACCGTGTAGATCTCGTCGTTCTCCAGGATGACTGGGCCCTCGGCCAAGGCAAAGATGCCCCCGCCGCCCGGCAGCGGACCGGTCATCGGGCTGATGAACAGTCGGCCACCCTTGAGGCTCTTGGCGGCGCCGATGCTGGTCACATGGACGTCCAGGGCGTCGCCGTCTCGGACGCCGTTGCTCGGCACGGTGACGGTGAGCGCGACGATGGCGACATTGTCGGCATCGCCGAGCTCGAGCACGTTGGTCGTGTTGCCGAAGTGGCCCAGCATCTGTGCCAGCGACCGGATGGCCGGTGCGAAGTCGCCACCGTCACCTGTGCCGTCGAGGCCCAGGACGAGGCCGATACCGGTGAGCTTCTCTTCACGCTGCGCGTCGAGCCGGCTGATGTCAGCCACACGCGTCGCCGAAACCGGCGCGGCGACAAGAAGGAGGATGGCAGCGAGTCGCTTGATCATGAAAGGCAGAAGTTGGCAGTCAGAGGTTGGAAAGTGCAGAGAAAGAGCCAAGTCTGGCCCTCGCTCTTGTGCGCCGTCGTCTGACAATCAGAACGGGTTCACACGATCGACGACCCGCGGGATGAACCCGCGCTTCGAGGCGTCGCGGACGGGACCACGCGTGTGCTTCTGCAAGTGCAGATCGTGAAGCTGCGTCGACAGCACCGTGTTGCCTGCCGACACGTCGGCCGTGCGACAGGTGCCGGTCAGGACGATGAGCTGTTCGTCGTCGTCGGTCGTGATGCGCTTGCGCGCCTGAATGACGAGCGTGCCGTTGGGCTTGACGTCCATCACTTCTGCAGTGATGCGGGTGACGAAGCTGTCGCGGCGATCGTTCTTGCCGTCGCCTTGGAAGCTGCGTTCGGCCTCGAGGTCGAGGCTCTGTCCGCCAGACTTGGGGATGAGCCGGAAGTCGCCCAGATCAACGTCGATGTAGCTCCGCAAGTCCGCGGCAATGTCGTACTGCTTCTCGTAGTCCGCACTGCCGGCCGAACGGGAGGAGCTTTCTTCTCTGACGATGACGGTCAGCAAGTCGTGCTTGCGGACGAGCGTCGGCTCGGGCTCCGGGATGGCGAAGAAGCTGACACTTTCGTCGATGACAGACGCCTGCGTGCCGACGCCACGGCCGACGGCGGAGCGGCTGTCGAGCTGCGCTTGCAACAGCGATCCGCCGCGGGCAAACATGCGCATCGCGATGTCCTCGGCAGATTCGATGGTCGCGGGCTCGGTCGTCGGGGTCAGCGGACGCGACGCAGTGGTCGTCGGTTGAGCTGACGCCCGCGCGGCAAGGACAGCGAGGGAGCCGAGGATGATGGATGCGTGGTTGAGCTTTTTCATGATGTGCTCGCTTTCCTTCAAAATGTGACGCGGCCGACGCCGGCACCCGTGACGACGACGCGGAGGCTTTCGCCCGTCGCATCGACGCGGCAGCGGATGACCTGACCGAAGCCGCCATCGTCTTGGCTGGTGGCGATGGAGTTGATGACCACGCCACCGCTCGCCAGGGCGACCTTGATCCGCTGGCCTCGCTTGACGAGGAGCGGTGCGACGAGGTCGTGCGGCTGGACGACGTCGTCGACGTCGAGCTTGCGTGCGGCACGTTGGCCGACAACGGCATCGGCGTTGGCGAATCGGCCGCGGGAACTGGTGTCGGTGTCGAAGGCGACATCCGCCGGTTGGATGACGACGCCCCGGGCTACAGGACGAACGAGTCGGGCGACACGGGAGGTGTCGACATCAATTTCGTCCTCGATCTCCTTGATCGTCGGCGTCTCTTGAACGGTTCGGGGCGAGGCAAGTGTGTCCCACTCGTCGGCGACGACGGGTTCGCTGGCCGTTGCGTACGAGACCCGAACCTCGCAGGCGTCCGGCCCACGAAGGAGCAAGCGGTGCCTGCCAATGCCCGCATCAATGAGAGCAGCGACGATTTCGTCGGCAGAGACCTGGCCCTGGGTGTCGGGCGAGATCGAGAGCGTCGAAACGCGGTCCGCCTGGTCGCCTGTGAGCCGGGCGACGTCACCGATGGTGACGCTTCCGGTGACGGCAACGGCGGGACGCAGCGAAACGTGAAGGTCTTGCGCGTCGGCCGCGGCGGAGGCGGTGGCGGCTAGCAGGATGGCGATGGTTCGTCGCAACATGGTCAGAATCCTTCAGAATGCGGCCTTTACCGGCGGAGGTTGCCGATGGTCTGCAGCGCCTCATCGGCGGTTTTGATGGACTGGCTGTTGAGCTCGAAATTGCGCTGCGTCTTGATGAGCGTCACGAGTTCTTTGACCGGGTCGACATTGGAACCTTCGAGAAAGCCCTGACGGACGAGACCCGCGCCGTCTTCGCCCGGCTGGCCGTCGATGCCGTCGCCGCTGGCTCCCGTGGCGACGAAGAGGCTGCCGCCCAGAAGCTTCAGGCCTTGAGGGTTGCTGAACCGGCTGATCGAGAGTCGGCCGAACTCCTGTGCTTCGACCTGCCCGGGGGCGATGCCGCTGATGGTGCCGTCTTCGCTGATCTCGACGGTGTTCATCGGGACCTCGATCGGAATGTTGATCTCGGGGTCGAGCTTGTAGCCGGCACCGAGGCCGAGGATGAGACTTCCTTCGTTGTTCCGGAAGAAGTCACCGTTTCGCGTGTAAGCCACGCCGTCACCAATGCCGTCTGCGACCTGAACTTTGAAGAAGCCGGTGCCCTCGATGGCGAGGTCGAGCTTGCCGCCGGTCGGGTCGAGCGTGCCCTGCTCGAGGTCGAGCTGGGTGTTCGAAACCTTCACGCCCAGGCCCACCTGAACACCGGCCGGCGAGGCTTCGCCTTGCGAATTGAGCGTGCCGGGGTGGCGCTTGGTGAGGTACATCAGGTCCTCGAAGTTGACGCGTTGCCTTTTGAAACTCGTGGTTTCCGAGTTGGCCAGGTTGTTGGCGATGACGTCGATTCGGGTCGACAACGCGCGAAGGCCGGTGGCGGCGGAGTTGAGTGCTGTGATGGCCATGGTGGGTCTGCTTACGAGTGACGTGGACTACGTGAGGGCGCTGGCTTCGATGAGCCGGCCCAGGGTCGAGTCCTGTTGACGGATGAGGTTGGCGTTGGCTTCGAGCCGGCGACTGACACGGATCATGTGGGTCAGCTCGAGCGTCGGGTCGACGTTGCTGGTCTCGATGTATCCCGACCGCAACGACGCGCCGGTGGCGTCGGCGACGGGTCCGCGGGGGTCGAGGAGACCGCTGCCGAGGGCTACGAGCCGACTCGGGTCGTTGACGTTCGCAATCCGGACGTCTCCCAGTCGCCGACCGCCTTTGTCGACCACTGCCCCGCCTTGCTCGAGTACGATGTCGGACTCGGAAACGTCCGGAGGTAGCGTGATCGGCAACCCGTCGCGGCCGAGCACGAGGGCGGTCGGATCGCTCGTGAGCGTCAGTTGCCCGTCCGCGTTGGTCGACATGCGACCGTCGCGGGTGAGGAACACCTTGGGTCCGGCGGGTGTCTGCTTGCTGACGCTGAGGTACCCGTCGCCGACGACCGCAACATCCAGAGGCCGATTGGTCTGCTCCAGACCACCCGGGGAGGTGTCGACCTGCGTCGGCAGCAAGACGTTGCCGCCGGTCGAATTCTTCAGGTAATCCGGAGAATCCGGCTCCGGCGGACGCTGTTGTTCGAGCGTCAGAAGCCTGCGAAAACCGGTGGTTTCCGCGTTGGCGAGGTTGTTGGCAATCACGTCTTGCTTGGCCTGGGCCTGGGCAATGCCGGTTGCGCTGAGGTAGGTGCCGTAGATCACGCTGTCTGCGTTATCGGCACGACAGGCAACGTCTCATAACTTTTTCGCCCGCTCGAACGACACCCACGGAAAGTGCAAGATTTCCCCAGGAACGTTCACTTTATCCGGCAGGATGCACCGTCGCAGCATTTGCCGGGTTCTCGTGCGGCACCTCGAAATCAACCGACGGGTCCTGGTAGTCGTGCGGGTCATCCGGCAACGAATCGATGAACTCGCTGATCGAGTCGGCCGTGATGTCCTCGTGCAGGACGTCGTTGACCAGTGCGACCGGTGCCGTTCCGCAAGAACCAAGGCACTCCAAAGCCACCAACGTGTACCGGCCGTCGTCGGTCGTCTCGCCCACGTCCATCAGGTCGAGCTTGGTCAGAAGCTTTTCGATGATGTCGTTGGCACCGACGATCTCGCAGGCCAGGCTTCGGCAGACGGCGACGAGGTACTTTCCCTTAGGCCGAAGCCAGTATTCCTCATAGAAGGTCGCCGTATCGAAAGCTTCGGCGGGCGAAACCTCGAGGAACTCGGCGACCTCCTTCAACGCCGCCGGGTCGATGTGGCCGTACTCGTGCTGCACCATGTGCAGCGCAGGCAGCAGGCATGCCCGCTTGGTCGGATACCTTGGGAAGAAGACGCTTTCAAGCTGCTTCTTTAGGGCATCGGTCAAAAGCGGCTCGCCCGCATCGAGGCGCATGCGACGGGTGTCTTCGGCGATCCAGGCCATGGTCGATCACTCTAGCTGCCGGTACGCCTCCAGGCTGATCTGAAACGGCATCCTGCAGACCGTCCCGATATGCTGCAGAAACAGCGACCTTTTCCTTCGGCAAGGCTCAACCAATCCACAGACGTGTTCAAGACTGCCGTTCTCAACGTCGTCGGGCTCACGCCGTCCCTCATCGGCGACGCGACGCCGAACCTCAAGGCGTTCCTCCAGACGAACCAACTCGCCACCATCAAGCCTGCCCTGCCGGCCGTCACGTGCACGGCCCAGACCAACTACCTCACCGGAACCACGCCTCGCCACCACGGAATCGTCGGCAACGGCTGGTTCTTCAAAGACACTCAAGAAGTCCGTCTTTGGCAGCAGGCTGACACGCTCGTCCAGTCGCCGCGACTTTGGGATGTTGCCCGGCAACGCGACCCGACCTTCACCTGCGCCAACCTCTTCTGGTGGTATGCGATGTACTCCGGCGCGGACTACACCGTCACGCCGCGACCGATGTACCTGGCCGACGGACGCAAAGTGCCCGACGTCTGGACGAACCCGCCCTCGCTGCGCGACACGTTGCAACAGGAGCTCGGCCCGTTCCCGCTCTTCAAGTTCTGGGGCCCGGCAGCCGGTATCGAAGCAAGCGACTGGATCGCACGCGCTGCGACCCGGGTCGACGAACTGCACAACCCGACGCTGAGCCTCGTCTATCTCCCTCACCTCGATTACGTCCTGCAACGCGAAGGCCCCAAGTCGTCAAGTCCGTCGATGCTCAGCGATGAGCTTCAATCCGTCGACCGCCTCATCGGCGAGCTCATTTCGCACTTCAGTAACAGGAACGCCCGGATCGTTATTCTCAGCGAATATGGCATCGCTCCGGTCGATACGCCGGTGCATCTCAACCGCGTCTTAAGAAGCAATGGCTACTTGAGCATTCGCCAGGAGCGAGGCACCGAGCGTCTCGACGCCGGAGCGAGCAAGGCCTTCGCTGTGGCGGACCATCAGATCGCCCATGTCTACGTACGCGACGGGGACGATCTGCGCGGAGTTCAGTCACTTCTCGAGGCGACTTCCGGCGTTTCGCAGGTTCTGGCAGGCGACGATCGTGGCGATCTGGCCCACACACGGGCAGGAGATCTCGTGTGCCTCAGCGAGCCGGGCTCATGGTTCACTTACTACTTCTGGAACGAAGACGATCTAGCCCCTGATTATGCAAGGACTGTCGACATCCACAGAAAGCCGGGTTACGACCCTGTCGAGTTGTTCTTGAAGAGAGGGGCCAAGCCAAAGCTGCTCACAAAGCTTGTCGGCCGCAAACTTGGCCTTCGCAACCTGCTCGATGTCATCCCCCTCGACGCCGACCTCGTCCGCGGCAGCCACGGCCTTGCCGATGGCCCGCCGGAGGACGGCCCGCTGTTGATGTCGTCGCACGGGGTGCCGCGGGAACGAGTCGACAGCACGGACGTCTTCGACATCCTGCTCGGGCACATGTTTGGGTAGATCAGTGCACCGTCGTAGGCAGCGTCGGCGTGCTGGGGTAGCCGGTCGCACCGCATGTCGAGACCTGAGTCGTCGCTACACCGGATCAAGAGCCGCGCTCACCGGTGTCACGTGACGACGATCAGTCGCGCCGGTTGAGCTTGGGATCAAGTGCATCCCGAAGGCTCTCGCCTATGAGGATGTAGGCAAAGACCGTCAAAAAGATCGCCAAACCCGGGAAGGCGGCGATCCACCAGTTGAAGCCGCTCCCGCCGCTGCGTGCCTGGTTGAGCAACGCTCCCCAGGACGGGTCGCTGGCCTCAAGGCCGAGCCCGAGGAAGCTCAGGATGCTTTCGAGCAAGATCGCCGACGCGATACCGAAGCTGGCGTTGACGAGCACCGGCGCGATGCCGTTGGGCAGCATGTGGCGGAACAGCAAACTCCACGTCGGCAACCCGGCGGCACGAGCGGCCTGAACGAACTCCTGGCTACGCAGCCGCAAGAACTCCGCCCGAATGAACCGCGCGTCCGCCGTCCAAGACATCACACCGATCGTGGCCATCATGAGCCAGATGTTCTTTCCATAGAACGTCATCACGATCAGCAGCACGATCAAAACAGGCACCGCTTGAACGATCTCAACGCAGCGCATGGCCAGCAGGTCGATGATGCCACCCGCATAGCCCATGATCGCCCCGATCACGATGCCGATGAGCGTCGAGATGCCGGTCGCGACGAATCCGATCGCCAGTGCGACTCGGGTCGCGTGGATCATGCGGCTCGCCATGTCCTCGCCGTTGATCGTGGTGCCGAGCCAGTGGCTGCTTTTGAGCTTGCGGGCGTTGTCGTTCTTCAGCCAGAACGGTGCCGCCGTTCGCGCGCGGCCGACGTCGCGGAGCGTGTCGTTTGGGCTATACGGAACGGGCGCACGAACGACCGTCTCGTACGCCCCGCTTGCCGCGTTGGTGCGGTATGACGAGTACTGCTCGATTCGCGGCGGGTCGGCGATGAGCCACCCCACGCCGAACGAGCCGGCAAGCATCGCGACGGCGAGACCGAGCGCGACAAGCGGCCGAAGCTTGATCCGTCGGGCGGCAAGCACGAGCCCGATCAGGCTCAACACCGTGAGTGGCAGAGCGATGTCGACGGCCGTAAGGCCCTTCCACATCGGCGACGACCAGCCGTCGGTCGTCTTGACCAGCAACGGGCGAGAGTTGGCCAGCAACGGGGCAAAGACGGCGACGAAGAGCAGCAGAATGACCCACGCCAGCCCGATCCGGGCCGTCGGTCGCTTCGACGCCTTTTCCATGGCCACGAGCCAAAGCGACCGTCCGCCTTGGTCGCGACGTGCGGCGGACTCCACCGCGGCGTAGGCCGGGGCGGGCGTCTGGCGAGCTTCGGTGGCGTCGAGCGTCATGGAAGATTCAGTCGTAACTCACCCGAGGATCGGCCGCGGCGTAGGCGAGGTCGGCGAGAAGGTAGCTGGCGATGGTCAGCAGCAGCGTCACCAGCGACAGGCTCAAGAACAACTCGCGATCGCGTCGCAACAGCGATTCGATCAGCAGCGAACCCATGCCGTCGATGGTAAAGATGCGCTCGACCACCACGCTTCCCGCGATGATGGCCGGCAGCAACGCAGCCAGCACCGTGATGATCGGGCCCAGCGCGTTGCGGAACGCGTGACGCCACAAGACCACCTGCGACGACAGGCCCTTGGCGCGGGCTGTCCTGACGTAATCGCTTCCCAAGACTTCCAACAAACTCGTACGGCTCAACTTGCTGAGATAGGCGAACTGCGTGTAGCTCAGGCAGAGCACCGGCAGCACGAGGTGCCATGCCGAATCGAGCAGGTACCCCAGCCTGAAGGAACCGTCGACCCCGGTGCTGGGCAAGAACGGTTGGTTCTGGCCGTCCAACGACACGAGCTCGCCCGGCGGAAACCAGCCGACGTGCTGCTGGGCGTTGGCGAGGAAGCCGATGAGCATCACGCCGATCCAGATGACCGGCAAGCTGTAGAGCGCGAGAAGGACAAAGCCTGTGATCAGATCCTGCCAGCCGCCGCGGTGCTTGGCCGACCAGACGCCGGTGACAATGCTCACGCCGATCGCGAGCGGGAGGGAGATTGCGTTCAGCAGCAGCGTGATCGGCAGGCGCTCACTGATCAGGTCGATCGACGGCCTTTGAAACACGAAGCTGTACCCCAAATCCGGCAGCTTGATCGGCAACTTGTCGAACCGGTAGTCGCCCGCCGAGGGTGAGAAAGAGACGCCGGCCTCATCGGCAGCGGCCTGCAGTATTTCCTGCTGCTCCTCGTACTTCATTCCCGGGTCTTCCGCGAGCAGCTTCGAGCGAATCGGCTCTTCGAACTCCCGGCGTTCTTCTCTAGCTTCAACGACGTCGGCGTCGCTGTACCGGTGCATGTGCAGACCGATCGGCGAGGCGTTGTTGAGCCAGCGGAGGTACTGCATGAAGAACGGATCGTTCAACCCGAACCGCTCGTTGATGTACGCCTCCTTAGCCGCCCGCGCTTCGGGACGCATGTTCCCGCCCGCGTCGGCCACCGTGTCCGTGATCTGGCCCGGCGCGTTGTAAAGCAGGGTGAAGACCAGCAGCGTCGCACCAAAAATCGTCGGCACGAACAGCAGCAGTCGGCGAAGGATGTACGTCAGCATCGGCGGGTCCTCGTAGTCGCCGAACTAGCGGGTCGCTTGGCTGCCAGCCCCGACAAACCACGGCAACACGCCGCCATTGAGGTACTCGTAGTTGAGCCCCAGCTTGCTCGTCGACACGTTGCCGACGCGTTCGTTGAAGAACCGCAAGGCCTTGCGATTGAGCAGGAAGGTATACGGCTGATCCTCGTGCAGAATCTGGTGCACGTCGTGCCACAGGGGCATTCGCTGCTCGGGATCAACCGTCACGCGTGCCGCTTCGATGGCCTTGTCGAGCCGGTCGGAGCGATAGCCCGTGCGGTTGTCACCCTTGGCCTTGGCTTGGTCGCTGTGGAAGATCTGGTACGGGTCGCTTTCGACGCTCCCCGACCAGCCGAGCGTTGCTGCTTCAAACTCGCTGTTGTTCAGCCGTTCGACCAGCACGGGCCAGTCGGTCCGCTCTGGAACCAGCAACACGCCACCCTCGGCCATGTCGTCGCGAAGGCTCAGGACGATCTGCTCCGCCAAGTCGCTACCGCCGGGGTACATCAGCTTGAACTCGAAGTCGTTGCCGTTGCCGTCATCGAGAATGCCGTCGTTGTTGGTGTCCGTCCAACCCGCCTCAGCTAGCAGGTTGGTCGCGGCGGACACGTCTCGCGGCAGCGGCTCGATCGACGGGTTCTCCTGCGGCGACCCCAACGCAAAGGGGCCGCTGGCGACCTGTCCGTAGCCGCGGTAGATCTCGTCGGCAAGACGCTCACGGTCCGTCAGCATCGTCATCGCCCGACGCACGCGGGCATCAGCGAATTTGGTCGGCGTCTCCGTGCCGTCGTCATCTCGATTCAGCTGGTTCCAGCCGATGTATGTGTACCCGCCGAACGGCGTGAAGTAGTCGAAGGCCTTGCTCTGGCCCATGATCTCGTCGTCGCTCTTGAGCTTGTCGAAAACCTCGGGAGCCGCTCCCAGGCGGTCGAGCTCGCCGTTGCGGAACATGACTTCTTCAACGGCTTCTTCGCTCACCTGCTTGAAGTTGATCCCCGCCAGTGTCGACGGCTCACCCCAGTAGCGGGGATTGCGTACCAGCGACACGTCGCTCGCAGGCGTCCAGTCGGTCGGGCTCGGCAGCATGTACTGCCCACTGCCCAAGAGCAGGCCGATCGACTCGTTGAATTGCGTGGGCGTGTACTGCTCGTAGAAGTGCCGCGGCATGATGCCGATGCCGCCCGCCGCGTACTCGAAGTTCTGGAAGTAAGGCTCGTTGAAGACGAACTGCACCCGCCGATCGTCCAACGCCGTCACGCTTGACAGCTTGGTCAGGTACGACCGCTCCCGGTCGGCCTGAACCTCCGGGTCCATGATCCAATCGAACGTGAAGACCACGTCATCGCTTGTCAGCGGCTCTCCGTCACTGAAGCGAAGGCCCTGGCGAAGCGTGAACGTCATCGTCAGGCCGTCGTCGCTGATCTCCCACGACTCGGCGAGCTTCGGCTCGAACGCCAACGTCTCCGGATTACGCTGCACGAGTGGCTCGAGGACGAGATACTCGACCCACTTCTGATACACGTCGCTCGACACCAGAGGCGTCAGTCGGCCGATCTTGATGCCGAAGTTGTCCAGGAACGTGCCCTCGCGTGAGAACCCGTCGACCTGCTCTGCCTCGTCGATGGCGGCGAAGGTCGAGCCGAGGTCCTCGATCGGGGCGGCCGACTCCTGTGACGGCACCTCCGTCGAAGGCAAGGCCGAGTCGGCCACTGCGGGAGGTCTGGGGCATCGATCCGGCTTGTGACGACACGCCGTAGAAGTTCTGCACAACGGCCGGCTGTCCGCCCGACGACGTGCCGCCTTCGGCTATTGCCGATCTTGTCACTCAGGCGGCTGACATCGGTGGCCAGCGTTGTGTTCTGGTCGCCGATGGCCTTGATGAGATCCCACTGCCGCCCGGTCTGCAGCATGAGCAGGACCATGACGATCAGGACCACGCCCACCAGGGCAAACAGGAAGAAGTCTTTGAGGCCGAATCGATTTTCCATGACGTCTCGCTGCGAGGTTCGACGGCGGGCAAGCTGCGGCTTCGCCGGTTGTTAAAGCTTTGCGCCCTCGCGCTTCGGGTCGAACAGGTCGCGCAAGCCGTCGCCGAGGAAGTTAAGGCTTAGCAGCGTGATCGCAAGTGCCAGGCACGGGAAGCAGCAACTGCCACCACGCGCTGTTGAACGGATCGAACGCCGGCCGAAGCCCGGAATTTGCCAAGCTGCCCCAGCTCGGAAGTGGCGGAACGACGCCGATGCCCAGAAAACTCAGGAAACTCTCCTGCAAGATCGCCTGCGGAATCGTCAGCGTCGCGTAGACCATGATCGGCCCGATCAGGTTCGGCAGCAGGTGCCTCATGAAGATTCGGCCCTGCCCGATCCCACCCGCCCGAGCCGCCTCGATGAACGGCTGGGCCCGCAGGCTCAAAACCTGCCCCCGCACCACGCGGGCCATCGTCAGCCAGCTCACCAGGCCTATGGCCAGGAACATCACCGTCAGCGACGCCGCCATCGCCGGTCGCTCGAAGCCGAGACTGCCCAGAAAGTTCTCCGTGGGCCGCTCCAGACCCACCTTGAACAGAATGACCAACAAGATGTACGGCAGGCCATAGATGATGTCGACGATCCGCATCAGTGCCGCGTCGACCTTGCCGCCCGCATAACCGGCGATGAGGCCGACACCGCAACCGAGCACGACGCTGATCGTCGCCGCCGCAACCCCGACGCTGAGCGAAATCACGCCCCCCAGCAGCGATCGGCCCAGCACGCTGCGTCCGTCCGCGTCGTAGCCCATCATGCCCTCGAACGCTCGCTTCGGGCGATTCGTTGATGCCGCCGACGAAGGCGTTGTCGTAGTAGATGGACGACTGCTCCATGCCGAGCGTCCAGGGCATCGAGCCGAGACACAGCAGCGTGATGACCAGCAACACCCCGCCGCCGATCGTCACGCGGGGCGACCGCAGCACTTGACGCCACAGCGCGTCCGGTGGCGGAGAGCGCCTCGACGCCATGTCCAGCACGTCCGGCCCTGCCGGGGGCAGCGGGTCGGGCGGAGCAAGATTGTCACCCGTGGCGGCGGCGGTCACGAGGCCTCCCCGGTCAGGCTGATCCGCGGGTCAACCACGCCGTAGAGCACGTCGACGACGAGGTTCAACGTCAAGCAGCAGAACGCTGTAGACCATCACCGTGCCAAGAATCAGCGGCTGATCTCTGGCGGTCACGCTGTTGATGAAGAACGTGCCGAGGCCCGGCAGCTTGAAGATTGTCTCGACGATAAACGACCCGACCAGCACGTTCGCCGTAGCCGGACCCAGGAACGAAAGCACCGGCAGAAGTCCGTTGCGTAAGGCGTGCTTGAAGATGACGCGAGTGCGGCTCACGCCCTTGGCCCGTGCGGTGCGGACGTAGTCGTTGCCCAGGACGTCGATCATGCTCACCCGCGTCAGCCGGGTGATGTAGGCCATCGGGAGCAAGCTCAACGCCAACGCCGGCAAGAGCATGTGTCGCAGATAATCCGGGATCGCCGTGAAGAACAGCTGAACGTGCTGCCACGTCGAGAGCTGCCACTCGTACGTGACCCGCCCGTCCGCCGCGACGACGGCCTGCCGAAGTGCGGGGTCGAGGTCGAGGTACGCGTCGGGCTGCGAGAACCCGACCGGCCAACCGCCCAGCGGCAACAGGTCCAGGCCGTAGGCGAAGGAGCTGAGCAGCGTGACCGCGACGACGAAGCTCGGCACGCTGACGCCGATGAGGGCGATCGTCAGCGACACGAAGTCGAGGACGCCGTCGCGTCGGACGGCTGCGAGCGTCCCGATGGCGATGCCCGCCCCGGTCGCGATGAGGATCGCGAGGCCGCCGACGGCGATCGAGACCGGCAGCGTGTCGGCGATGATCTGGCCGACCGTCTTGTCCCGCACGCTGAAGCTGGGTCCGAACTCGCCGCGAAGCAGGTTGAGCGGGTACGTCGTCAGAAAGTCGGTGCTGCTCGTGACGTTGAATCGCTCACGAAGCTCGGCCACCCGTTGCGGGTCGTTCCCCTCGGTCTGGGCGCTGAACGGATCACCCGGCGCGACCCAAGCCAGCGCGAAGGTGATGAGGTAGATCGCCGTGAGGATCAGCGGGAACTGCAGGACCCGTATCGCGATGAAGCGCAACATGAAGCAGGAGAATCGAGCGGAACGTCAAGGAAAAGCAGCTCAATTCGTCGATGCCGTCGCATCGGCACCTTGCGACGATGCGCCGGGTCCGGTGCTCCGGGGCGTCTCGATGTTCTGCATCATGACCATGTTCCGCGCGTTCTGCGGGATGCCGGTGACGGCAGGGTTCTTGATGAACGTGTTCATGTAGTGGTACAGCGGCAAGATCACCGCCTCGTCGAGCAGGACGGACTCTGCCTCGGCGAGAAGGTTCATGCGCGCCTGCGGGTCGGCCTCTTGCTTGGCCTTGGCGAGCAGCTCGTCGTACTTCGGGCTGACCCAGCCGGACTCGTTGTTGAGGCTGTCGCCCTTGTACTTGTCGGTGAAGGTGCTGACGTCCATGTAGTCGCCGTACCAGGAGCCACGGGTGATGGCGAAGTCGCCTGCCCGCAGACCGTCGCCGCCCTGCATGTACTCGGGCTTGTAGCGATCCTTGAACTGCGCCATCTCGACCGGCTCGAGGTCGAAGTTGACGCCCAGATTCTCACGCCACTGCCGGGCAAGGTTCGTCGCGATCTGCTCGTGGTCGCCCGTGCCGGTGTTGTACAGAAGCTTGAGATTCGGCAAGCCCTGGCCGTCGGCGTAGCCGGCATCGGCGAGTAGCTTCTTGGCCTCCTCGATATCGAAGGAAAGGCCCTCGGGATGCTCGTAGCCCGGGAAATACTCTTCGTTCTTCGGAACGTAGACGCTCGTCGGCATCTGACCCATGCGGGTGATCGTGTCGACGATCTGCTGCTTGTCGATCGCCATCGAGAGTGCCTGGCGAACCAGCTTGTCGTTCAGAGGGTTGTCAGTGCCGTCACGAAGCTGTGGATCGGTGTTGAAGCTCCAGAAGTACGTGCCGAAGGCGGGAAAAACCGCCAAATCCTCCCGGCCGCTCTGCTTCATGTTGTACGCGAAGGTCCCGGGAATATCGGTCAGCCAGTCGATCTGGCCCCGCTCGTACCGCTGATACGCCAGCTCGTGCTCGATCGGTGAGATGCTGCGAATCGTTCGGCTTTTCGTGTTGTCCGCGTCCCAGTAGTGCTCGTTCATCGTCAGGGTCTGGCCCTGCTTGAGGTCGTTGCGGGTCAATGTGTAAGCGCCGTTGCCGACCAAACTCCCCGGACGCCACCAATCCGCGTTGTAGCTCACCCGGCCGTCATCGGCGGTCTCCATGTGCGGCTCCATCGAGGCCTCGTGCATCGGCCAGTAGACCGTGAAGGCCAGCAGGTCTTCGAAGTACGGGACCGGTGCTGCAAGGCTCACCTCGAGCTGCAGGTCGCCCAGCTTCTTGATGCCGACCTTGGAAAAGTCCGCCGATGCCGGGTCTTCGCGGTATGCCTCGGCATAGGTCTTGGCACCGGTGATGTAGTCCTCGACGAGCTTGCTGTAGTAGCCACGCTCCCGCAGGTTTCGCCGCCACGCGAAGATGAAGTCGTCCGCGGTGACCGGGTCGCCGTTGGACCACTTGGCGTCGTCGCGCAGGGTGATGTTCCAGGTGCGGTAGTCGTCGCTGTGCGTGACTTCCTTACCGACGCCCAGGATCGGATCGAGCGTCTCGGCATCGAGCCGGTAAACCCCTTCGAAGAGCGCTTGAGCGACGCGGATGTCCTGCATCCAGGACATCTGGTTCGGGTCGAGCATCGTGACCTCGCCCCGATTGGCGAAGACGAACTCGGCCTCGGCGTTCATGTCCGTCGGGACGCTCGAACCGTCACTCGAAGTGCCATCGTCGTCTCCCCCGCCGCAACCGAGGAGGGACAGACTGGCGGCGAGCGCTAGGGCGACGGCGGCTTGCTTGGAGAAGGCCATGAGATGATTCCGGGCGGGGCGACGTGCCCCGGTCCATCGATACGGTACGCCCACACGTCCGCGAGAAAAGGGTTGCTGCCGCTGCTGCACCCGACAGCGACGAGATGTGCTAGTCGCCACCGGCATCGAGGTCGACGTCGGCCGCGGCGATAAGCGCCTGGACACGCTCACGAATCTGCTCCGCCTGGGCACTCTTGGGCAGCTCTGCAACGCGACGCCCCTCCGCCTCGAGCGAGTCACGGCCTTCGAAGCCGGCAACCGCGATGAGGCGCTTGGGCACTGCTGGTTAACAAGCTACGCAACTCGTCCCGCTGCTCGACGAGCTTCTCTTTGAGGTCCTCGTCATCGGTGTCACGCTGAGCGTCTTGCGCAACGGCCGCGGCCTCGCCCGCTTTGTCGGCCAGGGAGACGAGGGCCAGCCGGGCGCGACTCTTCGTCGCGAGATCGAGCTGCGCCCACACGTCTTGGTTGGCCAAGAGCAGCGTGCCGGGGCGATCCGCGAGCGGCACCGAGGGGGTCGTCGGGGCGACCTCTTCCGAGGCAGGCGGGCCGTACTTGGTCAGCCGGTGCTCGATCAGATCAAGCACGGCGATGACGACCTGCGGCTTGTACCGCTCTGCGACGACGACGCTGACTTCTTCACCGATGTCAAAGCCCCCGCCACCGATGTCCTGGAGGACGAGAAACGCTTCGTGTGCCAGAAAGCCCTCGCCGTCGTGACGCTTGACGGCCTCGACGATGCCGCCGATCAGGGCATCGTTTCCGGCGACGTTCTGACGCGTGGACTGCGTCGCCAGCGGTCGGACGGCCTTGACGCCCCACATGGCGACGGGAGCCCGGTTGTCTTTCAAGATGGCCTCGACCGTGTCGATCAGACGTCGACTCGGCTCGCGGCTGGCGACTTGCTGAACGACGACGGCACCCGCGAGCCGGGCAGAGAGCACCGTTCCGTTGTTGCCGTACAGCGGGGCAAAGGCCTGCGCCAGCGACTGGCAATAGCTGTCGCGAAACGTTTGACTCGCGTCACCGGTCATCGGGGCGACCAGCGCCTCCTTGGCTTCGCGGACGGCGGAGGCGTCTTCGGAAAGTCGGGGGACCTGCGTGTTAAAGAAGCCGTTGAGCGTCTGGTTGATCACCTGCGGATTATCGCTGGTGAGGACGTTGGCAGGAACTTCCTCGACAGGACGGGCATCTTGAGCCGAAGCCGGAAGGCCAAAGCAGGCGGCCGCGACAACGGTGGCAAGGGCGGCTCGGCGGATCACGGGAATCAAGGGCCTGTTGGTCGCGGCGACAAGGTTGATGACGACGCCGCGAGGATCGCGACGACAAGTCCGGGCCCGATCGGCCCGGCAAGGCGGGTCGCTGACGGTAATGGAGCCTAAGGGGTGAATCAACCGTCCACCCCCACCACCGCCGCCCCATAACGCCACCACCGCGCAACACCCTGCTCCTGCCGTCTGCTTCGCCATGACGTCCGCCGCGACGCCCAATCACCGTCATGAGGAACCAATGGCATCAAAATCCGCCTGCGACGGCCGCCGGGCGCGCAGCCGCGGCACCTGCGGTTGTGACCCAGCCCCAGTACGACTTCAGCGACCTGGTCGACCCGGCTCAACAGACGCAGCCGATGCTCGATGGCTCCCCCGCCGCCGCGCACCGCATTGCCCGGGCCGTCCAGGTGCTCCTCGACGACGACGCCCGCCGGCATCGCCGGCTGTGGCTCTACTACGCCAACCCCCACCGCCCTTACCAGATGCCGCCCGAGAGCGGATCGGTCGCCTCCAATCGCCCGTATCGCCAGGCCCAGGAGTGGGGCATGCCGGCCCGAGTGACCGGCTTTTCCCACGGCAGCGAGCCGTTCCAAGGCTCACCCGTCGGCCCGACACGGAAAGAAGTCGTCGTCGAGAACGACATCGGCTGGAGAATCGACGCAGGCGTCGACTTTCTGTTCGGGCAGCAGATCACGCTGGAATCGGCCGCGTCGGATGAAGGCCGGGCGGCGGTCATCGGTGACCTGCTCCGCGGCATCATCGCGGCCAACGGGGGGCTGGCGTTCCTCCAGAAGATGGCCCTCGTCGGCTCCGTGCACGGCGGCGTGGACTTGCTCGTCAAGCTGATGCCCGGCTCCTCCGCCGATGCCGGCTGCGACACCGGCCCGCTCGGGGGCACAGCCGACGACGCCACCAGCGCCGCCGCGACGGCCGCCTTGGCACAGCAGGTCCGGATCGAACTCGTCGAGCCCGCACGATCGCTGCCGATCCTCCATGCCGAGGACGGCGGAAAGCTGTGCGTCCACCTGCAGGTCTATCGCCTCCCCAAGAGCGCCGACGACGGCCGCGATGCGCCGCGAGACCGGGCATGGCTCACGAAGCTCTTCGGCACGACCTCGGTCAACGACCCGCGCTACACGACGGTCGTCGAAGCCATCGGCCCACGCGGTTGGCAGGTCTACCACGACGGCCGACTCGTCTCGTCCGGCGTGCACCTCTTGGGGCGAGTACCGCTAGCCCACATCCAGAACATCGTCCGCCCGTTCGCGTGGCACGGTGCGGGAGACGTTGAGCCGCTGGTTCCGCTGCAGGACGAGTTGAACACGCGTCTGAGCGATCGGGCGTATCGCGTCGCGCTCCACAGCATGCGGATGTACCTGGGCGTCGGGATCGAGGGGTTTCTCGACCAGAAGATCTCGCCCGGGCAGATGTGGGAGACTGACAACACAGACGCCCGCATCATCGAGTTCGGCGGGGAGGCACCGGCCAACCCGGCGGAGACGGCCGCCATCGCCGAGGTGCGTGAAGCCCTCGACAAGGCGAGCGGCGTCAACCCGGTGGCCAGCGGGGCGATCCGCGGACGCGTCGGCAACCTGACCAGCGCCTCGGCCCTGCGGCTGACCTTCCAATCGCTGCTAGCCCGCACCGCCCGCAAACGAGCCAACTACGGCAGCGGCCTTGCGACAGCTTGCGAGCTAGCGCTGCACTGGCTCGACGCCGCCGGGCTCTTCGCCACCGCGCCCGAGGAACGGCGCATCCGCATCGGCTGGCCCGACCCGATTCCGTCCGACGAGTCGTCGCGACTCGATCAAGCCGCGGCCAAGCAGCGGCTGGGCGTTCCGGACGAGACGGTGCTCCGCGAGCTCGGCTACCGGCAGTCCGCCGACTGATTTGTTCTTTCCGCACCGGCATCCGGGGCGGGTGTGGGGCAGGCGTTGTTCCGGGGTGCATCGGGCACGACACGTGTCCGTCGCACAAACCCACTCATTTTGCCGTCCCACGCCCGCCCCGGACGCCGGTGCCGCTCTCTCCTCTCACTCCATCGCCATGACCGAACCCGATCCCGAACCGACGCCAGCCGAGGCACCCGACGAACCGCCTCCGCCTCCACCTCCGCCTGCGCCCCGGCAGCCCCCGTCGAAAGCCCGCCGCCGTCGCGTCGAGCGCCCGACGACGCGGCTCCGACCGACGAGGCACGCCGGCAGTTCGCACGCCTCGCCGAGACGCTTCGAAGCCGCCCCGTCGGCCGCCAGCTCGCCGAGTACTTGTCGCTACGTCGCCAACTCCGAAACAGCCCCTCGACCTTCTAACTACCAACCTCAGGAACACCATGCCCTTCACTGGAAAAGCTACTTATTCTGCCGGTGCCGACCTCCCCGAGCACGTCGATGACGTTGCCGATTTGGTCGCCATCGCCGCCGCGACGGAGACGCCGCTCCTCGACCTGCTCGGCGACCCACTTCGGCCCTGCCGTGGCGTCGTCCACGAGTGGATGGAAGACGCCCCGCTGCCAAACACTGCGGCCATCACCAGCTTCACCGACGGCGAGTGGATCGCCATCGACGAAGTGAACGTCGTGCGGCTGTACGACCTGGTTCGCGTCGCGGATTCGCCGGAAGTCCTGCGTGTCGAAGCCATGGCAGGTCCCGTCGACTTCCGCATCTCTCGTCAGTTCGGCGGAACGCCGCTCGGGCCGGATCCGGCCAACGGCGATCTCGTGCAGGTCATCTCGAATCCTGCCGTCGAGGGTGCCGATGCCGCGCCCGCGCGGTTCACCAACCGGACCCGCAAGACCAACACCACGCAGATCTTCGCGGCCACCGTCGAAGTCAGCGGCAGCGAGCTGGCTGTCCGGCAAGCGGGTATCGAGGACGAGCTCGAGTACCAGAAGGCGATGCGGCTTCGCGAGCTGCTTCGCGACCTCGAGCTCAGCATCGTCGGCGGTGCCATGGACGACACGCCGCCAGCCGGCAATCCGGCAGGCAGCGCGTTCGACCCGCGCAGCATGCGGGGCCTGATCGCATCGATCACGAGCAACCGCTTCGCCGTCGGTGCAGACGGCTTCCCGTCGGAGACGACGCTGACGGAGGAGCAGTTGAACCTGGCCCTCCGCACCATCTGGCACGGTGGCGGGACGACCGTCGACACCATCGTCGTCGGCGGCCGGCAGAAGCGGGCGATCAACCAATTCACCGACGCCGGCCGACGGTTCGCCAGCAGTGCCGAGACGTTCCGCGACGGCATCGGCGTGTACGAGAGCGACTTCGGCATCTGCCGGGTCGTGCTCAGCCGGGCGATGCCGGGCGGGTCGGTCTTGCTGCTCGACAGCAGCCGTGCGAGCGTCTTGCCGCTGGCCGGTCGCAGCTTCGGCTACAAGCCGCTGGCCCGCACCGGCGACCGCGAAGCCGGCCAGATCATCGGCGAGTACACGCTTGAACTCCGCAACGAGAACTGCCACGGCCTGATCACCGGGCTTTCCTAAATCCGTCGCGCAGCGACCTCTAGCGAGCCCCGACCGCGAGGGAGCGGGTTCCGGAACGTGCAGATCGCACCGACCGGAGCCCCTTCCTGATGGTCGGGGCTCGTAGCGTCGCGCCATGAGCGAACAGAAAAGCTGGCAGGCCCGCATCGCCGAGGCGACCGACGCCCTCGGGCAGGACTTCGTCGAAAGCGTCAGCTACGACTGGCGTTTGTACAAGCAGGACGTCGCCGGCAGCCTCGCCCACGCCGCCATGCTCGCCAAGGTCGGCCTCATCACCGACGACGACCGCGCCGCCATCGAGCGTGGCCTGAAGGAGATCGAGGCCGAGATCGACGAGACCGGGCCGAACTGGCCGGGCTTCGACAAGCAGTACGAGGACATCCACATGTGCGTGGAGAAGGCCCTGATCGACAAGGTCGGCGAGCCGGGGCGGAAGCTGCACACGGGGCGGAGTCGGAACGATCAGGTGGCGACGGATCTTCACCTATGGCTCTACGAGCATCACCGTCAGCTTGGTGGCACGGTCGCCGATCTCTGTCGAGCGTTTCTCGCCCTGGCGGAGCGGTCTGACGGCATCATCATGCCTAGCTACACGCACCTGCAACGTGCTCAACCCATTGCGGCGGGCGCGGAAGCATTGGCATGGGCAAGCATGTTCGAGTGGCATTACGACCGGTTGGGTACCATCACCTGCTTCGAGGTGGCGATCGACTGCCACTCGGAAGTGGTGCGATTGCGGGCACATCACTGCCACTGGATTCCCAACACGTCGCCGATGCACTTCGGCCGTTCGAGCACCCGCCGAGCAACAGCATCTTTCACACAGCGTCGCGCGATGCCGGGCTTGAGTTCGTCTTCGTCACCTCTTTGATCGCCATGCACCTGTCCCGCTGGGCCGAGCAGTGGATCATCTACTCCTCGGCCGAGTTCGGCTTCATCAAGACCGCCGACAAGTACACCACCGGCAGCTCGATGATGCCGCAGAAACGCAACCCGGACATGCTCGAGCTCATCCGCGGCCGGTGCGGCAACGTCTACGGCAACCTCGTCGCCCTCCTCACCATCTGCAAGGGCCTGCCCATCGGCTACAACCGCGACCTCCAGGAGGACAAGCGCCACGTCTTCGCCGCCTACGACACCGTCAGCTCCTGCCTCACGATGGCCGCGGCGATCGTCAACAACACGGAGTTCGTCGCCGACAAGTGCGAGGCCGCGTGCGAAGGCGGGTTCATGGACGCGACGTCGCTGGCCGAGTACCTCGTCGTCAAGGGCGTGCCGTTCCGCACCGCCCACCAGATCGTCGGCGGCCTCGTCGCCAAGTGCGAGAAGGACGGCAAGACGAAGCTGGAAGACCTGACGCTCGAAGAGTTCCAGGCCGCGAGCGACAAGATCGAGCAGGACGTCTTCGAGGCCCTGGGTGCGAGGAACGTCGTCGCCCGCTACCAGTCGGCCGGCGCAGCAGGCGGCGAGCCGCTCAAGAAGCAGCTCGCCGAATGGAAGAGTCGGCTGGGCCTCTAGCCTCTGACGCAGACCGACTACTCGCCGGCCTGATCACGCTTTGCGTCCTCACGCTCGGCGTCCATCCGCTCGGCAACGTCGCGATCGAACTCTTCCGACCCCGCCTCGGCCGTGACGTCGTTGTAATCGGACTCGTCGTCGTCGACCCGGTCCGCCTTCGAATGGCAGCCGGAGGTCGCAAGAAGCGAGGTGGCAAGAAGAGCGGCAGCGGAGGCAGAGGCCAGGAAGCGTTGCATTCCATCAGTTCTAAGCATCTTTACATGATCGCGTAACGCGGAAACTCGCACGCCTTAAGCTTGACCCGCTTATGGCCTCCCTCAACCGCGGCACGAGCATCCTGCTCCACGCCCTGCACGACTTCGAGCGTGCCGCCGATGATGCGACGATGGATGCACAAGCCAAAGCCATGACCGGCCTGGGCTCGTTCGACTCGATCAACGTCATCGCCCGCAAGTGGCACGCGAAGCACGCCCGGGGCGACAAGAAGCGCCTCGCCGACTTCAACGAGCTTCGCGGCTGGCAACGTCGCTGGCTCATCGCCGCCAAAACCGTCGGCCACCCGGCACTGGCAAAAGGCGTCGCCCAGTTCGAGGCGGACGTGAAGACCGTCATCGAGTAAGCTCGCCCTCCCCGCGATGATCATCACCACCCACGCTTACGCCCGTGCCGGGCTCGTCGGAAACCCGTCCGACGGCTACTTCGGCAAAACCATCTCCTTCGCCATCCGCGACTACAAGGCGACGATCCGCCTGTGGGACTCGCCCCACTTCGAGATCGTCCCAGGCAGCGGCGACATCTGCCGGTACGACAGCGTCGACGACTTCCTCCGCGATGCCAAGCTAATGGGCTACTACGGCGCGATGCGCCTCATCAAGGCGACCGTCAGCCGATTCCACGACTACGCCCGCGAGGCCGGCCATCACCTCGGCGGCAAAGGCAACTTCACGATCGCCTTCGACACCGACATCCCGCGCCTCGTCGGCATGAGTGGCTCCAGCGGCATCGTCGTTGCCACGCTGCGGGCGCTCATGAAGTTCTACGAGATCGAGATCCCGAAGAAGGAGTTGCCGACTCTGGCACTCTCGGTCGAAACCAAGGAACTCAACATCGCCGCCGGCCTGCAAGACCGGGTCATCCAGACCTACGAGGGCCTGGTCTACATGGACTTTGAGCGGTCCCACGTCGAGCGCACCGGCCAGGGTCATTACGAAGAGCTGACGCCCGACAAGGCCCCGCAGGTCTACGTCGCGTTCAACCCTGAACGGGCCGAAGTCAGCGGCATCACCCACCGCAACCTTCGCAAGGACTGGGAGAACGGCGTCGAGGACGTCCACAACGCCATGAAGCGTCTTGGCGAACTCACCGACGCCGGCCGTCGCGCGATTCTCGACTTCGACATGCCCACGCTGCATGCCGTCACGAACGAGAACTACGAGGTCCGCAAGACGATCATGAACGTCGCGCCGGAGAACGACAAGATGGTCCAGGTCGCCCGCAGCGTCGGCGCCTCCGCCAAGTTCGCAGGCAGCGGCGGTGCGATCACGGGCGTCTATCTCGACGGCGACCAGTACAGCCGCCTCGTCGATGCGCTCGCCGAAATCCGCTGCACCTGCTTCCGGCCGGTCATCTTCGAGCGACGCATGAAGCCACGGGACTAAGGGCCCAACGGCTGGTAGGTTGCCGCGCATGAAGGCTCACCTTTTGGCCGTGTTCTTCCTGCTGCTTGCAGCGGCGTCATCGTCGGCAGAACCAGCGCCCGCGCGATCGTCGCCCTTTGACGAACTCTTCATCCACGTCGACGGCCGCATCGATGTACGCGTGGGCGACGTCGCGGGCCGGCTTGTTCGCGTCGACCAGGTCGAGGCTGACGACCTCGTCGCAGGAGCAAAGCGACACTTCGGTCCGAGGTGGAAGAAGCGGATCGCCGAGGACCTGGGCGACACCATCGAAGCGATCCGCGACGAGCGGCCCGAGTCGGACGTCGAGGTCGTCGTCAGCGTTGTCGGTCAGGACGAGCCGGTGACGGTGCAGGCGACCTTCACGCAGGACAAGCGGGCCGCAATCTACCGAAGCGTCTACGCCGCCCCGCCGATGATCGACAGACGCGTTGCCGATGCGATTCTGTCGATGACGGCCGCCGCCATGGAAACGGGTTGGAGTTACCGCCACACGCGGCCGGACCTCGACGTCGCTTCCCTTCTTCAGGAGCATCTCGCAGAAGCCGCAGGCAAGCAGAGGGCCGTGTCGGGCGAGGACCTTCAACAAGCGATCAGCAACGTCATCGCTCAGTTCCCGGACGGACACGCCTCCGTGCGGTACAGCGGCACCAGCAACAAACGGCTTCGCCTGCCGGTGATGTTCGTCCTGATCGAGAACGGCAAGATTGCGGTGCTTCGTGACGGCGACGACGGCAATGCCGAGCCGCTCGACCCGCAGCGGCCGTTCGTCTCCCACCTCGACGGCCGGCCCGTTGCGGACTGGCTCGACGCCGCACGCAAGACGGACACGCTGGCCCGACACGCCGACTGGCACGCCGCCGAGTTGCTCCGCTTTCCGAACGAGTTGCGGCGGGTGATGGGGGTAGAACCCGCCGACCAGGTCACGCTGACGCTCGCCGGAGAAGGAATCGATACGGACGACCTGAAACTTCCTCTGTCGACCAATGGCCCCGCTGGTCGGCCGCGAGGCTGGCTCACGCCGAACGGTGTCGAACCGTTGGTCGAGATGCCTGTCGGGAAGGCCGAGGATCAAGACTTTAAGTCCTTCAGGGTGTTTCTTGAGAAGCGGAGGGCTGCCGAAGCCGGTGCGGCCGGCAGACTGGATGACATCGCCTATCTGTCGCTACGAGAGATGGCGAGCGACGACGAGATCTTGACAGGCGTCGCAGACGCCATGGAGCAGTTCCGCAATGCCGAAGGGCTGGTCATCGACGTTCGCGGCAACGGGGGTGGGTCGCGGCTTCCGCTATTGCTGTTGTGGCGATACCTCAACGATCCGGATGAAACGCCGCGCGTGGTCACCGCAGCCAAGCCGTTGCTGGCAGCGGACGGCACGATTCTCGCGGACCTGGGCGGCAGTCGGTTCATGTTTGCTGCCGACGCGGGCCACTGGTCCGAGGCCGAGCAGAAGGCAATCGACGAGTTTTCTGCGGAGTTTGCCCCGCAATGGGATCCCGGCGACGCCTTCGCCGTGTGGCACTACCTCATCCTCGGCGGCGACCTGAACGCCACCGCGACGACCTTCGCCGAGCCTTATCACTTCGACAAGCCGGTCGTGATCCTGATGGACGGCGACTGCTTCAGCGCGACGAGCATCTTCCTCGCCGCAATGGCGACGCGTGATGACGTGACGCTCCTCGGCACCCCCGCCGCCTCCGGCAGTGGCCGGGTGCAGTCGACCGACATCAACGACGACTTCCGTCTCCGACTCAGCACGATGGCCAGCTTCATGCCCGACGGCCGGCTTTTCGACGGCAATGTCATCGAGCCCGACGTCGAAGTCTGGCCGACCCTCACCGACGTCACTGGCGAGAGCGACACGCAACTCGAAGCCGCCATCGAGCTACTGAATCGCTGATGACCGAAGCTCTTTTGTGTCACCGCTGCGGATACGACTTGCGGGTTCAGCCGGCGGACGGCGTGTGTCCGGAGTGCGAGACGCCGGTCGCCGCATCACAAGAGGCGGCAGCCGTGCCACGTCGACCGGCGTGGCGAGACAGTGACCCGCGCTGGCGTCGACGGATGCTTGCCGGGTGTTGGGTGCTGGTTCTCGTTCCGCTGATGGAGTTGCTGAACCGGACAGGCCTGGCCGACCACATCGTGCTGCCAAGCCCGATTTCGCTCGAATTTCAAGGAGCGAACTGGCCATTGAGCCAGACACTGGCTGCGACCTTCTACTTTGTTCCCTGGATCGTTTCCATCGGGCTCGTACTCCTCTTTGCGAAAGAACAAGGCCGTCGAAGACATCGTCTCGACTGGACGCGGCGGTGGGGCGTCTTTGGCAGCTACGTCGTGTTCGTCTTGGGCGTCGCCTCTTATCTCCTCCTCGTCGGGCTCGTGCTCGTCGGCATCACGGCTCTGCTGTTCAGCCTTCCCCTTGAAAACCAGCCGCAGCTGACGCCCATGTTCTCGCGCTTGGCGTCGGCATCTTGTGGTACGGGCCGTACTCGACGCATGTCAGCGATGCGGTGCAGGGTGCCGTCTCGTCTGCCGTGATGCTCCTTGCGCTCGTTTCGCTGTTCGAAGCGCTGACCGCTGCCGGGCCTCGACGGTGGGCGTGGGTACTGGTGGTGCCGCTCGGCCTTGCCGCAGTACTTCAGATAGTCTCCGCCGCAATCGTTTCGCAGGATCCGCAGTTCAACACACCGCTCCCATTCGCCTTCAACTACTTCGAGCCGGGTCTGCTGCCGTGGGAGTTCATCCTTCGCCTCGACGTCTCCGCCTTGTTCGACTGGATGGTCGCGTTCGAGTTCATGAAGTGGCTGGTCTTTCTGATCATCGCCATCTGGCTGACAGTCGCGCAGGCCATGTCGTGGCGGCCGAAGGTGGCGAAGGCGGATGAGGGTGCCATACTGCCGGCATGATCGAGACGGCTGTCATTCCTGCGGCGGGCTTTGGTACACGCATGCTCCCCGCGGCCAAGGCGGTGCCCAAAGAGATGCTGCCGATCCTCTCCCGGCCGACGATCGAGTACGTCGTCGAAGAGGCCGTCACGGCCGGCGTGAGCGATGTGCTCATGGTCGTCAGCAACGACAAGAAGGCCATCGAGGACCACTTCGACACGCATGCCGAACTCGAACGGCGACTGAAAGAGAAGGGCCGGGAGTCGTGGCTGGATTCGGTGAATCAGCTCATCGCCAAGGCCCAGGTCTTCAGCGTGCGTCAGCGCGAACAGCTAGGCCTGGGCCATGCCGTGCTGCAGGCGGAAAAGCACTGCGGTGATCGGCCGTTCTTGTGCATGCTGGGCGACACGATCTTCTCCGGCGGAAATCCGGCAGAGCAGCTCGCCAAAGCCCAGGCCGAACTCGGCGGCAGCGTCATCGGCCTCGAACGCGTTCCCGCCGACAAGGTGAGCCGCTACGGCATTGCCGGCGGGAAGATGGTGGGCGACACGGTCATGAAGCTCGATCGCCTCGTTGAAAAACCCGATGCCGCCGACGCCCCCAGCGATCTCGCCGTCGCCGCCCGGTACATCCTGAGCCCGACGATCTTCGGCATCCTCAAGAGCACGCCCCGCGGTGCCGGCAACGAGATCCAACTGACAGACGCCCTTCAAGAGCTCATCCGCCAAGAGCCGGTTCACGGCATCGTCCTCGACGCCACGCGGCACGACATCGGCAACCCGGTCGATTGGCTCAAGACGAACCTCGCCTTCGCCGCGAAGGACGACGAGATGAAGCAAGAGATCGCCGACTTCGTGCAGACCCTTTACGCTTGAGCGTGTCGGGATCGTCGCCCATCTTCAAGACGGGGACGCAAGTGGTATCGCTCGTTGAAGTGCGTGCCGCCCACGGCCGGCCGATTCATCCTCGCGGTGCGATCGGGACCGTCGTTGCCTCACCGTCGGATGTGTGGCACAGCTACCGCGTCCGCTTCGCAGACGGATTCGAGGCCGCGCTGAGGCGGAGCGACCTGCAACTGGTTCGCGACTTCACCGACGCGCCGCCGGATCCGCTCGCCGACCACGACTTGTGGCAGCACGTCATACTCAAGGTGGTGGTGGGCAGTCGCGCCTACGGGCTTGACGATGACGCGAGCGACGTCGACCGACGCGGCGTCTACCTCCCGCCGGCCGAGCGGCACTGGTCGATTCATGCCGTGCCGGAACAGCTCGAGAACAAGACGACGGACGAGGTGTACTGGGAGCTGAAACAGTTTCTCGTGCTGGGCCTCAAGGCCAATCCGAACGCGCTGGAGGTCCTTCACACGCCGATCGTCGAGCACGCCTCGCCGTTGGCCGAAGAGCTGCGGGGCATGCGACGTGCCTTCATGAGCCGCCTCGTCTACCAGACCTACGGCGGCTACGTCGCCAGCCAGTTTCGCAAGCTGCAGGCAGACCTTCGCACGAATGGTCATGCCAAGCCGAAGCACGTCATGCATCTGCTTCGCCTGCTCATTGCGGGCACCGAGGCGTTTCGGACTGGCGTTCTACCTGTCGATGCCGGCGAACACCGTGAGCGTCTTCTTGCCGTGAAGCGTCAGGAGATGCCATTTGACGAGGCGGACATCTGGCGAAAGCGTCTCCATGAAGCGTTCGATGCCGCAGCCGAATCGACGGCGCTTCCGGAACGGCCAGACTATCGACGAGTGGACGACTTTCTCATCCGCGCCAGACAGGCCGCTTGCAACGGAGCGTCGTGATGAATCTCCCACCCGCCCTCGCAGAAGTTGCTGAAGCCCAGCCGTATCCACTGATCTTCGCCACCGTCAGCGGCGCCCACCTCTATGGCTTTCCCTCACCGGACAATGATTGGGATCTACGAGGATGTCACGTCGCCTACGCGAAAGACGTGCTTCGGCTGCGGCCACCTGACGAGACGATCGAGGCGATGCGGGACGATCGGCCGACGGGGGGTGTGGATCTCGATCTCGTCTCGCACGACGCGGCCAAGTTCTTTCGACTGATGCTCAAGAACAACGGCTACGTCCTCGAGCAACTCCACTCGCCGATCGTGGTCTGCACGTCAGCCGCTCACGAAGAGCTGAAGCAGATCGCTTCCCACGTCGTGACTCGGCACCACGCTCACCACTACCTGGGCTTCGCCGCGACGCAGTGGAAGCTGTTCAACAAGGATGAACCGAAGGTCAAGCCCTTGCTGTACCTGTACCGAGTGCTTCTCACCGGCCTGCACCTGATGCGAACGGGTGCCATCGAGGCGAACCTCGTCTCTCTGAACGAACAGCAGAAGCTGCCTTGGATCGACGACCTCATCGCGCGAAAGCTTGACGGCGAGGAACGGCAGGTGCTTGCCGACGCCGATCATGCTTTCCACGAGCAGCAGTACCATCGGCTCCGCGCACAGCTCGAAGCGGCGAGCGAGGCAAGTACGCTTCCCGAGCAACCATCTCGCAGCGCAGCCGACTCCTTGAGCGACTTGCTTGTTCGACTGCGTCTCGATGCGATGAAGTAGCTACGGCCGTTTGGCCGCGACCCACTTCTTGACGGCGGCGGCGGTGGAGCAGTTGAGCACGTCGCCCTTCGTCGCCCACGCCCGGCGGGCGACGGCGAGGCCGAGGGTGGTCGCGGAGAGCCCTTTGGTCGTGTGGGCGTCGGTGTTGATCACGAGCTTGCAGCCGGCGTCGAGGGCCATCCTGGCGTGGATGTCGTTCAGGTCCAGACGCGGGTAGGCGGCGTTGATTTCCAGGGCGGTGCCGGTCTCTTTGGCACGCGACGACGACCTTGGCCATGTCCAGCGGCAGGCCGTCACGCTTGTTGATGAGCCGGCCGGTCGGGTGGCCGATGGCATTGACGTACGGGTTGTCGATCGCCCGCAGCATCCGGTCGGTCGCCTTGGCCGCGTCCTGACGCAAGGCGACGTGGGGGCTGGCGATCACCCAGTCCAGCTCGGCGAGCACCTCGTCCTCATAATCGAGTCGGCCGTCGCTGAGGATGTCGCACTCCGTGCCGGCGAAGAGCATGATGCCTTTCACCTGGTCGTTCGCATCGCGAATGGCGGCGGCGTGTTTGAGGAGGCGATCGGCGTCGAGGCCGTTGGCCTGGACCTGGCTCTTGGAGTGGTCCGTGATCGCGAGGAACGCGTAGCCGAGCGCCTTTGCGGCCTCGGCCATCTCGATGATGCTGGCGGTGCCGTCGCTGGCGGTGGTGTGCGTGTGCAGGTCGCCCTTCATGTCGCCCGGCTCAATGAGCGTCGGCAGCTTGTCTTCCTTGGCGACGTCGATCTCGCCGCGATCTTCGCGCAGCTCCGGGGCGATCCACGGCAGGCCGAACCACTTGAAAATCTCTTCCTCCGTCGCCGCCGCGGCGGGCTTGATCGTCGGGATGCCGCCGGTCTTACGCGTCTCTTGATGTTTCTCCCAAGCGGCCTTCTCGAAGACGCCCCAGTCGTTGAGCGTGTGCCCGCGATCGACGGCCAGCTGGCGGAGGTGCTTGTTGTGCTCCTTGCTGCCGGTGAAGTACATGAGGGCCGCCCCGAAGTGTGCGTCGGGCACGACGCGGCAGTCGCACTGCAGGCCGTTCTTGGTGACGATGCTGCACTTGGCATCGCCCTTGACGAGAACGCGATCGACCTCGTCAAAGTTTGCGAAGGCGTCGAGCGTTTCAGCGGGTTTGTCGGTGACGACCAGGAAGTCGAGATCGCCGACCGTCTCCTTGCCCCGCCGAAAGCTGCCGGCGGGCTCGACGCGCGTGACGCCCGGCAGGTCGCTGAGTCGCGCGACGATGGACTCGACCACCTTCGCCGCCGACCCGATGCCGCGACGCTCGTTGCCGCGGGCGAGCAGGTCGATGCCGTCCTTGATCTGGGCGAGCTTCTTCGACGCCGAGCCCCTTGATGCCTTCGAGCGAGCCGTCGGCGATGGCGGCGGCGAGTTCGTCGATGGTCGTCACGCCCTTCTCCTGCCAGACGGCCTGGATCGTCTTGGGCCCCATGCCGGGGATGTCGAGCATGGCGACGACGCCCTCGGGCACGCTGGCGAGCAGCTCGTCGTAGTCGACGCTTCTCCCCTCGGTCAGCCAATCGGCGATGATCTTGCCGCTCGACTTGCCAATGCCCTTGACGGCCTCGACCGCCTTGATGCCGCCCTCGTCGAGTAGAGGCTCTTGACGTCCTGCGGCATCTCGTCGAGCAGGCGGCTGACCTTCTGAAAGCTGATCGCCCGGAAGCCGCCACCCTTGAGGTCGAGGACGCGGGCCATCGTGGCGAACATGCCCGCCAATTGCTTGTTGGTTTCGCTTGCGGCCATGGGATCACCTTAAACGGGTCGATGTGGATCATCTGTCGGAAGCGAAGACGGAGGACGTTCGTTCGGCGGACGTTCGTACGATGCCGGCATGCCTGCCGCGGAGCCGTTCGTCCACCTTCACGTCCACACGCACTACTCCATGCTCGACGGGGCGTGCCGGGTGAAGGACCTGGTCAAGCGGACCAAGGAGCACGGGATGGACGCCGTGGCCATCACCGACCACGGCGCCCTCTTCGGCCTGATCGAGCATTACCAGACGTGCATCGACGAGGGCATCAAGCCGATCCTCGGGATGGAGGCGTACGTCTCGCCGACGCGGCTGGACGACCGAACGACCAGGCCGGGCGAGTCCGCATACCACTTGCTTCTGTTGGCGGAGAATCTAGAGGGATATAAGAATCTCCTGAAGCTCTCGTCGCTCAGCTACAAAGAGGGTTTCTACTACAAGCCCCGCATCGATAAAGAGGTTCTACGCGAGTACAGCGCCGGCCTTATCGGCACGAGCGCATGTCTCGGTGGTGAAGTCGCATCGGCCTTCATGAAGCACGACGCCAAGAAGGCGAAGGAGATCGCCGAGATGTACGCCGGCGTCTTCGGCAACGAGAAGTTCTTCATCGAAGTCCAAGGCAACGGCCTGAAGGAGCAGGACGACGTCAACCCCGAGCTGATGTCGCTGGCCGACAAGCTTGGCGTTGGGGTCGTGGGAACCAACGACGTCCACTGGATCGAGAAGGACGACTACTTCGCCCACAACTGCCTTTGCTGCATCAGCACCGGAAAGCTGGCCGAAGACGAAGGCCGACTGATCTACCCGACGGAGTTGTACCTCAAGACGCCGGAGGAGATGAAGACGTCGATCGGCCACTTCGGCGACGCCTACGCGAACACGAAGCGAATTGCAGACCTCTGCAACGTCGAGCTCGACTTCAAGAAGACCTACGCACCGGTTTACAAAGTACCCGATCGTGTCGAGTGGGGTCCTTCTGCTGATCTTGCCGCTTTGAGTTCGACGGCAGACACCACGCAACAACCCAAGGACGACGAAGCTTACCTTCGTCATCTGTGCGAAGAAGGGCTGACCTGGCGCTACGGGACGACAGACGTGCCGACCGCTGTCCGCGAGCGGCTCGAAAAGGAGATCGGCGTTATCGCCGGCAAGGGCTTTTGCAGCTACTTCCTGATCGTCTGGGACTTCTGCAACTATGCACGCGAGCAGGGCATACCGGTCGGTGCTCGTGGCAGCGGTGTCGGCACGATGGTCGGCTACCTGCTCGGGCTCTGCAATGTGGATCCGGTGAAGTATGACCTGCTCTTCGAGCGGTTCATGGACCCGGACCGTGCAGAAATGCCGGATATCGATATCGACATCTGCATGAACGGCCGATCGAAGATCATCGAGTACGTCCGGGACAAGTATGGCCACGTTGCGCAGATCATCACGTTCGGCACACTCGCCGCCAAGGCGGCGGTGCGGGACGTCGGGCGAGTACTGGCGATGCCGTTGGCGGAGGTTGATCGGGTCACGAAGCTCATTCCGACCGCCCCGCCCGGGTTGAAGATCGATGACGCGCTCCGCAAAGTCGGTGAGCTTCGCGAGTTGTACGAGACTGATGCGAAGGTGACGAAAGTCATCGACGTGGCCAAGCGACTCGAAGGCCTTTGCCGCAACGCCGGCTGTCACGCTGCGGCCTTGGTGATCGCCGAGCAGCCGTTGGATGAGCTCGTTCCGCTGTATCGCGACAAGGACGGCAACGTCCTCACGCAGTACGAAGGACCGATCGTCGAGAAGTGCGGCTTGCTCAAGATGGACTTCCTGGGTCTGCGCACGCTTACCACGCTGCAACGCTCCATCGATCTCGTGAAGGAGACGAAAGGAATTGATCTCGACATCGAGGCCGTTCCGCTGGATGACCAGACGGTGCTGGACCTCTTCCGCCGGGGCGAAACACGCGGCATCTTCCAGTTCGAATCCGGCGGCATGCAGGACCTGCTCATGAAGATGAAGCCGGACCGCCTGGAAGATCTCATCGCCGCCAACGCCCTCTATCGCCCCGGGCCGATGGAGCTCATCCCAGACTACTGCGCCCGCAAGCACGGCACGCAGCAGGTGCCGAAGGTGCACCCGGACATGGACGAGATCCTGGATGAGACCTACGGCATCATGGTCTACCAGGAGCAGGTCATGCGGATCTTCAACCGTCTAGGCGGCATTCCGCTGCGTGCGGCATATGGGCTAATTAAGGCGATCAGCAAGAAGAAAGAGTCGGTCATCGCAAAGTTCAGGCCGCAGTTTATCGAAGGAGCCATTGAACGTGGATTGACGGAAGACGTCGCTAAAGAAGTCTTCGCACTCATCCTCAAGTTCGGCGGATACGGCTTCAACAAGAGTCACAGCACGCGGTACGCGATCGTGGCTTACCAGACCGCGTATATGAAGACGTATCACCCCGTGGAGTACATGGCGGCGTTGCTGACGTTTGAAGCGGGCAATGCGGAGAAGATGGTCGAGTATCTTGACGAATGCGGCAAAGTCATGCTTCCCGACGACGGCCGCGGCGTTCAGGTATTGCCGCCGGACGTCAACTCGAGTGGCAAGGACTTCACGCCGGTCTACGAAGC
This sequence comes from uncultured Planctomycetota bacterium, assembly GCA_963740195.1. Taxonomy (GTDB): domain Bacteria; phylum Planctomycetota; class Phycisphaerae; order Tepidisphaerales; family Tepidisphaeraceae; genus JBCDKH01. The sequence goes on along the minus strand of CAVUDF010000001.1, from coordinate 229,511 downwards.
GAAGAAGACGCCGACCATTCGTTTCGGAATGGGTGCCGTCCGAGGGGTGGGCGAGAAGGCTGTCGATGCGGTCGTGGCCGAAAGGACGAGCGCCGGCAACTTCGAGAGCCTTTTCGACTTCTGCGAACGCGTCGACACACGGGCCGTCGGCAAAGGAACCCTTGACGCGCTGATTCGCTGCGGTGCCTTCGGCTCGCTGCACGCCAAGCGCGCTCCGCTCGTGCATGTGCTGGATCGTGCCTTCGAGATGGGGCAGCAGGCACAGGAGGACAAGCGGGCCGGGCAGGCGGCGCTGTTTGGTGCACCGGAGCCGGCGTCGGGTTCGTCCGCGGCGTCGGAATCGTTGCCGAAGGTGAAGGAGTTCTCACCCGCGGAGCTGTTGCAGTTCGAGAAGGAGCTTCTCGGCTTCTACCTGACCGACCATCCACTGGCGGAGTACCAGGCGGCGCTCGATCGCTATTCGACCGCGACGACGCGAGACGTTGCCGACATCGCCGAAGGCAATGAGGTGGTCATCGGCTGCATGATTTCGTCGGTCCGCACCCGCGTCGGCAAGACCGGCAGGAGTGCCGGGAGGAAGTGGGCGATCATCGAACTCGAAGACTTCGAAGGAAAGATCGAGGCGATGTGCTTCGCCGACACGTTCGAAGAGATCAACGACGCGACGCCCGACCTGTTGAAGGCCGACCGCATCGTCTTCGTCCGCGGCTCCGTCGACAAGAAACGCGAAACCGCGTCGCTGCTGGTTCGCGAAGTGCTTCCCGGCGAAGAGGCGGCGGCGAAGCTGACGACGGCCATCCGGCTCGATCTCGACCCGATCCGCCACACCGCCGAGACGATCACAGCCCTCAAGCCGATCCTCGAACAGCACCGCGGCGGCTGCGACGTCTACGCCCGCATCGCCAGTGACAAGGTCTGCGGCGAGAACGACCACGCTGACTCTCCGATTCGCCCGTGACCTGCGCGTCTGCCCTGATGCCGACATGATCGGCGACGTCGAGCGCCTCCTCGGAGCCGGCAGTGTCACACTCGCCGGTGAAGGCTCACGTCGGCAAAAAGCCAGGCAGCGTGATGAGGATGCCGAAGCCCTGCCGCAGCTTCATTGATCTTCGGGAACCGGCAGCTCTTCCAAATCCGCTAGATCCTTCAATCGCCCACTTGCGGCCTTGTTTTGGCGGAGGTGGCGAAGGCTGATTGTGGGGATTTGGATACCGCTGAGCTCGTGCACGTCATGCTCTTGCCAGCACTCTTCGAAGTCGATACCACTTGGCGTTGTCAGCAGTTCGACTTGTGTCGGCGGTCGTCCGAAGCGAAAGATGGTGTGCTCGCTTAAGAAGATCGCTTCCGGTACTGCCGACGCAGTGAAGCCGAATTCGATAAGCGCCTTAGCAACCTGCTCCGCATTCTTAGGATCGATGGCGATCCACAGATCAATGTCTTTCGTCGTCCGGTCATACCCGTTCAATATCACCGCGTATCCGCCGAGTAGTAGATAGCGGACCCCATGGATCTCGAACAACTTCAATAAAGCTGAGAAGTTCGGATCGAGATCGTGGCGGGCCATGGATTCTCCGTCTGAGCATCTCGACGTTCTGAGCACGTTCACGAGGCGTCAAAGCCCAGCGAGCACGACGCTCCGCCTCATCGGCCGCTTTAAATGAGCTAAAGTGCTGGACCGTCCAGTCGCTGCGATCGGGCTTCTCGTCGGGCACAGCCGTCAATCATAGCTGTTTCCGGTGCCGTTGCCGAGGCTTTGCTGCAGGTGATCGAGGTCGCTTGCGACCTTCGCGACGGGGTCAACCTGCTGCAACGCCACCTGTTTCTTCCGCGGCTTCGGCGGACGTCGGCCCTGCTTGACGTCTGTCTCGAGCTGCGCTTTACGACGCAGGATGTGGTGGTAGTGCTGGGCGAAGCGGTGCGCCTCGTCGCGGGCGTATTGAAGCATCTTCAAGCCCAGGTGGTTCCGCGCCAGCTTGAGCGGCTCGGGCACGCCATGCAGGTGGATGAGCTCCTGCTGCTTGCTCAAGCTCACGACCATCGGCGGCTTCATCTCGGCGTCGGCGAAGACCTGCATCACGCCGTTGAGCTGCCCGACGCCACCGTCGATGACGATGAGGTCCGGGTACAACTCACTGCCACTGGCCGCCTCGCGATATCGGCGGCTGATGACTTCCTGCAGACTCAGGAAGTCGTTGTTCCCTTGTGTATGACGAATCTTGTAACGCCTGTAGCCGTCCTTGAAAGGCTGACCGTCGATGAAGCACACTTTGCTGCCGACCATCTCGCCGCCTTGCAGGTGGGCGATGTCGAAGCACTCGACAACTCGCGGTGCGGCGTCCATGTTGAGCGCCTTCTGCAACTCGTCGACCGCCCGCGCCGGATCGGTGACGAAACTGGCCGTGAACGCCTCGGGCTGCCAGAACTCCTGCGTTCCCTTGCCCGCCCGCTTGCCGAGGGACTGCAGCGCCTTGAGTTCGTCGCGCAGCTTGGCCGCCTCTTCGAATCGCATGTCGCTGCTGGCTTGCTCCATCTGCTTACGGAGATCGTTGGTCAGCTTCACCCGATCGCCATCCAGAAAGCGAAGGAAACGCCGGGTGTCGGCGCGGTAATCGTCCTGCGTGATGCGGTCGGCACACGGTGCCGTGCACTGCTTGATCGCGTGCAGCAAGCAAGGTCGAAAGAACCGTCGCCGCTCGTCGCCCGCCTTGATGTCGAGCTCGCACGTTCGAAACTTAAAGGCCTTCTGCAGCAGACTGATCGCGTCCTTCAGAGCCCACACGCTCGTGAACGGCCCAATGACCTTGGCCTTCTTGTACTGGACAGGCTCACGCGTGACATAAACACCCGGAAAGTCGTCGCCCATCGTGATGACGAGGTACGGGAACGTCTTGTCGTCCATCAACATCGTGTTGAACTTCGGACGGATGTCCTTGATCAACCGATTTTCCACCAGCAACGCCTCGACCTCACTGTCGGCCCCCAGGGTTTCAAAGTCGACCACCTCATCGAGCAGCCCCGCCTTCTTGGCCTCGAGCTTCGTCGCCGGCTGGAAGTAACTCGACACGCGATCACGCATGACGGCCGACTTGCCGACGTAGATGACCCGGCCGCGGGCGTCCTTCATGAGGTAGACGCCCGGATCTTTCGTCAGCCGCTTGGCCTTCTCGTTGAGCCGCTGGAGACGCTCCTGCCGAGACTCGTTCGGCGGGATGACCGTCGCTTCCGATGCTGATTCAGATGAGGTCGCGTCCTTTGCGTCCATGGCCACCTTGTACGACGTCGTCCGTGTCGCGGATCACTTGCATCCGCCCTGTCCTGAATCGTACGTCTCTGGTGACTCATGTTCATCACGCCCTACAGCCCGGTCTCGCCCGCTCGTCCTGTCCGACGTGCTGGGAGCAATAAGAGCACAACGGTCGAACCCGTCGCAGCGTCGGCCGGGCCGGGCGATTCGGTAGAAGTATCGGTAGATGCCCGGCGACCGCAGGTGATGGAAGTCCGCCTCCACGGCGGACGGGATCCGCGGATGGCGCTCGGTGCGGCCGTCATGCAGGTCCATCGACGCGTCTTCGGCTGATCTACGGTCGCCCGTGACGACCTCCCATCGCGGCCGACTCGACATCTACCCAAGCATTGACCTGCGCGACGGCCAGGTCGTCCGTCTGGCTCAAGGCGACTTTGAGCGACAGACGACGTACGACCTCGACCCCTTAGAAGTCGCCCGCGGTTGGGCAGACATCGGGGCGACGTTGCTTCACGTTGTCGATTTGGATGGTGCCAAAGCCGGTGCGGTCCGGCAGGCCGATGCAGTGGCAGCGGTGGTGAAGGCGGAGCAGCGTTTGATGGTTCAAGTCGGCGGCGGGGTTCGCGAGCGAGACGACGTCCGCCGACTGCTCGATGCGGGTTGCAGCCGGGTCGTCATCGGCACCCGTGGGGTGCAGGATCGCGCGTGGCTTGAATCGATCGTCGGCGAATTTCCTGGACAGATCGTGCTCGCCATCGATGCCAAGGCGGGAAGAGTTGCCGTGGGCGGCTGGCAGGAGACGACGGACGTTTCCGCACTCGACCTGGCAACCGAAGTGGCATTGCTGCCGCTGGCGTCGCTGCTCTATACGGATGTCGCCCGCGACGGCATGCTCGCCGGCACCGACGCCGTCGGCACCGCGGAGCTGGCGACCGCGACCACACTCCCCGTGCTCGCCAGTGGCGGCGTGGGCTCGATCAACGACCTTGACCCGCTCATCGCCTCCAACGTCGCAGGCGTCGTCATCGGCCGAGCGTTGCACGAGGGCAAGATCGAGCTTGCCGAAGCTCTCGCCCGCAGCGACGGCAGAGCCGTCTGACCGTTTCCGCACAGCCCGTTCAAGGCATCGGCAATCCGTCGAACTCGAACGGCAACTCCAGCCAGACCATGCGTCGTGGCAACTCGCACCGCGCGGTCGGCCGACCTGAGCCCGCCGCCGAGGGGCCGACGAAGTCGATCTCGATCTGCGGGCCCATCGGTGACTCGAAGTCTGTCCGCGTCGCACCCCGCATCAGCTCACCCGAGGGCCCGACCAGCTCCAAGCCGGCCAGTGCCGTCAGGATCAACTTCTGCGTCGGCGCGTCGGGCTGCCTCCGCAGGGCCGCGTGGAACTGCCATTGGGTCCGTCGGCCTCGGTTGCCGTTGAGATCAGGGCCGCGATCCAACCGGACCATGACAGGCTCGCCGGCGATGATCCATTCCGCCTCCGTGTCGTCCGCCGGAAGCTCGACATCGTACAGATCGCCGCCGACCGATCCTCTGATGGTGCCGGCAACGTTCAGTTCATCGCCGCCCGGCACACCCTGTCCGGCGAGGTCCAGACCGAATCGCAGCCGCCCGGCGCTCCAGTGCGCGATGGCTTGAGCACGATCTTCGTCCAGCAGGTCTTTGCCCGACGTCGTTGCGACCTGAGACCAATGCACAACGAACTCGCGCGTGCCGATCTGGTAGCGAGGCTCGAGTAGCGCCTCGAGCTCTATGCGGAGCGACTGCTTCGCATTGGTCGCCGGCAGTTCATTCGCCTCCGGGAGCATGGCTGCAAAATCGACGTGCCGCGTCTGCCGAAGCTCGCGAACCACGACGACGGCCGGACCTGTCACGCAGACGGGCCCAGCCAGTTGCCGTTCGTCTCGGGCCGGCACCATCGCCATCCGCAGATTGCGGCTCCCGCCGGCGTTGACGGAGACGTCCCAGTCGTGCGTCCGACACAGATCGATGACGACCTCCCAGAACGTGCCGACCGCCTCGATGGCGCCCTTGTTCTTCAAGTTCGGCCCACGTTCCAGCAGAAGACCGGGCGCGGCACATAGAGCCCGAATGGCCTCCTCGGCACGGTCTGCCCGCACCTCGACGGTCGCGCCGGCGAGCTGATTCGACGACTCGACCGCCTCGACGACGGCAGAGAACGCGTGCGTCGCAGGGTCCACGTCGCGGCTCCGCATCGATGCTTCGAGCCTTGACAGAATCGACGGTCCGCTCAGCGCCAGTCGCTCGGCCGCGGCCTTTCGGGTCGGCCAATCGGGCGACGAGAGGTCGTTGGTCAGGGCGACGAAGTCACTGTCGGCAGTAAGCGGTCGCGACTCCTCCGGCGGGGCAGCGGCAACAACGTTGCCGGCGGCGAGGCAGAGAATCGAGACGAGTTGTTTGGTAGGGGCCATGGGACACCTCCCGCCGATCATCGGCGGCCGTGTGTGTTGGCGGACTGCTTCCCGCGACCCTCGGCCGCGAAGACTTTCGGTCCGGTGCCACTCGCTCCCGGACGTAGAAGACATCGGCACTCGAGAACCGACGCCTGAACCGGTTGCCTCGATTTTGTACAACTTCTCGCCAAGTCGGCCCCCTCCAGCCGGGCCTACCGTGGACGTTCCGCCGAAGCCGACCGGCTTTACGAGGGACGTGAGGGATATGCCCAGCACCAGCAAGCATCAAGAGACCAGTGACCGCCCCTCGCAAGAGGACCGGACGGCGGAACTATCCGTGACACCCGCCGAAATGCTGCCGGCGGCTGACGTGACGGTGCCACCTGCTCTGCACACGCCGGTCATGCCTCCCAATCTGCCGCTGACCGAGCTGGCCGCGGCTGCGTTCAGGCGCTGGCTGACGGCCAAGGGTTGCGGCGACTGGTTCATCTTCCACTCGGGCGACGACGAGCTCTACGACGTCGAGCAGTACCTCGATCGCCTACTGCCAGAAGACGAACCCCGGCCCGACTGGGAGCAAGCCCCGCCCCTCACCGGCCCGGCAGGCACGGCCGAGCAGGTGCTCGTTCGCAACGACGACAGCGACGCCTTCAGGCCCGGAAGTCTCTTCGCGCCCGGCTTCTTGATGGTAACGGGTCACGGCGTGGCGCTGGCACGCTGGTACTGGATCGATCCCGAGTTCAACGCTCCCGACACGCTCTGGCTTGCTGCTTGCGAAAGCGAGGAGGCGTACGACGAGCTACGCGATCGCGTCAAAGAGCTTCGCCACGCCGGCAACGTGGCCGTCTGGCAGATCGTCCGCGGGCCCGCTTCGCACGACGGGCCTCGGATCAAGCGCAAGCGAACCGCCGGCCGGGAGCTGGTCATCGGCGATGAGCTCAAGAAGCAGCTGGATCGCGACCTGCTCGGCTTCTTCAAGCCGGGCGTCAAGTCGCTCTACAAGCAACTGAAAGTGCCGTACCGACGCGGCGTCTTGCTGCACGGCCCGCCCGGCAACGGCAAGACCAGCCTCATCCGAATGGTCGGCGGAAAGCTGCCGAAGGTGCCCTTCATGCTGCTTCGGCCCGACCGCCAGGTCAGCCCAGGCGCATTGCGTCACGTCATCGATCGCTGGCAACGACAGGCCCCGGCGGCACTGGTCATCGAGGACCTGAACTGGCTCCTGGAGCAGGTCGACGTCAGCCAGTTCCTCAACCTCATCGACGGCGTGGAGCGTCAAGACGCCAAGGGACTGCTCCTCGTCGCGACGACGAATTACCCCGAAAAACTCGATCCGGCGATCAACAACCGCCCGGGCCGATTCGACGTCGTCATCGAACTCGGTAATCCGGACCTCGCCCTGCGGCAGGCGTTCTTCGACAAGAACTTCGCCAAGGACGAGCAACTCGGCCCGAAGGCTCGCAAGCAGGCCGCCAAGGACGCCGAGGGTTTGAGCTTCGCGCACCTCCGCGAGATCCTTCGGCTCAGCGGCCTCCTTGCCATCGAAGGCGATCGACGGGCACGTTCCGAGGATGACCTGGCGCGGGCGGTCTCGCTGGTCCGCGAAGGCAACGATCGCGCGCTCCGCGGCTTCCCGAAGCCGCCCGAGTTGCCGTTCGGCCTACAGCATCAGCGGACGCCGTGACTTCGCCTGCAAGACGGTCATATTGCCGATGTCACGATCGCGGCCGGGGGTACATTGCTCGGCTGGATGAAGTCTCTTCCTGACAACGACGTCCTGTTGCTCGACCGCTTCCTCGCCGGAGACGCTTCGGCGTTGGAGCGGGTGGTGTCGCGTCATCTCGACACCGTCTATGCCGCGGCCAGGCGGCGCGACGAGCACGAGGCGAGCGATCTGACGCAGGCGACGTTTCTGGTGCTGATGCAGCGGGCTCGGCACGCCCGCCGTGCCGCAGCCCGACCCGGCGGATTGACGCCGTGGCTACTGACGACCGTCCGCTTCGTCGCCTCCAACCTGGACCGCAGACAGCGCAGGCGACGCTTTCACGAGTCGACTGCTGCGCGTGTCACCACAGGCGCTGCCGCGGATGCCGATCCATCGCTGGTGCTGGCGTGGCGTGAGATCGTCGGCCGGCTCGACGATGAAGTGCTTCGACTTCCAAATGCCAGCCGCGACGTCATCGTGCTGAGGTTCTACGACGGGCTCGGCGGAGACGAGTTGGCAGAGAAGCTCCGCTGCTCCCCCGCCGCCGCCCGGCAGCGGGTGTCGCGGGCGGTGGCGATGTTGCGGGATCGGCTCGACAGCGGTGGTGTGCAGGTCACGACGGCCACGCTCGGCACGCTGCTGGCGACGCGTCTGGTGCACGGTGCCCCGACCACCCTGCTCGCGGCAGCCACTGCGTCCGTCACGCCGGGCGTCGCCGGGCTGGCGTCGGCTTCGTTTGCCACGACCGGCAAGCTCGTCGCCGTCGGCATGGCGGCGTCTCTGGCCGTGGTCGCGACGGTGAATCTCGCAGCCGGCGAACCGACGACTCAGCCCGCGGCCGTCACACCGCCGGCGACGAGGCCCTCCGCCGTCGAGTTGGCTCGGCAGGTCGACGCCTCTCCGCTGCCGGCCGACGGTGAGATCATCGAGCGGACGCTGGAGGATCATCGCGACACGCTCGACCTGGACATCGGCCGGGTTTATCGAAGGGACAAGAATCTCGACGAGGCACTCGATCTCGTCGCCGGCTTTTCTTGCGACGTGACGTTGTCCTACGACCCGCTTGCACCTGGCCTGCAGGGCGAGCTGAAGGTGAAGCCGGTCGTCGCCGCCGCGTTTGATCTGCCGCCGGCGTCGCCGGAGGTTGCGGAGCTTTGGGAGGCACCCATGACCCAGGGTTGGACGATGCTCGATGCCGTCAGCGAACTGCCGCGAACGTTCCTGTTTCGCACACGCAACGGTGCGGGCGGTGTGCTCCAGATCGTTGAGCTGCTCGATCCGGCGGAAGACCTGGAGATCACCGTGGGCTTCGAGCAACCGGGCGTTCGTCTCCGCTACCGCATCCTGACCCGCGGCGAGGGTGACGACGTCGCGGAGCGTGTCGCCCGGTTCGTCAAGAACGACGGCGGCTGGGGCGGGGACAAGGCGGACGAGCACTATGCCGTCGCTGCGGCGTTGCGACAGGCGATGCAGGGGGTCGTCCAGTACCAGATCGACAACAACGACCAACCGCCGGCCGATCTCGACGTGCTGCGCGAGATCCATGGCGATCACTTCCCGGACCTGCCGGAGACGACGCTCTACGTCCCACCGGTTCGCGACCCGGCTTCGCCCCGGGAGGGGATGCCGGTCGTGCTCTTCGAGAAGACCAAGGCCGAGCCGGACGAGAAGGTCGTCGTCGCCTACGCGGACGGCAGCGCGACTCTGGTGCGTGGCGATGAACTGCCCGCCCTGCTCGAACGTGTCGGCGTCAAGCCGTGACCAGTTGCCGTTCGTAGAGGTCGCGGTAGACGTCGCTGTTGGAGAGCAACTCGTCGTGCGTGCCGACCGCGACGAGGCGGCCTGCGTCCATGACGGCGATGCGGTCGCAGTCGAGGATCGTGCTGAACCGGTGGGCGATGACGAACGTCGTCCGGCCCTTCATCAGTCGGCCGATGGCTTGCTGGATGAGGTGCTCGCTCTGGGCATCGACCTGGCTCGTCGCCTCGTCGAGGATCAGGACGGGCGGATCGCGCAGGATGGCGCGGGCGATGTTGAGGCGTTGCCGTTGCCCGCCGGAGAGTTGCCCGCCGAGGCCGGTGAGCATCGCGTCGTATCCGCCCGGCTTCTCCTGGATGAACTCGTGCGCCTCGGCCTGCTTGGCGGCGGCGACGATTTCGTCTTGAGTGGCCGAGGGTCGGCCGTAGCTGATGTTGTGGGCCACGGTGCCGGCAAAGACGTGGGCTTCTTGCGTGACGACGCCGATGTGCTGGCGAAGCGATGCCAGCGGCACGTCGCAAATGTCTTGTCCGCCGAGGGTGACGCGGCCGGAGTCCGGCTCGTAGAAGCGTGGCAGGAGCGAGAGCAACGTTGTCTTACCACTGCCGTTGCGGCCGACGACGGCGACGGAATCGCCTTCATTGACTTGAAGTGTCACGCCCTCCAATGCGGGCGGCTGCTCTGGCGAGTAGGCGAAGGTCACCTCCTCGAAGGCCACGTCGAACGTCGAAGTCGAGGCGCTTGTGGCAGTCGGTGATGCTGCCTCGCTCGGGCCGTCGACCTTTTCGAACACGCGTTCGCCCGCGGCGTTGGCCTTCGAAAGCACAACGTTCAGCTTGCTGATGCGGCGCAGCGACTCGGCGATCTGCACGAGCGCCGCGAAGATCATGATCGCCCCGGCGGCGTTCAGGCTGCCGTCGACGCGGACGAGGTAAACGGCCACCGTGATGATCACGCCGACCGCCAGCGTCGCCAGCGTCTCCATCACCGGCGTGCTGAGGGCGTCGTAGCGGGCAAGCTTCAGCTGGAAGCTCAACAGCTTGTCGAGGATGACCTTCAGCCGGCCGACCTCGGCGGCCTCGGCGTTGTTGGCCTTGACCACGCGGATGCCGGACATCGTCCCTTCGATCTGCCCGAGAAGGTCGGCGTTCTCTTCAAGCGCGTTCGGCCGGCACGACGCATCTTCTTGCCGAACCGCTTCAGCACGACGGCCATGACCGGGGCGAAGCCGATGACGAATAGCGTGAGCCGCCAGTCGATCCAAAGGGCAAAGCCGAGAGCAAAGACGGCGAGGATCGGTTCCTGCACGGCCCGGCCCAGGAGCGTGCGCAGACCTTCCTGCAGTTGAGCCGCGTCGCCGACGATGCGGCTGGTGATGTCGCCCGTGCCCGTCTTGCCGAAGCTGGCCAGCGGCGTGCGGAGGGCGTGGTCGTACAGGTCACGCCGAATGTCGTTGACGGCCGAGAGCGCGGCCTTGTTGCTGAGGAACTCTTGAACAAAGCGGAAGGCATTGGCGATCATCGCCAGCACCAGCACGGCGAGCATGATCGCCGCGGTGGCCCGTACCGGATCGGACGGCAGGACGTAGACGACGCGGCGTAGCAGGCGGAGGTGGAAAGAAGCCTCGTTCCCGGCGGTGCCCGTGAGCGGCACGTAGGCCGCGGTCTGCATCGGAACCTCACGGGAGGTGGCGAGTGGCTCCCGTCCAGGCCCGGGTAGAAGGTCGTCTGGTTGAGCGGTCGCGAGGTAGGCAAGCTGTTCCCCTGGACGTCCCGGTGGAACCTGTGGCCATGCGAATGGATCCATCTCCGAGCCGTCGGTGACCAGACGGTCGCGAACCCACAGGTTTGCGGCGGGAGGCTCAAGAATGCGCACCTCCGTCGGCTCGTCTGCCAGGTCGATGTTCCATCGCTCCTCCGCCACCATCCGATCGACCCACATCTGCGGCGAGTCGCCGTTGAGCAGGGTTTGCAGGACGGGCACGATTGCCCCGAGGCCGCTGAAGAACGCACCGCCGGCGAGGAAGGCGCAGATGATGCTAACGACGACGAGCTTCTTGTACGGCTTCAGATACGCCGACGCACGCCAGACGTAGCGCCGCCGCTCCTTCTTGGAGCGTCGCTTCGATTGATAAGGAAGAACGGGCGACGCGTCGGCCATGCGGAAGCGGCGTCGGCTTGGCCGACGGCGGACGACAGCCTAGAGGCTCCTTCCGCTGGCGGGTAGTCGCCGGGGGTGCCCGTCGGGGATAGCCGTCGGGGATAGCCGCGGGCTTACAGCCCGCAGGTAGCGTCATCCGTCAAAACGCGCACTGCGCCTGCGAGGACTACCTGCGGGCTGTAAGCCCGCGGCTGATTGGGTCTCCGCGCTTCACTTCAGCGGCGCAGGCGAATGGCCACCGCGCTGTTCTTGCTCCCGAAGGCGATGCAGTTGCAGAGGATCAGGTCCAGGTCGGCCGATCGCCTGGTGAGCGGGCAGTAGTCGAGGTCGCAATCCGGGTCCGGGTCGGTCAGGTTGATCGTCGGATGCACGAAGCCGGCCCGCCCACAAAGGATGGCGGCGGCGATGCCGGCTGCGCCGCCGGCACCTTGCGGGTGGCCGATGAGCGACTTGGTCGCGCTCATCGGCACATCCTTTGCCCGGCTGCCGAGGAGCTTGTGCAACGCGACCGTCTCCAGGCGATCGTTCATCTCCGTCCCCGTGCCGTGCAGGTTGACGCTGTCGACATCGGCCGGCGCGGCACCGGCGTCGGCGAGGGCCTCGCTCATCGCGCGGACGCATTCGGTGACGTCCGGATCGATGCGGACGCGGTGGTACGCGTCGCTCGTGCTGCCGTACCCGGCGATCTCGGCCAGCGGCTCGACGTCGCGGAACCCTTCCCGTTCCACTACGAACATCCACGAGCCCTCGGCAAGAACCAGCCCGTCGCGGGTGACGCTGAAGGGGCGTGAGGCGTGCGTCGGATCCTCGTAGTGCCGCGTGCTGATGACGCCCATGCGTTCGAAGCCACGCAGGATGCCAGGCGCGATCGGTGCGTCCGCCCCGCCGCACACGACGGCATCGCATCGGCCGGCGCGGATGAGCATGAGGGCGTAGCCGAGGGCATCCGTGGAAGACGCGCAGCCGGTCGACACCACATGGCTTGGCCCGCGTAGGCCCAGTGCGATCGAGAGTTCACCGGCGAGGTTGCCGTGGGTTCCGCCGGTGATGGCGTAGGGGCTGCCGCCGTGCTTGCCGGTGAAGAAGCCTTTGTACTGATCTTCCACGAAGCCGAGCCCCCCGCCACCCGTGCCGAGGACGAGCCCGACGCGTCGGCTGACATCCGCGTCGGCGACATCGAGTTTCGCCTGGGCGACGGCTTCCTTCGCCGCGGCGAGTGCCAGCGGGACGACGCGAGGCAGTCGCTTCAAGTCGCCGGCATCCAGTTGGGTCGAAGGATCGAAGTCGTCAGCGGAAACCGCACCGACGCTACAGGTCCGTTCGCCAAAGCCGGCCTGTGGTCGCTGAAGTCCGCTGGTGCCGTTGAGGCAGGCGGTGCCGAAGGCGTCGCGCCCGACGCCGTTGGGCGAGACGCAGCCGATGCCGGTGATGAGGGCCCGCGGGTGCAACGCGGTGACGTTAAGCGTGCCCGACTCGGCACGCGGACGCGCGGTCCGTCAAGAACCGCGAAAGCTACGGATGCCTGGAGGTGCCGGCCCGGACTCGTTGCAGGCCGCCGGTCTTTGGCTTGGAGATTATGGCCGCCTTGATCGCAGCGACGATTCGCGTCATCGAGAGGAACACGTACTTCGGCCGCCGTTCGCGAGCCGGTCGCCGGATGGAGTCGTAAAGATCGTCGGAGACCGACAACTGCGACCGAAGTGTCGCCTTGGCAAACGGGCTTAGATGCCGCACCGTGCCCGGCTGCGACGCAGCCGAAGCGACGTGACGTGCGGCATCGGCAGTGGTCTTGAGGTGAGGCATGGAGTCAGCCGCTCTTGTGGCCGAGGGGAGTCTAGGCGTCTCGACGGCAGCTTTCAGACTCCGTCGTGGCCCGAGCATACGACGAGATCGCTTCCGTGAAAAGGGGCAAGGAGACGCACTTGAGCCGCTCAGGCGGCAAATTACACCCTTCTGCTCTTCATCGGCGTCATGATCGTCACGATGGTGCGGAACCATGTCCCTGGTCAGTTATAAGACATACGGCACGGTGTGCGGGAGCCGGAGGCGGACGGTGTCGCGCATGGCTCGTTGTTCTCTGATCGTTGGAAGCAGGTGCTGCCACGCCGGCTCTTCCGGAATCTCGATGCCGAGCAGGCCGCGAATGGGCCTCGTGCCGCGGCGCCAAGCTCTGCCGACGGCCAGTCGCACCGGGCGTAGGCGGTAGGTTTCTGCCTCGTCAAGGGCGTGCTCCGCCTCGACTACCTGCGCCTGGGCCCGGGGCCGTTGGCTTCGGTTGCCTGCTCTGACGTGTGCGATGGCCCAGTGCAGGGTCGCACGGCTGACACACAGGGCCGCCATGGCCCGTTCAGTTTCGCTGTTCGGGTCGTACGTTGCCGACTCTGCCTGGAGCGTGAACGTCAGGGCGAGCCACATAGAGAGTCTCTCGAAACCGATCTCGTCGGCCAGGCGACTGCCGGAATCCGTGGCGAGTGGTTTGATCACGCCGTTGAACAGCTTGTTCATGTCGCGGATCTGCTCGTTCATCATCGCGACGCGGATGGCATCCTCGCCGGAGAGGTAGGTCCGTTTCCACGCGTCCAGATTGTTCCTGATGGTCTGGATCCGTCGGCCCAGGCGACGGTCGAACGCCTCGGGCCGGCGAAGCAGCGACCCGGTGGCGAAGCGGCCTGAGTCGGCGAAAGTGGGTTTTGGCCCGATCGATACAGGCCAACGCGTCACTGATATGCCCACGGGCCTCTTTGATCTGCGACCGACCCGCCGCATCGTCGGCGAACACCTGCAAGGCCGAGGCCTCAAGGTTGAACATGTCCGTCGCGATGCGTGCGGCCTTGTCCGGATCGAACCGTCTGGGACCCAGCGTCGGATCACTTGCCGAGTAGAGGTCTAACCACTGAGAGCACGGGTCGGTGATCGTCTCGAACTTCTGGAGCAACGGAGCGACCCGGCGAGCGAAGACGTCGACCGTCTGTTCGTCTCGCTCGAGCCGACGGAACTCGACGATCACGTCCTTCCGCAAGGCGTAATAGTCGTCCTCGAGCTCCTGAAAGTCGTGCCGAGGTTGGTCGGCCACTTGGAGCGGACTCGCTGCGGGTTTGCCGCACAAGTTGTCACCGTCCGCTGGTTCTGAACCATCCCCACGGTCCTCGCCCTCGCCCTCCCCCGCCGGCGTCATCGATCCAGCTCCGCCGCGATGACGTTGATGCTGCCGAGCATCGCCACGACGTCGCTGACGGTGTGGCCTTCGATGAGCTTCGGGAAGGTCTGGTAGTTGTAGAAGATCGGCGCCCGCGTGCGGACACGCCACGGGACGTTCGTGCCGTCGCTGACGATGTAGTAGCCGAGCTCGCCGTTGGCGGACTCGATGCGGCCGTAGGCCTCGCCCTTGGGCGTCTCGAAGCCGCGGTTGGTCATGATCATCTCGAAGTGCTGGATCAGCCCTTCGATGCTGCTGTAGACCTGCTCCTTGGGCGGAAGCGTCTCCTTGCCCTCGGGCGTGACGTTGACCGGCCCCTCCGGGGATCTTGTCGATGAGCTGACGGATGATGCTCGCCGACTGCTTGATCTCTTCGAGCCTCACCAGGAACCGGGCGTACACGTCGCCCGTCGTCCATCACCGGCACCTTGAACTCGGGAGCCTCGGCCCCCTTGCCGTCCCAGTTGTCGGCGAAGCAGAGGTACGGCTCTTCCTTGCGGAGGTCACGCTTGATGCCGCTCGCCCGGGCCATCGGGCCGGTGACGCCCCAGGCATGTCGCTTCTTCCGGGCTCAAGACGCCGATGCCCTTGGTCCGCTCGACGAAGATGCGGTTGCGGTTGAGCAGCTTCTCCATGTCGCCCACCGCTTCGGGCAGAGAGTCGTTGATGAAGTTCTTGACCATGCGGACGAACGTGCCCTCGTCCGGCAGGTCCTGGTTGAGCCCGCCGACGCGGGTCCAGCCGGTGTGGTACCGCTGGCCGGTCATGAACTCGACGATGTCGTAGATGTGCTCGCGCTGGTTGAAGCCGTAGAGGAAGCTCGTGAACGCCCCCAGATCCAGCCCCGCCGCGGCACAGCAGAGCAGGTGGCTCTGGATGCGGCCGAGCTCGCCGGCGATCGTGCGCAGCACCTTGCACCGCGGCGTCAGCTCGATCCCCATGAGACGTTCGGCCGCGTCGTGCCACGCCAGCTCGTTGTAGATCGGAGCGGAGTAGTCCATCCGATCGACGATCGTGACGTACTGGTTGTAGTTGAGGTGCTCGCCGAGCTTCTCGAAGCCGGAGTGCAGGTAGCCGATGTGCGGCGTGCACTTGACGACTCGCTCGCCATCGAGCTCGAGCACGAGCCGGAGCGTCGTGTGCGTCGCCGGGTGTTGAGGCCCGAAGTTGAGGGTCCAGCGGTTGGATCCGATGTCGCCATCGGTGTCCGCGGGGAGTAGTTCGGCCGGTGCTTCTTCGAGGGTGTACGGCATGCGTGGTCCTGTTCCAGCGAGTCTAGCCCGCCGCAGCCGTGTAACTGTCAGAACCAGCAACCTGCCAACGTTGGATGTTATTTATTAAACATGTCCGACGAGCACGATCCTACCCTTCCGACTGCTTCTGCCGACTACCACCAGTGGCCACGGTCGAGACGGGTGGGCTCAAGCATCTGGCGAGGACGACGGCCCTCTCCCTCTCACGAACTGAAGGCCGGCCCGTGCATTATCGATCTGCCCAACGCTCCACACGGCGTGCATCAGTGATAGGACAACTGCAACGGTCAGACGTTGATGGAAACCCGACAGCCCGAGCATTGCCGACCCGCCCTACTAGCCGACTGCTACAAATGCTTTGGCTGAGTCCCTGGACGCGCCGGCAGTTCGTAGAACTGCGACGCAGATGTCAAACCTGCCTGTAAAGTGGCCTGCGCTCCACGTGGAGCATATCGCCCAGTCGCAGGCCCTGACATCAGCCCATGCTCCTCGTTCGCATATCTGCCATCGCGGGCAAATCCGGTTGGAGGAAGGCTCGCCTCCCCATATCGTGCCGACGTGTCCTCCAAGAAGAACGAGCGTCGCCCCGCTGCCGGAACCGGGTCTTCCAGATCCTCGGGCGGTAAACGCCTCGGCCGCGGTCTCAGCAGCCTGATGCAGGTCGACGAACCGCCGCCTGAGAAAACGGATGCTGGCAACGAGAAGCTCGAGTCGGCTTCGGCCGCTCCCGCGTCTGAGGGCACGCCGCTGCAGGTTGCGGTCGACCAGATCGCGCCTAATCCACATCAGCCTCGACGTGCCTTCGGCCCCGCGTCGCTAGCGGAACTCGCCGCCTCGTTGAAGGTCAACGGCGTCATCCAACCGCTTGTCGTCACACGCAAGGCCGATGGCAGCTTCGAACTTATCGCGGGCGAGCGACGCCTCCGCGCCGCCAAGCTGGCCCAACTGACCCACGTGCCCGCGGTCGTCCGTGAGACCGACGCATCCGCCCAGGCGGAGATGGCGCTGGTGGAAAATATCCAGCGGGAAGACCTCAACCCCGTCGATCGCGGCGAGGCCTACCGGGCTCTACAAAAACAGCTCGGTGTCACCCAGATCGAACTGGCGGAACGACTGGGCGAAGATCGCGGCACCGTCAACGCCCACCTTCGGATCCTGGATCTGCCGGACGACATCCGCGACTTCATCCGTGACGAGCGACTCCAGCTCGGCCACGGCAAGGTGCTTGCTGGTGTCGATGATCCCATCCGACAGCTCAAGCTCGCCCAGATGGCTGTCGACCAGTCGCTGAGCGTTCGGCAGTTGGAGAGGGCGTCCAAGGATCAACCGGTGCCGGCGCAGAAGGCGGACAAGGAGCGGGCCGCGAAAGACGCTTACCTTAGCCAGCTCGGCAACACGCTCAGCCGCAGCATCGGCACCGACTGCTCGGTCGCCACGGCAGGGCGGGGCGGGTACAAGCTGACCGTGACCCTCCGCAATGCCGAGCAGTTCGACAAGTTCATGGAGAAGCTCGGCGTCAACCTCGACACCTGATCGGCCCGCTCGCCGGTGACTAGATCTCCGCCACCGGCTCTCAGAATGGTTGTAGCTCCCGACTGCCAACTCAAATCGGCGCACCACGTGGTGCGCCGAACCGGCTAACTCCGCAGATACGAGCCGCCGGGGATGTGCCACGTCGAGCGCAGGGTGCGATCCCTTATTGGACGCCCGTGGGCCGCCTCGTGGGAGCGCCACTAACCCAGTGAGTGACCGTGGCTAGCCTGCCCCATGAAGCACTCTGATGCCGAAGGCCTGGTCCCCGTCCGGCGTGCTCTCGTGAGCGTCAGCGACAAGACCATTCTCGTGCCGTTCGCCACCCGACTCGTCGAGCACGGCATCGAGCTGATCTCCACCGGCGGAACCGCCAAGGAGCTACGTGATGCCGGGCTCGACGTGCTGGACGTCAGCGACGTCACCGGCTTCCCCGAGATGATGGCGGGGCGGGTCAAGACCCTCCACCCCAGCATCCACGGCGGCCTCCTCGGTCGGCTGCCGGAAGATCAAGCCGTCATGGCCGAACACAATATCGGACCTATCGACCTGGTCTGCGTGAACCTATACCCGTTCGAAAAGGCCGTCGCGAAGCCAGATGCAACGCTCGCTGAAGCCATCGAAAATATCGACATCGGCGGCCCGAGCATGATCCGCGCCGCCGCTAAGAACCATCAACGGGTGGCCGTCGTCACGCGACCTGACCAGTACGACACCATCCTCGCAGAGCTGGCCGCCAACGGCGGGGCGACCCTCTCCTCCACCAGGGCACGCCTCGCATGGCAGGCATTTCGTCAGACGAGCGACTACGACAATGCCATCTCCACGTTCCTACAGGGCAAGGACGAGGGTTCCGAGGAGCAACGCCATCCGGGTCGAAAGAAGCTCCGATATGGCGAGAATCCTCATCAGGAAGCGGCGGTTCTTCCTGACCAACTTCGTCCCGAGGAGGCCAGCGTCGCCTTTGCCACGCAGCACCACGGCAAGGAGCTTGGATACATCAACATGCTCGATGCCGATGCCGCATTGAACCAGGTCAAGGAGTTCGACGGTCCGGCCTGCTGCATCGTGAAGCATGCCAGCCCCTGCGGCGTTGGTCGTGGCGCGTCCGCCGCCGAAGCCTTCGACAGGGCCTACGCGGGCGATCCGCTGGCGGCATTCGGGGGAGTGCTTGCGATGAATCAGCCGGTGACGCTCGAAGCCGCGACATCCATGGTCACGGGCCAGAAGTTCCTCGAGGTGATCGTCGCACCGGCCTTCGACCGTGACGCCTTGGCACTTCTCCAAGAGCGGTGGAAGAATGTACGCCTGCTCGAAGTGGGTCAGGTGGTTCAGGAAGGCACCAATCGCGAGAGACAGTGGACGCATCACATCGTCGGCGGCCAGCTACAGCAGGATCGGGACCTCATCGGAGTCGTCGAGGACGAGTGGAAGGTCGTCACCGATCGCCAGCCGACCGACCAGGAGCTGGAGGCACTCCGGTTCAATTGGCTGGCATGCAAGCACGTCAAGAGCAACGCCATCGTTATCGGCGGCGAGCAGGGCACCTACGGCATCGGCGGGGGGCAGGTCGACCGCGTCGCCGCCGCGGAGCAGGCCGTTAAAAAAGCGGGCGACCGGGCCAAAGGCGCGGTCGCCGCGAGTGATGCATTCTTTCCCTTTCCGGACGGGCCTGCCGCTCTACTCGATGCGGGTGTCACCGCCATCGTCCAGCCCGGTGGTAGCCGAAACGACCAGCTCACGATCGACCTCTGCAACGAACGCGAGGCAACCATGATCTTCACCGGTCGGCGGCACTTCCGGCACTAGCGACGGCGCTTGGTGTCTCGATCGCCGTGTCGTCGCGGTTGCCGTACTCGTGCCAACTCGCGTCGTAGATCGCGATGTTCTCGTACCCGAGTTCGCGAAGCACCAGGTAGGCGAGCGACACCCGCGTCGCCGTCTGGCAGTAGAGGACGATGGGCCGGCCGGCATCGCGGGCGTTAGGCAGACCTTGCTCCACAAGCATCGCCTCGATCTCGGCACGCGGCCGAACCCACTTGTTGCCGGTAAGCAGCTCGGTATAGTCGGCGTGGATGGCACCCGGAATGTGACCACCACGCACGTTGTCGCGAAGTTCGGCACCCGCAAACTCCTCGGCCGAGCGGGTGTCGTAAAAGACCGGCTGGACGCCTGACGCCAGCCCGGCTTGGACGTCCGAAAGGTTCCAGATGAAGCCGTCACGCGGTGAGGCCACGTATGTGGCCGGCTCCAGCGTCGTGGGGTCCGTCACCAGCTCGAAGCCGGCAGCGGTCCACTCGTCGATGGCAATGCCGTCGAGAAACAGCACCCGCTCCTGCCCGAGCCAGTCGAGCAGCATCGCGGGCAAGCTGCCGTCGCCCTTGCCGCCGTGGTTGCCGTAGACCACGACGGTCTTGTCGATCGTAATGCCCGCGTCGCCGAGGAGCTGTTCATACCGGGCAACGTCGGGCTGACCATCGCCGTCGCGGAAGACGTACTGCGAATCACCTTCGCCCGGGTTCGCCTTCCCGGTGCGGAACTTGCCGCCGGCTAGGTTGATCGCATTCGGCAAATGACCTTCCGCGTACGCCGCGCCGGCTCGAACATCGAGAATCACAAGGTCGTCACCAAGCCGCTCCTGAAGAGCCACAACCTCGGCCGGCGTGACGAAGGTGTCGAAGCCGTCGTCGGCACGAACCTCCGGAGTCGTCGGCTCCGCAGGATCGGGCGAAGCGCCTGCCACACCCGACGAGGGCGATGGCCGGAAGAGCAAGGGCGGCGGCGATCAGCGAGTGCTTTTTCATCTGTACTCCTACGGGAAGGTAGGAGATACTACGCTGCGATCCTCGCACGTCAACGGTCGAGCCGCATCACCGGACGACCACATCAGTGCGGCACGCCCGGCCCGTCATCGCGGGCCTGCTGCTGGGTGGTGGGGGCGATGAGCAGCGTCAACTGACGCCCGCCGCCGATACCCACCACGCGGATCGTGTAAACGTCGTTTCTGCCGAGCGTCGTCGAGTCGCCCGCGCGTGGCCATCGGCCCAGCCGCGCCGTGACGTATCCGCCGACCGTGTCCACGTCCTCCGGCGCTAGCCAGTCTGCAAGAGGCAGGTGCTCGCGGAGCTCGTGCAGCGGATAATGCCCGCCGACGCGGAACAGCTCGCCCTCCTTCCTGAACTGACGGCCGACATCCTCCGCGGCGTCGTCGACGTCGAACTCGTCCTCGATGTCGCCGACGATCTGCTCGACGACGTCTTCGAGCGTCACGATGCCCACCGTTCCGCCGTACTCATCAACAACGACGGCCATGTGCGTCCGTGCCTGCTGCATTTGACGAACACCCGGCGACCGGCAGCGAGTTCCGGGCACGAAGAGCACGTCCCGGCGAACCGTCGCCAAATCCACCTCGGCCGGCCCGATCACGTGCGGCCTGGCCCCCGGATACGACGGACCACCGGCCACCGCCATCACCTCGCCACAGGGGCCGTCCGCGTAAGCGATCTGACCGGTCGACAGGCCGAGCTTGGCGAAGAGGTCCTTGACGTGGATCAGCCCGATCACGTGGTCGATGTCGCCGTCCACCAACGGCAGACGCGTGTACTCGCTCGTCCGCACCTTCTCCAAGATCGCGTTCATCGGGGCGTCGGCCAACAGGAAGTCGACGTCGACTCGCGGCGTCATGATCTGACGCACCTTCAGGTCGTCGAAGTCGAACGCGTCCACGCAGCAGCTTGGCACTGCCCGCCTCGATCATCCCGGCGTCGGTCGCCTGACGCAGCAGGACGCGCAGCTCCTCCGTCGTGTGCGGCATCGAGCCGTGACTCGCCTCGTCCAACGGCACGCCGACCACGCGAAGCAACAGGTTGCTCAACGAGTTCAAGAACCAGATGAACGGGTAAAAGACCGTCGTGAACGCCACCAGCAGTGGGGCGAGGATCGGCAGCAGGCGATCCGGATAGAAGATCGCCAGGTTCTTCGGGGCGACCTCACCTACGACGACGTGCAGGGCCGTCATCAGAACCAGCGCCGTCACGCCGGCGACGACTTCGCGGGCGTGTGCTTCCAGGCCGATGAGCTCCAGAAGCGGCATGAAGAGCGGCGCGACGGCCGGCTCGACGACGAAGCCCAGGCCCAGCGACGCGATCGTGATGCCGAGCTGGCAGGTCGACAGGTAGATGTCGACCTTGTGCTTCACGGCAAGCGCCATCCGCGCCGCCAGCGAGTCGACCGCCGCCTCCTGCAGTCGACTGGCTCGTGCACCGACGGCCGAGAACTCCGCGGCGACGAAGAAGCCGTTGAGCGCCAGCAGGAACACAGCCAGCAACGCCCGCCACGCCAGCCCGGCCGCGGATACTTCCACCGCCTCGCCGCCGACGGCGAGCGTCATTGAACCTGAACTAGCGACAACCAGGAACTGCAAGCCGATGGTGTACCCGCATCCTGCACCTGCTGTCGAGGTCCGGCTATTGCTCGCGAAGCGCCAGAATCAGCTCGACCTCGCCGGCAGGGCGATTCACCTTGCGGGCGATGACCTCCGCCGACTCGCCTGCGTCGGCCAGCGCGTAGACGTCGCGATGGGCCGAGATGCCCGCCAGGCCGCTCTCGGCAGGACCGCTTTTACCGGCGACGACGGCATCCACCAGCGTCGCCGCCTGCTGACTCGTGGACCGACCCTTTGCCGCTTCCAACCGTTCGGTCGCGATGTTCGCCTGCTCGATGAGCGACTCCAGCTTCGCGGACTTCGCGTCCAGTTCGCCGCCCATGCGGCGGGAGAGTGCCTCGAGCTCGATGACCAGCGACTCCATCTGCCGCTCCGCCGCCCGTTCGGCCGCGAGGGACCTTTCCTGTCGGGCCTGCGTCACCGGCTTGGCCAGTGGATCCCGCTTGCCCCGCTTTCGCTCTTTTGCGGGACGAAGCACGAGCAGCCAGATGAGCGTCAATACGCCGATGGCAATCGCGGCCGCACCGACGTTGTTCTGAACGCCGGGAAGAAGTGACTTCGTAGCCAGTACGTATTGCAACATCAGGTGCGACCTCCTGTCGGGGGCAACGTCGTGCGTCCGTGCAACGACGTCAACATCTTGACTCGCCCGTTACGGCTTGAGCCGGCTTCGGCCGACCTGAACGTCTTCGAGCACTTCCAGCAACGCCTTGCACGACTGATCCACCTGAGACTGCGTCATCGTGCTGAAGAACGGCAACGCCAGCGTCCGGTCGCTCATCCGCTCGGCCACGGGGAACATCCCCGGCCGGTAGTTGAACTGCTTCATCATGTACGGCTGCAAGTGGATCGGCGGGAAGTAGTTGTTGCACCCGATGCCACGCAGCCGAAGCCGGCGAATGACGTCGTCACGATCGCCCGGTTCGAACAGATCGCCCAAGCGAACGACGAAGACGAACCAGCTCGCCAATTCGTCCTCACCCAACGTGGGCAGGACCAGGTGCTTGCAGTCCATCAGCCGATCCATGTACATCGCCGCCGCGGCACGGCGCCCTTCGAGAATCTCGTCGAGCCGGTCGACCTGCACGCAGCCCATCGCCGCGGCCATCTCACTGAGGCGGTAGTTGTAACCCAGCCGCTCGTGGGCCAGCCAACCCATGCCTTCGCGGCCCTGGTTTCGCAGGCTTCGGCACATGCGGGCGAAGTGGTCGTCGTCCGTGACGATCATGCCCCCTTCGCCGGTGGTGATTTGCTTGTTCGGGTAGAAGCCGAAGACGCCCGCCCGGCCGAACGAGCCGATGGGCCGATCGCCCAGCTTGCCGCCGAAGCCTTCGCAGCAGTCTTCGATGAGCGTGACTTCGTTGCGACGCGCGATCTTCTCCAGCTCGTCCATCCCGCCCGGATGCCCGAAGGTCTCGACGGCAACAATTGCCTTGGTCTTGTCGGTCAGAGCCTTCTCCGCCAGCTCCGGATCGAGATTCAGCGACTGCGGATCGATGTCGGCGAAAACCGGCTTCGCATCGACGAACAACGCAGCATTCGCGCTGGCGACGAACGAGAAGGGCGTCGTGACGACCTCGTCGCCCGCATCCACACCGGCAGCGATCATGCAGCAGTGCAGACCGGCCGTACCGCTGGACACCGCAATGCCGAACTTGCGACCCGCGACGACCGCACACTTTTCCTCGAACTCCTCCACTTTCGGCCCGATCGACAGCGTGCCGCCTTGCATCACCTGGACGACCGCATCGATCTCCGCCTGCGTGATGTCCGGGTTGGAGAGCGGGACGAGACTGGGCGTGGCTTTACGGGCACTCATGGGCAATGGGAAGACGGTCCGATAACCGTATCGGCCAAGGCGTGCCTGCGTGGTGAATCGTGATAAGCTGCCGCAATGGCTGATGACGCTGCCAACGACGCACCGGCACCCTCCGGCAAAAGCTCCGCCGGCCGGGTCGCCGCCAACATGATCGGGCTCTCGCCCTGGAAGAAGTGGCTCTTGAGCGTCTTCCTCGTCATGGCCAGCGTCGGCAGCGTCGCCTGGACGCACGCCAAACTCACCATGCCCGCCCCCTCGGCGACGGTCACCAGCGACGACGCACCGGCCTACCTGCGGTCGGATCCCACGCCCGAGAACTCCGCCGGCCTGCTCGGCGACGCACCGGCACGATCGGCCGACCCCGGCGGCACGACCCTCAAGAAGGCCCAGGCTCCTGAGCTGCCTTGGCACGGTCGAATGGGCGGATGGTTCGCCCGGCTCGGGATCAGCTTTGCCGTCGGATTGCTGGTGGGCGTCTTCTTCCGCTCGTTCCTCAAAACCATGGCCGCACTGACCGCGGTCGCCGTCGCGGCGATCGTGGCGTTGAGCTACTTCGAAATCCTCGACATCGACACCGCCAATATGCGCGCCAACTACGACTCCGCCGCCGGATGGGCGTCGGGTCAGATCGGCGGGGTGAAGGACTTCGTCATGGGCTACCTGCCGAGTGTGACGGCCTCAGGCCTGGGCTTCGCCGTCGGATTCCTTCGCCGCTAGATGGGCCGCTCGCTTCCAAGGGCTCGTGCGACCCTCCCGCCCGACGCGGCGGCGGGAACCGTCGTGCCGCTCGACGAAGGCGTTGCCCGTCACCTGGTGACGGTCCGACGGCTGCAGACCGGCGACGCGGTGGAGCTCTTCGACGGTGCCGGCCGACAGGCGGAGGCGACGCTGGTCGTCGCGCAATCCGTCACCGCCACATTGGTCGAGACGCCGACAAGCTCGACGTTGCCGCCCTTGGTCGTGTGCAGTGCCGTACCGAAGGGCCAGCGGGCGGACTGGCTCGCGGAGAAGCTCGGCGAGCTAGGCGTGTCGACGTGGGTCCCGCTGAAGACGGCGCGGTCGGTGGTCGATCCGGGCGACAACAAGCTCGACCGCTGGCGACGCCTCGCCGATGCCGCGGCGACACAGAGCCGGTCGCCGACGACGATGACCGTTGAGTCGACGCATTCGCTCGCCGACGCCTTGGCTGCCGTCGGATCCGGCATCGTCATGGCGACGGAACGTCCCGGCGACGCACTTCATGCCGGAGCGGGCGGCGTCTTCTACATCGGTCCCGAAGGCGGCTGGAGCGACGGCGAGCTGGAAGCGTTCGACGCCGCCGGCTGCACTTTCGCCACGCTCGGCCCGACGATCCTCCGCATCGAAACCGCCGCCATTCTCGCCGCCGGCATCGTTCGCTCCGGCTGAACTCCAATCCGTCATCCTGAGCGGGCGCAGCGAGCCGAAGGACCTCGCCGGCGAACGCGCTTTCCGGCCAAGGTCCGTCGGCTGCGTTCGCGACGACGGATCGGGCCGCATGCGGCCGGAGTCGCTCTATCATCGCTGCGATGACTGATCCCTATGTCCCTTATGGCCAGCAGCCGGCACACCCGCCGGCGGGTGTGCCGTCGCAGAAGCCGGGTGCCGTCAAGCTGGCCGCGTTGGCGGTGCTGGCGTTGACGCTGATCTTCGCCGGGGGCGTGATGGTCAGCGTGCTCCTCATGGACCAGACGGCGATGGAGCAGAGCATTCCTCCGGACCAGCTCGCCGAGATGGAGGCCGAGGGGCTGGGCATGGATCAGATCCGGCTCTTCTTCCTGGGATGTGCGGGGCTGATCGGCTTGATTGCCTTGGGCATCGGCGTGCTGCTGGCTGCCTTCACGTGGGCCAACAAGGCCTGGGCCATGGTGACGGCCATCGTGCTGGCCGGGTTGCTCTTCCTGCTCAGCGGCTTTGGGATGATCTTCAACATCATCGCGACGGTCTCACCCTCCGATGCAATGCCCGCACCCACGGCGTTGGCGATCATTCAGAACGTCGTCATGACGCTCCTGTCGCTTGCGACCATCATCAGTTTGGCCATCGCTCTCAAGAGACGGTCAAACATGAGCACTTCACCGAATGACGCCGTCTACCAGGCGGCGTGGCAGAGCTACTACGCCCAACAGCAGCAGCCTGGCCAGATGCCGCCCGCTGATCCGAATCAGCCCAACCCGCCCCGGCCGTAGGATGGAATCGTGGACCTCACCGCAGTCTTGATCTCGCTGCCGATCGTCGTCGCAGGCGTTTGGTACCTCTTCAACGCCGGCAACGCCCGCTCCCTCTTGCCGGTCGACGGCGAACGCGTCAACGCGATCCGCGTCCGGCTTCGACGCGTCAACGGCATGGTCATCACGACGGCCGGGTTTGCCTTCTTCTACGTCGTCACGCGCACGCGGCTTCTGGCGGCGGATGCCGTCGAATCGCCCGGCATTCTGCTGCCGCTGGCAGTGATCGCGCTCGTGCCGCTGTTCGTCTTGATGTTGGTGCTGGTGTGGCTCGACATCCGTATGACGCGTCGCGTTCGACGTGGCGTGCCGCGAGGGCTGGCACCCGTCGCCGCGGCCCTTCTGCTGGTCGCCGGCTGTGGCGACGCGACACAGCAAGAGACCGCACCCGTCGAGGAGCCGTCGGCCAAGGCGTCACCCGCCTACGTGCCGACGTCGCGACCGTCGCCCCAGGTGCTGCCGACGGCCGACGTCGTCATCGGCGACCGCACGTACCGCCTGATGGTCGCCGACGACCCCGAAGAGCGTGCCACCGGCCTGATGTATCGCCGCGACATGGCGGAGAACGAGGGCATGATCTTTCTGTTCGATCGCGCGATCACGCGGTCGTTCTACATGCGCAACACGCCGCTGCCGTTGGACATCATCTTCCTGGACATCCAAGACGCCGTCGTGAATGTCGGCCGCGGCCGGCCTTTGACGGACAGGCCCACCGTCCTCAGCGACGGGCCGACACTCACGGTCATCGAGCTCAATCGTGGTCAGGCCGAAGCCGTCGGACTTCAACCGGGCGACGTCATCGACCTCGCGCCCGCACGGGCGATCGCCGACATCCAGTGACGGTCACGGCGATAGGGTCTGGGCATGAGCGAACTGCCTGGCATCGAGCTGGTTGACGGACGCGGCGACCTGCCGATGGTCCGTGTCCGGACCTCCGCCGCCGAGGCTGACATCTACCTGCACGGTGCCCACGTCACCCACTACAAGCCGGCAGACGCGGGCGACGTTCTGTTCCTGAGCGAGCAAGCAATCTTCGACGGCAAGAAGGCCATTCGCGGCGGGATTCCGGTCTGTTTCCCCTGGTTCTCCGACAACGGCCCGGCCGACGAAGCACCGGCCCATGGCGTTGTCCGCACCGCCCAGTGGACCGTCACCGACCTCGGCATGGTCGGCGACGATGCCCGCGTCGCGATGCGATACGAGAGCAACGAATCGACCCGCCGATGGTGGCCGCACGACTTCCGCTGCGACTACGAGCTGACCATCGGCAAGCGTCTTGACGCTCGCCTGACCGTCACCAACACCGGCAGCGACGCCTTCCGCTACGAGCTCGCCTTGCACACCTACCTGGCCGTGGCCGATGTACGTCAGGTGACGCTCGAAGGCTTCGCCGGCGCGACGTACATCGATCAACTCGATGCCAACACCACGAAACAGCAGGACGGTGAGCCGACCATCGAGGGCGAGGTCGATCGCATCTACCAGCAGCACGGCCGCGACGTCGCCGTCGTCGACAAGCAGCGCAAATTGCTCGTCGCACCCACCGGGTCGACGAGCACCGTCCTCTGGAATCCGCACGTAGCCAAGGCGGCACGAACCGCCGATTTCGGCGACGACGAGTGGCCACAAATGCTCTGCGTCGAGTCGGCAGCCATCGGAGACGGGGCGATCGATCTCGACGCCGGTGCCCGTCACACCCTCGGCGTGACGCTGTCGCAGGAGTTGCTTTGAACCCCATCGCCGCCCGGCCCAGGCTCGTCCTGACGAACGACCGCCTCGCGAAGCTTCGAGCCGCGGCAGGGCGTGATCCCAAGCTGGCCAAGCTCGTCGCGATGCAGGTCGAACTGGCCCAGGACCTCTTGGAGCTGCCGCCCGCCGAGCGCAAGATGGACGGCCCGCGGCTTCTGTTCGTCTCGCGTGAAGTGCTGCGACGCGTCACGACTCTTGCCTTCGTCAGCCGGTGGACGGGCGACGAGCGGTTCACGCGTCGGGCGGTCGAGGAGATGCTCGCCGTTGCCGCCTTTGAAGATTGGGGGCCGATGCACTTCCTTGACGTCGCCGAGATGGCGGCGGGCGTTGCGTTCGGTTTCGACTGGCTCTACGACCAGCTCTCACCCGACGAGCGGATGATCATCCGCCAGTCCCTTCACGACAAGGCACTGGTGCCCGGCAGGTTGGGCATCGAGCCCACGCCGTGGTGGCAGGACGTCGACACGAACTGGTCGCAGGTCTGCTGGACCGGCATGACGCTGGTCGCATTGGCCGTCTGGGAAGACGAGCCCGAGCAGGCGAAGGCCATGGTCGAACATGCCGTCGAACGGGTCCGAAGCAGGCCGATGCCGACGTACGAGCCGGACGGTGCCTATCCGGAAGGCCCCGGCTATTGGAAGTACGGCACCATGTTCAACGTGCTCCTCATCGAGGGCCTTGAGACGGCGTCTGGGCGACGATTTGGGCCTGACGTCACACCGTGCTTTCATGCACTCGGCCCGCTACGTCAGCCACATGAAGGCCCGACGCAGGAGCCGTTCCCGTACATGGATTCGTTCGAGACCGACGCCAACGACATCCGCTTCTGGTTCGCCCACCGTTGCGGCGACCTCGACGAGCCGATCCGACAACGCACCCTCGACCGCTACACGGAGCGGGACGCCCGAACCAACCGTCTCGGCGGGGTGGCGATGGCGTGGCTGCACGAAGACGCCCCGGCTGATGCCTCGCCGCTGCCTCTCGGCTACGTCGCCGCCGGCATCACGCCAGTTGCCGCCTTTCGCACGTCCTGGACCGACGAAAACGGCTCCTGGATCGCCCTCAAAGGGGGCTCTGCCTCAGCCAATCACGGGCACATGGACGTCGGCAGCTTTCGTCTTCGAATCCGACGGCGTCCGCTGGGCCGTCGAAGCCGGCAGCGAGCAGTACCACGAGGCCGAGTCGGCCGGCATCGAACTGTTCGAACATGGCGCAAGGCAGCGACCGGTGGAGCGTCTTCCGGATCGGGCTTCGCGTCGCACAACCTCCTGACTCATCGACGGCAGCCGCCGCGCGTGCAAGGCTCGCCACCGTTCGAGCGCGGCGAGGCGCGCAGCGCGACATCGATCTCTGCGAGCGTCTACGGCGGCAAGGTCGCAGGCGTCGATCCGCACTGTCGGCCTGACCGACGACCGCCGCGCCGGCTTCGTCGTCGACCACTTCGGCCGCTGCACCAGACGGCGAGGTCACGTGGCAGATGATGACGCTTGCCGACGTCGACATGTCGACGGCACCGCCGCCACGCTTCAACGCAGACGGGCAGCCGGCTCGCACCTGACGCGTCGACGCCCCGGCCAAGCGACGCTGGCCGTCGAAGACGTCGCCGGAGCCGATCAGCGTCTGGGACTACGCCCAACCCAGGTCTGAAGCGGATCCGCGTCCGTGTGCCGGCCGCAAGGGCAGGATCTGACGATCCGCGTGTCGCTCGGCCCGGCGGTGGCACGCGCTGCGGCGCAGGCCGTACGATGCCCGCCCATGAGCATCCTGGTCAACAGCGACACGAAAGTCATCTGCCAAGGCATCACCGGCTCGGCCGGTGCCTTTCACACCAAGGGCTGCCTCGAATACGGCACCAAGATGGTCGGCGGCGTCACGCCCGGCAAGGGCGGCACGAAGGATGCCAACGGCCTGCCGATCTTCAACACGGTGCAAGAGGCCGTCGACGCGACCGGTGCCGACGCGACGATGATCTTCGTCCCGCCACCCTTCGCCGCGCGATGCGATCATGGAAGCCGCCGACGCCGGGCGTGAAGCTGATCGTCGCGATCACCGAGGGCATCCCCGTGCTCGACATGGTCAAGGCCAAGGAGTACCTCAAGGGCTTCCCGGACGTCGCACCTCGTCGGCCCGAACTGCCCGGGCGTCATCACGCCCGGCCAGTGCAAAATCGGCATCATGCCCGGCTACATCCACAAGCCCGCCGGCGAGGCCGAGAGCGGCAAGAAGGTCGGCATCATCAGCCGAAGCGGCACGCTCACGTACGAGGCCGTCTGGCAGTGTGGCCAACGCGGCATCGGTCAAACCACCGCCGTCGGCATCGGCGGCGACCCGGTCAAGGGGCTCAACTACATCGAGCTGTTGCAGATGTTCCAGGACGACGCCGAGACGGACGGCGTCATCCTCATCGGCGAGATCGGCGGCACCGACGAAGAAACACGCCGCCGCCTGGGCCAAGACGAACATGACCAAGCCGCTCGCGGCCTTCATCGCCGGCCGCACGGCCCCTCCCGGCAAGCGCATGGGCCACGCCGGCGCCATCATCTCCGGCGGCGAAGGCGACGCCGAGATCAAGATCGCCGCGTCTCGAAGCCGGCGGCTTCGAAGTCGCCGCAAAGCCCCGCCACGATGGGCGACGCGATGGCCAAGGCACTCGGGCTATAGGTTGCCGCTCCTGGTCGATGACAAGGAACCTGCTCCGAAGCCGACACGGGTGTCCTGCTCGACCTGGGGCGAGTGGTGCGCACACCTGCATCGCTACGCGAACTTGGAAGCCGAGACGAAAGCCGCGTTTCTATTCCGCGGCCACAGCAGCGCGGAGTGGCGACTCGAATCGACCTTCGACCGCAAGCACTCCAGTATGGCAGTCGAAGAGCGGCCCGATGCGTTGCGCCAGCTCCTGCGTGAGTTTTCCTTCGAGATGCTCAACGTACCTGGCGTCGGTGCCGAAACAGCACAGCGATTCAGGTCGAAGCAGGCAAACGACTGGCTCGAATGCCTCGCGCGTCACCACGGACTGCCGACCTCGCTCCTCGACTTCAGCCGGTCGCCGTACGTCGCCTCGTACTTCGCGTTTCAGCGACCACCGACGACGGACGTGGTGACCGTGTGGGTGCTCGACAAGCGCCGCCTCCTGCGAGACGAGCAGGCCGAGGTTCTCGACGGTGTCGACCTTCTGGGCGATAATCGACGGGCGATGGGACAGCGTGGAACTTTCCTACGCCTTCCGCCAATGTCGACGGCCGAGGAGTTGCTTCCACAATGCCTGAGCCGCTTCGACATCAAGGCAGATCAGCGACGTCTCGCACTGTGCGACCTCGACGAGATGTTGATTAACGCTCGAAGCCTCTTCGGAGACGCAGATGGCGCTGCAACTACGGCGGCCATTCGGGCTGAATTTGCAATAGAGTCAACCGGACACAACCGTGGCTGAAGCACCCTTCGACATCTTCACGAACGACGTCGATCTCGAACCGCGGGACGAAGCTTTGCTGCGCCTTTACGAGGAGTATGGCGTGTCGGTCGATCGCCTTGCGTACACCGACACGTTCGAGAAGCTGTTTGAGGAGTACAAGCGGGCAGATTTCGAAGGCAGCAAGGCCGACGTCTTCCGTCGCCTTTTGCTACTGAGGAAAGCAGGCCTCTTGCCACGGCTTCTTCGCCCGGCCACGCCGGCTTGACCATGGTCCCGCTACGGCGCGACGCCGCGGTTGGGGCTGAGGGCGGGGCGGTTGATCGGCAGGATCGCGTCGCGGGCGGCGTCGTCGAGGACGATGTTGTTGTAACGCAGCAGCGTCCCCTTGGCTCGCTCGTAGAGGGCGATCGACGAGTTGTAATCGGCAAGCCCACGCTCCTCGGCACTTCGGGCCCGCGCAAGGTCGTCAAGCGTGCGGAGCTTCAAGTCACTGAACTGCGGCGACAGCGGGACCTGACCCTGCTGGGCGTCGATGACCCGAACGGCCTCGGCCGCGCCGTCGACGGCGCGGCGAAGCTGGGCGAGGGCGGCGTAGGCGGCGCTGACGTTCTGTTGCGTCTGCTTCACTTCCAGCGTGACCTGTTGCTGCAGGGCCGCGTACTGCGTTGCCGCTTGTAGGCGTTGCAGGCGAGACCGACGCTCAATAGCCCGGGCGGCACGGTTGCCGAGGGGGATTTCAAGCTGCAGCCCTGCCGCGCCGGTGATGCTTTCGAACTCGAACTGGTTTTCGACGGCGTCGATGTAATCCTCGTCCAGTCCCTGGAAACCGGCTTCGACGACGGCATCGAGACGGGGCAGCAGGTTGTTTCGGCTGACCCGCAAGATCGTCGAGGCTGATCGCTCACGGATGAGCTGCTGGGCGATCTCGGGCCTGAGCAGCAAGGCAGTTTGGACCGCGTCTTCGAAGTCGAACGTCAACGGCACCTCGACGGGCGGCGTTGCGGGGGCAATGACGACGGGCCCGGCGACGGGGAGGTCCGGGTCGTTCATCAGGAACTTGAGCTGGTCGCTCAGGTTGATCGCCTGCGCCTCGGCCCGGATGAGATTCGCACGCCGCTGTGCGACATCCCTGTTCGCCTGGGCGATCTGGAACTCGGTGGCGTCAAGAACGCCCCGCTGGGCGATCCGCTGGGCCGTGTCGATGGTCCTTTGGAGCAGGTCGCGCTGGATGACGACCTCCTGCCGGGCGGCGTAGAGCTGCCAGTAGGTGCTCTCGACGTCGACGAGCACCTGCTCGAGCCGGCTACGGAACTCCAGGATGCTGATCTGACGGTCGTTGCCCGCGATGGTGATGCGGGCGCGGTTGACGTCTCGGCCGAAGTCGCGGAGCAACGGCTGGGTGACCCGCAGCGTCAGGGCACTTTCGAAGGTCTCTTCCAGCTGCGTCAGGCCACGGGCAAAGCTCGTGGGCGAGTCGAGGTACGTGATGTCGTACCGCAGCGACGCCTGTCCGCCCGAAGGCAGGTTTTGTGTCAGGGCGGTGCTGCTGGAGTAGACCCGCTGGAGGTCGCTGACGATGCTTGCCAGGTCGATGAGCTGACCCGCCACCTGCCGTTCGGCATACCGGCCTTCGACACGTTGCTGGAACGTGGGGTCGAACCGTGCCCGAGCCTCGACGTCTCGCGTCGCCTCGATCGCCGGCTCGTAGGCCGCGACGGTGACGTCGAAGTTGTTCATCGCCGCCCGGCTGACGACTTCGCTCAAGGGCAGAGCCAAGAGCATGTCGTCCGAAGCCAGCTCGGTCGAAGGCTGCGTGGCGGGACGTGTGGTCGCCTCGGAAGGCGGGGCACTGATCTGGCCGAAGCCGGGGTCCGCGACGGCGCCGCGTTCGGTCTCCTGCTGCGTGACCTCCGCGTTCTTCAGGAAGCCACGTTCGTCCCGCGGCAACTCTTCGACCGGTTCGAACTCACGGAACGTCGTCTTTCTGGCGGCCTCGATCTGCTCCTGCTGCATGGCAAGAGGATCGAACGGAACGGGCTCGCGCGACTGGCAGCCGGCCAGCGTCGCCGAGACGGCCAGGGCGATGGAGAGCGCCCCGGCCCGGGAGAGGGTTCGACGTCGTGTCTGGGCGATGGGCGGGCGGGGCATGAGCGGTCTGCGTGGTTCGTCTCGCGGCGATCCCGACGAACGCGGGTCCGGCCGAAGGCGGGAGGGGCTCCGATGATAAAGAAGCGCATCGGCAGGTCCAAGTGGCCAGGATGAGACATCCCCACCGCAAGCAGGTTTCACCCGGCCTGACGCAAAAGTTCCTGCCACCAACCCACCGCCACCAGCAACCCGAACCCCATCAAAACGGCCCCGCCGAGCAGATCCGTCACGATGCCCACGACCCGCCCGCGTCGGCCTGCCGAGGCGAAAGCGACAAGGCTCGACCACGTCACCACCCACGTCAGCGTCGCCAGAAAAACGCCCAGCACCACGCCCGCCGGTGAATCGAGCCGACTCTCGGCAGCCCCGGATTCCAGCACTGCCGGCACGCCCGTCAGCCAGAACGCGGCTTGATAAGGACTCGTTGAGCAGAGCAGCAGACCCGTCACGTACCCGCGACCGGACGCATCGGCCGCGGGTTCCACGTCCGGCGGAACGTCCTTGGGCTGTCGAAGGTGACGAATCCCCGACCGCAACGCGCCGTAGCCGAGCCACAGCAGCAACACCGCACCGACCACCGTCACCAACGTCCTCAGTGCCGGTACCGCGTCGATGGCCGACAGCACGCCCGCAAGCATCAGCACGGCCAGCACCACGTCGACCGTCACGGCCCCCAATCCGACCGCTGCCCCGGCAAACCAGCCGCCGCGGGGGATTCGACGGGCGATCTCCAGATTCACCGGCCCCGGCGGGGCGGCGGCACCGAGGCCGAGCATCATCCCGGCTACCAACGACGGCACGAATGCTTCGGCAAGAACAAGCGGCATCAGGACGGCATGGTTGGCGTGCGGCGCGGCTTCGGCTGGACCTCGCCGGGCCGTGGAACGTCGTCCAGGCCATCCTCGGCCAGCTCCTCGAGCAACGCATCGATCAGACGACGCGCGTTGTCGAACCGACGCTGTGCGATCGATCGGCTGAGCGTGAAGTGAAAGCCGTCGTTCAGGCGGGCCTGCCAGTAGCCGTACTCCTGTCGCCGGACGAACCCGCGGGCGACTTCTGCGGCCCCGGCTCCGGAGCTGCCTTGCCTGGCCGCGGCGGCGAAGAGGCCGACGGTGCCGAAGTCGTCCAGATTCACCGCATCCGCCAGCAACTTGGCCTCCTCGAGCACCGGCGGGCGGTGCGGCATCTCCTGAAGCAGGCGAATGGTGCGATCGAGCAGGTCGTTCGAGACCGCGTCGCCGAAAGTGTCCACGAGTTGATTGGCCGCGTGTTCGGCCCGGTCGCGAAGGTTCACGATGCCCGCCGCCCCGCCTAGCGCCTGACGCGGGTCACCGACCCGCATCGGCAACTGCAGGGCCCAGCAGGCGAGCTCGATGGACGGCGCGTCGGGTGCGTTGTTGAGCCGGCCGGTGGCGTGGAGCTTTTTGGCAAGGGTCCCTGCACGTTGCCAGAGTCGACGCGCGTCGTCGGCGAGTCGTCCGTCGGCAAGAAGGTCTCGAAGTTGCCCACGAACGTCGGCATCAAGTGGCATGGTGCTCCCGTCCCTCCCCGTCGGCCGATGAAGGCATCGGCCGACATGGACTGCGGCGCGTAGTCTGGCCGGAACCTGGTTAGCCGCAAGAGCAAATGTTGATTCTTCAAACTTCTGTCGCTTGTCGGATCGCCGCGGGGTTCCTCGCCGTCGTCCATCTCGGCTGCACGACACCCGCCGATTCCTCCAAACCCTCGCCCAGGGCCGACACACCTGTCACCTTTGGCAAAGTCTATCTGACGAGCGACGCGCTCTTCGACGACGTCACGGACCCCGTCATCAGCCCCGACGGCAAGTTCCTGGCGTTTCGCGCGAGCCCGATCGGCAGCGAACTGCCGCAGTTGTTCGTTGCGGGCTTGGCCTACGACGCCTCGGGTAGGCCGACCGTGCGATCGACGCCCGTCCGCATCACGCCTGCCGGCAGCCGCAACGCGACGCCCGCCTTTTCACCTGACGGCCGAAGTCTCGTCTTCGCCTCGACCGCCGATGCCGAGACGGATCCGCTGGCCGATAACGCAAGGCCGGCGTTCGCGGTGCGATACGAGCAGCTCGCCGATCTCTTCCGGGCCGACGACTGGCAGCGGGCTTTGGCCGCGGGCGACGTGCGGGCGGGCGTGGACTTGGCGCGTCATCCGATCACCGACGGCGACGGATTCGACGGCGAGCCGGCGTGGTCGCCCGACGGCAAGTACATCGCGTTCGCCAGCGACCGCGGCACCCGTGGCGGCCGGGCCAACGTCGACCTCTACGTCGCCGAAGCCGACGGCACCATCGTCGCCCGCCTCACGACCGAGCGTGGTGCCGACAGTGCCCCCGACTGGTCGCCCGACGGCACGAAGATCGTTTTCGAAAGTGAACGGCGACGCCCCGGCAGCAGCGACATCTACGTCGTGGACCTCGTTCGGCAAGAAGACGGCGGCACGCCGATCCGCGATGGTGCGATCCGGCGCATCACGGCCGCCGCGGATGCGCGGACCCCGGTGTGGACGCCGGAGGGCGAGATCATCTACTCCGCCGTTGCCGATCGCGGGTCGGACGGGAGTCGCGAGCTGCGCATCGTCGATGCGGAGGGCCGGAACGATCGGTCGCTGGGGCTAGAGGGCGAGGCCCCCTTCGTATCCAGCGACGGCAGGTTGCTCGTCGCCGTCACCCGTCTGGGCGTGGGCCGACAGGTGTTCGCCGTGCCGCTGGGAGGCGGGCGCGTGGTTCGGTAAGCGGATGGCGGTCGGATGTAATCGGTGCGCTCGCGTCATCAGAAGCGGGGGCAAGCCGCGCGGCTACCCCCGACGATCAAGCAGCATGCAGAACCACGCACGGCCCTAGCGCCTGGACGTCACTGGCCGATCTAGAAGCGTGAGCCTTCGAAAGGACGACGCTTGAACAACGCCCGCGTCGACCTGGTTCTCCGTCAGCTTGATTCGCTGCCCGCCTTGCCGGCGGTTGCGGCGAAGCTACTCACACTGACCGCCGACGGGGCCAAAGGGGACGCGACCGACGTCGGCCAATTCGTCGCCGGCGATCCTGCGATTGCCGCCCGTGTCCTTCAGGTCGCCCGGCGTGCCGAGGCGGCAGGGCGTGACGTCGACACCATCGAACAAGCCGTCGTCCGGCTCGGCAACCGCGGCGTGCGGGACTGCGTCCTGGCCGTGGGCGTGGCAAAGGTCTTCGAGAGGCAGGGTTCCGACGACGGCGGGGCCTTCAGCACGTCCGGCGGGTTCTGGCGGCACAGTGTTGCCGTGGCTTGCTGCTCAGAGTTCCTGGCCAAGAAGGCGACCGATCTGCCCAGCGGCGACGCGTTTTGCTGCGGATTGCTCCACGATCTGGGCAAACTGGCACTGCATGCGACGCTGCCCAAGGCCTACGACCGCGTGATCCGCGCCGCCAGCACCCTTCGCTGCGACATTGCCGAGGTCGAACGCCAGGTTCTGGGCCTCGACCACCACGTAGCCGGTGCCCGACTGGCTAAACGATGGAACCTGCCGGAGTCGGTCTGCTCGACGGTCTCGCTGCACAACACCCGGCCCGAGGCGGGCGATACGGCGGACCGCCGCATCGCCTACCTGGTTCATCTCGCCGATCAGATTGCTCGCCAGTTGCACCTGGGCTTCAGCGGCAACTTCACCTTCGGAACGCCCCAGGATGTGCTGCTCGACGCCTTGGGCCTCAAGCGGTCTGATGCGGCGGCGGCGTTGCGGACGTTGGTTTCGTTGACCCACGACAGAGCGTCGGCACTGGGTCTCGACGACGCCTCGGCCGACTCGATGTATCGCGACGGCATCGCCTCCGCCCACGACGCTTGGCTCGCGGCCCAGAAGGACGTGAGCCGCTTGCGTCGGGAGGCGCTCGAACTTGCGGGTCGCGACGACGAGTTTACTGCCCAGCGGGAAGAGCACGAGCGGGAATTGGCCGAGCGGGCGCAGGCGTTTGCGTCGTTGTCGTCGCTCGCAACGGAACTCGCAGCCGACGCGACGCCGCGCGACGTCATGATCGGCATCGCCGAGACGGCGGGGACGGCCTTGAAGTTGGCCGACAATGCGGCCGTGCTGGTGGCGGGCTACTTCCGCAGCCGGGACGAGGCCGACGTGGCCGAGTACGTGCTGTGCACCAAGGAGGGTGTCTTGGTCAAGGGCGACTGCGTCACGGGTGTGCCTGCCGGCGAGGAACCGCCGACGTGGCTGGCGGACGTGTTGCCGGACCCGGTCGGCGGCTTGCTGGCGACCGGGACGTCGCTCAAGGCGGGGTTTGTCGCATGGACAGGATCAACCGGATCAACCTCGCAGGAGACGATCGACGCATTGCGGGTCGGATGGCACATGGCCATGAATCTTGCGGCGGCGCGGGAACGGTCGGGTCTTCTCGAAGAACGCCTGGCCGATGAAGCCCGTCAGGCCCGTGCGGCCCGGGAGCAGCTGGCCCACGACCGCGCCCTCGTCGCCGTCGCCGAGCTCGCCGCCGGGGCGGCTCATGAGATGAACAACCCGCTGATGGTCATTAGCGGTCGGAGTCAGTTACTGTACAACAACCTCCACGAGATCCGCATGAAGCAGGCGGCGTTGGCGATTCATCACAACGCCAACCGCATGAGCGAGATGATTGAAGAGCTGATGCGCTACGCGCGTCCGCCCGAGGCGGAGGTGGAAAAGGTGAAGCTGCGCCGCGTCGTCGACGAGGCGATCAAGCTGGTCGGAGCCGCGATTCAGGACGAAGTTCGGGCGGCGATTACCGGAATGAAGATCGACGTGCCCGACACGCTGCCGCTGGTCCGGGTGGACGTCCGCCGATGGGCCCGGGCCATCTCCGCCACGATCGAGAACGCTGCAGAGTCCCTCCCGGCGGCGGGCGGTTCGGTCGAAGTCATCGCCAGGCCTGACTTGTCGGGAGAATCGATCGTCTTGACGGTCCGCGACGACGGCCGGGGCATGGACGACGCGACGCTGGCTCGGGCGTTCGACCCGTTCTTCAGCAAGCGACCCGCCGGACGTGGCCGGGGCATGGGCCTGAGTGCTGCTCTTCGATTGGTCGAGACGGGCGGCGGGACGTTGTCGCTGGACAGTCGCGAAGGCGAAGGCACCCGTGCCATCTTCACGATCCCGACGCGCGTGATCGAGTTGTCGCGCAAGTCGGCCTGATTGGTCGAGAGCAAAAGCCGAAGATTCGCCGCACCTGCTGCGACCACCGGCACCTGACGAACTGCTATGGTGCACGAGACCTCTGTGGAAGGTCTGGTGACGTGATTCTTTGCCATGGCCCGCCGAAGTACGCATTCGACGACAAAGCCTGCGACGCTCGGCTATGCCGTGCCGGCGATGGCGACGAAGTACGAGCGCGAGCTCGAAGTCGGAGCGGGCCCGCATGCATCGCAGGCGTTTCCTGTGGTTCACGGGCGTCCTGATCGTCCTGTCCTTCGTCGTCTCCCCCTTCGGCATCTACAAGGTGTTGGCAACGGGGGGCGTCGAAAGGCTGGCACACGTCATCGAGCTCAGCTCGATGTTCGTGCAAGTGGCGGCGCTGGTGTGGGCGTTTTGGTATGCGAAGCGACAGGTTCGCCACGAACGTCGCCTCTATCGCATTGCGTATTGGCTGGTCATCGGCTTGGGGCTGCTTTCGCTGATCTCGGGCCGCATCACCGGCGAGATCGGCGTGCGGGTCGGCTTCGAACAGCGACAGATCGACCGGTCAGCCGAGGCCGAGCCGGCGGACGAGAGCCTGCTAGAGACGGTCGAAGAAGCCGTACCGGATGCGGCGGTGGAGATCGCTTCCCCCGCCAGCGACTCGTTCGAAAGCGGCCAACGACTTGGAAAGGCGATGCGTCAGCCACCGGCGTGGGCGACGTCGCTGATCGCCCTGATCGCCATCTGGTGGTCGATCTTCATCACGCACCTGCTGGCCTGCCTCTTCTTGCCTTGGACGGTCAACGAGGCGTGGCGTCCGGCGCAGGCGCTCCTGATTGGGGCGGCCGTGGTGCTTTCGATCGACTTCGCGGCCGGCTTCTCGTCGTGGCCGTTCCTGCTGGCCGGGATTGTCGCGTTGCCTTTACGCGCCGGCCCCGGGGCTGCTTTGGTGC
Source organism: uncultured Planctomycetota bacterium (assembly GCA_963740195.1). Taxonomy (GTDB): domain Bacteria; phylum Planctomycetota; class Phycisphaerae; order Tepidisphaerales; family Tepidisphaeraceae; genus JBCDKH01. The sequence goes on along the minus strand of CAVUDF010000001.1, from coordinate 190,332 downwards.
TGGTGGCGCCACAGTGCGTTTCGCGACAGATACCGGCTTCGGTTCGTCAGCGAGCAGTACCGCCAGATGGAGCAGGAGCTCAGCGGCGCCCGCCGGGTGCACGACAGCGTCCTGCCCAAGCCGCGGACCATCGGCCAGATCCGCTTCGGCTACGCCTATGAGCCCGCCCGTGAAATCGGCGGTGACCTCGTCTTCGTCCACCCGCGCAAGCCCGACCCGGATCGACCCGACGAGCCGATGAGCCTGGTCGTCCTCGATGTCGCGGGTCACGGCATCGCGGCAGCGCTGACCGTCAACCGCATTGCAGGCGAACTGGAGCGCATCTTTGCCGAGCAGCCGGACATCTCACCGGACCGGCTGATTCGTCTGTTGAATCGGTACGCCTACCTCACCCTCGCCCGGCACAACGCCTTCGTGACCGGTTTCGCCGTCCGCGTCAACATCGACGCAGAGCGGCCGCTACAGGTGTGCGGGGCCGGGCACCCGGACGCCTTCCTCTGCCACACCGACGGACGGGAGACGAGCCGGATCACCAGCGAAGCGATGATGCTCGGCGTCTTGCCGCCCGAGTCCTTCGACGCCCCCGTCAGCTGCTACTCCTTTGAAGACGGCGACGCTTTGGTGCTCTACACCGACGGCGCTGCCGAGGCGCGGAACATCGACGGCGACATGCTGCGTGTGGACGGCGTCTGCGACATCGCGGCCCAGGCGGTTCGTGACGAAGCACAAGTCGACCGCTGGCCCGCGGCGATGCTCGACCGCGTCGCCCTGCACCGCAACGGCCCGCCTGAAGACGACACGCTGGTGGCGGTGCTCTACCGCGACGCCGTCGGCAAGCTCGAGCAAGTCGCCCTGCCGATGACGATGAGCGACCAGGTTCTTGCCGAAGTGGTGTAACGCTTCGAGCACCTAAGGTGCCTGCTTGGAACCGTGCCCTCGCGAACTCGGCTTGTCGTTTCCGCCTGAGTGGCATCCACACGTCGGCACCTGGATGAGCTGGCCCAGGCCCGAGGGCATCAGCTTTCCGGATCGGTACGACCAGATCTTGCCGAACCTCGCGGGCGTCGTGGCGGCCATCGCCCGCTTCGAGCCGGTGAACATTCTCGTCCCGAACGCGGCCCATGAGGCCAAGGCTCGCGACATCGTCGGCGGCGACAACGTGCGGTTTCATCACGTGCCGACCAACGAACCGTGGTGCCGCGACCACGGACCGGCCTTCGTCATCGGTGACCGCCAGAAGGCGATCGTCGACTGGGGCTTCAACGCGTGGGGCGGCAAGTACCCGCCATGGGACGACGACGATGCCGTGCCGACACGCATCGGCGAGTTGCTGGGGCTACGCGTCTTCGACCCCGGCATCATCATGGAAGGCGGCGCGGTCGACTTCGACGGCCGGGGGACGATCCTGACGACCCGCGACTGCCTGCTGAACCCCAACCGCAACGGCCAACGAAACATCCACGACATCGAGGGCTACCTCCTCGACTTCTATGGCCAAGAACGGGTTCTCTGGCTCGAAGGTGGCATCGCGGGCGACGACACGGACGGGCACGTCGACGACCTGGCACGGTTCATCAACGGCCGAACGATCGTCGTCGGCGTCGAGGAGGATCCGGCCGACGAGAACTACGAGACGACGCGATCCGCCGCAGAACAGTGCCGGTCGCTCGTCGACGTCGACGGTCGGCCTTACGACGTCGTCGAGCTGCCGATGCCGGGTCGGTTCGAGATCGAAGGCGAGCGCTGCCGGCGACCTACGTGAACTTCTACTTCGTCAATGGCGGCCTGCTCGTGCCGACGTACGGGCACGCCAACGACGCTGTTTGCCTCGAGACGCTTCGAGGGTTGTTGCCGGGCCGGGAGGTGGTGGGCGTGGATTGTCGGGAGCTGATCTGGGGCCTCGGGGCGATCCACTGTCTGACGCAGCAAGAGCCGAAGGAGCAGGCATGACGGCCGAGGGTCAGCGGGTGCTTGGGCACGGCATTGATCTCGTCGAGGTGGCGAAGATCGCGGACCTGCTCTGTCGGCACGGGGAGCGTTTCGCCGCCCGTTGCTTCACCGAGGCCGAGGCGGCGTACTGCCGGCGAAGCACCAAGCGGGTCGCGGAGCACTTCGCCGTCCGTTTTGCGGCCAAAGAAGCCGTGCTCAAGGCGCTCGGCACGGGCAGGCGGCACGGGATTCTCTGGACCGATGTCGAGGTCGTTCGTCTTTCGACCGGTGCTCCAACTGTGATCCTCACGGGTGTCGCGAGTCGGATCGCGAAGGAGCGGGGAATCACGTCGTGGAGTTTGTCGCTCACGCACGTTCACACGACCGCGGCTGCGAGTGCGATCGCAATGGGATGACACCTTGAGCGCTGGACGCCGTGACGAGCACCCCTCCGTGACACCTGACAGCGGAAGCCTTCGCTTCACGCTGCGACGTAAGCTCACTCGTGGACGACGTCAGCGAGCCGGGACCCTTCGACGTGCTCTTCACGAGCGACCTGGCGACCGAGGTGCGCCAGACGTTCGAGGAGATGATCGGGTTCGGCGCGACGCCCGTCGCCGCGACGCAGGAGACGGTGAGCCGCTTCGGGAATCTGCTGAGCGACGAAGAGGAAGGGCCGCTGGTGTTGGTGGTGATGGCAGCGTTGCAGATCAAGCACGGCATGATCTTCTCCAGCATCCGAGACGCCGCCGTTACCGCCATCGACTCCGGGGCGGCCCTTCGTCTTGCCTCTGGCGAGGGTCGGGGCGAGGTGCACCTGGCCCTCGACGAACTTCGGGGCATTCTCGAAGAGATCGAGGTCGAAGACGATGATGAAGATGAGGACGACGACGAGGATTAGCTCAGCCGATCTTCACGCCCCGAAACGCCGACGCCACATCACGCCGCAGCAGGTACCGCAGCGACAGAATCAACAGCAGCACCGCCAGCCCGATCGGCACGAGCGTCCAGACGAAGAACGCCCCCAATGCCGAGCGTTTGGGCGCGTCGATCGGCACGCTGTCGACCAGATCCGTCAGCCCGCCGGTCAGCCGATAGCCGATGGCGATGGTGATGTAGAGCAGCGTCAGCGACGCGAACGCGATCATGAGCTGTCGGCCGGGCCGAACGCGGACGAGGCCCAGGATGCCGCCCGAGACGCCAAGCGTGCCGATGACGAAGAACGTGATGACCGCCGCCACATCGACCGGCCGCACGGCAGGGGGCGCGGGGCGTTCCTCGGCCGGCATCTCCGCGACCTGCGCCGGCATCGGCGGGTTCGCCAGCCGCAGGGCGGTGATCGGACTGCAAATCATCATCAGGAAACCCAGAACGATCGACGCGCCGCTCACCACCGGCAGGTAGACGTCTGCCGACCGCTCCGAACCACGCTTTTCCGAAAGATCGAGCACCACGCCTTGTTCTAGGACGCCGCCCGCTCAGTCACGCTGCTTGTGCCACGTGTCCACCGCCTGGTGCACGACCTCAAAGAGCGTCGGGTGGATGAAGACCGCGTCCAAGATTGAGGCCAGCGGCTTGTCGAGGTGCATGAGCATCACGAGCCCGTGGATCAACTCGCCCGCCTGTGGCCCGACGATGCAGGCGCCCAGCAGCTTGCCGTCTCGGTCGTCCGGGTCGAGCACCAGCTTGACCATCCCGACGCCTTCACCCGTGACGCGGGCGCGGTCGTTGGACTTCATCTTGACGGTCACGATCTTGGCGTTCGGCACGTCTTTCTCCGCCTTGCCGACGCGGCCCAGCTCGGGATCGGTGAAGACCGCCCACGGCACGATCCGCTGCGGTCGCGTCGCGCTGCCGCCGGGGTCGCGCTCGTTGCGGAGGTGACCCAGGAGGATGTGGTGGTCGTCGTGGGCCGTGTGCGTGAAGGCCGGCCCGCCGCGACAGTCGCCGACGGCGTAGAGGTTGCCGAAGCCTTCGACTTGCCCGACGTCGTCCGTCGCAATCTCGCCGCGGTCATTGGTGTCGATGCCGACGGTGTCGAGGCCGAGATCGCTCGTGTTCGGATCACGACCCGTCGCGGCGAAGATCGTGTCGCACGTGATCGGCTCGTGGCCCTCAAAGTGCACGCGATGACCGTCGCCGTCTGCTTCGACGCTGGTGGTCTTGGTGCCGAGCAGGAAGCGGACGCCCTCGCGTTCGAGTGCGTCACGGATCATGCCCGCCATGTCCTGGTCCTCATGGCCGAGGATGCCGTTGCTTTTCTGCACGAGCGTGACGTCATGGCCCATTCGCTGGTAAAACTGGGCCATTTCCACGCCGATGTACCCGCCGCCGAGCATGACGAGTCGCTTGCCGACGTCCGCCCGATCGAGCCACGTTTCGCTCGTGATCGGGTTCGCCTCCTCCAGGCCGTCGATCGGCGGAAGGAAGGTCCGGCTGCCCGGATCGAGCACCACCCGCTCGGCCGTCACCCGCTCGTCGCCCACCGTCACGACATACCCGTCGCCGTGTCGGCCGGCAAGACGAGCGTGCCCCTGGTAGAGGTGCACGTCGTTCTCCTCAAAGCTCTTGCGGATGTGGTGCCGGGCCTTCTCCGTCCAGACGCGGGCACGGGCCAGAACATCCTCCAAGATCGGCTTCACCTCGCCCACCTCGATGCCCCACTCTCGGCCGTTGCGTGCGAGGTGTGCGACACGCGCACTGGCGTGCACGGCCTTGCTGGGCATGCAGCCGAAGTTCACGCACGACCCGCCCATGTGCTCACGCTCGGCCAGCGCGACGCGATGGCCCAGCTTCGTCAGCTTGGGGCCCAGGGGGACGTTGGCCTGGCCGGCCCCGATCAAGAACACGTCGAAGTCGAAGTCGGGCATGGGGGACAACGTAGGTGGAACGCTTCGGGCACCTTTCGTCTGCCACGTTGCCTGCGGGCTGTAAGCCCGCGGCTGTCGGGGTCGTTTTCTTTACGATGTTGCCGTGGGGTCGAGGCCCATGGTGCGACGCCACGTGGAGAGCTGGCCCAGGTGCAGCGACTCGTGGCGGGCCATGAGGTAGATCAGGCACGAGCCGACGAGGGGGAACCGGCTGCGAAAGCGCTCGATCGGCATCGGCTTGAGCAACACCTCCGGCGAGGCGGCCTCCGTGGCCGCGGCGACTTCGGAGTGGCCTTGCCGGAACGTCGCCTGAAGCTCGGCAAAGGGCGGGTAGACGCTCGCATCCAGCACCACCTGCGACTTACGCCCGAACGGGTGATCGATCGGGTCTTGCGGCGTCTCGGCACGAAGCAGGCCGGCGATCAACGGGTGATACGCGTTCAAGTGGGCCACGATCCAGGCCGGGTGATTGACCGGTCGGACGTGCGTGCCGGGCGGCTGGGCGATCTTGTGCGACTCGTCCACGCCCTCCAGAAGGGCGGCGGCGTAGTCGCCGTTCATGTGCCACGTTTGAAGCAGCGGGTCGATCAGCAGGCCGCGAAAGGTATCGCTCATGGACAGACGCTAGAACTGGTAGAGTGCCCGCGTGACCCAAGAAGATGCCGTGCCGTCGCAGTTGCCGGCCGAAGAGCGGGCCAACGTCGCCACCCACGGCGTCGGGGCTGTCCTCGCCCTCGTCGGGCTCGTTGCCGCCGTCAGCATGACCTTCGGCGACGGCGTCCTCCGGCTCGTGACCATCATCATCTTCGGGCTGACGCTCTTGCTGACCTACGTCGCCAGCACCGGCTTCCACGCCGCCGTCGGCGAGTCTGTCAAACAACGCTGGCGTCTGCTGGACCACGCGTCGATCTACCTGCTGATCGCCGGGACGTACACGCCGATCATGCTCGTCGCGGTCGGCGGGTTCTGGGGCTGGCTCGTCTGCGGCATCGTCTGGGTCATGGCCGCGGCGGGCGTGATCATGAAGGTGATGCTCGTCGGTAAGTTCGACAAATTCGAGAAGCTCGACACCTTCCTCTACGTCGCCATGGGCTGGACCTGCATGGCCGCCATCGTGCCGATCTGGAACGCACTCTCCGGCACGGGCATGACGCTGCTCATCATCGGCGGCGTCGCGTACACGTCGGGGGTGGTCTTCTTCCTGTGGGAGAAACTCTCCTACAACCACGCCATCTGGCACGTCTTCGTCCTCGCCGGCAGCGCCGCGCACTTCGGCACCATCTGGACCGACATCGTCGCCGCCTGACGCACAACCTTACCAACACCCGTTCGCCCTTGCCGCCATCCTGAGCGAGCACAGCGAGCCGAAGGACCTCGCCCCAACACCGGGTTCGCCGGCGAAATCGCAGGCTTCAGTTGTCTCGGGAAAGACAACGGATTCCACCCTAAGCCGGCTCCGCGAATCATGTGCACGTCGCGCTGCGGGAACGGAATGTTGATGCCGTTGGCGTCGAACTTCTGCTTGACCAGCTTGTGGAAATCCCAGTAGACGCCCCAGTAGTCGTCCGTCTTGACCCAAGGCCGGCACGTGACGTTGATGGCACTGTCGCCGTGACCCACGACCTTGATGAGCGGCTCGGGCGAGGCGAGCACGTTCGGGTGCTCGCGGCAGACCTCGGCCAGCGTATTCATGACGTGATCCAGGTCGTCGCCGTACCCGACGCCGAACGTCATGTCGACGCGACGCGTCGGCATGCCCGTCTGGTTGGTGATGGTGTCGCCCCAGATGCTGTTGTTGGGCACGATGATCCGCTGGTTGTCGAAGGTGACGACGGTGGTCGAGACGAGGCTCATCGCGTCGACTTTGCCGCTGACACTTCCGGCTTTGATGACGTCGCCGACGTCGTACGGGCGATAGAGCAGAATCAGGATGCCGCTGGCGAAGTTGGAGAGCGTTCCCTGCAGCGCCAGGCCCACGACCAGACCCGCCGCACCGATGGCCGCGACGAGCGGGGCGATGTTCACGCCCAAAAAGCTGATCGCCACGACGATCCCGACCAGCAGGACGATCTTGTAAACGAGCCCCGCAAGGAAGTTCCGCAACAGCACACTCGCATGTCGGGCCTCCTGAAGCGCGCGACGCGTGATCCGCCTGGCAACGGCGGCCACGATGAAAGTCAGCACGAAGATCGCCACGCACCAGATGATCGCCACCACCACCGCCAACGCCGCCGTCCCGCGCGATCATCCAGGTCTTCATCGTCGGCACCAACTCTTCCACGTTGGTCCAGTCGACGTCGTTGGCGACGACGGCGTTGGAGTAGTCCGTGTAGGCCGAGGCTTCGCCCCCTTTGGCCTCGAGCGCACCTGTAATGACCCGCAGCCGCTCGGCGATCTGGTCGCGCTCGATCGAGCCGGCGGTTGCGGCTTCGACGAGATCCGACTTGTCGCCCCCGTCCGCCTGCTGGGCCGCGAGGCGAAGGGCACTGACCTCACGCACCTTCAACTGAAGCCGACCCAGCCAGGCGTCGGCGATGAGGTAGATGTCGCCGGCCATCAGGGGCCGCATGGTCAGACGCAGCGTGTCCATGGCCACGTCGTCCGGCAGGCTGGTGGCGTCTGGCAAGTCCTCATAAGCCAACGACGCGACGACGTCTTCGACGACCTGGGGGACGTCATCTTGGTCGTCGTCGACAGGGGCTTGCCTGCTTGTGGCCGGCAAGGCCGGTTCTTCTTGGGCGAGAGCGATCGGGACGAGGAGACCCAGGCCAAGCAGGAGCAGCAGGCAAAGCGGCAGTTTCACAACCAACTTATTAGCCCGGCGACACCCGGTCGATAGAGTCGGCGTGTGTGGCTTTGCCGGAGTCGTCTCTTTTAGCTCCGGGCCCCCGGATCTTGCACGGCGTCGTCACGAACTTGCAACACCGCTCCTGACGGACCTTGCCCATCGCGGGCCGGACGGCTCGGGCACCTGGCTGGCCGATGACGCCTCGGCGCTCTTCGTCCACCGCCGGCTGGCCGTGCTCGACCCGACGCCGCGCAGCAGCCAGCCGTTCGTGGCGTCAAACTCGAGGCTTGCCCTCGTCTACAACGGCGAAATCTTCAACTTCCGCGACCTTCGCCGCGAGCTCGATCGCGACTGGCAAACCCAAGGCGACACCGAAGTCGTCCTGGCCGCGTACGAGGCGTGGGGCGACGCGTGTGTCGAGCGATTCGACGGCATGTTCGCCCTGGCCATCTACGACCAACGCAACGGCCCGGCCAAGCTCTTCCTGGCACGCGATCCGGCCGGTGAGAAGCCGCTGTACGTCACGACCGGGTCAGAGACCATTGCATTCGCCAGTGAACTTCGACCCCTGAGGCGGCTCGTCCGACGTCTGGGCCTCGGCGGGCTGGAGCTGAATCGACAGGCCTTACGCGAGTACCTCGCCTGGGGCTACGTGCCCGAGGGCATGACCATCCATGCCGGCATTCAAACTGTCCGGCCCGGCACCTGCCGGACCGTCACCGCCACCGGAACACAGTCGCACAGCACCTTCGACGCTGGGGGTCGTTTCGAGCCGGCCTCTCCGGATCGGTGGCAGGCGAAGATCACCGGCACGCGGACGCTCGTCGCCGCGGCGGTGGAGAAGCGGCTGGTCAGCGACGTGCCCGTCGGCTGTCTGCTCAGCGGCGGGATCGACTCGTCCATCGTCGCGCTGCACATGGCCAGGGCGCTGGGCAAGGGTGTGCCGACATTCTCGATCGGCTTCGACAACGGGGCGTACGACGAGCGTCCGTTTGCCGAAGAAGTCGCCCGATCGCTCGGCTGCGACCATCACAGTTTCCGTCTGTCGCCCGAATCCATCGCGGCCGACGACTTGCCGCGACTCGTCGGGGCCGTCGGTCAGCCGTTTGCTGATTCGAGCATTCTGCCGACACGCCTGCTGTGCGAACAGGTTCGCCAGCACGTGACGGTCGCGTTGGGCGGCGACGGCGGCGACGAGCTCTTCGGCGGATACGACCGGTACCGCGCGTTGCTCCTGCTTCGCCGGCTGAACAAGCTGCCCGGCAGCAGGCGCTTCCTCCAGGCCGTCGCGGCCTTGGGCCCCATTGCCGGAAGGTTGGGCGAGAAGAACGTGCTGCGTCGCGTGGTCCGGCTCGCCGATAGCGCGGAGCTTTCGCCGGCAGAGCAGTACGCGGCCTTCATGCGGGTCTTCAGCCGCGACCAGCTTCGTTGGCTTGCCGGCGGTGCCAGCACCGCGTTGCCGCAGGGCCTGTTGCATCACGACGACCCGAGCCGCGTCGGCGGGATGTGGTTCGACGCCTTTGCCCGCGACACCGGACTCGCCGCCACCGCCACGGCGGTCGATCGGGCGACGTACCTGCCGGGCGATCTGCTGACGAAGGTCGACCGAGCCTCCATGCTCCACGGGCTGGAGGTGCGGTGCCCCATGGTCGATGCCGACCTTCTTCGGTTCGCGTCGACGCTGCGCGATGCCGACCTGACAGGCCCGCGTCGCGGGAAGCGACTGCTACGCGAGGCGTTCGGCCACGCCTTGCCGACCTCGGTCTTCAGCCGTAAGAAGCAGGGTTTTGCCGTCCCGATCGCCTCCTGGCTCCGCGGCAAGCTTCGCCCGATGCTGCGTGAGTTGCTGTTCGCCGACGACGGATTTTCGCGATCGCAGTTGAACACGACGGTGCTGGAACTCATGTGCCGGGATCATCAATCCGGCCGATCGGATCACGGGCATCGGCTGTTCGCCTTGCTGATGCTCGAGCTCTGGTGGCGCGACGCCCGCGACGATATCACGGCCTCGACAGCCGCTTGAACACGGTCAGCCGATTGGCTCCCGCTTCGCTGACGATCAGGTCGCCGGTCCGCGGGTCTTCGACGAGGCACAGTGGCGACTGGATGCTCGTCAGACCGGCAATGTCGGTCATCATCCGCGCGTTGCCGTTGATGTCGAGTAGCACGATGTCGTCGCCCGCGCTGTAGCGGCCGGCCCAGACGAGCCCCTCGGTCTCACCGACGACACTCTCGAACAGGCCGTTGACGCTGAAGCCTTTGCCGAGGTCCAGGAGCGGCATTTTGAAGTCGCCATCGGGCTCGGTTCCGACCGGATAGGCAGAGATCTCGTAGGGGTCTTCGCCCGCTGTCGGGTTGCCGCCCATGAGCACGAATTCGCCCCGGCCCGGGTTCGGGTGGCCGTGATAAGAGCCTTCGCGTGTGACGTCGGCCAACGTGTCGGGCGTGGTCACGGGCACGTTCATGACGGGGCCTTCGGTGACGGTTCCGGCCTCGTCACGGAGCGACGGAGCGTTGCCGCCGCGGGTCGCTCCGTTGATCGCCACGAGCAGTCGGCCCGTCGAGTGCCACAGCAGGTCGTAACCGCTGCGGATGCCCGTCGCATGGACGGTCACAGCCGAGCCGGGCAAGCTCGGGTCGTAATCGCCACCAGCGAACGGACTGCCGGACTCGGTCGGCGTTGCGACGTCCAGCGGACCGTCGGTGGGAAGACGATCGACTGCAACCTTCGAGAATGGCGGCCGTTAGCGGTCGCTCGGGGCGGTTGTTCCACTTCGTGTCACGCCCGCCGTGGCCCGTGTTGGAGCCTTGGCTGACGTAGAGCGTGTCCGGATCCTTCGGATCGAAGGCGATGTCGAAGTTCGCGTGGTCCTTGAAGGCACGAGGCAAGCCAACGACACGATCTTCGTACGACGCAAAGCCAGGGCCGCTCAGGACCGACAGCTTGCCCGTGAAGTCGTCCGCACCCGTGAACGCCATCTGCGTGTGGCTGACCCACAGCCGCGACGGGTCGCGCGGGTCGAAGGCGAGCCCCGTCACCAGACGCGGGCCGCCGTTGTTGGGGAACATCGTCATCACGGTCTGGGCCTCCTCCACGCCGTCAGAACCGATGTCGAACTGGAAGATCCTGCCGTCCGCCGACGCGGCCAAGAGACGCCGGACCTCGCCCTCACCCGGCTGCCAGACCATGGCGGTGATGATCGACTGCTCGAGCTGCTTGATCGTCTGGCCCCGCTCGAAGGCCACGTCCGGCCTCGGACCTGAATCGGCCGCGATGCCGGTCTTGAACTCCGCCGAAAACGGCACAAAGGTCGCGCCAGCAGTGTCACGCAGCACGTCCGTCACCTCGATCACGTAGAGGCCTTCGGGAGCCAACGGGGCGGCGGGGGTGAGCGTGACGCTCGCGCCGTCCGCCGCGGCGGTGGCCTGCGCGACGACGCGCTGGCCCGTCGCGACGTCCACGAGGCGCACCGCTTCGCCCGACAGCGAGTCGGCATCGACGCCTGCACCCGTGGTCGGCAGGAACAGCTCGACCCGCACCGACCGCAGATCCGCCGGTGCCGTGTCGCCGGCGATGGGGAAGGTCTGCTCGACGTGCGGACGACTGACGCGCTTGGCGTGTTGCTCGAGCTCATAATCGGCGAATCGATCGGCCGCCAAGCCCAGCGTCAGGCCGACGATGCCGATGACGAGCACCGCGACGACCGTCTGCCGGACGATGTTGCCCTTGGGAGCGTTGGAGGCTTCGACTTGCTTCATCTCGCGTTGCATCGACTTGTCGTGCGGCCCACCCGCGCGGTGACGAGCCGGGCCAAGCACTACCGGACCTTAGCGACGAGGCAGACGCCCGAGCGTCCGCCGTAGGCTGCGGCCGTGGCAGTAGGCGTGGCCGGTGACATCCTGACATCTTCGTGGACGGACTGGGCGTCGGCTTTGGCGGCTGGTGCGGCGTGCGGCGTCGTTTCGCCGCTGGTGGTGCAGCGACGATGGGCGTTCCTGGGCGAAGCGATCGGTCACAGCGGCTTCGGCGGGAGCGGGCGTCGTCTGGCTGCTGGCCGCGATGCTGCCGGGCGTGGCGGTGCTGCGGAGCGTCGAAGCCGCCGCGGCGGGCGTGTTGGTCGCGGCACTGGCGGTCGCGACCCTGATCGGCCTGCTGGGCGGTGGTGAGACGACCCCGGAAGAACACGCGCGCGAGCGACGCAGCGACTTCGACGTCATCGTCGGCCTGTTTCTCGTTGCAACGCTCGCTCTGGGGCTCATCGCCTCGAGCGTCTTCGAATCGCAACTCGGGGCCAAGCCCGCGCGCGCAGATGCGTTGCTGTTCGGCGGCGGGACGATGATGATCTCGCCCGCCGAAGCCGTTCTCGCCGTGGCCGTCGCGGCGGTGGTCCTGCTCGGGCTCGGCATGTGGCGACGAGGCGTGGTGGCTTGGTCGATCGACCCGGTGGCCGCGCGACTGTCGGGGGTTGCGGGTCGCGGGACACGGATCGCGACGCTCATCGCCGTCGCCGCCTCGGCGGCATTGGCGGCCCGGCTCACAGGTGCCATCCTGGTGACGGCGCTGCTGGTCTTACCCGGTGCGGCTGCGGTCCGAGCGACAGGATCGCTGCTGGCTGTGTGGTCGACCAGCTTGCTCCTGGCCCTCGGTGCGGTGGCCACGGCAACGCTGCTCCGCCAGCGCATGCCACCTGGGCCGGTGGTAGTCGCCTTGCTGGTGACGACCTTCGCGATCGCGGTGCTGGTCGCTCGGATCAGGCGCTAGTGAGGGATTCGAACGGTCCAGGACCAGACTGAGGCAAACGGCTCGCTTCCGATCCGAGGTGAACCGCACCTCAAGGTTGAGCAAGATCGCGGACTCTGACGAACCGGCCAGCTAGTCGTCGTCGAACTCGTCGTCTTCGTCATCGAATTCGTCGTCCTCATCTTCATCGTCGTCGAACTCGTCGTCTTCCTCTTCTTCATCGTCGAACTCGTCGTCTTCTTCCTCGTCCTCATCGTCGAAGTCGTCATCTTCTTCTTCGTCGATTGTGAGGCCTTCGGGAACGGGTCCGTCGGCGAAGCCGGCCGCGATGGCGGCGACGGCGGCGGGGAAGAGCGCGACCGGTTTAAGTTCCACGACGACTTCCTCCGACGCGTTTTCAGCGTCGGCTTGCGAAGCGGCTACATCTGAAACAACAAGATCTGGCACGGGCGTCTCCTTCGACTGGCGGATCATCGAGAACTCGGCGCGACCGGCCTGCCCACTGCCCGCTGCGTCGACCGACACACGCGACAGCAACCACAGGCCCGCCGCGCGAATTAGAACGGTGAGGCCGCGGAGGGTCAAGGCCCGGACGCCGCCAGACCCTGCACAACGTCACTTCGTGGACAACTTACTGCGGCACAACGCGACTTATCGCGGCACCCCGCGACGCCGCGCACCACGACGGGGCGGGGCCGACAGCGGATCTTCAGGCCAATCGTGCTTCGGATACCGCGCCCGAAGGTCCTTCCGCACCTGCGGATACGTCTGCTTCCAAAAGCTTGCAAGGTCGCTCGTCACTTGTTGCGGCCGCATGTTCGGCGCGAGTAAGTGCAGCGTCACCGCCACCCCCGGAGCAGGCCCGACCCGCGGCGTCTCGGCCAGGCCGAACAGCTCCTGAAGCCGAACCGCCAACACCGGCCCGGCCTCGGGTGACGCGTTGGACCAATCGAGCCGAATCCGGCTGCCCGTCGGCACCTCGACATGCGTCGGCGCGAGCCGCTCGAGCCGACGATCGCGATCGGCATACCCGGCGGAACCGACCGCGCCGCGTGCGTTGTTGACGACGTCACGAAGCGACGTCGCACCGAGGCAGGCGTCGTCGATCAACGTCGCGATGTCCGGTAAAACATCGAGCGACTCGTCCATCGCCGTCAAGAACGCCGCCCGCTGGTAGGACGGGCCCAGGGAGTCGTCGTCGTCGACAAGCTTGCGAGCCGCGTCGCCGGCGAGGTGCCGCGCGGAGCGCGTCCGTCGCCGCGGCGGGATCGACCTTGCCGCCGGTCTGCTCGTCGAGAATCAGGTCGCAATATCGCTTGCGTCGGACCGCGACGATCTTGCCGTCGCGGTACTCGCCGGTGCGTTCCGTGACGACGTGGCGCGAAAGAAAGCGGTCGAGCCACGACTGGTCGATCGGCGAGACCAGCCGCACGTCGGCCTGCTGGGCCTTGGCGAACCCGCCGCGTCGGGCGTCGAGCGCGACGAACCACTCGCCGCGGACGGCCGATCGGATCGCCCAGTTTGATGCCGCCGCCATCGACAAGTGTTGCAGTATCGGCAGAACGGCGACGGCAGACGCGATCTGGGAACGCCAGAAGCAACAGTTGTTCGAGCGTTTGAGGCACTTCATCCGGAACGGCATCGACATGGATCCTGCCGAGCGCCATCGCGGGCACGGCTGACGGCGCGGTCGTGATCGGATCGAGCTTTCGAGCATCGAAGGCTGCGATGAGGTCGGCCATGGTCGCGGTGCGTCGTCCGGGCACGTCGGCGGACTCGCCGAGCAGGGCGGCGGCGAGGGTTGCCTCGGCCGCCAGGAACGGCGGAGCCATGGCCAATAGTGCCGCCGGTCGCGGCGGCAGGGGAAGGCGTTGCATCGCCTTTCCGAGCTTCGTCAGACGCGGCCCGTCGGTCGCGCCAAGCCATTCGAGCAACGACAGTGCAGCGGCAAGCTGCGCGTCGTCAGGCCGCTCGAACCAAGGAAAAGTCGCCGGATCTCCGCCCCACGCGAGGATGGCCAGGCACGCGCCGGACAGGTCGCCGCGCCGCACTTCCGGCACGTCGAAAGCAGCGAGCGTCCTGTGCGTCATCGCCGACCAAAGCCGAACGCACCTGCCCGCCGCGACGCGACCGGCACGGCCCGCGCGCTGCTCGGCGGAGGCGCGGCTGATGCGGTCGGTCGTCAACGTCTCAACGCCGCGCGTCGCGTCGAACCCGGCCCGACGAACCAGGCCGCTGTCGAGCACGACGCGCACCCGCGGCAACGTGAGTGATGTTTCTGCGATGTTGGTCGCGCAGAATCACACGCGGCCGTGGGGCGTCATCACGGACGGCGTCGTCTTGTTCTTCCTTCGTCAACGAACCGTGGAGCGGGAGACAATCATAGTGTGCGGCTCTACATAAACGTTCTATGGAATCGAGCGTCCGGTTGATCTCGCGGACGCCCGGCAGGAAGACGAGCACGTCGCCCGCGTCGGGGCCGAGAATCGTCGGCAGCACCTGGGCGATCCGCTCATCGATCGGCCGCGGGTCGTCGCCCGCGTAGCTGACGTCGACAGGAAAGACGCGCCCGGCACCCGCAGCGTCTCGGCGCCGCCGAGAAAGTTGGCGACCGCGTCGGCATCGAGGGTCGCGCTCATGACCACGATCCGAAGGTCGTCGCGCAGCGCGCGGGCCTCCTTGAGCATCGCCAGCGTGAGGTCGGCGTCGAGGCTGCGCTCGTGAAATTCGTCGAGCACCACGACGGCGATGCCCTCCAGCGCGGGATCGCCTACGACCTGCCTGGCCAGGACTCCCTCCGTCAGAATCCGGATCGGCGTCGACTTTTGCAGGACCCGTTCATGGCGCACCTGGTACCCGACTTGCTCGGAGAGACGCCAGCCGTTCTCGCTTGCGATGCGATCCGCGGCGAGCCGGGCGGCGACGCGTCGCGGCTGGAGCATGACAAGATGTCCGTTCGCCAAGAGCCCCGCCGAGAGGATCGCCGGCGGGACACGCGTCGTCTTGCCGGCACCGGGCTCGGCGACGAGCACGACGTCCTTGCCGCGCGTCAGGGCGTCGGTGAGGCGAGGCAGATGCTCGTCGATCGGCAGGGGCGTCATCGGACGCTTGCCTCGCGATAGGCCTCGATCTCGAAGACGTTGTCGAAGTAGTAGTGCCTGCCGCGGAGACGCGCGACGATCGAGGCCAACCCGTAGGCCGGCAAGAAGATGGGGCCCCAGCGCTCGACCTGCCGGACGTGCACCCGCTCGTGCCGGCGCGTGCGTTCGTGGGCATAAAGGTCGACGGCGATGACGACGTGGCCCAGGGTCATGGCGATCGCCCCGACCTGCCGGAGAAGCCAGCGGGCAAAGCCGCCATGGACTTCCAGGACGCCGGTGACCATTTTTCCCTGGCCGCCGGTGCAAAAGGCTAGAACGGCGATGACGAGCCCGACGGCTGTCGTCGGCAGGGCCCAGAGGTACGGAATGATCCGTGGCACGGCCTGAGGGTACGGGCCTGCGTGGAGAACCTGTCGCCGGAAGAACGTGCGGATTTCCCCTAGGCCGGTGCAGAACCTGTCGCGCGAGCGCGCGTGGGGCGCTGCGTGGCGACGGGTGTTGTGCGCGACAGGGGCGGCGGGCGGAGCCAGACGACAGGCGGTGCGCGCTCCACGTGGGCCGCCGGCGTCAGCGGGCGCGCCGGCGGCGACAGGCGATGCACCGCCGGGACGTGCGGATTTTGTGCAGATAAAAGCTCGCCCGGCAACGACTTCCGCATGTGCCGCGGCCCTTCGTCCACTGGCGTCGACAGACTCACTACTCTGGACTACCAATTCCACTTCGTACGGCAGAAGAGATCCGGAGGAGAGCCGGATGATCGGACCGTCGCCCGGCCCTGCCCGGCGGGCACGATCCGTCGGCTTCCCGTATAGTGCCGACCCTGCCAGTACCCCGGAACCCGCCGGGGGCTGGGCGGGATGCTTACATTTTGCCATGAAGGTCATCTGCAATCGCGGCGCACTGCTCGAAGCTCTCGGAGTCGTCGGCCAAGCCGTGCCCTCCAGGACGCCCAAGCCTGTCCTTACGTGCGTCAAGCTCACCGCCCAGGCGGATGCGCTCGTCCTGTTCGCCACGGACATGGAGATCGCTGTCCGCTTCACCGACACGCAAGTGCAAGTCGAGCAAGAGGGTGAGGCCCTGGTGCCTGCCGACAAGCTGCGCGACATCGTGCGTGAGAGCGTCGACGACACGCTCAGCATCGAGCTCAAGGGGGAGCAGGCGATCATCAAGGGTGGTGACAGCCGGTTCACCGTCTACACCCAGGCCGTCGCAGATTTCCCGCCGGTGCCGGACTTCGAAGGCGAGCCGGACGTCGTCGTCACCGGCTCGGTTCTGCGGGGCCTGATTCACCGCACCAGCTTCGCCGCAGCGCGCGAGGGCACCCGGTACGCGTTCAACGGCGTCCTGACGACCGTGCGCGACGGCCGTATGGTCATGGTCGCGACGGATGGTCGCCGACTGGCTCAGGCCGATCGGTGATGCGGACGTCAAGATGGAGGCCGGCGACCCCAAGAAGGCACCGAAGTCGATCATCCCGACCAAGGCCCTCAACCTCGTCGACAAGCTCGTCGGCGACCCGGAAGAAGAAGTTCGCCTGCAGATCAAGCCGAACCAGGTCATCGTCGCCACCCGTCAGGCGACGCTGACGACGAACCTGGTGGAAGGGCAGTTCCCGCCCTTCGACGACGTCATTCCCAAGGACAACGACAAGGCCATGACCGCTTCGTGTGGCGACTTCATGAGTGCCGTCAAGCGTGCCAGCCTGCTGACCACCGAAGAGAGCAAGGGCGTCCGCATGCACTTCACCAGCGAGGGCGCTGAAGCTCACCAGCCGCAGCCCCGACTCCGGCGAGGCCGAGGTCAACTTCGCCTGCAAGTTCGATGGCGGCGACATCGAGATCGGCTTCAACCCGCAGTTCCTGGTCGAAGGCCTCAAGGCGGTGCAGAGCGACGAGATTCGCTTCGAACTCAGCGGCACGAATCGCCCGGGCCTGCTCGTCGGCGGCGACGACTTCCTGTACGTCGTGATGCCGGTCAACCTGCAGTAGCACGCCATGGATCGCGATCTCGCCGAGCTTCGCCGCCTCGACGCCTGCAAGCGGCAGACGATCGTCGCCGGTGCGTCGCTGGGCTTGGAAGCGGTCGCGCTCTTCAAGCAGCAGGTCGAGAAGCGTCACACCAAGCTCGGCAAGGCGACCGAAGCCTGGGCCCGGCGTCGTGCCCGAGTCGCTGCAGGCGCGCAGCTGCATCGACTCCCTCGTCCGCGGCCGACTGACGGTGCTGGTCGATACCGCTCCGCACCTGTTCCAACTTCGGCAACTGATGCTCGCCGGCTTGGAAGATCAGCTCCTGATGGCCTGCCGGGGTGCGGGGGTCCGCAAGATCAACCTCAAGCGCGGCCGGTGGTACGACGACGCCGGCAACGACTGCTACTGACCTCCGGTCATCCTGAGCGAGCGCAGCGAGCCGCAGGACCTCGTCGTGATCAGACACCGTCGGCACGGGCGAGATCCTTCGGCTGCGCTCAGGATGACGGATGGACGCCCGCTGGGTGGCGAACGCTTCTGCGTGGTTTAGCGAACGTGCCAGCAACTCTCCGAACATGCAGCGGCCACCGATCCGTCACCCTGTGAAAGCGCAGCGAGCCGCAGGACCTCGTCCTGATCGAATACCGTCGGCACGGGCGAGATCCTTCGGCTGCGCTCAGGATGACGGATGGACGCCCGCTAGATGGCGAACGCTTCTGCGTGGTTTAGCGAACGTGCCAGCAACTGCCCGTACATGCAGCGCCCACCGATCCGTCATCCTGAGAGAGCGCAGCGAGCCGAAGGACCTCGTCCTGGTCAGACACCGTCGGCACGGGCGAGATTCTTCGGCTGCGCTCAGGATGACGGATGGACGCCCGTCGGTTGGCGAACGCTTCTGGTGGTTGAGCGAACGTGCCAGCGACTGCCCGTACATGCAGTGCCCACCGATCCGTCATCCTGAGAGAGCGCAGCGAGCCGAAGGACCTCGTCCTGGTCAGACACCGTCGGCACGGGTGAGATTCTTCGGCTATACCCAGGATGACGAAGTTTGGTCGGGTTCGGCTCACCGTGCGACGCGGAAGCCGCCGGCGTCGAGATCCCTTGCCGCCTCGGCGGCGAGCTTCAAGGGTCCGCCCTCCAGCGACTCCGCCAGGGAGGCCACCGTCCGCTCTGCTGCGTTGCGGTCGGGCGTGCGGGTCGCACCGAAGCGGGCCTTGCCTAGACGCAGGATGGCCTCGGTCCGCCAGAGGGGGTCGGCCTCGTCGCTTCGCGCGATGGCGAGCACGTCACCGAAGTGAGTCTCGGCGCGGTTGTCGCTCGCGACGTCGTTGTTCGCTGAGCCGATGGCCTCCCAAAGGACGAGCGTCGTCTCGTTCAGATACGCCGACAAAGCATCGCCGGCGGCTTTGTACGAACCCGCGTCTGCGTCGCCGGCTGCGCGCGACAACGTCGACAGCCCGGACAGTCCGTCGGCCATGAGCTGCGTGCCGAAACGCCACTGCCGGTAGATGACGCGCTCCTCGGCGAGCCGTGACCCGAGGGCAAGCACCGCCTCGTAGATGTCACGCGCACGCCGGGCATCGGGACCTTCGAAGTCCTGATCGCGTGCGGCCTGGGTCGCGAAGACCGACGCCTGACGTACGGCGGCCCGGCCCAGGGTGTGCAGGTCGTCGAGCGGCTCGATCGTCCGGTCGTAGTTGATAACGACGCCGGGCGAGTCGGCGAAGAACGTCGTTCCGCCGGAGTTGGTGGTGTCGATGAACAGATCGAGCACGCGCTCCAGCTCCGGCTCGACTTCCGACCGACCGGCCGGACCTTCGGCCGTCGCCTCGGCAGTGCGTCGGGCGGACGGGTCATCGCGATAAGCGCGCAGCAGGTCGTCGTACGTCGTGCCGCCCGATGTCGAAGCGGGCACGACCGCCTTCACCTCCGCCGGAACAGCCACGGCAGACCAGCGCGACGCGTCTTTCCCGATCGCCGTCGCTGGTGTTACGGAACCGCTGCCGGCCAAGGTCCACGCGAGCACCAGCATCACCACCGCGATGACGCCCGCGGTGATCCAGCCGGTTTTGTTCCCGTACGCCTCGGGCGGAAGTGCCATGGTCGCATCGTAAGCGGCCACGAAGGCGGGGCGTTCCCTAGCCTGCCCCTGATGTCGCAAGACGCCTCCAGCGACGCCCGATCTGGAGCTCGGGCTGGCTTCTTGTCGGCGGTTTCGACGAGCAAACGGAGGCGATGGTTCTCAACGCCCGCCGGCAGTTTCTGGTCATCGTCCGTCGAGAGTTCCCGGAGTTTCGCTGGACGGTGCCGATCATTCGCATGGGTCACGTCCGCGCGCCGGATCTCGGATCAGGTGTCGAGCCCGTCGATCTGCTCGACCTTGCCCTGGCCGAGCGAGAGGCCAGGCGGCTGGACTTTGCCATCGCCTTCACCGATGCCGATTTGAAGGGTTACGAGAGGCCGCACCTGATCGCGGCGCCGGCGTCGACGATTGGCTGTGCCGCGGCATCGGCGGTGCGGCTTTGGGACGGTCTCGACTTCGGCACGGAAACCGAGGGCAACGCCGATGCCGAGCTGGCCGCGCGTCGTGGGGCGGCGCTGGCGTGTCACCTGCTGGGCCATCTGGTCGGAATCGGCAACGGCACCGACCCGTCGGGCTTCATGCACTCGCCTGCAAGCGCCGCCGATCTGGGCAAGGCCGATCACTTCGCCGAGCGCACGCTGATCGACCTTCGTCGAGAGCTAGCCGACGCCGCCGACCCGCGGCTTGAGGAGGCGGTGGATCCCGATGACAGTTTCGCCCCGCCAGATCACCGTCGACTGGTCGAGCGATGGCATGCGATGCAGTTCGCCCTTCGCGCCGCGATCCGCGAGCGGAGCGACGTGATTCGCATCCTTCGCCGCGTTCGTCCGTGGGCTTTGCCGTTGCGGCTGGGCCGACTGGTCACTGCCGCGGCGAGCACGCTGGCCGTCTTGCTCCTGACGGCCGAGGCCTGGGAGGCGGGCATGAGTCAGCCGACGTTGCGGGTCATTTTCCTGAGCCTGATCGCGCTGGTGACGGCGACGGTTTACCTCGTGTACCGCCAGCGCCTGCTCGTGCGTCGCCCCCGGCTGCATCGCACCCACGACGATCGGCGCACGACCACGGCGGCGCACCTCAGTGAGCAGCGGAGCGTCGGCAACGTCGCGATCGTGTTGGGCGTCTTCCTCGGCCTGGGCGTGACGTACGCGCTGCTCTTCGTGTCGGCGTTGGTGGTGGCGTGGCTCTTCTTCCCGCCGTCATTGGTCGCCAACTGGGCCGCGAGCGTCCAGAACCCGCACGACTTGCACGCATACTTGCGGCTTGCCGGCGGCGTCGCGGCGGTCGGTTTGGCGATTGGTGCCCTCGGCGCCAGCTTCGAGCCACGCGGCTACGTCCGACACGTCGCGTACGTGGACGAAGAGGTTTGAGCCTGCCGAATCACTGCGGTGACGACGCGCTGTCCTTCGGCACCGGCAAGACGTCAAAGGCGTGTCGGCCTTGATCGCATGCTTGCCGCGAGTTCTTCACGAACCACGCCGACAACAAGAGCGACAGACCAGTGACGAAGAGCAGGATCTTGTGGCCGTCGGTGCTCAAAAAGCACCCGATGCATGCGAGTGTCTCGACCATAGCTCTTTCATCCAAGACCACTGGCCGGGTTGCACCTCGCACCGACGTAAGCTTGCCGCCATGCCGCGGCTTTCGGTCAACGTCAACAAGATCGCTCTGCTTCGCAACAGCCGGCACGGCAAGGGGCCGGACGTCGTGCGGCTATCGCGCATCGCCCTCGATGCCGGGGCCGCGGGGCTGACCGTTCACCCCCGGCCCGACGGTCGACACATTCGCCACGACGACGTGCACGCCCTGGCCGCGCTCGTTGCCGACTACAGCAATGCCGAGTTCAACATCGAGGGCAACCCCTTCGAAGGAGACTGGCTCGATCTCGTTCTCACCACTCGGCCCGATCAGGCGACGCTGGTGCCGGATTCGATCGATCAGGCCACCAGCGATCACGGCTTTGTGATGCCCGACGACATCGAGCGCCTGTCGCCGATCGTCGACCGGCTCAAGGCGGCGGGCATCCGCGTCAGCTTGTTCATGGATCCGGACGTTGCACAGATCGCCCTCGTGCCGAAAACGAAGGCCGATCGCGTCGAGCTGTACACGGAGTCGTTCGCCGTCGCCTTCGGCACCGACGAGCATGAGGCGGTGCGTCAGCGCTTCACCGACGCAGGGAAGGCCGCGGCGGATGCCGGGCTGGGCGTCAACGGCGGGCACGACCTGAACCTGGCAAACCTCCGTGACTTCGCCTCGGCCGTGCCGCAATTGGACGAAGTGAGCATCGGCCACGCCCTCGTCGGTGACGCGCTCGAGTTCGGCCTGCGCGAGACGGTGCGCCGGTACAACGAGCAGCTCAACGGCGTCGTCGGGCGGTCGATGTGGGAGACGATCTCGACGCAACGCGCCGCCGTCCGTGACGAGCCGGGCGGCTACACGAACGACGTCAGGCGTCAGTCACGCTGACCGGCACGCGCGACCGCGGCGGGAGTTGGTCTTCCTCCGGATTCAGCAGCGTCACCGCCAGCGCGCCGCCATAGAGCACGAGTCCCGCCAGCAGGATCAGCACGCCGACGCGGTAGTGCGTGGTCTTGCGGTCGCGGTAGGCCAGGCTGGTCGAAAGCCACTGCGCCGTGCCGTCGCCGCCTTGCATGGTGAGCCAGCGCAGGTGCAGCACGCCACGCACCACGACGCCCGCCGCGATGATGATCAGCGACAGGCCGGCGATGATGAGGATTTGGCTCAGCGTGTTGGTGCCGGCGACGAGTCGCCCGCTGAAGCCCGTCGTCGAGATGACCACGCCGCACAAGACGAGTGCGACCTGCGCGCGGTTGTGCAGCACGCCGAACTGCCGCTCGAGCATCGACATGATGCCCGGCAGGTCGTCGCCGTAGCTGTCGAGGATGCGCCGCGCCTCGGCCTCTCGGCCCAGGTGCTGGGTCGACGGCGGCGGGACTTCGATCGGGTCGGGCACGTCGCACTCTACCGGCCGATGGCCGGGCGTTCAGCCGGCGAGCTGGCGAACCTTCTTGGCGATGCCGTCGGGGTCGAGGCCCTGGTAGCCCATCTGACGCCACAGGCCGCCCGGGCCCTCGCGGTACGTGCCGATGTGGTTGTACTTCGGGCTGTGGCCGCGTTGCAGCAGGTAGGTGCCGAAGCGACTACCCAGGCCCGTCTTGACGTTCCACTCTTCGGCGACGAGGCAGAAGCCGGTCTTGCCGACGCGGTCCAGTGTGTCCGGGTCGACGACGTTGAGCGTCGCCTTGTTGATCAGGCCCACGTCGATGCCGTCCGCGCGGAGCTGTTCAACGGCGCCGAGTGCGCGGTACAGCGTGCTGCCGTAGCTGACGACGTAGCCGGCGGAGCCTTCGCGGATGACGTCGTCTTTACCCGGCTTGAACGTGTAGCCGTTGGCCGGGTCGAAGAACTGCTTGCCGCTGGTGTCCAGGATGAACGGCACGGCCGAGCGGTTGCTGTAGACGAATCGGCAGCCTTCGTCGAAGAAGATCTTCTCCAGGACGGCTCGCATCTGGTGGCCGTCGGCGGGGAAGTAGAGCCGCGTCTTGTCGGCGTGGCCGTCTTCGTCGGCTGGCTCGGCGTCGAGCTCGACTTCGGGCAGGCCGTTGTCGGCGAACAGGTTGTTGATGCCGAAGTGGCACGTGCTGTCGGCCATGTCGTCGACGCCCGAGTGGCTGAAGTGACACAGCACGTTCGACTTGTTGAGCCGGGCCATGGTCAGCTCGCTGAGGATCATCTCCTGGAACGCGCTGAACGTCGCGAAGATGCCTTGCTTGCCGTTGTGGTTCATGCCGAACCCGGCGGCGGCGCTGAAGGCACCGCGTTCCATGACGCCCGTCTTGTGGTAGATCTCCGGATACGCCTTGCGGATGGCGGCGATGCCGGTCGAGCCTTCGAGGTCCGGGTCGATGACCATGACCTTCGACTTGCGATCCGCGTCGCTCATGGTGCCGAGGATGTCGACGACGATCTCGCCGAAGAGGCTGCGATTCTTGGCAGTCTTGTCGTCGCTGCCGGCGTACTTGGGCTGCTTGTCGCTCTTTTCGATGTTGCCGAGGAACTCGATCGCCTTCTCGTAGCCGCCGCGCTTCTCGAGGTACGCGACGGCCGCCTTGACGCTGACGACGTCGTGGGCGTGCGGCTCGCCCTCGAGGTCTTCACCCATGCCGACGGCCATGCGGCGGACGTTGATCAGAGCTGCCGGGCCGTGCTTGTGCATCGCCTTGTGGATGCGGAAGTGCAGGGCATCGAGGTCTTCGGGATCGCCCGTATCGATCGGCATGCCGTGACCGGCGAGGGTTTGGCCGATGTCGAAGCCGGGCAGGTAGCTGCTGGGCTTGCCGGCGATGGTGACGTCGTTGGCATCGACGAGAATCTTGACATTGAGCCCGAGCGACACCGCGATGCGGGCGGCTTCGGCGTCGTTGCCTTCCATCTGGCTGCCGTCACTGCCGAAGACGACGACGGCCTGATCCGGGTGCGCCATCGCGACGCCGTTGGCGTAGGGCCACATGTGCCCGAGCCGGCCCGAGCTGAAGCCGACGCCTGGCGTGTGGCCGAGCTCCGGGTGGCCGGGCAGGTGCTTTTCGTATTCGCGGTAGTGCAGGAGCGCCTCGGGCTCCATGTGCCCGTTGATGACGCTCATGAGGTACTGCACGGCCACGCGGTGACCGGCTTCGTCAAAGTAGATCGGGACGATCGGCTTGCTGTCGTGCCGCATCATGGCGTCGACGATGCAGACCTCCGGGACGATGTCGTAAGGCCCGCCGGTGTGTCCGCCAAGGCCCTTGCCGGCGGCGATGGAGGTGAAGAAGACGATCGCGTCACGGCACAGCTGGATGTTCGACGCCAGCTGGCTGCGCTGCTCGTCGCTCAACGACGCTGCCGCCGGGTCGAGCGAAACCTTGTGGTAAGACGACAGGTCGATGGGAAAGCTCATGCGCGAGCTTAGCGACCGCGCGTGCACGTCATGTGACGACGTCACGCCTCGAGAATCTTCTCGATCCGCTCCAGCGTCTCGCCGTCGATCGGCCCCGCATCCAGGCAGCCGCAGCACTCCTTCACCTGAGATGGTCGGCTGGCACCGATGATGATCGACGTGACCCGCTCGTCCCGCAGACACCACGCCAACGCCAGCTGCGCCAGCGACTGGCCGCGGTCGCGGGCGACGGTTTGCAACTCGCGGACCTGGCCGATGCGTTGTTCGACGTACGCCTTCTTGAGAAACAGCCCCTTGGAGGCCCGGCTGTCATCAGGGATGCCGTCGATGTACTTGTCGGTCAGGATGCCCTGCTCCAGCGGGCTGAAGGGGATGATGCCGATGCCCTCGCGGCCGCAGGTGTCGATGAGGCTGTCGCCGTTGCCGCGTGCCCCGTTCGATCCATCGCTCGAACATGTTGTACTTCGGCTGGTGCAACACCGGCTTGGGCCAGCCGTGGCTGCGGACGATTTCCATCGTCTGCGCGACGTGATTCGCCGGGTAGTTGCTGACGGCCGCGTAGAGCGCCTTGCCGCTTTTGACGGCTTGATCCAATGCGCCGATCGTCTCCTCCAGCGGCGTGTCGAAGTCCGGCCGGTGGTGGTAGAAGACGTCGACATAGTCCACGCCCATCCGCTCAGCGACTGGTCGAGCGATGCCAGGAGGTATTTCCGCGAGCCGAAGTTCCCGTAAGGCCCGGCCCACATGTCGTAGCCGGCCTTGGTCGAGATGATCAGCTCGTCGCGATGACTCGCCAGGTCGTCCTTGAGGATGCGGCCGAACCGCTCCTCGGCACTTCCCGGCGGCGGACCGTAGTTGTTGGCCAGGTCGAAGTGCGTCACGCCCTGATCGAACGCGGCGAAAATGATGTCACGCGCGTTGTCGTGCATCGCCACTTCGTCGTCGTGCTTGGCACTGTCGGTACCCGGCCCGCCGAAGTTGTGCCAGAGGCCCGAGCGAGACGGCGGGGAGCATCAAACCGCTGCGACCGGCCCGGCGAAACCAGTCGGTCTTGCGGGCGTCGTAACGATCGTCAGCGGGCGTGTAGGTGCTCATGACAGCGGGGGTGGAGACGAGGCGGCTGAGGGAGACAGGTGGGTACCGCCTGCCGTCGAACGGTACGCTGACGACCTCATGCCCCGGCTCGTCTCGCTCACGCTGCTCTCATTCCTCGCGTTGCCCGCGGCAGCGCTCCTCTACACCTTCGTCATCGTCTTCTGGGATCGGTCGATTCGCTACCGATACAACGACTGGGTCTGGGTCGTTGCCGCCGGCACAGCGTTGGCGATGGTGATCCTCTGGTGGTTCCTTGTCTGGCGCAATGACGTCGTCTGGACCCGAGCGCGCACGACCAGGTCTGTCATAGCTCGTCGTGGGTGCGATGGGATTGGGGTTCCTCATCGGGTGGGTTGCCTGGGGGCTGACCGACTCGGATTCGTTCGGCCTGTTCATCGGCAGTTCCAGTGTCGTGCTCGCGTGGATGGTCGCTGCCTGCGTGCTCTGGCGGGCGACGCCGCTCGAGACCATCCGCGAAGCCCGACCGGCCGCGACCGGCGACAGCACTGCCGAGGTCGTCTGCCCCCGATGTCGCTACGTGTTGAACGGGCTCCGCGAGGCACGATGTCCCGAGTGCGGCGAGCAGTACACGCTCGACCAGCTCCTGACCGCCCAGCAGCCGGACGGCCGACTCGCCGACGCTTGAGCCGGCACGCGTCATCGACGCGCCGGCTACAGCTCGACGGCCTTGCCCGTTCTGGCCGACTCGTAGATGGCCTTCATCGCGCGGACGTCGTGGCGTCCTTCTTCGCCGGGCGTGTGCGGCTCCGTGTCGTTCTTGACGCACTCGGCCATGTGGTCGAGTTCGAGAGCGAACTGATTGCCTTCGTCGATGTCGAGGCGCTCGCCGCGGGCGAACATCGTCTTGCCGCGGTAGCCGGTGGCCGGATCGAGCTCGAAGCTGCCGCGCTCGCACAGGGCGACGTAGCGGTTGGAGTTGCCGCAGTCCCAGCTCGTGGCACCGCTGGCGAGTTTGCCCGACGGGAATTCGAACTCCCACGTGCAGCGGGCCTCGACGCCTTCGGGGAAGCGCGGGTCGTCGTTGGGGCGATAGGTCGCACCGCGGACGACGGCGGGCTCCTCGCCGGCGATGTAGCGGTGGGCCTGAACGATGTAGATGCCCAGGTCCATCAACGGCCCGCCGCCGCCGTTAAGACTTGGATCGCTTCGCCACGTGTTCTCGATGCCGCGGCTGTTGTTGGCGATCTCGCCCGAGATCATGCGGACCGGACCGAGCCGCTCCTCGCGGGCGTAATCGATCGCCGTCATGTTCACCGGCTCGTAGCGGACCCGGTAGGCAATCATGAGCTTCTTGCCGGCGTCTTTGCCGGCCTGGATCATGCGGTCGCACTCGTCGACGCTGGCGGCCATCGGCTTCTCACACATCACGTGCTTTCCGGCCGAGAAGCCGGCGAGCGTGTCGCGCATGTGCAGCGCGGTCGGCGTGGCGATGTAGACAACCTGCACGTCGTCCATCTCCGCAAGCCGGTCCATCTGGTCGTACGTCATTACGTGGTCGTCGGCGATGCCGTACTCGCCGGCGACGCGTCGGCCCTTCGTGTCGGGGTCGCCGGTGACCAGGGCGACGGGCTTGCAGAGCCGTGTGTTCTTGAAATTCGGCAGCATCTGACCCATCGAAAAGCTGCCGAGCCCGACGATCGCGAAGCCGACCTTGTCCTTGTCCGGGACGGGATCCTGAGCCATGGCGAGACCGGCAAAAGGCGTAGCGGCGGCGGCGCCGAGAAGTTGGCGGCGGGACATCATGCCGAAAGCGTGCCGACAACACCGGTCGCGGTGAACGTCCAAAACATCAACCGACCCTCAAGCGTCCGCGACCCGGTGGTCCACCTCGATCAGCTCCACGTCCGGCAACGCGTCGACAAAGTACCTGCCGTAACGACGCGTCAGGATGCGGCCGTCGAGCAGGACGACGATGCCCTTGTCCGTGCCGCTGCGGATGAGTCGGCCGAAGCCTTGTCGCAATTTGATGGCGGCTTCGGGCACGCTGTAGTCCATGAACCCGCTACCGCCGGTCTGCTCGATGCGCTCGATTCGGGCCTGCTGGACCGGGTCGTCCGGCACCGCGAACGGCAACTTGTGGAGGATGACGTTCCGCAACGTGTCGCCCCGGACATCAACGCCTTGCCAGAAGCTGGCGGTGCCGAAGAGGACGCCGTCTTTGGTGTCGCGGAACTTGTCGAGCAATCGCCTGCGGTGTCCGTCGCGACCCTGGACCAGGAGCGGAAAGCCCAGATCGTCTTCGATCTGCTCGGCCGTCCAGTTCATGGCGCGGTGGCTCGTGAAAAGGACGAACGCGCCGCCGCTCGTGTGCCGGCACCAGTGCAGGATGCGGTCGGCGGCGAGGTCGTTGAAGCGCCTGTCGGTCGGCTCGGGCAGGCCTGTTTCGATGTAGAGCTTGCACTGCTTGCGGTAGTCGAAGGGTGAGCCGAACCGCTCGCTCCGGGTGTCGGCATCGAGGCCCAGGCGACGCCGGACATGTCCGAAGCCGCCGGTTTCTCCCGTCGTTGCAAGGGTGGCGCTCGTCAGGACGCAGCCGGGCGTCTTGTCCCACAGGGCGAGCTTCAAGCCTTCGCCAACGTCGACGGGGCTTGCGTGAAGGCTCGCCCGCCGCGGGGTTCTGCCGGTCTCGTCGATCCAGTAGACCGCATCGGGCATCGCCTGCTTGACGAAGGCGTCGACGGTCTGGCCGAGCACGCGGATCTTGTCGGCCTGATGCTTGGTCTCGAGGCGCGTCTCGAGACGTTCGTCGTCCGGCGACTCGTCGTCGGCCTCCACATCGCCGGCCAGGTCGGTGAGCCGCTTGCCGATTTCTTCGAGTTTGGGTGAGAGGTCGTCTTGGACGAACGCCTCTTGGCGAACTCGGCCGTTGCCGCCGCCGAAGCGGTCGCGCCAGGCGAGGACGCGGTCGAAGAATTCTTCGGTCGCACCCTGGGCGTCGGCGACGAGGCCGACGAGGTCGTTGATCTTGTCGGCATCACCGCCGGCTTTGGCGATGGTGGTGAGAAAGCCCTTGGTCCTTTTGATGTCGAAGAGCTGCCGTAGCGATCGTGAGACGCCGCCCTCACCCACGCGGATGCCGAAGTGGCTGGCGGCGGCGTCTTCGAGCGTGTGGGCCTCGTCGAAGATGACGTGGTCGTACTTGGGCAGATACGTCACGCCCGCCAGCCGCAGCGCCAGGTCGCTGAAGAAGAGGGCGTGGTTGACGACGAGGATGTTGCCCGTCTGCATCCGCCGCTTCGCCGCCTGCCAGTGACAGGCCTTGAAGAACTTGCACCGCTTGCCCATGCAGTTGCCGGCCTCGGCGCGGGCGTGTTCCCAGACCCGCATGTCCGGCAAGATCGGCAGCGACCCGACGTCGCCGTCCGTGGTCTCGGTGGCCCACTCCTCGATGTCTGCGAGGGCGTCACGTTCCTGCATCGAGCTAAAGAGCGACGACTGCCGACGCGAGGCCGCATCGAGCCGACGCAGGCAGACGTAGTTGCCGCGCCCTTTGACCAGGACGGCCGTGAACTCGTCCCCCGTCGCCGCCCGGAGCAGGGGGACGTCTTTGTCGATGATCTGTTCCTGCAGGGCGATGGTGTGGGTCGAGACGACGACGCGCTTCTTGCGTCGCGTTGCAGCGTCGATGGCAGGCAGGAGGTAGGCGAACGACTTGCCGACACCGGTACCGGCTTCGGCGATAAGCGGCTTGCCCTCGACCAGCGCCCGCTCGACCGCCGTCGCCATCGCGATCTGCTGCGGCCTGGCTTCAAAGGAGTCGCCGAGCCGACGTGCGACGGCCCCACCCGGCGCAAGGCGGGTGGCGACGTCGGGCGGACATGTGGTGTCATCTGACACGACCGCAAGAGTACGGACGACGTCAGGGTGAAGCTTCGTTGACACGACGGATGACGAGCAGCTCGTCGCGACCCGGTCGCAAAGAGGCCCTGCCAGTTGGATCGGGAGGCAACGGCAGCAACACCCGCCCCTTCACGCGGTAATGGGCGACTGCGGCGTCAGCCCGGAACAAGCAGGATCCTCGTCCCACCCGCCGTCTGGTTGCCGTCGCGGCAGGGATGGTTCGGAAGGTCTTGTGTCGGTGGCAAGATGTCCGCGGTCCTACGACTCCTGTCGTCAGATTCTGCACGCTCTGCTGGCGCGTGATACCGGGAGCGGCTGCGCGATCCACACGAGGTCATGCCTCTTGTTGCCAGATAGTGCATTTACCGCCAGTCCCGCTGAAAGCCTCGTCAACGCCAATCTCATAAGCCGCCACAATAAGAGCAGACGCAAGAACCTCCCCCCGATCCGGCCGTCGATTAGGAATGCAGGTGGTCCACAAACGACATGGTGCACTCGCGATCTCCGACTTGCTCCGCAGTCAGGTCGCACGCGAACTGAGGCAGCGGCGACGTCGGCGACCTCGACCCGTACTTATCGAGCATCTCCTCATGCTGAAGACCACCAACAGATCGACATCCTGTCCTCCGTCGGTGTGCCATCGGGTAGCTGCCGAACAGGATGATCTTCTCAACGTCGGGAACTTTCCGACCATCACGTCCGCTAGCGACTGGATCTCGCTCGCGGCTGACCATGTCTTACTCTACTCGATCTTCGTCCGCTTGAGACGCAACGCATTGCCCAGAACGCTCACGTCGCTCAACGCCATCGCACCGGCAGCAATCGCCGGGTTGAGCAAGCCCGCGGCGGCGATGGGGATGGCGACGACGTTGTAAACGAACGCCAGAAACAGGTTCTGCTTGATGACTGTCATCGTCGATCGGCTCAGTCCGAGCGACGCCGGAACGTCCGTCAGACGGTCGCCGACAAGAACCACATGGCCGGCTTCCTTGGCGGCATCGGTGCCGCCGCTCAGGGCGATTCCGACATCCGCGGCCGCCAGCGCCGGGGCATCGTTCACGCCGTCGCCGACCATCGCCACGACCCGGCCCTCGCCTCGAAGTCGCTGGATCACCGCCTGCTTTTCGCCGGGACGAACGTCGGCGTGGATCGTCGTGATGCCAAGCTCCTTCGCCACCGTCTCGGCAGCGGCCTGGCGGTCGCCCGTCAGAAGTTGCACGTCGAAGCCACGCTGTTGAAGTCGGTCGACGACGGCCTTCGCTTCAGGACGAACCGTGTCTTGAAGCTCGATGAAGCCGGCGTTCCGCCCATCCACAGCGACGTGGGCGATCGTTCCGGCCGCCGCTACGGCTTCGATGACGTCTCCGGCAAGCGACGCGTGACCGGCGACCACCCGCTTGCCTTCCACTTCGGCCTCGACGCCAAGGCCTGGATGGTTCTCGAAGGTCGTCGCTTCAACCAACTCGATCTCCAACTCCCGAGCATGCCGAACGACAGCGGCGGCGAGTGGGTGCTCGCTCGGCTGCTCCGCCGACGCGACCAGGCGAAGCAACTCCGTCTCGTCGAAACCGTCGTGCGCGACAACGCGTGCGACCCGGGGCGTGCCGCTGGTCAAGGTACCCGTCTTGTCGAAAACGACCGTGTCCACCTTGGCGGCACTTTGGATCGCGTCGACGTCGCGCAGCAGGATGCCGCGCCTGGCCCCGCGGCCGGTGCCGACCATGATCGCCGCCGGCACCGCCAGGCCCAGGGCACAGGGGCACGCGATGATCAGCACGCTGCACGTCGCACGGGCGGCGTCGCCCCAGACTTCAGGCGTCGGCTTGTCGCCACTGAAGCCGGTCACGAGCCAGAACATCGCCGTCAGGACCGCGATGCCGAGCACCGCCGGCACGAAGATCGCCGAGATCCTGTCCGCAAGCCGCTGCACGGGCGGCCGGCTCGCCTGGGCCGTCTCGACCATCCGAACGATTCCGGCCAGCGTCGAACCGGCGCCGGTCGCCGTCACGCGGACGACCAGCGACCCTTCCTTGTTGACGCTGCCGCCGACCACCGAGTCGCCGACGGACTTGGCAACCGGCAGCGGCTCGCCGGTCAGCATCGACTCGTCGACCCCACCTCGGCCCGACTCGACGACGCCATCAGCGGGCACCTTGGTTGCGGGTTTGATCAGCACCCGGTCGTTGATCTTGAGCGAAGACGCCGGAACTTCTTCGGGTTCGGGCGGTGCCGTGCGGATGCCCAGCGAAACCCGTTTCTTGGCCGGTCGCGCCTGATCGCCGTTGTCCGTCGCGGCTTCCGGTGGCAGACGCAGCGCGGTCGGCGGGGCGAGATCGAGCAGGGCGTGGATTGCGTCGCCGGTCTTGTCGCGGGCGCGAGCTTCGAGCCAGTGGCCCAGCGAGATGAGGGTGAAGAGGGCAGCCGACTCGGCGAAGTATAAGTCCGCCAGCGGCCAGCCGAGGATCAGGTAGCCCAGCAGAGCCACGGCCGAGTATGCGTATGCCGTCCCGCCGCCCAGAGCGATCAGCGTGTCCATGTTCGTCGTCTTGCGCTTAACGCACGCCACGCGCTGGCGAAGAAGGCCCGACCGATGACCATCAAGACGACCGTCCCGGCAACGAAGCCGACCCACTTCATCCAGGTCATGCCCTCGTTGTGGCTGCCGAAGAGCATGCCGAGCCAGTGCAGCGACTCCGCCGGAAGCCACAGCACGATGCCGAAGATCGCCCGGCGCTTCCAAGCCTGGGCATCACGTCGACTTTGATTCCGTCGCTCGTTCGAGGCACCCGCGCGGTCGGCGAGCGACGCGTCCGCATCGACCACCTTCGCCGGAAAGCCCGCGTCGCTGATAGCCGACGCGACGTCGTTCAGGGCAGAGGCATCATCGACCGCCACGTTGGCCCGGCCACCGGCGAGGTCGATCGTGATGGCCCGCAACCCGCCGACCTTCTTCGCCGCCCGGCTGACGTTGGCGACGCAACTGGCACAGTGCATGTTCTCGACGAGTAGATCAGCCACAAAGAGTCATACGCCGACCGCCGCGGGTACGGTCACGGCATGAACAAGCCGCCGACGCGGAGTGGGATTCGTTGGGTCATGACGGCTGTGCTGCTGGCGACGCCGCTGTTCGCGTTGTTCGACCTTGGCTTCGGCGACAACATCCGAGCGCCCGCACTGTCGACGCTGGGCGTCGGCGTTGGGTGGCGTGTTGCGTACTACGTGGGCGTGACGGCGATCGGACTGCTCGCGCTGTGGCTGCCGAGCATGGCCGCACCGTTGAGCGCGTTGGAGGCCGGGGCGAACGTGCTGATCGCGATCCTGGCAGTCGTGCTGCCGTACAGCGAGATGCTCGAGTCGGCCGAGGCGGGACGGGAGATCGTGCCGCCTGATCTGCCTCTGGTGTCGCTGCTGATTGCCGCAGTTGTTGCGACATTGTCAGCGATGTCACTCCGCTCTCGGGGCTTGGCAGGGCGGGCGATGCCTTGACGGCTATTCGTTGTCCTGGAAGTACTGGGCGTTCTTGGCGATGAATTCAGACCACTCGGCGGGCAGGTCTTCCTGCGGGAAGATGGCCTGGACGGGGCACTCGTCGACGCAGAGGCCGCAATCGATGCAGACGTCCGGGTCGATGTAGAGCTGGTCGGCCGATTCGTAGTTGCCGGCGTCGGTCATCGGGTGGATGCAGTCGACGGGGCAGACCTCGACGCAGCTGGTGTCCTTGGTGCCGATGCAGGGTTGGGCGATGACGTGGGCCATAGGTTCGGGTGCGGGGTGGTCTCCGGTCTGTGCGTGCGTTCCGTACCAGGATCGGTCGATCTGGTTTCGGCAGGCTATGCCTGCAGCAGGGCGTGGATTGTCGGACTGTTGGTCGCGACAGATTTAGGCGTTCGCATGTCGCGTCCAGGTGGTAGAGTCGGTGTTGCAAACGGTGTACCGGCCGCGCAGAAGGTTGCGGCCTGGACCGTGCGGAGACGGACAACTCTATGGGCTCTATGCAGTTAACACAATCGGCCGGGATGCGGATGGAGCAGCGACAGCTGCTCACGCCTCGCATGATCCAGTCGATGGAAATCCTCCAGATGCCGTTGACGGCATTGGAGGAGCGGATCGAGCAAGAGCTCGAAAAGAACCCGGTTCTGGAGGTCGCCGAGGCCCGCGCCGATCGCGACGACCTGCCCGCCCACGATGCCGACGTTCGTGAAGAGAACCAGGCGCTGGATCTCGACACACGCGACGAAGCCAGTGCCGACGACTTCGCCCGGCTCGATCGAATCAGCGACTACCTGGAAAACGAAGAATTCAGCCCCAGCTACGACCGCGCCGGCGGGTTCGATCTTCACGGCCCGAGCACCTCCAGCTACGCCGGTGAACGCGACGCCAAGCTCGACGCGATGAACAACACCGCCGCCCGCGGCGTGTCACTCGACGAGCACCTGCTCGAGCAGTGGAACCTCATCGATCACTGCTCCGACAGCGACGACAACAGCCGAGCCGTCTGTCGGGCGGGCCGCGTGCTCATCGGCTACCTCGATGACCGCGGCTATCTGCCGATGGAGCTGATCGAGGTTCGAGACGACGCCCTGAGCCGCGGACGAACCAAAGACATCCCGGCTCTCGAGGCCTTCGAGCAGGCCTTCGGCCTCATCCGTCGTCAGCTCGAGCCGGCCGGTGTCGGTGCAACATCGCTGCCCGACTGCCTGCTGTTGCAGCTCGATTCCCTGGCCCGCGACGAAGAGACCGCCGAGGGGCACGACTTCGATCTCGAGCGCCAACTCGTCACGAAGTACCTCAAGGATCTGGAGCAAAACCGTTACCCGCAGATCGCCAAAAAGACGGGCCGGGACATCCCGGAACTGCAGGCGGCGGTGAAGCGGCTCGGCCGGCTCCATCCGCACCCGGGCAAGCTCATCGCGCCCGACGAAGCCCCGCCGATCACGCCCGACGCGACCATCCGATGGGATGACGACCTGAAGGAGTACACCGTCTCCATGGCTCGGGACCCGGCACCCGACCTGCAGATTCGTGCCCTGTACAAGAAGCTCCTCCGCCAAAGTCGCGGCTCGGCAGAGGCCAACGGTCAGCGGAACGGAGTCGCGACCGATGCCAGCGACGACGCAGACGAAGACGACCTCGAAGTCGGCGACAACGGCTCCGCCTCGACCGGCAAGCCGCTGGCGAGCAAGGAAGATCGCAAGCAGCTTCGCGAATTCCTCGGCAACAACGTTCGCAACGCCCGCTGGCTCATCGAGTCGATCGAACAGCGTCGCGGCACGATTGAACGCGTCATCCGCAAGGTGCTCGAACACCAACGCGACTTCTTCGACAAGGGCCCCGAGTCGCTCAAGCCGCTGCCGATGATCGGCGTGGCGGAAGAGCTTGGCATCCACGTCGCCACCGTCAGCCGGGCCGTCAGCGAGAAGTGGATCGACACGCCCCGTGGTCTGTTCCCGCTTCGCCGCTTCTTCTCCGGCGGCACGACGACCGAAGACGGTCAAGACATGAGCTGGGACGCGGTGAAGGAAAAGCTCCGCGCGATCATCGAACGCGAAGACAAGGCCAAGCCGTTGAACGACGACGAGATCGTCGAGAAGCTCGACGAGCAAGGCATCGAACTCGCCCGCCGAACCGTCGCGAAATACCGGAAGATTTTGAACATTGCGACCGCCCGGCAGCGCAAGACGTTTGACTAGCTGAGGCCATTCGTGTTGCTGACACAACGGTGACTCCGATGATTCTCCGGCTTCTTCTTCCGCTTTGTCTTCTCGTCGCTCCGGCTCGCGCGGACACGCTGCCGGAGGCGGCGGCAGTCGATGAAGTCGTTGAAGCCGTTCTCGAAAAGCACGATGTCCCGGCCGTCGGTATTGCGGTGGCAAGCGTCACTGGCGAGACCGTCGTCTCTGTCCGAGGCGTACGCGAAGTCGACGGCGAGCTTGCCGAGCCCGATGACGCGTGGCACCTCGGCAGTTGCACCAAAGCCATCACGTCGCTCCTCGCGGCACGTCTGGTCGAGCAGGGCGTCGTCACGTGGGAGACGACACCCGCCGACGTTTTCGACAACCTGCCCGCGGCGGCGAAGAAGCAGACGCTCAACGCACCTCTGTACCGACTGCTCTCGCACACGTCCGGCCTGCCCGGCCGCGGGGCGGACGCGCTGGTGCTGCCGATCGCGGCTATTCGAGCCGAGGGGGGCGACGCGCCTCGGCGACAGCGTCGGGGTGTGGCCGATGCCGTCATGTGTCTAGAGCCGGCGGCCGATCCGGGTGTCGCCTTCGGCTACTGCAACGGTGGGTACATCTTGGCGTCGGCGATGCTCGAAGCCGCGGCAAACGCGCCGCTCGAGTTGCTCTTCGAGACCCACGTCTTCGAGCCGCTGGGTATCACCTCCGCCGGCTGGGGTCCGCCCGATCACATTCGTGGCCACAACAGTGCCGGGCCCTCGATCGGCGACAACCCCAAGGCCTACGACGCCGCCGGCCGGCTTCATCTGTCGCTCGCCGACTGGGCGACGATCTGCCGCGTGTTCCTCGGCGACCCGGACGACTTCGTCACCGAAGGAAGCCGGCAACGGTTGCTGAAGCCCGTCCACGCGAAGGACCCGGCATACGCCCTCGGCTGGCTGGAAATCGACTCCGCAGTCCTTGGTCAGGCTTACGCGCACGACGGCACGAACACGTTGTGGCTCACCATGGCGATGCTCCTGCCGGAACGGGGCACGATCGTCGTGATCGCGATGAACCGCCACGATGCCGAAGCGATGAACGCCGCGCGGGACGCCGTCGCCGGACTTGTCGTTGAAGCATCTGCAAGGCCGGCGACTGATCGATGATCAGCGCTGGCCGACCTCGTTGTCGCTTTGGCCGGAATCGGCAAAGGCGGTGAGGTTGTCGATGGTCGTCCTGGCGATGTTGGCCATGGCCTCTTCGGTGAAGAATGCCTGGTGACCCGTAATGAGGACGTTCGGGAACGTGAGCAGTCGGGCGAACGTGTCGTCACCCATCACGTCGCCCGAGCGGTCTTCGAAGAAGAGGCCGTCCTCCTCTTCGTAAACATCCAGGGCCAGGCTACCGACGGCACCGGACTTGAGTCCGTTGATGACGGCGTTCGTATCGATGAGCCCGCCGCGGCTGGTGTTGACGAGCATCACGCCCTTCTTCAGCTTGCTGATGGACTGGCCGTTGATGAGGTGGTGAGTGTCGCTGACCAACGGGAGATGCAACGACAGCACGTCGCTCTCGGCGAACAGCCGATCAAGGTCCACATACTCCACGCCGGCCACGCGAAGCTCGTCGTTGGGCTGACGGTCGAAGGCGAGCACCTTCATGCCAAAACCCAGGAGGATTCGGCAGCACGCCTCTCCAATTTTGCCCGTTCCCGCAACGCCGGCCGTCTTGCCGTGCATCTGGAAGCCCATGAGACCGTCGAGCGCGAAGTTGCCCTCGCGGACGCGGTTGTACGCCTTGAAGAGCCGTCGATTCAGACCCAGCATGAGGGCGACGGCATGCTCCGCCACGCCCGCCGGTGAATAGGCCGGGACGCGTGCGACACGAATGCCGAACTCCTTCGCCGCGTCGAGGTCGACGTTGTTGAACCCGGCGCATCGCAGGGCGACGTACTTGACGCCACCCTGCGACAGCTTCGTCAAGACGTCGCGATCCACGTCGTCGCTGACGAAGACGCAGACTGCATCGTGATCATCCGCCAGACGGCGCCGTCTCGGCGGTAAGTCTGGGCTCTAGAAAGCTCAGCTCATGCCGGCCGGCGTTGGCGTCGCCGAGAAACTGACGGTCGTAGGGCTTGCTGTTGAAGACGGCGACTTGCATGCCAGCAAGGTAGCCGGTTCGCCCGCACCGGTTGCCGCTTGTTCGCTACCGCCGGCGACGCAGGGCCAGGGCCCCGAGGCTCAGCAGTGACAGGGAGGCTGGTTCTGGAACCACCGCGAAGCGGACGTTATCGAAGCCGGTGAAGTCGAACGTGCCGAGCGGGTTCAACGCGACGAGGTCGATCTCGATCGTCGATTGCGGCGACGCGAACTCCACGCCGAAGAAGCCTTCGCCATCGGCGTTGAGGGTCGTGTCGGCGTTGCCGAGCAGGTTGCCCATCGTGTCGAGCAGCACGATCTCCGAGTTCGGCGTGGGCCCGACATCAGCCACTTCAAACGCGAGGGCGGTGATCGGCGTCTCGAAATCGAAGAAGATGGTGCCGGGGAAGATGTCGTCGTCGGTCGTCAGGACGAGCTCCAGGAAGTTGGTGCCGTCGGTGTTGCGTGCCGCCGTGCCGACATTGACCCCTGCATCGCCGGCAGAACCGTCACCGTCGGGAATGCGGACATCGAAGCTCGACAGGTTGAGCGTCTCACCAGGTGCGATGAAGAAGGGGGCCAGTTCGTCGTTGAAGTCTTCGAGCACGGTCGGTCCGACGGCGGCTTGGAAGCTGGCGACGTCGCTGAAGGTGGCTTGGGCGTGGGCGATGGTCGGAACAAGAGCCGCAACGGCGGCGAACGTCAGTGTCTTGAGGTGCATCATTCTCTGTTGAGGGTTCAGGGGTGGCCCAACGTACAGCGTGACCCCGTCGCTACAAGCCGAAAGAGGGCGACCAGCAGATGGTTCCTTGATTCAAGGCGAACCCTCGCCGGCATGACCTCTACGACCGGCCTTCAACTCGCGTGAAAGCCGCGACCTCTTGCCGCCTTTCAGCGTAGTCTGAAACAAGATGAGCTACGTTCCGACGTTCGATGTCGATGCCGTGGTCCGCGGCGAGGTGCGGCTGAGCGATCAGCAAGCGCTGGAGTTGTATCGCGAATCCGACCTGACCGACCTCGGCGACCTGGCGATGCAGATCGTCCAACGCCGCCACCCGGCGGATTACCGCACGTACGTCATCGACCGGAACATCAACTACACGAACGTCTGCACCAGCAAGTGCACGTTCTGCGGCTTCCGTCGAGACCACGAAGACAGCGACAGCTACACGCTCGATCATCCGACGATCGCCAGGAAGATCGAAGAACTGCTCGCCATCGGCGGGACGCAGATCCTCATGCAGGGCGGCATGAACGATCGCCTGCCGATCACCTACTACACGGACCTGCTCGAGTTCATTCGCCGGGAGTACCCGACGATCCACATCCACGCCTTCAGCCCGCCGGAGTTCATCGAGTTCGAGCGGTTCTGGGGCAAGGACGTTCGCGAGATCATCAAGCACTTCGTCGGTGCCGGCCTCATGACCATCCCGGGCGGTGGCGGGGAGATCTTCCCGGAGCGGGTGCGCGACAAAATCGGCCACATCAAAGCCTCGGCCGACGACTGGCTGCGGGTCATGCGCGTCGCCCACGAGGAAGGCCTCGGCAGTTCGTGCACGATGATGATGGGGCACATCGAAACGACGCCCGACCGCATCGAACACATGAATCGCCTGCGGCTCATGCAGGATTATGCCCGCGGCCTCGCCGGAGAGACAGACCTGGAGGCCGCGCAAGAAGCGGCCGAGCGGCACATGCCCGGCGTCTTTGCCAAGAGCCCGCGGCCGGCGACGTGGAGTGACAACCCGGGCCGGTACGGCGCGTTTATCCACTGGCCCTTCCAGCGCGAGAACGTCCCGCTCGGTCGCGCGAAGGAATACGACCCGGCGGTCCACGGCGACTTCGATGCGATGGAGCACCCCGACGTCGCCAAGGGCCGCGTTGTGCGGAGTGCCGGGGCGACCGAGTACCTGCGGATGCTGTCGATCGCCCGGCTTTACTTCGACAACATCGAGAACCTGCAGAGCAGTTGGGTGACGATGGGCCCGAAGGTCGGACAGTTGGCCTTGTTCTTCGGTGCCAACGACATGGGCGGGGCGATGATGGAAGAGAACGTCGTCAGCGCCGCCGGCACGACGTACGACCTGGGCGTCCGCGAGCTATGCCGGTTGATCCGCGACGCCGGCTGGATGCCGTGTCAGCGGGATCAGTATTACAACGTGCTCCAGCGTTGGGACGGCGACGATTCGCCCGACCTCGTGCCGCTGGCCGACCCGCCGACGCGGAAGGTCGGAACGCTCGACGACAAGACCTGGATCGGTGCCGCACCGGGTCTTGAAGACGTCAGCGTCCCTCAGATTACCGGCGAAGCGGACGGCCGGGACGTGAGTCGGCGACTGCAATTGACGGTGCTCGGCGATGGCAACTGAGAAGCCGACCAAGCTCTGCCAGCAGTGCGGCCGCGTCATTGAGTGGCGCAAGAAGTGGGAGCGTGATTGGCAGAACGTCCGCTACTGCTCAGACGCCTGTCGCCGGGCGGCGAAGCGGGGTGCACCCGAAGATGCCGAATTGGAAGCGGCCATTTTTCGGCTTCTGAACGAGCGGTCGGCGGAGGCCACGATCTGTCCGAGTGAGGCCGCCCGTGCCGTCCGGCCCGACGACTGGCGCCCGCTCATGGAACCCGCCCGGCAAGCCGCACGACGACTCGTCGCCCGCGGCGAGGTCGTCATCACCCAAGGCGGCAGGGTGGTCGATCCCTCGACGGCTAAAGGCCCCATCCGCATCAGAAAATGTGACCGTGTATAATCCGAGCATGACCATGATGACGACGAGTCGGACGGTTCCTGAGACGCACGACGACGGCAAAGGGCCGTTGTTCGAGATCGTCGATGGTGAGAAGGTCGAAAAGACGATGAGTCTGTACGCGCAATACGTCGGTTCGGAGATTTGCGGCCGCATTCGCCAGGAGCTTCTGGAGGAGGGCATCGGGGGCTTTGTGGTCACCGAGGCTTTCATCGCCTGCTTTGAATGGGCTCCCAAAACCCGTCGCCGACCTGACGTCGCCTACTGGCGAGAAGATCAATATCCGGACGGCATCCCGCTCCGTGGCGACGCAGCCGTCGCGCCGGCGTGGGTGGTGGAAGTCGTGTCGCCCGGCGACTTGTCGGAAGACCTGGAGGCCAAGATCGCCGAGTACTTCCGGGCCGGCATCGGCCTGGTTTGGATCGTTCACCCCGGTACCCGCACCATCCGGGCGGAGCAGCCTGACGGCACGGCCCACGTCTACCGCAACGGCGACGCCATCGACGCGGCACCCGTGCTGCCGAACCTGCGGATGAAGGCCAGCGAGGTCTTCCCAAAAGCAACGTCAGCTAGCTGAACCAGTCGTCGGCCGACGCAATGCGCTCACTGCGGCGGCAGGGTCCTGCGCGGCCGTCACACTTGAAGTCGCCGCGACGCTCGTCACGCCGGTAGCCCAAACATCCGCGACGTTTTCTGGCGTGATGCCTGCGATCGCGACCGTCGGCAAGAGGTCGGCCGCGGCGGCTTCGCTGGCAGTAGGCCAAGCCCGGCAAAATGTCTCGTGGCTTGGTCGGGCTCGGAAAGACCGGGCCGACGCCGACGTAGTCCGCACCGTCGGCGGCGGCCTGGCGAAGGTGGTCGATCTCGTGCGTGCTGACGCCGATGATCGCGTCGTTGCCGACGATCTTCCGTGCCTCGGGCGCGGGCAAATCTCCCTGACCAACATGAACGCCGTCCGCCTTGGCCAGGACGGCGATGTCGGGTCGGTCGTTGACGATGAAGAGACGCTCGGCGTCGCGGCAGAGGTTGCGAAGCCACTTGGCCCGACGCAGCAACTCGCCGGTCGGCAGATCGGGCTCGCGAAGCTGAAGGCAGTCCGCACCGCCGGCCAGCACCTGCTCGGCCGTCCATCGCCAGTCGGCCCGGCAGGCTGATTCAGTGATCAGCACGTACACGCCGACGCTGGCGAACCGCTCGCGTGGACGACAAGCGAGCAGGATGCGGCGCTCGATCTCGTATGCCGAGTATCGCACCTGCTCGACCTTCGCGGCGGCCGGGGCGTCGAGTGTCTTGAGCGTCTCCTCGACCACGCGCAGGGCTTCGGTCGTCCGCTTGCCTGCGGCGACGGCGACGGCGGCGAGTGTTGCACGTTGACCCTCGGCTGGGGTGGTGATGGCGGTGCCGACGTCGCCGGGCGTGTCACGGTGCAGGGCCGCCTCCGCCTGCACGTCGGCCGTAGCGGCGGCGAGGTCGTGGCGGGCCTGCTTGATGCGTCGGCACAGCGGCCCGTCGTCACGGGCGAAGCGGGCGAAGTCCTCGAGCGTCCGCAGCCCTTCGCGGGCGCGGTTGAGGTTGGCGTCGAGCATGCGGAGGGCGGCGGACACGGGAGGCATTCAAGCTTATCGGACCAGCCGGCCGATGCCGATGGTGATGCCCAAGTCTGCCACCACCGCCACCACCAAGAAGCCGCGCGTCTCGCCGAAGAAGAACGCGGATCGCAGCCGAACGCACCAGGAAGGGCTCTCTGCGGTCCGCAAAGCGGCCAAGGCGTCGGAAAAGTCGGGCGTGGTGGGCCGCATCACCCCTCGCCTTTACGATCAGGCTGGCGTGCCGGTGACCAACCAGATCATCCAGGGTGACTCCACCGAACTGCTGGCCAAGGGCCCGAGCGGTTGGGTCGATCTCGCCTTCGCCGATCCGCCCTTCAACATCGGTTATCTGTACGACGGATACGAAGATCTCAAGCCGGCCGAGCAGTACGTCAAGTGGTGCAGCGAGTGGATGAAGGCCGTGAAGCACGCGCTCAAGGACACCGGCAGCTTCTTCCTGGCCATCGGTGACGACTACGCGGCAGAGCTTTGCGTCGAGGCCAAGAAGCTCGGCTTCACGATGCGGAACTGGATCATCTGGCACTACACCTTTGGCCAACAGCCCAAGCACAAGTTCGCCCGCAGCCACACGCACATCCTCTACTTCACGAAGGACCCCAAGAAGTTCACCTTCAACGGCGACGACATCCGCGTGAAGAGCGCCAGGCAGACGATCTACAACGACCCACGCGCCAGCAAGAAGGGCAAACTGCCCGACGACACCTGGTACCTGCGCCCGCAAGAAGCCCAAGGCGAACTCTTCGAGCCCGAAGACGATGTCTGGAACGAGTCCCGCGTCTGCGGCACGTTCAAGGAACGCGAAGGCTGGCACGGCTGCCAGATGCCGATCGCCGTGCTCGACCGGATCATCAAGGCCGCCAGTCATCCGGGCGATGTCGTGCTCGATCCGTTCAACGGCAGCGGCACGACGTGCCTCAGCGCCGCACTGCTCGGCCGGCAGTACGTCGGCATCGAACTCAACGAGGACTACGTAAAGCTCGCCCAGAAGCGGGTCGCCCACGCACTCGAAAAGGTTGAAGACCTCAAGGCCCTCAACGGCCCGGGTGCGACGGCAGGCACGTTCGAGCTCGCCAAGATTCTCGAACACGTCACGGACCCGGAGCGTGCCAGCAAGGTGCAAACGGACACCGACGCCCTGGGCCGGCCTCGGGTCGCACGCCGGCAGAAGAAGACGGCCTAGCAGCGTTGGCCATCTTGAAGTCGAAACTGCCCCCGGCTGACAAGCAGCCGGGGGCAGTGGTCTTTCAGTCCCGCCGAAGCTCAGGCAGCTTTGGCCGAGATGAGTTCGCCGTAGCCGGACAGGTGGTCGGCAGGGCCGACGTCGTCGGTGAGGCGAACGAGGCCCGAGTCGGCCAGGTCGTTCAGTCCGGTGCCCGCTTCCTCGCTCGTCGGTGCGAGTCGTGGCGACGCATCGATGAAGACCTTGGCCGTCGGCTCGCGGGGGGCGACTTGATCGGCAAGTGACTCGTACCAGAGGGCGTCGGTCAGGTGGCGTTCACCCTCGAAGCGGCAGACGTCTGCGAGCATCAAGATCTCTTCCCGGTCGCAGCTGCCGACCGGCTTGCCGAGCGGCGTCATCCGGTTGAGTGGGCTGCGACCGGCAGACGGGTTGGCGGGTGGTTCGTGCGACATGAGGGCCTTTCGACCTTGCGTGTCTCGACGCAACCCGCACCCGACTTGAGCCCGGCAGCTACCGGCGACGCCGAAGCGTTGCCAGGCCGGCCAGCGACATCGCCATTGCGACGCCCGGCTCCGGGACGACGGTGGCATACCAGGCGTCCAGGATTCCCACATCGGCCGTGCTGCCGAAGTTGGCACGCAGGATGCCGAAGTCGGCCAGGTTCACGATGCCGTCTTCGTTGAAGTCGCCGTCCTGGAAGCGCGGGTCATCACTTCGGCCGAAGTTGGCCCGCAGGATGCCGAAGTCGGCGAGGTCGACCTCGAGGTTGAAATCGGCATCGCCGGCGAGCTTGTCGAAGCCGATCTTCGTCACCTGGCCGTCGAAGGTGGTGACGTACAGCTCGCCGTCGGCATCTTCGCCGAAGCTGCTGAGCTGGAACTGCGGCGCACCATCCGGGAAGACGAGCGACGTGATGTCGTCAAACTCGAGGTCGAGGTCTTCCAGGTTGTTGAAATCGGGAGTGGTGTCGAGGTCTTCGGTGCCGGTGAGGTCGAGCGCGAAGACGCGGCCCGAGACGAAGTCACCGAAGATGTACTTGCCTTGGAAGTTGGGGCCCAGGTCATCGCCGCGGTAGACGTAGCCGCCGGTGATGCTGCGGCCAAGGATCGGCCGCTCGCCCGTGCCGGGTGTTCCGATGCCTGCCGATTCTTCCGTGTGGGCGTAGTCGAAGATCGGGTCGA
This sequence comes from uncultured Planctomycetota bacterium, assembly GCA_963740195.1. Taxonomy (GTDB): domain Bacteria; phylum Planctomycetota; class Phycisphaerae; order Tepidisphaerales; family Tepidisphaeraceae; genus JBCDKH01. The sequence goes on along the minus strand of CAVUDF010000001.1, from coordinate 146,432 downwards.
TGTTGTCCGCCGGTTTGGGACCACCGACGCCACCCGTCGGTGTCGCGACGTAACCTTCACGCAGACGCCAGCCGAAGTTGTAGCCGAGCTCACCTTCGGGCATCAGGTTGATCTCTTCGCGACGGTTTTGCCCGACGTCGCCGATGTAGAAGTCGCCGGTGTCACGGTCGAAGCTCGCCCGGAAGCCGTTGCGCAAGCCGTAGCCGGCGATGAGGTCGTCGCGACTTGAGTCTCCAACGAAAGGGTTGTCCGACGGGACGCTGAAGGTGCGGTTGAAGTCGGTACCGGCGACGTCGAGACGAAGGAGGGCACCGAGCTGATTGGAGGCATCCTGCCCGTTGCCGACGTTCGGCGTGTGGCCCGGCTCGTTGTCGTCACCGCCACCACCGTCGCCCACGGAGACGTACAGGTTCTGGCCGTCGGTCGGGCTGAAGCCGATCCAGCCGCCGTTGTGATTAGCCTGCGGCTGGTTGACCTCGAGCAGGATCTGCCCGGCCGTCTCGGCGACCAGAGGATTGGACGCACTTCGTTGGTAGCGGGCGATTGTGGTCGTTCCGCCTGACCCGGTGTAATTCACGTAGAACTCGCCGCTGGTGTCGTAGTCAGGGGCGAAGGCGAGCCCGAGGAGGCCCCGCTCGCTGCTGGTCGTGACGAGGCCGGACAGGTTGAGGAAGGTTCCGAGCGAATCGCCAGTTTCGGCATCGATCGTCTTGATCCGGCCTCCCTTCTCGACCACGTACAGCACCGAGGCGTCTCCGGGCGTGCTGGTCACGTACAAGGGCTGGCTGAACCCACCGGCGACGGGGTTGCCGACGAGCTGTGCGGAGGCTTCGGAGACGAGCAGGCTGCCGATTGCGGCGGCCGCGACGGTGGTTGCAATCTTCTTCATTATCCGGCGGTGGAAGGCGTGACCCGATGCGACGACGCCCGTACATCGGACGCCGCACTGCGGCTGGAGCCGTCAGTTCCCATCGGCGAGCGCGATTCTAAACGCGCTCCCGACCGCAAGCAGCGTCCAAAGTATATCGAACGGCGAGAACTGGCTTCCCAGGGCGGAGCCAAAGCTGACGCCCGAAGACGCAGGCTTCCACGCCGCAATCTCGGCATTGAGCTCGGCCAGCGTCATGTTGTTAGCCTCCCGCTGAATGTCTTCATACGGAACGGAAGCAGGTTCGTCGACATCGCCATCCAGATCATCCAATGCCGCCATACCTACGTCGGTAAATCGTAGCGAAGCAACGTGTTGTTGCTTCCAAACTAGCTCGAGCTCGTCATCCGGCACGGCTGCGGCGAGTTCTTCGGCCTCCAACGCAGCATCGTAATCTTCGTCATCCGTCGTCACGTTGTAGTCGCGACCCGCTTCCGCGTGTACGTCGTCGATCATCATCCAGGAGAGCTCGTCCCGAGCCGTGACGGGGTCATAGATCGCCTGGTTGCTGCCGACGGCATTCTCGATGCCTTGCAGCCAAAAGATGATGGCCGCGGCCGTCACTAGCTTCACGCAGATGAGCATGACCAGCGCGATGCCGCCGGCTACCAGTCCGGCGGTGGTGGAACCTCGCCCATACCCGAGAAGCATCGCTCCGCCGACCATTGCCCCCAATCCCCAGGCGGCGAGGCCGAACTCGCGTTGAGCGAACCACAGGATCGCCAGCCAAATGATGATCCCTAGAAGGGCGGCAACACTGGCCAGCACCACGCCCAGCGTGAACCGGCCGGTGCCGGCATCAACGGACCGGGCAAATCCGCCCTTTCCCTTCGATGCGGTGGCGGCTTCCTTGAGAGCGAGCTTCTCGCGAGGCGTGAGCCGGCGGGTCGGTGCGGGATCAGACGTGGACATGTCGTTCTACTGGTGAAACATCCAGACGGCCCCGCCTTTCGACCCCACGTCGCCAGGCCGGTGCCGTCCGTTGATGCGTCAAGGTACTGTTGCAGATGCAGATGTCGAGCCTGTTCTGGTGATACTTCGCTAGGGTTGCGCGAGCATGGAGCCGCTCGATCTCGCTGTCGTCATTCTCTACCTGATCGGCCTCGTAGCTATCGGTGCGGTGCTGACCCGTCGAGCCGGACGCAGCGGCGACGACTATTTTCTTGCCGGCCGAAGCACGCCATGGTGGGCTTTGGGGGCCAGCGGCATGTCGAGCAACCTCGACGTTGCGGGCACGGTCACCATCATCGCGCTCGTCTATCAGTTCGGGCTGCAAGGCTTCTTCATCGAGATGCGGGGAGGCGTTGTCTTGCCCATCGCGGTGTGGCTTGCATTCATGGGCAAATGGCACCGCCGAAGTCAGGTCACGACGACGGCCGAGTGGATGATGCTCCGCTTCGGCACCGGGACGCAAGGGCGACTGGCACGTTACACGGCGGCGTTGACGTATCTGGTCATCACCGTGCTGATGGTGACCTTCTTCCTGACCGCGGCGGCGAAGTTCGTGGCAGGCTTCGTGCCGGACGTTTCGCCCAACACGGCCGCCGTGGTGCTGGCCGTCATCGCCCTCGGCTACACAATGGCGAGCGGGTTGTATGGCGTCATCTGGACCGACGTCTTCCAGGCGTTTCTCATTGGTGCATTCGCGCTTTACGTCACGGTTCGTGCTTTTGCGGTAGCGCCGGAAATCACGCCCGACATGTGGCCCGGTGCCGCGACCAACACGGCATGGCCACAGATGACGCTGGACGGCAGCGAGTATGGAAACCTGTTCTGGCTGGCGTTGATGTTCTTTGCAGCAAAAGGCCTTCTCGAAGGCTTGGGCGGCTCCGGCGGGAGTGCCTACATGGCGCAGCGCTACTACGCGGCACAGTCCGATCGCGACACCGTGAAACTGTCGATGCTGTGGGCGGCGCTCTTCACGTTCCGTTGGCCGATGGTCATGGGCTTTGCCGTCCTGGCGATTCACAGCGGCATCGGCGAGGAGAACCCGGAGACCATCCTCGGCACGTTGCTCCGCGGCGACCTCTTCCCGCCCGGCATTCGCGGCCTGGCCGTCGCTGCACTCCTCGCGGCGAGCATGAGCACCTTCGACTCCACCATCAACGCCGGTGCGAGCTACGTCGTCAAAGATCTATGGAATCCGCTGACGCAGCGCGTCGGCGACAAGACCGAGGTTTACGTCGGCTACGCCGCCAGCGCGATTATCGTCGCCGTCGGACTGATCATCACGCTCTCCCTCCTGGCCATTGGGACGGGTGTCGTCGACATCTGGATCGGCATCGTCGTGGCGTTTTTCCCGGGATTCCTTGTGCCGTTCGCGTTGCGATGGTTTTGGGGCCGGTTCAACGGGTACGGCTTCGCGGCGGGCGTCGCGGCGGGCTTCGTCACGAGTTTGACGGTTTGGCTCAACGGCCAACTCGGCTGGTGGATGGCCGATCCGTCCGTCAACGCCGCTGCTGACATCGGGCTCCTCCTGGCCGTCAGCGGCATCGTCTCCGTCGGCGTGGCGCTGCTGACACAACCCGTCCCCGCCGACCGGCTGCGGGCGTTCTACGAGCAGATCAAGCCCTGGGGCCTGTGGCCCCGCGTGTGGCGGAGCGCGTCCGACCGCACCGAGTCCCGCCGCGACGGCATCCGCCTGGCCGTCGCCCTGGTATGGCAGGTGACGATGTTCTTGATTCCGATGCTGGTGGTGCTTCACGAATGGACCCAACTGGCCGGCGTGGCGGTCCTCTGGTCGCTCGCGATGGTCTACCTCATTGTCGACCTGCGTCGCCCGTCACCCGCGGCGACGGTTGCTTAAAGCGACCACTAGGCTTCGGTTTAGTGCTTGCAAAGCTTCGACGAGGGCCTGATGATGACGCCCCTTGCCGCGAGGGGCGGCAGCGTGGTTTAGGTCGGGGGGATCCTGGCCCACGCCGCACCTCGCAGGGGAGCTTTTTAAGAAACGTTAGAAGATGCCGTCGAACCTGACCGCCCGCCGTACCTCATCCCGCCGCCGCTCGCTGATCGAGGGGCTGGAGACCCGCCGCCTCCTCGCCGCCCTCACCTGGGACGGCGGCGGCGATGGCACCACCTGGGGCGACGCTCAGAACTGGAACGTCGACCGACTACCGACGAAGGCCGATGATGTCGTTCTTGACATTGTCGGTGACCTGAACGTCGTGATCGACCATGGTGCGCAAGCCGGCACATTGACGAATCATGAGACGGTCGTGATATGCCGAGACCCGGGTTCATCCCAGTCGGGGGTACTAACGATTCACGAAGGGTTGGACAACCGTGGCGACTTGATCTTCGGCAGCGACGACATCCCAGGGCCCGGTCAAATGCGGCTCCAAGCGGGATCGACCAATGTCAACCGGGCTAGCGGCAACATAAAGGCTGTCACGCCTGTCGCATTGGGAGAGTCGTACTTGCTTCACCGCATCTACCTTGACGGTCGGCAGACTTCGCCGACAACGTTTACAAACCGTGGTCAGATTGAAATTAACGAAGCAGCTTCGCTCGGCATTTTCGGGCCTGGGCTCGTAGATAATCGCGGTGTCGTCGAGACTGCAGCTTCAGGTCGTTTAACTCTTTGGGGACTGTCCTTCACTTCCACAGGGACGCACACTGGTGAGCCGACATTCTTGCATGATGTCACCGAGCTTGACCTTGGAGCCGTGAAGGGTGACCCCGTCTTCGTGGTCAGCGGAGTGACCAACCTCATCTCTTCGATCAAGTCGAACACGTCAATCTTCCTTTCGGATACCAACGGCTTCAGTCGGCTGATCCTGGATCCCGTGTCGCCGACCCTCCGAAATGAGGGCCAGATCGTTGTTGAGAGTCAGTTCGGTAACAACCATCCAGCTTTCGGCCTGACCGTTGCCGCCAATGCAAGGTTTCTCAACGACGTGCGCGGGAGTATTCTGTTCCAGGACACATTGGCGGGATCGATTGAATCGGAGATAGTCGTTTCCGTCGAGCCAGGAGCGAGACTTCGAAATGAAGGAGCACTCGATGTCGTTGGAGACAATCTGACCGTTAGGATTGCCAAGTACTTCTCGAATGATTGTATTGTGCTCGGCGGTAGCATCTCGGTCGGTCCGGATGCGCGGCTGAAAGTGGTTGGCGATTTGTGTCTGGGTTCAGAGGTGAATGCAGGTGGTCTTCTGGAAATTGCTTCTGATAGCGGTGAAAGTATCGACGTTCTTACCGTTTCGCTTTCTGATGGTTTAGATTTCCCGCCTTTAGAGGTGTCTGGCCAAGTCACGATCGGCTCGACACTTAACGATGTGCGACTTCGCATTGATCAGGCCGCAACCTTCGATCCGGTCGTCGGCGACAGCTTTGGCGTCATCACGGCCTCCGGCGGGATCACCAACGCGTTCGACTCGTTCCAGGGTGGCGAGGATCCGTCGGGCGATGTGCTGGCGGTGTCGCGGCCGGACGGCAACACGGTGGCGGTGGCGATCGTGCCGGGGCCGTTGCCGCCGGCGCCGGCGCCGCAGATTCTGGGGCAGAGCTTCGAGTTCGAGGAACGGCTGGCCGTCACCTTCGACTTTGATCAGGACGTCTCGGCCTTCCTGTCCCGCAGCGACTACACGATCACCAACGTCGACACCGGCGAGACGCTGCCGCAGTCGGCGGGCGTGCTGTCGTTCAACACGATGAGCAGCCAGGCGGTGCTGGACTTGTTAGGCGACATCCCCAATGGCAACTACGAGCTCGTCGTCGAGGCGAGCGACATCGCTAACGGCGCGGGTGTGCCGGCCTCGGGTGCCCCGATCACGCTCGAATTCTTCGTGCTGGCGGGCGATGCCAACCGTGACCGGACGGTGAACCTGGCCGATTTCGGCATTCTGCGGGCGAACTTCGGCACCACGGGCACGGGCGTCTTCTCGCAGGGCGACTTCAACTACGACGGCAACGTCAATCTTGCCGACTTCGGCATTCTCCGTGCGAGCTTCGGCACGACGCTCGCCACGCCGATGGCGTCGCTCTTTGCCGACGAGAAGTAGCAAAGACAGCCGTATGCAAGCAAAAGAGGCGGCGGTCACTGGTGACCGCCGCCTTTTTGCCGTTGTGTTTGCAGTACCCAGGACTGGATTCGAACCAGCACGTCCGTTTGTTTGGACACTACCACCTCAAGGTAGCGCGTCTGCCAATTCCGCCACCTGGGCAACGGGCCGACGGCTTGCGACGTCGGGCCGGCAGTTTAGCCGCTTCGCCGGCCGAGGTCGAACACGATTCGCCCGCGATTCGGCAACCGCCTTCCACCCCTGTATGCTCGACCGTGATGAGGGTCGACGACCAGGCGACGACAGGCGGTTCAGGCAGAGCGGCCGCGACGTCCACGGGCGCTGCCCCGGCGACGCCGTCCGCCGATGCCGTCAGGCGATCGGCTCTGCTCTTCGAGGTCGGCTGGGAGGTCTGCTGGCAACTCGGCGGCATCTACACCGTCCTGCGGACCAAAGCCCGCACCATGCTCGACAAGTGGGGCGAGCGCTACGCCCTGGTCGGCCCGTACAACCCGACGACGGCGGCGACGGAGTTCGACGAAACCCCGCCGGACGGCGTGTTTCGCGACATCATCGATGCCGCCAAGCGTCGCGGCGTTGATGCGCGTCACGGCCGATGGCTCGTTCCCGGGAGGCCTCGCACGATCCTGATCGACCATCGCCGTCGGTTCGGGATGCTGCACGAGGACAAGTACTTCCTCGCTAAAGACCACGGCATCGAGACCACGCCAGACGACGGCGAGGTCAACGAAGTCGTCAGCTTCGGCTTCTGCGTCGCTGACTTCCTAGCGGCGGCGGCGGAGGTCAACGCCTCCCTCGGGCCGGGCGACGATGGCGCACTTCCACGAGTGGATGGCGGGGGTGGCGCTGCCTCGGATCGCTCATCGGAACATTCCGGTGCAGACGGTCTTCACGACGCACGCCACGCTTCTGGGCAGGTACCTCGCGGGCGATGACGCGAAGTTCTACGACCACCTGCCGTTCTACGAAGCTGATAAGGAGGCCGACAAGTACACGATCGGCCCGCGGCACCGCATTGAGAAGGCGGCGACGCACTCGGCGAACGTCTTCACCACCGTCAGCGACGTCACCGGTCGCGAGGCGGAGCACCTGCTGGGGCGAACGCCCGACACCATCCTGCCCAACGGCCTGGACATCGAGCACTTCGATGCGCCGCACGAGTTCCACCACCTGCACAGCGAGTACAAGCAGGAGATCCACAATTTCGTCCGCGGGCACTTCTTCCCGAGTGCGCCGTTCGATCTGGACAACACGCTCTACCTCTTCACCAGCGGCCGGTACGAGTACAAGAACAAGGGCCTCGACTTATTCATCGAGGGTCTGTTCCGGCTCAACGAGAAGCTGCGATGGGCCCGTGATGTCGATGGCGAGACGGTGCCGACGGTGGTTGCCTTCATCATCACGCGGGCACCGGTCCGCAGCGTCAACGTCGAGACGCTGGCCAACCAGGCGCAGCTCGAAGAGCTTCGACGCACGTGTGACGAAATAACGGCCGGCATCGGCGCGAGGCTTTTCGAAGAGGCTGCCCGCGGGCACATGGTCGGCCGGGGCGATCTCATTGACGAAGACGCCGAGATCAAGCTCAAGCGGGCCATCAACGCGGCTCGGGTTCGACGCTACCCGAGCATCGTCACGCACGACCTCGTCAACGACGCGGCCGACCCGGTGCTCACGCACCTGCGGGGCCGGAATCTCATCAACGCGCCCGGCGATCCGGTGAAGGTGGTGTTTCACCCGCAGTTCGTATCGCAGACGAGCCCGCTCATCAGCCTCGACTACGGCCAGTTCGTCCGCGGTTGTCACGCGGGTGTGTTTCCCAGCTACTACGAGCCGTGGGGCTACACGCCGATGGAGGCGATGGCGAGCGGGTTGCCGAGCATCACGACGGATCTGTCCGGCTTCGGCAGTTACGTTCGCAACGAGGACGAGCTCGAGCAGCCGATGCCGTCGTACATCCCGCACACGCCTGCCGTGCTGGTTCTGGATCGCGGCCGCAACGGATTCCAGGCATCGGTGGAGCAGATGGCTGAGCACCTGTTCAACTTCACGCGGCTCAACCGCCGTCAGCGGATTGAGGTTCGCAACCGCGTCGAGAAGCTCAGCGGCCGATTCGACTGGTCGGTGCTGGGCAAGTTCTACCACCAGGCCCACGAGCGTGCCCTCGGCTACGCGGCAGGGCATCAGCCGCGACGCGGCTCAATGGATGTGGTGACGGTTTAGGAAGACGAACAGAGCCGCGGGCTTACAGCCCGCCGGTAGCGATCGGATCTCAGTTGACGCCGTCAGCACGTCGATTTGCAGCAACATCTGTGAAAGATTGCTAGTGGTCGCAGCGATGACTGGTCGAACGGCGCCATCGGCACGTCGACGCTGCCAGCGGGCTGTAAGCCCGCGGCTACCGGAGTCTCGGATTCGTGACTACCGCGGTGCCCGGTGCAGGCTGACCGACGTGCCGCCACCGAGGGCGGCGACGGCGGAGGTCGGCAGCGTGTCCGACCCGGTCTGCAGCCGTTCCCAGGCCGGTTTGTCGAACGAGAGGTTCTTCGCATCGCTCAATCCCGCGGCTCGCAAATGTCGGTTGCTGATAAACCAGATCTCGTTCTCGGGGTTGCTGAGGACAAAGAACGCCTCGCTGGACTCGCTAGCGTTGTACATCCCCAAGACCTTGTAGACGCGTCCTGCATCAAACCGCGCGTCACGAATCGGGTGCGGCATCGGGGCGTGCGGCCCGTCGAACGGCTCGATGATGACGTAAAGGCGGTTGTCAATGTCCATGGATTCCGTGGTTAAGGCCTTCGTCGGATTGCAAGGCTCATGCCGCGCCACATGGTGTTACAGCGGATTGTGGGTTCCGCCGGACCAACTGCCGGCCGCACCCTGCGTACGTCGATGCAAGTTCCCGCCCAACAACCCGATGAGCCCGTGCTCTCTCTAGAGCGACGCAAGACGATCAACCGTGTCGTCATCCTGGGAGCCGTCGCCGTCGCGACGCTGTTTCTGGCATGGAAGCTTCGCTGGGCGGTGGGGCTGGTTGTCTCGGCGATGCTGGTTGCCGTCTTCTTCCATGCCGGGGCACGGCAACTTACGAAGCTCGTCGGCGGGACGGGCGGCCGCGGCCTTGCGACGTTCTGTCTGCTGCTGGCGCTCCTTGTCGCCGGCGTGGGGTTGTTCATGGTGCCGTCGCTGATCTCAGAGAGCGACCGGCTTGTCGAACGGTTGCCGCAGTTGGCCGACAACCTGCGCTCCTTCTTGAGCAACCGCCCGTGGGGCGACTGGTTGCTCAGTCAGCTCAACCTGTCGAACAACGCGGCAGGCGACGCGGCATCCTCCATCACGCCAGGCGTCGTCGCCCAGCCGGCCATGCGATCGTTCGGGCTCTTCGTGACTGTGATCGTCGCTTCGGTCTTCCTGTTCTTCACGGGGTTGTACGTCGCGGCCGAGCCGGGGTCGTACAGGCGTGGGATCTTGTGGATGACGCCCGCCCGACATCGTCGTTTCGTCGGCCGGGCCTTGCGTGAGGTTGCCGACACGTTGGAGCGATGGCTCTACGGGCAGCTTGCCGCAATGGCGCTCGTCGGCCTGCTGAGCGGGTTGGGCCTGTGGATCCTGGGCGTGCCGCTGCCGCTGGTATGTGCGGTCTTCACGTTCACCGTTTGTTTCGTCCCGAACTTCGGCCCCGTCGCGAGCGTGACGCCGCCCGCCTTGTTGGCACTGACGGTTTCCCCGCAAGAGACGACGCTCATTGCACCGGGTTTGCCGTTGATGGGGGCGGTGATCGTGCTCTACATCGCGATCCAGGTGGTTGAGAGCAACATCGTCACGCCCCTGATCCAGCGGCGTGCGGTGAAGCTTCCGCCCGCATTGCTCATCACGGCGCAACTGGTGGCCGGGCTCATTGCGGGTGTCATCGGCGTGGTTGTGGCCGCCCCGATCACTGCGGCGTCTTTGGCCGTCGCGCGGGTACGCAACGAGCGGATAGCCGCCAGCGGTAGCGGCTCAGAAACGAGGTAGCCGCGGGCTTACAGCCCGCTGGCAGCGTGGTGGTCTTGGTGCGACCGTCTTCTTTTCAGACGCCGAGGTTGTCCGTTCGGACGCTCAAGCCGTCTGATGTTCGAGCACTGCCAGCGGGCTGTAAGCCCGCGGCTGCGCCGAGGGAAGCCCGACTCGGTCGTCATCAACCACATAGCCGCGGGCTTACAGCCCGCTGGCAGCGTGGTGGTCTTGGTGCGACCGTTATCTTTTCAGACGCTGAGGCTGTCCGTTCGGACGCTCAAGCCGTCTGATGTTCGAGCACGGCCAGCGGGCTGTAAGCCCGCGGCTGCGCCGAGGGGAGCCCGACTCAGTCGTCGTCGCCTGTGAGGGCGTTGACGGCGGCGGAAATGAGGAGACCGGCGCCGGCGAGGATGGCCGCGGAGGCCAGCGGGTGCATCTTGGCCTGCGTGTAAGCGCTAAACGGCATCGTGAACCGATCCTGCTCCGACCGCTCGTGCATGCCGCCGCGATCGGTGCGGTCGCTCGCCTTGGCCAACGCACGCGGGTCGTCCAAGGAGACAGGCCTGTCGGAGCGACGCTGTGCGTCCGGCATCAACGCGGCCATGACCGAGTCGACCAGACCCGGCAGGACCTTGTTAAGGGCGGTCATCGGCTTGAACGCTCCGCCGACCGTCAGATCACGCGTCCGTGTGGTCGCGGCGTGCAGGATCGCGCGAGCCACCGTCTCCGGCGCGTATGTCGGCGGCGGGACATCGGCCTCAACGCCCATGTAATTCGCCGCGTGCTCGGCATAAGGCGTGTCGATCGCGTTGGGCATAATCAACGCCACGTTGACCGGCAGGTCATCCGCCTTGATCTCCATCCGAAGCGAATCCGTCAGGCCCTTCACCGCGTGTTTCGTCGCCACGTAGACGCCTTGCAGCGGGATCGCCTGGTAGGACAGGACGCTGCCGACGTTCACGAGGCTGCCGTGGAAGCGTTGATCCTCGCGCTCCGAGAAGTGCCTGACCGCCGCCCGGCTGCCGTGGAAGACGCCGAAGACGTTGGTCTCGAAAAGCTTCTTGGCATCGTCGGTGGGAACCTCCCAGATCTTGCCGTACATCCCGACGCCCGCGTCGTTGACCCAGGTGTCGTACCCGCCGAATCGTTCGACGGCCATGTCGTGCAGTCGCTTGACGTCTTCTTCCTTCGAGACGTCGCACGTGACGGCCAACGCTTCGCCGCCGGCGTTGTTGATCTCGTCGGCAAGCTCACGCAGCGCCTCCTCGCTCCGCGCGGCCAGCACCAGCCTGGCCCCGCGCTTGGCGGCCATGCGGGCCGTGACCAGGCCGATGCCACTGCTGGCACCGGTCAACACAATGACTTGATCTTCAAGGGGCTTGATTCGGCTCATGCCGGTCATGCAACAAATGCGGTGCCGCAAGCAGCAGATCTGCCCGGCTTAAGATCCGCCATGGACCCGAACAGCCAACCACCACGGCCGGTTTCGAAGAACGTGCTCGGCGGCCCGCTGGCCGTGTGCGGCACCAGCCCCAAGACCGGATTCTTCCGCGACGGCTGCTGCGAGACCGGCCCGCAGGACGTCGGCAGCCACACCGTGTGTGCCGTTGTTTCCGAGGATTTTCTCGCATTCACATCGTCGCGTGGCAACGACTTGTCCACGCCTCGACCGGAATTCAACTTCCCGGGCCTCAAGCCGGGTGACCGTTGGTGCCTCTGCAGCGGACGCTGGCAGGAGGCCGACGAGGCGGGCGTCGCACCGCCGGTTGTCTTGGAAGCGACGCACGAGCGGGCACTGGCGGTCGTCGATCTGGACCGTCTCAAGGCGTCAGCCGTTGATGACGGCGAGCGGTGAGCCGGCACAGACTGAAGTCATCGCGACGTTGTGTCCGATAATGCAGATGTGTCGTCCGCCGTCCACCGCCTGCTGCGTGAAGAGACCTCGCCGGTCGCCGACGCGGCGTGTTTGGCTGCGGCACGACTCGGCACCGACCAGGAAGCCGCCGCGGCCGTCGAAACGCTCGTCGCCCGGCACCGACCCGAAGCACTGACGGGCCTTGTCAAGCTCTTCCCGGAGCTCAACCCCGCCGCCAAACGGGTGACGACGGAACACGTTGCCGAGCTTGCAACTTCGGCGCAGCGAGCCGCACGATCGGACGACGTCGAGACGCGTCTGGCCGTCGCCGAACTGGTGCGGGCATCGTGTCACGTCTCGCTCGTGCCGACCTTGGCGACGCTGCTGCACACGCGGGACGGCGACGTTGCCGTCAAGGCCGTGGAAGCGTTGTCGCACTGGATCAAGACGTCATCCGGCAACGAGACGCGGGACACGCTGACGCACGTTGTTGCCGATGCGTTGGAAGACCCGCGGGGCGTCGTGGCAGCCGGTCGACATGCCGAGGCCGCACTGGTGGCGACGGCGATCGAGCTGCTTGCCCTGGGCACCCGCGTCCGACCGTTGGCGGATCTGATCCGCCGTCGCGGCGGTCCGGCGGCTGCACGACTGACGGCCCCCAAGACGGCCAGCGACGTCGCCGCCTGTCTCGCCGGTGCCGCCGCCGCAAAACCGATCGTCGCCGAAGCCCTGCGTCACGCTTCGACCGCCGTCGCAGTTCACTTCGTTCACAAGGCGCACCTGCTGAGCGACGACAGGCTGGCCACAACGGTGGCGTCGCTGCAGGAAGGACCTTTCTGGTCCGACGCGCGGCTGGCCGATCTGCTGGAGCTTGTTGACGATGAAGACGCCGAGTTGAAGCCGGCCGACCTGCCGGATGTCGCGACGTGGGTCATCGCCGGCGGCAACCCGTCCGACGTCGAACCACTGCTCGTGCAGATCGATGACGCAGCGAACGGCCGTGCGTCGCTTCGCTTGGCCATCGCTCGACGGGTGACGTCGTCGGCATCGGCTCGCGGTTTGGTTCTTTCACCCGCTTGGACGGATCGTCTGGCCTCGTCGCCGGACCCGAGGCTTGCACGGTTCGCCGTTCGCGAGCTCGCCCGTCAATCAGGCGGCGCAGACGATGAGGCCCCGACGCGTGGGCCCAGTGCGAGGCAGCAGGCGGAGCGGTTGCTGCTCGCAAGGTGCTGCGCCTCGCCGTCGGTGCGTCGTGCTTGTGGGCCGGAGCTGGCGGCATCGTTCGATCGTGTCTTTCGGCGACTCGTCCGTCTGCAACCCGCGACGGCCAAGCCCGCCGGGCAGGTGGCGGTGCGGCAGGTTCGTTCGGCAGCGACGGCTCTGCTCAAGCTCGTTCCCGACGCCTCTCGTCGGCTCGATCGTCTCGCCTCGGCAGGGCCGGTCGCAACTCGGATGCTGGCACTGTCGCTCGCCGAGGAAGCCAAACTGGTCATCCCGAATGCCGTCGCCGCCTGCTCCCGTGGCGGCGACGCGAAGCTTCGAGCCCGTGCCGCAACCATGCTCTCGGCCATGACCAACGAGCGTGGCCTGCAGCTGCTTCGTCCGCTGCTGGACGATCCGGACCCGCGGGTGCGTGCCAACGCCGTCGAGTCGCTTCAAGCCTCGGGCCGACTGCGTGAGGCGACGGATCTTCGCCGATTGCTGCACGCCCGCGAGCGGCTCGGCATGAATCGCGAACGCGCCAATGCCATCGTCGCACTCGACTCTGCCGGACTCGGCGATGCGGAGCGGCCGCTGTTTGACATGCTCCGCGACCGCAGGCCGACGCACCGCCTGAGCGGCATCTGGGCCGTGGGTGCGACGCGTCGCTGGCGCCTGCTCGACGAAGTCGCCCGCATCGCCCGCAGTGATGACGATCAAGGGGTTCGCAGGCTCGCGACGACGACGGTTCGTCGCGTCGCGACCGACCTGCGCAAGACGAAGCCGGCCGCTGCGAAACCCGTCATGGCCAAGGCCGCGGCGGTGGTGGCAGTGGGTGGTTTGACCATGCAGGCGTCGGCTAAGCAGGTCGACAGCAGCCGGCTCGAGGCCCTCCGCGGCGGCTTCGGCAAGAGTGAGGCACCCGTCGACGCCGGCCCATGGCTGGCGGGAGGCGTGATGGTCATCAGTGGCGGCGTCGCGATCGGGCTCATCGCACGCAAGCTCATGCGGCACCTGAAAGCTCGTGCGCAAGGCGAAGCCGCGATGGACCGTCGCCTCTGCAACGGGCTGGGCCTGCCGGGCGGGGCGGCCAAGCGGCTTCGGCGACTGGCGGGCAAGGTCGACGCCACCTCCGCGACCACCTTGTTGATGTGCCCCAGTCTCCTGCGACGGCTGTCACAGTCGGCACAGGGGCGTGACCGGTTGATGATTGACCTCGCGCTGCTTCGGGTGGCTTAGCGGCGCTGCCGAACATCGCGGTGTGGATGAGTTCGACGGGATGGACGATCTTGATCGGCCGACCTGCGTCGCGGGCGATGGCGGCGAGGTGCATGGTGCAACCGATGTTGCCGCTGACGAGCACGTCGGCACCCGACCGTTCGAAGTGCTCCAACTTGCGACGTGCCAACCGGCCTGCCATCTCGGGCTGCGTCAGGTTGTACGTGCCGGCGGCGCCGCAGCAGACGTCCGACTCGTCGAGGTCGACCAGATCAAGCTCAGGCACACGCGACAGCAACGCCCGCGGCGGAGAGGCGACGCCCTGGGCGTGCTTGAGGTGGCACGCGTCGTGATACGCGGCCCGTAGCGGCACCGAATGCTCGAAGGCAAGGTCGCCCTCGCCGACGCCCAGGTCGAGGAGCACCTCCGTGATGTCCCGCACGAGCGCGGCGAAGGACTCTGGCCCGATCGGCATAGCGGGCGTCTTCGGCGAGGAGGTGGCCGTAGTCGCGGAGCATCGCGCCGTCGCCTGCGGTGCAGGTGGTGACGAAGCGGACTCGCGGGGTGCCGTCGGGGAGGAACGTGTCGACGTTCTGCCGGGCCAGGTCGCGAGCGGTGTCGCGTTCGCCTGCATGGTTGTGGATCGCGCCGCAGCAGACCTGATCCGGCGGGCAGATGACGTCTGCGCCGGCCTCGCACATGATTTCCGCGGCCTTCTGGTGCACGTCCGTCGCCATCACGCCAGCCACACACCCCTCGAAGAACCCGATCGCGACGCTCACGCTGTCGGCCGCCTCGGCACGCTCGGGATCGAGCATCTCGGACCACCATGTCCATCCCGCCGGCCCGGCTGTGGGCGGGCATGGACGCTGCCCAGATGGGGGCACGATCCTGGATGGGCAACAGGTTGTCCATCCGTTGCAGCGTGCCGCCGAGCAGGCCGGTGAGCTTGAACTTCCGGGCGATGCGACGGAGCCCGACGCGGTCGGCCATCCGTGCCGCGGCCAGGGCGACGCGGAGCCGGTTGGGCCTGGCCAGCAGGCCCGTGGCGATCGACTTCTTCAAGCCGGAAGCGGCTGCGCCGGCGGACCGCCGTCGAGACGATCGGTGTTCAGTTTGGCGACGGCATCATCGAGCAGCGTGCCGTACGAGACGCCGCTCGGGCAGGCCGTTTCGCAGGCTCGGCAGCCGAGGCAGCGATCGAGGTGCTCGGCGGCGGCGGGGGTGTACGGACACGTCGCCGTCGTGCAGGCCGAGCATCAGCCGGATACGACCCCGCGGCGAATCGGCCTCGTTGCCGAGTTCCAGATACGTCGGACACGCCGGCAGGCACAGGCCGCACTGCACGCAGGTGTCGCCTGCGGCTTTGGCTTCTTTCGACAGGCGGATGGTCGGGCCCGCGGGTTCGGGTTCCGGCACCGGCTCAAGGACGTCGGGAGCAGGTTCCGACGCGACCGGCTCATCCAGGGCGTCGATGCCCAGACCGTCGGCATCTTTGGCGGGGCTGGATGAAGGAGTCATTTGAGGATCGAACACTAAAGATCCTGTGGGTCGCATGGGACGGTAGCTTGACGGCGGCGGGAGGAGCGGGCCCTCGAAGAGTCCGCTTGCCTCACATCATCGACCATCGACCTGTTCTGCGTGTGCCGGGCCACTGCCGACGAAGGCGTGGTCCAACGACGGCAACGGCGGGAACGACCCGTCAACATCGCATTCCGTCTTGAGTCTCTGCAACAAAGCGGCGGTCGCTCGCGGCATCCCGACGACACGCCCTTGCGCGTTATCGGCCACGAAGGCGTGCCCGCCGTGCCGGGTCGCACCGATCGAGATGTCGTCGTCGGACCAAAAGACGCCCGACGACGGGTCAGCGACCCAGTTGCCACGGTGGCCGTCGGCATCGAGCTCCGCGGCAAAGGTGGCGACGCTCGCCGCCGAGATCACGCACCGGCACGCTTTTGGCCGCGGACGGCGCTCCTCGGCATCCTCTTCCAGCGACCGTTGCGTCGCATCGGCCAACGCCTTCTCCAGCAGCGACGCGTTCTCGCTCGGTCGCAAGCCAACCGACCCGCAGCCCGTCGCTGGTCAGCCGCAACCACTGAGGCGGGACATCCGATGTCAGCAGATCGTTCACCACGTCCGCCGGAGCGGCCTTGGTGATGTCGATGCTTCTGGGCAAAGGCGACGTCAGGCCGACGGACGGTTCGGGCGGTAATGGTCACGAGCCGGCCGAAGCATCCGCGTCCGCCGACCATCAGCTTGACGAGGTCGTACCCTGCGACATTTTTGACCGGCAGGCCCCCGGCGGAGACCAGACGTCCGTCGCCGCCGGTGAATTGAACACCGGACAGTCGGTCGCGCCACCCGCCGAAGCCGGTGTTGAGGACGCCCGTCGAGTCGCCGTCGATGAGGTCGCGCAGGGTCTGGTCGTCCGTGCCGTCGAGCGGTAGCCACTGCGGGACGGGCGACAGTTCGGCGAGTTTCTGGTTGAGTTGGCCGAGCGTGACGTCGGCTGAGGCTTCGACGCTCATGTCGCTGGCGTGGGGGCGTATCTCACCCGCGCCGACGACGGGCTCGCGTTGCGCTCTCGGCGGGATGACGACGGACGGGCCCATGTGCACGGGCCATTGTCCGGGTGCGACGTCGGCAGGCAAGGCCGGTCGGCGAGATTGCATGCTGCCGCGGTAGAGTGGGGCGTGGTGCGACTCGATGCGACGACGAAGCGCCGGCTTCCCAATGTGATCACCGTCGGACGCCTCGTCCTGGCGGCCGTGTTTTTCGGGATGCTGCGCTTCTACGACTTCGGCACGACGCAGGCGGCGTGGTGGCTCTTCACCGCCGGCTGGGTCTACGGCCTGGCGGCGGCGACGGACTGGCTCGACGGGCACCTGGCCCGCAAGTGGGACGCCGCCAGCACCTTCGGCCGGGTGGTCGATCCGTTCTGCGACAAGATCCTGGTCCTGGGCACGTTCGTCTTCTTCGCCAGCGAGGTCTTCTTGACCAGTGCCGGCGAAAGCCTGACGGGTGTGGGGCCGATCGTGGTGATTCTGCTGCTGGGCCGGGAGCTGCTTGTGACCACCATCCGCGGGCTGAGCGAGGCCGGTGGCGAGGCGATGGGTGCCAAATCGGCGGGCAAGCTGAAGATGATCTTCCAGTCGGTCGCGATTCCGGTCGTGCTCGTCTACGTCGTCTCCCGCGGCTGGCTCGACCGCGGCGACGGCCTGGAGATCGCGCTGCGCGTGCTTCGCGAGATCGCCGTCTGGGGCACCGTGGTGGTGACGCTGTGGAGCGCGATGGCGTACTTGCCGAGCAGAGGAGAAGCTAAGAAGCTGGACGGCTGCAAGCTGATTCGGACGCCGATGCTGCTCATTTTGTAGTAGCGTCTGCCTTAGCAGCTTCTGCCTGACCCCCATGACCGCCATCGCCACCCTACTGGTCGTTTTGACCATCAGCCTGCTGACGGTGCGGGTGGCAACGGTGATGCTCATTTTGACCGGGCTGAGCTTGCCGTTGGCAAGGTTCCAGGCGCGAAGTGCGTTCACGGGCTGCGGTTACACGACGGGCGAGAGCGAGCAACTCGTCGGCCATCCGGTCAGGCGGCGGATCATCTCGACGCTGATGTTGCTGGGTAACGCCGGCATCGTCACGACGGTCGGAGCGCTCATGGCCGGGCTTCTGGCGGGCGGCGGGGTGACGCAGAAACTCGAGCGGGTGAACAATCCCGAAACCAACGAGATGGAGATGGTCCTCGTCGAGGAACAGCAGGGCTATCCGCTGTGGGCGCGCATCGTCTTCCTTGGCGGTCGGCGTCTCGTCGCTCTGGGCGGTGTCGAGCAGCCGGATGGTGGAGCGCGTCATCAACCGCACGACCTTCAAGCTGCTCAAGCGTTACACGTCACTCGAGGTCCGCGACTACGCCAACCTCATGCACCTGTCGGGCGATTACGGCATCGGTGAGCTGCGTGTGCAAGAGGGGGACTGGCTCGCCGGGCGAGAACTGCACGAGCTTCGGCTGACACGCGAGGGCGTGTTGGTGCTCGGCATCGACCGACGCGACGGCACGTACGTCGGGGCCGCCGAGGCCGACACCGTGCCGCGGGTCGGCGACACGCTCATCGTCTACGGCAACAGCGTGCGACTGGCGGAGCTCGATCACCGTCGCCAGGACGCCGCAAGGGCACCTCAAACACGTCGAGGCCGTCGCCGATCAGCGGGCACGTGCCGCGGGAGAGAAAGAGATGACTGCCGAAGAAGAGGGCGAGCGTCAGGAAGCGGCGACGCGGAAGGTCAAAGCCGAGGCCGAGCGGGAGGCCGTTCGCGAGAGTGCCGAGGAGATTCGCGAGTCGGAACACTCGGCCGGCACCTGATCGTGCGTCGGCTCATGCCCGACGCTGAGGCGGGCCGATGTTGAGCCAAAGCATGAGCACGCCCGTCAACGCCCCCGGCACGTCGTCGTCTTCCTCCGATGCGATCCCGTCGCTGATCGAAATCGTCGAACAGGTCAACCGTGGCGGCGACGCGCCGACCGACTCGCTGTCGGTCTACCAGCAATCCGAAAACGCCGCCGAACGCTTCCTGGCCCACCACGCCGGGGCCACCATCGGCCTTCGGCAGTGCCACGCACACCTGCGTGACGCACTCGAAAGCATCGGCTTCAGCGACCGACGCGTGCTCGAGCAGTTCGTCGGGCTCAGCGCCTTCATCGGACGCGAACAAGACGCGGCCGCCCCGACGGTCGCCTTCGGTCGCAGCGCGATCAACCGTGGCGAGATCGCGCTCGGCATCGAAGCCGCCGCAGCCGCGGCGGCGCAGGACCTGGGTCGCGGCGGGCAGTGGGCCTCGTCGCGAGACAACCTGATCGAACTGGCCGACCTGTTCGGCGACGCCGCGGCCATCGAAGGGTGGTCCAGTGGTGGCGAGTGGACGAACGACCGGCCTCACGTCGGCTACCTGACGAGCGCGCTGGGCGACGACGAGCCCGCCGCCCGTGCCGCAGCCGCCTTCGCCGCGCATGCCGATGCCAAGCAGGTCAAGATCAACGCCTACGCCACCGAGGCCTACGTCCGTCGCGAGGGCCAGCACTGGGCCGGCTTTGGCGACACGACTCCCGGCGCACGACGCCCGGCCGCGAGCCACAGCGCCAACGCCTGGATCAATTTTGGTCGCGGTGCCGTGCCCTCGGGCAAGCGGGGCACGCAGATCCTGTCGCGCCTCCGCGATGCCGGTGCCGGCACCTGGATCGCCCCGACCGACGGCGACGTCCTGACCGCCGCCAAGGCCTTGGCCGACCGGCTCGTCGCGGATCAGACCGACATCCTCATCGTCGACGCCGACGCAGTCGATCCGATCGCGGCCTTGGTTGTCGCCTGGCGTGCGGCCGCGAAGGTGCTTTGGATCGCTCGCCGTGCCCCGCTCTACGCGACCGGCGTCGACGCCGTCTGCTACCTCGACGCCGCCGCCGCGGGCAACGACGAAGACTACTGGGAGACCCGCAACATCCCGACCAAGACGCTGCTCGAAGGCGTCGACCTCAAGGCGACCCACGGCAACCCGCCGGCGCGTCGGCAGTACGGCATCCCGGAACAGGCAGTCATCTGCACGACAGCCGCGACCGACGTCGAGTCTGCCATCACGCCGACGATGCGGCAGTCGATCATCGAACTGCTTCGTCGCCAGCCGCAGGCGGTTTACCTGATCGTCGGTGGCGGTGACACGACGTCGCTGCGTCGCACGTTCGAGTCGGCCGGTGTCGGCAGGCGTGTCGGCTATGCGGGCCCGCGACGGGACCTGGCCGGCTTCCTGGCGATGGCGGACGTTTACCTCGTTCCGTTCCAGGCGGGCGTGCCGGCGGCTTCGGAGATCTTGACGGCAATGGGCACGGGTCTGCCGCTCGTCGCCCACGCCGATGCCGATGCCGCGGACCTGACCGGTTCCGACGCCATCGCCGACAGCAACGAAGGGTGGCTCGACCAGGTCGCCAAGCTCGTCCGCGAGCGGGCCGCCCGTCGCGAGCTCGGCAGCAAGATGCTCAAGCGTGTCGAGAAGCACTACAGCTTCGAAGCGACGGCCAAGGAGGTGTCGAAGCTCGCACTGAGCCTCGTCGCGCCGCCGAGCGAGACGATTTCGATCGACAAGGCCAAGGAGACGAAGCCTGCCGAGACCGAGAAGCGTGCGGCGGCATGAGCCGGTTGACGGATCGAGTCATCAGAAACGGCCCGCTCGAAGGAGCGGGCCGTTGTCTTTGGGTCGATGTGGAGTTGTCTCAGCCGTCGCGACGCAGGCCGATGCCGAAGCTGGCGAGGATTTGCCGAATCTCGTTGAGGCTGGTTTGGCCGAAGTTCTTGCAGGCCAGCAGCTCTTCTTCGCTCTTGGCGGCGAGTTCGCCGACGGTCTGGATGTTGAGTCGCTGCAGGGCCTTTCGGCTCCGGACGGAGAAGTCGAGGTCGCCGATGGGCGCTCCAGGAGCTCGCCCGGCATTTCGCCGTCCATGCCGTCGGCCGCGGGGGCTGCCGGGGTAGCACCTTCGACGAAGTAGCCGGCGGTCGCACCCGGCTCCTCGGTGACGGCCACGCCACCTTCTTCGAGCAACTGCCCGAGCCGCAGGCCCTTGGCGGCGAGGAGCGCCTTGATCTCCGACAGGCTCGTCTCGCCGAAGTTCTTGAAGGCCATCAGGTCTGTCTCGCGGATGCGGAGCAGGTCGCCGATGGTCTCGATGTTCATCTTCTTGAGCGCGTTGCGGGCACGCACGCTCAACTCGAACTCCATCACCGGCATGTCGAGCACGGCATCGCGTTGCTGGCGTGCACGCTCTTCCTCTTCGGCACTGCGATCGTGGGCCGCATCGACGTCGCCTAGGAACCGGCGGGCCCGCTTGTGCATCGGGTCCGTCGCCAAAACCGCCTCGAGACACCGGCGTGCCTCTTCGAACATGTTGTTGTCTTCGTAGAGGATGGCCAGGTTGACCAGGGCGCTGACGGGCACCGGGCTACCGCCGCAGATGCGCTCGTAGAGCTCGATGGCCTGGGTGTCGTTGCCGTGCTGGTCGTAGAGGCGTGCCAGGCGGAAGCAGGCCTCGTCGTGGTCGGGGTCTTCGCCCAGGGCGTGGTCGTAGTGCTCGATCGCCCGTTCGAGGTCGCCCTTGTCCTCGGCCTCGCGGCCCCGGGTGAAGTACTCGCTGGCGGCCCGTTCGTTGATGGTCTCGACGCTCATAATGAAGTTCCAGGTGCCGGCGACGCGCGAAGGTGAGCGTGGCCGGGCAAGGAGTGTTCGCAGCGCGAGGCAGACAATCAATGATTTTCAAGCCCTCGAAATAACAACTTGTTGCCGATTTTCGTCCGGCTGACGGGGCCTTCGTACGCTCTGTGGCGATGTCCAAGGCCCTTGTCATTGGTGCCGGACCGGCCGGCGTCACGGCGGCGGCGGTGCTTGCGGGGCAAGGCTTTGGCGTCGACATCATCGAGGCCAAACGGTTCCCGCGGGACAAGGTCTGCGGCGAATGCCTGAGCAGCCTCGGCACGCAGACGCTCCGCGACGCCGGGTTCGGCCAGACGCTCGACCGACTCTCGCCCACGCGACTGACGCATACCCGCCTCGTCGATCGCGCCGGTCGTGCGGCCCGGTTTCAGTTGCCGAACGTGGTGGCGGGGCTGACGCGTCGGGCGATGGATCAGGCGCTTCTTGAGGCGTTGCCGGCGGACGTTCGTCGGCATCAGCCGGTCCGCGTCCTCAAGCTCGACGGCACGACCGCACACACGACCGCCGGCGTCATCGAGGCGGATGTGGTGGTGCTTGCCGACGGCAAAGGCACGCTGCCCGGCACCACGTCCCTCCCGCCGCGGCCGACGGGCGACCTCGGGCTCAAGGCGCACTACGACGGCATCGAGCTCGACCCGGCGACGATTCACCTGTTCGCCTTGGCCGGGCACTATCTGGGCGTCGCTGCGGTGTCCGACGGCGAGGGGGTTGTCTGGAACCTGGCGATGAACGTGCCGGCGAAGCTGCTGAAGCCGGGCGAGCCGCACGACGTGTTGGTCGAGCGTTTGCTTCAGCAGAACCCGGCTCTACGCGACGCCCTGGCTCCGGCGGTGCGACGCGGGAGCTGGCAGGCCTCGCCGTTGCCGCGATTTGCACCGAGGCCGTCGGCTTCCTGGCCTCTTGGGGTGGTTCCGGTCGGTAATGCTGCCGCCGCGTTGGAGCCGATAGGCGGCGAAGGGATGGGTTTGGCCATCGCCTCTGCCAAACTCGCGGCCGACACCGTTGCGCGTCATGGATGGGAGCCGGAGGTGCTGCGTCGGCTCGACGCGTCGTACGTCAAGCTATGGCGGACCCGCCGGGCGATGTGCAGGCTGGCGGCGGTGGCGATGTCGAGCCGGTGGTCGGCTTCTGCCATCGTGCGACTGGCCCGGGGCGTGCCGGCGGCGACGCGTCTGGGAATGGCTTTGGCGGGTAAGGCCGACGCCGGTTCGCCTGTCGGCAGGGCTGCGTTATCGTGAGAGTGATGGACGACGCCCCGCACCCGACCGACCAACTCACAGGCCAAGGCCCGCACTCGCCGACGGAAGAGGATCAGGAGATCGTCTACTACGAGGGCAGCCCGCTGCTGCGTGGCGAGCTGGGCCTCGTCCTCATGTGGCTGACCTTCGGCCTGGTCTTGGCGGCGATTCCGATTGTCTGGTTCCTGACCGGCAGCGACGGGGGCGGGCCCTGGTGGACGTGGCTGCTCGTCCCGATCGGCGTGGCGTTGTTCTTCTTCCCGGCGCTGTGGGTCAAGCGCAATCGGTTCAAGATCACCAATTACCGCATCGATTTCGAGCACGGCCTCATCACGACCAACATCGACACGCTGGAACTCTGGCACGTTAACGACGTCCGCATGCGACAGGGGCCGATGGACAAGATCTTTGGCGTCGGATCGATTCACATCACCAGCGACGACCGGTCGACGCCGGAGCTGGAGCTCCGCAGCGTCAGCAACCCGCGGCCTCTGTTCGAGAATCTGAAGCAGCGGGTCATCTCCGTGAAGCGTCAGCGGGGCGTCATCAAGATGGACATGGGTGGCTGAGGCTCGGAGCTTTGAAGGATTTCGCACCTTCCTTGTCGGCCGTGCATCTTGGATGCTCTATGGATGGCTGACACAGAGCGTCCGGTTGACATGCCGGACACGAGCGAGACGTACGAGCGTGCTCACCCGGGCAAGGAACCAGGCGGGCAGCTCGAGGCAAATGAGCGTGTCCCCGACGAGCGGGCCGACAGCGTCCAGGGGTCGACCCGCAACGACGACGAGCAGCCCGCCTTGGCAGGTCAAGACCCGCAGAGCGCAGCCGACTCGGTCGACCCGGAGAGCGACCTCGCTCATGCCGGCCGGGCTGATGCCGCCAAGGTAGAAAATGCCGACGACGCCGGCCTCGCTCCGCAAGAAACACCTCATGGCAAGGACGGTGCGGCATGAGCAAGGAACACCCACAAAGCACCCCCGGCCACGCCGAGCCCTTGCCCGGTCAGGCCGAAGAGGCAGATCATTCGGTCGAGGAAGAAACACCCCTCGGCTGGGATCAAGCGCCCAAAGGCAGCGACCAGCAGACGCCCCATCGCCATCCCCGGCAGGCCGGCCTCGGTGGCACGACGGCGGACGAGGAATCCCTCACCGACGCCCAATCTTCCGGCACCGACTCCGAAGACGACTGACGGGCATCACGCTCAAGCACCACAACCCCAGCGGCCTTGGAAGACGGTCACCGCAGGACCCGTCATCCGCAGGCCGTAATGCTCCGGATCTACCTCAATCGTCAGCGCCCCGCCAGGGACCTCGACGGTTGCCGTTGTGTCCGCGAGACCGAGCAGCACCGCCGCGGCGAGGACGGAACATGCACCCGTTCCACACGCCAGCGTCGGCCCGCTGCCGCGCTCCCAGTGGGCGACGCGGATGCGATCGCGCGACAGCACCTGCGAGAAATGAGCGTTGATTTCCTTAGGAAAGGCCGAGTGAGCCGACAGCCGAGGTCCATCAACCGGTAGGTCAATCGCCTCGAGGTCATCGACAAATGCGACCGCATGGGCATTGCCGGTCGAGACCAGGACGACTTCGTGCCTCAGGCCCTCAGGCCGAAGTAGATGATCGCGGACAGCGAGCAGCAGGTTCGCCTCTGCACGCACGGCATCGATGCCGAAAGCGGCACGTCCCATGTCGACAGCGGCACCTGCGACGTTGCCGGCCTCGTCGCGCACGACGTCGATCGACCGAACGCCCGTGGCGGTTTCGACCCGAAGTGACGAAGAATCACCGGAAACCAGCCCTTCGTCGACCGCGAACTTGGCGACGCAACGGATGCCGTTGCCGCACATCTCGCCTTCGCTGCCGTCGAGGTTGAACATCTGCATCCGCACGTCGGCCCGGCCGGCGTCGGTGGGCGGATGCACCAGGATCAGACCGTCACCGCCGATGCCGAAGTGCCTGTCGCTGACGGCCCGGGCCAGTGCCGGGAGGTCGTTCGGCAGCGTCTCGCGTGAGGCGTCGACGTAGACGTAATCGTTGCCGGCTCCGTGCATCTTAAGGAAACGGAAGCCTTTGCCTGACGGATGAGTCGTCACGTGCAGAGCGTACGCGTCGGACTCCGATAAAGGGGCAGTGCCTCCGCTTGCCAACACGCCCGAAGTCTGCGCTGCCGAAGCGTTGGGAAACTTGCACGCCAACGCACAGGCACTGGCTCAATCTGATGGAATGCAGTGGGAAGACCTGGTCGCCGGCGGCTTCGGGCCGGGCGTGACGTGGCAACGCGGGCGCGACGGGAGCCTGACCGCCCGCCTGGGAGACGCCTGGCTTGGCGGGTCGGCCTTGCCAGCACTGGTGGGCGAGCGGATGACGCGCGACATCGGCCTTCGCCAGGGCTCGGTCGCACTGATCGCCCCGAACCATCTGGGCCACGTCGTCGCGCTGGCGAGTCGTCTCGAAGCCGCACAATCTTTGACCGTGATCTGGCCGGACGTTCGGCGGATGCGACTGGCGCTTGGATGTGCCGACGTCTCTTCGATGATTCTTCAGGGAAAATTGGTCTGTTTCGCCGGCACGCACGACATCGCGTCGCGGGCGCGGCGGTGCCGAGGCTGGGCCGTTCCTGGCTCGTTGCACTTGTGCGGCGATGCGGTTGCGGTTCAGGGCCGAGACATCACAACGCTGGTGACGGCCGTACAAGGAGCGATCCAATCGGCGACGGACTGGCACGCGGGCGAGACGGCACGCGTTGCCTCGATGCCCGCGTCGACAGGGGGCCCGATGCTCGTCGCGGCGGGTTCATCGTTCCGCCTGCTCGCCGACGCCGGTCGCCGACTCACGGCGGCCTTAGCCGGCCCGGGTGTGCGGTTGCTCGACCTCGACGACGCCCGGTCCGCGTCGCGGTTGGCCTTCGCCGACGCCGCTGCCGAAGCAGACTCGATCGTGACGGCGGACGTGACGCGGGCGGACGTGCCGAACGTGGTGCCGTCCGCAACGCCTTGGGTCACGTGGATCAGTCGCCCGCGCTCGCCGGTGCGTGCGATGAACGCGACGGACGGCATCGTCCTCGCCGACGACGCTTGGCGTAACGCGTGGCTCGCCGCCGGCTGGTCGTCCGATCGCGTCAAAACTTGTAGTTGGCCGGTAGAAAACGTGCAATCACGGGGAAAGTCGACGTTGCTCGCGTTCGACCTACCGACGCAAGACGAACCGCCGGCCGTGGTGAAGCAGTACAGCAGTCAGGCGGTCGCGTGGGGTTCCATAGCCGAAGAATTGCAGTCTTTCCCGTATCGTTTGCGTGAAAGTGGCGGGGCGAGGTCGTACCTTCTGGGTCGGCTGCGGGCGACCGGGCTGGATCCGGCGAGCCTGGATCTTGGGTTGTGGCACACGCATCTGGTGACCCCCTCCTTCGCCCGAGGCGTGGGTCGACTCGCTCGGCGAGCCGGCGCGACGCTGGCCGGCCTTGGCTGGCCAGGCGGGCGGAGTGCGGCGACCGCGGCCGAGGTCGAGCAGCTCGTCGAGCGGCATGCCGCGGTACTCGATCCGACGCCCGACGGCCTGCCCGCCATCGCGTCGCTCGGGCTGCCGGTCATCCGGGCGGCAGAGCTTGATCCGCAGTCGCTGGCTCGACACGTTCGCGAAGCCAGAGGTCGTCGCAAGCCGACGCAGGACCTGGGGGCCGTGGTGCGATCGCTACTCGCCCGCGACGTCGCCCGCGTCGCGGCCTGACGATATTGTTGAATCTTCAGGGAAAAACAGGTGCGGCCGAAGCTTGGCCACGATGGCCGGGCCGATGCCGTGGACGGCGTCGAGGTCGGCGGTGCGTGTGAATCTCGTGCCTTCCGACGCCCGATGGGCGACGATCGCGGCCGCTTTGCCGGGTCCGATGTTGGGAAGGGCGGCGAGTTCTGCCTCGGTCGCGACGTTCGGATCAAGCCGATCTTGAAGCTCGTCCGCCAGGTCGCCTCGGGGTGGCGGCGGGTCGGCCAGGAGGGTCGGCCGGGCGAGTCGTTGCACCGCGTAGAGCGCGAGCAGTCCGCCGCAGATGACGGCCAGGCCGCGAATCTGCGACGGCGACCACCATCGGCGTGTCGCCCCGGGCCATCGCTTCGGGTCCGGCCCGGATTCCGGCCGGGGGTCGAGCGGGTCCGTCGGCGGGTCGGGCAAGGCCACGGCAGGCAGGAGGGCGATCAGGAACGAGGAGAACGGGCCGGAGTGACCTTCGTCGACGCACCGTCGCGCGTGCCGGTCACCGCCGGAGCGTTGGCGACGGTCCCGCGCCGCGCGAAGGAACGGCCGGGCGGCGGATCGGATCTGCTGCAACGTGTGCGCCGCCGGTTTCGGCACGAGCAGGTCGTCGAACAACGCCCCACCCTCGATCTGGTTATGAGGTCCGTCGACCAAGTCCGACCACGCGACGTTCTCGACGAACGGCTTGGCGAGCGCGACGTTGTAGACGTCGCGAAGCCACGCGGCTTGCACCTCGCGACTCCACTCGTTGCCCCATCGGCCCGACTTGCCCGCCTCGGTGCCGGGTGCGTCGGGGCAGGAAACGCTCGTGACGAACAGCGGTTTGCCGAGCGTCGCGAAGCGGTCGAGCATCGAGCTGATTTGGAACAGGTCGCGCACCCGCCTGCCGTGCGTCGGCCGGCCGGTGACGATCTCAACGCCGAAGCCGTCCACCTGAACGCCGCTCTGGCTCACCATCTCCGCATACAGCATCGGCGGGACCGACGTCGCCGAGCTGTTCATGGCCGTCAGATATTCCCCACAAGGCTGACGAATCGTAACCAGCGTCTTGGCACCCGGCAGCACGGCCTTGACCTGTCCGACGAGCAGCCGCGTCAGTTCGATCATCTGCTCGAACGTCAGCCCGAATGACGATGCGGCGTGGATGCCGGAGACGACGTTCCACAACTTGACGACGCGTCGGTATCGCTGCACGATCGCGCGGACGTAGTTGAAGGCAAGGTCGCAGAGCGCCTCGAAGTTGTTTTCATAAAGGAAAAGCCACTCCGGCACCCCGCCCGCCGACAACGTCACGGCACCGTCGCTGCGGCCCGAGGGCTCTGGAACATCAGACAAGTCGATCAACGGACCCGCCACGATCGGCATCTTCGCCCGACCGGCCAAATCGACGGCCGCATCGACCGAGGCCGTCTCGAAGGTCTCTTCTTCCGGCTGCATCAATCGCCACGGCATCGGCACGCTGACGCAGTCGAACCCCTTGACGATGGCCGATCGGTAGGCGGCGTTGCCGAGCGGGGCGTTGCCGGTGACGTCGGCCCGGATGCCGAAGAGCGTCCGCGGCAGACCGGATCGTCGGCGTCTTTGCATGAGCAGGTCGCCGTGAACACGTGCCAGCATCTCGCCCGCCTCGATGGCCGCACTGAGGGCTTCGTCCGCCTTCATGGATGCGGCGGGGCGATCGTGCAACAGGGCCAGGGCCTCGGCGAAGGTGACCTGTGCGGCCTTGGCTTTGGCGACTGCGCCGGCCGCGGGGGCCAGTTCCCAAAGGTTCCAGTCCTCTTGCTTTTGCATCAGCCGCATGAGCCGATGCCGGGCCAGCTCCACGTTGAGGACCGACGGCTTCGGGCTAGGCGGGAGCCGGGTGGTTTCCAGCACGTACTCGCCGCACGCGCCGGCATCCCACAGCAGCGACACACCGACCGCCGCGGCTGAGGCAGACAGGCCTGCGTAGGCGGCGGCTTCGTCACCCGGGTCGCCGGCGGTGCCGTAGCCGTCCATAGCGTCATTGGAGTCGCCGGCCTCGACGCGAAGCAATCCCTCTTCAAAGGCGACACGCCCGGCCAGGGGCAGGCTTTCTGCGCCGGTGGCATGGCCGCCGCGAACCAAGTAGTCGGTCAGCCGGCGGCCGTTGGAATAGATCTCGAAGAGCAACGGCATCGCAAGGTCGGCCTCGTGCGAGACCCGTGCAGAAAGCGGTCGGGCGGCCCCGGCTTCGGCCCCGCGACGTCCGTGCCGCGGGAGGACCGATTCGCCCCGTCAGCGGACGCGGCAGTCTAGCCGATAAAGCGGCTTCTCCCAAGTCGACGCAGAACCCTGAACGCTTGCCCACTAAGCCGACGCACCGTCGGCACAATCCCTGCCGTTTCGCCTGCAGCGACATCGTGCTAACGTCCCAGCCCAACCAAACCGCATCGTCGCAACTGCGGCGACCTGACGGTGACGGTCCCTAAAGAACTCGACCATGAAGCTGCAACTGGTCTCCATCGAACGCGACGGCCTTGTCAAGATCGCCACCAGCGGCAACATCACCGCTGCCGACATCGACCCTGCCGGGGAAAACCCCCTGCGCGACGTCATCGGCGAAAACTGGACCAACAGCCGCCTCCTGCTCGACATGAGCGACACGCAATACATCGACTCCAGCGCCATCGGCTGGCTCATCTCGACCAGCAAAAAGGTCGGCGACGGTGGCGGGTCGATCGTCGTCTACGACGTGCAACCCGCCGTCAGGCAGGTGCTCGATCTGCTCAAGGTCGGGCGCGTCGTTCCCATCGTCGAAGACGAAGCCGCCGCCAAAGAAGTCGCCGCCGCCAACGGCGCCTGATCGCTCATCGCCCGCGACGCCACCGTCGTCCCGCGCCGCAACCCACCCCGCCGAGGAATCGCCATGCCCCCGACCCCGCCGCCCGGCACCCCCGGCGTCGCTTCCGAGATCCCGCAGACCCAGGTCAGCGACGTCTCGGCCGAAGAGGCCCTTGACCGCCTCGTCGCCCGAGCCGCCGCCATGGGCGCGAGCGACCTCTTCCTCAACAGCTACGACAACCGAGTCGTCGTCGAGGTTCGACACCTGGGCGTCGTCAGGCAGATCGCGACGATGACCCGCGAGCAAGGCAAACGTGCCGTCGCCTACGTCAAGAACAACTCCGGGATGACCGGCGGCGACGCCAGGCAGCCCGACGAGGGCCGGTGGATCTGGACGCCCGAAGCCCGCAACGCCGCCGGCAACGAAGACCACGACGCCGAGAACATCAACAGCGTCGACCTCCGCGTCAGCGTCATCCCCACGCTCTACGGCGAAGACGCGGCCTTCAGGCTCTTCAGCCGAGACGCCCACCTCTACAACCTGTCGAGCCTGGGCATGTTCGACAAGCAACTCGCCAAGTACCGCCGCATGATCGGAAACCCCGGCGGGCTCGTGCTCATCACCGGCCCGACCGGCAGCGGCAAGACGGCCACGCTCTACGCGACGCTCATGTCGCTCAACGACGGCAGCCGCAAGATCAACACGATCGAAGACCCTGTCGAGTACAGCGTCGAAGGGCTTCGCCAAAGCCAGGTCAATCACGACATCGGGCTCGACTTCGGCGACCTGCTCCGGGCCGTGCTCCGGCAGAACCCGGACGTCATCATGGTCGGCGAAATTCGCGACGCCGAAACCGCTCTGACCGCCATGCGTGCGGCCAACAGCGGCATCCTCGTCTTCGCCACGCTGCACGCGCAAAGTACCGCCGGTGCCATTCAAAGCATGCGGGCCTTTGGCATCCCTGACCACTTCATCGCCGGCGGGCTTCGCGGCGTCGTGGCACAACGTCTCGTCCGCACGCTCGACCCCGAGACTCGCCGGGCGATGGACCTGGGGACCGACGCCTTCGAAGAGATCCGTGACCTCCTCGGCAAGGACGAGGGCCACACGCTGTACGCGCCGGTGCCGGCGGAATCGAACCACATGAGCGGCTACCTAGGCCGAACCGGCGTGTTCGAGATCATGGAAGTCACGCCCTCTATCCGGGCCCTGATCTCAAGCAACGCGCGGGCCAGCGAAGTCCGCGGGCAAGCCATCAAAGACGGCATGCTCGAGTTCCGCAAGGCGGCCCTTCTACAAGTCGCCCGCGGCAACACGAGTACCGAAGAAGTCTTCCGCACCATTCCAGGCGAGGAACTGTTGCTCGAGGATTAGGCCAGCGTTGTTCGCGGACACCCTGCCGCTCGATCCGTTCATCCTGAGTGAGCAAAGCGAGTCGAAGGACCTCGTCCGCGATCACGTCGTCGCCGGCGAGGTCCTTCGGCTGCGCTCAGGATGACGGACTTCGTCACTATCGAAACTGCTTCCAGTAGAGCAGCGTCGTCATCGTCTTTCCGTCGACGATTTCACCTCGGCCGATCATCGCCACGGCCTCGTCGAGGGCGACGACGTGCGGCTCAATCTCTTCCCCGGCCTCCAAGGCCTGAGGCGTCGGCGACAAACCGGTGGCGACAAACGCGTGCATTCGCTCGTCCCACAGGCCCGGGGCCGTCCAGAAGTCCAGCAACGGCTCGACGGTCGTTGCGGCGTACCCGGCCTCTTCGGCAAGCTCTCGCCTGGCCGTCTCGATCGCCGGCTCTGGCGGTTCGAGCGTTCCGGCCGGCAACTCCCACAACACCGCATCCACCGCCGTCCGGCGGTTGCGGATCAGGACGATGTGGGTCGCGTCGACGAACGCCAAAACGCAGCAAGCCCCCACGTGCCGTCCGACTTCTTTCACCACCGTCTGGCCGGCATTGTCGAGGAAAGTGTGCCGCTCAACATCAATGCGGTTCCCGCGATAAGCCGTCTCGATTTTCAAGCGTTCCATACTTCACCACCCTTCACGAACGTCATCCTGAGCGAGCGTAGCGAGTCGAAAGACCTCGCCTGCGCCACCCTTCACGAACGTCATCCTGAGCGAGCGTAGCGAGTCGAAGGACCTCGCCTGCCGACGGCTTTCGCTAAGGCGGGTTCCTTTCGCTTTGCTCAGAATGACGGGCAACGGCCGTCTATGGAATGCGGTAACGCCCCGGGATCTTCGGATCCGGCTCGCGTGTCGCCTCGAGGTAGCCGTGTTCGACCAGCGACTGAACGATCTGAGCCGCGACGCTGCCCGACGCGTAGCCGCCACTGCCTCCGTACTCGACGAAGACGGCAAAGGCGACCGTCGGCTCGTCGGCCGGGGCGTAGCCGATGAACCAGGCGTGCGTCACCTCGGCCCGCTTCTCGGACGGGTCGTTGGTCCGGCGATACCACGGTGCGGCCGGGTTCGGGTTGCCGCGGGTCGAGTACTCAGTTACGCGGCGATAGACGACGCGGTCTCGTTCGTCGCGAATCGGGTGGCCGTCCTCGTCGCGTAGGGCGATGATGATCGGGTCCGCCTGGGCCGAGCCGGTCTTCCCGGAGATCTCGAGCGGCAACCGCGGATTGATCCGTTTGCCGCTTCCGGCGGGCGTGTTGATGACCGCCTTCATCCCGGCGTGCATCTGCTCGACGGCGGTCTTGTCGAGCTTCAGGTCGACCGGCTCACGCGGTGAACCGTCGTCCAGCAACCGCGGCCGAAGCCGGACGCCGCCACGGGCCAAAGTCGCGGCCACGTCCGCCATCTGCATCGGCGTCGCCTGCACGAAACCCTGGCCGATCGACCCGAACCACGTGTTGCGTGTACGAAACAGCGGATCGCCCGGCGGGCCGTTCTCCGGCATGGCACGCGGCGTCAGCCCGGAACGCTCGATGAGGCCGACGCCCGTCGGCTCGCCCAGCCCGAACCGACGGAGCCAGCTGTCGAGCTGATCCGTCCCGCCACGATGGCCCAGCGTCTCGAAGAAAATGTTGCACGACCGCTGCAGCGCGTCGGCGAAGGTCATGTCGCCCGGCAGCGGGTCGAAGGCGTTCAACCCCGGCGTCGGGTGTGGATCCGAGCCTGGCATCTGGTGCTGCTGGACGCTCGTCGCAAACATCTTGGCCGTCCAGCAACGGGCGGTGTTCGTGAAGCTTTCAAGCACGCCGCCGATGTGGACGTGGAGGTAGCCGTCGCAGTGGATCACGTCGTTCGGCTCGATGAGCCCGTCCGTGATCGCGCCCAGCCCGATGATCGGCTTGACCGTGCTGCCGGGTACGGCGGCGAACTGCGTCGCGCGATTCACCGCCGGCCGATTGAGCTGGTCGGCGTAGAGCTCGTCGGCCATGTCCGCGTACTCGTTGGGGTCGAAGTCGGGCGCGTTGACCATCGCCAGCACGTCGCCGGTAGCCACGTCGATGACGACGGCCGCGCCGTGCATGGGGCCGGTTTCGATACGATCTTCGCTCGTCTCGTCGGGCCGCTTGGGCCAGGCGAAGTCGACGTGCTCGAAGGCCTGGCGAATGTCGCGGCTGAGGTCGAGGTCGAGGGTCGTCTTCACGTCGTCACCTGCGGCCGGAGTGGCTTCGACGTCGCGCGACCCCAGGGCCAGGTCGCGTTCGATCCTGCCGCGCGTGCCGCGAAGCATCCGCTCGGCCAATCGCTCGAGACCACCTTTGCCAGCCAGGTCGCCCGGCAGGTAGCGACGCAGCTCGTCGTCCAGCTCGACATCGGTCTCGATGTCGCCCGCATCCACTTCCGCCACGCGTCCGACCACGTGCGACACCGTCCGCCCCGCCGGGTAGACGCGGGTGCTGCCGGCCCGCAGGCGAAGCCCTTCGGAAAGCGTCGGCAGCAGATCCGCCTGCAGCTTGACGAGACGGTTGTACTGCTCGTTGGTGATGTCGCGAAGCACGACGTGCGCCTGCTCTTCGTCGGCGATCGGCTCTTCGAACTCCGCCAGCTCCGGCGGGGCGTCGCCGGTGCCGAGCAGGAACCGACGCCACCAAGGCGATGAGTCCTGCTCCTCGTGCTCGGCCATCGCCCGCTGATAGCGACGCAGCACAACATCCCGACGCCGGGCCTCGACACGCTCCAAAATCGTCCGCCTGCGCAGCGACATCTCGTTCGACGACACCTCCCCGATGCTGGCCAGGGTTTGCCACAGCTCGTCGAGCCGCTGCTGAGCCTCCGGCAACGCGGCCTCGACGCGGCGAACCTGCTCGGGCGTCGCCGCGGCGTGGTAGCCGGGCGTCAGGCGGGCCAGGTCACGCGCGACCAGCCGAAGCCGATCGGCATCGGGCGGATCTTTGACGAACCAATACGCCATCGCCGCGTCGTTGCACGGCACGTCGTGCGCGATCACCTTGCCCTTGCGATCGAGCAACCGCCCACGTGCGGCCTCGGTGAGCGAGGTCCGGCTCATCGCCGCATCGGCCGCGGCTTGCCAACTGTCGGACTCGAAAAGCTGCACCTGTGCCGCCCGTGCGAGCAGGGCTGTGCAGGCGAGGATGAGCAGGGCGAGCACGCCCCTGGCACGACGTTCGAACATGGCCGTTCTTCCTTGAACTGGCAGAAATGGGCAGACAGCAATCTACAGGCGTCGGTCCGCGGCGGAAAGGCGACTTCGCAACTTCCACAACGGCCACGCCATCAGCGCCGCGACAACGGCCGTCATCAGGCCCGACAGCGACCCGCCGACCAGCGTCTGCGACCCGCCGCCGAGCGTGCCGAGCAGCCAGACGATCATCGCCGCAACCACCGCTCCTACGGCGGCAAAGGCGGCGAAGATCGCCGGCGTCCGCGGCTGGCCACGGGCGATGATCAGCCCCGCAAGCCCGTACCCGACCGCCCGCGGACCGATCGGCCCGGCCGTGGTCACGTCATGGGCCAGCCCCACGAGAAATGCCGCCACCGCCGCAGAATCCTTCGGCATCATCGCCGCGATCCCCGCCGCCGCGACATACGGCAGATCCAGCCCCGCCCATCCGCCGACCGACGGCCGGTGCGTCAGTAGCGGCTCGAGCCCACGCTGCAGCCCGAGCGCGACGTACGCGAGCAAGATGTGCGGCAAATATCGAATTGCCGCACGTTACGGGCGCACGCATGCGCCACCCACTCCCCGCCGCCCACTCCGTCATCGTGAGCGAGCGCAGCGAGTCGAAGGACCTCGCGGTGAGGCCAACGGCACCATGCACGCAGGCGTGGTCCTTCGACTCGCTGCGCTCGCTCAGGATGACGGCCGGCCGACCGGCTGTTTCGTAAAGACCTGAACCTCGCGAAGCCGCGTCACGTCGGCCGCGGGTTCGAGGATGACGCGGCTGAACCCCGGCTCCGTCGCCAGTGGATCGATCGCAATAACTCGGCCGACGCGGGTATTGGCCAGTTCTTCCGGAAAATCCGCGTCGGCCAGCAACGCCCAGACGCCGACATCAACGGAGCCCGCTTCCAGATCGGCCGTCTTGTGTCGGCGAATCTCCAGCTCGCCTCCGCGGGTGCCGTTGAGGACGAACGGCTCAGTCGTCAGCGTCGACGAGTCTGGCATCTTCGTCGTACGTCACCAGCCTCCCGCCGAACGGGCGATGGTCGGGGTCCGTCGTCAGCCGCACGCGGGCGATGCGGCCGAGGGACGTGTCGACGGTCCCGACGAGCCCGACGACGCCGCGATCGACGCCCAGCACGGGCCGACCCGTCGGCAGGTCTGCCGCGGCGGCGACGGCGAGCAGGTTCGAGTCCGCCTCGATGCCGCCCGTGATGGCCGCGGGCGTCGTCAGCGGCCGCAGCGACTGGCCGAGGTTGGCCCGGTCGGCGTTGAGCTTTTGCAGGATCACCAACTGACCGTGCAGCCGCTCGTTCTGCTGGCGAAGGGCGAGGTTTTCCCGCAGGAGTGTGTCATCGTCGCGACCTTCCCGGCCGCGGTCGTCGTCGCCTTCGAACCAGCCGGCGACCGTGTTGCCGGCCAGCGAGGAGGGGTGCGAGACCGGCGTCAGCAACACACCCGCCGCGGCTTGCAAGGCGGCCATCGGCGGCGCGAACAACGCCGCCGCGACCGCCGCGGCCATCATCCCGCCCAGCAGTCGGCCCGGTCGTCTGCGTCGCATGACGACAGACTAGAGCGGTGCCCGGTCTCGTGGAGCGGCTATGCCGGACGCAGAAGCTAGACCGCACGTGGATAACGCTGCATCGCACCTGGAAACGCAAGAGCATCGCTTCACCTGATGATGGGCCGTTCTTCTGGCATCGCCTCGAAGTTGCCCTTCCGTCATCCTGAGGGAGCGCAGCGAGTCGAAGGACCTCGTCTTCGCGAACAGCGCCGTCCGCGCGAGGTCCTTCGACTCCGCTGCGCTCCGCTCAGCGTGACGGAATCAGGTTTGGGTTTCTGCGTTCCAACTCCCAGGCTCCCCGGCCCCTAGTAGTCGTCCTCGTCGCTCTCCATCGTCTCCTTGAAGGTCTCAAGGTTGTCGATGAAGACGCTCGTGCCGCGGGCGACGCAGGTCAGCGGGTCATCGGCCAGGCGGGCATCAAGGCCGGTGGCGGTCGAGATGACGTGGGGCAGGCCTCGCAGCAAGGCGCTGCCGCCGGCGAGGGTGATGCCGTTCTGCACCAGGTCGGCTGCGAGTTCGGGCGGGCACTGTTCGAGCGTTCGCGTGACGGCCTCGACGATGCGGTTGACCGGGTCGCTCAGGGCCTCGCGAACTTCGCCTGGCGTGATGTCGACCTTGCGGGGCAGGCCACCGATGAGGTCCCGGCCGCGGACCTGCATCGGCTGCGACTCGTCGAAGCCCTCTTCGGGCCCGGCCGAGCCGATCTCGATCTTGATCTGCTCGGCCGTCGTCGGGCCGATGGCCATGTTGTAGTTCTTCTTCATGTGCTCGACGATGGCCTCGTCGAAGTCATCGCCGGCCACGCGCACCGATTGCGAGACGGACACATCCGCCAGCGAGATGATGGCCACGTCGGTCGTTCCGCCGCCGATGTCGATGATCATCGAGGCTGTCGGATCGCTCACCGGCAGGCCGGCTCCGATGGCCGCGGCGAACGGCTCGGCCACGAGATAGACGCGACGTCCACCCGCCCGCTCGGCAGCGAGCTTCACGGCCCGCTTTTCCACCTGCGTGATGCCGCCGGGGATGGCGATGACGACCCGCGGCGAGACCCACTTCTTACCGGTCGCCTTGCGGATGAAGTACCGCAGCATGGCCTCGGTGATTTCGAAGTCACTGATGACGCCGTCTTTAAGTGGCCTGACCGCCGCGATGCCGCCGGGCGTTCGGCCGAGCATCTCCTTGGCGACCTGCCCGACGGCCATGCCGTCGTTCATGACCTTGCCGGTGCGCGTGTTGACGGCGACAACGGAGGGCTCGTTGAGGACGATGCCGCTCTGGCTGGTGCAGACGAGCGTGTTGGCGGTGCCAAGGTCGATGCCGAGGTCGATGCTGACGATGCCGAGAAGGCGGTCGAAGATCACGCGAAGGTCCGTGGTTCCTGGTTGTGTCGTTAAAGGCAGGCCCGATCCGTCGGGTGGGACATTAAGGTAGGGGCGTGGAGCAACCGCCGCAAATACCAAGTTCTGGCACGATCCGCGTCACCGTCAACGGCGAGGACCGCGACGTCCCCGCAGGCTCGACGGTGACGAGCCTCTTGGCCGAGGCGAACCTCCAACCGCGGCAGGTAGCGGTGGAGGTCAATCGCCGCCTTCGACGGGGCCAGGCGTATGACGAGGCGCTGGCCGCGGGGGACACGATCGAGATCGTCACCTTCGTCGGCGGCGGGTGAAACGGCCGGCACCGGGTGATCGCGTACGGTTGCCCGATGGCCCAAGCATCCCTTCAGATCGGTGACGTCACGCTCGACGCGCTCGAGCACCGCCTCTTCGCCGGCACCGGGAAGTACGACGACTACGACGTCATGGCCAACGCCCTCGACGCCTCGGGCTGCCGCGTCGTCACCGTGGCCGTCCGGCGGGAACGCCTCATCGACAAGGACGGCAAGAGCCTGCTCGACCACCTCGACCTCGACCGCTACACGATCCTGCCCAACACCGCCGGCTGCTTCAGTGCCGACGACGCCGTCCGCGTCAGCCTGCTCGGCCGGGAACTCCTTGAAAAACAAGGCAACGCCGGCGCTGGTTGGGTGAAGTTGGAGGTGCTCGGCGACAAGAAGACGCTCCTGCCCGACCCGCACGGCACGCTTGAAGCCACGAAGGAACTGGTCAAGGAAGGCTTCCAAGTCCTGTGCTACAGCAGCGACGACCCGATCGCGGCGATGCACTTGAAGGAGGCCGGCGCCGCCGCGGTGATGCCCGCCGGCAGCCCCATCGGCAGCGGCCAGGGCGTGCTCAACCGCCTCAACATCAGCCTCTGCCTCGAACTGCTCAAAGAGGGCGACGCGAGCTACCCCGTCATCGTCGACGCCGGCGTCGGCACGCCCAGCGACGTCGCGATCGCCATGGAGTGCGGCGCCGACGGCGTCCTGCTCAACACCGGCATCGCCCACGCGTCCGACCCGGTCACGATGGCGACCGCCATGCGCCACGCGCTGCTCGCGGGTTACCACGGCGCCCGCGCCGGCCGCATCCCGAAGAAGCGCTACGCGACGGCCAGCAGCCCGATGCAGGGGACGATCGGGTACATCCCGGGGGAGTGATGCAGATCGAACGAGCTTGCAAGTTCTTCCAACACCTTGGTTGTTGCTCGTCGACTTCGCGGTCAGCGTGATGGCTACCTTTACAAACCTGTCGCGGCGTCGGGTTGGAACGACTACCGGCTGACGATCGATCCAGGCTTCGAGATCGTCCGTGCAACAGCCTCGACGTGAGCTTGGCACGAACTGGTGGCTCGCTCGTCTACCACCACAGCGACTACCCCAATGTCGGTCCGATCGACGGGTACATGGTCATACCGACCCGCATCTTCTTGAGCGCAACGAAAACGCGATACCTTTTCGCCGGCGATACCTTCGACGAGATCGACCCGACGAGGACGTTCGATTTCATCGTCGACAAGTCTGCCGCGAACACGCCGGGCATGTTTGGATTCTCCACCGACGTCAAATCAACGGCGTGCCCGTCGAAGACGACCGACCGCAGGACGTTCTCGGCCGCATTCGTCGAGGCGACCTTCGTCTTCAGGATCCCGTCAAGAGTGCAACGCAGAAGTTCATGGACCGAGGCGAGTAATCCGAACGTGGCTTCACCGCTGTCCGACTCGAAATCGATCGCTGCTCGCCGACAGCGCCGTCATGCTTTGGCGGACGCGACAGTCGCTGTACTGCTTCCTCATATAGTCTGCTACGTGCGTGCCGACGAACGTCGCAGGTGCCACAACATGACGTGAAGCTAGGGGCTGACCTCTGCCTACCATCGGCGGCGGGCGCACGTCGGTGGGGGTGGTGGGTCCGGGGCGCACCCTGTACGACCGTTGCTAAAGATGCTGGCGTACGCCGAGCAACGCCGCTCGTCGAGCGGTGCGGGCCGCGGACGGTGTTCAAGGGCGGGTTCGATGCTACATCGCCCGCGTCGGTACGCATCAGCCGAAGAAACGCTACGTGACCGCCAGCTTGCCTTCGATGCAGGGGACGATCGCGTTACGGTTCCGGAGAGTACTCCCTGATCATCGTGCAGGTCTCTTCGACAGCTAAGTTATGCCACCAACGTTGACGACGATCCTCAACGCCTGGAGCTCGACGATGGAATCGACGTCGGTTGCCGTCCACGCTGTTAACGAGTTTGGCGACGTGATCGTTCGTGCGACGGACGGTGCATATTGGCTGATCTGTCCCGAAGCATTGAGTTGTGATGGCGTAGCAATGGATGAGGCCGCCTTCGCGACTCTGCGGGCAACCGCAGAATTTGCAGGATTGGCCAATGGCCAGTCATCGAGCGGCTCGCGATGCTTCGGCGAGGTAAGTGGGGAACGCTGCTACTGCCTCACGAATCCAGCCGGCACCCTGGAGGAGAGGACGGACGAAGAAACCTGACACAATTACAAGACGAGAGCTGGCTTGCGTGTGCGGGCAATGTCGCGGAGCAGATGAAAGATGCTCCGATGGGACGCACGTCATAGTTCGAGCGCCGAATGATCTCGTACTACGCTTATCAGTTCCGGCGAGCTTCGCCCCGGCCCACCATCGGCGGCGGGCGACGTGGTGGGGGTGGTGGGCCGGGGCCCACCCTACAACTTGCACCATGGCCACGCCGAGCAACGCCGTCGTCGAACGGCTGCGGGCCGCGGACGCGGCGTTCAACGGGCGGGACGCGGGGGGGGGCGACGCCGCCCTGGTGACGAGGACGCCGGACGTCGCGTGGCCGAGGGCGTTCCGGTTACAAAAGGTCAGCCGCCGAGGCCGACGTAGGTGTGGCTCGGGTCGTCGCTCTGCTCCGCGAAGGCCGGCAGGCTGATGCTGAAGGTGGTGCCGTGGCCGGGTTCGCTTTGGACGGTCAGGGTGCCGTCGTGTTCCTCGACGATCTTCTTGGCCACGGGCAGGCCTAGGCCCGTGCCGCGGTTGCCCTTGGTGCTGTGGAACAGCTCGAACATGTGGCGGTGTAGGTTCGGGTCGATGCCGGGGCCGTCGTCGATGACGTCGATGTTCGTCCGCTTCTGCTCGGCGTCGTAGCGGCATACCACCCGCACCAAACCGGCCGGGGCATTGGCCGCAGCCTCCTCGCGGGCACGGGGCTCGCCCACGGCATCCACCGCATTCCCCAGAAGATTCATCAACACCTGGTGCAACCCCTCCTCGTCCAACGGCACCGCCGGCTGATCTTCGGCGACGTCGGCCACGACCATCACGCCACGTTCGTCGGCCGTCGGGGCGACCAGATCGACGCACTCGTTGATGACCTGCCGCGGGTTGACGAGCTTGCGGACGGGCGTCCGCGGCTTGCTGTAGGCCAGCAGGTTCATCGTCAGGCCGAAGATGCGATCGAGGTTGCGGTCGACGACGCCCCAACCTTTCTCCAGTTGGGTCCAGTTCTTCCCCTTGCGGGCCATCTCGACGACGCTGGCCCCGCCGCGGAGAGCTTGCAGGATGTTCTTGATGGAGTGCGACAACGCCGCCGTCGTCTCGCCGACGGCGGCGAGGCGTTCTGCACGCAGCCCCTGTCGATAGAGCTTTGCATTCTGCAGCGCCAAGCCTGTCTGCAGTCCGATGGCGGTCAACAGTCGTAGTTGGTCCGTGCCATACGTGTAGTTCTGGACGCTGGAATCCACATAAAGCACGCCGATGACTTCGTTGTCTTCACTGCCAGTCCCCGGCAGCTTCGGCGTCTTGTCGATGTCGATGACCTCGTTGCTCCCGACGCCCGCGTCGAGGCGGCGGGCCTTGATCGGGCAGCAGATGGCGCTGCGGATGCCCAGGTTCTGCACACTGTGGCCGCTGCGGAATCGGCGGTCGGTCATCGCGTTGCTGCAGACGACGCCCTCGCCCGTCCGCACGACGTGGGCCAGGATCGTCCGGCTCGCGCGGATCGGGTCGATCTTCACCTCATCGTCGTCGTCAGAGACGGCCGGCTCGTCGGCGTCGCGGCGTCGTACGACACGAGGCGTCAGATGACCTTCGCCGTCGTACAAGAACGCGATGGCCTGGTCCGCCCGGACGGTTTCGAAGACGAGGTCGAGCACGACGTCCAACACCTGGTCGTCGGTGAACTGACTGCCCAGTGCCGCGGCCAGGCGGTAGAGCACCTTCAGGTTCGTCATCGCCGCCGCCGCCGGCTCGGGGACGGCCAGGACGATCGAGTCGTCGCTCGTCGCCGGCAGGGTCGAGATGATCGACGAATCCATCCCGCTTTCGGCCGTCTCGAGCGCGACGCTCTTGGTCGCCTCGCGGCTCACGCCCGCCGCGGCACCGAAGAGGAGCAACGTGCTGCCGATGCGGAGTTGATCACCGCTTTTGATGTCCATCGGCTGCGTCAAGACGCGTTGGCCGTTGAGCCAGGTCCCGTTGGCGCTGCCGAGGTCTTTGACGGTCCATCGGTCGCCGTAAGCCGCGGGGCGGATCTCGGCGTGGCGTCGGCTGCAGGTGTTGTCATCCAGGCGGACGTTGGCCTTTTCACGACCTACCAGTGCCGGGCGATCCGGCAGTTCGAACCGCTTGCCGCGGTCAGGGCCTTGAAGGACGAGCAACGTCAGCACGCTTGAAGTCTATCGGAGCCGTGGCCCGCGTTACTGCCGGGGCGGTTCGTCGCCGCGTAGCCGCTCGCGAAAGTCCGCCCGCGGCTCGATCGTCGGCCCGCCGCGTTCGGCCTTGGCCTCACGAATCACCTGATAGAGAAGCCACAGCACGCCCAGCACCATGACGAAGACGATCAAGCCGCAGAAGAAGTAGCTACCGACGTCGCCACCCGTTTCTTCGACCGCTGCTGCTGTTGCGGGCATCGTGGAAGCAGGTGCCATCGTCACGCCCTGACTCTACCGGCAGTCGCGCGGGCGGCGAAGCAGCGAGCTTGGCAAGATGACCGTGTCCGACTGCGGGAGTAGCCGCCTGAGAAATTTCTGCCATCCGCTAAGAAAGATGATCCGTCGGCCGTCTTGTTGGGTGAAGGAACCTCACACCATGACCCGCAGAACCCTCACAGCCGCTACTTCCGCCGTCGCCATCGCCGGCCTGTTCGTCACCGCTCACGTCGCGCCGGTGCGGGCGGACGTCCCCGTGCCGACGCCGCAGGTCGACCCGACGCCCGCACCGGACAAGGCCGCGGTCGATCTCGTGCTGTTGCTCGATACCAGCAACTCGATGGACGGCCTGATCCACCAGGCCAAGACGCAGCTTTGGAACATCGTCAACGAAGCCGCCGCCGGGGAGAAGGAGGGCGAGCCCGTCCGCCTGCGCGTCGCGCTCTTCGAGTACGGCAACGACAATCTGCCCGTCACCGAGAATTACGTCCGCCAGATCGTGCCGCTGACCGACAACCTGGATGCCGTCAGTGCCGCACTTTTCAGCCTGACGACGGATGGCGGAAGCGAGTACTGCGGGGCTGTCATTGAAGACGCCCTCGGCACGCTCGACTGGGCCAGCGGCGACGGCTCGTATCGCTCCATCTTTATCGCCGGCAATGAGCCGTTCACGCAAGGGCCGGTCGACTATCGCGTGGCCGTCGGCGAGGCCAAGGGCGCGGCGTCATCGTCAACACCATCCACTGCGGCCCGGCCCAACAGGGCGAGAGCGGCGACTGGACCGCCGGCGCCGCCCTCGGCGGGGGCGAGTCGTTCAACATCGATCAAGACCGCGTCGCACCGGTCATTCCATGCCCGCAGGACGACCGGATCCTGGAGCTCGGCACGAAGCTGAACGAGACCTACCTCTGGTTCGGGCGAATCGAGTTGCAGACGGAGAACGCAATGCTCCAAGCGACGGCAGACGTCGACAATTTGCAACTCAGCAGGTCCGCCGCCGTAGCCCGTGCCGCGAGTAAGGCGGGCAACGCTTACGGCAACCGCGGCCGTGACCTCATCGACACCTTCGCCGACGAGCCGGCCAAGGTGAACGAGCTGCCGGTCGACGAGCTGCCCGAGGCGATGCGCGAGATGACTGAGGACGAGCGTGTCGAGTACCTCGATGAGATGGCCGAGCGTCGCCAGGCGTTGCAGGCGGAGATCCAGAAGCTCAATGAAGAGCGGGCGGCCTTCCTCGCCGAAGAGCTGAAGCGACGCGCTGACGGTGAGGCGGCCGACACGCTCGGCGACGCCGTCACGGGGGCGGTGAGCCGTCAGCTTGAAGCCCGCGGGTTCAGCAAGCCGGCGACGCGCCCCGCCGAGTGATCCGCAGTTGGTCGTCTTCGGAAAGCCGCGGGCTTCCAGCCCGCAGGCAATGTGTAAGTTGAAGTATCACGCGTACTGATCATCTGTAGCGACCTGCGGGCTGTAAGCCCGCGGCTCTTTGAATCTGAAAGAGGTTTTTGGGGTAGCTGGTCGGGTTGGTGAAGCCGCGGGCTTACAGCCCGCAGGGAAGCTGGTAGTTGAAGAGCGTGATCTTTTGGTCGTCCGTTGGCTTTTGGTCGTCCGTTACTGCCTGCGGGCTGTAAGCCCGCGGCTCTTTGCAGTCGCAAGAAGTATTGAGGTTCGCTGGTCAGGTTTGTGAAGCCGCGGGCTTACAGCCCGCAGGGAATCTGATAGTTGAAGGGCGTGATCTTTTGGTCGTCCGTCGGCTTTTGGTTGTCCGTTACTCCCTGCGGGCTGTAAGCCCGCGGCTCTTCGTATTTGCAAAAAGTCTTTGAGGTAGCTGGTCGGGTTTGTGTAGCCGCGGGCTTACAGCCCGCAGGGATGTTGGTAGTTGAAGAGCGTGACGCCTTGGTCGCTCGTCGGCTTTTGGTCGTCCGTTACTGCCTGCGGGCTGTAAGCCCGCGGCTATTCACGGGTGGCGACAGGTCCTGGAGGACAAAGGAGATGACGTCCTCGACCGTGGTAACGGGTCTTGTCGGGCACTGCCATCGACCAGCGGCAATACCCGCACGTGCGGACGGGATCTTCGAGACCGCGCTCAGGCCAAGCGATCGGTTGCGACGTGGTACTGCGGGTCTTCGCTCATGTTCACCTCCACAAATTCGCCCGCCTTGTCGAGCAACGCACGGCACTCGGACGAGAGGTGCGTGAGGTGCAGCCGCTTGCCGAGTGCCTTATATCGATCGCTGATCTTGTTGATCGCCTCGAGGCCCGACTGGTCGTAGACGCGGGTGTAGTAGAAGTCGACGATCACCTCGTCCGGATCATGGATCGGATCGAAGCTGTCGGCAAAGTGCGTCACGCTGCCGAAGAAGAGAGCGCCGTGAAGCTGGTAGTGCTTGGCCCCGGTGTCGGTGTACTTCACGTCGACGCCGAGGTGGAACGCGTGACGCCACGCGAAGACGAGCGCACTGGCCGCGACGCCGAGGATGACGGCGGTCGCCAGGTCGTGCATGAAGACGGTGTAGCCCGTGACCAGCAGCATCAC
The DNA here is from genome assembly GCA_963740195.1 of uncultured Planctomycetota bacterium. Classification (GTDB taxonomy): domain Bacteria; phylum Planctomycetota; class Phycisphaerae; order Tepidisphaerales; family Tepidisphaeraceae; genus JBCDKH01. Next base: position 102,205 of record CAVUDF010000001.1, on the reverse strand, counting down.
GCAGAAGTCGGCGATCGGGAACCGCTTCCACATCTTCAGGGTCGCCCATTCGAAGGTGCCGATGACGACCATGAACATCACGCCCACCAGCGCCGCCATCGGGATGAGCTCGATGAGCGGCGCCAGCACCAGCACGAACAGCAAGAGGGCCACGGCCGCGACGATGCCGCGACAATCGGCCGCGCCCGCCGGAGTTCACGTTGATGAGGGACTGCCCGATCATCGCACACCCGCCCATGCCGCCGAACAGGCCGGTGACGATGTTGGCCGTCCCCTGGCCGACGCACTCGCGATTGCCCCGGCCGCGGGTTTCGGTGATCTCGTCGACGAGCGTGAGCGTCATGAGCGATTCGATCAACCCGACGCCCGCCAGGATGAGCGCGAACGGCAGGATCGTCATGAACGTCCCGGCCAGGTTCGCCGGCAGGTACGGCTCGAAGGTCGACTGATCGATCGACCAGTCCTCCGTGAAGAAGAAAGGCCGCGGGATGCCGGCCGACAGGCCGACCTCGTCCACCTCCACCGAAGCCACCGCCGCCGACACTTCTGTCGGCCCTAGCTTGATCGCGTCGTCACCGACCGGCACGACGCGCAGGCCTTCCTGCTCGATGTCGTCTTTGAACGACGCGACCGTCGCTTCGACCTTGTCCGCCTTGGCCTCGCGCACGGCCTTGGCCTGCTCGTTCGTCACGAGCATGTCCCTGATCGTCGGCGTGACGTTGCCCTCTGATGCCGCGTTGATTCCGAACGCCGCCAGACTCACGACCACGATCGCCACCAGCGACGACGGCACCGCCCGAGTTAACTTCGGCAGGCCCCAGATGATGAGCATCGTCACCGCGACCAGCCCCAACATCACCGTCAACGGCATCCCGCCCATGTACTGCAGCAGGCCGTCGTCGCCCAGCACTTTGAAACTGCCGAGCTGCGCCATGCCGATGACGATCGCCAGGCCGTTGACGAAGCCGAGCATCACGCTCGCCGGCACGATGCGAATGAGCATGCCGAGCTTCAGCAGCCCGACGATCACCTGAAAGATTCCCGCGAGCATGACCGCCGGGAAGAGGTAGGCCACACCCTTCTCCGCCACGAGGGCCACGACGACGACCGCCATCGCCCCGGTCGCACCGGAGATCATCCCCGGCCGCCCGCCCAGAACCGCCGTGATCAGCCCGATGAAGAAGGCCGAGTACAGCCCGATGATCGGCGACACGCCCGCCACAAAAGCGAAGGCCACCGCCTCCGGCACGAGCGCCAGCGCGACCGTCAATCCGCTGAGCGTGTCGTCCTTGGCGTTGGCCGTCTGCTTGTGAAAGAAGTCGACGAGCGGCGTGCGGTGGGAGGTGGGCGGTTCGTGGGCGGTCAGCATGGCAGGGCGTCGGTCGGGCTCCTCCGAGGAACGGGAGCAGCAGGGTAGCGCGGGCTGCTACCTGCGAGAAAGACCCTCGATCACATCTGCCACGTGGTCCGTGATGAGCCCCGTCACGCCCGCGTCGGCGAGGTCGCGCGCTTCGGCACCGACGTCCGGCGTCCCCTCGGGTAAGTACTGCGACTCCGCCCGGAGCGTCCAGACGTAGACGTCGAGCCCCGCCTTCCGAATAGAGGCGAGGTGGGTCGGCGTGGCGAGCTTTTTGTGGATGCTCACGCTGTCGGCAAACGTCGCGATCTGCTTCAGCGAACCGGCGGACATGCGGTCTTCGTCGGACGTGATGAAGCCGATCGTGTGGTCGGTCAACTCGTTCATCCGACGCATGCCCGCTTCGTCGAACGACTGGATGACGACCGGGCCGCGGAAGTCGGCGAGTTCGCGAAGAAGTTGTTCCTCCATCGGCAGGCCGTGGTTGCGGGACCAGGTCGGATCCTTGAGTTCCGGGTAGAGGCCGACAGGGCGATCGAGTTCATCGGCAAGCTCTTCGGCCAGTGCGACCAGCTCGACGAAGGTCAGGATCTCGTATTCGCCGTCGTACGTCGCGCTCTGTGGGCGAAGGTCCGGCTTCGGTTCGACGGCACGGAGCTGCTTGATCTCGGCGAGCGTGAAGTCTTCGGCAAACCAGCCTGTGACGTCCTTCGAGCCGACTCGCTTCGTCGTCAGGCGATCCGCGAACTCGGGCCGGGTCGCGACGTCGGTCGTGCGGTACGTGATGTCGCCTGTCGCGTCATCGGCGATGGCGAGCGCGCGCTCGTGACGGCAGATGAGCACGCCGTCCTTCGTCATGACGAGGTCGGGCTCGACGTAGTGCGCCCCTTGCTCGATCGCCAGCCGATACGCGGCCGCGGTGTGCTCCGGTCGTTCGCCGGAAGCCCCGCGGTGACCGACGATGATGATGTCGGCCTCGGCCTGCAGTGGAGCCAGAATCGAAAGAAGGACCAGCAATAGAAGACGATGCATGTCCCAAACGCTACCGGCCACCACCCTGCCGAATGTGAGGCTTGTGTTGGCACCAAAGATAGACGAGCCGCCGGTGATGGTAGGGAGCGAGCGTGGTATAACGATGCCAAGTCATGCCGCGACCACGCCTCACTGCCGTCCTGATCATCTTCGGTCTCATGGTTGCCCTCGTCGGGCACGCACACGCGGCAGAAGACCCGCGACTGAAGGTGGGCGAGCCGATCCAGTACCCGTTCGGCAGATCATGGAAGGAGGCCGTCATTCGTCAGGTCGATGGCGACCTCGTTCTCGTCCAAACCAAGCCGAACTTGGACAAGCCGTTCTTCTGGGAGTGGCGGGCCCTGGACCAGCTCAAGCTTCCCGGCGACGACAAGCCCGACCCGGACCCGTTCGCCAGTAGAGACATCATCAAGGTCGGCGTCGGATCAGGTTCCGTCGAAGAGGCGCGGCAGAAGGCGGTGCAGGAACTCGTTGAGCTACAGCGGGCCGAAGATCCGTCTGTCGAAGTCGTCGGCGAAGACGCGGCCGACGTCCCGATGCTCGACACCAGCTCCGCCGGATGGACATACCAGGCGTCGCCCCCGACAAAGCCGTCGCCGAAGCTGCGCGGCGCGGCCCTGACCCGTGCCGACCTCGGCAGCATCACCTCGTTCGGTGTCGTCGGGACCGAACAACCGATCGCCGTCGTCGGCCGCGTGGTCGGCATCGGTGCGGAGGCGGATGCGGTGGGCGTCGAGATGGTCGACCTGCGATCAGGTCAGAGCAAGCTGCTCGAGTTGCCGACGGACCTCCGCGTCATCGCTGGTGCCGACGAAGGACGACGCATCGCCGCCCGGTCGCACGCGTTCGGCTTCGGCAAGAGCAACCGGCTCGAGATTCACGACGTCGACGTGAAGGCTGAAACCACCAGTGTCGTGGCCACGGCTTATCCCTTCGGCCGCGACGGCATCGAGAGCGACATCGCCTCCGCGACCTTCCTCGATGTTGGTGACCGCGTGCTCGTGCGTTCCGCCCGCGACCGACTGATGGTGCTCGACGCGGCCACGCTTTCAAACGGGTGGCAGACGACGCTGCCGATGATGACCACCATCGCCGTCCGAAGCGACGGCACGATGCTCGCGATGCCGAGTGATGACGCGATTCTCCTCGTCGATGTCTCCGGCACAGTCGTCGGCGAGCTGGGTGACGGCGTCGGAAGGATCAGCGCCATGACCTTCAACGCCGACGGCAGCCGACTTGCCGCGTCGACTGACGGTGTGTTGTACGTCTGGAATCTCCAGGACGGCGGCACGCCCATGTTGACTACCGGCATCGCCCAGACCGCCGGGCGCACCATGCAGTTCGTCGAAGATCTGCTCCTCGTCGGCGACCGGCTCATCGACCCGCAGACCGGCGGGCAGATTTGGCGCTACACCGACGTGCCGGACGAAACGGTCGTCGTCGCCGACACGCTCGTCGGCTTAGACAGGCCGAATGCGATCGACGCCGGTGCCGTTCGCCCGCTGGAGGTTCCGCATCCCGCAGCTCTTGCGGCCGCTGACCAGCTGGCGACCCGCGACCTCTTTGCCAACGGCGCGACGGTCAAGCTCGACGTCCGCGGCCTGCCCGGTCCGTGGAAGGCCAAGGCCACGGAGCATCTGACCGCACAACTCGAAACCCTCGGCCTCACCATCGATCCCGCGGCTGACGTTTCTCTCGTCGCGAGCACCATCCGCGGCGATGCAAGCGAAGCTGAGTTCGGCGACCTTCATCGCAACCCCTTCCGCGACGGCCCGACAGAAAGCGTCAACAGCCAAGACCTGACCCACACGCTCACCCTCGTCGGCCCCGCAGGCGAACCGGCCTTCGCAACCAGCAGCTTCTGGCGAATGCCGAGCATCGTCCGCAAGGAGCAAGGGCAGTCCGCCAATGCTGCCGTCGCGGCGCAGGCGGATGACAGCTACGGCTTCTACACGCAGGTCCAGCTCCCGCCGGCGGTCGTCACGACCACGTCTGCCATCGGCGAGTCGCCGATGTAGACGTTGCCGTTATGGCTGAGGCGAGCTAGTTGGACGCTCCTAACCTCGCGCCCATGCCACATCGCGTCGCCATCGTCGGGGCGACCGGGGCCGTCGGGCAGGAGCTGTTGAAGATCCTGCCGGAACGTCGGTTTCCAGTCGCCGAGTTGAAGCTCCTCGCCAGCGCCGCAGCGCCGGCAAGACGTGCGACTACGACGGCACGACCATCACGATCGAAGAAACCACGGCCCAGAGCTTCAAGGGCATCGACGTCGCCTTTTTCAGCGCCGGCGGGTCGATCAGCCGCGAGTTCGCCCAACCCGCCGTCGATGCCGGGGCCGTCATCGTCGACAACACGAGCGCGTTCCGCATGACCGAAGGCGTGCCGCTGGTCGTGCCTGAGGTGAACCCGCAGGCGGCCAAGGTGCATCGCGGGATCATCGCGAACCCGAACTGCTCGACCATCCTGATGAACGTCGCCGTCTGGCCGCTGCACCAGGCGTTTGGCGTGAAGCGAGTCGTCGTCAGCACGTACCAGGCCGTCAGCGGTGCCGGGGCGGCGGGGCTGGTCGAGCTCGAACGTCAGCACAAGCAACTCGCCGCCGGCGAGGCCGCGACGGCAGAGCTGTTCCCGCACCCGATCGCCGGCAACCTCTTCAGCCACAACTCGCCCGTCGACGCGAGCGGCTACAACGAAGAGGAACGCAAGATGATCCACGAAACCCGCAAGATCTTCGGCATTGCCGACTTCGCGGTGACGGCGACTTGCATCCGCGTGCCCGTGCCGCGGGCACACTGCGAGAGCGTCAACATCGAGTTCGCCCGCCCGGTGACGCCGGACGAAGCACGCGACGTTCTCGGCAAAGCCGCGGGCGTGAAGCTGGTCGACGACCCGACGCCGATTCAGGCGAGTGGCCAGGACGCCGTCCTCGTCGGCCGCGTTCGCCAAGACCCGAGCCGCCTCGACGGGACCGGCATTGATCTCTTCCTGGCGGGCGACCAGATTCGCAAGGGCGCTGCGACGAACGCGGTGCAGGTGGCGGAACTTCTTTGAAGCGAACGAAGCACAGCTTTGCATGAAGCGTGCTACTTCTTCGCTTGCTCGTCTTCGAGCTGACGTGCCTCGCCCAGTGCCGATGCCACCAGTCCCGCCGGCACGCTGACGATGCCCAGGCCGACCAGCAGGACGAAGAACGTGAAGAGTTTGCCGCCTGCGGTGATCGGCACGACGTCGCCGTAGCCGACGGTCGTCAGCGTCACCACCGCCCACCACAGGCTGTCGAAGACGCTGGCGAACCGCTCGGGCTGCGCCTCGTGCTCGAAGTGGTGGATGCCGATCGCCGCGAGGAACAAGACCACACCCGCCGCCGAGAGGAACAGAATAATCTCTTCGCGGGCGATCTTGAGCGCGATGCTGAATCGCCGCGTCGCCTTGTTGTATAGTGCGAGCTTGAGCAGGCGGAACATCCGCAGAAGCCGCAGCGCCCGCACCGGCCGAGCGTCGAAACCGAGCGCCAGGTAGAACGGCAGGATCGAGAGCAGATCGATGATGCCGAAGAAGCTCGTCGCGTATCGCCACCGCGACTTCGCCATCCACAGGCGAAAGCCGTACTCGACGGTGAAGAGCACGACCGTCACCGCCTCCAACCGGCCCAGCCAACGCCGGCTCGCGTCGCTGATGTCCGGCAGCGTCTCCATGCAGTACCCCGCGACACTGACAATGATGAGCGTCACCGCCGCCCAGTCGAGTACCTGAACGACCTTCGGATGCACCCGGCTGAAGTCTTCACGCGTCGGCGGCCGCATGACCGATGGTGTAGCACGTTCACGCCAGACCTAAGCTGCACCATGAGCCAAACCGTCAAGGTCCACGTCGTCAACGACCAGGGCGACATCACCGGCCCCGTCGAGCAGCCGAAGGTCGTCAAGACCGATGACGAGTGGCGCGAGCAACTCGGCAGCGACGAGACCTTTCACGTCGCCCGCGGCAAGGGCACCGAACGCCCCTTCTGCGGGACGCTTCTCGACAACAAGCTCGACGGCGTCTACGCCTGCGTCTGCTGCAAACTGCCGCTCTACGACAGCAACGCCAAGTTCAACAGCGGCACCGGCTGGCCCAGCTTCTTCAAGCCCGTCGGCGGCGAGTCGGGCGACAACGTGACCGTCGACGAAGACCGCAGCCACGGCATGATCCGCAACGAGATCCTCTGCACCCGCTGCGACTGCCACCTCGGCCACGTCTTCCCCGACGGCCCACCGCCAACCGGCCTTCGCCACTGCGTCAACAGCGAGTCGCTGGTCTTCGTGGCACGCGGCGAGCTGGCATCGCTTGCGTGACCTTCGCCAATACACGGAAGCGGCGCCATGCTTTCATGACCACGTCATCCAATCGAGCAAACCAGCAACCGTTGCCGTGGCTTTAACAGGCAAACGCAGGTTCCTCCCACGCGGCAATACGAGCGGCGGACGGTCGGAACCTCTGACGGCGACTAGCAGCTCCTCAAGATGCACGCCCGCCGCGACCTAGACACGGGCGGCAGTCGGCGCTCTTGCTAACAAATCCCGCTCGAAAGCAGCCGCTGCGCAGCGTCGCCTCCATCACGCGGGGTATCGCCGAACTACGGAACCTCTACGGCACGGGCCATGGCCGGCACGGGCGGCAGACGCCGCTTCAGTCGCGCCACGCGAAGCTCGCTGTTGGGGCCGCGGCAACACTCTGCACGTTTCTTCTACAGACGCATGAGGCAAAGCGATGATGCAAACGTTCAGTGACACTCGACGCTGCCCATGTGCAAGGCCAAGCTGACGCATCGAAACCGGCTTCCGGTGCCACTGCACCTACGCAGTGCTCTGTCTCCCCCATCTTCTCAGCCCGCCCCGACACCGCAAGGATGCACTGCCACCCAACTATGCACTCCGCCCAACCCGACACCGCACCAGCCCGCGACCACTGGCCGACCGTTCTGGATCGTGACGGTGCGTGCGTCGTGGCCGACCTCGCCGACGCGGCCACTGTCGAAACGCTGCTCACAGCCGTAGAGGAGGCGACGGACGAGAACGGATCCAGCCCTGCCGAGCGTCACCGCCGCGGAAAGGCCACTTCGTTCGCCCGGCGGAACGTGCTTGAGATCCCGGCCGTCGCGGCTTTTGCAACACGTGACGCCACGCTCCGCATCGTCCGCCGCGTTCCCGGTGACACGGCCTCACTGATCCGCCCCGTCCGGGGGCTGCTGTTCGACAAGACCCCCGACGCCAACTGGACCGTCCCGTGGCACCAGGACCGCTCTATCGCCGTCCGCGAGCGGATCGAGACTGACGGCTACGGCCCGTGGTCGACCAAGGCCGGCGTCGTTCACGTCCAGCCGCCGATCGAGGTGCTGCAACAGATGGTGACGCTTCGCCTCGCCCTCGACTCGTGCGGCTACGACAACGGCCCCCTGCGGATCGTCCCCGGCACGCACACCCGCCTCCTGACCGCCGCTGAGGTCGACGACCGGACGAGATCGACCACAGCCGTTCCGTCCGGACGTGCCCTGATCTGTCGCCGCGGCGACGCGGTGCTGATGCGTCCGCTTGTCCTGCACGCCTCCTCGCCGGCGACGAGCCCGGATCATCGCCGCGTCCTGCACTTGGAGTACGGCGCCTGCGCCCTCCCCGGCGGCCTGCGGTGGCATCATGAGGTGAGCTGTTCATGACGGGGTGACCGCGAACACGCGTTGGAGCACCGGCGCTGCACGCCCGCCTGTGGGCACAAGTAATCCTCACGACGCCGTCGCCAGGTCGCGGATCATCAGCTCCGCGGAGGTTCGGCCGTTCCATTCATTGATCGTGATCTCGGCGACGACGTCGAGCTTGTCGCCCTGCGTGATCTGCCGGGCGAGCGGGCCGCGGCCGAAGGCGATGCCTTTGAGGCCGAAGCCGCGGCCGGTGTTGAAGCGGAGTTGCAGGTGGTCGTCACTCTTGCCGACCGAGCGGGCTTGCAAGACCTCGAGGTCGCGGAGCAGCACGACCGGCGTCGGGTTGCCTCGGCCGCAGGGTGAGAGACGGGCGAGGTCGCGGGCCAACGGTTCGCCGACATCGGCGGCGGCTGACTACTGCATCGACCGACAGTCGGGCGACGAGGTCGGACGCTTGAAGCTGCTCGCGGGCGGCGGCGGTGAAGCGCTCACGGAAGGTGGCGACGTGGGCGGCATCGAGCTTCAATCCCGCGGCTGCGGCATGGCCGCCGTGACTAATGAGGAGGTCGGTGCAAGCCTGCAACGTCTCGGCCAGGTTGAAGCCGTCGATGCTCCGGCCACTTCCCGCAGCCACGCCTTCGTTGATTCCGAGCACGATCGTCGGGCGGTGGAACTTGTCGACGAGTCGGCTGGCGACGATGCCGACGACGCCAGGGTGCCACCCTTCGCCTCCGACGACGATGGCGGGGCAATCGGGATCGTTCCAGCCGTTCTCTATGACCTCCAGCTCGGCGGCTTTGACGATCTGCCGCTCGACCTTTTGGCGTTCCTTGTTCTTGGCTTCGAGGTCGAGCGCGATGTCCCTCGCCCGGCCCGGCGTGGCGGCGGTGAACATTTCGACGGCTTCGCGCGCGTGACCCATCCGGCCGCAGGCGTTGAGGCGTGGGCCCAGCTTGAAGCCGACGTCGACGGAGTCAAGATCGCGATCACCCAGGCCGCTGGCGTCGATGAGGGCACGAACGCCCGGCAGTTCCGTCCGCGTGAGATTGCCCAGGCCGAAGGCGACGATCGTGCGATTCTCGCCGGTAAGCGGCGCGACGTCGGCGACCGTGCCGAGTGCGGCAAGGGCCAAAGCGTTCATCAGGAAGGCCTTCATCGGCTCGCTCACCTTCGCAGTGCCGGCGACGCATTTGCCGACTTCCCAAGCGAGCTTGAAAGCAACGCCCGCCCCTACCAGATCCGGGCTGGCCGTCGAACCGGGCAGACGTGGGTGCACGACATGATCGGCCGCGGGGATGATCGGATCGCCGGCGTCATCCGTTCGCCATTCATGGTGATCGGTGATGACGAGCGTCAGGCCCAACTCCCGTGCGAGGTCGGCCTCGGCAGAGGCGGTGATGGCGCAGTCGACGGTGATGACGAGGTCGGCCCCGTCGTCTTTGAGCTGTCGCAACGCGTCGCCGTTGAGGCCGTAACCCTCGTCGATGCGGTGCGGCACGTAGCACGTGACCTGTCCGTCGGCGGCGTCGAGGGTGGTCAGTGCGTGCCAGAGGATGGCGCTGGCGGTGATGCCGTCGACGTCGTAATCGCCGTAGATGACGATCTTTTTCCCCCTGGCGAGGGCGTCGGCGATGCAACGTGCGGCGTCGGCGAGGCCGGGAATGGTGGCCGGCTCGTCGAGGTTCGACAGGCTCGGCTTCATGAACCGACGAGCGGCGTCGAGGTCGCCGACGCCCAGGCCTCGGTTGACCAGGGCGGCTGCGAGGACGCTGCTGGTTTTGAGTTCCTGCTTGAGTGCTGCGACCGCGTCGGGATCGGGCGAGGCGACATCCCACCGCTTGTCGGCGGCGATGGGCGGGTTGGAAAGAGAGAGCCGTCCGTGCCTGTCGGCCGGCCGCACGTCCGTGGCGGCGAGTTGCATGGGGACAGTGTTGCGAGTCCGGCGGGGCTTGTCAGTAAAAACCGTGGGCCGCGACCTTGCGGACGCCGCCGCCGATGCACTACACCGACTTGCAGATGGCCGCGAATCTTGCAAACCACTGGTGGGCCTTGGTCGGCTTCGGGTTGTTCATCGGTGTGTTTGCGGGTCTTTTTGGCCTCGGTGGCGGGGCGGTGTTGGTGCCGTTGCTCGTGTTGCTCTTCGCCAAGGAGCAGGCGACCGCGCAGGGGACGAGCCTGGCCATGATCCTCGCCCCGACGGCGGCGCCGGCGATCTTTCGGTACCACCAGGGGGGGCACGTGGATTGGTGGCTCGTGTTGTATGTCGCCCCGACGATGCTTGTGGGCAGCTACTTCGGCGCGAAGCTGGCGGTTTATCTGCCGGCCGACGTGTTGAAGGTCAGCTTTGCGATCGTGCTGACGTACATCGCGGCCTACATGGTCTTCAGCAAGCTGGGCGATCAGAAGGTTGCCCTGGCCTATTCGACGGTTCCGGTCGTCGTGATGTTGCTGCTCATCTGGCAGAGCGGCGTGGGGAAGATGATGACCACGTCCTTCGGCGAATGGATCACCGGCGACGTTGTTCCGGCCGATTGACGCGAACCGCCATCACTTGAAGAAGTCGGCAACGTCTCGCGAGAAGCCGGGCAGCAGATCCGGCAGCGCGATCGTCCTGCCGGGCGTGTAAAGCTCGATGCGGTCACGCCGGTGAACGAGAACGCGTTGCGTGTCCGGGTAGACGATCCAGACTTCAGGGACGCCGGCTTCGAGGTAAGCGACGGTCTTGCGATCGAGATCGGCGCCGATATCGCCCGGCGACACGACCTCCACGGCCAAGTCGGGTGCAACGTCGATGTAGCCGACGTCTTCTGCCGGAAGTCGATCCTTCCGCACGACGGCGACGTCCGGCTTCTTGATGACTTGCTTCGGCTGCTCGCGGTCGAAGCACGAGAAGCCCTGGTCGTGGGTGAAAATCTCGACAATCTCGGAGTCGGTCGTCTCGCCGAACAGCATGGCGGCGATGCGGGTTCCGATCCGGTTCGACGCACGACTCATCGGTTTTTCCAGCAGTTCGCCGTTGTCTAGTTCAAGCCCCGGTGTCTGCAGCACTTCCTCGAGCAACGCCTCCGAGGGCGGCCCCTGGGTCGGCTCCAGCGACGGCGAGACGATTGGCATGACAGCGGCCATGGCTCCACTCTATCACGCCGTGCCGCCGAAGGCTTCGGGCTTCAGCACGCAGATGTCGGGCAGGTTCCGGTACAACGCGTCGAAGTCGAGCCCGTAGCCGACGACGAACTCGTCGGGGACTTCAAAGCCGACGTAGTCCGCCTCAATCGCGGCGGGCTCGGGCAGTTTCTTCTTGAGCAGCACGCACGTCCGCACGCTGGCGGCGCCCAGGTCGCGCACCAACGGCACGACCGAAGCGAGCGTCTTGCCGCTGTCGAGGATGTCGTCCACCAGCACCACATGCCTGCCTTCCACGTGCCCCAGTTGCTGGCCCAGCACCTCCGGGCCGAGACTGCGGATGCTCTTGCCGGGATAGCTGCTGACGGCCAACAGGTTGATCTTGATCGGCAGCGGGATTGCTCTGATCAGGTCGGCCGCAAAGACGAGCGCGCCGGTCAGGATTGGAACGATCGTCACTTCCGCCTCGCCGCCCAGCACCTCGGGGCCGTGGTCGCGGGTGACTTCTTGCGCGATCGCCTCCACGCGCCGGCGAATCTCCTCGCCGGAGATCAGAACGCGGTCGACGTCGTCTTGCAGCGGATTCGGCGACATGGCCGGCACAGTAACGACCTGCGCCGCTACCCGCCCGACAGTGACAGCGAATCGACGTTCACGCCCGGCACGTCGAACGGAACGAACTCGAACCGGATGCCGCCTTCATCATCGATGTTGTCGAGATAGAAGCCGACCTGCAGCGTCGCCCGCTCGAACGAACGCGTGATCGAGACGTTGTTGCTCCGCAAGCGTCCCTCGTCGACGTCGTACACCGATCGGCCGAAGAGGTTGTACCGCTTGCTCAGGCGGTACTGCGCGCTGCCGCCGACGGTGGTCGCGTCGGCGGGGCGGAGGTAGCGGGCGTCGACCCTGAAGCCGAGCCGGTCGCCACGGTCGAGCCGGACGGCACCCGTGGCCGACAGAAGCTGCTCGGCATCGATGCCGTAAATGAGCCGGCCGGCGGCGCTGGTCGAGTCGCTGATCGTCCACGCCAGGCCCGACTCGAGCGTGTCCAGCGGCAGCGACGCCTCGGGACGACTCGCGTAGTAGACGCCACGAAACGGACCGGCCAGACCATCAAGCTCAGGTCCGTTGGCAAAGCGCTCTTGAGCGGCGGCCTCGAGACCTTGGCCCGCGTCGAAGAGCGTGGCCGAGACGTCGAGGTCGAGCACGTCGACGCTTCGTTTGCGTCCGGGCGGGCCTCGGTAGGTTTGCAGCCGTTGCCGGACGCCGAAGTGGACGAGTGCCTGCTCGCCGTAGCCGTCGATCTGCTCGTCGAAGATGTACAGCTCCGACGGATCAGGCCCCGTGCTGAGCGACGCGAAGCCGTCCGCGTACGGCTCGATCAAGTGCCTCAAGCGGTCGATGCCGAGGATGCGGCTGAAGACGTTGTCGTTCATGCCGGCAAACGCGGTCCGAAGCGACAGACCGAAGCCCGCGAGCGAGCGGGCCGTCGCTCCGCCGACCGGGTTGTCCCCGTACGCCGTGAAACGTCCGACGGCATAAGGTCGAACCTTGACGATGCCCGCGTCCACCGGCACGGCCGCTTCCTGCCGGACGTCGAACCGCGGGACGACCCGCTCGCTGTCGTCCGTGTAGCCGTAGCTGGCGAAGCCGGGGAATCCGAGGTCGCCTGCGGGCAGGTTGAAGTCGCTCTGCAGGTCCGGGCTCAGCCGGTCGAAGGCGAGCAGACCCAGGCGTGCCTCGCTGGAGACCGTGACGAAGCCGAGTCGATCACCGAAGCTGGCCGCACCGAACTCCGGCAGTCGCTCGACGGCGACGTTCTCCTGGATCACCTCGGCATGCGTCGGGTAATTGTGAAGCGACAGGTTCAAAGCAGCCCAGCCGAGCTTGTTCCGCCGGCTATTCGTGACAAGCAGCGACAGATCGTGGGCGGGACCCGAGTTGAAGCGTCGGCGATCCCAGGCCTCGAGGTAGGTCGGGTCCGGCAGCAGGCCGAGACGGGCGAAGAGGGCAAAGTCTTCACCCGACGTCGCCGAACCGCCCGGCAGGAAGACGGCGTAGTCGCCTTCGAGCCGTCCACGGAAGCCGTCGCGGTCGATGTCGGCCCGTCGTCCCGGCAGGTCATCCACGCCGTGATCGTCAATGCCCTCGATCAGCAGGCCGCCTTCGTAGATGGTGGGCCGCCCTTCGCCCACAGGCAGGAAGAAGGAGCCGTCGTAGTCCAGCTTCACACCCGCCCGAAGGCCACGCTCGGAGAAGTAGTCGAGCTCGTAGACCGCATCGAGGTTCTTCGGCGGGTCTTTGCCGATCGTCTCGAACAGGCCCCACTCGGTTCGGATGTACGTCCCGCGGTTCCGTGATTCGCCGACGGAGACGCTTCTGAGCGGAACCCGCTGATCCGCGATGACGCCCCGGAGCACCGGGAAGTAGAGCGCCGGCACGTTGAAGATCCGGCCGGTGACATGGTCCGCCCCGACCACGCGCACGAATCGGGCCGACGCCTTCGACCTCGCGGATGAAGACCCGCGACGCGTTCAGCGACAACATCGGCGTCGCGAAGCGCGTCGAGCTGATCTGTGCACCGCGTGCCTCGTACCGATCGTCCGCGAGCCGGCGAAGGCTTGTCGCCCGGACGGTCAGCGGAAAGTCTTCCGACCCGCCGCTCGACGCATGCAGGACCGCCTCGCTCAGCAGGGCCCTGCCGGTGTCGAGGTCGTAATACGCCTGCTGCGCCCGGAGTTGCCTGTCGGAGTTCGGCAGGTCGACGCCTCCTTCGTCGCGACGGGCGGGGTCGGTGAAAAGCACCTCCACGCCGCCTTCGAGGTAGACGCCGCTGGCGTTCCGCGCGAGGCCTGCCCCGGCATCGACGTCTGCGACGTCGTCCAGTCGCCCCAGCTTGCTGAAGACGACCGCCCGGTCCGCCCGCAGCTCGACGAGCGACCCGTCGGGCATCTCGCGAATCAGGAAAAAGCCACCCGTCGCCTCGATCGCGAGCAGGTCGTCGCTGGCCGGTACGGTCCGAAGCCGCTTCGCCTGAAGTGCCGCCAGCGGCTCGGGCGGGAGCGTCGTCCCCAGCAACGCCGGCCTTGTCGCCAGGGCTTCGGGTGACGGATCACCTTCATCAGTCATCACCGGTCCCGAAGCGGCCTCGGCCTCGGCACGCGCGGTCTCCGCCTCAGCGAGACGCTGCCGAGCCTTGACGACCGCAGGATCGGCCGAGGCGTTGCCGGGCCGGCGACGATCGGCTTCCAAGGCCAGAGGCCCGTCGGCGATGAAGTCGAGGACGAGGAACGGGGCCGCACCGTCCGCGTCGCCGGTGCTCCAGGTGACGTCTCCGAACAGCACGACATCCACCCGACGCCTGCCACCACCGGAGGGAAGCACGCGCGACCAGACGACGGCCTCGTCGCCACGAACCGTCACGTCGCCGATGACGATTTCGACTTGCCGGTCGTCCTCTGCCTTCAGAAGTAGCGTGCTTGCCCGGCCTTCGCTCCACAGCACGGCTGACGTTGCCCGCAGCGACGCCGGCTCGGCGGGACGCGTGTCTTCGGTCTCGGAGATGGACGGAAGTGGTGGACCGGCAACATCTTGTGCGGCCGCAAGTCCACCGAGGCAGGTTGCCAGGATCGCGAGCACCGCCATCAATCCTCCGGCGCGGCAGGGCGTCGGTGGGGCGGACTGAGCGGCGGACGACAGCAATGTCGGGCCGATTGTCGATGACAATGGCAATCATGCAAGGCGGGCCGCTGCAACTGTGCGGCGGTTCGCAGTGCACCCGTCGCGTCCGCACGATCTTTCGTTTTCGCAACTGCCCTGATGTTCAACAGCCGCTCTGCCGCACCGTCCCGTTTCCGCCGACTCCTCCCGCTCTCGCATGCTGCCGCGGCAGTGGTGGCCGGCTTGATGTTCGTCACTCCGGCTCTGGCCGATGCCCCGTCGACCCGCCCTGCCGAAGAAGAGCCCAAATCCGATGACGGTGCCGCCGGTCGCCTGTCGGGCATGCTCGAGCGCCTTCGCGGCGACAAGCCGGACGCCGACACCGACGAGAAGGACGAAGAGTCGGATGAAGCAGGCGACGAGGCCTCCGATCGTGTCTCTCCAGCCGACCTGATTCGGCAGATGAAGGACGAGCAGGAGGAAAAGGCCTCGCGTCCGCTCGTTCCGCTGATCGACCTGAGCATCCCGCTGACCGAGAAGCCGGCCGGCTTCAGCTTCTTCGGCGGTCAGGGGCTCGACCTGCGCACCGTCCTGCGTCGACTCGACGCGGCTGAGAGACGATCCGGAGGTCAAGGCCGTCCTGCTGACGTTTTACAACGGCGGGATGATGAACTTCGCCCAGGCCCAGGAGATCCGCAGCAAGCTCGACGAGCCTCCGCCGGGCCGGCAAGCGCACCTTCGCCTACGCAGACACCTACGACACGACGAGCTACCTCGTCGCAAGTGCCTGCACCGACGTCGTTCTGATGGACGGCGGCGAGCTGTTCATGCCGGGCGTCGCGGTCGAGCCGATGTTCTATCGCGGCGCGCTCGACAAGCTCGGCGTGAAGCCGGACTACGTGCAGGTCGGCGAGTACAAGGGTGCCGAAGAGCCCTACACCCGCACCGAGCCCTCGCCGGAGCTGGACTGCCGAGATGGAGAAGCTCGTCGCACTCGCTCTACAACCAGATCGTCGATGACATCAGCGGCGGGCGCAGCGTCGCCAAGAGCGAAGTCATGGCCGCGATCGACCGGGCGATGACGAATGCCAAGCAGGCCAAGCAACTGGGCCTCGTCGACCACCTCGCCGATGCCGACGGTCTGAGCGACGTCATCGACGCTGAGCTTGGCGACTCGGACAAGGAGCCTCGCATCGACGCGACTTCGGCAGACGGACGGGCCAAGCTTCGATCCGGACAACCCGTTCGCGATCTTGCAGATGCTCAAGCCCAAGAAGATCGACGCGGACAAGCCGAGCGTCGCCCTCGTCTACGCCCAGGGCGTCATCGTCGACGGCACCGGCGGTGCCGGCGGGTTGCTGGGCGGCGGGGCGTCGATCAACACCGAATACATCCGCCGGGCGATGCGGCTGGCCGAGCGTGACGACGAGGTGAAGGCGATCGTGCTTCGCATCGACTCGCCCGGCGGCAGCGCGCTTGGCCAGCGAGGCGATGTACCAGGCGATCCGCCGGGTAGCCGAAGAGAAGCCGGTCATCGTCAGCATCGGCGGGGTCGCCGCCAGCGGTGGTTACTACATGGCCGTTGCCGGGCGATGAGATCTACGCCGACCCGTCGGCGATCATCGGTTCGATCGGTGTCGTCGGCGGCAAGCTCGTCCTCGATGGCCTGTACGAGAAGGTCGGCCTGTCGACCACCATGTTCACGCGAGGCCGCAACGCCGACCTCTTCAGCCAGACCGAAGCGTGGGACGAGAGCCAGCGTCGCCTCGTTCGCAACTGGATGAAGAGCACGTACGACCAATTCACCGACCGCGTCGAAACGGGTCGCGGCGACGCGCTCGGCGAACGTCGACGAGATCGCCCGTGGCCGAATCTTCCTGGCCGCCCAGGGCAAGAAGCTCGGCATGGTCGACCATCTCGGCGGTCTCGATGACGCCCTCGCCGCCGCGGCTGCCAAGGTGGATCTAGGCGACGATTTCGAAGTCATCGTGCTGCCGGGCGAACAGCCCAACCCCTTCGGCGGGTCCGGCTTCCCGCTGGGTCAGATGCAGCAGGAGCTGGTTGTGAATCCACTAGCCGAGGCACTTCGCATCCTGCCCCCGGCCGCCCGTGAGGCCATCAGTCGCCTGATCATCACCAGCGAGCTGCTCGATGAGCGACCCGTCATCCTGATGACGCCGTTCACCGTGCGGATGCGATAGTTGTCATCATCACAACGAAAGCAGCGGCCGCGTCTTCGATGAAGACGCGGCCGCTGTTGCTTGGTCTTTCCGCGTCTGCCGACCGCGTCGGAGCTACGCCTCGACCGACTTGTCGGACTCGGCCGACGTGCCGAAAACGAGACCGCCGCTGGCGGCATCGAGGTCGACCATGATCGTTTCTCCGCCTTCGAAGTCGCCTGACAGCAGCTTCGTCGCCAGCGGGTTCTCGATCCGCTGCTGGATGACGCGCTTGAGCGGGCGGGCACCGAAGAGCGGGTCGTACCCCTCGTCGCCGATCTGCTTGAGGGCGGCGTCCGAGAGCTCCAGCGACAGGCCGCGGTCGGCGAGGCGTGTCTTGAGACGGGCGAGTTGCAGATCGACGATGCGGCCGATCTGCTCCCGGCCGAGCGGGCTGAAGACGATCGTGTCGTCGATGCGGTTGAGGAACTCGGGCCGGAAGTGGCCCCGGAGCACGTCGCGTACCGCCGCCTCGATCTCGACGTCGGGTGCACCGTCTGCCGTGAGCGACTGGATCTTGTCGCTGCCGAGGTTGCTCGTCATGACGATGACGGTGTTCTTGAAGTCGACCGTCCGGCCTTGCCCGTCCGTGAGGCGGCCGTCGTCGAGGACTTGCAGAAGCACGTTGAAGACGTCGCGGTGTGCCTTCTCGACCTCATCGAACAGCACGACCGAGTACTGCCGCCGGCGGACGGCTTCGGTGAGCCTGCCGCCTTCTTCGTAGCCGACGTATCCGGGCGGGGCGCCGATGAGGCGGGCGACGCTGTGCTGCTCCATGAACTCGCTCATGTCGATGCGGACAACCGCGTCGTCGTCATCGAACAGGAACTCGGCCAGCGCCTTCGACAGCTCCGTCTTGCCGACGCCTGTCGGGCCGAGGAAGAGGAACGAGCCGATCGGCCGATCCGGGTCGCCGAGGCCTGCGCGGTTGCGACGCACGGCATCCGCGACGGCAGTCACGGCTTCGTCCTGACCAATCACCCGCTGGTGCAGACGATCTTCCATCTTGACGAGCTTGTCGCGTTCTCCTTCGAGCATGCGGCTGACGGGGATGCCCGTCCACCTGCTCACGATCGCCGCGACGGCTTCGGCGTCGATCTCTTCCTTCACGAGCGCTTCCCCGCTTGCCGCAAGGTCGCGGAAGCGGGCGTCTGCCGTCTCGATCTTCTTGCGAAGTTCCGGCAGTTCGCCGTACTGGATCCGCGCGGCCTTCTCGAAGTCGCCGCCGCGTTGAGCCTGTTCGAGCTCGACCTGTTTGGCGTCGAGTTGCTCCTGGGCCGTCTTGACGGTTGTCAAGGACGTCCTTCTCGTTCTGCCAGCGCGTCGTGAGCTCGCGGTCGCGCTCCTGCAGGTCGGCCAGTTCCTTCTGCGTCCGCTCGGCGGCGGCTTTGTCTTCGTTCTTGAGGGCCTCGACCGCGATCTGCTTCTGCATGATCTCGCGGCGAATCTCGTCGATCTCCTGCGGCATCGAGTCGTTCTCGATCCGCAAGCGAGACGCCGCCTCGTCGATCAGGTCGATCGCCTTGTCCGGCAGGAACCGGTCGGTGATGTACCGATCGCTCAGCTTCGCCGCAGCCACGAGCGCACCGTCGGTGATGCGGATGCCATGGTGCGCCTGGTAGCGGTCCTTGATGCCGCGCAGGATCGCCAGCGTGTCCTCGACGCTCGGCTCGCCGACGAAGACCGGCTGGAAGCGACGCTCGAGCGCGCTGTCCTTCTCGATGTGCTTGCGATGCTCCGCCAGCGTCGTCGCGCCGATGCAACGCAGCTCGCCGCGGGCCAGCGCCGGCTTCAACAGGTTGCCCGCGTCGGGCGAGCCCTCGGTCTTGCCGGCCCCGACGATCGTGTGCAGCTCGTCGATGAACAAGATGACTCGGCCGTCGCTCTTGGTGACCTCCTGGATCACCGCCTTGAGCCGCTCTTCGAACTCGCCGCGATACTTCGCGCCGGCGAGCAGCGCGCCCATGTCGAGAGCGACAACGGTCTTGTTCTTCAGCGTCTCCGGCACGTCGCCGTTGACGATGCGGACGGCCAGCCCTTCGACGATGGCCGTCTTGCCGACGCCCGGCTCGCCGATGAGGACGGGGTTGTTCTTCGTTCGCCTGGCCAGCACCTGCATGGTGCGGCGGATCTCCTCATCGCGGCCGATGACCGGGTCGATCTTGCCGAGCCTGGCCAGCGCGCACAGGTCCTTGCCATACTTCTCGAGCGATTGATACTTGCCCTCGGGCGACTGATCGGTCACCCGTTGATTTCCACGCACGTCCTGCAAAGCCGCCATGAGCTTGTCCTGCGTCACGCCGGCCTGCTTCAGCAGTGCGCCGGCATCGCCATCCTTCTTGAACAGCGCAAGCAGGATGTGCTCTGTCGAAACATACTCGTCCTTGAGCTTTTCCGCCTCTTGATGGGCGACGCGGAAGACCTCCTGCGCCTTGGACCCGACGCCCGCATTGCCGCCGGTGCTGCTGGGCAGTGACGCCGAGCTTCCGATCCACCGCCGCCGTCAGCGACGCGAGATCGACGTCGACTTTCTGCAGCACCGGCCTGACGACGCCTTCCGTCTCGGCAAGCAGCGACGCCAGCACGTGCACCGGCAGAATCTCCGGATTCCCCCGGCCCGACGCGACCTCCTGCGCCCGCATGACGGCCTCTTGGGCCTTGATCGTGAACTGATTGATGTTGACACTCATGCCGGTGCATGAACAAGCACCGTGCCAGATTGAAACGGCGTTAGGATCTCCTGAACCGACCTTACAGGCTTCCGATCCTGCCAATGCGGCAGTCGCCGCTCGGGTCCGCATCATCTTGCCACAGCGGCAGCGGCTCGGTAGGTTCTTGACCATGGGAGAATCGTTTGGTCGAATCGTCTTGAAATTGGTTGGTGCAGTCGCTTTCTGCGTCACGTCCGCTCACGCGTCCATTGTCGTGGGCGGCTTCGGCCCCGTGCGAGGCGGGGACGCTTCGCTGGCTGGGGGTAGCCTTGTGAGCCAGTTCAGCGCGTCACTCGACGCGAGCTTCCCCGGCTCAACAGTGGCGACAAGTGAAACGTTGAACAGCAGCTACCTCGATGGCATTGACGTGCTGATCTTGACGAATGTAAGAACTTCGACCAGTCGCATTGACGAACCACTTTCTGCTGTTGAACAGAATGCCCTTGTCCAATTTGTCGACGGCGGCGGAGGCCTTCTACTGCTCGCTGACAATGCCGGGCAGGACGACGAGTTTGCGTCGACGGACGACAGCCTCCTTTCGCCTTTCGGCTTCGACGCTAGCGGCCGAGTTGGCGGCGTTGTGCAAGCTCAGGAGTCTGGCCTGACGCGGTCCGTGATCTCCGGTCCCTTCGGATCGGCCTCCACTTTCAACACTGGAGTCCCGGGCACGCTCTCAGCACTCCCAGACAACGCGATCGTCGCAGCAACGCTCGACGCGCCTGACGCGCCTGCAACAGTTGCCGTCATCCCGCCGCGTCGACGGAGCGCCACGTCGGGCGGCATTGTCGTTTTCAGTGACTTCTCGCTTTCGGCAGACTTTCTGTTCGAGGTCGGTAACTCGAACGATGTGTTGCTGAAGAACGCGATCGACTATGTCGTCAGCCCCCCATTGGCCGGCGACGCGAACGGTGATGGCATCGTTAACCTCGCTGACTTTGGCATCCTGCGAGCGAACTTCGGCACGAATGAGGCTACTTTTGCAACCGGTGACTTCACGGCCGACGGCCTGGTCGACCTCGCAGACTTCGGCATCCTTCGAGCTAACTTCGGTTCAACCGCAGGCGAGGCGGCCATCCTCGACGCCTGGTACGCCACCGTCGTGCCGGAACCGACGACGCTGGTGCTGGCCGGTGTGGGCGGCCTGCTGTTGCGTCGTCGTCGTGCGTGATCACCCGCCGAAGACGTCGCCGAGCTGAAGAATCGGCAAAAGAACCGCCAGGGCGATCAGCAGCACCAGGCCACCCAGGACGAGCACGATCGCAGGCTCCACGAGAGCTCCAAGCCGCTTGGCCGTCTCGTCGACGTCCGACTCGAACCGCTCGGCGACCTTGGCCAAGGTCGCATCCAGCTGACCCGTCGCAACGCCGACCTCGATCATGTCGGCCATCGGAATCGGCACCCGGCCCGCCCGGCTGAACGCGGCGGCGGGTTCGTCGCCCGCTTCAACGCCCGACTGCCAGCGACGCAACGCATCGGCGACGATCGTGTTGCGGGCCGCGCTCGCCGCCAGATCGATCGACTCCACAAGGTTCAAGCCACAGCGGACGCACGTGCCGATCAAGGTCGCCGCCTGGGCCAAGGCGTGCTTGTGCAGCATGACGCCGATGACCGGAACCTGTAGGACGACGCTGTCGAAGCCGCGTCGCCCAACCTCAGTGCGCAGCAGGTGTCGGCCCGCGAAGAACCCGCCGACGGCGACGATCGCCAGCAGCCACCAGAGCCGCGTGATCAGGTAGCTCGCTCCGGCGACGATGCGTGTCGGCAAAGGCAGCGTCGCCCCTTCCTTCACGATCGGGCCGATGATCGTCGGCACCACGAATGCGAACAACAACAGCGTCAGCACGATGGCGAAGCTCACGACGACCGCCGGATACGCCAGGGCCGTCGTGGCCGACTTCTTGAGGCGTGCCGATGCCTCTCGTGCCGAGGCCAGGCGGTTCAAAGCCTCCTCCAAAACGCCCGCCCGCTCGCCCGCAGCCAGGGCACGAACGTCGGCCTTCCCGAACACGCTTTCGTGTTCGGCCAGCGCTTCGGCGAACGCATCGCCCGTCTCCAATCGCAGCCGAGCGTCTGCCAGCACATTGCCGAGCTTGCTGCCCGCCTGCTGCTGGGCCAACGTCGTGACCGCCCGACGAATGTCGATCCCGGCGTCGAGTTGAACGGCGAGTTGCCTGTAGAAGTGTCCGACGGCAGCGGAGGCGACGCGATTGCCGCGGGGTCGAAGGACGAGCGACGCGACCCTCTCCTTCAAAGGCGAGCGGTGGCCGTACTCCAGCGTCGGTGGTTGACGTGGTTCTGGATGCTGGAATTGCGATGCCATGGCGTCTGCTCCGCTCACGTGCCGCGGGTGTCGCCGTAGAGGTGGACGTGCAGGCGAGGGCAGAAGCGGTAGCCGGTCGTCTTGCACAGGTCGGCCAGCCATTGGCTCCGGCTGTCGAGCGTGGCCGTGTCGGTGCCCTCCGGCATGAGGAGGACGTCGTCATCCGCGACGGCATCAAGGCGACCGACAACGTCGCGAATCTCATCCAGGTCGCTCGGCGAGGCCAGCACGAACTTCACCTGCACGTCGCCGCCTCGCTCGCGGGTATGCGAAATGAGCTGATTCATCGCATCGAAGTCGAGGCGATGCTTTTCGTGCAGGACGGCGAACTTGCCGCCTTCGCGTTCGTGCGGCGTGCTGTTGGCGAGCTTGGGCGACAGGCTCAGACAGGTCGATCGCCAGCGGCTTGAAGACCGTGCCGGCCGTTTCGAGGGTGATGTGTCTGCCGTCGCTGACGAGACGATCGCACAGGTCGCCGGCGTCCGGCTGAATCACAGGTTCACCGCCGGTGAAGACGACGTGCCTTCGGCCGGTCGAGGCAACCCACGAGGCGATCTCGGCAACCGACTGCTGATCCCCCTCGGGGTGCCAACTCGCGTAGGGCGTGTCGCACCACGTACACCTCAGGTTGCAGCCGCTGCTTCGGATGAACGCACTCGGCACGCCGGTCAGTTTGCCCTCGCCTTGAATGCTGTCGAATAACTCGCTGATGCGCACCGGTGGCAACGGTACGACCGACGGAAGGGCTAGTCGGCCGATAGAGTGAGGTAGTGGGCATTCGCCGACACGGCTCTCGATCGATGTGGATCGCGGCGGGCGTCTCGCTCGGCATCCACGGCAGCCTCATCGCGGGCGGCGTCGTGTACGCGGCCCTCGTCGGCCGGCAGTTCGTTTCGGCCGGGCCCGTGGTCGCACAGACGTTGCCGGAAGATCGACTCGGCACGCCGGGCTTAGGCGAAGGCTTTTTGGCCAAGGATGGTCAGGAAGACGAGAAGGCGGCCCTTGAAGGTCGGCCGCAGCCGAACCTGCTCGACGCCCCGACCGCCAAGCCCGCGCCGCCGTCTCCCACCGATCCGGCCGAGGCGTTGCGCGAAGCTGAGACCCCGGCACCGCTGGCCGAGCCGCTGCTTCCCGATGCCGCGGGCCTGGCCGGTCCACCGCCTGCCGAGGCCGAGACTTCTGAACCGGCAGACGAACCCGCCGAGCCTGCCCAACCCGCGTCGCCACCCGTCACCGCGCCGCCGGCGCCGAAAGGTTCCGACCGCGAGTCGCCGGCGGTGTCGCGGACGAAGGTGCCGATCATCGACATCCAGACCGGCCGCGTCTTGAGTGGTGGCGACCTCGACTTCAAGCCGCGACTGTTACGCGCAGGACTCGGCGCGTACGTCAGCGGCGTCCGCGGCCGAACGTTGCGGGTCCGCCTCGCCATCGATCGCACCGGGACGCCCATCGAAGTGGCCATCGTTCGTTCGACAGGGAGTCCGTCCGTCGACGAGCTGGTCGAGCGGTCTCTCTTCGAGTGGTGGTTCAACCCGCAGCAACAGTCGCCCAACGTGTCTTTCGAGTTCGAGCTACGACTCTGACTCGGCCACGAGCGTGCGACCGGTCAGGCTCATGAAGACGTCGTCGAGTGTCGCCCGCGTGACGGTCATCTCTCGAAGCTTCGGCGACGACGCGTCGTTCAACAGCTCGGCCATCAGGCGTCGGCCGTCGTCGGTCTGCACGCGGAGCGTGCCGTGACCGTTGACGACGTCGCCGAAGCTCGCGAGGCGATCTGCAAGAGCTCGAGCCGTCGAAGGGTCTTCAGGAACAAGCCTGACGATGTCGCCGGCAATGCGTTGACGCAGGGCGTCGGGGGTGTCGTCTGCGACGAGCTTGCCTGCGTCGATGAGAACGACGCGATCCGCCGCGGCGGCGTCGTCTTCGAGGTCGTCGAGCAGGTGCGTGCTGACCACCACCGTCATCGGCCGGGGCGACTCGTCGCGCAGTCGGCGAACGAGCGACCAGACGTCACGGCGCGCCCCGGGATCGAGGCCGACGGTCGGCTCGTCCATCAAGAGCACGTCGGGCCGAACGAGCAGGCTTCGGGCGATTTCGAGCCGTCGCCGCATGCCGCCGCTGAGGGTCTTGGCGATGTCACCGGCCCGGTCGGTCATGCCGACACGGTCGAGCCACTCGTCTGCGCGTCTGATTCGCATCGCGGCGTGTCAGGCCGGCGAGTCGGGCGTGGTACGCGAGGTTTTCCCGAGCCGTGAGTTCCTTATCGAGTGCCGCGCTCTGGAAGACGATGCCGACGCGTTGCCTGACGGCGTCGCGGTCGCGAACGACGTCGAGACCGCAGACTCGGGCCGTGCCGGAGGTCGGCGGAAGGAGCGTTGCGAGCGTGCGGAAGAGCGTCGTCTTCCCGCCACCGTTGGGCCCGACGAGGGCGAGGGTCTGGCCGATGTCGGCGGTGAAGGTGACGTCATCCACCGCCGCCTCGGTCCGGCCGGCATAGCGGCAGGTCAGTGCTTCGACTTCGACGGCCCGGTCACTCAAGGCAGCAGCGTAGGAGCTACTTGGCCACGCTCGCGACGAGACGCCACAGCGCGTGCGGCGACATCGACGGCTCCTTGCGTCGAACCCGTTCGACGTTGAACGCGTCGCGGAGCGTTTCGAAGTCGTCGCTGTAGGGCAACCGGTCGCGTCGGCCGATCTTGCCGTCGAAGAGGCGGTCGATCAGCTCTCGGATGAGCAGGGCGGCCCGGTCGTCGGCGGGTGGTGCTTCGCGGGCGGCGCCGAGCCGTGGGAGTTGGCCTCGCTTGCGGAGCGACAGCAAGTGACGCCACGTCTCGCGACGATCCGGTTGCGGCCCGACGAACGAGGCGGCGTAGGCGACGTGAATGGTCTCGAATTGCGGCGTGTACGGCAGGTCATCTGCCGTCCGTCCGGCCTTCTCGTACAGCGACGCCAGCACGTCACGCTTGGGCGACAAGCTCGCCGCAACGCCTGGAAAGAGGGCGTCGGGTGTGGCGGCGGTTTCGACCTGCTCGCCGGCGTCACGGTCGAGGGTGCGGTCGATCAGCAGCAAGACCGTGCCGAAGGGATCGCGGCAAGTCGCTTTGAAGCCACGGGCGACGCGCGAGGGCGCGCTCGAGAAGGTCAAGCGCAACGCAACGCGATCTGCGTGCATGGCCCGGACGTCGTCGACCAGCAGGAACACGCCTTCTTGAGGAAGATCGTCGTCGTCGTGCAACAATAGCTCTCGGCCGTCGGGCAGGCGGAACGTGGCGAAGGTGCCACCTTCGCGGCGAAGCTCGAGATGAAGCGTGTCCCGGTAGTAGCGGACGGCTGCGGGAAAATTGGCGACACGCAGGACGAGTCGGTCGATCCCGGCAAGGAGAGGCTTGGTCTCGTCAGCCGACGGCACCGGCGACCATAGAACCGGCCGCGGGGTCTTCGTCGTCGGATCGCTGGGAGTACCCGCCGCGAAGCACGAAGATGCCGCCCGGCAGGTTCCACAAGATCTGCAGCACCCGAATGCACAAGGCCAGCGCGAATGCCTGAGCCACCGTCGCCCCTTGGGGCTTGGTCAGCAGCACCGCGAAGAACTCCATGACGCCTGCCCCTTGCGGGCTCACCGGCATGCTGGCCGACAGAACGATGACGGGCACGCAGACGAAGTAGTAAGGCCACGGAATCGGCAGGCCCAGCGCGTAGCCGGCGAGCATCGCGGAGACGATCACGGCCGCGTGGACGGGAACGGTCAGAAGCGAGGCCTCGACGACCCGCATCGGGCGATTTCGGTAGGCCTCGGCGACGGTGTAGAGCGCGTCCAGGCCGTCGCGGGCCTTGAGCTTGAGGCGACCGGCCAGACCGGTCGGTTCGACCGTCTCGGCCTCGTCGACGTAGTGCGGGGCGGCCTTGTCGAGCAGTCTGCCGAGGCCGGTACGGTCGCGGATGACCTGCCGCGTGCCGGCGCTGCTGAGGATGAAGGCCGACACGACGGCGGCGATCATGATCCCCGCCGCCGCCCAAACGACATTGAGGCACGCGACGGCCACGGGCGAGGTCTTGTCGATCTCGATCGAGTACTGCACCACGGCCGCGGTGCCACCCATGAGCACGAGCACGAGCAGGCCGATGAGCCGGTCGACAAAGACGCTCATCCAAGCAGCCGCCTTGTAGCCCGGCCGGGCGTATCGGCCCGCGTAGAAGGCTTTGACGAAGTCGCCGCCCGTGCTGCCGAGCATGAACGAGTTGTAGAACAGCCCGACCATGTTCAGCACGTAGGCCCGGCTCAGCGGCATCTCGATGCCCAGTGGCGACATCAATCGCCACCATCGGATGGCCGTGCAGACCAGCGTGATCGGGAAGACGAGGACAGCCAAGGCCAGCAGCGCCGGGTTCGCATCCCGGACCATGTTCGCCAGCCCGGTGCGGACCAGCGGTTGGGGCGGTTGCGGCTCGTAGACCAGCGGACCGGCCGAGACGTCGGCGGCGTCGACGGCATAGCCGTCGCCGGTCTTGGTGGTAAAGGTGTAGATGGTCGTCGCTCGGGTCTGACCGTCGACCTCCTCGGCGAGCCGCATGCCGGCCAGCTCGAAGACGCCACCGGCCAGCTCGACGCTTTTCTGGTCCGGCCCGTGGATGAGACGAGACGCTTCGACCGTTTCCGGCTCACCCGTCACATAGGACTCGACCACGACCTCGTCGTCTGTCTCCGGATCGAACGGCTCTTCGACGGCCACGTCCCAGACGACCTGCTGGCCCGCTTCGTTCGTGTCCAGGACGTAGACGCGGTCACGGATCGTGAGCTGCCCGAGCACCCAGCTGATGCCGACGATGGCGATGGACCAGCGGGCGACGAACGCCAGCCACTTGCCCGCGCCGCCTTTGGACGACCCGGCGGGTGGGGAGTCGGTCGTGTTCATCGAGTCACCCATAGCTGGCCTGCGGCAGTGGCCGAGGCTAGAGCCTACTTCGGCAAGTCGCCCGGTCGTGCGATGTCATCGGCTTTACCGGACCGCCGTCAGCGACCGTTGCAGCAAGGCGATCCGCGTGTTGAGACGCGTCCGGATGCCGTCGAACTCGTCCATGACCCTTTCGCCGGCAAATCGGCCCGTGTTGCGAGAGCGGTCACGAAGATCTTGCTGTGCCGCGTAGACCTGCTCTTGGTCCTCGCGTGGCAGCCCTGAGAGGTCGGTGTTCAAAGCACCGGGCGGAAGCACCGCCGGGTCGATGTGGTAACGCATGATGTACCGCAGCGCTTCGGCGTCGGCTTGCTGGTAGAGCTCGAGCAGTTGCACCAGCGTCTCGCGGTCGGGCGTTGCCTCGGCAAGGCTGAGGCGAGCGAAGCCGATGTCGGCATCGAGGATGAGGCGGTTCAGGTCGAGCAGATCGATGGTCGACCTGAAGACGCCCGCGGCTTCCGGGTGTAGCTCTAAGTGCCTCTCGAAACGCCGCGCCGCCGGTTCGGCGAGCGTGCTCGATCGCTCATACATCGCGATGGCGCGGCGCAAAAGGGCCGGGTAACGAACCTCGCTGCCCGGTGCGTAGCCGGCGGAGATGCGTTCGAGTTGTGCCTGTTGGCGCCCGTCGACACTCCGCGGCGGCGCGTCGATGCCAAGGGCTTCGGCCTCCAATTGCCGACCCTGCTCGTAGGTCGAGATCGACCAGTCGCGCAGGTTCCGTGCCGGCTGGATTCGGATGTACGGGATCGAGTGCTGCACATGACGCTGACCCGAGTACTCCTGAAGCACATACGCCCGCATCGCGTGCTCATAAGCGAGCGCGTGAGGCCCCAGTCCTTCGGGAAAAGGCCCGAGTTCGTCGAGGAACTGGATGGTGCTGCCGTCGAGGAACGTGCCGGCGGCGGCGCCTTCTGGGGCTTGGCGATTCGGTTCGGTCAGGCTCGGCAAGATGTAGTTCTCGTCGTCCAGCATCGTCTCGAGCCGGCCGAATCGAAGCTGCGCCGTCTCCTCGGCCTCCATGTCGAACGGCTCGACCTCGATCGGCGGGACGGCATCGTCGGCTTCGAGAAGGCGAACGACGTCGATGTCGAGCGTCGTCACCCGCTTCGTCGCATCGGCGGGCGTGCGGAGGTCCAACTCCCGGGGCGAGATGCCGGCACGCTTGGCACCGTTACGGAAAGCTTCTTCGGCTGCGGCGGGCAATACGACTCTGGCGCGGCGCGACGGGGAGACGTCTCGTCCCGCACGCGACGCTCAAAGTATGCCCGCTCGTCGGCAGCGCCGAGCTTGTTCGAGTAGATCTGGCCGATCTGCGTCTCGATGTCGATGTTGCCAGGCCGATCTGCCAGGACGCGTCTGCCGTAGTCGATGCCGTCGAGAATGACCGCGTACCTGGCCGCGGGTGAGACGAGTTCTGACGAGAGGTTGACCGACTTGTTGTAAATCTGCTGGATGTGGACGCTGTCGAACTGCGGCTGGAGCAGGCGGATGAGCTCCATCTTGGTGTCGAGCCCGCCGAGCAATTCCTCACCGCCCGCGCCGCTGCCGCGTTGCTCTTCGGCACTGGTCCACAGCGCCATGACGAGTGGCCCGCGCAGGCCGCCCAGGACGAGACCCAGGGCCGCACTGTCGAGCTTGGCCAGCCCCGCGGCCCCGACGCCTGTGGCGAACTCGGGCGAGAGCGAGCGTCGCACCATCTCGCTCGCCGGGCGAAGCAGGGCCGTGGCGACCAAAGCCGCGGCGGCGAGGATCATCGTGGTCTTCTGCGTCATGCCGCCACCTCCCGCCGACGAAGCAGCACGTAGCCGGCCGCGATGACCGGCAGCCCGTAGTTGACTGTGTTGACGAGGGCCCGGCCAACATGGGTCCAAGGCACCACCTGTCGCTGAGATGCCAGCGGGGCCGAGTCGAAGACGGTCACGTCCGGCAGGAACTTGGCCACGGTCGAGGCGGTGTTGCTCAGGGCGTCGTAGCCACGCTCGACCACCTCACGGGCGGCGGCGGAGCCGTCTTCGTCGTCGGACTCGAAAATCTGCTGCACGGCATCGCGGCCGTCGAAGTTGGTGCCGATCTGTTCGACCACCCAGCGACCGCCGATGGCCGTAATCGTCAGAGATGAGTGCGACCGGCCAATTGACGAAGGTGCCGAAGGCGACCGCCAGGATCGCGACGAGCAGCCCCAGAAGCCATTGGTTGATCAGAGCCTTTGCCAGCGACTGCCACACATGCCCGCCGGCGTCGGCGGCGCGGAGGCCGGAGGCGGCGATGCTGACGATCTGCCCGCGAGCCAGCGACTGCATCTGGATGTCGAATTGACCGTTCGCCGTGATCGCCTCGGGCAGATCGAAGTAGGCGGGCAGGCCGGTATCGAGGAACACGATCTGCCAAGGCGACGCCCGTCCGTCCGTCGTCACGCCGCGGACGCGAACCCGACCGGCGTCGTCTGCCAGGCCGCCGAGGTGCGATTCGCTGATCTCCGCATCGCCGATGGCCAGAAAGCCGACCTCGTCGTCACCATCAGAAAGCGGCGTCTCGCGGAACGCGAAGACGCCTGCCGGCGAGGGCGTGTCCGTCCGGTCGGCGGCCGCGCGAAGCCCGAGCCCGCCTCGGCCGAACCGGGTCTCGAGGCGAATCGCCCCACGGCCGTCATCTCCGACTGCCGGCCGGACCATGAGAGGGTCGTCATCGCCGAGTTGAAATTGAAGGGCGACCGCGTCGCGGGTGATGCCAAAGGCGTAGTCGACCGAGTACCCCCAGACGCCGATGTCGACGCTTCGCCCGTCCGAGGCGGCTGTGAGGAGGCGTCGGACGAACTCGGGTGGCAGGGCGATACTGCCGGCGCTTGCCCACTCTGCCTGCGACCCGTCAGCGGGCAGGGCGGTGCCGTTGTTCGGCAACGACTCCAGCGAGGCAATTCGCGCACCGTTCTGCGCCCGAAGATCGATCCCGACGACCGGAGGCACGGTCGGTGGAAGCGAGTCCAGGCTCTGCACGCCCACGGGCAGCGACCCAGGCGGGAGTCGGCCAGGCAGAAGCTGCCAATCGAGCCGGAGCAGCACCCGCACGTCCACGGCCTGTTCCTGCTCCAGTGCTGCAAGCACGCGGTCGAGCAGGGCTTCATCGAATCGGAACGGCACGAGCGCGAAGTAGTCGCTCGGGGAGAAGTAACGAGGGGTGTCGCCGGTGTCGTCGTGGGCGATGTCTGGCGGGAACGCGTAGATCTGCAGGTCCTTCGCGCCGTTGGGCCCGTCGAGCCCGAGGAGGCCCTGATCGACCACGTACTGGAGGTACGGGCGACGCTTTTCGTCTGCCGTGCCGGACGCGAGGCGGGCGTCGACCGAATCGACGAGCCGCGCCTGAAGCAGGAACAGGACGATCATCGAAAAGACGCCCATCGCCGTCAGCACCACGGCCACGAGGCCGGCGAGGCCGGTGATCTTGCCGACGATCAGCTCCAGCCGGGTGACCGGCTTCGTGACGATGCTGAAGATGACGCGGCTTTCGATTTCCCGCGGGAAGGCGGCACAGCCGAGGATCAGCGGCACGACGATGGCCATGAGCCCGCTGGCGAACAGGGCCGCGCGGACGGCTTGGGAGATCGCCTGTCGCTCGTCACTCGGGTCGGCCAGAAGCACCAGCAGCACGATCGCCGCCATCGCCAACGGCACGGCCCAGAGGATGCGACGTCTCACGCCCTCTCGGAACGCCAGGCCTGCAACGGCGAGCATTCGTCGGAAGCTCCAGCGACGAAGGTCCCGTAGCCCGTAGACGACCAGCACGCCGACGAGCAGCAGACCAACGCCCGCCGGGAGCCAAGATTGAAGATCGTCCGGCACGATTGGGCAGGATATGCAGCGTGAGCTCGGCTACTCCGAGCTGGTGTAGTTGCCGTCACCCGCGTTCTCGCGGACGACACGAACGAACAGGTCTTCCAGCGTCGTCCGCGGATGCGTCAGCGTCGCGCTGATGCCTTGGCGGGCGAGGTACTGACGCAGCTCGTCTTGCTGAAGGTCGGTCAGATCCGGGGCCTCGACGACCGTCACGCCGCGATCCTGAGTCAGTTCGCGAACCTGGCCCAGCGTCTGCATCTTGCCGCGGAAGAGGATGGTGACGCGGTCGCAGACGTCTTCCACGTCGGCCAGGAGGTGCGAGCACAGGATGACGGTCTTGCCCTGTTCTTTCAGGCTGACGATCAGGTCCTTCATCTCCCGCGTGCCGATCGGATCGAGGCCGGTGGTCGGCTCGTCGAGGAGGACGAGGTCCGGATCGTTGATGAGCGCCTGGGCCAGGCCGATGCGGCGGGCCATGCCTTTGGAGTATTCACGGAGCTTGCGTCGACGGGCCTTCTGGTCGAGGCCGACGGCATCGAGGAGGAGAGGGACGCGTTCGTCGAGTTCCTTGCGGCTGAGCTTGAAGAGCTTGCCGTAGAACCGCAGCGTCTCTTCGCCGTTGAGAAAGCGGTAGAGGTACGACTCTTCCGGGAGGAAGCCGATGCGTCGATTGACGTCCGGGTGCCCGGCCGGCATGCCCAGAATGTTGGCGGTGCCGGCGGAGGGGAAGATGAGCCCCAGGAGCAGCTTGATGGTCGTCGACTTACCGCTGCCGTTGGGCCCGAGCAGGCCGAAGACTTCGCCCTTGCGGACGGTCAGGTCCAGATCGTGCAGTGCCGTGACCTTGGGACGGCCCCAGAAGTCGGTGTACGTCTTGCGCAGCCCGCGAATCTCGATCGCCGGCACCTCCGCCTCGGCGGGCGTGTCGACGGTTTCGGCGGTAGGAGCGTCGGCGACAGTCATGCGGGGGTCGAAGGGTACGCGATGTCCGCCTACGACAAAGCGGGCCGCGCTTCATCGTCGCGGCCGCTTCAACAGGCGTTGGGGCTGGAGATCCGTCGAGCGGACCTACCGCTGGATCATCGGCCGGCGCATCTTGGCCTTGCGGCGTGCGATTTCGCTGGGCTTTTCGTAGTAAGCGTGCTTCTTCATGTCCTTGACGAGACCTTCCTTCTCGCAAGCCTTCTTGAAGCGCTTCAACAATTGGTCGGTGGTTTCGCCACCGCGGAGCTTCACCTTGATCATGCCCTGTCCGTGTCCTTTCGACCTCGCGTCATCGGCATCCTTTGTCAGAGGAGCATCCCGCCGCGACACGCGCCACGACGGGCCGGCATGCTAGCGACGCCGGCCGCCGGGTCTACCCTTGCCCCGTGTCCGCCGGCCCAAGCCACACAACGACCCTCCGCGTCCGCTACACGGAGGTCGATGCCATGGGCTATCTGCACCACAGCCGGTACCTCCAGTACTTCGAGATCGGCCGGGTCGAGTTGCTCAGACACCTCGGCATCGCCTACGCCGACCTCGAGAAGGCGGGCATCTTCTTCGTCGTCACCAAGGCCGCCGTGCAGTACAAGGCCCCGGCGCGGTACGACCAGGAGGTCGATCTGACGACCACCGCCACGCGTCAGACGCACGTCAAGATCGAGCACGAGTACACCCTGAAGCACGCCGGCCGCCTCTTGGCCACCGGCACGACGACCATCGCCTGCGTCGACCGCAGCGGCCAACCGCGCAAGATTCCGGACTCGATGGCGGGCTTCGCCTAGCCGTCCGGGTCGTCGAGGATCTGTTGGAGTCGCTCACCCAACTCAGGTTGCAGTCGCGCCGGCCACGTGTCGTCGATGAGCCCGACGTCAATCAAATCGCGAAGGTGCGTGCGATCCTTGTCGCGGAAAGCAGTCAGCTTCACACGTACGAGACTCTCCAACGCCAGAACCCGAAAGTGCTCAGAATCTTGAAACTCGGTCACTTCTGGGTTCGAAGCCACTTCATGCTCACGAACCTTTTCGCCTGAAAATACGATATGAACCCCGTCTCGAGCCTTGGCGTCGGGGCCGTCGAGAAAAACATCTATTCCGGCGACGCGTCTGTAGACGAAGCCCACGGCTTCAAGAGCTTGCTTGGCTGCCGGCAGGTCCGAACGCCGGATCAGAATGTCGACGTCTCGCGTGTTTCGTACTGCGGTCTCATCGACTCGCGACACCCACAGCGCAACTGCGTTGCCCCCTGCGACTGCATAATCCACACCGGCCGCGGAGAGGGCAGCCGTTGACTTGTACAATCGCTCGCTGACCTTCTGCACTGCTCGCTCCGCACGTTCAACCGAGAATGGCAGCAGCGTAGCGACCATAGGAGGAGTGTATGTTGCAACGGTTCAGCTTGTCCGTCAAAGTCATGCGGTGGTGATCGCAAACTCCGCCGCGGCGTGGTCGAGCAGTTCCTTGGCCTGGGCACGCGTCGTCTTGGTGATCGACTTGCCGCCGATCATGCCGGCGAGTTCTTCGAGGCGGTCGTCGCCCTCCATCAGGCGGACCGTCGTGCGGGTGTCGTCGGCCTGCTGCTTCTCGACGACGAGATGACGGTCGGCGTAGCTGGCGATCTGGGGCAGGTGGGTGATGCACAACACCTGATGCGCGTCCGCCAGGCGGCGAAGCTTGTTGCCGACGACGCTGGCCAGACGCCCGCCGACGTTGGCGTCGATTTCGTCAAAGACGAGCACGCTGACCTTGTCCTCCTTGGCCAGGACCTGCTTGATGGCGAGCATGATGCGGGTCAACTCGCCGCCGCTGGCGATCTTGCGAAGCGGCTGCGGGTCAAGGCCCGGGTTGAGCTGCGCGACGAACTCCGCCGCATCGGTGCCCGTCGGGCCGGGGGCGTCGAGTGACGCGACTTCGACGTTGAAGGTCGCCTTCTCCATGCCGAGTTCGTGGAGCTGCTCGTCGATCACCGGGCCGAGCTTTTTCGCGGCGGCGAGTCGCTTTTTGCGAAGTCCGGCCGCTTGCTTGTTGAGCTTAATCTGGAGCGGCTCGAGTTGCTTCTCCAGGCTGCCGAAGTCTTCGGATTGTCGATCAAGATCGCTGATCTGCTGACGGAGCTTGGCCTGCGTCGCCAAGGCACTCTCCATCGTGCCGCCGTACTTGTGGAGGACGCGGTGCAGGGCGGTGAGGCGATCGTTGACCTCGTTCAGCTCGGCCGGGTCGAGGTCGAGCTTGCTCATGTACCGCTCCAAATCACGAGCGGCCTCTTCGAGTTGCAGCGTTCCGTTGCGGACGTTCTCGGCGATCGGCAGGACGGCGGCGTCGAGGGTGCCGAGGTCGTCGAGCGTGCGGACGATCGTCTTGAGGCGATCGACGATCGCGCCGTCAGCGTCGTACAGCTCCGCCTGTGCCTCGGCCGAGTCGGTCTTGAGCTGCTCCAGGTTTTCCAAAACGCCTGCGCGACTTTGCAGCGACTCGAACTCGGCAGGGTCCAGCGACGCCGCCTCCAGCTCGGCTGCTTGGAAGCGGTAGAGCTCGAGCGTCTGCTCGCGCAAGTCGCGTCCGCGTGTCAGCTCCGCCAGGCGTCGGCGGGCGTGGCTGAGATCGTCGTAGGTCTTGCGGAACGTGCTGCGGTCCTGATCGAGGCCGGCGAAGCCGTCGAGGACGTCGAGCTGGTTGGCCGGCTTGAGCAGGTAGGCCGAGTCGTGCTGGCCGTGGACGTCGACGAGCAGTTCGCCGACGGCCTTGAGCTGAGCGAGCGTGACCGGGCTGCCGTTGAGGCTGACGCGGGTTCGACCGGTCTTGAAGAGGCGTCGCGTGAGGATGAGCCCGTCGTCGGCCGCTTCGTCCAGCGGCAGATCGACGGCCTCGCGGACCTTGACGAGCATGCCCTCGGACACGTCGAAGACGCCGGTGACTCGGCCTTCTTGCGTGCCCTTCCGCAGCAGGTCGGCTGCGCCTTTGAGGCCGAGCAGCACGTTGACAGCACCGATGACGAAGCTCTTGCCGGCACCGGTGGCGCCGGTGAAGCAGTTGAGCCCTGCAACCAACTCCACTCGCGCCTCGGCGATGACTGCAAGATTGACGATGTGCAGCTCGCGTAGCACGGCGTGGAACTAGCCGACGCTAGCGCCGGGAGCAATGGATCCGTGCGGCCCGACGACGACGACCGTGTCACGCCCGTCGTCGCTGGCAGCCAGGAGCATGCCTTGGCTGATTTCGCCACGCATCTTTCGCGGGGCGAGGTTGGCGACGACGACAATCTGCTTGCCGACGAGGTCGTCCGGCTCGTAGATGCCTCGGAGCCCGGCACAAATCTGTCGACCCTCTGGCGTGCCGTCGTCGAGCTGAAGCTTCAAGAGCTTGTCTGCGTTCGGGTGCGGCTCGCAGCTTTTGACGGTCGCAACGCGCAGGTCCAGCTTCAGGAAATCGTCGATCTTGATCTCCGGCTTCCCGGCGTCGGCCGGCGCGGCTTCGGGGGAACTCTGCGAAGGACTGGGTGCATCGTCACTCATGCCGCAGCCTACGACGGGCGTTCACGCATCGTCGGACAATGCCCGCGGCAGTGTCAGCGAGAAGGTCGTTCCCACGCCCGGCTCACTCTGGACGTCCAGCTTTGCGTTGATCAGGTCTGCCGCACATCGGGCGATGAAGAGACCCAGGCCAAGGCCCTGACCGTCGTTTCTGCCGCCACGGTGGAAGCGATCAAAGAGCTGTTCGAGCCGGTCGGCAGCAATACCCGAACCGCGATCGGTGCAGCCGATGACGAAGCCGTCGCCCGACGCCTCGCACTTCAGCGTGATCGGCTTGCCGTTGCCGAAGCGGACGGCGTTGCTCAAGAAGTTGAGCAGGATGCTGGTCAGCAGATCCGGATCGGTTTCGACGACCGCCTCCGGGTCGCAAACTACATCGATCTCCAGGCCGTCGCTCGCGGTGAGGCTCGTCCGCGACGCTGAGCGCGATGCACTGAGCATGAACGGCCGAAGCTCTACGCGGCGTGGGCGAAGATTGACGGCGCCGGCTCCGGCGCGGAGTCGCTCAGCTTCGAGGACGCGGGTCATGGTGTTGACCGTCGAGTCGAGCAGGCCGTGGCTTTCGGTAATGTCGTCACGCAGGTCTTCGATCTTCTTCTTATCGAAGGCGTCGTCGAGCGTGGCCGAGACGAGTTGCATCGACATCATCGCACCGCCCAGCCCGTTGCGAAGGTCGTGAGCCAGCGACGAGAGGAAGCGGCTCATCGCTTCAGCCTCGAGCCGTGCCCGCTTCTCCCGCAGAGCAGCAAAGCTGATCAGCGCGGCATTCGAGGCTTCGTCAACCGCGGCGTGGAGGACGAGCGACTCGACCGCGATCAGCTCCCGGCCGAGCGTCGCGGCGAGCTCTAACTTGATGACCATCCGAAGCAACGCATACTCGGCGCCGATTTCACCCGTTCCGAAGCCTTGGCCGTATCGGGCGGCGGCGTGGGCGGAGCTTTGCATCCGCAAGATGTCCGTGCCGTCGACGGGCGCGTCACCGATACCCGTCCCTGCCAGGATGCTGGTCTCACCGCCGTCAATGCCGATGACATCCGCGATCCGACGAACCGTGTCGGGCAGGTCGTCGAGCACATCCAGGTCGTTCAGGCCGTCCAGCGCGTGAAACCTGCGACGCAACTCAGTGAGCTGTCGCTGGCGGATGCTGTTCATGGAAGCCGTCAGCGCCTGCGACAGCGCCCGGCGCTTCACGTCTTCAAGCTCGCAGAGCAGGTCGGGCAGGACGCTCGTCCCGACGTCTGGAAGATCCTCTCGGCCTATCGGTTCACGTCCGGAGTGCGAGGCATCGAAAGCTCTCACGGCAGCGCGGGCGATCGCGATGTCGGCCGATCCACCGTGCCCGCCCGGGGGAAGGGGTGTCGTCGGGATGTAATCGGCTTCGCCTCTACTCATAGATCAATGTCGGTAGATGCAATGTAACAGACAATGGTTGAGACACAACGACCCGTCACGCCATCATCTTCCGACGAGGCCGTGGCGAAAGATCGTCCAGAGGATCTTGGTGCCCGCTTTGACGGTTCCTTTGACCGTGCCGGTGATCTTGCTCACGCCGACCCGCGGGCGATAGCGGGCCGGGATCTCCATCGTCCGCATGCCCAGCCGGGCAGCCTTGACTTGCATCTCGACAGTCCACCCGAAGGTCGGGTCCTGCATGTCCATGCGTTCTGCAGCGCCGCCCACGAGACGCACCGGAAGGGCCCGAGATCGGTGTAGCGAACGCCGAAAAACAGCTTGATCAGCCGACACGCCAGCCAGTTGCCGAAGATCGCCTGCGGGAGCAATGCGCCTTTGGGTTGCTTGATCATCATCCGGCTGGCCATGACCAGATCCGCCTCGCCTCTGACGACCGGGCCGACGACGTCGCCGAGCTGTTCCGGATGATCTGAGAAGTCCGCATCAATAAAGGCCACCGCCTGCGGCGGGTCTTTGGCAATGTCTGCAAGGGCGGCCAGGCAGGCGGAGCCGTAACCCTGTCGCCGTGCCGGGACGACGGTCGCGCCGAACTTGCGGGCGACGTCGGCTGTGTAGTCGGTCGAGTTGTTGTCCGCGACGACGACCCGGCGGTGCCACTCGTCGGGCAAAGCGTCGATGACTCGGCCGATGCTCGCCTCTTCGTTCCACGCCGGGATAACGACGGCCACGTCCGCTCGCGACAGCTTCGCGGCGTCAGCGGTCTGCTGGTCCGGCTCGGCAAGGCGCGTCTCCATGATGAAGCTTAGATGCCGATCAGAATGACGGACACGAGAAGCCCGAATCTGATCTTGCCTCCGCGGCGAACCCGATTATGCTCACGCCCGCTCGATGCCCCGCGCCGCTCTAATCAACTAGACCTTCGACACCTCGGCCTGTGGGTCGTGGCGGTGGTCGGGTTGCTGGGGCAGATGTCGCTGCCGGGGCTGTCTGCCCTTCATGCGGCCGAGCATGCCGAGCACGCGGTGGCGGAGACGTCGCATGAGGCTTGTTCGGACGAGTCGGATCATTCGACGCCTGACGAAGAGACCTGTGACGTCTGCATCCACCTGACTGCCGCGGCTTCGGCCAGCGGGACGGTCGGCGAGACCGAGACGCTCGTTGAGACGCTGGCACTTGCCGGCTCCGTTGCCCCGGTCTGTGTGGTGACGGCGGATGTGACCGCGGCTTCTGAAGTATCGGCTCGCGGGCCACCTGCATGCGCTTGAAGTGAATCGTTGCGCGTCGTCTGACGTGCCGATGTCGGCCTTGCGCCGGCCCTCCTGATCCGCACTGTGCGGTCAGCCCTTCAGCCATGGAGGTGCCAGATGTGCACCCCGATCTGCTCCGCTTCCGCCCGACGTCGTGGCGGCTTCACACTCGTCGAGCTTCTGGTCGTCATCGGCATCATCGCGCTGCTCGTCGGCATCCTGCTGCCGACGCTCTCGCGGGCCCGTGCCTCGGCACAGCTCGTGGTCTGTGCGAGCAACCTCAAACAGCTCGGCGGCGGCCATCTCGCAGTACTGCGACGACAACCGTGAGTGGTACCCGCAGTCGACCCACCCGGAGCCCGGGCGGATCATCGAGGACAACGAAAGCTGGATCCACACGCTTCGGCCGTACATCGCCGAGGTGGATGAGATTCGCGTTTGCCCGGCCGATCCCAGGCGTGGCGAGCTGCTGGATACGGAGCCTCAGACGATCAACGGCGAGACGGTTCAGATCGGTCGCGGGACGAGCTACAGGATCAACTACTACCTGATCCACCCGGTCCAGCAGCAACTGGCCATCATTCCGGAAACGATCGCGGATTTCCGTCGTCGAGTGGCAGTGCCGGAGCCGGTGGAAACCATCGTTCTCTTCGAATCGAGCGACGATTTCGCTCAAGACGACGAGAAGGGCGATCACACCGACTCCAACGAGTGGTTCGCCGAGACCAGCTTCGATCGCGAACTGGACGGAACTGCTCGGGCAGATCTCGCCGGACCGACATGGTGCCTCGACCACCGAGCGTCGCGACGAAGGTCGGGCGAACTACCTGTACGCGGACGGTCACGTGTCGTCGCTCGATGCTGGGACGGTGCGCGGGTACGTCCGTGACCGGATCAACTTCGCGCTGCCGCCGAACGATCGGCTGAGCCAGCTCGTGCCGTAGACCGTCGTTTTTCAGCTCAATATTCCCGCGTTCCGCGATCTCAGTCGCGGGCGACAGCCCTTCATCCATGAACACGAAACTCCTGCATTCCCTTGGTCGCGATTGCGGCATCGCCGGCACTGGCCGCTGAGCGTCGTCTGTCGAGCGACATCGTGACCCTCACGTTTGCGGTCGAGACGCCCGTCGCCGGGTCGAACCCGGTCGATGCCGCACACATCGACATCCAGATTCCCTACGAGCAGGGCGGCTTCTTCGGCAGCGTCTACCAGGCGATCGGCGAGACATCTGCCGGCACGCCGGACGACAGCCACCTCGTCGTCAACCCGACGAATCGGCTCAACCTGACGGCCAGCGGGCTGGCCCCGTTCGGCTTCATCGGTGCGACGCCCGGCGAGGACTTCTGGCTCTTGCCGCAAGGGCTTCGCAATCCAGAGTCAGCCCGTCGACTACCTCTACCTCGGCCTCGCCGCCGACGCGATCAGCGCCTCTGCCATCGACGAGTTGATCCCGTGGCAGGCGAACGACCCGCGGGTCTCGTCGACTCCTCAGAAGTGGACCCAGTTTCAACTTCGTGACGTCCGCTCGCCCGACGACGCGGAGTTCTCGCTCTTCCAGATCGCCGGCAGCACGCCGACCGTCTTCTTCGACACCATCGA
This sequence comes from uncultured Planctomycetota bacterium, assembly GCA_963740195.1. Classification (GTDB taxonomy): domain Bacteria; phylum Planctomycetota; class Phycisphaerae; order Tepidisphaerales; family Tepidisphaeraceae; genus JBCDKH01. The sequence goes on along the minus strand of CAVUDF010000001.1, from coordinate 62,557 downwards.
CGGCATCGCCGACGACGACTCCGTCTTCGTCAACGCCAACTCGCCACAGCCATTACAACTGGTCGTTCACGCAGCCGGGCATCTACGAGATCGACGTCCAGGCGTTCACCGTCGCCGACCTCGAATCGGATCGACGGCGACGCGAATCTCGACGGCACCGTCAACCTCGCCGACTTCGGCCTGCTTCGCGCCGGTTTCGGCACCTTCGGCGGCTGGTCGGCCGGTGACTTCAACGGCGACGGCATCGTCAATCTTGCCGACTTCGGCCTGCTTCGTGCCAACTTCGGTGCGACCAGTTCGGACGACATCACCGTCCTCGACGCCTGGTACGCCTCCGTCGTACCCGAGCCGACGGTCGCTTTGGCTCTTGCCCCCATCCTTCTTCTGGCGCGTCGCCGCGCCTGATTCCTTTTGCTTCCTCTTCCGGAGATTCTCAAAATGCGAAGCCTACTTCCCCTTCTCGCCGTCGCGACGGCAACGCCTGCCTTTGCTCAAACCCGACTCGATGCCGGCCACTTCGACATCGAAGTCGAAACCGTTCTCGCCTCCGCCACGGAGGTCGAGGAAATCGAGCTGATTCTCGCCAACGAAGACGCACCCTTTGGCCCGTTCCCGACGATCGAAGAGATCGAAGCGGACGAAGGCATCCTCGTGCCCGGCAACGTCCGCATGCAGGACGCTGCCCTCGGCGGCATCGCGGCGGGGTCGACGGTCTACTTCGTCCCCGAAGTGCAAGACCCGACCACGCTCTGGCTCGGCATCGGCTCGGAAGAGACCGGCGCCGGCGTCATTGTGGGCGACGTCTACGAGCTCGAACTGGTCGGCTTCAGCGGTCCCGGCACGTTCGTCGCCAGCCAGGCGGGTCTCGGCGGACCGGTGATCTTTGCCGACACGAGCGACGGTCTCTCGGGCGACACCCTGTTCGCCAGCACCGTCGGCGACAACCACTACGACTTCGCCTTCGACGCCATCGGCACCTACGAGCTGACGTTCGAGGCGACCGGCACGCTCACCAGCGCCTTCGGCGGCGGAAACGTCTCGGGCACGTCGACGTACACGTTCGCTCGTCCCGGAACCCGCCACGGCCAGCTCTGGCCATGGCAGCGGGCGGCGTTCTGCTGCGTCGTCGCCGGTAAGAACTACAGCGTCTTACAACGCCTCGGCCGCGAGGCTCGCCAGCTCGCTGCGCTCGCTTTTGGCGAGCGTGACGTGCCCGACGAGCCCGCGGCCTTTGAGTTTCTCGACCAGATACGTCAGCCCGTTGCTCGAGGCGTCGAGGTACGGGTTGTCGATCTGCGTCGGGTCGCCGGTGAACACCAGCTTGGTCCCTTCGCCCACGCGTGAGGCGATCGTCTTGATTTCGTGCGGCGTCAGATTTTGGGCCTCGTCGACGATCATGAACTGGTCCGGAATGCTTCGGCCGCGGATGTACGTCAGCGGCTCGAGGACGATCGAGCCGTCACGCATCAGGCTCTCGATCCGGCCCTCGACGCCCTTCATCGACTGCTTGTGCTGATGGGCCTTGTGGTCCTCGGCCTTGTCGTCGCCGCCGTGGTTGACGCGGCCGCCGAGCAGGTAGGTGAGGTTGTCGAAGATCGGCTGCATCCACGCCCCGAGCTTCTCGTCCTTGTCGCCCGGCAGGTAGCCGATATCACGCCCCATCGGCATGATCGGCCTCGCCGCGAGCAGCTTCGTGTACCGCCCGTCACTGACGACCCGCTGCATGCCCGCGGCCAGGGCGAGCAGCGTCTTGCCCGTCCCTGCATGGCCGATGAGGCTGACGAGTTCGAACGTCGTCGTCGAGCAGCAGATCGAGCGCCATCTGCTGCTGCAGGTTCCGCGGCAGGATGCCGTAGACGTGCCGCTTCAACGGCCGAACCGCGGCCAGGTGTTCGCTCGTCTGCGGTCACGCGGGCCAGCGCCGTGTGCGTCGGGTTCTCGATGTTCTGCAGCAGGACGTACTCGTTGGCGAACAGGTTCTCGAGGCCGAGGCTCGCCGCTTCGACGGGCGCCTCGCCGTGGAAGATGCCGTCGATCAGCTCCGGTGTCGCGAGGTGGTCGCGATAGCCGCGGAACAGGCCGTCGAAGTTGACCTTCTTGTTCTCGTAATCCTCGACCGGCACGCCCATCGCGTGCGCCTTGATCCGAGCGGCGATGTCTTTGCTGACGAAGACGGCCCGCTTGCTGAGCCGCTGCATCTTGATGGCACAGCGGATGATGTGGTTGTCGGCGGTCGGTGCCCGCAGGCCCGGCACCTCGATGCCGTTGGTGTCGAGAATGACCTGCAGCTTGCCGCCTTGCTCGCCGGTGGTCGGGTGGATGACGTCCACGCCATCCGCCAGCACGCCACGCGAGCGGAAGGCATCGAGGTGCCTGATCGTCTCCCGCGCCGCCCGGCCTACTTCGTCGTTGCGGGTTTTGAAGGTGTCGAGTTCTTCGATGACCTCGAACGGGATGACGACGTCGTGTTCGTCGAAGACGAACAGCGCGCCGGATCGTGGAGGAGGACATTGGTGTCGAGGACGAAGGTCTTCACGCCGACGTCGGTCTGGCCGACACGACTCTCGGCCGCGGGGTCGAGGTCAACGGGCCTGACGGCGGTGCTGTCGGTCGGGTTCATGGGCGGTCGATCGGTGGCGGGAGAAGAATCCGCGGACGTCGTTGCTGCCGGTAGTATCGGTCGAATCCCGGCTCTGCCGAAACCCGCCGACAACCCCCGCCACCGTCAAGATGTCAGACCCGCTCCACCAGCCGTTGATGTTTGAGTCCCCGCATCGTGCCCAAGATGTGGGGGTCGAGACGCCTGAGTGGGTTGGGGAAGGATTTGCCGAATAGCGAGCCTATCGGCGAGAGCTGGGAGCTTTACGACTTCCCGCCGGGCGTCGTGGAAGAGGGCCGATGGACGAGCGCCGCCGTCACCGGAGACACGCCATTGGCCGGCAAGACGTTGCACGATCTGATGTCGGACGATGCGACGAGGAAGGCGATTCTCGGCGATGCCGAGCCCGTCGCGACGCCCGACGGGCCGCAGTTTCCGTTGTTGGTCAAGTTCCTGGATGCGGGCGACGACCTGTCGGTGCAGGTTCACCCGGACGATGCCTACGCCGCGGCGCACGCGGGGGCGCACTTGAAGAACGAGTGCTGGTACGTCCTGGCCCACGAGCCGGACGCCCGGCTGCTCAAGGGTCTGCGGCCTGGCGTGACGCGCGACGCAGTTCGAGCAAGCGATCAATGACGGCACGGTCGAGTCGCTGATCGAAGCCCTGCCCGCGGCCGACGGCGACTGCCACTACCTGCCCAGCGGCACCGTCCACGCCCTCGGCGGCGGCATGCTTGTCGCCGAGGTTCAAACGCCCAGTGACACGACGTACCGCGTCTTCGACTTCAAGCGGAAAGATCCCAAGACGGGCCAAGAGCGCGAGCTACACGTCGATCAGGCGCTGGAATGCATCGACTTCGCCGGCACCGGGCCCAAGGCCCCGCCGGTGGCCAGGGGCGACGGCCGATTGGTCGCGGCGCCACAGTTCACGATGGACCGCGTTTCGATTCGCAGCGAGGGCAAGTCACGATCTGCCGGCCGGCTGCGTGGTGGTGGTCGTTGTCGCCGGCGCGATCGCGGTGGCCGGCGTTGAGGCGTCTCTCGGGCGAACGCTGTTGGTCCCGGCGTCGGCGACGGACCGGGCAGCCATCGCATCGGCCGACGCGGTGGTGCTGATCTCACGACCACTCTGACGACGGGTTCCTCGGGACAACGATGTTCCTCAGAGCACTCCTGGGTGCTCCGAGTGCTCCGAGCGCCGAGCCCGGAGCGCCGGAGCGATGAGAGCGATCGGAGTGCTCTGAGCCGCGAGCTTACAGCTCGCAGGCAGGCCCGTGGTCGAGTTGCGCTCCTGACCTCTCAACGCTGCCTGCGACCTGTAAGGTCGCGGCTTTCAGATGCACATGATTCAGAGTTCTGCGTCCAGTCCCGGTGTTCTACTTCCCGTTTCGAGTGGGCTACTTCCCCTTTTGAGTGGGCTACTTGCCCCTTCGAGTGATCTACTTGCCGGCGACCCACACACCCGGGGTCATCAGTCGAACCACCGTCTGCGGTCCGGAGATGGCGGCGAGTTCTTCGTCCGTCGCACCGTCGTCCTTGGCGTAGTGGCGGGCGTCGGTCTCGCTGATCTCTTCGACAACGACTTCGCCATACGCGACGGCCTTCTTGTCGACCGAATCGACCGGCACCAGGAAGCCGTCCTTCGGGCATGTCAGCTTGACGAAGACGCTCGTCGTGTCGAGGCCCTTCACCGCCGGCTTGGGCATGCCCGTGGGCATCAGCTTGATCCAGCAACCCGCCTTCTTGCAGACGGCAGTGATGTTGCCGGTGACGTAGATCGTCTGACCCGCGTACTTCTGCGGCTCGGCCAGAACCTTCCTGACCTCGACTGGATCGGTCGCATGCGACCACGTCGCCACCCGTCGAGGCGGGCAGGCCGTGGGGCGTCCAGGTGGTCGGTCGGGTCGTCGGCGACGCGGCGACGGAGACGAGGCCGATGGCCAGCACGGCGAGCAAGGGCAGGCGTCGGATCATGCACCGACGATAGCCTTCAGCCAAGGAAGACTGCGAAGAACGCACAGGTAAACGCCGCCGCGATGGCGATGACGAACATGGATCGGGCCAGCCCCTGCCGTTCCATGGCGGGCGTGGCCTTCTTGCCGTGGGGCTTGCCCTGGGCCTTAACCTGTTTCGGATAGACGAGGAAGCCCAGTATTGCCAATCCGACGGCCGCGACGGTTGAGAGGCCGGCGGCGATCCAAAGCACATTTGCCATGGGGACAGTCTACAACGGCCGCTACATCGCGGCGGGCACCTCGACTTCGACGGCGCTATCCGGCTTGTCAAAGACGCCCTCGGCCGGCTCGACAAAACGGAGATCGTCCAGCGTCACCTTGCCGATCGGCTCACCGATGAGGCCTTCGGCATCGGTCCAGTTGAAGAAGGTCCACGTCGGGCTCAGCAAGGCCGACGTCTCTGCCGTCGGGTCCGGGGACGGCCATGAAGTCTTCGTAGAGGATGGCGTGCGGTTCGGCGTTGGCTTCTTCGGCCGACTTGCCGTAGGTGACGATGTAGGCCGAAGCGATGAGCTGATTGTCGTCGTTGAGGTAGAGGATGTACCAGTCGTTCGGGGCTGTCCCCGGTGCCGTCGCTCGAAGGTGAGCTTGGCCCGCTTCATCGGCTCCTCGCCACCGCAGCGGGCCGTCGGCGATGGTCTTGAGCGTTGTGCCGCCGTCATCGAGCTTGTACGCCATGACCGCGAAGTAGGGCCAAGTCAGCAGTTGGAACCGCGGCCTTGGGATGGCGGCACCGTTCGTTCATGTAGGCGGTCGACCCGTCGAAGACGGCGACGTCCTGACCGGTCTCGATGCGGACGAGTGCGCCGTTCGGATGGAAGATCACGTCTGCCGAGTCGAGAAGCGTGTTCCCGCCGAAGTTGACGGTGATGTCGGACGCCAGCACCAGACCCGCCGGCAGGTCAGGGCGGCCGTGCGCGTCGGCGACGTCAGTGGCCAAGTCGCGCGAGCAAGACCGGCGACAGCGAGCGTGGCGACAACGGCGGTGGCGATTCGGTTCATGCTCAAAGCTTAGATCGTCACCGAAGCTTTTGGAACGCCCCGAACCTTTCTTCGAGCAACGCCCATCACCCCCTCCGTCATCCTGAGCGGCAGCCGAAGGATCTCGGCTGGACGAGATCTAGAAGGCGAGGTTCTTCGACTCGCTGCGCTCGCTCAGGATGACGGAGGATCGCCCGTTCTGCGAGACTACGACAAGCCATCGACGGCGGCGAAGACGGCTTCTTGGGCGGCTTTGGCACGCCAGATGTCGCCGTTGGGGCAGTCGTTGATAAGGACGCTGATGGCGTACCAGTTGCCGTCGGAGGCCTGGAGGTAGCCGCTCATCGTGCTGACGCCGCGGATGTAGCCGGTTTTGCCCCAGACGCGCCCGTGGAGGGTCGGGCGGTCGCGGAAGCGGCGTTGGAGCGTGCCGTCGCTGCCGGCGTCGGAGAGGGCGTCGCGATAAACCTCGTGCTGCGGCGACGCATGACGTTCGGCCAGGGCGGCGGTGAGCGCGGCGGCGGTGACGCGATTGAGTCGGCTCATCCCGCTGCCATCGTCGAGGCTGATGCCTTCTGTCGAAGTGCCCGTGTCGGACGAGATAGGTCTTTATGGCCGCGGCCCCGTTTGCCACGAGCCGGCCGCGCCGGTAGCGACGATGGCCGAGCAGCTTGATGAGCGACTCGGCATAGAGATTGATGCTGTCCTCGTTCGTCCTGCGCCAAGACGACCGCCAGGGCGTCTCGTGAACGGCTACAAGCGCCAGCCGTCGATCGGAGCGTTCGGGCTGTGACACGGCCCGCGTGACCGAGACGTCGGCATCGCCGATGGCTTCGACCAGACCGTTGCGAAGTAGCTCGTCGGGTTGTCGACGGTGACGCGGATCGGGCCCTGGGTTGTGGCGTTCGTCTCGCCGCCGAGGATGACGTTGTTGGTGCCGAGACGACGCGAGACGATGACCGCGTTCTTCGTGCCGGCGGCGACGCGGCCTTGACGTCCACGTACAGCGTCGCCGGATCCAGCTCGACGTCCATCACGTTGCCCGCGCGGGTCAGCGTTGACGCCGACGCAGTTGACGTTGAAGTTCAGCCCGCCGACCTGGGCCTCGTACCAGAGGTGCTTCTGGTCTTCGGGCCAGTTCGGGTGGTCGTAGGTCTGGTCGAAGATGCCGTCGTCGACGACGAGCGTTCCCGATGGTGCGACGCCCGAATCAGCCAGGAACGTGCCCAGCCGTCGAGCACTTGACGCACGTCTTCCTGGATCGCGCTGTCGCCGAAGCTCGGGTCGCCGCCGCCGACGATGAGCACATCGGCCGATTCCGCATTGTCGTCGCGACGAACGTACAGCTTGGTCTCGAAGCGGTAGTCGTCGCCCAGCACGGCCGACGCGGCGGCGGAGGTGAGGACCTTCAGGTTGCTCGCCGGGATCATCGGCTCGCGAGCCGCGGCGGTCGTAGACGACGGTCGATTCCCGCACCCGCGTCGCCCGGCTGCCCGAGCTTCACGACACGCACGGCCGACGTCGCCTTGCCCGGCAACATGGCCAGGGCATCTTGTCGATCGTCGCGATCGCCCCTCGGCCGGCGCGTCAGCGCGACGGCGACATCGGCGACCGCCAGGCCGCCAGGAACATCAGTGCCGTCAACATCTGCCGCATACAAAGCCTCCGTGCTTGCGAGGATCTGAAGGTGAGGCTCAGGCGTCGTCCGTACCGCCCTCATCGGCCTCGGGAGGATCATACGGCGACAGGCCGTCGGGCGTGACAAGGAACAGGTCCGGGCTGATCTGGTGGGGCCTGGTCGAGTAGTCGTGGCGAATCTGACCACGTAGCGTGCGAATCGTCTCGATGTCTTCGCGGAAGCAAAGCAGAATGTCCCGGTTCGGCACCGCGGCGACGAAGGGGCTGCCCAAGAGCCTCACGCAACCGCTGGTGGAGGCTCGGCAAGAGCAGGCGGCTCGCGTCGAAGCCGTCGAGCGACTGGAACAAGATCAAGCTGACGTCGCCCGACTCGTCCTGGGCGGCGTGGCCGTTCATCTGCTCGCTGCGGGCTTGCAGGTTGTCTAGCGACAGCTCGTCGATGCTCTCGAGATCAAGCTCCCAACGGCGAAGCAACTTCCGCGGGACGTAGCTGATCGTGCGATCGCCGTCGATGACGTAGCCGACCCGAAGGCCCGGCACGAGAGGCCGGGTCGTCAGTGCGTCGTCCGGCTTGTTCGGCCGACTCGGCCTCGACGACGACGGCTGCGTCGACTTCGGGGGATCGTCGAGGTCGAGGCCCAGGTCGTCGGCCTCGGCGGTCGGTGTCGGCAATGAGGACCGGCAGGATTCGGTCGCGGACTTCGTCAAGGTCGGCCCGACGGTCGGGCGTTCCTTCGCCGGCGCGAAGCAGCTCGACGGCCCAGCGTTCGACTTGATGTTGCAGGTCGCCCGGCTTGAGGCGACTGATGCGGTAGAGGTGCTCGAGGCTGGCGACCTGCCCGTTCACCCGGACGCTGAACGATTGCGGTGCCCGGCCGATCTTGACGAGGGGGAATCGTCGGCGAACACGGTCGATGACGGTCTGGGCGAACCGGTCCCGACTCAGCGGGCCCCGCGGCTCGGAGGGCTCTGCCTGTCCGTCGTCGTCACCGACTTGCGGGTCATCCGCCATGGTGACAGCGTACGAGGTGCGCGGGCGTGGGACCAAGCCAATTGCGCGGCGGCCTTCTCAACCTTCGTTGCCACCGAGGTCGCGGGTCGCGAACGACAGACGCGCCAACAGCAAGATGAACGAGACGTAGGCGATGAAGTAGCCGACGGCGGTAGCGACGTAGAGCCAGACGGAGCCGAGGCCCGGTGCGTTGGGGTCGCCGGCGAAGCTGGTGCCGCCGACGGCGATGGTGCCGTAGATGGTGTGATCCGTGAGGTCGAAGACCCGCAGGAAGGGCAGCACCGTGTTGACGACGTAGCCGATGACGGCGACGGGAAGCGTGGCGGCGTTGGTGGCGGTATCGAGGTAGGCGGTCAGGTTGCCCGCGACGTAGAGGACGAGCGTCGCCGGCAGCGTCAGGGCGGTGCCGAAGCGGGTCGACAACGCGACGCCGATGGCCACGAGCGTTCCGACCTGAAGCCACGCGAGCACGAGCTGGGGCCAAAGCCCGGCGAGGTGCATGGAGCGAAGGTCGCCCAGCTGCGTGATCTGCGACGTCAGAATGGGATCGGGCGGAAGATTGAAGTCGCCGGGAATGCGTCGCCACGTCAGCACGGCCAGCACGACTCCGAGGAACAGCACCGCCAACCCTGTCGAGACGAAGAGGCCGAGGAACTTGCCGACGAGCGCCTCGCCGCGGCCGACGGGCTTGCTCATGAGCGTGAGCATCGTGCGGTCTTCGATCTCGTCGTGGACCGTTCGCCCCGCGGCGATGATGCCGAGGATGAGCGTGAGCGCGATGACCACGTCCAGGCCGACGGCCTGGTACATGACGACGTCTTCACCGAGCGTGAAGAACGGCAACAGGCCATAGAGCCCGAGGATCGCCGCCCCCGCTGCAAGCAGCAGCGGATACAGCGGCTGCGACACCGCTTCGCGAAACGTGTGGACGGCGATGACGCGTAGGACGGTCATGAAGTGAAAGGCCGCGAAGATCGTAGGGAGCCGCGACAAACCCCAAGAAGTTGCGACGGATTCGAACAGCCGCGACCTTACAGGTCGCAGGCAGGTAGCGAAGTCGAACGATGCAAGCGGGTTCGAAGACGGGTTCGGTTACGCATACGCACCCCCAGAGCACATTCACGTTCGACACGCTGCCTGCGGGCTGTAAGCCCGCGGCTACTTCCCTTTCACCTAGGCGGCGTCGAGGGCTTCTTTGATCTTGTTGAGGTCGGCGCCCTGGATGGTCTGGACGGCTTCGCCGTTCTTGAACATGATGAGCGTCGGGATGGCGCTGATGCCGTACTTCTGGGCCAGGCTCTGGTTCGAGTCGACGTCGACCTTGCCGATCTTGACCTTGTCGGCGTACTCCTTGGCGAAGTTGTCGACGTGTGGGGCGATCATCTTGCAAGGCGGGCACCACTCGGCCCAGAAGTCGAGCAGGACGGGCTTGTCGCTGTTGGTGACTTCGTCTTCGAAGTTGGCTTCGGTGATCTCGGCTGCGTGCTCTGCCATGGAGGTGCTTTCGTTGAGGGATCGGTGACGGTCGAAGGTTAGGCGGCCTGGGTGAAGGGCTCTGTGTTCGGTGAGCGGCTTCGCCGGGAGGACGTCGGTTATTGCACCGGCCGAAGCGGTTGCCGGTGGGTGGGGCGTGGCGGTAGACTTCACGTCCCGCCTTTCGGCCCGGCGTCCTGCCGGGCCTGCACGAGCCTCCGGAGCAACCATGGCCAAGTCCCAAAAGCGTCTGGGCGAAATCCTCGTCGACTTCGGCGTGATCAACGTCAAAGAAGTCGAAAGAGGCCTCGCCCACGCCAAGAAGAAACGGCTCCGCATCGGTGAGGGCCTGATCGACCTCAAGCTCTGCACCGACGCCAACGTCTACAAGGCCCTGGCGGCGCAGCAGGGGATGGAGTACGTCGACCTCGACAAGCAATCTATTCCGCCCGGTGCCATCAATGCCGTGCCGGACGACCTGATCCAGAAGCACCTCGTCCTGCCTTTGGGTAGCGAGAACGGCAAGCTGCGTCTGGCCGTCCACGACCCGCTGGACATGGAGCTGATGGACGTCCTGAAGTTCCGGCTGGGCAAGGACATTCGCCCGGTGCTGGCCCCGCGCGACCGCATCAAGGCCGTCATCGACGAGCTTTTCAGCAAGTCCGCGGCCAACACCATCGACCAGACGATGGACCGCACCGTCGACCGCCTGCGGGAGAGCCTCGACCAGTCCGTCGACCGCAGCATCGACAAGTCGGTCGACCGCTCGGTCGACAAATCCGTCGACCTTGCAGGCGTCGGCGAGGACATCGAGAACGACCCGACGCAGGCCCCGGTCATTAAGCTGGTGCAGGCGCTCATCGCCGAGGCCGTGCGTGGTCGTGCGAGCGACATTCATATCGAGCCGTTCAAGGACCGCGTCCGCGTTCGCTATCGCATCGACGGCGAATGTGTGATCCGCGACGACATTCCGATCCGGATGAAGGGCCCGCTGATCAGCCGCATCAAGATCATGGCGGGCATCGACATCGCCGAAAAGCGACTGCCCCAGGACGGCCGGATCAAGATGACGGTCGACGGCAGCCAGGTCGACTTCCGCGTCTCGTCGCTCCCGGCGTATCACGGGGAATCCACCGTTCTTCGTATCCTTCGCCCCGACAACGTTCGCATCGGCCTGGAGAACATGGGGTTCGAGGAAGAGGACTACGCAACCTTTCAAAAGATCATCAAGCGGCCCAACGGCATCTTCCTGGTCACCGGGCCGACCGGTTCGGGCAAAACGACCACGCTGTACGGCGCGCTCAACGTTCTGAACAGGCCCGACCGCAAGATCATCACGGCCGAGGACCCGGTCGAATACAACTTTCCCGGCATCAATCAGTGTCAGGTGAAGGACGGCATCGGGCTTTCATTCGCCAAGATTCTGCGGGCCATGTTGCGGCAGGCGCCGAACGTGATTCTGGTCGGCGAAATTCGTGACCTTGATGTGGCCGAAGTTGCTATTCAGGCGGCACTGACGGGTCACTTGGTCTTCAGCACGCTGCACACCAACGACGCCCCGGCGGCGATCACGCGTCTGATCGACATGGGCGTCAAGCCGTTCCTGGTCGCGTCGTCCATCCAGGCGGTCATGGCCCAGCGGCTGATCCGCAAGCTGTGCGACAAGTGCAAGCAGCCCGACAACGACCCGGACGAGAAGTGGCTGCGACTGGCCGGCTTCAACAAGGGCGATCTGGACGGCGTGCAGTTGTACAAGGCGCGCGGGTGCGAGCACTGCTCGAACACCGGCTTCCGCGGCCGGATGGCCATCTTCGAGCTGATGCAGATGAACAACGAGCTGCGCACGCTCGCGTTCGAGCGGAGCCCGACGAACAAGATTCGCCAGGCCGCGATTCGCGCCGGCATGAAGTCGCTCCTGGCCGACGGCCGGATCAAGGTTGTCAAGGGTCTGACGACGGCTTCGGAGATCGTGAAGGTTGCGCAGATTGAAGGCGTCGCGGCGGTCGCGTCTGACGACAACGACGAGCACGAGAGCCTGCTATCCGACTCGGCCGAGGCGACCGAAGAGACCGCCGCCGTTTGAGCAGTCAAGAGATCCGTTATTCCTGTAGAAGTTCCCACCGATGGCCACCATTCAGATTGACAAGTTGCTCGAGACCGTCGTCAAGCGGAAGGCGGCCGACTTGCACCTGGCCGTCGGCAAGCCGCCGACGCTGCGCCTCGGCGGCCGATTGCGGGAACTGCAGACCAAGGTGCTCGAAGGCGAAGACACGGCCTCGCTGATGAAGGCAATCACGCCGGATCGGATCCAGCAGGAGTTTGAAGAAACGGGCTCCGGCGACTTCGGCTTCGCCTTCGGCTCCGAAGCCCGCTTTCGCGTTGCCATCTTCAAGCAGAAGGGCATGACCAGTCTGGTGCTGCGTCGGATTCCGAACACGATTCTCACGTTCGAGCAGATCGGCCTGCCCGACATGGCCCGCCAGATCTGCCGCAGACCTCGCGGCATCTTCCTCGTCACAGGACCGACCGGCTCCGGCAAGACCACGACGCTGGCGTGCATGATCAACTACATCAACGAGGAGTTCGAGCGGCACATCATCACGATGGAAGACCCCATCGAGTACTACCACCCGCACAAGAAGTCGATCGTCGTCCAGCGGGAGATCGGCGTCGACGTCCCGAGCTTCAGCGAAGCCCTACGACGCGCCTTGCGTCAGGACCCGGACGTCATGCTCGTCGGCGAAATGCGAGACCTTGCAACCATCGGCTCGGCCATCACCGCGGCGGAGACGGGTCACCTGGTCTTCGGCACGCTGCACACGTCCGGTGCCGCTTCGACCATCAACCGCGTCATCGACGCGTTCCCGACGGACCAGCAGGAGCAGGTACGCGTTCAGCTCGCCGGCAACCTCATCGCAGTATTGAGCCAGGCGCTCATGCCACGCATCGACGTCGAGGGCGGGATGCTTGCAGCGTACGAATTCATGTACGTCACACCGGCCATTCAGAACCTCATTCGTGAGAACAAGTCGTTCCGTATCGACTCTGAAATCCAGACCGGTGCCCGCTTCGGGATGCAACTGTTGGACGACAACCTTTGGCAGAACTTCATGGACGGCAAAATCGCCGCCGAAGAAGCCATCGACAAGAGTAAGAACCCTGGCTACATGATGGACCGCATCAGCAAGCTGGGTGTGGAGGTCGACGACGTCGACGAAGCCCTCGTCGCCGAAGCGGCCGAGCAATCGAAGTCGGACGACGGCAACAAGAGCGGCGACGCCAAGGCCGCGGACATCGCCCAGCGTCGCCAGCGGATGAAGAACGGTTGAGCGTTGTTTTGAGTGTTTTCCCCTTTCAAGAGCCAGTTCCATGAGCACTGCCACCGAAGCCGCGCCGCGTCCGATTCCACCGGTCGATCAACTCAAAGGCCGTCCGTTGGGGCGGGTGCTCAACAAGATGGGCCGGGTCTCGCGCGAACAGGTGATCGACGCGCTCAAGTTCCAAAAGAGCAAGGGCGGTCCGCTCGGCCAGATCATGGTCGACCTGGGGCACATCACCGCGGGCGACCTCAACGTCGCCCTCGCCGCCCAGCAGGGGTACGAGCTGGTCGACCTGAGTGACGTCGAGATTCCGGAAGAGGCCATCGAGGCGGTACCTTCGCAAACGGCCCAGACGCACCAGGTTCTGCCGATCAGCTTCGACAAGGCCAAGAAGCGACTCGTCGTGGCGATGGCGAGCCATGACAACTTCCAGGCGCTCGACGACCTCAAGACGCTCTTCGGCTTCAACGTCTCGGCGAAGATCGGCGACAAGGACAAGATCGCCTCGCTCATCAAGAAGCACTACGCCCAACAGGCCGAGAGCTTCGCGAGCCTCATGGGCGACTTCGAGAACGACTCGACGCTCAAGGGTCTGGCCAAGAAGAAGGGCGACCAGTCGATCGACCTCGACGACCTCAAAGGCGCCGCCGACGCCAACCCGGTCAAGAAGCTCATCAACCTCGTCCTGCTCCAGGCGATCAAGGACAAGGCGTCGGACATCCACTTCGAGCCGTTCGAAGACGAGTTCAAGATTCGCTACCGCATCGACGGCGTCCTGTACGAGATGATGCCCCCGCCCACGCACATCGCCCCGGCGATCTCGTCGCGCGTGAAGGTCATGGCAAACCTCGACATCGCCGAACGGCGCGTCCCGCAAGATGGCCGCATCGAGCTGACGGTCAACAACCTGCCGGTCGACCTTCGCGTCAGCGTCCTGCCGACCATGTTCGGCGAGAGCGTCGTCATGCGTGTGCTGGACCGAAGCAACGTCAGCCTCGACCTCGACAAGGTCGGCCTGGCGGGCGACGACCTGCACGTCACCCGCACGCTCATCCGCAAGCCCAACGGCATCGTCATCGTCACGGGCCCCACCGGCTCGGGCAAAACCACGACGCTCTACTCGGCCCTGCGCGAGCTGAACGAGCCGACGGAGAAACTCATCACCGCCGAAGACCCGGTCGAGTACGACATCGACGGCATCGTGCAGTGTCAGATCAAGCCGGACATCGAGCTGACCTTCGGCCGCATCCTGCGGGCCATGCTGCGTCAAGACCCGGACGTCATTCTCGTCGGTGAGATCCGCGACAAGGAAACGGCTGAAATCGCCGTGCAGGCATCGCTGACGGGTCACTTGGTCTTCAGCACGCTGCACACCAACGACGCCCCGAGCAGCATCGCCCGCATGCTCGACCTCGGCCTGGAGCCGTTCTTGATTACGGCGACACTTGAAGGCGTCATCGCTCAAAGGCTGGTCCGCAAGGTCTGCAAGAAGTGCAAGACCGAGTACACGCCACCACTCGAGCAGCTCATGGAACTGGAGCTGACCGAAGAAGACGCCAAGGGACAGGTCTTCTACTACGGCAAGGGTTGCGACGCTTGCAACAACACGGGCTACAAGGGCCGAATGGGCATCTTCGAGATCATGGTCCTCGACGATGCCATGCGTGACTTGATCGTCGCCAACGGCAGCACGCAACAAATCCGCAACGCCGCCCGCGGCCTCGGCATGCGCAGCCTCCGCGAGTCCGGCCTGAAGGCAATCTTCGACGGCGAGACGAGCATTGAAGAAGTGGTCCGCGAGACCATCATGGAAGAGTAGAAGCTCATGAGCATTCGCATTGTTGCCGCATTGATCTGTGTGCTCGTCCTGATGGCGTCTGATGTTCGAGCTGACTCGCTCGCAGAGCCACGCGAGCACACGGTCACATCGCGCAACGGAAAATTTGCGTTGCTTCTAACGCCGACGGATGGTGAATGGGGCAAAGGCTCTGGCATCGTCAGTGAAGTCAACGGCCGCGAGCTTTACGCCGTTGACTGGTTCGCGAGAAGTGCAGACCTGTCGGACGATGGCAGACTGATCGTTCGGCACGGCCCATGGGCCAGCGACAGCCGCGGCCTGACCGACTTCGCGATAGCATTCTATAACGAAGGGCAACTCATTCGGCGTTACGAGGTCCGTGATCTGCTCAACGATCCGTCGAAGATCGATCGGTCGGCCAGTCATTACGACTGGCGTGCTCGTGTTCAAAGTCGTCCAGACGGTTTTACAGACGAAGGTCGATATCGCTTGACAACCATCGACCGCACGCAGCACACCTTCAATCCTCTTGCGGGCACCTTGGTTGAAGCAGATTATGACCCAGCGGCTAGGAGCTGGAGCGAACTTGACGACGAACAAGATCGCGAGCGGTTGGCGGCGGGACTGAAGATCACGAACAGGCTTGCTGCAGAGACTGACTTGTTCAAGCATTTCAACGTCAGCGAGTCCACGGCATCGTCTGGCCGGCCTCTGGGGGTGAACGTGCCGTGCCCTTGCTGGAGCGGCGTGCTGCGTCGGGTGAAGCCGCTCAAGCTCAACGTCGACTTTCAGGTCAGCCTTCTACTGGACGCGGATGATCCACTTGCCAGCCTCGGGACATTGCCCGAGCGCTTTCTTCGACTCGCCGAGCAGGTCGATGCCAGTGACTGGTTTGTTGATCGTGTCGAGACTGGAGACGTCACCGGCATCCGCTTACGCGCCGCACATGGACGCCTGATTTGGTCGGAAGATGCATTGTCGAAGGCGTGGGTGACGGCAGAGCAGGAACCCGATGAGCTGCAGCTGTCCGACTGGGGTGAGTTCATCCTCGACCTTCAAGGCGAAGAGAAGAAGAGGACGCGAACCATGCAATGCGTTTGGTTCAATGTCGAGAGCGAAGCCCTGCTGATTGAAACGCCGGACGGCTACAGACTCATCAACTGACACGCCGCTGCGATAGTCCTAGATTTGCGGCCGCATTGATGACGCCGGGGCTGCCCTTAGGCAGTCGTTGCAACTTGTCAGCGTGGTTCGACTGATCATCGTCGTGCTCCGCCTCTTCTGCATGACGCTGTTGCTCGCCTCGGCGACGTCGCTTGCGCAAACGACGGAGCCTGCGACGACGAAGCTCGTCCGCGAGGCGATGGATCCTTTCGCCTTCCCCGGCAATGCCGCGGCTGTGGAGGCGGCGGCGATCGGGATCATCCACGAGCCGCCGGCGTATGCCGACGCGCCGTCTATGTGGAACGCGGCCGAAGGGTACTTCGACGACGTGATGGCCGGGCTCGATGAAGCGACGCCGGAGCATCAGCGGCGGATCATCGACTTTTACGGGGCTCTGGTCGAGCGATACCCGCAGGACGAGATGGTCGCCATCGCCATCAGCAATCGTCTGTTCCGGGCGGCCTACCTCGATGACACATCGCAGCGGCGAGCGATTCTCGACGAGGTGCTCCGCTTCCTCGCCGCGGGTGGCGAGGCGGGGCCGCAGACCGGGCTCATTCACCTAAGCACGTGGAGAATGAGCAAGGAGCTGGCGGAGAAGGCTTGCGCGCAACGCTCACCCCGAGGCCCAGACGGGCCCGCCGTTGCCGCCGCCGGACTACTCGGAAGCACTGGCAATTGCCGAGGCGCAAGAAGATCCCGCCTACGCCGCCGGCTGGATAAGCGGCGTTGCGGACGACCTTCGCTACGGCGGGTGGGTCGAAGAGGCCAAAGCGCTCGAGGCGCGTGTTCTTCAGGATTTCCCCGAGTCCGATGCCGCCGCCAACGTGCGGGGCGTCCACCGACGCGACACCGGCATCGGCAGGCTGTTCGAGTTGTCGTTCACGGATTTCGTCACGGGTCGGGAGATCAACGTTCAGCAGGACCTGGCGGGCAAGGTCGTTCTCATCGACTTCTGGGGCACCTGGTGCGCCCCGTGTGTTGGCGACTTGCCGAACCTTCGCAAGCTGCGTCGGACCTACGGCGACCGTGGCTTCGAGATCGTCGGCATCGCGACGCCCGACCAGAACAAGCCGTTCCCGGACCAGCGGCTTCGCGACTTCATCGACGGGTACAAAGTCGATTGGCCGCAGTGGTACACGGGTCAGGATCTGAATGATCTCGACAAGGGTTTCGACTTCCCTCGGTCCTGGGGCGTTGGCAGCTATCCGACGCACTTCATCCTCGATGCCGAGGGCACCATCCGCAGCACGACGACGAACCGTGCGGACGAGAGCGAGGCCTTGGTCCGACAACTGCTCGACGAGCGTGACGCGAAGCTGAAAGAAAACGAGCCTGCGGAAGCCGCAGATTAAGTGCCGGGCGTGCCGGGTCGATGTGCTGGTCGAGGGCCGCGCTGCGAGGCGTGACTGGCCCGATGCCACCACTTGAGACCTTCGCCCCCGTTCATGACTCGCCGCCAGACCTTCGCGCTCGCCTTGCCGCTTTCCGTCGCCGCCCTTGGGTGCAGTGCGACGTACGACAAGAACTTCTTCGACTACGACCGCGAGCAAAGCCGCACGCGACGCGTGTTCGAGGCCCAGTACGCCAAGGCCGCAATGCAAGAGTCGTCGCTGCGGGCGTCGCACTTTGCCGAGGCGGATGACAACACGGGCCCACGGCTCAATGCGATGGGCCGGGAACGGCTCGAGTACATCGCCCAGTCCCGCAAGCCGGGTGAGGCTGTCACGGTTTGCATCGACGCCGATGCCGATCCGCTGACCGAGATGCCGCTGATGGTCACCGCCGCCGAGGACTACGTCGCCGGCATGGGCCTGCCGGCGGGTGCGATCACGATCATGGTCGGCCCGGCCGAGACGGTCTCGCCTGCCGAGCGAAGTCATGGCCGACCGCAAGGCGCTGGACGGCACCGTCACCGGCGGATCTGCTGGCGACAGCTCCGCAAGCGCCGCGGGCATCTTCGGCTCGACCGAGTAGAGCGCCTCCTGCGACAACTCAGAACGACATCTTCCGGAGGGAGATGTCCGCGGCGGTCGCCTCGTTGCAGGGCGGCCGTCGTTTCGTCGGTCCACGTTGAACCCTGCGCCGCTCGGTCATCCTGAGCAAGCGCAGCGAGTCGAAGGACCTCGTCCGCCAACGCGCAGTTTCGGCCGAGGTCCTTCGGCTGCGCTCAGGATGACGAAGCGTTGTACGAGCCCGCTCTCTAGTAGACGGCGATGGAATGCACCGGCGTGCCGTCCACTTTCGAGCGACCGTTCAACCCCTCGAGCTCGATGAGCACCGCGGCACCGACTACCTCGCCGCCGAGGTCTTCGACGAGGTCGATGCACGCCGCCATCGTCCCGCCGGTGGCGAGGACGTCGTCGCAGATCAACACCTTCTGCCCCGGCTTCACGTCGCCGGCGTGCATTTCGAGCGTGTTGGTGCCGTACTCCAGGGCGTAGTCGCGGCTGCGCTTCTCACGTGGAAGCTTGCCCGGCTTGCGGACGAGCCCGAACCCGGCCGAGAGGCAGCAGGCGACGGCAGTCCCGAAAATGAACCCGCGGCTCTCGGCCCCGACAACCAGGTCGATGCCTTTGCCCCGAAACGGGTTGGCCATCAACTCGATCGACAGCGCCAAGCCTGCCGGATCGGCCAGCAGTGGCGTGATGTCACGGAACAGGATGCCCGGCTCGGGGAAGTCGGGCACATCTTGGATAAGGCTCTTGAGCCGGGCGACGGGGTCCTTCATGCCACGGGCAGCGTAGCGGGGCGAGCGAGCGTCCGATTCCGTCGAATCTTCTACCGCCGTTGGCCGAGGCGTGTCACAAGTGGGACGTTGTCGTCATCGGCCCCATGACGAAGGCTCTCGATCTTGCACTTGCCGCCGAGGACGCCCGACTGGGCGTGGTGGTTCCCGTCCGCAACGGTGGCCGGTTCTTGGCCAACACGCTCTCGGCCGTCGAAGCACAGACGTGCCGACACTGGACGGGTGTCGTCGTCGTCAACGCCTCGACGGACGACACGCTCGACATCGCCCGGGCCCACGCGGCACGCGACCCTCGATGGCGCGTGGTCGAAGCGGACGAGCCGGGCGTCAGCCGTGCCAGAAACCTGGGCCGCGACGTCTTGTGCGAAGGCGCATCACCCGCGGCCATCTGGTGGCTCGATGCAGACGACGTGCCCGAGCCCGACCTGCTCACGACGCTGCTCTCGTCGCTTCGCGACAACCCGGATTCCTCAGCCGTCCACGGCCGGGTTCGCTTCATTGACGACGGCGGGAACGACGCGGAGGTCACGCCCGCCGTGGCGGCGAGGCTCGATCGGTTTGTGTTCAACGGGCGAGTGCTGCGACGGCTTCTTCCGGATGAGCCGACGACTCGGTTGGCCATCGCGTCGTGGCCCTGCATCGTGACGCCGGGCGTCGTGCTGGCGCGAATGTCGGCGGTGCGGCGGATAGGCGATTGGAACACGTCGCTGTCGGATCGGCGAAGATTCGGAGTACTGGTTCCGCCTGATGTCGGCGGGGCCGATGGCGTACTTGGATCAGGCGGTCCTGGCTTATCGGCTGCACGCGGCGTCGGCAGGATCGGGCAGGCGTCGCAAGGCGGGTCGTCGTCAGGCGGTGCGTGCGCTGGTGGTCGCTGCTCGTGACGAGGCGGAGCGACGGGCCGTGGTCAAGGCCTACCAGGCCTCACAGCGGCAGTTGGCGGGGCGTCGGGTGCGGGAGTCGATCGATCTGCTGCTGGAGGGTCGGCCGAGGCAGGCGGTGAAGCGTGCCGCGGGCGCGGTGGCGAATGCGGTGCTGTCGAAGGCACCCGTCGCGTGAGGTCTGGCGCAAAGTCGCGCGGCTGACAGGTCGATGCAGCGGACGAAGGCGGGCCCCCTGCGGCGTCGCCTCGGCGGCTCGCCACTCCGGGCGACCGCCACTCCAGCCCGCAACGCCATGGCCAGTACCGGCACCGTTCAGACCGCGATTCAGCTCTATCTCCGGCAGATCAACGACTCCCCGTTGCTCACCGCCGACGAAGAGAAGATGCTCGCCCGGCGCATCATCCACCAACAAGACATGGCCGCCCGCGAGCGGATGGTGCGATCCAACCTGCGCCTCGTCGTCAACATCGCCAAGCACTACCAGGGCCGGGGCATGAGCCTGATGGACCTGATCGAAGAGGGCAACATCGGCCTGCTCAAGGCCGTCGAAGGGTTCGACCCGGAGAATGGTGCCCGCTTCAGCACGTACGCGAGCTGGTGGATCAAGCAGGCGATCAAGCGGTCGCTGATCAATGGAGTCCAGCCGATTCACATTCCGGCTTACATGGTCGAGTTGATGACGCGGTTCCGCCGACTTCACAAATCGCTGACGGACGACATCGGCCGTCCGCCGAACGATGATCAATTGCGCCACGCACTTGATGTCACGGACAAGAAGTACGGCATCATCAAACAGGCGATCAAGGCTTATGCCAGCCCGACGCAGTTCGTCGGCGCCAGCGGCAAGGACGGCGACGAGGTTCAGATCGCGGACGTTGTTAAAGACGATCGTGAGCTGACGCCGGACGACATCGCGATGAACTTCGACGACCTCGAACGGATGCACGAGTTGCTGGCCGACATTGATGACCGGGCGTCGACGATCCTCCGGCTCCGGTTCGGCCTGGGCGGGGGCGAGCCGATGACGCTCAAAGAGATCGGCAAGGAAGTCGGCCTGACGCGGGAACGCGTGCGGCAGATCGAGCACGAGAGCGTGGCCAAGCTGCGGCAATCGATGACCGGCACCCTGTCCGCCGTCGCGGCTTGATACGGTTCGGCCCGTGACAGACGTGCCCCCAGCGACCAGCCGACCCACCACGCAAGGCCTCGTCCTTTGCGTGGCTGCCGGCACCGAGGGCGGCGGCATCGCCCGGGTGCTTGCGAATCATGCCCGGGTCATGCCGAAGCGCGGGTGGCAGGTCGACGCGATCTCGCTGAACCGCGGCGACTTCTGGCGACACTGGCAGGAGACGCAGGGGCCTAGCCCCACGCTCGATCTCTCGCCGCCACCGACCCTCGCCGGCGGACCGGCGGCGAAGGTGGTCAACCTGATCAAGACACTGGCCTACGCACGCCGGCACCACGCGGCCTTGGCCGGCTTGGCGTCGGAACGCATCGAGGCCTGGCGTGCCAACGGCGGCGAGGGGCCGGCGGTGTTGCAGACGGTCGCGCCGTACCTCCTGCCGATCGTGGGTCAGGCAGGGCGACGACTGGGCATCGCCTCGGTGTGGGACATGCCCAACACCGTCTCCGACATGACGGGGCTCGCGATCAACGCCCGGTTTTACCGGCACATCTGCCGAAAGTTCGACGTCCTGCCGTTGGCCAACAGCCAGCACACGGCCGAGTCCTTCGGCATTGGTTCATGGCGTCCGGCCGTCGTTCAGCCGATGACGGACGAACAACATTTCGTTCCCGCACGCGTTGCCGATCAACGGGAGGTGGTCCGGAAAGCACTGAGTATCCCGGCAGATGCGGACGTTCTCGGATTGATGTCTCGTTTGATTGAAGACAAGGGACCGCATCTGTTGATCGATGCAGTCGCTTCGTACAACTGCAAGGCGGCAAGGCCGCTTCATGTGTTGTTGGTGGGTGATGGTCCTGCCGACTTCTTGGCGGATTTGCGACGTCGTGCCACCGCGGCGGGTGCGGCCGGGCGGGTCCACTTGCCGGGCGGACGTCGCAGGTGGAGCGGTACTGGCCGGCGTGTGACGTCGGTGTGAACATGCGAATTCATCCGGAACCGTTCGGGCTGAGCGTGATCGAGGCGATGATGATGGAGCGGCCTGTGCTGGTTCACGCCAGCGGTGGCCCGGCAGAGACGGTGACGGACGGCGTGACCGGTTGGCACGTGCCGGAGTCGTCAGCAGACGTGCTTCCGCAGCGGCTGCCGGACGTGTTGATGCGAGTCGCGACCGATCGGCCGCGGTGGAGCGTGATGGGCCGTGCCGCCCGAGCGCAGGGCGTTCGCCTTTACTCTGCCCGTGCGCTGGGAGGGGTGTGGGTCGCCAATGTGCAAGAGCACGCCGCAGCGGTCGGTCGCCGGTGACGTTGTCTTGCAAATTGAAGTCGAGAAGCGATGATGGCTGCCGTGCCGACGCATGGCGTCGGTGTCATCCGCATCGCACTACTCTCTTCAATAGACATGAATCTTCAACTAGCGAGCGCTCTCTCGTCGTTCCAATCGTTCTCGTCGCCGGGTGCGAAGAGCACAAAAGTGTCGATACAGCCAACTTGACTGGTGCGTGGGAAGGCCGATTCGGTGACACGGCACTGACGTATCACCTGTACGGCGACGGCACGTCTGCGGCCGAGACGGACCGTGACAACGCCAACGAGAACGGGACGCAGTTGTACTTCGGTTCCGGGTTCGCCCGGACCGGCCAGATCGGGATGTGGCGGATGCAGGACAACGAGCTCGTCTTCTACGACGACGAGGCACGATGGGCGGCCTGATGGTCGAGAAGTTCGTGGGCGACCAGGTCGTTCTCAAGACGTTCGACGATCAGGTGTTGTTCTTCAGCCCCGTCCCCCTGGCCGGCACGACCAGCGGGTACAGGAGCGTCAAGGGTCAGAACGACGGCACCGGGTTCGAGAATCAGGAAGAAGAGCCGATGGACGGCGAAACGGTTGACCTCGACGACGACGCACCGACGACGCAGCCGGGCTGAAGCTATTGCTCTTTCAGGGCGGCGAATCGGAGGTAGTCTGCGATCCCGCGGAAGCCTTCGCGCTTGGCGACGTTCTCGATTCGTAGCTTTTCCATACCCGAGACGCGAACATTAATCTGCTGATCGCGCTTGTCCGACATCGGTGACGCAGGCGTCGCACCGTCGGCAATAGCGACTGCTATGGCTGCAACCAGGCCCTCCCGCGCCATCTTGAATGCGGCGGCCGGGGTCTTGCCGTGGCCGAGCAAATACGGGTACTCGACGCCTCGGCCGTAGTAGAGGCCGTCGTCGTGCCGTTCGAGAAGGATCGCGTAACGATCCGCCAACGCCTCGGCCTGCTTCTCATGCTCGGCCGTGACGTCAGTCGTTGCCGTCTTGCTCGAGGAGCTTTTTGATTTCACGGACGTAGGCATGTTTCACCTGACCCTTGTGGACCGGCACCGGATAAGGACGGTGGCCGGGTTTGGCGAAGACGTGGTGTGAACCGCGGACGTGTCGCAGGCTCCAACCGGCATTTTCGAAGAGCCTTTGAACTATTGCAAACCGGGTGTCACTAGGCATGAGAAATTCCTGTAGACGAGAAGTGCTCCTGGGACATGGAATCTCCTGCTAGGGGTATGTGGCGCACGTAGGAACCAGCCGTTGACGCGGCGACGCAAGTATAGCCTATGATATACGTCGTTGTCAAACGTCCAGCAACAGCCGTGACGGGTCTTCGAGCAGCTGCTTGAGCCGGACCAGGAAGCTGACGCTCTCCTTGCCGTCGACGATGCGGTGGTCGTAGCTCAGGGCGACGTACATCATCGGGCGAATCTTCACCTCGCCGTCGACGGCCATCGGGCGTTGCTGGATCGTGTGCATGCCCAGGATGCCGCTCTGCGGGGCGTTGATGATCGGCGTGCTGAGCAGGCTGCCGAAGACGCCGCCGTTGGTGATCGTGAAGGTGCCCGCCGGACATTTCGCTGAGACCCAGCTTCCCGTCACGGGCGGCCAGGGCGACGCGCTTGATCTCCTTCTCGACCATCGCGAACGACATGTCCTGCACGTTCTTGATCACCGGCACCGTCAGGCCACGCTCGGTGCTGACCGCGACGCCGAGGTTGACGTAGTCGTGGTAGACGATGTCGTCGCCGTCGATGCGGGCGTTGACGCGCTCGAACTCCGCTCAGCGCGACCGCAGCCGCCTTGCTGAAGAAGGACATGAAGCCCAAGCCCACGCCGTGCTTCTCGCCGAAGGGCTCCTTGTACTTCTTGCGAAGGGCCATGACTTCGGTCAGGTCGACCTCGTTGAAGGTCGTCAGGATCGCCGCGTTCTGCTGGGCGGCGAGCAGGTTGCGGGCGATGCTCCGTCGGATCTTGCTCATCGTCACACGCCGCGTCGTCTGCCCGCTGGCACCGATGCTCGAGGCGGTCGCGGGAGCCGGTGCCTTCACCGCGGCCGGCTTAGCAGCTTCTCGGCAGGCGGTGGCGTCGCCGGCTGGGCGGTCTTCTGGTTGTCGACGAAAGCACAGTACGTCTTCCTTCGTCAGACGTCCGCTCGGGCCGGTGGCCTTGATGTCATCGGCGTCGAGCTTGTTCTCGCTGACGATTCGCCGGACCGCGGGCGAGAGGTCGGCGAGCTTTGCCCGCGTCGGGCTTGCCGGCGGGCTCGGCCGTGGTCGCTTCGGCGTCCCGGCAGGTGGGCGGCGTCGGTCGTCTTCTGGCTCGCGTCGGGACGCGTCGCCGGCGGTCTTGTCGGTGTCGATCTTGGCCGCGACCGTCGCCGATGGCGAGCGTGTCACCGACGGCGGCGACGTGCGCCGTGACCACGCCCGCAAAGGGCGCGGCATATCGACATTGGCCTTGTCGGTCTCGACTTCCGCCAGGGCTTCATCGGCCTCGACGAACTCGCCGACGGCCTTGTGCCAGTTCAGGATCGTGACTTCCGCCACACTTTCGGCAACTTCCGGGACGACAACGTCTTGCTCGGGCATCGGTCGATGGCTACCGCCGTCGATCGCGGCTTGCTGCATACCAGCCTCGAACGGTACCGACGTGATGGCCCACGCTTGCCGGTCGCGCCCGGATGTCCATTCGGCAGGCCATGCCGCGCCGAGCGTGGCGAGCGATGCTCCCTCGCCGTCTCGGGCCTGGCGCGCATGATCGTGGCCGGGTGCGGTTCGAGACGATCGGCATCCCAACCGCCGCTCGACGACGACGCCCCCCGTGCCGTCGCCGGCGTGACGGCCGAGCCGGGTGACACGGCTGTCGTCCTGGGTCGACCGGGTCATGGACTACCTGCTCGACGGCCGACGGGCAATCCGGTGACCGCCTCGGCGAGTGCAGCGATCAACTCGAGGCGCCGACGTCGTCGTGCTGGGCGAGATCCACGGCGACCCGTCGGCGAGCGCCGTGCAACGCCGGCTCCTAGCGGCGGCGTCGCCGGAGCCGATGGCGGCGGGGCGTTGTCGATGGAGATGCTCGAACGCGGCATGCCGGAGAATGAGTCGCTCGCCAAGTGGCCCGACGCGGCGTAGCTACCGCCGACTCGTCGGCATGGTCCGCGACCTCGGCGTGCCGGTCGTCGCGGCCAACGCGCCGCGGCCGGTCGCCAGAAGGCCCGCTCGAAGGTCTCGATGCGCTCCGACTCGACGGCACCTTCGTCAAGCCGACGAGGCCGACAGCGGCGAGCGCTGACGGACTACGGGCGGCGGTTCGGCGAGACGATGATGCGGCTCAAGCGTGACGATCGCCCCGAATGCCACAACGCGGCCCGGAGTGACCGTCGACGACTTCTACAACGCGCAGCTCGTCTGGGACGCGACGATGGCCGACGGTATCCGCCGGCACACGCGGCCAGCACGGCCGCCCGTGGCTGCACGTCAACGGCGGGTTTCACTTCCGACTTCGACGGCGGCGTGACGACGCTGTCCGCCGCGGACGGGCTCAACGTCATGACCGTCAGCCTCCTGCCGCTGGACGCCGAGCGACTCCAGCCCGAGGACGTCGGTCGGGCAGACGTCGTCATCTATACCGGCGAACGCCGCCGGTTCGCGTGACGCCGACGACGAAGCCGAAGCTCCCCTGACGCGGCACCCGCCGTCACCACCCGGCCTGCGACGCGTCCGGCAACGACGCAACCAGCTACAACACGCCCGAACCATTCGGTACGATTCTGCCGCGAAGTCAGTAGACGAATCGGCATCGCCCGGCCGTCATCCTGAGCGAGCAAAGCGAGCCGAACGACCTTCGGCCCGCGGTCGGTTCGTCCCGGTACCTCAGTCAGCAGCAACAACACCACACCCGCGACAGCAACGAAAGCACCGACGACGGCTCGCACCGTGATCGCGATCTCCCGGCGGCGGCGGCGACGGGCAGAATCCAGACGGCGTCGTGCTCAAGAACGTCTGCGTCGGGCCTGCCGGGTGCATTGTCGAAGGCGACCTGTTGCAGCCAGATGCCGCCGAAAGTGCCCATCGAGTGCCGCGCGGCGACGAAGAGCCAGACCTTGGCCGGCACGCGTCCGACCCGTCCGCTGCCGAGCAGAGGGCGACGGCAGGACGGCGAGGTCGAAACGCCAAGCCGAAAGAACGCGGTCACCAGCGGCGGAAGTCGCTGCCGACGAGGCGCGGATCGGTTGATGATCGCACCGATCGCCTGCCCAAGGCGGCGAGCAGGCCGAAAATGACGCCCAGGGTGAGGGATCTTGCGTCGACGCGGGAGATCGCGGGCGATTCCGGTTCGGCTGTCGAACGCTTCGCGACTCGCTCTTGCGGTCGTCAGAGACGGAGGCGTCGGCGCGGCACCGCGGCGAGCGTTCGGCGACGACCCACGCAACGCCGGCGAGCGTCAGGGCGATGCCGACGAGTCTGCCACGGTCCGAGGCGTTCGCCCACCGAGAAGTCCGACCCCGGCGACGACGGTCATCGGCGTCGACGTCAGGAAGCAGCAACGCGATCGCGCCTGGCCCCGAGCCGGTTGACGGCGGCGAAGTAGAACGAGTCGCCGATGAGATGCCGATGACGCCGCTGAACCGAGCATGGCCAGCACGAGACGGGCTCGCCATGAGCCGAGCGAACGCGTGCGGGTCGGTCGCCGCCAGCACCGCGGCAAAGAGCAGCGTCACGCCGACGCCTTTGATCGCGTTGAGCCGTACCGGCGAGACGGCTGCGCCCCGCGTGCCGTAGAGCACGGTGGCGACGGCCCACAGCATCGCCGCCGATCCTGCGGCGAGCGTAGCCGAGCGTCAGCCGCTCCGAAGCCGCCGCCGAGCGACGGCGACGGGTTCGGGCGTTGGCGTCGTCGGTCGCCGCTGCCAGCGGAGGTGCATAGCCAGTGCGTGTCGTCACGCTCGGGGAAGTCGAGGCGATAGTGCACGCCGCGACTCTCCGTCCGGGCGTGGGCGGCGGCGGCGACGAGCTGGCCAGACGGTGAGCAGGTTCTGCAGCTCCCAGCCGCTCTTGACGACGCTCACGTCGCCGTTGGGCAGGCCCTCCGCCGATCGTCTTGTCCATGACGTAGCGGCCCCAGAAGTCGATGATCTCCCGGGTTTCTGTCGAGCCGTGTCGCCGTCTCGCTCGATGCCGGCGTTCCGCCACATGACGCTCCGCAGGCTGCTCCGCACGTCGGCCGACGTCGAGCTCGCGTTCGCGTCGCTCGGCGGCTGGTCGTGGCGAAGTTTCTGCGGGAACGTATCGCCGCTTCGGTCGCCGCCTTGGCCGCGTGGCGGCCCGCGCGCTGGCCGTACGCGAGGCCTTCGAGCAGCGAGTTGCTGGCCAACCGGTTCGCCCCGTGCAGGCCGGTGCACGAGCACTCGCCCGCTGCGTAGAGGCCCGGCGACGCTCGTCGCCCGTGCTCGTCCGTCGCGACGCCGCCGACGAAGTAGTGGGCCGACGGGTGGACCGGAATCGGCTTCTTCGTCGGGTCGAGATCGAACTGCCCGCAGAGGCCCATGATCGTCGGGAACCGCTTGCGAAACTTGCTCGGCGTCGAGGTGGCGGACGTCGAGGTAGACGTGCGTGTGGCCGGTCTCGTCGGATCTGCTCGACGATGCCGCGGCTGACGACGTCGCGCGGGGCCAGCTCGCCGTCCGGGTGGATAGTCGTGCATGAAGCGGTGGCCGTTCTTGTCGATCGAGGTGCCCGCCCTCGCCACGCACGGCTTCGGTGACGAGTGCCCGCGCGCTGCCGGCGACGTAGAGCGTCGTCGGGTGGAACTGCATCATCTCCACGTCCTTCAGCACGGCCCCGGCACGGTAGGCCATCGCGATGGCCGTCGGCGGTGGCGATCTTCGGGTTGGTCGTCTCGCGGAAGAGCATGCCCGCGCCGCCGGTGGCGAGCATGGTCCGCTTCGCCCAGACGACCGTCACGCCGGCCGTCGATGAGGGCCAGGCTGCCGACGGCGGCGGCCGCCGTCGTCGTCGGTCAGGAGGTCGAGCGCGAAGGCCGTTCTCGACGACGGCGATGTTCTCCTGCTCGCGGACGGTGCGGACGAGCGTGTTCGACAGCTCGCGGCCGGTCGCGTCGCCGAACGCGTGCAGGATGCGGGCGGCGGAGTGTCCGGCTTCGAGGCCGAAGGCCAGGTCGTACGGGTTGCCTGGCGCCGCGTCCTTGTCGAAGTTCGCGCCCCAGCCAGCAGCTCGAGCACGCGGGCCGGGCCTTCTTCGACGACGAGCCGGACGGCGGCCTCGTCGCACAGGCCACGCGCCGACGTCGATGGTGTCGGCGACGTGGGCGTCGATCGAATCGAGCGGCGAGAGCACGGCCGCGATGCCGCCTTGGGCGTACCAGGTGTTGCTCTCTGCGACCGTGTCCTTCGCGAGCAGAATGACGTCGCGGCCAGCCTCTGCCGCGGCGATGGCGGCGCGAAGACCCGCGACGCCGCCGCCGATGACGAGCACGTCGCACTGCCGCTGCGGCAAGCCGGCCGGCCTTGAAGGGCACGAGATACCGCCGGCTGGTCAACGAGTCTGCCACAACCGCACCCTACGGCCCGTGCTGCTCGGCGGGTACGGCCGGCTTTCAGAGGTAGGGTCAACGTGAACGTCGCCCCACGCCCGGCGGACTGTCGACGCGAGATCTCGCCCGCCGTGCGGCTTCGGCGATGCGTCGCGTGATGGCGAGCCCGAGACCCGTGCCGCCCTTGCGCCGGGTGTAGTACGGATCGAACAGCCGGGGCAGGTCGTCGGGAGCGATGCCCGGGCCGGTGTCGGTGATGGCGACGGCGACCTTGCCCGGCTTCGGGGCGACCGCGAACGCGGACGGTGCCGCCTTCGGGCGTGTGTTGGATGGCGTTGAGGAGGAGGTTGAGGAGTGCCTGTTGCAACAGGTTCTCATCGGCCTCGGCGGTGGCGGGGCGGACGTCGTCGGCGACGAGCGACACCCGCGATGCCGCCGCCTGCGGCGAGAGGAAATCGAGTAGTTCGAGCACGATTTTGTCAATATCGGCCAGGCTTGGCTGCGGCTCGATGCGTCCGGCGTATCTCAGGAATCCGTCCAGTATTTCACGCAGCCGGCCCGCTTCTTTGGTGACGCCTTCCAGCCGCCGCCGCATACGGGCCAGGACCCGGCGGCGGTCGTCGAGTTCCGGAGCGCTGGCGGTCGCGACGAGCTCGAGGCGGTCGACGCGCTCGTCGAGCTGCTCGCGCAGGAGCTGCAAATTGAGCTGCAACGTGCTTAGCGGATTCTTGATTTCGTGCGCCAGGCCTGCCGTCAGCATGCCCAGTTCGCCCAACCGCTCCGCCCGGGCGGTGCGACGTTCGAGCCGGACGTACTTGTGAAATGCCCACGCACCGGCCAGCAGGGCGAGCCCGCCGACGCCCAGCGTGCCCGCGAGGAACCCGCGGCCGAAGGTGTCGGCAAGGAGGGCGATGCCGGTCAAGCCCGCACGTTAGTCGCGATCGGCCTTAGCCGGCCTGGGCGTGTTCAACCGACGAAGCCGCCGTCTTCGTCGTCTTGGGGCAGGCCGTGGTAGAGGTCGGTCTCACGTCGGCCGACGGTTGTCGGCTTCTCCTGGGGAAAGTTCTCTTTGTGCGTGGGCTTGGGACCGCGGTCGTTGCGGCCGTTGAGTTCACGGCGGACGGGTGCACGCTTCTGGCGACGCTCTTTCTTCTCAGGCCGCTTAGCCGCCGGCTTGGGTGCTTCGTCATCGGCACCCTCTTCGGGCAGCGGATTGACGCGACGTACGTCTATGGCGTGAAAGCCTTTATCGCCCTGCGACATCTCGTAGGTGACCTTCTCGCCATCCTTCAAAGCACGAAAACCGTCACCTGTGATGGCAGAGAAGTGGACGAAAACATCTTCGCCCGCAGGACCGGCGACGAAGCCGAAGCCCTTCTTGACGTCGAACCACTTGACTTCACCCTCCACACGATCGCCACCTTCGGCCGCCTCGACTGGCGGGGCGTCTTGCGTCTCTTTTACCGGAGTTTCCATCATTGGTTGCCTCAACGTCTCAAGAAGGTTGCACGCGGCTACAGGTGCGGCAAGCCCGAAGCCTACGAAAGCCAAAAGGTTTCGCAACTACTTCTCCACAGGTTGGGCCGACAGACGGACCAGTGGCGACATAACATCGCACGCCGATGGAAGCGGAAACCAGGAGCCGCGAAGCAGCAACCGGACGGGATGCAAGCGACCGCCGCCGGATCCTTGTGATCGAGGATCACGACGAGACGCGATCGGCCTTGACCCGTCTGCTCGGCCATGACGGCTGGTCCGTTCAAGCCGCCGCGACGGTGGACCAAGCGTCGCGTCTGCTCGATTCCAATCCCGACTTCAACGCTGCCCTGCTCGACATTCATCTGCCCGACGGCGATGGCATCGCCCTGGCTCGTCGGATGCGAGAGCGACTGTGTCCGACGTGCCGAATCGTCGTCGTGAGCGGCGACCACTCGCTCGAAACGCTGCGCCGGCTTTCGTCTGAGGAAGACCCTCCGGCCATCGACGAGTTCTTGGGGAAACCCGTTAGTTTTGATGCGCTCGTCGAAGCGGTGAGCAAGCCGCGGCCTTAGCATCGGGCATGGCACGCGAGCGACTCGTCACCGCAACCTCCCGCGGCGACGAGCGTCCGAACGAAGCAGCCGACAAGCCGGCCCACGCGGCGCTGCGACCGGTAACCTTCGACCACTACGTCGGCCAACGCGACCTGATCCGCAAGCTGCGCATCACCGTCGAAGCCGCCAGGCAACGCGCCGAAGCGGTCGACCACACGCTCTTTCATGGCCCGCCGGGCCTCGGCAAGACGACGCTGGCTCACGTGATTGCGAACGAAATCGGTACAAAAGCCCACGTCACGGCAGGGCCGGCGTTGACGAAACCGGCGGATCTGGTGGGCGTCGTCACGAGTCTCGGGACGGGCGACGTGCTGTTCATCGACGAGATCCACCGGCTTAGCCGCGTCGTCGAGGAATACCTGTACGTCGCGATGGAAGATTACGAGATCAACATCACCCTCGACACGGGCAGCCACGCGCGGGTCGTGACGATGCCGGTCAAGCCCTTCACGCTCGTCGGGGCGACGACGCGTCTTGGCCTCCTGACCGCACCCATGCGGGCGCGGTTCGGCCTGGTGGAACACCTCGATTTCTACCCGCCGGAGGACCTTCTGGTCATCTTGAAGGCCAACGCTTCGAAGCTCGGTGTCATCGCGGAACCGGCGGCGTTGCAGGAGCTGGCCCGCCGGAGCCGCGGGACGCCGCGGGTGGCGAATCGACTGCTTCGACGTGTCCGCGACTTCAGCACCGTCGAAGGCGACGGCACCATCGATGAGGATCTGTGTCAGCGTTCACTCGAGCTCGAAGGCATCGACGATGCTGGCCTCGATGCTCTGGATCGCAGCTTCTTAAGGGCCATCATCGACGTCTACGACGGCGGCCCGGCGGGCATCGATGCCGTCGCGGCGACTCTGGGCGAGGAGCGGGACACACTCGAAGACGTCATCGAACCGTACCTGCTTCAACAGGGCCTGCTCGCCCGCACCAGGCAAGGCCGCCGCGTCACCGCCAAGGCCTATGAACATTTGGGCCTGCCGCCAACGGGTGCGCCAAGCGAAGACGCAGCCCTTTTCGAAGCCTGAGCACGCGAATCCCCCAAAAGTCCCACGCCCGTCATCCTGAGCGAGCGCAGCGAGTCGAAGGACCTCGTGGTGAACATCGTGTTCCCGGGCGAGGTCCTTCGACTCGCTGCGCTCGCTCAGGATGACCGAGTAGGCCTTTAACAATGGCACTACGCCTCCGAATCGGCCAGGCCGACCAAGGCCTGGGCGATCTTCACGTACTTGAGCTCCGCCAGTTCCTTGATGCTGTCGACGCCGAACGCCTCCTTGAGTTTTTGAGCATCGCCCTCACTGACGCCTTGAATGGCGTTCACGGGGAGCTTGACGATCTCACGAAGCGGCTTGCTCTCGTGTTCCTTCATGACGGCGTTGTCGATGTTCATCGCCAACGACCGTAACAAAAAGCGGCAACGGTCACCACAAGACCAGCGTCCCGGCTACGACTTCATCCTGTCCAACAGCACGACCGCCGTCGGGCCGAAGAGGAAAATCGGCACCCAGCAGAGCAACGCAGGCCATCGCATCGCCAGTGCCGGCGCGAGTGACTCGGGTGGCTCGCGTGCGGCCATCTGGCACAGGAAGACGACCCCCATCGCGCCGCCGATCAGCAGAATCGTCCGACCCGCCGCACGCCTCAACTCGCCGGGCTGCCGCGTCAGCACCGCCGGCACCGCCAGCAGGATCAGGACGAGGTTCATCACGTGCCCCGACAGCCGAGCGTGCTTGGCCCGTACCAGGTCCGGCGGGGCACCACCGCGGACCGCTGCCCGGCTCAACAGGCCGTGAAGCTGTTTCGTGCTGAGCAAGTCGTAGTAGCTCCCGCCTGCACCGACCGACAGATCCGACGCCCGGGCCAGCTCGACGTCCGTGGGTCGAAGCGGCGGTCTCCCAAATCTCGACAGGTGACCACTCCGGCATCGCCATCGTCCCGGCACCGCCACGTTCCAGGAGGTCGTTGACGCGGCGACCGTCCACCAGCAGCCATGCCTGGCGAATCGGGTCGAACGTCGCCTCCTTGGCCGTCAAGAGACCCAGGCGAGCTTCGGAGGCCCGGTCGATGACCGTGATGTCGACGGCCGTGGCGAGTGTGTTGCCGTCGACCGACGCGGGCGTAAAGGCGGCGGCCATGAAGACGCTGCCGTCACCGGCGGGTGTCGGCTCGACACCGAAGGTCTGCCGTTCGCCAGACGCCGCCTCCCACCGCTCCAGCGTCAAGTAACCAGCCATCTTGGGGACGATCAGTTCCTGGTTGATCGGCTGGACGATGAGGTTGATCGCCGCCGCGGCCAGCACGACCGGCGCCGCCACCCGCACCAAAGGCACGCCCGCCGCCAGCAGCGCCGTCAGCTCGTTGAACCGGCTCATCCGCATCAGCGTGAACGCCGCCGCGACGACCGGAATCACGCCCGCGAGCTGCCCGTAGATGAACAGGCCCTGCGCGAGGTAGTAGAGCAGGATGCCCTTGATCGCCTCCCACGTAGAGCCGACGCCTTCCTCGCCGCGAGAGATCTCGTCAAAGTTGAAGAACGCGTCCATCATCACGTACAGCCCGACCAGCACGGCCAGGCTGGCGACGTAGTTGCGGGCGAAACTCGCCAGGATGTAGCGGTCGATGCGCTTCATCGCGAGACAGTCTTGGGCCGGAGGTCACGACGCAGGTAGACCGCCCGCTCCGCCTTGCCGCCGGTGGGCGTGCCGGGCGTGTCACGTCGCTCGTAGTCGGCTTCGATGGCGGCCAGAAAGCCGTCGCCGTAGGTGAACCGGCCCAGGACCAGGACGTCGGGCCGTTCTTCTTGAATGAGGTCGAGTAGAGAAGTCGTCGCCCATCAGCCCACGCCGACGACGCTTCTGGCTCGGCACCGCGGCTTCGGGCAACGGCAATCGACCGGCAGCGATGGCGAGCAGGCCGTCGTCGGCAAAGGCGTAGCCGGTTCCGGGAAGGTCACGAACCACAAGGGCGGCCTCGAGGCGCGTCGGCATCGAGGCGGTGCTTGTTCTCGCGGCCGTGGCCAAAGACGTCGCCGCCGATGCGAACGAGCCCGCCGACGCACGCGATGATGCCGACGACCAACGAGACCGTAACCAGCCGATCAGTCTTGATCGTCTCGAAGCGAGCCACGGCGGTTGCGATCCCGACGCCCGCCACCAGCGCCGCCGGCACCGTCACGAGCGTCAGATGATGCGGCCAAAGCGGGTTGGCAAAGGGCAGCACGACCAATGCCGTCCCGACCCAGGCGACGAGCGTCCACGCGAGCCGTCGGTCGTGGCGCAGCAGCATCGCCAGGCCGAAGCCTGCGGCGAGCATCAACGGCAGGTCGCGGCGGAGCGTGCCCCAGAGCGTCTTGGCATTGTGCCGAATCTGCGCCGGCAGGTCGGCCGCGCCGGCGACCGCCGGTGGCCGGGTCGTCCGAGACCGCACCGTCGCCCGTCAGCACCGCGACATGCGGGCGAAGCAGTTGATCGACAAAACCGTCGCCCGGCGTCGCGAGGGCGACGGCCACCAGCGTCGCCGCGAGTCCTGTCGCAAAGAGCAACGCGTGCCGCCATCGGCGGCTCGCTCCAGACGAACAGCACGACCAACGCCGGCACGACGATGAAGACGTTCATTTTCACCAGGAACGCCAAGCCCAGCACGACACCGGCGACGGCGGACCAGCCGGTTTGCCATCGGGCGCGTGTCGCGAGGAAAGCCAGATACAGCGACAGCGTCGCCAAACTCAGTGCCGGCAGCCCGATCATGATGCTGCCGGCCAGTTGCAAGAAGGCCTTCGACCCGAGCACCAGCACCACGGCCGCGACGCATGCCGCCGCGACACGCCGGGGCGTCTCGCCCGCCGCCCGCCGGGCCAGGTCGGCGGCGACGAAGACGACGACGGACGAGAGCCACAGCACCAGGACCCGACCGGCCGTCGCGTCGTCGTACAGGCCGATGCCGAGCAGGCGTTCCCATGCGGCAAGCATCCACGTGAACAGTGGCGGCTGGTCGCTCCAGACGTCGCCGTAGAGCGTGTGACCTGCCGAGACGAGGCGGGCCTTGGCGAGGTTGAAGGCCTCGTCGCCGTCGATCCGCGACCAGGCCGGCATCGTCCAAAGCCACAGCGTGCCGAGGCCGGCGTAGCCGATCGACAGCATCGCGCGGAAGCCACGGCAGCTTGGTGTCGTTCATCGACGATGCAGTCGCCACAGCATCCCTCCGGCGAGTACGGCCACGATGGTGTCGCCGGTCCAGATGAGTGCGATGCCGACGGGCGACGTCTTGAGCAACGACGGCTGGGCGAGCATCGCGTCGGTCACTTCAGGCGGCTCGGAAATGAGCTGTTGGCCGAAGAGAATCATCGAAATGCAGATCGCCGCCGGGACGGTGGAGACGGCGAAAGCGCCAGGAAGTTGCCCGTGCCGGTGAGCAGGCCGAGCCCGCCGCCCAGGAGCGGCAGGATGAGACACGCGACAACGAAGGCCGCCCGGGCGTGCAGCTCGCCCACGACATCCGCATTCTGCAGAGCGAGCTTTCCGAGCAGGTACCGCTGGTCGCCACTCGTCATCGGCAGGCCGCCGAGGGTGACGTTTTCGCCCGACAGGTAGTCGAGTGCCGTCAGCTGGTCGAGCTGCGCGAGCGACTCCGGCATGGGGATGACGGTGCGTCGCTCGATGTCCCGGCCGATGGTGGTGTGGCCGTCGATGGTGACGGCCGCGTTGTCGAGTCGGAAGGTCACCAGCATCGACGGCTCGGCCTCGCCGAAGGGCGTGATCGGCTCGGCCTCGATGCTGGCCCGCTCGGACCAGACCTCCACGACCTCCGTCTGGCCATCAGGAAGGTCACGTCGTTGCGTCAGCACGACGGGCACGTCGCGATAAACGAGCCGCAGATCGTCCACGTACCCCTGACCGCCGGTAGAGACTGTGAAGGTCCGGTCGCCCCCTGGAAGCTCCGCCCCGTCACCCGCGGCCTCTTTGCTCAAGGTGTTCAGGTATGCGACGCGTTGATCGAGCCGCGTCTGGCCGCGGACGAGGTCGAGGATGCGGCGGCTCTGCTCGGGCTCTCGCAGCAGCGTGCGAAGCTCGCCGATGCCCATGAACTTGGGGTTGAGCCGAACGGGCACGTCGCGTCGGACGGGCCCGAAGCGGGCCGTGCGTGCCGCGGCAACGAGCGGGGCGGGGCCTGCGTTCGGGTCGTCTGCGCCGTCGATGCCGACACGCCTGGGGAACTTCACGCCGTCCTCCAACACCACGGAGATGACGAACTCCTGCCGGGCCAACGCGCTTTGGCTGAAGGCGTCGCGTGCACCCGAATCGCTTCGCGCGTACGCCGGCGGATCGATGAAGACCGTCGCAGCGCCGGCGGCGTAGATCTCGTCGGGCACCTTCGGCTCGTCGCGATGACGTTTCTTGCGGTACTTCTTGGGGTACCGAACGACGTACGCGTTCTCGAGCCGAACGAGCTGCACGTCCGGCGATAGCGACGCCACCGGCAAGCCCGCGTCGTCCTGACGCTGCTTGGCCCGTTCGACCAGCGTCGCCACGGTGTCCGCGTCGGGCAGGATCGCGCGGTCGGCGAAGACGGTGACGTCGCCCGCGTCTGACGCGAACGTCGCCCGGTTCGATCGGTTGATCTGATTGGCGGTCAGGCGGGCGAGGTTCGACCAGACGGTCTGCTCGACCTGAAGGTTGGCGGCGGGCACGACCACGCCCAGCAAGCCGATCGTGCCGAGGCCAAGCAGCCCGCCCAGGACGGCCGCGGGAAGCAGCAGCCCGGTGGGCCCCGCGGTGATGCCCGCGGCCTTGGCGGCGACGCTTTCGTTGTCCGCCGCGAGTCTGCCGTAGACGAAGGTTGTTGCAAAGAGTGCCGCGACCGGCAGCGAATAGACCAGCATGGCCGGCATCAGCCACGCCAAGATCTTCGCCGCCTGACCCGGGCCAAGGCCTTGCTCGGTCAACGGCCGAAGCAGCCCGGCGAAGCTCAAGACGCCCGCCAGCGCCGCCGCCGCGAGGACGAAGACGCGAACGAGGTCGCGGAAGATGTAGCCGAACAGCGTCAGACCCATGAGCCGGTTTTGCGAAGCGTACAGCCCCGGGCGGCGGGGCGGGCGTTCTTGTAGGCTCGCGGTGCGATGCTTCGCCACCTCGCCACCGCCGCGACGGACGTCCTGTCGATCATCTGGCCCGCGGTCTGCGTCGCCTGCAACAGCGACGCGGCACAATGCGTCTGCGACGCCTGCCAGGAGGACATCGACCGACTCGCCGCCATCAAAGCGTGCCCGGCCTGCGGCCGGTCGTCCGCAGGGTCCGCCTGCCCCAATTGCGGCGGACAGGGGACCGCCCACCTGACCCGCGTCCATCGCCTCGGCACCTTCGACCCGCCCCTGAGCCACCTCATCCGCGCCGCCAAATTCGGCGGACGCTGGGAGCTGTGCGGCTGGCTCGGCAACCGACTCGGCGAATCCATGACCGGCGTCGCGACGGACACCGTGGTCGTCCCCGTGCCGCTGCACCCGCATCGCAAGGCCCGTCGCGGGTACGACCAAGCCGACCTGATCGCCTCGAAACTCGCCCGTCGGCTCGGCCTGCCGATGACGCGCGTTCTGTCCCGCCAGCGCAACACCCGTCCGCAGACGGACCTCCAAGGCACCGCCGCCCGGGCCGTGAACTTGCGAGACGCGTTTATCGTCGATCGGCCGGATCTCGTGGCGGGGAAGCGGGTGTTGCTCGTCGATGACGTCACGACCAGCGGCAACACCTTGCGATCCGCCGCCCGCACCCTCGCCGCGGCCGGGCCGACAGGTCTGTCCGCGGCCGTGGTGGCCGTGGCGGACAAGGTGCAAGATCGGCCCGGGCTGTGACCGTTCGTTACGGCCGACGCACGTACTGCAGCACGGCGGCGGCGTCCATGAACGGGGTCGAGAGCGGCTCGATGCGGTCGAGGTAGACGCCCTTGTCGTCCGTCGAGTAGTCGAACCGCCACGCGGTTGTCGGGCTCTGGCCCTGCGTCGCCGCTTGGCCGGTACGGATGCGGACATCGACTCGGATTCCGGCGGCGTCGCGTTCGCTGGTCATGCCCCGCACGACGACCTCCGAGTGCGACAGCACCTTGGCCGTCGCCTGGGCGGCTTGTGAGATGTCGTTGCCGACGAACATGTCGGAGAAGCGGGTTGCGGGCGTGATGACCTGGTCAAAGGCCTGCCAATCCTCGTCCCGATAGGCCTCGATGAGTTGTGTCGTCTGCGCCTCGGCCTTCTCCGTCGGCGTTTCCAAACGATGCCGAGCCCGAACCAGACGGCTCCAAGTGCAGCGATGGCAATGCCGGCGATGCGAAGGCGACTGTCACCCGACAAGAGCGACACGAACAGCACCGCCACGCCCAGGACGATGCCCGCAATCGGGCCGAGCATCGGCGGGTCGAACAGCCATTCTTCGGCAGCTTGCATAACGCTTCCTTTCTACGCGGCTCATCGGCCGGGCGGGTGGCATCCGATATCAGTACCGGCGTCGCGTGACGCCCGCCCGACCCTGTCATGCGCACCATTGCCGACCGTTCCACCGCAAATCCGAGCCTCTTGACGACGCCCGAGCCCTATCTCGACAACGTCGCCTCGCTCTGGTTCGCCGACCCGCACCTGGCCCGGCGGGTCGAAGCCACCGATACCGGTGGCCCACTTGCCGTTGCAACGACTGCTCGTTCGACACGGCACGAGGTCGATCGTGACGTGTTCGCCTTTGCGGTCGAAGGCGTCGCGTCCGCGAGCCGACTCTGGAACGACACCGGCGGCACCGAAGGCGCGGCCCTCATCCTGGCGTGGGAGCCTGACGTCGAAGCACTCGCCGCCAACCTTGCCGCGGCCGCAATGCCGGACTTCGTGGGCGACCCGCGGGTGCGGCTCTTCGTCGGCGACGACGACGCCGTCCGGTTGGGCGAACGGCTTGCCGGCCGATCCGTTCATCTCGCGGGGGGCGTTCGACGTTTCGGCGAAACCGACGCTTTCAACACCTTCGCAGACGTGTTGGAAAATCTCGCCGAGCGGGAGCGGACGAGCGTCAACACGGCGGTGCATCACGGCCGGCGCACGACGCTCAACGTCGCCGGCAACCTTCGTCGCTACACCGCCTCGCCGGGCATCGGCGGTCTCCGCAACGCCGCCCGTGGCAGGACCGGCATTCTCGTCTCGGCGGGGCCTTCGCTGAGACGCAACGTGCACCACCTGAAAGATGCCGCCGCGGCGGGCTTCGTCATCGTCGCGGTGCAGACGGCCGTGAAGCCGTTGCTTGCGGCGGGGGTCAAGCCACACTTTGTCTGCAGTCTGGATCACAGCGAGATCTCAACGCGGTTCATGCAGGACCTGCCCGAAGACCTCGACACGATGCTCGTCGCCGAGGCCAAGGCCAGCCCGGCCGTGCTCGACGCCTGGGCCGGCAAGCACGATCGGCCGATCGCGCTCCTGGGCAACGACGTGGCCGAGTCGCTCGTGCGTGAGCTTCGTCTCGACCGGCCGACGCTGCCGTCCGGGGCGACCGTGGCCCATCTGGCCTTCCGGCTGATCGACTGGCTCGGCTGCGACGCGGCGATGCTCGTCGGGCAAGACCTCGGCTTCGCCGACGGCCTGGCTTACGCGCCGGGCACCGGCTACGACGATGCCTGGCGTCCCGAGACGGGTCGGTTTTGCACGTTCGAGATGAAGCAGTGGGAACACATCGCCCGCGACCGAGCGGCCCTCATCCAACGGCCTGACTGGCGCGGCAACCAGGCCTACACCGAGCAGCGCCTGGCCCTTTATCTGAGTCAGTTCGAGGAGATGTTTGCCCAGACCGGCATGTCGGTCATCGACGCCACCGAAGGCGGCATGGCCAAGCAGGGTGCCATCTCCGAGCCGCTCGAGGCGGCGCTGCAGCGGCTGGCATCGTCGCGGGATGCGTTTGTCGTGCCGGAGCTTCCTGCGCCGCAAGAGGCTTCCTGGCCTCAGGCGACGGAAGCCCTCGGCCGTCGGCTTCAGGAAGCGCATCAGATTGCCAACGTTGCCGAGGCGACAACGCCGTTCCTGAAAAGGACGATGGAGCACCCCGGCGACGCGACGATCGTCAACCAGGCCGTCGGCGAGATCGATCGCCTGCGTCGGCCCCTGACCGAAGAGCCGAGCCTGTCTCGCACCTACGGACTCGCGGCCACGCTGACGCAGCAAACGGAGTACGACCGCGTCCGCGCCGACCTTCGCATCCAGGCCGCCGGTGCGGACGATGTCGAGACCCGCCGGCAGATGGCCAGGCGTGACCTCGACAACGTCGCCGCTATCGGAGCGGCTGCGTCGGATCTGGCAGCGATTGTCGAGAGCGTTCTCGAGGCGAACTGACGCGGCTACCGCTTCAAGACCCGCACGCCATCGCCGCCCGCGACGATGACCACGTCCGCCACGCCGACGAAGAGCCCCGTCTCGACGACACCTGCCAGGTTGTCGAGCCGCGTCTTGATCGCTCTCGCGTCGTCAATGCCTTGATCGAAGTGCAAGTCGAGGATGTGGTTCGCGTTGTCGGTGACATACGGCTCGTCGCCGGTGAGACGAAGGGCGGCGCGGGAGCCAATGTCCGAGACGGCGTCTCGCGTCCACTCAAGGCCCCAGGGTGTGACTTCAACGGGCAGCGGTGAGCGTGTGCCGAGTCGAGAGACGAGCTTTCCGTCGTCGACGACGATGATCCGCTGCTTCGACGCCTGGGCCACGAGCTTCTCTCGGAGCAAGGCCCCGCCGAGTCCTTTGACGAGGTTTAGTTGTTCGTCGACCTCGTCGGCCCCGTCGACCACGACATCACAGGCTGCGACGGAGCCGGGATCCGTCAGCGGGACGCCGAAGCGTTGAGCGAGGCTGCCGCTGGCTCGGCTCGTCGGAACGCCGCGAACGCCCGTGAGGTTGCCGGAAGCGATGGCGTTGCCGAGAGCCTCGATGAAGAACGCAGCCGTTGAGCCGCTACCAAGGCCGACGACGGCATCGTGGTGCACGTGTCGCAGGGCGGCATCGGCTGCTTTGCGCTTCAAGTCGTCGGTCGCGGGCGTCGAAGCCATGGCTGGAGCCTATCGGGCGTCCGGGCGGTCGTTGCTTGTCTTGTGACGACGACCACCGACGCGTAGGCTGCCAGCGTCCGCCACGCCATGCTTTTGCAAACGAACAGCTACCTCGTTCCACGCGACCGCATGGCGGCTCACGACGAGCTGATGCGCCGGTTCGCCGCCTGCTTTGCACGCCTGGGCGTCGCAGAAGGGGCTTTCGAGCTGTTTCGCCAAACCTCTGCCGAGTATCGCCCGGACACGGCGGCTGCGGCGCAGCGGGTGACTCAGATTCTGCGGTTCGACGACCGAAAGCAGCAGGAAGCGGTCCACGAAGCCGAAGCCCACGATGCCGAAGCGGCCGCGTTGGTTGGCGAGCTACGCAAACTCGTCGATCTCGACGAACAAGCCGCACGGGGTCACTTCACCTCGAGCTACTACGCGAGCGTACCGCTGGCCCGGGATGAGCCCGAGCAAGTCCAGGCTGTCGAAGCGGTCGCCGTCGGCGAATTGATCGACTAAGACCCGCACCGCCTTGCGGTTCAGGAGGATCGAACATGAAGTTCTTATCGCCCGTCGCCTGGCTCGCGTTCCTCATTCGCGGCGTCATTGGCACGCTCCTCATCGGCGGATGGATCTTGGCGGCGATGGCGGTGCATGTCGTCGTCGTCGACCCGCCCGCCGACGCCCCGGCGACGGGTCCGCTCGACGGATGGCCGCGATGGCGTTTGGTCATCGTCCCGAAGGATCGTCTGGGCGTCGAATCGCACCTACGTCGACACGCGTGACTGGTCGTCAACGGACGTCGCCGAGCACGAGAAGCTCCTGGCCCGGTTGGAGTCGGCCCAGAAGCCGGAGCTGGTCGAGCGTCTTCGGTCGCTCCCGGCGACACCGTCAGGCGGCACGTCGGGCGACGACGGTTCGGCGGTCGCAAGCGGTCGCTAAGTCAACCAGAGTCGCCAAACACACCCCGACATGACCCGCATCGGCGGCATCGGCGAGCTTTGCCGCAGCGCTGTCGATGGCCGGGTCGTCGGCACGGCCGTCGAAGTCACGG
Source organism: uncultured Planctomycetota bacterium (assembly GCA_963740195.1). Classification (GTDB taxonomy): domain Bacteria; phylum Planctomycetota; class Phycisphaerae; order Tepidisphaerales; family Tepidisphaeraceae; genus JBCDKH01. Next base: position 20,764 of record CAVUDF010000001.1, on the reverse strand, counting down.
GCTAAAGCGGCCAGGAGCGACAGTCGATTGCCACGCAGGGCGCGGGCCATGTCGCTGGTCGCGGTCGTGTAGTCGGTCGGCGGGGCGAGCCGGGTCATCCGGCGGATCGGCTTGTCGAGGCGGCGTAGGGCGGAGGCGGTTCGGGGAGTCTCGGACATTGCCGTTCACATCGACCCGCCGCCGCCGAACCCTCGCGAACGATGTTGCGTCTCATAAGCGTGCCCCTGGCAGCCGATCAGCCGGCCCTGTCGCGGCTTCGGGTCGCCCTTGAAGACGCGCCTCAAGCCGTGTGGTAAGGTTGCCGAATGGGGGCGCGGAGCGACGTCCATGAGGTGACGACGCCGCGGCTCAGTGCATTATCGGGAGTTTCAGCAGCGTGGCATTTACACCGAACGACGGCACCAAGAGACCCAACCGCCGCCGGCGACTGATCATCGCAGGCGTCGTCGTCAGCCTGCTGGTCGCTGGTGCGCTCGCGTTCGTGCTGATCCGCCAAGAACGACTGCGCCGGCACATGGTCGCCACCCGCGACGCCTCCTACGCCTCTCTGGCGCAGGGCGATTTCGAGTCGGCGCTCAATCAGTCCGGCAGCTATCTCAACTACGCGGGTCGCGACGAGCCCAGGCCGCTCTTCACGTATGCACGAGCCCGTGAAGAGGTTGAATCGGCCAACAACCGGCACCTGAACGAAGCCGTTGCGTTCTACCAGCAGTACCTGAGCGACTTTCCCGGAGCCGAACGAACCCAGTTGGCAAAGCAGCGGCTGGCTCGCCTGTACGCGTCGGTCGGGGCGTGGGACGAGCTCATCGAACTGACCGACAGCCTGGGCGACGACGTCCAGGCCGATGACGATTTGCAGCTCGAACAGCTTCGTCTGCGTGCCTCTGCCCTGGCCGTCAACGACCGTCTGGACGAGTCGCTCGTGACGGCCTTGGCGTACCTCGACAAGCGGCCGCTCGACGCGGACGTGCTGACGATGGTGCTGTCCCTCGAAGAGGCTGAAGACGAGCGAGGCCTGGATGCCGCGTCGACACGAGTGGCGAATCTTCGCCAAGAGCATGGCGACGACCCGCGTGTCCTGCTCGTCGCCACCGCTGAAGCGTTGCTTCGCGATGAGCGAGATGAAGCGAAGTCTCTCGCCGCGGGCGTCGCCGAAGCCGTTCTCGATGGAGCGTCGCTCGCCCCGCAGGAAGGCGACGACGAGGGCCGGGTTATTCGCCGGTTGGTTCAACTGCTCGACGCGACGGGTCAAAGCGCGCAGGCGACGCAGGTGCTTGTCGCCGGTGCCGGGCGGGTGTCAGACGAAGCGGACACCAACATTGCCAAGCTCGCCGCCAATCGCCTGGCCCGTGCCGGAGAGTCGCAGGCGCTGCTCGATCTCACGGAGGAGGCCGATCCGAAAACCGCCAGTGAACTCGTCGGGATTCGCGGCATCGCCTTCCTCGAAACCGGACAAAACGACCGCGCAGCAGCCCTGATCGAAACGCTGAAGAGTCGCCCGGAGGGCTCTCCCGCTCAGGCCTGGGCCAACCTGTTGCCGATGTGGCAGACCCTCGACCAGCGTCACGCGACCCTGCCGTTGACGATCGATCAAGATCGTCCGCCTCAGGCACGCATGGCAGCGGCCCGGGAGGCGCTGAAGATCTACACGCACCCGCTGTTCCTCGTCCAACTGGGTGAGGCTCTGCTCGATGTCGATGAGCCCACCGCGGCCCGGTCGATGTTCGTGTCTGGTCTCTCGGCGACGCGGGGCACGGGTGGCGGGCCGTGGCTTCGAGCGACGGCCGACTTGGCGGAAGCGGCGAGGCGTTCTGCCGATACTCAAACGGCCTCGGCAGCCCTGGCGTCGCTGCGTGCCAACTTCCCCGACGACCCGAACGCCATCGCTGAAGTCGTGCTCCTCTTGGCCCGGGCGGGCAACGTCGACGAAGCACGGAAGTTGCTCGACGAGGCCGAGTCCCCACAACTGACGCTGCTTCGACAGGCGTTGCTTCCGGACGCCCCGCCAGCCGATGCCGCAGCGGCCGCGGAGGTGCCGATCGGGCGGGCGCTCGACATAGCGACGCTGGCTCGTCGGGCAAACGCGGACGGCTTCGACGGGCTCCTGCGGCTCGTGACAAATCGTGACGGCATCTCCCCCACCGCAAGAGCTGTCGCAGCCGCTTTGCATGGCGAGGCTCCGGACATTGACGACTCGATGCCGACGGACCTGCGGATTCTGCTTCTAGGTGGTGCTGATCGTGCCGCTGCCGCGAAGCTGCTGCGAGAAGCCACATCATCCGACGCCAGTGAGAGCGGGGCCGATTTCGGCATCGCCCGGCTGATCTGGCAGGGCAACCTTCTCGATCTGAATGATGAAGAAGACTGGACGCGAGCCCGACGCGTCACCGTCCGCGCGGTCGAGGCCGTCGAGCCGCACGGTGCCGTCTGGCCCGTTCGCCTTGCCCGGCTCGACCTGAGCCGACCCGGCGACGAAGCGGAAGCGGCCGTCATCCGTGAGCATGCCATCGATCTCGGCGCGGTTACCCGGAACTATCCGGCGGATGTCGAAGCACGTCTGACACTGGCGGCGGTTTTGGAACGCCTCGAACTCGACGACGAGGCCATGGATCAACTCGTTGCGGCAGTCGAAGCCGCACCTGGCAACGTGGCCCTCCGGCTGGAGGTCGCCCGCCGCAAGTTCGTCCGCGGAGACGATGCCTCTGGCGACCTGGCGACGCTGACTCGAGATCCGTCGAGGCTGTCATCGTCCAACAAGCAGGCGCTGGTGTCGCTGCTCGAAGCTTCGGGTGATTATGAGGGAGCCCTCTCCGTGGTGCCAGAGACGGCGTCGCTCGACCTGGGCCGACTCTCACTCCAAGCCCGAGCCGGTCGCCTCGACGAGGAAACGCTACTGAAAGCGGCGGCATCGGACGACGCTGCGATCGTCGCCTTCGCCGCGGAGCAGCTTGCACGTGCCGGTCGACCGGACGAGGCGATGCAGGCCGTGTTCAAGGGCTGAGTCGTTGTGGTCGGGCCAAGAGGGCAGCGTACGGGACGTGCAAAGGCTGCGTGGAAGCGTCCTCCTTGCCTCTGGCGAAGCCGAGGAGGCGTCGAAGTCGTTGATAGAAGCCGCACGCGCGGTCGCAGGACTTTGCCATGTGGCGTCTGGCGATCCTGTCCACCGTCGCGGCGAACGACGTCAGCACCGCCATGTCCGTTGCCCGTGAAGCGGCCCAGACCATCGAAGAGCCTGGCGGTTCGACCACGCTCGCGAGTTTTGCAGAGACCCAGGCCACGCTTGTAAGCCTCATGCGGAGCAACACGGCCCTGGGGCAGCTGGTCCGAACCACTCTTCTCGGAGCGTTGGATCAACCCGAGCCTGATCGTGCCGACACGCTGATCGAGGCGGTGGAAGTCGTGATGGCACTGGAGGGTTCTGAGGGCACGGGTCGCGAGGCGGCGGCGGATCGCCTGGTGGAGCTTCGGGCGTCGCAGAACCTCTCGACGTTCCGACCGCTGGCGGAGCTGTCGGTCCTCCTGGACATTGCTGCCGGTAAAGCCGCTCGGGCGGCGACGACGGCGCAAGAGCTTGCCGCGAGCGACCGTCGCGACCCTGAACCGATGAGGCTTCTCGTCGACGCCTTGGCCGCTAACGGGCAGTTGGACGAGGCCGTCGACGCCGCTGTCGGATGGCGTGAGCGGCTCGTGCGGGTCGGCGGATCACCCGACCAGCTCCGCAACGCTGACGTCGCCCGTGCCCGCTTGGAGCTCGCCTCGGGCCGGCCTGCGACGGCGGTCGAGCTGTTGCAGCAGTACACACGCGACGATTCGCCGAGCGGCATCCTCGCGCTGGAGGCGGAGGCCCGGCTTGCCAACGGCGACGCCGGCGGGGCAGTGACACTGCTCGGCGGTGTCACCTCGCCGGAGGCCCAGTCGCCCCTTTACTCAATCTGGCTCCGCGCCGCCGTCGATGCAGGGTCGCAAGGAGACTCCCGCGGCACCCGCGCAGTGCACGCTGCGGCCGATCAGCTCCTGGCGGAGAACGAACCGTCACTGCCCCTGCTCTATAGCCTCGGGTCAGCATTGAGCAGTGTCTATTCGTCGCAAGGCGATGCGGCGTCCTTGACGCGACTGCGTGCGATCATCGACATCCTTCGCCCACGCCTTAATGCCGAGGCCGACACCGAGGCGGGCTTATGGGAACGGCTTGGCGTTCTCGCCGGTGTGGCGGACGAGAAGGATGTGGCAATGGAGGCCTATCACGAGTCCCTTCGCCGAGATCCAGAGAGGCCCATCTCGCGAAACAACCTCGCGATGATTCTGCTCGACCAGGATCCGCCGGACTTTGAACAAGCAGGCAGCTTGGTCGATCCGCTCTTAGCCCGTGCAGATGTGCGAGCCTCTGGTGCCTACGCGGCCATTCTCGACACGCGGGCCGCGGTGGCGGACGCGTCGGGGCGCCGAACGACGCTTTGACGTACATCGACAGGGCCATCGAGCAGCAGCCGGATGAGCCGGAATGGGACGTCCATCGGGCGGAGATCCACCTGAAGCTTGGCGATCTTCGTGCGGCTGCCGCGGCGGTGAGACAAGCAGAGCGGGAGATGGCGTCGTTGCGGGTCTCGTCGCGACTGAAGGAGCGGCTTCAAGAGGTTCGCAACGGCCTATCGGTCGGAGCCGATCGTCGCGAGTAGTGAGCCGGAATCATCCGACATTCGCTTGACACGCCTTCTGCACCAGTTACCTTTCGCCACGGGCCTCGGGTTCTGGGGGTGACGGACACCGTCCGACGCGGCCGATGAGAAGATGTTCACGCACCGTTTGGGAGCAGAGTCAATGCACAAGTACTTCTTTGTCGCCGCCGCGACCGCAGGATTATCGGCCGGCACGGCGCATGCCGCCATCAACTACGACAGCCTCGGCTACGAGGTCCCGTCGAGTGGATTCGCCTACACCGGCCTGGAAGGCCAGGGCGGAGGCTCACCTTCGCAGGTCTATCTATTCCGCGGAACCGGTAATTCCGCTAATGCCGCGGTGGCCGCCACCATCGGCAAGGACGGCACAGACGGCGTGCAGTTCGACCTCATCGACCAGCCTGGGCAGTTGGACAATGGTGACTACGGCGTCTTCACCGCCGACGGCGGGAGTGAGATTCCTGACGGCCTCGTCACTGTCAGCCTGGAGATGAACGTTCTGTCGAACATCCTTGAAGGGCCGATCTTCGGGTTTACGGTCTTCGGGGCGAACACGACTCCTACCGGCACTCAATCCATTGCGGCAGACGTGGTTGTTGATCCGGAAGGATCTCTGTTCGTCAACGACGCAACGCCCTTCGGCTTCGCCGATAGCGGCATCAATGTCGCGATGAACGTCTACAACGCCTACGAGCTCGTCCTCGACTACACGGCCAAGACGTACGAGCTGCTGGTGAACGGATCGAACCTCGGCACGTTCGATTTCCGAGCCGGTCAGAACTTCGGTTTCACCGACGCACAAGGCCGTACGAACGACGTTCGTGGTGTGAGCTTTGTCGGCTTCGACCAGGGCCTGAGCAGCGTCCCGGTGGCTGGCACAGCCTTCTATGACAATCTCGTCGTCGTGCCGGAGCCTGCCTTGGCCGGCTTGTTTGGCATCACGGCACTCGTGGGCCTTCGCCGTCGGCGGTAGGCGAAGGATTGCCGGGCCTGGTGCTCGGGCTGAATTATCTATTGCGTCCAGCTGGCCATGCCGATACGGTCGACGGGACTCGCCTTGAAGGGGACTTGATGATGAATCGTTTGATGAGTGTTAGAAAAGCCGTTATTTTTGGTGCCCTTGTCTTGGGTGCCGCCAGTACGCTGGTGGTGGCTCAGACGTCTCGGGCTCCATCGGCCAGTGCGGCCCGGTCGTTTGACGTGGTTTCCGTCTTTGATCCTTTCGTTCGCGGTCGAGTGTCGATCCCGGTTGCTTCGGCGCGGTCGTCATCTTTCCTCGCCTTGCCGAACGTGTCGTCTCAGCCGGCGGTGGCAGGCGACCAAACGGCAGCAGATCGGGTTCTTGCAGAGACTGATTCCGATGTCGACGGCTCCTTGCCCGACTTCACGCGTCCGCCGCTCAGCCCGTTCCGACGGCCGCCGCTCGGCCCGTTCCGGCCGTAGTTGCCTGTTGCTGCCGACCAGGACTCCACGCCTGCCGATATCGGCAGGCGTTTTTCTCATGTGCATCGGAGCAGGCGTGACATTCTGAAATGCTTGCTCGCCGCACTGGTGTGTAGCTGGTAATCTTCCGCGGCCTCGAACTGATGGGGGCGGCGTTGCCCTTGGCAACGCCCAAAAGAACCAGTCGGGCCGTAAGAACGTCCGATGGAGATGGGGACACGTAGTTGAACGGTATGAACGACGATATCTCGAGCGGCCAAGCCCTCGTTCATCCTGGAGGGGCGCACCGGTCCGCAGCAGCGGCGCCCGGGGGCTGCGTCGTGCTCCGGTCAAGGCACAGCCGGTCGGATACTCGCCGTACGAAGTTGCCGTCCAGCCGCATGAGGATGACGAAGGTCCTCAGATCGACATCGCCAAGATCTTGTGGCGGCGGCGGTGGACGATCATCATCCTGACGCTTCTCGGTGTCGCGGCGGGTTACGGCGTCTATCGGAACTCCGACCCTGTCTACCAGAGCATGACCAGGCTCTACATCCGCAGCAATGTGCAGACGGCCCTCGGCACCGATGGCATCGGGGGATTGGGCGACGACCATCTGTCGACGCAGGCCAGCATCATCTTAAGCAGCAAGGTTCTCGGAGCTGCGGTCAACCGCGTAGGCATCAGTGAGCTGCCGAGCTTCGACGAGGGCGTCAACCCGTTGAGCGGCTTACGGAAGGCGGTCAACGTCGCAACGATCGAAAGCGAGCAGGCGCTCGTCATCTCCGCGCGTGCCCGCAGGCAGGAAGACGCCCGGCTTATCACGTCCGCCGTTCTACAGGCGTACCTGGACTTCATCGCCGACACACACCGGGACAGTGCGGCGGAGCTGCTTGATCAGCTTCGCGAAGAGCGCGAGAGCACCGAGCGGAAACGCGAGGAGCTTTGGGCCGTCCGCAACAACCTCAGCCGTGAGATCGGCAGCTTCGATCTCAACAGCGGCCGAAGCAGCACGATCGAGGGGCTTGAGCTCGAGCGGCTGAGCGGCGACCTGCTGCGGGCACAGACCGAGGCACGCGACCTGAAGCTCGCCCTCGATGCCGCCAAGTCTGCCGAGGGGAACGACGTCATGCTGGACGTTCTGCTGCCGGTACTCGATGGCGGTGGTTCATCGGGCGTGCTCCAGCAAGAGCTGACCGAGTTGCGGCGTCAGGTTCGTGATCTGACCTACACCAGCGGCGAGAACTCGCCCACGGTCTTGAAGCTTCGCCAGAAGATCGACGATTTGGAGCTCGAGGTCGACGGTTCTCGTGAGCAAGATCTGCAGAACCGTCTCGGCCTACTAGAGCGCCAATCGGCCGTCGCGGCCGCCAGGTCGGCTGAGTTGGAGAAGGAGTACGACAAACGTCGGACGGAGCTTCTCGAGATCAACAGCCGGCTATCGCAGAACGAGAAGGTCAAGGGCGATCTGGCCTTCGAAGAGGATTGGCTTCGCCGCATCTCTGCCCGGGTCGCCGAGATCAACGTCGCCGAGTCGAGCGGCCCGACGCAGCCGGAGATCCTCGAAGAGCCGAGCATGGGTCATCAGGTCGAGCCGAAGCAGTCGAAGCTGCTTGGCATGGGGCTTGTGCTCGGCTTGATGGGCGGTTTTGGGTTGGCCTTCTTGCAGGAGTGGCTTGACCCGCGGCTGCGATCGGCTGAAGAGATTGAAGATGCCGTCGGTCTGCCGCTGTTGGGCGTCGTTCCGAAGTTCGGCGATCGTGAAAACGCCGGCGCCCGCGCAAGGCAGATGGCAGAGCAGCCACAGAGCGAGACGAGCGAGGCGTATCGGCACGTGCGAACTGTCCTGTTGGCCGGCCTTCAGCAGCAGTCGGCCGACCGTGTCGCCAGTGGCGAGGTTGGGGTGGACGAGGCGCGGGTCATCCTCGTTACCAGTGCGGTCTCCGGCGACGGCAAGACCACGATGGCCTCCAACCTCGCGACGTCGCTCGCTCGGCTGGATCGGCGGACGCTGCTGATCGACGCGGACTGCCGCAAGCCACGCCTGCACAAATACTGGCTCGATGCCGACATGGCCGCCCAAGAGGCCGGCGAGAAAGTCGGCCGGAACGGCCTGACTTCCGTCGTCTCCGGCGAAACGACGTTGGATGAGGCCTTGTACGAAACGGGAGTCGAGAACCTGACGCTCCTGCCTTGCGGCCCGCTTCCTTCGGATCCGGCGGAAATGCTGGAGAGCGAGGCCTTTGTCAACATGCTCAACCTCGCGGCAGACCGGTTCGACCGGGTCGTCGTCGACTCGCCGCCGGTGTTGCCGGTGACGGACGCTCGCGTGCTCGGTGCGATCTGCGACGCGACGGTGCTTGTCGTTCGCGCCGGGCAGACGACGCGTCGGGCGGCACGTCTGGCACGTGACGGGCTGATCCGTACGGGTGCGGCCGTCGTCGGCGTGGCGGTGAACGACGTGAAGCTGTCGCGACGCGGTTACGGCGGCGGGGGTTACGGCATGTACGGCGGCTACGGCGGGTACGTGTACGGCGATGCGAACCCGGCCGCGACCAAGCGGCTGGCGCCCACGGCAGCCGAAGCCGATACACGACGCGGTGTGCTCCCGTCCGCCGGTGAGTCGCACGTCAACGGCCACAACGGCAACGGAAAACACTAGAAGCGGCCACCCGCGTTGAACGAAGCGTCTTCTGTCGTGACCGCTCCTTCAACCACTGCTGCTGCGCCTCCCGCCCGGCGGCGACGGTCACCTGACGCCCGCCGCGTACAGCCGACGCGCGGCGAGCTAAGCGAGGGTCAGACGCTGAGCCTCCACGGCCGACTTGCCGATGCCGCGGGGATGTTCCTGCTGGCAGCGATCGGGTTCGGCGCGTTCTCGCTTGGTGCGACGGAGCCCTGGGCCGAGATGTGGTTCGTCGGTCTGTGCACGGTCGCGGCCACGCTCGCCGGAGCGTCCTCAGTTGTCGCGTGTCGTCAGGGCGCGGGCGAAGGTTTGAAGTGGTCGCTCGCGTTCGTCCCGGTCGTGCTGTTCGTTGGTCTTGCCGTGCTGCAGTGGGCGCCGTTGCCGGCGGCGATGGCGGAAGTGCTGTCACCTGCCGCCTCGACGGTCCGGGAAGCTCGATTGGCGGATTTGTCTGCTACGTCGATCGATGCCGTGACGCCCGGCGAGGTTGACGCGGTTGTGGGGCAGGGGCGTCTTTCACTTTCGTCCCTGGCGACGCAGCGTCAGCTTCGCATTTTGATCGCGGTTGTTGCTGCATTTTTTGCGACCGTCCAGATCGTCGGTGATTCTCGCCGGGTTCGTCTGCTGCTTGCGGGGTTGACCGCCATCGGTGCCGCGGCGGCGGGATGGTGTATCTACCAGCGTGTGGTTGGTTCGACCTCTGTGCCCACGTTCGCCGGCTTCACCGCGGCTGGTCACAGGTACAGCGGGCCGTTCTTGAACCACAGCCACTTTGGTCAGTTCGTCAACCTCTGCATCGGTGCGGGCATCGGTTTGCTCCTGATGCTGCTCGCCCGCGGCCGGACGGCATCGGGTGGCAGGCGTTCGCTGGGATTGGCTTCCCAGGTTCGGCAGTTTCTCGATCGGACGCTGCACTCCTCGACCGGCCGGCGACTGCAGATCCTTTCGATCGCACTGGTCATGATGATCATCGCAGTGCCGCTCAGTCTGACCCGCGGCGGGACCGTCGGGTTGATCGGCGGGCTCGTGGCAGCGGTGGTGGTGCAGTCACTCGCCCCGCGTCGGCGAGACGACGAGCACTTTCGGGCTCGCGTCTTCGTCATCGGCTGGGCGACGGCGCTGCTGGCCTTCGTGGGACTGCTCGCCGCGGGCATCGAGGTGGTTCTGGAGCGGCTCGGCACTCTTTCAGGTGTCGACGCCGTTGAGGACGCGGCGGGCGTCCGTTGGCTGCTCTGGCGCGACGCTCTGGCTGCGTGGCGAGAGTTTCCGATCGTTGGCACCGGGCTCGGCACCTTCGGCGACGTCTATCCGTACTTCCGCGCGGCCGACGTCGGTGGCGGGACGGCGACGCATGTCGAGAACGCGTTCATCCAGCTCTTGTTCGAGACCGGCATCATCGGCGTGCTTCTCGCCGCAGCCTTCGTGTTGGTCGTCCTGCGTGACGTCATCGCCGCAACGCGTCAACGGTCGCCGTCGACCACCCGCGCCGCGGCGGGCGTGGCCTTTGCCGTAACCGCCATCATGGTCGGATCGATCTCCGACTTCGGCCAGTATGTTCCAGTCATTGCGGTGACGACTGCGGTTCTGTTCGGCGTTGGCATCGGATGGCGAAAGACGGTGGTGGGCGGCATTCGGGGGCAACTCATCGGCGTCGCGGTCAGCATTCTTCTCCTCGCGGGTGGGGCGTGGGCGTTCGTCGATGCCCGCCGGGATGCCGCGGCAGAGGCGGTGCTCTACGAGGCGGGCAGGGCGCTCGGGTCGAACTGGCGGAACACGGACGAGAACCTCATTCGCGCAAACGATGCAGCGACCGAAGCGGCGGCGCTTCGTCCCGAAGACCCGCGCCTGATCTATGCCTTGGCGGCGGTTCGTTGGCGTTCGATCGACGTTCAACTGCGGCGAGTCGCGGAACAGCGGCGGGTGAACAACGTGTCCGAGGCCGAGGCAACGGCGATTGCGGAGGCGTTGCTCGATCTCGGCAGACGCGTCGTTGCCGATCTGCACCGGGCTCGGTTGGATCATCCACTTGACGGCCGTCTTCCCGCCGCCGCCGGCATGATTGAGCTGCGGCTCGGCGAGCCGTTGGAGCGTGTCGGGGCATCGCTCGATGCCGGTTATGCGTCGGCCAAGGATGACCCGGTGGTTGCTCTGACCTACGCGCAGTTCGCGTCTGAAACGGGAGATCGTGAGACCGCTATCAGCGTTGCCGTCAATGCGGCGAAGCGGGGCGTGTCGCGCGGGCGACTGGTGTCGTTCCTGTTGAGCCTCGAGGCCTACGACGAAGCCGAAGCTGCGGCCGACGATGATCTGCGGGCGTGGCAGGCGCTGGCAAAGGCGTACGAGGGACGAATCTGATCTCGAGGGGCAAACCCGTGCCCTCGCCGCCCGCGATAAGGCGGACGAGTTGCTTCGGGCCGGTGCGATGTCCGGCGGTGCGAGCGAGATGCGGGCCTTAGCAGAGATCGAATACGAGTCAGGCCGACTTGGCGAGGCGATCCGGCTCTACGAGCGTGCGACCGTTCAAGTGCCACGGAATGTCGGCTGGCGCTTCCGTCTGGCGGAGTTGCTGGAAGAGGCGTCGCGTGAGGACGAGGCCTTGTCTCAGGTTCGGCTCGTCCTGCAGTATCAGCCGGATTCGGTACGAGGCAAGGAAATGCGAAATCGGTTGCTCGAGCGGTTGGATGCGCAGCGAGACGAAAAGCGTCTTGACCCGCAATTGCCATAACCGTCCGAACCCGACGGTTCATAATCGGATACATCTAGCACCGGCAGAACGGTGGGTTAAGCTGCTGGTGTTGGACATTCAGGGTTTGGGCGGGAAGCAGAAGGGGAGCGATCGATGTTGAGCCTTAAAGATAATCCTCCCGTCAAACTGACCGATGTTTCGACCCTCGGCCTGGTGTGCGGCGATTGGTTTGTCGGCCATACCAAGGCGCGGAACGAGAAGGCGTTCGCCTGGGAACTGGTCCGGTTGGAAGTGCCTTACTTCCTGCCGATGATCGAGAAGGTCACCTTCAGCGGGGGACGGAAGCGGCGCAACATGGCGCCGCTGTTCCCCGGCTATGTCTTCTTCTGCGGCGATGGTGACACGCGATACAACGCCATGAGGACCGGCCGACTGTGTCAGGCCATTCCCGTCGCGGAGCGTCTGGCTTTCGTCAGCGAGATCGTCCAGGTGGATCGAATGCTCCTCTCCGGCTCCGACGTGGAGTACTACCCCCACGCGGCCGTGGGGCGACGGGTTCGCGTCATCGGCGGGCCCTTACGAGGCGGTCGAGGGAACGGTCGTCGAGCATGAACATCCTGAGCTTGAACAAGAGCTGAAAGTCGTCCTCCAGGTTTCGGTGCTGGGCGTTGGTGCGATGATCCGCGTCCCGCCGAGCTTGCTCGCTCCGGCAGAACAACCGCCCGCCGACGGCAAGAAGCCCGGCAAGAAGTTCGAGCTCATCGAGCCACCCAAGCGTGTCATCGCCAAGCCTGAAAAGGGTCGACGGCAAGCGACCGGCTTGGAAGGACAGGCCCCATGAGCGCGTCGATGACCGAGACGCTGACGGCGCTCGCAACCTTTCCGCTGGGACTGACGCTCGGCATCGTCGGCGTCGCGCTGGCGATGCGGTTCGGCGTTGTCTGGGGCTTCGTCGATGAGCCCGGGCCACGCAAGGTGCACAGGCGTTCGGTTCCGCGAACGGGCGGCGTTGGCATCGTCGTCGCGACCGTTCTCGCGACGGGCATCATCTTCTCCCTCGCCGGAACCGGCCCCGGCACCGTCTGGACATGGCTCGGCCTCGCGCTCGTCCTCCTGATCGTCCACGCGGTCGGTCTGCTCGACGACGCGGTGTCGCTCCCCGGGCACTACAAGCTGATCGCGCTCATTTCCGTGGGCATGGCCGCGTGCGGGATCGGCATTCGATTCGACACGCTGAGCCTCGATCCTTCCGGCACTGCCGATGCCTCTCTAGGGCTGCCGGGATGGGGGCTGACGATCGCATGGATCTGCGGCGTGACGGTGGCCGTCGCCTTCTCCGACGGCCTTGACGGCCTCGCCGGTGGTATCGGCTTCATCGTCGCCGGGACAGTCGCGTTCGTCGCACTCAGCACCGCCCAATTCGATATAGCCGTCGCGGCCATCGCACTGGCCGGCGGGTTGGCGGGCTTCTTGTACTTCAACGGCCCGTGGGGCAGGTCCGGGCGCGTCTTCATGGGGGACGGCGGGAGCATGTTCCTGGGCGTGGCTCTGGCGTGTCTGCCGATCATGCTGAACGGGCGGGAGGGCGTTGGGACGATGCGGGCCGTGGTGGTCCCCGCCGCGGCACTCGGCATCCCGATCTTGGACGCGGCGCTGACGTTGATCCGCCGAAAGGTGCTTCAGCGACGCAGCCTCTTCGCAGCCGAAGACGGGCACGTGCATCACCGCCTGCTCGCCATCGGGCTGTCACAGCGACACGCGGTCATGGTCATCTGGACCGTCACCGCGGCGGCGGCGGCACTTGCTCTAGTCGCTGCCGAGTTCGGCAATGGCTGGGGCACGCTATCTATCTTGGCCCCACTGCTGGGCCTGCTGTTCCTGTTTCTCTTCCGCACCGCCGGTAGCGTGCGAGGACGCGAGACGATCGCGATGATCCGCCGGCATCGCGCGGCCGGACGCCGGGGCAAGAGCTACCGCAAAGCCTTCGAGGAGGCTCAGCTTCGTTTGTCCAAGGCGGGCGACTTCGGCGAGTGGTGGCGCGAAACGTGCCACGCGGCCGAGGCCCTCGACTTCGCGTCGCTCGAACTTGTCGCCTCACGTCGGGACGGAACGCCCTACGAAATCGAGTGGACCAACGAGTCCGAGGACATCGTCGAGCGGCTTGGAGACGCGACGACGGTCTCGATCACGCTGGAGATTCCGCAGCGACGCGTCGGGCAATCGTCGCCGCTGAAGTTGTGCGTTCACGTCTTCGTGCACCCGTCGTCCGGCAACCGAAGTGAAGATCCTGAAACGCGACCCGTCGCAGATCTCGAGCTGGCTGGGCACCGGATCACCCACTTCAATCGCCTGCTGACAGAGCACGGGCTCGCGACAATCGACCACCCGGACCGCGCACGTTTGGCCAAGGCGCACAAGCGTCGCCAAGCCGCTCAGGTGCCGGTCGACGGGGTTCCGGAGACCAAGGAGCAGGCCGAACAGATGGAGGGAGTGCCGACGGTCGCCTTGGTGCATGACTTCCTCTACACGCGTGGCGGGGCCGAGCGGGTGCTGGAGCAAATTCTCGAAGTCTTTCCTCATGCTGACGTCTTCAGCGTCATCGACTTTGTGCCAGAGAACGAACGGTCGTGGCTGCACGGAAAGCGGGCGACGACGACGTTCATCCAGAATCTGCCGCTAGCGCGTTACAAGCACCGGGCGTACCTGCCGCTGATGCCGCTCGCGATCGAGCAGCTCGATGTCAGTGGGTACGACGTCGTCCTGTCGAGCAGCTACTGCGTCGCCAAGGGCGTCATCTGCCGGCCCGACCAGTTGCACGTCAGCTACTGCCACAGCCCGGTCCGCTACGCCTGGGACCTGCAGCACCAGTACCTCGCGGAAAGCGGCCTCTCCCGAACTGATCGCAGGCTCGGGCCCGTGAAGATGCTCAAGAGCGCCTTCGCCCGCGGCGTGCTGCACTACATCCGGAACTGGGACGCCCGAAGCTCGACCGGCGTCGATGTCTTCCTCACCAACAGCGACTTCGTCGGCCGACGCATCGAGAAGGCGTATCGCCGGCACAGCACCACGGTCTACCCGCCCGTCGACGTCTCGGCCTTCACGTCCTTCGCCGAAAAGCAGGACTACTTCTTCACGAGCAGCCGAATGGTGCCGTACAAGAAGATGGCGCTGATTGCAGAGGCGTTCACGCAGACGCCCGAGCGTCGCCTGGTCATCGGTGGCGACGGGCCGGACATGGACAAGGTCAAGGCGGTCGCCGGGCCCAACGTGCGGGTGGTCGGGCATCTCAAGCACGAGGAGTTCGTCCACTACATGCAACGGGCCCGTGCGTTTGTCTTCGCCGCGGAGGAAGACTTCGGCATCGTTCCCGTCGAGGCCATGGCCTGCGGCACGCCCGTCATCACGTACGGTCGGGGCGGCGCGACGGAGACCGTCATCGACGGCGTGACGGGCGTGCACTTCAAGGAGCAGACCGTCGAGAGCCTGCTGGAAGCGGTCGATCGGTTCGTCAAGCTAGAGGCCGCCGGCACCTTCGAAGCCGACGCGATCAGCCGGCACGCGCATCAGTTCGGCGAGCGGCGGTTCCGCGAAGAGCTGCACGACTTGGTGCTGTCTCACTGGACAACGCGATCAGGTGTCCCGGCAGGCAGCTCGGCCCAGCCGGCTGAGCAGAGCGTTGCCGACGAGGATGCCGAGACGGTCGAAGAAGTTCGAAGCGACCGGCAGGCTTGACGCTTACGGCTGCTCGTCGCTCAACGGATCCGGCTGCCACCCACCGCCGAGGGCGCGGTACAGGTTCACGTAATCACGAACCAGGTTGGCTTCGGCGACGGCAAGGGCGTCCTGAGCTTCGAAAAGCAGTTGCTGCGCGTTGAGCACGCGGTCGAAGTCGACCAGCCCGTCGCCATATTGAGCGTCGGCAAGTTCTACCGCTCGGCCCGCGGCGGCGACGCTGTCGATGAGCGTCACGCGACGCTCACGGTCCTGGGCCAGCGACGTCAACGCATCGGCGACTTCCGACAGTGCCGTCAGCAGCACCCGGCGATACTCCGCCCGTGCCTGATTCGCTTGTGCATCAGCAACGCCGACCAGCGCGCGAAGCGTCCCGCCCTGGAAGACGGGCCAGTTGACTGCGGGACCAATGCCGAAGGTTCGGCTGTCCCAATCGAAGACGTTGTCGAGGTCGCCGCTGGCGAAGCCGAAGGTGCCGGCGAGGCTCAGGCGCGGATAGAGGTCACCCTCGGCCGCACCGACCGAAGCCACCGCGGCGGCAAACTCACGCTCGGCCCGACGGATGTCGGGCCGTCGCCGGAGCAAGTCGGCAGGCACGCCGACCGCCAGGTCGTCGTCCGGCACGGGAAGATCAGCCAGGCCTTCCAGCACCGTTTCGGCATAGCCGGGTAACTCGCCCGAGAGACGCGACAGGCGATTCCGCGCCGCCTGTGCAGAAGCCCGAAGGGCGGGCACCGCCGCCTTCGTCTGTTGCAGATTGGCCACGGCCTGGGCGACGTCGAGTTCTGTCGTCAGTCCGCCTTCGAAGCGGGCGGTCGCGAGATTGAGCGATCGCTGCTGAAGCTCGACATTCTGCAACGCGATGTCGAGTCGATTGTCCAGCTCCCGTGCATCGATGTACGCCGTCGCCACCTCGGCAGCGAGCGACACGCGGACGTCCACAAAGTCGTACATCTCCGCCTCGAGCGTGCGATCCGCTGCCTCGACTCGTCGAGCGATTCGGCCGAAGAGGTCGAGCTCCCAGGAGAAGCCGGCACCAACTTCCCAAACGTCGGTCTCCGGGTCGAACCCGACGCTGCCACCGGAGCCGGCGAAGCTGCTGAAGCCGTCGAGCGTCTCGCTGGTTCGGCTGTACGTGTAGCCGGCGGATGTGTCGATGTTCGGTAGTCGAGCCCCATTTTCAGCCGCACGCAATGCCCGCGCTTCCATCACGCGGCCCGCAGCTTCGACGACGTCCGGGCTTCGCAGCAGCGCCCGCTCGACCGCCAGCGTGAGCTGCTTGTCGTTGAAGCGCGTCCACCAGGAGGACAGATCTGAAGGCCGGCTCGTGGCCTGCGCGTCGCCCGTCACGCCGGTGAAGCTGTCGGGCAGCGCCGGATCGGGAGCGACGTAATCAGGCCCGACGCGGCAGCCGGCGACGGCGAGGGTGGCGGCGACGGAGAGGATGAGTTTCGTCTTCAAGCCAGCACCGCCTTCGTTCCGCCAGCGGTTCGTGCCGTCGCGTCGGCAACGTCGTCATCGGGTCGCACGCCAAGCCCCGACCGCTGCTTGAGGTCCATCACAATGCTGAGCATGGCAGGCGTGACAAAGAGGGTGAACACGGTCGACACGAACAGCCCGCCGACGACCACGGCACCCAAACCGCGATAGAGCTCGGTGCCGCTGCCGGGAATGAGCACCAGCGGCAACATGCCGCCGACGCTGGTGAGCATCGACATGAAGATCGGCCGGACGCGGCTGCGGACCGCTTCTGTGATCGCTCGTCGTGGCCCGATCCCGCTCTCGTTCTTATCGCCGTGACAGTCGACGCATGCTTCGTCGAGATCTTCGGGCGTCATCTTCAAGAAGTTGACCGCCTGCTCGACGATGAGAATTGCGTTGTTGACCACCGTGCCGGCCAGGATGATGAAGCCGAGCATGGCCAGCACGTCGAGCTGCGTCGTCGGCATGTAGCGGCTCGTGCCCGTCCACAGGTTGATGAGTGCCAGCCCCACGAACCCGCCGAAGGTCGCCAGCGGGACCGTCAGCATGATGACGAACGGATAGCTCCAGCTCTGGAAGAGCACGCACATCAGCAGGTAGACGATGAACAGCGCGATGACGACGCTGCTGGAGAGCGTGCTCAGGATCGAGCCGTCGCCCAGGAGCGTCTTCTTGATGTCGCTGAACGCATCGGCAGTGCCGGCGATGTTGGCCTGGACCGAGTCCGGGATAGCCCCGCTTTGCCGCATGCCGTCGATCGTGCCTCTGATCTGCTCGATGGCCGTCGCCAGCGGCACGCCTGCCGGTGCGGTGACTTCGAGCGTGACACCCGGAACGCCGGCGATGCGTCGGATTTGCGTCGGTGCCGTCGACTCGACGAAGTCGGCAACGTCGGATAGTGCGACCGTCGATCCGCCTGGCGTGGCGACGGTCGCTTGGGCCATCTGCTCCAGGGCGGAGACCTCGCTGTCTCTGCCTTGGGACAGCGGCGTGAGGATCGTGACGTCGCGAAGCTCGTCGGGAAACTTGTACGCGTCGCGAAGGATGATGCCGTCACCCAGAGCCGAGGCGGTCAGGCCGACGTCGGATTCCGTGAGGCCGACGTCGCTGGCCCGCAAGGAGTCGGGGCGGATCGACAACTCCGGGCCTTGCAGATTGAAGTTGGCAGGCTTGGGTTGAACCTGTTCGAACTGCCCGGAGAGTGCTCCGAACAACGCTCCGGCCGCGGCCTGCACCTGGTCGAGGTCCTGGCCCGTCAGGTCGATGCTGACGGCCGCGCCACTACCACCGCCGAGCCGGAACAGCGGCAACTGGAAGCCGAAAGCGAAGGTGCCCGGCACGTCTTTCGTCGCATGCGTGAAGAGCGGCTCGACATCAACGACCTTCTTCTCGTCGAGGCTGATCGCGCCGTGGAAGATCGTGTCCTGCCCGGCGAGGCCGACGATGAAGTAGTTCTCCAGCGGTGGAGGCGTGACGGTCAACTCACCCTGGTCGGGCGTCATGACGGTGACCGAGGGGAGACTCGCCTGCGCCTCTTCGAGCGAGGCGTTCTCCTTCACCACTTCATAGCCGGCGTCGAAATAGGGCTTCATGCCCGTCTCGACCTGATCGGCCAGGCCGTTGAATTTGTCGAGGTTGTATCCGGGCGGTGGGAGGACGAGTCCGAAGACGATGTTGCGGTTGCCCTTGGGCAAGTAATCGAAGGGCGGCAGCAACGCCACCACGCCCACCACCACCAGGCCCATCGCCACGGCGACCACCGCGATGCGGCCGATCCACGAGCCGTTGATCTCATGCACTGCGTCTGCAAAGTATCCGGGGACGCCCGCAAAGACGTTCCACTTTGCCGTCTTCGACGACGTTTCTTGTTCCGTCTTCGGCTTCCGCGGCTTCAACAGCAGGGCGGCCGCGGACGGGATGACCAAGACGCTGACGACGTAGCTGATCAACACCGAGGCACAGATCGCGATGCCCAGGTCGCGGAAGAGCTGGCCGACCTGCTGCTGAATCAAGAGCACGGGGACAAAAACGACGACCGTCGTCAACGTGCTGGCCAGCACCGCCAGGGCCACTTCCTTCGTGCCGTCGTAGGCGGCACGGGCGGGCTTCTTCTGCATCTCCAGGTGCCGGTAGATGTTCTCCAGCACCACGATCGAGTTGTCCACGACGAGCCCGATGGCAAATGCCGCACCGGCCAGGCTCACGACGTTAACGGTCCGTCCCAGAGCGATCATCGCCACACTCGCGCCAAGCACGCTGGTCGGGATGGCCAGCGCGATGATGCCGACGCTTCGAAGGCTTCGAAGGAACAGCAACAGCACCACGATCGCCAAGGCAGCACCGATGAGCAGGTTGTTCCGCACCATGCCGATGGCGGAGCGGACGTAGGTCGTCTGGTCGTACACCTGACGCAGGCGGACCGTGCCTTCGAGCCCCTGGCTGCGGGCGTACTGATCGAGAATGCCACCTTCGGCATTCATCCCATCAATCGTCGACTGCATCCGTTCCATGACCGAGAGCACGTTGCTGCCGAGCTCTCGCTGGAAATTCATCGCCAGCACCGGAACGCCGCGGCTGCGAATGAAGCTCTCGGCCTCGCGATACCCCTCTTGCACCTCGGCGACGTCGTAGAGGTAGACGGGCCCGGAATCATCCTGACGAAGGATGGTGTTTCGCGCCTTCTCTACAGAGTCCCACCGCGCGGGCACTCGGATGGAGACGTCGTAGTTGCCACGCTGAAGGGCGCCGCCGGAGAAGTCGGCATTCGCTTGTTCGAGTGCGTTGACGAACTGCGACATCGTCATGCCGCGGCGAGCCAGGGCGTCGGCATCGACGAGGACTTGCAGCTCACGCTCACGCCCGCCAAGCACGTTGACCTGGCTCATGCCGTCGAGCCGTTCGAGCTGCGGCGAGACGTTGTTCTGCACGAAGTCGAACAGCCGCTGGACGTCGGCCGTCGGAATCGGTGTGCCGTCCATCCGCTCGCGCTCGACGACGACCCATGCGATGTAGTCGTTGCTCTCCGGATCCTCCGCTTCGACAACCGGCTGAAGCACGTTGGGCGGATAGCCCGGCACGCGACTGATGAGCTGATCGACTTCGTACGTCGCCGCCTGCACGTCGACGCCCAGCTCCAGCTCGATGCGGATCTGACCTTGCCCCCGGTTGGCGGTGCTGGTCAGCCGGGCCAGGCCCGACAGCTCACGGAGCACGTCTTCCTGCTCGACGAGGATGTCGTTCTCGACGTCCTCCGGCAGGGCGTTCGGGTAAGCCGTGGTGACACTGATGACGCCTTTCTGAATCTCGGGCGTCATCTCCACCGGCACCCCGGTGAAGGCGAGGTAGCCGACGAGCAGCGTGAGCAAGATGCCCACGGCCACGGTGATCGGCTGCTTGATGGCGAGACGGATCGGGTCCATGTGAAGTCTTTCCTGAAGCACCCGAACTCAAGCGGCCGGCCGCGTCGACGGTGCACCCGCGGCGGGCCCGCTTTCCTGCAGCGGCATGCCAGGGAAGAAGATCCGCTCCGCCCCCTCGATCACCACCGACTGCCCAGGCTGCAGCGGACCGGCCGGCGGCGAGGCGAGGACGCCGGTCGCCTCGCTTGTACGCCACCTCGACCGGCTGCGGAATCCCCATCACGGGCCCGCTCGGGTCGGGCTGCAAAGCGAGGTAGATGAAGGCCCCGTTCTGATTCTGCCGGATCGCGTCGGCCGGAACGATGAGCCGATCTTCAACGCCTCCCGAAGGAAGCTGTGCGCTGACACTGATTCCGGGCGTGAGCGCCACCCCGTCGGGCGCCACGACATCGACGATGACGAGGTAACGGCGCGACCGCGGGTCGACGTCGCCGACAATTCGAACGTCTTGCACTTCCAGTGCCTTGCCGCTGGCGTCGAGCCGGACGACCAAGCCCTCCGCCTTGATCATTGTGGAGTCGAGCGATTCGGGCGCGTCGAGCACCGCTTCAAAGGTTCCGTTGCTGACGATCGTGGCGATCGCGTCGCCGGCCTGCAGGTACTCGCCAAGCTCGGTGCTACGGCTCATCACCTGGCCGTCGAACGGCGCGACGATCGTCAG